>NZ_SOSC01000002.1 GCF_005049285.1 Halorientalis salina | reverse complement strand
GCCGGAGTTGAACCCGGTCGAGGAGTGTTGGAGACAGCTCCAAGCGGCACTCAGCAACCGGTTCTTTGACTCGCTCGACGATCTTACAACAGCGATCGACACCGCTCTCGGTCAGCTTTCCGTTCCAGAAGTGAGCAATTACTTCTAGTGTCTACTATAGCCCGTGTTTTTCATGCCGGCCGCGATGCCCTGGACCGTCAGTCGGAGCGTTCGTTCCTCGTCCTCGGAGCGGTCGGTTCGGTCGAGCAGTCGCACCTGCAGGAGGTTCAGCGGGTCGACGTAGGGGTTTCGACGCTCTAAGTTCTCGGCCATCCACTCCCGGGTCAGCAGGCTGTCGCGGTCGGTGATCTCGGTCACCAGATCGACCGCAGCCTCGTACTCCTCGCGGATAAGCTGGAAGATGCGCTCCCGGAGGTCGTCTTCGGCGAGGTCGGCGTACTCCGCGGCGATCTCCAAGTCCGTGCGGGCCAGCGCCTGGGAGGCGTTGTCGATCATCGACCGGAAAAACGGCCACTCGCGGTACATCTCCCGGAGCGTTTCCATGTCGCCGCCGTCGTCTAGATACGCGTCGAGCCCCGACGCCAGGGAGTACCAGCCGGTGATGATACAGCGGGCCTGCGTCCAGGAGAACACCCACGGGATGGCCCGGAGGTCCTCGACGGACCGCTCCCCGGATCGGGAGGCCGGACGCGACCCCAGATTGAGGTCCTCGATGACGGTAATGGGGGTCGTCTGCTCGAAGTACCGGACGAACCCGTCGGTTTCGAGGAGGGCCTGGTACGCCTCGCGGGCGGCGTCGCTCGCGGTCTCCATGGCGGCCGTCCACTCGTCGGGGACCGCCTCGGTTGACTCTCCCAGTGCCCCGTACCTGGCCCGGATCTGGGCGTCGGCCATCTGCTCTAAGTTGCGTTCGGCGATGTCGTCGTTGGCGTACTTCTCGGCGATGGCCTCGCCCTGTTCGGTGAACTTGATCTGACCCGACACCGTCTCCGGCGGCAGGGCGAGCATGGCGTCGTTCATCGGGCCGCCCCCGCGGGAGATGGAGCCGCCGCGGCCGTGGAACAGCCGCATCTCCACGTCGTAGTCGTCGGTGATCTCGGCGAGGCGCTTCTGGTTGCGGTGGAGGCTCCAGTTCGCCGCCAGGTAGCCGTTCTCCTTGTTCGAATCGGAGTACCCGAGCATGATCTCCTGGAGGTTCCCCCGGGCGTCCAGCGCCTGGGCGTAGGCCTCGTTCTCGAACAGCGTGCCCATGATGCGCCGCGCGCCCGAGAGGGCGTACTCGGTTTCGAGCAGCGGGACGATGTCCAGCCCGCAGTAGCCCGGGAGGTCGACGATCCCGGCCTGGTCAGCCAGGAAGAGGACTTCCATGACGTGGCTGGGCTCCTCGGCCATGCTGATGCAGTACGTGTCGATGGCGTCGACGCCGAACTCCGTTTGCCAATCCGCGAGTTCCTCGAACCGGCGCAGGACTCGCGACGCGGTGTCGCCCAGGTCGGCTCTGTCTTCGATATCGACCACGGTGGGTTCCTGCAGGACGGCGTCGGTCAGGACCTCGGTGCGTTCGGCTTCGTCCATCGACGCGTAATCGATCCCCTCTCGGGCCAGCGCCTCGGCGACGGCCGTCGTGTGTTTCTCCTGGTGGTCCCGCACGTCGAGGCTGGCCATCGTGAAGCCGAAGGCCTCGACCTTGCGGACGAGCGGGTCGACGTGGGCCGCGGCGATGTCGGCGGCGTCGTTAGCCCGGAGACTGTCGGCGATGACCCGCAGGTCCGTCGCCAGTTCCTCGGCGTCCCGGTACCCGCCCTGGCGAACGTCTCCCACCCGGAGGACCCGTTCGCGCATCAGTTTGAGCTTCTGGCGGTAGGGTTCCCCGGGGTAGCGCTCCTCGGTCTCGCTGGCGACGCCGGGAAGCCGGTCCCGGTCGGCTTCGAGCCGTTCCTGGAAGGTCGATCCCGGGTCGATCTGGCTCTCGTCCTGGCTGAGGACGCCAGACAGGGCTTTGAGTTCGTCGCGGTACATCGGGAGAATCGTCTCGCGCTGTCGGTCCAGCGTCTCCTCGGTGATCTCGGGCGTGACGTAGGGGTTGCCGTCCCGATCGCTGCCGGCCCACGACCGGAACTCGTAGAGTTTCGGCACGTCGATGTCGGCCTCGAACCGCTCGTCGAGTTGTGCTTCGAGTTCGTCGTACACCTCGCTGATGACGTCGAAGAGGACGTTCTCCATGTACCACTGGACGTTCAGCGCTTCGTCGGTCACTTCCGGGCGACGCTTCCGAACTTGCGGGGTCTGCCAGAGGCTCGTGACTTCCGCGTGCAGGTCCCGCTCGATCGCTCCCTGTTCGCGGTCGGTCAGCCGGACCTCGTCCAGGGTTTCGAGGTCGTCGGCCACCGACCGCAGTTTCGCCTTGACGGTCTTCCGACGGGCCTCCGTCGGGTGGGCGGTAAAGGTGGGCTGGATGAGTACGTCCTCCAAGACGCGCTCGACGGTTTCGGGGTCGACGTCCTCGTCGGCCAGCCGACTGACCGTCGCTTCGAGGCTGTCCGAGAGCATCCCGCGCTGGCTCCCCTCGCGGATCTCCCGTACCCGGTGGCGCTCCTCAGCGAGGTTGATCAACTCGAAATAGGTGGTGAACGCGCGCGCCACCACGTCCTGCCGGTCCGATTCGAGCCGATCGAGTTCCCGGTGGACCGACTCCCGCGAGTCGGCGTCCCCGCGCCGGTAGGCGATGGCCGACGTACGCAACCGCTCGACTGTCTCTAAGGCGTCGGTCGACTCCTGTGCCGCCAGTATCTCACCCAGCAGCGACCCCAGTTCCTGGACGTCCTGCGTTACGTCCCTGGCGTGCAAATCCATACCATATTCCCCGCTAGCGCCACGTAAAACACTGACGAATTTTTCCAAATAACAACTCGATCTTGAGTAAACATTTGGCAAAGATACGTTAGCACACGAACACCTGATCGGTCGCCGAAATCCGTCCGGGGTTTAAGAACGAGTCCACGGTACGAATTCGCATGGGACTTCGGAGCTGGGTTACCGAACTGTTCGCGGCGGGGGACGGGTCTGACGACGGCGGTGCCGAGACTGAGGGAGAACTCGACCTGACGGTCGACGTGTCGCGTCGTGCGGCGACCATCACCGACCACTACGGACTGGCGGCGGACGACGCACAGCGTCTCGCCGAGGTGCTCGACGCGGAACTGACCCGTGAGGACGGCTACGCCAGGACGATGATCGTCGACCGCGTCACTCGCGACCTCGACGTCGACGCGGACCTCGCCCGGACGATCGTCGACACCGAGGTCGCGTCCGTCCGCAACCTCGCCAGAGTCCGGCGGTTCAGGGCCCAAAGCGACGGGGACGTTCGGTTCCGATGGGTCGACTCGGTCGGCACGGACGACTCGCCGGTCTGTGCGGACGTCCGCGCGACCATCGACGAGGGCGGTCCCGTCACGCTCGAGGAACTGCGCGAGGCCATCCGAGCGGCCGCCCGCGACCACGAGGCGGGGACGCCCGAGCGCGCCGAGGACCTGATCCCCCACGAGTCCTGCCGGCACACCGTCGTCAGGCACCTGGAAGCGGAGTAAAGCGTCCACGCCGGTCAGCTTCGCGATGATCTATCCGGGTGGTGGACGCGCGAACAGGCCATCCCCGCCGTCGCCGCGACCGGCCGCTGTGAAACGACGGTCGTCGTCAGCCGTCAGAAGCACGATGTGCAGGCCGTTGCGGCGGACGTCTACACCGTCGAAGCCGGTATCAGCGGCGAGGCGTTCCACGATTGCGCCGCCCTGGATGCCACGGCGCGGTGTACGTCGCGACGCCGAACGCCACCCACCTTTCCTACGTCGAATCGTCGGCCGAGCAGGAACGCCGCGTCGAGTTGTAGCCCGCCGCGTTCGTGGCGTGCGCTCGTCACCGACCGCGGGTGCCGGTTCCGATGCCCGACGTTCGGTAGAGTAATTGACATGAATCCGATGCGTTATGGTCTGGTACCGCCTAACGAGATCGATGGTTGCCTGGTGGGAAGACGACGGGGGGTCGACGGCCGACCAGATACTCGACCGCGTCTCCGACGGCGTCGTCGCCCTCGATCCTGCCCTGCGATACACGTACGTCAATCGGCAGGCCGAGCGCCTCTTCGGCAGGGATAGCAGCGAGCTATTGGGGGAGTGCATCTGGGATGTCTTCCCCGAGACGGCACGAGCCGAGTCCGCATCGAAGATCGAGGACGCGATGCGGACCCAGGAGTCGATGACCTACGAGCGGTACAATCCAGAACTGCAGCGATGGCTGGAGATCAAGGTCTATCCCGACCAGGAGGGACTCACCATCGTCTTCACGGACGTCACCGAGCAAAAAGCGAGGGAGCGAGAGCTCGAACAGGTGCTCGAGACGACGCCGGTCGGCGTCGTCGTGCTGACGCCGGGCGGCGAGATCCAGCGAGCGAACTCCCGCGCAGAGGAACTGCTGGGACTCGAACGGTTGGAGATCGAATCGCGGACGTACCACCAGCCGGAGTGGAAGATCTGGCACGCGGACGGAACGCCAGTGTCACGCGAGAACCACCCCGTGACGACGGTGTTGCGTACCGGTGAGCCGGTCATCGGCTACACGCACGGGATCACACTGGAGGACGGGACCGAACGATGGTTGTCGAGCAACGCGGCTCCGGTCGTCGGGGACGAGGGCGAGATAGAGCGGGTCGTCGTCTCGATCGAGGACGTCACGGAGTTGAAGCGGCTCGACCTGCTCATCGAGCGACTCCAGCCGGTCAACGACGTGCTCAATCACGCATCGACGCGCGAGACCCTCGAACAGGAGATCTGTGACCTGCTGTCGACACCGGAGACGTACGAGTTGGCGTGGATCGGGGCGTATACGCCGGGTACACGGACGCTCGAACCCGACGCATGGGCCGGGTCCAGCGCGGAATACGCGGCCGAACTCGATATCCCACTGACCGAGACTGCCACGGCGGACGGCCCGTCCCGACGGGCGATCGAGACCGGGACCATCCAGGTCGTCGACGACGTCTCGACGGACCGGGCGTTCGCCCCCTGGCGCGAACAGGCCCGGGACCACGGCCTCCAGGCAGTTGCTGTGGTGCCGCTCGTCCACGACGAGCGCGTCTACGGGGTCCTCGGCCTCTACACGTCCCGCCAGGGCGCGTTCGGGCAGCGGGAACGGAGTCTCCTGCAGACGCTCGGCGAGCACATCGGGCAGGTCGTTCACGCGCTCGAGACGGAGACGCTCTTGCACGCAGACAGGGTCGTCGAACTCACGTTCCGCAGCACCGACCCCAACTCCGTCCTGGTCGACGCGTCGGCCGAACTCGACTGTACGATAACGGTGGACAGTGCCATTCCGACCGCCACCGACGCGGTGCTGTGTTACGTGACGGTCGAGGGCACAGCGCCGTCCGCGGTTCGCGACCGCCTCGCGGCCACGAGCGCGGTCACGGCCGTGCGGGGACTGTCACGACGGGAGGGGCAACCGAGCGGTACCCTGGAACTGGAACTGGAGCACGGATCGCTGGCCCAGGCGCTCGTGGCCGCGGACGCAGTCGTCACGGCGAACGAAGTGTCTGCGGGGACGGCCACTGTCGTCTGTGAACTCACGCCGGATCGGGACATCAGTGGCTTCGTGAGCCAGGTGACCGCGCAGTTCCCCGAGACGGAGCTTGTCGCGAAACACGAACGCGACCGGTCGGCGGCGGACGCCCGCCAACCCACGACCCAGGTGCTGTCGGACGTGTTCACGAACCACCTTACCGACCGTCAGCGACAGGTCGTCCGGGCGGCGTTCCACGCCGGCTACTTTGCGTCACCCCGCCGGAGTACGGCCACTGAGATCAGCGAGGCACTCTCGATAACGCAATCGACCTTCTCCTATCACCTGCGGAACGCCCAGCAGACGCTGTTCGAGACGCTCCTCGAGTCGGTGTGAGCGACCCTCGACGGGCCCAGAGTTCCAATACTGATAATCATCCAGTTATCTAGAGTCGTCTCTTATGCCCGCTCTCGCCAGACACATGACATCACGTCACGGACATTCCCCTCGGCAGTAGGGTCGAAGGGGTGGTTCGGGCGTCGACCACACACTCATGCTCGAAAACAAGCGCATTACGATCCGGAACCAGTTGCTTGGTGCATTCCTGCTCGTCATCGTGTTCGTCGCGGTCACGGGGTTCGTCGGCTACAACGCGGTCTCGGCGGTCGGGGCGAGCGCGGACAGAATCGTCGAAGAGGACGTTCCGGTCGCAGAGTCGTCCCTGGAGATGAAATACGCCATCGAGAAAGAGCAGGCTGGACTCCGTGGGGTCATGCAGGGGACGCCGGGAGCCAAATCGGATTTCGAGGAGGGCGTCGAGCACTACGATGAGTGGGCGACGGAACTCGAATCGCACGACCTCACGGAGAGTCAGCGCGAGCGCCTGGAGGAACTGAACGCGAAACACGAACAGCGCGTCGCGACCGCACGTGAGGCGATCGCGGCCACGGAGAACGGGAACGACGAACTGGCCGAAGCGAAGCTGCGGGAGGTAGAGGAGAGTACGGACGACCTCGAGTCACAAGCGGTCGCCTTCGAGACGGAGGCGAACGACCACATGGCGGCATCGCTGGCGAAAGACCACGAGATCCAGCGCATGGCCGTCCTGGAGATCGGTGGCCTCACCCTCTTTGCGTTCCTGCTCGCCGGTGGGCTCGGAGTCGTCCTGTCGCGCCGCATCGCGGAGCCGGTGATGCAGTTGAACGAGGCGGCCCAGGCGATTTCGGCGGGCCGGTTCGGTGAGCGGGCCGCGGTGTCGGACCTCGATCGGAACGACGAACTCGCGGACATGACCGGGGCGTTCCAGGAGATGCGCGACAACCTGCGAACCCAGGTGTCGGAACTGCAGACGGTCAGCACGAACCTCGGTGAGGGGCGGCTGGACGAGGAGGTGCGGACGGACCTGCCCGGCGAGTTCGGCGACATCATGGAGAACGTCGACGCCGGGATGACCCAGCTCGACCGGAGTTTCGACCAGATCCAGCAGGCGAGCGAGAACCTGCGGCGTGGCCAACTCGACCGGGATTTCGACACGTCACTGCCCGGCGAGTACGGCGTCGTGCTCTCGGAGCTCGATTCGGGCATGGACCACTTCGAGCAGAGCCTCGGCGAGATCAACGCGGCGAGCACCGCGCTGAAGGACGGCGACCTGACCGAGGACCTCGATTCGACCCTGCCGGGCGTCTACGGGCAGGTCATGGCCAACTTGGACGAGAGCATCGATTCGCTGGAGGCGAGCGTCAGCGAGATCCGGGCCATCTCCGAGGCCGTCGCCGAGGAGAGCAGCGAGGTCACCTCCGGTGCCGAGGAGGTCGAGAACGCCAGCGAGGAGGTCGCCTCGACCATCGAGGAGATCTCCGCGGGCGCCGAACGACAACACGAGAACCTGGACCAGGTGGCCGGCGAGATGAACGACCTCTCGGCGACCGTCGAGGAGATCGCGTCCTCGGCCGACGAGGTGGCATCGGCATCCTCGCGGTCGGTCGAGCGCGGCCAGTCGGGACGTGAGACCGCAGCGCAGGGGGTCGAGGCGATGGGGGAGATCGAGGAGAAGGCCGCGGAGACGGCCGACGAGATGGCGGGCCTGGAAGCGGAGATGGCCCAGATCAACGAGGTCGTCGACCTCATCGACGACATCGCCGAGCAGACGAACCTGCTCGCGCTGAACGCATCCATCGAGGCCGCCCGGGCGGGGAAGGCCGGTGAGGGGTTCGCCGTCGTCGCCGACGAGATCAAGGGGCTCGCCGCGGAGACGGCGGCGGCCACCCAGGAGGTCGAAACCCTGGTCGACGGCGTCCAGGATTCGACGGTGTCGACGGCCGAGGACATGCGGCGGATGCGAGAACGCGTGGAAGGGGGCCGGGAGACCATCGGGGACGGGCTGGGTGCGCTCGACGACATCGTCGCGGAGATCGAGGCGGCCAACGACGGCGTCCAGTCGATCAGCGACGCCACCGACGAGCAGGCCGCCAGTAGTCAGGAGGTCGTCGCGATGGTCGACGACGTCACCAGCGTCAGCGAGGAGACGACGTCGGAGGCACAGAACGTGTCCGCTGCGGCCGAAGAACAGACCGCGGCGATCACCCAGATCGCCGAGAACGCCGAGTCGATGTCGGGACGCGCGTCCGAACTGGAATCGCTGGTCGCCGAGTTCGAGGTCGACGACGACGGCGTCCGGGAACTCGACGACGACCGCCAGGAATCCGACGACGACGGGACCAAACAGGACAGCAGTGCGTCGGCAGCGGTGACGGTCGGCGGCGAGGTGGCGGCTCTCTCAGAGGGAGCCGTCAGTGACGGCGGTGAGGGACCGTCCAAACTGTCGCCTGACGATTTCTGAATCGACTCCTGGCGACCGGACACGCTCACGCCCAGGCTTCGAGGTCGACGACGGCGTCCGATTCGAGCCACTCGCCGTCGTCGGTCGTCCGGAGGATGGCCTTTCCGTCGTCTATCTCGTAGTTGATTCGTTCCATACGAGCATGGACGGACGCGGCACCCCTCAAGACACTACATAACTGGTTAGCCTGCGAGCCGGAGCGGGTCAGGTTCGGACGTCGAACCGGACGCCGCCCGCCTCGCTCTCGCCGAGGGAGACGTCCCAGCCGTGGGCCGTGAGTGCCTCCTCGACGATCGCCAGGCCCAGGCCCGTCCCCGTGTCGGTGGTGGTGTAGCCGTACTCGAAGACGGCGTCGCGTTCGTCCGCGGGGATGCCAGGGCCGTCGTCGGTGACCGAAAAACCCGACGGCGTGGTTTCGACCCGCAGCGTCACGTCGGGCCCGGCGTGTTCCACGCTGTTCCGAAAGAGGTTCTCGAAGACCTGCAAGAGTCGCTGTCGGTCGGCCTCGACGACCTCGTCGGCGTCGATTTCCAGGGTCGCGTCCGGTGCGTCGACGTGTTCCCAGGCGTCCCGGGCGACCGATTCGACCGACACGGGTTCGGTCTCGTCGACGGTCTGGCCTTGCCGGGCGAGCGCCAGCAGGTCCTCGATGAGCTCTTCCATGCGGTCGTGGGCCGCGGCGACGTCGTCCAGCAGGGACGAATCGACCTCGTGGCGCGCCATGTCCAGGTTGGACGTGGCCAACTTCAGCGGATTCCGGAGGTCGTGGGAGACGGTGCTGGCGAACCGCTCCAACCGTTCGTTCTGCCGTTCGAGTTCGCGCTCGCGTTCGAGCCGCTCCGAGACGTCCCGGCCGATCCCGACGATGCCTTCGACGGCACCATCCGCGTCGGTCACCGGTGCACCGGTGAACTCGTAGGGGATTCGGTCGCCGTCGCTGGTGACCATGCGTGCCTCAGCGCGTGCGCGCTCCCCGTCCAGGACCTGCTCGACAGCAGCGTCGATGGCGGGCATGTCCCCCTCGGCGATCAGATCGAGCGGTTCGATGTCGGCCATCTCCCCTTCCGTGTAGCCGGTGGCTTCGAGCAGCCGATCGTTCCAGCGGATGTACTCCACGTTCTCGTCGAGCGCGTACATGACGTCCGGGATCGAATCGACGAGCCCGTCGATAAAGGCCCGCTCCTCGCGGAGTTCCGCCTCGCGCTCGGCGCGTTCACAGGCCGTGGCGGCGCTCGACGCCAGCACTTCGGCGACTCGCTGGTCGAGGTTCGTGAAACTGGCCGGCTCGGTCGAGCCCAGAACCAGGACGCCGTACTCGCCGATGGGGACGTACATGGCCGCTCGGGCCGGTGAGCGGTCGACGTCGTCGTCGATGTCCGCGAGGTCCTCGTACCGCAACAGCTCGCCGGTCTCGAACGCCTCGCCGGCGGGCGCGTTCCCGACGCCGTACGTGGGCCGATCGCCCATCGCCTGCAGGACCCGGTCGGTCGACGCGACCGGGACCAGGTCGTCGGCCGCCGCGTCGTACAGCCGGACGGTGCTGAACTCGAACCCGAGCACGTCCCGGGCGGCCGCGAGCGTCGACTCGGCGACGGCCCCCTGATCTTCGGCGTGCATCAGCTCCTGTGTCGTCTCGACCAGCCCCGAGAGTTTCCGCTGGCGCTCCTTCCGGGCCGTGATATCGCGGATGACGCCGGCCGTCCCGGTGAAGGTCCCGTCGTCGTCGTAGACGATGGTCATGTGGTCCTCGGCGGGAATCTCGGCCCCCTCGTTGGGCTGTAGCGGGAACTCGAACGTCGTCTCGGCCGCTTTCCCGTCCAGTAGTTCCCCGAGCGTCTCCTCGGCGGCCGCGACCGTCTCGTCGTCCTTGATGACGCCGACGTGTTCGCCGAGCAACGCCTCGCGGTCGTAGCCGGTTACGTCCTCGATGGTGTCGTTGACCAGGTCGAAGCGACCCTCGTCGTCGAGCGCGTAGACCACGTCGTCGACGGCGTTGATGGTCTCCTCGAAGCGTTCGAGTTCGCGCTCGCGCTCCCGACGCTCGGAGATGTCGCGACTCACGCCGACCGTCCCGACGAACTCCCCGTCGGTCCGCAGTACGGCGATGTTCGCTTCGACCGGGAACCGGTCGCCGTCGGCACACTGCATCTCGAACTGGACGGGGTCGGGCGACTCGCGTCCCTCCTGGAGCGCGGCCCTGATTCGGGCTTCGACGGCCGCCACGTCGGCTTCGTCCATCGTGATCGAGACGTGTTCGCCGAGCAACTCCTCGCGGGCGAACCCGGTTCGCTCGACGAGCGTGTCGTTGACCATCGTGTACCGCCCGTCGGCATCGAGTCGATAGACCAGGTCCGCGGCCGCGTTGATCCCCGTCTCGTAGGCCTCCAGTTGGCGAACCCGCTCTTTCCGGTCGGTAATGTCCCGGAAGTACGCCGACATGCCGCCCTCGTCGGGATAGAGTCGGACCTCGAACCACGCCGAACGGGGCTCGTACCACGCCTCGAAGGTGACCTGCTCGCGCGTCTCCCGCGCCCGGCGCACTGCCGACTCGAAGGGCGTCCCCAGCGTGGCCGGGAACGCGTCCCAGACCCGCTCGCCGAGGAGTTCCGCGTCGCTGACCCCGAGCATCGCTTCGGTGTGGGAGTTGACGAACGTGACCCGCGCGTCGGCATCGAGGGCGAAGACGCCGTCGTCGACCCGCTCGAAGATCGTCTCGGCGTCCGACGCGCCGACGGGAAGGCCGTCGGGCGACCCCGACCTGTCCGAGGAGGACGTCATCTGTCGGCGACTGCCTCCTCGATCTCGGCCGCGAGCGATTCGAGGTGGTCCATTCCCTCGCCTTTCTCGACGTACGTCGTCACGCCCGCCGCCAGCGCCTCGCTTTCGACGGCGTTGCTTCCCTTCCCCGTATAGAGGATGAAGGGGATGTCCAGCCCCGCGTCCCTCACCGCCGCCAGGACCGACAGCCCGTCCATCGCCGGCATCTCGAAGTCACAGAGCAGGAGGTCGACGGCCTCCGGGTCGGCTTCCAGTCGGTCGAGCGCACCTTCGGGGTCGGTCGTCGTCTCGACCTCGATTCCCTCCTCGAAGCGCTCGAAGTAGTTCTCGGTCGTCGTGAGCGCCCCTCGCTCGTCGTCGAGATGGAGGACGCTGATCGCGTCGTCGGTCGTGTCCCCTGTCAGGAGGATCATGGTTCGGCCTCCGGTCGCGTGGCGTCGAGAATCGTCCCGACCAGGTCCGCCGCAGTCGTGACGTGGTCGACGTAGCCGCTCTCGCGGGCGCTCGACGGCATCCAGTGCGCCGGGCTCGACTCGTCGTCCTGGGCGATCGTTCGCCCGCCGGCCGTCTTGATGGCCTCGACGCCGGCCGTCCCGTCCGTGCCCAGTCCCGTGAGAACGACCCCGATCACTGGCCCCTCGGCGTTCTCGGCCGCCGACGCCATCGTCACGTCGGCCGCCGGCTGGACGTTCACGTCCCGGTCCGTCTCGACGTGTTCGACGGTAAGCGTCTCGCCGTCGTCGTCGGTCACTGCCAGGTGCGACCCACCGTATGCGACGACCATCTCGCCCGGGGCGACGGTCCCGCCGTCGATGGACTCCCGGACCGTGTACTCGGAGACGGTGTCGAGGTCGCGGGCGAACTGCCCGGTGAACTGATCGCGGAGGTGCTGGACGACGATGACCCGGAAGCCCGCGTCCCGTGGCAGCGGCCCGAGGTGCTGTTTGAGCAGGCGCGGCCCGCCGGTCGAACTCGCGATGATCACGAGCGGGTTCCCGTCGGCGGCCGTGACCGAGGCTGTCGCCGACGTCGACACCGATTCGCTCGCTTCCTCGTCGTCTGTGTCGGCGGCCGGGGCTAGCGGCTCCGGCTGGACCTTCGCGGCGTCCTCGACGGTGTCGATCAGCTCCGCCTTGTACTCGTAGAGGTCCAGCGACGGCTCCTCGCCCGGTTTGTGGAAGTAATCGACTGCCCCGGCTTCGAGGGCTTCGACAGTCGTCTCGGCCCCTTCCTCGGTGTAGCGGCTGAGCATCACCACCGGGGTCGGCCTCGTCGCCATGATGCGCTCGACGGCCTCGATGCCGCCCATCCCCGGCATCTTCACGTCCATGGTCACGACGTCCGGTTCGTGTTCCTCGACCATGCTGATGGCCTGTTTGCCGTTTCGCGCCTTCCCGACGACCTCGTGGCCCGCCTCTTCGAGGTAGCTCGCGACCTGTGACTGTGTGAAATGCGAATCGTCGACGACGAGAACTCGTAACATGGGTACCCTGTGTGACGCTCGGCGACGAGCGCCGGTGAATAGCGATAGCTGGGGCTGCCGAGAAATAAAAGCCAACGCCCCGATTTTCCCCGGTGATAATCGAGCCGACCGGTCACTCCTCGGAATCGGGACCGTCCATGATCTCTTCCAGGTCGCGTTCGATGTCGCGGCGGTTCGAGCCGATGTCGGCGTTCATCCGCTTGAGCCAGACCAGGAACATCATGCCCAGTCCACCGAGCACGACGAGGATGCCGACGAACGCGGCCAGGACCTGCCCGAACTGGCCGCCCAGGGTCGTCGACAGCACGAGGATGGCGACACCGCCGAGGATCAGGCCGACGACCGCCGGGAAGCCGACGTACTCTGAGAGCGACCGCAGCATACCCCCATCTCACCGTGGCACCGCAATCAACGTTGTGGGCGGTGACCCCGTTGGTCACAGCGGGCTACAACAGCCCCAGTTCGCGCAGGTCGGCTTCCATCGCCGCGGCGTCCTCGGCGTCCATCGTCCGGAGCGGGCTCCGGAGCGATCCGACCTCGAACTCCACGTCCCGAAGCGAGAGGGCGGTCTTGACCCCGGCCATGTAGGGCCCGCGCTTGAACGCGTCCCGCACGTCGTAGACGGTGCTCTGCAGGTCGCGGGCGCGTGCCTCGTCCCCGTCGTCGTAGGCCTCGTAGAGGTCGACGACCAGTTCCGGGAAGACGTTCGCGACGGCGCTGACCATCCCCGTACAGCCGACTTCGAGGCCGGGGAACAACAGCGAATCCGACCCCGACAGGAACGTCAACTCGGGGTGGTCGTCGATGGCCTGGCCGAGCCACGGAACGTCCTTGCTCGAATCCTTCACGCCCGCCAGCCCGTCGAGTTCGGCGAGCGCGTCGAGCGTCTCCAGCGAGAGCGCGTTTCCCGTTTTGCTCGGAATGTGATAGATGTACACCGGCACGTCGACGGCGTCGGCGACGCGGCGGTAGTGTTCGACGGCCCCGTCGTGGTCCAGCGGGTAGTAGTACGGCGTGACCACGATGACGCCGTCGGCACCGGCCGTCTCGGCGTGTTCGGCGTGTTGAACCGTCTCGTAGGTGCTCGGCGCGCCCACGCCCGCGACCACCGGCACGTCGTCGACGGCGTCGACGACCGCCTCGACGACGCCGTGGCGCTCCTCGACCGTCAACAGCGGGAACTCGCCGTTCGTTCCGAGCGGGAACACGCCGTGACAGCCGTGCTCGACGACGAACGCCGCGTGGGCGGCCGTGGCCTCGTAGTCGACCGACTCGTCCTCGTCGAAGGCCGTGACGGTCGGCGGAACGACGCCGTGCAGGGCGAGCGGATCGGCCGCCCCTGGCTCGGGAGCGTGTGCCATATCCGGGTTTCGACCGGGCTGGCGGTAATAGTTTCCCCTACTCACCAATGGTTCTTCGAGCGTGAGTTAACTTTTTGAACCCGGGGTGCATACGTAGAGATACCAATGTGCCAGATCGACATCAGCCGGTCGTTGGCCGCACGGGTGGGGACCCACGAGGCACACGTCGGCGTACGCGAAGGCGACACTGTCAGAGACGTTATCGAGCGACTCGCATCCGAGTACGGAACACAGGTCCAGACGGGGATGCTCGACGGCGAGCGCCTCCGGTCGGACGTGATCGCCGTCCGAAACCCCGACAGGGACCACGAGCCGGTCACCGCGGCGTCGTCCCTCGAACCCGGTGACACGCTGGAGTTCCACCTCACCTCGGAACACGACAAGGTCAGCGGGACCGCCTGAGAACCGTTTCTACGACTCTCTTCTCCGTTCTCCTCGCGCTCGTTTTTTCTCTCTGCTCTCAACGCTCCAGCCGCGCGAGCCGGTTGAGCGCGTAAATCGTCCCGAGCACGTCGGTGGCTTTCCCGGGGTCGAAGACGAGTTCGTCGGTGCTCATCACGTGGTCTAACACGTCCCGGGAGGCGTGTTCCGGGGCGGCCGCCAGCCCGTAGTCGTGCTCGGCGACCCACCGCATCACCCGGAGGTCGCTCTTGCTGTCACCCATCACCACGGAAAAGGGGTCCTCGATGTCGAGCACGTCGAAGGCGGCTTCAACGCCGACCACCTTGTTGAGTTCGAGACTGCCGATCTCGGCGGCGTCGGCCTCGTAGTAGGCCACGTCGATGCGCTCGAATACGGCCTCGATCTCCTCGGGGACGTCCTCGGCCGTCAGGTCGGGATGAGTCCCCTGTTCTTCCAGGACCGTTCGGATCTCCGGGTCCTGATCGGCGTAGAAGGCCCGTGCCCACTGGCCGGCCGTCTCCGCGTCGGCGTCGCGGCCCAGTTCCTCGCGGACCGTCTCGCCGAGCAGGTCGAGTTCGTAAACGAGCGCCTCGTCGATCACGTCGCGCGCGGCGCTGCTCCCCGTCTCGAAGTTGGGTTTCATCGTGACGTTGAACTCGTTGCCCTGGAGGTGACAGCCCCGGCGCAGATGGTCCGGTGCTTCCGAGAGCACGCGCGACCGGACGGCGTCGAAGACGTTCCGGATCGCCGGATCGAGGTCCTCGTAGAGGAGTTGCTTCGTATCGCCGCCGTGGCCGGGCGTGAACACG
Organism: Halorientalis salina; assembly: GCF_005049285.1. Classification (GTDB taxonomy): domain Archaea; phylum Halobacteriota; class Halobacteria; order Halobacteriales; family Haloarculaceae; genus Halorientalis; species Halorientalis salina. The sequence continues at coordinate 503,936 of NZ_SOSC01000002.1, read as the reverse complement.
CCGGTCCCGGCCTCGTAGACGATGCTCACGTCCCCGGAGTGGACGAGTTCGTTGCCCAGCCCCTGAATGAGGAAGCCCTTGACGTTCTCTAAGGTCTGGCCGGTACAGACCACGATGGGGACGCCGTCCTCGTAGAACTCCGTCAGGCGGTGCAGCGTGTCGCGGGGGATTTCGTTGTCGGTCCGGCCGGCCGACCGGAGCGTCTCGTCGACGTCTAAGACGAGGGCGTTGACGGCGCGCTCGTGTTTCGAGAGCAGGTCGAGGGCGGTGAAGGCCTGCTCGCGGGTCGCCTTCGCGGCGATGGCGGCGAAGGTCTCGCCGGTCGCGGGGAAGGCCTCCCGGATCTCGTCTTTCCCCTCGGCGAGTTCGTCGCTCGCGTTCTGCCAGTGTTCCAGGGCGACCCGCGAGTCGACCGGCGGGAACAGGTCGACGAAGTCCTGGTAGGCCCGCAACCGGTCGGTGTCGAACTCGTCGTAGAGCCGATACAACTGGTCGTAGCGTTCCATGTCTCCGATTGCGTGAGGGGTGACCAAAAGACTGCGGGGGCAGGGGACAACAGAGCGTGACACCTCTGGTGAGCGAACCCACGGCGGCCAACGGAGGGCGGTCGCGGGGAAAAGGCCAAAACGCCCGGTGCCGAACGGCCTAGTCATGAAGAATATCGACGACCTGATGACTAGCGCGGCGGAACTCGCTGAGCGCGGGCTCTCGAAGGGGGAGATCTCGGACGAGCTGAACGTCTCCCGGGAGACGGCGAGCTGGCTGGTCGAACGCAGCGGCAAGAGCGCCGCGTCCGACACCCAGCAGCCGGCGACCGGCGGCGGCCCCGACGACATCCACGTCGACTGGAACACGATCGGGCGCGACTCGAACCGGATGTGGCACGTTAGCGCCGCGCTGGCCGACCTGCTCTCGAAACAGGGCGAGGAGGTCGACCTGACCATCGGCATCGAGAAGGCCGGCGCGCCGCTGGCGACCGCCGTCGCGCGGGAACTGGACACGGACCTCGGAACGTACGCCCCGCGGAAACACCAGTGGGACGACGACGACATGGACGACCTGGGCGGCTCCTTCTCCCGCAACTTCGCCCAGATCCGGGATCGGGAGTGCTACGTCGTCGACGACACCATCACGAGCGGGACGACGATGACCGAAACCGTCCAGGCTATCCGCGACCAGGGCGGCGAACCCGTCGCCTGCGTCGTGCTGGTCGACAAGCAGGGGACCGACGAGATCGAGGGCGTCCCGGTCTACTCGCTGGTGCAGGTCATTCGCGTCGGCAACGATGAGTAGAAGGGTTGATTTGGCTCGTCGGACTCTCCACGCATAATGACCGACGACCTCTCCGCATCGCTGGAGCGCGTCGCCGAGCGGTTCGACTTCGGCGAGTACGAGACCCAGGCGTATCTCACCATCCTCGAACACGGCCGACTGACCGCCGCCGAGATCGCCGACCACACCGACATCCCACAGCCCCGCGTCTACGACACCGTCCGCGGCCTGGCCGACGCCGGTCTCGTCGAACTCCAGGAGACCCGGCCGATGCGCGTCCTCGCCATCGATCCCGAGGAGGCCTTCGGCGACATCCAGTCCTCGCTCGACGACCTGGTCGACGGTCTCGAACAGCGCTACACCGCCCCCGCCCGCGACACGGAGGCCGTCTCGCTCATCAAGTCCCGCTCGACGATCCTGCGCTACCTGGAGGAGGTCATCACCGGCGCGGAGTACGAACTCATCCTGTCGCTGTCCCCCGAACTCTTAGAGCGCTTCGAGGACGAACTCGTCGAACAGCACGACGACGGCGTCGCCATCGAACTGCTGCTCTCGCCCATGACCGACGTGCCCGACGCCGATTCGTTCGACTACCTCGACGTGGCCACCACCGTCCGCGCGCGCCGGGGCATCACCACGCCGATCGTCGCCGTCGCCGACGGCAATTACTCCGTCTACGCCACGCAGGAGGCCATCCGCGGCGACCGCGACCGGTACGGCGTCATCTTCAACCGCTCGGAACTGGGCTTTCTCGTCTCGGGCTTTCTCAACACCGTGCTCTGGACGACCGCCGACCCCATCGTCGAGGGGACCAACGACCGGCCGTTTCCCCGCCGGTACGCCACGATCCGGCGTTGTATCTCCGATCTCCAGCACGCCGACGGCGACTTCTACGCGTCCATCGAGGGCCGGGACGTGATCTCCGGCGACCAGCAGGTCATCGAGGGACCGATCGACGAGGCCGCCTTCGGTGCGGGACGCGAGACGGCGACGCTCATCGTCGAGACGGACGACGGTCCCATCGAGGTCGGCGGCCAGGTCGCCGCCCTGGAGGACATCGAAGCCCACGAGATCCGCATCGGCAAGGGGAGCCCGCCGGGCGTCTGAGGTCCCCGGCCCGGCGGGGCGGCATCTCCCGCCCGGCCGAAATCGTCGACACTTCACATATTTATCCCGTCGCTGTCACAGCCACGGTATGGAACCCGTCTTGCTCGCCGCTGGCGGTGGCGGTGTCGTCGCGTTGCTACTGCTCCTAGTACTCCTCCGGCGGCGCTCGTCGGACGCACGCCAGTCGAAACGGGCACACGAGGCCGCACAGCAGCGCGAACCCCCCGTCGAGATCGGGGAGACCTACGAGTTCGGCGTCACCGAGTTCACCGACCACCACTCCGGCGAGCGCGTCGCCGTCGGGAAAGTCGAGGGGTTCGTCCTGTTCACCGAGGACGTTCCCGATTCCGTCGCGGAGGGCGACGTCATCCGGGCGAAGGTGCTGTCCTTCAACGAGGGTCGGACCTCCGCCGACGCGAAAGCCGTCTAGACGGCCTGGTCCTGTGGCTGCTGGTTTTTCGTGATCGCCGAGCTCGTCCGGATGCAGTTTTCCTGGCTATCTCTCCGGTGTTCCGCTCGGGTATCGACGGCGGCGTCGCGTTCGCGCTGTCGCTCGTCTCCCTCCAGCGGTGAGGCGACTGGAGCGGCGACGCTCGCGGTCTGTGCGTGTTCAGAAAAAAGGGCGTCGGCCTTACAGCAGGTCGTCGTACTCGTAGGTGTCGATCTCGACGCCTTCCTGATCGACCTCGGCGATGACCAGGCCGTTGCCGGAGCCGGTGTCGCGTTCGGCGGCCGCGCTGACTGCGTCGGCGGCGACCGTGCGGGCCTCCTCCATCGAGAGGTCGTCCTCGTACTGGCTCTCGAGGGTCCCGTAGGCGACCGTCAGGCCGGACCCGGTGACGGTGTAGTCGTCCTTCATGACCCCGCCGGCGGGGTCGATGGAGAAGACGTGGCTGCCGTCCTCGTCGACGCCGCCCAGGATGGGGTTGATGGCGAAGAACGGCCCGCCGCGGGCGAAGTTGCCCGCCAGCGTCGCGAGTGCCGGAATGGAGATGTTCCCACCGCGGCGAACCTCGTAGAGGTTGACCTCGGCGCGAAGCGAGCGGATGAACGACTGCGCACCACCGACGGAACCGACGAGTGTCAGTGCCGCCGTCGGGTGGATCTGCTCGACCTTCTGGACGTTCTTGTTCGAGACGAAGCGACCGCCCAGCGACGCGCGGCGGTCGGTCGCGACGATGACGCCGTCGTCGGTCGCGATGCCGATGGTGGTCGTCCCCGTCTTGTTTACGGTCTCCTCGTCGTTGCCAGAGGACGGCAGCGTGCCGAGTTCCGGTTCGTAGGGACTCTGCATGCCATCGTCGAGGCTGGGCTGTTGTGTCGGGTCCATGCCGTGATTCCAGTCAGTCATTCTTCCTCACCTTCGGTGTCGACGTCTTCGAGGTAGGTTTCGATCTCCTCGTCGGTGTGCTGGCGGTACTGCTCGGTCTCGACGTCGATGGTCCCCAGGGCGACGCCCTCGGGCGTGACTTCCTTGTCACCGACTTCGGCGAGGGCCGACAGCGCGAGGTCGATCCCGCCGTCGAGATCCAGGTCCTCGCGGTACTCGTCTTCGAAGTAGCTGAGGAGGTCCTCGCGGTTGCCACCGACGGCCAGGGCCTGCCACTCGTAGGGCGTCCCCGAGGGGTCGGTCTCGAACAGGCGCGGTTCGCCGTTCTGGATGCCGCCGACGATCAGCGCGACGCCGAACGGGCGCGCGCCGCCCGTCTGGGTGTACTGCTGGATCTGGTCGGTGATGTCCTTGGTGAGCGACTCGACGTCGATCGGCTCGTCGTAGCGCAGCTGGTTGACCTGCGCGTCCCGCCGGGCGAAGTCGATCAGCTGGCGGGCGTCGGCGACGTGGCCGGCGCTGGCGATGCCGACGTGGTCGTCGATCTTGTGGAGTTTCTCGACGCTCGACCGCTCCAGGAGTGGAGAGCGAACGCGTGTGTCGGCCGCGAGGACGACGCCGTCAGTCGTGCGGACGCCGACGCTGGCGGTTCCGCGCTTGACGGCCTCGCGTGCGTACTCGACCTGATAGAGACGCCCGTCCGGGGAGAAGATAGTGATCCCCCGGTCGTACGCCTGCTGTTGTGAGTTTCCCTGCATGATTTGCATCGAAAGCCGGGAGTGGCCTTCACCTCCGGTTAGTGCCACCCGTATTTAAACCCGTTTATGGTAGCAATTGACACCGTCACCGCGTGTCAACGCGACCGGAAGGTCGATTGTGGCGGGGGTGAAAGGCCCCGGTGTGGTCACAGGCACGTACACCATACTCGTCAACCTTCCGGAAGCGGCGACTGTGGCCGTCGGCGCACTCGGCGAGCACCGGTTCCCCGCCGGCTACTACGCCTACACCGGCAGCGCGTTCGGTCCCGGCGGGTTCGCACGCGTCGACCGCCACATGGAAATCGCCGCCGGGGACCGCGACGCCCGCCACTGGCACGTCGACTACTTGCTCGGCGATACCCCCTCGCGTATCGAGACTGTGGTCCGCTCGGCCGAGGTCGACATCGAGTGTCGGGTCGCCGATGCTATCGACGAGGTGGGCGAGACAGTTGTCCCGGGCTTTGGCGCGTCGGATTGTGAGTGTGAGACTCACCTCCATTATACGGTAGAGAAAGCCCCGCTCCTCGCGGCGATACGTAGTGCCCACGAGCAATAATTCGTACGAGGGCACTCGGTGAGCGCTCGGAACCCGGCCGTGGAACGGGTCGCGAGTACGCAGCTAGCAACGACGCTGCAAGCCACCTGCGGTTCTATGGCGATGGAGCGCGACTGGACGAACTGAGGGAGCGTCCGTGAAAGCATTCGTAATGCAGTCGATTGGCGAGACAGGAATCGTCGAGAAGGAGCGTCCCGACCCGGGTCCGCGCGACGCCATCGTGCGACCGACGAAGGGACTGATCTGTACCTCTGACTGTCACACGGTCCACGGCGCGATCGGCGAGCGCGAGGACCTGACGCTCGGCCACGAGGCGGTCGGAGTGGTCGACGAAGTGGGCGAACTGGTCGACGACTTCGAGGCCGGTGACCGTGTCGCAGTCGGTGCGATCACGCCCGACTGGAACTCCGCGGCTGCACAGGACGGGCACCCGTCACAGTCCAACCAGGCTCTCGGCGGGTGGAAGTTCGCCAACGTCAAAGACGGCGTCTTCGCGGAGTATTTCCACGTCGACGACGCCGACGGCAACCTCGCGCACGTCCCGGATGGCGTCTCGGATCACGAGGCGGTCTACACTGCAGACATGCTGTCGACGGGATTCGTCGCCGCGGAGCGCGGTGCGATCCCGATGGGTGGTACCGTGGCCGTCTTCGCACAGGGCCCGGTCGGACTCATGGCTACCAAGGGTGCGCGCCTCCAGGGCGCTGGGGACGTCATCGCGGTCGAGACGGCCGAGAGGCGCAAACAGTTGGCCCGCGAGTACGGGGCCGACCACGTCGTCGATTTCGCAGAAGCCGATCCGGTCGAGGAAATCCTGGCACGCACCGACGGCGAGGGGGTCGACGTCGCCATCGAAGCGCTGGGGGCCGACCAGACGCTACAGGACTGTATCCGCGTGGCCAAACCCGGCGGAACGGTCTCGAACGTCGGCTACCACGGCGACGGCGAGTTCCGACGGATACCCCGGGAGGAGTGGGGCGTCGGCATGGCCGAAATCGACATCGTAACTTCGCTCTGTCCTGGTGGTCGGCTCCGGATTCGTCGGCTCCTCCGACTGCTAGAGCGGGACCGCGTCGACCCGACGAAGATGACCACACACGAGTTCGACTTCGACGAGATAGAAACCGCCTTCGAGATGATGGACGAAAAAGCGGACGACATCATCAAGCCGCTCGTCGACTTCGAGTGACTGCCGGCGGCCTGTGGCTGTCGATTCGGCCGGCCAGGCGACGCCGGTTCGTCGCTACGCCCCCTCGAAGTCGGGGTCGCGTCCCTGGAAAAAGGCCTGCACGCCCTCGCTGAAGTCGTCGGTCACGACCATCCGTTCCTGTGCGCGGGCTTCCGCGCGCAGTGCTTCTTCGAGCGAGCGGTGGCTGTTGCGCTGAACCAGTCGCTTCGTCTCACCCAGCGCCAGCGTCGGCCGCGAGACCAGCGTCGCCACGCGCTCGGCGACCGTCTCATCGAACGCGTCGCCCGGAATCGCCTCGGTGGCGATGCCTAACTCGACGGCTCGCTCGGCGTCGACCCGGCGGCCGGTCATGAGCAGGTCCAGCGCGCGCCGGACCCCGACGAGTCGCGGCAGGACGTAGGTGGCACCCGTGTCGGGCGCGAGACCGATGTCGGTAAAGCCCCAGCCGAACTGCGCGCCCGCCTCGGCGTAGACGAAATCGCAGGCCGTCGCGATGGAGGCCCCGGCACCCACGGCCGCGCCCGTCACGCGGGCGAGGGTCGGTTTCCCCATTCGGAGCAGGGCCGTCGCGATGGCGTTCAGGCCGGTTTCGAGTTCCTGGCTCACGCTCGTACCGCCGATACCCTCCGCGAGGTCGATACCCGAACAGAAGTCCTCGCCCGCGCCCGCGACGACGACACAGCGAATCTCGTCGTCTGTCGCCAGCGAGCGTAACTCGGCAGCCATCTCCTGGCAGGCCGCGGCGCTGATCGCGTTCTTTCGCTCCGGGTTCGAGATAACGACCGTCGCGTACTCGTCTTCGCGTGTGACCTCGATCGCTGTCATTGCAGGGGAAAGGCGTCGAACCGGGAGAGCGTTTGCGGGTCGTATGTGAGGCACTCGTGGTCCACTGCCCGGACCCGACCCCCTCACGCGCCGAGTTCGTCGGCCACGTCGTGGAACGTCTCGACGGTCATGTCGGGATCGACGTCGTAGGGCCCCCAGAGCGTCTCCTGTCGGTTGATCCAGACGCCCTGCATCCCGGCGTTCATCGCGCCCGGCACGTCCCACCAGCCGGCACCGACGAAGGCGATCTCCTCGATCGGCGTGCCGATCCGCTCGGCCGCGTGGCGATACAGGTCCGGGACCGGCTTGTACCGCTCGACTTCCTCGGCGCTGATCGTGTCTTCGAGGTACCCCTCCAGGTCGGCGTGGTCGACGAGGGTCGACAGCATCGACTCGCTCCCGTTCGAGACGATATAGAGGTCGTAGCCCGCGTCTCGAAGCCGCTCCATCCCGTCGTGGACGTCGGCGAACACGTCGAGATCGTCGTACGCCGAGAGGACATCCTCGCGTTCGTCATCGTCCAGATCGATGCCGTGTACGTCCAGGGCGTACGTGAGCGCGTGGCGGATCAACTCGAAAAAGGAGTCGTACTCGTCGATGGCGTTGCCGACCATCGCGTACTGCAGCGACCGTTCCCGCCAGAGCCTGGCCACCACCTCGGCGTCGTCGACGTGTTCCGAGAGGGCGTCTTCGACGGACGACACGTCGACGAGCGTGCCGTACGAGTCGAAGGCGATCGTCTCGACTGTCTCCGGGTCGAAAGCCATGGTGTCTGGTACTCCACCGCCGGGCGGAAATAGCTGCCCCGCGACTGCGACGGCCGCGACCGAGCGCGCTCTCAGAGTTCGGGGAGACTCGCCTCGATCTGCTCGCGCTGGTCCTCGAACCACTCGGGGAGGACCAGTCGCTCGCCGAGGGACTCCAACTCCTCGTCGACCGTGTAGCCCGGTTCTTCCGTCGCGAACTCGAAGAGGACGCCGCCGTTCGTCCGGGCGTACACCGACTCGAACCACTTCCGGTCGATGATCTCTGTGGGTCGTAGACCGTGTTCCTGTAAGACCTCGCGCCACTCGGCCTGTTCCTCGGCCGTCACCTGGAACGCGACGTGGTGGACGGTGCCCGCGCCGGGCTGGCCCCGGGGTGCCTGCGGGTCTTCCACGATGTCGACGACGTATCCCAGGTCGCCGTCGGCCTCGTAGCGCTGACGGTGCCCCTTGCTCTCGCCCTCGCGAAAGCCCATCGTCTCCAGCAGGGACGCCGTCGATCCACCCTCGGTCAGCGAGAGCGTCACGCCGAAGAAGCCCCGAATCGCGTGATCTTCGGGTACTGGCCCCTCGGGCGGATCGCCCGCAGGGGCGTCCGCGCGCCCCACGAGTTCCAGCGGGAGGCCGTCCGGGTCACGGAAGGGAATCACCGTGTCGCCGAACCGCTCGACCGGGTCGTCGGCGTCGACGCCGGCTTCGGCCAGCCGGTCGGTCCAGTAGTCGACCGCCGACTCGGGAATCAGGAACTGCGTGGTCTGGACCTGTCCGGTCCCGACCTGGCCCGGCTGGGCACCGGCGTAGGGGAAGAAGGTCATGCTCGTTCCCGGACTGCCGCCGTGGTCGCCGTAGAACAGGTGGTACACCGAGGTGTCGTCCTGGTTGACGCTCTGTTTGACGAGCCGAAGCCCGAGCGTCTCCGTGTAGAACGCCAGGTTGCGACTCGGGTCGCTCGCGATCGCGGTGACGTGATGGATTCCGGGGATGTCTGCCGGCATATCAGTCCCTAGGAACGCCATCGGGATAACGCTGGCTCGGAACTGTCTGTCGTGGGCACGACACGGCCGTCAGTCGTCGTCCCCGTCCGCGAGCGCGGCCACCATTCTCCTGACGGAGTCGAGTTCGTCCGCGTTGACGCCGTGACCCATTCCCTCGTAGAGCCGTTTCGTCACGTCGGCGTCCATCCCGCCGAGGACGGCCTCGGTCTCGTGGACGCGCTCGGCCGGGATGTGGGGGTCCACGTCGCTACACCCGAGAAACACTGGCGTTCCTTCGAGGGAACCGTCGTAGTCCCGCGGCGTGTCGTCGGGGCCGATGAGGCCGCCGGAAAGCGCGGCCAGGCCGCCGTAGCGGGTCGCGTTCCGCGCGAGGTACTCGGTGGCGAGACACGCGCCCTGGGAGAACCCGACCAGCATGGTTCGATCCGTGGGAATCCCCGCGTCGGCGGCCGTCTGGATCGCGTCGCCGACGGCCTGGAGTCCCGAGGACAGTCCCGGTTCGTTCGACTCGATGGGCTGGAGGAAGGAGTTGGGATACCAGGTGTTGCTGGCGGCCTGGGGCGCGAGGTAGGCGACCTGCTGCTGGTCGAACTCCTCGGCCATCGCGATGATGCTCTGGGCGGTCGCGCCGCGGCCGTGGACCATCACGACCGCGGCATCGGCGTCGTCGAGAGCCGCGCCGGCGGTCACGAGCGGCTGGTCCTGATGGGGGCCGCTCATCTAGATCGGCCTCCAAGAACTGTCGAACGCGGCAGTGGATCGACCGTACATTGTGTTCGTGTATGCACGGCAGACGGTTAGTCCCTCCTCAACCGCTCGTCAATCGAACTGTCCCCACGGTCATCGTTGCCCGACTCTCCCTGATCGCCCCCAGTTTTACTACCACGCCGTGACTGCTGGCGACCATGGCTTCGGACCGCGACCCGATAGAGCGGTCACTGGGGGAGTCACGCGACCTCTACGACATCGCGACGTGGGAGAACCGGACGGTACTGGACGGCGTCTCGGTTCGGATCACCAGGGGACTGTCGGCCGGCAAACGGCCGCTGGTCCTGGCGCTCGCGGTGGTCATCATCCTCGCTCAGGTCGCGTTCACGGGCTTTGCGGTCCTCCGAAACCCCACGCTCGGCGCGTTGACCGTCCTCTCGGTCGTCCCGGCCTTCGCCCTCGCCGCCTACATCTGGTACGGTGACCCCACGTTACGCGAGTCGGCCGCGTCGCTGGTCGTGACCTTCCTGCTCGGCGTCTTTTTCGCCGGCTTCGCGGCGGTCGTCAACTCGCTGTTCGGCGGGCTGTTCGCCGCGATTCCGGTCGTCGGGATGGCGCTGTTTTTCTTCCTCGTCGTCGGCCCCGTCGAGGAGTTCGTCAAGTGGCTGGCGGTCCGGTTCTACGCGTTCCGCCTGGACGAGTTCGACGCCGTCGTCGACGGGGCGGTCTACGGCGCGGTCGCCGGCCTCGGCTTCGCGTTCATCGAGAACGTCCTCTACATCACGGCCGTCTACCTCGACGCCGTCCAGGGCGGGGCGAGCGTGCTCCCGGCCACCATCGGCATCGCCAGCGTCAGGTCCCTCGCCGGCCCGGGCCACGTCATCTACTCGGCCTTCGCCGGCTACTACCTCGGACTCGCGAAGTTCAACGAGGAGCACGCGGCGGCCATCGTCGTCAAGGGACTGCTCGTCGCGACGCTGATCCACGGTCTCTACAACACGGCCGTCACGTACCTGCCGACGGTGATCCCCTTCTCGTTCCCGGTGTTCGTCGGCTTCATCGTCCTCTACGACGGGGTCTGGCTCGCGATCCTGTTCCGAAAAATAGCCCGCTACCGGACGGCGTATCACGACGCGCTCGGCGAGGACGGCGCGGTCGCGGAGTGACTTACTGGCCCCAGTTCCGGCGGTCCTTGGGGCGGGCGGCCACGTCCTGCACGTTCAGCGGCTGGTCGGCCGATTCGATGGCCTCAAGGGCTGCTTCGGCGCTCTCGCGGGTCGAGAAGTACGTGATGGTCTCCTCGACACAGATCTCCAGGATCTCGCGGTTGCGCGAGACGACCAGGTCGATCTCGCCGTCGCGCAGTTGCTGCTTGATGGCCTCGACGTCCTCGTAGTCGTCGAGGTCGGTGACGTCGAAGTGCTCCTCGAAGCCGATGACCGGCAGGTCCACGATGGCGTCGCCCTCCAGCGGAATCGGCTTGCCGACGGACATCTGGGCCTTCTGGTAGGCCTTGCCGAACGAACCAGCCGTGCCCATGACTTCACCAGTGGATTTCATCTCCGGGCCGAGGCGCGGGTCGCTGCCCGGCAGGCGGTCGAAGGGCAGGACGACCTCTTTGACCGAGACCTGGTCGGGAATCTGCTCGTCCACGTCCAACTCGTCCAGGGACATGCCTGCCATGACCTTCGCGGCGAGTTTCGCGATGGGAACGCCCGTCGCCTTCGAGACGAACGGGACGGTACGCGAGGAACGCGGGTTCGCTTCGAGCACGTAGACCGTGCCGTCGCGAACGGCCAGCTGAACGTTCAGCAGGCCGACCGTGTCCAGCGCGGTCGCGATGTCCTCGGTGACCTCGCGGACGCGTTCGAGGGTATCCTCCGAGAGCGAGCGCGGTGGGATCATACACGCCGAGTCGCCGGAGTGTACACCCGCAGTCTCGACGTGTTCCATGATGCCGCCGATGAGCACGTCGTCGCCGTCGGCCACGGCGTCGACGTCCAGTTCGACGGCGTCGGCGAGGAAGTCGTCGATGAGGATCGGCTTGTCCGGGGAGACCCGAACCGCCTCCTCGATGTAGGTCTTGAGGTCCTCGTCGTTGTACACCACGTCCATCGCGCGGCCGCCGAGCACGTAGCTCGGGCGCACGAGGACGGGATACCCGATCGAGCGGGCGGTTTCGAGCGCCTCTGCCTCGGAGGTCGCCGTACTCCCCTCGGCCTGAGCGATGCCCAGGTCGTCCATCAGCCCGTTGAAGCGGTCGCGGTCCTCGGCCAGGTCCATCGCCTCGACGGCGGTCCCCATGATCTCACAGTCGAGCCCGCGCCGGGCGATCTCGTCTTCGAGGGGCTCGCCGATGTCGACGGAGGTCTGCCCGCCGAACTGGACCATCACGCCGTCGGCACCCGTCGCCTCGATGGCGTCGGCGACCTCTTCGGCCGTGATCGGCTCGAAAAAGAGGCCGTCGGAGGTGTCGTAGTCCGTCGACACCGTCTCGGGGTTGTTGTTGATGACGTGCGCGTCGATGCCCGCTTCCTCCAGCGCGCGGACCGCGTGGACCGAACAGTAGTCGAACTCGACGCCCTGGCCGATGCGGATCGGGCCGCCGCCGACGACCACGACGCTCTCGACGTCGCGGTCGACCTGGACCTCGTCGCGGCCGAGTCCCGAGAGCGGCTCTCGGGCGGAGTAGTAGTACGGCGTCGAGGCGGCGAACTCGCCCGCGCAGGTGTCGACCTGTTTGAACGTCCGCGGGGAGGTCTCGGCTTCCACGTCCTCGACAGTAATGCCAGCACCGTCAGTCTGGACTTCGGTGCCGACCTGATTGGCCTCGTCGCGATCGGGGAGCCAGGAGGCGTGGGTGTCGTTGAACTCCCCGCCCGCGATGGCCGTGATCTCGTGATCGGTGAACCCGACGTTCCCGGCCGTTTCGAAGTCGCCCGCCGCCGCGCCCGTCGCGGCATCGGCGATGCGCTGGTAGCGTTCGAGGTACCACTCGCGGATCTCGGTCAGCTCGTTGATTTCTTCGACGGTGTAGCCGCGCTCGAAGGCCTCGAAGACCGCGTACGTGCGGTCCGGCGTCGGCCGTTCGAGGTACTGGCTTTCGAGCTCCTCGTCGCTCACGTCGTCCCAGTCGACCGCGGGGTCGTACTCGGAGGAACGGAGCGCCTTCAGCATCGACTCCTCGAAGGTCCGACCGATGGACATGGCTTCCCCGGTCGATTTCATCGCCGGGCCGAGCTCGAACTCCACGTCGCGGAACTTGTCCTTTGGCCACCGGGGCACCTTCGTCACGATGTAGTCGATGGCGGGCTCGAAGGCCGCGGTGGTCTGGCCGGTGATTTCGTTTTCGATCTCGTGGAGGCGCTTGCCCATCGCGACCTTCGCGGTGACGCGGGCGATCGGGTAGCCGGTCGCTTTCGAGGCCAGCGCGGAGGACCGTGAGACGCGCGGGTTGACCTCGACGACGCGGTACTCGCCGCCGGGCGTCCCGTCGTCGTGCCAGGCGAACTGGATGTTACAGCCGCCCTGGATGCCCAGCTCGCGGATCACCTTCAGCGCCGTGTTGCGCATCTCCTGGTGGCCCTCGTCCGGGATGACCTGGCTGGGCGTGACGACGATGGACTCGCCGGTGTGGATGCCCATCGGGTCGATGTTCTCCATGTTGCAGATGATGATACAGGAGTCGTCGGCGTCCCGCATCACCTCGTACTCCAGTTCGATCCAGCCGTCGATGGACTCGGTGATCATCACGCGGTTGTCACGCGAGAGACTGAGGCCCTTCCGCGTGGCCTCTTTCAGTTCGTCCATGTCGCCGATGACGCCGGATCCCTGGCCACCCAGCGTGTAGGTGGTCCGCATGATGACCGGGAGACCGCCGACGGCCTCGACGGCGTCCTCGACCTCGTCCATGGACTCGATGGTCACCGATTCGGGGACCGGCTCGTCGATCGCTTCCATGCGCTGGCGGAACATGTCGCGGTCCTCGGTCGCGTAGATGGTGTCCAGCGGCGTGCCCATCACGTCGACGTCGTGTTCGTCGAGGACGCCCTCCTCGGCGAGTTCGGCCGTCACGTTCAGGCCGGTCTGGCCGCCCAGGCCGGCGATGACGCCGTCGGGTTTCTCCTTCCGGATGATCTCGGCGATGGCCTCGGTGTTGATCGGCTCGATGTACACCTTGTCGGCCATCTCCGGGTCCGTCATGATCGTCGCCGGGTTCGAGTTCACCAGGACGACTCGCGCTCCCTCCTCCTGAAGCGCGCGGCAGGCCTGAGCGCCGGAGTAGTCGAACTCCGCCGCCTGCCCGATCTTGATGGGGCCGCTCCCGATGAGTAGAATCGTCGGACGCTCGTCTGTACCCTCTGTCATTACCCGACCCGAGTTCGTACATCGTAATAAGTTCGGCGAAAGATTGCGAACGTCGCAATCGAATTTCGAAATTCGTATTCACGTCCACGTCGGCGTCTGGCCCGGTCGAGCGACGCGTCAGGCCGTGCGCTTCCGGATGCATTCGGCCGCGTAGACGCTGAAGACCCCCAGCGCGATCCCGGTGACGACGTCGGTCGCCCAGTGGATGCCCAGGTACATCGTCGCGATGGCGACGCTCGTTCCGATCGGGATCGCCAGGTAGGTCCACGCGGGGTACTCGGCTCTGGTCCGGTAGGCCAGCAGGGCGACGGTGGTCGAGAGCGAACTGTGCAGCGAGGGGAAGACGTTCGTGTTCCGGTTGACCTGGCTGGTGATGAGTTGTGATTTCGGCCAGTCGGTGTAGAGGAGCGACTGGACCTGCTCGGCGATGAGGTTACGCGGGCCAAAGGAGATAAAGAGGGTGTAACACACCAGTCCGATGGCGTAGTTCAGCGTGTAGGCGATGGTCATCTCCCGCAACGGCTCCGCGTTCTCCAGTGCGAGGTACAACACGACCGGGAAGATCAGCAGGAACGCGTAGCCGTAGACGTAGATGAAGGAGAAGTACTCGGTCAGCGCTGGCGTCGCCAGCGACTGGATGTCCGCGACGATCGCCCCTTCGATGGCGTGGATGTACCCGGTGATGTTGATCCCGATGAGCCACGAGAGGTCGCCCCCGGCGTCCCGGATGAGACTGTTGAGGACGAGGACGACAGCGAGCACGCCCAGTGACGGGCCGGCGGCCCGCAAGCGGTCGCGGAACGACCTGGCGGTCGTTTTCAGCTGTCGCGGTCCGACGATGGTCAGGGCCGCGACGCCGACGAGGCTGAGAACGACGGCGATGACCTGTGCGGAGAAGGGTATTTCGACCACGAATTACCGTTTCACGACGTTTCCGTCGTTGTATTGGTAGCCGGCCCGTCGGAGGGCTTGTTCTACCTGTTCCAGATCCAGTTCGCCGTCCGAGCCGTAGAACGGGGTTATGGGGTCGCCGTCGGCCCATTCCAGGTCGGACGGGAGCCAGTCGCTCCCCGTCAGCGGACTCACGCCCGGCGTCGCGTGCCCGTCGAACACCTCCTCGACGATGTACTTCTCGTCGATGAGCCGACCCAGCAGGTGCCGGAACCGGGGGTTCGTCAGCGGCGAGCGCCGTGCGTTGTAGCCGACGAAGTAAAACGAGGGCGA
The DNA here is from genome assembly GCF_005049285.1 of Halorientalis salina. Lineage (GTDB taxonomy): Archaea > Halobacteriota > Halobacteria > Halobacteriales > Haloarculaceae > Halorientalis > Halorientalis salina. The sequence continues at coordinate 488,840 of NZ_SOSC01000002.1, read as the reverse complement.
CTGTTCGACCAGTTGCTCGGTCTCGTCGCTGTCCTCGATGCTGGGAATCGCTTTCGCCCCGAGCGGCGAGACGGCCGCGTCGACGGTCCCGTCCGCCACCGAGCCGGCGGCGGTCAGCTCCGAGACGGCCACGCGAACGACCAGCCGGTCGAACGCCAGCCCGTCGTCCAGCCAGTCCGGCCCGTCGAGGGTCGTCCGGTTGTGGAGGAAGTGGTCGTCGAACCGCGTGAGGACGAGCCGTCCCCCGGGATCGTTCTCGAACTGCATCGGTCCGCTCCCGACCGGGGGGATGTTGTCCGTCACCAGCGCTTCGGTCACCATGTCGCTGACCGACAGTCCGCCGACGGTCGCGGGATTCCGCCGCTGTCGCCAGACGTGGGCCGGGAGGATCGGAACGGTCAGTGCCTGCATGGCCACCTCCCGCGAACAGTCCGTGAACTGGAGTTCGATCCTGTTGCTGCCGAGGATGCGGACCTCGTTCACGATACTCGTTTCCCCCTGGTACCGCGGCACCGGGATCCGGCTCTCGTTGGTGTCGGCGCTCGTATCCCGGAGGAAGTCATAAGTGAACCGCACGTCCTCGGCGGTCAGGGACTCCCCGTCGTGCCAGACGAGGTCCGGGCGTATCCGGACTTCCACCCGGGGCTCCTCGCCGCCGTCCTCGAACTCCCAGGACCTCGCGAGCCACGGCTCGACCGTGCCGCCGTCCCCGTATCGACGACCCAGGGAGTCGTACAGGAGGTCGGTGATCGGCCCGCGGTCGCGGAACTCGACGGCCAGGGGATTGAGGTTCCCGACCGTCCGTCCACGCGTCGTCGCGACCCGGAGTTCACCGGGGGTCTCGACGTCGCCGCCGGCGCGTTCGAGCGTGAAATAGCCCAGCGGCGAGCGGAGGTCGGCGCTCTCCCAGTTCGTGTACCGATCGCTGCGAGCGGCTCGGATGTCGTCGGGGAACCCGACGATGCTAAAGGGCTGGGTCCGAGCGATACTGCGCTGGATACCGGCGACCGCGTCGTATCGCTCCGATCCGGTCGCCCGCCGCTGGCTCTCCAGTAAGTCGTCGACCCGGAGGTTCGCGTACCCGAAGGGGTTCTGCCAGCCGGGGGAGGGAACGCCCGTCGAATGTAACAGCGAGTAGAGTTCGTCCGGCCGCCGCTTTGCGTGGGGGAGTCGGCCGACGAACACGTCGAACCCGTGCTGTAACAGGACCTGCTGGCGCAGTTCCTTCTCGGCCATCGGGACGACCTGCGTGTTGATCCCCGCCGTCGAGAACCAGTCTTTGACCTGCCGTGCGATGCGTAATGCGTACGGGTCGGTGTCGGCCGGGAGCGTCCCGATTTTGAGACTCACCGACCCGTTGATCTGCCAGCCGAAGATCGACCGCAGCCGTCCCAGACACCCGCTGGTCGAACCCGCGGCTCCCACGCTCGCCGCGGCCAGCAACTGCCGTCTCGTGGTGTCGGGGACCTGCTGCCGAACTGACATCGTGCTCGGCGATTGTTTATCGGTCGCCGATATATCCCTTCTGTCTTCGTTCCGTGTCACGGTTCGATCGATCCCGTCCCCGACTCCGACTGTTCGGTCTGTCGCCAACGGTATTGGTGCCCCGATGTTCGCTGTTGGAGGGCGAACAGCCGTTCGAGTCGGGGGACTCGTGTCTATCGCAGTATTGGTTGCTTCTCATTGATATCATCATCGCTTCTGAAACTCCCACCAGAAGATCAAGTTTTGATACCGATTGCGTACACTTACCTCCGGAAAACACGCTTGTCGATGCCGTTGTCGTCCCGTCACGGGACACGCCCGCGTCGACGGCACACTGGACGGTCCTGGACATGACGGAATACTGACACCGGCCGCCGGTCCACGGCGATCACGAACCGTCCTGGAACCGATATCGGTAGGGCTGGTCCCGGATGACCTCGACGTCACCCGTCTCCGCACGGCGGCCGAGCACCGTCGCGATGCGGTGGGCACTCTCGAACTCCTCGCCGTGTTCGTCCAGCAGGTCCAGAATCTCACGCGCTGTCAGTGGTTCGTCGGCGTCAGTGTCGTCGAGCACGGACCGGATCCGTTCGAACTCGCCCTGACGTAAGCGCATACGAATACACACGCCCTGCTATCACATTAAACAGCGTCAGACATACGTCGGACGTGAACACGTCACAAACCACGTAACGGCTCCCGCTCTGGCCGTGTCATCATCCGTCGGACGAGAATAGATTCACTACACAAAAGGGTAGACCTGTGTTTTTCCCCTGTATAATATATGCATTCCAAAGAATGAGGGTATTCTTATAATCTTCACTTATATTCTCAATTACCTGTTTGTTCAGTGTTAATAGCGTGTCCAAAAACTTATTCCGCCATCTCGACAATTTAGTGTCATGAGTGCGGACAACGACGGCATAAACCTGTCCGACCAACAACTCCCAAACGAACCTGACCCATCCAACAACGAGGGTTTCTTGCAGGAACGCCTGGAAACACTCAGAGAACGGTACTCATATGAACGTCTCTCAGATCTGAGTGCTCGCCGTCTTGGAGCGGTGGATCCAGATGAAGAAGGAAATTCTGAGAGGGATTTTCTACATCAGGATTTTAGGCAACTGTATGAGAGATTTCCCAATGAAAATAGCGACCTCAAATGGCGTCGGTGGTCCTTGGGTGATGATTATCGGGGCTTAGCACCTCTAACTAGGGAGCAAAAGCAACGTATTCATGACTGTCATCACGCCTGTAGCAGGAATCTCGATAGGGCACGTCAGGATGCACTAGAGCGTGAAGACTTTGCCGGCCCGATATCGAGATTCGGCTCATGGTTGATTGATTTCGCCGATGCTGCTACCCTGTGTTGGGATTAAAGAGCTAAGATTATCTCTGGTATTCATTACAAAACCAATAAAATAGCCACTGGATAGAAGCGACACTCTCTCAAAATCTCACACTGAAGTATTGCCTCTACCTGGTATTGTTGGGACTGGCAGTTGAGCTATTATATGGCCGAATCGTGTTCGGACTCGAAGTCCCGTTCGCGGCGGTACGCGTCCACGAACTCCGCGACGTCGAATTCGAGCATCTGCGCCTCGAACTCGGCCATCGCGTCGTCGTCGCCGGCGTGACTCATGGCGTGTTCCATGAGTTCGACCAGCAGTTCCACGACCACCTCGTGGAGTCGCCGCGAGTCGAAGTCGCTGAGCCACAGCATCGCGTAGCCCACCTGGCCGTCCTCCGAGAGGTCCTCGGCGACGACGGCCTCGGGGAACTCCTCCATGACGATGCCCATCAGGTGTGCGGTGGTGAACTCGTCGAACTCGTCGGCGGGTTCGACCGTGGCCCGCAGCACGTCGGCCAGCGATTCCGGGACGAACCGACCCAGCGGGTGCATGTCCATGACGACCGCGTGGCTGTCGCCACAGGCGCACTCGAACTCCCGCAACCCCATGTCGAGGTCGTGGGGTGTGATCGTCTCGCCGCAGGGCAACTCGATGCCGTCTCCCCCCGATCCCGGGACACGCGGTTCTGCCATTGGTCCCGGTTGGGACTTCATCCGGTTAAACGACGCGAACCCGGACGACGCGCCGTCGACCGGTTACTCCGCGTCGTCCTCGGCAGCTTCCGAGTTCGCCTCGTCTGCCGTTTCATCGGGCGCGTCCTCTGCGTCTTCGGCGTCCAGTTCGACGTACCCTTTCCCCTCGGTCTCGTCGTCGACCGCGCCGTCGACCTCGATTTCGGCCTCGATCTCGATTTCGAGCCCGTCGGCCTCCAGTTCCGCCTCGAACTCGCGGCTCTCGCCGATCTCGACGTCGATTTCGTCCGAATCCACGCCGACCTCTACCTCGACCTCCACGTCGATCTCGGGGTCTGTCATCACGCGAACTACGACCTCATCGGAGAAAAACGCCGGGATCAGACCCCGTTGTTGCCGGTGTTCCAGCCGGTGTCGGTGCCTGCCACGTCGTCGCTCCCGTTCTCACCGTCGAGGCCGAGGTCGGCCTCGCGCTCGCGGCGGAGCTGTTCGTAGGCGCGCGTCGCGACGGCGATGCCGAAGACGGTGGTGAGCCCGCTGACGACGAGACTCACGGCCGTCCCGATGGCCTGGTCGAGGAAGAACAGGACCGTGGTCGGGCTGCTCGCGACGAGATTGATCACGATCACGATGATCGCGAGGCCGAGCAACTCCCAGCGGTCGCCGTCGGTCAGGCTCCAGCTATCGGCCAGGGCGTCGACGAAGTTCTTGTCCGCGACGGCGATCTCCTGTCTGACGAAAAACAGCGAGATGGCGACGTAGATCCCCGGGACGATCAGGAGGATCAGTCCGAGGACGGTGAGGACTCCCGCGACGATCCCGCCGACCACGCCGTTGATCGTCGCCAGGCCGATCCGTCGTGTCGCCGCGCCATCCGGTATCGACTCGGTGTTCTCGCTGGCGAACACGCGGATCGCGACGATGTGGATTGCCTCCGCGATCAGTACCGTGAGCAGCGACAACAGCGCGAGCGCTGGCAGCGGGATCGGCAGTGCGAACGGCGTTTCCTGGTCCATCCGGGGACCGAACGGTGCCCCCTCCTGTGGGATGGGCTGGTCGAACGACGTCATCCACTCGAACAGTTGCTGTGAGAGCGACTGCGAGATGACGGCGTTGGCGAACCCGAACGCGACGAACACGGCGACCAGCAGCAGGCCGCTCCGTGCGAACGTCCGCTGGAACCCCTCTCGGAGGGCGTCGTCGATTTGCAGGGACATGTCCGCAGAATGGGCCGTCTCCGTGAAAAAACAGTGTCCTTCGCCGTCGATCAGGGCCAGTCGTCGCGGCTCTCCGCGGCGTCCTGGTCGGGCGACTCCGGTTCGCCCATGTCCCACTCGGCCGCCGCGGCGGCGTCCTCGATGGGCAGGAACTCCCAGTCGACGCTCTCGGCGAGGTCGGCGTCGTCCTCGTCAGTGCCGACGAAGACGTGCCGGTCCGTCTCGAACTGGGATTTGACGTTCGTCAGGCTCTCCTCGCGGCCGCGCGGGCCCGAAAAGAAGTCCTGCCTGATGCGGTGTTTGCGCGTGAAGTTGGTCACGACGTACGTCGGCTTCTCGGAGACGACGCCGACGTACTCGCTCCATTGGCGTGCGTCGTTGAACACTTCGTCCGGGTGAGCGAGCTGTTTGAGCGCGTCGAGCTCGAACGCCAGGGTCATGTCGCTGCTCCCGCCTCCGTCCATACCTATCGCTCTGCTACCTCGGGAGAAAAGACCGTCGGTCCATCTTTTTCCCGCTCGGGTTTCCTCGGGCCGCTGGCCCTGCGGGAACCACTCGCGGCAAAAACATCCCCAGAAATCGGAGATTTCTGGTGGGCACACGAGAGCAAGCTCTCGTGTACATGGGTGAAAAAGGCCGCGAGACGCGCCAGCGGCGCGCTCGCGGTGTCCCCGTGAGAGACTCCAGGAACGAACGGGGGCTTGTCAGAGCTTGCTCTGACAGTGAACCGCGCTCGCAAGCTCGCGCGGATGCTGGCACTCGCCGCTGCCAACTGCTCCTCACCGCTCCTGCTGAACTTCGGTCAGTTTCTCTGCCTCCTTTTGAGCCCGCTCCAGTTCCCGCTCGCCCTCGCCGCCTGCACCGTCGTGGCTGTAGTTCACCGAGCGGTCGAGTTCCGACCCGGCGAAGGGGGCCTCCTCGTCGCGGCTCGCCCACTCGCGGATCCGCCGGTAGAGGCTCCGGATCACGTTCGAACGGTTCGGCTCGACGACCGAAAAGATAGCGGCGCTTACTCGGACTCGACTTCCGCGGAGGCGTCGAGTTTGTCCAGGTCGACGGTCTCCTCAAGGAGGACTTCCTTCTGGTCCGCGACGTCGCGTTCCTCGCGGATGAGCTGTTTGAACTTCGACTGCGGTGCCAGGTCGCCGATGAGGACGCCGCCGACGACTTTGCCGTCCTTGAACGCCACGCGGCGCCACTCCGTGTCGGAGTATTTCCGCTCGGCGTGGTCGTCGCCGATGGTCGGGTGGCCAAAGGAGAGGAACGGGAAGTCGAAGTGGGTGATCGAGTACGAGGAGACCCAGCGGAACGCCTCTTCCTCGTCGTCGGCGACCATGTTCATCCCGGCGATGGCGCCCTGCTCTTTGGCCGAGCCCCAGGCCCCGTTCTGGGTGTGTTCGCCGAGGATGGTGTCGTAGAAGCGCGTGATGTCACCGGCGGCGTAGACGTCTTCCAGGTTGGTCTGCATGTACTCGTCGGTGACGATGCCGTCGTCCAGTTCGATGCCCGACCCGTCGAGGAACTCCGTGTTGAAGTTCAGGCCGATGGCGACGCCGACGAACTCGCCGTCGTACTCCTCGCCGTTGGGGTCGACTGCACCGGTGACCTGCCCGTCGTCGTCGGTCGTGAAGTGGTCGACGCCGGAGTCGAAGACGGGGGTCACGCCGTGTTCTTCGAGCGCGTCGTGGATGATTTCGGCCCCGTCCTCCGAGAGCGCGTAGCGCCACCAGCGGTTGCCGCGCATCAGGTAGTTGGCCTCGACGTCCTGTGCGCCACAGATGGCCGCCAGGTCGATGCCGAGCAGTCCGGCCCCGACGACGATGCCGGTGTCGGCCTCGGCCGCGTTCTCCCGGATGGCCCGGGCGTCCTGGAACGTCCAGAAGTGGTGGATGCCGTCGGCGTCGGAGTTGTCGACCGGCAGCTGGGTCGGCGTCCCGCCGGTCGCGATCAGGAGTTTGTCGTACTCGTGGGTCTCCCCCTCGTAGGTGTGGACCGCCTTGGCGTCGGTGTCGACCTCGGTGACGACCGTGTCGAGTTCGAGGTCGATGTCCCGCTCGGCGTACCAGTCTTCCTCGTGGATGGAGATGGGTGCCTCGGGCAGTTTCCCCTTGGCGAACTCCTTGATGAGAATGCGGTTGTACAGGGCCTCACCCTCTTCCGTGATGACCGTGATGTCGGCATCGGGGTCCTCTTCCCGGATGGTCTCCGCGGCGGAACTCCCCGCGATACCGTCACCGATGATTACGTGCGACGCGCTCATGTACGGCCCGTTGCATACCGTGCCTAATGTGCATTGCTATCTCCGCCATTGTCGCCACACCCTCCCCGTAGCCACGGGTCACACTCCCCCTGCGCCCGCAGCCGGGACGTTTTAGAGTGTTGCGTCCTTACCGAGACGACGAGATGAAAATCCGCCAGAACGTCCGTCACTGGGCAGCCAAGAAGGCGCTGACGATGCCGGTCGTCGGCCAGAAAACCAACGACTGGCTGGTCGACCTCCACACCAGGGTCTTCCTGAAAAAGGCCGACGAGGATCGACAGGAGGAACGCCGCGCGCACTTGGACGACTTCTTCGACGCCACGATGGACACCTACGTCGCGGCGCTCGATTCGGGATACAGCGAGGCCGAGGCTCGTGAGATCACCCACGTCCAGGCGAACTTCGATTTCTACAACCACGGCTGGACGGAGATGATGGAGTTCCCCAGCGACGAACTCGCCGACCACTACGACCGGTACGCCGAGTTCTTCGAGCGATGGGGCATCACCATCTCCGACCCGCTGGGCGAGTTCGAACCGGCCGACGGCGTGGCCGAGGCCCCGTCGACCCCCGAGAAACTCGACGACCCCGAACACCCCCACGCGGAGGGCGGGTTCGCCGACGACGTGTACGTCGAGACCGACGACGGCGAGCTCGTCGTCGGCGGCCAGGACGAACCCGACGACGTCGACGTGACAGACGCCCCCGGCGTCGACGCCGAGGACGGCGAGGAAGCGGGCGCGGACTGACGGACGGGACCGGGCTCACTCCTGGCGGTCGACCTCGAACAGCGCGAGACACTCGACGTGCGTGGGGTCGTCCGACTGTTCGTCGGCGATCCCGGTGATCTGGAAGGCGTAGATCCCGTCGTCGAGGTCCTCGGTGATCGCCATCGTCCGCTCGGCCATCGCCTGCGTGCGCTCTGTCATACTCAGCCGCCAGGTGTAGGTCTCCCCGCTGTCGACGGTGTACCACGGTTCGACCCATTCCTCGGGCGCGACGTGCGCCCAGCCGTCTTCGGTCCGGCGCTTGATGGCCCAGGCGTACGGGTTCAGCCCGAATCCCGCAGCGGAGTCGTTGTACAACACGAACTCGACCGACTCGACGCTGTCGTCGCCGGGAGTCGGCTCGAAGACGTCCGGGTTGGCGTCGAGATAGATCGGTTCTGCGTCGAGGTCGGCGGTGTGCCAGCAGACCGTCCGGTCGGCGCTCTCCGAGAACGAGGGGCACGCCACGTCCGCGAACGTGTCGTCCGGCGTGGGCCTCGTCTCGTCCCCAGCCGTCGTCGTTCCCTTCGGATCGGCCGTTCCGGGGTCGTCCGTCTCGGTCCCGTCGGTACTCGTTCCGTTGTCGTCGTTCGGACGATCGCCGGCGTCGCTGAGACAGCCAGCGGTCGCGACCGTCGTGGCTCCGATCGTCGCGAGAACAGTGCGTCGCTTCATACCAACCGGTACCGTTTCCCCGATAAACTGCTTTCTCTAAGGTCAAACGCTCGTTTGAGAGAACGCGCCCGCGACGATGCCTTACCGTCCCTCGAACTCGGTGTCGCGTCCTTCCATGAACGCGCTGGCTCCCTCGGCGTGGTCCTGACTGCCGAGTGCGAGCGCCTGCGCGGTCGCCTCGTCGTCGAGCGCTTCGGTGAGCGACTTCGTCGCGTTCTGGCGGATGAGCCGCTTCGAGATCTTCAGCCCGACCGTCGGCCCCTCGGCGATGGCGGCGACGAGTTCGGCGGTCCGCTCCTCGTACTCTTCGTCGTCGTAGACGTCCGTGACGACGCCCAGTTCCTGGGCCTCCTCGGCGGTGATGACCTGTCCCGTCAACACGAGGCGTTTCGCCACGTTCGCACCGACGAGCCGGGGCAGCATCCAGGAAGTCCCGGAGTCGACGGCCAGCCCGACTTTCCGGAAGGCGAAGCTCATGTCCACGTCCTCGTGGACGGCCTGAACGTCACAGGCGATGGCGAGGCTCGCACCCGCGCCGAAGGCCTGGCCGTCGATCTTCGCGACCGTCGGCAGCGGACAACGGATGAGCCGCTCGATGGCCCGGTGGAGGCTCGCCATGATCTCTTCGGCCTTCCGCCAGGCCGGGATGTCACCGGACAGTCCCTCCATCATCGAGTTGATGTCGCCGCCGGCGCAAAAGGCGCTGCCCGCGCCCTCGACGACAACGACTCGCGCGTCCGACCGTTCGATCTCGTCGAGCGCGTCGACGATGCCCGCCGACACCTCTGCCGTCAGGGCGTTTCGCATGTCCGGATTGTTCAGCGTCACTGTCGCTATCTGGTCGTCGACGGAGACGAGAACTGCGTCGTCGCTCATACACCCGGCACACGGAGGCCCACATTAAATATGTGGTCCGTTTCCGCCGACTCTCCCGGCGGTCACTCGGCGAGTCGTTCGCGGTCACCCGGATCGGACCCGCTCGCGGGTCGCTCGCCCGCGTCGGTCACCCGGTCGGCGGCCGCGAAGCCGGCCTCGATGGCACCGTTCAGGCTCCGCTCGGGGTACTGCGCCCGACTCGCCATCCCCGCGTAGTAGACTCCCTCAGCGACCGCATCGGAGAGGTCGTAGGGGACGACCATGTCGAGATAGCCGCGCTCGTAGACCGGTGCTGTCCGCGGGTTCCGTGCCGTCTGCACCCAGTTTACCATTTCGGCATCGAACTGCGGGAACAGGTCGGCGATGCCCTCCTGCCACAGCTCCTCGACTTCGTCGTCGCTCATCCCCCAGAGGTCCTCGCTGGGGTCCTGGACGTAGCTGGCCGTGTAGTAGAGGTGTTCCCCGCCGTAGCGCTCGGGCGGGACGAAGTCCGTGTGCTCGATGAACACCCCGAACGGCGCCTCGTCGGCGATGTTCAGCCAGTACGTGTCGGTGAGCGACTCCTCCATGCTCCAGACCGAACACACCGTCCCCTGGAAGTCGATGTCGCAGGGGTAGCCCGTCAACTCCTCCAGGACGTTCGGCATCGCCGCGACGACGGCTGCGTCCACGTCGTGGGTCCTCGTCTCGTCGTCGGTTTCGACGGTGAGCGACTGCACTGTCCCCCCGTCGGTATCGAGTTCGGTCACGCGTGCGCCCGTGATGATGTTCTCACGTCCGACGGCCTCGACGAGCGCGTCGATAAACGGGGCGAAGCCACCCTTCGGATACCCCAGGATCTCGCCGCGCAGGAGGTCGCGCTCGCCACGGAACTTCACGCGCCCGAGCAGCCACGCGGCGCTGACGTCCTCCTTTCGGGAGCCGAACTTCGCGTCGAGCAGCGGCTCCCAGAAGTTCTCGTAGACGCTCCGGGTGGTGTGGTCGAGCAGGAACTCCTTGATGGGCACGTCCTCGAACTCCCGGAGGTCGTCGTAGGTGTCGAAGGACGGGAGCCAGCCGCGGACGTCGACTTCCATGGTGAGCATGGCGAGCCGGTACTTGTCGTACAGGGAGAGGTGCGGGTACGCGGCGATCTCCCAGGGCTTGTCCATCGGGTGGACGACGCCGTCGACGTAGAACGCGTTGCTCATGTACAGCCACTCCAACCGGTCGCCGAGCCCAAGTTCCCCGATGAGGTCGACGATAGTCTCCTCGGACTTCGAGAGGTGGTGGTAGAACTTCTCGATTGGGTCGCCGGCCGTCTCGTAGACGGCGGCCAGTCCCCCGAGGTCCTCGCTGGCCTCGAACACGCACACCTCGTAGCCGCGCTGCTGGAGCCGGTAGGCCGCGGCCATCCCCGCGATTCCACCGCCGACGACGCCGATCATGTCTCCCCGTTCCGCCCCCGGGAATGAGTGCTTTGCCGTTCCAGTCCTTCGCCCGAGTACCGCGTTCGTGCAACCGCGCTGTTATCTCACTGAACCGACGGACGGAGGGGATAACCGTCCCCGTGACCTAGATACTGTGTACCATGGAACAGCTCGAACTCGGCGAGGCGACGATCGTCTACGAGGACCCGGAGGAGGGCCGGACCGAGATGACCGTCGACAACGAGGAACTGGTGTACGCGAAAGACCACTGGATGTTGCCGGTCGACACCGACGAGGAAGGCAACGACCTGATGCGCCACCTGCCGCGCGACCACGTTTACCACGTCGACCGGAGCGTCGAGGAGTTCGAGGAGGAAGTCGCGACGGTCCGCAACCGCGTCGAATCCATCGCCAAGGACCTGCAGGACCGGCTCCCCGTCGAAATCCCCCTCGGCGGCGAGGGCGGACCGCGAACCCACACCGAGGAACCGTCCTCCACGAGCACGACCGTCCAGATCGACACGGAAGAGGTCGAAGACGAGGCCACCGAGGCCGAGGAAGGAGCCAAAGAAGGAGACACCTACGAAGAGCAGGCTGGCGAATCCTAACGATCAAGAGACTGCAGGTGTGGCTGCAGCGTCGCTACGTGGGTTGCTTCTGTAGAAGTGCGCTGGCCGAGATTTGAACTCGGGTTAGGACCGTGGCAGGGTCCTGTGATACCACTACACCACCAGCGCGCTGCCTGTTGCATTTCACTCTATCCGCGGAGGGATGTATAAGGCTTCCGAATCGGACGGAAAACCGCCGGCAGACGTGCTACCGTCTCCCAGTCTCACCCTATCACGGCGCCCTCGCCTTTCTCGCATGCCGCTGGGGGTCACGCGACGGGTGTCGCACTCACTGCTCTCCGGCGTAGGGGGTCGTCGAGAGCAAGGCGTTCTCGGCCTGTCGAGAGTCCAGACGGGTGTGCTGGCAGACGATCGGTCGATCCGATTCGATCGTGCTGGCGAAGGCTGTCCCCTTGGGTATCGGTTCGGGGTCCTCGAAGTCGTTGAACTGGACGTGGCGCGTCCGCTCGGCGGGGACGGTCACCTCGTAGGGCCCGACTGGCTCTCGGTCCTCGAAGAATATCGTTATCTCGACGTGCGCGTCCTCTGTGCTGGCGTTGAGGAAGCAGACGGTCTCGTGGCTCGTCATCTCGGGTTCGGGGCCGTGGCTGGTCTCGGGGATGTACCCCTCGGCGATGGCCCACTGCGTGCGTCCGATCACGTGTCTCTCTCGCCGGACGTTCCACGCCTGCCCGCATAAACGGCTGTCTGCGTCACACTCTGGTGGCTCGTTGGTTAGTAGCTATTATTTACTTACCTCTCAGTTGGTGCCGCACTGTGGCTGTTCTACCCGTAACCGATCCGAAAGTACGCATACACGCCCGCGAGTAGTAGGCTATCCGGATTCTCCATGTCCGCGACGACGGACCCTGCCGACAACGGGGTCGAACCGACCGCTCACCGCCAACCGCCCGACCGTTCCGACGACGGCCGGCGCACGACTGGCACCCTTCGACTCGGGGTGAAGGGCGGTGCCATCGCGACGGCCGTGATGACGCTGTTCCGGATGCCGATCACCGACTCTCTGCCGCCGACGGCCGAGTTCTGGGCGGAATATATGGGGAACGGCGACCCGGACGACTACCCGATCCAGGCGCTCGTCCTCCATTTCCTCTACGGCATCGCCGGTGGGACTGCGTTCACCGCTGCCGTCGAGCACCGGCTCCGCGGTGCTGAAGTCCACCGGGAACGACAGGGGACCATTCTGGCGACGCTGTACGGCCTGGGGATGTCGGCCTTCGGAACGCGGGTCGTCCTGGGGCGCCTCCTGGGGCTGGACCTGGCCCCGGACGAGCGGTGGATCTTCCACGTGAGCCACGTCATCTACGGGCTCACCCTGGGCGCGTGGCTCGGATCGAACGTGTAGTTCGAGTCTCTCTCCGGGTGCTATTTCATCTCGGAACCTGCGTACACACTATCATAAAAACTGCCGGACAATACTTGTCGTTGAAAACTAACTATTAGAGCTGACCGTAGACGGCTTTGGAGAGTGCCTCGGTGTCGCCGTCGGGCTTGTAGTACTCACAGTGGTTCTGGACCTCGTCGCTCACGTCGACCGGGTGCAGGTTGTCCGGGTAGTTGTTACAGGTCGGACCTTCGGCACCGAGTCCCTCACCGTCAGGCGTGTACCAGAACGCATCGCCCCAGAGTTCGTGCATGCTCCCGACCGCGAAGTCGTCATCGGAGTAGAGTACGTAGACGTTGTCGGCGCCCTGGTCGATGCCGTCGTAGTAGTTGTAGATGCGGTCGCCGCTCTCGTCGTGGTCACAGACGAACCGCGCCATGTCGGCCGGCCCCACCGCGACGACGTTCTGGACCTGCTCGTTTGCCTCTTCGAGTCGGTTCAGCATGTTGAACGCCGCACGGCCGCCGAGTGAGTGACCGACGACGTTCACCGTGGTCCCCGGGTTCTTCGCCCACAGCTCGGTCATGAGCCATTCGGCGGTCTTCCGGCCGTACTCTGCGGCCCGGTCCCAGGGTTTGGTGTAGCTCACGCCCGACGACGGCCACTTCATCGCAACGACGTTGTCGGCGTCGAACCCGGTCGACCGCTTGAGCAGCGTCGCCTGCTCTTCGGCGAAGGGTTCGGCAAAGAGACCGTGGATGTACACGAGGACCTCGTCGCCGAGATCGCCGACATCGAAGTCCGGGTCGTAGTCGCCGTTCCACCACCACGGATCGAGCTGGACCGTTTTGTTGCAGTCGATGCGCAGTCCGTCTTCGACACACTCGAACACGCCGAGGTCCAGCTCGTCGTCCTCGTCCGAGGTATCCTCTGCCGAGGCGGTGCCCGATACGGCTCCGAGCCCTGCTACCCCAACGGCTGCTGTCGACGACGTCCTGAGCACGTCGCGCCGCGAGATCCCGCTCCCCGCGTCTTCGTTTTTGCCTGGCGATCCCCCATTAGCTTCGTCTCCCATGTTATTGTTCATCATCCACATCGGTACACAGACAAAAGCCGTGTGTTTATTATCCCGGTTATTGACGGGTGTTTAAGTATAGATGTGGGTGAACCTATATTAGGAACTAGATGACATGTACATGACTTATATTTTTTCGCCCGTGTTCGGCACGCACAATCGGGCAATCTGTGGGACAGTCATCCACACTCGACACGGAGTCGGTTCGAAGATTCAGTCGAACCGTCAACGACGTTTGTAGCTGTTCTCTGACCTGTGTGAACGCGTCTCACCGCGAGAACAAAGCGGATTCTTTTTAAGATGGCGGGAGAGAAGATTCGGCACAGTCTAGTGGCGTGGCGTGGAAGCGTCACGGCATGACAGTCAGCGTACTCGTGCCGTCATCGCTGACCCGGGAAGCCGAGGACAAACGCGAGGCAACTCGTAAACTCGGTTACGTCGCCCGCGCGGCGACGGTGTTCCGGGTCGATCGCCTGGTCGTCTTCCCCGATCGCGGGGCGGAGGGCCGGTGGGGTGGCGGGTTCGTCGAAACCGTGCTGCGGTACGCCGCGACGCCGCCGTACCTCCGAAAGGAGGCGTGGGGCAAGCGGGACGAACTGGAGTACGTCGGTGTCATGCCGCCGCTCCATACCGCACCACGGACCGGCTCCGGTTCGGACGAATCGGGGTCGTTAAGACAGGGAATCGTGACCGAGGTCGGATCTGAGGCGCGCGTTCGGGTCAATTGCGGACTGCAACACCCGGTCTCCCTCCCCGTTCCAGACGGTATGGACGTGGGCGAGGGGGAACGCGTAACCATCAGGGTCTCTTCGCGACGGCCGGTCCGAGCGAAACTCGTCGATAAATCCCCACCGGGGTACGACGTGATCGCTTCGGACCTCTCGACGGAACTCTCGCGTGACGACGCCGGCGTAACCGTTGCCACATCGCGGCACGGCGAAGCGCTGAGTGTCGACCGACTGGGCGACATCGTCGCCGAGACGGGTACACGCGGTATGACGGTCGCGTTCGGGTCGCCCGAGCGCGGACTGCCGGAAATGCTCGGATTCGATCCCGCCGACGTACCGTCGGGGGGTTCCGAGGAGGTCGTGGCCGACGAAGCGGCTTACAGTGACGAACCGGATGGATCCCGGTTCGACCTCTGGCTTGACGCGGTTCCGAATCAGGGCAGCGAGGTCGTGCGAACGGAAGAAGCGATGTTCGCCGTGCTCGCCTGCCTCTCACTCACGGAGTGAACAAACGATGCCACAACCAAGCAGACCACGCAAAGGCTCGCTGGGCTTCGGCCCGCGCAGTCGTGCGGCTGGCGAGGTGCCGCGATTCAACACCTGGCCGGACGACGACGGACAGCCGGGTCTCCAGGGTTTCGCCGGGTACAAGGCCGGCATGACCCACGTCGTGATGATCAACGACGAACCCGACTCCCCGCGCGAGGGGATGGAGGAGACCGTTCCCGTCACAGTCGTCGAGACGCCGCCGATGCGCGCGGTCGCCCTGCGCGCCTACGAAGACACGCCCTACGGCATGCGACCGCTCACGGAGGTCTGGACCGACGAGTTCCACCCGGAGCTCGACCGGACCCTGGACCTGCCCGAGGACGGCGCTGTCGGGGACGCTGAAGAACAGGTACGGACGGCTCTCGAAGAGGGTCGACTCGCGGACGTGCGCGTCATCACGCACACGGTCCCGAGCGACGTCGAGAGCGTCCCGAAGAAAAAGCCCGACGTGATGGAGACACGCGTCGGCGGTGGCTCGCTCGAAGAGCGCGTCGACTTCGGCCTCGAACTGGTCGGAGAGGGCGGCGAACACGCCATGACCGACGTGTTCCGATCCGGCGAGTACATGGACGTCTCCGGTATCACGAAAGGCAAGGGGACGCAGGGTCCCGTCAAGCGATGGGGCGTCCAGAAGCGGAAAGGCAAACACGCCCGGCAGGGCTGGCGGCGCCGAATCGGTAACCTCGGCCCGTGGAACCCCTCCCGCGTGCGCTCGACCGTGCCCCAGCAGGGGCAGATGGGCTACCACCAGCGGACGGAACTCAACAAGCGCCTGATCGACCTCGGCGACGGCGACGAGCCGACGGTCGACGGCGGCTTCGTCAACTACGGCGAGGTCGACGGTCCGTACACGCTGGTGAAGGGCTCGCTGCCCGGCCCGGACAAGCGCCTCCTGCGCTTCCGGCCGGCGGTACGGCCGAACGACCAGCCGCGCCTCGATCCCGAGGTGCGCTACGTCTCCACGGAGTCTAACCAAGGATGAACGCGACAGTGTACAGCCTGGACGGCGACGAGGACGGCGAGCAGGAACTGCCTGCCGTCTTCGAGACGACGGTCCGGCCGGATCTGATCCGGCAGGCGGTCGTCGCCGCACAGGCAAACCGGAAACAGGACTACGGCAGCGACGAGTACGCCGGGCTGCGAACCCCGGCCGAGTCGTTCGGGTCCGGCCGCGGCATGGCTCACGTTCCCCGTAACGGTGGGAAGGGTCGCCGCGTCCCCCAGACCGTCGGTGGGCGTCCGGCCCACCCGCCGAAGTCCGAGAAGGATCGCTCGAAGACCATCAACGACAAGGAGCGCAAGCTCGCGGCCCGGTCGGCCATCGCGGCCACCACGGACGCCGAGCTCGTCGCCGACCGGGGCCACCAGTTCGAGGACGACCTCGACCTGCCCCTGGTCGTCGCAGACGAGTTCGAGGACCTGGTCAAGACCCAGGAAGTCGTCGACGTGCTCGAAGCGCTCGGCATCGACGCCGACATCGAGCGCGCCGAGGACAAGAAGATCAAGGCCGGACAGGGGAAGACGCGCGGACGCAAGTACCGCCGTCCCTCTTCGATCCTGTTCGTCACGAGCGAGGAACCCTCGCGTGCGGCCCGCAACCTCGCGGGCGCAACCGTGACGACGGCCCGAGAGGTCAACGCCGAGGACCTCGCGCCCGGTGGCGAAGCCGGTCGCCTCACCGTCTGGACCGAAAGCGCCGTCGAGGAGGTGGCCGAGCGATGAGTTCGGTACTCCGCCACCCCCACGTGACGGAGAAGGCCATGAACAAGATGGACTTCGAGAACAAGCTGGAGTTCATCGTCGACGCGGACGCCTCGAAAGGCGATATCGCCGAGGCCATCGAGAGCCAGTTCGAGGTCGGTGTCGTGAACGTGAACACGATGGTCACGATGAAGGGCAACAAGAAGGCGACGGTGAAGCTCTCGCCCGACGACGACGCCGAGGAGATCGCCTCCAGGATCGGGGTGTTCTGATCATGGGACGACGAATTCAGGGACAACGACGCGGTCGCGGTGGCCCGACCTTTCGGGCCCCGTCGCACCGCTACAAGGCGGACCTGTCGCATCGCAAGCTCGAAGACAAAGACACGGTCTCGGGCACGGTCGTCGACATCGAGCACGACCCGGCCCGCAGCGCACCAGTCGCGGCCATCGAGTTCGAGGACGGCGACCAGCGTCTCGTCCTCGCGCCCGAAGGCATCGGCCTGGGCGACGAGATCCAGGTCGGCATCTCCGCGGAGATCGCGCCGGGCAACACGATGCCCCTGGCCGAGATCCCGGAAGGTGTCCCGGTCTGTAACGTCGAGGCCAACCCCGGAGACGGTGGGAAGTTCGCCCGCGCGTCGGGCGTCTCCGCCCAGCTTCTGACCCACGACCGCAAGGTCGCGGTCGTGAAGCTGCCGAGCGGTGAGATGAAGCGACTCGATCCGGACTGTCGCGCCACGATCGGCGTGGTCGCCGGCGGTGGCCGGACCGAGAAGCCGTTCGTCAAAGCCGGGAACAAGCACCACAAGATGAAAGCCCGCGGGACGAAGTGGCCGAACGTTCGCGGTGTGGCGATGAACGCCGTCGACCACCCGTTCGGTGGTGGCGGTCGCCAGCACCCGGGCAAACCCAAGTCCATCTCGCGGAACGCGCCGCCGGGCCGGAAGGTCGGGGACATCAGTTCCCGGAAGACCGGCCGCGGCGGAAAGGGTGGTAACCAATGAGTTCCGAATACCAGATCGGTCACGAGGGGGAGTTCTCCTTCCGTGGCCACACGCTAGACGAGTTGCAGGCGATGGATCTCGAGGAAGTCGCGGAACTGCTCCCCGCTCGACAGCGGCGAAGCATCGAGCGCGGCCTGTCCTACGAGAAAGAACAACTGCTCGAGGAGGCTCGCGAAGCCGGTGAGGAGGAGACGGCCAACGATCCGATCCGCACGCATCTGCGCGACATGCCGATCGTGCCGGAAATGGTCGACCTCACCTTCGCGGTCCACAACGGCCAGAGCTTCGAGCGCGTCAAGGTAGAGCCGGAGATGCTGGGCCACTACCTCGGCGAGTTCCAGCTCACGCGGACAAGCGTCGAGCACGGACAGGCCGGGATCGGGGCGACCCGCTCCTCCAAGTTCGTGCCACTCAAGTAACACATGGGAATCAGCTACTCAATCGACCCGGACCCGGACACCACGGCGAAAGCCATGCTTCGGGAACGGCAGATGAGCCACAAGCACAGCAAGGCCATCGCCCGGGAGATCAAGGGCAAGACAGCCGGCGCGGCTGTCGACTACCTCGAGGAGGTTATCGAGGGCAACAAATCGGTCCCTTTCAAATCTCACAACTCGGGCGTCGGTCACCGCAACGACATCGACGGCTGGGACGCCGGTCGCTTCCCGGAGAAGGCCAGCGAGGCCTTCCTCGACCTGCTGGAGAACGCAGTCGGGAACGCCGACAACCAGGGATTCGACGGCGAATCCATGGAGATCCTGCACGTCGCCGCCCACAAGGTCGGCGAGACGCCCGGTCGCAAGCCCCGCGCGATGGGGCGGGCGACGGCGTGGAACTCCCCGGAGGTCGACGTCGAACTGATCCTGCAGGAGCAGGAGGCTGAGAACTGATGGCCGACGAACACCAGTTCATCGAGGACGGTCTGCAGCGGACCCAGATCGACGAGTTCTTCGCAGAGGAACTCGGTCGAGCGGGCTACGGCGGCATGGACGTCGCCAAGACCCCGATGGGGACCCAGATCGTGCTCAAAGCCGAGAAGCCAGGGATGGTCATCGGCAAGGGCGGGAAGAACATCCGGAAGGTCACGACCCAGCTCGAGGAGCGGTTCAACCTCGAAGACCCCCAGATCGACGTCCAGGAGGTCGAGGAGCCGGACCTGAACGCCCGGATCGTCGCCGACCGCCTGGCCAACGCGCTCGAACGCGGCTGGTACTTCCGCAAAGCCGGTCACACGACGATCGACCGGATCATGGAAGCCGGCGCGCTCGGCGCCGAAATCGTCCTCAGCGGGAAGGTCACGGGTGCGCGCTCACGCGTGGAGAAGTTCAACCGTGGCTACATCAAGCACAACGGTGAACCCGCCGAGACGATCGTCGACCACGGCCAGGGCGTCGCGGTGATGAAGCTCGGCACGATCGGTGTCGACGTGAAGATCATCCCGCCGAACGCCAAGCTCCCCGACGACTTCGAGATCTACGAGGACGAGGACGTCGAAGACTACGTCGCGGACGTCTCCGAGGAAGGCGTCGAGGAACTGCTCGAAGGCGAACCCGAGGCGGCCGACGCGGCCGAACCGGACGAAGCAGCCGACGAGGCAGCCGAACCCGAGGCCGACGAGGCCGACGAGGAAGTCGTTGAGGAGGAGATCGTCGAGGAGGACGTCGAGGTTCCCGAAGAGGAGCCCGAGGACGTCGACATCGACGAACTCGACGAGGCCATCGAGTCGGAAGTCGACGAGGAGACCGAGGCGGAAGCCGAGGAACTCGTCGAGGAGATGGACGAGGAAGCCGACGAGGCTGACGAGGAGGGTGAGGAATGACGATCCTCCACCCTGAGGAAATCCGGGACATGACGCCGCCCGAGCGGGAGGCAGAACTGGAGGACCTCGAGACGGAGCTCCTGAACGCCAACGCCGTCCAGGCTGCAGGTGGCGCGCCGGAGGATCCGGGGCGCATCAAGGAGATTCGGAAAGCGATCGCCCGGATCAAGACGATTCAGGGCGAAGAAGGCGACTTTGAGGAGTAAACAGATGCCACTGACACCCGAAACACTGCCGCGACACGAACTCATCGGCCTCCCGGTACGGGTGGCCGCCGCGTCGAACCCGGACCTCGTCGGTATCGCCGGCGAGGTCGTCATGGAGACGACGCGGACCCTCTCGATAGAGGGGTCTGTGTCGGGGACAGAGCGGGTGTTGCAGGTGCCGAAGGCCGACGCGACGTTCGAGTTCGATATCCCGGGGGGCGACACGCGGGTCGTCACCGTCGAGGGCGAGCGACTCTGCTCGCGGCCGGCCAGACGCACGGAACGAACAGGTGATTCGAAATGGCGCTAGGACTTAACGTAGCAGAGCCGGAGGAGGCCTGCTCCGACGAGAACTGCCCGTTCCACGGCACGCTCAGCGTGCGTGGGCAGACGCTCGAAGGAGAGGTCGCCTCCACAGACATGGACAAGACCGTGATCGTCGAACGCGAGTACGACGTGAAGGTGCCCAAGTACGACCGGTTTATGAAACGCCGGTCCCGGGTGCCCGCACACGCATCGCCCTGCATGGAGTTGCAGGTCGGCGACACGGTTCGTATCGCAGAGACACGACCGCTCTCGAAGACCAAATCCCACGTCGTCGTGGAACGCGTGGCCGAAGCGGACCCGACCGAAGTCGCGGCTGCCGACGCCGGAGGTGACGACTGATGGAAGCACTCGGTGCTGACGTCACCCAGGGTCTGGAGAAGGGATCACTGCTCACGTGCGCCGACAACACGGGCGCACGCGAGGTGAAGGTGATTTCCATCTCGGGATACTCCGGGACGAAGAACCGCCATCCGAAGGCGGGTCTCGGGGACAAGATCACCGTCTCGGTCACCAAGGGGACGCCGGAGATGCGTCGCCAGGTGCTCGAAGCGGTGATCATCCGCCAGCGGAAGCCGATCCGCCGGCCGGACGGCACCCGCGTCAAATACGAGGACAACGCGGCGGTCATCATCGACGAGAACGAGGAAGCACGCGGGACCGAGATCAAGGGTCCCATCGCTCGTGAGGTCGCAGAGCGCTTCGGTGCGATCGCGAGCACGGCGACGATGATAGTATGACACGGCAACCATCCAAACAGCGTACCCAGACCGAACGCGCCCCGCTGCACGAGAAGCAGTCGGAGGTTCGCGCGACGCTGGCCGACGGGCTCCGCGAGGAGTACGGCCAGCGGAACGTTCGCGTCAACCAGGGCGACACGGTCGAGGTCATGCGTGGCGACTTCGCAGGCGAGGAGGGCGAGGTTATCGCCGTCGACCTGCGCGAAAGCGTCGTCCACGTCGAAGAGATCACCCAGGAGAAAGCCGACGGCGAGGAAGTGCCGCGGCCGCTGGACTCCAGCAACCTGCGGGTGACCGACCTCAACCTCGAAGACGAGGTGCGCACGGAACGACTCGAATCCGAGGAGGATAGCGCATGACGAAACATCAGAAGCGACTGTCGGTTCCCAACAGCTGGCCGGTCGAACGCAAGACCGAGACGTTCACCGTCAAGGCCGACGCCGGTCCGCACGGCGAGGCAGGGGTTCCCCTGCTCATCGTCCTGCGGGACGTGCTCGGCTACGTCGACAACCGAAAGGAGGCGCGCTACGCCCTCAACCAGGACAACGTCCTGATCAACGGGAAAGCGGTCTCCGACGAGGAGCGTCCGGTCGGGATGTTCGACATCATGGCCTTCACCGAGCGCGACGAGTACTACCGCGTGTTCCCCGGCGACGGTGGTCGGCTGGCGCTGACCGCCATCGACGAGGATTCCGCAGGGAGCAAGCTCGGGAAGATCGTCAACAAACAGCACATCACCGGTGGCGACGTCCAGCTGACGCTCCACGACGGCGAGACGCTCGTCGTCGAGGACGCCAGCGAGTACAGCGGTGACGACTCCATCGTCGTCTCGAACGACGGCGAGGAGATCGTCGCGCACTTCCCCTACGAGGAAGGCGCACTCGTGACGGCTGTCGACGGTGCTCACTCCGGTGAGATCGGCACGATCGAGGAGATCCAGGTCACGCCTGGCAGTTCCTCGAACAACGTGCTCGTCGAGCAGGACGACGGCGACGGCTTCGAGACGGTCGAAGAGTACGTCGTCGTCATCGACGAGAACTTCACGGGTGATGACGAATGAGCTCGGATAGCGAATCCAGTGCGGACTTCCACGAGATGCGCGAACCGCGCATCGAGAAGGTCGTCGTCCACATGGGCATCGGCCAGGGTGGTCGCGAACTGGGCAACGCCGAGGACATCATCGAGGAGATCACCGACCAGCAGTCGGTGCGGACCACGGCCAAGGAGACCATCGGCGAGTTCAACATCCGGCAGGGTGACCCCATCGGTGCGAAAGTCACGCTGCGGGACGACGAGGCCGAGGAGTTCCTGGAGACGGCGCTCCCGCTGGTCGAACTCGACGCGAAGCAGTTCGACGACACGGGCAACTTCAGCTTCGGGGTCGAGGAACACACCGACTTCCCGAGCCAGGAGTACGACCCGAACATCGGAATCTACGGGCTGGACGTCACCGTCAACCTGGTGCGACCAGGCTACCGCGTGGCCAAGCGCGACAAGGCCTCGCGATCGATTCCGTCGAACCACCGACTCAACCCTGACGACGCGGTCGCGTTCGTCAGGTCGACGTTCGACGTTGAGGTGAACGAATGAGCGAAACTGAACACGACGAGCCCGACGCCGACGCGGCCGAGGAGCGAGATCCGACCGGTGAGCAGACGGCAAAGCGGACCGAACAGCTGCGGTCCTGCCAGCGCTGCGGGCGCGAACAGGGTCTTGTCGGGAAGTACGACATCTGGCTCTGTCGGCAGTGCTTCCGAGAGATCGCACGCGGAATGGGGTTCAAGAAGTACTCATGACAGGAAACGACCCACTCGCCAGCGCGCTTTCGGGGCTCGATAACGCCGAGAGCGTCGGGCATCTAGAACAGACGATACAGCCCGCCTCCAACGAGATCGGCAGCGTACTCGAGGTCTTCTACGACCGCGGGTACATCGACGGCTTCAGCTTCGTCGAGGACGGCAAAGCCGGTCGGTTCGAGGTCGAACTGAAAGGAGCGATCAACGAATGTGGCCCGGTCAAGCCCCGCTATTCGGCGGGCGCGGACGAGTTCGAGAAGTGGGAGAAGCGGTTCCTCCCGGCCCGTGACTACGGGACGCTCGTCGTGACCACCAGCCACGGAATCATGAGCCACTACGAGGCCCGCGAGGAGGGCATCGGTGGCCAAGTGATCGCGTACGTGTACTAACAATGAACCGAGTAGAACTCGAGATTCCGGAGGACGTGACCGCCGAGATGGACCATCTCGACCTGACGGTCGAGGGTCCTAACGGTAGCGTGTCGCGCCGCCTCTGGTATCCGGACATCGACGTCTCCGTCCAGGACGGACGGGTCGTCATCGAGAGCGAGGAGACGGACGCAAAGACGAACTCGACGGTCGGCACCTTCGAGAGCCACGCCAGGAACATGTTCCACGGCGTGACAGAGGGCTGGGAGTACGAGATGGAAGTCTTCTACTCCCACTTCCCGATGAAGGTGCGCGTCGAGGACGGCGTGGTCGTCATCGAGAACTTCCTGGGCGAGAAAGCGCCCCGGCGTGCCCCCATCCACGGGGACACCGAGGTCTCGGTCGACGGCGAGGAGATCTCCCTGCAGGGCTCGGACATCGAGGCCGTGGGGCAGACCGCCGCCGACATCGAACAGCTCACCCGCGTCAAGGACAAGGACGTCCGGGTGTTCCAGGACGGCGTGTACATCACGCAGAAACCGAATCGAGGTGAGGCCTGATGGCAGACGAAGAGCAAGAATTCGACGACCTGACGGACATCAGCGGTGTCGGCGACTCCAAAGCCGAGGCGCTGCGCGAGGCCGGCTACGACACGGTCGACGACGTGCGCGGTGCGAGCCAGGACGACCTGGCCAACGTCGACGGCGTCGGCAACGCGCTGGCGGCCCGGATCAAGGCCGACGTCGGCGGGCTGGAAGTCGACGAGGAAGCCGAAGCGGAAGTCGAAGAGGAAGCCCCCGAAGAGCCCGAAGCCGAGGCAGAAGAAGTCGAGACGGAACTCCAGGCTCGCGGGCTCACCGAGAAGACGCCGGACCTGTCGGAGAACGAACAGCGGCTCCTCAACGCTCGCAAGAGCGAGAGCAAGCCGCAGTTCAACCGCCAGGACTACCACAAGAAAAAGCGCGTGCCGACGTCGTGGCGCCGCCCGCGCGGCCAGCTCTCGAAGCAGCGCCGCGGGATCAAGGGCAAAGGCGACACCGTCGAAGCGGGCTTCCGGTCCCCGAAAGCGGTCCGGGGCCGGCACCCGAGCGGCTTCGAGGAGGTTCGCGTGCACAACGCGGACGACCTCGAGGGCGTCGACGGTGACACGCACGCGGTCCGTATCGCCTCGAAGGTCGGCGCACGCAAGCGCGAGACCATCGAGGAGCAGGCCGAAGAACAGGGCATTCGCGTCCTGAACCCGACCTACGAGGAAGTGGAGGTCGAAGAATGACTGATCTTTCCGCACAGAAGCGACTCGCAGCGGACGTCCTGGACGTCGGGGAGAACAAAGTCTGGTTCGACCCCGACGAGCAGGGCGAGATCGCCGACGCGATCACGCGCGACGACGTTCGCGACCTGGTCGACCAGGGCGTCATCCGCGCCGAAGACGCGAAAGGCAACTCGCGCGGTCGCGCACGAGAGCGACAGAAGAAACGCGCCTACGGGCACCAGAAGGGTGCCGGGACCCGCCGCGGGAAGGCGGGCGGGCGACAGAACGAGAAAGAGGACTGGGAGAGCCGCATCCGCGCGCAGCGCCGGACGCTGAAGGAACTGCGCGACGACGGCACCCTGTCGAAATCCGAGTACCGCGAACTGTACGACCAGGCCGGCGGTGGCGAGTTCGACAGTGTCGCGGACATGCAACGATTCATCGACGAACAGTACGGAGGACAATAACATGGCAACAGGACCACGATACAAGGTGCCGATGCGGCGTCGCCGCGAGGCCCGGACTGATTACCATCAGAGGTTGCGCCTGCTGAAATCCGGGAAACCCCGGCTGGTCGCACGAAAGAGCAACCAGCACACTACGGCGCAGCTGATTCTTACCGGCCCGCAGGGCGACGAGACGGCTGCGAGCGCACACTCGAGCGACCTCGAGGAATTCGGTTGGGAGGCTCCCACGGGGAACCTGCCGGCCGCGTATCTCACGGGCTTGCTCGCGGGCAAACGCGCGATCGCAGCCGGTCTCGAGACCGCGGTGCTGGACATCGGACTCAACACGGCGACACCGGGAAGCAAAGTATTCGCAGTGCAGGAAGGCGCAATCGACGCCGGGCTCGAAATCCCCCACAACGACAGCGTGCTGGCCGACTGGGAGCGCACCAGCGGCGAGCACATCGCCGAGTACGCGGAACAGCTCGACGAGTCGCTGTATGCGGGCGATTTCGACGCCACGGAGCTACCGACGCATTTCAACGAAGTGCGTGAAGAGCTGATGGAGGCAGACCTATGAGCAGAAACGACGGATGGGAACCGCGAACGCGGCTAGGCCGGCAGGTACGCGACGGCGAGATCGACTCGATGATCGAGGCGCTGAACTCGGGCCTACCGCTGAAGGAATCGGAGGTCGTCGACCAGCTGGTCCCCGACCTCGAAGACGAAGTACTGGACATCAACATGGTCCAGCGGATGACCGACTCCGGACGCCGGGTGAAGTTCCGGTGTGTCGTCGTCGTGGGTAACCGCGACGGCCTCGTCGGCTACGCCGAGGGGCGTGACGACCAGGTCGGTGGGGCGATCCAGAAGGCGATCGACGTCGCCAAGCTGAACCTCATCAACGTCTCCCGTGGCTGCGGGTCCTGGGAATGTGGCTGTGGGCGACCCCACACCGTCGCACTCCGGACGACCGGCAAAGCGGGCAGCGTCGAAGTCGAACTCCAGCCGGCCCCGCGCGGGCTCGGACTGGCGGGCGGGGAGACCGTCCGACACGTGCTGGAGCTCGCCGGTATCGAGGACATCTGGACGCGGAGTTCGGGGAACACCCGGACGACGGTCAACTTCGCGAAGGCGACGTTCAACGCGCTCAAGCGCACCGCGGAGGCGCGCGTGCCCGAGCGCACCATGGAGAAGCGCGAGGTGATCGAATAATGGAGGCGCTCGTTCAGGTTCGCGGTGACGTCAACATGGAGCAGGGTGTCCACGACACGCTCAAGATGCTCAACATCCACGACGTGAACCACTGTGCACTGGTGCCCGAGACCGACGCCTACCGCGGGATGATCACGAAGGTCAACGACTACGTCGCACACGGCGAGCCGAGCCAGGAGACGGTCGAGACGCTGCTTCGCACGCGAGCGGAGCCCCTCGAAGGCGACGCCGACGTCGACGACGAGTGGATCGGCGAGAACACCGAGTTCGACGACATCGAAGCGCTGGCCTTTGGCCTGCTCTCCGAAGACACGACGCTGCGCGAGCAGGGTCTGACGCCGGTGCTCCGGCTCCACCCGCCGCGCGGTGGACACGACGGCATCAAACAGCCGACCCAGTCGGGTGGACAGCTCGGGAAACACACGACGGAGGAGATCGACGATCTCCTCACGGCAATGCGATAACAATGACGAGTAAGAAACGACGACAGCGTGGATCACGCACGCACGGTGGCGGCACGCACAAGAACCGACGTGGCGCGGGCCACCGAGGGGGCCGTGGGGCCGCTGGTCGGGACAAACACGAGTTCCACAACCACGAACCGCTCGGCAAGTCCGGCTTCAAGCGACCCCAGAAGTTAAAAGAGGAGATCGCGGAGATCGACGTCCGCGAACTCGACGAGGACGCCGCGCTGCTGGCGGCGGAGGGCGTCGCCGAGGAGACCGACGGCGGCTACCGCATCGACGCGCGCGACGTCGTCGAGGACGGCCACGAGGTCGACGCCGTGAAGGTCCTCGGTGGCGGCCAGGTCCGCAACGAACTGGTCGTCGTCGCCGACGCCTTCTCGGACAGTGCCACGGACCTGCTCGAGTCCGCCGGTGGGGACACCGAGCTGACCGAGCTGGGCCAGGAGCGCAAGGCCGAGAAGGAAGCCGATACTGATACGGACGAGGAGTCAGAAGGGGACGAGTAGCATGGGTTGGAAGGAGACCGCTGAACCGGTACTCACCCGCATGCCGACAGTCCGGCGGCCGGAGGGACACGTTCCCTTCAAGCGGAAGCTGGCCTGGACTGGCGGCGTGCTGGTGTTGTACTTTTTCCTGACGAACGTTTTCCTCTTCGGCCTGGGGAGCGGCGGGGGCGACATCTTCGGTCGCTTCCGGTCGATCCTCGCCGGCGGCCAGGGGACAATCATGCAGCTCGGGATCGGCCCCATCGTGACAGCGTCCATCGTCCTGCAACTGCTGGGCGGTGCGGACCTGCTGGGGCTGGACACGCAGAACAACCCGCGCGATCAGGTGCTCTATCAGGGTCTCCAGAAGTTCCTGGTTATCGTGATGTGTATCCTGACCGGGTTCCCGATGGTGTTCGCGGGCGAGTTCCTGCCGGCCGATCCGGCGCTCGCCGCGGCGATCCCCGGCGGCGTCCTCGCCGTCAAGTGGATCCTGTTCGCCCAGATCTTCGCTGGCGGGATGCTCATCCTGTACATGGACGAGATCGTCTCGAAGTGGGGCGTCGGCTCCGGT
Organism: Halorientalis salina; assembly: GCF_005049285.1. Lineage (GTDB taxonomy): Archaea > Halobacteriota > Halobacteria > Halobacteriales > Haloarculaceae > Halorientalis > Halorientalis salina. The sequence continues at coordinate 461,403 of NZ_SOSC01000002.1, read as the reverse complement.
GTCGGGCTGTTCATCATCGCCGGCGTCAGCCAGTCGCTCATCGGCGGCTTCTTCACGATCCCGCAGCTCGGGAGCGAACAGATCGGGTTCCTCCCGGCCTGGATCGCCATCGCGCTCGGCGAGATACAGATCGGGCCGCTCTTCGGCGGCGGCTTCCAGCAGGCGCTGTTTAACTCACAGTACGGCCTGCTGTCGCTGTTCACGACGGTCCTCATCTTCGTGGTCGTCGTCTACGCCGAAAGCGTTCGGGTCGAGATTCCGCTCAGCAACTCGCGGGTGAAAGGTGCGCGTGGCCGGTTCCCGGTCAAGCTCATCTACGCCAGCGTCCTGCCGATGATTCTCGTCCGCGCGCTGCAGGCCAACATCCAGTTCCTGGGCCGGATCCTGAACGCCCAGATGGCCAACATGCCGAGCTGGCTCGGGACCTACTCCGGGCCGGACCCGGTCGGCGGGTTGTTCTACTTCATGGCACCGATCCAGTCGCCCGGCGACTGGATGTGGTGGCTCGGTCAGACGACGGCCGAGCCCTGGATGATCGCGCTCCGCGTGTTCATCGACCTGTTCTTCATGGTCGTGGGCGGGGCGATCTTCGCGATCTTCTGGGTCGAGACCACCGACATGGGGCCGGAGGCGACTGCCCAGCAGATTCACGGCTCGGGGATGCAGATCCCGGGCTTCCGGCAGAACCCCGGCGTCATCGAGAAGGTCCTGGAGCGGTACATCCCGCAGGTCACCGTCATCGGCGGTGCCCTCGTGGGGCTGCTCGCCGTCGCGGCGAACATGCTCGGGACGATCGGGAACGTCGGCGGGACCGGACTCCTGCTGACGGTGTCGATCACCTACAAGATCTACGAGGAGATCGCCGAGGAACAGCTCATGGAGATGCACCCCATGATGCGCCAGGTCTTCGGCAACGACTAACTTCCCTTTCTTTCACGTCTTTTTTCACACCCACGTAGCGACTGCGCTCGCGATCACGCGCCGGGGACGCCCGCGGCGTCGAAGGCGGTGAGGCCGAGGGCGGCGAGGACGTAGATGACGATCACGGAGGTGAGCCAGGCGACGAGCGCGATGCCGATCGCCGGGAGCCAGCCGCCGGGATAGCGGTAGTTGATCACGCCGACGTACGCGATCAGCGCGGCCAGTGGGCCCAACAGGGGGATCCAGCCCAGGAACAACGCGACGAGCGTCCAGACGATCGACGCGATCAAGGCCGTGATCAGGGCGTAGCTGAAGTCGTCGGTGTCGGTGATGACCCGTGCGCCGACGTAGATCCCGGCCGCGCCGATGAGGAGGCTCACGATGAACACGATGAGCGAGTCGACGACTGCCATGTCCTCGCGACGAGAGGCGGGCGTATAGTTACGGGTCAGTTACCGGCCGAGACACACTGTTGGCGTCGATATCCCCGACTGGGGGCTCGCTGGGGGTAGGCACGGCCAAAACCGGTCGACCCGGTGATACGGGGGACCGGTCACCCGAAGAGTCGTTCGAGCAGCGACCGGTCGCGTTGTTTCTCGGCGAGCAGTACGGAACAGTCCACCTCGTCGACCACGTCGAGGACGAGCGTGCCGCGGACGAGCCTGGAGAGCAGTCCCTCCTCGGTCGCGCCGATGATGAGCAGGGTGGCGTCGTCGGCGGCCGTTCCGATGGCCTCTTCGACGTCGCCGGTTTCGACGCGCAGGCGCGCGTCGCCGATCTCGTGGTCGGCCGCCCACTCGCTCAGGAACGCCTCGCCGGCGGCCTTGTCGTCGGCGACGTGCAGGAGCGTGATCTCGCTGCCGAACTCGGTCTGGAGCGTCTTGGCGATGGCCGCGCTCAGGTCCGAGTCGGGGCCGCCGGCCGTCGGGACGAGCACGTCGGAGGTGTCGAACCCGCGATTTTTGAACACGAGGAAATCACATGGCAGGTCGTGTGCCAGCTCGTCGATGGCCGACTCTGCGCGCCCCGGCGAGCCGTGTGCGTCCGGACCCCAGCCCATCACGACCATGTCGGCGTCGTGGGTCCGGGCGGCCGTGAAGATCTCCTCGAAGGAGCGATGGGAGAGGATGGTCTGGGTCTCGACCGGCACGCCGAACGTCTCGGCGTCCTCCTTGGCCGCAGCCAGCAGATCCGCCGATTGTGCGTCGAGTTCGTCGACGTGCTCGGCCCCGTACTCCAGGGAGGTCTGGTCGGGGACGGTGACGATGTGGGTGGCGATGACGCTGCCCCCGCGCTGTTTTGCGACGGCGCTGCCCAGCGTGATGAGTTCCTGTTCGTGTTCGGGGTTTGCCAGCGGGACCATTACGCGGTAGTCGCCCCCGTCGGGTTGGACGCCGCTGGCGGCAGCGACGGCCGAATCGGGCATCGACTCCGAGCGCGAGAGGATGTACTGTCCGAGGATGCCCTGCTTGTCCGCACGCGATCGTGCGTACACGAAGTACCACGCGACGGCGGCCGCAACGAGTCCGAACCCGAGGGTTCGGATGGTCGGCTCGATGAAGTAGATCAGCGCAAAGGAGGAGAGCATTCCGAGAATCGGCGTGAAGGGGTACAGCGGGACCGTGTAATCGGGCTCGTAATCGGCAGGATCGGCCGTCCGCATCACGAGCAAGGCGATGTTGAGCAGCCCGTAGATGACCAGATGGAGGAAACTCGCAGCGCCGGACAGGGAGACGATGGCGTTCCCGCCGATGGCGTTGGCCGCGAGGATGAAAAACAGGATGAGCGCGCCGGTCATCGCGATGGAGCGATACGGCGTCGCGAAGCGCGGGTGGATGTCGTTGAGCTTCGGGGTGATGAGTTTGTCCCGGCCCATGGCGAAGTTGATCCGCGAGGACGCCAGGATCGACGCGTTCGCCGAGGAGGCCGTCGCCAGCAACCCGCCGAACAGCATCGAGACGGCCCCGATCGGTCCGAGCAGTTCTGAGGCCGCCGAGACGACGACGATGTTCCCGGCAGCCTGCTCGCTGGCGATAAAGCCCTGCTCGACGGATGCGCTCATCGCGACCAACACGAGCGCGTAGATGACCGTCACGAGGAGGACGCTCCCGATGACCGCCCGCGGGAGGTTCTTCCCGGGGTTTTTGATCTCCTCGGCGACGCTCGTGATCTGGACGAACCCGAGATACGAGACGAAGATGATGCCGGTCGTGACCATCATCGAGCCGTAGCCCTTGGCCGCCGGCAGGTTCCCCGGCTCCGCCCGGAGCGCGCCGGCGATGGTGAAGACCGTCAGGATGGCCACGAGGATGACGACGATGACGTTCTGAAGTTTCCCGGTTTCCTTGGCCCCGACGTAGTTGACCGTGATGAAGAAGGCGCCGCCGACGAGTGCCAGCAGCGTCACGGCGTCCATCGCGACCGGACCGACTCCCACTGTCTCTCCGAGACCGACGATGTCCTGGATGTACTCGCCGAAGCCGACCATGTAGAAGGCCGAGGCGAAGGCCAGGCCGAGCCAGTTGGCCCAGCCGGCGATCGAACCGAACAGCGGCCCGAGCGCGTGGTTGACGTAGTAGTAGGCACCGCCGGACTTGGGCATGGCCGTCCCGAGTTCGCTCGCGGAGAGGGCGGTCAGGAGTGCGATCCCGCCGCCGATGAGGAAGGCGACGACGGCGAAGGAGCCGGACTGCTGGATGGCGTCGCCGGGCAACACGAAGATCCCCGCTCCGATCATCGTCCCGACGCCGATGGTCAGCGCAGCGAGCGGCCCGAGGTCCTTGGCGAGTTCCTCGTCGCTCATTCCTCACCCCGATCCGGCAGGACGATGACTGGACGGTCTCGCTTCGTGATGAGGTCGAGGGCCACGTCGCCGGTCAGCAGGCGAACCCAGCGGCTCCCGCTCCGGGGCGTGAAGACGACGCTCGTCGCGTCCACGTCGGCGGCGGCCGCGAAGATCGTCTCGGCCACGTCGGTCCCGTAGTCGATGCGGGTCTCGACGTCGACCAGATCGCCGAGTTTCTCGTGGACGACGGCGAAGATGCGCTCTGCTTCCTCCTCGCGTTGCTCGACGGAGGCTTTGTCGACGGCACCGCCGGCCTTTTCGACGACGTGGACGGCGACGACTCGGTCACCGACGTACGGTTCGAGGGCGCTAGCGGTGGCGCGGGCGTCGTCCCGACTCGCGACCGGTAGCAGAACGCGCTCGAACACGTCAGACATGAATACGTGATTGCCGGCGTACAGTCGTCCGGGTCCCGGTTCTGAATCCATCGACGACGTACCTGTTCATATGCGATCAGTCAGGTTGGGCCGAACTTAAGTTCTCGTACACGCTGCCGACGTGAATTCGATCGAAGGGAAATTCACTTACCGATACCGCGAATACCGTCGAGGCATGACCCCTCCGGAGCATCTACATCTATGCGCGTGATTATCGTCGGGGCCGGCCAGGTCGGGTCGAGCATCGCCGCGAGCCTCTCCCAGGACCACGACGTCGTCGTCATCGACATCGACTCCGAACGGGTCGAGTCGCTGACCTACTCGCTGGACGTGCTACCTGTCGAGGGTGACGGGACCGACGTGGAGACCCTGGAGGGCGTGGACGTCACCGACGCCGACATGGTGATCGCCAGCACGGACGACGACGAGACGAACATCGTCACTGCCGGGACCGCGAAGACGCTCGGCGACGCGTTCACTATCGCCCGCGTCAAGAGCCCGAAGTACCTCGACGCCTGGGAGCGATCGAAGGGGGCCTTTGGCGTGGACTTCATGGTCTGTACGGACCTGCTGGCGGCGAAATCGATCGTCGGGATCATCGGGCTTCCGACGGCGCTGGACGTGGACATGTTCGCCGACGGGCTGGTCCAGATGACCGAGTTCGAGATCCCCGCCGACAGTCCAGTCGCGAACCAGACAATCAAGGAGGCCGACCGGTTCGACTCACTGACGTTCGCGGCGATCATCCGCGACGATGCTGTGCTCATCCCGCGCGGTGACACGGTCATCGAGGCCGGCGACGACATCGTCGCCATCGGGAGCCCCGATAGTATGCGGGGGTTCAGCTCCGCCATTGCACCCCAGGAGGAAGGGCCAACCGAGGTGGTCATCGTCGGCGGCGGCGAGATCGGCTATCAGACGGCGCTCCTGCTGGACGAACGCGGGCTCAAATCGACGATCATCGAGAAAGACGAGGACAGGGCGCGCTGGCTGGCAGAGCAACTCCCCAATTCGACCGTGATCAACGGGGACGCGACCGACCAGGAGTTGCTCGAAACGGAGAACGTCGGACTCGCGGACGCGCTCGTCGCTGCCCTGGAGAACGACCAGCAGAACCTGCTGGCGACGCTGCTGGCAAAGCGAATGGGGACGAGTCGGACGATCGCGATCACGAACAACGGCGACTTCGCGGACCTGTTCGAGACCGTCGGGGTCGACGTCGCGGTAAGCCCGCGCGAGGCGACTGCCGAGGAGATTACGCGGTTCACCCGCGCTCGGCGCGCCGAGAACGTATCGATCATCGACGGCGACCGCGCCGAAGTGATCGAACTGGAGATCGACGCCGAGAGCGTCCTCGTCGACCGGCCGATCCGGGATTCGACCGCCGACCTCCCCGAGGGAGTCGTCATCGGGGCGATCACCCGCGACGGCCGACTCATCACGCCACGCGGTGACACCGTCGTCGAAGTTGGGGATCACGTCGTCGTGTTCACGGACACCGGCGTCGTTTCGGAGGTCACCGAGAAACTGTGATCTCGCGTCCGTCGGTGCGGGTCGATTGGCGGACGAGCGCCAGCCTGGTCGGGACTGTTCTGAAATCGCTGACGATTCCGCTGGTCGCGATGGTTCTCGTCGCCGTCTGGTACGGCGAACAGGTGGAACCGTTCGCGATCCCGGCCGCCGTGACGTTCGCGGCCGGGTTGGGGCTCGAACGTTTCGATCGCGGTGACCTTGGCCTACGCGAGGCGTATCTGATGGTCGCGGTCACCTGGCTGGCTATCGCGTTCGTCGGCGCACTGCCGTTCGTCATCGCCGGCGAGGGGGCGCTCGCCCAGCCGATCAACGCGATGTTTGAGGCCACCAGCGGCATCACGACCACTGGGGCGACGGTCATCGAGTCGTTCGACGCGCACGGACGGACGATCCACCTCTGGCGGGCAACCCTCCAGTGGCTCGGGGGCCTGGGCATCCTCGTGTTGGCCGTGGCCGTGCTCTCCCAGATCTCGGTCGGTGGCGCACAGCTGATGGAGACCGAGACCCAGACGGAGAACGTCACCAAGCTCACGCCGCGCATCGAGGAGACCGCCAGGCTGCTCGGTGCCATCTACCTCGGCCTGACGGCGCTGATGGTGGTGACCCTGCTGGGACTGCGGGCCGTCGGCCTCGCTCCGAACGTGGGGATCTACGAGGCGGTGGCCCACGCCTTCACGGCCATCTCGACGGCCGGGTTCTCCCCGGAACCGCTGAGTATCGGGGCCTACTCGCCGGCCGTGCAGTGGGCGACTATCCCCTTCATGTTCGTCGGCGCGACGAACTTCGTCCTCCTGTATTTCCTCCTCAAGGGTGATTTCGGGCGACTCCGCGACAGCGAGGAGTTCCGGTTCTACCTCGGCGTCGTGCTGGGGCTGAGCGCGCTGACGGCGGGGTTCCTGATCACGGATCAGCAGTTTCAGGGGATCGAACCGGTCGCTCGCCACGCTCTCTTTCAGGTCGTCTCCATCGTGACGACGACGGGGTACGCAACGGTCGATTTCGACCTCTGGTCGCCCGCAGCCAAACACATGCTGTTCCTGGGGATGTTCGTCGGGGGAATGGCGGGGAGTACGACCTGCTCGATCAAAGCGCTGCGGTGGCTCGTGGTCGTCAAGTCCTTCCGCCGCGATCTGTTCACCGAGGTCCACCCCGACGCGATCCGGCCGGTCCGGGTGAGCGGCCGTGTCGTCGACGAGGAGACGATCCGGGACATCTACGGCTACGTCCTCCTCTCGCTCATCATCTTCGCCGTCTTCACGGTGTTCATCATCACGGACACCACCCGTTCGGCGACTGTGGTCGGGGAGTTTGACGCCATGGGTGCGGCCGCCTCGACGTTTCTCAACATCGGTCCGGCCTTCGGTGCGGCGGGGCCGTACGGCACGTACAACGTCTTTCCGGAGACGACGAAAGTCGCGATGATCGTCCTGATGTGGGTCGGCCGTATCGAGATCATCCCGGTTCTGGTCCTGCTGACGCCGGCGTACTGGCGGTCCTGAACGTTCAGGGTCGCCAGTACGCTCGCGTGAAGATCACGAGGACCGAGAGGATTTCGAGTCGGCCGATCCACATCAAAATGACCATGTAGAGCTTCCCGAACTCGGAGAACGGCTGGAAGCTGTTCATGGGACCGATCAGACCGAAGCCGGGGCCGATGTTCCCCAGCGTGGCGATGGCGACGCTCATCGCCTCCAGTCCGGTGAGGTCCAGTCCCGTTCGGAGCCCGTCGACGAACAGCAGCACCGTCGAGACGGCGAAGATCGTGAGGAAGACGAACACGAAGACGAACACGTCACGGATCGTGTTCTCGTCGACGACGCTGTCGTTCGCCCGGATCGGCTGTACCGCGTCGGGATGGACCGTCGTAAACAGCTGTCGGTCCATCGCACGCTTGATGATGACCCAGCGGATGATCTTCACCGACCCAGCCGCTGATCCCGCCGAGCCACCCAGGAACATCGCCAGGAAGAGCACGACCTGTGCGGACTGGTCCCACGTATTGAAGTCCATGCTCGCGTATCCTGTCGTCGTCACGATGGAGGCCACCTGAAAGAGGCCCTGGCGAACCGAGTCCTCGAGGTTCCCCGGGATCGGGTCGACGTTCGCCGGCGTCTCGGCCAGTCCCACGCCGGCGAACAGCAGGCCCGCGATCAGCGTCGTCACGACCCCCATCGCGAGGAGGTACCCACGGAACTCGTCGTTGTCGACCAGTCGTCGCGGCTCGCCCTTGAGGACGTACCAGAACAGCGCGAAGTTGGTCCCGGCGACGATCATGAAGGGAATGATCGCCCACTGGACGGCCGCAGAGAACACCTCGACGCTGCGTGCTTCCGGGGAGAACCCGCCGGTCGGCATCGTCGTCAGCGCGTGGGCGATGGCGTTGTACAGCCCCATGTTCGGAGCCAGGCCCGCGAGATGCAGTCCGTAGTAGACCGCCGCCGCCGCGACGGTGAGCCCCAGGTATATCTTCCAGAGCGCGCGAGCAGTCTCCTGAATCCTGGGCGTCAGCTTGTCGATACCGACGCCCGGGGCCTCCTCGTTGATGACCTGTGCGCCACCGACCGATAGCTCCGGGAGGATGGCAACCATGAGGACGACGATTCCCATGCCGCCGAGCCACTGGGTCAACTGTCGCCAGAACAACATCGCGTGAGAGTGGCGCTCGAAGGAAATCTCCCCGAGGACGGTCGCTCCCGTGGTCGTGAACCCGGACATCGACTCGAACAGCGCGTTGACCGGGTGCGCGACGGTACCCTGCCCGGCAACGAGGTACGGGATCGTCCCGACGAGTGGGACGAACAGCCAGGTGAGACTCACCATCAGAAACGTCTCGCGGCGTTCGAGCGTGCGGTCGTGCCGGAGCCGTTCCATGGCCAGGCCAAGGCCGACCATCACGCCGCTGGCGACGAGAAACGGGACGGGACTCTCGCCGTAGCGCAGCGCGACCAGGACGGGAACCAGCGGTGCGATCGAGAGCACCTTGAGGACGGTTCCCACGTAACTCAGGCTCGCTCGGTAGTCGACGAACGTCTCGAAGGTACTGGCGTATCCCATCTCGGTCCTCGCTCGTATCCTGTGAGGTCAGGCCGGCGTAAAAAGTGCCCCGAACTCGGCGCTTCCGATCGCCCGCTCTCACTCACCGGTTCCAAAAGAGCTACAAACCACTCCGTAGCTACGACCCTTTATGGCTCGAACCAACTCGATCGATTATCCGACGTGGACCAAACGGAGTTTCCTGTTCGGCGTGTCGCTGTTCCTCGGTGCGCTCCTGGTCGACGTCGTCGGCGGTGCCGTCTTCGGCCCGCTGCCGGCGTGGGGACAGACGCTCTTCGTCGATCTGGAGTTCCTGGGAATCTTCATCGCACTGCTCGCGCCCCTCGTCTTCGGCATCGTCCTCCCGCTCGTGGAGTGATCAGGGCTCGGCGATCGCCAGCGCGTAGTTCTCGTCGAACTCGTAGACGTCCAGTACCAGCCGGTCGACGAAGTCCGCGGTGTGTTTCGGGTCCGCCAGCGCCGAGACGTGGACCTCGCTGGCGGGGGACTTCCGGGTCGCCGGCTGGGCGATCTTGAACACGGGGAACTCCGAGAGGAGCGTATCCAACCGGTCGCGCTCCGCGTCGTCGACCTCGACCGTGATCTCCCGGTCGACGTACTCGACGACCGGGACGTCGTCCCCCTTCGGGCCGAAAAACACGGCCGACTGGCTGCCTGCTCGGCGATGGGCCGTGATGGCCTCGGCGATCCTCGCCCGTCGCGTCGTCGCGTCTTCGCTCCCCGGCTCTGCCATACCGGAAGACTCGGCCTCGACGGACAAAAGCACGGTGTCACCGGGCTGTGAATCCCGCATTACAGCAGGTACCACGCCAGCAGGACGACGATGAGTACCTTCTTCACCAGAATGACGCCGATGATGGTTTGCTGGGTCGAGGCCGTCCGGACGGCCCTGATCCCGCGCCGGGGGACGTTGGGCAACCGGGCGAGTTCCCGGGCCAGCAGTCGCAGTTCGGCCCGGAACGTCTCGGCGGCCGACCCGCCGCCCTCGACGTGGGCAGCGTGGGCCGACGGCACCCACTCGCCGTCGGTGTAGGTCACTTCGATCGGTTCGCCCTCCAGAAAGCCCACCTGCTCGAAGTCGTAGCCGACCGATTCGGTCAGCGATTCGAGTTTCAGTACGTCGCGGTCCTCGTCGATGTCGTAGCGAAACCGGACCTCGTCGGCGCTCCAGTCGAACCGGGCTGTCAGCACCACGGTCCGGGTCCCGACCGACACGTCCGTGACCGTCGCCAGTTCGGTGTTGCCCCGGCGCTCGCGCTTTTTCCTCGTCAGGTGCTCGTACTCGCTGACGGTCTCGCCCATACGAACATCTGGCCGCTAACCGCTCATAAGTTTATTTCTTCATTTAATTATTACAAAAATCGAACGTATGAGGGCACGAGGCGGCCCCGCCCGTTCACAGTCCCATGCCCCAGCTGTATTCGAGCGTGCCGAAGGCCTGTCCCATGGTTTCGGAACTGACGGCGGTGTCCCCGATGCGGCCTTCGAGGTCGCGCATGCGGATCAGGTACTCGTTGTAACTCCAGTGTGATTCGAGCCGGTCACCGAGCACCGGTCGGTCAATGTGATTGCGCGCGTGGCCGTACGGGCTCGCGACGAACTCCACGAAATCACCCTGGTCGTTGCGTGCGCGGACCTCGAACTCCGGATGGGTATCGGAGTGCAGAATCGGCGTCACGCTGGCCGTGTCGAAGTCGACGGCCGGTTCGGACGTGCCCCAGTCCCACAGGCCGTTCTGGCGAACCGGGACGGTCGCCCGTTCCAGGACATTCGACGGCAGGAACCGATAGCCACGGCGCAGGAGCTGTGGGCCCAGGAACGGGATCATGACCGAGAAGGCCGTCCCGTCGGGGAAGATCGCCCAGACCCACTTCCACGGGTGGAGCGGCATGTTGAGACAGACCCGCTGGAAGTAACACTTCCCCGTCAGCGTCTCCCGGCCCTTGGGCAGGTCGAACTCCCCCTCGAAGTCCATCCGTCGCCACGCGACGATGTCGATGCCGCCGGCGACGGTGTCGATGTTCAGGGAGTGATGCGGCGAGGAGATCTGGCAGTCCAGATCGCCCCACGCCTCGAAGCGGGCCTCGCCTTTCTCCCCGACGAAATGCGCGTCCAGGCCCAGCGGCCGATTCTCGGACGCCCTGATTTCGCTGCCGCGTCTGGTCCCGTCGTCGGACTCGGCCCAGGCCTCGATGAAGCCCTCGTCGGAGAGCGTGGCCTCGGCCGGTTGTCTGACGACGTGTTCGTCGACTCCCTCGTCGTCGCCGTCCCAGCCGACGGAGACCGCGCCGAACTCGTCGACGCCGTCGTCCGTGGGTCGGTCGAGGTCCATCCCCTGCACCGGGACGTCGTTGACGGAGAGTTCGTCCCCCACGCGGGCGGCGATGGAGAACATTAGCTGCCGGGGGCCGTACCCCTCCTCGCCGTCGGGGAACAGGATGAAAAACCACCACGACGAGGACGTTCGGTTCTGTTGTTCCGGCAGTTGGGTCCATATCTGGTCGAACACGCGCCGGTGCTCGGCCATCGTCTCGAACGCCGGACCGCTAGCCATCAGCAGCGCCCCCGCACGATCGCCGCGGGAGTCGTCGCGTGCCCCGACCGGGCTCTCGACCGGTGTCTGTTCCGGTCGTCCAGCCCCGGTGTACTTCCCAGGACTACCCGTCCCGGCCCTGCCGCAGGGCGTTCCCACATGGTACGCCGTGTTGACCACCGCTTCGTCATTACAACTGCGTCCGAACAAACACTACAAAAAGACACCTGTCCGTCCCGCACGGGCAGTGTGAGTCACTCTCACCCACAACCTATCAGGGTAGAAACCCTTTAGCGATTGGCTGGGCTACGGAGGCCAAATGAGTTACAAGATCGGGCTGGTCGGCAAACCCTCGGTGGGGAAGTCGACGTTCTTCAATGCAGCCACGATGAACGACGTGCCGGAGGGGGCCTATCCCTTCACGACGATCGATCCGAGCGTTGGCGAAGCCTACGTGCGTGTCGACTGCGCTGCCCCGGAGTTCGACCACTCCTGTACGCCTAACCACGGTTATTGTGAGGACGGGATTCGCTACGTTCCCGTCAAACTCGTCGACGTGGCGGGACTGGTCCCTGGTGCCCACGAGGGCAAAGGTCTCGGTAACCAGTTCCTCTCGGACCTGAACGAGACCGACGTGCTGGTCCACGTCGTCGACTTCTCGGGGAAAACGGACATGGAAGGCGAACAGACGGAGGGCCACGACCCGCGCGATGACATCGACTTCCTGGAGAACGAACTCGACATGTGGTACCTCGACATCCTGGAGAAGGGAATCGAGCGCTATCGCACGGGGTACGAGGGCGAGGAGAAGGAAATCGAGGTCGACCTCGCCGAGCAGATGAGCGCCTTCCGGACGAACAAAGACGAGATCAAACAGGTGATCCTCTCGCTGGACCTCGATCTCGACCCCGAGACCTGGGACGCCGAGGACCGGGAACGACTGGCCCGCGAGATCCGCATCCGGACCAAGCCGATGATCGTCGCGGCCAACAAGATGGACACGCCCGCCGCCCAGGAGAACTTCGCGGAGATAACCGACGACCCCGACTACGACCACCTGACGATCGTCCCGGCCTCGGCCCACGCCGAGAAGGCGCTCAAGGGGGCCGACGAACAGGGCGCGGTCGACTACCGACCCGGCGCGAGCGAGTTCGAGATCGTCGACGATCTGAGCGACGAACAGGCCGCCGGCTTAGAACAGATCCGCTCGTTCGTCTCGGACTTTTCCGGGACGGGCGTCCAGCAGGCCATCGAGACGGCGCTGTTCGAGGAGTTCGGGGCCATCGCGGTGTTCCCCGGCGCGGACAGCCCCAAGGACGACGGCACCTTCCTGCAGGACTGTTTCGTCCTGCCGGAGGGCGCGACCGCCGAGGAGTTCGCGTACTTCCTCCACACCGACATCGGCGACGGGTTCCTGCACGGCCACGACGCCCGCTCGGGTCGCCAGATCGGGGCCGATCACGAACTCGACCACCGCGACGTGGTCGAGATCACGACGACGAACTGACCGACTCCGGAGACACCACCCTTTTGTCCTGCCCGGCGAACTCACGGCTAGTATGTCTCAGCCCCTCCAGTTCCCGGTCTCGCCCCTCCAGAGCCTTCCCGAGTTGTTCGGTGCCCTGGGCACTCTCGCGCTCTCGGCAGCCGTACTCACGCTCGCCTATTTCTTCTACCGGGAGTTCCGCCGCGACCACCGGACCGGCGAGCACCACTTCACGTGGGGCGTCGGCGTCGTCGCGCTGTTCCTGCTGGGGATCGCCCCGGGCCTGGTCGGACTCGGCCTCTACCTGACGACCGAGCGCGGGTATCCCGTCCACTGGCTCGTCGCGTTCGCCGTGGTCGCGCTGGTCGTCGTCTCCGCCCTCAGCTACGGGGTGGACACGACGACGAGTTCCGGCGTGATCGGGATCCTCGTCTCCTAACCGCCGGACGGCCCTGCGGCAAGCGAGACCGCGGTCTTGAAACGTATCGACTGCGATTCTCCGGCAATGACCGACGACGGAGACGACCACGAGTGGCAGCCACCGGAACGTGAGACCTTTTCCCACGACCCCATCGCCCACGCCGAGGCCCGGGCCGGCATGACCGTCGGCCAGTTGGCCGAGGAGTACGGCCAGGCCGGTATCGGCGCGGCGGACCTCCACGAGGCCGTCGACATCTACGCCGAGATGCTGGACGAGGACGTGACCAACTTCTTCGGCCTCGCCGGCGCGATGGTTCCGACCGGAATGCGCCGCATCGTCGCCGACCTCATCCGCGACGGGCACATCGACGCCCTCGTGACCACCGGCGCGAACCTCACCCACGACGCCATCGAGGCGATCGGCGGCAAACACCACCACGGACAGGTCCACGACGCCGAAAAGACCGAGCGCGAACACGACGAACAGCTCAGAGACGAGGAGGTCGACCGCATCTACAACGTCTACCTCCCGCAGGAACACTTCGCGCTGTTCGAGGGCCACCTCCGCGAGGAGGTGTTTCCGGTGCTCGCCGAGGAGGGCGCGGTCAGCATCCAGCGACTGACCGAGCGACTGGGCCGAGCCAACGCCGAGGTCAACGAACAGGAAGACGTCGAGGAGGGACCGGGTATCGCCGCGGCGGCGGCCGAACACGACGTGCCGATCTACTGTCCGGCCATCCAGGACTCGGTGCTCGGCCTCCAGGCGTGGATGTACGGCCAGACGAGCGACTTCTCGCTCGATGCGCTCGCGGACATGGACACGATCACCGACCAGGCCTTCGAGGCCGACGAGGCCGGGGCGATGGTCGTCGGCGGCGGCGTCCCCAAGAACTTCGTCCTGCAGACGATGCTGGTCGCGCCCGACGCCTACGACTACGCGGTCCAGTTGACGATGGACCAGCCCTCGACCGGCGGGCTCTCGGGCGCGACGCTGGACGAAGCCCGGTCGTGGGGGAAGTTGGAGAAAGCCGCCCGGAACGCGTCGGTCTACGCCGACGCGACGATCACCCTGCCGCTGGTGGTCGCGGCGGCGCGCGAACGGGCCGCGGAGTAAGCTGCCCCCTCGCGGCTCAGTCAGGGGGCCGAGGGTGCGTGTCGGAGACGGAACACGCGGTGTTTTTCTATTCGGCCCTCGAACGTCGAACATGGACGATTCGGCACTCGTGGAGGGCGAGCTCAACCGGAAGCGAGCCGTGTTAGCGGTGCTCCCCTTCCTGTTTCTCGGCCTATCGTGTCTCGGCCTCATCCTCGCCTGGGGGCTCAACCCCATCTGGGGGTTCCTCATCCTCCCCCCGATCCTCTTTATTTGCGTGCTGGCCTACATCGCCTTCCGGACCGGGTTCGTCCGGGACCGAACGGGCGACGTGAACGCGGACCCCGAGCAGCGCTAACGCACGCTGTCGGCTGGTCAATATGGTCCCCACACATCGAGAAGAGCGCGTGAATCCGCCTGGCGTCCCGGTCGACGTTACTCCAGTCGGAACGTTTCGAGGTTCTTGGGCGCGTAGGTCCGCATGTTCAGTTTCTGGTAGAGCGCCGAGGAGAACTGGTCGGTCGCGGTCTCGTCGCCGTGGACACAGAGGACCTCCTCGGGGTGTGGGTTCATCGTCCGCACGAAGTTCTCCAGGCCGTTCCGGTCGGCGTGACCCGAGAACCCGCTGACCGACTCGATCCGGAGGTCGAGTTTGAGCCGATCTGCCCGACCGCGCTGGTCGTTCAGGGTGATCTCGCGCTGGCCGCCCTGGATCTGGCGGCCCAGCGTCCCCTCGGCCTGGTAGCCGACGAAGATCATCGCGTTCGCGGGGTCGGTCCCCAGCAGTTCGAGCCAGGAGAGGATCGGGCCGCCGTTGACCATCCCCGCCGTCGAGAGGATGATACAGGGCTCGCCACCGGCGACCTCCTCGCGCATCTCCTCGCCGCCGTCGACCTGCTGGAACTGCTCGGCCATGAACGGGTTGTCGTCCTCGTAGAGGATCCGCTCTGTGAGCCCGTCCCGGAGGAACTCCGGATAGGCGGTGTGGATCGCCGTCGCCTCCCGGATCATCCCGTCGAGGTAGACTGGCATCGTCGGGATCTTGCCCTCCCGCATGGCCTCCTCGAAGACCAGCATCATCTCCTGGGACCGGCCCACGGCGAAGGCGGGGATGACGACTTTCCCGCCGTCCTCGTAGGTCTCCGAAATGAGGTCGATCAGGTTGCGCTCGCTGTCGGCCTGGTCGGTCTGGTAGTCGCCGTTGCGGCCGTACGTCGACTCCATGACCAGCGTCTCGGCCCGCGGGAAATCGTTCGACGCGCCGTTGAACAGCCGCGTGTCCGTGTAGTGGATGTCCCCGGAGAACACGACGTTGTGCAGCCCGCTGCCGATGTGGAAGTGCGAGACCGCGCTCCCGAGGATGTGGCCGGCGTTGTGCATCGTCAGCTTGATGTCCGGCGCGATGTCCGTCACGTCCTCGTACTCCAGCGGGATGGTGTGTTTGAGCGTTTCCCGAACCATCTCGCTCTCGTAGGGCGGCGTCCGCCCCTGTTTCGCGGCGACGTCCAGGTAGTCCAGCGTGAGCAACCCCATCAGGTCGCGCGTCGGGGCGGTCGTATAGATCGGCCCGTCGTAGCCGTACTTGAAAAGCAGCGGGAGCAGAGCGCTGTGGTCGAGGTGGGCGTGGGTCAGCACGACCGCGTCGAGGTCGGCGATCGGGTTCGCCTCGGGCATCTGAAGGTACGGGACCTCCCCCTCGGCCCCCGGCTTGTCGCCGCAGTCGACGAGCACGCGCGTGTTGGGAGTCGCCAGGACGAAACTGGCTCGTCCGACTTCGCGACAACAGCCCAGCGTCGTGATCCGGACCCACTCGGGATCCTCGGCCGTGCTGTGAATCTGCTTGCCGACGCGTTCGAGGAACTCCCGCCGCTCGGCGCGTTCCTGAACGAGGAAGTTGCGCACGTTCGAGACGGTCGAGGACTCCATCGGCGGCGTCCGCAGGACCTCGGGCGTCCAGCCGATCTCCCGGGAGATGTCGTCGAGCCTGCTGGCCCGCCGTCCGATCACGAGCCCAGGTTTTTCGGCCTCGATGAGCACTTCCCCGGTCTCGGGATAGAACTCCATGTTCGAGACGCCGGTCTCCTCGGGAAGCAGTTCGAGCAGTCGCTCGCGGGCCTGCTTCTGATCGGTTCGACTCTCCTCGGTCGGTCGAACGGTGATTCGCTTCCGAAGTGTGCTCGCCAGCCGGGGAATGACACCGTCCGCCTCGGCGAACTTCCGGGGCGTGTCCGTGTAGACGATCAGCCGGGGCCCCTCGTAGGTCACCCGGGCAACCGACAGGTCCTCGGGCACTTCCGCCCGGACCGTCTCCTGTAGATCATCGAACTCTGATTCGTTTGCGTTCATGCTGCGTTACGATTCGCGTGGTGGAATGTTCGTCGAACAACCATATACTGTGACTCACTCGCGGGACTGTCCGTTGAAGCGGGCGTTACTGCGGGAGAACGAAACCCGTCCGCCGCAATTACCTGTAGATATGTGCCATCGGTTAAGTGTGTTCTGCTCTCGGAAGGGTGGTGATCGGTCGCTGATCAGTTCGTGGAAAACGCCGAGGAGGAGATTGTGAACTACGTCCAGACGTGCTCGCTCTGCTGTGCGCGTCTGGCCTCGTTCAAATCTCGTACTGTCGTACACCACTCACCGAGCGAGCGACACGCAGAGCGGTCGCTCGCTGTGTGGTTCGTGGAGAAGCGCCGAGGAGGAGATTGTGAACAACGCGGAGACGGTCGTGCTCACTCCGTTCGCACGCTGCGACTCCTCTCGTTCAAATCTCGTACTGTCGTACACCACTCACCGAGCGAGCGACACGCAGAGCGGTCGCTCGCTGTGTGGTTCGTGGAGAAGCGCCGAGGAGGAGATTTGAACTCCTGAGTCCGTGAGGACAGTTGCTCTCGAAGCAACCGCCTTGGCCAGGCTAGGCTACCTCGGCTCACCCAATCGTACCACCGTGGGTAGTTTGTACGTTACGGTTCCCGTCGACAGGTACGTAGATTGCCGCTAGTCGAATCCCATTTACGGATGGTCGTGGACAAGCCGGTATGGAAGTCGCAGATGCGAGTTCCGCCCTCGAATCGGTCCTCGACGAAGTCGGGTCGGCCGTCGTCGCCGACCGCGACTTCTTGGAAACCGTCCTCCTCGGTATCGTCGGCCGCGGTCACGTCCTCCTGGAGGACGTGCCCGGCACCGGAAAAACCCTCACCGCCCGCAGCGTCGCCTCCGCGCTCGGGCTATCCTTCTCCCGGATCCAGTTCACGCCGGACCTCCTCCCCGCCGACGTGACCGGGACGAACATCTACAACGAGCGCGACGGCACCTTCGAGTTCTCGAAGGGGCCGATCTTCGCGAACGTCGTGCTGGCCGACGAGATCAATCGTGCGCCGCCCAAGACCCAGAGCGCGCTGCTCGAAGCGATGGGCGAGGGCCAGGTCACCGTCGACGGCGACACCTACGAGTTGCCACAGCCCTTCTTCGTGATGGCGACCCAGAACCCCGTCGAGATGGAGGGCACCTTCGAGTTGCCCGAGGCGCAGGTCGACCGGTTCGCGGTCAAGACGGCCATCGGCTACCCCGACCAGGACGGCGAGGTCGAACTCCTCCGACGGCGGCGGGGTCGCGAGTCGAAAAGTCCCAGCGTCGATGCCGTTCTCGGCCCCGAACAGGTCCGGTCGCTCCGAACGACGCCCGAGACCGTCCACGTCGAGGACGATCTCCTGGAGTACATGGCAGCCATCGCTCGCGGCACGCGCGAGGACCGCCGGGTCGACGTTGGCGTCTCCCCCCGCGGCACCCAGCGGCTGTTCGAGGCATCCCGGGCGCGTGCCGTCGTCGTCGGCCGGGACTTCGTGACGCCCGACGACGTCAAACGCGTCGTCGGCCCGGTCCTGGCCCATCGGCTGGTGCTGACGCCCGACGCGCGTGTCGACAACGTGGACGCGACCGCGGTCATCGCTGACGTGCTCGACGAGATCCCAGTCCCGACGGTCTGACCCGCGTGGGCCGCCGGCTTATCGCGGTTCGGCGTGCTGGCCGTCCCAGGCGATGTCACCCTCGGTGTCGAGCTTTTCGAGGTGACAGCGCACGGTCGCCGCCGCCAGCCGGCGCACGTCGCTGATGTCCTTGTCGTAGGCGGCATCGAGAATCTCGTCGACCGTGCGGGCACCGCTCTCGACCGCGGCCCGAACCCGCGCTTCGCGTTCCAGCCGGTGGACGACGAGCCGTTCGAGCGTCGCCCGCGAGTCCTCGATGACCGGGCCGTGGCCCGGGTACAGGTTCTCGGGGTTCCGCGCGTGGAGTCGCCGGAGGCTGGTCAGATACGACCGCATGTCCGCCTCGGGACCGCCGACGACGACGCTGCCCGCGGCGATTGCCAGGTCGCCGACGAGCGCGCCCCCGGTCCACTCGAAAGCCACGTGTTCGGGCGCGTGCCCGGGCGTGTCCCGGATGCGGACCTCGTCCCCATCGACATCGATCACTGTTCCCGATCGGAAAGTCCGGTCGGGACTGACGCCGGTTGCGGCCGCGAAGCCGTCGGCGTGCGTCGCGTGTGCCCAGACCGTCGCGTCACACCGGTCGGCGTACGTTTCGACGGCATCGACGTGGTCTGGATGGTGGTGCGTGACCGCGACGTGGTCGACGGATCTGTCGCTGATGGCGTCGTCGAGGTCGTCAGTACGGGCTGCTGGGTCGACGAGCAGCGCGCTGTCGGTCCCGAGCAGATACGCGTTCGTCCGGCCGTCGGGCGCGCTGGTCGCGGTCTCGACGGAAACCCGGATGACGTCCATACCCACCCCCATGGGTGCGCCCGGCAAATGTCCGGCGGTCAGTTCGCCTCAATCACGGTCGACCGCTCAGCTACTCAGGTAGTACACCTGCTTGCGCGCGTCGTGGAAGCTGTAGCGCGATCCAACGAGGTCGGACTCCTCCAGTCGGTTCAGTGCGTACCGGACCGTGCGGTCGGGCAGCAGGGATTCCTCTGCGAGTTGTCCCTGCGACAGCGGCGAGTCCCCTTCGAGTACCTTGGCGACGAGCTTGGCGCTCGGCGGTAGTTCGCGCAGTTCCTCGCGAAAGTCCGGGTCCGCGAGCGGACTCTCCTTCCCGTTCCCCTGACGTGGGCCGTCCTCCGGCGTCGTACTCATATACGTCTCTCTCACGGCGGTAGTGGTAAACCTTGGCTACAAGTGTGACAAAACAATACGAACAAATAAGTGCATTTTATGCATCCTTATACAAACTTCTGTGACATAATTTGCCGGAACCAATAACCGGGTGGCGTCCGTTGATTCCGGTATGCAGGTTCCCGATTCCGCCCTCGACCTGTTCGAAAAGCAAACGTTCGCCCACGTGTCGACGATCCTACCGGACGGGTCGCCACACGTCACGCCGGTGTGGATCGACTACGACCCCGAGGCCGGTCACCTGCTTTTCAACACGGCGCGCGGCCGGCGAAAGGAGCGCAATCTGCGGGCGAACCCGGACGTCGCGCTCAGCATGACCGACCCGGACGACCCGTATCGGTTCCTCGCCGTCCAGGGCGAGGCCGTCGAACTGACCGAGGACGGTGCCGTCGACCACATCAACGAACTCGCCCAGCGGTACATGGACGTCGAGGAATATCCGAACCTCGGCGACGAGGAGGGCGCACGCGTCATCGTCCGCATCGAACCCGAGACTGTCACGACGAGCTAGCGGCGTTCGCTGGACGGCTCCCGCTGGCCGTGTTTCCGGTAGCTCCCGAGCGGGGCCTCACACGCCGGACAGTGAACCAGTCGCAGCCGGTCGGTCTCGTGACTGACGAGTTCCGCGGGATTGAACTCGCGGTCGCAGTGCTTGCAGGTCGGCATACGCCGTGTACGACCCGGTCCCGCAAACCGGTTTTTGACACCGGGTGGCGGCGTGGTCGCCGGAACGTTTCAGTATCGTTTTATTCCCCCGGTGTCGGAACTACGATAGACCGTGAAGGGCCAGGAGTGGTATCAGGAAGACGACATCGCCGAGGAGTACGAGGAAAAGCGTTTCTCCCGCGGCGGCCGGTTGATCGACCGGCGCGAGAAAGAGGCTGTCCTGGACGCTATCGGACCGGTCCAGGACAAAGAGATACTGGAGATCGCCTGCGGGACCGGCCGGTTCACCGTCATGCTGGCCGAGCGCGGGGCCGACGTCGTCGGCCTGGACATCTCCGGCCCGATGCTCCAGCAGGGACGACAGAAGGCAAAGCGCGCCGGCGTCGCCGACAACCTGGAGTTCATGCGCGGTGACGCCGGGCGGCTCCCGTTCCCGGACGACAGCTTCGATACGGTCATGGGGATGCGGTTTTTCCACCTGGCCGACCAGCCCGCATCCTTCCTCTCGGAGATGCGCCGCGTCTCCCGCGACCAGGTGTTTTTCGACACCTTCAATCGCTTTACGACGCGGTCGCTGTACACGTGGGCGCTCCCGATGGGATCGCGTCTCTACTCGCGGTGGGAAGTCTCCCGGCTGCTCGACAGCGCCGACCTCTCGCTGGTCGAGGCCGACCACGATTTCGCCTTCCCGTACGGCCTCTACCGCCAGATCCCGAACAAACTCGCGAGCACGTTCCGCGACATCGATCGGACGCTCATCAGGTCGCCCCTGGGCAAGCGTCTCGCGTCGGTCTCCTACTGGAACACCCAGGTTCCCTGACCGAAGCCGTCACTTTTGCTATCTTTTCCCGCGAGCACGTCGCGAGTTTTTTAGGGTTCCGGCGGGGTACCCAGGGGTATGAAGCTCTCGGTGATCGTCCCGACGCTCAACGGCAGGGACCAGCTGGCGGGCTGTCTGGACGCTCTCGCCGAGCGCGTCCCCGACGCCGAGGTCGTCGTCGTCAACGGCCCGTCGGCCGACGGGACCACGGGAATGGTTCGCGACCGCGACGACGTGGACGTCCTCGTCGAAATCGCCGACCGGGGCATCAACGTCGCTCGCAACGCCGGCATCGACCGCGCGACCGGCGACGTCGTCGCCCTGCTCAACCACGGCCTCGTCGTCGAGGACGGCTGGTTCGACGCCCTCTCGTCCGGCCTCGACGGCGGTGACGTCGTGACCGGACCGACCCACCGCGAACTCGAGACCGGACTGACCACCGAGACCGTCGAGTCCCGGACGATCAAGGGCCGAACAGTCACCTACTTCAACGGCGACAACGCCGCGTTCTCCCGCGACGCCCTCGATGCACTCGACGGGTTCGACGAGTACCTGCTGACCGGCGGCTCCAGGGACGCCGCCCACCGACTCGCCGGCATGGACTACGAGGTGGTCTGGGAGAGCGAGATGTGCGTCCGCAACGAGTTCGGGACCGACGGCGGCGTCGCCGAAACCGACTGGAACTGGAAATATCGTGCGCTGGCCTATCGCCTCGCCAAGAACTACGGCCTCCGGCCGACCGTCGTCGCCCGCGTGCTCGGACACGGCCTGCGCGACGCCGCCAGCACGCTTCGGGAGGTCGCCACCGGCAACGCAGCCCCGTCCTCGTGGTTCGGGAACGGGCGCGACGTGCTGACCGGCATCGGTAGCGGACTGAAAGACGGCGTCGCCGCGCGCTTTTCCGACCGGTCGACCCGCCGGAACCCACGTGGCCGCTCGCTCCGGTCGGACCGAGCGGTGACGGTCTACGACTGGCGGTAAAACTGCCTGTGGTCTCCTTCTAAGGATTCACTCGCCGCCGGACGGACCGAGTTCCTCGATGACCCGGGAGGGGTTCTTCGAGAAGACGCGCCGCATCGAATCCTCGGGGACGTCCAGTGTCAGAATCTCCATCACGGCCACGTCGGGGTGCGTACCTGGTGCGCCGCTGCCGAAGAGGACGCGGTCGGGGTGTTCCATGATGGCCCGCTCCATCGGGTCGCGAAAGCGGACGAAACTCGTATCCAGATAACAGGACTCGTGGTCGTCGAGCAGATCGACGGCCCGCTCGGTCAGCCCGCGGTTCAACGGGTAGCCCCCGAAGTGCTCGATGACGACGGGGAAGTCATATCCCAGGAGGTGGTCGGCGACGGCCGACGGTGGGAACTGCTCGCCGCCGTGGACCAGCAGGGGCAGGCCCACGTCCGCCAGTTCTTCGAGGACTTCTTCGTCGGGCAGGCCGTCGGTGGCCGGCTGGAGTTTGAAGCCCGCGAAGCGGTCGTCGTAGGCGTACTGTTCGACGTCTTCGGGCGAGGTGTGGGCCTCGTCGCGGGAGGTGGCGAGGTTCCGGAGGCGCGCGCCCGCACTCCCGCCGGGGTCGCGGACGCCGTTGATGCGGGCGAAGGCGACGAACGACCGGCCGACGCTCATCCGGGCGACGGCGTTGTTCGCCTTGAGATAGCTCCCGTCCCGCGGGCCGGGAAACACGACCGACCGGACGACGCCGGCCTGGTGCATCTCCCGCTCGATGGTCTCGGGGTCGCCGGTCTGGCGGTCGGGCCGCCGGGACTCGTCGGGTTCTAACCGGACGTGCGCGTCGACGACGCGAAACCCGTGCTCCAGTTCGAGCATCCATCCGTGCCATGGAGTGTCCCTGTAATAACGGTTGCTTCACGGCTCTCGCGAGCGTCCCGATCCTGTCCCGACTCGAACCAGAATCGGGCACCGGCGGGCCGATTCGTCTCCTGCCGTCGTCTCTCGGTTTCGTCGAATCAATAACTTTTATATAGAACCGCTTACCATCCTCTTATGACTATGTCTCAACAGCGACGGATGGGCGGCCAGCCCATGTTCATTCTCAACGAGGATTCCCAGCGGACGGAGGGGAAGGACGCACAGACATCGAACATCTCGGCCGGAAAGGCGATTTCGGAGTCCGTACGGACGACGCTCGGCCCGCGCGGGATGGACAAGATGCTCGTCTCCGACTCCGGCGACGTCGTCATCACGAACGACGGCGCGACCATCCTGGAGGAGATGGAGATCGAGCACCCCGCGGCCCAGATGATCGTCGAAGTCGCCCAGACCCAGGAGGAAGAAGTCGGTGACGGGACCACGACCGCCTCCGTGCTCGCGGGCGAACTCCTCAAGCAGGCCGAGGACCTGCTCGACGACGACGTTCACCCGACGACCATCGTCGAGGGCTATCACGAGGCCGCATCGCTGGCACAGGACGCCATCGACGCGGAAGTACTCGATGCCGACGTCGACGAGGAGACGCTCCGCAAAGTCGCGGAGACCTCCATGACCGGCAAGGGGACCGGCGACGTCGCCGCCGAGGACCTCGCCGAGACCGTCGTCGGGGCCATCCAGCACGTCGAAGCCGACGCCGGCGTCGTCCGGAACAACATCACCGTCCGGACCCAGACCGGCGGCTCCTCCTCCGCGACCGAACTCGTCGAAGGCGTCATCGTCGACGAGGAAGCGGCCCACGAGAACATGCCGCGCTCGGTCGAGAACGCAGCCATCGCCGTCGTCGACAACGACGTCGACCTCAAGGAGTCCTCCATCGACGCCGAGTACAACATCACCGAGGTCGACCAGCTCGACCAGGCCATCGAGGCCGAGGAGAAAGAGCTCCGTAGCTACGTCGACAAACTCGAAGACGTCGGCGCGAAGGTCGTCTTCGCCACCGGCGACATCGCCGACCGCGCGAAGGCCTTCCTCGCCAAGCGCGGCATCCTCGCCTTCGAGAGCGTCGGCGACGACGACGCGAAATCCATCGCGAACGCGACCGGTGCGTCCCGTGCCGGCTCCGTCGACGACCTCGAAGCGGCCGACCTCGGCGAGGCCGACGAGGTCAGCGTCGAGAAGTTCAGCGACGACGAACTCGCCTTCGTCGAGGGCGGCGCGGCCGCCGAAGCCGTCACCGTCTTCGCTCGCGGCGGCACCGAACACGTCACCGACGAACTGGAGCGGGCCCTCAACGACTCGCTCGACGTCGTGACGGCCGCCCTGGACCAGGGTGGCGTCGTCCCCGGCGCCGGCGCGACCGAGATCGCCGCCGCGGCCCACATCCGCGACGAGGCCGCCAGCATCGAGGGTCGCAAGCAGCTGGCCGTCGAGGCCTTCGCCGACGCCGTCGACGTGCTCCCGCGCACGCTCGCGGCCAACACCGGCATGGACCCCATCGACGCGCTGGTCGACCTCCGTTCGGAGTTCGAGAACGAGGGCATCGCCGGCCTCATCTCCGAGGGTCAGACCGGTATCGTCGGTAACCCCATCGAGTACGGCATCCTCGACCCCGCCGCTGTCAAGCAGGAAGCCGTCGAGTCCGCGACCGAGGCCGCGACGATGATCGTCCGCATCGACGACGTCATCGCGGCGGAGTGACCGACTGAGGGTAGCGAGGTCGCTTAGCGACCTCGAATTGCGAGCGGCGGAAGCCGCGAGCGTTTCATCTCGAAGCTGCACGAGCAGCGATCCACGCTGCGGAATAGGCCCCGAATCTCCGATTTTCTTTCGAGCGCGCAGTTCGGTCGGGAGCGACTGCTGTGTCCGTGCACGCCGATCTGTTCTTTTTCAGACAGCCGTGTCATCTACGTGCGTCGAGTGCCAAGATCGACGGTATGGCGAAAGTCGATTACCTCGTCGACGCGCTCGGCGCGTGGTCACGTCGGACGGTGTGTGCCTACCTCCTGTCACGCCCGGAAGACCTGTTCACGTTCGACGACCTGCTCACGCACCTGGTCACCGAGGCACGACTGGCTCCCGACGAGGTTCGCCCGGCATCGACGCGGCGAACGGACATGGGACGGCGACTCCACTACGAACACCTGCCGCGACTCGCGACCGTCGACGTCGTCGAGTACGACCGAGAGGCGAAACTCGTCAGGCCGGGCCCCGCGCTCGCGACGACCGAACGACTGGTTCCGGAACTCGCCGAGCAGCGTCTGGTGGACTCGGAACAGACGTCGTAATCGCACTCGCGGAGGACGCGTCCAGCCGCCACCGTCGCATTGATTGTCCGGCCCGACGGACCGGTGGTATGCGCAAGTTCGCTTCGAGTCCGCCGATCGAGGAGCGGGTCGGGGACCCGCTCCGGGAGACGGACGCGACGGTCGCCGTCGCCGAATCGTGTACCGGCGGGTTGATCGGGTCGCTGTTGACCGACGTGCCGGGGTCCTCGGACTACTTCGACCGCTCGGTGGCCACCTACTCCTACGACGCCAAGCGGCAACTGCTGGCGGTCGATCGAGGGGTCCTGGACGCCGAGGGCGCGGTCTCTGCACCGGTCGCCCGTCAGATGGCACAGGGGGTTCGGGACACCGCCGATACGACCTGGGGCGTCTCGACCACCGGAATTGCCGGGCCGGAGGGCGGCACCGACGAGAGACCGGTCGGGACCGTCTTCATCGGCGTGGCCTACGCCGGCGAGTGGGGGACCCAGTCCTCAACGACCGCCGCCGAGCGCTACGAGTTCGACGGCACCCGGCAGGAGATCAAAGAACGGATCGCTCGACGGGCGCTCGAAGACCTGCTCGACGCGGTCGAACAGCGGCGCTGACGGTTAGGAATCCAGCGCCAGCACGACCTCGTCACCGGCGCTCAGTCCGAACGCCTCCTCGCCCCGGCCGCGGTTGACCGCGAGTTCGACGTTACCGTGGCTGCCGACTGTCACCAGGCGCTCGCCGGCGTCGACGGCCGCGTACATCCGGCGGGCGGGGGCCTGCTCGTCGTTGACCGTGACCTGGCTCCCGAACCGGTCGGTCAGTACGTCGCCGGGGACGTTCGTAATCACGTTGCCGAAGCCGTCGACGACCAGCACCTCGCCGGTCGCTGTGTTTTCACCGACTCTCGGCTCCGGGAACCGCAGATTGACCACGTCCTCCGTGGGACTGAACTGCTCGGATTCCTGGAACGAGTCGACCCCAGCCTCGTGGACGCTCGCGGCCGCGGGCGCGAACACGTCCCGACCGTGGAACGTCGAACTCGCGGGGTCATCGACCGCGACGGTGAACGCCTCGAAGGAGTCGTCGGGGCCGAGTTCCCTCGCGACGGGGACGAGGACGCCGTTGTCGGGGCCGACCAGCGCGTGGTCGCCGGTCCGGAGCACGACGGCGTCGCGGTCGGTGCCCACCCCGGGGTCGACGACCACGAGGTGGACAGCCGGTGGGAAGTAGGGGAGGACCTCCCGAAGCCAGAACGCGCTCGCTCGCACGTCCTGTCGGGGAAAGTCGTGGGCGACGTCGACCAGGCGAGCGTCGCTCTCCTGGAGAATGACGCCTTTCATCGCGGCGGGGTAGGGGGTCCCGAAGTCCGAACTGAGGGTGATCATTCGCCGTCGACCGCGTCGACCCGCTGGATGCGCTCGACACCGTCGACCTCGCCGATCACGTCGACGACGGCGTCGGGAACGTACGGCTCCCACTCGCCACCGGCGATCATGCGCTCGCGGATCTCACTGCCCTTGAGTTTCTCGCGGTTGAACATCTCCGACTGTCTGACTTCGACGCCGGCCTCCTCGAACAACCGGACGACGAGCGGGTTGTTGGAGTAGGCTACGTCGAACCGCGGGGACATGCTCTGGACGTGACTGACCCACACCGAGTTGCGGTTCAGGTCCTCGATGGGTACGACGTAGGACGTGATGTCGAGTTCTTCGAGCGCTTTCGTCACCATCATCACGCGTTCGCCGGCGGTGAACGGGTTGCGCCTGGTGTGTGAGTCGCCGGCGCTCCCGATGCCGAGGACGACTTCGTCGACCGCTTCGGCGATCTGTTCGACCAGCGCGTGATGGCCGTCGTGGTACGGCTGGAAGCGACCGATGTAGAACCCCCGAGTCATACTGACACATGGACGAGGACTTTCTTAAAGGCGACGAGTCACCACTCGTGTACCAATCGGTCATGTGGCTGCCCTCTGGCGGTTCTACTGCCACTCTCGGTCCCGTGAGGGGAGAAAGTATATCAGTCGACAGCCCTTCGGTTCTGGCAACAGCAACGGTTCTATGAGCAACGATACGGACACTGACGACGACCCCCAGGACGGGGCGAGTGATGCCATCACGGATGTCGAGGAAGACGCGACGGAGGAGCACGACGACCGCTCCTCCGAACTCGTCGACGACACCGGTGGCGACGAGACAACAGACGAACCGGACGTCCCCGAGGGCAACCGCGGGACCCTCGACGATCTCGGCAGCGACGTCGAGATCGAAGCCGAGGTCGACGAGGAGGTCGCAGAGGACGACATCCTCGGCGGGCTCAAGGTGGAGTCGACCCATGACATCAAGGTCCCGGACCGGCTGGTCGATCAGGTGATCGGGCAGGACCACGCTCGGGACATCGTCAAGAAGGCGGCCAAGCAGCGCCGCCACGTGATGATGATCGGGTCGCCCGGGACCGGCAAGTCCATGCTGGCCAAAGCGATGAGCCAGCTGCTCCCCAAAGAGGAGCTCCAGGACGTTCTCGTCTATCACAACCCCGACGACGGTAACGAGCCGAAAGTACGTACGGTCCCCGCCGGCAAGGGGGACCAGATCGTCGACGCCCACAAGGAGGAAGCCCGCAAGCGCAACCAGATGCGCAGCTTCCTCATGTGGATCATCATCGCCATCGTCATCGGCTACGCCCTGCTGATCGTCCAGCAACCCCTGCTGGGCATCCTGGCTGCCGGTGTCATCTACCTCGCGTTCCGCTACGGGTCGCGGGGCAACGACGCGATGATCCCGAACCTGCTCGTCAACAACGCCGAGCAGAAGACCGCGCCCTTCGAGGACGCGACCGGTGCCCACGCCGGTGCGCTGCTGGGCGACGTTCGCCACGACCCCTTCCAGTCCGGCGGGATGGAAACCCCGAGCCACGACCGCGTGGAACCGGGTGCCATCCACAAGGCCAACAAGGGCGTGCTGTTCGTCGACGAGATCAACACCCTGGACATCCGCAGCCAGCAGAAGCTGATGACGGCCATCCAGGAAGGGAAGTTCTCGATCACGGGCCAGTCCGAGCGCTCCTCGGGCGCGATGGTCCAGACCGAACCCGTCCCGTGTGACTTCATCATGATCGCGGCCGGGAACCTGGACGCGATGGAGAACATGCACCCCGCACTCCGCTCCCGTATCAAGGGGTACGGGTACGAGGTGTACATGGACGACACCATCGAGGACGAGGCCGAGATGCGCCGGAAGTACGCCCGGTTCGTCGCTCAAGAGGTCGAGAAGGACGGTCGCCTGCCCCACTTCGACGAGGAGGCCGTCGAGGAGGTCATCCTCGAAGCCCGGCGTCGCGCCGGTCGGAAGGGCCACCTCACGCTGAAACTGCGCGACCTCGGTGGACTGGTCCGGGTCGCTGGCGACATCGCTCGCGCCGAGGACAAGGAGTACACCACCCGGGAGGACGTCCTCCAGGCCAAGCGCCGCAGCCGCTCCATCGAACAGCAGCTGGCGGACAACTACATCGAGCGCCGCAAGGACTACGAGCTCACCGTCGCACAGGGCGACGTGATCGGCCGGGTCAACGGCCTCGCCGTGATGGGCGAGGACTCCGGGATCGTCCTGCCCGTGATGGCCGAGGTCACGCCCTCGCAGGGCGCTGGCGAGGTCATCGCCACCGGGCAGCTAAAGGAGATGGCCCAGGAGGCAGTCCAGAACGTCTCGGCGATCATCAAGAAGTTCTCCGACGAGGACATCACCGAACGGGACGTTCACATCCAGTTCGTCCAGGCCGGCGAGGGCGGCGTCGACGGCGACTCCGCTTCCATCACGGTCGCGACCGCGGTGATCTCGGCGCTGGAAGAAGTGCCCGTCGAGCAGAACCTCGCGATGACCGGCTCGCTGTCGGTCCGGGGCGACGTGTTGCCCGTCGGGGGCGTGACCCACAAGATCGAGGCCGCAGCCAAGTCCGGCCTCGAACAGGTCATCATCCCGAAGGCCAACGAGCAGGACGTCATGATCGAGGAGGAGTACGAGGAGATGATCGAGATCATCCCCGTCTCCCACATCAGCGAGGTCCTGGAGGTCGCGCTGGCGGGCGAACCCGAGAAGGACTCGCTGGTCGATCGCCTCAAGAACATCACCGGGTCGGCCCTGGATCGCCAGGTCGGCGCGGGTAGCGGCAGTCCGAGCCCGCAGTAAGCCGTGACCCAGTGGGCGACGTCCGCGTTGCGGGTCGCGACCGACCCCGCTGGGGCCGACTGGGCGCTGTTCGTCGGCCTGACCGGCGTCGTTCTCACGCTCTTTCTCACGCTTGCTCGGCTCTCACAGTCGGCGGTCCGTGACGACGTCGACCCGCCGGGACGACTGGCGACGGTGTCGACCGAGGAGTCAGACGCGTCGCCCGCCGGCCCGGACGACGCGGACGAGACAATGCCCAACGCGGACGGGACGACGCCCGACACCAACGGAGCGACGGCTGTGGACGACGTCGAACTCGCCGACTCGGCGGCGCCGTTCGACGCGGAACGTCTCGACGGGTCGTCCGGGACGGCCCGGGAGACGGCGACTGCAGAAGCCGACGACGAGGCCGGCGACCTCTCGGCGGGTGCACTGCTGATCAACGTCGTGTTCACGCAGGGGCTGTTCGGTGGTCTCCTGCTCTTGGCGGCGTGGTACACGGAGATCCCGGCGTGGGCGTTCGGCCTCACTGCCGAACCGCTGAGTACCGGTCTCCCGGCGGTGCTCGTCGGCGCGGCGCTCGGCGTCGGACTGTACGTCGTCAACGAACTCGGCGCGGCCGGCGCGGACTCGATGGGCGTCGAGTACGACGAGCGACTCCGGAGCATGCTCGCGCCGGACACGGCGGCCGGGTGGGTGGTCCTGTTCGTCCTCGTCTTGCCGATCATCGCCGGCGTCGAGGAGTTCGTCTTCCGAGCGGCGGTCATCGGTGCGACGACGGCCGGCTTCGGCACTTCGCCGTGGGCGCTGGCCGTCGTCTCCTCGCTGGCCTTTGCGCTCGGACACGGCGCACAGGGGAAACTGGGCATCGTCGTGACCGGTGGCCTCGGGTTCGTACTCGCGAGCGCCTTCATCGTGACGGGGAGTTTCCTGGTCGTGTTCGTCGCCCACTACCTGGTGAACGCCCTGGAGTTCGCGGTCCACGAACTGCTGGGCATCGACTGGGCGGGATCGAACTGACGAGTCATCGGTCGGTAGTTGCCTGGGACAGGCAGTACATCGGCTAGAGCTAATAGATCAACACGGAAAAACCCTCAAAAATTTTCAATATGAACTCTGGTTCCTACGAACTGCCAGTCGGACTCGATTCCCCAGCACTCCCGCTAGAGCCACCGGTTTCCGGCGCGGACGCGGTTTCGGAACTCCAGGCCATGCCCGCACTGTAGAGGGACGCTCCATCATCGGTCGTGATGGACACCGATACCGGACTGGTCACGGGATCGACAGTCCCCGCAGTCGGACGGTCCGCAGTCAACTGGAGCGATCCAGTTGTCGCGTCGATATACGCGTACCGGGTGTCTCCGGCCATAAGCGACGTATCGAGGGTCGCCGTGCTGGTCGTGTTGTTCGAGGTGACACTGATGGTGGTGTTGCTCGGGACGTGATCGCCACCCTCGTTTCGGACAACGAGATACGAACTGTTCTCGACGTCCACGTTGAGTTGTGTCTGCAGTGTCGCACCCGCTGGCACGTCGTCGAACCAGTCCGGCTTGGCCACACGGTCGACGCCCGTCCGGAGCAGTTCGTAGCTGTACGATCCACTCTCTTCCTCGGTGGTCGCGGAGACTGTGAGGCTCTGAATCAGTCCGGACTCTCTAACGACGAGACGGCCATCGAGTGAACTGACGTTCGTGAGCGGACCGTGACTGTCAGTCGGTGTGACGAACGTATCGGCAGTGAACACGACGGTCCCGTTGCCGGTCGACTCGTTGGCTACCGTGAAGTTCCCGGCTGCGAGATAGTCTTCGACTGCCACAAGGACGTTCAAACGGTCGTCACGGCGGTCGGTCGTCCGGTAATTGTACTCCCCATCGTAGCTCGTTCGGATGACTCGCGTCGTTTCGTTACTCCAGATATCGGCGTCGACCGTGTCGTCGCCCGCGGATTGTAACCCCGTGAGTTGGTACGTCGTGAGACCCGCTCCGACCACGAGGTCAACCGTCGACTGACTGGATGGCCCATCCCGACGAATCTGGACTGCACCCCCAGTCTCGGTCAGGCTCGCCTCGTTTGCCCGTGCCAACGCCGTCGCGTTCGTGAGCGTTCCATCCGAGATACCGGGAATGTTCTCACTCGAAACGGTGGCCGTTCCATTGCTGTCCATCGGGTCGGTCGTCGTCTCTGTTCCTGGTCCGCCCAGACACCCCGCAAGCACGACTGCTGTGAGGGCGACGAGAACGAGTGTTCGTCGTGTCATACGTCCTGTTTCGACAGCACTGGTGAAAGTACCTGAGAAAGGTCAAACGGCCATTTGTGTGTACATCCCCCAGACATCGGCACGTAAAAACGTCGACCGCCTACCTGCGCGATTCGGTTTTTGTGGATTTTGCGACCAGTGGGTTGCGGGCCGCCGCCCGGCAACCTCGTACCGTGGCGGCTGCGCCGCCACGCAGTTCCCACAGCGATACGACACATTGCGAGGAACCCCGCAGTAAAAAACTGGGAGCCGAACGGTTTTATGCCACTGGCGGTCACGGACGGGTATGGACGTTCACGCGGCGGTCACGAGCAGGCGGACACGGCTCGCGTTTCTCCTGGCCGCGCTCGCGATCTACGGTGGGCTGATGGGCTACGGCGCGTTTGCGAACAGTCCGACCGCGTTCGCGCTCGCGCAGGTCCACGTGGGGGTGGTGCTGGTGGTCGCTATCGGGTTCGGGGTCGCGGTCAAAGGGACCCGAACGAACCTGCTCGCCGTCTCGGCGACTGGATATCTGCTGGCAGGGCTGGCCTTCGGGTACGCCGGACTGGCTGCGCTCGGCGTCGTGCCCGCGTATCCGCTGCTGGAGCCGGCCGGTGACGTGGCGCTGTTCATCGCCCTCGGTGCGTACCTCTACCAGCGCCACGTCGGCGAGGATGGGGCCGGTTCGAACGCGACGCCCGACGACTAGAGCCCTTCGATCGACCGGAGTTTCTGTGCGACCTCGGCCGGGGCGGCGCTCGGGCCGTCGCGGACGCGATGGTCGGGGATCAACAGCGGAGCGGGATTGTTCTGGAGCGCCTCGCGAACGAGTCGCTGGTCGTCCTCGCTCTCCGGGTCGAGACCGGGGGCCATACTCGTGATCTTCTCGACGCCGATCTGGGTGCCGTAGGGGATGCCACGTACTGTCTCCAGAACCTCCCGCTGGTCGGTCGGGACCGTCAGCGCCACGGTGACGTCGGTGAAGTCCTCCTCGACGCCTTCCAGGTAGGCCTCGATGCGGTCGAGCAACTCGTGGTCGGCCTCGGCGTCGTCCTCGGGGGTCCGCGGAAAGGAAACCGAGATGACACGGCCCTGTGCGATCCCGACCTGAACGGCACAGTCGAGAAGCGGGGAGTCACGCGCGTAGATGCCGGCGTCGTCCATACCGGACAGTCCAGCGATGCGGTCTTGAGGGTTTCGGCGGCTCAGAATTGCACGACTTCCGTGCCGTCGAGCGAGTCTGGCACGGTGAGTCGGATCGTCGTCGCGACCCCGGCGGCAGTCACGAGCTGGAGGGAGGCCATCTCACCTTCGCCCAGCCCGTGCTGTTTGATGGTTGTCTCGTCGGTCACCGGCGTCGAATACGCCTCGCTGATCGCGTTCCCCGACTCGGCGGCGCCGATGTCGATGACGAGCCGCGCTCTGTCGGCTTCGCTGTTGATGACCGGGGCATCGCCGTCTGCGAGCGATCCGTCTTCGTCTTCGAGCGCCTCGTACGCGAACGATCCACTGTCGCCACCGTCGACCCGCTCGTACACGATCGTTTCCTGGTCCGTCTCGTCGACCCACTGGATCGTCACGTTCGACAGATCGATGTCCCCGGTCCCTTGGGCCTTCGTCACGACCAGCTCCACGGCACCGATCGCTGTGTCCCCGTCGGCGTCGGTCTTCCGGCCGATGGCCTGTACGACCTGAAAGCGACTGAGCGCTCCCTCGCCGCCCCTCTGTTCGGTTTCCGTTGATCCGTTCTCGAATGGTCCGTCCGCGCTATCGGTCGTTCGGGGTCCCGCCGAGGTGGTCTCTTCCTCGTCGGCGTCCGGGTCTTCGCCGTCGTCCTCACTGTCCGACTCGGACGAGAGCGCATTGCACCCGGCGAACCCCAGTGCCACCAGCGCCGATCCCGTCCGCAGTACTGTCCGTCGACGTGTCATGTTCGAACGGTCACTCTGGGAGACAAAATACTGCCGGTACGAAAGGGGGAGTCGGCCCCGGACAGCCGGCAATGGGGCAGTCGTCGGCCCGATTTAGCGGTCGAACGGTCGTTCGAGGACGATCGTCTCCGAGCGGTTCGGACCCACGCCGACCGCGTAGATCGGTGTGTCCAACTCCTCGCTGATGTAGTCGAGGTACTCGCGTGCGTTCTCCGGGATGGCCTCGTAGCCCTCGGCGGCGGTCGCCTCCCAGTCGACCTCGGGCCAGCCGTCGAAGGTGCGGAGGTTCGGCTCGCAGTCGCCCCACCGCTCGGTGGTCGGGGGCATCGTGAACACTTCCTCGCCGTCGAGCGTGTAGGAGTGACCGACGTTCACCTCGTCGAGCCCGGCCAGCACGTCGAGGTGGTTGACCGCCAGACCAGTAAAGCCGCTCGCGCGGGTGGCGTGGCGGAGCATCGGCATGTCGAGCCAGCCGACCCGGCGCGGGCGACCGGTGACGGTGCCGTACTCGCCACCCTCTTCGCGAATGTAGTGGGCGAGATCCTCCGATTCCTCGTCGCCTTTCAGCTCCGTCGGGAGCGGACCCGTGCCGACACGGGAGAGGTAGGCCTTGACGATGCCGATGATTTCGCCCTGGCCGATCGTCGTTGGACCGATGCCGGTGCCGGTACAGGCGCCCCCGGCGGTCGGGTTCGAGGAGGTGACGTAGGGATAGATACCGTGATCGATGTCGATAGAGGTGCCCTGTGCGCCCTCGAACATCACGTTCTCGTCGTCGTCGAGCCGCGACTGGATGAACTCGCCGGCGTTGACGGCCATGTCGTTCTCGCGGAGACGGCGGCCGTACTCGGAGAACTCCTCGAAGAGCGCGTCGACGTCGAACTCCTCGCCGGCCTCCATCCCGTAGATGTCCTCGACGATGGCGCGGTTGTACGGGACGACGTACTCAAGGCGCTCGCGGAGCACGTCGGGGTCGAGTAGGTCGCCGATGCGGATGCCGCGGCGGCCGACCTTGTCCTCGTAGGTGGGGCCGATCCCGCGACCGGTCGTGCCGGCTTCGAGGTCCGAATCGCTCTTTGCCTCTTCCTCGATCCCGTCGAGCACCCGGTGGTACGGGAGGATCGCGTGTGCGCGCTGTGCGACGCGAACGTCGGGGTCGAGCCCGCGATCGCGCAGGCCGTCGATCTCGTCGAAGAGCGTCCGTGGGTTCACGACGCAGCCGTTGCCCAGCAGGCCGACCTTCCCGCGGATGGCCCCGCTGGGGACCAACGACAGTTTGTATTCCTCGTCGCCCTCGACGACGGTGTGGCCGGCGTTGTCGCCGCCCTGATAGCGGACGACGATGTCGACGGCGTCGCCGTAGAGGTCGACGATGCCGCCTTTTCCCTCGTCGCCGAGTTGCGACCCAACGATGGTTACGGTCATCACCGGCGTTTACGCCCACCGTGATAAACAGATTACGGTCGCTTCGCCCGTCCGAACGAACCACCGGAGAACGTGGCTCTCACGGGTCACTTCCTGCGAAGCGGTCTGTCGACGTATCACAAACGTTTATCACATCGCCCGTCGAACCTGTGTATTCAGGCAGTTCTTTAAGTCGACCCGACAGCAACCTTTAAAACCCGCGAACACAAGTTAACAATTGCCATGATAGACAGGCTTGAGAAGGAAGTCGATATGCTCGAGCGCCATCTCCAGGTCCTCAGGATGGTAATCGAGAACGAGCCTATCGGCATCGTGAAGATGTCGAACGAGACGGGCTACCCGCATCACAAGGTTCGCTACTCGCTGCGCGTGCTCGAAGAGGAGAACCTCATCGAGCCGTCCAGTCAGGGAGCGATCACGACCGAACAGACATCCGAGTTCGTCGACGATCTGGACGAGAAGATCAACCACATCATCGACAAACTCGACGACATGAAAATCGAAGACGTCGCGGAAATCGAAGGCTAGAGTTCCGGCACCGAGAGCTCGAACTGGCCATCGAGGAACTGGACGAGGCAGAGATGGAACCCGTCTTTTCGCGATAGTTTCACGAAACTCGCTCGCTTGTCCCTGCTGAGCAGCCCGCTTCCAGTCGCGTCCTCGGCCGCTTCCATCGCTTCCGGCTCGAAGAAACTCGACGTGACGAAGAAGGCCCCGGCCAGCGACTCCTTGGACTCGCCGACCCGCTGTGCGGCGGTGATGAGCGTCTCCATCATCGACTGGCTCGCCGGCTGGCGCGACTCGTTCATGTTCGCCACCGCCAGCGGGTTCCCCATCCGGTCCCGGAGCACCACGTCGAACTGCTCCTGACTACGCTGTTCCTGCCCCTCTTCCTCGTAGACAACGCTGATCGACCCGTTGAGCTCCGCCCGATCCACGTCGGGAATCGCCTCGTAGAGGTCGCTCAACGCTCCCTCGTGGCCCGTGTCCCGGATCTCGTAGGGCAACACCCGGATGGCCCACTCGACGAACTTGTACTGGAGGGTGCCGTGGAGGAACTCCCCGAAGGGCTCGCCGTTGACGGCCACGTCCTCGGCGTCGAACTGCGTGTGGTGTTGGATGTCGAGGTTGTCGTTCACCGCCGTCGGCTCCGCGTTGCCCTTGTAAGCGGCTTCCAGCGTCGCGGCCCCCTTCGAGTCGTAGCGGACGAACAGATTGGTCCCGTCGATGACCTCGCCCGGACCCATCCGACGACGGTCCGCGACTGACTCGCCGCCCTCCTCGGTCCGGAGTTCGTTGACCCGGCCTTCGAGTTGCTCGACGCGCTCTTCGAGTTCGTCCCGCTCGGCTCGCACGTCTTCGAGTTGCGCTTCGAGGTCGTCGCGTTCGCCCGCCACGTCGTCGAGTTCCGATTCGAGTCGCTCGATCTCCTCCTCGCGGTCGGCCAGCTCGGCTTCGAGTTGCCCCGCGTCGGGACCGCCCTCGGCGCTCGTTGCCGCGCCGTCGGACTGGGTTCTCGCCCCGTCAGAGCGGCCCGGCTGTGACTGCCCCGAGCCCTCGACCGGTGACTGGGTGCGCGCGGCTTCCGACGATTGCTGGCGCGCGGTGCTCGACTGTTGTTGCCGTGCCGCTGGACCCTGCTGTTGCGGGGCGCTGTCCGTGGGTTTGGCCCCGCCCATCGCCGGTTCCGGCCCGTGATCGGGTGCCGACCCGGAACTCCCCTCGTCGCTCGGCGTGCTCGTCCGATCGGGATCGAGCGACGGAATCGACCGCGTTTCGAGCCCGCCGACGGCATCGGAGCGCCCCGACGCACCGGCGGCGTCCCGCTGGCTGCCCTCGATCCCCGTCGATCCGGTCGCCGGCGGTTCGGACTGGCTCGCCGGCTGGCCAGCGTTCCGCTCGACCCCCTGTGACCCCGGCGACGAACCGCCCTGTTGGCCCGTCTGGGGCTGCTGGTCGGCTTTCGGCTGCTGGCTGGCTTCACGCCGCGAGGCCGCCTCCGTCGGTGCCTGCTGTCTGTCTCCGTCGTCCCGAGACCGGCCGGACCGACCGTCTCGACCCTGCCGGCTTCCCGACCGGTTCTGGCGAGCGTCCGCACCCGCCTCGGTCGTCGCCCCGCCGGTCTCAGTCGTCGACGTCTCCGCTGAATCAGGCGACATTGATTCGGTCTCGGAATCGTCGGTCGCGGCCCCCGACGCATCGGTTTCGGTACTCGAATCGTCCGCGTCGCCCTCGTCGCTGTCGTCGGTGTCTGCGTCGGCGATCGGATCGTCGTCGGACTCGTCGGCGTCGGTGGCTGCGGGTGCACCCGATCCGGTCCCACCCGAAGCCGACCCTGTGGGCTCCGGAATCTCGATGACCTCGATGTCGACCGGTTTGACCTCGTAGATGCCGACCTCGCCCTGGGTTCGGTCGAAGGCCTCGTCCTCGGTGAGCAGTTGGCTGCTCTCCCCGACCCACGCGACGTTCATCGAGCGGCCCTGGTGGTAGACGATGTAGTAGTCGCCCGATAGGACGTTCTCGGAGAGTTCGACGAACCCGGTGAAGTTCCCGTCGGTCAGCGTCCGATCGACTTCCGAGATGGGGGTCTCTTCCGTGTAGTACTGTGCGCGAACCTCGTCGCTCCGTTCCTGCATGAC
Source organism: Halorientalis salina (assembly GCF_005049285.1). GTDB lineage: Archaea > Halobacteriota > Halobacteria > Halobacteriales > Haloarculaceae > Halorientalis > Halorientalis salina. The sequence continues at coordinate 423,936 of NZ_SOSC01000002.1, read as the reverse complement.
TGCGAGCAGCGGGAGAGCCGGGGAGGGTGCCTCGTGGACGGTGCCCGACGCGCCCTCGAAGTCCTCGACGTCGCCCTCGAGAACGCCGACTACCTTGCCTTTGGTCATGCACAGTCGCGTCGGTCCTGCCGTCACGATGCCGGAAAAGCCCTCGTCCGACAGGTCCTGCAGGCCACGGTAGCCACCGGAAAACGACCGCGAGCTCCAGTTCCCGACCTGGTCGACCGTGCGTGTCGTCATTGGTATCCACAAGTCCCATGCGGTCCAAATACTTTGCGGGCCTAAGCCCTCGCCGGGCCTGGCGGCCCGCCTCGCCCTTAGTATTCCGCCAGGTCGATCCCCACAAGGGGGTTCCGCGGTCGCGTGGTACGCGACACGCGGGCCGTGTGCGGCCCATCAACGGGCCGCGTGACCTGCAAAATAGGCGATACAGCATCCACCCGCGGCCGAGATGGCCGCGGGAGTGCCGCCACACCTCCCCAGGACGCTGGCAGAAACGCCAGCGTCCGGCATCCTGACCGCACTTGGATAATACCAGAGCAGTGCTGTGCTGTGGCCGGGGGCGTCCCCGCGCTATCTCGCGGGTTGTATGGGTCGGAAAAGGGCAGGTAAGCAACACATCACAGGGATACACCGTCCCGTTCGCCGGGTATGGCAAGCGCCGCGGTGCAGACTCATGCGCGCCGCCAGCTACCGCTGGCATGCACACAACGCAGTACCTGGCGGATAACTGAAAGCGAGCGACCGGGCCAGTGGTCTCAGGGGCGTAGTCCGTGAGGTTTAATGCTGAAAGGGGACCAGAGATGGGTATGGAACTGCGGGTCATCGAGAAAACCGATACTGAGCTCTCTATCGAGATCTCCGGCGAGGATCACACCTTCATGAACGTGCTCAAGGGCGCACTGCTGGAAAGCGACGGCGTCGAGGCCGCGACCTACGACGTCAACCCCGAACAGTCCGGCGGCCAGACCGAGCCCATCCTCACCGTCAAAACCGGCGAGGATGTCGACGCGCTCGACGCGCTCGAAGACGGTGCCCAGCGGGTCATGGACAAGGCGACGACCTTCCAGGACGCCTTCGAGGCCGCGGCCTGACCTTCTACGGCATCAACACGCGAGTTGCGTGACGTATATTCTCCCGTCCGGTGCGGCGTGCACGTCGACGCCGACGAGACCGTTCGACGCGTCCGCGAAGGACTCGGGCGCGTCCGGGTTCGTCCGATAGGCGTCGACCAGCGCGCGCGCCATGCCGGTCTCGTTCTCGAAGTTCTCACCGGCGTCCTGCCCGACGGACTGACTCGTCCGGAATATCACCGGGGAGAGTTCCGACTCCCTGCAGGCGTCGCTGACGCGGTCCCGTAACTCCCCGCTGCTGGGTCCGTCGCCGTCGGCGTAGTCCCGTCGCACGCGCTGTTCGTTGACCCACGTCGCCGCCGACGCGAGGTCCTCGTCACGTGAGAGGGTGTCGGCTCCGCCCGCGGCCCGGCGGTCGTTCAGTTCCGTTACGTACTCCGTCTCGACGGTCGACAGCGAGAGGCCGTCGACGGCCGTCGCGTTCCCGGGCACCGGCCCGGAGTTCGGGAGGAACGGGACGTTGACGATGCCCGCGAACCCCAGGCCGAGGACGACGACCAGCGCGCCGACGGCGAGGAAGGCGACCACGAGTTTCGCATCCAGGACGTCGAGATAGCCGATATCCGGCGAGTAGTCGCTTGCCTCGGCGTCGCCGTCCCCGAGCATCTCCGCCATGACCTGGTCCTGATCGAACTCGACTTCCCGCTTTTCGAGCGGGCCGCCGCCACACCGGTCACACGGTGGCGTGTGCTTGGGGTGGTCGTTCCCGCATTCGGAACAGACCCAGACCGTCATCGTGTCGCTGTCGTCGTCCTCGGCCTCGGGGGCCATCGGGACGACGGCCTTCTCGAACTCCCCGTGCCCACAGTTGTCACACGGCGGGTCGTTTTCCTCGTGGGGCTTGCCACACCACGCACACCGCCATTCCATTGCTCGTTCGCCCGAAAGTGGCAGACGAAGAAATAGTTGGCGGGCTACGGGCACTGCCTCGGTGATCCCTTCGAGAACTGTACGACGTTTCGACGACCGGACGCGAAGGCACTTTTGTCGAATTCGGATAGCAGCGGGTATGCGACTACCGCTCCCGACGAACCGACTGGTTGCACTGACGCTTCTGGGCGCGCTCGCCACCGCCGTGGTAGCGTCGGCGATCGTCGTTCCCGGCGTCATCGATAGCACCGGCGACACCGCCGGCCAATCGCCCACTGTCACGCCCAGTGGGGACGCGCCACAGCCAAACGAGGACTTCACGCCCGCCGTCTCCGGAGGCGAAGAGCACGAGGACGAGGAGTACGAGGACGACAAGGACGAAGACGAGGAAGACGAACACGAAGACGAGGAAGACGAGGAAGACGAGGAAGACGATGACGACGAAGGCGGATTCTGGGGGTTCGACGACGAGGACCACGAGGACGGTGACGATTGATGGCAGCACTGGCCAATAGCGTGTCGAGCGCCGTCGACGGCGTTCGCGAGCGTCTCGGCGACGCCGAACGTCGGTTCGACTGCTGTGACACGACGTTCGTCGCGTCGGCGACTGGCCCGGGTGCCAGCCGTGCCGTCGAGCGAGCGCGTGACCGGGCAGAACAGCTCGAAGCAGTCCTGGACGCCTTCGACGCCGACAGCGCTGTCACGGAACTCAACGACACCGGTCGCGTGGAGAACCAGCACGTCGCCGCCGTCGTCTGGCGTGGACTGCGGTACGCCGACAGGACCGACGGGGCCTTCGACGTACGCCGCGGGCGATTCGAACACGAGCTGAAGGCGTACATCCGTGACGGGGGCACGCGGCCGACGGCCGAACGATCGGGGGACGCGTCGATCCACGTCGACGGGACCGTGGTGACGACCGACCGAGCGCTCGACCTGAACGGGCTCGCGAAGGGGTACATCGTGGACCACGCGTTCGACGCCCTCGACGGCGTCGGGCGGGAGGGGTTCGTCGCCGGTGGTGGCGACGTGGCGAGTCCGTCCGGTCCCGTGGGCATCGAAAACCCCTACTCGGACGGCCGGGGTAACGACACGCCGCTCAAGGTGTTGAAGACGGACTGGCACGTCGCAACCTCTGCGGGACACCGCCGCTCTCGGGGACCCGTCGACCACGTGTACGACCCCCGGACCGGCGAGGCCGGAACGCGACATGACTTCGTCACGGTCGTTGCGGCCCGGGACTGTACTGAGGCGGATGCGCTCGCGACGGCGCTGTCGGCGTCACCCCTCGACGAGGCGCTCGAACTGGCAGAGAGCTGGGCGGGACTGGAAGCACTGGTCGTCCACGAGGGCGTCTTCCACGAGACGTCGGGGTTCGAGAGCCATGTCGCGAACTAAACTTGCCGTGACGGTGTTGTCGCTGCTGCTGGTCACGGCGACCGTTCCGGTCGGCTGGCAACTGGTCGAGACACGCGAACAGCAGGCTGCGTCGGCGAAAGCGGCCGACCTCGACGTCCGGCAGGTGACGGAGCGACGGGCACCCGCGGATTACGACGGCGACGGCATCAACGACAGCGCCGACGACTGTCCGACACGGCCGGAAACGGAGAACGGCTTCCAGGACGGCGACGGCTGTCCGGACGTGGTCGCGACGACGGGGGCGTCCTGATGGACCTCGTCTGGCTGCTCGACCGCGCGACCGGACTGGTCGCCTATCCGGCGCTGTACGCCGCCACGGTTACGGGCGTCTTCTACGGGGAGTCGGCGTTCGGCACCGTCTCGGCGCTGGCCAGGCGAGTCCACGTCGACGTGGCCGTCTTCGCGCTGGTCGTCACGCTCGTCCACGCCGTCCTCGGTACCGTCGATACGTGGCTCGTCGCGACCGGGCAGGCCCCCGAGCCGTCGTACGGAACCGCGTATCTCGTCGCCGGCAGCGTCGTCGGGGCGGGCGCGCTCCTGCTGGTCGTCGTCGCCGCGCTGGGATTCCTCGACGCGACGCGGTTCGAGGCACCGTGGGGGCCGCGGGTGGTCCACGGGTTTGCGTACTCGGGCTACGGGTTCGCGACGGTCCACGCGGCGGCCGTCGGCACGGACGTCCTCGGCCTGGTGCGGCCGGTCGTCGTTCCCGCCACGGCGTTCGTCGCCTACCTGCTCGCGTTGCGGATCCTCGTCGCCTACGGCCCGTTATTGGAGACGACCGCTCAGTAGCTGTCCCAGAGGTCGAACAGGCCGTCGACGAGACGGTCGGTGAACGAGCGGTGGTGAACCGCGTAGAGTCTGGCGATGCGGTCAGGGTCGGTCACGTCGTACTGGACCGCCCGTCCGTCCCGCTCGCCGGTGACCAGGTCGGCCGCTTCTAGCTGCGAGAGGTGAAAGGACACCGTCGAAGCGGCCTTGTCGATACACTCGCTCAACTCCGAGGTCGTCATCGGGCCGTCGTTGACGAGGTAGGCCAGAATCCGCCGCGCACACTGTCGCCGGAGAGCGTTCATCACTGCCTGGTCGCCCTCGTCGAACGAACCTTCGGGGTAGTAGCGCGTGTACTTCCCGTCGGTCGACGACTCGACGAGGTCGGCGTCGGCCAGCCAGCGGATGTGATACTGGAGCGTGCCCTGCGCGTACTCGAGGTCGTCGAGTAGCGCCCGGAAGTGGATGCCGGGCGTCGCCTCGATGGCCTTGTAGATGGCCCGACGCGACTCCAGTTCCAGTTCGTCCACGTCGGCGTCTGACCCCGTCATCTGTCTCCAGTGAGGGCCGAAAAGAAGGCCAACAGGCCAGCGAGAATCAATATCGCGGCCCCGTGTTCGAGGAGTTCGACGGTTTGAACGCCGAGATACGGCAGCAGGAAATACTCCAGAAAGACGATGAGACCGTACAGGGCGAACAGCCCGTACGCACTCGCGACGACGAGCATTCGCCGGTCGCGCTCGCGACGCCACGCCATCACACTCAGGGTCGCTAGTGTCAGGGCGACGACCAAAATCCCCAGGCTCGTCACCTGTTCGATCGTCTGTGCGAGCGACAGGACCACGACGAAGCCGTCGAGTTGCATCCCGTCGATGCTCGACCCGCGGTCCCGAAAAGCGTTCACGTCCAGTCTTCGAATCGGGGCTCGTCCCGTCCCTCGACGGTGCTCGCCGTCGAGTCCGCCTACAGCCGAACCGGCACGTCTCGTTCGTCGAGGTACTGTTTGACCCGCTGGATGGAGTACTCCTCGAAGTGGAAGATCGAGGCCGCCAGGCCTGCGTCCGCACCGGCTTCGGTGAACACCTCGTACATGTCCTCGGGGCCGCCACAGCCGGAGGAAGCGATAACTGGCGTCGAGACGGCGTCGCAGACTGCTTTGGTTAGCGGGATGTCGTAGCCGTCCTTGGTCCCGTCGGCGTCGATGGAGTTGACGAACAGTTCGCCGGCCCCGCGTTCTTCAGCCTCCTCGGCCCACGAGAGCACGTCGATGTCGGTCCCCTCGCGGCCGCCTTTCACCGTGCACTCGAACCAGCAGGACTCGCCGTCGATTTCCACGTAGTGCTCGCCCTGTTCGTCGAACCGCCGGCGGGCGTCGACGCTGATGACGATACACTGGTTACCGAACGACCGGGCACCCTCGGTGATGAGTTCCGGGCGTTCCAGCGCGCCAGTGTTGATGGAGACCTTGTCCGCGCCCGCCCGGAGCGTCTCCTTGATATCCTCGCGCGTGCGGATGCCGCCGCCGACGGTCAGCGGGATGAACACTTCGTCGGCCACCTCGTTGACGGTGTCGAGCATCGTCTCGCGGCCCTCCGCCGAGGCGGTGATGTCGAGGAAGACGAACTCGTCGGCCCCGGCGCGGTTGTACCGCTTTGCCATCTCGACGGGGTCGCCGGTGTACTCCAGGTCCTCGAAGTTGACGCCCGTGTAGACCGCCGCGTTCCCGTCGTCGTCGATGTCGACGTCGATACAGGGGATGATTCGCTTGGTCAGGACCATCTGTTGGATGTGTGTCCGTGGCCGGACAGTAAAAGCGGTCCGGACCGAGCACCGCGGCGGCGTTATTCCGACTCGAACAGGTTCTCGGCGTTCTCGGCCGTCGCCTCGTCGAGATCGATCGCCGGGAGCTCGCCGTCAGCGATGTCGAGGCCGTCCGCGTCCCCGTTCCCGTTGGTCGCCGCCGAGTCGTCCCCGTGTTCGGGTGACCTGTCGACCGCCGCGGCTCCGGTCGACCCGTCGTCCCCGTTGCTCGGTACCTCTGGTGACTCGCTCGCGGTGAACTCGTTTCCACCCGTGGCGTCCACATTGGACGAGTCAGCGCCGGCAGGTTCGGATCGGCCGCTACCCACTGCCCGGACGGACGCATCCGCCGTCACCTGGGCGGAGTCGGTGTCGAGGTCGACGTCGCGCGAGTCGTCGACGGAGAACTGCGCGAGGAGTTCGTTCAGCGATTCGGCGTGGTCGGACAGCGATTGCACGCTGTCGTTGACTTCCGTGACCGACGCCGTCTGTTCCTGGGCCGCTGCCGCGGTGTCCGAGGCGCGGTCGGCGGTCTCCCGGCTGATCTCGGAGACTTCGTCGATCATGTCCACGATCTGCTGGGTCGATCGGGCCTGTTCGTCGGTCGCGTCGCTGATCGATTGGACGCCCTCGTCGGCCTCCGTGACGCGGTCGACGATCTCTTCTAACGCGTCGAGCGCCTGTTCGACGGTCTCGCCGCCCCGGCTGACCTGCTGGTCCATCTCGTGCATGTCCGTCACCACGCCGTCGGTCGCCTGTTTTACCTGTCCGATCCGCTCTCGGACCTCCTCTGTGGCCCGATTGGTCTCCTCTGCGAGTTCCTTGACCTCCTCGGCGACGACCGTGAACCCGGCCCCGCCCTGGCCCGCGCGCTCGGCCTCGATGGCTGCGTTCAGTGCCAGGATGTTCGTCTGGTCGGCGATGTCGTCGATGAGATCGACCACCTCGCCGATCTGTTCGATCTCGCCATCGAGCCGTTCGACCCGCTCGATGGACTCGGTGGCCGTCTCCTGAATGGTGTCCATCTGACTCACCGCGTCGGTGGCGTACTCGCTGGCCTCCTCGCCGTACTCGGCTGCGGCTTCGGATTTGGCGGCCACCTCGTCGGCCGAGGCGGCGATCTCTTCGATGGTCGCGGACACGTCCTCGACCTCGTCGCTGGTCCGCTCCAGGGTCTCGTGTTGGTCGTTGGCGTCGCCGGCGATCTCCTGGACCGAATCGCTGACCGTGTCGCTCGTGTGCGTGATTTCCGACGCGCTGACCGATATCTCGTCGGTCGCGGTGGTCACCTCGTCGGCGAACTCGACGGTGCCGACCATCGTCCGTTCGAGCGCCGCCATCATCTCGTTGAACGTCTCCCCGATCGCGGTCATCGCCCCGCTCTCGCTGTCGGGGTCCATCCGCTGGGTCAGGTCGCCCGCCGCGGCCCGCTCCATGACCGTCTCGTAGTCGGCCGCCTTCCGTTCGAGGTGGTCGTTGAGCCGCTCGGCCCGCTGTTTCGCTTCAGTTGCCTCCGCCTGTGCGTCTTCGAGCTCCTGGCGTTCCTCGTATGCGCGTTCGCGTGCCCGCTCGACGGTCCGGAGTTCCTTCTGCAGCGCGGCGCTCATCGCCCCGAACGCGTCGTAGAGTCGTCCGAGTTCGTCCTCGCGACCGATCCCGACGTCCGTCTCGATGTCCTCGGGGTCGAGCCGGTCGGTCCCCTCGAAGGCCTCGGCCCGCTCCCGCAGGTCCGTCAGCGCCCCGACCGTCCGGCGGCCCGTCGTCGCACCGACCACCGCGAAGCCGGCCGAAAAATACCCCACGAGCAGGAAACTGCTCTCCACGACCGTCGCGAGAACCAACCCACCGGCGACGATTCCCAGCGCGACCAGCGCGTACCGCCTGAGGTAGTAGTGCCGGACGGACCCCGGCACGACACGGTCCATGAGACTCATTTCCACACCGATTTTCCTGACAGACACTAATAACCTCTCCTCGGTTCGACACTCGTTATCGAACTGCACGCACTGACGGCCCGGTCAGTCGTCGGCGGCTGTAGCCACCGGGCCCGCTGCCGTCTCCGCCGAGTTCGTCTCACCGTAGATCCGGTCGACCCTGTCCTCGAACGCCGAGAGGATGTTGCGGCGTTTCTTCTTCAGCGACGGCGTCAGGAGGTCGTTGTCGGCGGTCCACTCCGTGGCGACGAGTTCGAACTGTTTGATCGCGGCCTCGGAGTCGAGGCCGAACTCGCGGTTGACGAGCTGGACCTCCTCGTTGATCCACTCGCGGACGCGTTCGTCCTCACAGATGGCTTCCTCGCTGTCGGGGAGGTCGACGTCCCGTTTGCCGGCCCACTGGCGGACCTGCTCGAAGTCGGGGACGATGAGGGCGGCGACGAACTTCCGGTCGTCGCCGATGACCATGATCTGCTCGATCTGGGGGCTGGTGGCGAACTCGCCTTCGATGGGTTCCGGCGAGACGTTTTTGCCCGTCGTCAACACGAGCAGGTTCTTGAGCCGGTCCTCGTAGCGGAGGTGCCCGTCCGGCGTCTCCTCGACGATGTCGCCGGTCTTGAAGTACCCGTCGTCGGTGAACGCCGACTCGGTCTTTTCGGGCATCTTCCAGTAGCCATCGGTCACGTTCGGCCCCTTGAACAGCAGTTCGCCGACCCTGTTGTCCGTGTCGTCGAAGTCGTCGTCGACGCTCGACTCGTCGAGCCGCACGTCGACGCCGGTGACCGGCGCGCCGAGCGTGCCCGGTCGGGGTGCCTCGGGGAAGTTCGAGGTGACCACCGGTGCGCCCTCGGTCAACCCGTACCCCTCGTAGATGGGGATGCCCATGCCCAGGAACAACTCCGAGAGTTCCTTGCTCAGGGTGCCGCCCCCGCTGACCAGGTATTCGATTTCTCCGCCCAGTTGTTCTTTCACGTCGCTGAACACCAGCGCGTCCGCGACGGCGTGTCGCACCCGGAGGCCGAGCGACGGCTCCTCGGTCCTGGCCCACCGGCGGGCCACGTCCGTCGCCCACCCGAAGATCCGCTCTTTCGCGGCCGACCCGCCGGCCTCCTCGCGCATCTGATCGAAGATGCGCTCGTACACCCGCGGGACGCTCGCGGCGGCGTTGGGCTGGACCTTCGCGATGTCCTCGCCCACGGTGTCGGGGCTCTCCGCGTAGCCGACGGTCGCCCCGCAGGCGAACATGAAGAAGTGGCCGACGGTCCGCTCGAAGACGTGGGCCAGCGGCAGGAAGGATAGCGTGCGCGTGTCGCTGGTGACGGCGGGCACGTCCGGTCCCTTGTCCGGACGCGGCCCCGACCGCCGGCGGATCTGATTGACGTTGGCCCGGAAGTTGCGATGAGTCAGTTCGACCCCTTTCGGGATGCCCGTCGTCCCCGAGGTGTAGATCAGACTCGCCAGGTCCTCGGGCTCACGGTCGTCGAGCCAGGACTCGTAGGTCGCCCGGTCGTACCGGTCCGCGCCGAGTTCGTACACGTCGGCCAGCGAGTGGATGCCGTCGACGTCGGCGTACTTGTCGAGTTCGTCGAACACCACGACGAACGCCAGGTCGAGTTCGCTGTGGATCTTGACGACCCTGTCGAGCAGCGTCTCGTTCTCGCAGACGACCCCGATGGAGCCCGGGTGGTTGACGAGGTAGTTCACCTGTCGCGGTCCGGACTCCTTGTAGACCGTCGAGACGACGCCGCCGGCCGCGAGGAGCGCGAAGTCGCTCACGGCCCACTCCATGCGAGTCCCCGAGAACATCGACACTCGGTCCCCCGGCTGGACGCCCAGTTCGCGGAAGCCGGCCGCGAGTCGTCGGACGATATCCCCCATCTCCCCGTAGGTGATCGACGCGTATTCGCCCGAATCGGCGGGTGAGATCACGTCCGGTGTGAGCGACCGGTCGTAGACGCCGCCCTTGTACAGCTGGGCGTCACTGTCGCTGTAGCGTCGGGTGTTCTCGTCGAACAACTCCACGAGCGTGCCGTCGCCGATGACCTCGTCGTCGTACTCGCGTTCGCGTTCGCGGAGTCGCTCGATCTCGTCGGCCGATACCATGCCACGTGGTTGCGTATCGTGGTATAAATAGACACGGCCGAAATCGGGTCGTCAGGGCGTCCTTTCGATACATCGAAGTACCCCCCAACAGTACCGCCACGTATGAGCGACGACCACGACGAGGACCGACCGGATTACGACCCGTCGAGTCCGGACTTGCCCGAGCAGGAACCACCGCTCCGGAGCACCGCACCGCAGAGCGACTACGAGATGAGTCAGGTCGGGTTCGGCCTGGTCGTCTTCCTCGTCGGCGTGGCCATCACTTTCGGCCTGCCGCTGGTGCTGTAAGCGCGACCTTCTCTCTGTCCGCTCTCGATACCCGTCAGAGCGCCGCCAGCGTCAGCGCGTTGAGTGCGATGGTCAACAATGAAATCACGGCGAACCCCGCGAGCACGATGGTCGCCGACCGGTCGGGGAGCGCCCACCACGAGAGAACGAGGAGTACCAGTGCGACGAACTTCAGCAACCCGATGCCCGGCGTCCCGTACGTGTCGAGGAAGGCCTGTGCCACGGCGTTGCCCTCAGAGAGGCCCAAAGCCAGCCCTCGCATCGTGGTGAGCACGTCGAACACCGTCGCCACCAGGATGACTCCCCACAGAACGGCCTGGGACTCCGTCAGCACGCGTTCGACTCGCCAGGTGAGTGCCCCTTCGTCGCTCGGTGGTCGGTCCGATGCCATCCTGTCGGTGCGTCGGTTGGTCCGCTGAGAATATATCAGTTGGCTAGCCGAACCGGTCGATCGCCCTGCTCACTCCAGTTCGCGCTCGATGACCGACCGACGCTCGGCGATGGCGTCGGCGTCGTCCGCGATGGTCTCGTCGCCGACCGCGATCTCCAGTTCGCCTGAACCGTCGGCACTGCCGACCGACGTGACCGGTGCGACACCGTCGAAGGCCGCCGCGACGGCCTCGGCGTCTGTCGTCTCGACGACGACGCGACCGGGTTGTTCGTGGAAGAGCAGTTCTTGGGCGGTAGCCTCGCCGTCGAGCGTGACCGTCGCGCCCGCGTCCGCGGTTACCATCTCGGCCAGCGTGACCGCCAGGCCGCCGTGGCTCGCGTCGTGGACGGCCAGTGTTTCCACGGCGTCGGCTACCTCGGCCAGCGTCTCGACGAACGCCGCCCGCTCGTCCGGGAGGTCTGGATACTGGTCGCTCCCGCCGAACTGCACGAGATACTCCGACCCGCCGAGTCGGCCCTCGCTCTCGCCCGCGAGCGTGCGGTCGTTGACCACGACCAGTTCACCCTCGCCGTCGAGGGCCGCCGGCGGTGCCTCGTAGCCTTCCTTCGTCCCGACGAGCGCCAGTGTCGGCGTCGGCGGGATCGGGCCGGCGTTCGAGTCGTTGTACAGCGAGACGTTCCCGCCGACGACGGGCACGTCGAGTTCGCTGCAGGCGTCGGCCAGTCCGTCGACGATAGCCTTGAACCCGCCGTACACGTCCGATTTCTCCGGGTTGCCGCCGTTCAGACAGTCGACGGCAGCCAGCGGCGTCGCGCCTTTGGCCGCGACGTTCGTCGCGTTCTCCAGCGCGACGGCCCGCGCCCCGTCGTACGGAGCCGCTTCGGTCCAGTTGGGGTCCGCCCCCGACGAGAAGGCGAGTCCGATCCCTTCCTCTCGAATCGCCAGCAACGCCGCGTCGTCGCCCGGCGCGGTCGCCGTCCGGACCTGCACCTCGTGGTCGTACTGCCGGTAGACCCACCGTTTCGAGGCCGTGTTCGGACTCCCGACGACGGCCTCGTACGCCTCTGTCAGGTCGGCGTCCGGGAGGTCGGTCTCCGGTTGCTCGGGTTCGACGGCGTCGAGGTCGTTGAATGGCGCGCCGTCGCCCAGGAACTCGGCGTCGGCGTCCACGACCGTTTCGCCCTCGAACGTGCAGACGTAGTTCCCCTCGGTCACGTCGCCGATGACCGAACAGCCCAGGTCGAACCGCTCGGCGATCTCCCGGACGGCGTCGACGTTCTCGGGTTCGACCTCGTAGGCCATCCGCTCCTGGGATTCGGCGAGCAGGATCTCCAGCGCGTTCATGTTGGGCTCGCGCTGGTGGACCCGTTCGAGTTCGATCTCACAGCCCAGACCGCCTTTGGCGACCATCTCGCTGGTCGCGCCGCCCAGGCCCGCCGCCCCCAGGTCGCGAGCGGACTCGACGAGGTTCTCGTCGACGAGGGCCTCGTTGGCCTCGATGAGCAACTTCTCGGTGTAGGGGTCCCCGACCTGGACCGCCGGGCGGTCCTCGGTTTCGGCGTCCTCCGCGAGGTCTTCGCTCGCGAAGGAGGCCCCGCCGAGGCCGTCCCGGCCCGTCCCGTTCCCGACGAGGACGAGTTTGTTCCCGGGTTCCTGGGCCTCCGCGGTGACGAGGCGATCGGCGTCGGTCAGGCCGACGCAGGCGACGTTGACCAGCGGGTTGCCCTCGTAGCCGTCGTGGAACGCGACGCTGCCCGTCACTGTGGGGACGCCGATACAGTTTCCGTAGTGGCTGATGCCCTCGACGACGCCCTCGAACAGGTAGCGCGAGTGCTCGCGGTCGAAGCCGCCGAAGTACAGCGAGTCCGCGAGCGCGATGGGATAGGCCCCCATCGACAGCGTGTCGCGGACGATGCCGCCGACGCCCGTGGCCGCGCCGTCGAACGGGTCGACGTAGGAGGGATGGTTGTGGCTCTCGATCCCCATCGTGATGTACGTGTCACTGTTCCCGCCGTCGGTGTCGGGCAGCGCGACCACTGCGGCGTCGTCGCCGGGCCCGACGACGACCCGGTCGTCCTCGCTGTCGAACGCTGCGAGGAGCGGTCGCGACGAGCGGTACGCGCAGTGCTCGCTCCAGAGGTTCTCGAAGAGCGCGGCCTCGGCCGCCGTCGGGTCGCGACCGAGTTCCGCGGTGACGAGTTCGCGGTCCGAATCGGAGAGACTCATTGAGGATCCGTAGCCACAGGCCGGCTAAATCGCTTTCCATGTCCGGTCTCGACAGCGGCCACCTGAGCGGACGAGACAGCGACCGCTGAATCTCGGACGGCCCTCGGAAACCCACTGAACGTCGAAAAAAGTCGGAGTTCGCGTTACGCGTCGTCGGAGTCGAGCGATTCGTCGGACGGGTCCTGCCCGCCGTCGGTCATCGCTTTCTCTTCGTCCCCGCCGTCCGCGATGGCGGTTTCGAGGCGCTCGTTGTGCCAGTCGAACTCACGACCGTACAGGTGCGGTGCTTCCTCCTGCATGTTCCAGGGGTCCGGACCGGCCTCCCGGCCTTCCAGCCAGGAGGTCGCGATGTTCCAGACGAAGATGAGCTGGCCGATCAGCAGGATGACCGCACCGACGGACGCCATTTGGTGGAAGTTGATGATCTGAGCGAGCGGTGCGATCGAGCTCCCGAGCTCGTAGCTGGCGTAGCGCCGGGGCATGCCGAGATAGCCCAGGATGAGCATCGCGAAGAACGTCAGGTTCGTCCCGATCATCGTCAGCCAGAAGTGCCACTTCGCCAGCGTGCGCTGGTACATCCGGCCAGTGAAGATCGGGAACCAGTAGTAGACGCCCGCGAAGACGCCGAACGCGATGGCACCCATGATGACGTAGTGGAAGTGTCCGACCACGTAGTAGGTGTCGTGGAGGATCATGTCGACCGGGATCGAGGCGAGGAAGACGCCGGTAACCCCGCCGATGATGAAGTTCGCGACGAAGCCGATACAGAACAGCATCGGCGTCGCCAGCCGCAGTTTCCCGTTCCACATCGTCGTGATCCAGTTGAAGGTCTTGACGGCGCTGGGTATCGCGATCGCCAACGATACCGCCATAAAGGACGCCCGGAGCCGCGGGTCGATGCCGGTCGTGAACATGTGGTGGGCCCAGACGCCAAAGGAGAGGACGCCGATAGCCAGCGTCGAATAGACGACGAACTTGAACCCGAACAGCTCGCGACCGCAGAACTTCGGCAGGATGTAACTGACCAACCCCATCGGCGGCAGGACGAGGATGTACACCTCGGGGTGGCCGAAGAACCAGAACAGGTGCTGCCAGAGGATGGTCCCACCGGCCTCGATAGCGAAGAAGGTGGTCCCGAAGTTCCGGTCGAGCAGGAGCATGATGAGCGCGCTGCCCAGCAGCGGGAACGCGAACAGGATGATCCCCGACTGGGTGAGGACCGTCCACGAGAAGATGTCGAGTTTCGCCCAGTTGACCTCCTCGCCGCGCTCGGTGAAGATGGTCGCGATGAAGTTGATCGCCCCCATCGTCGCCGAGACTCCGGTCAGGTGCAGGCCGAGCATCATCAGGTCCGCGCCCGCGTGTGCCTGTTCGACCGATAGCGGCGTGTACATCGTCCAGGACGTCTGTGCTGCGGTGACGCCCGGTAGGAAGAAGCCGCCCCAGACCAGCAGTGCGCCCGGCGGGAGCAGCCAGAAGGCGATGGCGTTGATGCGGGGGAACGCCATGTCGTCCGCGCCGATCAAAAGCGGGATGAAGTAGTTCGAGAACGCCGCGAGGATGGGCGTCCCGAAGAGGAACAGCATCGTGATGCCGTGACTGGTCAGAATGGCGTTGTAGAAGCCGTTCTCGATGACGGCTCCGCCCGGCGTGACCAGTTGCATCCGGATGAGAAACGCCATGAGGCCGCCCACTGCGAACGCGAGGAGGCCGTAGGCGCCGTACAGAATGCCGATGTCCTTGTGGTCGACGGTGGTCAGCCAGCGGACGATACCGCCGGGTTTTTCCTGGTGACCGTAGCCCGTCTGTTCGCCGATACCGCTCCCGCCTGCCAGTGGCGTATACGAGCGCCAGTCCTCCAATCGTGTCAGAAGCGCCGCGACGACGACGAGGAAAACCCCCATCAACGCCGTCAGCGCGAGCTGCCCTTCAACCATGATACCGAAACCTCAGGACTGGGGGATAAAGAAAGGTTCCATTTTCCTCCCCCCGCGAACGGGTTCGTCCTGCTTATAACAGCAGTCGGTTTCGACAGCCCGTGACCGCATCCGGCCGAGAAAGACGACGCTATCTGCGGTAGGTGTAGGGAAACCCGACCGACTGGCGTGGTGCCCGGTAGACGTCACGGGAATCGGATCGCGGTTTGATACGAACCGCTGTACGTCGTTTTCACATCGCCCACCCGATATCGGGCGGGCATCGCGGGAAACAGGTATCGCGAACCGTATCAGGCCGTCGCGTCTTCGTCGGCGTCGGCGTGAGCGGTCTCGACAGCGCCTTCGGCTTCCATTTCGGCCTCGGCCTCGGAGATCGCCTTCCCCGCGTAGTACGTGAGGATCGTGAGCAGGAGGCCCGTGATGATGACGATCGAAAACTGGAGCGTCGACACGAGACCGTCCCAGCCGAACGGGTTCGCGAAGGTGAACGCCCCGATGAAGAACAGCAGTATGCCCAGCGGGATCGCGTTGACCGTGAGGTCGAGCAGTGTGTCACGGTCGAAGGTGCTCGATGACATGGTCGACCGTTCGGGGACACGGGTAAATAGGTTGTCGAAATCGCGCGCGCCAGCTCACCGGGTCGGCGGAGGCGACTGCAGCGCGGTCAGGCGTCGGTCGCGCTGGCTTCGAGCACCCGGCCGACTGCGCCGGAGCCCAACAGCAGTACGCCGGCGACGGCGATGGCCAGCGCGCGCGGAATGATCTGTCCGAACCCACCAGGGTTCGCGACGACCGACAGGGCCGCCCCGCTGTCGAGGCCGACCTGCGAGGCGAACAGCGCACCGCCGGCAACGAGGAGGAATGCCCCGAACCCGAGCAGGAACCCCCAGAGCTCGTCGACGTAGCCCGATTCCTTGAGGATGCCAGCGACGCTGCCCCCGAGCAGGAGGAGGCCGCCGACGGCGATGGCGAAGATGCCGATGATGATGCCGACCTCCGAGAGGGCCACGCCGAGCGCGACGAACAGCGGCCAGGGACTGGCCATCCGGTACTGATCGCTCAATCCGGGTTCCTCAGTCATGGTCGCGTAGTGGGTCCGGGCAGTAAAAGGAGCATCGGAACCGACCGACCGAGACAACGGTCTGACAGAGACGAACCAACATATTCACTACAACCCCTCTCTAACCGTCGTACATGGCTGATAATGCGGACGTTTCGCGCCGGCGGTTCCTGCAGACGGCCGCTGGTGGTACGGCGGTCGCTGCTGCGACCGGGACGGCAGCCGCACAGGAAGGCAACGAAACCGCAGGTAACGAGACCAGCGGCAACGAAACCGCCGGCAACGAGACCAGCGGCGGTGGCGGTGGCGGAGGCGGCGAACAAGCAGGACCGCCGGACCTCGGCGGCTACCTGGACGACGCGAACCTCTACGAGGGCGAGGTCGCCGACGAGACGGGCAGCGACACGGTGACCGTCCAGGTCGGTGCCGGAAGCAGCGGCCTGGCGTTCGACCCGCCAGCCGTCCACGTCGACAACGGCGCGACCGTCCAGTGGGAGTGGACCGGCGAAGGCGGTGCCCACAACGTCGTCTCCGACGACGACGTGTTCGAGTCGGGCGACCCGGTGGACACCACCGGCGTCCAGTTCGAGTACACGTTCGAGGAAGACGGAATCTACAACTACTACTGCATGCCCCACGAAGCCAGTGGCATGCTGGGCTCCATCGTCGTCGGGACCGACTACCCCACCAAGTCGACCGGCGGCGGAGGCGGCGGTGGCGGTGTGCCCTCGATCCCCGGCCCCGCGAAGTCCATCGGCGTCGCGACGGCGTTCGTCATGAGCGCGTCGCTCGGGCTGGCCTACTTCTTCATGAAGTACGGCGGCGACTACGAGACGCCCTCCTGATACTACCGGACAGCAGTCCGCAATCACCCAATCGGTGCGCGGCCCGCACTATCGTGGATCGATGCCTGCCCGACAGCTGTCGGGTGCGAACATTTCTGTCCGGTAGTACGAACGCTGTCGGTTTTACACCGAATCGGGCGCGGAATGGATCTCTAGCTCGACCGGACGGCGGCTGCCTTCGAGGTCGGCGACGATGCGTTCGACGACGCGTTCGGCTTCCTCGCGGATCTTCGGTTTCACCTTCTCGATGACCCAGTCCAGCGAGACGAATCGCGGCAGGTCGAGCGTGTTCGAATCCGCCGAGTCGGGGTGGAACTGGATCGACAATCGGACGCGACACGCCGCGGCTTCTCCTGGCGGTGCTTCCTCCGGGATCGGGTCGATCCCCCAGTACCCCGCCGCGTCGATGTCCTTGGTGATGCGCCAGTCGATCTTTTCGGGCGGATCGACGCCGGTCACCTCCGAGTGGGCGGTGTAGGACAGTTTCCACCAGGCGAACGTGATGTAGTAGTTCGTTCCCGGGCGACCGTCGCCGTCGCTACGGACCTCCTGGAGGTGTTTCGAGTAGTTCGCGTACCGCGGGAAATCCAGCAGGAACTCGTAGATCTCTTCCGGTGGCAGGTAGACGACGGTACTGACCTCGACGGAATCCACGAGGCCTACTCAGGGAGTCACCACCGTAAGCGTTGTGCAGGCCCCAGTCACGCCGCAGGGGTCCGTCGCGGGGCGACACCGGTCGATTCGATACACATTTGTAGGGTTGTAGAGACACACGCCACCATGAGCAAGGACGGAGAGCGAGTCGACGAGGACGGCGAGTTCGGCGGGTTCGGCGGTCGACACGTTCCCGAACCGATGCACGAACCGCTGGAACGACTCGCCGCTGCCTTCGAGGAGATCGCCACGACCGAGGAGTTCCGCGAGGACTTCCGGGCCATCCTCTCGCAGTACGCCGGTCGGCCGACGCCGCTGTACCACGCCGAGCGACTCTCGGCCGAGTACGGCGCGGAGATCTACCTCAAGCGCGAGGACCTGCTCCACGGCGGCGCACACAAGATCAACAACGCCGTCGGACAGGCGCTGCTCGCGAAGAAGGCCGGGAAGGAGCGACTCATCGCCGAGACCGGCGCGGGGCAACACGGCACCGCGACGGCGATGGTCGGCGCGCTGTTCGACCTCGACACCGAGGTGTACATGGGGAAAAAAGACGTCGAGCGCCAGCGGATGAACGTCTTCCGCATGCGCCTGATGGGTGCGGACGTCAACCCCGTCACGCAGGGCGGTGCCGGCCTCGCCGACGCCGTCGACGTGGCTCTGGAGGACTTCATGGAGAACGTCGAGGACACCCACTACATGGTCGGGTCGGTCGTGGGGCCGGACCCGTTCCCGCGGATGGTCCGTGAGTTCCAGTCGGTCATCGGCGAGGAGGCCCGCGAACAGGCCATCGAGCAGCTCGGCGGCCTGCCCGACGCCTGCGTGGCCTGCGTCGGCGGCGGCTCGAACGCCATTGGCCTCTTCCACGCGTTCCGGGACGACGACGTGGCCTTCTACGGCGGCGAAGGCGGGGGCGACGGCTCCGGATCCAGCCGTCACGCCGCGCCACTGGACGACGGCAAAGAGGACGTCATCCACGGCATGAAGACCCGGGTCATCGACGACGACACCGACGTTCACTCGGTCTCAGCGGGGCTTGACTACCCCGGCGTCGGCCCCGAACACGCCATGTTCCGCGAACTCGGGCGGGCCGAGTACCGGGCGATCACCGACGACGAGGCTCTGGAGGCGTTCCGCACGCTCTCGATGACCGAGGGGATCATCCCCGCCCTGGAGACGGCCCACGGCCTCGCGATGGCAAAACGGGTCGCCGAGGAGACCGACCACGAGACGATCGTCGTCAACCTCTCGGGCCGGGGCGACAAGGACATGGAGACCGCGGCCGAGCACTTCGACCTCGGGAACTGACCCGGTTACTGGTCGTCCGCTCCGAAGTCGAACTCCCGGCCGAAGACCCGGGTCAGGTTCTCGAAGTACTCCGTGCCGAGTGCGGCAACGACGAGCGCACCCACCGAGTTGAACAGCAGGTCCAACACCACGTCACTGAGTCCGTACTGTGCGAGGAGTGGTTCGCCGCCGAGCACGCTCGCGAGGAGGCCGATAGCGAACTCCGAGAGCTCCCAGAGGACGCCGAAGGCGGTGGCGAACACGAACAGGAAGACGAAGCGGAGTCGGGGCGGGATCTCGATGACCGGATGGTACCGGTCGATCGACTGGATGGCGGCGAAGCCGACGCCGGCCACCAGCGACGCCGACACTGCGTGTGCGAGCTGGTCGAACCAGGGGAGCATCGTGTAGAGTCCGAAACTCCCCAGAACGTGTAACAGGGCGGCGCTGACGATCCAGAGACCGACGACCGGATTGACCCGATAGCCGGCGAGTCGCAGCCCGGTGGGGACGAACGCGAGCGCCAGCGGAATCCCCATGTTGACGAGTTCGCCGAACTGAAAGGAGACGAGCGAGTACGCGACAAGTCCGACGAGCAGAGCCTGCACGCCGTGTGTGAACCACCGGACGGGCGAACTGTCGGTCCGGAGGGACTCGAACACGCGAGATCACCCGGTAGCTGCGGTCTCGGACTCGTCGTTCGTCCGGTCCAGCACGGTCCCGGCGAAAACCAGGCCGGCACCGAGTCCGACGGCCGTCGCCACGACGAGGTCCCACATCAGCGCGTCGCCCGTCGTGAGGTACTCGGTGCCGAGGGAGGCGTCCGAGGCGAACTGTGCGACGCCCCAGAGGCCGGCGACGGCCATCGTGGTGAAGACGACGAAGACGACGGCGAACCAGGGGGTAAACGCCGCCGAGGAGTAGGCGTCGATCTCGACGGCGACGATGAGCGCCAGCGCCGCCAGGACGACGTAGACGAACACCGGCCGAAAGGGGCCAAGGGCCCGGAGGACCAGCGGGACGGTCAGCAGTGCGACGACGGTCCAGGCCGGCATCACCGACGCGTCCCGTGTCACGATCGCGGGAGCGAGCACGATCCCCAGACTGACGAGCGTGAAGCCGGTCCAGAGCGGTGACCCGACGACGGCCGTCCCGAGGGTTACCAGTCCGAGGACGACGACCTGGAGCCACGACAGCGCGGTGTTCACTGAGCGCTCCGCGATGATGCGTGTCATCGGAGACGCACGAAGTAGGGTCGCCAGTCACTAAGCGGTAGTGACCGACTGCGGACCAGCAACGTTGCGGAATGATACCAGCGACCGGAACCGCGACTCTCCGGCCCGCAGCGGGCACCAAAGAATGTGATGCGGTCGACCCGACGATGGCTGAGAGCCCGTTACTGCGGCGTCTGCCCGGTCGGCGTCTGCCCGCCGCCATCCTGGGTCCACCAGTCCTCCTGTTCGAGGAGGGCGTCTTCCTCGTCCTCACCGACGGGCGTGAAGTTCACCGTTACCAGTCGGGACGCGCCGAACGGTGCCCACTCCTGGTGCATATCAAACACCTCGGGCTGAGGGGTTCCCTGTTCGCTCGTGTCCCCTTCGGCGTCGACGACGTACCCCGCCTCCTGGTCGAACTCGGGGACCTCGGCGGCCTCGGCCTGGAAGAAGGTCGCGCGCTGGCCCGTGTTGAGATACCGGATCATCCGGGTGTTGTACTCCGACCAGGCCGCCTCGCGGACCTCCTGAACGTTGGGGTTCCACTGGAGCACGGGCGACGAAATGACGAACTTGGAGTTGGGATTGAACTGGTCGGCGAACATCAACGCCTTGTCGTACTCCTCGCCCAGTCCGCCGCCGTCACCGTCGTCTTCCTGTGCTGTGGCCGTCCCGGTGCCCAGTGCAAGCCCTGCCGTGGCGAGCGTTCCGGTCTTCAGTACCGACCGACGCGTCGATCCGTCCATGAATGACTCTAACAGGTCGTTGTCCTCTGTCATAAGTTGCCTCCACCGCACCGAACTAGTGGTGCTACGGACTGTTAAACGCGGACGACGGTTCAACGAATAAGCACCAGCCAGTGTCGGGTACTACGTGATTACCGTTCCGTGGACGTCGATCCCCGTCACTCGGGGTCGCTTGCCACTGGCCGGGCGCTCCCCCAAAGGCGATCGCAATCTACTGTCGGCGGATATCTGTTCCAGAACTCCAGCGTAAGCCCGTCTTTCTATCAGCCGCTCGATTTGAGGTGAGGGTCCCGCCGCTGTTGTGGCGAGTCGGCGTCAGGACCGGATGGTGAACGGGCCGGCGGCGGCGGTCCGGTGGGCGACGGTCGCGATCCGGAGCATGTACGCCGTGAGAACGATGAACGGGGCCAGCGAGATGGTGAAGGTTGCGGCCACGAAGGTCAGAAGCGGCGGGAGGCCGAGCATCCAGACCTCGGGCAGGAGCCGTGCGCTGATGGTGAGGATCGTCGTCGCGGTGACGAGGATGGCCGGCAGGGAGATGAACAGCAGCGTTCGGGACAGCTGGGAGATCTCCCGGCTGTAGTACAGCGTCTTGAAGTACTCGCGCCCGGTCGCGAACAGCTCGAAGGCCTGCCGGAGTTGCTCGAACTGCTCGTCGACGTTCTCGGAGAGGCTGGCACTGTCCGTCGTCGCGATCAGCCGCGAGCGGTCCAGCAGCGTGTCGTAATCCATCTCCAGTCCCAGCCAGAGGACGCCGAACTCGGCACCGCCGACTTTCTCCAGTGATTCCTCCAGGTGCTCGGCCGTCGTCGCTGTCGCCTCGACCTTGTCTTGGATCTCCTTGGCGAACTCCGCGTCGGCTCCCTCCGCGACTTCTTCGAGATCGCGAGCGCGCTGCCTGATGACCTCGGCCATCACGGTCAGGAACGCACTCGGGTTCGTCGGCGCTCCCTCGATGTCAGCCATCTGCCCGACGTCACGCCGGAACGTCAGCGCACTCTCGATGCGCTCCTCCTGTTCGCCGACGTGGGTGATGTCGTACGAGAGGACGATGGAGTTGATCGAGACGACGATCGAGACGAGCAGGATGATGCCGCTCAGGAGCGTGTTCAGCAGCGTCTGGACGGTTTCGGTCTCGGTCAGGAGCTGCTGCATTTCCAGCGTCCAGATCGACCCGACAAGGAGGATGTTCCCGAACGTGATCGAGAGCAGGGCCAACGTGACGGCGTATCGGTTCCCCTCCAGGAGGAGCCACCGGATCGGGGCGAACCCCTGTTGCCTCGTTGGAATCGGGAACCAGCCCCGTAACCGTTCGAAGCGGTCGAGCGGATCCATCTCAGCCGACGCGACCGATCGACGTGAGTGGCCGTCCGTGCCCTGTCCGAACCACTGCGCACATACCATGTCTAATGGTACCGAGACACTTGACCAACGCGCCTGCGAATGTCGGCTCCCGTGGGAGTTACTCCGTCACGACCAGTCGATGCCAGACGACGACCACGGAGGGCGTGACGACGACGGCAGCCAGATACGAGTAGAACACGCTGAGGGCGGTAATAAGCCCGAACTGACCGAGAATCGGGGTGAAGGCCAGCACCAGCACGCCGATTCCGCTGGTCGTCGTGAGCATGCTGCCGGTCAGCGCGCCGCCAGTCCCCCTGACTGTCCGTTCGATGGCCGGGAACACGTCCGCGGACGCATCCGGGTCGAACTCGTCGGCGAACCGGTGGACGACGTGTGCCGAGTAGTCGATGCCGAGCCCGATGGTAATCGAGAGGATCGTCGCCGTCAGGGCGTTGAAGGGGACGCCGAGTGCTCGCATCGACCCGGCGATGAACGTGACGGTGACGAGAATGGGGACGAGGTTGACCAGCCCGAGCGTCGCGTAGTCGACCAGGAGCTTGTATACCGTGAGCAAAAAGAGCGCGGTCAACACGAGCGCCACCACCAGGCTCCGGATTGCCGACCGGAAGATGACCTCCGAGACGGACTGGAAGACGACGGTCTCGCCGGTGGCCGTCGCCTCGAACCGGTAGCGGTCGGCGACCCGCCGGGCGTCTGCGGTGACCGCCGACTGTGATGCGTCGCTTTCGGTCGTGTAGACGACGCGTGCGCTGCGACGGTCCTCGGAGATGTATCGCAGCGCCTGATCGCGGGCCGGCGAGGTGAGCAGCCTGTCGTATACGGTTCCCAGGTCACGCTCCGGGATGCCGTCCCCGTCGAGGTCGTTTCGGGCCACGAGGGCGGCGAAGGAATCGGAGCGCTCGGCCTGGCCCTCGATGACGGTCACGATGCTCTCGGTCCGAGCGGTTCGGTTGTCGGCGACGAACGTGTCCGGGGGGTCGCTCCGTGCCCGCTGGAAGGATTCGAGTGCGAAGTCCTCCTCCAGCGGCCCTTCCACGTAGATGGTCACCCTGTCCTCGGCGGCGGCCTCGAAGTTTTCCTCCAGGAAATCGATGGTCCGCGTGACGGTGTACGTCGAGGGCCGGAACGGTTCCGGGAAGGTATCGTAAATCTCGGGCGTCTGGGCCGGCGGCAGGAAGTCCTCGTCGGAAAAGGAGGTGTCGACGCCGGTCGCGTAGGCGCTCGCACCGCCGGAGACGACCGCCACGATCAGCAGGAACGCCACCGGCTGACGCCGTGCGATGGTCACGCCGGCGGTGAGCAGACCGGCGAGTCGGGACCCCTCCCGGCCGAGCGGTTCGGACCCGAACTGCGGGAGCGACCGGCGCTCCCGGAACCGGTCGGTCATGACCTTTAGCGCGGGGAGGAACAGGCCGAAAATCAGGAACGTGAAGACGATGCTGACGGCGGCGACCAGGCCGAAATCCCGGATGGGGGCGAGCGCACTCGACAGGTTCGCCCCGAACCCGACGACCGTGGTGCCGGTGACGATGGCGAAGGCAACGAGCAACTGCTCGAATGTTCGTTCGAGCGCGCGACCGATGGCCATCCCGGTGACGCGCTCCTCGCGGTATCGGTTGATCGTGTGGATGCCGAAGTCGATGCCGACCGCCAGGACCAGCGGCGGCACCGCGATGAGCATCTGCGTGAACGGGATGCCGGCCAGGCCCATGAACCCGAACGTCCAGACGAGCGTCAGCGCGAGCGAGAGCACCGCCAGCAGCAGGTCGAACGGGTCACGGAAGGCGACGATCAGAAAGAGCAGGATGAGCACCAGGGCGGCAGGCACCACCAGCAGCAGGGAGTCGCCGACGACGGTCGCGAACTCCGCGGCGACGAGGCCCGAGCCGAACACCTGCACGTCCGCGTCGACGGGTGCCACGATGCTTTGGGCTCGCACCTGAATGGGTTCGAGCGGGTCGTTCCCACTGGCACCGGACGTCGCGTCGGTCCGCGTCGGCAGTTCGTGGGTCACCACCGCGATGGTCGCCGACGCAGTCGCTGACTCCCGGTTGAAGTCCTCGCTCAGCCGCGTCCGGACCGTCGGGTCCCGGGCCGCCGCCCGCCGGACAGCCGCCTCGATCTCGGTGTCCGTCGCGTTCTCCAGCACAATGAGCTGCTCGTCGGTCGTCGTCGCGGTGGGGTCGATGGTCCGGGCGACGGTTTCGGCGACGCTCTCGGTCGAGGCGACGCGGAGCGACGCCTCGCCTTCGAGTCTGTCGATGGCCCGGAGCATCGCCACGAGTTCGGACTTCGCGAGGACGTTCCGGTCGCGCTGGATGAGTTGCGTCGACTCGTTGGTCGGCCCGAAGGTCGGCTCGAAGGTCTCGCTGACGGACTCGAAGGCCTGCTGTGCGGGCGTCGCCTCCGTGAACTGGCTTGTGCCGGCTTCGGTCGTGACGGCCCCGAGGCCGAGGCCGAACACCACGGTCGCGACGAGGAAGGCCGCGACGACGGTGCCGGCGCGCTCGACGACCCAGCGGCCGACCCGGTCCAGCGTGCTACTACCGACGTCCATGTCACTGCTGGCGGCGGTGCCAGAGGTAGCCGCCGACTACCGGGAGGAAGACGCCGACCAGCGCGGCGGAGACCGACAGCATCCCGCTGAATGGGCCGCCTTCGGACTCGGTCACGCGCACGCCGACCTGGTAGGTGTCGGAGAGCTTGGTTTCGCCGTCCGGTTCGTCGTACTGGAAGTCCACCTTGAGCGGGAAGCGCTTCGCGTTCGCGCCGCCGCTCGCGCTCACGTCGAACCGCAGACGGACCGTCTCGTTCGGTTCGAGGCTGTCGACGAAGGCCCCGTCGTCCTCGGCGGTCAACGGCTCGGTCGCGAAGAGCTTCGCATTGATGTTTCGCAGCGTCTCGTTCCGGGTGTTTCTGACGACCAGCGTGACGGTCTCGGTCGACCCGGCCGCGACGGTGGCGCTCGCCGCCCGGACGGCGAACGCGTCGGTCTCGGGCCCGACTCGCACGTTCGCCGGGAGCGAGTCGCTCTCGCGGCGGTCCCCGTCGGCGTCGCGCCACTCGACGCGGACGGTGAGCTGTCGTGGCCCGGCCTCGGCCGTCTCACGGATGTCGACGGGGAAGGCGAACCGGGTCGACGCGCCGCTGGCCAGCCGACCGACGGCGAACTCGTTTTCCCGGGGGTCGACGTTTCGCGAACCGTTGGCCAGCACCAGGACGGCGTCGGTGACGTTCCGGGGACCGGCGTTCGTCAACTGTCCTGTGACCAGTCCCTCCTCGCCGACGCTGAGAGTCCCGGTCACGTTCTCGACGCGGAATCGCTGCTCGCCGGCCGGCGTGACGCCGAACCGGATCGGGTCCGAGCGGTTCGTGTCGTCGTCCTCCTCGGTGTACCCCACGGTGGCGACCAGCGGATAGCTGTCCGCGGTCGCGTCAGCGTCCAGTTCGGCCGGTACCCGCACCGTCCGGTTCTCGCCGTCGGGCCACTCGCCGACGAAGCGGGAGGCGTTCTCCCCGCCGCCGACGGTCAGGGCCGCGTTCGGCGACTGGATCGACACCCGGGCGTCAGTCAGATCCTCGTCGCGGTCGTTGCCGAGCGTGAGGGCGAGGGTCCCGTCCGCGCCGACCTGGAGCGTCTGGGTCACTGTGACGAGTTCGAAGTCCGTCTCTTCCGCATCGACCTCGACCACG
The DNA here is from genome assembly GCF_005049285.1 of Halorientalis salina. GTDB lineage: Archaea > Halobacteriota > Halobacteria > Halobacteriales > Haloarculaceae > Halorientalis > Halorientalis salina. Next base: position 398,203 of record NZ_SOSC01000002.1, on the reverse strand, counting down.
GCCGGGAGCGACTCGCTCGCCCGTACGTCGCCGTTCTCGTCACGGTACTGGACGACGAACTCGAACTGTCGCGCCCCCGGTTCGGCGTCCTCTCGCACGCGCACGGGAAACTCGAATCCCTCGTCGTCGCCGTCGTCGAGGTCACCGAGGACGAACTCCTCTCGCAGCGGCACGACGTCCGCATCGCCCGACCGAATCCGCAGGACGGCGTCGGTCGCCGGTTCCGGGCCGTCGTTTTCGAGTTCGCCGGTGACGGTCGCGTCCTCGCCGACCCGGAGCGGCCCCTCCACGTCGTCGAGTTCGAAGGTCTGCTCGTCGTCGGGGGTCACCGCGAACGCGAGCGTCCGGGACTGCCGCTGGGTCCCGTCCTCGTCCGTGTAGCTGACGACCGCCTCGACGGCGTAGTCCTGCGGGACCGACTCGTTGGTCGCCGTCGCCTGGAACTCGATCTCTTCGTCCTCGCCGGCGTCCCAGTCGCCGACGTATCGATCCGTGCTGTTCGAGCCGTCGACGCGCAGGTTCCGGTTCCGTGAGGTCAGTCGCACTGTCGCGTCGGTGAGGTCTTCCTCGCCGACGTTTTCGATGTCGACCTCGACGTCGTCTGTCTCGCCGACCTGGACGTCGGCGTCGACGGACTCGACCTCGAACCGGGCGTTCTCGGTCACGACCAGTTCCACGTCCTCGGTGACCGTCTCTGACTCCCGGTCGACGGCCTCGTCGCCGGATTCGGGGACGTACTCGTACTCGATTTCGACCGGCAGGTCGTAGCTATCGGCGTCGGCGTCCGCCGGCACGACGATGGCGAAGCCCGCCTCCGCCGACTGCCCGCTGGGGAGGTCGCCCAGCCCGACCGTGCCACTGCGGACCTCCACGGGTGAACTGTCGTCGTCGAGCGTCACCTGGACGTTCCGAGCGGTCGTGACGCGGTCCTCGTCCGCCGGATCAGCGTTCGGGCCGGTCTCCTCTAGGTCGCCCGAGTTGACGACCTGGACGACGAACTCCCGCTGGTCGCCGGGTGCGACCGTCCGATTGGGCGCGAACACGGATATCTTGGGTTCGCCCTCGACGACAGTGGGCTCGTCGTCGGCAGCCGCCCCGTCGTCCGTTCCGTTTCGCGTCTGGTCCGTCCTTCCGTTGCTCAGAGCGGTCAACAACTCCGCGGAGGCGTTCGTCAGATCGGCCGGTGTCACGGTATCGAGCCGCTCGTCGTCGACCTCGGCGAGCACGACCGCCGGCGGGACAGTGACGACTATCCCGACCGTGTTCCCCAGCAGGACCAGCAGGACGAAGAGGAGCTTGATCGGTTCCATGCTGGCGACTCGTCACGCACACCCGTCGATCGACGCCGGGCCGACCGCCGGTCGGACCTCGGTCCCGACGCGGGGTGTGATGCCTGTCTGCATCGGTTCGCTCGTACCTGTGGCGGAACGTCCGTTAGTATGCGGTCGCTTCGGCCGCAGTAGCGGGCTGGTACTGGGTCGAGTCTTGAAGTAGGTGGCCGGTCCAGGCTATGCCATGACCGAAACGCGCGTCGCGGTCGCGGGAACGTTCGGGCCGTTACACGACGGGCACCGGAACCTCCTGCGGACCGCGCTGCGATACGGGGACGGGGGTCTCGTCATCGGCGTCACCAGCGACGAGTTCGCCCGGTCGTCACGAAGCCGAGCGGTCCCGGCCTTTGGCGACCGGGTCGCGGCTGTCGAGGCCGCCCTGGAGGCGGGCGACGAGTGGGGGCGCGAGTGGGAGGTCCGCGAACTGACGAGCGAGCACGGGATCGTCACCGAGGAAGCCGATATCGACGCCCTGGTCGTCTCGCCGGAGACGGCCGCACAACTCGCAGGGATCAACGACCAGCGGCGCGCGGCGGGGTTCGAACCGGTCGACGGGATCGTCGCGCCGTACGTCCTCGCAGAGGACGGCGAGCGCATCTCCTCGACGCGAATCGCCCACGGCGAGATCGACCAACACGGCAACCTGCGGTAGTCACTCCGCGCCTTCGACGTCGAACTCCTCGGGGGAGCGGCCGGCGTCGTCCAGGACCTCGTCGGAGACGAGGATGGGACAGTCCACGCGCAAGGCGAGGGCGATGCCGTCGCTCGGGCGGCCGTCGAAGACCAGTTCCGTGCGCTCGCCGCCGTGGTACTGCTCCGCGTCGATCTTGGCGTAGAAGGTGCCGTCGGCCAGGTCGTCGATGCGGACCCGGTCGATGGCCCCGCCGAACTCCGCAACCATCTGGACGAACAGGTCGTGTGTCAGCGGCCGGTCGAACGGCTCGCCGTCGAGCGCCAGTTGCATCGACTGTGCCTGGTCGTTGCTGATGAAGATCGGCAGGAGTTCGTCGCGCGCGCTCAGGACGACGACGGGCGCGCCCGACCCTTCGTCGCCGACTCCGACGCCGACACCCTCGACGGTGGCCTCGTTCATGGCACACAGTACGTCGGGAAGGTATGAAAAGATACCCCGCGAACCCCGCTCCCGTGTCCCACCGAGCGGTCGAAGTAGCTGGAACGCAAAGCCCGACTGTGACCGACTCCGGCTACGTCGTCGAGATCAAACCGTCCGCCCGTCGCAGGTGTCGCGCGGTCGGCGAGTGGGTCAACGACCGGGGAACGATCCGCCGCTTCGGCTCGAAACCGCTCGCCCGTGCGTGGGCACGCGACCTGAGCAGTCCGGGAACGACCGTCTGGATTCAAGATGTCTCCCAGGCCGACGACCGCGACGCCGACGGGTATCTCGTGAGTGGGGCCCGGCGCGGAAACCCGTCTTCGCAGAGTCGGGACGAAACCCAGTCGGAACTGGTTCGGTTCTGACTCCCGACCCGAAACCCCCTTCCATTGTAAGGCTTCGACGCGCGTTTCTCGCCTGCCGGTGGGTTTTTACCTCGATTCGGTTACTGTGTTAGCATGCCAGAGATCGGCACGGGAACGGCGGTCGTGGAGTTCGACGGACACCGGGCGGACGTGTGGCTGAACCGGCCGGATAAGCGCAACGCCATAAATCAGGACGTCATCAGAGACCTGACCGAGGCCATCGAGCGGGTCGAAGACCGCGAGGACGTGCGTGCGATGACGCTCCTGGGCAACGGGTCGGTATTCTGTGCCGGGATGAACCTGGAGATGATGTTCTCGGCCGACCACGACGAACACGAGGAGTTCCACGCGAAGCTCCGGGAGCTGTTCGACGCGATCGAGGCCGTCTCGGTCCCGACCGTCGCGGGCATCAAGAAGGCGGCCGTCGCCGGGGCCTTCGAGCTCGCACTCCCGGCGGATTTCCGGGTCATCGGCTCGGACGCGAAATACGGGCTCCGGGAGACGAAACTGGGCATCTTCCCGAGCGGCGGGTCGACCCAGCGGCTTCCCCGTCTGATCGGGCTCTCGCGTGCGAAGGACCTCGTCATGCGGAGCGACTTCATCGACCCCGCGGAGGCCGAACGCATCGGCCTCGTCCACGAAGTGGTCGACCCTGGGACCGTTGACGAGGAGGCCCAGGCGCTCGCCGACGAGTTGGCGACGCGGGCCCCGCTCGGCATGACGCGCGCCAAGGAGTGTCTCGACGCCGCCTTCGACGTGTCCATGGACGAGGGACTGGACATGGAACACGAACGAGCGGTCGAGATCTGGGACACGCACGACCGCAGGGAAGGGTTCGGGGCCGCGCTCGAAGAACGGGACCCGGAGTTCGAAGGGGAGTAGCTACTCCAGTACGTCCTCGGGTTTCAGCCGGCCGAGTCGCATCGCGTTGCCGGTGATGGCCGTCGTCATTCCCACGTCGCCGATGAGGACGGCGTGGATGACGCCCACGAGGCCGAACGGGATGCCAATCGCCAGCAGCGCCTTCACGCCGAGCGACCCCCAGATGTTCTGTCGGATGACGCCGTTGCCGGTTCTGGAGAGGTCGGCCAGGTAGGGGAGCCGCGAGAGGTCGTCGCCCAGCAGGCCGATGTCGGCCGTCTCGATGGCCGTATCGGAGCCGGCCGCGCCCATCGCCACGCCCACGTCGGCGGTCGCCAGCGCCGGCGCGTCGTTGATGCCGTCGCCGACCATCGCCACCGTGCCGAATTCGTCTTGGAGGTCCTCGACGGCCTCGACTTTCTGCTCGGGGAGGAGTCCGGCCCGGAACTCCGCGACGCCCACTTCGTCGGCGACCGCTCGGGCCGTGCCCTCGTTGTCGCCGGTGAGCATCACGGGAGTGAGCCCGCGCTCCTGTAACGCCGCGACGGCTCGCTTGGCGTCCGGACGGACCGTGTCGCCGACGGCGATGAGTCCCTCGATTTCCTCCTCGGTCCCGATCACGACGACGGTCTTGCCCTCGGCCTGGAGGCGGGGAATCGTCTCCTCGACGAGGTCGAGACAGCCCTCGCGTTCGCACTGCGCTCGCGTGTCCGCGGGCAGGTCGCCCGCGCTCGTCGTGAAGTGGACGTGGCTCAGGTCGAAGCCCAACTCGTCGAACAGGTCGGGCTTGCCCGCATAGTGGATCGCTCCGCCCAGTTCCGCGCGCACGCCCTGCCCGGTGAGGCTCTCGAAGCCGTCGACCTCGCGGTCGCCGTCCGGGACGCCCTCGGCCTCGGCGTGGCCGACGATGGCCGCTGCGATGGGGTGTTCGCTCCGGGTTTCCAGCCCGCTGGCACACCGAAGTACGTCGTTTTCGGTGTTCCCGTTGAGGGGCACTACGTCGGTCACGCGGAGTTCGCCCGTGGTCAGGGTCCCCGTCTTGTCTAGCGCGATGGCGTCGATCTCGCCCATCCGTTCGAGGTGGTCGCCGCCCTTGATGAGGACGCCGTTGCGGGCGGCGCTGGTGATGCCCGACACCACCGTGACGGGCGTGCTGATGACGAACGCACAGGGGCAGGCGATGACGAGGAACGTGATGCCCCGGACGAACCACTCGATGGCCGGGAGCCCGAAGACGAGCGGCGGGACCGCTGCAGTGAGGATCGCGGCCGTCACGACGACCGGCGTGTAGTAGCCCGCGAAGCGGTCGACGAACTGCTCGCGTTTCGTCTTTCGCTCCTGGGCGCTCTCGACGAGGTCGATGACGCGGGCGAGCGTGCTGTCGCCCGCGGCCGCCGTCACTTCGATTTCGAGGTAGCCGTTCTCGTTGATGGCCCCGGCGAACACCTCGTCGCCGACCGTCTTGTCTACCGGCACGCTCTCGCCGGTGATGGGCGCCTCGTTGACCGCGCTTTCGCCCTCGATCACCTCGCCGTCGAGGGGCACCTTCTCGCCGGGTTCGACCACGACGGTTTCGCCGACGGCGACCGCGTCGGCTGGAACGTCGATCAGTTCCCCGCCGCGTCTAACCAGTGCGGTCTCGGGCGAGAGTTTGAGCAGTTCGCCCAGCGAGTTGCGCGCCCGGTCGACGGCGTACCGCTCCAGGAGTTCGGCGACGTTGAACAGCACGGCGAGCGAGGCGGCCTCGATGTACAACTGCTCGCTCGTGAACAGCGAGACGCCCGTGGCACCCACCACGGCGACGCTCATCAGGAAGTCGATGTCGAGACTGAAACTCTTCGCCGAGTAGTAGCCGTTCCGGAGGATCACCTGGCCGCCGACGGCGATCGCCGCGAGCAAGACGCCGTCGGCGACGGTCAGCCCCTGGCCGAACGGACTGGCGACCACGCCGTCGAGGCCGGGGAACAGGAACCGTATCGCCAGCGCGACCACCAGCAGGACGGCGCTGACGGCGGTCTTGACCGCTCTCTGCGTCTGCCAGACCGGTGGCGTCGTCGCGGGTCCCGCCGCCGTGTCGTCACCGTCTACCGAAACCCCTCTCACCCCGTACCCGGCCGCTTCCACGGCGCTGACGGCTGCCTGCCGCGTCTCGCCACGACCGTCGTAGCCGACGGTCACCCGTCCCGTGGTTGGACTGAGTTCCATCTCGTCGGTCCCGTCGACCCCACGGAGCGCACTCTCGACGGTCCCGACACACGAAGCACAGTCCATTTCGGGGACCTGTAACTGGAGCGCTGGACCAGCCACCGGTCCGGGGTCCCCTCTCTCTCCGTCCGGGTCTTCGCCGCTCATTGAGCGGCCCTACTCGCTCACGAGTTATTAACTTCGCTGTTAGCGTTGGGCGATTAGATACCTCGTTTTACTATCTCTGACCGCACGAGTTATTAATCGGCGATCGCTGGGACTGTCGCTGTTGGCGTCCGGGTGGGGACCGACGGGGCGCTCGACCGCGCCGACGTTCGGCGGCGGGCGGCGCTACCGGCCGGGATGCAGCGGCGATTCCCTGCGGAACACGTCCAGCGTCGCACGGAGCGTGCCGATCACGACGGGGCCGAAGAAGATCCCCATGAGGCCGATGACCGAGATGCCACCGATGAGGCCGAGGACGATGACGGCGGGGCTGACCTGTGCGTACCGGTCGACGACGATGGGTCGCAGGTAGTCGTCGGAGACGCCGACGACGATCGTTCCCCACACCAGCAGGAACAGGGCGGGAACGGGCTGTTCGGACAGGCCCAGGAAGAGCACGGCCGGCCCCCAGACCAGGAACGAGCCGACGAGGGGCAACAGCGAGAGAACGACCATCACGGCCGTCCAGAACAGGGCGTTGGGGATTCCGACGACGGCCAGGCCGAGGCCGGCGAGACCCCCCTGGATCACGGCGATGAGGACGTGGCCGGCCAGGACGGCCCACATGATCGCGTCGATCTCGGCGTACAGTTCGTCCTGCACGCGGTCCTGAAGCGGGATCGTCCGCCGGAGCCAGCCCATGAACGCCGGGCCGTCCTTGAGGAAATAATAGAGGAGAAACACCGTTATCCCGGATCCGAGGAGCAGATGCGTGACCACGCCGAACGCGCCCAGCAGCCCTCCGAACGCGTCCGTTCCCCCGTCACGGACGACGGTCCTGAGCGTTCCCCCGAGGTCGACCTCGACGCCGGTGAGTTGCCGAATCTGGTCTTCGGCCCGCGTGAGCGTGATCTCTCCCCGCCTGACCTGGCGAACGATGCTGAGTCCCTCGGAGACGACGACCCGACCGACGACGAACAGCGGTACCAGCACGACGACTGTCGTCCCCAGGACGAGCAGCACGGCCGCGACCTGCTCCCCGATCCGGGGCTGCAGTCGCCGCTGGACCGGCCCGAGGACGTACGCGAGCAACACGGCCAGCAGGAAAAACTGGAGGTACGGGAGCACGAAGGCGATCGAGAGCGCCAGTAACACGAGTGCGAGCGCGACGAGGAACCCACGACTGGTGTCCATACTACCCCGTAGACCGCAAACAAAAAAAGGTGGGAGTCCCGGAGACCCCTCACTCGTCGTCAGTGCCGGGTGAATCGTCGGCGTCGGTCGAGCCGTCTGCGGTCTCGACGTCCGTCTCCTCGTGGTCCGTGGCGGCCACACCCCCATCCTCGTGGTCCGCTGGGGTCCCGTCCGACGTGGCGACGGCGGGGTCCGATCCGATCGAGCCGGCGGCCGTCACACGCGGTGTGAGCGGGCGGCCGTGGAGCAGTTCGGTGAGGTTGATGCGGACGGTCTGGATGCCCAGCACCAGCAGCAGGGGGCCGAGGAACAGGCCGTACCACCCGAAGAGGATCGGTCCGAGGATGTACGCGAACAGGACGAGTCCCACGTGGGTCTTCCGGCCGGCGATGCGTGGCAGGAGCAACCCCATCGGCACGAGGTCGGCGAAGACCAGACAGGCCACGAAGAGGGCGATCGGGAAGGCCAGCAGCGAGGGGTCGGTCCGGAACGCGACTGTGCCGAGATACGCGGTCAGCGGCACGTAGACGAGTTTGCCGACGACGATCGGGACCATGCTCGCGACGCCGGTGAGCAAGGCGAGCGCCGTCGGGAACGGGATGGTCAGCGCGGTCGGCGCGAGGAGATTGAACGCGTGGTAGAAGGCGAGCGTGATCGCGGCCACGACGCCGACCAGCAGGACGTTGCCGAAGTAGATGGTGCCCAGATCGCGGTCGACGGCGGTCGCGTAGGCGTGACCGGTCGTCCCCTGCCCGGCGACGTTCCCCTCGAACCAGGCCCTGATGCGCTCGTCGTCGCGCAACAGGTAGAACGCGACGGTCACCGCGATGAACAGGTGCAACAGAACGTCGGTCAGGAAGGCGAGAACGCCCAGACTGGCCGCGGCGACGCTCTGGATCGACGCGCCCTCGGCTCCCAACTGCTCGGCGCCGTCGAGGGGTTCCGACACCGCCGACAGATCGACGTACGAGTTGATCGTCTCCCTGATCGGGGCGCCGTCGAGGACGGCGAGCAGTTCACCGATGCCGACGACGGCGAGCGAACCGACGAGGACGAGCATCGGAAGCGCCACGACGAGCAGGGCGATCGTCGCGGCGGCCTCCGCGGGGACGTGGCGCTGGAGCCGTCGTTGCAGCGGCCGGAGTCCGTAGTAGAGAAACACGCCGAAGACGAACGTCCCGACGAACGAGAACACCACGAACGCGAAGGCCCCGCCGAGTGCGAGCGTGAACAGCCACCAGCCGGTCCGGTATCGGTCCGTGCCAGACAGTGCCGAGAGCATACGTCCAGTCGATACTGGAAGGAAAAAGTGTAACCGGTCACTCCGACTCGCCGGTCCGATACGTCTCGTGGTGTTCCCTATACGCCCGGCCCGGGGCGACCCGACCGGTGTGGCGACAGTGCCTGCTCCTTACTTTCTGGAAGATTGTGGTGTCGGATCCGAGTAGCTACGGTTGTTTTCAATAAATTAAGCCGGTAAAGTTAATGATTCGGATGGTGTATTGATGCTACCTTTGCCGTCTTGAGAGCGGCGGACCCGGATCGAATCGGCAGTCAACCAGTTTCACCGGAGACGATTTAGTCAGAATGGTTACCATCCTCTATACACTCGACCGGCGCTTCATGCAGAAAACCTTCGTTTCGATCGACCGACATCTGGGCGACTCGTCGGCCGTTCTGCCCTTGCGTCCGGACGGGAGCGGCTGTCCGCAGTCGATTCCGGTCGTCGAACGCTCGATCGCGTCCGTCGAGGACCTCGATGCGGCCGTGTTCGACATCGATCCCGACGTGATCGTCCAGAACCACCGGTTCACCACGGAGGTTCTCGACGAGCAACCGGCCTTCCAGCGCGAGTATCCGCTCGTCCACGTCCGGCACGGGGCCTCGCTGGGTCGCGGCGAGGCGCGGACGACGACGCGCGACCTTGGTGACGTGGTCGACCTGGCGCTTGCCCCGGGCGAGCACTGGGCCGACCACTACCGCGAGGCCTTTCCCGAGACCGTCAACGTCAGCGTCGTCGGCGTGCCCGAAGCGGACGCCCTCGTCAGTACGACCCTGCCCCGGGAGCGTCGGGTTCTCTATGCGCCCACGAACCACAACTACGGCGGCGGGAGCTACCTGCGAACGGCGAGCCGGGTGCTCGACGTGTTCGCCGATTCCGACTACGAGCTCCGATTCCGCCCCCATCCGATGGACCGCATCGAGGAGCCGGGGCGGACACTGACCGAGGCCTGTAAAGAACGCATCGCCGGCCTCCCGAACGTCACCTTCGACGACACGAGCACGCCCCGCGAGAGCCTGCTGTGGGCCGATCTGCTGATCTCCGATTGCTCGGGCATCATCACCGAGTGGCTCCACACCGGCCGGCCGCTGCTCCAACTGACCGACACCGAAGCCGATCTCGACATCCCCACAGTGGGTCTCCAGACGGAGACGCTCTCGCTCGATCTCGTCGATCAACTCTACGAACAGGGCTACCCCGAGGCGGTCGCACAGGAACGCGCGAGCACGCTCGCGGAACTCGGCATCCCGATGGACGGTCGCGCAGGCGAACGCGCGGCCGAGGAGGTGATCGCATGCACGCGGTGATCCTCGCCGCTGGCGAGGGGAGCCGACTCGGCTCCCACGGGTCGGAGGTCCCCAAAGCGTTCATCGACCTCGCCGGCCGGACGCTGTACGACCGCCAGCACGGCTGTCTCACCGGACACGTCGACGAGCTGACGGTGGTGCTCGGGTACGCATACGAAAACGTCGTCGACGACATCACCGATGCGCGAACCATCGTCATGGAGGACTGGGACGACTACGAGAACGCCGAATCGCTCCGTCGGGGACTCGCCGGGATCGACGACGACGTCCTCGTTTTGAACGGCGACGTCGTCGTGACCGAAGCGACGATCGCGAGCGTCGTCGACCAGCACTCCTCGGCCGCCGATCGGAGCGTCGTCGCCTACATTCCCGGGTACCAGAACCACTCGACTGCGCTCCGATCCGATGACCGGGGACTCGTCGCGGAGTACGGAATGATTACCGGTCATCGCCACGCCGGCCTCGGCGTCATCGACCGTTCGCATCTGGACGCGGCCCGTCGGTACCTCTACCGACACCGCGACGAGTGGTACCCAGGGCTTTACACCGCCATCGAGACCGAAATGGCTCCGATCCCCGCCGACCAGCACATCGAGATCAACTACCCGCGGGATCTCTTCGCCGCGCGCCGTAAGCTCCCCCTAGAGGCCACTGACGAACTCGACCTCCAGACTTGAACCGAGGATAGGGCCGATCGTGCTGTGTTCCCGTCCGACAACTCCGGCTGATTCGAACGTATCGCCGCTGGGCGGTCGACGCACGAAGAGGCGATAGCGTTAATGCCGTCCTACGCCTGGCTCCCAGTAATGGAGCTCATCGGCCATCGGGGCTGTGCCGCCCAGTGTCCGGAAAACACCGTCAGGGCGGTCAAGCGCGCCGCCCAGTACCTCGACGCGGTCGAGGTCGACGTCCGGCGGTGTGGGTCCGGGGAACTGGTCGTCTTTCACGACGAAACCGTCGATAGATTGACTGATGGAACCGGTCCGATCGGCGAGTTGGACTGGGAGGAACTACGAGACCTCGAAGTGTTGGACTCGGGCGAATCGATCCCCCGGCTCTCAGACGTGCTCGACGCGTTCCCGGACGGCGTCCGCGCCCAACTCGAACTCAAAGACGCCGGCCTGGCCGCCGACGTCCGGAACGTTGTCGCCGACTTCGACGTGGGCGTGACCGTCTCCTCGTTCCGTCCGGCCTCGATCCGGGAAGTCAACACCGTCGACTGGGACGTTGCCACCGGGTACCTCTTCGAGTCGGACCCGTCGACGAGTCTCAAGATCGCCATCGAACACGGCTGTGAAGTCGTCCACCCGCACTACGATCTCTGTCTGGAGACCGACATCGTCACCGCCGCACAGAACGAGGGACTGGACGTCGTCGCCTGGAAAGCGGCGCGGACGGCCGACGAGATCGCGGCCCTCCGTGCCGTCGGTGTCGACGGCGTGACCACCGACCGCTGGGACATCGCGGACTGATCCCACGGCGACACTCGCTACGTTCTGCGGTCCCGTGTTGGTTCGAGCCGGTACCGGTTTCGATCGGTTCCGGAGGGTAACCCACTTGCCGTCGCGTCACGTAGCCGCCGCTGGCCGATGACGAACTGGTCGTTCCGAGCCGGCTTCGACACCCGGCCGTGACGAACCCTATGAGTGCCGAGGCCCCTTTCCTGGTACCAGAACGTGGTTGTTCACTCGAACAGTTTCTGGGCTCTTCTGTAGATCGGTGCGCCGAGCCAGTCCCGGTTTTCCGCGAGTTGGTCCAGTTTCTCTTGGGCTGTCTCTCGCTTCAGGACTTCTCTTTTCACGAGGGCTTTGAGGATGATTGGTGAGATCGCCACCTTCGCGTCTACCAGTGATTGGAGTTCGGGAAGTGCTCTCAGGTCGTCGGTGAGCAAGAACTCCGCGTTCAGTTCTCGGGTCAACAGCGCGCAGCTGGCCTCGCCCCTGTCGACACGGGACGATTCAAACCTGCCTTCAACTCGGTGAATAGGTATCCTATCCAGGTTCCGGAGGACGGCTTCGGCTGCCTTTCCATGCCGATCGTCATACTCCGCAGTCTCCGCTAACTCTTCGACCACTGTTTCCGTCGTATGAGTATCGAACTCGGTGAGAAACGTGTCGAGGAGGTCGATAGAGGCTAGCGAAATGAGTGTGCTCGTATCCGCGACGATCATGCTCTCACACTACAGCCCTGCGAGGTCGTCGGCCAGGCCTTCGCCTTGGTCCAGAATGGTTTTCGAGGCCCGGACGGATTCGGCATCTCGCCTGCCGATGAATCCTTTCAGGACATCGAATCCGATCTGGTCGTCGAGGTACAGTTCAACGACTGCCTCCTGAAACCTCTCGTCGTCTTCGATCTCGTCGAAGTATTCCGTGAGCGCTTCTTTGACGATCTCCGTCCGATTCTTTTTGCTGACTTCGGCGGCGACGTCTGCCTTCTCGATCAGGTTCTCCGGCAACCGGAAGTTGACCCTGGTGCTCCCCATAACACGACCACTAGTACATACATTGTACACACGAATATATAAGTATTAGCCTGCGGAGCCATCACTGATTTCGACAGTGACCGTCTCCGACCTGCACATGCTGAACAAGGAGACGGAGAACGCGCTCGGCGTCGCTGTAGAGACGTATTGAGATGGGGATAGAGTCCGAGCGGTGAGTGCCGAGGCCTCGTGTTACGATTCCGCCGTGCGGAAAGCACGGATCGTATCCCGCTTGCCGGACTCGGCGGCCACCTCGTCGAGTCCCAGGTCGGTGAAGATACGGTTCCAGTTCCGATAGTACAGCGGGAACTCGTCGTTGACGTAGTTGACGTCTGCCTCGCTCGATTCGGACGCCTCGCTTCCGCCCTCGTTCTCGACAGTCACGAGGAGGTCGTCCGTGATCCGGACCAGTTCCTCGTAGACCCACTCGGCGTCCGGGTGGAGGTGCTGGAGGGTCTCCACGGAGTAGACCGCATCGAACTGCCCGTCGTCGAACTCGCCGACGACGTTCTCGATGGCGTCGATGTAGAACGTCCCCTCGTCGGCGAGCTCCGGGTGGTTCTCGGCCAGCACGTCCATCGCGTCGTCGTTGACCTCGATGCCCGCGAGGGTCTCGAACCCGTGGTCGTAGAGATGCCAGAGGTGTCTGCCCGAACTACAGCCGAGTTCCAGAACCGTCGCGTCTCGGCCGACGAACTGGTCGAGGAGGTCCAGAATCGCCTCGCTCGTCTCGTCCGGGCCGTAATGGGCGTAATACCCCGGTGAATACTCACCGGACCGTTCTGCCCACTGCCGGCGAACTTCGTTAGAATCCACGTCTAAGGACTACTGCCGATACGTAAAGTATCGTCGGCCTCCCCGTCGGACCCCTGTATCTCCCAAACCGCACCGACCGGTTCTGTTGATTCCCCTGAAGTTCGCTCGAAATGTGTTGAATCGAACAGTATTCGTGACAGAATCCAGTATGTGTGGCCGAATGACTATGGCTTATGGTTTATGCAGGACGTTCGTATAGAAATAAATAGAATAGGGGTACGAATGCGGAAGACTAATACGTGGGGTCGACGTTTGTTTATTCGTAATGGCAAACGGTACGGTTGATTTCTTCAACGACACAGGCGGTTACGGGTTTATCGAGACAGAAGACGAGGACGAGGACGTATTCTTCCACATGGAAGACGTTGGCGGCGAGGACCTCACCGAGGGGACCGACATCGAGTTCGACATCGAGGACGCCCCCAAGGGTCCGCGCGCGACGAACGTCGTTCGCAACTAAGATTTCGTACAGTCGCTGCTGAGCGACACAACGCGATTTTTCGTTCTTTCAGACGCTAACGTGCTGAGACACGTCTCTCCGTGCAGACCACTCCGTGCGTTCTCGTCGCGATACGGGTCAATGCCTGATACTGACGTCGCCTAAGCGCGCACGCTCGCGAAGCCCTTATCGCATTCCGTCGCCTAAATTCGGACAGATCCGGGCCCAACGCCGGTCCGGTGACAATTCCCCTCATGACTCAGTACGGACTCCCCGACGAGGACCCCGTGGACTCCCCCACGGCGGACGCGAGAGCACAGCCCTCAGAGTACGAGACGGTGGCGGTCCCGGTGCTGGTCATCGGTGCGGGCGCGGCCGGTGCACGTACGGCCATCGAGCTCGCCGATCGCGGCGTCGAATCGCTCGTCGTCGGCAAACGGGACCACGGTGACGCACACACCACCTGGGCAGCCGGCGGCATCAACGGCGCACTGGGGAGCCTCGATCCCGAAGACGACTGGACCATTCACGCTGCGGACACGCTCAACGAGGGGCACTTCCTGAACGACCCCGTCGCGGTCGAGACCGTGACGAAGGCGATGCCCGACCAACTGCGCGAACTCGACGACTGGGGGGCCGACTTCGACCGCACGGACGACGGCGAGATCAACCAGCGGTACTTCGGTGCCCAGTCGTTCCGGCGGACGGCGTTCGTCGGCGACCGGACTGGCGAGGCGATCCTCGACACGCTCGTCTCGAAAGCCCAGTCGCTGGGGATCCCCTACCGGGACAACGTGATGATCACCGACCTGCTGTCGGACGGCGATCGCGTCTACGGCGCAGTCGCGGTGGATCTGACCGACGGCGAGTTCGTCCTGTTCGTCGCCGACTACGTGGTCGTGGCCGCCGGCGGGTTCTCCGCGCTGTACGAGCGCCACTCCTCACGCGACGACGAGAACACCGCCGACGGGCCGGCGCTGGCCTACGAGGCCGGTGCCGACCTGATGGATCTGGAGTTCGTCCAGTTCCACCCGACCGGGATGGTCGGCGACCGCTACGGCGAGGAATGGTCGGGCCGGCTCGTGACCGAGGCCGTCCGCGGCGAGGGCGGACGGCTGTTCAACGCTGATGGCGAGCGGTTCATGGAACGATACTCGCCTGACCAGATGGAACTGGACGCCCGCGACGTGGTCGCCCGGGCCATCGCCCAGGAGATTCGCGAGGGCCGGGGCACCGAGAACGAGGGTGTGTATCTGGACGTCAGTCACCGGGACGCCGACTACGTCCGCGAGCGACTGCCGTCGATGGTCGAGCGGTTCGCCTCGCTCGGCGTCGACATCACCGAGGACCCGATGGAGGTCGCACCGACCGCCCACTACACGATGGGTGGCGTCGACATCGACTGGACGACCGGCGCGACCCGCGTCGACCGCCTCTACGTCGTCGGCGAGTCGGCCGCCGGCGTCCACGGTGCGAACCGCCTCGGCGGTAACTCGCTGGCCGAGACCGTCGCGATGGGGACTGTCGTCGGCGAGCACCTCGCTGACCGTGCCCCCCGATCTCCGACGCTCCCCGACGGGATGGCCGCCTACGCCGAACGAGCCATGCACGCCCTCAATGAACTCGGTGACGCCGACGGGACGGTTCGCCCGGCGACGCTCATCGCCGATCTCCGGGAGTGTATGGCCCAGTCCGCCGGCATCATCCGCGACGAAGCCGGCCTGCGAGCCGGACTCTCGACGCTCCAGAATCTGCACGAACGGACCGGTGACCTCCGGGTCGAGGGCGACCGGACCGACCAGGACTTCGAACTCGCCGTGGACCTATCCTTCATGCTGACGCTGGCCGAGGGAATCCTCCGTGGCGCACTCGCCCGCGAGGAGTCACGCGGCGCGCACTACCGAACCGACTTCGAAGCGCCGTCGTCGGACTGGGACCGGAACGTCCTGTTCCGACGGGGTGACACCGGGATGGAGCGCGACACCCGTGGCGTGTCCGCTCCTTCCAGCGAGGTCCAGGCTGCGCTCGAAGCGGGCTACGAACTCGACTACCACCACCTGGAGTAACTCTTTTTCCGCGGCTGGCGCTCCGAACTGAAAACGATAGAATCCGCGCCCGACGAAGACCGGGGTCGTTACTGGATGTGGCCTTCTTCGCGGAGCTGGTCGGCGTCGCGGCCGTCGTAGCGCCACTCGATGTTGGCCTTGTCGTCGTCCCAGTCCCAGGGTTCGGCGATGACCACGTCGTCCTCGTTGATCCATGTCCGGAACTTCATCCGACCCGGAATGCGCCCCATCCGGCTCTTGCCGTCTTCGCACTGCAGTCGAACGTGGTTGCCACCGTTGTGTTCGGTGACGACAGCAAACAGCTCGTCACTGTTGGGCATACGGAGATTCCGACGCCCTGATTCTTCACTCATACGCTCACTACGAGCGATACACTGATAAGTTCCGTGGAACTCTCGGTAACGTGTGCCACGAAGCGGACCGATCGACGCCCCCTCCGGCCGTCGTTCGGGCGCGTCTCGCCATCGCCGACCGTCCGCCTGTGCATGCAGATCACCGCTGTCTGATTGACCTACGAAGGACTGATCTTCTCGAAAACTTACTGCAACCGACCGAACGTCACTCGTTGAAGCCTTCGAAGGCACTGTTTATTTCGGCCATCGGAAGCTCCACGACGAAGACGGCTCCCCTGGGTCGGTTGTCCTCGACGTAGACGGAGCCGCCGTACTGCTCGACCATCGTTCGGACGAAAAACAGGCCGAACCCGCCGCCGCTCGTGCTGTTGCCCCGACGGAACACCGTCACCTTCTTTTCGTCGGGGATGCCGGGGCCGTTGTCGGCGACTTTGACCCGGACGGTATCGTTGGCGGCGGCTGCCGAGACCCGGACGACCGGCTGGTCCGCGTCGTTGTGGTGGACCGCGTTCCCCAGCAGGTTCCCGAACACCGCCGCGAGCATGTCGTCGGCGAGGACGGTCACGTCGTCGGGTACGTTCGCCCACACCGAGAGGTCGTCGTAGCTCTTCCGGACGGTCTCGATCTCCTCGCGGAGGACCGCCGAGAGATCGACCGGTTCCGGCGTGATTTCGGCGTCGCTGGCCAGCGCCTCGACGGTCGCTCGCGCACGCTGGGAGAGGTCGATGACGCTCTCGGTCTGGTTGAGAATCGCGTCGAGGGACTCCTGGTACTCGCCGTCGAGTTGCCGATCGAGGTGTTCGCCACGGGCTCGAACGACGGTCATGCTGTTCAACACGTCGTGTCTGAGGATGCTGTGCATGAACTCCAGTTGATCGCCGACCTGTCGCGCCTCGCGAGCGTCCTGTCTGGTCTCGACGAACAACGTTCCGATGACCAGTCCGGCGATAGCGCCCGTGTGCGCGCTGGCGAGCAACTGGAGGACCGGACGGCCGACGTAGATGCCCGTCGAGGTCCGGATGACGACGGTGAAATACATCGTCAGGTAGACTATCACCAACCCCGCGATGGTCGCGCCGGCGACCCCCCAGCGCTGTCGGGCCGAGAACTCGGTCCCGGCCAGGTAGATGGCACCGTACACGAGGATGACCGACAGCCACGTCGAGAGGACGACCGCCGCGACCTGTGGCCACTGGAACCCGAACAGGCGCAACTCCCACAGGAAGTTCATCACCGTGGCGAGGAAGAGTCCAGCACCGACCGTTCCGACGACTATCGGACCGCCGTACGGCGTCGTCGCGAGCAACCGCTCGAACCGCTGTCGAACGTCCGTCCCTGGGCTGACCCCCTCACCCGGATGTTCCGCTGGCCGGTCCGCCGGCAACACAGCTTAGTTACTGTCTGCCGAGACGTAAAATTATTGTCCTTACGACACGTATTGCAACTGGGTCAGTTGTCCTCGGGTTCGAAGTCGAGCGCGGCGGAGTTGATGCAGTACCGCTTGCCAGTCGGGTCCGGGCCGTCCTCGAACACGTGGCCGAGGTGACCCTCGCAGGTCGCACAGACGACTTCGGTCCGTCGCATGCCGTGGCTGGTGTCCACTCGCGTCTCGATCTTGTCCTTCGCCGCGTCGTAGAAACTCGGCCAGCCCGATCCGGACTCGAACTTGGTCTCGGAGTCGAACAGTTCTGCGCCGCAGCCGGCACAGGCGTAGTTCCCGTCCGCTTTCTGGTCGACCAACTCGCCGCTGAACTTCGGTTCGGTCCCCGCCTCGCGCAGGATCTCGTACTCCTCGTCGGTGAGTACCTCGCGCCACTCCGCGTCCGTCTCCGGAAGGTCCTCGTCGACTTCTTGAGACATGGAACCGACTAGGGCGTGGACGTTGATACGCGTTCCCCCGTCGCCGCGCCCCTGGCACGATCGAGACTCACGTCGCCCGATTACGGTTCCGGGACGTCCACTCCCTCCGGATCGGTCAGCGTCAACTGGTGTGGCGGCTCGGCGTATGCTTGCTCGATCGGCTGGAACTCGCCGTTCCGGTCCGCGGGTCGGGACTCCATCTCGATCGTGTCGAGACGGTCCTGGACGGCGTAGGTCGTTTCGGGTCCGTTCGCGGGCGCGACGAACGTGAGGTCCTTGCCGTGGTACTCTGCCAGCGTCATGACGGGGAATCGAACCGCTCGATAGGTTTCTCCGCTGATCGCGGAATCGACGGTCCGACGCTGGAACTGCTCTTCGACCGAGAGGCCGTTGGCCGACGCCCACTCCGAGAAGACGGTCACGCGGTTGCGCGCGAACACGCCGGCGTCCGTGCGAGCCTCTGCCGGCGATGCCGGGGCCTGCCGACCCCAGATCACGAGCTGAGACTCGTCGATCACACCGGCGTCTTCGAGCGCCGCCAATCGCTCGATCGCCTCGTCCTGCTGGCTGCGTGCCTGTCCCGCCAGGAGCGACCGAACGTACAGCTCCACGCGCACCGGCTCGTCGTCCGTCATCGGCTCTCCTCGTAGCGTCCCCGCGGTCGCGCCACGGACGCCTGATGGATCGTCTGGCTCATTGCACTCAGTAGGGACCGTCTCGTCCGAGTCTACCTATTCTTATCGCTACATACAGGCCGCCAGATACGTTTCGTGTCGTCTCGGCTGATCGCACGGTGGCTCGGGGTGCCGTTTGAAGTACGCGGCCTTCCAACTCCCGGACGGGATCGTTATGTACGACAGAATACTCGTTCCGACTGATGGAAGTCGCGGGACCACAGAGACGCTCGACCACGCCGCCCACATCGCCGCCGACAACGACGCGACGCTGCACGTGCTCTACGTCGTCGACCGCCGCGTGTACCTGGCCGCCGACGACGACGCCAAAGCCGACATCGCCGCGTCGATGGAACAGGAGGGCGAACGGGCTCTGGAGGCGGCCACGGACGAACTCGCCGACGTCGACGTGCCGGTCGTGACCGAGCGCCGCGAGGGCGTCCCACACCGCGAGATCATCGAGTACGCCGAGGAGGCGGAGATCGACCTCGTGACGATGGGGACACACGGCCGGACCGGTCGAGACCGACTGGCCTCGATGGGGAGCGTCACCGAGCGCGTCGTCGAAGGCATCGAGTTGCCAGTGCTGGTCGTCGACATCGAGGACGGCGAGGACGACTGAGTCACGCGCTGCGGTGACGCGTGCGGGCCATCTCCCCTAATCCGGTGCACCGAAGTACGTCGCCGTCGATCTGCGTCCGGCGTCGTCCTCGTAGATGATCTCGACAGCGAAGAAATCGCCCCGCTTGACGCCGTCCCTGTTTCCGGAGAAGTCGAACGCGAACCGGTAGGTCCGCTCGTCGGGACCGCCAGCCGCCCCGTCGGCAGCGGCGAGCGGCGTGACCGAGACGTTCCTGAAGCGGCCACCGACGTCCCCTGTCGCGGTCGGGCCGCTCGGCGAGTCCGAGACCGTGTAGGTCTCCGGCGGCGCGTCCCCCTGTGCCGAGTAGAAACTGACGCGCAGCCGGGAGACGCTCCGGCCGGCCGTCGCATCGAGGTTCTGGAAGGTGAGGTCGGCCACACAGTCCTGGTTCCGTGACGAACACGTCCCGCCGACGAGTTCCGAGTCGACCAACGCGACGGACTGTCCCGTGCCCGGGTTGACCGTGTTCCCCCCATCCCCGTCGCTTCCCGACCCGTCAGCGTCGAACACACTCCGTTCCAAAACCACCTCACGTTGAGCGGCCGGCGCTGTCCCGTTGAAACTCGCGGTGATCGTCACGGGCGTCGTCTCGTCTACGTCAGCCGGTGTCTCGTAGGACAGTGTGACCCGTCCGTCACTGTCGCTCCGGTTGGTTTCCACCGGTGTCACCGTTCCCTGGGAGGCCGTCGCCGTCACTGCGACGTCACTCACTGGGTTGTTGTACCTGTCCCTGACTTCGACAGTGAACTGCTGGGTGGTGTTTTCGGGGACCGTCGACCTGCTCTCCCCGACGTCGACGAGGTACTGCGGTGCTGTCGTCCGTTCGAAATCGGACCCGAGCCCGAGCGCGGCGAGCCGCAGGTCGTAGGTGACCCCCTGCTGGAGTTCGATGGTGACGGTCCCCTCGTCCGGTCCGGGTCTGATATCGGCCACGTAGCCGCCGTTTGCTGTTCGTTCGTCGTCGAGTATCGCCTCCCAGTCGTCGACTGATAGCTCGGTCGGAACCGTCAGGGTAATCGGCGTCCCGTCGTCGGCGACGCTGACGGTTCGGGCCGGGCCGCTGACAGGCGTTACACCGACCGACACCGAGTGAGCGCTGGCGGTCGAGAGTCGACCCTGCAGTGCGACCACCGAGATGCGCCGGCCGCTGACGAGCGCACCACGTTCCTGGACGAGCGACTGGTCGCTCTCGTATCGGTTGTAGAGCACGCCGTTCTCGTAGACCGTCGTCGGTGCGTTCCGGTACTCGTTGTAGTTCGGTTGGTATCGGACCGACTTCGTCGCGAACGACCGCTCGGTTCCGTTCAGGTAATCGCCCGCCTCTCCCGCGGCCCGGGCGTTGTCCAGTGTCGCCGTCCCGGACTCCGAGAGGTCGAGACTCCCGGTCGCCCGCGGCGGGTTGAACAGGAACAGTCGCGTCGGGTAGCCGGTTCCGGCCTCGATCTTGACCGTCCCTTCGACGCCGGTTGCGGCCGTGCGGGTGAGCACTTCCTGGAACTCCTGCATGTCGCCCTGTGCGCGCTGATTGTGCTCGAACTCGACTTGCTGGTTCGCGGCCGGGACGGCGTTGAGCTGGACGAGCGCGACCAGTAGCACCGCTAGCCCGAACATGAGGACCGACCCGAGAACTGCCGAGACGGCCCGGTCGTCACCGCGAAACCGCTGTCGGTCCGTCCGTGCTGTACCCCTGTCGGCTGGTAGATCTCTGTCTGTCATGCGAGCGTGAACGCGATGAGTGTGAGCGCGACGAGTGCGATGCTGTACTTGAGCCCGCCGAGCAGGCTGTCGTTCGAGAGCTTGCCCGCGAGCACGCCGACGCCGAGGCCCTGGATGAGCGCCGAGTGGAAAAACAGGGCCTGATAGGTCTGGATCGGGACGTTCTGCAGGGCGAGGGGTGATTCCGGTTGGCCGGGAATCTCCGGCGCGGTCGCCGCGGCCTCGGCGATCGGCTCCAGGTAGCTGGCGCTGAGCAGGAGGATGACCAGCAGGTACACCAGGAAGCCGATCACGACGACGGCGATGTACGACGACAGTTCGGCGTGTCGCCGCCGTCTGGCCCGCTCGCGCTCGCGGGTGTCCTCTGCCGCGATGGCGAGCACGCGGGACAGGTCCGTGCTGGACCGCGCCCCTTCGGCGATCAGTGTCAGCGTTCGGGATAGCTGGGCGACCCGCAACCGGTCCGCGAACGCGTACAGCGCCGAGTGCGTGTCGAAGTTCCACCGGATGTCGTTTCTGACTGTTTCGATCTCCGCTGCCAGCGGCCCGCGCGTCCATCGGGAAACCAGGGTGAGCGCGTCGGTGAACGCGACGCCCATCCGGTTGGCCGACGACAGCACGTTCAACGTGTCCGGGAACCGGCTGGCGATCTCCCTGTTCCGCCCGGCTTTCCGCTCGTGGAACGCCGACAGCGGGACGAGCACGACCAGAAGCGGCAGGACGAAAAGCAGCGTCGTCGTCCACACTGGCTCCTCGACGACGGCCCGGCCGGTGGGAGTGACGAGCCCAGCGGCGACCGTCACACCGACCAGCAGGGTCGCCGCGGGCACCGAGAACGCGAGCGTCAACGTCGGCCGATCACTGATCGCGTCCAGCGGGTTCGCGAGGAGTTCACGGGCCGTCTGCAACCGCCGGTGGCGCTCGTATTCGAGGTACTGGCGCTGTCGCTTCTCGGTTTCGGTCAGGGGGTCCGGGACGGCGTCGTCAGTCCCGGCCCAGACGGCGACCCACTCCCTGCAGACGGCGATCCGATCGCCCAGAACCGACCGGAGGACCGATCGGCTGCCGCCGAGGACGGCCGCCTGCTGGATATCAAACTCGACCGTCGCGATCCGATACGGCTCCGAGAGGGTATCGATCAGGACCACGAACGCGATCATCGCCAGCGGCAAGACGACGTAGACCAGGGCCGTCAACTCCTCGACGGTGTTCCCGCCCAGCAGGCTGATCATGACGAGGATGACGATGAGGAACAGCGGCGCGGCGACGAAGCCGACGACGAACACCTCGCTCAACAGCGCGAGCAGTTCCAGGAACGACTCCTGTTCCTCGCGGGATTCTTCGAGGTACTCGTCGCTCTCCGATTCGAAGAAGGCCGTGAGGTCGCCGCCGGCGTCCAGCACGGCGATCATGTCGTCGAGGAACTGCTCGAAGTGACGGCTTGGCGTGAGGTTCCGGGCGTTTTGCAGCGCCGAATAGATGTCGTTACCGAACAGTTCCACGTCGCGGGCGATCATCTGGCACTCGTTTGCCACCTCGCCGTAGGTGTCCTCCTTCTCGGCGATGACGTCGATCACCTCGAGCAAGTCCATGCCGCCGTACGAGAGCGCGTACATGAACGTGATCGCGTGGGGGAGCGTCACGTCGATGTTCCGCCGCCGCCCGCTGGCGACGTACCCGGGGTACCTGTAGCGTATCTGCCAGACGAGGCCGGAGAGCGTCAGCGCGAGGGCGACCGACAACCCCGCACCGACCAACAGCAGTCGGTTCCGACCGACGTACTCGGAGACACTGCCCGTGACCTGAAGCGGGCTCTGTAACCCCGCGACGACTCCGAGGGAGTCCAACAACAGCGTCAACAGGACGCCAATCACGGCGCCGACGACAGCGGCGCTCGCGGCGTAGCGGACGCCGTTGGTGAGATAGACGTCGTAACTGGTGCCCGACCGGGCCTGGTTGAGCGAGCGCTGGAGGTCGGCGTACGCCTGGTGCCGTCGCTTGAAGTAGGCCCGGAGTCGACCGTACTCCTCGCGGAGTCGGTCCCCGTCGGCGTCCGGCGGCCGTCTGGGCTCGGACATCCCGCCGAGCCCGTACTCCGAATCCATCCCCGACGGGAGGGTTTCCGTCACCTCGTCGCCGCTGTCGTCGTTCATGAGTCCTCGATGAGGTCCTCCGCCCCACTGATGTCCGACGGGCCGATGTCGGTGACGGCCGGCCGTCTGTCCGGGAGGTCCTCGCGCGTCAGTGTCTCCGCGCGGATTCGCTCCATGAGCCGGTCGGGGTTGCGGTGGTACATCTTGATCGTCCGGGCCACGTCCCCGTAGTCGGTCATCCCCGCATCGATGAGATACTGGATGACTCGCTCGCGCTCCCGGAGTTCCCGCTCAAGCCGAGTGTCGTCCCAGCCCCGATCGTGTGCGATCTCCTGGAGCACGACCGAGTCCCCGACCTGTTCGTGCGTGTCGGTCGCGGCGTCGCGCTCGAAGATGCGCTTGGTCTCGACGCCGGAGCCGTACTCGCCGGCCGATATCTCGGCGACGGTTCGGTTCCGCCGCACCCGGTCGTCCCCGAGGAACGTCTGTGCCTGGACCGAGATCACGTCGAGGTCCTGTAACATCTGTTCCGGCACGTTCAGCGGCGGGTTCCGTAGCCGACTGAGCGCCGTCTCGACCGAGTCAGCGTGCATCGTCGTGTAGGCGGTGTGGCCCGTCGACATGGCCTGGAAGAAGGCGAGTGCGACCCGCTCTTCGGTCCGGATCTCGCCGACGAGCAGGTACTCCGGCCGCTGGCGCAGCGCCGCTTGGAGGAGCCGGTACATCGAGACTTCCCCCCGTCCGTCGGCGGAGACGCCGTCGCGTGTCACGCTCTGGATCCAGTTGTCGTGTGGGAGATCGATCTCGCGGGTGTCCTCGATGCTGACGACTTTGCTCCGGGGCGGAACGAAAAAGGAGACGGCGTTCATGCTGGAGGTCTTCCCCGAGCCGGTCCCGCCGGCGAAAATGAGCGACTTGTTGTTCGCGATGACCAGCCAGAAGTACGCCATCTGTGCGGCCGAGAAGGTACCGGACGCGACGAGGTCGACCGGCGTGAACGGCACGTCGGCGAACTTCCGGATGGTGAAGTTCGACCCCCGCGTGCTCACGTCGCCGCCGAGCGTCAACTGGACGCGCGACCCGTCGGGGAGGCTCGCGTCCACGAGCGGGTCCGAGACGGTGAGCTGTTTGCCGGCCCGCTGTGCCAGACGGAAGGTAAAGGGATCGAGCCGATCGCGCTCGAACGCGACGTTCGTCACCAGGTCCCGGTACGTCCGGTGATAGACGAAGATCGGCACGTCGGCCCCGTCACAGGAGATGTCCTCGATAGCCGGGTCCCGCATCAGCGGGTCGATCGGGCCGTAGTGGATGAACCCCCGGAGCAGGTAGTACAGCAACTTGTGCAGGGACCCCGAGTCGACGGTCGCCGCGTGGTCGGTGATGAGACGCTCTGCCTCCCGCCTGAACACCGTTTCCCGCTCCGCCTCGTCCTCGAAGGAGTGATACAGCAGGTTGTCCCGCAACAACTCGACGAGGTCCTCGCGGACGTACTGCTCGAACTCGTCGAGGACCGGTTCGCTCACGTGATAGACGTACTCGTTGTCCGTCTCGTCGTAGAGAATCGACGTGTAGGCGTACGGCCTGTCGACCCAGGTCCGGTCGACCTCCTCGTACCGGTCGAGATACCCGAAATCGAAGAACTGCTCGGCGACGTACGACGCCGATGGGGTCGGGACGAACGACTCGTCCTCGGATTCGGTCTGAAAGGACGCCACAACGTCGCCGAGGACGGCCCTGACCGTCGGGTGATCCCGGACGGGAAGTTCCCCATTCGAATTCAAGTCCGCACGACTGGCCGTGCCGTGGTCGGCTAGCACCTCCGCGAACGGGGCCGTTCCCGCGTCTCGTCCGCGGTCTCCCTGTTCGTTCCCGGTATCAGAACCATGACTCATCAATCGGTATCGGCTACAGTGGCTGTCGGATGTTAAATACTTCGCGAGCGCCGGGCGGCCGACCCGTTCGACCGGTCGACTACTCGACGGTGTTTCGCAGCGTCCCGATGCCCTCGTAGCGGATCTCGATCTCGTCGCCGGGTTCGACCAGGCCGGGATTGGCCGGGCTGCCGAAGGAGATCACGTCGCCCGGGCGGAAGGTGTATCGCTCCGAGAGGAAGGCGATGGTCTCGCGGGGCTTGTTGAACATGTTCTCGGTGTTGTCGTGCTGGCGACGCTCGCCGTTAATCGTGGTCTCCATCTCCTTGCCGACCGGTTCGTAGTCGGTCTCGATCCAGGGGCCCAGCGGCCCGGAGCTGTCGAAGGCCTTGCGGGCGGTGCGACGTTCCTGGTCCAGGGCGTCCATGTCGTTCAAAATGGTGTAGCCCCGGACCACGTCGTCGACCTCGTCTTCCTCGATGTCGTGGCACGCCTCGTCGATGACGACGGCGAGTTCCCCGGCGTAGGTCAGTTCCTCGGTCCACTCGGGGTAGGGAATGGGCTGCTCGGGCGGGTGGAGGCTGTGTGGCGGTTTGATGAACCAGTCGGGCACGTCCGGGATGTCGTAATCCATCTGGTCGACCTTCTCGCCGAAGTTGCGCCCGACGCAGAACAGCGCGTCGGGGTCACAGGGCGCGAGCAGGGTCGCGTCCTCGCCGATCGTGTACGTTGCCTCGTCGGTTTCGAGGGTGCCGTCGACGTATTCGCCCTCGACGACGCCATCAGGTGTGTCCGCACGTGCGAGTTTCATCGCGCGTGGCTTCCCACCCCTGTGGTTTACCTCTCCCGATATCGGGGCGCGCTCTCTGCTCCCGAGTCGGTGTTCGGGTTCTCGTCGGTCACAACTGCCCCTGGGTTCCGTCCCAGACGGTCGCGTTGTGCGTCAATATCCCGTAATCTCCCGCGCCGGTCCGGGGCCACGTGGTTACCACCGAGCCAACCCTTTAAGCTACCAACTGCCTGGGCAGTCGTATGGTGGACAGCCGCGAGTACGGGTTCGAGGGCACGATGCCGGACATCCACGGCTACGCACACGTCAGTCGGGAGGCAACGGTCGTCGGTGACGTAACCGTCGAACCGAACGCCAGCGTCTGGCCGGGCGTGGTGTTGCGCGGGGACGTGGCACCGGTCCGCGTCGGGCACGAATCGCACGTGGGCGACAACGCGGTCCTGCACGCCTCCTCGGTCGGCGACAACGTCATGGTGGGCCACGGGGCCGTCCTCAACGACACGACCGTCGAAGACGGCTGTCTGATCGGGTTCAACTCGACGCTGACCGATTCGACCATCGGCGAGCACTCGATCATCGCCATGGGGACGGTCGTCCCGGAGGGCTACGAGGTCCCAGCCGAGTCGTTCGTCCGCGGCATGCCGGCGTCGGTCACGCCCCTCGAGGAGACGAACATCGACCCCGAGGCCGTCTTCGAGGCGTATCACTCCGGCGACTACACGAACCTCGCCCAGCGCCACGACGACCTCTTCGAGTGACACCGCTCTCGACGGTGTCCCCGCCGGCACCCGTTCCCCGCTCTCTGTGGGGAACTGTCCATAAGCTTTTGTACGTTAGCCAGATATACGTGACTAACTCACATGACTGGTGGTCGGGTGGTGTTGTACGTCGGCGACGATAGTGACCGCGTGTCCGCGTTGAGAAGCGCTTCAGACTGGGACGTCGACCACGCGGAGACGGTGGGACGGGCGTACGAACGGGTCGCCGACGCTGACTGTCTGGTCGTCGAGCAGCGACTCCCGGACGGGACGGGCATCGAGTTCTGCCGGCGGGTTCGCGAACGGAACCCGGATTGCCCGCTCGTCCTGGTGCCGGCGACGGGTGACGACGACCTGGCGCGGGAGGCCGTCGCGCTGGGCATCGACGAGTACCTGCCCGCTGGAACCATCTCAGACCCGGCGGAGTTGCGGGACGTGATCGCCCGAGTGCTGGACTCGGGCGATACCGAGCGATCCCGGTACCGGAAACTGGTCGAGCAGACGACGGACGTAATCAGCGTCGTCGACCCGGACGGCACCTTCCAGTACATCAGTCCAGCCATCGAGGGGATGACCGGGTATTCCCACGCGGCCCTCGTGGGCGAAGACGTATTCGAGTACATTCATCCCGAGGACGTGGAACAGGTACGCGACGCCTTCGAGCAGTGTCTCGGTACCTCGGGGGAGACGATCGCCCGCGAGTTCCGCGTCCAACAGCCGGACGGCTCGATCAGTTGGGTGGAAGCGAGAGCACGGAACTTCGTCGACGACCCGGATATCGGTGGTGTCGTCGTCAGTTCACGGGACATCACCGACCGCAAGGAGCGTCAGCGCGAACTGGAACTGTACGAGACGATGCTCAACGCCGTCCCGGACATGGTGTACGCCCTCGATGACTCCGGAGAGATCGTCGCACTCAACGACACGTTCGAGACCGAGACAGATCTGACGCAGGAGGACGTTCTGGGAAGCCACATCTCACTCGGCATGAGCGAGGCCGACCTCCAGCGTGGGCGAGCCCACATCCGCGAGTTGCTGACCGACGACGACCGCGAGAAGGCCATCTTCGAGATGGAGTTCCACACCGCGACCGGCGACCCGATCCCCGTCGAGAATCACATCGCACTCATGACCGGTGCGGACGGATCGTTCCGCGGCTCGGTCGGCGTCCTCCGGAACATCAGCGACAGGAAGCGACGGGAACGTCGGCTGACCGTGCTCAACCGGGCGCTCAGGCACGATCTGCGAAACAGCATGCACGTCATCCTGGCTAACGCCGAACTCGTCGAGCGGGCCGTCTCCGATCCGGATCTCACCTCGAAGCTCCGGACCGTCCGGCGTCGGGCCGAGAAGATCACCGGGCTCAGCGAGAAGGCCCGGGAGATCGAACAGACCATCGGCGAACGGGCGCTGCCGCGCAAACGGCTCGACCTCGCGGTGTTGCTTACCGACCAGATCGCCCGGTTCCGCGAACAGTATCCCGACGCGACCATCGAGGCGGATCTCCCGGATCACGCCTGGGTCCAGGCGATCGAACTCGTCGACGTCGCCGTCGAGAACCTCATCGAGAACAGTCTCGAACACACCGACGACCAGCACGTCGAGGTCGGCGTCGACGTGGGCCCGGACACCGTCAGCGTGACCGTCACGGACGACGGCCCGGGCATCCCCGCGAAGGAGCGCCGCATCGTCGGCCAGGGCAGCGAGACGCCGCTGGACCACGCCAGCGGCCTCGGGCTCTGGCTCGTCGCCTGGATCACCCGCGACTCCGAAGGCGACGTCGTCTTCGAGGACGGGGGCGACGTTCGCCTCGTTCTCGACCGCGCCGACCCGGAGCCACGGGATGCCTCAGAGATGGATACCCGAGCCGAGTAGCGGCCCCTCGGCACCGACCTCCGCGGTGCCGTCACGCATATACAGTGCCGGTTCCTGGTAGATGTATGGACAATCCGGCACACAATTCCCGTCTGCCGGACGGGGGGGCCGAGCGCGTACGTCTCGAAGACTGGGGGACCGTCGTCGACCACCTCGACGACTTCTGTCTGGGCGGGGAGTGCTCTGCGGCGGACGACCGCGTCGTCTGTGAGTTCCCGAACGCGCGGCTCGCCGTCAGTCGCGACGGGACCGTCGAAACCGGGATGCCGCTGCACACCTTCGAGCGCGAGGGCGTCGAGACGCTCCTGGTCGATCACGAACGCGGTGAACTCACAGTCACGGCCAACGTCGAGGGCGAACGCCTCGAATACACCTTTCACCGGCCGTAGCGGCCCGCTACTTAAATGGGATGGCGCCGTAGCTAGCGGTACGAACCGTGTCGGACGCAGACGACGGGACCGAGGACCGATTCGCCATCCCGCGACGCCCGCAGCGACGCTATCCTCACAGCGGCGGCGTCGAGTACGACGGCGAGACGGTCTTTACGCTCGTGCCGACGCCCGATCGGTCCACCGAGTCCTTACAATCGCTCGTCGAGCGCGCGCTCTCGGCGGACCGGTACACCTTCGGCGACTGGTTCGACCTGCCGATGCCGCTGTATCTCGTCAACGACGAACTGACCGGCGACGTGTTCCGCGTCAGCGTTCGGGACGGCACCGTCCGGTTTCACGTCCTGCCGGCGACCGAGTCGGCCGGCCTGCGCGGTCTGTTCGAGCGGTTGCGAGCCGTCGAGTCCGAGCTGACCTGGCAGGTCGACTGTCACGTGGAGTAACGGCTACCGGTCGCTCGACGGTTGCGCCCGGATCCGGTCGGCGGTCGCGAGCGGGAGTTCGACCGTGAAGACGCTGCCCCGCGGGTCGTTGTCGCGGACGGTGATCGTCCCGCCGTACCGGTCGACCAGCGTGTCGACGAGGTAGAGTCCGATGCCGGTCCCGGAACTGTCCAGTCCCATCTCACCGCGGCCGAAGATCCGCGCTTTCCGGTCGTCGGGAATTCCCGGCCCGTCGTCGGCGACTTCGACGCGAGCCGTCGAACCCGTTACCTCGACCGAGACCGTAACGCGACACGATTCGCCGTCGTGGTGGTTGACGGCGTTGTTGAACAGGTTGGTGAACACCGACGAGAGCATTTCGTTCGCCCGGACGTGACAGCTGTCGGGAAGACTGCCGTCGACAGCGAAGGTGGCCGCGTCGTATCGCATCCGTGCCCGATCGAGTTGGGTCCGCAGGACCGCCGACAGGTCGACCGACTCGACCTCCATCGATTCATCGCTCGTGATCGATTCCATGAGATGCCCGACGTTGTCCGTCAAATCGACGACGTGCCGGCTGCTCTCGCGGATCTTCCGGAGGTGTTCGGCACCGTTCTCGTCGACGTGGTCGGCGAGCAGTTCGCCCCGGCCGTCGATGACGGACATGTCGTTTCTGATGTCGTGTCTGACGATGCGGTTGAGGATCGAGAGCTCGTCTTCCCGCCGTTTCAGCTCGGTGATGTCCCGGAAGACGAACAGCCGACCGCCGTGGGCGGTCCCCCGTTCGGCCAGCGGCGAGATCTGGAAATCGAAGTGTCGCACCTCGCCGTCGACGGACAGCGCGATGTCCGTCCGCGCGTCGCGTGCGTCCTCGTGGCCCGCGAGCGTTTCGGCGTCGAACACCTCGTCGATCTGTTTGCGAACGACCGCGTCGTCGTCGACCAGTCGCTTGCCGGCGTCGTTGGCGTCGACGATGCGGTTCGTCCGGTCGACGACGAACACCGCGTCGCGCATGTTCTCGATGACCGTCTTCCGGGCGACGGGGACGATGTCGAGTAACTCGAAGCGAGCGACGCCGAACAGGAAGCCCGCGACCTTGACGGTGCTGGTCAGCGGTGCCGGGTCGATGGGGACGACGTGGAGCCACCAGAGGATCTCGCCGACGAGGACCAGCAGGATCGACCCCAGCAGGATCGTCGCCTGCTTGGTGAAGGCCGCCTGGGTCCGGGCCAGGTCCAACAGGAGGTAGATGCCCACGCCGAGACAGGCGACGATGAATCCGGCGAACAGCCAGTAGAACGGTCCGAACTGGGGAACGAGCATGTTCGCTGCCGCGTCGTAGCTGTACCCGTAGAACAGCCCGTGGGTCCCGTTGGTCCAGACGAGTACCTGCGAGAGCACGGGGATCACCGCGAGCGCCGCGCCCGTTCTGTAGGTGAGCCAGTGCTCGCGGTCGGTGTACTCGATGGCGGTGAACATGTAGCCAAGGCCCATGAACGTGATCGGGACGAACCGCCAGTTCCACCAGAAGAGCTTCGTCCCCACGTCCGTCGACAGCAACTGCAACACGTTACAGATCGAGAGCAGGACGATGCCGCTAACGTCGAACAAAAAACTCCGGGCCGCGCGGCGGTCGCGGTAGTTCCAGAGCCTGGCGACCATCGCCAGACTGACCAGTATCGCGACGACGTACGGGAGGACGTAGTTCGTGTATGCCAGTTCCATCCGTCTGACCTCGGCCGACGGGCGACACGTCGATCATTTCGGCCGTCTGAAACGTACGGCCGCGTTATCCTGACGTGTACGACTGCCATAATGAATGTTGTGTCCGGTTCGCACGGACGAAAACGCCAGCGTCGCTTCCCGTCCCCCGACCCAAAACCCACTTATCGCCGTCCGTCTATTTCTCGGGCATGACAGTCTCGCGCGAAGTCGAGTTAGCGGGCCACATCATCGATTCGGGGATGATGCAGACCAGTTTCGGCATCATCATGGACATGGGTGGTGCCTTCGAGGTCGAGGAGTTCGAGATCGGTCGCCACAAGGAGGCCGAGTCCTACGCCCGGTTGCTCGTCACCGCCGACGACGAGGAGACGCTCCAGTCGATCATCCACGAACTCCACCAGAACGGTGCCAACCCCTCGGACCCGAAGGACGCAACCCTCGAACCCGCTCCCGAGGACCAGGTCGTCCCCAAGGGCTTTTACTCGACGACCAACCACCCCACGGAGATCCGCTACGAGGGCGAGTGGATCGAAGTCGAGAACATCGAGATGGACTGTGCAGTCATCTTCGACCCGGAGGGCGAGGACGGCCAGCCCCGCGCTTACACGAAGGTTCTCAGTGCTGTCGAGGCCGACGAACTCGTCGTCACCGGCGAGACCGGCATCCGCGTCAGCCCGCCCGAGCGCCCCCGCGGCAAGGAGGGCGCGTTCGGGTTCATGCAGGGCGGCGTCTCATCTGAGCGCCCCTCCGAGACGACCATCTCCAACATCGCCGAGGCTATCGAGGAGACCAAAGCCGAGGGCGGGAAGATCCTGGCCGTCTGCGGCCCGGCACTCATCCACTCCGGGGCGCGCGAAGACCTCGCCCGCCTCGTCCGCGAGGGGTACATCGACATGATCTCGGCGGGCAACGGCTTCGCCGTCCACGACCTCGAACGGGACATCTACGGCACCTCGCTCGGGATGGACACCGAGTCGCTCGATCACCCCCGGAAAGGCCACAAACACCACATCTACACGATCAGCGAGATCATCCGCGCCGGCGGTATCGAGGACGCCGTCGAGCAGGGCGTCATCGAGTCCGGTGTCATGTACGAGTGTGTCGAGAACGACCGCCCGTTCGTGCTTGCCGGTTCGATCCGTGACGACGGCCCGCTCCCCGACACGATCACCGACTCCCTCGAGGCCCAGAACGCCATCCGCGAGCAGGCGCACGAGGCCGACATGGTGTTGATGCTCGCGACACTCCTGCACTCGGTCGCGGTCGGGAACTGTCTCCCCTCGACCACCCGGACCGTCTGCGTCGACATCAACCCCGCGACGGTCACGCAACTCCTCGACCGCGGGAGCGCACAGGCCGTCGGGATGGTCACCGACATCGGGACGTTCGTGCCGATGCTGGCTGAGAACATCCTCGACGAGTAGTGCAGTCCCGCGAGCGACTTGGAGGAGCGAGCGGTTTTTTGGTCCACCGTCAGAGCGAGCTCTGACGAGCTCCCGCTCGCAAGCTCGCGGGAACAGATTTTTGGCCGAGTTGCGACGTACGAATTAAAAACCGCTTCCGTACTGTCCGTTCAGGCCGTCGTCGCCGATTCAGAGTACGGCAACAGTAACTCCTGTGTGCGGACGATGGCGTCTCGGACGTCCGTGTGGGCCTCGTCGCGGAGCTTTCGGAGCCGGGTTTCGATCTCCTCGACGGACTCTGGGTCGATCTCGACGGCCGTCGCGAGTTCCCCGACTCGATGGGCCAGCTCCGCCAACTGCTCGGCCACGTCCTCTTCGAGCGTGAGTTCCGACGCGAGCAACAACTGTCTGTTCGCCTTCTGCAACCCCCGTTGCTGGGTCTGCTGTCCACCCCTCATCGTCTCGATGGCTCTCCCGCGATCATCTAAAATGTTTGGATAATGAGACGCAGTACCACAGCGTTCGATTAGACGCCTTCGACGGTCGAGCGGTAGTCGCTGATCGCGTCTTTGGCGTCGTCGATGGCTGCGACGGCGTCGGAGCCGACGTCGTCCTTGAGGTCGTTGAGCGCGTTCTGGATGCGCGCCATGCTGCCGTGGTCGGGCCCGCGGTCGGCCGTCGCCAGCGAGTCGAGTTTCTCGGCCAGTTCCGTCAGCCGCTCGGCCGCGTCACCGTCGACCGAATCGGTCGCTGTTTCGAGGTGCTGTGCTGCCGTCTGGAGTTGTTCGCGGACCATGTGCGGCCGTACGCGAAGCGGTCACAAAAGCCCTTATGCTCGTTCGCACGTGGCACGTATCTGACGGGCATCTGGGGCGCATATTCAGGGGTCTGCGGCCCGTATCTGTGATCGATACGAGACGAGGGTATAATGGCGCTCTCGAACTCTCGATTCACGACCGGATACGACTCCAACGGATACCAACCAGTAAGGTATGCTCCTTATTGGTGTGTGAACCTTCCGGACGAACAAGTGAACACACGGCAGTGGATAGTCGACGTCGCCCTCGGCGGGCGTGTCGAGACCGCAACGACTCGGTGACTTCGGACACGTAATGGTACGGAACGATTCCCTCGAACAGAGCAAAGCGATTCACAGGCGCACTGGCAAGACTTTCTACTACGCGACGCGGCTCCTCCCGGAACGCGTTCGCCACAAGACGTACGTTCTGTATGCCTTCTTTCGGATCGCCGACGAGGTCGTCGACGACGAGGACAACGACTACACGCCTGCCGAGCAGGCGGCCGAACTCCGCCGCATTCGCGAGGCAGCGCTCGGCCGGCGGGAGACCGACGACCCCGTACTCAAAGCGTTCGACGAGGTCCGCCGGGAGACCGACATCACCGAGGAAGACGTCGAGTTGTTCGTCGACGCGATGGTGACCGACATCGACAAAGACCGCTACGAGACCTACGACGAACTCGAAGCGTACATGCGCGGCTCGGCCTCGGCCGTCGGCTACATGATGACCGCCATCATGGACACCGACGAGTCCGAGGTGGCCCGCCCGCACGCCGGTGCCCTCGGCGAGGCCTTCCAGTTGACGAACTTCCTGCGGGACGTTCGCGAGGACGCGGTCGAACTCGGGCGTATCTACCTCCCAGCCGAAACCTACGAGCAGTACGGCGTGACCGAGTCACAGATCCTGAACCTCGAACTCTCCGATGGGTTCCGGTCGGCGATGCGTCACGAACTCCACCGGGCCGAAGGACTCTATCGCGAGGGGGTCGCGGGCATCAAGTACCTCCCCGAGGACTGCCAGTTCGCCGTGTTGCTGGCCGCTGTGCTGTACGCCGACCACCACCGGCTCATCCGCGAGCGGGACTTCGACGTGCTCTCGGCGACCCCGCAACTCTCGACGGCCCGGAAGGCCTGGCTCGTCGCCAAGACGCGCTGGCACTGGATCTGGAACAAGGACCCCGAAGCCGTCTTCGAGCGGGTCTCGACGATCGGTGAGCGCCCGGCGCACTCGCCCGGATTCGAGCCGCCCGAGTCCGTTCCCACGCAGTAGTTTCGCTGTCGATCGGAGCCGCCGGTCTGTTTCCCCTCTTACACGACCGACGCTTACTTCTCCATTGACAGGTAACACGACGCCGATGCCTGGCTACTCCCCGCCCTCGATACCTCGATCATGGCTCGCCGGTATCGGTCTCGTCTTCGCACTGTTGTTCGGGTATTCACTGCTCGTCGTTCAGACGCCACTGCTCGTCCTGTTCCCCGCTGTGTTGGCCGGTTTGCTGTACGTCGGGTGGCGGTTCCTCGTCGCGATCGAAGCCATCGCCGATGCCCAGCAGCGTCTCGCACGGCACCGTGAAGAGAACTGACCGCTTCGCTCTCAGAACTTCTCGCCGACGATCGGCATCGTCCGAACCACCGCGAAATCGAAGCGGTCGATCTGCACCAGGCCCAGGAAAAAGAGTCCGGCGACAGCGACGGGAATCCAGTTGAAGAAGTAGGCGTTGATCGACCCCCAGAGGATGACGAAGCTCACCAGGTCGTCGAGCATGAACGGACAGGACTGAACCCGTGTGACGAGCGCCGCCCGGTCGAAGGCGACGTCGAACAGCCCCACGGCGACGGTCGCCGAGAGGACCCATCCGGCGTAGTTCGACCACGGGACGTCGTAGTAGGCCCCGCCGGCGTCGTACGCCCAGAAGCCGAGGCCGACTGCGCCGGGGTCGAGCACGAGGTCGACCGCCAGTACGGCAGCGATGACGACGGGCAGGCGGACGAGCCACCGCGTCGCCCGGCCCCCGAGGAGCAACAGGCAGAGCAGGTAGCTGTTCAACACGAGCGGGAAGAAAAACACGGGCAGTCCCAGGGGGACTTTCCCCAGGAGCATCGGCCCGAGGTCGATGCCGTAGGCGAAGTGTCCGTAGGGCCACCCGGTCGTCGTCCCGACGTACTCGATGGCGTAGGAGTAGACGGTGAGCGCGATCATCGCCAGCATCGCTCGCCGATCGACGAGGGGCGCGACGCCCGCCACGAGGGGCAATCGCATCACGAGCGTCCCGAAGAGGATGAGGTAGGGGTTGAAATTGAGGGGGCCGGGAAGCAGGGACTCGGCGCTCGCGACGAGCAAGATCGCGCCCATCGCGGGGAAGACCACGGCGACGAGAAATCGGTTCTCCTGGACGAGGTCGTCGAGGCGGGCTTCCACTCGCTCACGGGTGACGGATTCAACCGCCATAGCCAAAGAGGAGCACCCACAGGCCCGCCAGCGTCATCGTCATCCCGGTGAGGGTGTTGATGGCGGGGTACCACCAGTAGGCGTCGTTCACGTCGATGTTCGATCGCGCGATGCCGAAGACGAGCGCCGGGTAGACCACCAGGAGGCCGCCGAAGAAGGGGTGGACCTGCCAGAAGATGACGGCGGCGGCCAGCCAGCACAGCGCACAGTAGCCGTAGGTCCGCTTCTTTCCCAGCACCGTCGCGGTCGTCCTGATGCCGGCCTCGCGGTCGGGTTCGATGTCCGGGATGGCCGAGAAGGTGTGCATCCCCATCGTCCAGAGCCAGCCGGCGACGATGGCCGTCGTCGGCGGGAGTTCGCCCGCGACGGCCGTGAACGCGACGACGGCCGGCAGGATGTAGAGGCCGTTCGAGATCGAGTCCAGCAGCGGCGTGGTCTTGAACCGCAGCGGCGGGGCGCTGTACTCGACCGAGAGGAAGTACCAGAGGCCGAGCATCGCGGCGGCCGTCCGTGGGACGACGGGTACGAAGGCGAGTCCCAGCAGGCCGCAGGCGACGACGACGGCGACGACCCACCGGCTCCCCCGATAGCGGACCTCCTTGTCCTCCTTTTTCGGGTTGACTGCGTCGATGTCCGCGTCGAAGACGTCGTTGACGCCGTAGAGGAAGACGTTGGCGGGGACCGTAAAGAAGGCGAGCAGGAGGACGGGAACCGGGCCGAACAGTTCCGGCACGCTGTCGGCCGCGTAGGTCGCGCCGACGATGACCGGGCCGCCCAGATACAGCCAGAAGCGAGGTCGGGAGAGCCAGAACAGGTAGCCAAGCGGCGTCTCCTCGGAGGGTAGGTACTCGGCGACCGCTTCGAGCCGCGTCCGAACGTCGAGTGCGCCGTCGGTCATCGCTCGTCAGGTATCGGCCAGGATGGCGTCGGCAGTGTGTTGGCCGCTGATCAGACACATCGGGACGCCGATGCCGGGCGTCGTGAACGAGCCCGTGTAGTAGAGGCCATCGACGGCGTCGGAGCGATGGGGCGGCCGCAGGAGCGCGGTCTGGCGGAGCGTGTGGGCCAGTCCCAGCGCCGTCCCCTGGATGGAGTTGTACCGGTCGGCGAACTCCGACACCGAGAACTGCTTTTCGTAGGCGATGCGGTCCCGGACGTCGACGCCGGTGTGTTCGGCCATGTCGGCCAGCACCTCGTCGCGGTACTGCTTTCGGACCTCGGGGCCGTCCTCTAAGTCCGGCGCGATGGGGACGAGCACGAACAGGTTACTGTGGTCGCCGTCGGGCACGACCGTCTCGTCGGTTTCGGAGGGGACACAGACGTAGTAGGCGGGGTCGTCGGGCCACTGCGGGTCGTCGAAGATCTGCTCGAAGTGTGGGTCCCAGTCGTCGGGGAGGACGAGCGTGTGATGGGCCAACTCGTCCACGTCGCCCTCGACGCCGAGATACAGCAGGAACGCGGAGGGGGCGTAGGTCTTCGAGTCCCAGTAGTCGTCGTCGTGCTGGCGCTCGTGTTCGGGCAGCAGGTCCCGCTCGGTGTGAGCGTAGTCGGCGTCGCTGACCACGAGGTCCGGGTTGTACTCCGTGCCGTCCTCGGTCGCGACGAGGAACCCCTCTTTCCGCCGCGTTATCTCCGCGACGGGCGCGTCGGTGACGTACTCGACGCCGAGTTCCTCCCCGAGGTCGACCATCGCGTCGACGACCGCGCCGAAGCCGCCGATCTGGTCGCCCTCGCCGTTGCTGACGGGGTAGTGGACGCCGAGGTTGAAGTCGACGTGGCTCATCATGTTGTAGAGTGCGGGCGTGTTGTGGGGCGCGCCCCCGAGGAAGACGAGGGTGTACTGCATGATCTGCTGGAGCTTGGGGTTCTCGAAGTAGTCCTCGACGTGGCCCTGCATGTTCCCCAGCAGTTTCAGCCCGACCGGGGCCGCCTTGATCACGTCCAGGTCGACCCAGTCCCTGAGTCTCGGACGGTCCTCGTAGACGAAGTTCTCCATCGCCAGTTCGTAGTTCGATTCGCTCTCGGCGAGGTACTCGTCGAAGGCCTCGCCGGCTCCGTCCTCGTAGGACTCGAATATCTCGCGGACGGCGTCGCGGTCGGCCGGCACGTCCACCTCGTCCCCGTCCTTGAAGAAGATGCGATAGTGTGGGTCCAGCCGTTCGAGGCGGTAGTAGTCCTCGGGAGCCTTCCCGAAGTGGCCGAAGAAACGCTCGAACACGTCGGGCATCAGGTACCACGACGGGCCCATGTCGAACCGGAAGCCGTCCTCGGAGAACCTGGCGGCTCGGCCCCCGAGCTGTCCGTTCTTCTCCAGTACTCGAACGTCGGCGTCGGCGTCGGCGAGATAGCAGGCGGTCGATAGCCCCCCGAAGCCACCGCCGACGACGTCGATGGATGTCCCCGCTAGCGAACTCATTAAATATCAATGTGCGACGAACCCGTATAAAACCGGAACCTCACCTGTATGGTTTGCTGGTAGTTCACACGGGGTCGGTCAAGAGCGGAACGTCCATGGTTCTCACGGTGCTACAGTGACCCGATGGACGGAGACACCGTGGTCGTCACGGGTGCGAGTCGTGGCATCGGGGCGGCCGTCGCCCGGCTGTTCGGGGTCGAGGGCGCACACGTCGTCTGCTGTGCGCGGGACGCCGACGGATTGGCGTCGACTGCCGACGACATCCGCGACTCCAGGGGGAGCGTGACGACCATGCGCGCGGACGTCCGCGACGAGTTCGACGTCGAGCGCCTGATGGAGACGGCCGCACGCGAAGGGAATGCTATCGACGCCGTCGTCGCGAACGCCGGCGTCTATCACGGCTCGCCGGGAGAGACCCCGCTCACCGACGAGTCCTACGCCGCCTTCGACGATCATCTCCGGACCAACGGTCGAGGCGTGTTCACGACCGTCCGCGAATCGCTCCCGCACCTCGCCGACGACGCGCGAATCCTCGTTCCGTCGGGCCGTATCGCCCGGGAGGCCGAACCCGGATACGGGACCTACGCCGTCTCGAAGGCGACCGCCGAGGCGCTCGCTCGCGGGTTCGCCGCCGAACTCGACCAGGCAGTCGCGATCGTCGACCCCGGTCAGGTCGCGACCGACCTCTCGGGATCGACGGGTCGTGATCCCGAGGATATCGCTCCGATGTTCCGCTGGGCGGCGACCGAGGCCCCCGCGGGGGATATCGACGGCGCGATCGTCGATCTGAAAACCTGGAAACGCGCGACGCGATGACGGTGGCTCCGTCCCGCTGACCCCCATTTCGCTGCTGGCTCCGAGACCCGACCGATGGGTTTATTATTACAAACCGGCCTGGTTTATCCAGATAACTAATAATATGAGTCACGGAGTTATTAACTCGCGCCCTGGCCTGTCGCTGGTCGGGGTGGCGGGCGTGGCGGCGCTGGTCGTGCTGTCCGGCGTCGCAGTGATGGGGGAACTCTGGAAGATGCTCGTCATCTCGTGGGTCGCCTTCGGGGCGATGGCCGGTTCGATCCCGCTGGGCGTCAGGGCGGCCCGCTCGCCGAACGCGACGCGACTGGTCTGGGGATACGGGCTGGCCAGCGGCGCGATGATCACGAGTGCGGCCGTCTTCTTGCTCCCGCAGGCCATCGGCTTCGACCCCCGCGTCGGCGGGTTCGGCGTCGCCGCCGGCATCCTCGTCGGGTTCGCCTCGCATATCATCGGCCATCGACTCGCCCACGTCAACGCCACGTTCGACGACACTGCCGTCCAGCTGTCGGCACACGCACTCTCGGCCGGGGTTATCATCGGCCTCGTCTACGGCTCGATGCCCGAACTCGGCCTGCTGCTCGGTCTCGCCATCGTCTCGCACAAGGGGCCCGCCGGCTACGCCGCTGCGCGCCGCCTGGCCAGTTCGGACCGGTCGGCGTCGGTCATCCTGTTGCCCGCGGCCGGTGTCGGCATCGCTGGTATCCCCTCGGCGCTGCTCGACCTCCCCATCGGGAGCCTCGGACGAGCCGCCGTCTTCGGCTTCGCCGCCGGTATCTTCCTCCACATCGCGATGGATTTCCTCCCGCAGTGCGAGGTCGGCGGTGAAGTGGGCGAGGTCGCCGAACTCTCCGACAACGCCCACCACCTCCTCGACCGACTCCGCGTCCACGCCGTCATCAGCACGTCTCTGGGTGGTCTCGCCGTCTTCGTCGCCTGGCTCGCGGTCGGAGCCTGAATCCCGTTTTCCGACTCTTCCGTCGTATCGTCCACTATTGGGTCCCGTCTCTCGACGAACGACCAGATATTGCGACGAATATAAGGACAATATATCTATCGAGGGACGATTAGTGTACATACAGGGTAAGATTTTTACTGTAGTCGCACGTTCGTTAGGGTAAGCGATGGCAGAATGTGACAAGTGTGGGTGCGAGGTCACTCACGTATGGCGGCACCGCGCGTTCGGAAGCGAAGCCCACCGGAAGATCGAGTGGGTCTGTGGCACCTGCCACCCGGAGCTTCCGGACGCGATCAGTACCGAGACGGAATCAGAGACCGACAGCGTCGTCGTCACCGACGGCGGGACGGCGACGTTCTCCTGTCCCAGCTGTGCGGGTCCGACGGTCAACGGGCAGGGACTGTTCAGCTGCGTCGACTGCGGCTGGGCCGGTCCGTACTAGCGGGGACCGGGTCGAGGCCCGCCGAGCTCACAGTTCTCGCCGCGTCTCCGGGTCGTCGAGGTCCCAGAGCACGGCGGGCAGGAACGCGTCGAGGTGCTCGACCACGCGCCGCTCCGAGACGTCCAGTCCCTCGCAGTGCTCGTGGGCTGACTCGCGAACGTCCACGTGGATGTCGCCGTCCTCGACCGTGACGGCCAGGGGAAACACCGAACACCGGGTGGGTTTCCAGTCCGACTCGGCGTGGAGCGAACAGAGCCCGTCGTCCCGGAGGAAAAAGCAGGCCTGGCCGTTCTCGTCGACGTGGTCCTCGCGGTCTTTGTGCTCCTGCCGGACGAAGTCCTCGCCACGAAACGACGTCGTCGTCTCCGCGAGGTTGGCACAGTCGGCGAGTTCCAGCAGGTCCGGTTCGTACAGCAGGACGCCGTGGTGACAGCACCACGTGCAGTCGTCGACGCACTCGAAGGTCAGCGAGGGGTCGAACTCCACGACGGCCTCCTTGCCGGGGTGAACTTCGACGCGGCGCGAGTCGGCTGACACGGCTGGCCGTTTCGCACCTGTGGGCAAAAGCCCGTGGGGTCCGCGGTGACGACGACTCGGTGAAACGGCCCCCTGTGCGTGGTTTCAATACCTTAGCTGTCCAACTAGCCCTATGACGATGGATACGACCGGTCAGTGGATGGGGACGCCCATGGACGCGCGAACCGTCGACGACCTGCTCGAAGCGCACGGCTGGGCTGTTCTCTCGCTGGCCCGCGACGACGAGCCGTACAGCATCCCGATCTCCTTCGGGTACGACAGCGAGGACGTCTACTTCGTCTTCCTCGAAGACAGCCCCGACGGCCGGAAGTTCGAATTCATCGACGAGGGAGCGTCCGTCCGCCTGCTCGTGACCGACATCGGCGGTCGGTTCGACTGGCAGTCCATCGCGGTTACCGGCAACGCACGGCGCATCGACCACGACACCGACGACTGGACGCACCTCATGGACACGCTGGACGACAACGCCTGGTTCTCCAGCGACTTCGAGCGCGCCGACTCCCTCGAAGCGATGCACGGCTGGCGGCTGGACGTCGACGAGGTGCGTGGCCTCGAAGTCAAAGAGAGCTAGTTGTACTCACGCCAGCGGTTGCCACACTCCTGGCACTTGAAAAAGCGCGTCGGCGGTTCGTCGGCCGACCCGGTCTGTTTGATCGTGTACCAGGCCTTGCCGTGGCCGCACTTCTCACAGGTCACGTCGTCGGCAGTCGGTTTCCCCTCGAAGTTCGCGCCTTCTTCGGTTTCGATGAGTTCGTCGCCGCTCTGTTCCTCGGTACTGACGAACTGGTCGGCCTTTTCGGTGTCCTTTGCGACCCGAGCGCCACAGGACGAACAGACCATCTCGTCGCCGTCCGCGTGCATCATCGAACCGCATTCGTCGCAAAATTGCATAGTGACGGTACTCCGACTACGAACCTGTACCCCATTCCCTCTTTCGACTCCCTCGACGCGTGCTCTCGTCGCGTTTCAGTCCGACCGGGTAGCGAGTTTTGGGTATTCAAGTTCGAGCCGGCCGTCGAGCGTGTAATCGGAACCGAGGAGCCCGCTGCTCGTCAGTTCGATCGTGCTGTCGATGGTGAGCTCCGTGGCCGTCTCGGACGCGGGTCTGACGAGCAGCTCTAGCGTGCTGATCGTCTCGTCGGCCAGATCGTCCAGATCGTCGATCTCGATCACCGTGCCGAGGTCCCGGTCGGGCGAAGAGAGTCGCACGTTCGGCGGTGGCGAGCTATCGCCCTCCACGGGCGAGACGACGGCGACCTCGGCAGGGGTGTCCCTCGCCGTTTCGGGCATCCACACCCTGAGTTCGATCGATTGCACGCGGGTCCCATCCCGGTGCCAGATCTCGGTCCGCAACTCGATCAGATCGGACGCGACGGTCCCGTCGACGCCGAAGTGACCGATCTCCTCGCCGTCCGAGGAGAAATGGAGGCTCCGCCGCCCGCTCCCGTCGGATTTTTCGGTCGGATCGGAGAGCGTCGTCTCGGACTGAATCTCACCACACCCGGCGACAGTGCCCGTCCCGGCCGCCCCGAGCGCGGCGACGAGTTCCCGCCGTCGCACGGGAAACTGATACCGTCCGCGGTCCGTTCGAGAGTCCATGTCCCAGGGCAGACGGGCAGCGTGGAAAAACGTGGGTGAGGCTCAAACTCCTGTTTGTGCCATCCCGCCACTGTCGCTGACTCGCCGCTAGAACGGCTGCAGCGACTCGATTTCGGCAAACTCGAATCGCGCACCGCCGGACTCGCGCCGCTCGTCGGCCGACTCCCCCCTCGCGTCACTCGCAGGGACACCACCGGTGTCGCTCTCCGTTACCGCGACCGTCCAGCCGTGGGCGTCGGCGATTCGCTCGACGATAGCCAGCCCCAGGCCGGTGCCCTCGGTGGAACTGGTGACGCCGGGCTCGAAGACCTCGTCCCGGTCTTCGGGCGGGATGCCGGGTCCGTCGTCTTCGAGATACCAGCCGGTGCGCTCCCCGTCGATGGTGCCGACGGTGACGCTCGGGCCGCCGTGTTCGAGCGAATTGCGGACGAGGTTCTCGACGAGTTGCTGGAGGCGGTCGGGGTCGGCCTGGAGCGTGGCGGTCTCGTCGACCAGGGTTAGCGTCGCCTCGCCGGTATCGACGCTCTCCCAGGCGGCCTCGGCGATCGCCGCGAGGGTGACCCGTTCCGTGTCGTCGACGACCTTGCCATCGCGGGCGAGCGCGAGCACGTCGTCGATGAGCGTCCGCATCCGTCCGAGGGCGTCCGCGACGCGGTCGAAGTGCTCGGGATCACCGTCCTCGCGGGCGGCTTCGAGGTACGTCTCGGCCACGTCGATGGGGTTTCGCAGGTCGTGGGAGACGACGCTCGCGAACGTCTCCAGTCGTTCGTTGCGCGCTTCGAGGTCCCGTTCGCGGGACACCTGTTCGCTCTCGTCGGTGTAGACGAGATAGCCACCTCCGTCTCCGGGAATGTGCCGGAGGCGGAACGGCCGCGTTTCCCCGGCTACCGGACAGGTGACGCGCCGATCGACGGGGTCGCCGGCCTCGATCGCCGCGGCGACGTCCGACACCGTTCCGTCGGACGTGAGCGTGGCCTGGAGCGACACACCGCCGTCCTCGGTCGTGCTCGCACCGAAGGTCGTCTCGAAGGCGGAATTGATCGCCTCGATGACGATACCGTCGGCCGACCGCCCGTAGTGAATGACCGGGTCCGGGTGGACCGTCAGGAACTCCGATTCCGCCATGACTCGACTCCTCTCGGGGTTGCCGACCGCAGTTAATAAGTGTACGTACCGTCCCGGGAACTGATACTGCCGGACAGGAATTTTCGCACCCGTCGTTTGTCGAGCGGGCAGTTCTTTACGGTGTGCCGGCCCGACCGTCGATCCAGTGTTCACGGACTGCTGTCCGACAGGATGAGCCACGGCGGCGGTCCGACCGGCCGAAACCGCGCAAAAGTATTTCACCACGTATCCCGGACGAGTGGGACAGGACCGTGTCCGGTGAGTTCACCCAGACGATACTCGTCGTCGACGACGAGGAAGACGTCGCCGAAGCCTACGCCCTGAAGCTCCGCGACCGGTACGAGATCGAACTCGCCTACGGGGGCGAGCAGGCCCTCGAGAAGGCCGGCGATCACGTCACTGCCGTCCTGCTCGACCGCCGGATGCCGGACGTCCACGGCGACGACGTGCTGGTCGAACTCCGAGAGCGCGGCTACGACTTCCCGATCATCATGGTGACGGCGGTCGACCCGGACCTCAACATCCTGGAGATGGACTTCGACGACTACCTCTGTAAACCGGTCGACAAGGAGACGCTGCTCTCGACGCTCGACCAGCACATCGACGCGCCGGGCTCGGATCCGCGTCTGGAGGAGTTCTTCCAACTCCTCTCGAAACTCTCCGTGCTCGAAGCCGAACGCACGCCGAGCGAACTCGAAGACGACGAGGAGTTCAAACGTCTCAAGCGCCGCGCGGTCGAACTCAGCAACGAACTCCGGCAGTCGATGGACGATTTCGAGGAAGTCGTCGAGACCTACCGCTCGCTCGAACGCGGCTCCGGCACCTCTCTCTAGTCCGACCCGATCTTCCCGACGCTCTCCTCGAGTTCGCGCTGTTCGGCGACGACGGGACAGTTCAACAGTCGCACCGTCTCCATGTCGAGGAACTCGACGATGGCCGCCCCGTCGTACGTACAGGTACACTCCGGCGGGCTGGAGAAGTACTCACAGCGTTCGCAAAACGAGTGTTTCGAGACCTCGTAGTAGACCTTCTCGTCGAACTCCGGCATTCCCTCCTCCTCGGCCGCCGAGAGCGCCTCCCAGACCACGTCCGGGTCGATCTCGTCGACGCCGGCCGACTCGAAGGAGCCGAACGGGTCCTCGTCCGTGCCGGTCCGGCCACCGGCTCCCGAGAACGAGGCGAAGGGGTCGTCCGTGGGATCCGCGTCGTCGGTCGCCGCCCCACTCGCTGGGTCCTCGTGTGGCTCACCGCTACCGAACGGCCCGCCGGCCCCCTCGCGTCCCCCGTCGGACTCCCCGAAGGGGTTCTCGGCCATCCCTTCTGGCTGTGTCCGATCGTCCCCGTCCGGGACCGAACCGTGGGTCGATTCGCCCCGGTCCTCGGTGGTGTCCTCGTCCGGCTCGGTCGGTCCCTCGAGGTCCTCGAAGGGGTCCACGTCGTCGGGTGCGTCGAACCCCTCGAAGGGGTCGTCGCTGTCCTCGGAGTCCTCGGTCATCCCTCCTCCTCGTCGCCCGCCGCTTCGATTCCCTGTGCCTTGACCAGCTGTGGTTTCCCGAAGAAGC
Organism: Halorientalis salina; assembly: GCF_005049285.1. Classification (GTDB taxonomy): domain Archaea; phylum Halobacteriota; class Halobacteria; order Halobacteriales; family Haloarculaceae; genus Halorientalis; species Halorientalis salina. The sequence goes on along the minus strand of NZ_SOSC01000002.1, from coordinate 353,325 downwards.
CGTCACTCGGTTCGACGTCCGTCACCGTCGCCTTGCAGTGTGGACACTCGGGGTCGGTCATCAGCGCGACGGAGACGCCCTGCCCGCAGGCCTCACACTGGGCGCGGTCGACGTCGTGTTCGGCGGCGGCTCGTTTGATCGCCTCGATCGAGGTGGCTCGCTTGTTGTTCACCTCGGAGTTCTCGCGCAGTTCCTTGACGACGTACGCGACCGTCCGGAGCTTCTCCTGGACGTCCGCGACGGTCTCCTCTACGTCGTCGAGCCGGTCCGCTTCCGCGTCGAGTCGCCCGTCGAGGTCCGCTTCGACGTCCTCGATCTCACCGACGAGCCCCTCGATATCGGTCTCTACGTCCTCGATTCGATCGACGACGTCCGGGTGTTCGTGATCGGCCGGTGCCTTCCGGTCGGTCTCCTTTTTGACCTGAATCACCCGGTCGCGAACGTCCTCGACTTTGCCCGTGAACTCGGATTCGACCGACTCGATCTCGCCTGCGATCTGTCGGCTCGCCTGCTCGGCCGCCGACTGGGAGACCTCAGCCAGTCTGTCCTCGAGCAACGCACCGAGTTGGTCCTCGATCGCGTCGGCCAGCCGCTCGTCGAGTTCCGCTGCGAGGTGTTTGTCGATCGCTTCGGGGAGGTCCTCCTCCAGCGCCTCGGGCAGTTCCTCGTCGACCGCCGCCGCGATCCGGTCGTCGAGTCGTTCGTCGAGCGCCGTCCCGACCTGTTGTTCGATGTCGATGCGGTCGGTGACGGCGCCGGCGATGTCGGAGAGGCGGTCGGCGATGATGTTCCGAACCTCGTCTTCGAGGTCGGTCGTTCGTGCGAGCACGTCCGCGTCGAAGTCGGCTCCGTCCTCCAGTTCCTCGGTGGCCTGGTGGGCCGCGAGCAACTGGACCAGAACCGTCTCCCGGTCGGTGTCGCGGTCGGCGGCTTGCTGGTCGACCCACTCCGCAAGCTCCGGCGGCAGTGAGATCGAGACCGGATCGTCGGACGGCTCGCTGGCCATCTATCGGCCCTTTGGCAACTCCGGTAGTTAAGCGTTTGCCACAGCTTATCAATTCGTAAAACAATCGGCCTCGGGAACTGGCGGCAGTTCAGCCGGCGTTTCGGCCGATACCGCGGAGAACTGTCAGCGAATCTTCCGAACGTCGCTGATGTCGAAGCCGGCGTCGCCGATCTCGGTCTCGAAGCGGATGATGTCCTCGTCTTCGATCTGGGAGAGGACGCCACGGAACTTCTTGAACACGAGCGTCCGGGCGCGCTCGCTCCCGCCCTGTTCCCACTCGAAGATCATCGTCCCGTCGGCCGCGTCGACTAACTGGCCGTGTTCCACGTCCGTGACCGTCTCGTGGTTGACGTGGGCCAGGATCAGGCCGTTCCAGGAGTGGGCGGCCTTCTGGAGGCCCTTGACGAGGTAGACGATGTCGGACCAGTCGTGTTCGTCGCCGATGGCGCTGATGAGGTCCGACAGCGAGTCGAGGATGACGAGGTTCCCCTGGGCGTTCGCGTTCAGGTAGTCGCCGAGCGCGGCGAACAGTCCCTCGCGGTCGTGGCGACCCGCCATGTCCCGGATGTGGGCCGTCTCCTCGGCGTACCACGGCCGGGGGACGCTGCTGGTGTGGAAGTACACCTCCGCCATGTCGACGAACTCGACGGGGTCGAAGCCGGACTCGACGACTTCCTCGTCCATGACGCGGTCCATCTCCCGGAAGAGCTGGTCGTCGTCGGCGGTAAAGGAGACGTAGTGGATTTCCTCGGGGAGAGCGGCCCCTGACGCCAGGTCCCCGTAGTATAGGTCGTGGAGGTCCTCGTTGGTGTGGCCCAGGCCGTTGACGACGGCGCTGGTGTACATGAACTCCCGGGAGCCGGCACCGGACTCCCCCGACAGCAAGACGACGCTCCCCGGCGGTGCGCCCCCGTCGATAATCGTATCGAGTTGTCTGATGCCGAAGGGGATGCGGTCCATACCCTGCCATACGGACCCCGTGCCGTAGTTGTTACGGGGATTTTGAGTGATGGAGTTTTCTCCCCATAGCCAAAGCTATGCTCGTCAGCGCAGGTACGATAGTGTAAACAAGTCGAGTGGCGGTAACGGCGAAACAGCTACTTGTCTGTATACTCGATGTATACACAATGAGTTCAACGATTCGCGTGTCTGACGACACGAAAGACAAACTCCGCCACCTGAAACGAGAGGATGAAACCTGGGACGAGCTACTTGACCGACTCGCCACTGACAACCGGTCGATGAATCCGGGCGCGTGGGAGGGGACAGACAAGGCGAAAAAAGCCCGCGAGGCCGTCAAGCGGTCGCGAGAATCATTTGGCCGATGACGTTCCTCGATTCGTCGGTCATTATCGACTACCTCGACAACGTGGAGCACGTCGTGGAGTTCGTCGACGACCAGCCGACCCTGCTCACCTCCTCGATCTGCGTCTATGAGGTACTTATCGGTGAAGTCTTCAGCTCAGGATCAACCGACATCAACGGGACTCGGGAAGATTTTGGCCGAGTGGCGTCGCTGGAATTCAACGAGTCCATCGCATTGGAGGCGGTGCAGCTACAACAAGAGTTGCAGCGAAGTGGTGATACCATGCCCGCTCGTGACCTGTTCGTCGCCGCGACCGCCCGGTCGACCGGTGACGAACTCGTCGTCGCTGACGCCGATTTTCAAACGATGCCCCTCGAAGACCTGATGACCGTTACTAACCTTTGGGATTCGTGAGACGGTCGACTGGTCGTGCCTTCCGGGGGCGCTCGAAATCCGTCACTTCCTCACTATTCGACGCGAACCCCACGATTCCGCGGAGCCGTAACGAGAACGCGCCCCTCCACACCAGCTTCCCCCAGCGCGTCACGCGCAGCTTCACGCGCCTCGTCGACGCCGTGGCGGTGTGTCACGCCGTAGACGGCCGGTCCCCACGAGGACTGGCCGGCTCCGGCGATCGCGGGGCAGTCAGAGAGCGCGTCCACGATACGGCCCGCCGGCGGGCGGTAGACGCCGCCCTGTTCGTCGGCGTACCAGGCCCCGTTGAGTCGGCCGAGTTTGGCCACGCCGGCCCCGAACGCCTCGCGGTCGCCCTCCGCTGCGGCGGGGAGCACCCGCCGGAGGAGCAATCCGCCCACCTCGTCGGCGATGCCGGTGTCGGCCCGCTCGACGACCGCCCGCATGCTTTCGTCCTCGCGCTGGCCGGAGCGACCAGTACTGGACTCGGGCAACACGACGACGAACCGCCAGGTCTCGGGGAGTTCGTGGCGGGCGGTGACGGGGGGCACGGTCCACTGGCCGTCGGCCGGGGGCGCGGCGGTGAACAGTTCGGTCGGGTGGCCGCCGTCGACGAGGAACCCGCCGGTCTCGAAGGCGGCGACGCCGACGCCGCTGCGACCCCCTCGGCCGAGCGCGGGAGCGTGCTTGCGGACGGCGGGTTCCATGTCGTACGCGCCCGCGATGGCGGTCAGGGTCGCCAGCGCGAACTGCGTGCCGCTGCCCAGGCCCACGTGGCGGGGGAGCCGATCCCTGACCTCGATGGCGGCCCCGTTGACGCCCAGCAGATCGACGGCCGTCCAGGCGTATTCGGCGGCCAGGTCGTCCTCGCAGTGGATGCCCTCGGCGGGATCGGCTTCGACGACGACCTGGGGTTCCTCCAAGGCGACGCCGACGCCGCCGTAGAGGCGCTCGCGGGCGAGCGAGAGGTTCTGGAAGCCGAAGTGGAGGCGGGCACCGGCGGCGACGCGAGCGGTCATTGCCGACCGGTATCCGCTCCGCACCTATCAGTGTTGGCGATGTGCCAATCCCGGTCCGTCCGGACGCGCCGAACCGGTTCGGGTCCCGGTTCAAGGGGCCATTCGTCGCATCCGGGCAATTAAAGCCGCCACGGTGACTGACAACGAGTATGAGTCAAGAATCCGAGCGACGCAGTGAGTCCGATGCCGGGAAGCCGGACGACCTGCCGAGCAACGAGGTGACGGAGGGAACCGACAAGGCCCCCCACCGGGCGATGTTCCGGGCGATGGGATACGACGACGAGGATCTCTCCTCGCCGATGGTCGGCGTCGCCAACCCAGCCGCCGACATCACGCCCTGTAACGTCCATCTCGACGACGTGGCAGACGCTGCCTACGAAGGTATCGACGATGGAGCGGGGATGCCCATCGAGTTCGGGACTATCACCATCTCCGACGCCATCTCGATGGGGACCGAGGGGATGAAGGCCTCGCTGATCTCGCGGGAGGTCATCGCCGACTCCGTCGAACTGGTCGCCTTCGGCGAGCGTATGGACGGCCTCGTGACGATCGGCGGCTGTGACAAGAACATGCCCGGCATGATGATGGCCTCCATCCGGACCGACCTCCCGTCCGTGTTCCTCTACGGCGGGTCGATCATGCCCGGCGAACACGACGGCCGGGAGGTCACCATCCAGAACGTCTTCGAGGGCGTCGGCGCGGTCGCGGACGGCGACATGACCGAGGACGAACTCGACGACCTCGAACGCAACGCCTGCCCCGGCGCAGGGTCGTGTGGCGGAATGTTCACGGCGAACACGATGGCCTCTATCTCCGAGGCGCTCGGGTTCGCGCCGCTCGGGTCGGCGTCGCCGCCCGCCGAAGACGAGTCCCGTTACGAGGTCGCCCGCGAGGCCGGCGAACTCGCCGCAGAGGTGGTTCGGGAACGGCGCAAACCCTCCGATTTCCTCTCGAAGGAGTCCTTCGAGAACGCCATCGCGCTCCAGGTGGCCATCGGTGGGTCGACTAACGCCGTGCTCCACCTCCTGGCGATGGCTGCCGAGGCGGGCATCGACCTCGACATCGCCGATTTCAACCGCATCAGCGAGCGCACGCCGAAGATCGCGAACCTCCAGCCCGGCGGCGAGCGAGTGATGAACGACCTCCACGAGGTCGGTGGCGTGCCGGTCGTGTTGAACGCCCTGTACGAGGCCGATCTGCTCCACGGCGACGCACTCACGGTGACGGGCGAGACGATCGGCGAGGCACTGGAGCGCTACGATCCGCCCGCGATCGCCGACCTCGACGCGGACTTCCTGCACACGGTCGCGGACCCGATCCACGAGCGCGGTGCCATTCGCATCCTCACCGGGAACCTCGCGCCCGACGGTGCCGTCATCAAGATCACCGGTGAGGACCACCTCCATCACGAGGGTCCGGTCCGGATATTCGACGCCGAAGAGGACGCGATGGCGTACGTCCAGGAGGGCAAGGTCGAGTCCGGTGACGTCATCGGCATCCGCAACGAAGGGCCACGCGGCGGCCCCGGCATGCGCGAGATGCTCGGGGTCACCTCGGCAGTCGCCGGCCAGGGCCACGCCGAGGACGTGGCGCTGTTCACTGACGGCCGCTTCTCGGGCGCGACTCGCGGGTTCTCGATCGGACACGTCGCTCCCGAGGCGTTCGTCGGCGGTCCCATCGCCGCGCTCGAAGACGGCGATGTCGTCACCATCGACATCGACGACCTGGAACTCTCCGTCGACGTCTCCGACGAGGAGATGGAGCAGCGACTCGACGCGCGCGACGACCCCGAACCGACCTACGACAACGGCGTGCTGGCGAAGTACCACCGCGACTTCGGCTCCGCGGCCAACGGCGCGGTGACGAACCCCGGCGCGAAACGGGAGTGACGAGCGGGCTGTACTGCTCGCGAACGGCGTGAGCGAGCAGCTTTTTCGCCCACGTTTTTGCGCGAGTGGTCGCCGCAGGCGACCCGACGCGGAAAAAGGTGGAACGGCGCGGTGACGAACCCCGGCGCGAAACGGGAGTAGGAACTTCCTAACCGGCCCGATTCCGCGTTCGAGATACCTCCGTTTTCGATCTGTGATTTCGCCGAGCGACGGGCGTTACCTTCCAGATGCGTATAAAGGGCCGTTGATGCATGGGGTAAGTATAAGGGTAGTAGCACTGGAACAAAGGAATGCCCTAGGGGGGTACGTAGTGTACGATAGAAGCATACTTGCAAAGAGTACAGGCGCATCGCTCGGTGTCGTCGCTGTCGTCGGCATGCTCTTTTTGAGCACCGGCACGGCGTTCGCCGCACCGATTTCAGGTATCGGCGGTTTCAAGATTCAGGCTGAAGAGATTCAGGGGAACGACCTCATCCTGTATCCGGGGAACGGTGACGCGGAGAACCACTCGAAGTACCCGCAGGGTATCGTCGAGCTGAATCAGGTGACGATCACGGACCTGACGCTGATCAAGCGCTTCAACCTCGATCAGTACGGGATGACGGGCAACGCACGCCTCGTCATTACCGCCGGGGCGAACACCGACGTCACGTCCGGGCAGCTGCTCCTGAAGACGCCCGAGCTGGAAGCCTCATCGGCCACGTTCAGCGGCCTGACGATCGACGAGACCAAAGCGAACAATACCGAGCAGGGGATCAAGCAGATGATCACGCTGCGCGCACCCGAGACCCCGACGACGGGTCCCGACGGTGACATCGCGGGCGGTCCGCGCCAGGTCACCCTCGACGGCGGTGACGGGAACCCCGGTCTCGTTCTCCAGGACGCGAACATCCGCGCGACCTACCTCGCGACCAACGAGATCACGCTGCCGGACCTCGGTCTGGAAGTTCAGTTCGACCCGAACAACGACGGCACGTACGAGTACGCGTAACGTCGTTCCACTAACCGCGAATTTTTTTGGCGTCTACGAACGGACAGCGTTGTGTCTCCCGTTCGCGAACTGATCGTTTATTATCCGACCCGAGACTGTGTTCGGAGTCGTCGCGCCTGCGTGACGATCCACCCGGCGAGCACGAGGGCGGCGACGAACTCCGGGACGGCGAACCACGTCCAGACCTCGTCCTCGCCGAACGCCTGTGCTTCGAGGACGATCCAGAGCACCCACTGGAGCACGTAGGCGTTCGCCAGCCAGACGAACCCGAGTCCCCGTTGGCCGTCGGTCCGCCGGATCGTTCCCGTGCTGTGTATCCAGAGCGTGAGTGCGACCCCGAAAAAGAAGGTCGCCGCGGCGGGGAAGTGGAAGGCGACGAACGGGCCGTCGAGATAGGTGACGCCGACCCCCATTACCCCGAGCAGCGTGACGACTAACGACCCGACGCCGATTCGCTCGGGACGCGACCCCGCGTCCATCCAGAGTGCGACGACGAAGGGCAGACCGAGCAAGCCGGTGAGGAACAGGCCGGCGTTGAAGAGATTGAACGCGATCTGATCCGCGCTCGACAACGCGAACACGGCGGTGCCGGTGGCCTCCCCGATACTCGACAGCGACCGGGTCTGCCAGGAGAACAGCGGGTCGACCAGGGTCGACACCACCAGAAACGAGATCGATACGGCGGGTGCGATATAGCCGAAGACCGCCAACGCGCGTTTCGTGTCCGTCATCGTTCTCGGTTCTTGCCAGATCCTGATAAATATGTGTCTCCGTACTCACGGAACGTCCGTCACTGGCGTCACTCCACAGAAGCGACTGCCTCGGCGAGTCTCGCTTCGGCTTTCCGGAGATGGTTCGATGCGGTACTCGGCGCACAGTCGAGGGCCGCCGCCACGTCCTCGACCGACCCCGATCGTGGGACCTCGTAGTAGCCGTGGTCGATGGCCGCTCGCACCGCTTCCTGCTGGCGGTCTGTCAGGAGCGACTCTGAGAGCTGTAGTCCCCGGTCGTACTCGCCGACCTGGTCGCGACGCTCGGGAGCCTCGATACGATCATGGGCGAGGTCGACCGCTAGGTCTGCTGCACACGCTCCTTCGAACTGGCGCTGGTGACGATCCACATTTAAAACCACGCGCCAGCTACTGGGCCTGAAACTGTGCTTTGGCGTATAAGTGATTCGTAGCCGAACGGTTTACACGAGGATGTCAGAAACTGCCCAGAAGCTCCGCTCGGAACTGCCGCGGCCGTCGCTCCGGTCGGCCGTCGGCGTGCCCTTCCGCCTCCAGACGTATCGCAACCTGCTGTATCTCGCCCTGTCGTTCCCGCTCGGCATGGCGTACTACCTGTTCGTGACGCTGGGGATCTCGATCGGGATCGGGTTCTCGTTCGTTCTCGTCGGCGTGCCGCTCCTGGTGGCCGTCCTCGCGGTTTCGGTGGGACTGACGTGGTTCGAGCGCCGCGTGACTGTCTCCCTGCTCGGCGTCGACATCCGGCCGCCGGACCATCCGTTCATGCAGCGGGAGGGCATCGTCGACCGGTCGGAAGCGCTGGTGACCGACCTCGGCGTCTGGAAGGGCATCGTCTTTCTCGCGAGCAAACTCCTCCTCGGCGTCGCCTCGTTCGCCCTCATCATGGTAGGCCCCTTCGTCGCCATCCTGATGCTGGTGACGCCGCTGTTCTACGAGCACACCCGTGTCGGCGTCTTCCTGTCGGAACCGTTGACGGTGACGCCCGACCTCCAGTTCGCGCACGAACTGCTGCTCGTCGGCGTCGATGCGGTCGTCACGCTCTCGTCCTGGCGCATCGACACGCTCGGTGAGGCGCTCGTCATGTCGGCGTTCGGCACCGTCCTGCTCGTCCTGGCACTCAACCTCCTCAACGGCCTGGCGTGGCTCGCCGGTCGGTACACGCGATACATGTTGGGCGCACCCGAAGACGCCGAGGCCCACCCGATCGGCTCCGCCTGAGGCCTCGGTCTCGCTGGGTCCGGCAGCGTTACGCCGTTCCGTTCGATGCCGCGTCCTGCTCGGTCGTCGGTGCCAGCGGCGCGACGATCCCGTTGCCGACCGTGGCGGTGAGGCTCCCCTCGCCCGAGTCGAACTGCACGTCCTGGAGTTCCCGCCAGCTCCCGTTCTCGTACTGCAAGAGTGCGGGCGTCCGTTCGATTCGCTCCGTCATGGTCACTGTGACGACCGGTCTGCTCGGTCCGTCTTCGGCCTGCGAGACGTTGACTGCGGGACCGACGAGTTCGGTGCCGTCGGGCAGCGCCGGGTGCGACGGCACGTCCCTGATAGTCGCCGACCCGGCCGTAAGCGAGAGCGTTCCATCGGGACCGATCGCGAGTCCCTGGACCGTGACGTTGCGCGACTCGACCGCGGTGTAGATCGCACCGGTGTTGTTACGGGCGGTCACGTTCTCGAACCGCGTTCCGGCGACGGCCGTGAGCCGGAGCCCCGCGCCGTCGTTGTCGGAGGCCGTCAGTCCGGTCATCTCGACGCGACCGGTGTCCAACATCGCGATGCCGTCCCCGCCGTTGGCACGGACAGTCGTGTTCACGAAGACGCTGTTCCAGGCCGGACCGACCCGGAGCCCCTCGTCCCCGTTCTCCTGTGCCGTCGTGTTTACCAGCCGGTTCCCGTCGAAGTCGTTGCTCGTGTACAGTCCGTCCTCGTCGTTGTTCCGCGCGGTGACGTTCCGAAACGTCGAGTCCGTGACGTCACGCGTGAGGAGTCCGTTCTCGTTATCGACTGCGACCACGTCCCGGACGGCGATTCGGGCGCTCTCGGTCAACACGAACCCGTTCGTGTTCCCCGTCGCCGTGACGGTACTGATGGTCGATGCGGTCACGTCGCGGTACGCGACGCCGGTCCCCCAGTTCGACACGCTGAGGTTCCGGACCGTGACGTTCTCGACCGGGTCGCCGTCGGCTGCCGGTTCGACGAGCACGCCAGTTCCGGTCGCGTTCCCGGTCGCGTTGGTCGTGACCGTCGCGCCGTTCCCGTCGAGCGTGACGTCACTGGCCTCGATACGGATACAGGGGTCGTCCCCCGGCGCGCTCACGTTCCCCGAGAGTTCGTACGCTCCCGACTCGGTGATGGTCGTACACTCCGTCACCGTCTGCGTCGCGGCGGCTGTCGTGCCGGCCGTCAGTCCGACGAGGAGGCCGGCACCGAGTGCAGCTATCGCTATCGTGCCCGGCCCTGGGACCCGTTCTGCCATGCCGGTGGCTTGGGAGCCAGCGAATTAGTTAGAAACACCGTAGGTCAGGATAAGCGCGGCTTAGCTTCGGCCGCGCCGGTCGGCCGTTCCCAGTTGGCCGCCCCGTAGCCGACCCAGATAGCTAGGGGCGCCGAGGAAAAAACATGTTCGGTGGTTTCGACGGCCTGAGAATCGGGGAGCGACATAGGTCCGCGCAGTTCCCAGACTGTAGTAAGTGTACAGTTCGGCCGACCTGCCGTAGTATCCAGACGCGAACGCTCCCAACTCGCAATCAATGCTCGACCCCGTCATCGCAAGCCGACTCCAGTTCGCACTCACGACCATCGTCCACATCATCTTTCCCGTGATGAGCATGGGGCTCGCGCCCTTTCTCGTCTACTTCACGTGGAAGGAGATACGCAGTCGAAAGCCGATATACGAGCAACTGCGCCGGTTCTGGACGAAGATCTTCGCCGTCTCGTTCGTCGTCGGTACCGTCACGGGCATCGTCCTGGAGTTCGAGTTCGGGACGAACTTTGCGGCGTTCTCGACGGTCGCGGGCGAGCTGTTCGGCGGGCCGCTGGCGCTCGAAGGGATGATGGCGTTCATGCTGGAGGCGACCTTCCTCGGCGTGTTCGTCTTCGGTCGCGAACGCGTCGGTGACAAGCTCTACATGGTCTCTGCCGTCGCCGTCGGGCTTGGAACCTGGCTGTCGGCTGTCTGGATCCTCATCGCGAACTCCTGGATGCAGACGCCACGCGGGTTCGAACTCGTCGAGAAAGGCGGCCGGGAAATCGTCACGCTGACCGACCCGATGGCGGCGTATCTCAACCCGCGCTTCCCGTTCATGTTCGTCCACATGCAGAACGCGGCGGTACTGTCGGTCGCGCTGTTCATGGCCGGCCTCGGGGCGTACTACGTGTTCCGTCACCACGTCTGGGGGTATCCTATCGAGAACGTCGGGTTCTGGGAGACGACACTGAAGATCGCACTCGTCGCGCTGGTGATTACCGCGCCGCTGCAGGCCGTCCACGGTGACCTCTACGCGCGTCACGTCTACGAGACCCAGCCCCAGAAGTTCGCCGCGATGGAGGCGGTCTGGGAGACCGACTCGTACGTCCCCGAGTACATCGTCGCGTTCCCGACGAGTCTGGCGGACCTGACCGACCCGAAGGCCAAGGAAATCTTCGGTATCGGCATTCCCGGTGGGGCGTCCTGGCTGGCCAGCGGGGGTGACCCACAGGCGACAATTGTCGGCCTGAACGAGTACGGCGAGGCCCCGCCCGTCGCCGTCGTGTTCTGGTCGTTCCGCATCATGGTCGCGCTGGGCTTCTGGTTCATCCTCCTGGGCTTCTGGGGCGTCTACCGCTGGTGGCGCGGCGAACTCTACGAGGACGACCTGCTGCATAAGTCGCTGATGCTCTCGTCGCTCCTGGGAATCGTCGCCGTCGAACTCGGCTGGGTCGTCACCGAGGTCGGCCGCCAGCCGTGGGTCATCCAGGACGTGCTGAAGACCAGCGACGGCGTCTCGCCCGGCCTCACAGGTGCCGAAGCGACCCTGACGCTCGCTGGGTTCGCACTTGTCTATCTCGGTCTGCTGACCCTGTACACCTACGTCGTCGTCCGCATCGTCCGCGCCGGGCCGCCGACCGGCGACGACCTCCGCGTCGTCGAGCGCGAGGAAGCCACGCCCGCAGGAGTGACCGTCGATGACTGAGCCGCTCTCGCTTTCCGCCGAGCCGCTGTTCGGGTTGCCGCTGGCCGAGCTGTGGTTCGGCCTCCTGTTTTTCGTCCTCGGTACCTTCCTCTTCCTCGACGGCTTCGACTTCGGCGTGGGCGCGCTGTTTGCCACCCGCGATGACCACGACGAACGCGAGCAACTCATCGCGGCCATCGGCCCCTTCTGGGACGGCAACGAGGTGTGGCTGGTCGTCTTCGGTGGGATGCTGTTCGCCGCGTTCCCGGTCGTCTACGCCGCGCTGTTCAGCCGTCACTACCTGCTCATGTTCGCCATCCTCGGCGCGCTCATCGTCCGCGGCCTCGCCCCCGAAATGTACGAGCAACGCGAGGACGATCAGTGGCAGCGCTGGTGGGGTCGGGCGTTCGTCGTCGGGAGCGTCACCGCACCGTTCTTTCTCGGGCTGTTCACGGCCAACTGGGCACTCGGCGCGAGTCGGACGCTGACGGTTCCCGGCGTCGTGGTCGGCCTCGCCGTCGTCGCCCTGACGGTGGTCGACGGCGCGGCGTTCCTCCGGCTCAAGACCCGCGGCGGGCTACAGGCCGACCTCCGCGGGGCCGCCCAGCGGGCGGTGGTCGCGTACCTCCTGCTGGTCGTGCTCGCGCTCGCGACGATCTACGCGACCACGCCCGCCGTCCGGTCGGCCCTCCTCTCGGCGGAAGCGCTCGCACTCGTCGCGGCGACCGTTTGCCTGGCTGGCGGCTACGTGCTGGCGATCAGGACCGACCGCCACTACCTGGCGTTCGCTGCGGCTGCCGGACTGGTGTTCGCGCTCGTCGGCGTCGTCGCTCGGTTGACCTATCCCTACGTCGACCGGGTGGCCGGCGTGACCGTGCGTGAGGGCATCGTCTCCACGCTTCCCCTGAACCTGATGTCCATCGGTGCAGCCGTTCTGCTGCCGCTGGTCTTCCTCTACTTCGTCGTGCTCTACTCGGCGTTCAGCGGCCCGATCGAGGCCGGGGAGTCGTACTGATGGCGAGCAACTCCCTGTTGCTCTCCCGGGTACTGGTCACGTGGCTCGAACTCACGATGGCCGGCATCGTCGGCGGCGTCGTCGGCACGACCCTCGGCGGCCCGCCCGGATTCATCGTCTACCTGCTCACCACGCTGGTCTCCGTCGGCATCCTGCTGTACAACGTAACCGAACTCGTGGAGGCGCGCCTGGCAGACGAAGACGCCGCTCAGACGTCGTAGTTCTTCTCGATGTACTCGATCTTGTGCTTGAGCGACCGACGGCCGCGTCTGATCTGTCGCTCCTGACGGACGAACTCCTCGCGAACCCGTTCCAGGCGCTGGTCGGCTGGTTCGTCGAGATCGACGTACCGGAACGCCGCCCGCTCGACGTCGTACTTCTCGCGGACGAGGTCGGCGGTGAAGTAGTACAGAAAGCAGCGTTTCACGACGGCACTGGTTTCCTTCCTGAGACGCGCTGCCTGCGTGAGCTGCCGTTTGGCCCGACTGAATCGCTCTTTGATCGGCTCTTTCGTCTCGTGGGTGTACCCCTTCTCGGTCAGGATCTCGCCGACCTGATTGAGCAGCGACTGGGCGTTCGAGCTGTGATTCCGCACCTTGGCGACTGCGCTCCGGGCGGTATCGAGGTGGTCGAGAAATCGCACGTGGTTTAACTCCGCCAACGCGCGAACCGTGTCCTGGAACTCCGCATACCCGCCGATGTCCGCTTCGCCCGCCTCGCCCAGGACCGGATACAACTCCTCGTCGTACGTCTCGGCCAACGCCGCCCGGAAGTTCTCGGCGTCCTCGGCGCTCCCGAGGAACCGGTCCGGGGCCTCGTCGGCTTCCGCCTCGAACCGCTCTCCGTAGCGGGTTTCGAGTTCCGCGTAAGCGTCCAGCATCTGCTCGCTTCGGCCGGCGATCCCGCCCTCGAGAACGCCGACGTATTCGTCGTACTCGACGTCGGTGTCGTCGAGCGAGATCGGCTCCAGGTTTCCCGCTGCCATATCGTATTGCCGAAAAAACTGCTCCCCCAGCTATCAATGCTTCGGGCGATGCACGGCGTCGTGATCGGGATTTCGATCAGCTGATTGAGACGATCGACCCCGCTATCGACGCGACAGCGATCCACACCGGAACGACGTGTCTGTGCGACTGGAAAACAACTCCCTCTCATGCGAGGCAGCAATTTCAGCCATGCTGCGGCGGTATCTCGTGATGGGATGGCAGACAAAGACGAACTCAGAGACCAGATCGTCGAGGCGTTCGAAGGCGCGGACTACCCGGTATCGAGTCCGATGGATCTCGTCCCGGCGCTCCCGAACGGACCGGGCACCACGTTCGAGTCGGGCGACGTCAGCTTCACCGCGATGGAACTCAACCAGAAAGGGGGCGGTGGCGACTTCCCCTACGACGACGTCGACTCGCTCGTAGACGACATCATGGACGGTCTCGAAGACGAAGGGTACCTCTGACCGACGGCGGTCCAGCCCGACCACCGCACGGCAGTCCGCCGTGTTCACACCCGTGACTGCTCCGGTCGTCGTTCGATCCTCGTTTCATCTTCCGAGAACACAGTCTTGATTTTAAATAGGACCGCGTAGATATTTTCCGACGATGTACGACCGAGTCCTGCTCCCGACGGACGGAAGCGAGACGGCCGCTAGTGCCGTCGATCACGCGATCGACGCCGCCGCGCGCCACGAGGCCACCGTTCACCTCCTGTACGTGATCGACGAGAGCGTCGCCAACGCCGCGCCCGGCCTGGCCATGGGCCACGTCAGGGAGAAACTGAAAGCCGAAGGCGAGCGGGCGATCGCCGACCTCGAAGACCAGATCGAGGACGCCGGCCTCGAAACGACGACCGAGATCCGCCAGGGGAACCCCGACACCGAGATTCTGAACTACATCGACGACGCCGACATCGACATCGTCACCGTGGGATCGACCGGCAAGACCGTCAACGAACGCGAACGCGTCGGCAGCGTCACCGACAGCCTCGTCCGGAAGGCAGGGGTTCCCGTAGTGTCCGTACCGACCGTCTGAGTTCCCGATCGCAACGCCATTTTTTCGTACAGCTTACACCGTAGTGATCTCCCTCGCGGGTTCTCAGTCGTCGACGACGTATCGGGGACTCACTCGTCGAACGGTCACTGAATCTGCATAGTCAGCGCCCGCACCGAGTGTGAGCGAACTCGGTCGCAGTGCTCAGTGTACGGACGGTACTAAGCAGCGTATTCGACCAGCTACCAAACTCCGGTCTGATACTCGTTACTGAACTCAGAGGCTGTGTTCACCAGAGGCGTCCGTTCGATTCGGCATGGACGATCGAAACAGGCGATCGGTACGTTGCATGCCTATTGGCCTGTGTGCGCTTTCCTATCGCCACGAGCGTCGAGCCAGAGTGTCACCGTCCCCGTTATCACGACGACGCCTGCATTTACGACGAGTAAGAGGAGGCCGCCACTGGCCTTGGCAGGCGCTCGTGACAGTAATGTTATTCCCCCGGCAGCTGCGGCCGGGACGAGTGCGAGGGCAGCGACGACGCCGACTAGCGTGTCTGTCCGGTCTTCGTCGCTCGCGATCCCCGCCGCGGCAGCAGCAATGACGCTGTACCAGCCGGCTGTAATGCGTTCCTCGAGGAGTGGCTTGTCGATGAGGTTCTCCGCAGGTGGGAGAACTCCTGTCATGTTCAGTACCACCGTCGTTACGATAGCCCCAGCAGTCGCAGCCAACAGACCGACCAACGAGACCATGGCCCCGTATCCGGCTCGATCCAACCGGTTGGCAGCGAGGCCAGCGGAAACGAGTTCCAGAGGCGTCAATGCCGGAGCAACGACCATCGCGCCGATGAGGATCGGAATCGAGTTGGTGAGAAGAGCCACGCCAGCAAGCACTCCGGACATCGTCATCAAAACGAGATACGAGGTATCAAGGGCGACCTCTTCGTTCTTGGTATCGCACTTTTCGATGAGTGAGACCCGGGGACACACATCGACAGAATACGAGCGTATCGGTTGAAACAATTGCGACTCTGCGAGGGTGTCAAATAACGGACCTCACTTCGCAATATGTGACTTTTATTCGCCCCCTCTACCCTCTATATCGGCCACCCCGTTTTTGATAATTAAATGGTAGTTATGGGCTTTCGACCTCGGACAGCGGTCGGTCTATCGCGGCGTCCAGGTCGTCCCATCGATGCCGGGTGAGGTCATTGGGGATCGCGGACTCGCTCGCTGCTCGCGCTGAGTTGAGGGAACACCAGCGGACGGATTCACGAACTTTCGGCTTCCAATTGGTGATGCTGTCGCATTGAGCGCTGTTGCGGTCACAAGCACGGCACCCGCGAGCGAACGGAGTGAGCGAGCGGCTCTTTTTGGTCCAGATTTTTGCGAGGAGTGGTCGCCGAAGGCGACCCGACGAAGTAAAAAGGTGGAGTGGGACTGCCGGAAGACGGTCCGTCTCACGTCCGTTCGACGGCTGCGACTTCCGATGTCCCATCACAATACCGTCGCTCCCGGATTGGTCGCGACAGAAAGTTGAGTGGGACCGCCGAGATTCGAACTCAGGTCCGACGCACCCCATGCGCCGAGGATACCGCTACCCCACGGTCCCGCACTCGGGAAGACGAGGGTCCCCCGATTAAACGCTTCGTTTTGCGATTACACCAGGACCCGCGCTAATTCCACGACGGTCCCCTGCTCTGCGTCGGGATCACCGACTAACCGGCCGAGACACACGGCGGCCTCGTTAGGCGTGTAGCAGGCCACGAGCGGCCGCTTATCGACGTCTGCGTCGCCGAGATTGGCGTCGATGACGCCGGGTGCGTACACTGGCGCGCCCTCGGCGACCTCTCGGGCGGCGCTCGGAGCGATGGTCAGGCTCGGCAGGCCGACGAGCGCGCGCTCGGCGGGCTGGACGACCTCGCGCAACGCCGTGGCGTCGTCGTCGTCCTCCCACCAGCCGAGCCCGTCCGCGAGGTCCTCTAAGGTCTCCAGCGAGGTGTCGTCGAACGTCCCCGTCGCCGTCCGGCGGAGGTGGCCCATGTGCGCGCCGGTTCCCAGCGCCAGGCCGATGTCGTGGCAGAGCTTCCGGACGTAGGTGCCGCTCTCACAGCGCACCCGGAGCAGCGCCTGCCGATCCTGCACTTCCAGCACGTCGATGTCGTACATCTCGCGGACGCGGAGCTGCCGTCGGACGGCGCTCTTCCGGGGTGGTTTCTGGTAGATCCGGCCCTCGAACGTCGAGACCACGTCGTGGAGGTCGTTCGGGGCGGGGCCGTGGAGTTCGAGGACGGCGACGTACTCCTTGTCGGCGTCGTCGAACACCTGTGCCATGCGGGCGGCGTCGTCGAGCAGGAGGGGGAGACAACCGGTCACCTTCGGGTCGAGCGTGCCGGCGTGGGCGATGCGGTCGGCGTCGACCATGTCGCGGACCCACGCGGCGACCTGGTGGGCGGAGGGACCCGGTGGCTTGTCGAGATTGACGACGCCGAACTCGAGCAATTCGGCGGGCGAACGCTCGGCCGGCGGACCCCGTAACATGTCATGGCCGTCGACCCGCCCCGGCTTACGTTGTTCGATTGGGACTGCGCGGTCGACCCGACCGACCGTCTGTCCTGCTCTTTATGTCGGCGGTCCTCGAAGAACCGGTCGAATGGACGCCGCTGGACTGGTGACGACCCTCGCGCTCGTCGGTGTCGGCGCGGGAAGCGTCGGCCTCGTTGCGACGCTGCTGTCGACGGCGTTCCAGCGGCCGTCGGTCGAGATCGACGACGTCGGTACCTGGCACCCACTGGCCGACCGGCGTATCGACGTCCTCACTACCGTTCGGGTGACGGGCGTCTCGCCCCTGCTCGCTGCCGTGAGCGACCGGTTGCGGGTCGAATACTACATCGAACTGAACGGCGTGCGGCTCGCGACCGGGCAGCGGGAGGGGCTCGAACTCGAGGCCGGCGACCAGTTGCTCCAACTCCGATCGTCGATCGAACACGAGAACGTCCCCGCGCTGTGGGCGACCTTCGTCGAGAGCGACGAATCGATCACGGTCACGACCGGTGGGGAACTCACGTTCGGGCCGTGGGGCGTTCTGACCGTCGCGATGCCCTCAGTCGAAGAGCACGTCCTCGACGGCGAGACGCCGGTCGTCGACGCCCTCTCCAGTGCCGCCGACGGACTCGCGGACGACTACTCCCTTGATACGGGCTCGATCGTCAGCCAGCTCACGGACGGACTGCTCCGACTCGGCAGCGCCAGCCCGGCCGTCGGCTACGAGATCGACCGGGGCTGGGCCACGTGGGGCGAGGTCTCGGCCGAGGAGACCACCGTTCTGTTTCACTTCGAGGTCACGAACCGCGGGGACGTGCCGATGCCGAGCGTGCCGGAAGCCCTCGACGTGACTCTGGAGATGAACGATATCGCGCTCTTTACGGCCAGCACGACGGGGGCGACGCTGCTCGACGCCACGTCGGAACCGCCGCTGGCACCCGGCGAGAGCCGTCGCGTGGAGTACCCCGTCCGCATGGACAACGGGAAAGTCGACGCCTGGTTCCGAAGTCACGTTCGGAACGGCGAGCGAACCGACCTGACGGCGAGCGTTCGGCTCGTCTACCGGCCGATGCTGTTCGACGCCGCGTTCACGATTCCACCCGACAGCGTTCCGACGGTCACCTGCGATGTCCAGACCGGGATCCTCCTCGATCAGGAGACGAAAACGACGTGTAGTGGGCCCGTCGGCGGGCCGCGCTGACCGCTGTTCGCCGGTTGACTGCTCAAAACTCGTAGCGGATGCCGTCGATCGGGAACTGCCCTTCGTCGCCGGCAGCGTCGTAGGACTCGGCGGCCGCCAGCACCAGTTCCATCGTCGTCTCGGCGTCCCAGCGAGCGGTGTTGACGACGAGGTCGTAGATCGAGCGGTCCTCGATGTCGATGTCGTAGTACTCCTGGTAGCGCTGGGCTTCGCTTTCGGCCCGGGTGCGCTCGCTCTCCCGGAGCTGGTCGACGGGTTCGTCCTCGCGGTCGGCGATGCGTTCGACGCGGGCCTCGAAGGGGGCGTCGAGCCAGACGCGCAGGTCCGCGTGCTCGCCCGCCATCCAGCCGGCCAGACGCGATTCGAGGACGAGGTCGTCGCGTTCCTCGGCCGTCGTTCGGAGCCGGCGGTCCAGGTCGCGGTCGATCTGGTCGTCCTCCTCGGCGAGTTTGTTGAACTCGACCAGCGAGTAGCCGCGTTCGTCGGCCAGCGACCGGAAGATGTCCCCACCACTGACGTGCTCGTAGGCGAGCGCGTCGGCCAGGCCGGCAGCGAGCGTGCTCTTCCCGCTGCCCGCCGGACCGGAAACGGTAATCAACATACCGACCCTCGGTCACTGTCGCTAAAAGAGATTGTGTCTTCGCTCCGTCACCAGTGACAACGGACCCGACAATCTGCTTTTGGCTCTCCTCGCACATCTCCCTGCATGGGCGAGACATGGGATCTGACCCGTAGCCAGGTCGCCTGGACCCTCGCGGGCCTGGTCTTGACGCTCGTCGTCGCCTTTGTCCTCTACACGTTCATCGGCGCGATCGTCGTCGGCGTCTTCCTCTACTACGCCATTCGACCGGTCGATCGGTGGCTCGATCAGCGCACTGACCATCCCAGTCTCAACGCGACGGCCACGCTCCTCGTCGTGGGCATCCCGATACTACTGGTTCTGGGATACAGCGGTCTCGTCGCCGTCAGGGAACTGGATCAACTGTTCAGACAGACGGGGATCCAGCAGCTCCGGGCCTCCCTCCAGCCCTATCTCGACCTCGCGCAACTCACCGAGACGGAGCGACTGGCGACGATGCTTCGGTCGAACGCTGGCCGACTCCTCGGCTACGCGAGTGTGGTGTTCACCTGGCTGCTCAGACTGTTCGTCATCGTCGTCGTCGCTTACTACCTGCTCAAGGACGACGAGCGTATCGCCGCCTGGTTCCGGTCCACGTTCGAGGGGACGCCCGGCCTCGTCGGCTTCATGAACGGCGTCGATAGCGATCTGACGACCATCTACACGGGGAACCTCGTTATCATCGGCATCACGGGAGTGATCGCCGCCCTGACGTACTACGGACTCGACCTCGTCGCGCCCGAGGGTACGGGCGTCGCGTTCCCCCTGCTGCTCGGCCTGCTGACCGGCGTGTTCACTATCATTCCGGTCGTGGGGATTAAACTCATCTACTTCCCGTACACGGCGTACCTGGCGTTTCGAGCCGTCCGGGGCGAGGTCGTGCCCCTGTGGTACCCCGTGCTCTTTTTCGTCGTGACGCTGATCGTCATCGACGCGATTCCCGATTTCTTCATCCGCTCGTACGTGTCGAAAGGCGACCTGCACATGGGGCTCGTCCTGTTCGCGTACGTGCTCGGCTCCATCGCGTTCGGCTGGTACGGCATCTTCCTGGGACCGATCGTTCTCGTACTGTTCATCCACTTCCTGCGGAACATTCTGCCGAACCTGGTGCAAGGACGACAGGTACAGGTCGACCAGGACTGACTGGTGTCGAGTCCGAAACGAGCGGGAAAAGCGGAAATCGAGCGGTCTACGTCGGCGTCGTCTGGATGTTCAGCGACTTCCGGATGATCTGGGTGAAGCCCATCGAGCAGAGGAAATACCAGAGGATCCACGCCTGGAGCGGCCCGAGGACGCCCTCCTGCCAGCTAACGGAGCCCAGCAGCGGCATCGTGATGGTCTGGGGATGGAGCGTCTGGTCACCGAGGATCATCCAGTACATCCACAGGAAGACGGGGATGGTGAGCAGCATGATCCAGACCATCGGCCTGAACTGCTCTTTGAACATCCCCATCTGGTCGCCCATGGCCTCCATCTGCTCTTGCTGGATGCGGTCCAGAGCCTCCTCGTCGCCGCGCTCTTTGGCGTCCTTGCGTTTCTCCTGGATCTCCTTCATCTGGGCCTGGTACTCGCCCATCTTGTCCATGTCCATGAGATTCGCCTGCAGGAGCGTCGAGTAGAGCCCGGTCAACATCGCGAGCACCATCACGACGACGTAGAAGGGCAGGATCGCTTCGAGCGGGCCGAAGAGCAGGTCCAGACCGCCGCCGATGGTGTTGCGGACCGACGGCAGCGAGTAGCCCGCCATCATCCCCAGTGCGCCGACAGCCGCGAGTTTGTCGTACTGGGACCACGAGGATTCCTCGTCGTCGACCGACGCCGCGCCCTCGACCTCGTCGTCGGCGAGCGCGTCCCGGATCCCGTCGGGGTCGTCGACGGCGAACCCGTTGCCGTCGGCGTCGATCAGGAGGCCGGTCTCGATGAGTCGGCCCCACTGCCCGCTCGTCATCTCGTCGCTGACGTCGGCCCATTCGACGGTGCCCTCCGATTCGGCCACGTCCAGGACGACGTCGAGCGCATCGAGCAACTCGCCGTCCTCCCTGGCGAGCGACTCCACTTTCTCCGCTGTGCGTGCCATTACCCGCCCGTAGGAAAGCACCGCTAATCAACCTTTTACTCTGGCCCGCAGAAACCGAGTCGGCGATATCGCCGCGATCAGGCCCGCTCGTCGACCGCAGCCTCGATATCGGCCCACACCTCGTCGGGCGTCTGCTCGCCGTCGATGGCGACGAAGCCGTCGTGGTCCTCGTAGTGTTCGATGACCGGCACCGTGTTCTCCTCGAACACGTCCAGCCGGTTTTTCACCGACTCCTCGTTGTCGTCGTCGCGCTGGATGAGCTCGCCACCGCACTCGTCACAGACGCCCGCTTCTTCGGGCTGGTTGAACTCGACGTGGTAGTTCTCGCCGCAGTCGTCACAGACGCGGCGACCGGTCAGGCGGTCGACCAGTTCCTCGCGGCTCACGTCGAGCGAGAGGACGACGTCCAGGTCGGTCATGTCTTCGAGTTCCTCGGCCTGGTCGAGGTTGCGCGGATAGCCGTCGAGGACGAACCCGTCTGCACTGTTGAGTGCCTCGTCGACGATGGCGTTGACGACCTCGTCCGGGACCAGGTCACCGGCCTCCATGTACGCACGCGGCGTGTCGTACTCGGTGTCCATGTCGCTGATGTCCATGTCCTTGTTCGCCCGGAGCGCGTCGCCCGTCGTCACGTGCTCGACGCCGTACTCCTCGGCGATGCGGCTGCTCTGTGTGCCTTTGCCTGCGCCCGGCGGCCCAAGGATCAGCAAGTGGGGATTCGCCATACTCGCCGCTTCACCACCCCGGAACTTCTACCTGTTGGAACTGGCCCATATCCTGCTGGATGCGATCGACGTTCGTGCGGGATGGGTTCGGGGATGCTGTAGGCTGCCCGAGGGCAAAGAGTTAGGTCGCTGGGCGGGGCCGATACCGGTATGACCGAACGGACACCGCCACTGCACGGGGTACACGAGGCCCGAGGGGCGACGTTCACCGAGTTCGGCGGGTGGGACATGCCAGTGGAGTTCGACTCCATCAGGACCGAACACGAGGCCGTCCGCGAGGACGCCGGCATCTTCGACGTCTCGCACATGGGCGAGATCGAGGTGAGCGGTCCCGACGCCGAACGCCTCATGCAGCGACTCACGACCAACGACGTGGGCGCGCTCTCCCCGGGTCAGGCCCAGTACGCGATGATCACCGACGAGGACGGGATCATCTTAGACGACACCGTGGTCTACCAGCTCCCCGACGGGAGCACTCACGACGCCGAGTACCTGTTCGTCCCGAACGCGGGCCACGACGAGCAGATGTACGACCGCTGGGTTTCCCACCGCGACGAGTGGGGGCTGGACGCGACCGTCGAGAACGTCACCGACGAGTACGCCATGTTCGCCGTCCAGGGACCAGAGGCCGAGGCGCTGCTGCTCGATGCGGTCGCCGACGACAAGCGAACCACCGTCTGTGACTGCTCGCGGTTCCAGGCCGAGGCGGTCAGCGTGGCGGGCGTCGACTCTCTCATCGCCCGCACCGGCTACACCGGCGAGGACGGTTTCGAACTCGTCGTGCCGTGGGACGAGGCCGAGGCGGTCTGGGAAGCGTTCGACTGCCAGCCCTGCGGCCTCGGCGCACGGGACACCCTCCGCATCGAGATGGGCTTTCTTCTCTCCGGGCAGGACTTCCACTCCGAGGACAATCCCCGCAATCCCTACGAGGCCGGCGTCGCCTTCACGGTCAAACTCGACACGGAGTTCGTCGGCCGGGACGCCCTCGAACGGGCCGACGCCGAAGGCGTCGAGCAGAAACTCTGTGGCTTCCGGCTGGTCGACCGCGGAGTCCCACGCCACGGCTACGAAGTGACCGACATCGACGGCGACCGGATCGGCGAGGTCACCAGTGGGACGATGAGTCCGACGCTCGACATGCCGATCGGATTGGCGTATCTCCCCGTGGAGTATCGGAGTCCGGGCGTCAACGTCTACGTCACCGTCCGCGGCGAGTCGAAAAAGGCACAAACCCAGGCGTTGCCATTCCTCGATAGATGAGCTTCGAAGTTCCCGAGGACTGCCGGTATCTGGACTCTCACGAGTGGGCCCGCAGCGAGGACGGCACGGTGCGCGTCGGTATCAGCGACTTCGCCCAGGACGAACTCGGCGACGTCGTGTTCGTCGAACTCCCGAGCGAGGGCGAGGAGATCACGAAAGGCGACGACTTCGGCGTCGTCGAGAGCATCAAGGCCGTGTCGGACCTCTACGCCCCGATTTCGGGCACCGTGACGGCGATCAACGACGACCTCGTCGACGCGCCGGAACTCGTCAACGACGACCCCTACGGCGACGGCTGGATGCTCGAAGTCGACATCGACGACGAGAGCGAACTCGACGCCTTGCTCTCGCCCGAGGAGTACGGCGACCAGATCGCCTGACTCTCAGTCCGTCTCGTTCTCGCGGTTTTCGGCCCGTTCGAGAGACGCCACGCGCCGACGCGAGCACCCCGCTCGTCCCCGGTAACCGGGACAATCTTATGGGCCGGCGCGTAACACTCACCCATCACTGCCGTTCGCGGGACGACGGTTCGTTTCACCTAGCGCACTCATGACCGAAAACGATACACGCGGGAGCCCGTACGCACCCCACACCGACGCGGAGACGGCGACGATGCTCGACGCGATCGGCGTCGACAGCGTCGAAGCACTGTTCGACATTCCGGACGCCGTCAGATTCGACGGCGACTTCGACATCGACGCGCGGAGCGAACAGGCCGTCCGAACCGAAATCGGTCGCCTGCTCGGCCGCAACGACGACCTGACGGAACTGCTGGGGCGGGGCCACTACGACCACTACGTTCCCTCGCTGGTCGACCACCTGGCCGACCGCTCGGAGTTTCTCACCTCCTACACCCAGTACCAGCCAGAGGTCGCCCAGGGCTTCCTCCAGGTACTGTTCGAGTACCAGTCGATGCTCGTCGAACTCACCGGGCTGGACGTGGCCAACTGCTCGATGTACGACGCCGCGACGGCGCTGGGCGAGGCTGCCACCCTCTCACAGCGCGTTCGCTCGGTCTCCGGCGACCGGGCGCTGGTCCCCGAGATCATGCCCGAGGGACGACGCGCGGTCCTGGAGAACTACGCCGCGGGTGCCGACGTCACCGTCGAGTCATACCCCATGGTCGACGCCAACGTCGACCTGGACGCTCTCGAAGCGATGCTCGACGAGGACGTGGCGATGGTGTACGCCGAGAACCCGACCGTTCGTGGCACCATCGAGGAGTCATTGGCGGCCATTGGCGACCTCGCGGACGCGCATGATGCACTGTTCTGTCTCGGCTCGGACCCGGTTGCGCTCGCGCTCCTGGAGGAACCGGCGAGCGTCGGCGCGGACGTGGTGGTCGGCGACGCCAGCACACTGGGTCTGGGCACCGCCTACGGGATGGGAACGGGACTGTTCGCCACTCGCGAGGACTACCTCCGGCAGGTGCCGGGACGACTCGTCGGCGTCGGCGAGGACGACACCGGCCACAGGGCCTACACGCTGACGCTCCAGACGCGCGAACAGCACATCCGCCGTGAGCGGGCGACCTCGAACATCTGCACCAACCAGGCCTGGGTCGCGCTGCGGACGGCCATCCACGCCGCCTGGCTCGGCCCCGACAGCCTCGTCGAACTGGCCGAGGACTGCGTGACGCTCCCGCGTGACCTCGCCGCTCGCCTGAACGAGATCAACGGCGTCACGGCACCGGTCCACGACCGCCACCACTTCCGGGAATTCTGTGCCCGGACCGATCAGCCGGCCGACGCCATCGCCGACGACCTCCGCGCGGAGGGCTTTGCCGTCCACGTCGTCGGTGAACACCTGTTGCAGGTCTGTGTTACCGACACGACCGCCGACACGACGGACCGCTTCGTCGACGCGATGGCGGAGGTGGCGCCATGAGCGAGGACGAGCGGGACGCGGACGAACGTAGTGAGTCCGCGAATAGTCGAGCGGCGCAGCCGCGAGACAGCGAGTCCTCGGAAGGAGCGAGTAGCGCGGAGCGAAGCTCCGCGGACCATTCGAGCGGGCGAAGCCCGCGAGAAGGCGGTGAAACCGTAAGCAGCGACCACGGCCCCGACGACCGGCGGACCTTCTACGACCAGGCGCGCTGGACCGAGTCGGACGTGCAGTACGAACCGCTGCTCTCGGAGAAGGACACCACCGAAGTCGCGGTCGGCGGCGAGGAGTCGCCGCTGCCCGACGATCTGACGCGGGACTCCCTGGAACTCCCCGGACTCTCGGAGCCGGAACTGGCCCGACACTACACGCGCCTCTCCCAGATGAACTACGGCGTCGAGAGCGGCCCGTTCCCGCTCGGGTCGTGTACGATGAAGTACAACCCGAAGTTCACGGAGGACGTGGCCGCCCTGCCCGACGCCGCGGTCCACCCCGACCGGCCGGCCGAGACCGTCCAGGGGACGCTGGGACTCATGTACCGGCTCCAGGACTACCTCGGTCGCATCGGCGGGATGGACGCGGTGACGCTCCAGCCACCCGCGGGCGCGGCCGGCGAGTACACGGGTGTCCTCGTCGCGAAGGCCTACCACGAGGCCAACGACGACGACCGGTCGACGGTCATCGTCCCCGATAGCGCCCACGGGACGAACTTCGCGACCGCGGCGCTGGCCGGCTACGACGTGCTCGAACTCCCGAGCGGCGAGGACGGCCGCGTCGACATCGAGGCCCTGGAGGCGGCCGTCGACGACGACACCGCGGCGCTGATGCTGACGAACCCGAACACGCTCGGCTGTTTCGAGCGCGACATCGAGGAGATCGCCACCATCGTCCACGACGCTGGCGGCCTGCTCTACTACGACGGGGCGAACCTCAACGCCCTGCTCGGTCGCGCTCGGCCGGGCGACATGGGCTTCGACATCATGCACTACAACGTCCACAAGACGTTCGCGACGCCCCACGGCGGCGGCGGCCCGGGCGCTGGGCCGGTCGGCGTCACCGAGCGACTCGCACCCTTCCTGCCGAGTCCGCGGGTTCGCGAGACCCGTGCTGGCGATTTCGAGTTGTTCGAGCCCGACCACTCCATCGGCAAGGTCCACGAGTTCCAGGGCAACTGGCTGGTGCTTCTCAAGACCTATGCCTACATTGCGCGGCTGGGCGACCCGGGGCTCGCCGACGCCAGCGCCAAAGCGGTGCTGAACGCGAACTACCTGGCCGAGCAGGTCGACTACGAGGTGCCCTTCGGCCCGTTCCACCACGAGTTCGTCGCGAGTGCGGGCGAGCAGGACGCCGCGGACGTGGCCAAACGGATGCTGGATTACGGCGTCCACCCGCCGACGACGAAGTGGCCCGAGATCGTCGACGAGGCGCTGATGACCGAGCCGACCGAGATCGAGAACAAGCGCACCCTCGATCAACTGGCCGCCGCGTTCAACGCCGTCGCCGCGGAGGACGACGAAACGCTCGACGGCGCCCCCCAGCGGACGGCGGCCCGACGCATCGATCAGGTCGCCGCGGCCCGGACCCCGCGACTCTCCTGGCAGGCGCTCGACGCGGAACGCTGAGCGTCGTCGCCGGAGCATAACCAGTTTGGTTGCGGGCTTAACGGGGTGTAGTCCGTTCGTTCGGCTAATGAGCGATGGGACACACGTCATCTACGTCCGTCCGGACGCGGTCGAGACGGAACTGCATGCGTTACCGGGACGCGTCGACGCGGTCGACTCCCCGGCGGAACTGACCGCGCTTCTTCTGGAGGCCGACCCAAGCGTCGTCGTCTGCGAGTACGAACTTGGGGGACGGGAGACCGGGCTGGACGTGTTGGCTCGCGTCCGCAAGACGAACCCGAATCTGCCGTTCGTCCTCTGTACGAGCGACCCGGACGGGGACGTCGCGAGCACGGCGACGCGATTGGGCGTCACCGAGTACGTCCCCCACGGCGGCGATAGCCACGTCGAACTCTTCGACAGGGTGCGCGCCTATCTCGACCGCGACGGGAACGAGCCAGTGGCCGACGGCAATCCGGGCACGTGCGACGCCGGCGGGATGCCCGGTGATCCCACCGTCGACACTGTCGGAGCCAGCCCACGCGAGCGGGAGCTCGAACGCCTGAACGGTCGCCTGGATCTAGCGCTGGAAAGCATGGACGCTGGCGTCTTCGTCTGGGACGCCGCGACCGACGAGGTGCGCTGGGACGAGTGGACGTCGACGCTGTTCGGGCTCGAACCCCGGCGCCGAACCGTCGACGGTGACGCGTTCATCGAGCGCGTTCACCCGGACGACCGCGACCAGGTGGCGGCGGCCGCCGCCGACGCCCTCGATGGCGGGTCGGGCTTCGAGGTGGAGTATCGGGTCGACGTCGCCGACGAGGGACGGCGCTGGCTGGCCACCCAGGCCGAAGTCGTCAGGGGGCCTGACGGGTCCGTCGACCGGCTGACCGGCGTCACGCGTGACGTGACCGAACGGCGGTCGATGGCCGAGCGGTTGCGCGAGAGCCAGCGCGCGCTCCAGGAACTCTACGAAATCACGTCGAGCAAGGACCTGCTCTTCGAGGAGAAACTCGACCAGTTGCTCGGACTCGGCCGTGAGCGACTCGACCTGGAGTTGGGCTATCTCACGGCCGTCACCGGCGATCGGCTCGAAATCGTCCGGGCGGTCGGTGACGAGTCGCTCGCGGGTCACGAGACCGACCTCTCGAACGCGTACTGTCGCCGGACCGTCGATAGCGACGAACTGGTCGAGATCCGCGACGCCACGACCGGCGAGTGGGCCGACTCGACGCCGACGAACGTGTACGGACTCAGCTGTTACCTGGGCGGTCGCGTCGAGGTCGATGGCGAATTGTACGGGACGCTCTGCTTTGCCGACGAACGCGCCCGCGATCGGGAGTTCTCCGAGGCCGAAACCACGTTCGTCGAACTCGTCGTCGAGTGGCTCAGTTTCGAACTGGAACGCCGGGAACGCGAGCAGGAACTCGAACGATACGAGACGATCATGGAGACGATCGACGACGGCGTGTACGCCCTCGACGATGAAGGCCGATTCACCTTCGCCAACGAGGCGCTCGCGTCGCTGACCGGTCACTCCGTGCCCGACTTGCTGGGCCAACACGTCTCGATCATCAAGGGCGACCAGACGGTCAAACTCGGCGAGGAGGTGCTTGGCCGGATGCTCTCGGACGGCATCCAGCAGACGACCTTCGAGTTCGACCTCGAACACGCCGACGGGCGGACGATACCCTTCGAGGACCGGATGACGCTCCTCCCGTTCGAGAACGGCGAGTTCGCCGGGACCGCGGGCGTGTTCAGGGACATCAGCAAGCACAAGCGACGCGAGACGATGCTGACCTCGCTGCTGGAGACGACGCGGAAGTTGATGCAGGCTCCGACGAAGGAAGCGGTGGCGGACCTCGTGGCCGATGCGACGGCGGACGTACTGGGATTCGATCTGAACACCGTCCGACTGTACGACCGGGAGACGGGGACACTCGAACCGGTCGCTATGACAGAGGCGACACGCACAGTGATGGGCGACCGTCCGGTGTACCGACCCGGCGAGGGCGGGCCGGGGACGGTCTTCGAGCGCGGTGAACGCGCGTACTTCCGGGATCTCGATATCGACGACGACCGAGGGCGCATCGAGTCGAGCCTGTACCTCCCGCTCGGTGACCACGGCGTCCTCTCGATCGGGTCGACCGCCGACAACGCCTTCGACGAGATCGACGAGCAGGTCGCCGGGATCCTCGCCACGAACGCCCGGGCGGCGTTCGACCGCGCCGAGCGCGAGGAGGAACTGACGCGCTACGAGACCGTCATGGAGACCGTCCAGCACATGGTCTACGTGCTGGACGAGGACGGTCGGTTCACGATGGTTACCGGGCCGTTCGCCGATCGGCTCGGGTACGACCGATCGGAGTTGCTGGGGCGACGGGCCGCTGATTTCGTCCCCGTGGACGAGCGGTCGCGGTTCGACGATGCCATCTCGAACCTCACCGGGGACGCCGATCGGATGGCCGAGACCATCGAAACGGAGGTCTGCACCGACGACGACCGGTTCCCGGCCGCGGTCGAACTGTCCGTGCTCCCCGGCCAGCGGTTCACTGGGACCGTCGGTGTCGTGCAGGAACTGACGGAACTGGAACAGACGCGCGAGCAGTTGCGCGACGAACGCGACCGCTTTAGCTACCTGTTCGACAACATCCCGGACGCCGTCGTCGACACGCAACTGGCCGACGGCGACCCGGTCGTCACGTCGACCAACCCGGCCTTCGCGGACGTGTTCGGATACGAGGACGAAGAGATACTCGGAAACCCCATCGACGACTACGTGTTGCCCGAGGAGGGTGACGCCGGCGGGACACCGTTCGAAGAACAGGTGTCGTGTGGCACGGTCGAACAGACCGAAGTTCGCAGGCGAACGGCCGACGGTGTCCGCCACTTCCTGTTCCGTGGAATCCCCTACCAGATCAGCGGTGACGCCACCCGTGCGTTCGGCATCTACACGGACATTACCGAGCAGAAACACCGCCAGCGACAACTGGAGGTCCTCAACCGCGTCCTCCGGCACAACATCCGCAACGATCTGACCGTCGTGCTGGGCCACGCCGACCAACTCGCCCACGAACTCGACGACCCGGACTACTTGGCACTGGTCGAGACGCTCCAGTCGAAAGCCGAGGACATCGTTACGATGAGCGAGAAGGTCCGTGACATCGAGCAGACTATCGGACGCACTGTCGACGACCAGCGTCAGGACCTGGCCGAAACCGTCACGGCGGCCGTCCAGGACTGCCGGTCTGCGTACCCCGATGCCGACTTCACCGTGGACGTGCCCGACGGGCTCCACGTGCGCGCGGACGAACAGCTCCGGACTGCCGTACAAAACCTCGTCGAAAACGCGGTCGAGCACAACGACGCCCCCGCTCCGAGCGTCCGTGTCGCCGCCGGGGCTGCCGAGGCGGACCCGGACGCCGTCGAGGTCCGCGTCGTGGACAACGGACCTGGCATTCCCGAGAACGAGCGGACGGTGATCGCTGGCGACGAGCCGATTACGCAACTCAACCACGCCAGCGGTCTCGGCCTCTGGCTGGTCCGGTGGATCGTCGACTCCTGTGGCGGTGACCTGTCCTTCGAGACCGCTCGGGACGGTGGAACGGCGGTCTCGCTCACACTCCGAAAAGCCGAGCCCACCGCCTGATCGCCCGTTGTCGACCGGAACCGGGCCTCCATTTGTTCGAGACGGTTTGTACGGTGTCTTCCTGTCCCGTCTGGACTGTCACGCTATCTCGAATTTGATATAGCGGTTACTGGTTTATGGGTTGGTAATTCGACCGGGGTTCCCGTAACGTGGCTGGTACAGACTCGGCGAAAGGACAGTGAAAGAACGGTCTGCAGTGCCGGAGCCGAACGAAACGGAGAGTGTTCCGAGAGGCGGAAAGTTCACCGAATCGACGTGGGTTCCCCGGCGTCGGTATGTGGCCAGTGGGGCGGGACGTGAACTCGGCAGTGGCGCGGGTGGTGAAACTCCCGGTCGAACCCCTGGTCTGGTGGCTGTGAGAGCGATCGGAGACGGGCGCCTCCCGGTCTGGGCCGTTGTCTCCGGTGGTCGGGCGTCCTCGATTCAACTCTACGATTGCAACGTCGGCCAGCTGGCCGCCTGGATCGACGGATGGAGCGCGTTGATCCACCTCTCAGAGAAATCGGTTCGATGGGGCGTCGGACGGAACGTCCCGAACGCCCTGTAAACTCTGCGTGCAGTCCGGCGTGCGGGTATCCTGTAGATCTCTCTCGTCGGGGTGCCGAACGGGAAAACAGTGCGGTGAAAACAGGATCAGGCGGATGCGCTGGTGTCGATTCCGTTGATGGTGACGTACCCGTAGTCACAGTCCGGGCAGTGCCACTTGACCTTCTCGCCGAGGTGCAGGGTCGTACTCGCAGCCCGATAGAACGTCTGCTCGGCCTCGCAGTGCGGACAGTACTGCTCGCGATCCATGCTCATACTCGGGCATCGACCGCCTGCTAATTGAACGTCCCGGTTTCGACCCTCGTTGCCGGGACCGACCGGTGTCGTCCTGCCGGCCGGTGTCTACCGGTACCCAGTACCCTCGGCTCGAACCGTACTACTACTGCGCTCTCGAACCGTATTTCGCGAGTTAGGGGTACTGAGCGGCTGGGATTTGCCGGTCCGGAACGCACCCCGCTGGACCGGTGATAAACGACAACCCGCTATATCGAATCCGCTCAACCGACGGTGCGACCGGTATTCTCACTGTGCCGGTCACGTACGATCGTCCCTGTTAGCAGCGCGTGCACCGAACTCGACGTCGTACCCGAGCAACATCAAAAGGTAAAGTGCCTCTGTCCCGGATACTCTGGTATGGCTGACGAGGAGATCGACGACGTGGACAAAGCGATCCTGTATGCCGTCCAGGAAGACGCTCGAAACATGTCGTCCGGAGACATCGCGGAGCGAACCGGTACCTCGGACAGTACCGTCCGCAAGCGCATCCAGCGGCTCGAATCCGACGACATCATCAAGGGATACCGCGCTAGCGTCGATTATCAGCAATCGGGCTATCCCCTCCGAATGTTGCTCTACTGTACCGCTTCGATACCCGAACGTGGCGACATGATCCCCGACATTCTGGACATAGAGGGGGTCATATCCGTCCAGGAGTTGGTCACCGGTGAACAGAATCTCCTCGTGACTGCGGTCGGCAAGAGTGACGACGACATCACGCCCGTCGCTCAGGAACTCCTCGATATGGGACTCACCGTTGCAGACGAAGTTCTCGTGCGAACCCACGAGACCACACCGTTCGGCAAGTTCGATTCCACGGATCGCACAGCGGACAATCGCTAATCGAGTGTATGTGCCGGCAGTATGATGTCGGTCCTCGTCGTTTCTCTCTCTTCGACGTGTTCGATCTGACCATCCTCGAAAACGCATACGATCGGTAAACTGCGTCCGATTCGGAGCTCCCAGCAGGCATCGAAGCACGATTGATGCTGGCCTGTTCGTTCGTCGAAGATACGTTAGAGGAGGGCTCCCGACTGCTTCGATGCCGCCTCGGACGATACAGTAGCGACTCGTCTCCCCGCAGACTTTCCAAAACCATAATGTTCTATAATGGCCTATCCGCGAACGATTTGTGAATATAGACAGCTTTAATAGTTATTCTGTTCCCAGTGGTGGATGAAGACGACCAGATACGGACTCATACTCGTCTCGGTCGCCGGGATGGGTACGACGATAGGCTGAACGATGTCAGGACACAGTTCGAAACCGACGATCGGAGCGCTCCCGGACACGACGGAAGAATCGCCGTCCGTGCCCGTTGTATTGACGTGGCTCGTGTGGTCGCTGTTCGCGGCGAGTCTCGCCGTCCTCGTCGCACGAGTCCGAATTGGTGGCGCGTGGGAGTTCTCCGGCGTGGTCGCCATCGACGGGCTGACCGTTCTGATGTGGGTGGTGGTCACCTTCTTCAGCGGCATCGTCCACAGCTACTCGCGCCGCTACATGGCTGGTAGCGCCCACAAAACGAAGTTTTTCGCCACGACGTTCGGGTTCACGGTCGCGGTGATGGCCCTCGTCGCCGCCGACCACGTGGCGCTGTTCTGGCTCCTCTGGCTGGGAATGGGCCTGCTGATGGCGAATCTCGTCGGCACCGTCGACGGGTGGACGCAGGCCCGGGCCGCTGGGAGCGTCGCCCGCAAGTACTTCCTCGCCAGCAGCGCGCTCCTCGGCATCGCACTGACGGCGCTGTGGTGGACGACCGGCGCGACGACGGTCTCCGGGATCGCCGCGACCGCCGGAAGCCTCGGCGGGCCGGTGTGGCTCGTCGCCGCGGCCGCGCTCGTCCTCGCGGCGATGATTCAATCCGCGCTCGTCCCCTTCCAGAACTGGCTGCTCTCCTCGATGACTGCCCCGACGCCCGCCTCGGCGCTGATGCACGCCGGGTTCGTCAACGCGGGCGGCATCCTGTTGACCCGGTTCGCGCCGGTCGTGACTGTCGACGCCACCCTCATGCTCGGTATCGTGGTCGTCGGCGCGACGAGTGCCTTGCTCGGCAAGTTGCTCAAGGCCGTCCAGCCGGACGTCAAGAGCGAACTGGGCTGCTCGACGGTCGGCCAGATGGGCTTTATGATCATGCAGGCTGGCCTGGGCTTCTTCGGCGCCGCGATCACGCACCTCGTCTTGCACGGCTTCTACAAGGCGTATCACTTCCTCAGTTCGGGCGGGCAGGTCGAGCACACCAGCCCGACTGAGAGCGAACCCTCCGGGACGAGTATCGCAGGCGCTGCCGCCGTCCTGGCAACCGGACTCACGGGCGGTGCGTTGTTCGCGCTTCTCACGGGGAAAGGGACGAGCGTCGACAGCGGGCTTTTACTCGTG
The DNA here is from genome assembly GCF_005049285.1 of Halorientalis salina. Lineage (GTDB taxonomy): Archaea > Halobacteriota > Halobacteria > Halobacteriales > Haloarculaceae > Halorientalis > Halorientalis salina. The sequence continues at coordinate 320,052 of NZ_SOSC01000002.1, read as the reverse complement.
TTCTTCGTCGTGCTCACGACGCTGCACGCAGCCCGTAGCGCCGTCCAGCAGACCGCCCTGTCGGCGACGGCTCGCTACGGCGCGGTCCCGCTGGTCTTCATCCCGGCTATCGCCGTCTACGCACTCGTCTACGTGGCGATCTCGGGTGTCCTCTCCGGGTTGCCGCTCGTCTCGGCCCCGACCGAACTGAGTGTCGTCCACGGCGTTGTCGCCGCCGTCTTCCTCGCGGTCTACGTCGGGATGGAGACCGGCCTCCACGAGCGCAGCCAGCGCCTCTACGTCGCGTTGTTGAACGCGAGTCAACCCGCTTCCAGCACCGTGCTGACCTCCAGGGAGAACTACAATGAGTACTGAACGCACTATCGAAAACGGCATCGACAACGCAGCGACAACCGTCGGCTCGGTCTGGCCGATCCACTCGTTCGTGACGGCGAACCCGCTCTCGGGCTTCGAGGACATGCCGTTCAGCGAGGCCGTCTCGCAGGCCGCGGCCCTCCTAGGCGGCCGCGGCTATCCGAGTCCGGAGACGTTCCGGGCGGCCCTCGACGACGGGCGGATCGACCCCGAAATCCTCGAATCGGAACTGGTCGAGCGCGGCTACGACGGCGACCTCGAAACCCTGCTGGACCGCATGGACACCGGCGTCGAGTCGGAGCGCCCGGACACCGACGCCGAGCGGGTCGACCACGTGCTGACCAAGTGGCTGTCGACGTTCCTCGACGAAGGGCAGGCGCAGTGGCCGATGCCGAACCGCGAGGACGGGTTTTACAGCGCTTTCCGGTCGGTCGCCGCCCACGACGGCCAGGTTCCCGACGACGGAGTCGTCACCGATCTGCCTGACTCGCCGATCGAGGCCATCGAGTCCGTGCTGGAGCCGTATCCTCAGGGCCAGTGGGTCCCCATCTTCGAAGAACAGTTCGCCGCGCTCCCCGGGTGGACCGGCTTCATCAAACAGCGCGCTGCCGACGACGGTGCGTGGCAGTCCACGTATCCCATCACGCTCGAGGGGTATCTCGCGGTTCGTCTCGCGCTGCTTTCCGCCTTCGGCGTCGATATCGAGCCGTCGACCGGTCCCGAACGCACCGGGTCCGACGCGGCCGACGAACTCGCCGAGGCGTTCCTGAGCGCGTGGGAGGCGAGTTACCGCAGCGACGTCGTCGAGCGCGTCGCCGCCGAGAGCGAGACCCTCGCCGACAGCGACCCCGCCGGTCGCCCGGACGCGCAACTGGTCTTCTGTATCGACACGCGGTCCGAGATCATCCGCCGCCACATCGAGGCGACCGGCGACTACGAGACACACGGCTACGCCGGCTTCTTCGGCATCCCCATGGAGTACGAGGGATACGATTCCGAGGTGTCGGTCGACGCCTGTCCGCCGATTCTCGATACAGAGCACCGCATCTCCGAGGTCCCGACCGACGGGGACGCGCAGGCGAGTCACGACCGCTGGTCGAGTCTCCGGGAGGCCGCGAGCGAGGTGGTCGAGACGCTGAAAACGAACCCCGCCACCGCCTTCGGCTTCGTCGAGAGCGCCGGCAGTGGGTACGGGCTGGCGCTCGCGGCACGGACGCTCGTTCCCGGCCGTGTCCACGACCTGCTCGACACCACCGACGACGCGGTGGCCGACACCCACGAGTTCTGTGCGCAGACCGTCCACCATCAGCACTCCTACGTCGGTGATCTGCCGGTGGGGATGACACACGAGGCGAAAGTCGAGTACGCTGCGTCCGCCTTCGAGCTGATGGGCTGGGAACAGTTCGGCCGCCTCGTCGTCTTCACGGGCCACGCCAGCGAGACGGCGAACAACCCCTACGATTCGAGTCTGGACTGCGGTGCCTGTGCCGGCAACCCCGGTGGCCCGAGTGCCCGCGTCCTCGCGGCGATCTGTAACGACGAGGCCGTCAGGGCCGCCCTCCGCGACCGCGGGTTCGACATCCCCGAGGACACGGTGTTCGTCGCCGGCCAGCACAACACGACGACCGACGAAGTGGAACTGTTCGCCGACGACGTGCCCGAGAGCCACGCGGACGACCTAAACCAGTTGCGCGCGGACCTCGCGGCCGCTCGCGAGAACGCGACCGCCGAGCGCGCCGAGTCGATGGGCGCCGACGGCTCGACGGGCGTCAGCGAGACGGAACGCCGGGCCGCCGACTGGGCCGAAACACGTCCCGAGTGGGGTCTGGCTGGCAATGCCGGCTTCGTCATCGGTCCCCGCGAACTGACGAGCGACCTCGACCTCGACGGCCGCGCCTTCCTCCACTCCTACGACTGGTCGACCGATCCCGACGGCGACGCGCTCGAAGCCATCCTCACGGGGCCGTTGGTGGTTACCCAGTGGATCAACAGCCAGTATTACTTCTCGACAGTCGACAACGCCGTCTACGGGAGCGGGTCGAAGGTAACCCACAACCCCATCGGCAACGTCGGCGTCTACCAGGGCAACGGCGGCGACCTGATGACCGGTCTCCCTCACCAGTCGCTGATGGCCGCCGATGACGAGCCGTACCACCAGCCGCTCCGCCTCTCGACGGTCCTTCACGCGCCGGTCGAGCGCGTCACCGACGTCTTGGCGGATCACGAAGGGCTCACCGAACTGCTGGACAACGACTGGCTCTCGCTGACCGTCGTCGACCCGACCCAGGACCACCGCGCGTTCCACTACGAGGCGGAACTGGCGTGGACCGCGGCGTCCGAACAGTCCGAGCCACGCCCGGAGATACCGAACGCTCCGGCCGTCGCGGACGACTGACCGATCCATATCCGTCTCGGACACGAGTCGGTGGCTGTTCCGACGTCCTGTGGCCAACTCTGTTAGGTACTGTTCATACACGCTCGAGGTCCCTACATTAGTGTATGACAACCGAGTTCGACGAGGTCATGGACGAGTTCGCGGCCGAGATGGAACAGTTCGAGGAGACGATGCGCGAGATCGACGAGACGCTCTCGGCGTCCGAGACGATACTGGAGTCGGAGACGACGCCCGGCGGGTCACCGGCCGCCGGCGACTGATACGGTTTGCTGTACCTGTGTACCGCGATGACCGCCCGACATCGGGCGGTCGATGCAGACATGACTTACAGCATTCCGTATGACGGGGGCGTGGGTCGCCGGAGCAGGTGTACACGGCCGGCGACGAGGCCGACGAAGAAGCCGGTGAAGTGCGCGACGAGGGCGACACCGGGCCGACCCGTCGCGACGGTGACGAGGACGGCGAGGACGGCGAAGGCGACGAGTTGGACTCGTCCCGACAGTTCGACCCCGCCGATGGCCGCTTCTGCGAGTCTGTTGGCCGACAGCAGGTAGCCGATGAAGGCAAAGACCGCGCCGCTGGCACCGAGGACGCCAGCCGCGTTGCCCAGCAGCGGTCCGACCGTGATCTCCGCGATGCCCGCCGCGGCGCCGGCCGTGAGGAAGAAGGCGTGATAGCGCAGAGCGCTGGTCTGCCGTTCGAGGACGAACCCTGGCAACAGGAGTCCGATCGCGTTGCCCAGGAGGTGGATCGGGCCCGCGTGGGCGTAGACGCTGGTGACGACGGTCCACGGGTTGGTCGTCACCGGCGGGGCCAGCACGAACAGGAGGGGAAAGACGCCGAGCAATCTGGCGACGCTCTCGAAGACGAACACCACCACGAACAGCGTGATCGTCGTGAGGGTGGGACTCCGGGCGGTGACCATCTCCCTAGTCCTGGGAGGGCTGCCGGCATAACGTTCGGGTTCGCCACTGGCGTCTGTCTCCAAACTGACTACGGGGTATAAGGAACTGGCCCCCTTGCGGTGGCATATGAAAATCTACACCGGGCGCGGTGACGAGGGAATGACCGATCTGCGGAACATGGACCGCGTCTCGAAGGCCAGCCCCCGGATCGAAGCGTACGGGACCGTCGACGAGGTCAACGCGCTCGTCGGCGTCGTGCGCCCGACCGGCCACGACGACATCGACGACCAGCTCAGGGAGGTCCAGAACCACCTCCACGTCGTCCAGGCGGACTTCGCCAATCCCAACCCCGAGGAGGACGACCCGCAGATCCGCGACGAGCACGTCGAGACCCTCGAAAGCTGGATGGACGACTACGACGAGGAACTCGATCCCCTGGAGTCGTTTATCCTCCCGAGCGGGAGCGAACCGGGCGCGAAACTCCACCAGGCGCGGGCGGTCTGTCGCCGGGCCGAACGCCGCGCCGTCTCCTTTGCCTCCGAGGAAGCCGGCGTCAACGACGCCGCCATCGTCTACCTGAACCGGCTCTCGGATTGCCTGTTCACCATCGCGCGCGTCGTCAACAAGCGCGAGGGCGTCCGCGAGGAGAGTCCGACCTACTGAACCGGCTTCGCGTCCCAGGCCCCGGGCAGTTCGGGCCGGCCCCAGTCGTTCCGGTCGAGATACGCCGATAGCGGCGTCGGCTCGAAGTCGAGTCGGTGCCGGAGTGGCCCGACGAGCCCCCCCGGCGCGTCGTCGTTGTACCACTCGAACAGCGCCGCGTAGTCGTCCCCGACCTGTGAGCGCGCCACGTCGATGGGGACGTGAACCGTCTCCAGGTCCCGGTCTAGCGCTTCGCCGAAGACCGCGGCCATCTCCGTCAGGGTGAGTTCCTCGCCGGCGAGCGGGATCGCCTTCCCCCGGTACCGCTCTGGCGCGTCGAGGATGCGAGCCACGAGCCGTCCCAGGTCCACGGCGTCGGTCAGCGGCAGCCGGGTTCCCGGCGCGAGCGGCAACGCGAGCGTCCCGTCTGTCACGTCCGCACGGCGTAACTCGAAGTTCTGCATGAAGTAGCTCGGCCGGAGCACCGTCGTCGGGAGGTCCATTCCCCGCAGGTGGGACTCGATCCTGCCTTTCGAGGCGAGCATCGGCGCGTCCGTGTCCCGCGTCGCACCGACGACCGAACTGAACACGACGTGGTCGATGTCGGCCCGGGCCGCCGCGTTCGCGAGGTTGACTCCCTGTGACACCTCGGCGTCCAAGCCCGCCTCCCAGTAGTCGGTCATCGCGAAGACGGCGTCGACCGGGTCCATCGCGTCGAGAAGCGTCCCCGGCTCCCAGAGGTCCCCCTGGACCACGATCGCACCCCGGTCTTCGAGCTCGCGAGCCGCACCACTGTCCGGATCGCGGGTCAGCGCGTATACGTCGACGGTACCCTCGTCGAGCAACCGCGTCGCGACGGCACCGCCCTGTGTCCCCGTCGCCCCCACGACGAGCACCCCCCGGAACGTCATGTCGATTTGCTATATCGGCCAGTGGTTTAAGCGATACTATCTGTCAGGCGACTCTGGCACGAAATAATGTCCGATAGCCGTTAGATCGGCTCGTAGACGATGATACCGCCCTTGTCGCGGGCGGACACCGCGCCGCGGGATTCGAGGACGTCGAGGTGGCCGACGGCTTCGCTCATCCCGGCGAAGTACTCCGTGACCGGGAGGTCGCCGAACAATCCCTCCATGACCTCGACGGGCGTCGTCGGTCCGTCGACGAGATCCGCGACGTTTTCGGTCCGAGCCTCGTGTTCGGCCAGCACGTCGTCGATGCGGTCTCGCGGGGTTTCGATCCGGTCGCGGTGACCCGGGAGGAATCGGTCGAATCCCTGGTCGCGAAGGGACCGCAGCGACTCGTTGTACGCCGGGAGGACGCTCGGACGGTCCGCGCCGGGTTCGGGCGGCGGGAGCAAGAACGGGTTCGGTGTGATGTCGGCCAGGACGTGGTCGCCGACGATGGCCTGCCGGGACTCGTCTCCGTCGTAGGAAAACAGCAGTTCACCCGAAGCGTGTCCGCTGGTCTTCCGGACCGAGAGCGTCGTGTTCTGGACGACCACGGCGTCGTCGGTGGTGACCTCGCGGTCGGTGTCGACGCTCGGGGCGTACCGGAGGTACGTCTCCGGCAGGTCGGTCACCGTATCGGCGGTTTCGCTCGCCATCCCGCACCGCTCGAAGAAGTCGGTGAAGTACGTCCGTTCGTACTCGAATCGGCCCTCGAAGTCGGCCATGATGTCGGCGGCCTCGGGGCTGGCGACGACTGTCGCACCGAGGTCACTGAACCGCCGGGCGAGCCCGAAGTGGTCGGGATGCGGGTGAGTGATGAGGACGCGGTCGATGTCGTCGGGTTCTAGCGCCCGCTCTTCGAGCGCTCCGAGCAGGCGCGACCACGCTTCCTCGCTCTCGGGTCCGGGATCGACAAGCGTACGGCCGGCGAGATAGGCGTTGACGGGCCCGACCTGGAACGGTGTGGGAATCGAAAGACGTGTGAACACGCACCTCTCTACCCGGGGCTGGGACATACCCTTTGGGCCCCGCTGCTGGTGAGCAGGAATCGGCGGGCCACTGAGGGGTGCCCACGGTAGTTCCTCGGCGGCCCGGACAAGTGGGACAGACGGTGGCCGACCCCGCCGACGCGGGAACCTCCGGCCAGTTTTAGGTATGCCTAAACCAGTGAAAAAGCTTCTGGTTCGGTGTCCTTCAGAACTGATCGTCGCGCCGTACTGCGATTCCAAACCTGTCTCGCCACAAACCTTATATCTGTCCTCTGCGTAAGGACGGATATGAACAAACACTTCGAAGACACGCAGTACTACCTGAAGCGGGCGGGCAAAGAGGCAAAGCGCGGTGTCGCCGAGGAGCTCGAACCGGTCGAAGAGCGGTTCGCGAAGCTGACCGGCGGTGAGGACGAACCGGAGCCGAGTCGTCTAGCGGAGATACGGTCGGACCTGGCGGAGATCCAGGCGACGGCCGAAGGCGAGGCGAAAGAAGCCATCGCGGAGGCTCGGGAGAAACTCGCGGGCTACCGGAAGCGCGAGGCGTAACTCGCGCGGTTCGAAGGCAACTCTTAAGTCTCGTGCAGGGATAGCTCCGGGCGCCGGGTTGGTGATCTAGTCCGGTTATGATACCTCCTTCACACGGAGGAAGTCGGCGGTTCAACTCCGCCCCAACCCACTGAGTTTCTCGCGCCGCTCACTTTCGAGCGGCGCGTGTGCGATGCGTTTGGCGGAGTTGAAGCAGGGAGCGGGAGGTGAGCGAGCAATAGCGAGCGAACGGAAGCGACCGAGGTTCAACTCCGCCCCAACCCACTGAGTTTCTCGCGCCGCTCACTTTCGAGCGGCGCGTGTGCAATGCGTTTGGCAGAGTTGAAGCAGGGAGCGGGAGGTGAGCGAGCAATAGCGAGCGAACGGAAGCGACCGAGGTTCAACTCCGCCCCAACCCACTGATTTTGCGCCGAACGATTCGCGAGACGCAAATCCGTTCTTGGAAGGATTGAACCAGACGAGTCGCGCGTGGTTCGAAAGGTGCTCCGCACCTTTCGTCATCACGAGAGAGCGAAGCTCTCTCGGACGACAACGGAGTGAGTACGTCTCGGCGAGGTTCGAATCCGCCTCAACCCGCTGCGTTTTTGCGACACTCTCTGGGAAGCACTACGTCGATGCGGTATCCGTTTTTCACTGCCCCACCGATCGGATGAATCGGCCCCGATTCCGAGTTCGAGGAACGCGCCATCGCTCAAATTATCAAATAATGTACTGGGGATTGGCAATGGAGGCCGTATCAGATCCGATATTCGGCCGAAAAAATCATACGAGATAATTTCGACTGTGGAGTCATGGTCAACGGCGATTATCCTCGGGACTGGCGGGCCCGCAGGAACGAGGTGGTCGAGCGAGACGGGCTTACCTGTCAAAACTGTGAACGGAAGGGCGGCGAGCGGGGAGCGGCCGAACTCCTGGCCTTTCATCTCGTGCCGAGGGAAATGGGGGGCACGCACGATACGATGAACCTCGTCACGATCTGTCGGTCGTGCAAAGGAGCGATCACTGGGGAGGGTGCCGGGGGTGGCGACGGTGGTGGGTCGGCCGAACTGGCGCGCGAGACGACGATCGACGATCTGGGCGATCTCCGGGGGGCAATCGCACATCTGGACAAACTCGAACAGTTGACGTCCAAATACGCCTCGCAGGTGATGGGCGAGGGTGAGATCGACGAAGGCGAGATTGTGCGCAACGAGGAGCGGTTCCGCATCGACGCACGAGACGTGAAAAAACACCTCTTGACGTCCCGGCTCATGTTCACGAATCTACGCCTGAACACGGACTCGCAGGCCCAACAGCAGGCGTACGCGAAGTTGACCGAGCGCGTGCTCTTTTTGCTGCGATACGAACTGGAGGTCGTGAATCGGTTCCTGGACTATGTGGACATCCTGACGACGGTGAAATGTCCCAAATGTGGCTACGACGCCGACCGGGACTCGAAACTCTGTGGGGAGTGCAGCCGGGAGTTGCCCGTCCACTGGGAGTGTCTCCAGTGCCGGACGGACGTCGACAAACTGGAGGACGACTACTGTGAGGCCTGCGGGAACGAACTGCCGGAACTGCCGCCCGACCAGCGGCGCGAACTCGAATCGGTACAGGAAACCACCGAAACGACCATCGAGAAGTGGCAGGACCGACTGAACGAGGTAGTGAGCGTCATGGAAAACGATCTCGTGCGAGTCCAGACGCGGAGCTGAGCGGTTCTGGCCGCCTGGCTTACGGATTCAGACTTTGACCGCTTCCTGTCGCCGTTCGGCTACCCGACGATCTCCTCGATGGACGCGTGTCCGAAACAGACCGTCGTCCCGTGCATCGCGAACCGGTCGCAGCCGTCCTCGCTACAGTCTCGCCGACTGGGGAGACACATGTCCCGCCGAAACGGGGCCGTCTCGGATAACGGTACCGGCACGCCGGACCGCTGCTGACTCAGCTGTCGGCGTTGCGGAGGCGAGCCAGGCGTGGTCCCAGCCTGACGCCGGCCTCGACGACCAGCCAGACGGTCACCAGACAGCCCGCTCCCAGGAGGAGCACGGCGTCGACAGCGGTCGCCCAGAGGGGAAGCGAGTAGAGGAGGCCGTGGAGCACGAGCGGGGGAACGAGTGAGATCGCTCGGTGTCCGACCCCGTCGGGCCGCGAGTTCTCGTGGCCGGCGGCGACGGCGCTGGGGCCGTCGCTCTCGTCGTCGGTCCCGAGCAGTTCCAGGTCGTAACTCCCATCTGGGAACGGCATCGACCAGTCGACGCTCCCGTTGGGGCTGACGCTGAGCAGCCGAGAGCCGTGCGAGTCGGCGACGAGCGTGTCCCCGTCGGGCAGTCGGTCGGCGTCCCGGGGCCACTGGAGGCGCGCGTCGGCCCACACCCAGGACCGTTGCCACGAGCCGTCGACGCGCTGGAACTCCACGATCCGGTTGTTCTCGCTGTCAGCGACGAGGACCGCCGGGCCGCCCTCCGATTCGGGGATGTAGTCGGCGTTGTGCTGTTCGTAGAGCCGGGAGTGGTTCCCGTCAGCCCCCAGCGTCCAGTCGGGTTGGATGCCTGCCCCGGGTTCGACGAAGACGACCTGGTCCTGATTGCGGAGGGTCACCATGACGCGGCCGTCGTGGAGGTACTCCACGTCGTTGAGGTGGGTCCAGTCGCCGGGGTAGGAACCGCCCGAGTCGGGGTCGAAGGCCTCGGCGACTCGCCACTCCCAGATCCGCTCGTCCGTCGTCGTGTTCACCATGTACACGCGGTCGGGATAGCGGATGTCGCCGACGAGCAACACCGACTCGTTGACGCGGTCGACGTCGTGGATCTGCGAGGAGCCGTCGTGATCGCTCACGATGGTGTGGACGCGACGCACCTCCCCCGTCGTGAGGTTGACGCGCTCGACCACGTTCTGCATACACCAGTCGTCGGCCGAACACCGACTGGCGTCGGTCCGGTCGCTGGCGACGTACTCGACCGTTCGAGCCTTCCCCTGAACGGGGTCGACGTCGTGATAGAGCCACAGCGACCGGTTCCGGTACTCGACAGTCCCGTTGGGGTCGTAGGCGACGATCTGTCCGGCGCCGGTTCCGTCGACGACTGCGACGAGCGTCGAGTCGAGTTCGCCCGGCGCGACGGCGTCGGCGTTCCCGCCAGCAGTTCCCTCGTAGGTCAGAAACGAGTGGCCAAGCGACAGGAGCGCCAGGACGACGACGGCGAGCACTGCCACGCGGAGATGGCGGAGTCGGGGACGGAGGGCGTCAGGAAACATATCTCACTCCATCGACCAGTTGCCGATCTGCCCACGTAACACGGTCGATTCCCCAGGTCGCGACGGCCCGTTCCCGCGAGTTTCCGGGGTCTGTTCGGCTCATCGGAGTCGAACGGGGCGTCGACTCGTCGCGCGGGCGTGTTCGCGGAGGCGCTCGACCCGGTCCTCCGTCGCTGGATGGGTTGAAAACAGTTCTCCCAGGCCGTTGTCCTCGTCGCCGTAGGTGTAGAGCGGCGAGAGCAGTCCCCAGTTGGGATCGGTCACGCGGTCGATCTTCGTCAGTGCGCGTGCGAGCGCCAGCGGTCGTCCCGTCACCTCGACGGCCCGGTCGTCGGCGGCGAACTCGCGGCGACGCGAGTGGGCGCGGATCAACAGCGTGAACACGAGGAAGAGGACGGCGACGCCGTTGTGGACGAGCGACCGGAACCGACCGAGCAGTCCCTCGGACCACTGCGTCGGCCGACCGCGGATCCAGGCCACCGCCCGAGCCAGGCCGGTCACGAACAGCAAGAGCGGCAAGAGCGCGAACGTGACGAGGCCGACGACGGTCCGCATGGCCGAAAACCCAAGCGTCTGGACGAGGCTGTCCCGACTCTCCAGGTGGGCGAACTCGTGGGCGAGGATCGCCAGCAGTTCCTCGTCGGAGAGCAGGCGGAACAGCGCCCGGTCGACGACGACCACCCCGTTCCCCGCGCTGCCGAGCGACAGCGCGTTGGGGAGTGACATCTCCGCGACCAGCACTCGCGGGGGCGAGACGTTCATTTCAGCGGCCAACCGGTCGACGTCCTCGTAGAGCAGCGGGGCCTCCGCCCGTGGGATCTCGACGGCGTCGAGACTCGAGATGATGCGTGCGGTCCCGAACTGATAGGAGAGGTAGCCGAACAGGACCGTCATCGTCCCGACGACGAGCAGCGTCGTGCCGAGCGGCGGGCGGTTGGCCCAGACCGTCGCGACCAGCCAGTAGGTCAGCCAGGCGGCCACCCCGTAGAAGACCGAAAGCGAGAGGCCCACGAGGGCCATCAACAGCCGCAGTCCCAGCCGAGCCATGGTGACCGTTCATACGCCGAAGTGGCCCAAAGACGTGTCGACTGGCACGGTCGGCTCCCCCTCTCGGCCCAAGATTGAAAGGGTATCGTGCGATAACACCGCCCGTGCCGAACGTCGAAGTCTCGCTTCCACAGGACGTGCACGCGCAGTTCGAGCGACTCGTAGAGGAGGAGTTCGTCACCGAGGAGGAGGCCGTCGAGGAACTGCTCTCGGCGGGACTGGACGCCTACACGCGCGACACCACCACCGACGACCCCGGGACGGACATGGCCGACGAGTACGCCGACGACATGTGGGACACCGCCGAGGATCCCGCTGGTCCCGACTCGGACGAGGAGTTCCTCTAGGGCCCGTCGGCCACGCTCCGCACCCGCCAGTGGCGACACTCGCGTCCGCGTGGTATCGGTCCAGACCGTCAGTTCGCCGCCGTCTCGACCCGCGCGGCCCCGACGTACTCCACGTCGTCGAGATCGGTCCCCGACAGTATCTCGTCGATCACGTCGGCCCCGGCTTCGGTGGCGTCCGTCTCGTCGGACGCGTCGACGACCACCGTCACCGTGAGCGCGACGGTCACCCGATGGGGATCGAACGGTCCCGAGGGGAACTCGAAGATCTCGACCGTACCGATATCGATGTCCTCGATACCGTCCGCGCTCGCAGCGGTCAGCTGCTCGCGGACCTCCGCTTTCGCCGAAGACTTCGCGACGCTGTCACCCGTCGCGTGTACCGTCGCAACCGTCTCGATGTCTCGCCCGACCGTATAGGATGGCATGTACCGCCTGTCCGTCATTCCTCGAAACGTAAATACCTGTCCGGCGTTCGGGACTGTCGGCTAGAACTCTCGGACGTACGATCCGTCGTCGGTACTGTCATGCTCCTCGCGATCGGGCGGCCTGACGACGGTATCGGACCGGAGCCAGGCGTCCGGGTTCCCCCGTTCACAGACGACGTACTCACCGTTCGAGAGTTCGTGTGCGGTCCAGATCGGTCCGGTGTCCGGGCGTTGTTTGCTCATCGTTCCCGTCTCGCGCTTCTCGGATCGGACACATCAACCGGTCAGTCCGTTCCCACGCCGTGAAAACGCGCTCCCGACGCGGCACGTTCAGCACGGCTCGCCGATGGTTTCGAGTGCGTCCTCGTATCGCTCCGGCTCGCCGGACCGGTACTCCCCGGCCAGGTCACGCGCCTGCTCGACGTGGTCGCGGGCCGTCTCGTAGGCTTCGCGGGCGGCGGCCGCGTCGCCGTTCTCGCGGTGGTCGTCGCCGCGAGCGACGGCCTCTTCGGCTGCTCGTTCGTGTGCGTTCATTCGGTTCTGGACGAGCCACTCGATCTGGAACCGGAGCGCGTCGGGGTCGCCGTCGAACCGCTCGTCTCGCCTGAGGAGGGCGTAGGTCTCGTGGCAGACCGCCGTCGCGTTCGCCCAGCGTTCGGGCGCGGGCGATTCCGCCTGAAGCGCCTCGACGCAGGCGTTGGCGGCGCGCAGGTACGGCTCGGTCCGCACCTCCGAGACGGCCGTCGAGATCGACGCCAGTTCCGTTCGGATCTCCCCGACGGCGTGGTACTCGGTGTCCTCGGCCAGGTCGGCGGCCCGCTCGTACTGGTCTTTCGCCGTCGTGTAGTCCTCTAACGCCCGTCGATAGTCGTTCTCGCTCCGGGCGTCCTCGGCTCGATCCGCGAGCTGTCGGCCCCGGGTGCGATGGCCCCGTATCTCGGTCAGCGTCAGCCGGGTGTCGAGTTGGTCGATCCGACGCTCCATCGCGTCCGTCCCCGACTCGAACGCCGCTGCGACCTCCCCGGCCTGGTCGAGTAACTCGCGCGTTCGCCGATAGGCGTCGGCCGCGGCCTTCGGATCGCCGGCCTCGATGTTCGATTCGATGGTCGAGAGGTGGTCCCTGGCCTTCTCCAGCCGTCGATCGACGGCGACCCAGTGGGAGATGGCCCGTTCGACGAACGCCTCGACGTCGGCCAGGTCCGTCCGACCGCCCAGCGGGAAGTGATACGTATCGCTGGTCCTGGCCGTGATCGTCAGCCGGCTCTTGAACAGCCCCGTCTCGGTCTCCACCGACCGGATCTCCGTGTACGGGAGCGACACGTCGCGGTTGAGCCCGGTCCGCTCGTCGTTCCCGCCGACGGCGAGTAGAACGCGTTCGTTCGTGATGGCCGCCACGGCCCGGTAGTCGCTCCCGGGTTCGACGACCGTCGTCTCCTCGCCCTGTTCGTGTTCGATGCCTTTCGACTCGTTCGAGAGGACGAACGCCGGCCGTTCGGTGCCCTCGAAGTAGTCAGTCAGTCGTTTGCCCCGCAGGTACCCGTCCGACGACCCCCCGTCGGCCCCGGATTGTGGTATCTGCTGGGCGTCCAAGCGTCCCCCCATGCCCGTCACGTCGTTGTCCCCACTTGTCGCTCCTCCATAATGAATCACCCGACTGTTCCGGACGCTAACTTCCCTCCGTCTCGCCGGTTCAGACCAGGGTCCCGGCCGCCAGCCCCTCCTCGACCAGCCCGTCGATTTCCGTCTGAATCTCCTGGATCGAACCCTGCGCCGACTCCGACATCTCTCCGTCGTGGGAACTATCTCGAACGATCTCGTGTGCGTCCATCGAGAGCGTCGCCAACCGTCGACTCGTCTCGGTGTCGGGCCACGCGGGCAGGTTCAGTTCCGAGACGACCGACTTCGAGAGGCTGGCCTTTCCGTTCGAGGCGATGTCCCGGAGCGTCCGCTGGTAGGTGGCCGAGTTCAACAGCGCACAGAGGAAATGCGCGGTTTCGCGGTGGTCGGTGGCGATGAACATGTAGTGGTCGCCGGGGACGACCTGGCGCTCCCCGAGGTCGGGGTCCTCGCGCGTCGAGACGACGGTGAAGTCCGGTTTGAACCCCAGCCGACACCAGGCGACTTTGTAGTCGGCCCAGGTGTACTCGCCGAGGCCGAACACCGAGTAGAACGGGCCCGTCTCCAGCCACGAGGACGAGCGATCGAGCAGTTCCTCGCGGTGGGCCGAGAGGTAGTCGTAGGTACGGGGTAACTCGCGACTGAGCCACGCCTCGTTGTCTTCGCCGGCGGCCCGTGCCGGGACCAGTCGCAGGTCGTGCCCGCTCAGCCCGTACTTCCGAACGTGGCGTGACTTGATGTAGGGATACACCAGGTCCGGTTCGAGGTCGTCTAGATCAGTCCGTTCGAGTCCGAACACGGCGTTGGCGTCGTCTTTGAGTCCGTGACGGATGTCGTGGGCACAGTCCCCGAGCGCCCCGCGCTCGGCGTCGGCCCGGACCCAGGCCGTCGTCGCGTCCTCGGGGTCTATCGGCCGCAGTTCCGTCCGTCGCGTCCGCGTCGTCTCGCGGAGTTCGTCGTCAGTACCGTAGACCGGGTCGGTCCCATCTCGTTCCTGCCAGACGGTCGTGTCGATAGGAACGGACGCCTCCGCGTCGGCCTCGAAGGTGTACACCGCGGCGTTCGCACCGACCTCGGCGAACGGCTCCAGCGCGGCGAAATCGTGGACGTGCTCGACCGACAGCGACCGGTCCCCGACCTGGAGACCCCGGAGGACCGCGCCGGCGGCCCCGCGCATAACGTCGCGTTTGAGTACGAAACTCGCCCGGCCACCCTCCCGCAGGTACCGGTGAATGCACACCCAGACGAACGGGATCGACAGGTCGTCGTTGCTGTGGCCGAGCCGTGCGGCGGCTCCCCCGTGTGGCTGTAACCCGAGGTCGTCGACGTACTGCTCGCGAAGCCGGTCTTTGATCGCCGCCGGGAGCCGCTCCCACGGGACCCACGGTGGGTTGCCGACGAGGGCATCAAATTGCCCGGTGGTCGTTTCGCCGTCGAACCGGAGGTCGTCCTCCCGCATCAGCCCGAGCGCGTCGGTCAGGAAGACCGGGACGCTGACCGTCGACACTGTTTCCGCCGTCAGTTCGTCGAAGAGGCTCGCACAGTAGGCGAGTTTCGCGCTCTTGACCGCGACGGGGTTCAGATCGATCCCGACGATGGAACTGGTGACGCGGTCGACGCGACTCCGCGGTGATTCCTCGGTCATGGCTTCCCGTTTCCGGTCGATACAGGCGGCCAGGAACGCCCCGGACCCACAGCCGGGGTCCAGAACCGTCGTCTCCGGTGTCCCGATGTCGAGTCCGTCGACGGCCAGGTCGGCGACCCCCCGCGGCGTGTAGTACTCCCCGAGCGCGAGTCTGACCTCGCGGGGCACGACCCGCCGATACAGGTCCCGGAGTTCGTCGGGACCCAGTGCTCGGAGGCTCGGCTCGTCGACTGCGTCTCGCACCCGCTCACGGCCCGTTTCGGGAGGGACGATCCGGTCGTGGAGCGGCCCGAACGTGACTGGCAGTGCATCGGTGTTCTCCTGCGGGTCGCGGTTGGTCAGCGTCACGCCCGCACTTCCTTCGAGGGCATCGATCAGGCTGTCGACGAGAAAGTCGAAGTAACACGCCCGGACGAAGACGCGCTCGGTCGTCTCGGCGTCGGGGGCCACGTCGTAATCTGGGAGCGTCAGGTCGTCGAACACCTCGCCGGAGGACGCACGCACGTACTCGACCCAGGCCGTGTGGGCGTCGGCCAGCGGGCCGTCGTCGGCTAGCTGTTCGTGAGCCTTCCGCACGTAGCGGTCTGCGAGTTCGCCCGTTATCTCGTCCGGAAGCAGCCCCATGGTGACAGCGGCGATTCACCCGCCCCCGGGATATATCCACGGTCCGGCGACGAGCGGCCGCCGACTATTTTACAGTGGGGTTCGTGGGTCCGAGTGACACATGACAGCGACCTTCGAGTTGTTCGAGGACAACGCAGGCGAGTGGCGCTGGCGACTCCGACACAGCAACGGGAACATCATCGCCGACAGCGGCGAGGGATACACCGAGAAAGCAAACGCGAAAAAGGGCATCCGGAGCGTCAAAACCAACGCGCCGGACGCGGCGATCGAGGAACTCGACTGATACGGTTTGCTGTAGCTGTTTACCGCTACGACCGCCCGCAGTCGGGCGGTCGATGCGGAACTGTTCTACAGCATTCCGTATGACTCACCGCTCGCGGAGGCGAACGTCGACCGGGTCGCGGGGGTGCATGGTGATCGAGCCGCGGCGGTCCAGCGGCCCCGATGCCACGCGCTCGAGTTCGAACGCCTGGGCGACAGTGGCGAGGATGAGTTGCCCCTCCATCATCGAGAGGTGTTTGCCGATACAGTGGCGCGGTCCGGCCCCGAACGGGAAGTAGGCGTACTGTGGCCGGTCCGCGTCGGTCCCGATCCAGCGATCCGGATCGAACTGATCGGGTTCGTCCCACCAGCGCGGGTCCCGGTGGACGACCCACTGGGGCAGGAACAGGACCGCGCCTTCCGGGATGCGGTAGCCGTCGAGACGAACGTCGAGTTTCGGCTGGCGGAACAGCGAGTACACCGGGGGATACAGGCGCATCGACTCCTGCAGGAGCCGCTCCGTGTAGTCGAGTCGGGGCAGGTCCTCGACCGTCGGCGTCGCGCCGCCGAGCACGGAATCGAGTTCGTCGTGCAACCGCTCGCGAGCCTCGGGGTGTTCGTCGAGCAGGTACCAGGTGTACGTCAGCGCAAGCGCCGTCGTGTCGTGGCCCGCCAGCAGCATGGTTACGAGTTCGTCCCGCAACCGCTCCGCTTCGATGGTCCCTTCGTCGACGGCACGCAGCAAGATCGCCAGTAGATCGTCGCCCTCGGCGTAGCCCCGGCGTCTGCGCTCGGTGACGAACTCCTCGACGACCTCGTCCAGGGTCGCGACCGCGTCGTCGTAGATCCGGTTTTCCTCGGTCGGCATCCAGTCGGGAATCAGGACGCGTCGCGGGTCCGGCTCGAAGCGCTCGCCGACCGGCTCCAGGGCCTCCCGCACGCGTTCGGCCCGGTCGTCGGTGAGTTCCGCGTCGAACAGCACTTCGGTGATGATCTGAACGGTGACCGTCGCCATCTCACCGTGGACGTCGACCACGTCCCCGTCCTCCCATCCCGAGAGTAGCGACGCTGTCCGGTCCGTTACCAGTTCCCCGAGGTCCCGCAGCCGATCCATCCCGAAGGCCGGCTGTGCGAGTCGGCGCTGCTGTCGCCACAGGTCCCCCTCGCTGAGCAACATTCCCTGGCCGAGTAACCGCTCGACGGCGTCGTCGCGGAACCGCGCTTTCGTGAACTTCTCGTCGTCCTCGACGAGTACGCGCCCGATGGTGTCGGGGTGTGTGAGCAGGTATGCCTCGCGACCGCCCATGTCCAGTCGGACGACGTCGCCGTACGCCTCGCGGCACGCCGCCATGAAATCGAAGGGATCGCGGGCGTAGTGGTATGTGTTGCCGACCACTGGGAGGCCGTTCGGCCCCGGCGGCTGGGTTCGCATCGTATCCGCTAGTTGGACGGCGCGACGAAAAGCGTTCGCCCGGTCTGGCGGTCAGACCGTCCCCGATTCGCCGTCCAGGCCGGCGATTCCAGCGGCGTCGAGCGCGTCGGCGAGGCGGTCGCCGTCGAGGAGTTTCACGTTCCGCTCCCGGGCGACCGACCGGGCGTCGTCCGTCACCGATCCGTCGGTCAGGACTGCGACGACGTCCGCATCACCGTCGGAGTCGCGTGTGTCGGCCGCCGACTCGACGACCGTCCGATCACACGTTCCGTCCGGCCCGCACTGGTGGGCGACGACGAGTTGCTTCTCGGGAATGGGGTGGTCCCGCGTCGCCACCACGTCCACCACTCCCTCGGCCCGGGTGGCGGTTTCCCAGCCCCGACCGGCCCAGAGCCGGGCGACCACTTCGCCGAACTCGTCCGAACCGTCACCGGAGTCGCGTTCCCCGGATTCCCCGGACTCCCGGTCGGCCCCGTTTGATCGGTCTGTCAGGCGCTCGATCGCTGCGTCGAGGTCCGTGAGGTCGTCGGCCAGCGCCGGTTCGAGGTCCGGGTCCAGTTCCCTGGCGACCGACAGCGCGGCCTCGACGTGTTCTCTTGCCGCTTCGTACTCCGAGCGGGCCCGGTCGAACTCCCCGGTTTCGCTGAACCAGTCGCCCGCTCGCCAGCGTTTCTCGGCCAGGTCGCGTCGCGCGCCCACGAGATCGCCGACGACGGCCTCGATCTGGGTTCTGATCGTCTCGCTGTCGCCGGCGAACCGCTGGTCCTCGTTGCCCCAGTCCAGCACGAGCGCGGACTGGTACGTCTCGAGCGACTCGGCCAGCAATTCGATCGTCGTGTCGAGGTCCTCGGCCGCTCGCGCGCGCTCGTAGGTATCTTCGGCCCGCTGGAGCGGGGACTTCGAGAGCTGGTCGATGCGCTGTGTCACCTCGTCGGCCCACGTCCGGATGTCGTCGGCTTCCGGCAGGTCCTGCTCCCTGGCGATGTCCAGCGCCAGTTCGTACTGGTTGCGGGCCGCCAGAAACGAGTCGTACGCGTCGTTGTACTGCTCGGCTTGCCACTTTCGCTCTGCGGTCGCCACCTGTCCGTCCGCTCGGGAGACGTGGATGTCGAGGACGCCCTTCTCGAGGCGTCGTTCCGTCGTCTCGATCCGGTCCCAGATGGCGTCTTCGCGGTCCTCTGTGAGTTCCGCGGCCTTCCGCCGGGCTTCCTCGACGTACTCGCGTGCGGTCGTGGCCGCCTCTCGGGCTTGCTCGTGGTCGCCCTCCGTCGCGTGATCGCTGATCGCGGCGACGTACTTCCTGGCGTGCTGTAACTGTCCCTCGACGCGCGACCAGACGACCGCCGCTCGTTCGAGGTACTCGGCCGCCGGCCCGACCTCGACGCCGCTCTTGACGAAAAAGCGCCAGCGGACGCCCGAGGTCGTCCAGACGTCGACGCTCTTTTTCAACACGCCGCGGTTCGTCTTCACGTCCTCGATCTCGGTGTAGGGGACGCCGAACATCTCGTCGCCGTCCTCGCTGCAGTCGCCGACGACGAACAGCACCCGCGTGTCCGTCACCGCGGCGATCGCCTGGTAGCCGTCGCCCGGCGTGTACGCCGTGCTCCCGTCGTCGGACTCCTCCCTGACGCCCTTCTTCGTGTTCGATAAGAGATACGACACCCGCTCGGACTCCCCCAGATACTCGATGAGCGGTTGGTCGCTGAGATACCCGCTCGCGAACATCCCACCGCTGCCCGTCCCCGTCAGCAGTTCCTCGTCGCTGATCCCGTCGTCGTCTTGCGAGGCGACCATGGTGGGTTCGTACCGAATGCAGTCGCTCACCCCTAATGAGTTATGTGGCCGATTGTCGCTCCAGGAACGGTCGCGCCGGGAGGCCTACATGCCCGTAATCGACTCTGAAACCGTTGTCTGCCGCGCTGCGGACGCCTGTCTGACTGAGATTTAGGGTTCTACTCCCGAAAGGGGTCGGTAGCTCGATATGTCCAAATTGACCATAGAGATACCCGAAGAATTCGGGAGTTCACACGGGACGACGGGTGACGCGCGAACCCGGAAACAGCGTCAGGAAACGGACGCCGGACCCGCGACAGCGTCGGCGGTGGCGCGGACCGGCGAGACGGCGAGGCCGAAGGTCCTCCGCTGGCACCGAACGTGGGCCGGCGAGTCGGAGCCCTAGTTCTCGATCAGGTGCGCGGCGATGCGCTGTGCGCCGATCGTCGCCGAGAGGTCGGGTTCGTCGGCGGCGACGGCTTCGATGTCGCGGTTCAGCTCCTCGCTCAGTCGCTCCTCGAACTCCTCGACGATGCCGGGGATACAGGCCATGCCGCCCGTGAGGACGATGGGCTGGTCGAGCGCGAGCTGGTAGACCTTGATGTGGTCGTTGGCCAGTTCCGGGAGGAAACTGTTGGCGATCTCGTCGACGGCTTCGTCCAGATACGCGTTACAGGCGTCCATGACGCTACGCTCGATGGTGAAATCGTGGGAGCCGCCACCGGGCTGCTGGATGATGTCCGTGAACGGCTCGAAGTCGACGAAGTCCGCGTGCTCTTCTTTGTACTCGCGAGCGGTCGTCGTGTCGATGTTGACGCGACCCTGCGTCTCGCCTTCGACGTTGTTCGCGATCATGCGGTCGACCTCGTTGCCGGTGACCGCGCCCGTCGCGAAGGGGTTGAGTTGTTCGCCGCGTCGGTAGCCGGCGGCCTCCAGGTTCGTCGAGCCCATGTTGACCGAGACGAAGATCTCGCCGATGGCCTCAAGCCCGTCGCCCATCGCCGGGATCGCACCGCACAGCGACTCGGGATAGCTCTCGACTTCGCGCTGGCCGATGCCGCTCTCCCGGATGACCGCCTCCAGGTTGTCCAGTCCGCGCTCGTTCTCGATGGTCGGGATCGCGTAGACGACCACGCTGTCCTCGGGGACGTCGTTTTCCGCCAGCACCGTGTTGAAGAACTTCTTGGTCAGTTCCGCCCGGTCGTCGTCCTCGGGCAGACCCGAGCGAAGCATGAACTGCACCCGGTCGGGGTACTGGGTCGCCGCCTCCTCCCCGTAGAGGACCTGCTCCTCGCCGGTGAGCGGGTCGTCGTACGTCGCCAGACAGGTCAGCGTCCGGATGATGCGCACGTCGTCCCCCTCGGGGATGGCGATGACTGTCCGGGTGCTGCCGAGTTTGACACCGACGGGAACTGGCCCGTCCCCGTTCGAGGTCTCTTCGACCTCGGTTTCAGTTTCGGAGACTGATTCTTCCGACTCCGTCTCCGCTTCCTCCTCGCTGGCCGCTTCGTCGCCGTCCGCTTCCGATTCCTCGCTCATATCAGCAATCGCTACTCACGGCTCTGGTATATAATCTACCCTTATCTTCAAAATTGATAAAGAAATCCGCCGACCCCGACGCCGTCACCCGATTCTGCTTATATCAGTTCATCGAGACGAGACGGGCGACGTAGACCAGACTGAGTTTGTGACTGTCGATGTCGCCGTCCTGGACGTGGCCTGCGTCGGGTTCCTCGATGCCGACCAGGTAGTCGTTCAGCGAGTTCTGGATGTCCTCTGTGATCCAGCCGACTTCCTCGTAGTACTGGAGCGATTCGTTGGCGCCCTGGTAGCCGAAGTCCTCCAGCAGGAACTCGAGCCACTCGAAGATCACGATCTCGGCGGCGTAGCTCTCGGGCAGGGACTTCAGGTACGGCTTGGACAGGTCGTCCTCGCCGGCTTCGAGCGGGAGCAGTTCCCGGTGGATGTCGGACTCGAACTGGTCTTTGAGGAGTCCTTCGGCGGCGCTTACGTCCGGTTCGATGGTTCCCCAGCCTTCCAGCTCCGGCGGTTCGTCGTCGTCGGTGTCCTCGCTGGCCGGCGGGCTTCGCGGACTATCGCTCTGGCCACGAGCCATCTTCCGGAGTTCGTCGAGGTCGTAATCACGTGGGTTGATAGTCATCTGTTCTAGTATCTCCCCATTCTTGCTACTCGGTGTTAAATGTTACACCCCGTTCATGTCCCTCGTATGTGCGCTCTCGACCCGGATTTCGGCGGTGTCTGTCATATGGCTGACCGCTGGCTCGCGCGTGTCTGACGTGTTGCATAGCGGATAGTCCGCGCCCGAGCCGGCGAACGCTTTTCACCCGCCCGGGAGACGCGAGCGTATGAATCGGGAACTGGTCGCCGGCAGTGCCCTGTTGACTGTCGGAGTCGCCGGGTACGCCCTCGGTACCGCCCGCCCGTTCCCCGGCCGGGCGTTCTCGATCACGGCGGTCATGATCGGACTCCTGCTCGTTTCGATCGGGCGCTCGCCGGTCACGGAGGGACAGTCGTGATCTCCGCTGCCGTCTACGACGCCGACGGTGTCACCGAGTACGACGACTTTTCGGCGGCGAAGGCCGCGGCAGGGACGACGTGGGTCCGGGCCAGCGACGCCTCGGCGGCGGAACTCGATGCCGTCGCCGACGCCTTCGGCATCCACTCGCTGGCCGTCGAGGACGTGCGCAACAACGTCCGACCGAAGACCGAGGAGTTCGCCGAGTACGCGTTCACCCTGCTGAAGACCGCCGAGTTGACCACGGGCGACCAGTCCTTCCGGGAGGAGGTCCGCGACGAGGCCATCGGCCTGTTCGTCGGGGCCGACTGGCTGGTGACGCTCGCGACGACGCCGGACGACCCGGTCGGCCGCGTCTGGGACGCCGTCGTCCGCGGGAACGAGCGCCTCCTCCAGCACGGCCCGGATTTCACCGCGTACCGCGTGATGGACGTCATCGTCGACGAGTACTACGAACTCCTGGACGACATCGAAGACCAGATCGAGGCCGTCGAGGAATCGGTCACCGTCGCCACCGACATCGAAACCCTCGAAGGCATCAACGCCATCCGGCGCGATCTCCTCTCCTTCCGGAAGGTCGCCTGGCCCGCCCGCGAGGCCGTCGGCGTCCTCGCGCGCGGTGACCCGACCCAGATCCAGGCACCGACCGAGAAGTACTACCGGGACGTCTACGACCACCTGGTCGGCGTCGTCGACCTCACCGAGACGTATCGCGATCTCGCCGCCGGAACCCGGGACATCTACCTCAACACCGTCTCCCAGTCGACCAACGAGGTGATGAAGGTCCTGACCGTCATCGCGACGATCTTCCTCCCGCTGACCTTCGTCGTCGGCGTCTACGGCATGAACTTCGCCGACAGCCCCTACAACATGCCCGAACTCGCCTGGACGTACGGCTACCCCGCCGTCATGATCGGCATGGCGATCCTCACGGTCGGCATGCTGGTCTACTTCCGCCGGCGCGGGTTCCTCTGACTCATACGGAATGCTGTAGAACAGTTCCGCATCGACCGCCCGACTGCGGGCGGTCGTAGCGGTACACAGCTACAGCAAACCGTATCACGCCCCGACGATCAGCGGCACCAGCAGGACTCCCATCAGCGTGGCTCGCCGCGCACCGAACCGCTGCGGGACCATGCCCACTACCGTCGCGACGGCGAACACCCCCACGCCGATTCCCCCCGCCAGCACGAACGACAGGACGACGAGCAACCCCAGCACTGCGAGCGACAACCGCGTGTAGTCCACCCGGCCCACCAGTCGCAGGTACCGGTCGCCCAGCGTCAATACGAGCAGGAACCCGGCGACGGCCGCCAGCGCGACGCTGGCGAGCAATAGCGGCAGCGCCAGCGGCACGCCCGCCTCCTCGACGGCGACCAGCACGCCTGTTCGCGGCGACCCCAGCGCCTGGAGGGCGAACAGGGCGAAGACGGCGTTGGCCGTGTTGACGCCGCTGGTCGTGACCACGAACCCGCGCGCGCCGTAGCGGTACGGCACCGCCAGCAGCGCCCCTGTCGCCGCGATAGCACTCGATACCCCCGGGATGAACCCGACGACGGCCCCTGACAGCGTTCCGACGAGCGCCAGTCCACCCACGGCCGACCGAGACATCGCGACCGTCGTATCGTCCTGTTCGGGCACCCCGCTACCCCCCATCGCTTCCAGCAGGACCGGTGCACCGAACAGGCCGGCGAACAGCGGCGCGAGCATCCCGCCCGCCGCGACGAGTCCGCCGGGCTGCAGATCCAGCGTCGCCACCCCGAGGCCCCCGCTCGCGACGAGCGCCAGCGCCGCGCCGACCGTGGCCCGATAGCTCGGCTCCGTCGTCACGAGGACGACGGCGACGGCAGCGAGCACCGTCGACAGGTGCTCGCGCAGCGTCGGGTAGATCGCCGTCACGGCCTCGGTCACCGGGATCGCGAGCGGGACCGCGAGCACGACCGCCAGTCCGCTGCCGAGCGCCGACAGCCTGAGCGCTTCCCGACCCCGGCCCGCGAGAACGAGTTCGTGTCCCGGCAGCGCCGTCGCGGCCATCGCCGGGTCGGGCACGCCCAGCGCCAGCGTCGGCACCACGTCGAGGAACGTATGTACCGTCCCCGCCGCCAGCATCGCCGCACCCACGTACCGCGGCGGCCCCGGAATCGCCGTCGCGCCGGCCGCCAGCAGCAGCGCCATGTTGTTGGCGTGCAAGCCCGGAATCAGGCCGCTGACGGTCCCCAGCGCGATCCCGCCGAGGACGAACAGCAGAGCCGTCGCCGTCGCTTCCGGCGCAAGCACGATCCGGACGCCGAAGAGGGAACCCACCACCGGGCCGAGGTGGCCCCGGCATCGCTTGTAAACCTTGGCCGCTCAGTTCGTCGCCGGCTGCGTCGCGTCCGCCGTTTCGACGCCGGTGATCTCGAACTTCGCGCCGCCTTCGGCGCTGTCGGTCACCGTGACGGTCCAGCCGTGCGCGTTCACGATGTCGGCGACGATTGCCAGCCCCAGTCCGGTCCCGTCGCTGCTCGTCGTGTACCCGTGTTCGAGCACGTCGTCTTTCTCCCCGTCGGGGATGCCCGGGCCGTCGTCGGCCACGTAGAACCCGGTCGCGCCGTCGCGGTCGATGCTGTCGACGGTGACGGTGATGGTCTCGCCGCCGTGTTCGATGCTGTCGTCGGACTGCGTCCGACTACTTGTGGAACCGTGTTCCACACTGTTCCGGAAGAGGTTCTCGAAGACGTTGAGCAAGCGGGCGCGGTCGGCGTCGACCGACCGGTTACAGGCCGCCTCCAGGGTCGCCGCGTCGGTGCTGACGTTCTCCCAGGCGGCTCGCGCGACCGCGTCGACTGCGACCGTCTCGGTGTCGGTGATGGCTTTCCCCTGTCTCGCCAACGTCAGCGCGTCGTCGATGATCGTCGACATCCGCTCGTGAGCGTCCTGGAGCTCGGTGAGGTGGTCGCGTTCGACCGTGACCTCCTCGGCGTCCTCAGCGCCGACGAGCATCAGTTCGGTACGGCCGGTGGCCACCGAAAGCGGGTTTCGCAGGTCGTGGGAGACGATACCTGCGAACTCGTCTAGGCGCTCGTTCTGATGTTCGAGTTGGGTCTTCCGGGATTCGAGCGTCTCCGTCTGCCGCTGGAGTTGCTCCTCGCGTTCCTTCTGGTCTGTGATGTCGTGGAGGAGGATGACGTGCGCCGTCGAGTCGCCGTCGGCCCCGCCGAGTGCCGAGATCCGAACGTCGTAACAGCGGTCTCCGGTGTGGCTCTCGACCCAGACCTGGTCCTGTAGTTCCGTGATGGGTGCGTCCCCGCGGAGGACGGGTAACACGTCGTTGCCGTCGAGCACCCACTCCACGGTCGTCACGTCGGTGATGTGTTTGCCGATGGGTCGCTCGGTCCCGATCATGTACTTGGCCGTCGCGTTGATGTCGACGACCCTGTCGTCGCCGTCCAGGACGATGATGCCGTTGTCGACCTCCTGCATCACGAAGTCCCGGGCCAGCGGGATGGTGCTGTCGAGCCGCGACCGGAACAAGGAGAGCGCACGGTCGACCGGGAGCCGCCGGATGAGCGTGATGCTCGACGTGCCCACCAGGAGCACAGCGCCGAACATCAGATACGTCACCGGCAACAGTGTGAAGTGGGGGAACGGACTCACGCCCGCGACGGACGCGACCGTCACCGACACCGTCACGAACGCGGTCACGAACATGACGAAACTGAGCTTCCGGTAGACGTTCCGCGACCGGAGGAACTTCTGGAACAGCATGACGTTGTAGCTGGCGGCGATGGCGTAGGACCCCGCGAGCGTCCCGTACATCACCGGGCCGAACGTGTACTGCAAGGTCCCCGACGCGTCGAGCCAGCTGTCCGCGAGGACGAGTCCGTGGCGACCGTTCGTTACGCTGAGTCCCAGCACCGCGACCGGGAACAGGTACAGGAGCGCGCGCCGGCCCGGTCGAAGCCATTCGCGTTTCCCACAGAAGTGAAACGTGAACAGGAACGTGCTCACGACGCTGAGCGGAATCGTCGGCACGAACAACAGGAACCAGCGGAGTTTCCACTCGTAGGCGACGCTCGTGTGGGTCAGGAGCGTGAACAGCGACCACATCCCGAACGACACCTGTATCATCATCGCCCAGAGTTCGGCCTCGCCCTCCCGCTGGTGCCACGCGATGGTGGCGCTGACGAGACAGAGCACGACGACGAGTGCGAGCGGAACCGCCAACGGCGTGTACTGGACCTGCATCTATCGTTCGACCACTAGTCACAGGTGACTGGCATCTCCGTCTGCTTAATTCTCCCCGTGTAAAATTCAGTTTTGATAACACGAGTCAACGGAGCGACGTCGGCGGTATCGGCCCGCTCGCTCCGGGCGCTGCAGCGCGGGTGCCGCGGCTCGGGACCGGTAAAATATGGTGAGAACTGAGGTGTGGCTGACTTAGCCGAACAGCTCGCCGAGGCCCTCGCCGTCGGCGTCGTCGTCCTCGTCGTCGCCCTCGTCTTCGGCTTCGGCTTCCTCTGCTTCCTCGGCTTCGTCTTCGTCGCCACCCTCTTCGAGTTCGCCCTCGGCGTCGCCGCCAGCGGGCGCTGCTGCGCCGCCGGCCGGCACGGCCGCGGCCTGCTCGACGGCTTCCTCGATGTCGATGTCCTCGAGTGCCGCCACGAGGGCCTTGACGCGGGATTCCTCCACGTCGACCTGTGCGGACTCCAGCACGTTCGTCAGGTTGTCTTCGTTGATCTCTGCGCCCGTCTCGTTCAGGATGAGTGCTGCGTAAACGTATTCCATGGTTGGTAGTTGTGGGTGTGGTATTTAGTTGTTAGCCGAACATCGCGCCCATCGCGTCGCCGGCGTCGCCGTCGTCGTCGTCATCGTCGGCGTCGTCCTCGGCGTCCGCGTCGGGCGCTTCGGACTCGGCTTCGTCCTCGTCGCTCGATTCGTCTTCCTCGGCCTCCTCAGCAGCCGGTTCGGCTGCAGCGACGTCCTGGAGCTCCTCGGGGAGCGCCTCGGGGTCGTCGATCTGTGCCGCGAGGGCACGGACCTGCCCGTCCGCCTTGCTGATGAGGTCCGGCATGAACTCCTCGTCCTCGATGGCGGCCTGGAGGCCGACGGACTTGGCGTCGCCGGACCCCTTCGCCAGGAGCGAGGGTGCGGTCTGTGCGGTCGGGTAGACGGCGTTGATCGAGAGGTTGCGAGCGCCTGCGACTGCGGCCTCGATGTCCGCCTGGTACTCCTCGACGTCCAGTTCGAGTTCCTCGGGCTCGAAAAGGACGCCGTCGGCGAACACGCCGCGGAGGTCCAGTCCGACTTCTTTGGGCTCGATGCCGAGTTCGCTCAGCACGTTCGAGAGCTGATCGTCGACGGTCTCGCCGGCCTCCAGGACGGTGGAGTCGGCCATGACCTTGATCGAGCCCGCGTCGATTCGCGCTTCCGCGCCGACGGCCTGCAGTTCACCGACGAACTGCCCCGGGTCCATGCCGGTGTCGCCCTCCGGAATGACGATGTCGTTGGGGGCGACCTCGCCGGCGTTGATGGGTGCGGCCGTCTTCGAGGCTTCGAGCTGCTGGTACAGCGTGAACGGGTTCGCGTTCGTCCCGATGAGCCCGACCTGTCCGCTGACGAACCCGGTCAGGTCCTCGAGACCGTCGTCGACTTCGTCGAGCGCCCGCTCGACCAGCGTGTTGCGGCTCACGCGCAGTTCGGCGGTCCCGTGGAGGTTCGCTCGCATCTTCTGGAGCTGCCGGCTCGGAATGCCGGCGATGTCGACGACGCCGACGCTGTCGTAGGACTGCAGCGTTTCGACGAGGTCGTCGACCTCCTCCTTTTTCCACTGCGGGATGGTTTCGGTCTTGCGTTCTGCGCTCATCTTAGGCGACCTCCACTGCGGGGCCCATCGTGGTCTTGACGAACACCGTGTCGATGTTCAGCGGGCCCTTTTCGAGTTCGGCGTGCAGTCGGCGGAGGATGACGTCGACGTTGTCGGCGATGTTTTCGGCGTCCATGTCCTCCGCGCCGACGCGCGTGTGGAAGGTACGCCGCTCCTTGCTCCGGAGCTGCACGGTGTTTTTCATGCGGTTGACGACCTCGACCACGTCGTCGTCGGGGTCCAGCGGGGTCGGCATCTTCCCGCGCGGTCCCAGGACGGTCCCGAGATAGCGACCGATGTCCGGCATCATGGACTCCTCTGCGATGAAGAAGTCGGTCGCGTCGGCCAGGTCCTTGGCCTCGTCGTCGTCGTCGCCCAGTTCTGCGAGTTGATCCCCGTCGAGTACGTCGTCGGCGGCGTCCTCCGCGCGGACGGCGGTCTCGCCCTCCGCGAAGACGACGATACTGGTCTCCTGACCGGTTCCAGCCGGCAGGACGACCCCCGTATCGACGCGGTTCGACGGTTCGTTTAGGTCAATGTCGCGCAGGTTGATCGCGAGGTCGACCGTCTCGCGGAAGTTCCGCGGCGGTGCCTCGTCGAGTGCGCGATTTACTGCTTGCTCTATGTCCTGATCTGCCATTGTCCACCTCCGTAGTACGCGTAGTGCTCCTACGGCGTGTCACAGGCGCTTGCCTGTTCTGTTGGAGAGAATCGGATGCGAAACTTAAAGCCGTCGAACCCGTACCGTCCCGCCCGTGGCTCCCGCGAGCGCGCCCGTTGCCTCGTCGGTCCTCACCGCAGTCGCTTGTACACCTCCGCTGCGGCCTTCGTCACCATCGTCGTGTGTTCGACGCTGTGATACCGGGCGAGTCGCGGCGAGAACTTCGCCTTGTATCGGGCCAGTCGCCGCTCGTTCGCGCCGACCAGGTCGTACTCTGTCGCCCCGCGCTCGATGGCGTCGCGGATGACCTCCCAGTGGACGAGGTCGTTGACCGGGAGGTCGTGGTCGGTCTTCGCGAGACCCTGCCAGCCGTAGGCGGTCCCAGCGGTATCGAGGACGACGTTCCCGCCGAGGAACGCTCCGTCCCGCCGACAGACGTACACGTGGATACAGTCCGCCGGCAACGCGGTCACGAGGTCACACACGAACTCCGTCGTCACGTTGTAGGAGAGTCCCTGTGCTGCGTGCCGGTCGCGGACCTGGCTGATGATCGGTTCGATGCCCTCGACGCCCACCCGCTCGATCTCGCAGTCGGCCTCCCGTCCCTGTCGGATATTCCGTCGGAGGTCGCTCGTAACCGTCTCCAGTAGATCGGACTCGTCGTCCGGGAGGTCCACGACGTAGGTGAAGTTCGGCCTCGTCCGGTAGCCGTGCCAGTCGAAGGGGCGCGGGTCGCCGTGGGTCGGACTGGTCCGGACCGACAGGTAACGCGGGTCGAACGCTTCGTCGATCCAGTCCAGTACCGCGTCGACGAACCGTCGCCGTCGAAGCTCCCGTTTGCGCTGGTTCAGGTCGTCGCTGGGGACCAGTGCGGGCCCGAGATAGCTGACCTTCAGGTCCGGCGGCGGCGAGAACGCGGCCGTCACGAACCCCTTCTCCACGGTGAACACCGGGAAGAGGCCCACCGGCTCTTCGCCCTTGTAGCCGACCAAGGGGTGCAGCGTCGTCCCGCTGTGGGCGGCCATCACCGAGAGCGCACCGAACCGGTGGAACGGGGTGACCGCCGGTGATCGGTCGACGAGGCCGTTCCACGTCTCGGCGTCACCGGTCGTGAGACGCTGGACGTTCACGACTGCGCCCTCCGTCCCCGGGCCGTTCCGGCGTTCGTGGCTGGCTGCCACGACACGACCCGCGAGACGGACCGCTGCCTTTCGGCACCGGGTCTCCCGGCTGCTGTCGGTCGTGCCACAAGCTCGGGTGGACACATGCCTCGGGTCCCGCTTCCCCGACGGCCGGCTTTGTTGTACTCCCCTTACGGACCCACGGGGTGGTTTCATTCGGGATTACGGAGCCACAGCTCGGCCTACCCGTGGAAAGCCATGGTTTCCCGACACGCCTCGTCGAGAACGCGTCGCTCCTGACCTGTGGGTCGGGTCCGAGAGAACTGCAGGACTGCGCGGAGTCGCGTCGGGTTACGCCGACGCTTCCGCGGCGAAGTCGTCGTCGTACTCGCCCTCGTCGATGAGTTCCTTGAACTCGCGGGGGTTGTTCCCCTCGATGGTGACGCCGAGCGAGGTGCAGGTGCCGACGACCTCTTTGGCGGCGTTTTTCAGGTCGTAGGCCAGCAGGTCCGGGTGTTTCTGCTCGGCGATCTGTTTGACCTGATCGACCGAGAGGTCGGCGACGAACTCCTCTTGGGGCTCGCCGCTACCGGTATCGAAGCCGGCCTCGTCCTTGATGAGCTCCGCCGTCGGCGGCACACCCACGTCGATGGTGAACTCGCCGTCGTCGTCGTAGTCGACGGTGACGGGCACTTCCGTGCCGTCGAACGCGGCGGTCTGCTCGTTGATCTCCTCGACGACTGCCTGTACGTCCACGGGCGTCGGGCCAAGCTCCGGGCCGAGCGGCGGCCCAGGATTGGCCTGCCCGCCGGGGACGAGTACCTCGATGGTTCCAGCCATATACTCCGGTATCACGCGGGCGCAGTTTTAAGGGTTGCTTTTGCGACCGACGAATCCGTGTGAGAGGGTCACGCGCGACCGGACCGCTTGAACCGCAACGTGATCAGGTTCCCGCCGAACTCGCTTTCCGAGACTGTGACCGTGCCCCCCGCGGCGTCGGTGATCCACTGGACCAGTCGCAGCCCGAGTCCACTGCCGTGTGAGAGCTGATCCGCGTTCGGCTCGGTGTCGATAACCTGCTGTTCCCCGTCGGGGATACGCGGGCCGTCGTCGGCCACCCGAATATCGACCCAGTCGTGTGTCTCGCCGGTCGTCTCCCGGCCGCTCACGCGAACACGCGGCGTTGGGCTGTCGTTGTGCTCGATCGCGTTCTCGACGAGTTGCTGGAGCGCGAGTTCGAGGTGCTCGCTCGCGCTGATCGAAAGCGTCGCCGGAACGTCGAGCCCGATCTCGGCGTCGGGATGGGCCGAGCGGTACTCCGAGACGACGCCGTCACACAGCTGTGCCACGTCGACAGTCCTGTCGGCGTCGGCCGAGCGGTCGAGAATCCGCTGGACGCGACCGGCCTCCGAACTGAGGTGACCGAGTTCGGTCGCCTGCTCCCGTATCATGCGTGCCGGTTTCGCGACCGACTCGGATTCGTGTGTCCGAGCTAACTCGTCGGCCAGCCCGTCGATGACGGTCAGGTTGTTTCGCAGGTTGTGCCGGAGCAACCGGTGGAGCACCTGCAGCCGGTGTTCCCGCCGCGTCTCGTCCGTGATGTCGCTGTAGATGGCGAACCCGAACGGCCGACCGTCCGCGCCCTCGAAGGGGACGCCCCGGTAGAGGAACCGGCGGAGACCGTACGCCGTCTCGCGGCGGACGACCGCCTTGTTGTGTTTCCCGTCGTTCGTCCGGGTGTCGAACGTCTCGGCCTCGCTCGCGTACACCTCCGGGACGATGTACTCGTTGAGCGAACTGCCGCGGATCTCGTCGCGCTCGTACCCGAACAGCTCAACGAAGGCCGGGTTGACGGCACGGACGATCGGCGTGTCCTCGACGACCTCGAACTCGACGACGGCGTCCTGCAGGTTCTCGAACAGGTTCTCGAACCGCTGGCTGCCCTTCGAACCCGCCCGTTCCCCGCTCGCCGTGTCGGTCTGTTCACTTCCGAACCCTGATGCGATCTCTGGATCCAAGCCTACGACTCACTCGACTTCCGCTTCGTCCGCAAATATCAAAAATCTTTTGGAAATTGTGGAATTATCCCTGATAGATATACGGAAATGCCCGGAGCTGGCACTACGAACCGTCGCACCCCGAAATTTTCAGACCGGTATTCCGTCTAAAAAACGCCAATTGGGCGACAGGTTTCGGTTACTGGATCGAGATCCCGTTGCGCGAGAGGAACCGACTGGCCGCCTTGATCTCGACCGGGCTCCCGACGATCCGCACCTGCGTCTCCTCCGAGAGGATGGTCAGCGTGAACCGTTCCTCTAGCTCGTCCCGGAGCCCCTCGATGGCGGCTTCGGGGAGCAGGATTTGCGTGCTGTCGCGCAGCATCGCCGCGTCGGGCATCAGTTACACTGACACTATCTCGGCGTATAGGTGTGTCGGAATCGTTCGCTGTGCCCGGCTTAGTCGCTTATCGCGACTTCCTCGCTGCCGTTCTCGTGGCCGAACCACTCGACGGCCCGTCGCTCCAGCGGGCCGGCGTACTGCATCAGGGTGGTTCCCAGCACGGCCATGACGAGGACGTACCCGACGGCGAACGCGTTGATCGTGTTCGCGAGCGACGCGGAGAGGACGCCCGTGTTCGCGCCGGTGATCGCGACTGTCGCGATGATGAGCGAGAACTCCCCGCGCGTCGTCATCCCGAGGCCGACCCGGGTCGAGCGCTTGACGTCGAGCCCGTAGGCGCGCCCGCCCAGGTAGCCGCTTAGGACCTTCGTCGGCGTGGTGACGACGACCGCCGCCGCGACCAGCCCGACGACGCCGCCGAGCGACAGCGGGTCGGTGACGAGGCCGATCCAGAAGAAAAACACCGCGGCGAACGCGTCTCGGAGCGGTTCGAGCAACTCCTCTAGGTGGGCGACGCCGTCGGTTGCGGAGAAACCCATGCCGACGAAGAACGCGGCGACCGCCTCGCTGACGCCCAGTGCGAGCGCGACCCCGGCGACCAGGACGGTCACGCCGACGGTACGCAAGACGAGGAACTCCCGGTTGTCGGTGTCGAGGAGCCGCGAGAACAGCGGCGTCCCCCAGTACACGACGACCAGCAGTACGACGATGAACCCGAGCGCCGTCCCGACGGACGTCAGCATGTCGCCGACGTCGCCGCCGCCCAGGACGAGCGCCGAGGCGATCGCGATGTACACCGCGATGACGAGGTCCTCGTAGACGAGCGTGCCGAGCATCGCGTCGGCCTCGTTGTTGGCGATCCACCCGAGATCGAGCAGCGACTTGGTGATGATCGCCGACGAGGAGATGTAGACGATCCCCGCCACGAGGAACGCCGGGAGGGCGGCATCGAAAAACAGCCAGCCCAACGCGAAGCCGACGCTGAAATTGATCAGGAGGTCGATCGTCCCCGACTTCCCGATCTGAGTGCGCTTTGCGAGCAACCGGTCGATGTTGAACTCCAGCCCGAGGAAAAAGAGTAGGAGGACGATCCCCAACTCCGCGCCGAGCGAGACGAACTCGGACTCGCTGACGTACGGGACGCCCGCGCGACCGGCGACGAACTCGCTGAGTACCATCCCGACCACGATGTAAAACGGAATGACCGACTGGCGGACCCGGCTGGCGATCGCTCCCACGGCCGCGACCGCCGTGAACAACACGCCGACCTCCAGCAACAACTCGGCCACGCGTCAGACGCCTCCCGCCGTCGCTGTCGCTGTGTCCGTGGTCGATGCCCCCGTGTTCACGCCGGTCATTCGTCGTCGGTCAGCAGTGACTCGAAGTCGGCGCAGTTCTCGCGGGTCCCGACGACGATCAGCGTGTCGTCCTCCGCCAGGCCGGTGTCCGGCGGCGGGCTGTCGATCGTCTCGTCGCCGCGCTGGATGGCGACGACGGTCGCGCCGGTTTCGGCTCCGATGTCGGCACTTTCGAGGGTCTCCCCGACGAGCGGCGACCCGGGGTGGAGTTCGTACCACTCCAGCAAGATGCCGCCCGGCAGCGTGGTCTCCTGGGTCTCGGCTTCGACCGGCTGGAAGTGTGATCCCTCGATGATCGAGCCGACCTTCCGGGCGAGGTCGTCCGACAGGTCGAACAGTTTCTCGGAGTCCGCGTCCGGGTCGGCCCGGTGGAACACCTCGCGTTTCCCCGTGTTGTGGATGAGAACGATCAGCTCGGACTCGTCGTCGAGGTCGATCTCGAACTTCTTGCCGACCCCCGGCAGATCGGACTCCGTAATCGTCATGCCGAGACGCTTGCCGTGGCTCGGGTATAAATCCTGTCGGACCGCGGGTCGGTCCGTGACTGGGGACAACGAAAGCGCTTTTGCGGCGGGACGGTCGAGTACCCGGTAATGGGTCTTGAGGAGGAAATCGAGGAGATCGAAGAGGAGATCGCCGAGACTCCGTACAACAAGTCGACGGAGGCACACATCGGCCGACTCAAGTCCAAACTCGCACAGAAAAAGGAGAAGCTCGAACAGCAGGACAGCTCCGGTGGTGGCGGCGGCTACGCCGTCGAGAAACACGGCGACGCCACCGTCGCGCTCGTGGGCTTTCCCAGCGTCGGCAAATCCACCCTCCTCAACGCCTTGACCAACGCCGACAGCGAGACGGGGGCCTACGAGTTCACGACGCTCGACGTCTACCCGGGGATGCTCAAGTACAACGGCGCGAACATCCAACTGCTCGACGTGCCGGGTCTCATCGAGGGCGCGGCCAGCGGCAAGGGCGACGGCCAGGCCGTGCTGTCGGTCGTCCGTACCGCCGATCTGGTCGTGTTCATGCTCGACGTCTTCGAGATCGATCAGTACCAGCGCCTCTACGAGGAACTCTACAAGAACAACGTGCGCGTCGACCAGGACCCGCCCCGAGTGTCCATCCGCCGGAAGGGCAAAGACGGCCTGTCGGTCACCAGCAGCGTCGACCTCGACATCGATGAGGGGACCGTCAAGGAGGTCCTCCGCGATCAGGGCTTCATCAACGCAGACGTGACCGTCGGCGAGCAGGTCGACCTAGACCGCCTCATCGACGGCGTCATGGACAATCGCGAGTACATCCCCTCCATCGTCGCGGTCAACAAGGCCGACCTCATCGAACCGGACTACATCGAGACGGTCAACGAGAGCCTCCGCGAACACGACATCGACCCCGACGAGGCCGTCTTTATCAGCGCCGAGGAACAGAAGGGCCTGGAGTCGCTCAAAGAGGAGATCTGGGACGCACTGGGCCTCATCCGCATCTACATGGACAAGCCCGGCCGGGGCGTCGACTACGAGGAGCCGGTGATCGTCAGGCGGGGTGACACCGTCGACGACGTGTGCAGGGAGATCGGCGGCCGCTTCGACGAGCGGTTCCGCTTCGCCCGCGTCTCGGGGGCGAGCGCCAAACACGACGACCAGCAGGTCGGTCGGGACCACGAACTCGCCGACGAGGACGTGCTGCGCATCGTGGCCGAGAAGTGATGGCGACTCCTCGCCGCCGGTTGCTGGCCGTGCTCGTCCTGGCCGTCGTCCCCTGGACGGTCGTGTTCGCGCGTGGCACGGCGACGCTGTTTTTCCCCTTCGGCTTCGTCACCCCGGAAGTCCTCTCGTTCACTGCGATCTGGGACTATTACCTTCGGTATACGGCGGGGCCAGGGAGTCTCCCGCAGTATCTCGTCGCGTACGGCATCGCGGCGGTGCTGCTGGGGATCGCCCTCGTGAACGCTCTCTCCGGCCGCTTCTGGCGCGAGGACGCCCGCGTCACCGCCGCCGTCCTCGTTCTGGCCGGACTGAGCAACGTCCTGTTCGCGGTCGGCTTCCTCCGCCTCCCTGGCTACACAGCGGTGCCGGTCGGAACGGTGCTGTGCTGGGGCGTCGTCTGGCGGTACTACGGGACCGCGTTCCGGCGCATTCTGTTCGTGGCCGAACACGATTCGGACTGATACGGTTTGCTGTAGCTGTGTACCGCTACGACCGCCCGACAGCGGGCGGTCGATACGGAAATGTTCTACAGCAGTCCGTATGAGACCCTAGCCTTTTCGCGTCTCCGGCCGTCCCCTCGGGTATGCACGCGACGCTCGACCACACGATGATGCGCGTCGAGGACCTCGAAGCGTCCCTGGACTGGTACCAGACGCATTTCGACTACGAGGAGTACGGCCGCTGGGAGGCCGAGACCTTCACCAACGTCTTCCTCGCGCCGCCGGACAAACACGAGGACGGCGCGATGCTGGAGCTCACGTACAACCACGACGACCGGACCTACGACATGGGCGACGCCTGGGGCCACATCGCCGTCCGCTGTGACGACGTCTACGACGCCTACGAGCAACTCATGGACCAGGGTGTCGCGGACTACCGGGACCCCGACTCCTGTGGCGGGCAGTACGCCTTCGTCACGGACCCGGACGGCCACGAGATCGAGATCGTCGAGCGCGACCACGGCGCGAAGTGGAGTCTCGACCACACGATGCTCCGCGTCGAGGACGCCGACGCCGCCATCGGCTGGTACACCCGGAAACTCGAATACGACCTGTTCCGCCGCGAGGAGTTCGACGACTTCGCGCTCTATTTCCTCAAACCCGCCGAGGCCGCCCCCGAGGAGATGTCGGTCGAACTCACCTACAACTACGACGGGCGCAGCTACGAGATGGGCGACGCCTGGGGCCACGTCGCGGTCCGGGCCGACGACCTCCAGGACACGTGGGAGACGCTGATGACCCGCCACGCCGAGGACTACCGCGACCCCGAGAGTTGCGACAACCGGTACGCCTTCACCAAGACCAACGACGGCCACGAGGTCGAAGTCGTCGAAGAGTAGCGCTGCCCGTCTTTTTCGTGCTTTTCGCCCCCTCTGGTGGACCGGCGACGGCTAGTGGCATCGATGTCACCCGGTATCACTCATGTCGCCAAACGGATATATTGGCTGGCGTCGTAGCAGGAGTGAACGATGTCGGTACACACCGCGAATCCGCAGTCAGTCGATAATCGTACGAAAACCTCTCATTTCGTAGAGGTGACCGCCTGATGGCGATCACTGGGGCAGAAGGCGTCGCGCTGCTCGTCGGCCGCGTGCTGTTCGGCGGCGTCATCGCCTTCACCGGGCTGAACCACTTCATGCAGACCGAGGAGATGACGGGATACGCCGAGTTCAAGGGGCTCCCCGCGCCGAAGTTCGGCGTCCTGGCCTCCGGGGTGTTGCTCGTCCTCGGCGGCGTGAGCATCATCGCCGGCGTCCTGCCCGTGGTCGGCGCAGTGGTCATCGCCGGCTTCCTCGTCGTCTCGGGGGTCGTCTTCCACGACTTCTGGGCGGTCCCGGCCGAAGACCAGCAGACCGAAATGACGCAGTTCCTCAAGAACGTCTCGCTGGCCGGCGGCGCGCTCGTCATCGCGGCCATCGGCCCGCAGGCCTGGGACTACAGCCTGGGTATCTCGCTGTTCTAATTCCGGCGTTCACAGCACTAAGGAGTCCCGTCAGTCGTCGGCCTCGCCCGACTCCGTGCCGTGATCGTGGTCGGGTGTCACCGCATCGGGCAGGTCCGGGACGCGACTCATGTCGTGGGTTCCAGTCGGTGGCAGGTTCACCTCGGCGGCCTCGGAGCGCTCCAGATCAGTCTCGTCTTCGATAGCTGCCATCTCGCCGTCCGCGACGTCGCGGGCGTCCTGATCGATACGCATCGAGCAAAAGTCGACGCCGCACATCGAGCAAAAGCGCGCTTCCTTGTAGTTGTCTCCCGGCAGGGTCTGGTCGTGGAACGCCTGGGCGCGTTCGGGGTCCAGCGCCAGGTCGAACTGCCGTCGCCAGTCGAAGTCGTAGCGCGCCTCCGAGAGGGCGTCGTCCCAGTCCCGCGCGCCGGGCAGTCCGTTGGCCACGTCGCCGGCGTGGGCGGCGATGCGATACGCCGCGAGACCGTCCCGAACGTCCGCCTCCTCTGGCAGTCCGAGGTGTTCCTTGGGCGTGACGTAACAGAGCATCGCTGCGCCCGCGCGGGCTGCCTCCGTTGCGCCGATGGCACTCGTGATGTGGTCGTACCCCGGCGCGACGTCGGTCACCAGCGGCCCGAGCAGGTAGAAGGGCGCGCCGTCGCAGATCTCCTGCTGTTTCGCGACGTTGGCCTCGATCTCGTCCATCGGGACGTGACCGGGACCTTCGACCATCACCTGGACGCCGTGGTCCCACGCGACCCGCGTCAACTCGCCGAGCGTCTCCAGTTCGGCGAACTGGGCCTCGTCGCTGGCGTCGGCGAGACACCCCGGTCGCAGGCCGTCCCCGAGGCTGAATGTCACGTCGTGCTCGCGGAAGATCGCACAGATTTCCTCGAACTTCGCGTAGAGGGGGTTCTCCATCCCGTTCTCTTCGATCCACTGGGCCAGGATCGAGCCGCCCCGGGAGACGATGCCGGTCTTCCGGCCGTCGGTCAGCGGGAGGTGTTCCATCAACACGCCGGCGTGGATGGTCATGTAGTCGACGCCCTGCTCGGCCTGTTTCTCGATGACCTCCAGGAGGAGTTCATGGGTCAGGTCGGCCGCGCCCCCTGCGCGCTTGACCGCCTCGTAGATGGGGACCGTTCCGAGCGGCACCGGCGAGTGGTCCACGTTCGCCTCCCGGATCTCGTCGATGTCCTCGCCGGTCGAGAGGTCCATCACCGTGTCCGCCCCGTAGTGGACTGCCGTGTGGAGCTTGCGGAGTTCTCCTGCCAGGTCGCTGGTCGTCTCGCTGTTGCCGATGTTCGCGTTGACCTTCGTCGAGAACTCACGCCCGATGATCATCGGGTCCAGCGCCGTGTGACCGTGGTTCGCGGGGATGACGGCCTGTCCTTCGGCCACCTGCTCGCGGACGAACGCCGGGTCCCGGTTCTCCCGGGCTGCGACCCGCTCCATCGCCTCGGTGATCTCGCCGTCGCGCGCTCGCTGTAGCTGCGTTCGCGGCATGTACAACTAGAGAATATTACTGGGTAATAAACCTTGCTTCGGCCGCGGGCTGACGGGAACACAACCGAAACAGGACGTGCGAGTCGGGTCGGGACCGACCTACAGCGGGAGGAGCGCGACACCGAAGGCGGTGGTGGACGCGAGGTGGAGGCCGACCGCAACCGTCCCGAGGCCGGCGACGGTCTGGAGGCCGCGCTGGGCTCGGGTGGTGAGGACGTTCCCCCAGAGGTACGACAGCAGCCCCATCGTGACGACGGTGACCAGGGAGAACGCGCCCAGCAGGAACAGCGACGCCGTGACGGTCGAGGCGGTCGCGACGAGGGTGACGACGACGGCACCGCTGCCGGCCAGGCCGTGAACGATCCCGACGAGGAACGATTCGTCGTCGATGTGCGTGTGGAACGCGCCGACCGAGATCCCGCGCAAATGCAGGTGCTTGTGAACCATCCCACCGTGGGCGTGACTACGGACGGGGAGCCGACCGGTGGCGGCGACCAACATCCGGGCCCCGAGGACGACGAGAATCAGCCCGGCGAGCAACTCGGCCGCCAGGGTCACCGGTTCGGGCAGCGAGACGCCCAGCACCGCGAACAGCAGTCCGATCGCGAAGATCGGGATCGTGTGGCCGATTCCCCAGGAGGTGCCGACGATTCCGGGATGGGCCGCCGACTCATCGTCGACGAGTGTTGCGATCGCCGCCAGGTGGTCGGCCTCGAGCGAGTGCCGGACCCCCAACGCGGCGCCTGTCACCAGCGCGCTCGTCAATGCCATGTGTGTGCGGACGCGAGAGCGGGTCCTTAAGCTGACGATATCCGCGATTCGAGGGGCCGGAACCGAACGACGGCACCAGTCAATCAGGAAAGATCATGAAGGTTTATGCTGGTGGACGTGGGACGGGTGAACGAGGACGCGGAGTCCGCTCTGATCATGAACCGGCCTCGACGCGACGACATCGACCCGATAGTGCCCGAACTGCCAACTGCCACGTACGTCTCGGACGGTGGCGTCGACCTCCCGTCCCCGGCCGACAGGGCGGTGGACGCCGAAGTCGACGCGCCGCTCGTCCCCGACGTCTCCTGACGAGGCGTGCAAATGCCGGCCGAAGAACTTTGTCGGTTCGAAATCACATCCGAGTGGCATGACCGTTATCTCGGTGTATTCGGTTCCGAGACGGGGGTTTCTCCTCGCCGAGTCCCTGGAAGCGCATCCCGACCTGCAGATAACGCTCGAATCAGTGATTCCGGCCGGCGAGGAAGTCGTGCCGTATCTCTGGGTTTTCGGGGGGAACGATGACGCGATGGACGCCCTGCGGACCGACCGGTCCGTCGCCGATGTGACGACACTCGACCGTACCGAGCGGGGACGGCTCCTGAAAGTCCGCTGGCGGGGGACGGACGACGCGCTCCTGTCCGAAGTGGCGTCGTCTCGGGGCTCGATTATCGAAGGAATCATCGAGGACGATGACTGGCGGCTCAGGATCCGGTTTCCGGACCGGGACGCACTCGCCGCGTTCGACCGGAACTGCCGACGCAGCGGGATCGAGACGGAACTCGTCAGTCTCCACCATCCGGGCACGGACGCCGAGGAGGGGCGACTGTTGACGCCGACCCAACACGAGACGCTCCGACTCGCCCTGGCACTGGGCTACTTCGAGGTGCCGCGGGAGGCGACGCTCGACGAGATCGCACTGGAACTCGACGTCTCCGATACCGCGGTCTCGCAGCGACTCCGTCGCGGGGTGAAACGCCTCGTCGAAGCGGCGGTTGCGACCGACTGAAGCCGACGAGGATCGCCGTTGCCTCCAGTAAAAACATAAGTCGTACCTTTGATTACAAAGGTGACTTTTGACCCGTATATGGGGTCTGACCGAGACGATCCGGAGTCGGACGGGGCAGCGGACACGGGCGGGGACGACGACGTCAGGCGGACGACCTGGGAACTCACCGAACCGGAGACGATACCCAGTGCCGTCGTCCGCGCGGTGTCCGCGGAGACGGGGACCGACCCGCTGGCGATGCCCGAACCGTTGAACGACGTGATCGACGCGGACGCGCTGATCGCGCTGCTCGGGTCCGGGCCGGGCGACGGCAGCGTCTCGGTCACTTTCGAACTCGCGGGCCAGGTCGTGACGGTGACGGACGACGGGTTCATCACCGTGCAGGCGGGCGCGTGTGCTGACCCCGCGTGAGACTCACTTCATCAGGTCCTGTGAATCGAGGAGCGTCGAGTCCAGCAGCGTCGCCAGTCCTCGCCGGAGCCGCTGTGACGCGGCCGAATCCGAGATGCCCAGCAGATCGCCGAGTTCGTCGAGCGTGACTCCTCGCGGCACCTCGAAGTACCCGTGTTCGACGGCCGTGACGAGCACCTCCCGTTGCTCGGGCGTGAGGTCGTACTGTGACTCCTGGGTCGACCGGTTCGGACTGTACAGTTGCTCGAGTTCGATCCGAACGTCGTGTTCGCGACACCGCCGGCTGAACGCCGAGAGGTCATCGTAGTCCGGGAACCGCAACCGGAACGTCCAGTCGGCGTCGGACATCGCCGCTTGCAGGACGATCGCCTCGGTGTCGAGCAGGATGGACACCAGTTCGTCGGGTTCCTCGGCCCACTGGACTTTGAGCAGTTGTTTCGTGTCCATCTCGTCGATGACCGTCACGGCCTCGATGGAGTCGGCGTCCCGGAGTACGCGCGTGACCCCCTCGATCTCCGTCGCCTCGATCCAGAAGTACGGCATCACCGCCGAGGCGATGGGGACGATGGATTCCACCCGGACCGTCGTGTCCGGGACGGCCCGAAACGCACGGCCCAGCGCGAAATCCGACCCGTCGAGCCGGACGCTCGCGATGACGCTCATACCACGGCCCCGTCGTAGATCACTGGACCGAACGGCCCGGTATCTCGCCCTGTCATCTCATCGGTCCACGGCCGCGGACGGTCTGATCCGTTCATGTCCCCTCTCGAATCCGTCCGAGAACTGAAAGCGACCCTCCAGTGTACTGCCGGCTTCGCGCCCTAACGAATCGCGATTCATCACACTCCTGCCTTTTCATTCGAACCCATAAACTACCCCTGCTTGGGTTCCGAAGGTGTTTATAAGCAGCCGCGAGCGCCCCCGGTTTCGTTACCAAATCGAATAATAGTTGTCACGTCTGTCGCTCCCAATATCAATTACCGACAACGTGGGTCGTCGCCGCGGTTGGTCTCCTGTCGATTCTGACGGGCCGGACGGTGACCGAAACGGCCAGTGATTTATCAAAGCACGCGTATGGCTGGATATGGGACTGCTCGGTCGACTGCTGGACGGTGACGAAGCCGAACGCGTCGGGCTGTTCGTCGACGGGCCGAACGTGTTGCGTTCGGAGTTCGACGTGGACCTCTCGGACGTGCGCGAGGCCGCAGCCCGAAAGGGGAAACTCGTCGCGACGCGCCTGTACCTCGACGAAAACGCATCGTCCGGCCTGATTCAGGCGGCCGAGGCCAACGGGTTCGAGGTCGTGACGACGAGCGGCGACGTCGACGTGAAACTCGCCGTCGACGCGACCACGCTCGTCGCAGCGGGGGACATCGACGTGCTGGCCATCGCCTCGCGGGACACGGATTTCAAACCGGCCGTCGAGGCGGCCGCGCTACGGAACGTCACTACGTTCGCCATCGCCCCAGGCGAACACGGCCGCTCGGACGCGCTCCGCAATTCCGCACACGACGCCGTCACGCTGGAGTGACCGACGCGACTACGGCGTCACGACGAGCTTTCCGACGCTCTTTCGGTCCTGCATCGCCGCGAACGCCTCGCCGGTTTCGTCGAGCGGATAGGTCTCGTCGATTTCGGGCGTGAGCGCGCCGTCGGCGACGAGTTCGACGAGCCGTTCCAGGTCCCGCTGGGTTCCCATCGTACTCCCGATGATCCGTTTGTGGCCGAGGAAGAGGTCGGGAATGTCGATCTCGGACGTGCCACCGGCCGTCCGTCCGCAGATGGCCATCCGGCCGTCGCGCCGCATGACGTCGAGCCCGAGCTGAGTGTACGCACCACCGAG
The DNA here is from genome assembly GCF_005049285.1 of Halorientalis salina. GTDB lineage: Archaea > Halobacteriota > Halobacteria > Halobacteriales > Haloarculaceae > Halorientalis > Halorientalis salina. The sequence continues at coordinate 277,758 of NZ_SOSC01000002.1, read as the reverse complement.
GTGGTTGAGCACCCCGTCGACCGGCCCGATATCGGTGACCGCGTCGCGGATCTCCTCGGGGTCGGTGCCTTCGATCGCGTGGTCGAGGCCGAGCGATTCGAGGCGGTCGAGTTTCGCCCCCGAGGAGGAGGTCCCGACGCTGTGAGCGCCCAGAACCGCCGCGAGTTGGACGCCCGCGACGCCGACGCCGCCGGTCACGCCCGGAACGAACACCAGGTCGCTTGGCCCGGCCTCGACCCGGCGGAGCATGTGCAAGGCGGTCATATAGGCCGTCGGAAGCGCGGCCGCCTCGACCGACCCCACGTCGTCGGGGAGCGCGACGAGACGGTCGGCACGGACGTTGGCTGCCTCGGCGAGGCCGCCGTGGTAGAGGGCGAAGTTCTCACAGAGGTTCTCCGGTCCTTCCCGGCAGTAGCGACACGTCCCGCACGTCTCGTTGGGGCAGAGCACCACGCGATCCCCCGGTTCGACGCCAGTGACGCCCTCGCCGACCTCCCGGACGGTCCCGGCGACGTCGAGGCCGCTGACGAACGGCAGATCGTCCGTATCGACCATCGCGGAGTCCCCTTCGAGGACCCAGAGGTCGTGGTGGTTGATCGCACACGCTTCGACGTCGACGACTGCGTCCCCTCGTCCGGGCTGGGGAGTCGGTCGGTCCACTATCGAGACGCCGTCCGGGCCGGTCAGTTCGCTGAAGGCTGCGGCGCGCATCGACTCGATGTTCCCTCCCCACTCGTATAAGAAGACGGGCGAAGCCGAGCGGATCACCCCAGGCCTTCGGTATTCGCCCGCAGGCCCCGCTAATTCGGCAGCAGGTCGACCACGTCACTGACCGTCTCGACCACGACCCAGCCGATGAAGATCGCATACGTGAGCAACAGGACGTACGCCTCGCGGTCGGTCAGCGAGAGGTCGGTTCGCAGGACGGTAAAGAGCAGGATCGTCGCGCCGGTCAACACCCCGAACATCGGGACGGCCATCGCGAAGTCGATGGGCGCGCGGCCGACGATCATGACGCCCACGGGAATCGCCACGAGGAGGTCGAACGTGTTCGAACCGAGGACGTTTGCCAGCGACGCGACGCTGCGGTCCTCGCGCGCTGCGCGCACGCTCACGAGGCTGTCCGGCAGACTCGTCGCCGCCGCGAGTATCGTCACGCCCATGATGAACGAGGGGATGCCGAGCGACTGGCCGATGACGTCGACGGAGTGGACGAGTCGCTCGACGGCGACGAGGATGAGGACGAGGCCAGCCAGGAGATACCCCCACTGCTTTTTTACGTCGAGGTCGGCCGGCGGTGGCTCGGCCACGTGGTCGCTCGTGTCCTGGTACTGGATGAAGACGTAGAGGCCGTACAGGGCGAGCGGAATGGCGGCGAGCGGGCGCGTCACGAAGCCCACGAGGTCGGTGGCGGCACTCGCGTCGGGGTAGTAGATGACCGCGAGCGCGAACGTGATGAGCAACACCGAGACCGCGAGCATGTAGAACTGCGCTTCCTTGTAGACGAGCGTGCGATTGGCCTCGATGTGATCGTCGGTGACGATGCCGGCGAGCGCCGGGATGACGAGGATGTTGAAGATGGCCGACCCGACGATCGCGCCCACTCCGAGTTCCAGGGAGCCGGCAAAGACCGCGGCGAAGACGACCGACGCGAGTTCCGGGAGACTGGACCCGACGGCGGCGACGATGGCGCCCTGGACGACCAGCGGAAGCCCGTAGTACGTCGAGAGTTCGTCGCTCGCGCCTTCGAGCCAGTCGCTGCCCTTCCAGACCGCGAGCGTGGCGACGACGATGACGACGACGTCGGTCGCTGCGACCGTGGCCCCTGCCATTGGGCCGGATAACCCGGGGCGGACACAAAGCCGTTCCGTCACCGGACGGAGGCGAACCGCTTTTGCCGCCGGCAGGCCCCTCCACGGACATGGACGAACTCGACACGCCGGTGCTGGACAACCACCTCCACCTCGACCCGGTCAACGGCCGGAACACCGCAGCAGTCGAGGACTTCGCCGAGCTCGGCGGGACGCACCTCCTCGTGTTGAACAAACCCTCCTGGCTGCTCGGCGTCGAGGTCGACGACCCCGAGGACTTCCGGGAGGGCTTCGACCTCACCGTCGAGGCCGTCGAGGCCGCCACCGAGGTCCTGGACGGCCGCGCCTGGCCGGTCCTGGGCGTCCATCCCGCGCTGATCTCCAAACTGGACGAGCGCGGCTACGAGCCCGAGGAAGCCCGCGACCTGATGTGTGCCGGTCTCGACGTGGCCGCCGAATACGTCGCCGAGGGGCCGGCGCTGGCGATCAAGTCCGGTCGACCCCACTACGACGTGCGCGACGCGGTCTGGGACGCCTCGAACGAGGTGATGAAACACGCCTTCGAGGTGGCCGCCGAGACGGGCTGTGCCGTCCAGCTCCACACCGAGGGCGGCGAGGACTTCAGCGAGGTCGCCGAGTGGGCCGAGGCACGCGGGCTCCCGCGCGAGCGCGTCGTAAAACACTATTCAGGCGGGCACGTCGAGGGGCCAATCGCGAGCGTTCTCTCGAACAAGGACGAACTCGACGTCGCGTCCCAGGCGGACGAGCCGTTCCTGATGGAGACGGACTTCATCGACGACCCCGACCGGCCGGGCGCGGTCCTCGGTCCCAAGACCGTCCCGCGTCGCGTGCGGTGGCTGCTCGAAGAAGGCCACGAGGACGCGGTCCGGAACGCACACGTCGAGACGCCGTCGCGGGTGTACGGCATCGATACCGAGGCCACGCTGGGCGGGAACTGAGCGGGTCCGAACGACTGATTCTCGTTGATACCGAAGGCGGCGCATGGATATCGACTGTCCCGACTGTGCGGTTCCGATGGAGCGGGTGACTTTCGGTATGAAAAAGGGGCTCGCCGAGTCCCAGGCCCCGTTCGTGCGGACCGCCGACAGCCGTGAGGGACTGCTCGGACGACTCGGCCTCACCGACGGGCAGCCCGTGTTGACCCTGCTGTGTCCCGAATGCGGTCTCCTGCGCCAGTACGCCGATCTCGACGCGTAGACGTCACATGCGTGGGCGACCCGTTCGTGTAATCTGTGGGCGGGTGACAGGTTCGGCGGCGTCGACGAGCGCGGCTCAGGGTGTTTATATGCTCGGCTGTGTATAGGGCGAGGTATGAGTGAACCGCCGGGAGCGTACTACACGGCAGAGCGTTGGCAGAACTGGATCGACCGGATCGACGAGGAGGAGATCGACCCGGAGGACGAGGACTCGGCGCGGCTCCTGTTGAACCTCCAGGACGACACCGCCATCGCGGTCGCGAAGATCATCACGGCCCACGACGACGGCCACCTCGACGAGGAGGAGGCCGTCGAGGAACTGGCCGAGGTCCGCGACATCGTGCTCGCGGAGGTCGAACTGGACGACGAGGAGAAACTGATGCTCGTCGACGGCGTCCAGACCTCGCTGGTCTGTGTCTTCTACGCGGCCGAGGAGTACATCGCTGGCGGCGTCGCCGAGGACGGCACCATCGAGGAGTACGTCCGCGCGGCCGCCGACGCCGAGGCCGAGGAGGACCTCGATGCGGCGCTTGGCTACTGCGCGCAGGCGGGGACGCGCATCATCGACGGCGACGAACTGGCCATGGATCTGGCCGAGGAGTTGGACTTCGGGCTGGTCGCCGAGTGGGTCAACGGGCTCGACAGCCTCCAGACGGCGATGAGCGACCCCGAGGTCGTCGAGGAAGACGAGGACAGCGAGTAAACTGCAAACAGGATTCGTGGGTCCACAATGGGGCGAGCGGGAACGTTCGGGCGACGGTCCCGAGAGTCGAAACCACGCAGGGACTGATTTTGCTCCGACAGCTGGTCACGGCGCCCGGTCTTGCAGTCCGTACCGACGCGTCAGCCAGTGGTGAGTAGTCGCTATATATATCACTCTGGATATTCAAGTTCACCGTATATGCGACTCAGGGACGACCGGCGAGGACAAGCGATCCAGATCGGAGCTGTCCTCCTGTTCGGTATCCTGATCATCAGTTTCAGCACGTATCAGGCCTTCGTCGTCCCGAACCAGAACGAGGAAATCGAGTTCAACCACAACCAGCGTGTGCAGGGGCAGATGCAGGAGGTGCGGAACGCCATCGTGTCGATTCCGGGTGGTGGCACTGGCCGCTCCGTCTCTGTCGACCTAGGCGTCAGGTATCCCAGTCGTCTCGCCGCTCTCAACCCTGGACCGCCGTCGGGAACGATCCGGACCGAGCGGACCACAAACGGGAGTTACAACCTGTCGATTCAGAACGCAGACACGAGTCCGAGCGAGAGCGACGAGGTTGGCGATGTCTGGAACGGCACTGCCCGGAACTTCACGACGGGATCGCTAGTGTACGCGCCCGATTACAATTTGTACAGCGAGGCACCGACGACGGTCTACGAGAACAGCGTGTTGTACAACGAGTTCCGGGACAACACGAACAACATCACGGGCCAGCAACTCATCGACGGGAAACGCCTGACGCTCGTCACGCTGAACGGCTCGCTCGGTACGAGCCGGTCGGACCGGATTTCGCTGGACGTTCAGTCCGCAAGCAGCTCGACCACGTCAGTATCGGTCTGGAACCGATCCGAGAACATCCGGCTCGAACTGCCGACGCGACTCTCGACGGACGACTGGCAGGGCCTCGTAGGGGACAAAGAGCACGTCACGAACGTCGACGTGGACGAGAACGCGCTGGACGGCGAGTACGGTCTGTTGCAAATCGAACTGGAACGCGATGTCAACTACACGCTCCGGATGGCGCGAGTCGGCGTCGGAGGCGGCGTACGCGAACCGGAATTCCGTTACGTGACTGACGTGGAAGGTAACGGTTCGTCCGTTACGCAGGGTAACACCCAGAAACTCGTCGTCGAGGCACGTGACGAATACAACAATCCCCTCAGTGACGTTCCCGTGAGACTGAACAAAACCGCTTCAGACATCACAAGCAACGATCTGGATCAGTCGACGAAGACGACTGGAACCGATGGCCGAGCCACGTTCCTGTATACAGCGAGCGGCAATGGCTGGAAAGACATCGTGTTCAACGCTAGTGACGACGCGACGGAGATGGACAGGGAGAAAGTGACGTTCAAAGTGAACGTGGAACAGCCAGGAACCGGCAGTACTAGCCCGAGTGGCGAACTGCGCTACAACGAGGACGCTGAGGCGTACGATGGGCCAGACTATTACTCTGCGCCAGGAGGAGTTAACTTCAGTATTACTAATGATTACGGACAGGACGTCACCGTTACTGACATCAATATCGCACCACAGAGTAACAACATCGACACTCTCACGGACGTATACGGGGACAACGAACCTCCTGGACCCGGCCGGAACGAACTGTACGTCGACGGAGATGTCTCGAACGGATACAACGATATCAACGACGGGATTACACTCCCCGGATCTATCGACATAGACTCTGACGGATTCCTCAACAACGCGAACCCAGTCGTTTCTTCGGACGGTGGTCAGATGAAGTTCTACCTGTACGAGTTTTACGGGTTCGGGTCAACAAACGTCGACATGTCGGACGAACCGGTTGATATCACGCTCAGTTACACATTCCCGGGTGGTGGAACTGGTGCCGATACGTTCACCGTGACGCCGGGTGCGGATGGGGTATCAAATCAGGCGCTCCAGCCGGTCGGTTCAGTTGGAGATGAAGTAGATACTGCTGGTGATCAACTAATATTTGATATCGAAAATACCGGTGACTCACTGGTAACAGTTGAGGAGTTTTCGATTGACGTGACCGATATCGCCACCAATGTCCAGATAAATGATAAAAAAGGCGAAGAGTTCGAGATTCAAGGCTCGACGACGCCTGGGTCGGCTAATGCTGAGGGGAACGGAAAATCGTTCGCTGCGGATGGAACATCGTACGATCTCGAAGACGAAGGTGGAACGTATGCAGAAATCGGACCGGACGACGACAGCGTCACGATAGACTTCAGATACTTCGAATATGATAAGAATTCTCCTGCAGACCTGGGATCGCTCGAAATCACCGACTCGGCAGCGGATGCCGACGTGACGGTTACGCTCGTCCTGAGTAACGGGGACAAGCAACGATTCTTCTTCAAACAGACGTAATCTTTCTGACCCTGTGTTAGTTCACGCCTGCACCGGTTCGCCGGTCCGAATCCAAGATAGTTCCAACGGGTCGGTCCAATCTTCGTCCCGGTGTTCGAACGGTCGACGGGATACTCCTGTAATGTATGTCGTCCGTCCCACTTGTTTAAAGAGTGCATACCATTGCTCGCTCTCGTAAGAGTACACGATTGGCGTCCAGTTCGTGCCACCTTCCCCGCCGATCTGTACTTCAATTTGATCCGATTGCCAGACAGTGTTCCGGTCCAACAGGGAGCGTGTTGCGGATCTGGCCGCGTCTGTATTCGTGTACCGCTGACAAAAAATAGTCTGCGACGGAAACTCCTCACTGTATCTTACGGTGTTCTCCCACATGTTGACGATAGCGTAGCAAACATCAACCCGATCGTCATCAACAGTCAGTGGTTTCACGAGGCTTTGTAGCTGTAGTTCTCCAGACAGCGATGTCGAACCGTTAATAGACATCACAGGTTCGGTTTGGGCAAGCGCCTCGGCTCGATCTTCGCCGACAGTTCTTGCATGTACAAACGCAGTGTGTGAGTACTGTCCGCGATAGTCGAGTTCAAACAATGGTGGATCCGGGTTTGGCCCCGTTCCTGACGCTGTGAGATACTTGACTAGCCGGTTGCGGATCGGATCGTTCGAGAGATTCTCCTGGACGTACTTACTGCCGGTGACTGTCTCGTAGTGTTCGTACAGGCGTATGAGGCCGGCGACGACCATCGCGGCGTCGCCCATCGTGTTGAACTGCTCGATGACGTCGATGGTGCTGGCCCCGAACTGCCGTTCCTTCCCCGCGCCTGAAAAGTGTGGGTGTAACTCCTCCTCGAACGTGTCCGCGAACGCGTCAGTTTTTTGACGGAGGCTGTCAATGGCCCCGCTGTCCAGCAGCGGTGGCTCCGGATCGTCCTCGATCGGCTCCTGCCAGTTGATATCAAACCGCCGCCAGCGCTTATCGCCTTTCTCCCACCAGATGTCCCAGGGCCACCCCTGGTCCATTCGGGGGCGATCGATCTCGCCGTCGAGACGGCGCACGTCCTGCTTGGTGAGTGGGACCGCCTCGGCGACCTCGTTGACCGTCGACGTGACCTCCTCACCGGCCTCCTTGAACGCCGCTATCGCCCCCTGGTACTCGGACGCGAACCAGTCCAACTCGTCCATGATCCGCTCTGTCGTCTCCGCGAGGCGGCCCTCCGCCTCGGTCATCGTCGACTGCTCGGTTGCCGTCGGTTCGGACTGCTCGGCGACAGTATCGCCGCCCGGTGTCTCCTCGACCGGCCGGTCCGGATTCCGGACTGGAGTCTCCGTTCCACCGTCGGTAGCGTTCTGCGTCTGCCCTCGTGTGAGACAGCCCGCCGAGCCCAGTCCAAGCCCGGCCCCGAGAGCCCGAAGTAACACTCGTCGCTGGTGGTCCATACTCCATAGACAGTCCTCGGACATATAATCATTTAGCCACGACGACGCGCGATCCGTCTCGACCCGTCCTCTGACGCAGGTGGGGGTGACTTACACCCTGTTCCAGCGGCGGAACAGGACCACGCCTCCGCTCACGAGCGCGAGAACCGCCCCACCGACGACGAAGTTGGGGAGACCAGACTCGTTTCCGCTGCCTCCGGTGTCCGTCGATGTCCCGTTTGGCTGTCCACCTGCGGGTGTGTTCGTGGCCGTCGCCCCATCGGGTGACGTTGTTGTCTCGGTGTCCGGTGTCGTGGCGTTCGTCTCGTTGGTCCGGTCGTTCGTTCCGGTGACGTTGACGGTCGCGTTCGCCGTCGCGTCCTGCGTGCTCGCGGTAATGCTGATGGTGTCGGCTTCGGCTCCGGCTACCACGTTCTCAGAGAGGCTCTCAAACTCGCCGCGGTCGAGGTCGAACACGCCTCTGACGGCGGTTTCCCCGGCGACGCTCAGGGCCAACTCGCCCGTCCCGGATTGGTCGCCGGTATTCGTGACTGTCGCGGACACGTTGAACGTCTCGTTTGCTGCGACGCGCTTCGGTGCCTCGACACCTACGTCGAAATACTTCGATTGTACCTGGCTGAGGTTCCGGAAGACGACGTCGTAACTGCCGATCTGATCATCACCGACAGTAAACGTCAGGTATCCCTCCTCACCGACGACGCGGCTACTCAGGTCGAGTTCGGTACTGAACGACCCGTCGTCCTCGATTTCGATCTGCTCTCGGGCGAGGAAGCTCGGGTCCTCGTCCGGCAGGTCCTGATCCGGTGGGGTGAGCCGCACGCTGACTCGCGCGGTTGAACCGGGGGCGACGTTCGTTCTGCCCGAGACCAGCGCGTTCGCGTTCGGAGCGAGCTGAACGGTCTCTCCGTCAGTGTTCGAGAACGTCACCGCTTGTTCCTCGACGGAGATCGTCGCGGCTTCGGTCACGTTCTCGCGAACGCTCGAACCGAAGTACGGGTACGCCGGGTCGGACGTATCGCCGCTCCGGCCACCGAGTGGTTCCCGGCCAGCCGTGAACCGGAACTCGCTACCGGGCGCGACGTACCGCAGTTCCGTATCGAACTCCTCGCCGTCTGACAGGCCGTCGGTGAACGGTTCGGCATCGGTGTCGACGACGATGCCCAGCGAACCGACGTTGTCTTCGGCCGTCTGCTGAGTCACGAGCGCGTACACCTCGTTCTCGCTCGCACTCGAAACGTCCAACTCGTTCCGGTCGCGGTTGACCTTTCGCTCTCCCTCGAACGAGAACTGTATGCCCTCGCCCTGCCAGTCCGTGTCGCCACCGGCGAGTTCGTGCAGGACGTTCGGCTGGTATCCCTCGGACAGTCCCTCGTCGATGTCGTTGCCGTTCTGGATGTAGTCGATCGTCGCCATCGCGCCGACGAACCCGGTCGCGTTGAACCGGATGAGGGCCTTATCGCCCAGCGAGATGTCGGCGCGGTTCGTGAGGTCCGACGAGAGCGCTGTCAGGCTGCTCGCGTCGTCGGCGTCCCCGGCCGGAGCGGTCCACGTGGTCACGTCTCTGACGGACGGCTGGACGAGGTCGAACTCGGCGGTCCCGATCTCGTCGTCGACTGTCGGGTCCCCGTCGTCGACGACGAACCGTCCCTCGTTGGCGACGATCAGATCGTAGTCGGTCGGCTGTAAGGGGCGCGAGAGTTGTTCCGTCGGCGTCGCGCCGTTTACCTCCTGAACGTACTCGGCGAACGTGAGCTCGTTCGCGTCGTCGACGCTCCCGTCGTAGAACGTCGCCCTGGTCACGTCGGTGCCCTCGTTCCCGATGGATTCGTCGTGGATGTAGCTCGAAACCGTGTCGCTTTCTGAGTAGTACACGACATCGGAATCTCCGCTATCGAGGCCGCTCAGCTCGTCGTGGTTCGTCCCCGCGAGACGGGTGTTCATCACGAACGAAACGTCGCCGTCACCGTCGTCGTCGCTGAGATAGAGAACGTCGACGAAGCTGCCGGACGGATCGGCGAACTGCACCCACCCCTCGTCGGTCGCATCGAGGGACACGCTCACCGCCGCCAGATCACCGGCGGCTCGCGTGTACAGCGACTGGCCGAACTCCGCCGTCGTCTCCCCAGTCTGGAGGGTGACGTTGTCCGAGGATGTCGTGTCCGTCACCGACAGCTCGAACTCGTACTCCTCGTTGGCCGACAGGCCTTCCTCTTCGGCGAGGTTCGAAAAGTTTGCGACGATCTCCTCTTCGGTCTCGAAGCGCGTCGAGTCCGAGAGGTTCAGCGTGATGTAGCCGTTGTTTCGGAGTTCCTCGACGCCGTCTCCCTCCTCGCGATCGAACCCGAGCCGGTCGAGCGGCAGGTGGTTCGGGTTGGTGACTTCCGTGAGTCCGGTGTCGGGGTGGACGAACGTCGCGTTCAACTCGTCGTAATCGAGTCCGTCCGCACTGATCGTCACGTTGTAGTCCGGGTTGCGATTGCTGAACACGTCGAACGTTACCTCCTCGTCGTCCTCGGTCACGGTCTCCTGTGACGACTCGACGTCGAACTCCTGTGTCAGGATCGCGAACTCGGTCTGGTACTCCCGGTAGGAACTCCTGTTGTTGATCGCGAACTGACCGCCGTCATCGAGAACGCTCGTATCGAGCGTGATCTTCCCGTCTTCCACCGTTTCGGTATCGACCAGTCGGGTGTCTTCGCCCTGTTCAATCTCGTAAAAGAACACCGTGTCTTCGTTGTCGACCTCGAAATCACCGTTATCGCTCCCAGTGACTCCGACTTCGAGTTCCTGTCCGAGATAGACGACCGAGGACGGGAGGTCGTTCGCTGAAACTTCCGTCGGTGCGTTCGTCGCAGCCGCTGTACCTGTCAAAGGAAGTCCAATAACGGTCGTCGAAAGAACGACGAGCACGACCAGATAGATCGCTTTTGTTTTCTTCCGAGGTGATGGATGGGTCATGTGTTCGTTTGGGTATCGCGATCCTGTAGACGCTGCTTGCCCGTCTCGTTATCTTCTGGTGATATGTTGTTGATGCGCTAGCATATATTAGTTTATGGCTCCGGCTGTGCTCGTTCCGCGCAACTGAGACATCGCCTGCGATCGGGATCGCCTGCGCTCTACCGACCACGATATTCGACGCCTGTCGAACGTTCAGTCGACAATATATTATAGTTGCTCGCCTGAGATGGTGATATGACAGCGGTCGGCATCGACGCCATCGAAATCCGAACGGGCAAACTCGAACTCGACCTGGCCGAGACGTTCGCACCGGCCAAAGGCGAGGAACCGGAAAAATACACGAAAGGGCTCGGACTGCACTCGAGTTCGTTCCCCGACGCCTACGAGGACATCGTGACGATGGGGGCCAACGCCGCCCATCGGCTGATGGAACGGAAGGGGCTAACGCCCGCGGACATCGGGCGCATCGACGTGGCGACCGAAAGCGCGTTCGACAACTCCAAGCCCGTCTCGACGTACATCGCCGGCTGCCTGGAGCAGGTGTACGACGGCGACTTCCACCACGCCAACAAGGGCGAACGGAAGTTCGCCTGCGTCGCTGGGACCCAGAGCATCGACGACGCGTACAACTGGATCCGTGCCGGCCGTCACCGCGGCCGTGCGGCGCTGGTCGTCGCGACCGACACCGCCCTCTACGCCCGCGGTGACCCCGGCGAAGCGACCCAGGGGGCTGGTGCCGTCGCGATGCTCATCACCGAGGACCCGGATCTGGTCGCGCTCTCGACCGAGCAGGGCTACGGCAGCGCCGACGAGACGGACTTCCTCAAGCCCAACCAGCAGTTCCCGTCCGTCGACGGGAAGCGCTCGGTGCAGGTCTACCTCGCGCGGATGCGCGAAGCGGTCAGGGACTACGAGTCGGTCGCTGGCGAGATCCCCCCCGACGAGTTCGTCCTGCTCCCGTTCCACACCCCGTTCCCGGGGATGGTCCGGAAGGCTGCCGCGCTAGCCTACCGGCACATGATCCGCGACACAGCAGTCGAGGAGGAACTCGCGCCGGACATCGGCCGCCAGCCCCGGCCCGAGGCGTTCGACACCGACGAGGAGTACGTCGACGCGATGGGTGAGTACACGGACGAACTCGTCGAGACCGACCGCTATCTCGACTGGTACGAAGCGACCGTCGACCCGACGCTCTCGATCAGCCGCGAGGTGGGTAACTGGTACACCGGGAGCGTTCACGTCGCCCGCGCGAGCGGACTCAAACACGCCCTCGAATCGGGGATGGACCTGACGGGCGAGACGCTGGGCGTCGCCTCCTACGGCAGCGGGGCGCAGGCGGAGGTCCACGCCGAGACCGTCCAGCCCGGCTGGGAGGCCGAAATCGAGGCCCTGAACGTCGACGAACAGCTCGAAGCCCGGTACAGCATCTCCTACGAGGAGTACAAGCACATCCACGACGTCCACAACCACGACAAGGATACCGACGCCGAAGCCGAGGCGTTCACCCCGCCCGAGGCGGAGTTCGTCTTCGACGGCTGGGGCCGGATGGGCGAGCGGAAGTACCGGTACGTGGAGTGACGGGATCGTAGTCGGGGCCAATCGGCCGTCAGACGGGCGGCTGACTCCTCTCTCGGACGGCTCCGCCGCCTTCTGGCGAAAATCATAATTCTTCGAACAGTCGGCGAGAAGATTCAAATCGGATGGGAATTTAGAGGGTGACATGGCCACCCTCGCGGAGAAGGTGTCGGTCGGAGTCCTCCTCGCCGTCGGCGTCGCGTACGCGGTCGTCCCGAGCCGAGTGTCTCGAATCCTCTCGCCGGGAACGACGCTCATCGTCGACGGGATTCTGTGGGCGGACGCGACCCTCCCGCGCCCGCTGTTTCTCAGCATCGTCTTCCTCGTCACGACGGTCGTGTCGATCCTGATCGCGATCTCGGTCGGCCGCGTGCTCTACACGCTGTTGAAACTCGGCGGGCCGCGCACGAAACGCGCTTACGAGTTCGTGATGCCCAGTACGCCGATCGGCAAGGTCATCGTGGGTATGGGCCTGATAACCGCCTTCCTCTTCGGGTCGGTCTGGGGGCTCCCGTACGTCCTCGGCGAGCTCGACGGGGGGAGTTCCGAGGACCTCGTCGACAACCAGGCCCAGGCGCTGTCGGTCCTGAACGGCGACACCACGACGGCCGGCGGGGGCGAGGCGCTGGCAGACGTCAACGCCTACGACCGGCCCAGTCCGGACGCCGACGGTGACCGGTTGCGGGACGGGTGGGAACGGGCCGGCGAGACCCCGGACGGCGTCGCGCTCTCGGATGCCGACCCCGACCGGATGGACCTGTACGTGCAGGTGAACTACGGTGGCGGGACCTATCCGCTCTCGGAGACCGAAAAGGAACAGCTTCGGCGGGTCTGGCGCGAGATGCCGGTCGAAAACCCGGACGGATCGACCGGGATCGCCGTTCACATCTCCGACAGTCCGCCGCGGGGCGGCGGACTCGGCACGCAGGTCTCGGTCAACGGCTCCGAATCGGCGGCGATCCACCAGTACTACACCGACCGGTACCTCGGGCAGCGGGCCTGCCGCTATCACCAGGTCGTGATCGGTGACGTCCGCGAGTCCGGAACCGCCGGCGTCGCGGACAGCCCAGGGTTCGCGTCGGTCGTCGAGGACAACCGCAGCGGCTACGACGGCAACGTCTCGAAGCGCGTTCACGTCATCACGCACGAACTGCTCCACAACGTCGCGGCACCGGTCGGCCACACGGAGGACGGCTGGCTCACGCCGTCGACGGACCCCGCCGAGGAGCACCTCTCGGATACGACGGCGCGCTACATCGAAGAAAACGGGTTCGCCGGGTCGGGCTACTACCAGCGAAACCTCTGTTAGGGCAGTTCGGCCAGGTTCTCCAGCATCGTCGGCAGATCCGCCGTCGTGACGGCCAGCGAGAAGCCGTCGACGCGGGCCAGCGCCGGCGCGTGTTCCCAGAGTTCGTCCTCCTCGATGTCGTGGAGGACGACGGCGTTGGGCGTCGGCGTGACCACGCGCATGGCGACCAGCGGTGACTCGCCGCGGGTGACGCTCGTAAACACCAGTGCGCGGTTGGTCGATTGTCCGTACAGGCGGTAGAACTCCTCGCTGGAGAGGCGCGTGATGGCCTCGATGCTGTCGATGACGGTGTGGCCGGCGACGGTGTCCTGGTTACCCCGGACGATCTCGGTCGCGTCGATGGCGTCGTAGTAGCGTTCGATCGGGATCGTCGCGGGGTACTCGCGGAGGTCGTGGACGATGTCGCTCTCGAAGCCGGCCGAGAGCACGCGGGCGTGCTGGCGGATGCGCCCGCCGCCGCGGTGCTCGTCGATGTCGAGCAGTGCGGTCACGACGCGGTTGACGATGCCGATACCCGGACTCGCGCGCCGGCCGCTCTCGTAGTCGGAGACGACCGACGAGGAGACGTCGAGCCGGTCGGCGAGTTCGGTCTGGGAGACGTCGAAGTCCGAACGCCACTTCCGGAGAGTGGCACCAGGGTCCTCGCTGAGCGTGATCTCGCCGGCAATCTTCTCGGCGAGTTCGCGACGGGGGCCACGAGCCATGTAGATTTCCCTCTCCCGTCCGATGGAAAAGCGTATCGACACCGATCTCTCGGTGAAGCGTCACCGACGGTCCGGAAACACTTGCCGGAAACGATTTGTGGCTGTCGGCCCCACAATCCGTGGCATGCCCTCCACGGTAGTGCATCTCGCACTCGCTGGACTGATCGCCGCCGGACTGCTTGGCACGGCCTTCTCGCTGCGGAGCCTCGCGGTCGTCCTCGCCGTCGTCGCCCTCGCCGATTTCGACGTGTTCGTCGGAATGGTCATCCCTGGAACGCATCGGGCCGCCTTCCATACGCTCTTGCTCCCGCTGGCGGTCGCCGGGATCGTCGCCTACGACACGCGAGTCCGCGAGTCGTCGCTGCTCCGGGCGCGGTTCGGCCAGCACGGATCGACGGTCGCCTGGACGGCCGTCGTGGCCTTTGCCTTCGCCGCCGTCGGGCTGGACCTCTTTACGAGCGGTGCGAACCCGATGTATCCGCTCCACGATCAGTTCTACGAGGTGAACGGGAAAGCGATCCTCTCGAACCACCAGGGGTTCGTTCAGACGTTCGTCGAACTCGACGGCGGGACCGTCGAGGCCAAACAACTCGGCTCGACCGAGGAGGTCCACGTCAACAGCGGCGTCGACCCGACACGCGGTGCGGAACCGGAGAACGTCCGCCGGGTGTTCCCCGTCGCACAGGCCGGTTGGCAACTTCTGCTCGTGCTGACGAGCCTCGTCGTCGTCGGCGGACGCCTCCGGGAGGAGATATAAACTGCGTCTCAGTCCTCGTCCCCACCGTCGGCTTTCGGCTGGGGAGTCCGGTCCCCCGCCGGTGTCGTTCCGCCGGCCGCGAGACGGCGGGGGACGAAGCGTCCGCCCACGCGAACGACGAGATAGAGGCCGATCGCCGTCAGGACGATGGTCCCGCCGGCCGCGAGGCGGTACTGGTACGCGATGGAGATTCCCAGCACTGCGCCGATCTCGGCGGCGACCACGCCGGCGAGGAGCGAGCGCCTGAAACTGCGGGCCCCGTCGACGGTGGCGACGGGGATAACGAGCAGCGCGGCCACGAGGATGACGCCCATGATCTGCATGGCGCTGACGACGACCAGCGCCGTCAGCACGGTCATCAGTCGGTTGAACCACGCGACGCTGATGCCGGCCACTCGCGCCGCCGTCGGGTCGAAGGTGACATACAGCAACGGTCGGTAGGAGATCGCGACGACCACGGAGACCAGCAGCGTCATCACCACCAGCAGCCCGACGTTGGCCTTCGAGACGGTCGCGAGCGAGCCGAACAGGTAGGCGTTGATACCCACGGCGATTCCCCCCTCGGTCGCCGAGATGAGGACGCTCCCGAGTGCGAACCCGCCGGTCAGGACCATCGCCAGCGAGGTGTCGGTCGTCACGTCGCCGTGCTGGACCAGCAACTCGACGAGCAGCGCCGTGGCGACGGCGACGACGAAGGCCGTCCCGATGGGCGACAGGCCCAGTTCGAGCACGCTGTTCAGGAAGAGTCCGACCGCGACCCCCGCGAAGGCGGTATGGGCGAGCGTGTCCGCGATCATCGAGATCTCGCGGTGGACCAGGAAGGCCCCGACCAGCGGGCCGATGATCCCGATACAGATCGCCGCCAGGTACGCTCGCTGCATGAACGGGTACTCGAGCATCCCAACGCCGAGCGCGCCGCTCAGTTCGGCCAGGAGCCGGCCCCACACCTCGACGAGGAACCAGTCGAACGCACCGCTGATGGGGTCGGTGACCGCGGACTGGAGCGGTGTCGGGGACATCTCAGTGACCATGGTGGACCGGGGCTTGATTGGTGCCGTAGGCGTCGGCGAGGGCGTTCGTCTCGACGAACGTCTCCGGGTCGCCGTGGAAGTACAGTTCGCGGTTCAGACAGGCGATCTCGCTGGCGTGGGTCGTCACCACGCCGATGTCGTGTTCGATGAGGACGATGGTGAGTCCCTCGTCGTTGAGTTCGTGGAGGAGGTCGTAGAACCGCTCGCGGGACTCGGCGTCGACGCCGACCGTCGGCTCGTCGAGCACGAGCAGGTCGGCCTCGGCCGCGAGCGCGCGGGCGATGAAGACCCGCTGGCGCTGGCCGCCCGAGAGGTTTCCCACCCGTCGGTCGGCCAGGTCGGCCACGTCGACGCGGTCGAGTGCGTCGTCGATGGCCCGACGGTCCGCAGCGGAGAACCGACCGACGAGTCGATGCGGGTATCGGCCCATCGCGACGGCTTCCCGCACCGTCACTGGCATGCGCCCGGCCGCCGCGGTGGCGTGCTGGGCGACGTAGCCGACCCGCTCCCCGTCGTCGAACTCGTGGGCCGGTTCGCCGAACAGCGTCACCGTTCCTGTATCCGGCCGCCGGAGCCCCAGCAGCAACTCGACGAGCGTCGTCTTTCCCGATCCGTTCGGACCGACCAACCCGAGGAACGCGCCCGGGTCGACGGTCAACGAAACGTCCGCGAGGACGGGCCGCTCGCCGAAGCCGAAGTCCACGTCTGCGACCTCGACCACTGGTTCCGGGCCCGATTCTGCGCCGCTCATGAGACGTCCAGTGCGGCTTCGAGCGTCGGCAGGTTCACCTGTTGCATTACTTCGGCGTAGCCCCACCCCTTCTCGTCCCACTCGTCGGTCTGGCCCGGGATGGAAGTCAACGGGAGTATCTCGGTCGCGGCCGTCTCCTCGCGCAGTTGTTCGGCGGCCTGCTGTGATTCCAGGGGGTCCGCACAGATGTACTCGATGTCGTGTTCGTCGACGACGTGCTGAGCGGCTTCGATGTCCCGGGCCGTCGGCGTGTCGTCCGGGGACACGTCGGTCAGCGTCTTCACCTCGAAGCCGTAGCGGGCACCGAGATAGCCGAACGCGTTATGGCCGGCGACGAGGACTACGTCCTTCGAGGCCGTCGCCAGGCTCTCTTCGATGGTTTCGTGAAGGTCGTCCAGGTCCGAGCGGTACGCCTCGGCGTTCGCCGCGTAGGCGTCCGCGTTGTCGCCGTCCACGTTCACGAATCCCGCCCGAATGGTGGCGACGGCCTGCTTGGCTCGAATCGGATCGAGCCAGAAGTGCGGGTCTGCCCCCTCCGCGTGGTCGTGTCCGTCGTCGCGCTGTTCGCTCTCGTTGTGCTCCCCAGGACTCTCTTCGCCGTCGTGTTCGTCCTCATTTTCTCCCTCGTGGGTATCATGTTCGCCGGGTGCGGATAGGTCGATCCCATCGGCCGCCGAGACGGGGACGACCGCAGCGTCGTCGCTCTCGATGGACGTGACGATGTCGTCGGCCCAGGGCTGGAACCCTTCCATCCCGTGGACGAACAGGTCCGCGTCCAACACGTCGCCCTGAATCCGCGGTCCGGGTTCCCAGCCGTGGCCGTGCTGACCCAATGGGACGAGCGTCTCCGCCGTCGCCGCGTCACCGGCGACCTTCGCGGCGAAGTCCCCGAAGACGTGAAAGGACGCCTGCGCCGTCGTTCCCGTCGCGGAGCCCTCCCTGGAGAGACACCCCGAGAGTGCGCCCGTCGTGAGCAGTCCTGCTGACGCTACGATTGTTTCTCGACGCGTGAGTTTTGGCATATATTATTAATACTGTAGCCATTTCTAATAACAACTGTGGTTCGCGATAAGGCCGTCGTTCAGTGCCGAGTCTAGGAGGGATGTTGTCCCCAATCCGATTCAGAGGCCGTCAAATACGACTTTGTTACGGTAACCGAATGCTCGGCCATCGAGGTCAGCTACGATAGGCGGTCGCAAACGAGTTTGCCGGGCGCCCACCGATTATTAATCAAAATAACTAATTTAATACAAAAATCAAGATATATTTGCCTATTACTACCTTACGGCACGACGACGGAGCGACGATGCGACTGCCGATCAGGAGAACATTCCGATGTCGTCGACCGGCAACACCGAGTAGTCGACCGACAGTGTGTCCTTCGTCGCGCGAACCTTGCCTACGAAGGAAGAGATGTCTTCGAGTTCGCCTTCGAGCACGAACAGTTCCATGCAGTAGTGGTCGCCGACGTGGCTGTGGAAGTTCGAGGCCACGAGGTCCTCGTGGTCGTGGCGCAGGTGCATCATCTTCTCCTCGACGCTCGTGGTCTCGTAGTCGAAGATGACGGTAACGACGGCCATCAACTCGCGGTCCTCCAGTCGCTTGTCCTGGAACTCCCCGAGGAGGTTCCGGGATGCCTCCCGGAACACCTCGCTCCGTCCGGTGTAGCCGTGGTTCTCCGCGAACTCGTCGATCCGTTCGAGCAAGTCGTCCGGCATCGAGACGCTGACGACGGTCATGTATTAACTCATCGCCGTCGAGTTATTAAATCTTAGTTTCCCCCTGTCGACTGCGTCGAATCGTGTCGCGTTCCGGCGTACCACCGGTCGTCCGCTCGGAGTGCAGGACGTGAGTGACGTCCGGCGCACCGACGGTGGGTGAGTTAGTGCATGCGGGGAACGCTTTTACGACGATCCACCGTACGACCTCGTATGTCTGATGGACCGCTTGACGCGCTCCGAGACGAGTTCGCCGACGTCGAATCGACGAGCGACGAACTCCGCGAGCGTGCGCGTGAGACGGCGCTGGACGAGACTGGACGCTGAAACGGATTTCCTGCTTGCGCTCATCATGGACGAGGATTGACCGCAGCTCGTGGACGACGAGTAGCGCTCCGCAATCCCTAAACGCCGGCCGCGCCACCCTCTGGTAATGAGCGACTGGACCGAAACGTACCGTCCGTCGACGCTGGCGGAGGTCCGGGGGAACGACAAGGCCCGTGACGCCCTCAAAAAGTGGGCCGACACCTGGGACGACCACCGCGAGGCCGTCATCGTCCACGGGAGTCCCGGTATCGGGAAGACATCGGCGGCCCACGCGCTGGCGAGCGACATGGGGTGGGACACCGTCGAACTCAACGCAAGCGACTCCCGCACCAAAGACGACATCGAGCGGATGGCCGGCCGCGCCTCCAAGAACGCGACGCTGGGGGGGAGCGGCCGCCAGCTAATCATCGTCGACGAGGCCGACAACTTCCACGGCAACGTCGACCGCGGCGGCTCGCGTGCCGTGACCTCGATCGTCAAGGAGGCCGGCCAGCCGATGGTCCTCATCGCCAACGACTACTACGAGATGTCGAACTCGCTGCGCAACGCCTGCCAGGACATCGAGTTCCGCGACGTGGGCAAGCGCTCCATCGTGCCGGTGCTGCGAGACATCTGCCGACAGGAGGGACTCGAATTCGAGGACGAGGCGCTCGACCAGATAGCCCAGACCAACAGCGGCGACCTGCGCGGTGCCATCAAGGACCTGCAGGCGCTCGGCGAAGGCCGGGCGGAACTCCGGGCAGAGCACGTGGTCACCGGCGAGCGCGACACGACCAACGGCGTCTTCGACTACCTCGATACGGTCATCAAGAAGGCCGGTGCCCAGGAGGCGCTGGAGGCGTCCTACGACGTCGACGAGACGCCGGACGACCTCATCAACTGGATCGAGGACAACATGCCCAAGGACTACGAGGGCGCGGAACTGGCCCGGGCCTACGACTTCCTGGCCAACGCCGACCGCTGGCTCGGGCGCGTGCGTGCGACGCAGGACTACTCGTACTGGCGCTACGCCGGCGACAACATGACCGCCGGCGTCGCGGCCGCCCGCGACGGGGAGAAGGGCGGGTGGACGCGCTACGGCCCGCCGAGTTACTGGTCGAAACTCGGTCGCTCCCGGGGCACGCGGAACAAGCGCGACCACATCGCTCAGGGGATCGCCGAGGAGAGCGGCGTCAGCATGGCCACGGCCCGCCGGGAGATCATGCCCCATCTCGCGGTGATGACCCACCACTGCAAGAACCGGGAACTCACCGTCGCGATGGCCGCCCGCTACGACCTCGACGCCGACCACGTCTCCTTCGTCACCGGCTCCGGCAAGGACACCAACAAGGTCCAGTCGATCGTCGAGGACGCCGAGCGACTCCGCGAGGAAGCCGCGGTCGAACACTCCGGCGGTGCCTTCGAAGGGAGTACGCGGTCGACGGGCTCCGAGAACGGGGACGACGCCGGGGACGAGGCGTCCGAGGGGACGGACGAGGACGGCGACGGTCAGGCGACGCTGGAAGCGAGTGCGACTGACGGGGACGGAGAATCCGGCGATAGCGCGGCGTCAGCGGACCACGACGAAGCCGAAGCCGCGGACGACGAGCAGCAGTCCGGTCTCGGCGATTTCATGTGACGGACGAAAGAACCGGGCCGGAATCAGAGCCGAACGGGGTCTGAACTGCCGGATTCGGCCGAGGCGTCCGCCTCCGGATCGGTCGCGGCACGCGTGCCGGCGGTCTCGAACGCCCAGACGGTCGTCGCGATCATCGCGGCGAAGATGATCTGGGCGGCGGCGTGGTGGACGACCGACGAGATCGGGCCGAAGTTCAGGACGGTGTTCCCGCCGAGCAGGATCTGGACAGGGAGGACGACGACCGCAATCGTCGAGGCCCACCGGATACGTCGCGAGTGGTCGTGCCGCCAGGCCTGGATGGCTGTCCCGAGGATCATGAAGCCGGTCACCATCGCGACGAGGCGGTGGAACCACTCGATGAAACTCGGCCAGGTGGCGGGAAACAGCCCCATCCACCCGTCACAGAACGGCCAGCGAGCGCCACAGGACAGTCCCGCTCCGATGGCTCCCGTGTACACACCCAGCAGGATGAGCCCGAAGGTGAACCCCGTCGTCGTCGCGGCGAGGTGGCGAAACCTGATGCGCATACCTGGCGTTCAGGACCGCGAGTATTTCAACCCGGCTTTTCGTTCCCGGTGCGTGAAAACGAGCTGAACGTGTTCGTTCGCATCCATTCACATCGCGACTCGATACCACGGAATCCATTGACGTGGTCGACGATTGTCGAATGTTCCTTTCGGTTACCTTTTTACCCTGGCACGGTGGGAGTTTCTGCATGGGACTGGACGAGGACTCACTCGACTATCACCGGGAGGATCCACCCGGGAAGATCGAGATCTCGACGACGAAGCCGACGAACACACAGCGGGACCTGAGTCTCGCCTACTCGCCGGGTGTCGCTGCCCCCTGCCGGGCCATCCGCGACAACCCGAACGACGCGTTCAGCTACACCGCCAAGGGGAACCTCGTCGGTGTCGTCTCCGACGGGTCGGCCGTTCTCGGCCTCGGGGACATCGGATCGCAGGCTTCCAAGCCCGTCATGGAGGGGAAAGGCGTCCTCTTCAAGCGCTTCGCCGACATCGACGTCTTCGACATCGAACTCGAGGATGCCGACACGGGGGAGATGATCCGCTCGATCTCCTCGATGGAGCCGACCTTCGGCGGCATCAACTTAGAGGACATCAAGGCTCCGGAGTGTTTCGAGGTCGAGGAGAAACTCCGCGAGCAGATGGACATCCCCGTCTTCCACGACGACCAGCACGGCACCGCTATCATCTCCGGAGCGGCGCTGCTGAACGCCGCCGACATCGCAGGCAAGGACGTTTCCGAGCTCGATATCGTCTTTTCGGGTGCCGGCGCGAGCGCCATCGCCTCGGCCCGTTTCTACGTCTCGCTCGGTGCCAGCCGCGAGAACATCACGATGTGTGACTCCTCGGGAATCATCACCGAGGCCCGCGCCGAGGAGGGCGACGTCAACGAGTTCAAACAGGAGTTCGCGCGTGACACGGCCGAGGGCGACCTCGCGGACGCGATGCGCGACGCCGACGTGTTCGTCGGTCTCTCGGTCGGGGGCATCGTCGACCAGGAGATGGTCGCCTCGATGGCCGACGACCCCATCATCTTCGCGATGGCCAACCCCGACCCCGAGATCGGCTACGAGGACGCGAAAGCGGCCCGTGACGACACCGTCATCATGGCGACGGGCCGGTCGGACTACCCCAATCAGGTCAACAACGTCCTCGGGTTCCCCTTCATCTTCCGGGGAGCGCTCGACGTGCGTGCGACCGAGATCAACGAGGAGATGAAAGTCGCCGCCGCCGAGGCGCTGGCCGACCTCGCCCGACAGGACGTGCCCGACGCCGTCGTCAAGGCCTACGGCGACCAGCCGCTGCAGTTCGGCCCCGACTACATCATCCCGAAACCGCTCGACCCGCGCGTCCTCTTCGAGGTCGCTCCCGCGGTTGCGACGGCAGCGATGGAGAGCGGTGCCGCACGACAGGAACTCGAGGTCGAGGAGTACGTCGAGGAACTCGAAGCCCGTCTGGGCAAGTCCCGCGAGATGATGCGGGTCGTCCTGAACAAGGCCAAAAACGAGCCCAAGCGCGTCGTTCTCGCGGAGGGCGACGACGAGAAGATGATTCGGGCGGCCGCGCAGCTGGTCGACCAGGGCATCGCCGAGCCGATCCTCATCGGCGACCGCGAGCGCATCTGGGCCATCATGGAGACGCTGGCGCTGGACTTCGACCCGGAGATCATCGACCCCGGCGAGGGGAACCTCGCGCCCTACGCCGAGCGGCTCTACGAACTCCGCAAACGGAAGGGCATCACCCGTCGCGAGGCCGACGAACTCATCCAGGACGGGAACTACCTGGGCAGCATCATGGTCGAGATGGGCGACGCCGACGCGATGCTCACCGGCCTGATGCACAACTACCCGTCGGCGCTGCGCCCGCCGCTGCAGATCGTCGGGACCGCCGAGGACGCAAACTACGCGGCCGGCGTCTACATGCTCACGTTCAAGAACCGCGTCGTCTTCTGCGTCGACACCACGGTCAACCAGAACCCCGGCGCGGAAGTCCTGGCCGAAGTCACGAGCCACACCGCCGATCTGGCCCGCCGGTTCAACATCGAGCCACGGGCCGCCATGCTGTCGTACTCGAACTTCGGTTCGGTGGACAACCAGGGGACGCGCAAACCCCGCCGCGCCGCCGAACTCCTCCGGGACGACCCCGCCTGTGACTTCCCGGTCGACGGGGAGATGCAGGCCGACACCGCCGTCGTCGAGGACATCCTCGAAGGGACCTACGAGTTCTCGGACCTCGAAGAGCCGGCGAACATCCTCGTGTTCCCCAACCTGGAAGCCGGGAACATCGGCTACAAACTCCTCCAGCGCCTCGGCGGCGCGGAGGCCATCGGCCCGATGCTCGTCGGCATGGACAAGCCCGTCCACGTCCTCCAGCGCGGCGACGAAGTCAAGGACATCGTGAACCTGGCGAGCGTCGCGGTCGTGGACGCCCAGCAGAACGACTACTGATTCGGACGGCGACGAGGACCGAAGGTCCGAGTCGGCGTTTTTGGTCCAGCTTTTTGGACGAGTGGTTGCGACCTCCGGGAGCAACCCGAGGAGAAAAAGGTGGTCGCGACATCGTGAACCTGGCGAGCGTCGCGGTCGTGGACGCCCAGCAGAACGACTATTAGATCGACGGCGACGGACCGCAGGTCCGAGTCGGCGTTTTCCGCCACTGCTTTTCCGACTCTGTGTTCTCACAGAGTGATCGGGTTTCTCGACATATAAACCAACCACCGAGTTTCTGACCCGGAAACTGTCAGACACTCCCTTATGAAGGCTGCGTGTAGTCGGGGTGAAGCATGTCACAAAGACACTCCGACACCGTCCGACGTGGCGTACTCGTCGGACTCGTCGGTCTCCTCTCCGTGACGGCCGGTTGTCTCGCACCGGCGGGAACCGAGATCGACGATTCGGACGCCGTCGCCGAGCAGGTCGAATCGCGCTACGAAACACTGGACGGGTTCGAGGCCACGATGGTCCGGACCGTAGAGCGGGGCGACGACCGCGAAGCCACGCGGGCGACCGTCGCCTTCGACAAGGGGGACTACCTCCGCATCGCGTATCACGACGGGCCCAACGCCGGGCAGACGACCGTCATCGACGACCCCTCGCCGTCGCGGCTCTTCGCCGGCGGGAGCGCCGAATCCAGTCGCACCGGCGCCGCGGCGATCTACGGTGCGCTCGCGGCTGACCTCGTCGAGCAGTACGAGGTCGTCTACGACGGGACGGAGACGGTCGACGGCCAGCGCGTCGCCGTCTACACGCTGAACCCGTCGACGAACGCCACCGGCGACCAGCGCCGACTGACCGAACGGCAAGTGTCGGTCGACGTCGATCGCATGGTGCCAGTTCGGATCGAATCGACCTGGACCGCCGACGGTCGGGAGATCACCGAGACGATCCGCTTCGAGAACGTCTCGCTCGGCGTCCCGAACAGTACGGGCGCGGCGACGAAGGGAGGTGCTGCGACGTGAAGCCCGAATCACGCGGTCTCCTCGACCGTCTCGGCGGTCCCGTCATCGTGTTCGGTGTGGTGGGGCTGGTCGTGGGTGCCGCGCTCGTCCCGTACGCGTGGAACACCACGCGCGGTCCCGACGGGACCGTCGCCGTCATCGAGGTCCACGGGACGATCAACGGCGACACCGCGACGGCCGCCATCGACGCCATGCGCGAGGCGCGCCAGAACGAATCCATCGAAGCGGTCGTCCTCGACGTCAACAGCCGCGGCGGGACGGCCTCTGCCAGCGAGCAGTTGTATCTCGCGGTCAAAGAGACGAAACAGGAGATGCCGGTGGTCGCGTCCGTCACCGGGCTGGCGGCGTCGGGTGGGTACTACACCAGCGCCCCCGCGGACGCGATCTACGTGGCACCGGCCAACGCCATCGGGAGCATCGGCGTTCGGGCGACGGTACCGCCCCAGGACACGCCCGACAACCAGATCACGTCGGGTCCTGACAAGTACTCGACGGCGACGGAATCCGAGGCGCGCCAACGTGTCGAGACGCTTCGGCGCGCGTTCGTCGGCGCGGTCTACGAGGAACGCAGTGACGAACTCGAACTCTCCCGGGAGGAACTCTCCCACGGCAAAGTCTACTCCGGGTCCGAGGGCGTCGAACTCGGCCTCGCCGACGAGGTCGGCGGGATCGACGCCGCGATCGACGACGCCGCCGGACGGGCCGGCCTCTCGGACTACGAGACGACTCGGGTGGAGTCTC
This sequence comes from Halorientalis salina, assembly GCF_005049285.1. Classification (GTDB taxonomy): domain Archaea; phylum Halobacteriota; class Halobacteria; order Halobacteriales; family Haloarculaceae; genus Halorientalis; species Halorientalis salina. The sequence continues at coordinate 252,747 of NZ_SOSC01000002.1, read as the reverse complement.
CCTCCCCGAGCACGCTGAGTCAGATCGGACTGAACGCTTCCGAGTCCGACGGGCCCACCGTGGAGTCGGTCCGGTACTTCATGATACACGGGCAGTTGAACGTCGGCGGCTCGGCGGACCGAACGGAGGTGACACGGAATGGCACGAACTGATCTCCTGAAGGGGCTCGCCGTCTTCGCAGTCGTGGTCGCGGTCGTCCTCGCGAGCACGGCCGCGACGGGCGCGTTACTGAGCGGTTCGCCGTCGAACTCGTCGGCACCGAACGTCTCGGCGTACGACACGGACACGCTCCTGACGACGCCGGTGGCGGACGACGGTACTGTGGACGCGGTCGACCAGGCCGAATCGAAGACGGTCGTGATCGATCTGAGCCACGGCAACGCGGTCAGCAAAGACGCGATGCAGCCGATGGTCGATGCCCTCGTCAGTGACGGGCACCAGGTCCGGTTCTACTCCGGCGGCGACGACCAGAGCTTCGGTGCGTCCGGGAGTTCGACCCTGAATTCGACGTTGCAGTCGGCCGATGCGTTCGTCGTCGCAAACCCGGCCAGTTCGTACACGGCCGGCGAAATCAACGGCGTCGAGTCCTTCGCCGAAGCCGGCGGTCGCGTGTTGCTGCTGGCCGATCCGGTTCCGAAGGCCTCGACCGGGGGATCGTCCATCGAAATCCCGCTCGCCGGGTCGAGTGGGTCTACCTCCTCGCCCGGCCAGCCGACGAACCTCGCGACGGAGTTCGGAATCACCTTCGGCTCGGGCTACCTCTACGACATGGACGAGAACGCGAACAACTACCAGAGCGTCTACGCGGGGGGCGTCGGCAACGGATCGCTCTCGACCGGCGTCGACCGACTCGTCGTCCGCGACGCGACCCCGTTGCAGACGAGCGCGAACGCGACGACGGTCGCCCAGGCCGAGGGTACGTCGCTGTCGTCGACCCGGAGGGCGGGCACGTACACGGTCGCCGCCCGGGTCGGGAACCTCGCGGCCGTCGGTGACACGAGCTTCCTCTCCCCGGCGAGTGCGACGCTCGCCGACAACGACGCGTTCGTGAGCAACCTCGCAACGTTCCTCGTGTCGGGCGAGAAGGAACCGGGTGCGCCGAATGCCGACTCGGGAGCGACCCAACCCGGCGGTATCACGCAGCCACCGTCCGGGAACGTGACGGCTCCGTAGTTCTCTTCTCCGGACGTCTTTCCGCCCGTTGTGATTCGACGCGACCAGTTGCTCGCGTCCGAGACGCTACTGTTGGACCTGCTCTCCGATCCATGACTGTGTGAGGCGACCGGCAAAGACCGGTCGCGAAGCGTTACGAGAGGCCGGATGCAGGGCTCTTACACTGAGCCGGAAGTTGCCGGAGACGAACCCCTCAGTCGCTCGCGTGGCGGTCGGCGCGGGACGGCGGCGGGTACTGCTCGTCGGTGCCGCCGGTCGAGCGCGGGGTCTCCGGGAGGACACACCGGTCGGGTTCGTGGTTGACGTGGTGGTACTGGTCTGGCGCGTTCGCGAGCGGGTGGGCGGGGTTCACGCCGCTGTCGATCCGGGCGGCCCTGATCTCGCCGAAGCCGTTGATACGTGCCCGGATGCCCCGCCAGTGATTCGTCGTCGCCCCGGGGACGGACAGGTCGTGTGCGCCCCAGTCCGCGCCGCGGGCGGCCAGCACCGCCTGGTTGACGTTGCCCGCGAGGTCGTCGTGGTCGATGAGGACGCCGACGCGGGCGTCGTTTGGCGCACGCGTGGCGAGCACGTCGAGCCCCAGGTGCAGGGCGCGGTACTCCGCGACGTTGTTGTCGGGTGCGCTGTCTGGCAGCGACAGGCGTGCGACGCGCTCCCCGTCGCGGGTTTCGATGACGACGCCGAGTCCGCCGGCGGGAGCGGTCTCCCGGGTCCCGCCGTCCGTGGCGGCACCAGTGCCTCTGAAGGATCCATCCGTTGCCAGGTAGAAGTCACGGTGATGGGTGCGAGGCGGGTGGGCGATGTGTGGCGTGGGCGACTCGTCGAACAAGTCCCGAAGGGACGGCCGGCCGTAAGCGGCCATAGTTGCCCTATATCACGGCAGCAATTTAAATATACGGGCGGACAGGACCGTTCGACTACCGGTTCGCGGGCGGGTGTCTCACCGGAACGCCTACGGCCCGGCCGGACCTCCGTCCTCGCATGCTGACCGCCGCCGATATCATGCAGACCGAGGTCGAGACTGTCTCGCCGGACGACGACGTTGCCGCCGTGCTCACTCGGCTCGCCCGCGCCGAGTTCAACGGGTATCCGGTGGTCGAAGACGGCGAACTCGTCGGAATCGTCACCCAGGGCGACCTCGTGGACCTGTTCCAGCCCTCGGACCGAACGCTGTGGATTCCCGTCGGGCTCCCGCCGTTCCTGGAGAGCCTGACCTACGCCATCGACCTCTCGTGGGACGAACTCGACGTGGGCATCGACATGGCACGCAACGCGGGCAAGCCCGTCAGGAACGTCATGACGAGCGACGTCGTGACGGTCGCACCGGACGACGACCTCGATCACGTGCTGGACCTCCTGTGTGACGAGCGAGACATCAACCGACTCCCCGTCGTCGAGGTGGGGGACGACTCGTCTGGCGGCACGGTCGTCGGGATCATCGCCCGCCAGGACGTGCTCAGGGCGCTCCGGGACGAGCGGCAAGCGGCGTAATACTCACAGGCCGAACACGACCGCAAACGAAACCTTCTGGGCCGGACCGGGTGAAAGACGGCCGTGACCCGGTATCGCAACGCGACGCTGTTCCTGGTGCTGGCGGCGCTGTGGGGCTCTGCGTTCATGGCCATCAAGGCGGGGCTGGAATACTTCCCGCCCGTGCTCTTTGCGGCGATACGCTACGACATCGCGGGGATCCTCGTGCTCGGCTACGCCTGGTGGACGACCGACCAGTGGAGGCCCGAGAGTCGCGGCGGGTTGGTCCAGGTCGTCGTCGGGAGCGTCCTCCTCATCGGCGGCTATCACGCCTTCCTGTTCGTCGGCGAACAGCGGACGACCAGTGCCGCGGCGGCCGTCATCGTCAGCCTCTCGCCGATCCTGACGACCGGCTTCGCGCGGGCGCTGTTGCCCGACCAGCGACTCACCCCCGCCGGCATCGCGGGGACGTTCCTCGGACTCGCGGGCGTGGTGATCCTGACGCGTCCCGACCCGTCGAACCTGCTGACGGCCGACGTGATCGCGAAGGGACTGGTGTTCCTCGCGGCGCTCTCCTTTGCGCTCGGGAGCGTTCTGACGCGGCGTATCGACGCCGACCTGCCCATCGAGACCATGGAAGCGTGGTCGATGCTCGGCGGGGCGGCGTTGATGCACGCCGTCAGCGTCGCGCTCCCCTCGGAGTCGCTGGGTTCGGTTCGGTGGACGGCCGAGGCGCTGGGCGCACTCGGATATCTGTCGGTCGGGGCCAGCGCCGTCGGTTTTCTCGTCTACTTCGACCTGCTCGACCGCCTGGGGCCGGTCGAGATCAACCTCGTGTCCTACGTCGCCCCGGTGTTTGCAGCGGTTTCGGGCTATCTCGTCCTCGGCGAGGTCATCGACTGGTACACCGGGGCCGGCTTCCTGATCATCGTCGTCGGGTTCGCGTTGCTCAAACGCGAAGCGCTTGCAGCGGAACTGCCGCGACTTCGTGCGGTACTGACTGGCGAGTGATGGGGACCGAAACGGGCCGGTCAGTTCCGGTGGTGGGCCTGTCCGACGACGACGGCGAGCACGTTCAGCGCCAGCAACACGGCGAAGGCCATCGTCACGGCGGAGCTCTCGAGTCCGGTCGCCAGGAGCGGCAGATGGAGGAACGGGAGAACGATGGCGCTCCAGAACGCGAGGCCTGTGATGCCCGTCTTCAGTCCGGTGCCGTAACGGGACAGCGACGGAAGGCGATCGCTTTCCGCGAGGAGCGTTCGAAGTTCCGTTCTGGAGGGACTTGACGGTGACATCGTGTCTGTCTGTCTCAACATAAGGTGAGACTACCCCTTATAGTCGGTTGAGACTTCGATACGTTTCGGCTTATTTCACCAACGCACGCCCGCGGGCCGGACCTTTCACAACGCGCTCAGAGGTCGCGTAAAATTTTATAAACTGCTCTCGGTCGGTCGTAGGCGATAATACTGCCGATATTTTCCGCGACGATCCTATTGTAATCAACACGGGCAGATCAGTAGTGGTAGGACCGTTAAACTACTACGGATTCCGGTGTCGCTCGGATGCTCACCCCAGGACGGTAACTGCGATCTCGTGGGTGCCTGCCTGGGTGTCGATGGTGATCGTCTCGACGACGTGTTCGCGAACGCTTCCACGCCACTCGGCGACGGCGTCGGTGTGTCGCTCGTGGTGTCGGTCCGGAGAGTACTCGGCGTCCGGATCGGCCCGAAGTCGGTCTTCCGTCTGGACGGGCGTCGGGTAGTCCGGGGCCGAATCCCCGACGAGTGAACTCGGATCGATGTGGATCGGTTCCGGTTCCTCGTAGCCCTCAGCGCCTTCGACGTGGATACGAGCGCGCATTCGGCCGCTGAACGGTGGCGTGACGCGGAGGACCGCGTTTCGGTCGTTGCGGCGGGCCGACTCTAACGCCGCGACCAGGTCCTCGACGCTGATCGCGATCGATCTGATGACGGACGGATCGTCGGACGCTGACCCCATGGGCATCCGTCCGGCCCGGGTGAACTTGACCGTACCGACGCGGGAACCCGGTCCAGCGGTGTCGTCGTACTGTCGGACAGAAGTCCGTGAACGCTGGATCGACCATCGGCCCGGCACACCGTGGATAAATGACCGCTCGACAAACGACGGGTGCGAAAATTTCTGTCCGCGGTATCAGTCGCCGGCGACCGACCGGGTCTCGACGTCCTCGATGAGCGTGTCGATAGCCCCGTTGATATCGGTGATCTGGTCGGTCTGGTCGTCGACTTCGTCGGTGATTTCGTCGACCTGGGTGGCGATGGTCTCGGCGTTGGCGGTCGTCTGGTCGACCATACTCGCGACTTCCTCGGTCGAGGCGGCCTGTTCGTCGGCGGCGGTCGCGACCTCCTCGATGCCCTGGTTGACCTCGCGAACGGCGTCGCCGATCTCCGCTAGGTTCTCCATGGCCTCGTCGACCGACGAGATCCCCTGATCGATGCGGTCGTTGTTCTCCTCTAAGCTCCCGACCGCACGCTCGGTGTTCGCCTGAATCTCGTCGATCATGCTCTCGATCTCGCCGGCCTGGGTCTGGGACTCGCCCGCGAGGTCCTTGATCTCGTCGGCGACGACGGCGAAGCCCTCGCCGGCTTCTCCCGCTCGCGCCGCCTCGATCGAGGCGTTCAGCGCGAGGATGTTCGTCTGGTCGGCGATGTCGTTGATGATCTCGACGATCTCGTCGATCTCCTGGACCGACGACTGGATCGTCCTGACGTCCTCGGCGACGCTGTCGGCGGCCTGCTGGATCTCCTCCATGGCGCCGACGACCTCCTCGGCGGAGGCCTGCCCCTCCTCGGCGAGGTCTTTGGCCTGTTTGCTGGAGGCTGCGACCTCCTCGGCGGAGGAGGCGATCTCCTCGACGGAGGCCGAGAGCGTCGATACCTCGTTTGCGACCTGGGTCATCCCCTCGTGTTGCTCGTTTGCCAACTGCGAGATTTCCCGGGTCCGCTCGGCGATCTCGACCGAGGAGTCCTCCAGCTCGGCGATCGACGTCTGGATCTCGCTGGCCGCCTCGTGATCGTAGCCGGCGTTCCGGTCGATGTCCTCCTCGATGTCGTCCTCGATGTCCTGTTCGATACCCGCTCTCACACCTCCGTCGGTGGCCATTGTGTCCCTCTTTTGGAACTTGGTTGATGAAAAAGTCACACCCAATCTGTTAGGTTTGATAATTGGGCAATCTCGGTCATCCCTCACTGAATCTCTCTAACTCTCGAATTTAGCTGAAATATAGGCGCTAAGCCCCCGTCCTCAACGAGCAATGCAGGGCGAAGCCCGAGTAGCGCAGTAGGGCGGGGATACAGCGTCCCCAGAATCAAAGATTCTGGTGTGCGAACGAATCGCGGAGCGATTCGTCAACGCCGTCATCGTCTCCCATACACTGTTCTGTTGCAGACCCACAGGCCCATGTCTACCGTAGCTATTATGCGTGTGACGTGCATAGCGTGCATTACGGTGAAACGGAAGACAATCACCATTCGGGAAGATCAAGACGAGTGGATTGAGGACCAACACCTCAACCTCTCCTCGTTCGTCCGAGAGCAGTTGGACGAACTGATTGAGGAACGACAGTAACGGATGTACTACGCCTACAAGTACCGTCTCAAGCCGTCCGATGCTCACCGCGAGGAGTTGGACTGCCACCGAGACATTTGTAGGCAACTCTACAACCACACGCTCTACCGCCTCAACGAGTACCGAGACGAACACGGAGAACTGCCGTCCATGACCATCCTCCGGTCGGAACTTCCCGACCTCAAGAAGTGGTGGGACGCCCTCTCGGACGTGTACTCGAAGGTTCTCCAAACCGTCGTGGAACGCCTGTTTGACAACCTCAAAGGACTCTCCAAACTCAAGGAGAACGGTTACGGCGTCGGCCAACTCAAGTGGAAGCGGCCACGGGAGTTCCGCAGTTTCACGTACAGTCAGTCTGGCTTCAAGCTCGACAAGAAGGGCGGTCAGACTGTGCTGTCACTCTCGAAACTCGCGGACATTCCGATAAGGCTCCACCGCGCCATACCCGACGACGCCACGCTCAAGCAGGTCACGGTCAAGAAGGAATCGACGGGCGAGTGGTTCGCCACGTTCGCCGTCGAAATGGATTATGAACCACCTGAGCCGCCTGAGACTCCCGATAAGTGCGTCGGCATTGACGTAGGGATACTCAGGTACGCCCACGACACCGACGGCACGGCGGTCGGGTCGCTTGACCTCTCCGCTGAACGGGAGCGATTGGAATGCGAGCAACGGAAACTCTCGCGCAAGCAACACGGGTCTAACAACTACGAGAAGCAACGGCGGCGAGTCGCGGAGTGTCACGCTGACCTGCGACGGAAGCGCCGCGACTTCCTACATAAACTCTCGAACTACTACGCTCGGGAGTATGACCTTGTGACGGTCGAAGACCTCAACGTGAAGGGAATGCTTGAATCACCGTCGAACAGTCGCAATACCGCGTCTGCTGCGTGGCGAACGTTCCTCTCGTTGCTCGAATACAAGTGTGAGCGAGAGGGGACACACTTCGTAGCGGTAAATCCGAGTGGGACGACGAAAGAGTGCGCGTCCTGCGGCGTCAAGACGGATAAGCCGCTGTGGGTCCGTGAACACTCCTGTCCCGCCTGCGGGTTTGAGGCGGACAGGGATGTGAACGCGGTCGCCAGACTGCGTCTGGCGGGCAGCCAGAAATCGGAGATTTCTGGCAACGGCGTGGAACATCCTTTCTCGCGGTATCAAGCAGTTAGGAGTGGGACACTCCGAAGGAATGCCTGTGGAGACTGCGCTCCCTGTGGATACGCCTGTATCTGCAAAGCGCGTCGTGGAAGCAGGAAGCCCCACCCTCAAGGAGCGAACCGCGTCAGCGGTGAGCGAGTAGGGTGGGGTAGTTCACTGCCCTCGGCTACTGATGCTCGAAGAAGGCATCTAGCACCTTCCGTTCGGCGACCCGGAGGTGCTGGTGGAAAGTGGACCGCGCGATGTCCATCATCGCTGCGAGTTCGTCGCCGTCGACGCCCCGGGGCCAGTCGAAAAAGCCGCTGTAGTACGCGGTCCGCAGTGCTGTCAGTTGTCGGTCGGTGAGTCGTTGTTCGAGGTCGGTACGGAACTCCTGGCGGGTCTGGACGGGCCGTTCGTGTTCGTGATAGCTCACGAGATCGACCCGGTCGTACCGATCGGAGAGCAACTCGAACAGCGACTTGGCGTCGGACTCCTGGGGTATCTCGACGGTGAACCGGGCTTGCCCGTTCTCGCTCGTGACCGTCTGCGTGACTGCCCCGTGGTCGACGAGCGTGTCGATCAACGAGTGCTGGAGGGTGAACTGGTACAGTAACTCGTCGTCGTGATCGGCCAGGCGTCGATACGCGGTTACGGTTTCCACTCCGTCGGCGAACGACGACACCGCCTCGGCCTCGGCACCGCTGACCGTGTAGAACTCCTGGACCTGGCCGTCGGATCTGTACACCGATCCCGAGTAGTGCAGTGAACAGCCGAGATCGGCCGAGAGGCGGCAGGGAAACACCGAGCGGTCGGCGACGGAGAACTCCATCTCGACGATCCGGTTCGTCGTGAGCATGCGCTTGCTCTCGACGGCGTTGATGGCGTTCCCGATCATTCGCCCGATCGCTTCGAGGACCACCTGTTCGCGCTCGTCGAACGCGTCGGGTTCGTTGGCACAGACCGTCAACACTCCGTACACCGTGTCCCGAGCCACCAGCGGAACCGCGAGCAGTGAGCTGACGGCGTGGCCGTATATCCGGTCGAGTTGCTCGTCGTCGCCGACCGACTGGACGACGTGGAGTTCCTCGCCGACGAGTGCGCGCCCGCTCGGATTGCCGGCCGCCTCGCCGAGTTGCTGGTCGGTCGATTCGAGGGCCACGTCGATGCTACTGGCGATAGCCCGAGGATCGAGGTGTTCCTCCGGGAAATCGGCGTCGCCGATCCACGCACACACGTACGGGTCGGCCTCGACGAGTCGCTCGCAGACGCCCTCTTCGATCTCCTCGCGGGAGACTGCCCCGACCAGAAGCTGCGTGATGTCCTGGATGAGCCCGTTGATCCGGTCGAGAAGGTGTTCGAGGTTGCGTCGCTCCCGCTTTGCCTGCTCGGCGTTCTCGTTGGCCTCGATCTCTGCCAGCCGTCGATCGGTGATGTCGATGTGCGCGACCGTCGCGAAGGTCCGGTCCCCGAGCGTGAACGACGTGGCCCGCATCATGAACCACTGCTGTTTCTCGGGCGTGTGACAGGGGTATTCGAGACGGAAGACGTCCTGGTCGCCGGTCAGCACCGCCTTGATCCCCTCGATGGCGTCGGCGGCGTACTCGTCGGCAGTCGGGTCGGCCGACTCGAAGTAGTTCGCCCCCTCCGCGTCGACGCCGGTACCGGTCGCGGCCTCGTCGCCTGCTACTCCCCAGGCGCTGTTCGTGAACAGGATGTGTCCCTCCGAATCGAGTATCGCGACCTGGCTGGACAGCGTATCGAGGGCCGCACGAGTTATCGACTCCGAGACCTCCATTCACCCGAAGTCAGTGTTCCAGCCCCATAATAGATACGTGCCACGCGCCGGACCTCCAGCGAAAAGCGCGTGACTGGTCCGTGGTATTGCCACGGGCGGGGACGGACACGAACCGGGTGTTTTCACGACGAGAAACTACTGTCACCTGTTTATGGTTTCGGAGGTACAGGTCTCGGGTACAGAGATGGTCACGGACGATGCGGAGACGGGGGAAACGGTACGGGTGGTGGTGGTCGACGACAATCCCGCAGTCGTGGACCTCGCGAGCGAGTATTTAGAGCACACGGACGGTCGCTTCTCCGTCCTCACGGAGACGAGCGCCCCGGCGGCCGTCGAACGGCTCCGGGACTGCGAGGCCGGCGTCGATTGTATCGTCAGCGACTACCAGATGCCCGAAATGAACGGCTTCGAGTTCTTAGAAGCCGTCCAGGAGACGTGCGACGACGTGCCCTTCATTCTCTTTACCAGCCAGGGCCGGGAACTGTTCGAGGAATCGCCGCCCGACGGCGTGACCGAACTGATCCAGAAGGACGGCCGATCCGGTCTCTACTCCGAACTGGCCGACCGGGTGACCCGCGCGGCCGAATCCGAAGCGACCTGACCCGCGATTTTGGGTGCCGGAGCGGTCAGTCCTCAGGATCTAGGTCCTCGCCAGCGTCGCCAGGGGTGATACCGATGGTCTCGGCCGTTTCGACCGATTCGACGCCATCGAGGTCACAGACCGCACTGATTCCGTCGTGGGGGACCGTCACTGCGATCGTGTCGAACTGAAGGTGTTCGTCGACAGTGCCGCCTACCCCTTCGACCGCCGCCTCGATCGCCGCTTCGACGGTCGCGGACGAGTCGGCCGCGTCGTCGGCCAGCGAGAGCACCAGCGTCACCGTCTCGCCCGGAACGGGGTCGTCCCGGAGCGTCCGAACCACGGGTGAGAGATACATCACGCGGACGGTCGGGTCGATCCGTGGTTAACTCACCGATCGCCCACCCGCGAGCGGCGGTCCCGTGGCGACCGTCGGAACTCATTCGGGAGCGAATCGCTGGAGAACCGGGATTTCGTCGCGCTGGTCCGCGGAGAGTCGGTCCCAGTCGATCCCCGACGGTTTCGTTGCAGTCGTCTCCGTTCTGACCGTTCGCTCCGGCGTGACGACGAGATCCATCGGCACGTCGTGGGATTCGATGGGCACGTCGTCGTTGACAACCTGGCTCTCGTGGACGGTCGTCGCGACGGGCGTCGCCGCGCCGACCAGCCCCAGTTCCCGGAGGACCGCGTACTCCAGGTCGCTGTAGCCCTCTCCCTTGCCGACCCTGGCACCGTCGGTCGTCACGGCGACGCTGCCCGAGACGACGAGGTCGATTTCCTCAACGGCATCGGGACCGACCTGCTCGCCGAGTTCCGACGATCCGGCGATCGTCGTCGCCCGGTCGATGTCGTCGATGCGTGCCGGATCCAGTTTCAGGAAACACGGTTCGTCGCGCAGGCGTGGCACGGCCATGTAGACCGTCTTCCCCGCGTCGAGGGCCTCGCGTCGGACGGGTCGCTGGGGCGAATCGGGGTTGGCCTTGACGGCGTCGGCCGCCCGCCACTCGTCGGTGTCGGTCAACCGGTCGGCCGCTCGCTGGGCACCGGCGAAGTTCGGAATCCGACCGTGGGGCGGAAACGGAAACCGGGCCTCGCCGGAGTCCTCCAGGGTGTCCCACACTCGCTCGCGGAGCGACTGTTTGTCCATACTATCGCGTCGTCCCGCGTACCCTAATAGCACCATACACCGCCGCCGGCGTTCGTGGGGCTCGAACGATCCTAGTGATACCGTCTTCTCTTCACTGGAACTGATTGGTAAAAATGACCCATCATATATTCGCAGAACGGATACCTCGAATACCGTCGTTTGTGTCATATAGTCATGGGACAGGTTGACGACACCAGCGACGGCGAGCCTGGGAACGGTGATCGGCCGATCGGTTCCGCACGGAACGACTCCCGGTCGGGAACTCCATCGATCACTGCCCACCAGAGCGACGGCAGCCACACCGTGTTCACGGAGTCGGGCGACAGCGACGCCTGGATCGCCACCGACGTCGTCGTCCCCGCACGACGATAGGAACCACGAGCGGGCCGCGCCGCCTCGTCTCCGACCACTCCGAGTCGATCTCGGCCGTGTCGTGTTAGTGGGTGATCAGAACGGAAGACAAGCTTATCTGTAGGACGCGCGGAGTCGACGACTATGGGAAATGCGATGGCGACGCGGTCCGTGAGCCGGGCCGTAGTCGAGCAGGTGGCAGCAGCCGAAGGGATCGATCCCGTGGATATTACCGTCCCGCTGTTCGAGGTGATCGATCCCGACGCGCTCGACTCGCTTTTCACTCCGGACGCCCAGTCGCTCCCGGGCGACGGCAAGATCACGTTTGGGTACCACGGCTATCGGGTCACCGTCACCAGCGACGGGTCCGTCTCGATCACCGATGGCGACGCGACCGGCGACGAATAACGGTGTTCGCTCCCCCGTCGAAGGCTTGATTTCTCCGTTCCTACGTCTCGCTGGCGTCCCCCGACTGGACGAGTGACTGCCTGTAAAGGGCTCAGAACCAGCCAGAATCAGAGATTCTCTTACTCTCGCCTCACTTCGTTCGGCGAGAACCTACGGGTTCGGAGTGTCCCGCGCAATTCTCAGCGATGTCACTCACGTTCGTTCGTGACGAGTGCTGAGAATGCCCGGGGAGGGCTCCGAACCCTCGATCTCCGCATGTCCCAGGTTCGAGGCTCGACAGGCCTCGCGGGACCGGGAGTGGCACCGCGTGAGTCTCGATAACCCTATGAGTGCGGCGCTATGTCCAGCTAAGCCACCCGGGCGCAGTCGATGGTAGTCGAGTGCACTTCTTTAACCTTCCCATCTCCATCCGTGGATTCGGGCACGCGTTCGCCGCTTGATCGCGAAACCGGTTCCGTGACTGTCAGGTGCGGGGGGTTCTACCCGCGGATTTAAGCCACCCGCCCGGCACACAACGGGCATGGAGGTTCCAGACCTCGTCCGAAACGCGCTCGGGGGCGAGGAGATCGAGGCCAGCGTCAACCTGGGTGACGAAGACACCGTCTATCTCACCGGGACCCGCACGCTCCTCTACCGGGCCGAGGGACTGCTTTCCGACGAGAAGGTCGAAGCGTACACGCACGACGTCGAACGACTCGACGTCAAGGAAGGACGGCGCAAAACGAAGTTCGTTCTGGAGTACGTCGATGGGACCGAGACGTTCACCGTCCCGAGCAACCGCGACGACCCGGTCTTCGAACTGCTGATGACCGGCGTCCTGCGGGACGCCGGCGTGATCGCCCCGGAAGAGACGCTGTCGGGCGCGTTCCGGTTCAGCGAACTGGCGCTGTTCGTCACCGAAACCAGCGTCGTCAAACACATCGGGTCCGTCGTCTGGACCGAGGACTTCGAGGTCTACGCGTTCAGCGACCTGACCGCCCTCTCCTTCGACGAGGGGAGCGTCGCCACCGAGATCGTCATCGAGATCGACGGCCGTCCCAAACGTATCAAGACGCCGAACGAGGACGCCAGGAAGGTCCAGCAGCTCGTCGAAAACGCTGTGTTCCAGTATTACGACGTCACCTCGCTCGACGCCCTCAACCGCGAGATCAAGCAGGCCGACGAGTCCGCGGCAGGGGACGCCAGCGACCGCGGCCGGAGCGACATCGAGATCGGCGACGGGATCGACCCGCTGGTTACCGACAGCGAGGACGACGACAGCGAGGGAACCGATGACGACGCTGCGACGGCCAGTACGGCGAGCCAGTCCCAGCAGCGAACTCGCGAGGCGTCGGCCGGGACCGAGTCGGCAGCGTCCGAACGGACCGACACGACGGCGTCGCGGTCCGGTACGGCCGACGGCGAGACACGAGGGCAGTCCTCCGGCTCGCAGTCACAGCGGGCCGGACAGTCCACCCAGCAGGCGGGGCGGGCCGACGTGGCCGCGATCGAGGACCAACTCGACGAGTTGACGGCGGTCGTCCAGCGCCAGAACCAACTCCTGGCTGAACAGCAGGAGACCATCGATCAGCTCATCGCGGAACTCCGCGAGGGGCGCGGCTAACCCGAGCGAACTCGGACATTATTCTCGGCCGGTGACTTTCCGAATGCACGAGGAGCCGAAGGGACCGTGTTCGCCGGCGTCGAAGTCGATGAAGTAGCCGGTGGTGATGCCAGCGCCGCACCGCTTGCAGGTAAACTCGCCCTCCTTCGATACCACGTCGGACTCGAAACTGACGTAGTCGTGGCTCGTCGGGCGAACGACGCCGTCCTCGCGGTCGATGACGCCCCGAACCACGGCGGTATCCAGGATCTCGCGCTGGACGTTCGGGTCGGTCGTGACGGTCTCGATGCGGTCGAGCGCGTCGGCGACAGACAACTCGTCGTCCTCCAGACTGGCCAGCAGGTCGAGTCCGAGCGCGACGCGGTCGCTGTCGGGCACACCCTCACCTGCGGTGGCCGGTGAAGTAAGCGTTGCGTGGCGGGGTCGGACCGACCACAAGAGGTTTTACCGGAGACGATGGCCACATAATAGATGCAACGGGCGACGCGTCGGCAGTTGTTCGGCAGCGTGTTCGCCGGCGGTGCCATACTCGCCGCTGCCGTCCTGTTGTCGCCGGCGGCCGTGCTCGCACACGCCGAAGCGTTGTCGGCCCGACCGGAGCTGTTCGCCGCCGCGCTGGTCGCTCTCTACCTGCTCCGACCGTTCGTGCTCTGGCCCATCAGCGCAATCTCGGTCCTCGTCGGCTACGTCTACGGGCTGTCGGTGGGTGTTCCCGTCGGACTGGCCGGGGCAGTCCTCACGAGCCTGCCGCCGTTCGCGCTGGCGCGCTACGTCCGGACTGACGACGGCGTGTTCGGCTATCTCGGCAAGCACGGCGACCGACTGGTCGATGCGACCGGCGAACTGCGCGGTATCGTGGCGGCGCGGTTGGCTCCGCTCCCGGCCGACGGCGTCGCCTACGCGGCGGGGCTCTCGCGGGTGTCGGTCGGTACGATGCTCGTCGGGACGTTTCTGGGTGAGTTTCCCTGGGTCGTCGCAGCGGTGCTGGCCGGGAGTTCGATGCGGACGCTCTCCGTTCAGGGACTCAGCAGCGGTCTCCCGCTGGTCGTCGGAGCTGGCTCGCTGGCCGTTTTGCTGCTGGCCGGCCCGGCGTACCGCCACCTGCGCGAGCGGGGCGACCCGGCCTAATCGAGGCCCGTGATCTCGAACCTGGTACCGGCAGACTCGCCTCGCTCGTCTCCCGACTCCCCACTCGCATCACTCGCGGGGATACCGCCCGAATCGCTGTCGGTGAGCGTGATCTCCCACCCGTGGGCCTCGACGATGTTCTCGACGATAGTCAGTCCGAACCCCGTGCCCTCGTCGCTCTCGGAGTAGCCGTGCTCGAACACTCGTTGCCTCTCTTCTGGCGGGATTCCCCGCCCGTCGTCGGCCACGTAGATCCCGCTCGGAGCCTGTTCCCCCTCCCCCTCCCCGTCGATGGGACCGACTCGGACCGTCGGTCCGTCGGCCTCGCCAGTCGAGCCGTGCTCGACAGCGTCCTGACGAGCTTGCGAGTCGGGGCTTGTGGAGCCGTGCTCCACAGCGTTCCGGAAGAGGTTCTCGAACAGTTCCCGCAACCAACCCCGGTCGGCCGAGACGGTCCCGATCGGGCCGTCGACGTCGAGTGTCGACGCGTCGGTTTCGACCTGTTCCCAGGCGTCGACGGCGACGCGCTCGACGTCCACCGGTTCGGTGTCGCCGACGGTCTGGCCCTGCTGGGCGAGCGTGAGCAGGTCGTCGATGAGGCGCTCCATCCTGTCGGCGGCGTCCGCCATCGTGTCCAGATGCTCCGAGTCCCCCGTCTTCCGGGCGAACTCCAGGCGACCCTGGATGACGTTCAGTGGGTTGCGCAGGTCGTGGGAGACGACGCTGGCGAACTGCGCCAGACGTTCCTCGCGCTGCTTTCGCTCCGTGATGTCACGGACGACCCCCGCTGTTCCGCGGAATTTTCCGTCCGACCCGAACGGGAGCAACGCCATGTGGTTCTCCGAGGGTATCCGGTCGCCGTCTCGCGTCTTCAGTCCCATCTCGAAGGTCGCGTTCCGTCGGTCGTCGCTCTCGAGGAGCGTCTCGATCAGGTCGCGTGCCGTCTCGGCGTCGGCGTCGGGCACGATCGTCGAGACGTGTTTGCCTTCGAGGGTATCGGGTTCGTATCCGGTCAGCGGCTCGATGGCGTCGTTCATGAACGTGAAGTTGCCCTCGGCGTCGAGCGTGTAGACGGGGTCGCCGACGGCCTGGATGATCGTCTCGTAGCGTTCGAGTTCGCGTTCCCGGGCCTTGCGCTCGCTGATGTCCCTGGCGATGCCGACGATGCCCCGGAACTGACCGTCCTCCGCTAACCTGGTCAACCGGAGGTGTACCGTTAGTTCGTCGCGGTCCGGTGGGGTCACATCGACTTCCGTTCGAATCTGGCTGGCGTCGCCGCGTTCGAGTCGGTCGAGTGCAGTCTGGTAGTTGGCACGGGACGAGTCGCTGACGAACAGCCCGGCCTTTTCGCCGATGACGTCCGACTCCTGGCGTCCGCTCACGCCGAGAAACGGCGTATTGACGAACTCGAACTGGCAGTTCTCGTCGAGAATGTACGCTCCGTCGTCCATCGACTCGACGATGGTCTCGTACTGCTGGCGGCGTTGCTGTGCCTCCTTGCGGTCGGTGATGTCGGTGATGAACCCCTCGATGGTGGTGACAGCGCCGTCTTCGTAGATGCCCTGTCCCTGTTCCCACATCCAGCGCGTCTCCCCCTCCGCGGTCCGGATGCGGTAGGTTACCTCGAATCGCTCCCGCTCGTCGAGCGCCGCCTGGACCGTCTCCCACATCGTTCCCCGGTCGTCGGGATGGATGACCTCCGAACCCCAGTCGATCGAACCGGACTCGATCCGTTCGGCGTCGTATCCGGTCAGGGGGCGACAGCCGTCGCTGACGAACTCCATCGGCCACCCCGGCTCGTTGCGACACCGGTAGACCATTCCCGGCAGGTTGCCGATGAGCGTCGAGAGCATCCGCTCGCTCTCCTCTAAGGCGTCTTCGGCGCGCGTGGCTCTGACCGCCCGCTCGATGCGGTTCGCGAGGACGGTATACTGGTCGGCACCGACCTCCTTCTGGATGTAGTCGGTGACGCCGGCCGTGATGGCTTCACTGGCGATCTCCTCGCTGCCCTTTCCAGTAAAGAGGATGAACGGCAACTCCGGGTGTGATTCGCGGACGGCTTCGAGAAATTCGAGCCCGTCCATCCCCGGCATATCGTAGTCACTGACGACGCAATCGATCGCGGCCCCGTCCAGGCGCCCGAGCGCGTCCGCAGCACTGGTTTCGGTAACGACCGTCAGGTCCGCCCGCTCCCGCTCGAGATACGTAGCCGACAGCTCGACGAGGTCCGGCTCGTCGTCGACGTGCAACACGCGTACCGACCCCCCGTCCATTCGACTCATAGTCTCTGATTGGGTTACAGAACAATAAACTCTGGAGAACGTACCTACGGTTGAAACGTGCCGCCCCAAACGGCTCAGTAGAACGTATCGGCGCAGTCGAAGACGACCCCGTGTTCCGGACAGACGTACTTGCAGTGGCGGCTGTACATCGGGCGCTCACACTGCGGACAGGGCCGACCGCCGACTGGCCGCTCGTCGTCGCTGCTTTCGTCAGTGTCCGCGCGGCCGTCGTCCATGTCCGAAGACTGGCACTGGCTGGACTTGACGATTCCGGACGAATTCTAGACCCAGGTCGGTCCGACTCCGAGGGGAGTCCGGTCGGAGATCGGAAAATCCGTTTAAGAGGCTCTTTCCTGGCTGCAAGTGTACTGAACCGCGTTCGACGCTACGGCACATTCACACTGGTTGCACTGATGACATTGCCCGTTCTCGCCTCGCCCGCCATCGCGGCCGGCGACGACAGCGTGGTTATCACCGACTCGATGAGCGACACCGAGAGCGCGACGGATACGAGTGCTGACGGTCCCGGCTTTACCACTGGCCTCGCGCTGTTCGGGACGGCGCTGGTCGTCGCCCGCCGCAGCGCGTAAACCACTGGAGACCAAGGAACACTAATGAGTACGTCACGGCTTCGCACACAGGTGCGCCACGCGCTCCCGACGGCGCTCGTCGGGTTGTTCGCTGGCGTGGCCGGCGTCGTCGGGTCCTACGCAGTGGCCGGATACACGCCGGCGTTCGTCGTCTCCCCGGTTGCGGACCTGCTCCGGGCGGTGATGCCCGATATTGTCATCCGCTACGCGATCACGATACTGGGCAGTCTCGGCCAACAGCTGAGCCTGCTGACCGCCTTCCTGCTGGTGATCGGCGGTATCGGCACGCTCGCCGCGCTGTCGATGTCCGTCGGCGAGCGACTCAACAACAGAGCGCTCCCGGTGGTGTCGACCGCAGTCGCGACCTGGGGCGTCGCCGTGACGCTCACCGACAGTCTCCTGCTCTCTTTCGGTGCGGGACTTCCCGCCGGTGCGGTCGTTCTGCTGGCCGAGGCCGTCCCATCGGTGCCCGTCGCCACCGACGTCGACGAGGACAGGCGGACGGTCGTCGCCACCGCCCTCTCTGTGCTCGGATTCAGCGCGGTTGGCTACGCGGTCGGCCAGGGACGGACCGGCGGTGGGATGCCCACGGGACTGGGTCGCTCCGAGGAACTGCAGGGGCTACTCGACGACGCAGCCGAGCTGTCGCTGGGTATTGCAGGCGTGGAGCCGCTCGTCAGCGAGGACTTCTACACGGTCGATTACAGCGCTATCGACCCGTCGGTCGACCGGGAGGACTGGTCGCTCACCGTGACGGGCGAAGTCGAGGAGGAAGTGACCGTCACCATGGACGACATCGAGTCCATGGAGACCGAGGACCGCTTCGAGACGCTGCGCTGTGTCGGCGAGTCGCTGAACGGCCAGAAGATCGACACCGCCCTCTGGACAGGGGTCCCTATCATGGACCTCGTCGAGCGGGCCAACCCGGACAGCGGCTGTGGCTGTGTCATGCTCCGCGCCGAGGACGACTACTACGAGGAGTTCCCCATCGACGCGATGGAAGACGGACTGCTCGCCTACGGGATGAACGGCATGGAACTCCCGCGCGCGCATGGGTTCCCGGTCCGCGCACTCGTCCCCGGGCACTGGGGCGAGATCAACGTCAAGTGGATCTCAGAGATCGAGATCCTCGACAGGGAGGCCGAGGGCTACTGGGAGAAACAGGGCTGGCACGGGACTGGGCCGGTCAACACAGTCGCGAAACTCCGCGCCGTCAACGACACGGACGACGGCCGCAAGGAACTCGGCGGGCACGCCTACGCCGGCACCCGCGGCATCGAGACGGTCGAGGTGTCGACCGACGCCGGCTCCACCTGGAACGAGGCCGAACTCTCCGAGCCGCTGCCCGGCGGGACCGACGGGAACGACTGGCCCGACGCGTGGCGGCAGTGGCGGTACACGTACGACCCGCCGGGCGACGAACACGAGGTCGTGGTGCGGGCGACCGACCGGACCGGAACGCTCCAGCCCAGCGAGGAGACCGGTGGGTTCCCGAGCGGCCCGACCGGCTGGGTCTCCCGGACGGTCGACTGACCCGCGTGCGCGCCGCTGTCACGACCAGCACGCATGAGACCAGAACCGTGAGAAAACCTCGCTACAGTCGATGGAGAAGGCCCTGTGGTACGATGTACTTCCTCGCCGACTAGTTCGAACACCACTGCGAGGCGTTCGAGGAGATCATCGAGCACGTGGAGTGACACTGTATGGCAATGAGCACCTGGATCACGGTAGCGAGCGGGATCGCGGCACTGAACGTCTGCGTACTGGCCGCGCTGGGTTCGTCTGGGTTCGCAACTACCGGCGCTTCAAGGCGCCGCTCGTTCTGGGCCTGCTCGCGTTTGCCGCCGTCAGGCTCGTCGAGAACGCCGCCGGGATCAACTTTTTTCTCGATGGGGATGCTGTCGACCGCGATACCTTCGCCCAGCAGTTCGTCGCGGTCCTCCGCGGACTGCCGTTCCTCGCGTTGGCCGTCCTGACCGACGTCACCTGGCAGTGATCGTCGGTCCGGAACAGCCCCCTCCATTTAACCGTCTTTCACATCCAACCAGACCAGTCAGGTTCCGCGGGCGTGGAGTTGTGCTACCGATAGCAATGACAGGACGATACGTGGGGACAGACGGTGACGATCGGTGCCGGACGGAGGTACGGGACGAGGAACTGGTATGCGAGGCGGTCGTTCGCCTCGTCTCGACTGTCGACGGGACCGACCCGCTCGACCTCCCGCCGCTCGGACGGATCCTCGATACGGACGCTATCGACGCCGTCTTCGAGCCGGTCCCCGGGAGTACCCGAATGACGACTCGGACACTGACGTTCACCTACCACGGGTATACCGTGACGGTCGAGGGGACGGGGACTGAACAGGTCTGTCTGCTACGGGAGGCGTAGCCACTCGGACTCGGGGGCAACTGAGAACAGCGAGCACGGAATCGAACGCAGAATACGTCGTCGACGGTCACGCCGCGACGGCGCGACCGAACGGGCTAACGTGGCCGAACTCCGTAGTGTCACACGCTCCGGAAGCTCAGTTCAGCACTCGGACCAGCCGCAGGACTCGCAGTGTTTGCAGCCTTCGGAGTAGTAGAGCGTCATCGCGCCACACTCGGGACACTCCGGGCTCTCGCCGCTTTCGATGAGGTCCTGCGTGGCGTCGTCTTCGGCCATCGACCCCTGGCCGGGTCGCTCGGCCGTCGCACCGCCGGGACCGCCGTCCGGCTCGGGTGCGCCAGCGCCCGTGTCAGTTGCGGCGTCGGCGTTCGGGTCGTCGGCGACCTCGGTGGCGGTCTCTTCGAGCGTCTGCTGTTTGGGGTAGGGCTTGTCGACCTCGTCGTCGAGGTAGCGACGCATCGCGGTGCCGATGGCGTCCGGGATGGACTGGATCTGCTCGCCCTTGTCCCAGGCGACCTTCGGCGAGCGCGTGCCCTGCAGTTCGTCGACGACTTCGGCCGGGTCGACGCCCGACCGCAGCGCCGTCGAGATGACCTTCGCCAGCGCCTCGGTGAAGGAGTTCGTGAAGCCACCGGAGTGACCGATGTTGGCGAACAGCTCGAACGGCTCGCCGGTCTGTGGGTCCTCGTTGATGGTCACGTACACCTTGCCGTAGCCGGTGTCGATGCGCTGGGAGACGCCGCGCAGCGCGGCCGGTCGCTCGCGCTTTTCGGTGTACTTGGCTTCGTCGACGTCGAACAGGTCCCCGACGTCCGTGTCGAGTTCTGCTCGGACGCCCTCGTGGTCGACGAACGCCTCGAAGCTGCCGAAGATGTCCTCGATCTTCGCGGTGAGGACCTCGGCGGCCTCTTCTTCGTCCATCTCCGAGAACTCGGCGTTGTCCGCACGCGTCGTCAGCACCTGCTTCGAGCGGGTGCCGTCGCGGTAGTAGGTGACGCCTTTGCCGCCGTTCTCGTAGATGTACTCGAAGACTTCCGAGGCGTCCTCCATCGTCGAGTCGTTGGGCGCGTTGACCGTCTTCGAGATGGCCGAGTCGACGCCCTCCTGGCAGGCACACTGGATCGCAGCGTGCTGTTTGGCCGTGAGATCGCCGGTCGTGACGAACAGCTCGCCGATGGCGTCGGGCACCGTCTCCAGGCCCTCGAGCCCGTCGAACTCGTTGTTGGCCATCTGCTCGGTGGCCTCTTCCTTGACGGCCTCGACGTCTATGTCGTTGGCCTCCAGGGTCCGCAGGAAGTAGTCGTCGAACTCGACCAACATCTCGTCGCCCTGCACGTCGTCGGAGACGTTCTTGTAGTAGGCGACGTTGTACATCGGCTCACAGCCGCCGGTGGTGTTGCCGACCATCGAGGTCGTTCCCGTGGGTGCGATGGTCGTCGTGTTGTGGTTCCGCATCGCGAAACCATCCGCCCACTCGTCGGCGTCCAGGCCGGTCTGGCGCTCGAACCACTCGCGATACTCCGTCGGGTCGGCGTACTTGGAGTTGTCCCACTCGTCGAAGGCACCGCGCTCCTCGGCGAGTTCGTGGGACGCCCACTTCGAGCCGTGGTTGATGTGGGTCATGATCTGGCGCGCGACCTCGTTGGAGGCCTCGCTGCCGTACTCCATGCCCAGCTGGACGTACAGCTGTGCCAGGCCCATGATGCCCAGGCCGATCTTGCGCATCTCACGGACCTTCTCCTCGATCTTGGGGACCGGGAAGTCGGACATCGTGACGACGTTCTCGAGGAAGCGCGTCCCCATCTCGATGCGGTGGTCGAACTCCTCGAAGTCGATGGACTCCTCTAAGAACGCGTCGACGGCCGCCTCGATGGAGTCGTACTCGTCGCCGTGTGCGTCGTACCAGACGCGCCAGTCCGGCCCGTCCTGTGCCGCCAGCGTCGAGAGGTTGATGTGGCCGAGGTTACAGGCCTCGTACTCCTCGAGGGGCTGCTCGCCACAGGGGTTGGTCGCGAGGATCTGGTGGTCCGGGTGCTCCTCCACGTCGAAGGAGTGTTCCTTGTTCACGCGTTCGAGGAAGATGAGACCGGGTTCACCGTTCTCGTGTGCCCCGCCGATGATGCGCTCCCAGATCTCGGTTGCGGGGACCGACAGCACTTCGCCGACCTCGACGTACTCGCCGAGGTCGAACATCTCGTACAGTTCCTTGGTCTCCTCGGTGGCGACGTGGGGTTCCTCGGTGCGCGGGTTGGTGAACGTGAACTCCTCGTCGTTCTGGACCGCTTCCATGAACCGGTCGGTGACGCCGACCGAGATATTGAAATTCGAGAGGTGCCCCTCGACGGCGTTGCGGAGATGCTTCGGTACTTTTCCGTCGTCGTCGATGAGGTCGCGGGCCTCCTCCAGGGCGTCCGCAAACGAGTTGTGCGTGTAGTCGTCCGGGTCGTTCAGTCGCAGCGAGTGGGCCAGCGAGACGTCCTTGTTCTTGGCGTGGATGAACTGGATGACGTCCGGGTGGGAGACGCGCATGACGCCCATCTGGGCACCCCGACGGGCACCGCCCTGGGCGATCGTCTCACACATCTGGTCGTACGTGCGCATGAACGTGATGGGGCCGGATGCGATCCCGCCGGTCGACCCGACGGCGTCGCCGTACGGTCGAAGCTTCCAGAACGCGTACCCCATCCCACCACCGCTCTGGAAGACCTGTGCGGCCTCCTTTGCGGTCTGGTGGATGTCGTCGATGTCGTCGGCCGGCGAGTCGACGAAACAGGCCGAGAGCTGCTGGAGTTCGTCGCCCGCGTTCATGAGCGTCGGCGAATTGGGCATGAACGCGAGTCGCTCCATCAGGTTCTGGAACTCGTCGGCCGTCTCCTCGACGTGGTCCTGAATGTCCTCGGGTAGTTCGGGCACCAGCGTCTCGTAGGAGAACTTGTTGACGTTGTAGATAGAGAGCGTCGTCTCGGTGTCGTCCTCGGTCGAAACCCCCTTTCCGAACACTTCGGCGGCGAGTTCGTCCCGGCGCGGGTGGTCGGGCTTGAGCTGGTCGGGCGTGACCGCGATCTCCTCGCCGCGCTTTTCGGACTCGAAGACCGCCTCGGCGAGCGCGATGTTCTTGGCGACGCGGTCGAAGAGGTCCTCCTGTTCCTCCATCGGGTCGCCGTTCGCGTCCTTCCGCAGATAGCGAGCCGGCAGAATGTTGTGATACGCGTTCCCCGTCAACCGTTCTTCGAGCGTGTCCCCCTCCGTCCGTTTGACCGGTAGCGTCACGTCGCCGACCGTCAGTTCGTTCCGACTCATCGTTGTCCCTCCGCATATGGCTGCTGCGCAATACCTCGCTGCTGTGTAGGCCTCAGACCTGTCATCTCTGGCGGAATTCTTGTACTCATGGGTTACGGATAACCCTTTTCGTTGGGTCGATCTACCGTCCCGATACAGTTGTCACTATTGTGTAAGTCCGTACCCGCATGTGACTGACTACGGGCGTGTTGTCTACGCTGCTAGCCAATGTGGCGGTCCGTCTTAATGCCTACCAGACCAGAGTGAAAGTGGAACATCACCCCGGTGAACCGACGGACGAAGTGTCTCCTTCCAGTGGAAATCGTCGGGGGTTCGGTGGCAACATTTGCACCTTTCGAGACAGCTCTCGACCGGGGCTGGGCGGCCGCTGCGTGACCTCTCGCGATGTGTAGGTTTCGAGCCACGAGCGGCCCGGCGATGTCGATCTCGGACGCCCGTATATACGTATTCATTCGTCGACAGAACCGCCGCTCGATAGCGGGGTCGCGGCCACCATCGTTTATGTTCCGTGGCTATGACGTTCAGGTATGATACCGTTACAACTCGGTCAGTTGGCCTCGGTGCCGGGGGCCGTGGGGGCGCTCCTCGTGCTCGTCGGAGCGGTCATCCTCCTCAGATTCGTCATCAGCCTCGCGATCAAAGTCGCCGTCGTCGGACTGATCGTCCTCGGTGCGGCACTCGTCCTGGAGCAGGTGCTCGGCCTCGGTCTGCCGGTCGTCAGTAACCTGCTGATCGCCGGGTGAGGCGAGCTTCGTCTCAGACCGATTCGAGGAAGTTCTCGATGATGTCGTGGCCCACGGCCGTCAGCACGGATTCGGGGTGGAACTGCACGCACTCGATGGGGTGCTCGCGGTGGCGGATTCCCATCACGAGGTCTCCCTCGTCGCTCTCGCAGGTGGCGGTGACCTCGAAACAGTCCGGGACCGACGTGGCGACCAGTGAGTGATACCGACCGCCCTGGAACCCCTGATCCAGTCCGGCGAAGACGCCCTCGCCGTCGTGCTGGATCGGGACGGCCTTACCGTGGACCGGTTTCGGTGCCCGCCCGACGTCCCCGCCGTAGGCGTAGACGGCCGCCTCCAGTCCGAGACAGACGCCGAGCGTCGGGACCTCGGGACTCACCTCGTCGAGGACGTCCATCGTCACGCCAACGTCGCGGTCGTTCCTGGGATGGCCCGGGCCGGGACTGATGACGATCCCGTCGGGATCGATCTCGCGAACGTCTTCGAGCGACGCGGTGTTCCGACGGACCGTCGTCTCCGCGTGGTCGCTGCCGCCGACAGCCCCGTCTCCCGCCGCGTGGTCCGCCGTCGCGCTGAGCGCCACGTCGGTGTACTCCACGAGGTTGTACGTGAACGAGTCGAAGTTGTCGACGAACAGCACCTGCCTGGTGTCGCTGTCGGTCTCGGTTCCGGTGGTCTGTGCCGTCATTGCTCCACCCCCTCGGTGGGTTCGGCTCCGTCAGTGACGGGCTCGCTGTCGGCACTCACGTCGGCGTCCGCGATGCGATTCAGGGCCGTGAGCACGCCGTTCATCTTCTTTTCTGTCTCGTAGTACTCGCTCGCCGGGTCGCTGTCGGCGACGATGCCCGCGCCGGCCTGGACCGTGATGCGGTCTGAATCGTCGTCCATGTCCGCGGTGTAGGGGCCGATCCCCGATTCGACAGTCGCCGTCCGGATGACGATGGCGAAGTCGGCGTCGCCGGTCCAGGAGTAGTAGCCGACGCCGCCGCCGTAGACGCCCCGTGGCGAGCGTTCGAGGTCGTCGATGATCTCCATCGCCCGGATCTTCGGTGCGCCAGAGAGCGTCCCCGCCGGGAACGCCGCCCGGGTCGCGTCGAAGGAATCCGACTCGGTCGACAGCGTGCCCGTCACCGTCGATTCGATGTGCTGGACGTGTGAGTACTTGAGGACGTTCATGAACTCCTCGACGCGGACGCTTCCCGGTTCGGACACCCGGCGAACGTCGTTGCGTGCGAGGTCGACCAGCATCGTGTGCTCGGCGCGCTCCTTCCCGTCTGCGAGCATCTCCCCCGCGAGCCGTCGGTCCTCGACCGGACTCGACCCGCGGTCGCAGGTCCCCGCGATGGGGTTCGACATCACGTCTCGGCCCCTGACCGAGATGAGCGTCTCAGGGCTCGCACCGACGATGGTCAGCCCGTCGTACCCGATCAGGTACATGTACGGCGAGGGGTTGACAGCCCGTAGGGACTCGTAGAACCCCAGCGGGTCCACGTCGCCGTACAGTTCCCGCTTGCGGGAGATCACGCCCTGGTAGATGTCGCCGTCGAGGACGTGCTCCTTGGCGGTGCGGACGGCGTCCTCGTACTCCTCGCGTGGGCCCGCCGTCTCGTGGTCGAGCGTGAACCCGCCGGTCTCGACCTCGACGTCGCCAGCCAGCAGGTCGGCCACGCGGTCGGCCTCCGCCAGCAGCTCGTCGTAGCGCTCGCCGGCGTCCTCGCCCGGCGTCAGGAGGGGCGTGAACACCAGCGAGACGGTGTCCTCGATGTCGTCGAACACCAGCGTCTTCGTGTTCAGGACGAACTGGGCGTCGGGGTATCGTGAGTCGGGACTGTCGAGCCCGACCTCCTCGAGCCAGAGGTCGTAGACGGCGTCGTAGGAGAGAAAGCCCACGAGACCGCCCTCCAGGTGCTGGCGGTCCTCGCCGTTGAATCCCCGGAGCGCGGCCTCTGGGAGCGCTCCTCGGAGGCTATCGACGGTGTCCCCCTCGGGGTCCGGCGACACGTAGTCGGCGTACCGGTCGTCGAACGTCTCGACGGTCGTCTCGTCGCCGTCGACGGTCACGACCGCCTCGGGGTCGTAGCCCACGAACGAGTAGCGGGCGTGGCGCTCCTCCATCGAGGGGGCAAAAGCCCCGTCCGGGTCGCTGGATGCGATCTTCTCGGCGCTTTCGAGCAGGAACGCGTAAGGCGCGGGGTCGGCGTCAGTCGTCCGGCCGGTCAGTGCGGCGTAGGCGGCCAGGGGTTCGACCTCGACGCCGAGGTCCGCGGCGACGCGGACGACGGCCGGGCGGTCCCCGTCTGCTAACTCGATGAATTCCTCTCGCGTCGTGTCCATCACGCTCATGCTTCCACCGGGGCGCGCGTGGCCCGCTCGACGAATGCTCGGACTGCCGCCCGATCCTTGACTCCGCCGTCCGATTCGACCCCGCTGGCCACGTCGACCGCGAACGGCCGCACGGTCTCGACCGCCTCGGCGACGTTCTCGGGCGTCAGTCCGCCGGCCAGAATCACGGGCACCTCGAGGTCCGTCACCAGGTCCCGCGTCCGTTCCCAGTCGTGTGTCTCGCCCGTGCCGCCACCGCCCTGTTCGTCCACCGAGTCGACAAGCAGCGCGTCCGCGGCGTCGGCGTACGCGTCGATGTTCGCTTCCTCGGCGTCGACAGCGGCGATTACCTTCGAGGGCATCTGATTGCCGACGGCTGCGATTTCGTCGGGTCCGAGCGCCCCGTGAAGTTGCACCGCGTCGGGGCCGACCTGCTCGACTACCTCGACGGCTTGCTCGACGGTTTCGGGCATGGTGACCAGTACGCTCGTGACGAACGGTGGCACGGACTCGACGAGGTCGGCCGCGCGGTCGAGTTCGATCTCTCGGGGGGTATCGACCGTCACCTCGGCGGTGAAGCCGAGGGCGTCCGCGCCCGCCTCGACCGCCGCGTCGAGGTCCGACTCGCGGGTGATCCCACAGACCTTGGCCCGCGTCATGCCTGCTCCGAACACAACTCGGATAGTTTCTCGGCGGCGCGGCCGGACTCGATAGCCTGCCGGGCGACCTCGACGCCTTCCCGGTGGGAGTCGACCTCGCCCGAGACGTAGATGGCCGCGCCCGCGTTCGCGAGGATGATGTCCCGTTTGGGGCCGGTCACGTCGCCCTCGACGATGCCGCGGAGGTCCGCTGCGTTCTCCTCGGGCGACCCGCCCGCAACCTCGTCGATGGGGGCCGCTTCGAGGTTCAGATCTGCCGGCTCGATGGTGTACTCCTCGACGGTCTCACCCTCGACCTCGGCGACGGTCGTCTCGTCGTGGATCGTGATCTCGTCCAGCCCGGAGCCGTGGACGACCAGCGCGTGCTCGACGGGCATGTGCGACAGCGCGTTCGCGATCAACGGCACCAGCTCGTCGTCGTACACGCCGAGTACCTGCGCGTCCGCACCGGCGGGGTTCGTCAGCGGGCCGAGAATGTTGAAGATCGTCCGCATCCCCAACTCTTTCCGCGGCCCGATGACGGCCTTCATCGCCGGGTGGAAGACCGGTGCGAGCATGAACCCGATCCCGCTCTCCTCGATGGCTGCCTCCACCGCTGGCGGTTCGGCCTCGACGTTGACGCCCGCGACCTCCAGCACGTCGGCGCTCCCCGACGAGGACGACACCGAGTAGTTGCCGTGCTTGGCGATGGGCACGCCCGCCCCGCTCGCGACGATCGCGCTCGTCGTCGAGACGTTGATCGTGTCGTAGTCGTCCCCACCGGTGCCGCAGGTGTCGACCAGCGGCGTTCGATCAGGGTTGATGGTCCGTGCGGCCCCCCGCATCCCCTGTGCGAACCCCGCGATTTCGGCCTCGGTCTCGCCTTTCGCCCGCAGCGCCGCCAGCAGCGCCCCGATCTGTGCCTCCGTCGCCTCCTCGAAGACGCGCGTCGCGGCGGTCTGTGCCTCTTCGAGCGTCAAATCCTCGCCCTCGCTGACTCGTTCGATGTATTCCTGCATTGTGGTCACCAATGGACTTGTTCGTGTTGTAATGCACAAATCCGTACATCGACTTAAGCGCTTCGCACCCACCTTTTTCACCAGGGTCTCGCTTCGCTCGACCCTGGCCAAAAAATCTGGACCAAAAAAGGCGGGCGCTCACTTCGTTCGCGCCCGTGCGTAGGCTTGAAGCAACAGCACCGCTATTGTCGTGATCTGCCTGCTGTTGGAGATACTTCACCTGTGGCCATGATTGGCAGACGGCACGGTGATACCGAATCCGAAACCTTCAATTACCACTGCCGATTACGGTTGAGTGCAATCAGGGTTCGTGGTCTAGACCGGTTACGACACCTCCTTGACATGGAGGAGGCCGACGGTTCAAATCCGTCCGAACCCATAGAAAATTTTACACGACGCAACACGACGAGCGAAGCGAGTCGGTCGCGTCGTGTAGTTGAGACGTGAGGCGGATTTGAACCCAGAGGACGAACGAAGTGAAGTCCTCGTGGTTCACAATCCGTCCGAACCCATCTCGGGATTCTGACACTTTTTGGGTTGCGAGATGAATCTACTCGAATTTCAGTCGAATGGGTCCTAACACTGCCATCGGTTACGCTGTTCTTTCGTCCCCTGCACCCGACGAGAGCGGCCGGTACTCGTGCCCAAGCACCGCTCGTTCGAGCGACAGCGTGCCGGGGCCGGACAGGACGAGCGAGAGGGAGGCCAGCGCGAGGAGGACGGTGAACTCGAAGCCGCCGTCGGAGACGGCGAAGCCGTTGGGGAGGTGGACCAGCAGTGTGGCGACGGTCATGTTGGCCGCCATGAGGAGGGACACGTAGCGGACGAACAGACCGGCCAGCACGAACAATCCGCCGACGAACTCGAGGAGCGTGACGGCCCAGGCGGCGATGGCGGCGAGTGGAACGCCGAGTGCGGCCAGGGTCTCGGCGAAACCGGCGACGCCGTCGGGGCTGGCGAGCGGCCCGAGGCCGAGTTTCCCGAGGCCGTGCACGGTCATGATGGTACCGACGCCGAGACGGAGCGGAATCGGAGTCCAGCGCGTGCGATGGGAAGGCATCGGACACTCGTGACTCGACCAGTAACAGCAACGGTGTTTTGGCCCAGTGGCTTCGTCTCGCGTTTCGGTTCCCTTCGATCCGTTTTCAGTCGCTGTTGGGCGCGACGCTGGATACGGTCGTGGCGCTTACAGTATGGCGTTCGAGAAGAGAAAGGACGGCACGGAACCACCCGCTTGCGGAGCGTTACTCCTCGGCGACCGGTGACACCGTCTCCTGCTCGGTGGCCGACGGCCCGGCCAGACGGCGTTCGAGGTCGTCGATGTGGTCGACGATGCTGTACGTCTCCTCGCCGGTCGTACAGGGGGCGACCTGTTCGAGTTCGCTGCCGTGGTACTCGGCGAGTCCCATCTTGGGGAGCACTATACTCGTGTGTTCCTCGCCCGTGATCGAGGAGGACTGTTCGTGCGTCTGGTAGAACGATTCGAGCGTCGTGTTCTCCGCGAGCGCCCACTGTTTGAACTCGGCGATGCGATTCAGGATGAACTGTCCCTGATCCGTCTCCGCTGCTCTGGTCGTCGGATCGATCTGTTTGCCCCAGACCTTCACGTAGAGGTCGTCGATGTGACCGTCCGCCGCGAGCCGCTGGAGGCGCTCGAGTACCGCTTCCTGTCGGGCCCGCGCACCCGGCGGTGAGAGCGTGCGCACGTAAAATTCGAGACGAACCGGATCGGTGTCGGTAGTCGTTTCCATAGGTTCTCCCCTCCTACCTACGGATGGTCCGTGAATTCCCTAAAGCGTTGCTCTGATAGATATAATACCACATGGGAGGCCCTTTACTGATATAATGTCACGCACTCTCCCGAAAACCGCTTACAATGTATCAGTTTCACCTGCAATAAATAAACATACCGATCCGCCAGTATCCCGTGACGAACCAGCTTATGTTTCGCGCTGGGGACGGCCACAATCATCGGCGACCGGGGAGTCGAGGGCCTTCCGGAGCGATTCGTGGGCACCGACGACCATCGCTGGGACGACGATCATGAAGACGTGTTCCTCGATGGGGATGCCGAGCAGGTCGATGCCGGTCCGCAGTGGAATGGCGAAGACGCCGACTTCGAGCGTGTACCAGTCCCAGAGGTACGCGAACGGGTAGAGGACGACGATGGTGCGAACGGCCTCCCTGGCGACGCCGGCGTACGTCACGAGGGCGATGGCAACGGTTCCCCACAGCACCTCCGTCACCAGATAGGTGTACCGGCCGAAGACGGTGATGTCCGGAAGCACACCGGTAGTACGGGACGGAGACGGGAAGAAGTAGCGGGAAGTTTGATTACCCCCGGTGACCAAGCCAGAAGGGAGATTACGATGGATATTGCCGATATTGCCACCAGTGATTATGTCGAGGTCGACACGGGCGAGCGGCTCTCGAAGGTCCGCTCCATCTTCGAGCGCAAGAACCCCCGCGGAATCATCGTTACCGACGACGGGGAGTACGCTGGTGTCATCGGGAAGCGCCAGTTGGTTCAGTCACACGTCAACGACGACATGAAAGCCGAGTCGATGCTGGTCTCGGCCCCGAAGGTCGAACGGACCGACGACGTGCGGGAGGTCGCCCGCGTCCTCGTCGAGGGCGGGACGCGCATCGCGCCGGTGTTCGAGGCCGACCGGCTGTGGGGCATCGTCACGACCAACGCCATCCTCGAAGCCGTCCTCGAGAATCTGGACGCACTCACTGTCGCCGACATCTACAGCGAGAACGTCGTGACCGTCGCGGAAGACACCCACGTCGGGCGCGCTATCAACCTCCTGCGCGAACACAGCATCTCACGTGTCCCCGTTCTCGACGAGGACAGTGACCTCTCCGGGATGGTCACGACGCACGACATCGTCGACATCGTCGTCCGGAACATGGACAAGACGACCACCGGCGACCGCGCGGGTGACATCGACCGCGTCCTCGACATCCCGGTCTACGACGTGATGTCCAGCCCGGTCTCGACGACGACACTCGACGAGTCTGTCAAGTCCGCCGTCGAGCGGATGCTCGACAACGACTACAACGGGCTGGTCGTCACCCCAGAGGACGACGACGGCGAGGTCGCGGGCATACTCACCAAGACGGACGTGCTCCGGGCGCTCACCTACACCGAAGAAGAGCACATGGACGTCCAGATCACGAACATCAAACTGCTGGACACCATCGTCCGCGAGGACATCCGGTCGGACATCGAGGCCGTGGTCGACAAGTACCAGGACATGCAGGTCCGCCACGCCCACGTCCGCTTCCACGAGCACAAGGAGAAACTCCGGGGCACCCCGCTCATCCAGTCGCAGATCCGACTCCGGACGACGGAGGGCCAGATCGCCGGCTCCGGCGAGGGGTACGGTGCCGAACAGGCCTTCAACGTCGCGCTCGACAAACTGGAGCGGAACGTCCTCGAACTCAAGAATGTCCGCTCTGACGAGGAGTACCGCGGCCAGCTTCTCCGGAAACTCGGCCAGTTGTAGCCTGCTACGACCGGCTCCTGTATCGCCTTTTCGAAAAAACGGACGGCCGCCACCTGGGACGTGGACGGCGACCGAATGGACCTGACTGGGAGGTGCTGGTTCCTATACTGTGACGCCACAGCAGCGGCAGCGTGACGTCTCTGCCTCCGCGTCCCAGACGAGCGTCCCTTCCTCACAGTTCCGACACGGTGCGTAGCTCGCCGACGGGTTGTACGGGAGGTCGATGCCAGCCGAGGGGGTTTCTGCCTTGGACATTACAATCAACAATTGTTCAGAGATAGTTGATAAAGGTTCTGTACAAGGAAGTAATATCGATTCTAGGACCACGTTCAGTAGATAACTGGCGAACGAACGTGAAATATGAAACCATGAACGACAAATTGCAGCCGTCGGGTCGGCTCCCGCTCCACCAGGGCGGATCGAACGAGAACTCGGGTTGCTTTTGCTCGTCGAGTGGCACGGAACACACATGGTCGGCTCTCGGACGCTCACGGCGGCGGTCGGTCTGGTCGGGAGCCTCCTCGTGAGCGTCGCCCTCTGGTGGTACTTCGAGACGTTCGTGTTCCTGCTGTTCTTGCCCTTCGTCCCCTTCCTGTTCCGGGAAGTCCGGAGCGACGACGCCGATCCGCCCCGCACCTGTCCGGAGTGTGAGTTCCGGACCAGAAACGACGCCTACGACTACTGTCCGCGGGACGGCGCGAGACTGGAGCGGTGATTTCGGTCGGGTTTCTGATTCTACCCTTGATACACGGCA
Source organism: Halorientalis salina (assembly GCF_005049285.1). Taxonomy (GTDB): domain Archaea; phylum Halobacteriota; class Halobacteria; order Halobacteriales; family Haloarculaceae; genus Halorientalis; species Halorientalis salina. Next base: position 220,801 of record NZ_SOSC01000002.1, on the reverse strand, counting down.
GGCGGGACCTCCAATTCGCCGGACTCGCCCTCAGCGTCGCCGTCGAGCAACGTTTCTGTCCGCGCTTCCTGCTCGTCGTCGAACGCCTGTGGGTCGTCTCCTGTCATGGCTGATACGGATCCGTCGACACTTACTCTGGTCTTTCCAGTGCTCCGTGCGGTCAGACGACTCTCTTCGGGACGAGCCGGTTCACTCGGCGCGAACGGAGTGAGCGCCGAGCCTTTTTCATGAACGTTTTTCAAGGAGCGGTCGCGCCGTTAGGCGCGAACCCGACGACGGAAAAGGTTCACTGGAAGCCGATGCGCCCGCCGCCGCGGCCCTGCTGGGTCTCGGCGCCGCCGCCTTTGAACTCGTCTTTCATCTGCTCGAAGTAGTCGCGGATGTCCTCGTCGACGGTCGGACGGACTCCTTCGAGGGCCTGGCGGAAGTGGCGCATCTCGACGATGTCGGCGTCGTCGTCCTCGCGGAGTGCCTCGATGGCGGCCTCCCGGGCGATGGATTCGAGGTCGCTGCCGACGTAGCCCTCCGAGATCTCGGCCAGTTCGCGCAGGCTCACGTCCGCCGACAGCGGCATGTCCTGGGTGTGGATGCGGAGGATCTGCTCGCGGCCCTCCACGTCCGGCTCGCCGATCATGACCAACCGATCGAAGCGACCCGAGCGGATGAGCGCCGGGTCGATCATGTCCGGCCGGTTGGTCGCGCCGATGACCATCACGTCTTCCATCTCTTCCAAGCCATCCAGTTCCGTCAGTAGCTGGTTGACGACGCGCTCGGAGACGTTCGAGCCGACCTCGCCGCCCCGTCCAGGGGCCAGCGAGTCCAGCTCGTCGAAGAAGATGATCGTCGGCGAGACCTGCCGGGCCTTCCGGAAGGTCTGGCGGATCGCCTTCTCGGATTCGCCGACCCACTTCGAGAGCAGTTGCGGCCCGCGCACGCTGATGAAGTTGGCGTCCGTCTCGTTGGCGACGGCTTTGGCCATCAGCGTCTTGCCGGTCCCGGGCGGCCCGTACAGCAGGACGCCCGACGGCGGCGTGATGCCGAACCGCTCGAACTTCTCCGGGCTCGACATCGGCCACTCCACGGCCTCCTGGACCTGCTCTTTGGGTTCGGGCAGTCCGCCCACGTCGTCCCAGTCGATCTTCGGGAGCTCGACCAGTACCTCCCGCATCGCGCTCGGACTCACCTCGTTGAGGGCGCCGCGGAAGTCGTCGCGCTTGATGATCATCCGGTCGATGAGGCTCGGCGGGATGTCCTCCTCGTCGAGATCGATCTCGGGGAGGTACCGCCGCAGGGCCTTCATCGCCGCTTCCTTCGTGAGGCTCTCGATGTCAGCGCCGACGAACCCGTGGGTCTCGGTGGCGAGTTTCGAGAGGTTCACGTCGTCCGAGAGGGGCATCCCGCGGGTGTGGATCTGCATGATCTCCTCGCGGCCCACCTCGTCGGGGACGCCGATCTCGATCTCGCGGTCGAAGCGACCGGGGCGACGCAGCGCCGGATCGACGCTGTCGACGCGGTTGGTCGCCGCGATGACGATGACCTGGCCCCGGCTTTCGAGGCCGTCCATCATCGTCAGCAGTTGGGCGACGACCCGGCGTTCGACCTCGCCGGTGACGTCCTCGCGTTTGGGCGCGATGGAGTCGAGTTCGTCGATGAAGATGATCGAGGGCGCCTCTTCGCTGGCGTCCTCGAAGATCTCCCTGAGTTGCTGTTCGGACTCGCCGTAGTACTTCGAGATGATCTCCGGACCGGCGATAGAGAAGAAACTGGCGGAGGTCTCGTTGGCGACGGCTTTCGCGAGCAGCGTCTTCCCGGTGCCGGGCGGGCCGTGGAGCAAGACTCCCTGGGGCGGCTCGATGCCGAGTTTCTTGAAGATCTGCGGGTGCTTCATCGGGAGTTCGACCATCTCCCGAACCCGCTGGATCTCGTTCTGGAGGCCGCCGATGTCCTCGTAGGTGATGCCGCCGCCCGTCTTCTCGAAGCCGGAGATGGGTTCTTCGCGGAGTTCCACGTCGGTGTCCTCGGTGATGAGGACGACCCCCTCCGGGTCGGTCTCGACCGCGATGAGCGGGATGGCCTGCCCGGGCGAGCGCATGAACGGGTGGTTCGTCGAGGACATCACCGGGACGATGTCGCGCTCGACGACCGGCCGTTTCAGGATCTGTCGTTTGACCATGCCGGCAGCGTCGCTGCCGAACTGGACGCTCGCTTCCTCGGGGGGTGCGAGGACGAGTTCGTCTGCTTTCTGTGCTTCTGCCTTGCGGATGGTGACGCGTTCACCGATGCCCACGTCGGCATTTTGCCGCGTGAACCCGTCGATACGGACGGTATCGGTGTTCCAGTCCTGCCGGTCCGCTCGCCACACCTTCGCCGCAGTCGTGTCGCTGCCCTCGATCTCGATGATGTCGCCGGGCGAGAGCTTGAGGTGTAGCAGAGTGTCCGGATCCAGGCGGGCGATACCGCGGCCCGAATCGTTCGGGTAGGCCTTCGCCACCTCCAGTTGGACTTCATTCATACTTGTTGCCTGTGGGGATGTAGCACAGTCCGGGACCCCGGGAGATATGCTTTTTGCTACCGGTGGTCCGGTTTGATAATTCGGACCGCGACTGGATAGTAACGGGACCCGACCTGGATTACCGGATGGCCCTCAGAAGCGGCGTGGTCCCTGGACGGGTTCGTTCCAGTTCGACACGCGTCCTGCTACCGTCGCCACAGGAGCGTCCCGCCGAGCGAGAGCGCGCCGGTGACGGCGACCGCCGCGGCCGCCCCGAACACGCCACGGACGCCGACCAGCGGGACGAGTGGGCCGAACAGCACCGGCGAGAGGAACTGGCCGATGTAGCCGAAGGAGGCCACGTAGGAACTGTACTGCCCCTGGCGGTCCGCGGGTGCAAGCGACTCGACCCAGGCGAACGACGAGGGAAAGACCAGGCCCAGTCCGAGGCCGAAACAGACGACCGGCGGCACGGCCAACAGCGCCGAGTCGGCGACCACCGCGAGCGCGAACGCCAGACTCCAGAGTCCCAGCGCAGCCAGAACCAGCGCGTGCGCGCCGACCCGCCGTTTCAGCCGGTCGTAGGCGACCGCCGAGAGGCCGCCGGCGGCACCGTTGGCGGCCAGATACAGGCTGATCGAGAACGACGAGGTGATTCCGACCCCTTCGAGCAGTTGCGGGTAGAACACCACGATGCTGTACAGGAGCGTATTTGCCCCGAAGTACAGCAGGTACACGGCCAGGAGCGCCGGCCGCCGGCGGAACACCGACACGACGCCAGCCAGTCCGCCGTCGGTCCGGGAGGGGTCCGCGCCGCCGTTGGCCGCGGTGTTTGTACTTCCCCGGCCAGTTTCGGGCACAGTCACGACGGCGAGCAACCCGAGCGGGAGCGCAATCAGGTAGACGGCGAAGGGGAACTGCCACGAGAGGGTGCCCAGCGCACCACCGACCAGCGGCCAGACGGCGGCCCCGGCACTGTTGGCGCTGCTGCGGAGCCCGAGCGCGCGGTCCATCCGCTGGCCCTCGTAGAGGTCGTAGATCAACACGGTGACGCCCGTATACACGAAGGCCGTTCCGATTCCCAGGACCGCCCGTGAGACCAGCAGCGGCGCGAACGTCTCGACGACGAGGCCGGCACCGCCGCCGACGGCGTACACAAGCAGACCGCCCACGAACGGGCGACGCGGCCCGAACCGGTCGATGATCGCTCCCGCGAGCGGACTCGTCAGCACGATGAACAGCCCGTGCGTGGTGATGATGAGCCCCGCCAGCGACTCCGAAACGCCGAGGCCTGCCTGAATCCCCGGGACGACCGGCCCCAGGATCGCGCCGGCCATGACCGTCAGCGTCGCTGATGCGACGATGACCCACAGCGTTCGTTTCGTCGCCTCCGGCGTCGGCATCGGGTCGACGGTATCGAGGCGAGCACAATGACAGTGGGGGTTCTCCTCGTCGACAGTCGCCTATCAGTCCGGTCGAACTCGCCCGGGACCGGACGCTTTTACCCGCTGTACGGTCTCGCTCCGAGTATGCGAACACTCGCCTTCGACGGCCGGATGGGTGCCAGCGGCGACATGCTGCTGGCCGCACTGCTCGCGGCCGGTGCCGATCGTGACGCCCTCGCACCCGTCGAGGACGCCGACGCCCTGAACGTGGCCTACGAGGTCCGCGAGGTCGAGAAAAACGCCATCAGTGCCACTGCCGTCGACGTGGTGCTGACCGGCGCAGATCACGATCACGACGGTCACGACCACGGAGACGATGGTCACGACCATCACCACCACGACCACGGTGACCACGACCACGATCATGGTGACGGTGGCCACGACCATGACGACCATCACCACCACGACCACGGCCACACCCACGCGGAAGGTCACGGCTCACAGCGCACCTACGAGGAAGTCCTCGATGTCGTCGAGTCGCTGGAGCTGCCGGCCGGCGTCACGGCGGACGCGAAAGCCGTCTTCGAGATACTTGGGGAGGCCGAGGCGGCGGTTCACGGAACCGACCTGACCGAGACCCACTTCCACGAGGTCGGGGCCGACGACGCCATCGCGGACGTGGTCGGCGCCTGTCTCCTGCTCGACGACCTGGATCCGGAGCGGGTGGTGACGACGCCGCTTTCGACCGGCGGCGGCGAGGTCGAGATGAGCCACGGGACCTACCCGGTGCCGACGCCCGCCGTCGTCGAGGTCGCCGAACGAGCCGACTGGTCGCTGCGGGGCGGTCCCGTCGACGCGGAACTCCTGACGCCCACCGGTGCGGCGATCCTCGCCCACGTCGCCGACGGTGTCGAGACGCTCCCGTCGCTCCGCGTCGAGTCCTCGGGCTACGGCGCGGGCGGGTACGACTTCGCCGACCGACCCAACGTCCTGCGCGCCCTCGTCGGCGACGGGAGCGGCGGCCTCGAGCGGGACGCAATCACGGTTCTGGAGACGAACGTCGACGACGTGCCCCCGGAGGTCCTCGGCGGGCTCCAGGAGACGCTCGCGGACGCGGGCGCACGAGACGTGTCCATCGTCCCGCTCACGATGAAGAAATCCCGGCCCGGACACCTCGTGAAGGTCATTGTCAAACCCGAGGACGCCGAGCGGGTCGCTCGTCGACTCGCCCAGGAGACGGGGACGCTGGGCGTGCGCGAACACGGGGCCGGCCACCGGTGGATGGCCGACCGCGAACTCGTCACGGCCACCATTTCCGTCGACGGAACCGAGTTCGAGGTCGACGTGAAGGTCGCCAGCGACGCGGACGGAACGGTTTTCGACGTGAGCGCCGAGTACGACGACGCGCTCGCGGTGGCCCGGGAGACGGACCTGCCGGTTCGGGCGGTCATGCGGCGCGCGGAGAACGCGGTGTCAGGGTAGGGTCAGCCGTCGTCGCGGTGTTCGGCCAGCGCTTCGTCGATGGTCAACTCGCCGACGGCGACGCGCCGGGCCAGTCCCTCGCCGATAGTCCGGTTGTCCTCGGACTGCTCGCGTGAGCGCTCCTTGATCGTCCGGATCTCGCCGGCAGTGGGTTCGACGTCGCGGGATTCGATCTCCTCGCCCGCGATCCGGGCGATGTTGACGGCGGCGAGGACGTCACCCATCCCCCGAGCACCGGTGCCGAGGTACGGCGTCGTCCCGGTCTCGTCGACGAGTTCGACCGGCACGTCCGGCAGGTCGTCGATGATGCGCGCGCCGACCATCCGCGCGCCGTCGCCGATGCGGACCAGCGGTGACGTGGCGTCCTCGAGTTCCCGCTCGACAACCTGGGCGGTCTTGGCGGACGGAACGTGGAACGCGGCGACGACGCTTTCACCCTCCAGTACGGCGATCCCCGGGCGGTCGCCGGGGTCGATGCCGACGATCGTCCGGCCGCCGCCCCCGCGCAGCGCCGTCAGCACCTCCTCGACCGCTCGTCGCGGGTTCTCGGGCTCGGCCCTGACCGTCTCGACGTCGCTGTCGATCTCGCGCTCCGGACCAGTGACCAGCACGGATGCGCGGTCGGGCAGGGGGTCGTCGGGCTCGATGGTGGTGAACGGGACGCCGCGGTCGCGCAGCTCGTTGACCACGCCGTGGTACACCTCGAAGTCCTCCGTGGCGACGACGATCACAGCGGAAGTTGGCAGCGGGCCGACTTAGGTTGTGGCACAAATGCTTTCACACCGTGGACGGGTGATTCGAACATGCACGAGCAGTTCCGGGGCCCCGCCCTCCAGTCGCCGGAACGGCCGGACACGTTCTTCGCGTTCGTGGCTGGCCTGTACGCCGCGTTACTTCTGACTCCGGCTGTCGTCATCGGGCTCGGACTGTGGGTGAGTGGCGACGCGGCGGTCCTGTATTTCGGTCTGCTGGCAGCAGTTACGGCTATCACTGTCGGTGTTGCTTGGGGCGTCACGCGCTGGCGCGGGCTTCCAGAGCGGATGGGTGCCACGAGAGTCGCGTGGGGACTCGTCTTCCTGCCAGTTTTCGCGCTCCTCGGCTACTTCGCGTTCCTCGCTGCCGTCGAGTCGTCGTCGGCCAGCGCGGGTGCACTCGTCGGGTTTCTGTTTTGCGTGGTCGGCATACTCGTCGGCATCGGCCTGGTCGCGATGTCCAGAAGCCGGTACGCCGACGCCGTCGTCGACGACGAGTCTGTGACCTGTGAGTGGACGGCCGGCTGGCCCGACCAATCGCGGAAACGGCTCCAGTACGCCAGCGTCGTGGCGATGTGTCTCCTCGTCCCCATCTGGGCCGGCGGGTACCTTCTGAACGCGGAGTGGGTCGGCACAGTCGCACAGGTCCTGTTCGTCCCGGTCATCCTGCTTGGGAACGTCGGTCGAGAGCGAACCTACCGGGTGACGCCAGCGGGCCTGGAGCGCCGTGATCCGGCGACCCGGTACCTCTACGAGTGGGACGCCTTCGAGAGCTACGCGGTGACTGACGAGACGATCGTCGTCCGCTGGCGGTCGCGGTGGCGGCCGGCGATTCGCTGTGCCAGAGCCGATATCGACGTGGACGCCGTCACGGCCGCACTCGGCGACCATCTCCCGCGGGCCTGAGTGGGAGCGCTTTTGTCGGGGCGTTTCCAACGCCAGGACGTGAGCGAGCCGATTCCGACCGGCTGTACGTCCATCGACGACCTCCTCGGCGGCGGCTTCGAACGCGGCGTGGTCACGCAACTGTACGGCCCGCCGGCCGCCGGCAAGACCAATCTCGCGCTCTCGGCGGCCGTCGAGACCGCCGCCGCCGGCGACAGCGCCCTCTTCATCGACACCGAAGGGCTGTCAGTCGACCGCCTCGAACAGGTGGCCGGCGCTCGGACCGAGGATATCGACGACCTCGCCTCCCGGATCATCATCTCGGACGCCCTCGATTTCGAGGAACAGGGCGAGGCCGTCCAGGACGCCGCCCAGTTCGCCGAGCGGGTCGACCTCATCGTGCTGGACAGCGCGACCGGGTTCTACCGGATCAAACGCTCCGAGGACGACGAGGCCGGCGACGCCCTGCGAACGGTGGCCCAGCAGGTGACTCACCTGCTCTCGCTGGCCCGCAAACACGACCTCGCCGTCGTCATCACCAATCAGGTGTACACCGACCCGGACAGCGACCGCGCGAGTCCTCTGGGTGGCCACACGCTCACTCACTGGTCGGGCGTCGTCTGCCGGATCGAGCGGTTCCGCGGCGGCAACCGTCGCGTCACGCTCGAAAAACACCAGTCGAAACCCGCCGGGGACACCGCACGCTTCTCGATCACCGGCGACGGACTGGCGAGCGTCGACGAGACGCCGTGAGGAACGGTACTGTGCGGTGGCCGCGCTCGCGTTTCATTGCGAGCGTCGCCGGAAGGGCAAGCGCTTCCGAGCCGCCACTCACTTCGTTCGTGGCGACGGGGAAAGGCAGGCACCCACCAGCATCCGGCGGCCGTCGGCCGCCGAAAGACGCTGCGTCTTTCGAGCCGTCACCCACTTCGTTCGTGACGACGCCGGTTCACTTCGACGAACGAAGTGAGTCGGAGCAGTTTTCATGAACGTTCACAAGAGCGAAGCTCTTGTGCAGTATGAAAGACGCTCCGCGTCTTTCATGCACACCAGAACGGCGAAGCCGTTCTGGGGACAGCCCATCAGAAATCTTCGATTTCTGAGGACGTTTTGCGAGGAGTGGTTCGAGCGCGCCGGAGGCGCGACTCGAACCCGACGAAGTAAAAGGTTCAGTAGATTAACGCGTCGTCGTTCTCGACCATGTAGAGGGTGCGGGCAGCGATGTTGACGGCGTGGTCGCCGACGCGTTCGAGGTCTCGGATCGTCAGCAACATCCGGGAGACCTCCTGGAGGAACTGCTCGATGTCCTCGTCGTCGGTTTTGCCCTGTTCTTCGAGTTCGGTCTCGATGAGGTCCCTGACGACGAGTTCGGAGGCCCGCTCACAGTGGGCGTCGATGTCGTCGTCGCGGTCGGAGATCGCGAAGCAGCCCTCGGCGTCCTGTTCGGCGTAGGCCATCATCGCGTCCTCGACCATCGCCAGCGTCTCCTCGCCGATGGACTGGATGTCGACGTCGGGGTAGACGTCCCGGGTCGCGTCCAGGGTGTACTCCCCGAGGTTCGTCGCGAGGTCGCCGATGCGTTCCAGGTCGGTGATGACCTTGAACGAGGCGGCGATAAAGCGGAGGTCGCCCGCGACCGGCTGTTGGAGCGCGAGCAGGTCGATACAGTCCTGTTCGAGATCGAGGTACAGCTGGTTGATCTCGTGGTCGCCCTCGATGACGTCCTGGGCGAGTTCCTCGTCTTTCTGTTCGAGGGCGTCGAGGCCCATCCTGAACCGTTCGAGGACGACCTCGCTCATGTAGAGGACGTCGTCCTGAAGGTCTTCTAACTTCTGCTGATAGTCTTTCCGTGGCATGAATTGGGGTTCTCCGTGTTGGCTGTTGTATGTTGGGGCTATCCGAACTTGCCGGTGATGTAGTCCTCGACGCGCTGGTTTTCCGGGTTCTCGAAGATCTTGTTCGTGTCGTCGAACTCGACGAGTTCGCCCCCAGTGAGGAACACCGCTGTCTTATCGGAGATGCGCGCGGCCTGTTGCATGTTGTGGGTGACGATGACGACGGTGTAGTCCTCGGCGAGGTCGTCGATGAGGTCCTCGATCTTCGAGGTCGCGATGGGGTCCAGCGCGCTCGCCGGCTCGTCCATCAGGATGACTTCGGGATCGACCGCGATAGCGCGGGCGATACAGAGGCGCTGTTGCTGGCCACCGGAGAGGTCGAGGGCGCTCTTGTCGAGTTGATCTTTGACTTCGTCCCAGAGCGCGGCGTGTTTCAGCGCTCGTTCGACCTTCTCGTCCATGTTCTCGGTCTGGTTCTGGACGCGGAGGCCGTACGCGACGTTGTCGTAGATGCTCTTGGGGAACGGATTGGGATGCTGGAACACCATCCCGATGCGACGGCGGAGGGCGACGGGGTCGACGTCGTCGTCGTAGACGTCCTTCCCCTCGAAGCGGAGTTCACCGTCTACGCGTGCTGAGTCGATGAGATCGTTCATCCGGTTGATACACCGGAGGAACGTGGATTTCCCACAGCCTGACGGTCCGATCATCGCCGTGACCTGTTTGGCCGGAATTGCGAGGCTCACGTCGTTCAGTGCCTGTACGTCGTCGTAATAGACATCTAGATTACGGGATTCGAGGACGGTCCGAGCGGTGCCGCTGGTTTGCTCTGTGGTACTCGTTCCTTCGACGTCGATGGACTGATCGACGAGCGGGTCGCCCGACGGATCCGGCGTGTCTGCGGCTGCGTTCGCAGTCGGGTCAGTACCGTCGTTCGTATCCGTCATTTCGTCTTGTGTCATGGCTTAACTCCCTCGTTGATACCTGTTGCGGATGATGATTGCCGTCCCGTTCATGACCAGGAGCACGAACACGAGCGTGACGACGCCCGCGGGAAGGACCCCGTTGAGGAACGCCGGATCGAACTGTCGGGCCCACTGGAAGATCTGTCGTGGCATCGCACCGGACCTGCTGAAAAACCCGTTCGGCGGGACCCGAACGGACGCCGCCATCCCGATCATCAGTAGCGGTGCCGTCTCGCCGATCGCACGACCGAACGCCAGAATCGTTCCCGTGAGGATACCAGGCAGCGCCTCGGGGAGGACGACGTTTCTGACTGTCTGCCAGCGGGTCGCCCCCATACCGTAGGAGGCCTCCCGCATCGAATCCGGGACCGACCGAATCGCCTCCTGTGCGGAGATGATGATGATCGGGAGGATCAGGAGTCCGACCGCGAGACCGCCGACGATGACCGACCCGGTCGGCATCTGGAAGAACCTGACGAACAGCGCCAGACCCAACAGTCCGTACACCACCGACGGGACGCCCGCGAGGTTGCCGATGTTGATCTCGATGAGCGTCACGAGCCGTCCCATCAGCCCCGACGAGGGCGCGTACTCTTCGAGGTAGATCGCGGCACCGACGCCGACGGGGAACGTCGTGAGAACGATGACGATGAGCAGCATGATCGAGCCGACCATCACCGGGTAGATCCCGGCGTCCGCGGGCGTCGTCGACGTGGCACTCGTCAGAAAGCCCCAGTCGAGCCACGGGTCGGGACCGGCGAAGCCGAGCGTCCGGGTGAGGACTGCTCCCAGGAGCGTGCCCCCAACGAGGACGACCGGGAACAACAGTCCGAGGCGACCCTCGTCGCGCCGGAGCACGCTTTCGACGTACAGCCCGAGCGGAACGGCCGTCGAGAGAACGATGAGCATCCACCCCTCGACACCGACGCCGACGACGGGGCCGAGGCCGACACCGAGCACGGAGCCGACGATCACGGCACCTGCCGTAACGAGGCCGGCACGGTTGCTCTCCCGCCGACCACGGACGAACCAGCCTGCCGCTGCCGCGACCGGGAGCACGAGCGACGGGACGAGCATGATCCAGTCAAGCGGGAGGACCGGGGACGAGGCGATCAGTCCCCGAACGCTCGGGATGTAGAACGGCAGTCCCAGCAGTTCGGCGATGGCACCGGGTGGAATTCCGAACACAGTCACCAGCAGCGTGACGATCAATAGTCCGGTTCGCTCGGTCTCCGCGTGGCGACGGTATCGTCTGTGGACGACCGTCACTGCCCCCAGTATCGCGAGTGCGATGCTGAGCGCGAACCATTCGCCGTAGGGGAATATCTCGACGAAGAGGATGACCAACGCGCCGGCGAGGAGGACGCCGATGAGCCCCAATCCGAGTGCCGTGTACGCGACCTTTCCTGCGTTCCCGTCCCTCGCGTACAGGTAGAGTCCGAAGCCCGTCGACGGGACGACGAGTGTGGCGAAGAACACGAGATGCCAGCCGGGATCGGCCGAGAACGGTCTGATGGCGTCTGCGGTCACGTACAGCAGTAGGATACCGACGGCGACGAGGCCGATAGCCGTCGCAGCGAGGCACATGGCCTCGAAAATTCGCCCGCGCATGCGACTGACCTGCTGGTCGCCCTCCCGTGACGTCTCGAGTCCGTCCTGGGTCGCCATCAGTTTCGCACCTCCCGACGACCGGTGTCCGTCATTCGTACTCCTCCCGGTACCGCGCCGCGATACGATTACTAATCAAGTTCATGATGAATGTGATCGCGAACAGCGTGATTCCGATGGCAAACAGACTCTTGTAGCCGGCGTCGCTGCCAGCGAGCTCCGACCCGACGACCTGGACCATCTTCGAGGTCATCGTCTGGCCGTTGCCCAAAACGTTGCTCAACGGGTCCGAGAGGTCGAGCATCTGAGGGGACAACCCCATCGCGACGGCGACGATCATCGTCTCGCCGATGGCCCGTGACAGTGCGAGAATGAACGAAGAGAAGATACCCGAGAGCGCCGCCGGAATGACGATACTGGTCGAGACGTCGTATTTGGTCGCACCGAGCCCGTAGCCGGCCTGGCGCAACGAATCGGGAACGGAACTCATCGCGTCCTCGCTGAGCGAGGAGACCATCGGGATGATCATGATCCCGACCATCAGCGACGCGCTGAGGACGTTGAACGTTGCGACCGGCAGTCCCAGGACGCGGAGGAACGGCGTCACGTACACGAGCGCGAAAAAGCCGTAGACGACCGTCGGGATGCCGGCGAGGATCTCGAGACCGGGTTTGAGAACCGCGCGCATCCGCTCGCTCGCGTATTCGCTGAGATAGACGGCGGCTGCGACACCGATCGGTATCGCGATCAGTGCCGAGAGGACGGTGACGAGGAGCGTCCCCGAAACCAGGGGTAACACGCCGAACTTCCCTTTCGAGGCGACGAACTCCGTCCCCAGGAAGAAGTCGCTCGGCGGGACCGCCGCGAAAAAGCCGACGGCGTCTCTCGCCAGCAGCACGACGATACTGAGCGTGACTGCGACGGACAACGCGGCACACAAAAAGAAGATCCCGTTGTACAGTTTCTCTCTCGCCACTTTACCCGTGGGGCGTGACGTGATGTCCGGTTGTGTGTCTGTACTCATTGTGAATTCGGTGGTAGGTTGGGTACGTAAAGAGGGCGGTTTAGTGTGACTCGATCAGGCGTCGTAGTTCTCTTCGAGTTTGCTCAGGTTCTCGTCGCGGAGGTCGGTCCCTGACGGGACGTAGCCGATGTCCTGGACGAGGTTCGTTTCGGCGTTTTCGAGGTAGAACTTCACGAACTCGTAGACTTCCTCGCGCTGGAGGGACTCCTTGTTCACGTAGATGAACAGCGGCCGGGCCATCGGGTAGGAGCCGTCCTTGGCGTTCGACAGGCTCGGTTCGGTACAGCCGTCGCCTTCCGATTGCTCGATCTCGAGGGCTTTCACGCGGTCGCTGTTCTCCTGGTAATAGGCGTACCCGAAGTAACCCATCGCGTTCTCGTTGTCCTCGATCCCGCGAACGATCTGGTTGTCGTCCTCGGTCGCCTGGTGGTCGGCGGTGTGGCTGTACTCCTCACCGACGACGTTCTCGTTGAACCAGTCGTACGTCCCGGAGGTGTTGGCGGGGCCGTACAGACTGAACTCCTGGTTGGGCCACTCCTCGTTGACGTCCGACCACGTGGTGGTGCGGTCTTCACGCCAGATCTGGGACAGCTCGTCGAAGGTGACGCAGTCGACGTCGGAGGCGTTGTTGACCGCCACCGTCAGCGCGTCGCTGGCAACCTGGAACTCGATGGGTTCGACGTCGTTCTCGCCACAGTGTTCGATTTCGCTGTCCGTGATCGGCCGGGACGCGCCGTTGATGTCGGCGTTGCCCGGACAGAAGTGGTTCTCGAAGCCGCCACCGCTCCCCGTCGAGTCGGTGGTGACGTTCACGTCCCCGTGTTCGGACATGAACTCCTCGGCCATCTTGTCCGAGACCGGAAACACCGTACTGCTCCCTTTGACGACGACCTCGCCCGAGAGTCCGCCGTCTCCGCTCGTGTCCTGCGTACACCCTGCCAGCGCCAGGGCACTTGTCGCACCAACACCTGCGACGAACTCGCGTCGCGACACCGAAGTTAGCTCGCGTGTCATCGTCTGAAATGGGCAGACATACGGGTAAATACTCTACTATTACCTTTACCGAATAATCTATAATCTATATAGCTTTCTGTATTGGTATAGATTCACAAATTCAGGTCTGGGACAATATCCGGCCTCTGTCCGCCTTTCCATCGGGTTCGGGGAATCGCCGAGATGGAGGTCGACTCATACTATCGGCCAACCATCGTAATCTCGGCCACAACTTCGGGGCCACGGACCCGTTAGTTTGGTTTACTCGTAGCCGAACCTAAAAATAGGTATATCGGTCTCTCGTATATAGACATGGATTGATTTATTGCGGATACGGGGGAACACGGTGGCATGGAGACGCGAAAGGTCCAGGTGACAGGCGGATCGACGTACACGGTTTCGTTACCGAAAGACTGGGCGACGGCAAACGACGTGAGCGCGGGCAGCGTCGTCGAATTCCACGCCGAGAGCGATTCACTCCTCCTCTCACCGAAAACGGCCGACGAACGCTCCGAGGGGACCCTCGACGTCACTGGACTGGAGGGCGACCAGCTCACGCGCGCAGTGATGACGATGTACGTCAGCGGCTTCGACATCATCACGCTGGAGACCCCGCGCGTGGAAGCAAAGCAGCGCCGAACCATCCGCCAGGCCACCCAGGGACTGGTCGGACTGGAGGTCATCGAGGAGACCAGCGAGCGCGTGGTCCTCCAGGACTTACTCGACTCCTCGGAGCTGTCGGTTCACAACGCCATCACGCGCATGCGGCTGGTCGCGTTGACGATGCTTTCCGACGCGGTGGACGCGCTCGTCGAGAACGACGACAACCTCGCGAGCGACGTGATGGAGCGGGACGACGACGTCGACCGGCTCTGGTACATGATCTCCCGGGTGTTCCGGACGGTCCTTCGCGACCCGACGGCGGCCTCTCACATCGGGCTCCCACGCGTGACGTGTTTCGACTACCAGTCCAGCGCCCGCCAACTGGAGCGCATCGCCGACCACGCCACGAAGATCGCCGAGTTCTCCCTGGAGATCGGCGAAGTCGACGACGAGATCGCACAGGGGCTCTACGACCTCCGCGAGGACGCGCTGGCGGTCCCCGAAACCGCCATGGACGCGCTGCTGGAGGACGACCCGGAGACCGCCACGGAGCTGGCCAACGAGGCCCGCAAACAGATCCGCCCCATCGACGACCGCGCCCGGGAGGTCGACGATCGCATCCACCAGATGGACTCCCAGACCGCCCAGGTGCTCGGGCTCGTCGTCGACTCGCTGTCCCGGACGGCCGACTACGGCGGCAACATCGCCGAGAGCGCACTGCAGAAGGCCGCACCACGTCCCTGAACGGTTGGCGTGACAGGTGCGCGAATCGGCTGCCGTACGACAACTCGTCGAAACCGGCACACGACGCGCTAGACGGTTACTGAGAAGGGATACTGCGACCGAGAATCGGCGTTACTCCTCGACGAGAACGGCGTTGACCTGGCCGTCCTGGCCGGGTCGGGAGGTCACGCGGGCGCGGCCTTCGCTCGTTTCGAGGACGGCACCTTTCGTGATGATGTTCCGTCGCGCGTAGTTGGGGTTGGACTCGTTCTCGGCGACGTTTTCGATCTCCGCGGCGACGACCTCGTCGCCCACGGCGATGCTGGCGGTGTCGGACGTGATGGCGCGGACCTTCTCGGTGTCGCCGCGCGTGTCCACGAACTTCAGCTTCCCGTCGCCGACCTGCGTCTCGGTCGGTTCCCCGGCGAGTTCGTGTTTCTTCTTCTTGTGGTTCGGTCGAAGCCGGCCGCCCGTCCGCTTGCGGATGGAGCGTCCCTGATCTTTCATACCTCTTGGATTCGCGAGCGGATACTTGAACCTCTCGACTCTCGACCGGTGAGCGGAGACGACCGGAGCCCCTATCGACGACCAACAGCGATGGGTTTAGAAGGATGCCAGTTGCGGATACGGACGATGAGTCTGCGGACGGCCGTCGCCGCACCGTTTCGCCAGCAGGGCAAAGAGCGGATGGGGACGAGCGAGTTCGTGGTCGCGCTCTCGCTCGACCGCGACTGGTTCTCGCCCGATCAGGCGAAGCGACTGCTCGACGTCGCGGCCAGCGAGGGGTTCGTCGAACGCGCCGACGGGGACGTGACCGTCACGTTCGACCCCGACGAGGTCGCGGTCCCTGACGGATTCGTCCCCGACGAGTCCATCCTCCAGGAGCGGTCGACGTTCGAGCGCGCGCTCGACGCCATCGTCGACGCCGGCGTCCAGAAACAGGAGGCCGTCGCGGCGATCAATTCGCTGCAGGCCGACCTCGGCGTGACGGTCGAAGCCGCGGCGGTCGTCTACGCTCGCCGGCAGGGCATCGACGTCGGCGAGGTCGCCGAACGCGCACTGGGTGAACTCTGATGGTCGACGAACGCATCACCGACGGGAAGCGCATCGCACAACTGCTCGCCTCCGAGATCACCGGCCGCGAGACCGGCGTGCTCGCCGACCTGTCCGTGGTCGACGCCGACCCGGACGCCGAGCCGACCGACGACGGGGCCTTCGCCTACGGCGTGGCCGTCGGCGAGGACCGTCTGGCCGAAGTGTTCGTCCAGCCGGACCGCGCGTACCTGGAACTCCAGGCCGGGCTGGACGCGGCCACGGATACAGCCGACGACGAGGGCCTTCGGGTGCGCCCGAAAGCCGTCGAACCGCCCCGGACGCTCGTGTTCGTCGAGAGCGGTGCCGAGGTGAAAGGAGCCGTCGAGGTGGTACTCGCGGCCGGTGAGCGCTACAGGGCCTGAAGCAGGTCGGGCAACCGCGCGACGAGTTCCCCGCGGTCGATGACGGCGTCGGCTTCGGGACGGGAATCGGGATTTTCGGGCGTAAGCACCTGCACCGTCCGGAAACCGGCGTCGGCCGCGCCCGCGATGTCGACCTCGGGGCGGTCGCCGACGTAGACGGCCCCGTCGGGGCGCACGTCGAGCGCGTCACAGACGGCCTCGAAGGCGCGCCGGTCGGGCTTGCCGGCGGCCAGGGTCCCGGTGACCACGACGGCGTCGAACAGGTCCTCCCAGCCGAGTCGCTCCAGTTTCCCGTGCTGAGCGACGACCGGACCGTCTGTGAGCAGGCCGACGCGATAGGTTCGCCGGAGGTCCCCGATCAGATCGGCCGCGCCGGGGACCGGCCGCAACGCGTCCTCGATTCTCTCTCGGTAGGCTGTTGCGAGATCGGTCGCCGTGGCGTCGCTGTCGTCGTCGAGCAGTCGCTCGAAGATCGGTGCGCGCGTCTCGGTCGCCTCGACCGCGCCGTGGGCCTGCAGATACTCTGCGCGTGCAATCCTGTCTGTGCCCGCGTGGGAAGTGGCTTCGTCGAGGAGCGTCTGCCGGGTTCGGTCCGTGACCGCGAGCGTGTCGTCCAGGTCGAACACGACCGCGACCGGTGCCGGTGCCATTCGTCTGTTCGTAACGACGCCTGGTATTTGAGTCTACCCGCGAGCGAAGCGAGCGGGTGCTTGGGTGAAGACCGGAGGGAGTCAGCCAGTGTTCCCGCGAGTGTCCGTTCGATGAGTCAAACGGCCGTTTGATTCTACGTCGGTTATACCGTGGTGCCCGTCGAAGCGTCGGGTGCAATGCGCAAGCGAGCCCTCCCCGTGCTCGCCCTCGTCGTCGCCCTCGTGGCGGCGGGGACGGCGGGCGCGGTGATGACGACCGATCGCACAGACAGCCAGAAAGCCACGCCGAACGCCGACACGACATCGGCAGCCGACGCCGGGGACAGGACCGTTAGCGTCTCCAGCGAGGGCAGCGCCAGCGCGACACCCGACGAGGCGGTGGTCACCGTCGCCGTCGTCGCCGAGGGTGAGGACACCGAGCGCATCAGGGACGAACTCGCCGACGGGTCGGCGGACCTCCGTAGCGCCCTCGACGACGCGAACGTCGCCGAGGACCAGATCTCGACCGCTGACTACCGGATCACCGAGCCACACCGACGTCCCCAGGCCGAAGAGGGACCGGCCTACCGCGGGATTCACGCCTTCGAGGTCCGCCTCGATGACACCGACGCGACCGGCGGTGTCGTCGACGCCGCCGCGGACAGCGGTGCCGAGGTGACTGGCGTGCGGTTCACGCTCTCGGAGGACAGCCGAACGGAACTGCGCGACGACGCCCTCGAAAACGCGATGGGCGACGCCCGGAGTCAGGCCGACACGCTGGCGGCTGCCGGCGATCTGGAAGTGACCGGCGTCGCGAGCATCGACGCGACCGACCGCAACTACAGCCCGGTTCGATACCAGACCGAGGCCGCCGACACGGCAGCGGGCGGGTCGACCAGCATCGAAACCGGCGACGCCACCGTCTCGGTGGACGTGCGCGTCGTCTACAACGCGACCGACGCCTGAGTCGGGCCGAGAACCGCCTGGGATCGGATGGGAACCTTGTAGTGGGGTCCCGACCAGCCATCGATAATGACTTTCTTCGACCGCCTCGCCGACCGCATCGAGACGGCGGACAGCGTCGTCTCCGTGGGGCTGGACCCGGACATGGATCGCCTGCCCGAGCACCTCATGGACAA
Organism: Halorientalis salina; assembly: GCF_005049285.1. Lineage (GTDB taxonomy): Archaea > Halobacteriota > Halobacteria > Halobacteriales > Haloarculaceae > Halorientalis > Halorientalis salina. Next base: position 202,830 of record NZ_SOSC01000002.1, on the reverse strand, counting down.
GGACCTGCCCCGGTGGGCGTTCAACCGGCGCATCATCGACGCCACGCACGAACACGCCGCCTGCTACAAACCCAACGCGGCCTTCTACGAGGACCCGGACGGCTGGCGCGCCCTCCAGGAAACCATCGCCTACGCACACGGGAAGGACGTGCCCGTGCTGCTGGATGCCAAACGCGGCGACATCGGGAACACGGCCCGCCAGTACGCCGACCTGCTCGATTCGGCCGACGCGATCACGGCCAACCCCTACATGGGGCGGGACTCCCTGGAGCCGTTCCTCGAACGGGCCGACGCCGGCGTGTTCCTGCTCTGTCGCACCTCCAACCCCGGCGGCGCGGACATCCAGAACCTCGAACTGGAATCTGGCGAACCGGTGTACGAGCGGGTGGCCGCGCTGGCAGACACCTGGAACCGGAACGGGAACGTCGGGCTGGTCGTCGGCGCGACCCAGCCCGAGGAACTCGAGGAGATCCGCGAGATCGTGCCCGACATCCCCTTCCTCGTGCCAGGGGTCGGCGCGCAGGGCGGCGACGCCGAGGCCGCCGTCGAGCACGGGCTCGCCAAGCTGGACGAGCGAAGCTCGTCGGCAGACCGGACACAGTCCGGTATTGGGGTCGGCCTCGTGAACTCCTCGCGAGGCATCATCTTCGCCGGAGAGGACAGCGAGGCGCGGAGCGCCTCGGGAAGTCGAGCGGCGGAGCCGAGAGACCAGGGCGAGCAGTTCCACAAAGCCGCTGGACAGGCCGCCAAGCGGCTAAAAGACCGCCTCAACCAGTACCGCGATTAACCGGCGTCCCTGCGGGGGAGATACCGATCGAGCGCGTCGGTGATCGCCGGGAGGTCCGTGACGTCCGCCCGCGCTGACCGGAAGGCCAGCGGCGGCAGCCAGCGGTACAGCGCCAGCGAACTCTCCGTGACTTCGAAGTCCGCGAACCGCGACCAGGGGATGAACTCGCCGCCGTAACTGCCGACGCGTTTGACGTAGAGCCCGTCGGCCAGTGCGACGTAGTGTCGTTTCCCGCCGACGAAAAACGCCGCGGCGAAGAGCACGCCCGCCGCGGTCGGCGCGAACTCGGCCAGGAAGACCGCGTCCTCGTATGTCACTCCGGCTCCGAGCAGTGCGAGCGCGCCCGACAGCGCGAGGCCTCGGAGGAACCACGTGTGGCGTCGCGTCGGTTCGGCCACCCACTCGGCGACGACGGCGTCGTTCGCCCGTGACCACGCGAGCATGCGCTGGTTCGCGAGCAGGTAGGTGCCGAGACCGATCACGAGGGCGACGATCAGGAACGGGATCCACGGCATGACGGTCCGGTCTGCAGCGGGAAGCGCGTCGTAGGTCACCATCCACCCGATCAGGACGAGGGCCGGGACGCCGAGCAGCGCGAGGTGCCACTGCCGACGAGCCATCGTGGCGGCGAGGTGGGTACGTTGATCGGCAATCGCGGTGACGAGCAGCCAGACGAGGCCACCTGCGACGAAAGCCAGCGGTTCGACCACGGTGGAGCCAGCGACCGCGACGGCGAGAGTGAACGCGAGCGCACCGAGGTACGCACCCAGGAGGACGGCGAAGGGGTCGGGGCGGCGCATACGTTCCGGGTCCACGACCAGTCTAAAAAGTGCCGGGTGTGACAACGAACGGAGGTTTCGGGTGTACACCGGAAAACTAGCCGAGCGCTCCCTTTCGGGATCGTTGCCCGGCCGTTCGTTCGGGATGGGATATCGCCGGGCTAAAACCGGTACGTGTCGACGCCATCGGGCATATTTTCGGGGCTGCGCTGGCGTTCCGTGCCACCGCCGCCGCCGACCTGGGAGAGACACTCCACACAGAGGCCGGTCTCCTCGTCGAAGTGCTCGTCACAGACCAACTGGGCACAGTGCGAGCAGGTGTGACTGACCTCGCCCACGGTACAGACCGCACAGTTGCCGGAGACGCTCATGGCAGGGAGTAGCACGCCCACGCGTATGAACCCTGCGCGGTCCGGAGTCAGTCGCTTCCGCGGCTGTGCCAACCGGCAGCGAGAGGCTTACGGTCGTCGCACACGAAGGGGCAGTCGTGCAACACGACCGGCTCATCACCGGGATCGCGACTGCCCTGGCGGGGTGTGCGGTGCTGCTGGCGCTGCTGGGCGTGATCTACAATCCGGCGATCATCTTCGTCGCGCTGGCGCTGGGTGCGGCGGCGTATTTCATGTGGTTCCAGGCGAGCGGTCGGCTGGCCAGACGGGTCTACCGCTCGGTCGAGCGCCAGGCGCGGACGGACACCGACGGATCCGGGTCGGGCCGCCGTACCCGTCAGCGTCGGAGTCGGGAACGGGGCGGGTTCGGTGCCGGTCCCCGGGAGGACTGGACGCCACCGGGCGGTCGCGGCGGCCGGCGCTCTCGTGCCCGGGGCGACCCCTTCGGGGGGCAAGGCCAGCGCCAACGCCAGCGGCGACGCGCTCCGTCGACGACGGACGGACCAAGCGAGGCCGAAGCCTACGCGGTTCTCGACGTGGACCCCGGCGCGGACGACGACGCCGTCAAGCAGGCCTATCGGCAGAAAGTCAAGGAAGTCCACCCGGACACTGACGGGGGCGACGAAGACGAGTTCAAGCGCGTCAACCGCGCGTACGAACGGCTCTCCTAGCGGTCGAGGTATCCAAGAACACCGACCACGTCCCGGCGGAGCGTCGAGCTCTCCCACTCCGGCCGGAGTTCGGCCATGACGTCGTCGACGTCGTCACCGACGGCCTCGCGCGCTGACCGGACGGCCTCGACCCACGCCGGCAGCATCTCGGCGTAGTCGTCGAGTTCCCCGCTCGCCTCGCCGCGTTCCCCCGGTCCGAAGTGACTGTAGAGTGTCCGGGACGGGTCGAGTTCGGCGAGTCGGTCGATGGTCTCGAGGTTCGCCTCCAGGTCGAAACTCGGCGGCGGCGTCGTCGGGACGACTCCGCCTTCGTTCGGGTCGAACGCACCGACGGCGTCGGCCGCGAACAGCGTGCCGCTCTCGGGTTCGAGGCAGACGAAGTGGTGGGGCGCGTGGCCGGGCGCGTCGTAGATCTCGAACTCACGGTCCCCGAGGTCGAGGGTTTCGCCGCCGGAGACGGCGCGACAGCGCTCCGCCGGGACGACCGAGGGCTCTCCATACGGATCCTCGAACCCGATGGCTGCGTTGACGCTCTCGACGAGGTCCCCGAGACGGTCGGGGTCCGTCAGGAACGGGTAGCCGCGCTCGTGGACGACGACGGTCGCATTCTCGCAGGCCTCGGCGAGTCGGCCGGTCCCGGCGGCGTGGTCGAGGTGGACGTGACTGACGACGAGATACTCGACCTCCCCGGGGTCGATGTCCAGGGCGTCCATCGTGTCGAGGATGCGCTCGGCACCCTCGGTCGTGCCGGCGTCGAGGACGGCGGGCCGCTCGGCGTTCAGCAGGTAGGTCGCGAGCGCCTCCTCCATCCCGAACAGTTCGTTGTCGACGAGGTAGGTGTCGGGACACCCGGCGACGGGTGAGGGCTTCATATCGGCACATCAGACTGCGGTTACTTATGCGATGTGAGACGCATGCCTAGCCATGGACGCGTACGCACGGACGACGCTGGCACGGACGGTGACCGGCGCGTGACGCCCCCGCTGGTCGTCGACATCGACGGAACGCTCACCGGACCCGACCGCGGCATCGACCCGCGAACGATGCCGGTGCTCAAAGAGTGGGCGGCTCCGGTCGTCGTCGCGACCGGGAAGGCGTTCCCGTATCCGGTCGGCCTCTGTGAGTTCCTCGCGATCCCGATCCGGGTCATCGCCGAGAACGGCGGCGTGAGCTACGTCGCCGAGACCGAGACGGTGGTGTTCACGGGCGAACCCGTGGCCGCTCAGGCGGTCGCCGAGGAGTATCAGGCTGCAGGTTACGACCTTGGCTGGGGGAACGCCGACATGGTGAACCGCTGGCGGGAGACGGAACTGGCCGTGAGTCTGGACTCGCCGCTGGAGCCGCTGGAATCCATCGCCGCCGACCACGGCCTGGAGGTCGTCGACACCGGTTTCGCGTACCACGTGAAATCTCCGGCCCAGAACAAAGGGACGGGGCTGCACGCTGTCGCTCGGGAACTCGACCTCGACGCCGAGGACTTCGTGGCGGTCGGCGACTCCGAGAACGACGTGTCGACCTTCGAGGCGGCCGGTCGCGCCATCGCCGTGGCCAACGCCGACGACCGGGCGCTTTCGGCCGCCGACGAGGTGACCGACGGCGAGTACGGCGAGGGGTTCCTCGAAGCGGCCGAGCGCATCGGCCGGGACGCGTAATCGGCGTTCGTCCCTGGCGGATTGCATGCCCGTTGCTCACGGAACTTCCTGGCCCTACGTTCGGGAAGGATGTCAACAATACCCGAACTCGGGGAAAGCTTTTAATATCGACCGCCTTAGCGCCTGGCATGAGCCCCGACCGGGCCGTCCTCGAACGCGCGATCGAGCGCGGGGAACAGGAGGGCGGCAGCGTCGAGTTCAAAGAGCGGCTCACGAAGGACCTTCACGCGCGGGAAGGCCGGTTCGAGAGCCTGGCAGCCCAGTTGCGCCACCGCGTCCTCTCGGGCGACGGCGAGGCGACCTACGTCGTCGGCGTCACCGACGACGGCGGGATCACGGGTATCCCACCCGAAGCCTTCTCCGAGTCGATGGACGTACTGTCCCTCCTGGCCGAGGAGGCCGGCGCACACATCGAGGAGGTCGAGACCTGGGGGGTCGACGACGGGTTCGCCACCGCCACGGACAGTCACGCCCCCGTCTCGAAGTCGACCGAAAACGGCATCGTCGGCGTCGCGACGATCCGCGAGGGCACGGTGATGGAAGACGACGAGCACATCGTCGTCGGCACGGCCGGCCACGTCGACCACGGCAAGTCGACGCTCGTCGGCTCGCTGGTCACGGGCAATCCAGACGACGGCGAGGGCGGCACCCGCTCCTTCCTCGACGTTCGTCCCCACGAGGTCGAACGCGGGCTCTCGGCGGACCTGTCCTACGGGGTCTACGGCTTCGACGACGACGGCGCAGTCAGGATGGACAACCCGCACCGCAAATCCGACCGCGCTCGCGTCGTCGAGGAGGCCGACCGCCTCGTGAGCTTCGTCGACACGGTGGGCCACGAGCCGTGGCTCCGCACCACCATTCGCGGCCTGGTCGGCCAGAAGATCGACTACGGATTGCTGACCGTCGCGGCCGACGACGGACCGACCAAGACGACCCGCGAGCACCTGGGCATCCTGCTCGCGACCGAACTCCCGACGATCGTCGCCATCACGAAGGCCGACCTGGTCGACGACGAGCGGGTCGCCGAGGTCGAACGCGAGGTCGAACGCCTGCTCCGGGAGGTCGACAAGACGCCGCTCCGGGTCGAGCGCCACGGCGTCGACGCGGCCATCGAGGAGATCAGCGAGACCGTCGTCCCGGTCGTCACGACCAGCGCGGTCACGATGGACGGGCTGGACGTGCTCGACGAGTTCTTCGAGCGATTGCCCAAGACCGCCGGTGCCGAGGCCGACGACTTCGCGATGTACGTCGACCGCTCGTACAAGGTCACCGGCGTCGGCGCGGTCGCATCGGGGACCATCAAATCCGGCACCGTCGAGGCCGGGGACGAACTCCTGCTGGGCCCCATGCAGGACGGCTCGTTCCGTGAGGTCGAAGTCCGGTCCATCGAGATGCACTACCACCGCGTCGACGAGGGCCGGGCGGGCCGCATCGTCGGGATCGCGCTCAAGGGCGTGGCGGAAGCCGACGTCGAGCGCGGGATGGTCCTGTTGCCGGCCGAGGCGGACCCGACGCCGGTCCGGGAGTTCGAGGCCGAAGTGATGGTTCTGAACCACCCGACCCGCATCGGCGACGGCTACGAACCGGTGGTGCACTTGGAAACCGTCAGCGAGGCCGCCGCGTTCTACCCCGAGGACGGCCAGCTCCTCCCGGGCGACAACGGGACGACTCGCGTGCGCTTCAAATTCCGGTCGTACTACGTCGAAGAGGGCCAGAAGTTCGTCTTCCGCGAGGGGCGCTCGAAGGGCGTCGGGCGGGTCGTCGACGTGACGCCGACTGAGTGACCCCTGTCACTCCCACGGCGGGTCCTGCAGTTCTCTCATCGACTCGATCCGGTAGTCCGGGGCGGTAACCGTGTCCGAACCGTCGGGTCGAATCAGTACCGACTCGATGCCGGCGGCGTCGGCTCCCCACACGTCCGACCGGACGGAGTTCCCGACGTGGACGACGCGGCTGGGGCTGGCGTCGAGCGCGTAGAGCGCCTCGTGGAAGGGGCCGGGTTCGGGTTTCGGCGTGGTGTCGTAGCCGCCGTAGACCACCACGTCGAAGGCGTCGGCGATGTCGAGGGCGTCCAGTTTCGGGTCCTGTATCTCGGGCCCGCCGTTGGTGACCAACGCGAGGTCGTAGTGCTCGCCCAGCGAATCCAGAGTCTCCAGCGCCCCCGGGAGCGGTTCCACGTCGCCGTGGTCGCGCATCGACGCGTAGACCGACGCCAGCCGTCGACCCAGTGCCGGGTCGCGGTCGTCGGTCTCTGCGAGCGTCCTGAAGGCCTGCTCGCGGCGTTCGGCCCTGGTCTCGTCGGTGACGACCTGCGAGAACAGCTGGTCGTGATACTCCGCGGCGGTGAAGAAGGGGTCGACGTCGAGTTCCTCGAACGCCGTCGAGAGCAGTTCTCGACTGGACTGGCGGTACTCGCAGATGGTCCCGTCCAGATCGAGGAAGACGGCGTCGATCCCGTCGGCTCTCATCGACTACGTTTCGCATCGGGTTCGGTTAAGCGTTTGGCGCGCTCGCCGAAGCCCGGTCGCCGACGGCGTCTGCAACCGCCCGATAGTCACTCCGCAATCGACCGACGACGACCCGGCCAGCGTGTACTTGGACGACCGGGCCGACGCTTCGAACACATGTCTGAGACGGATCCTTCGGGGGATGGATACAGCAGACGCCGAGCGTTGCTCGCGGTCGGGACCGGACTGGCCGCCGCGCTCGCCGGCTGTTCGAACGCCAGTCGGAACGAGACGGCGACGGGAACCACTGCAGGGACGAGCGCAACCGCGACACCCACGGTGACTGCGACGCGCGAGGACGGCCCGCAACCGACACAGGCGTCGGGCCGACTCGGGGACCAGTTCGCGGCCGTCCGATCAGCGACGGAGCAGTACGCGGACCCGTCGGCTGCTCGCCGCGACGGGTACACCGTCCTCGGTCCGTACATGGACGGGATGGGGTGGCATTTCCTCGATCAGGGTCGGGTCGCACAGGCCGAATCGGACGGCCCAAATCGCGAGAAACCACCGATGCTCACGTACGTGCGGACCGACGACGGCCTGTCACTCGCGTCCGTCGAGTACGTGGTGCCCGTCGACTCGACGTCCGAAGACCCGGACCTCTTCGTCGACGGGTCCGAGGGCCTCACCGAGCGGTGGGGGTCACACCGCGCGGCGACCCACGTGTTCGCGACGCCGGACACCTCCCAACGGGACTTCGACAGCTACGACCTCGAGACGCTCCTGACCGACGAGTACTGGGCGGAGTTTCGGCCGGCCGACGAGACGATCGAAGCCGGCGACACGGCGACGCTCAACTGGGGGTCGACCGAGGGGAAGTCCGGCGACCGGACGATGCGAACCGTCGACGGGGTCATCACTCACCCGGACCTGCGGACGCTCCACGTCTGGCTCCACGAGGACAACCCCGACGGCGTCTTCGCGGAGTCGAACCCCCGGTTCGCCGAGGGCGACGGCGGACACCACCACGGTACTGACGACCACGATCACTGACTGGCCGCGACGTAGCCGTCCGACCGCCGCTCGACCAGGTCGAACACCACGGCCCAGTCGAGCAATCGCGCCACGCGGTCTCGCCACTCCCGTTCCCAGTCCGCGTGTCGATTCCGTTCCCACGTAGGCACCATCGAACGAACTGCCTCGAACGCCTCGACGGGCGTCATCGGCCCGTCGGCTGCCCCCAGCGCGTCCAGCACTTCGCGCGCGCCGAAGACGCGCTCGCGAAATGATGCCCCGAGGTCCTCGGCGTCGAGGTCGGTCCGGACGCGCTCGTACCCGCGGTCGGTCTCGGCCGCGAGCCCCAGGGCGTCGAGAAAGGCCAGCCACTCGTTGGCCGTCTCGCGGTTCGGGAGGTCGAGTCGGGTCTGGAGGCGAGCACAGCAGTCGTCGGTGCTCCCGGGGACAAGCGGGACGGCGCGGTGGGCCGCTGCGAGCGCCTGGCGACCGTTCTCGGGGTCCGGCGCGACCTTGTACCGCATCCTACAGGTCGAAGCTCTCGGCGAGCACCTCGTCGTTTCGTTCGCCGAGGACGTGCGTTGGCCCACCGATCACGTCGATGGTGACCTGGGCGGGCGCGAACACGTCCTCCGGGACCTCGTAGAAGTCCCAGTCGGCGTCCTCGAAGACCTCGGCGAACGGCTGGCCGTACTCCTCGGTGGCAGTCGAGGGTACCTCGTCGAAGCGGTCGAACTCGCTGTCGACGGTCAGGTGGACTCGGCCGCCGTACGCCAGCGCGTCGTTGGTCCGAGCGATGGCCATCTCCTCGCTCTCGGCGACGGGCGCGACGGGTGCGCTCCCGCTCGCAGAGAGGATGTCGAGCGGATCGTAGCCCAGTTCGGACAGGCGGAAGACGGCGAGTTCGGCCGCGCGGGCGGCCATCTGGACGCTGCCGGTGATGCTCGCCGCCGAGAACGCGGGCAGGAACACGCTCGATACCGGCACGCCGGCCATCTCGGCGACCTGCTCGGCCACCGCTTCGTCCGGGACCGTGTCGGTCTCGATGGCCAGGACTGCGAAGTCGAACTCGTCGCGGTAGCCCACGCGCTGGTAGATCTCCTCTTCGGCGACCAGCGCACGGGCGGGCCCACTACCAAGCCCCTCGAAGTCGTCGGTGCTGACCTCCCAGCCGGCCTTCTGGGCACAGAGCAGTGCCAGTGCGGGGTGGTCCGTCGAGAGTTCGACGTGGGTCATCGGTGCGCCGGCGACGTCCTCGATCGCCGTCTGGACCGACGTGAGCCCGGCGGTCTGGATCTCTGCGAGTAGCAGTCCGGCCTCGACGCCGCCGGGGATCTCCACGCCGAAATCGAGCACCGTCGTCTCCCCGTCCAGGGGCGTGACGGCGACGTTCAGTTCGTCGGCGAAGTCGATGGCCTCGTCGACGAGGTCCGTCGCCATCCTGTTGAGACTCTCCATACACCCCGTTCCGTGCGCCGTCGGTTAAAAAGGCTCGTCCCCGGCCCGCGCTCAGTCGTCGCGCTCGCTCCGGGCCGGGCGACCCAGTTCCGCCTCGACGCTGTCGACTTTCTCGCGTGCGCTGGTTTCGCGGGTCCGCTTGTCGTCGATTTTCAGGACCGTGGAGACGCGATCGGCGTCGACCGCCTCGTGGGCCGCCTGTGCGGCCCCGAACAACTCGCCGATGTCGTCGGCTTCGATGGTCGTTCCCATCGGCGTCGTCTCGTAGTCGACGTCGAACTCCTCTAGGGCGTCGACGGCGTTTGCGATCTCGTCGGCCATGCTGTCTTCGATCACCGGTGCGACGCTGAGGAAGCCGATCACTGTCATAGGCCATCTACTGGACCGAATTAAATGAACACTTGGACCGTGGACACAGAATGTATAAAGAGATTTAACTGGTAAGCGACAGGAAACCTATAAGTATGGAAAAAGACGTTTCGCGTCGTCAGACGCTTCGACTCGGTGCGGCAGCGGCAGGGCTCGGTGCAGTGGGCAGTCTCTCCGGATGTAGCCAGATCAAGAGTGCAGTCCCGTTCATCGGTGGGGCCAGTTACAAACAGTGGCTCCCCGCGCCGGACGAACTGGGAGACAGTGACCACTACTACTTCTCGTATACGAACTACAAACAGATCCGGAACAACGAGGACAACTTCGACGAGGAGGCCTTCGAGAACTACGAGGCCGAGGCCGAAACCGATTTGCTGGACCTCGACATCGACGACATCGACGAGGTCGTCTCTCTGGGATTCGGGTCGGCGTCGGTCCTCATCGGGAGTTTCAACAAGGAGGACGTCACCGACGAACTCGAAGACAACGATTTCGACGACGAGGACGATCAGGGGAACTTCACGATCTACGAACCGGAGAACGGCAGCGGTGCCGTCGCAGTGAAAGGGGGCACCGCGGTTTACGCCGATGACAGCGACGCAGTCGAGACGATCATCGACACCAAGAACGGCGACGAGGACCGCTACGTCGGCGAAAACGAGGAGTTCAAGGAACTGGTGAACAAGATCGGGAACGGGACTCGGGTCTCCGGTCGGACCCAGGAGGAGGTCGACGAGACCGACGAGGACTACGGGCAGTTCGAGGGAGCGGTGGCCAGCGGCGGAACGGACACCGTCAACGGTGAGACCACGAAGATCAAATCGGTCACTCTCTTCGACGACGCCGACGACGTTCCCCAGGACGAGTTCGAGGACTACATCGACGACAGCGACTACTGGGACGAACTCGACAACGTCAGCGTCTCCAAGAACGGGCGGGCCGTCGTCGTGACCGGGCAGATGGACACCGACGAGTACAACACGAACTAACCGTCTCGACGCGTTCCTTTTCTGCCTCTTACACAGTCCGTAAGTAACCGGCACGTGAAACACGACCTATGACCGACCGACGCGAGGTGACGGCGAACGGACTGGAGTTCGAGTGTCTCACCCGGGGCGACGGGGACCGACTCGCCCTCTGTCTCCACGGGTTTCCGGACGCACCTCAGACCTTCGAGCCGCTGTTCGACCGACTCGCCGACGCCGGGTTCACGGCCGTCGCGCCCTACATGCGCGGCTACAGCCCGACCGGACCGGCCCCGGACGACGCGTACGACGCGAGCGCGCTCGGTGCCGACGCCGTCGCACTCGCCGATGCGCTCGTCGAGGAAGACGACTTCGAGGACGCGGTGCTGGTGGGCCACGACTGGGGGGCCGTCGCGGCCTACGCGGCCGCTCGGCGCGACCCCGAGCGGTTCGACCGGATCGCGACGATGGCGGTTCCGCCGCGATTCGCGGCCGAAATCTGGGACCACCCGCGGCAGTTCCTCCGGAGCTGGTACATCTGGTTCTTCCAGCTGCCGGGCATCTCCGAGCGAACGCTCGAACGCGAGGACTTCGCGTTGATCGAAGTGCTCTGGAACCTCTGGAGCCCTGGCTGGGACTACGACCGGGACCACATCAAGGCAGTCAAGGACACGTTCCGCGCCGACGGAACCGTCGAGGCGGCGCTGTCGTACTACCGACAGTTCGTCAACCCCGTCGTACGCGACCTGGTCGGCAACGGCCGCCCCGACCCCGACGAGATTCCGGGGATCGAGGTTCCCGGACTCGTCGTCGCCGGTGCCGACGACGGCTGTATCGGTGCCGAAACGTTCGAGACCGCGGGTGACGCCTTCGCTGCCGACTGTCGCGCGATCGAGATACAGGACGCGGGCCACTTCATGCACCGTGAACGGCCCGCGGTGGTGGGCGAAGAAATCGTATCGTTCCTCTCCGAGTGACGGACGGCGGGGCAAGCGAGGGGCGTCGTCGAACCCGTAGTTCGCTACCTTTTTGCCTGCCCTACGGGAAGCCACGTGCATGCTGACCGTCCGGGCACCGGCGACGAGTGCGAATCTCGGGAGCGGTTTCGACGTCTTCGGCGTCGCACTCGACCGCCCGGCGGACGTCGTCCGCCTGGAGAAGGCCAGTCGGACGACCATCGACATCACCGGCGTCGGCAGCCAGTACATCCCGGAAGACCCCGACAAAAACACCGTCGGCGCGGTTGCCGAAGCGCTGGACGCTCCGGCGCACATCCAGATCGACAAGGGCGTTCGACCGGCCTCCGGACTGGGTTCTTCTGCGGCCAGCGCCGCCGCGGCCGCCGTCGGCCTCAACGAACTGTACGACCGCGGCTACAGCCGTGAGGAACTCGTCCCCATCGCGGCCAAGGGCGAGGCCGTCGTCTCCGGCGACGCCCACGACGACAACGTCGCCCCCTCCATCATGGGTGGGTTCACGATCGCAACCGACGACGGCGTCACCAAGGTCGACGCCGACATCCCGCTCGTGGCCTGTCTCCCCGACATCGTCGTCTCGACCAGGGACGCCCGCGGCGTCGTTCCCGACACGGCGAGGGTCGAGCAACTCGTCGAGACCGTCGGCTGGGCGGCCACGCTGACCTCGGGGATGCATCGTGACGACCCCGACCTCGTCGGGCAGGGGATGAACGATACCGTCGTCACGCCCGCCCGCGCGGATCTCATCGAGGGCTACGATGCGGTGAAATCGGCCGCCCACGGAGCCGGTGCGACCGGCGTGACCATCAGCGGTGCCGGCCCGACGGTCATCGCCGCTTGCCACGAACCGGACAAACGTGCGGTCGGGACCGCCATGATCGACGCCTTCAACGACGTCGGCGTCGAGGCCCGCGTCTACCAGACCGAGATCGGCGACGGTGCGACGGTGTTCTGAGGACCATCAGCGGACGAGGGCCGTGGTTCACGCGACCGAGCGGAGCGAGGGCGCGCTTTTTCGCCCACGTTTTTCGAGGAGTGGTCGCCGAAGGCGGCCCGACGCTGAAAAAGGTGGTCTACCAGACCGAGATCGGCGACGGTGCGACCGTTTTCTAACGAGTTTCCGCCGAGTCGCGAAGCGCGGTGGTCTATTTAAAAAGGTGCGTTACCACTGTTGCTGTTCGCCTTCGCCCGTCCAGTTGAAGCGGCTGTCGCTGGCCGCTTCCTCGTCGCGGGCGGGATGTTGCCAGGCGATACAGAGGTTGCCGCCGACGATGCCGACCAGCATTCCGACGACCAGTCCGCCGAATGCCCCGACCAGCGAGAGGATGGACATGGCGATGCCGGTGACGCCGATGAGCGTCGACAGCCCCGGTTTCAACAGCGCGAAGACGCCACAGGCGATGACCATCGCCCCGAACACGATCCCGAGCGCCGCCTTCGAGGGGCCGGGGAAGATGAACTGGAGTCGGAGCGGGATGGCCAGGATGATCAGCCCGGCGAGCATCAACATCACCGAGCCGGCGAAGGGCCGCCGCGCACGCCAGCCCGCAAAGCCGGGCCGCTCGTGTGGCGGGACGAACTCCTCCTTGTCGCCCTCGGCCGGCATCTCGTCTTCGTCTGCCTCGTCGCCGCCGAACACGGTGGGGAGACTGAGGTCGGCGTCCTCCAGGATGAGCCCGTAGCTGGTCCCCAGTGCCTGCCCGTAGATGACGAACGCCAGCACGATGAGGGGACTCACCGACGGAAGCAGGCCGGCCACCGACCCGCCGAAGACGGCCACGCCGAGGACGAGGCCGTAGACCAGCCCCATGCTGCCGGCGGTGACCGTCAGGGCCGCGCGGGTGATGAGCGGCACGAGGATTTTCTGGGTGGCCTCGCTCCGCTGTGAGAACATGATGACCGTGTTCGTGAAGTCGTTGATCGACCGGGAGACGTAGGCAACGAAGGCCAACCCGAGCGCGACGCTGATGGCCATCCAGACGAGGAATCCCGTGAAGATCCCGCCCTGCCCGACCACGCTGGCGAGGCCGGTGAACACCGAGACGCCGACGAACGCGAAGACGAACAGGCCACTGAGCAGTCCGGCACCCAGCGATCCCTTGATTCCGGCCCGGGACTCCTCGCTCGGACCGAGTCCCGAGAGGTCCACTTTCTCCATCATCAGGCCGTAGCCGTTCCCGAGGACGCTCCCGTAGACGGCAAAGGCCAGGACGCCGGCCAGCCCGGTCTGGGGGACGACGCCGACGACACCGAGAACGACTGCAGCCACGCCGATGACGAGGCCGTAGACCAGCCCCATGCTGCCGGCGGTGACCGTCAGGGCCGCGCGGGTGATAAGCGGCACGAGGACCTTCTGGGTGGCCTCGCTCCGGCGCGAGAACATGATGACCGTGTTCGTGAAGTCGTTGATCGTCCGTGAGAGCACCCAGGAGAAGGCCAGCCCGAGGACGAGCGCCGCCAGCATGAACACCAGGAGGCCGTGCGGGACGGAGGCCCCGTTGACCAGCGTCCCCAGGGTCGCCAGGCTCTCTGCACCGCCGACGAGATAGAGGACGCCGCTTCCGAGGAGGCCTCCGGCGACTGCACCCACGAGCGCCGCGCTCTGTTCGGCGGCGTCTCCGCCGCCCAGTTCGTACCAGTCGGCTTCCAGCAACATCCCGTAGACCGTCCCCAGCACGGTCGCGTACGTGATGTAGCCGAAGATGACGGGGAAGATCGCCAGCGGGAAGTTCACGAAGTAACCGTTCATGCCGAGGATGACCGGCACCAGATAGGCGAAAAAGCCGAAGCCGAGGATCTGTCCGTAGATGAGGCCCATACTGCCGGCAGTCAGCCCGAGCGCGGACCGATGCAGCAAGGGAACCAGCAGTTCCTGGGTGACCGTGCTCTTCCGCGAAACCATGATGATCGTGTTCGTGAACGTGTTGATGTTCCGCGAGACGAAGAGGGCGAACCCGATGCCGAACAGTAGCGACAAGACCATCCAGACGACCCACCCGGTCGCGACCGTACTGGCGTCGATCATCCACGCGAAATACAGCATGGCCTCGGCACCGCCCGTGAGCTGTATCAACACCCCGGCCAGTAACCCACCGACCAGCGACCCGATAACTGACGCGACCTGCTCATCCCGCCCAAACCGTGATTTCTGATTTACACTCATGGTAACGAACGCTCTCGCCCCGCACATCCCCAGATGCGGCACTCGATTTGATTGTATTACATTGATACACTAAAAAAGGATTTCGCGGGAATTGACCGGTAATTTAAGAGTGGTGTCGTCGCCCCGTCGATACTTCCGAGAAAAAGTACAGGAAATATACGGCGATATAAATAGCACGAAACTCCCGGGAGAACTCTTATGACAAGCCATGTTGATTTGCCCGTGCCGTTGCAAGGACGGCGGATACAACCATGGCGATACCGTTTCCAACCGACGAGTGGATCGAGGAGTGGGAGCAGGAACTGCGCAACAACGAGACCTATCAGGAGGCCAGCGAGGGGTGGGGGGTCGAGTTCAACGGGAACTTCATCTTCCACCTCGAAGCCGATGACCGCCTTCCCGAGGACATGTACTACTTCATCGGCTTGGAGGACGGCGACGTCTTCGACTGCCGTGAAGTCCCCGACCCCGAGGACACCGACTACGGGTTCATCTACCGGGGCGCGTACGCTGACTGGGTCCGTCTGACCGAAGGTGAGGTCGGCGCCATCGACGGGCTGATGTCCGGCGTCTTCGAACTCGATGGGGACATGCAGAAAGTCCTGCAGTACTCCGACGCCGCCGTCTCGATGGTCGAAACCGCGAGCACCATCGACACCGACTACGAGTACTAGAACCCACTTTTTTACAGCAGGGGGTCCCCTCGCTCACTCTCGCTCGCTGCGGGAACCCCCTGCTCCAAAAACCTGGACTAAAAACCGCTCCGGGCTCACTGCGTTCGCCCGGAGTGAACCGGCGGCCACCGGCCGCCGGATGCTTGAAACTGTACCGCCACCGCACCGCTACCGCCACCGCACCGCTACCGCCACCGCACCGCTACCGCCACCGCACCGCTACTGCACACCTCTCAATCTACTGCGACGCCGAGTCCCCCCCGTCGTTTGCCAGTGTTGGCTCCGCCGCTGATTTGCTCCCGGTCGCCCCACTCACCTGAAAGCCGCCGGCCTCTTCGCGTCCGAGCAGTTCGCGTTGCGGGTAGGGGATTTTGACACCGGCGTCGTCGAGCGTCGCTTTGACCTCGCGGACGACTTCGGCGGTGGCCATCGCTCGCTTGGCCGCGCTGGGGTGGTCGATCCAGAACCGACACTCCAGGACGATCGCCGAATCGCCGAACGATTTCGGAATGACCTGTGGCGTCGGGTTGTCCACGGAGTGGGAGACGTCGACGAGCGTCTCCTCGATCAACTCCTCGGCGAGTTCGAGGTCGGCCTCGTAGTCGATACCCACGTCGACGGACAGCCGGAGCCGTTCGAGGCTCGTTCGGTTGGTAACCGTCGCGTTTGCGACGTGTAGATTCGGGATGACGACCTCTTCGCCCGCCGGGTTCCGAATGCGCGTGTTGATGATCGTGATGTCGGTGATGATCCCCTCGTCGTCGTTGATCGCGACCCAGTCGCCGATCTTGAACGGGCGCGAGAACATCAGGACGAAGCCGGCGATAAAGGAGCCGATAGTCGTCCGCGCGGCAGTCCCGATGACGATACCCAGGAAGCCGGCACCGACCAGCAGGCCGCCGAGGTTGACACCCCAGACCGACAGGGCGACGATCGCCGCCCCGATCAGGACGACCGCCTGCAGGACGTGGAAGACGATCCCCTGCTGGTGTTGATTTATCGTGTCCGACTCCTCGGCGTACTCTTCGACCGAGGTCTCCAGCATGTCGATGGCGACCAGCGTCCCGCCGATGAGCCCGATCGTTATCAGCCCCCGCACGAGCGTTGGAATCATCGCCGCCATCGCCGCGACCGTCGTGAGTGCCAGATCGACGAACCCCCAGACCACCATGACCGCGAGGGAAACCCCGAGAAAGACCGCGAGCTGGATCGTCCGAACCACTGCCATTACCGGGAGCCGCCAGTCGAACTCGGGCGGCTCGAAGGGGACGCGTTCGTGCCCGAAAAACCGGTTCGATATCGACCGACGGACGAGCCGCACGATCCGCGGCGCGAGCACGATCGCCGTTACCACCGCTGCGACCGTCAGTACGACCGTTGCTGCCAGTCGCGCCTCTGTAGAGACGAATCCCTCCAGAACCACGCGAAAATCGTTGATGTACTGGACGACCATACTCGACGGAGTGAGCGACCGATAAAAAGTTCGGCTCTTCGATTATCGATTCTTGAACTCCAGGATCAGGTCAGCGACCGCTCGACGAACCGCTCGCGGAGTTCCGGGTCGGGCATGGGACATTCGTCTTTCCGCCCGAACACTCGATAACGGTACCTGGCGACGAGGTCGTAGACGCCGTTCCGGAACCGCTCGGGGAGATAGACGAGCGGATAGGCGAGCGGCCACGGCCCGTCGAGTCGCCGTGCCACCCGGAGCGCCGCCGTCGATTTCGTGTACGCCTCGCCGTCCTCGATAAGGACCACGGTCTCGAACCCCTCGCCTTCGGGTTCGAGGTCGTAGCGGTCGAGCAGTTCGTCTGCGACCGCTGACTGAAGGGGTGCGAACCGAACGGTCCCCGCCGCGTCGAACCGGACGATGAAGCGGACGAAGCCGTTACAGAGGTTACAGACGCCGTCGAACAGCAGAACCGGCCGGTCGAGGTCGTCGACGATCGCGGCGGGATCGCGGGTCGACTCCCCGGACATCGGTGATCAGACGCCGCGACCCTGAAGTTTCTCTTCTTCGGGCAGATCGTTGTTCGCGTCGCCTTTCATGCCCGAGCCGATGTTCGAGGAGATCTCGGCGAGTTTCTCGGGGTCGTCCCAGTTGTTGACCGCCTCGACGATGGCTTCGCCCATCGCCTCGGGGTCCTCGGCACCGAAGATGCCGGAGCCGACGAAGATGCCGTCACACTCGTGGTGCATCATCAAGGCGGCGTCGGCGGGCGTCGCGATGCCGCCGGCGGCGAAGTTGACGACCGGGAGTCGGCCCATCTCGGCCGTGTCGTGAACGAGGTCCGCGGGCGCTTCGTTCTCGCGGGCCCACTTCTCGCGTTCCTGGTGGGTCATCCCTTCGAGTTCGCGGATCGCGCCCTTGATGTTGCGCTGATGGTGGACGGCCTGGTTCACGTCGCCGGTGCCGGCCTCGCCTTTGGTGCGGATCATGGCCGCGCCCTCGTCGATTCGGCGGAGCGCCTCACCGAGGTTGCGTGCGCCGCAGACGAACGGGGAAGTAAAGTCGCGCTTGTCGATGTGATAGCGGTCGTCGGCGGGCGTCAGCACCTCGCTTTCGTCGACCATGTCCACGCCGACGGCCTCGAGGATCTGGGCCTCCTTGGTGTGGCCGATGCGGGATTTGCCCATCACCGGAATGGAGACCTCGTCGATGATCTCGGCGACGTCGGCGGGGTCTGCCATCCGGGCGACGCCGCCGCGCTTGCGGATGTCCGCCGGCACGGCCTCTAAGGCCATGACGGCGACGGCCCCGACGTCCTCGGCGATGCGGGCCTGTTCGGGATTGACGACGTCCATGATGACCCCGCCCTTCTGCATTTTCGCGAACCCGCGCTTGACCAACTCGGTCCCGCGCTGGAGGTCCTCTAGGTCTGTTTCGTTCGTCATATACACCCGTTGGGTATTGTGTTACTTAACCCCGTCCTTCGCCCCCAGTCCCGTCACCGCACGCTGTTCGATTCGGACGCAGTTCGAGTGAGTCGGTGGCTGCTGAACCGGGCGGGCCACGCGCGCGGACCACAACCACTACCGTTTTTGTTCCACCCGTCGAGCACCACGGTAATGCCGGTCACCGACGCGGGCCGCCGCCTGGAGCAGTTCATCGCCCGTTACTTCGACGGCCGTCTCCCCGACCGGGAGTCGCTTCCGCGGTACGTCGCACCACTGCCCGCCTGGATGGAGGACGCAGCCCTCCGACTGGCCTGGCCCATCGCGATCATCAATCTCGTGGGCACCGCCTTCGGCTTCTGGTACTACGGCTTCCAGCCGATCCCGGCTTCGACGCCAACCATCACTGGCCAGTTCGCCATCGAACCGATGGTGGCCTGGCCCGTCGTTCCGGACAGCCCCGTCGCGACGATGTTCATCGGGCTGTCGCTGATCGTCTGGAAACTCGATCTCGATCTGGAGTTCGTCCACGTCCTGGCATTCTTCGGCTGTATCAAACTCGGCCTCTGGACGCCGTACGTCCAGCTCTACATCAACGGGATCGGGGACACGCCGCTGTGGCTGTACCACTTCCTCGTCTGGAGTCACCTCGCGATGGCCGTCGAGGCCTTCGTTATCTACCGCTACAGCGACTTCCCGATCTGGGCCGTCGCCGTCGCGACTGCGTGGTACCTGTTCAACGACGTGGTCGACTACTTCATGCCCATCGTCGGTGATCCCCACCACACGCTCTTGCCCGCCGAAATCGTGGCCGGGTACAACCACAACCTGGCGGTCCACGACCAGGCCGCCGCCGGAGCGGTCACGCTGACGGTCCTGGCCGTGTTCCTCGCGATGGCGACGCGGGCGAAGAAAGCGGAGATCGGTCGGTAATCGGAGTCAGGACAGCGCCTGTGGCTCGCTGTCGGCGTGGGCACGCACCCACAACTCGCCGATACGCGAGAGCCGCGTTCGGTATGATTTGCCGTGTTCCTCCTGTTCGATGTAGCCTTTCCCGCCCGGCCCCAATCGATCGACGTTGTAGATGACCTTCGAGCGGAACGAATCGGTGTACTCCTCGCCGAGTTCGCGGGCCAGTTCCTGAGCGAGTTCCGAGACCGACTCGAACTCGCCGTGTTCACCGAGCGTATAGAGGATGATTTCCTCGAACGGTTTGACGTTCGAGAAGGAGGCGACCGGGAGTTCGACGATGTGGCTGCCGTCGATCTCTTTGGCGCCGATCGTGGTCCCACGCTCGTCGAACTCGTCGAGCAAGTCTCCGGCCGCTGTCAATCGCTCGGTGACTCGCTCGTCGTCGACGTCGGTCCCGATATCTTCGAGGAGGTCGATCTGGCGGCGCAGTTCCTCGGCGAGTTCGGTTTCGAGGTACTTCTCGGGGACCGTGTAGTAGGTGTGGATGCGCTCACGGTCCTCCTGGCGCTCGACCATGATCGAGTGGGCGGCGGTCGCGAAGGCGAAGGAGACGGTGCGTGGCATCGCGGAGATGTTGACCCAGACCTCCTCGACCTCGTCGTCCGCGTCGTCGCGGCCGCGGTCGAGTTCGGCCATGATGAGCGCGTAGGCCTGCTCGAAGGCGTCGTCGTAGTCGTAGACGTCGTCGACCACGACCCGCTCGGTCTCGGCCCCGAGGAGGTTGGTGAAGTCCTTCTCCAACTTCTCGGCGAGGTTGCGCGAGTACTCGACGTTGGCCTCGCTGCCGACCGCCCCCTCCAGGAGGATCACGCGGTCCACGTCCAGTTGCTCCCGGACGAGCGGCGCGATCAGCCGGTCGTAGTCGAACCCGACCGGCACGATGTGGGTCTGCATACGTGTCGACTGGCTCGGCGGCTATAAAAACCACCGCGACTCAGAAACGCGTTCGGCTCGTCGGTCGGTTACTCGCCCGGTTCCGGCCGGACTCGACCGTTAGAGGCAGTCGTCGTGGACCGTCTCGTCGTCCTCGTTCGGCCGCCGTCGCTGCCCGGTCGTGATCGGTTCACCGCAGGCGGCACACGTCAGCCCCGGACTCGTATCGGCCGCCGACTCGTCGGTGTCCGTTACAGTCGTCGAGACCGTTTCGGTGTCCGTGCTCGTCTCGCCGCCCGTCGTCTCCACGTCGAACTCCTCCCCTGTACTGTCAGTCCCTTTCACGGCGGCGTAGCCGAGTGCGATCGCTCCGACACTGGTGACCGCTCCTCGAAGGCGATTGCCCTTTCGGAACGACCGAATCGAGAACGCGGCCAGTCCCGCGCCGAGCAATGCACTACCGAGTCGCTTGAACCGTCCGCTGGGTTCCGTACTGTCCATAGCCGTTTCTTCGTTCTCGTACACTTTAGAGTCACCCATCTCTACCTGTCACGGTCCGGGTGGATACCACACGTCGATGCGACGTGCCCGAATCAGTCTGCTGATTGATAGTTACCGTCCCCTTGGCCTCGGGGACCTGAATCGACGAGGTGGTCGTACGGGTGCGGGGACCTGAGAAAAGCGATGACGCTCCACATCACGCCGGTCAGCAGCGAGCCCACCGCGGACATCGTCATCCCCAGCGACAGGAACGTCGTGCCGTAGATGATGCCGATCGTCGCCGAGGGGAGCGAGGTTCCGAGCGGGACGTTCGCCATCCGGTCTTTGAGCGTCGGCAGAAGGACGATCAGCGAGAAGACGCTACCGCCGAGGAAGATCAGGTCCTGCCACATCATCGTATCGTCTCCGTGTCTCCGAGTGCTTCAGAAGTGATTCCAGTCATCACTGTTTGGGAGGCCGCTGAAGTAAATAAGATTTACTTACTATCGAGTAAAAATTATCGTGAGGGTTCGACCGATACCACGGTAACCCGGCCCACGAACCCGGTCGGGCGTTCCTCCTCGACTACGTCCGGATTACTGAATCGGTGGTCGAAAGCGACCGTTCTTCGGCGGAGTGCGCCCGGTGAGATGCCACGCTCGTCCCCGGTAAGATGGCCTTAGCGGGTCCGGTAAGGCCGGCGTAGTTCCGCGATCAGTACAGGCGCGTTCCGTCGGGGACCTCGCGCTCGGGCTGGAGGTGGACCACGTCGCCGTCCTCGTCGTCGACCCCGGTGACGAGACACTGGCTCTCGAAGCCCGCGATGGTGACGGTGCCGAGGTTGACCACTGCGAGGACCTGTCGCCCTTTCAGTTCGTCTTTCGTGTAGTTGTCCGTCAGTCCGGCGGCGGACTGGCGCGTCTCGGTCCCGAAGTCGACGTCGAGTTTGTACACGTCCTTGCGCGCTTCCGGGAACGCCTCGACAGAGACGATCGTCCCGATCCGCATCTCCACGTCTTCGAGGAACCGTTCGGGGTCGATGTCGGCTTCTTCGATGCCCATGGCGGATGGGCAGTGGCCGGGCGGATAATAGCTACGCGTCGCGGTGTGACCGGTCGCTGCGGTCCGTTATCACGGTCGTCCGGCAGTAGGTATATGGGTCCGCCGTCTCCTACGTCCTACTGTATCCATGGATTCGCTCATGGACACGTCATCACATCATTCACGCCCCAACCCGGGGCAGTTCATCACCAATGCAGGATTCAGCAAAATATCTCATTCACGCGGACATCAGGACGGACGGGGTGGTAGAGCGGAGTGACGTCGTCGGCGCGGTTTTCGGACAGACCGAGGGGCTGCTCGGGAACGACCTCGACCTGCGGGACCTTCAGCAGTCCTCGAAGGTCGGTCGCATCGACGTGCAGATCCGCTCGGAGAACGGCCAGTCGTTCGGCGAGGTGACCATCGCGAGCGGCCTCGACAAGGTCGAGACTGCGATCCTCGCCGCGGCACTGGAGACCATCGACCGCGTCGGCCCCTGTCGGTCGGAGTTCACGGTTACGAAACTCGAAGACGTGCGCGCCGCCAAGCGCCGGGAGGTCGTCGACCGGGCCAAGGACTTGCTCTCGGCCTTCGAAGAGGAGGTCATGAGCAGCCAGGACCTGGTCGAGGCCGTCCGACAGGAGGTCCGGGTCGCCGACATCACCGAGTTCGAGGGACTGCCGGCCGGCCCGCGCGTCGCCGATAGCGACGCCATCATCCTCGTCGAGGGTCGAGCCGACGTGCTCCAACTGCTCCAGTACGGGATCAAGAACGCCGTCGCCGTCGAAGGGACGAACGTCCCGGATTCGGTCGCGGATCTCACCGAGGAGCGGACGGTCACGGCGTTCCTCGATGGCGACCGCGGCGGCGACCTCATCCTCAAGGAACTCCGGCAGGTGGGGGACCTCGATTACGCCGCCTTCGCGCCCGAGGACCGGTCGGTCGAGGACCTCTCGCGCGACGAGATCATGTCGGCGCTCCGCCAGAAGGTCCCGTTCGATGTGGTTTCGGACGTGAACACACCGCACGAGACCGTCGCCGTGACCGACGGGAGCGCCCGACCGGCACCCCCCGAGGCCGCCGACGACTGTGAACCGACCGGAACATCGACCGACGCCGCAACGCCGTCGGCCGACGAGACGGCGACCGCCGACGAGAACGCGGTCGAATCCGGCGTCGAGGGGGATCAGCCACCGGCGTCGACCGGGACCGAAACGACGGCCCAATCGACGGCCGAGACGGCGGCGCGTGACGAGCACGCCGACGCTGAACCGGCCGACAGCGACGCAGTTTCGGACGATAGCGACGAAGCGCCAGAGACCCTGGCCGGATACGTCCACGCCGTCGTCGGCGAGGGGTCGAGCACCGTGTTGTTGCTCGACAGCGATTTCGGGCGGATCGCTGCAGCGTCCGCCGACGAGGCCTTCGAGACGCTCACCGACGCCGAGCAGGTCCCGGCGACGGTCGTCCTCGACGGCGAGTTGACCCAGCGAGTCCTGGACGTGGCCGCACAGCGCGGCGTCGAGCAGGTCGTCGCCCGGAGCGAGGGCCAGTTCGTCAAGAAACCGACCAGCGTCCGGATCCGGACGGCCGACCAGTTCGAGTTAGAGGCCAACGCCTAGAGCGAGCGGACCAGCTGGAGGCCGTCCCCGTCCTCGTAGTGATGCGGGATGAGCGACCGGACCCGGAACCCCAGGGCGTCGTAAAACGAGCGCGCGACTTCGTCGTCCATCTTCACGGTGAGTCGGACTGCTTCGAACCCGTCGCTGGCGAGCCGAGCGCACAGCGCCGCCATGAGCGCCGAACCCCGTCCGGACCGTCGGTACCCCGCGGCGACCGCGAACTCCGCCAGGTAGGCCACGTCCCCTTCCGGAATCGCGACCGCGTAGCCGACCGGTTCGGCTCGGGTGTCCGAACCCGGTTTCCCCACTGTACCGGACGATGGCTCAGCTGTCGTATCGGTCGTCACGAGAACGACCGGTGGTCCCTCGATTGCCGGCTCAAGCAGGTCCGCCCACGGTTCGTCGAGCGCGGCGAGCTGGATGGCACGGAGCCGCGTCAGGTCGCGGGGCGTTGCCTCGCGGATCATGGTCAGAGCGGTGTCAGCCCGACACCGATGGCGAGGAGGCCGCCGGCGACAGCGGCGACCAGGGTCGCCAGGAAGTTGACGCCCTGGTTGCCGACCCGGGGTCCTTCGATGGTCGCTCCCAGGAGACTGTCGGCCGTCATGCCGACGACACCGGCACCGACGATGACGACGAACCCGAGCGGGGCGACCTCGTCGAACATCGCCAGCGCGATCGCGGCGATCAGCGTTGCACCGACGACGCCGGCCACCTCGCCCTGCCAGGTCACGGCCCCGTCGGTCCCCGGCTCGACCCGCCGGAACGTCGTGATGAGCCGCGGGTTGTCGAACAGGCCGCCGATCTCCGAGGAGAGCGTATCGCTCATCGCCGCGGCGATCGAGCCGGCGAACGCGAACAGGAACACCTCGGGTGCGACCGGGATGTGCGACGGGCTGGCTGCGGCCCCGATCACGGCCACCAGCGCCGTCGTGGAGTTCGCGAGCACGTTCCCGCTCCCGCGTGCCCCCTCGTTTTCCTCGGCGATGCCCCGCGTCTTCTTTTCCTCGTAGCGGAACTTCGTCGAGAGTCCACCGACGCCGAAGAAGGTTATGAGCATCGCGAACCAGCCGTAATCCCCGAGGACGATCGTCAACAGCCCGAGGAACACCCCGGTCAACATCCCGGGCAACGACGCCGTGTCGAGCGCGTAGGAGACGTACCCGAGAACGACGGTCACGCCCAGGGCCACGGCGATTCGGGTCGTCGTCACTGCGACTGCGAGGTCGGCGAACAGCCACAACAGCAGTGCCACCGAGAACATCACGAGCGGGTCGTCACGCGGGAACAGCACGGTCCGCAACAGCGACGCCAGGAGCGCGCCGCTCGCGGCGAAAAACACCACGGTCGGCACGCCGTAGGACTCCGGCGTCAAGGCGAGTGTCGACAGTTGCGCGCCCGTCCCGACGAGGAAGCCGCCGGCCACGAACCCGGCGACGGCGAGGATGTTCTCCGCCGTCACCGTCCGGACCAGCTGCTCGGCGAGGTTGCCGTACGCCAGGACGAACACCGACCCGACGAAGACCGGGGCCGGAAGCCCGAACTGGACGGAGAGGAGCGCCAGGCCGGCGATGGCCAGCGAGAAGCCGGCCAGTCCGTAGAGTCGCCCGTCCCGTCGGTCGCCCGGTCGGGCGAAGGCCTCGAAAACCGCTCCCTCGTCGACCACGTACAGCGCCAGCACGGCCACGACGATGAACGGGGCCGTCCCGGCGACGGTCGCGACCGGCTTCGAGGTCATACGGCTCACGAACGGGACGAGCAGTGCTAGCGTCCCAACCAGCGCGAACGCCCCCGACCGCCGCACTGTCGACGTCACGTCCCCGGCTACCCCCGAGAGGTACTTAAACAACCACCTTTTTTCTTCGGCGGGTCGCGGCGACGCCGCGACCGCACCTCGAAAAAAGATGGGGCAAAAAAGCGCGAGCGCGGAGCGCTCGCGTACGACTTCCTCGTGGTACCGCTCCGCAACCGCCCCGCTACCGCCCCGCTACCGCCCCGCTACCGCCCCGCACCGCTACCGCACTATCGCCGAAGCCGTGAACTTCATTGCGGCCCGTCGAAAACGCCAACTCGTGGGTATCTACGATCGGTATCTCGCTGCTCGCACCCAGTGGGCCGACCAGGCCACGCCGGACAACGTCGCGGTCGTCATCACGGAGCGCGACCTGCTGGAACAGGGTGCCTACGACACGTTAGAGACCTTTTTCGGCTGGGCGTTCGAGTACGGAGCCGAGCGCGTGATGGTCTACGTGAGCGTTCTAGACGAGGGGGCGGTACCGACGCTTCGGCGGTCGCTGGAAGACGTAACCGGACCGCGCGAAATCGCCGTTCGCGGTCCCGAAGACGATCGTCGCGCCGACGCACCCATTCAGGTGTCCATCGGCCTCGGCGGGAAACACGAGTTCGCGACGGCGGTCCAGGGCGTCGCCGAGGAGGTCGACGCGAGCGACCTCGATCCCGAAGACATCGACGAGGACGACATCGAGGAGCGACTCGTCTTCCCGACCGATCCGGATCTGGTCATCAAGACCGGGGCCGAACGGCTCTCGGATTTCATGATCTGGCAGTCGGTCTACTCGGAACTGTACTTCACTGACGTGAACTGGCGGAACTTCCGGAAGCGGGACTACCTCCGCGCGATTCGGGATTTTCAGGACCGTCAGCGGCGATTTGGCCGGTAGGCCGAATCACGTCACGAAGTCAATGACGTGACGGCGGTTTGGGCGCTGACGATAGGAAGCGCCCAAACGCCGCTGGACGAGTGCAACGAGTCCAGCGGAAGTTCGGCCGGTAGGCCGATCAGTGTGGCGTCCGAAAACCACCGACTGCCGAACGGTTGTGTTCCGTAACCTCACACGTGCCGAGCATTGAATAGCAACACAACTGATATCTCGGCTATGGCACAGCGTCAGACCGGAGCCGACTGGACGGTCGAACTCGACGACGGCGTGATGGTCTGGGAGTTCCTGTCGGGAATGGAACTCTCGGCGTTCGAAGCGGAGGCGTACCGGGTTTACGAGGAGCTGTTGGCGAACAACGCGGTCGACGGCATGGTGACGGTCGTGAAACTCGACGACCCGTTCACCGAGGACGTCTTTTCGCTCTGGGAAAAATCCGCCCAGCGGGCGGACGAGGCGGGCGTCGAACGCTGGGCTGTCGTCGCCGAGGGGATCAAATCCATCTCGCTGCGCGGGAAAATCTCGGTGGGTTCGATCGAGACGTACGCGACCGAAGACCGCGCGGACGCACTCGAGTGGGTGCGCGGTTAGTCGGCGGCAGGGTCCGGGTCGAGTTCCCCCTCCGCGGGATCGCCGAGCGCCTCGCGTTCGCTGCTCGGGAGGTGGTCGCGGAACCGTCGGAGGACCCGTTTGGCCTCGTCGAGTTCGGCACCGCCCATCGCTCTCACCAGCGCGAGCGCGCGGCGGGCGCGAGCGGTCCGCCAGGAGTCCTCGCGGTTCTCGTAGGTTCGGATCGCACGGAGGAAGTCGACTTTGCGGAACTCCGGCCAGTACGGCGCACAGAAGAAGACGGCGGCCTCGTTGCCGTTGGCGTGCCAGGGCAGGAAGTTGCTGGTCCGCTCGTCGCCGCCGGTCCGGAGGATGAGATCCACGTCCCGGACCGGCCCCTCGTAGAGGTAGGATTCGACGGTGTCGGCGTCGATGTCGGCCGGGTCGAGGTCGCCGGCGGCTACGTCCCTGGACACGTCGCGGGCAGCGCCCAACAGCTCGGCCCGGCCGCCGTAGGCCAGGGCGATGTTCAGGTGCAGCGCGTCGTACCCCCGCGTCCGGTCCTCGGCGTACCGAATCGCGTCGGTGACTCGCTCGGGAAGCCGTTGGGTTTCCCCGATGGCGCGGATTCGGACCTTCCCCTCGTGGACGCGCTCGGCGTCGGCGAACTCGTAGAGTTTGTCCTCGATGAGGTCGAACAGCGCCTCCTGCTGGTCCTCCGGCCGGTCGAAGTTCTCGGTCGAGAACGCGTACAGCGTCAGTTCCTGAATCTCCAGTTCGTCACACCAGTTGAGCAGTTGCTCGGTGGTCTCTGCGCCCGCGTGGTAGCCGTCGGTGGCCTCGTCGCCTTGCCTGGTCGCATAGCGGCGGTTGCCGTCCTGAATGACGGCGACGTGGTCCGGCGTCCCCGATATCTCCCCCCGAAGCAGGCGCTCGTATCCCTGGAGGGCCTGCTGTCGAACCCACGAAAGCATTGCGTAATCGGTCCGCACGTGGTCGTAAGAATCTTGTCTTCCCCGCTGACAGGGGGACCCGCAGGGTTTTAATATCGGGACACCTTCTTGGCAAGTGCAATGGCGAACGGTACGGTTGATTTCTTCAACGACACTGGCGGTTACGGTTTCATCGATACCGAGGACGCGGACGAGGACGTTTTCTTCCACATGGAAGACGTTGGCGGCCCGGACCTCGAGGAAGGACAGGAAGTCGAGTTCGACATCGAGCAGGCGGACAAGGGTCCGCGTGCCGTCAACCTGGAGCGGGTGTGAGTTCGATGGCCACTGGCAAAGTCGATTTCTTCAACGACACGGGCGGCTACGGGTTCATCGAGACCGACGACGCCGACGAAGACGTGTTCTTCCACATGGAAGACGTCGGCGGCCCCGACCTCGAAGAGGGTCAGGAAGTCGAGTTCGATATCGAGCAGGCGGACAAGGGTCCGCGTGCGACGAACCTCACGCGACTGTAACTCGCGTTCCTGCACTACCGGGGCGACCGCCCCGATCATCGTTTTTTCGAGCGACCTGGTCGGCGACAGACCGTGAAAAGTATGGGGACCGACGAGCGAGTGGCTAGCGATGGAACACGAGCAGGACGTCATCGACCCGGACCTCTATCAACGGACCGAGGCGCTGTTGGAACCGGGCGACATCGAACTGGCGGGCGTCATCGTTCACACGGAACTGGACAGCGACGCCGAGGCGGAGCTTCACCAGACGACCATCGAGATCGGCAACACCATCGCCGACTACGAAGGGTACGACCCGGGCGACACCTACGTTTACTCGGGCAACGACGATCCCGACTTCGGCCTGAACCAGCACCAGGGGCTCACCATCGAGGGCGACGAGTTCGTCTGGGAGTGTCAGCAACTCATCCGCGAGGAGCGGTTCCGGATCGTCTTCTACTACGAGGCCGACGTCGACCAGGACGGCCTCGTCGAATCGCTCCGCGAGGACGGCTACACCGTCGAGGGCGTCACGCTCGACGAGTAACTATTCGGCTCCGTGCGGCACGCGATCGGATCGGCTCCGGTTTCTCACGTACCGGGACGACAAACGCGGATTTATGCCGGGCCGACCCTGAGTTGCGACCATGACTGCAGACCTGGAGCGCGCGGACAGGGCGATCATCAACGCCTTCCAGGGCGGGTTTCCCGTCGTCGAGCGACCGTTCGAGCCGGCGGCCGACGCGCTCGCCGACAGGGGGGTCGATCTCGACGCCGAGGCGCTCCTGGCACGAATCCAGGCACTCGACGAGGACGGCGTGCTGACGCGGTTCGGCGCGCTCATCAACGCCGAGGCGATCGGCGGTGCGGCCACGCTCGTGGCCATGCACGCGCCCGAAGACCGGTTCGACGAGGTCGCCGAGCAGGTCAACGCCTTCGACGAGGTGGCCCACAACTACGAGCGCGAACACCCGCACCTGAACATGTGGTTCGTCGTGAGCGTTCCCGACCCCGACCGAGTCGACGAGGTGCTGGCCGAAATCGAGGCCGAAACCGGCCAGGAGACGTACAACCTGCCCAAACAGCAGGAGTTCCGGGTCGAGGCGAAGTTCCTGCTCGACGGTCCCATCCCGGAGGGCGACGTCGATCTCTCCGATCTCGGGCCGGACGTGACGCCGACCGAGCGCACCGAACTGACGGCGGCCGAACTGGACCTCGTTCTGGAGATCCAGGACGGGCTCCCCGTGACGGCGACGCCGTATCGCGACGTCGCCGAAGCCATCGACCAGGACGTCGACTGGGTCACTGAGACGATCAAGCGGTTCGATCAGGAAGGGAAAGTTCGCCGAGTGGGCGTCATCCCGAACCACTACGCGCTCGGGTATTCGGAGAACGGGATGACGGTCTGGAACGTTCCCGACGAGAAACTCGACGCGGTCGGGCCGGCCATCGCTGGTCTCGATTTCGTCACGCACTGCTACGAGCGGCCACGGCACGACGGCGTGTGGCCGTACAACTTCTTCGCGATGACTCACGGTCGCAGCGAGGCAGAGAGCCAGGAGCGCATCCAGCAGGTCCGCGACCGGATGGCCGAGTACTGGGATGTCGGCGAAGACGATTGGGACTCGCTGTTCTCGACGCAAATCCTGAAGAAAACGGGCATCAGACTGGACGAGCGGGCGGCAGCGAACACGACCGATGGCGCAACTGAAGCGGACGACTGACCATGATTCCACTCCTCCACGACTTCACGGGTACGACGGTGCTGGTCTTCGGCGGCGGGACCGTCGGCGCGCGGAAGGCACGGCGGTTCACACGCGAGGCGCGCGTGGTCGTGGTGAGTCCCGAGTTCGCCGACACGGACTTCGGCGGGGCCGAGCGAGTCAAAGCCGCGCCGGACGACGAGGCGGTCGCCGAGTGGATCGACCGGACCGAACCCGCGCTGGTCGTCGCAGCGACCGACGACGCCGAGCGGAACGCGGCCATCGAGCGGGCTGGACGCGACCACGGTGCGCTGGTCAACCGGACCGACCGGCACGGCGAGCGCGACCCGGGGAGCGTGGTCGTGCCGGCGACCGTTCGGGACGACCCGGTCGTCGCTGCGGTCGCGACCGGCGGAACGAGCCCGGCGCTGTCCCGGTACCTGCGCGAGCGGATCGAAGCCGAGATCGACGGAGCGGGCGAGATGGCCCGGTTGACGGGCGAACTGCGCGAGGAGTTACAGGAACGGGGCGTCGATCCGGAAGCGAGACGGGAGGCAATGCGAACAGTCGTCAGGGCCGGTCCTGTTTGGAAGCATTTAGATAGTGGCAGGACAAAGGCACGGCAAGTAGCCGAGGACGTGACTTCCGACGTGACAGGTGATATATCGTGATAGACGGAACTGGCGTCATTACGGGCGTCAGCGTGTCGCACGAACGTGCGAGCGTCGACGACATCGAAGCGGCCTGCGCCGAGAGCCAGCGGGTAGCCGTCGAATCGCTGCTCGCCGAGCCCGGCGTCAAGGAAGCGTACGTCCTGCAAACGTGTAACCGAGCCGAGGCGTACGTGGTGACCGCCGACCCGGAGGTCGGACGCGCGGTGCTGGACGAGTTCCTCTCCGGCGTCTCGGACGACGCGTGTTTCGAGATGGAACACGAGGAGAGCCTGCGCCACCTCCTTCGTGTCGCGGCGGGGCTCGAATCGATCGTTCTCGGGGAAGACCAGATCCTCGGCCAGGTCAAAGACGCCTACGAGGACTCCCGTGGCGTCGGCGGGATCGGACCCGTCCTGGAGAACGGCATCACCAAGGCGATCCACGTCGGGGAGCGTGCCCGCACGGACACCGGTATCAACGAGGGGACGGTGTCGCTGGGAAGCGCTGCCGTCAACCTCGCCCGTGCGGAGCGGGACCTCTCGGAGGCGACGGCCCTCGTGGTGGGTGCCGGCGAGATGGGGGCGCTCGTCGCGAAAGCGCTGGACGAGACGGTCGAACGCGTGCTCGTGGGGAACCGAACGGTGCCCCACGCCGAACACCTCGTCGAGGGCATGGAAGTCGACGCCAGCGCGCTCGCGCTCGACGCGGTCCCGACCGCCGTCGAACGGGCGGACCTGGTCATCACCGCGACGGGAAGCCCGGGCCACGTCGTCGAGACGGGGACGCTCGAAGACGCCGGCGACACGCTCGTCATCGACCTCGCCCAACCCCGGGACGTGCCGCCGGACGCGGACGAACTGGCGTCCGTGGAGGTACACGACATGGACGACCTGGAGTCGGTTACGGCGGAATCCCGCGCTCGACGCGAGGAGGCCGCCGAGGCAGTCGAACGCATCGTCGACGAGGAGTTCGAGCACCTGTTGACCCAGTACAAGCGCAAGCGGGCCGATCAGGTCATCGCCGCGATGTACGAGAGCGCAGAGCAGTTGAAGACGCGCGAACTGGCCACCGCAACCGAGAAACTCGACCTCGACGGCGAGGAACGGGAGGTCATCGAATCGATGGCTGACGCCCTGGTGGGCCAGTTGCTCGCCGCACCCACCCAGAGCCTGCGCGACGCCGCCGAGGAGGACGACTGGACGACGATCAACACCGCCCTCCAGCTGTTCGACCCGGACTTCGGGGCGGAGACGCCGGAGTTCGTCTCCAGCATGAACCCCGACGAGATCCCCGACGCGATGAAAGACCAGATGCCGACCGCCGTGTTAGAGCAACTGGACGATTGACGCTATTTTGCGGAGAGATCGGCTCTCGGGAGTTCCAGCCGTAGAAACGCCGGCAGCGCCAGGATCGCGATCCCGATCTCCATCCCGCCGACCACCAGGAACGCGGCGACGTAGCTGATCTCGTCGGCGATGGTCCCGCCGACGAGGATGCCGGCGAGAAAGCCCAGACTGCCGAAGATGTTGAACCCGGCCATGGCGATGCCGCGGTCGGTGGTGGGCGCCAGGTCAGTGACCAGCGCCATGGTCGCGGGGGCGACCAGCGCCCCAACGACGCCGACGACGACCATCGCGACGCCGGTGAGTCGCACCGTCGGCGCGAGGCCGACGGCGATGACGGCGACCCCGTAACACAGCGACCCGAGGACGACGGGGATCGTACGTCCGATGCGGTCCGAGAGGACGCCGAAGGGGTACTGGAACAGGGCGAAGGGGGCGAAAAACAGCGCGAGCATGAGTCCTGTCTCGCCGGGGGAGAGGCCGACGACCTCCCGGAAATAGAGCGTGCCGACCAGCGCGAAGAAGCCGGCGGTGAGCCGGTCGATGAGGCCGAAGGCGTACGGGATCACGAGCGTCGGCGTCTCGCGCAGGCCGCTCACGATCGCGCCGAGCGTGTTGCGGTCGTTCCCGGTCGCGCGGTCGGTGGCGAAGGCGGCGAGCACGCCGGCGGCCAGCAGGAGGCCGCTGGCGGCGATCACCGGGACGAACGGGCCGATCTCGTACAGTTGGCCGCCAAGCGGCGCGCCCGTGGCGGTGCCGAGACCGATGGCGATGCCGGCCGCGCCCATGTTTCGGCCGTGGCCGCCGTCTAAGTCCATCAGCATCGTCATCGCCAGCGAGAACGCGCCGATGGTGGCTGCGCCCTGGAAGACGCGGAGGCCGAGCACGGCGGCGAACGGGAGGGGAAGGAGTCGGTGCAGGCCGGCGAGCAGGGCGTAGCCGATCGCGCCGCCGACGGCACCGGCGACCATGAAGGGGACGCGTCGGCCCGCCGCGTCGCTGGCAGCGCCCCACACCGCGGCGAAGACGACGAACGCCGCGAACTCGGCGGTCAGGAACCACATGCTCGCGTCGAGCGCCGTATCGGCCCCGAGCGCGTCCACAAGGGTGTCGATACCCGGATACAGCAACACCTGGGCGAGCAGTACGGCGAAGACGACGCCGGCGAGGACGATACGGGAACGACGGTTCGTCGCGGCCATCACCGGGGTTTCGTGCCCGAGAACTGAACGGTTTTCCCTTCGGGCCGGTCGGCCCCGGCCGTGGATTTAACCGGCTACCGGTCGACCTCGTTCACATGGCAGACTTGCTTTCCGACGAGGAGATCGAAGCACAGCTACCCGAAGGCTGGGCGCGCGACGGCGACGAGATCGTCCGCACCTTCGAGTTCGACTCGTACCTCCCCGGCGTCGGCTTCGCGTCGGGTATCGGGGGCATCGCCGAGGACGCCTGGCACCACCCCGAGATCACGATCACCTGGGGCGAGGTCGAGGTCCGCCTGACCACCCACGACGAGGGCGGGATCACCGAGAAAGACACCGACCTCGCCGAGCGGTTCAACGACGTCTACGAGTGATGACCGACGCGGACGACGCCGACGGTGACGGCCCCGGGGACGCCGAGTACGTCTTCGGCTGTCGGTTCCGGCTTGACCCCGACGTTGGGGGTCTGCGCGCCGAACCGAACGAGTTCGAGACGACGCTGTTCCGCGAGGCCGACCCGCCGGGCGAGGAGGGCTGGCTGTTTTTCCGTGATAATCTTTGGCACGGAGAGCTGAACGACCCCGACTACTTCCGGGAGTTGACCGAGGACGCGCTGGGCGTCACCGTGCTGTCCGTGGATTTCCGGGAGTTGCGGACGGACCAGTCGTATCTCGACGCGCTGGACGCCGAGATCGGAGCCAACCTGGACCTGTTCAACGCCGATGGGGTCCCCGAGGTCCGCTCGAAGTACCTCGGATCGAGCATCAGAGTCGTCGACGACACGTCGGACGGTCGATGAGTGAACTGTTGACACACATATCGCTCCGGATACAATTGCCGGAACACACTTATTCGAGCCTCCCGTATGTCAGAAATCCCGATGGTCCCTGACGAGTACGACTTCTGGCTGCTCGACCTCGACGGGACGCTGGTGGACATCCAGCCCTCCTACGTCCAGCAGGTGTTCGACGAGGTCGGTGACCGACTGGGTCGCGAGTTCACCGACCGGGAGGCCGAGATCATCTGGCACGGGCTAGGTGGCTCCCGGAACGAACAGCTCAGCCAGTGGGGGATCGACGTCGATCGGTTCTGGGACGTGTTCCACGATGTCGAAGACGCCGAGGCGAGAGCCAGACACACCTACCTCTACGACGACGCGGACTTCGTCGCCGATCTGGACGTGCCGGTCGGCCTGGTGACCCACTGCCAGCAGTACCTCACCGATCCCGTCCTGGACCGGCTGGACATCCGCGACTGGTTCGACACGGTGGTCTGCTGTACCGAGGACACCGGCTGGAAACCGGATCCGGAACCGGTCGAGATGGCGATGGAAGACCTCGACATCGCGTATACCGGTCACGCGGGCGCACCACCGACCGGCGCGAACGGGGCCTCGGAAGCCCCTCGCTCTTCCGGCGTCCTCGCCGGCGACGGTCCACACGACGTCGGTGCCGCGTGGAACGCCGGACTCGATGGCATTCACGTCGAACGCCACGGTCCCGACCGGCGCGGCCAGTGTGTGCTGGGTGACTACCGCATCGAGACGTTCGGGGAGTTCGCCGACGGGCTGTCCGAGCCCGGTAGTGACTGAACGCTCAGCCGCGGCCGAACAGCGCGGTGAGAGTGGTCCCCCCGCCGAGACCCGCGGCCGCGAGGACGACGGCGACACCGCTCGAAACGACCGCCAAACCGCGCCCGGACGGCGTCGGTGAGGGGTCGCCCAGGAGCACGACTGTCACCAGCCCACAGCCGACGCCACAGAGGAACACCTCCACGTTGCCGAGCAACCCGGCATACTCGCGCACGACGGCCGGACGACCGAGGTTCGTCACTAGTGCCAGAACCCCGACGAGCAGCATCGTCACGTACCAGGAGGCGAGGATGGCGGTACTAGTCGGGACCTCGACGACCAGCGGGAGGTGCGCCAGGACGGCGAAGACTGCGAACTGCTGGACGCCGTACCACTCGTCGAGCCCACCCATCTCACTGCGAGGCGTACCCCGGGAGGTCGGCGACGACGCCGTCTATGTCCGCCAATGCCGACTCCAACGCCTCGACGCCCGGCTTTTCGGTCCGGTCGGGATTCGCCAGCACGCGCACGGGCTGGTCGCCCAGCGGGACGAACCCGAGTCCGAGCTTTTCGGCGGTCGCACGGAGTCCCAGTCCGGCGTCCGCCGTCCCAGTGGCTACCTTCCGGGCCGGACTCTCGTGGGCCTTGACCGTGAGTTCGTAGCCGTCGATGGCGTCGGTCAGGTCTCGACGCGATTCGTCGCGCTCGCCGGCTACCGCCGCGATGGCGTCGTCGAAACTCGTCCTGAGCCCGGAGTTCGTTCCCCGGTTGACCACTCGGAGGTCACGGTCGACCAGGTCAGTCACGCCCGAGACGTCCTCGGGGTTCCCTTCGGGAACGATCAGTCCCCACTCGCGGGACCACCCGCCGAGTTCGGCGTAGTCGGTATCCAGCGCGTCGGTGCCGGCGGCGACGGCGAAATCCGGAACCCCGTTGCGGAGGCGGCGCAGTCCCTCGCGCGTCCCCAGCGAGAGGTACCTCGGATTCTCCAGGTCGTCGAGGAACCGCGAGAGCGCGGGGTCGTCCTCGCCGACGCCGAAGGTCGAGGGTTCGCGCACGTCCGGCGAGAACAACTGGACGGTGACCGCCTCGCCCTCACCGAGGTACTCGGTGTCTGGATCGACCTCGACGATGCCGTCGGCTTCGACGAGGCTCGTCGTCGCCCCACTGCCCTTGTCGACCGGGTAGACGAGCGTCCGCCCCTCGCCGTCGGTCACCAATCCCACCGGCATCAATCGCATCCGGCCCTCGCTGTAGCGTTCCTCGACGGCCATCCGGCCCTCGACGGTCGCCGTGCGGGGTTCGGGCTGGCCCGCCGCCGCCCGAATCGCCGGCGCGACGAACGTTCGGAAGATGGTCAGCGCCGAGACGGGATAGCCCGGGAGGCCGACGTACGCCGAGTCGGCTACCCGCCCGACCAGCATCGGTTTGCCGGGCTTGACTGCGACGCCGTGGAGGAGGAGTTCGCCCCGTT
This sequence comes from Halorientalis salina, assembly GCF_005049285.1. Classification (GTDB taxonomy): domain Archaea; phylum Halobacteriota; class Halobacteria; order Halobacteriales; family Haloarculaceae; genus Halorientalis; species Halorientalis salina. Next base: position 166,983 of record NZ_SOSC01000002.1, on the reverse strand, counting down.
CCTCGATGACCTGGTAGATGACGTCGACGGCCGAGGCGCTGGTCGATCCCGACGAGAGCACGAGGTCGCACTCCTCGGCGGCCTCGGTGAGGATTCGCTCCATCTCCTCGTAGTCGTCCCCTGCGTGGGGGTAGAGGACGGCCTCGCCGCCGGCCTCCTCGACGGCGGTCGCGACGGTGTAGCTGTTGACGTCGTAGATCTGGCCGGCCGCCGAGTGCAGCGAGTCGCCGGGCCGGACGAGTTCGTCGCCGGTCGAGATGATGCCGACCCGGGGGCTGGCGCGGACCGGCACCTCGTCGACGCCCAGGGCCGACAGCAGGCCGATCTCTCGGGGGGTAAGCCGCGTGCCGGGACCGAGCGCGCGCTCGCCGGCGGCCACGTCCGCACCGGCGAGCATGACGTGGTCCCCCGGCGCGAGCGACGTGCGGACGAGGACCTCTCTGCTCGCGGCGTTGCCGCTCGCTCTTTCCGTCGAACTCCGTTCGACGCGCTCCTCGGTATCCGTCTTCTCGACCATCACCACCGCGTCGGCGCCCTCGGGCATGACTGCGCCCGTCGAGATCTCCGCGGCCGCCCCGTCCTCGACGGTCACGTCGGGTTCCTCGCCGGCGTGGACCTCCCCGACGAGGTCGAGTCGGGCGGGGTCTGCCTCGTCAGCGCCGAAGGTGTCCCGTGCGCGGACGGCGTACCCGTCCATGCTCGCGCGGTCGAACCCCGGTACGTCGAGATCGGCGTCGATCCGCTCCGCGAGGACGCGACCGCGGGCCTCCCTGAGCGGGACGCGTTCGGTCCCGCCCGCCAGGTCGAGCGAGGCGATGGCGTCGTGGGCTTTTTCGGGGGGCGCGAGGTCGTGGAACTCCTTCCGAGAACTCACTGAGACCACTCCCAGTGCTGGACCGTCACGCGCTCACCCTCGGGTATTCCCTCGCTGTCCTCCGGGACGACGACCCACCCGTCGGCCAGCGCGACGCTCGAGAGGACGCCCGCGCCGCTGGCCCGCGTCGGTGTGGCGGTAGGGGGCTCGGCGTCGGTTTCGTCGACGCTCGCCCCGTCCGGATCGAGTGAGACCCGTGCGAACGTGCGAGTCCCGGGGTCGCTGGGAATCTTCCGGTCGAGGACGGCTTCTGTGGCCGGATGCGCTCGAAGGGGAAGGTGTCCGCTCCACTTCACCGCCGGACGGAGGAACTGGACGGCGTTGACGATGCAGGCGACGGGATAGCCCGGGAGCATGATGACGGGCGTCTCCTCGACGACGCCGAAGCCGACGGGGTGGCCGGGTTTGAGCGCGACGCCGTGGACCAGTACCTCGCCCAACTCGTCGACGACTTCCGGAATGAGGTCGCGCTCGCCGACGGAGGACCCGCCCGTGGTGACGACGACGTCCTTGGTCAGGTCCCGTTGGATCGCCGCCCGGAGCGCGTTCTCGTCGTCGGTGACGACGTCCCGGTACGTCGCCTTCCCGCCCCAGTCCTCGACGTACTGTGCGACGGTGAGCCCGTTCGTTTCGATGATCTCGCCGGGCTCTGGGTCGTGCTGGACGAGTTCCTCACCGGTCGGGACGACCCCCACAGTCGGCTGCCCGTAGCAAGTCACGGTGTCGATCCCGACCGATTTGAGTAGTCCCAGGTCAGATGGGCGGAGCTGATGGCCCGGTTCGAACAAGGTCTGTCCCTCAGCGACGTCCTCGCCGGCGGGCGCGACGTTCTCGCCCTCGCCGACGGCGTCGAAGACCTCCACGTCGCCCCCGTGTCCGCTCACGGCTTCTTCTCGCGGGCTCTGCCCGCTCGAATGGTCCGCGGAACTACGTTCCGCGCTATCGCCGTTCTCGCTGTCTGTCGCGCTTCGCGCGACACGCTCCGTCTGTTCGACCATCACCACGGCGTCAGCCCCGGGTGGGATCTCGCTGCCCGTATGGACTCGGAGGGCCTCGCCCGGGGCGACCTCTGGCGGGGCGTCGCCGGGTTGGGCCGCTCCGTCGCGCTGGCGTTCCCGGAGAACGGCCGGCGAACGGTCGCCGGCCCCGAACGTGTCCTCGGCGCGGACGGCGAACCCGTCCATCGCTGCGCGGTCGTAGTGCGGGACGGGCCTGCGGGCGGTCACGGTCTCGGCGATGGCGCGGCCGTCGGCCGCCGACAGCGGGACGCGCTCGGTCCGGTCGTGTGGTGATACAGCGTCCCGGAGCCGCTCGCGGGCCGCGGCCAGCCGCGTCACCTCTTTGAACCCCGACTCTCGTGGGTCAGTCATACTCCCGCTTGGAGCGCCCGAACAAAAAGCGTCCGGCGAACGAACCCACCGCAACCACCGCCTTCTTCACTGATGGGTCCTTAGCGGTTGGTATGTCAGCGTTGCGCGATGCGATGCGGGACCTTCCCGAGACGGTGTTCGCCGACCTGCTGGAGAGCGACGAGGCCTACCTGCTGGTCATCGATCTGCCGGGAGCGACCGCTGAGACGGTCGACGTCGGGGTCGCGTCGGGTCGACTCACGATCGAGGCCCGCCGCGAGAAAGGGCACCCGACCGAGTTCCAGTACGTCGAAGAGGAGCGCTCGCTCTTTCTGGACGCGGAACTCCCCCTGCCGCCGGACGCGACCGGTGCGGACGCCGAGGGGACGATGAACCGCGGCGTCCTCGAACTCCGCCTGCCCAAAGCCGGTGCGACGCCCGAGGCGGACGTACCGATCACCGACGCGAGTGCCTGATCACGGGGTGGCCGGTCGGTGAATTTCCGTGCGTACCGACGGTTTCTCACCGTCGCGCGCCAGTTCCTGCCCCTCTTGCTCGCCTACGCGCGTGACCGCCACCGGTTCCTCGTCGTCGGCCGGTCCCGGTCGGTCTCGCCCGCCGAGCGGCGTCGCCGCGCCGCGAAGTTACTCGACTCGCTGTTGACGCTCGGCCCGACGTTCATCAAACTGGGCCAACTGCTCTCGACTCGGCCCGACATCCTCCCGCCCGAGTACATCGAGGAGTTCACGAAACTCCAGGACGAGGTGCCGCCGGCCGAGTGGGACGACGCGCGGGCCGTCATCGAATCGGAGCTCGGTCCCATCGACGAGCACTTCGAGCACTTCGAGACCGAGTCCATCAGCGGTGCGAGCCTCGGGCAGGTGTACTACGCCGAAACGGCAGACGGTCCCGTCGCCGTGAAGGTCAGACGTCCCGGCATCGAGGATCTGGTCGAGGCGGACCTGCGGGTCATCCGCTGGTCGCTGCCGCTCATCATGCGGTTCGTCCAGGAGGCTCGTTCCTTCTCGCTCGAGACCCTGGCCGACGAGTTCGCCAAGACCATCCGCCAGGAGATGGACTACGGGCGGGAAGCGCGGATGCTGAACGAGATCCGCGAGAACTTCCGGAGCGACGACCGGGTTCGCATTCCACAGGTCGACGGCGAGCGTTCGACCGGCCGCGTCCTCACGATGGAGTACGTCGAGGGGACGAAGATCTCGAACATCGAGGAACTCGACGCGAAGGGCGTCGACCGGACGGACATCGCCGAGACGCTCCAGCGGGTCTACCTCCAGATGATCGTCGACGACGGCGTGTTCCACGCCGATCCACACCCCGGGAACCTGGCGGTCAAAGCCGACGGCACCCTGGTGTTCTACGACTTCGGCATGTCGGGGTACGTCGAACCCTACGTCCAGGACAAGATCATCGACTTCTACGTCGCCGTCGCCAACCAGGACACCGACGCCATCCTCGACGCGCTCATCGAGATGGGGACGCTCTCCCCGGACGCCGACCGACAGGTCATGGGCGAGGTGATGGAACTGGCCATCGCGGACGCCCGGGGCGACGACATCGAGCAGTACCGCATCCAGCAGATCGTCCAGCAGGTCGAGGACACCATCTACGAGTTCCCGCTCCGTCTGCCCTCGAACCTCGCGCTCGTCCTCCGCGTCGCGACCGTCGTCGAGGGGGTCTGCGTCACGCTGGACCCCGACTTCGACTTCATCGCCGTGGCGACGGACTACCTCCGCGACGAGGGGTATCTGGAGGCGGGGGTCCGGCAGTTCATCGAGGACCGCGGCGACGAACTCCAGCAGGCCGCCCAGTCGGCCGTGCGGACGCCGCCGAAACTCGAACGGACCCTGGACCGGATCGAGCGCGACGACCTCCGGGTCAACGCCGACATCGAGGACTCGGACGGGCTGTTGGCGACGCTGGCCAAGCGACTGGTCTACGGGATGGCGCTGTCGGCGGGGATCGTCTCGACGGCGGTGCTGTACTCGTTTGCGACCGTCGACGCCGCGATCGTCGCGGGGGCCGGGACGCTCCTGGTGGCCGGCCTGCTGTACTGGTCGTTCCGCGAGACGTCCGGGATTCAGGCCGAACCGCAGTTCACGCGCCAGAACCTGCGGGAACGCGAGGCGTCCGAGACCGACGGGTCGGCGGTCGGCGAGATCGATCTCGGCGCGGGCTTCGGCGATGCCGTCGTCGAGGGGGGCGACGGCGACGCCGGTTCTGCACCCGGCGACTCCGACGGGGACGGGAGCCGCGCCCCCTGACTCCTTCGGGAACGCTTTTTCCGCGCGCGGTTGACTGGCACGTATGCAGATCGAACCGTTCGGTCTCGAACGCTGGTTCGCCGACCACGAACACGAGGCCGACGTGATGCTCGCCGAGAGCGGCGTCCGGGCGCTCGACGCCAGTCGGTTCGACACCGACCCGGGACGGCTGGACTACGTCGTCCCGACGAACGGCGACCCCGCTCTGCGTGCGAAAGTCGCCGACCGCTACGGCCGGGCCGCCGACGAGGTACTGTTTACCACCGGGACCCAGGAAGCGAACCTGCTGGCGAACCTGGCGCTGCTCGACGACGGGGGCCACGCCGTCGTCGTGACGCCGACCTATCAGTCGCTGTCCTCGATCCCCGAGACGCTGGCCGACGTGACTCGCGTCCCGCTCGAACCCCCGGAGTGGGGACTCGATCCCGACGCCGTCGCCGAGGCCATCCGACCAGAGACCAGCGTCGTGATCCTGAACAACCCCAACAACCCCACCGGTCGGTACCATCCACAGGAGACCGTCGAGGCGATCTACGACCTGGCGGCCGACGCCGGGGCGTACCTCCTCTGTGACGAGGTGTATCGACTGCTCGCCGACGAGCCGATCGACCCGGTGGCGAGCATGGGCCGTCACGGGGTGAGCACCACGGGACTCTCGAAAGCCTGGGGGCTGGCCGGGCTCCGCTTCGGCTGGCTCGCCGGCCCGCCGGAGGTGGTCCAGGCCGCCTGGAGCTGGAAGGACTACACCACGATCTCGCCGTCGATCTTCGGCCAGCACGTCGCCCGGCAAGCGCTGGACCGGGAGGGAGAGATACTCCGGGAGAACCGTGACCTCGTCGCGGACCACCGGGACCGGGTCGCGGCGTTCCTGTCCGAGTACGGGCTGGAGTGGTTCGAACCGGTCGGACCGAACGGGTTCGTCACGGTTCCCGATGGGTTCGCGACGGGCCAGTCGTTCTGTCGGCGCGTCGTTCAGGAGGAGAGCGTCGTCCTCGCGCCCGGCGGCCTGTTCGGCCGCGACCAGTACTTCCGAATCGGCTTCGGGCTCGATTCCGACGACCTGACGACCGGACTGCAGCGCCTCCGGACGTTCCTCGACCGACACCGCTGACCCGGGGCCGCTCGCCCGGTGACGCCGGTTTCGTCGGTCGCGGCCGTTCCAAACCGTTTATACCGGTACACGGACTACCGCGGGACATGGCGAAAGAGCAGAAGGAAGTGCGAGACCTAGACGAGGGGAGCTACGTCATGATGGACGACGTCCCCTGTGAGATCGACTCCTACAGTACGGCGAAACCCGGCAAACACGGCAGCGCCAAGGCTCGCGTCGAAGGGAAAGGCGTCTTCGACGACAAGAAGCGCAACCTCTCCCAGCCGGTCGACGCGAAGATCTGGGTCCCGATCATCGAACGTAAGCAGGGACAGGTCGTCAACGTCGAGAGCGCCGACGTCGCCCAGGTCATGGACCTGGATACGTACGAGACGATCACGATGAAGGTCCCCGGCGAGGAGACCCTCTCCGAGGACGACGAGATCGAGTACCTCGAATACGAGGGCCAGCGGAAGATCGTATAGCGGATGTTTCCTGGCGCGCGGGCCCACCGATCGGCAGCCCAGTACGTCGTCGTCGGCGCACCGCTGGACGCCTCGACCACGTTCCAACCGGGCACCCGGTTCGGCCCCCGCCGAGTCCGCCATTTTGCCGAGTCCTTCGACGATTACGACCACCACACTGACCAGCATTTTACCGACCTCTCGGTTCACGATCACGGCGACGTCCACCCGACCGACGACGCCGAGGAGTACCTCCAGTTCTTGGGTGGGGCGCTCTCGGACATCCGGGACGAAGCGGCCGTCCCGCTGACCATCGGCGGCGAGCACACCGTCACGGTCGCGGGCGTGCGCGCGGTGGACCCGGACGTGTTCGTCTGTCTCGACGCCCATCTCGACCTCCGCGAGGAGTACGCGGGCAACCCGCTCAATCACGCGACGGTCACCCGTCACGCCCTCGACGTCGCCGACGAGGCCGTCGTGCTCGGAGCGCGCACCGGAAGTGAAACCGAGTGGGAGCGTGCCCGAGACGGCGACGTGACGGTGGTCGATCCCGGAGACGTGAGCGACTGGGACCCCGACTTTGGCGACCGATCGGTGTACCTGAGCGTCGACATCGACGCCGCCGACCCGGCGTATGCGCCCGGGACCGGGACCAAGGAGCCGTTCGGTCTGGAACCGGGGACGATGCACGAGGTCGTTCGCGCGGTCGCCCCGTTCGCCGACGGGTTCGACGTGGTCGAGGTCAACGACCGCGACGACGGTCAGGCAGCCGTCCTGGCCGCCAAGTTGGTCCGCGCGTTCGTGTTCGCGCACGCGGACGACTAGATTCCTCAAGAGCAAGGACGGCGAATAGTTTTTGCACGGGCGGTGAGTCGGTTCCCATCATGTCTACGCTTTCGTCGTGTTACTTCTGTGGGATCGCACTGGACGCGCCGGTCGAAGCGCATCCGATCGTACCCGAGGGAATCCCGTCTGACGACGATCGGACCGTCTCGCTGTGTCCGACGTGTCGGCGGAAGTACCACGGGCTACTCGATGTCGCCTTCGACGCCGTCGACGGAATCGATTCGATCGAGACGACGCTCGACGAGTCAGTGGACCTCGCCGAGGGGGCCGCCGATGTCGACGACGGATCTACAACGGTTTCGCCGGACTCGACCGACCCGACGACAGATGAACCGTCGGGTCCGTCCGGGAAGGAAGATGCGGCCGACGACGACACGGCCGACCAGGATTCGGACGGGGAGCGCGGGTCGGCCCCCGAAGACGGGTCGGCTGCGACCGCACCGGACGACGAGGGGGCCGAAGTCGACGCCAGGGACGAGTCCAGTGCGGAATCCGACACCGACGGCGAAAGCGAGGACGGGACCGCGAACGCGGACGACGACACCCGGGAGGCCGACTCGGAGCAAGCGGTGGACTCAGAGCGACCAGAACCAGCGGCAGCCAGCGGTGCGGGCGACGAGGGGGACGACGCGTCCGACGGTGCTGGTGACACTCCCTCGATTCTCTCGACGCCGGTCGCCAAGAAGGTCGTCAGGCTGCTGCAGAACCGCGAGTTCCCGGTCGAGCGCGAGGAGTTCGCCGTCGTCGCGGCCAACGCCTACGACATCCCGGAGGACGACTGTGCCGACGTAATCGACACGCTCGTCTCGGAGGGCTACGTCGGGGAGCAGGGCGGGCAACTCGTCCGCGAGTAGCGAGCCCAAAGGCTACAGGGGGTGCCGGCGAACGCTCAACTATGCTCTGTGCGGACCTGTGTACACGACTGGACGAGGAACTGCGGACCGACGCCTACGCCGACATCGACGCGAGCCCGAACGGACTGCAGGTCGGGCCTGCGGACACTGAGATCGAACACGTCGCGTTCGCCGTCGATGCGTCGCGGGCGACGGCGGAAGCGGCCGTCGACGCCGGCGCGGACCTCCTGGTGACTCACCACGGCTACGTGTTCGGGAGCGTCGAGCGGGTGACCGGCCGGCTGTACGACCGGCTGGAACCCCATTATGACTACGACATGCCGCTGTACGTCTCCCATCTCCCGCTCGACGGCCATCAGGAACTCGGGAACGCAGCAGGGCTGGCCGATCTGCTCGACCTCACCGACCGTGCACCGTTCGGGGAGATGGGGCCCGAACACGTCGGCCAGCGCGGGAGGGCCACCGATCCGTTTGAGACCGACGAACTCGTCGCACTGCTTGACGACGAACTCGACACTGGGGATCGGTCGGTCCAGTTGTTCGATTTCGGGCCCGACGTGGTCGAGGATATCGCCATCGTCACCGGGAGTGGCGTTGATTGGCTGGACGAAGCCGTCGCCGAGGGCGTCGACCTCCTGCTCACGGGCGAGGGGAAACAGCAGGCCTACCACGAAGCACGCGAGGCTGGAATCAACGTGGTACTCGCCGGTCACTACGCTACCGAGACGTTCGGTGTGGAAGCGCTCGCCGAGTTGATCGAGACGTGGGGACTGGAGACGACAGTCTTGGCACATCCGACTGGCATCTGACTACTTGTACGCGCGTGCGGCTTGGACCGTCTGTTTTCACCTTGTGAATACGTGTCAGACGCCTGTGGAACGGTCGCATGCCGGCCTCATATATGAGGCGATTTCGGGGATATACGCGCCGAGATCGGGAATTCCGGGGGATGTGGGTTGATGTCATCCCCCGGAATTGACCACAAAGCATTTATAATGAGCGGGATTGGTTTACACCGTACCCCTACCCATGGTGATAGTATCGAGTACAGTGGGTCGGTTGCGGTGTGGCTGCGGTGTGTGCCACGGGCCGATCGCTGGAAAGGTGCTGGAACCAACCCGAATGACACAACCAAACCAACTCAAAATATGACAGGAACACGAAAGAAGATTCGCAGTCTCTTCCTGACTGCGCTGATGGTCACGTCGGTTTTCGCCGGCACCGTCGCGCTCTCAGGTGGAGCTGCAGCGGCTAACTCTGCTACCGTCGATTATAGTCTCACAGACTATAATGCGAGTGCAGATGATGTAACGTATACTACCGAAGCAAACATTGAACTGGACAGTAGTTCCGCTACTGTCGAGACCGTTGTTGTCGACCTTGAAGATGCAGAAGTAGATGGGGTTGACAGTGTGACGGTTAACGACAACAGTGGCACAAATGTCACTGATGAAGTCGCCAGTGCAGCAGGCTCAGAAATCGAGATTGCACTGCCCGACGGCAATTCATTCAGTGACACGGACAACGTCGAAGTCATACTCGAAGGCATTAACAATTCAGTTGATGCAGGTCAGTACGACTTCGAAGTGATCCTGCAGGACGACGAGGGCAGCGAGGTTGACTCTTGGACTAGCCGGTACACCATTGCCGATCGCAATCTCGACGATGGTCCTCGGTACTACCAGGGCGAAACCCTCTACACCTCGAACAACGCTACTAACAATACGCAATTCGAACTCTACAGTGTCGACCGTGACAGTGGCGATTACTACCTCGGTGATTTCGTCGAACCGGTTGGCTTCGACAACGGTGACAACGAACTCATCGATACGTCGAACCTTGAAGGCGATTACGTGATCGTCGATACTGACGGCAACGTCTACGACATCAAAAAGAATGGTGTCATCGGTGACAACCATAATGGAGATGTTCCAAATACTTCGAACTCAGTACTTACTGAGTCGATCTTCTCTGTCTCCGTCCAGAGTCTGACGGCCTCGTTCGAGGACGACGAAGTCGAGTCGGAAACGACCGACCTCGACCTCAACTCGAACCGTCAGGACTACACTGTTCAGGTCGAAGCTGACGGTCTGAACGACGAGACGCTCGAAGAAGATGTCTTCGCGAACGCAGAGAACCTCGAAAACCTCGAAGACAAGGACGGCGTCAGATTCGACGTCAACAGTGACAGTGCCAGTATCCCGGCCGACTTCTCGGATGTCGACACCGGTGACTACACCTTCGACTTCGAGGTTACGGACACCGATGCGGAAGCGTCCGACTCCATCTCGAACATCGAGGAAGCTGACGAGGACGCCACAGTCGGTAATGTTCAGCCGGTCGGTCAGGGTGACATTGCTGTCGTCCCGATCGAACTGGACAACACCGACGAAGCGCAGGTGTTCATGGGTTACGACGACAACGGCTTCAACATGACCATGGACGTCACCGACGGTGACGAAGATGGTGAAGTCGTTCTCGAAATGAACACTTACACGCTGGGTCGTGACCTCGTTGGTGGTAATAATGGCGTTAATCTAACCGCTGCAGATTCCATCGGCACTGCGGACGATTCGGACAGTGTCGAGGATGTCATTGTCGATAGCGGTGAAATCTCGGACCCGCCGCTGGCAGCAGCAGCCTACGAGCTGAACGTCTCTAGCGTGGACGACAAGACGAACGAGTTCGATGTTGGCTCCGTCCAGATCACCGAGCCGCAGATCACCGGACTCAACAGTTGGGCAGCACCCGAAGACGACTTCGATGAGATCGAACAGGACGATCCGTCTAGCGTCGCAGAACTCGTCGAAGACGAACACCTTACAGAGCAGGACGAGGTCGCAGAGGACGACACCCTCGTCTGGCAAATCGAATCGACGAGCGTCTACGGTGCTCTCGAAGCCCAGAACAAACTCGGTGGGCATAGCGACAATTACGAAGAGGCCTTCGTTGAGATGCTCAACGGAACCTCTTCCATTGCATCCGACGACTTTGAGTTCCGCATGACGCAGGAAGACGCGAGTGCGAACTACAACGCGTACGAAGTCGACTTCACTGCGACCGAGGAGAACAACGGTCTGGCAGTCGTGCCTGACCAGGCGAATTCCTCGCTCTACGTCGTCATGGATGAGAACGCGATCCAGACTCAACGCGTTGAAGAATTCAACGAAGATACAAAGGGTAGCGTTGGTTCGACCAACAGTAACCCAAGTGACTTCGTCAATGCTGATGGCGATCTCGGTAACTACCGGAACACGGCAGACGACACCTACGTCGGTAACTTCACGTTCTACGACGATGCCGACATCGTCGAGGACAAGCAGTCCCTCACGGACAACGTGCAGTTCACCGACCGAGAGGTCCACTTCGACACTGACGAGGACGACCTCATCCAGCTCTCGGCCGCAGCTGACCAGTCCGTCACGGGTACGACCACCGTCGCACCCGGTACGGAACTCGACATCCGTCTGAAGGGTTCGGGCACGAGCTCGTTCCTCGAAGACCCGACCGCTGATGTCCAGTCCGACAAGTCCTTCGAGGCAGTCGTCGACCTCTCCGAGCGACCGTCCAACACGACCTTCGAGGCCTCCGCACGTGGCTTCGATGACGACTACGATCAGGAAGGTCGCATCGGTGACGCCGTGACGGCTGGCGTCGACTTCAACGACCAGACCCTCGACAACGGTGCTGTCACCGTCGACAGCGTGACGATGTCCGAAGGTGGCTTCATCGCCATCCATCAGGGCGACGCCTCTGGTGAGGTCATCGGCACGAGCGAGTACCTCGGTGCCGGTGAGACCGAAGACGTGACCATCACGCTGGACTCGGACCTCGCGTCCGACCAGACGCTGGTCGCGATGGCTCACATGGACACCAACGGCAACCAGGAATTCGAGTTCCCGGACGCTGACGGTGCCTACGAGCTGAACGGCTCTGCTGTCGTCGACTCGGCCACGGTCTCCGTCCAGGAGGACACCACGACCGAGCAGACGACTGAGCAGACCACCGAACAGACTACCGAGCAGACCACCGAGCAGACGACTGAGCAGACGGACGAGCCCACGGAAACCGCCACTGAAGGCGGCGAAGAAACCACGGACTCCTCCGGAGACGGTGCTGGCTTCACGGCCGGCCTCGCTCTGATCGCGCTCCTCGGTGCTGCGCTCCTCGCGACCCGTCGTCGCGACTAACTACCGGATCTAATCCGGCTTTCGACCACATTCCATTTCTTTTCGGACGCTACACCCGATAGCGACAGCGCTACCGACTCGACCTACCGCGACACGCGGCCGTTCAGCACTGTCTCCCAACGTGCGAGGGCGGAATTGGCTGTGCGTGTCGTCTGCACCCAACGACAAGACATATAGTCGTATTTGGCGTAGCTGTGAATCGACAGAATGCTCGATACGCTGCTCGGGATACTGGCCTGGTTCACGCAATGGTCAGACCCGCTGGCCTGGCTGGTCGTGGGGACGTTCACTACCGGGGCATTACTCGGCTGGTCGGATCGGCGCAGCGACGGTGACCGATATCTGACGGTCGGCGTGTGGCTGCTGTTCGGTGCGTTCTGGGCACTGCTGGTGTATTATTACGCGGTCGGCCAGGGGGCCGTCGTCGAAGGGATCGCGACGCTGGGAGCACTCCCGCTCGCGCTCGGGGCTGCGGCCGGACTCCTCTCGGTGATGAACACTACTCGGAACTCGCGGCGACTGGTGACGGTCGGCGCGTGGCTCCTCTTTGGCTTGTTCTGGTTTACGCTCATCTACCACTTCGCGGTCGTCCAGAAAAGTTTCGTCGAGGGGATCGGGACGCTCGTCGGTGTGCCGGCCTCGCTGTACGTCGCGTATCTGCTTGCGGACGGGCGCGACACGCTGTTCGTCCTCTCGCGGGCGATCGCCGTGATGGGGATCGTCTTCCTTCCGTTCGAGACGCTGGTCGTGTTCCAGCGCCCGCTCGTCGAAACCGTGACCAGACAGACCGAGTTCCTGATGGGCGTGGTGGGTCACAATCCGGAAGTCGTCTCCGGGAACTTAGTCAACGAGGTCCAACAGAGCGCCTCCAGGGAGTATCCCTCCTATCGCAACACGTTCGAGTTCTACCCCGACCCGGACCACCGGATCACCTACACGATCATCATCGCCTGTACCGGCATCGGGAGCATGGCCATCTTCGCGGGGATGATCGCCGCCGTACGCGCACCGCTGCGCCGGAAACTCCGCGCGCTCGCGGTTTCGATCCCGGTGATCTACGGGCTGAACCTCGTTCGGAACGTGTTCATCGGCCTCTCTTTTGGCGAACAGTACCTCCACGTCTTTCCCAACGCCGTGATGACCCTCTTCGCGACATCGGACCCGTACATGGTGTCGTACTTCGTCGCCGACCGAATCATGGCACAGGTGCTTTCAGTCGTCGCACTCGTCGCGATCACCTGGCTCGTCGTTCGGGAACTCCCCGAAGTGCTCGTCATCGTCGAGGACGTCCTCTACCTGTTGACGGGCAGTGAGTACGACCTGCGGGACTCGCTGGGCGTCCAACCAGTCCGAGCCGACGGCGAGTAGCCCGGTTATTCTTCGAGTGTTTCGGCCGGCGCACCGGCGAGTTCGCCGAGCGCGTCCTGCTCCAGCATGTGGAGGTCGCCGGGAACGACGAGCAGGTGGAGCGGTGGACCGAAGCTGCCGTCGGCGAGCGCCGAGAGCCGGTCGGCGACCACCGTTGGCTCGGCGCTGCCAGCCTGACAGACTGCCACGGCCAGCACGTCCTCGTAGTCGTCGGCGAGCAGCGGGGCCGCAGTGTCTGCGGTCATGTACTCCTCGGCTTCGGCCTTGATGTCGAGATAGACCAGCGTGTGCAGTCCTCGCTCTCGGTTCGCGTCGATCGTCTCGACGACGCTGTTCGGGACGCCCTCGCCGCCGTGCGAGCGCTCGAAGGGGAGCGTCGTGGCTTTGCCGAAGCGGTAGTTCTGGAGGCCGGTCAGCGAACTGGCCGCGGTCTGGGCAGTCGTGCCGTGGACGACCCGGGTTTCGATACCGCGGTCGTGGGCGCGCAGTCTGAGATCGACGTGGGTCGTCGAGATCATGGTATCGCCTGCGGTGAGGAAGACGGCGTCGCCGCCCTCGGCGGCGTCGAGGATCGGCTCGGGGTTTTGCTCGACACCGGCGCGGTCCCGCACGTCGATGGTGATGTCGTGGTGGGCTTCCAGATCGGCGACCGAGGTGCCGACGAGTTTGCTGGTATAGAACTCGGCGAAGACGCTGTCAGCCACCCGGAGCGCGTCCCGGCCCGCAACGGTGATCGATCGCTCGTCGTAGAGTCCGAGGCCGACGAAAGTGAGCATACCGCTACTGGGCTCTGCGGGGGATTAAACGACCCGACCTTGGCTCGAAACGTCAGGCTTACCGCTGGCGGTGTCCGAGGAGTGTCCATGTCGGTCCCGTGCGCCCGTGTCGCTCGCGAGGACGGTGAGAGTGCCCGCAAGGATCTCGCGGACATGGGCCTCGTCGACGAGCGTCACGAAATCGTCGTCGAGGACGGGCGGCTCTACATTCCGGTGACGGACGCCGCCGCCGTTCCGGCGGAATACGAGGTCGTCGACTACGACCCTCCGGCCCGGGAGACACAGACGATGCCTGCGGACCTGGTCGACTTCGAGGCGTCGTACGCTCGGCTTGGCGACATCGCCATCGTCGACGAGGACGACCCTAACCGCGCGCGGGCGCTCGCGGACGCGATCGCCGAGTCCGCGCTCCCGGTGGCGACGGTCCTGAACCGCGCCTCGAAGGTCAAAGGTGATCTCCGCGTGCGTGACTGGGACGTGCTGGTCGGAGAGGGGACCGAAACCGTCCATCGAGAGTACGGCTGTGAGTTCGCCGTCGACCTCGCCGAGGTCTATTTCTCCCCGCGGCTGGCGACCGAACGCCACCGCGTCGCCGAGCAGGTCCAGCCTGACGAACGGGCGCTGGATATGTTCGCCGGCGTCGGCCCGTTCGTGATCCCGTTCGCGAAACGCGGTGCCGAGGCGGTCGGCGTCGATCTCAACGAGGTCGCCATCGAGTACCTCCGGGAGAACGCCCGGCGGAACGGCGTCGAGGACCGCGTGACGGCCATCCAGGGGGACGTACGCGACGTCGCTGGCGAGTACTCCGACTGGGCCGACCGGCTGGTGATGAACCTCCCCCACAGCGCCGACGAGTTCCTGGACACTGCCGTCGAGTTGGCCGGCGATGACTGCGTCCTCCACTACTACGACATCCAACCCGAAGACGACCTGTTCGGGCCGGGTGAACGGGCCATCCGTGCGGCTGCCGAACCCGAGTACACGGTCGATATCGAGACGCGGCACGTCGTTCGGTCATACGCCCCACACGAACAGAACGTCGTACTGGACGTTCGGTTGCGACGGGAGTGAAGGCAATGTTCGGTCGGATTCGCAACCCTTATTGCGGTTATGCACGGACGAATTGATGCACGCGGACGCGCCGGTGTCCTGGAGAGTGAAGCGATGCAGGGCTCGGATGCGAACGTGGTGACGCGCCGGTGTAGCTCAGACTGGCAGAGCGAATCCTTCGTAAGGATTAGGCCGAGGGTTCAAATCCCTCCACCGGCTTTCTGCTGCGAGCGATTCGCGAGCAGCGAAAGCCACCGAGGGATTTGAATCAGGGAGTGGAGTGAAACGGAACGACCGTGGTTCAACATCCCTCCACCGGCTCTTTCTGGCCGAGTCCACGAGTTCGAAAGAGACCTCTGTGGTAGGATTTGAAAGTCGTCGAACGCAGTGAGGTGAACCGTCTCCGAATAGTTCACAATCCCCTCCACCGGCTTTCTGCGACGAACCGACGTGAGCCAACCAGAACGCTTTGGGTTCTGGTGAGTATATTGGGATGAGGAGCGAGCCGAAACTGTCCTATCCGTCCTGTCGGTCGACTCATTCCGCTTGCAGTGATTCGGGCAGTACGATTGCCTCCAGCCTCAACGCTTAACAGTACACTCGTCCAATAGGCTGTCATGAGCGATGTCGATGTCGACCCGATTCGGGTGCTCCACGTCGACGACGACCCGGAAATCGTCGATCTGGCGGCGACCTTTCTGAAGCGCGAGGACGACCGTCTCGACGTGGAGTTAGCTGAGACAGCGGGCGAGGCGCTCGAGGCGGTCCGAGAGGGGACCGTCCACTGTGTTATCAGCGACTACCAGCTCCCGGACATGGGGTGTGACGAGTTCGTCGCGGCGGTTCACGAGGAGGCGCCCGGGATCCCGTTTCTGCTCTTTACCGGCCGTGATCGGGCACAGATCGACGAAACGGTGCTCGATTCTGCCGTCACCGCGTATCTCCAGAAGGGGTCGGGAACCGAACAGTACGGCGAACTCGCAGACGAGATCCTCACGGCGGTCGCGGAGTACGATCCGGTTCGGACCGATGGCGGTCGATCGGACCCGTCGGCGTCCGTCGCGGATGACGGGTTCGAGGACGAGTCGGCGGCGGTCGAGCGGGTGCTCCAGGGTCTCGGTGTCGAAGACGGCGGCACGGTGCTGGTGGAGGCGCTCGATGCCATCAGGGACGGCTTTTTCATCCTCGATCGGGACGGGGAGTTGGTCTACTGGAACCGGTACATCCCGACGGTGACGGGGTACGACGCCGACGAAATCAGCGAGATGGAGCCCGCTGACTTCTTCGTCCCGGACCACCGCGACCGGATCGACGACGCGATCGCGGAGACGGTCGAGACGGGGAGCGCCGTCGTCGAGGCGCGGGTCCACCAGCGAGGCGGGACGGAGATCCCCACGGAGTTTCGCGGGTCCCGACTCACCGACGAGACGGGCGCGGTCGTCGGCATCGCCGGGATCGCCCGGGACGTCTCCGATCGCGTCGCCCACGAGCGGGAACTCGAACGGCAAAACGAGCGACTCGAAGAGTTGGTCGGGGCCGTCTCACACGACCTCCGGAATCCCCTGAACGTCATCACCGGTCGGCTCCAACTGGCCAGGGAGACGGGCGACGAGGACCACTTCGAGGCGCTCGACCGGGCCACGCAACGGATGGAAGGGCTCATCGAGGATCTGGTCGAACTCGCACGGCAGGGACACACGGTGTCGGACGGCGAACCGGTCGCCCTCGACGACCTCGCGGTGACGACGTGGTCGGGGCTCGAAACCGCCGAGGCGACGCTGACCATCGAGACCGATCGCTCGGTCGTCGCTGACGAACACCGGCTCCGGCAGATCCTGGCGAACCTGTTCCAGAACAGCGTGAAACACGCCGGCGAGGACGTGTCGGTGACGCTCGGGGCGATGGACGACGGCTTTTACGTCGCCGACGACGGCACGGGCATTCCGGAAGACGAACGGGACCGACTGCTCGAATACGGCGAAACCATGTCTCAGGGGGGAACCGGGTTCGGACTGGCGATCGTCCGCCGGACCGTGGAAGCCCACGGCTGGACGGTGTCGTTGACTGATAGCGAGCGCGGCGGCCTGCGAGTCGAGATAACCGGCGTTTCCGACGACTGATCGGCTACTCCAGTGACTCGCCCTCGGTGACGTCCCGGATGACGCCGACGGATCCACGGAGGGTCCCGTCGTCGTCGGTGAGGACGGAGACGTTCACCTCGTAGCGTCGGATCTCGCCGCTGACGTTCTCCATGATGAACTCGAAACGCCCCCAGTCGTCGTCGCCGGTCAGCAACTCGTCGATGATCTCGACTCCCTTCTGGAGGTCCTGTTCGCGCATGAACGTCGAGACGTGCGTGTTCTCGACGAACGCCCGCTCGTAGCCGGTGTGTTCGAGGAACGCCTCGTTGACCCAGGAGATCTGGCCGTCCGGATCGAGCACGTACATCGGGTCGCCGGCGTTCTCGACGACCGTCCGGTACCCCTCCAGGTCGCGTTCCCGCTCCTTCCGCTCGGTGATGTCGCGGGTCGTGATGACGAAGCCCCTCACCAGCGGATCGTCCAGCAGGTTTCGGCCGCGCGCCTCGACGGTTCGCCAGCGGTCGTCGGCGTCCTTGACGCGGAACTCCACGTCCGGGACGTGGTTGGGGTCGCGGACGGCATCGTAGAACTCCTCGCGGATCTCCTGCCAGTCGTCGGGGTGGACCTTCTCGAAGGGGAGGTTCCGATTGATCTCGTCCGGGCTGTACCCCAGGACCTGCTCGACGGCATCGTTCTGGAAGCCGACCGTGGCACCGGGTTCGACGACGGTGATCATCTCGGCGCTCTCGTCGACGATCCGCTCGATGCGCTCCCGTTTCAGTCGTTTTCGCTTCCGGTCGCGGTGGCGCTTGCCGAGTTCGACCACGCGCTCGACGAGTCGCCCGGTCGGATTGGAGCCCTCCGTCGTGAGGTAGTCGTCGACGCCCGCGCTGATCGCGCCGCTCGCCAACCGTTCGCTCCCGTCGTCGGCGAACAGCACTACCGGGAGGGAGTCGTCTCTCTCCCGGACCCCGTCGATGAACGTGACGGGATCGGCGTCGTCGGCACAGACGACACAGTCGAAGGGGTCCTCGTGGTCGACCAGCGGACTTCGCATTCGGGGGTCGAGACGTTGCTGTGCGTCCGCGATCCGGTCCAGCGCGACGTCGAAATCCGTTTCCGCGACGAACTCGACCGCTTCCTCATTTCGTTCGAACCCTGCCCGGACCCAGTCGGCTATCTTCTCGTCCGACCCGAGATAACAGACCCGAATCGGCCCCCGTCCGACCAGTCCCATTGGTCCATTACTGCACACGTCCCGTGATAAGTGTTGGCAACAAATCGATTCCCACCTGGCGTTTAAACGTCGGTTGCGTTGGAATACATTGCCACGACCTGGGACGCTGATGCTGAGAATAGTGGGACTACCTCCTCAGTTACTCTCGTTCGGTGCGGCGAAAAACGCGCGCTGCGTTATACGACAGCGCCGACGTAGAGGACGACGACGAGGAAGATCCAGACGACGTCGACGAAGTGCCAGTACATCGAGACGGTGCTGACGGAGGTGTGTCGCTCGGCGTCGTACTGCCCGAGCAGGCCGCGGATGAACACGATGCCGATGAGGATCGCGCCCATCGTCACGTGGAGGCCGTGGAGGCCGGTCAGCCCGTAGAAGGCGCTGCCGAAGACGCCTTCGGTGAGCGTGAAGTTCTCGTGGACGAGGAACTCGTAGTACTCGTACACCTGGCCGCCGATGAAGACGATGCCCAGGAGCAGCGTCGCACCCATCAGGCGGATGAAGCGCTTCCGGTTGTTGTTCAGCAGCGCGACGTGGCCGAAGTGCAGCGTGAAACTGCTGAGGACGAGAATCGCCGTGTTCGCGATGACGAGGGGAGCCAGTAGCGGGTCCGGCATGGCCGGCGGCCAGGCCCCGGCCCGGATGAAGAAGTAGTACACGAAGCCGGCCCCGAAGGTCGCGACTTCCGTGCCGAGGAAGCATATCATCGCCAGTCTGAGCGTGCCGCCCTCGTGTTCGTCAGTACCGTGCTCCCAGAAGTTGACCACGAACGCGTGGTAGAGCCAGCCGTAGAGACCGGCCAGGAAGAAGAACGTGCTGCCGATGAACACGTACGGGCCTGTCATCGGGCCGACGAGTGCCTCTTCGCCTCTCCCGAGCACGAACAGCGCGGCCCCGATGTAGAAGCCGGCGCCACCGAGGGCCGTGATGAACGGCCACCAGCTGGCTTCACCGAACCCGCGCGGCCAGTCCTCGACCGCGGGGAGGTGGTGTTCGTCGTGGCCCCCGTGGTCCTCTGACGTTTCGTCTGCGAGACTCATGTCTATCCCTCGCTTACGAGTCGACCGGTAAAAACCTGCCCAAGTCATCGCAGTTTCGGAAGCTACTCGGACGTGAAACCCGTCGCTTCATTCAATGTCCGACGACCCGCCGTCCCCGTGGTCGCTTTCGATCCGGTCGTCGCGGTCACTCCTGCAGTACATGTTCGCCCGACTGCCCGTGCTGGCGGTCGCCCTGGTTCTGTTCGTCGGGCCCGCGACGGCACATGGCGGAAGCCTCGGCGCGAACGCCCGCGAGACGATTGCGGTCCCGACCTGGCTCTTCTTGCTGACCGGCGGGAGCGCAGTGGGAGCGTCGTTCCTCCTGGCCAGTTTCGTCACCGACCGCCGGCTGATCCGGGACATCCATGGCTGGTATCGGGCCCGTCCGTTCCCCGCCCGGCGGGTCGCCCGCTTGGCCGGCCATTTGCTGGGCGTCGCCGGACTCCTCGTCGTGCTCGTCCTCGGTTACCTCGGGCCGTCGGAGGCCCTCGCGAATCCGGCAATTCTCGTCGTCTGGGTGGGGTGGTGGGCCGGCTTCACGGCGACCACGTACCTCGTCGGAAACACCTGGCCGGTTCTCAACCCCTGGCGTACCGTCTCGTCGCTCCTGCCGTCGGCCGACCGCGCCTACCCCGAGTCGCTGGGCGCCTGGCCGAGCGTGGTCGGGTTGCTCGCGCTCGTCTGGCTCGAAGTCGTCAGCCCGCTGGCCGACGAGCCGCGACTGCTCGTCGGCGTCGTCGTCGGCTACACGGCGTTCACGCTCGCTGGCGCGCTCGTCTTCGGCCCCGACCGCTGGTTCGGCAGCGTCGACCCGGTCGCGCGCGTGTTCCGGTACTACGGCCGAGTCGCACCCGTCAAATGGGACGAGACGGCCGACCGCCTGCGCTTGCGGCTTCCCGGGACCGGCCTCTCCGAGACGCGACTGGTCGACGGGTTCGACGAGGTCGCGTTCGTGGTCGCCATCGTCTGGGTGACGACCTACGACGGCCTCGTCGCGACGCCCCTCTGGACCGGGTTCGCCAGATCCGCCGTCGATCTCGGCGTGCCCCCGATGGTGCTCTATCCCGTCGCGATGATCGCCGGGTACCTCGTCTTCCTCGCCGCGTACTGGCTCGCTGCGGGGTACAGCCGCCGAATGGCCGACTCTTACCGGAGCCAGGCGTACCTGGCCCGTCGGTTCGCCCCCTCGCTGCTGGCCATCGCCGCCGGCTACCACCTCGCACACTACCTGGGCTATTTCCTCTCGCTGTTGCCAGCTGCGATCACTGTGCTGGCCAGTCCGTTCACGGCTCCGGCGACGGTCCCGGTCGCCCAGTTGCCCGGCTGGTTCGGCGGCCTCAACATGGCCTTCGTGCTGCTTGGGCATCTCCTGGCGATCTGGGTCGCCCACGCCACCGCGTTCGAGGTGTTCCCTGGCCGCCTCCAGGCCATCCGGAGCCAGTACTCGTTCACCCTCGTGATGGTCCTCTACACGATGACCTCGCTGTGGATCGTCTCGCAACCGTCCGTTCAACCGCCTTTCCTATGAGCACACACACCGACGAGCCGACGACCGAACCGATCGCAGCCGGACCGAACGACGACTACAGCGTCCCTGCGGACGACGAGACCGTCGTCTGTGAGTACTGCGGCGCACCCTTTTCCGACGAGGCGTTCCGCGCGCTGCACTGGGGGCTCGAACACGAGTCGGAACTGACCGACGACCAGCGCGAGGCCGCCCAAGACGCCTTCGAGGACGAAAACCAGGCGCTTCGGCTGTTCCAGCTGAAGGCACTCGGCGTGCTCGTGGTACTGTACTTCGGGTTGATGATGGCCTATCTCCTCGTCACCTGAGCGACCCGAGTCAGGCGTCGCGTTCGACGACGAAGCGGGTGAAATCCGCGAGGTTCTGTGCTGGTTCGGGTTCGAGATCGAGATCGGCCAGATGGCCGCGCGCGTGCGCCGCGAGGTCGATCGCCTGCTCGCGCGCGTACTCGACGCTCCCCGTCGACTGGAGGATCTCGATGACTTCCATGATCTCTTCCTCGTCGTTGTCGTCGGCCCAGAGGATCTCCTCTAAGCGCGCCACGTCCTCGGGCGGCGCGTGTTCCGCCGCGTGGATGACCATTAGCGTCTTCTTGCCTTCCCGGACGTCGTTGCCGAACTCCTTGCCGAACGCGCCGGCCTCGTCCAGGGTGTGTTCGACGTCTAAGATGTCGTCGCCGATCTGGAAGGCGATGGACATCCGTTCGGCGTAGTTTGCGACGGCCATCTCCACGTCCTCGGGCTGGCCGGTGACGATGGCGGCGAGACGGGCGACGATGCGGCCCAGACAGCCCGTCTTGCAGGCACACATCTCTAAGTACTGGCGCTCGCTCATCCGGATCTCCTGTTCGTTGTGCCAGTGGATGTCCATTCCCTGGCCGAGGTGGGTCCGGTTGAGTTCGTGCATCAGCATCTCGTAGGCTGCCAGCCGCGTCTCGGCGTCTAACCCTGTGGGGTTGCGCGTGATGATCTTCAGCGGCAGGAAGTACATCGCGTTCCCGGCGTTCAGGGCGATGTCGGTGCCGTGTTCGAGGTGCAGGGCGGGGTCACCCCGGCGCATCGACGCGTCGTCTTCGACGTCGTCGACGATGATGGTCCCGTTGTGCAGGATCTCGGGGATACAGGCGTATGGGAGGTACTCTTCGGGGTCCTCGCCGAAAGCCTCGACGAGCACCAGGAAGACGACGGCCCGCCAGCGTTTCCCCCCGCGGTCGAGCAGTTCCCAGATGGGGTCGGACAGGGCCGACTGGACCGCGGTCGGATCGTACTGGTAGGTCGGCTCGCCGAAGAAGTCGGTGAGGTAGGCGTCGTCGACGAGTCGTGGCAACAGCTCCTCGATCGCCTCGTCGACTACCGGTCGCCACTCGTCGAGTACGTCCCGCATACCCCAGCCATTACCGTCACGGCTCAAAAGCCTTCAGTTTGCACGCGGCACAACGCCTAATGTGCCGCTCGCGCCACAGGTCCGTATGACCGACTGGATCGGCGAGACGTTCACGAGTTCGACCGGCTGGTTCCACCTCGAAGCCCTCGTCGACGTCGGCGACCGAATGGCCGGCAGCGCGGGCGAACGCCGCGCGGCCGAACTGACCCGCGACGCCCTGGCCGACGCCGGCGCTCGCGACTCTCGCCTCGTCGAGTTCGACATCCAGGGCTGGACGCGCGAGGAGAGCACCGTCGAGGCTGGCGAGACAACCCAGGACTGCATCGCGCTCCCCCGGAGCCCAGCCGACGCCGCGACCGGCGAGTTCGTCGACCTCGGCTACGGCCTCCCCGAGGACTTCGAGTCCGCCGAGTGCGAGGACAGCATTGTGATGGTCGCCAGCGACGCCCCAGACTGGCAGGACCGCCGCGTCCACCGTCGCGAGAAGTACTATCGGGCCGTCGAGGCTGGCGCGGCCGCCTTCGTCTTCCGCAACCACGTCGACGGCTGTCTCCCGCCGACCGGGAGCGTCGGGACACCCGACCACCCGATCGGCGAGATTCCGGCCGTCGGCGTCAGCAAGGAGGTCGGCCTCCGACTCGCTCGCCGGTTCGAAGGCGAGCGCGTGACGGTCACCGTCGACGCCGACGTCGGTCCGGCGACGAGTCGAAACGTCCACGCCGAACTCGGCCCGGAGACCGACGACGCAGTCCTGCTGACGAGCCACGTCGACGCCCACGATCTCAGCGAGGGAGCCATGGACAACGGCGCTGGGACGGCCGCAGTCGTCGAAGTCGTCCGCGCGCTCGCGAGCCGCGAGTCCGACCTCGATACGCGCGTCCACGTCGTCTGTTTCGGCGCTGAGGAGGTCGGCCTCCGGGGATCGGCCCACCACGCCGAGCGCGCCGACTTCGACGAGGTTCGCGCCGTCGTCAACCTAGACGGGGTGGTCCGCGGCCGAACGCTCAGGGCGAAGACCCATGGTTTCGACGAACTGGGCGCGGCCGTCCGCGCCGTCAGCGACCGGTTCGATCACCCCATCACCGTCGACCCCCAACTGGGGCCACACAGCGACCATTGGTCGTACGCCAAGTGGGGCGTGCCCGCCTGCTGGGTCAAAAGCGAGACGCCCGACCGCGGCCGCGGCTGGGGTCACACGCACGCGGACACGATCGACAAACTCGACCCCCGGGACCTCCGCGAGAGCGCGATCCTCCTGACGGCGCTCGTGGTCGAACTCGCCGACGAGGACAGGACGATACCGCACGCGACTCCCGAGGACGTAGCGACGGACCTGGAGTCCCAGTCACTGGCCGAGGGAATGCGCGTGACGGGTGACTGGCCGTACGGGGAGTGACGACCGCGAGTCCCCATGTTTTTGCCCGCCGGGTGCCAGTACCCGGGTGATGAGTGAGCCAGCGGAGCCGTCGGTCGTCGGTGTCGTCGGCGAGCGGATCGAGCCGGTTCGATCCGCCATCGAGACAGCGGGCGTCGAACACCGGACCGGGGCGCTGTCGACGGTGCTCTCGTCGTCCCCCGACGTGCTCGTCACGGTCGGTGAGGGGTCCCTGCTCGACCTCACTGCTCGTGAAACGGTTCCCGACGTTCCCGTTCTCCCGGTGAACGCGGGGACTGGTGTCCAGTCGGTCCCGCTCTCGGGTATCGACGGGGCGATCGAGGCGCTCCTGGACGGAGCGGGCGGAACCCACTCTCGACCGGTTCTGGCTGCGATGGCCGACGGCATCGAGCGGGGTCGAGCGCTCTGTGACCTGATGCTCGTCACCGCAGACCCCGCTCGCATCTCCGAGTATTCGGTTCGGACCGACGGCGATCTGGTCGCGCAGTTCCGGGCCGACGGCGTCGTCGTCGCCACGCCCCTGGGGAGTCACGGCTACGCGCGCTCGAACGGTGCACCGATCGTCGCCCGCGACACCGGGGTCGTCAGCGTCGTTCCCATCGCACCGTTCGCTATCGACGCCGACCACTGGATCCTCCCGGCCGACGGACTCACGCTGACGGTCGAACGCGACGATGCGCCCGTCGAGTTGCTCGCCGACGACCGCCGCGGCGACTGCGTTCCGCCGGACACGCCCCTGTCGGTCGCGCAGATCGACCGGCTGACCGTCCGGACGCTGCCACAGAGCACGGCACCGTTCGGGGGGCCGGACGAGTCGGCGTCCGCTCCCGAGTGATGGGTCCTGACGGCGGACGGGATTGGAAAAACTCTAATGTATCAGGTCGAAAGTGTCGAGTATGGCAGCACCATCGGTGACACTCTTCGGACCGCTGGATACGGTACTCGGCGGCCAGATCGAGTACGTCCTTCTGGCACTCGCGGTGGTCAACATCGGGACCCGTGCGTTCCAGCACCGCAAAAACGTACAGCAGGCCCAAGACGGCGCTGACGCGGTCAGTCGACACCCAGTTCACGTTCTCTCGAACGTGGCGCTCGTGCTCGCGACGTTATACTACACCACGCTCCACCAGCACGGCGGGCTGGTTGCCTCGGCACTCATCGTCGGTCTGTTCATTACCGACTTCTTCGAGTTCGAGGCTCGCAAGGTCGAGGCCCGACGCGGGATCGACCTGGAACGCCCCAAGGGCGCTATCGCCGCCTCGGTACTCGTACTGATGTACGTCTCCTACCAGGCGCTGTTCTTCGTCATCAAGCCGTACTGGTCGGCTGTCATCTGATCGGCCACGCGTTTCCCTTTTTTGACGACGATCCCCCCGAAGCGTTACTTCTATACGCATCTGCTGCTGCCAGTTCCGTCTCCCCGCTGCCAGGCGTCGGTCACTGTGGTTGCTGTCGGACGGACACGGCAACCGGGGTGTGACCGTGAATCGAGATTACGGACGCCAGCATGCCTTCGACTGGCTCCAGCGGAGACGGGTGAGGAGTGTCCGTCAGCCCGGCGGCGTACAACTGTGAGACACTGCGTCCACGATTCGCGTCGAGAGCGCTACCCCTGTCGCCGCTCTCGGCGACTCCGTGACATCGTGGAATCATCTCGGAGCCGCCGCTCGTCGGTCGAGAGCTGTCGGAAAAAAGCCGACCAGGCCGTCTTCAGCTTCCGCGTTCGTCGAGGGCGTCGCGCGTTTCGTTGATCAGGGGGATGATGACCCAGAACGTCAGCGCACCGAGAATCGCGAACCAGAACAGCGCGTCCTTTAACATTAGTGCTACCTGCCCGTAGATGCCGGGGTCCGATGGCGGCGTTCCCAGGAGCTGTCCCTCCTCGAAACTGTCCGTCGTGTACCAGCCCGCCAGGACCATCCAGCCGAGGCCGGCCGCTGTCAGAATGCCGAAGCCCTTAGCGAATTCATCAGCCATTATCTGAACCTTCGTCGGTGTCGTCTTTAGACTTTCCCATTCCTTCCGCGCGAAACCGTGTCGAGAACGCGTACGCCGCTGCTCCGCCGACGATCAATCCGATCCCGAGGAGCGCGACCAGCGGCTGGATCTCCGAGACGGTCGCCTGTGCCCGATCCGTCGCCAGATCCAGCAGCACGAACCCGCCGACGACCGTCGCCACCGCGAACAGCGTCGTGAACACGGTGACTGCCTTGTACACCCGCATCGGAACCACGATGTCGCGACCGCTCTTCCCCCCGGACTCGCTGTCGGCCCGTTCCGGAGACTGCTCGCTGTCTATCTCCTGGTCGGTCGCGGTCGTATGCGATTCCGAGTCGGACGGCTGGTCGGACGTTGAATCATCAGACATCGAAAACAAAGGCGGTTATTTCGGCGGTCGCAGGCGGTAGTAGCGGCGGTTGAGGGTGAACATGTACCCCTCGCGCATCGACTTGAGCACCGCGTAGGTGATGAAGCCGAACACGAACGGCAACAGGAACGTCAGGTCGAAGAGCAGGTGCGAACCGATGGGCACCAGGTTCTTGACCGACAGCGCCGCGATGGTGAAGGCGAACACGACGCCGAAGACGCCGACGGCCGCCCAGAACGGCTGTTCGACCGGTCGGCGCGCGCTCCCCTTGTTCAGGAAGGGGACGATCGTGATGACGCCGACCACGACGAGGTTCGCCAGCACACCGTAGGTTCGGTCGGCCATCAGCTTCTGCCCGCCGAGCAGCGCCAGCTCGGGGTTGAGCGGCCCGAGTTTCAGCAGTCCGAACGACCAGTACAGATACCAGTCGGGCAGGATGACCGACGGCGTACTCGACGCGTCGGCCGGCGGCAGCATCTCCGGGGGCAGCGTCGCCGAGAGGAACAGGACCATGCCGATGAAGAAACTCGACAGCGCGAGGTTCCTGATCATCTCGTGAGGCCAGGCCGGGAAGCCGAGGACGTCGCGCTCGACGTAACTCGACTCCTGCCGGAGGTCCTGGTCTTCGCGACGTGCGCGCTCGAAGTACTCGTACGTCAGCCGGGAGAGCCCCTGGCTGCGCTCTTTGCGCTCGCTCCAGGTGGGCGTCTCGTCGTCCGGCGGGACGATGCCGGTGCCTCCGTCGGTCTCCGTTTCGGGAGTGTCGTTGTCGCTCATTGTATTAGTGGGGTTCCGCGATGCCCTGCATCCAGACGATGCCGATGTGGACTGCGATGAGCGCGGTCACGAGGAACGGCAGGAAGAACACGTGCAGGATGTACATCCGCTGCAACGTGGCCTGCGTCAGCGTGAATCCGCCGAACATCAGCTGTGCGACCCATTCGCCGGCGAGCGGGATCGACAGCGCCATCTCGACACCGATCTGCCCTGCCCAGTAGGACAGCTGGTTCCAGGGGAGCAGGTA
The DNA here is from genome assembly GCF_005049285.1 of Halorientalis salina. GTDB lineage: Archaea > Halobacteriota > Halobacteria > Halobacteriales > Haloarculaceae > Halorientalis > Halorientalis salina. The sequence continues at coordinate 139,786 of NZ_SOSC01000002.1, read as the reverse complement.
GCCGGTGTATCCGAACACCATCGTCATCGAGATGAGCACGATGCCGATGATCCAGTTCAGCTCTCGGGGTTCCTTGTACGCGCCCGTGAAGTACACACGGAGCATGTGCAGGAACACGGCCGCCGTCATCACCTGTGCCGACCACCGGTGGATGCTCCGGAGCATGTACCCGAAGTTCAGGTCGACCATGATCGACGTGACCGAGGTGTACGCGACCGTCGGATCACCGGCGGAAGCGGCCGCGGCTGGGGCGTAGTAAAAGCCCAGTAACGCACCGGATACTGCGGCTATTAGGTACGCTAACGTCGAAAAGGACCCGAGCGCGTACAGCGGGTACCAGTACCAGAACTTGTTGTCAAGCCCGTACTGCTCCGTGTGGCTCTTGGGCATCTGGAGGTTGACTTTGTAGTACATGTCCTCCAGCAGCTCTAGGTAGTCGACCAGGCGGAGCCGCTTGTCGAGCCACATCAGGATGGCCAGGTAGCGCTCTTCGACGGCCGTCAGGTCGCGCTCTTCCATCCAGCCTTCGTGATCGTGTTCGTCTTTCTTTTCCAGACTCATTCGTTACTCGCCTCCCTCCTCGCTGCCGCCGTCGCTTTCGGGACGCGGCAGCGCGACGAACTGGCTGCTGACCGGATTGAACGGGTCGTAGATCGACTGGTGGCACTGACAGTACACGTCGTTTTCGGCGCCGAACTTCGCACTCCCGGTCTGGGTCTTGAATCCCGGCACGCAACAGAAGTGTGTACACTTGTTGAGCCAGGCGATGAAGCCCTGGTCGGTCGCGGCCTGGAAGAACTCCTGTGCGTTGGGGTCGTCCAGTTCGACGTTGCCGTTCGCGATCTCTTCGACCTTCGTGCTCCGAATGATCTGGACTGTCAGCGTCTGCACGTCGCCCTCGGAGCGCCACCGGGCTTCGGCCGGTTTGCCGACGCCGTCGGCCCCGATGCCGTTGCCCCACTCCTCGTAGTCATCGAAGTCCGAAACGAGGAGTTTTTCCCCGCCCTCCTTGGCCTCTGCCTGCCACTCGAAGTTGGGCGACCCGATCGAACGGAAGAAGTTGTCCTGGTCGGCTTCCGGGGCGAGTCCCTCGTAGTTCTGGACGCCGCAGTACTGGAACCAGGCGTTCGAGTACTCCATGCCGCCGAACTGCTCCTTTGCGACCTTGACCGTCTGGCCCCCTTGGGTTTCTTCCTGGACCGACGGCCACATTCCCTTGAGTTCGCCGTTCTCGATCTGGATCGGGATGATCGGCATGCCGCGCGGTGCGGGCCCGTCGGTGTTCTCGATGCCGACGAACTGGGTGATACCGCCGCCGACACCGGTCGGCGACGTCACCGTGTCCAGGGCGGCCGCGCCACCGACACCGACGCTTGCGAGCGTTGCACTACCGACGACGCCCTTCACGAACCGGCGTCGTCCTGTCTCTTTCGGATATTTGTCTTCGTCTAGTGGCATGATTTATTTCTTGTAGTAGGGGTAGAGCGCCCGCTTGACGCCCTCCCAGGGGTCCTCCATGAACGGGGTTCCGTCGATGTCGTCCTGACGAACGTAGAGGTCTTCCCACTTGCGTCGTCGCTTCTTGACGATCATCACGTCCGGCAGGAACTCCTTCCGGTACAGCATCAGGATGAAGGCGAGGTCGATGAAGATGACTGCCAGGATACCGCCCATGTACATGTTGCCGAACTCGCTCAGTGCCCATCCGGACACGAGTCCGTAGGTGAACAGTCCGACGAACACGACCTCGACGACCGTCAGGAGGACGATCGCGAGTGCTGCTGCCGTGCTTTCGCGGGGCGGTTCGTACCTGTGAATGTCTCCGTAACTGCTGCCTTCGGATGACATGTTAGTCGTTCCCTCCTTTCGCGTGCGGCGATTCGCCGTACTTCAGCAGGAAGAACGTGAAGATGAGCGACACGAACATCATCAGTATCGTCGCGATCCCGACCCAGTGTGCCTGGAACGGCACGCCCATGTGCGTGGGGTCGGTGTTGGGTCCGGATTCGCCGCCTTCGGCCGCTGCCGTCGGGTAGTCGGTCCCGACGACGACGGAGCCCAACATACCACTGGCCTCGTGTGGCTGGCAGTAGTAGTTGTAGATCCCGTCTTCCTCGAAGGTGTGCTCGAATTCGACGCCGGTCGTGTCGACCGCGCTGCCCGACTCGAAGGAGCCGTCGTCGGCGACGACGTTGTGGGCACCGCCTTCGCCGGTCCACTCCCACTGGACGGTCGCGCCGTTGTCGACGTGGACGGCCGCCGGGCCGAACGCCAGCCCGTCGCCCGCGCCGACCTGAACGGTCACCGTGTCACTGCCCGTCTCGTCGGCGACTTCGCCGTTGTAGTTGTTCGCCCCGTCTAGGTAGCCACCGAAATCAGGTGGGCCCGCGGGCTCGCTGCCTCCGCCACCTCCGCTCGTTTCGTTGCCGCTTGTCTCGTTGCCCTCTTGAGCGACGGCTGTGCCTGCGCTGGCAGACACCGCGGCGGTAGCGCCGGCAGCCCCGCCGGCAGTTCGGAGAAAGTCCCGCCTGTTCATATACATCAAAAACTCAGAACTGGGTTTGTATAAACCCACCGAATACGCCGGCAGGAACCGTACTGAACTGCTAACGTGGTGTTTCCTATTCTTGCCGTTCTCGGTCGCCGATGCCGTCTTCGCGCCCCTCGATCCCTCCTCACGGCTCGAGTCACTCGTCGGCCGTCTCCGTGCCCGTCTCGAGCCGGTTCGGTTCGTCACCGACCCACTCGTCGTCCTCGATCGGGAGGAAATCCGGACGCTCGCCCGACTCCAGACCGATCGCGCGCAGCCGGTTGCGATACTCCTCGGCCCGGAACTTATCGGAGAGACGCGCGTTCGCGACGACGCCGAACAACAGGATCCCGACCGCCAGGAACGCGAGGCCCGCCAGCACCATCAGCGTGAGGTTCGCGTCCTGACCCACGCTGTTCGTCGGTGGCTGGAGGACGCCGATGGCGAACAGGAGCCACGACAGGAGCAACCCGAGCCCCGCGAGCACTTGCACGCCGGCGATGACCTGCATCACGATGTTCCCGAGTTCGCCGCTCCCCTCGGGCACCTCCGTAGGCTGGGGGAGGATCTCTCCTTCGGGCATCTCCGGAACGTCGTACTCCTCCATGGAACACAGCGCGACGACGGGTTTCACGTCGCGCAATACTGTCCCGTGCCCCTCGACGGTGCCGTCGGGGTGGACTGTCGCGTACCCCTCGTCGGAGTAGGCGAGGACCCGACCGTCCGCGAGCCGTTCGACCCGGGCGAACACGTCCCGAATCACGACTCTGTACTTCAGGTCGGCTTCGACGCGGTCTAGGAGTTCCTCGCCCGTGATCCACGTGTCCGGATCGAACGCCGCCTCCCACTCGTCGGCGCTCATCTCCGCCATGTCGTCGGGCCCGAACTCCTCGAAATCGTACTTTTCCTCGACCTGCTGGCGGAGCTGCTCGGTCGAGATTTCCTCCGTCGGGGCGTCTTCATCAGCGTCCGCAGGTCCGGCGGCCCCCTGCTCGTCGCCAGCCCGCTCGTCGGAGGCGTCACTCATTAGCTGTCTGTTCGGGCGCGATGCCCCTTAGCGTGACGGTTGTCCCCGAGCGCAGACTTCGGTCCGGTGGGCCCCGTACTCGGGACGAACGGGCCGTTTCGGCACGCTTTAACGAACTTCGTCCGTACGTCCGGGCATGGCCCTGTCGGAAACGACGATCGCGACGCTCGTTCTCCTCTCGGTGACGCTCAGTTTTCCCTGTTTTCTCTACGGTGCCTGGATCATGATCGATACCGAGCACGTCACCTGGAGCGTGCTCGTCTATCACCTGAAATTCATCGTGACCGGACTGGCCCTGACGACGATTCCGCTTTTGTTCTGGATGCTTCCCCGCCTGATCTCGCAACTCAACGGCTTCGCCGCCATCCACGCGTTTCTCGGTCTCCAGGCGTACGCGATGTTGGCGTTCGGCTTCACCGGGATCGTCCGCGTGTTCCGCGCTAAATACGAACACGATCTCTATCACGACTACGACGAGGACGTCATGCTGGACGAGATCGGGAGCGACCGCCTCCAGTTTTTCCGCCGACGCATCCGCATCGGCGTCTTCGGCTACGTGTTCTTCTGGATCCTCGCGTACCTGGTCGGCGTCGCTCGCTATCTGCTCAAATACTGGATCGTCTAGGGCGTTGGCCTGGGGGTCGCCGGTCGGGAGGTCCGACCGACCCGTCAGCGGGAGAGAGGAGAATACAACGGGAACGTGACAGGGACTGTGTGGTAGTTCCGAATCGCGGATTGGTTTGGGGGTCAGATGGTTCGTCCGCAGACGCTCCGAAGCGACCGAGTCGTCGGAAACCGACCGGCCTACAGCACAGCGAACGGCGGAACGGGGCAGTTGATGCCCATGTGCGACAGTTTCGTCGTCGACCGTGATACAACCATGCCGGGACCTGCCCGAGATGTGAGCCCCGACCGCCGTGCTGCCGACCATTGCTCGTCTCGTAGGATCTTCCTATCGACCCTACACTCGAGTAGCGATCTGCTACTGCATTAATCGTTTTTTCGACTTTCGAAACTTTGGTGGCGATATAGTGGCCGATTAGCCCAGGTTACATCCAGCTACGTTCCACGTCGCCCGAAACCGATTATGATCGGACTAGCCGGAGTAACTCGTTCGTTCTTGGCGGTAGCACGCGCTTACCACGCGTCGCCGCTGGCGAGGTCGACGTCGCTGTCGCCCTTCGCCGAGGGACACAGGTCCGCGAGCACGCAGTCCGCACAGTCCGGGTTGCGCGCGGTACAGGTCGCGCGGCCGTGACTGATGAGCAGGTGCGTGAACGCCTGCCACTCCGCCTCGGGAACGACGGGTAACAGGTCCTCCTCGATAGCGGGCGGTCGCTCCGCTTCGGTGATGCCCAGTCGGCGCGTGAGCCGCTGGACGTGCGTGTCGACGACGATGCCCTCGACGATATCGTGGCCGTGCTGGAGGACGACGTTCGCCGTCTTCCGACCGACGCCCGGGAGGTCGGTCAGTTCGTCCATCGTATCGGGGACCTCGCCGTCGTGTTCGTCGATCATTTTCCGACAGGCGTCCCTGATGTAGCCCGCCTTGTTGTTGTAGTAGGTCACCGAGTTCAGGTCCTCGGCGAGTTCGTCCTGATCGACCTCGGCGTAGTCCTCAGGGGTCTCGTACTTCTCGAAGAGGTCCGCCGTGACCTTGTTGACGCGCTCGTCGGTACACTGCGCCGAGAGGACGACGGCGACGAGCAGTTCGAGGCGGTTCGAGAAGGTAAGCGAGATCGTCGAGTCCGGATATGCCTCGTGGAGGCGGTCGATGACTTCCTGAACCTGCCGTTCTCGCGGCTCCAGCGGTGTGCCCATACCGGAACCGTGGCCGGCCAGAACTTGGGCGTGTCGGGTTCCGCGTCCGTCGCCCGCTGGGCCGGTCCCTGGTGGCCAGACCGAAGGGATATACCCGTGGGTGTGCTTCTCGTGGGTGTATGGCTATTCGTCGGCTGCTTCGCGGGCGCGTCTCCAGGGAGCGCCTCAATCCCGTCGTCGAGGAAGTCTGTGACCGCTACGACCTTCCGGACGGCAGCGTCGAGTTCCTCGATGCCGACAACTGGCTGTCGACGCCGCTGGTCGTCGACGACCAGTTGTTCGTCAAGGTCACCTCCGAGCAGAACTCGCTGGTCCACGCGCTGTTTACGGCCGGGCGCAACCTCGGTGCCTTCTCCAGCGGGACGGAGGGGTTTTTTCAGCACTTCGACACGCCGGTCGAGATGGCCGAACACGAACTCGCGGCGACGAAACGGATGCGCGAACTGGGTCTCAACGTCCCCGAACCGCTGGAAGCGTTCGAGGTCGACGGCCTGGGCGTCCTCGTCATGGAGTACCTCCCTGCGTTCCGGACGCTCGACCAACTCGACGCTGACGCCGTGCGGTCCCACGCGCCGGCGCTGTTCGAGGCGCTCGCGACGATGCACGACAACGGGCTCGCCCACGGGGACCTCCGCGAGGAGAACGTCCTCGTCGCGGACGGCCGCCTCTACTTCATCGACGCGACCAACGTCCGCGACGGGCGCATCGAGGACGCGCGCGGCTACGACGTGGCGTGTGCGCTCGGGTCGCTGACGCCACACATCGGCGCGAGCGAGACGGTCGCAGCGGCGCTGTCGGCGTACTCGCCCGAGGAACTCCTGGCCGCTCGGGAGTTCCTCGATTTCGTCAACATCCGCCCCGACCACAGCTTCGACGCCGCCGCGGTCAAAGGCGAGGTCGAAAAAGCCGCGACCAGCTCGAACGGGACGTGAACGGGAGTCTCGACGAACTAGTCACTCACACGGAAGCGAGCCGGCGCGTTCAGCATCGCCGACCAGCACGACGCCGCACATCGTCGACTGACCGTGAATCGAACAGTAGTACTCGTACGTGCCGGCCTCCTCGAACGTATAGGCCGTCTCCTCGTCCTGTTCTAGGGTCTCCGATTCGAACTCCCACGCCGTCGCGCCGTCGTTGAACTGCGCACTGGTCACGTCGTGTGGGACCCCGTCGCGATTCACCCACCGGACTTCCGTGACGGGATCGACCGAAAGCTCCATCGGGGCGAAGGCTGTCCCGTCCATCTCGACGACTTCGCCAGACGGCAGGGGCGGCCCCGCCCCGGGCGTCGTTTCGCCCGGCGATTCAGTCCCTCCTCCGCTCGGCGATCCCGTTGTTTCGGTGTCCGTCACCATTCCGCCCGGATTCCCGGTGATCTCGGTCGTCTCCACGGGTTCGTCGGTTCCCGTCTCAGTCGCGTCCCCGCCCTGATCGGCACAACCGGCGACGACACCGGCCAGCGATAGGCTGCCGAGTCGAAGGATGGCACGTCTATCGAGAGGCATACGTCTCCGGTTAGCCACCCACGTACCTGAAACCAGGGGACAAGTCACCTCACCGTCTTTTCGCGGATGCGATCGGAAGCCACGGAGATGCCTTTTTTACACCGGGCGTGCAATTCTTGCCGGTGATCGTATGAGTCAGCACGGACAGCCCCAGTACGAGCAGTACATCGACGGCGAGTGGGTTTCGGGCAGCGGGACCGAGACCTTCGAGAGCATCGACCCGGCGACGGGCGAACCCCTGGCCGAGTTCCACCGAGCGACGGAAACGGACGTCCAACGCGCTGTCGAGGCCGCCGAGGGAGCCTTCGAGTCCTGGCGCGACCGCTCCTATATCGACCGCGCCGAACACCTCTGGGACATCTACCACGAACTGCGCGAGCGCACGGACGAACTCGGGGAGATCGTCACCAGGGAGTGCGGCAAGGAAATCTCGGAGGGTCGTGCCGACGTGGTCGAGGCGTACCACATGGTCGAGTGGGCTGCCGGCAACGCTCGCCATCCACACGGCGACGTGGTCCCCTCTGAAATCCCCAGCAAGGACTCGTACATGCGCCGGCGACCCCGGGGCGTCGTGGGCTGTATCACGCCGTGGAACTTCCCGGTCGCCATCCCCTTCTGGCACATGGCCGTCGCCCTGGTCGAGGGCAACACGGTCGTCTGGAAGCCCGCCGAACAGACTCCGTGGTGTGGCCAGATCGTCGCGGAGATGTTCGACGACGCGGGAATCCCCGACGGCGTCTTCAACGTGGTGCAGGGCTTCGGCGACGCCGGCAACGCCATCGTCGAGGACGACCGCGTCGACACCGTCCTCTTCACCGGCTCGGCGGAGGTCGGGCACGGGATCGCGGACAAATTAGGTGGGGAACCCGGACGGGAGGTCTCGCTGGAGATGGGCGGGAAAAACGCTGTCGTCGTCACCGAGCAGGCCGATCTTGACATCGCCGTCCATTCAGCGGTAATGTCGTCGTTCAAGACGACCGGCCAGCGCTGCGTCTCCAGTGAGCGACTGGTCGTCCACGAGGACGTCTACGACGAGTTCAAAGCCCGGTTCGTCGACTTAGCCGAGGACGTGGCCGTCGGCGATCCGCTCGACGAGGACACGTTCATGGGACCGGTTATCGAGGAGAGCCAGGTCGAGAAGTTCCACCAGTACAACGACCTCGCGCGCGAAGAAGGCGTGACCGTGCTGGTCGACCGCGCCGACCTCGCCGACGACGAGATTTCCGAGGGCGGGGCTGTGTCGGCCGACCACGGCGAGCGCAGCGGCGACTTCGCGAACGGTCACTGGGTCGGCCCGTTCGTCTACGAGACCGAGTACGATCCCGAACTCCGCTGTCTCAAAGAGGAGGTGTTCGGCCCCCACGTCGCGCTGATCCCCTACAGCGGTGACATCGAGCGGGCGCTGGAGATCCACAACGACGTGCCCTACGGACTCGCCGGGGCCATCGTCAGCGAGGACTACCGCCAGCTCAACTACTACCGGGACCACGCCGAGGTGGGACTGGCCTACGCGAACCTGCCGTGTATCGGCGCGGAGGTCCAGTTGCCCTTCGGCGGCGTCAAGCAATCCGGAAAGGGCGCGCCATCGGCCCGGGAGGTCATCGAGGCGGTGACCGAGCGGACGGCCTGGACGGTCAACAACTCGAAAGACATCGAGATGGCACAGGGGCTCTCGGCCGATATCACGACGAGTAACGACGACTGAGTCCCTCGGTGGACTGGAAGTAGAGATGGACGCCTCGGCAGGCCGGCGTTCCCTGCCGAGGCGGGTGCGCCGACGGGACGAGGCGGATTGCGACAGGTCGGCTGTCCGGACAGCCGGATGTCGCAACGATGGCCGAGCAGCGAGGCGGGTGTCTGCTGTTGCCGGTCTGACGTGAAAAGCGTCGTACCGGCACCGACCTGTAGGTTTGCCCCGCGGATAAATATTCGGTTAGGTCCGGCGGTCGTCGAGCGCGGGGAACTCGTCGCGCACCGCCCGAACGCGCTCGGGGTCGACGGTCGCCGTCACGATCGTCGGGTCGTCGTCCGCGCTCGCGAGAACTGTCCCCCACGGGTCGTACACCGTCGACCGGCCCAGGAGCGTGGCCTCGTCGAAGCTCCCGCTCCCGTTGACCGTCGCCACGTAGAACTGGTTCTCGATCGCCCGCGTGCGCGGAAGGGTTTGCCAGTGCTCGACGCGGGGATAGGGCCACGCGCTCGGGACCAGCGCCAGCGTGACGCCGGCGTCGACCAGTCGCCGGTACTGTTCGGGAAATCGCAGATCGTAACACGTCGTCATCCCGACGGTGAATCCCCCGAACTCGACGACCGGCACCGACTCGCCCGGGACCAGCAACTCCTGCTCGGCCGAGCCGTACCCGAACAGATGTCGTTTCCGGTAGACCGCCTGGCGCTCGCCGTCGCGGTCGAAGAAGACGCTCGTGTTGGCCAACCCCTCCGTTGCCGGCACCGCCGCGTCGGTTTCCCTGGCGGTCTCCCCCAGGTCCTCGACGATGCTTCCCGCCAGCACAGCGACGTCGTGTTCGCGGGCCGTAGTTGCGATCGCCGAGAGCGTCGATCCGCCGAGCGGTTCGGCACGGCGGCCGTAGCTGTCGAACGCGAAGTAGCCGACGTTGAAGATTTCGGGGAGGGCGACGAGGTCCGCGCCCTGGGCCGCACCCTCCGCGATGGCGTCTTTGGCACGCGAGACGTTCGCGGCCACCTCGCCGCGTTCGATGGCCAGCTGGGCGAGTGCGAGTTTCATCTCAGGCCTCGATACCAAGGTCGTCCAGCAGCGCCTGTTCGATGTTGTGCAACTCCTCGTCCATGTTCCGTTTGAAGTAGCGCTCGACGCCGGGGAGCTTGCCGTCGACGGTGAACCGAGTGATGAGGCGGGTACCCCCGTCGATGGGTTCGAGTTCGTGCTCGCCGACGACGCGCATCACCTTCGACCGGCCGACGAACTCGACGCGGTGGGGCGGGTCGAAATCGACCTCTTCGGTTTCGACGGCGATGGACCTGTCGACGACCGGTATCGGGAGCTTGAGATACCAGGTCGCAGTTCGGTCCCCGGTCTTATCGAAGTCGGAGACGACGCTGATCGGCCGCGCTCGTTTCTCCGGGTCGGCGATGAAAGTCCATACCTGCTCTGGCTCCGCCGGCAACTCGAAGGATCGCTCGACCCGGACAGTCATACACGCCCTTCGGGTCCCGCGTCAAAAAAGAGTGCGACTCGGCTCGGTCCCCGTAATCAGGCTCTGGTGACCCGCCAGGTGGTCGACCGCGCACGTCCCCACTTCTCGATGTCGACCTCGTCGGATTTCTCGGCCAGTCGCGGCAGGCGTGCTCCCACCTGCTTCGCGGAGAGTCCGATGCTCTCGGCGATGTTTTTGGCTCGGACGTACGACTCACCTCCGGCGACCTGGTCGCGGAGGTGCTCTAGAATCCGCCGTTCCTCCTCACTGTAATCGGCCATACCGAACGTAGGCGGTGCTGACTTTTAACGGTTCGTTTCCGGTAAGTGTCGCATCGCCACCGGCTTCGGAAGGTTAGTCCTACGAGAAGAGGTGGATGGCTGCGATGGCTATCGAGCCGGCGATAACCGCGAGTGCGAAGCCCCAACCGGCGGTAAGCTGGTCCGCCGACGCGACGTACATGACGACGGCCCCGACGACGGCGATCGTGCCGAAGACGAGTCCGAGGCCCAGCGACTTGTCCGTCTGCAGTCCTGTTTCTGCCATTACCGCCCGTTCCGCTAGCGCGCACTTAGTTCATACGGAGTTCTCGTGGGTTCGACCGGCAGTCGCTCATACGGTTTGCTGTAACTGTGTACCGCGACGACCGCCCGATGTCGGGCGGTCGATGTGGAAATGACTTACAGCAGTCCGTATCAGGCCCGAAGCCGCTGCCAGAAGACATATTTACCGACCCGGATAGGGTACCGGCACACGTATGTCTCGGCTTACGGAGACGTTTCTCGGCAGTACGGTACGCGTCGTCTCGACCGCTCTCTTGGGGGTCGTGGTACTGATCGCGCTCGCCTTCTTGCTCGGACTGCTGGGCGTCCCGGAGGTGGCCTCGGTCCAGAACAGTTTCGGGCCGGTCAACGAGTCGACGACGACGATCCAGACCGACCTGGTGGTCTCCAACCCCAACCCCGTCGGCGTCTCGCTCGCCGGAACCACCGTCAACTACACGGTACTGATGAACGACGTCACGATGGCCAGCGGCCAGAAGGAGGGCGTGCGGGTCGGGCGCGGTAACTCGACGCTCTCCTTTACGACGTCCATGCGAAACGACCGGATTCCGGCCTGGTGGCGCTCGCACATCGCGAACGACGAGCAGACGCAGGTCGTGATCGACGCCCGCGTCACGTCCTCGACGCTGGGCGGACGCGAAGTCGCGCTGCCTCAGAAAGAACGGGTCGAGACCGACATCATCAGCCAGTTCAACTCCGAGGAGACGCGGCCGATCGACGCCAACCGGCCGCTCGTCGACGACCCGGTCCTGTACGTCAACGAGACGAGCGCCCAGTGGGACACCGAGGGACTCTCCGAGGAAGAGACGCCCATCGAGATGTCCTTCGACGTGTACAACCCCAAACCGTGGCCCTACGCCGTCAGTGAGGTCGGCTACACCATCACGATGAACGACGTGACCGTCGGCCAGGGGAGTTCCGAGGACGTGGCGACGGTGCTGCCCGGCCAGACCGAGCGGATCCGAACGCGGACGGCCATGCAGAACGAGAACCTGGACGAGTGGTGGGTGAGTCACCTCGAACGGAACCAGGTCACGGACGTCGAAATCGACTTCTATCTGGTCGTCGACCCGCAATCCGACCTGGCTGGCGTCGGCGAGTTCCGGATTCCGCTGGAGGCCGTCGACTACGAGCGGACCATCGAAACCGACATCTTCGGGACGAAGAACGGATCGGCCGCCAACGGTACCGACGAAGCCGGCGACGACGGTTCGATGCCCATGCCCGACAGTACCGACGAGGACGAAGACGCCGCCACGCCCACTGGGGAGACGACGGATTCGACCACCGACACACAGCCCGAGACGGCCACCCGGTCGGACGAAACGACCACCGAGGACGACGGCGGACTCCTCGGCTGATCCCCTGCCGATCCGTCGACCGGTCGGCGATCCTTTATAAAGACCCAGGTCACGCCCACAGCAGGGCTTTATTCGATGCCGTGGGAACATGCGACTGCATGACACGGAGTGTAACCGCTCCTGATCGAGTTCTTCGACGGTGATGAAGAGCCCGATGGGGGGATCGCAGTACGGAGAGAGGGAGAATCGATACGGGTGACCGTCGGCGGCCAGACTCACGCCCTGTCCAGGGAACAGGCCGAGCAGCTACAGGACGCGATCGGGGACGCGATGACCCGGGAACGGGAGTTCCTGCACACGACCGGGACACACCGCGAGGACGGGACGTACGTCGTCTCCCGCCGGGGTGCCGATTCGGCGGGCAACACGAAGGTGTTCGAAGAGTTCGGGAACCTGCGGCGCCTGTTCGAGCGCCTGCCGGCGGAGTTCACTGCCGAGGAGGTCGGCCGGACGGGGATCACCGGCTCGCGTCGGCACATGCTGGTGCGACACTTCGCGGAACACCCCGCGTTCGACTGTGCGATCACCACGAGAAACCCGCTGACGGGCCGCAAAACAGCCGCGAACGACGATACAACGGTCGAGTAACGACCCTCGAGGTCCCAGCCGGCTACTGGATCTTCGTGTGGGCCGACTCCTCGTTGAGCGCCAGGTTCGTCGCGATCTCCGCGTTCCGAACCGCGTACTGGGCGGTCTGCTGGAGACTCACCAGCACCTCGCGGACGCGGAGCAGGTCCTGGTTGTCCATCTCCGGGAGGTCCGAGAGGATCTCCTGCTCGCGGTTGCCGATGTCGGCGTACTGTTTCCGCACTTCGATCGCGGTGTCGTAATCGCGCTCGACGGCCGCGGTGACGCCCTTCTCCGTGATCTCGTTGACCTGGTCGGTGAACTCGCGGATGCGTCGCATCGTCGACGACTCGACGTTCAGCGTGTGCCCCTCGGTCTCTAGGACGATCTCCGCGATGTCCTCGGCGTTGTCGGCCGTGAGTTCGAGGTTCTTCGCGATCGAGCGGTAGCCGATGAGCGGGAAGCCGTTGTCCAGTCCCACCGCACGGGCGAGGTTCGGGTTCTGGTAGGCGGTGAAGATCAGGCGCAGGAGGAGGACGAATATCTTGTTGGCCTGGCGCTCCCTGTTCAGCGCGCGCTGGGCCAGGTCGGGGTTCCCGTGTGCGAGCGCCTTGACCGCCTCGTTGCGCATCGTCGAACCGGTCGATTCGAGTCGCTCGAGGAGGTTGTCGAGCGTGAAGTCCTCGGGGTCGACCGAACACCGGATGGCGATGCGCTCGGGCGTCTCTTCGATGACGCCCAGGCCCATGAGCTGGGTTTCGGCGTTGTAGACGGCATTGATGTGTTCGCTCATCAGCGTGCCGTCTTCGCCGGCCTCGACGTGGATGATCCGTCGGCCCAGCACGTACTGGGCCACGATCGCGCGCTCGACCGCGTCCGCATCGAGGTCTTCGGCGTAGATGATCGCTTCCGACTCCTCGCTCTGGACGGACTCGGGCATCACCGTCAGCGTCCCTTTGCCACCGATTCGGAGCGATACCTCGTCCCCCTTCTCGACGTGGTGCTCCTGGGCCCATTCGGCCGGGAGCGTCATCGCGAGGGTCGAGGGACCGAGCCGTTGCACCTTACGGGTTTCCATATGCCCTTTGTCAGTCGTCGGCCACCTTAATTTTGTCTATACACCACTTATGACTGGCCGAAATGTAATATCTCTTCGTGAAGGTCCGCCGTATCGGTGTGTTCCTAAACCACTTCCATGAGGCGTCGCTCGAAGCGCCCCACCCGCACCTGGAGCCAGCCGCGGAGCTGCTCGTCCAGTTCCGGATCTCCGGTATCGACCCGTAGTACGCCGATTTCGTCAAGTTTCCGCTTCGATGCGACCACTTCCAGGTCACACTGCCGGATCACTTCCGGAGAGAGTTGCTGGTTCCCGCGACCGAAGACGAACCCCTGGCCGCCGATGGGAGAGACGACGATGACGTTCTCCTCGCCCAGCGCGTTCAGGATCTCCTGCTCGCCGCCGTCCTCGACGAGGACCGTCCCGTCGCGCCAGACGTCGACGCCGAGCGGTGACCCCTCGAACCCGAGCGCTTCCTCGACAGCGCCGACGGTGCTGCCCGGACCGAGTACGTAAGTCACGCCGGGTTCGGTTTCCCTGGCCACGCCCTCGGCGAGGCTCTCGACGGTGCCGCCACCGAGCTGTTTGCTGGCCTGGCGCTGTTCGGCGGCCGGCACGCTGACGACGCCGCGCAGTTCCGTGTGGACCTCGCCCTCGCGGTACTGGTCCTCGTCGATGTCGTTGACCTCCGCCCGCTCGGTCTCCGAGAAGGTCGCTGCGATCTGGCCCGCCGCCCGGGGCGTGACGCCGAACACCTCCGAGTAGACCTTCACGCCGGCCGGTACGCCAAGGATCGGCGTCTCGTCGCCGAGTTCGTCGAGCGTCTCTGTCACGTCGACGGCGGTCCCGTCGCCGCCGACGAACAGGACCAGGTCCACGTCCTCGGCCAGGAGGGCACGGACCGCCGCTCTGGTGTCTTCGGCCGTCGTCTCCTCGCCGCTCGGTCGGCCGACGACCGTCGGATCGAACCCGGCTTCGCGGGCCGGCTCGGCACCCATCCGCCCGCCGTAGGTCAGGAGTTCGGTCTCGGGGCCGAGTTCGTGGAGGCGTTCGAGGGCCTCGCGAGCGCGGTCGGGTGCCCGGGGCTCAGCGCCCTTTTCGCGGGCCTCCGCGACTTTCCCGTCGGTTCCCTTCAGTCCCACGCGGCCGCCCATCCCGGCGATCGGATTCACGACGACGCCGATACGACGCATTAGCGATGCGTACTGGCGGCATCGTGAAAAGGCGTCCGGGCTGACCCGGTATCGCCTTCCGCTCGTCGAGATCCGGCGGCGACACTCCGGGATTCTTAAGACCGCGGGGTCGGAACGGCCGGTTATGAATCTCGTACTCGCAGCGCAAAACGCGACCGAGCCGGGTGTGCAGGAAGCCGTCATCAACAGCGCCGGGGCTGCGGTCGGGCTCGTCAGCCTGGTGCTGGTCGCGGCGTGGTGGGCGTACTTTTACCGCTGACCGCGCTACTCCGTCCGGTCCGGCGCTTCGACGCGATCGCGGAGCCACGCGGCCGCCGACTCGACCGCGTTCTCGTCGGTGCTCTCGAACCTGATTCGAACAGGGTCGCCGGGATAGCTGCCGACCTTCACGTCGAATCGTTCACGGACCTCGCGAATCCGGTCCAACATCGCGCTCTCGGGTTCGTCCGCTTCGACTGTTTCGACGTAGCGACGCGCTCCCTCGAACTCGTCGGCGACGTCCTCGAACATGGCCTTCATCTCGTCGGGGACGCCCGGCAGGACGTAGACGGAGCCGATGACACAGCCGGGCGCGACCCCAGCACGGTTCGGGAGCATCCGCGCGCCGGCGGGGATGTCGGCGGTGCCTTCCGCGAGGTCCTCGCGGGTGTAGCCGCCGTGTTCCTCGATCCAGGCCAGCGCCTCCTCGCTCTGGACGACCTCGCGACCGAAGGCGGCGGCGACGCCGTCCATCGTGATGTCGTCGTGTGTCGGCCCGAGTCCGCCGGTGACCACGACGGCGTCGTACTCCGCGTGGTACTCGTTGACCACGCGGGCGATGTCGGCGAGCCGGTCGGGGACGACCGACACCCGCTCGACGGTCGCACCCTGTTCGGAGAGCCGCTTCCCCAGCCAGGACGCGTTCGTGTTGACTGTCTCCCCTGCAAGTAACTCGTCCCCCACGGTGACCAGCGCGACGCGCATGACCCGGGATTGGCGGCCCGCAGGTAAAAGTCCATCAGGTGCCCCGGCCAGAAGGCCGGACCGGCTCAGAGATCCTCGAACGCCGTGTGATCGGTTCCGAGGGTCTCCCCATCGTCCGCGTCCTCACCGTCGTCGTCCCCCTCGTCGTCGGTTTCGATGTCCTCGATCTGTAGCTCCTCGGTCCGGATGTCGTCCATGTCCATGTGATCGACCAGGTTGACGAACGATCCGGGGTCCGGGACCAGGAAGATGCGGATCCGGAACTCGGTCCCGGGGTCCGTGACGTTCACCTGCGAGTCCAGAACGATCGCCAGCGAGTCGGTGCGGACGTGCGAGAGGTTGTCCACCATCAACTGCCGCCCGGTCCCGTGTTCGAGTTCGGGCGTCGCCATCTCGATCGACGAGCCGAGCGTGTTCGCCATCCCGTCGATGAACCCGGAGGTGAAGATGTTGCACATCTCCTGGAGCGCGCTCTCCTGGAGTTGTGTCAGTTCGCCGTCGACCTCGGTCCCGGTCATCTCCTCGGCGATGCTCTCGGCGGTTCCCTGGTCGAACGTCATGATAAAGTCGCCGTACGGCGGTTCGGTGAGGCTGATCGTCGCCGAGAACACCTCGTCGTCGCCCAGGTCGTCGGGAATGTCGCCGGGCGTGACCATCGAGAGGCTCTTGACGGCGACCTCGGCGTTGAGTCCCGCCAGCGATTCCAGCGAGTTCGCGACGTTCCCCGCCCCGCTTTCCATCAAAACGTTGATGATACGGAGCTTCCGAACGTCGATAAGCAGGGGCATTCGGTCCGAGCCAACGGCCCGACGCAATTAGTGGTTTCGGGCCGTTCAGTTCCGCGAACCCGAACGGTCAGCGAACGTGGCCCAGGAACGGGGGTGTACCACGGATGGTGGTCACCGCATCCCCGGCGGTGGTCCCCCGTCGTCCGAGTCGTCGCCGGTGTCGACGTCGAGACCCACTTCCTCCCGCTGTGCTTCGAGTGCGCGGATCTGCCGGAGGTAGTAGATCGCCCCGATAGCCCCTACCACAAGCATGAGGGCGAACAGCCCGCCGAACAGCAGGAGGTCCCGGGCGAGGTACCACCGGATCGAGACGGACTGGGCCTCCACCTCGTCCCACGAGACGGTCACGCGGTCGTCGTCGATGCTGGTCTCGTGCCCGCGCGGACTGACCTGTGCGAGGATGGGGATGTCGACCCGGGCTCCAGGCGGCAGCGTCGCCTCGTAGCTCCCGCTCACGAAGGTCGGCATTCCGAACTGCTTGCCCCGTCGCGGCGACCGGAAGGCGAGTTTGCCGTCCTCGGCCGGCGTACTGACGACGGCTCGCTTTCGCTGGAGGTCGACGTTCTCGGCCGAGACGTTCGTGACCGTCCCGTTCTGATACCGGAACTTCACGCCCTCGATGTCGAGGGGGTGTCTCGTTCCCAGCGCGTCACGCTGGTAGAGTTCGAGCTCCGACTGGTTGTCGACGACATAGACGGCCGTGTACTCGTCTTTCGTGATGTCGAACGTCGCGTTGGCCGACGTGTTCCAGTCGTAACTGACGTTCTGTTCGATCTTTTCGGGGTCCGGCTCGCCCGGCCCGAGGATGGTCGAACAACCGGCCAGCGCGGCCAGGAGCGCGAGTAGCCCCACACCGACGAGGAGCCGTCGCCGCGTCACGGTACCACGGCGAGCAGCTCCGCCGGCAGGTACTCGCCGATGCTGGCCAGCAGCCCCGGCGGGTCAGTCCCCTCGCGACAGACGATGCTCCCTTCCAGCAGGCCGAGTCGCTCGACCGTGACGATGTCCTGAGCGTGTCCGGCCCGATTGACCGTCGCGCGAATCTCCGAGCGCGTGGCGCTGTTGACGTTGACCCGTCCCGTGCCACGCGTCCAGTCGTAGAGCCGGTCCTGTTCGTCCTCGGCCAGGCGCGGCGTGTCGTCCCAGACGAACCGGAGCGGCATGTGCTGGACCAGCCCGAACCGCGTCCGGATCTGCTCGGGAGTCCCCTGTCCGAGACCGAGCTCGTCGGCCGGAATCCGTACCTCTTCGCCCGCGTCGAGGACGAACCCGTCGTCGTCCCACCCCTCCAGCGTGCCGACGTAGGTCTCGCCGGCCTCGAAGTGAGGCGTGATCTCGCCCCACTCCTCGCGGAGGAGGTTGCGCGCGACGACGTCGTCGTCGCCCTCGATGGTCACCGAGGGGAAGTCGTCGTCGCGGATCCCGATGTCGACCGTCACGTCGAGGTCGCCGACCTCGTTGTTCACCATCGACCGCAGACTGTCGAGCGCCCGGTCCCGTGCGTCGCCACCGACGTACAGCTTCGTTGCGAGGACGACCATCAGGCTTCGGTCTCTCGTTCCACGTTCAGTTCGTCTCGGAGGTTCGCGACGCGCTCGTCCATCGACTCGACGAGCGCCGTGTTCTCCATCGCGTCGACCGGCGAGCCACACTCCGGACACTCGAAGCCGAAGTCCATCGCCTCGTCGAACTCGAACCGGATGCCACAGACCTCACAGAGGTAGAACTCGTTGTTGTGCTCGTAGTCCTGGCGCTGTTCCAGGGCGTCGAGCAGCCGATACATCTCCTCTTCGAGTTTCTCCGGGATCTGCTCGTATTTGAACGTCCAGAGATAGGTGAGCCATCCGGAGTCCTCGTCGCGGAGGCGTCGGTACGTCGCCAGGTCGTTCTCGTAGAGGATGAAAAGCGCCCGGCGGACGTCGTTCAGTTCGAGGCCGAGTTCCTCCGCGAGTTCCTCGTCGGTCACCTCGCCGTCAGGCGGTGCCGCGGCGACGGGCATTCCCTTCGGTCCCACCAGTTCGTGGAGGTACTTCTGTATAACCGGGTCCTCCAGGAGTTCCTCAAAAGCCATTGGCAGTCAATCCGGGCGTGAGTCGTTTAAACCCACCGGACCGTTCTCCGACTCGGCAGGACTGGACGTGGTTTTAGATGGGCGTAAGCCGAACCGAGACGCATGACCGCGACGCTGAGAGACTCCCTTCCGGGTCGCTCCGCAGCCCGGCGCGTGCTCTCTGCCGTCGGAGTCGTCGTCCTCTTCCGGTTTCTCTTCGAGTTCACCTGGCCGCAGGTCGTCGTCATCACGCTTGTCCTGCTCGTGAGCGAGTCCGTGGAGCTGTCGGAACCGATTCCGGGTATGGACGAGCGCCACTTCCGACTCCTCCTGGGACTGATCGGCGTGGCCGCCGGCGGTGTCGCGTACTGGGGCCAGTCCGACGCGGGCGTCGCCGTCGCCGGGTTCGTCGTCGGTGGCTGGCTCGTGCTCGACGCGCTCTACAGCCTGCGGACCGGTCTTCGCGCGGTCGACGACGACCTCGAAGAAGCCGGATTCGGCGAACTGATGTTGCTGATGCAGGTCGGGAACCTCGTCGCCGAGGAACTGAAAACTGGGCCGAAGACGGTCCCGGAACTCGCCGAGGCCTGTGACATGACCGAATCCCGCGTCCGTGACGCGCTCGACTATCACGAGCAGGCCGGAACGGCCTCTCGCGAGGGCGACCTGTGGATACTGGACGAATCGAAAATCGGTCCCTGGCCGTTCGTCCGCGATAACGCGCGCCGCCTCCTCGCCCGCCTCCTGCGCCCGTTCCGGCTGTTCGTCCCGTCGTAGCTACTCGTCGGGCTCTTCGACCCGCTTGCCGATGGCCTGGGGGATCACCGTCTTCTGGGCGTCTTCCCACTCGCGGTCGAGTTCCCGGCCCTCGAACAGCCGGTCGAGGAAGACCGCGAGCGAGGCGATCTCGGAGTGGGGCTGGTTCGTCACCGCGACGTTCCAGTCGGCCCACTCGTACACCTCGAAGGGGACCTTCTCGGCCCCGACGACGACGAGCAGCGGGTCGCGGTCCGCCTGGAGGGTCCCCCGGATCTCGTCTTCGACGTTCTGGACTTCCAGCCCGTACATCGTGAGGTGGACGACGTTGCCGTCCCAGTCCCGGACGACGGGCCGCCAGGACTCGACCGTCTCGGTCTCGAAGGGGCCGCCGAACCGGTCGGTGATGTCCTCGACGGTGTCGGCGCGACTGCTGGCCTGGCCCGCCAGAATCGCGCGGTCGGCACCCAGCGCCCGCGCGGTCAGCCCCACGTGGGTCGTGATACGCTCGTCGCGGCCCGGACGGTGGCCGAGTCGGAGCACCGCGACCTCGGGTTCCTCGTGCATACCACCCCGAATGGCCGTCCCCGGTTAGGGGGTTTCGATAGCGCGGGACTCCCCCGTGACCTCCTTTTTCAGGGGATCTCGCAGGCTCTCGGTCGTGAAGAACTCGACGCCGTCCCGCTCGGTGTAGACGCCCATCACCGAGACGACCGGACTCACGCGGCCCAGCAACAGGATGTCGAGTCGACTCAATCGACTCTCGTTGTGGTCGACGTGGCTGTGGACGTTCCCGACCAGTCGCGGGTTCTTCCCGGCGGCCACCTGTCCGGCGGTCTCGGGGACGCAGGTGAAGGCGATGCGGTCCGACCGCTTGAACAGCGTCTGTGCCTGAACGACCTCGGTGACGCGGATGTGGGTGCTGTTTTTCGTCCCGTAGAGACACCACCCCTCCTCGTGGTTCGGGTCGTACCCGCCTTCGATCCGCTCGACGGCCGACTGGTCGATGACGACCGTGCGGTCGTCGTTGTTGTACCCCGTCGTCCCCATCGAGAGGCCGACCGATGCGAAATACCAGACGAAAAACCCCTGGGTGAGGAGCAGCAGGGCGACGAGGACGACCACCAATTGCGCGAGCGCCTGCTTGGTGTATCGGCGCTCGAACCACTCGGTGAGTCGGGTCAGGGGGTTCATCACTTGGCATCGACCTCGTCGGTTCGACCGGGTAAGGTCCGCTTACCGCCGGTAGGCTGCACCCACCGTCGCGTCTTCTGGTATCGTCCGTGCTCGTCGGGGACTGAAAACCGTACCTGCAGTGTACTTGCGGCTTGGATAGGATCGCCGGCACGCTTCCTCGATGCTATCGTCCGCCTTCCAAAAGCACTTGGCCAGCGGCGTGGGAGTCGACGCATGGAACTCTCCGGAAAACGCATCCTGGTGACCGGCGGCGCGGGGTTCGTCGGCTCGCACCTCTGTGAGCGACTCGTCGCGGACAACGACGTCCGGGTGGTTGACGACCTCTCGAACGGGGATCGATCGTGGCTTCCCGACGGCGTCGAGTTCGTCGAGGGCGACCTCACTGACCCGTCCGTCGCCGCCGACGCCATCACCGGGGACCTCGATATGGTCTTTCACTTCGCAGCCGACAAGAACGCCGCCCGCGACGACGTCGAGCAGTACCGGTTCAACAACCGACTGACCGAGACCGTCCTCGAACGGATGGACGCCGTCGGCGTGGACAACATCGCCTTCACGTCGTCCTCGACGGTGTACGGCGAAGCACCGCGGCCCACGCCGGAGGACTTCGCGCCGCTGGAACCCATCAGCATCTACGGCGCGAGCAAACTCGGCGAGGAGAGCCTCATCTCGGTCTACGCCAAGAGCCACGACATGACCGCCTGGGTGTACCGCTTCGCCAACATCGTCGGCCCGCGCCTCCAGAAGGGCGCGGTCATCCCCGACTTCATCCACAAACTCCGCGAGGACCCCGCCACCCTCGAAATCCTGGGCGACGGCCGCCAGGAGAAGTCCTACCTGCACATCGACGAGTGCATCGACGCGATGTGCCACGTCGTCGAGACCGCGGAGAAAGACCTCAACGTCTACAACCTCGGGACCCGAACCACCACGTCGGTCACGACCATCGCTGATATCGTCGCCGACGAAATGGATCTCGACCCCGAGTACGAGTTCACCGGCGGCGATCGCGGGTGGGTGGGCGACGTACCGCGAATGCGTCTCTCCATCGAGAAGCTCTCGGCGCTCGGCTGGGATCCCGAACAGTCCAGCGACGACGCGGTCCGGCAGGCCGTGCGGGAACTGCTCGACGAACACTGAGTCGGACCCCTGTAGCCGCTGGGGCCGGTCTCACTCGAACTCGGGGAGCGTTCGCTGGATCGCATCGCTGTGGGAGAGACAGGATTTACAGACGTAGTCCGCGGCGCGGGCATCGAAGTACTCGATCGACCCACACTCGGGACAGTACGCGAACGGCACAGGCCCCTTTCTCACGCCTGTCTACTTAGCTAACACGGACGAGGATGACGGACGGCGTACGGGCGGCAGACGACCGGGCGTCCCGAGTGGCGGTCGGCACCCGAACAGCAAGGATAAATCGGGCGGGGTCCAACCGCTTGGCGTGCAGATCGTCGGGTACGACACCGGTGCTGGCGACGACGAGAGCGACCCCGCACTCGTGCTCTCGACTGAGGAGGGACTCGACCGCCAGCCGCTCGTGTCCGGAGCCGAACTGGCCTACACTCTCGGCGAGCGTCACTGCGCCGGAACGGTTCAGGATGGTCGTCACGAGTCCTGTCCGAACGAATCAGCGCCCTACTGCGACGACCACACCAGCAGGTGGGCCTGTGCCCGGTGCGTTGGGAATTGCGACCTCCCGCTGCCCGCCTGCCGGGAGGAACACGCGGTCTACCTGGCGGCCTTCGCCCCGGCGACGTTCAAGGTCGGGGTCACCCGCTCGTGGCGACTCCGGACCCGCCTCCGCGAGCAGGGGGCCGACAGAGCGGCCCACATTCGAACGGTCAAGGACGGCCGCATCGCCCGGCAACTGGAGGCCGAAATCGCCACCGACCTGGTCGACCGGGTCCGAGTGCCGACGAAGATCGCGGGACTTCACCGCGACGTGGACGAGGCCGCCTGGCGGGACTTGCTGGCGGAGTTCGACGTACTCGAACGGTTCGACTTCGATTACGGACTACCCCTCTCGGACCGGCCGGTCGAAGAGACGGTGCTTACGGGAACGGTGCGTGGGGCCCAGGGACGGGTCCTCGTGCTCGACAACGGGGGCAGCACCTACGCCGTGGACATGCGCGATCTGGTCGGCTACGAGTGTACTGAGGGGGGAACCGACCGCGAGTTGCAATCCAGCCTCGGCGCGTTCGGGTAGGCCGAAAGTACCATTTCACACACAAGACCCATATATGACGGTTTCGTCGGTATCGCCGTGCAACGTGAATGGCCGCTCGTCGGCGGCTTCCTCGCCGTCGTCCTGATCGCCCTCCTCGTCGCCGCCGTCGTCCCCGGTGTCATCGCCCAACCGGAGTCCGACGAACGCGATTCCCTCCAGCTTCGGGACCTCTCGGTCTCCCACGGGACAGTCACTGGCGAGACAGTCCCGCTCTCGGTCGAAGCGCGCGTCCAGCACGCCGGCGGTCCGTCCGAGAACGTCACCGTGCTGTTCCGGGCGGTCGGCATCGAATCCGGACTGGTCGAGACGACCGACACCGTCGACGTCGGGACGGTCGAAGGTGACCGCGAGGTGCCCGTGACCGCCGACCTCAGGGTCAACCGAACCGGTGGGTACCGGATCGACACCGTCGTCTACCGGGACGGTGAACGGCGCTCGTCGGGGTCGACCTCCGTCGACGGCGTCGGGAACCTGGTCCCGCAGTACGCCGACTCGAACGTCGACTTCCACCGGTTCGCCGGTGGTCCGAACGCGCTCCCCTCGATCGAGTATTCGATCGAGTCGACGACCGACGACCGGACGACGCTGAACGTCTCGACGTACCTCACGAACGGCGGCGACACGCCCTCGGAGGACATGCGACTCGTGTTGAAGGCCCGGCAGGCCGACTCGAACATCCTGGCTTCCGAGCGGGTGGTCCGGGTCGGCCAGATCTCGCCCGGTTCGACCGAGACGCCCACCACGACGCTGACCGTGCCAGGCGAGTACAACTACTACCTCGATGCCGTCCTCTGGAAGGAGGACGTCATCGTCACGACCGCTCGCTCGGCGGCGAACCTGAACCCCACCGAGACGATCGAAGTCAACCAGACCAGACGCGAAGTCGGACTCCAGGTCGGTGACTTCCAGCGCGGGTCCGGCAGTGCCGACGGCCCTGACCGCGAACCCGGCGAGACACCGATGCCAGACTCCTCCGGGGACGGCCCCGGGTTCGGTCCCGGCCTCGCGCTCGCCGGCATCCTTGGTGGACTGTTCGTCCTCGCCCGACGAGGTGATCCCCGATGACAGACACTGAATCCGAATCCACAATCGACACGGACCGAGCTTCGACCGACGACCAGCGCACCGCGAGTTCTACTGGGGAGGACGGACTGATCGGCGAGGACGCGACGTACTATCTCTACTGGGGTGCCTTCACCACGCTGTTGCTGTTGGCACTGCTTTCGACGGTGCGGTTCTATCTCTCCGCCTCGAACGCCATCGGCATCTGGGTCGCCCCCGACTTCGTGCCCGTCTTCCAGGCGGTGTTCAACCTCGCCGTCGTCCTGGGATGTGGCGTCGGGCTCTCCCTGCTGGTCCGACGAATGGGTGAGTGACAGCCAGACACGACAACCCTTTTCAGACGCCGTCGCCAACGCCGTCCCATGGCAGACGACGACTCTACAGACGCTGACACCGAGGCCGAGGCAGACAGTGGTAGCGAGGAAACCGAAGGTGAAGGGAAGTCCTTCCGCGAGCGCGTCGAGGAGATCCGCCAGCAGCGCGCCGAGGAAGGCGAGGAGGGCGAAGGTGGCGAGCAGTCCCGCGAGGAGCGACTCGAAGAGATGATGGGCGGCGGTGGCGGCCCCGGCGGCATGGGTGGCGGCAATCCCTTCGCGCAGATGATGGGCGGCATGATGGGCGGCGGTGGCGGCCCCGGTGGCATGGGCGGCGGCGGTCCCGGCGGCATGGGTCCGGGCGGCCCCGGTGGGATGGGCCCCGGCGGCGAAGGCCGCGGTCGCGAGGAGTCCGGCGGCGGCAGCAACGAGGAGATGGTCCGCGAAGTGCGAAAGCTCCGAGACGAGGTCCACGACGTGCGACGGACCCTCGAACGGATCGCCGAAGCGCTCGAAAACTAACCACCTTTTTACTTCGAGGGGTCGGTGGGGCGACCCCTCTCGCAAAAACGTGGGCAAAAAACTGCTGCTGGCTCGTGCCTACAGCACTCGCCAGCAGTGAACCGCGACGCTCCGCGCCACGGATGCGCCCTGCGACCGCATACTGCTGGTTCTCGCTAGAACGCTCACTGGTCAGTACCGAATCTCCGGTCCGGCCTACTGGTTCCGAAAGTGGTCGACGTCCGGTTTCGATCGGGTCACTTCCTCGGAGCTCTCGGCGCTCGTTTCGTAACGTCGAGAAAAACTGTTCGGTGTTCGTCAGATAGCTACAGCAGCATGTCGTAGACGTCTTCCAGCACGTCGACGGCGTGGTCGACGCCGATCAACTCCCGGCGGTCGAGACAGTTCTCGCTGAGTTCGTCGCGCTCGTCGAGCGTCCGCTGGATGACCTCGGCGAAGGCGTCGGCGTCGCCCGGCGGCGCGCGGTAGCCCGTGACGCCCGTGACGACCGTATCCGAGAGTGCGCCGGCGTCGACGCCGGCGATGGGCGTCCCGCAGGCGTTGGCCTCCAGCGCGACCAGTCCCTGCGTCTCGACGGGGCTCGGGAACGCGAACGCGTCGAGCGAGGCGTAAAACGCCGGGAGGTGCTCCCGGTCGAGGAAGCCGAGGAACCGGATATCCACGTCCGCGTCGGCGGCCAGTTCCTCCAGGCGGTCCCGCGCCGGCCCGTCACCACCGAACACCACGGTCACGTCCATCCCGTCGGTGGCCTCGACGATGAGATCCAGTTGCTTTTCGTACCCGTGTCGACCCGTGTAGCCGACGAGCGGCTTCCCGGTGTTCAGGTCGTGCTCGCGACGGAACGCCTCGGTGTCGACCGGGCGGAACCGGTCGATGTCGACGCCGTTGGGGACCACTTCGATGGCCGTCCGGACGCCCATCTCCCGGAGGTGGTGGCGTGCGGGTTCGCTCGGGACGACGACCATCTCCGCGCGGTTCATGTACCACTTCTCGTATGCCTTGGCCGCCTTCTCGACGGGTGGACGGAGCCACCCCTCGGCGATGTAGTCGGCGTACTCGGCCGTGGGCGTGTGATACGAGGCGACGAGCGGGACGTTGTGTCGCCGGGCGTAGTGGAGACCGGCGAGCCCCATCAGAAACGGCGTGTGGGTGTGGATGAGATCGGGATCCATCGCCTCGATCTCGTCGGGAATCTGGGGCATCGCGGCGTGGTACCCGTCGTAGAACGGAAAGGAGACGGATTGGACCGGATACTCGTCCGGTGTCGGATCGTAGTCCTCGGCACCGGGATAGACGACCGGCATCGACCCCCCGCGTTCGGCCCACTGCTTCTGCCAGGTCTGGACGGTGTAGGTGACGCCGTTGACCGTCGGCAGATACGTGTCCGTGAAGACGGCGACGGTGGGCATCGGTGTCCCCCTGTTGACAGACCTGTGGTTAATGCGTTGCGTTGTCATCGAGTTCCCGATAGATACTCGCCAGTCGCTCACCGACTCGTTCCAGACCGTGCTCCTCGGCCGTCGCCCGGGCGTTCTCACCCAGTCGTTCGCGGAGATCCGGGTTCGCCTCCAGTTCCGCCAGCGCGTCCCTGAATTCGTCCCTCGTCTCGCATTTCAGACAGTCCTCGCCGTGCGTGTAGAACTCCTCGAAGACGGGGATGTCGCGGAGCACGACGGCCTTCCGGCAGGCCATTGCCTCCAGGACGGCGATGCCCTGGTTCTCGGCTTTCGTCGGGAACAGGTACACGTCCCCCGCGCCGAAGGCCCCGCGCTTGTCGTTGACCCACCCGGTGAACGTGACGTTCTCCGGCGGGTTCCCGGTCCACCGCTTGACCGTCTTCGAGGCGTGTGGCCCCGAGTCGTAGGGACCGAACCAGGCGAACTCGTAGTCGGTCTCCTGGGCCAGCCGGCAAAAGGTCGTCAGACCCTTCCGCTCGAAGACGTTGCCGACCGCGAAGACGACCATCCCTTCCAGATCGAACCGCTCGCGGTACTCCGTCCTGCAGTCCTCGTACCCCTCCAGCGAGTCGAGGTCCACGCCGTTGCTGATGGGTCGGATGGGGGCGTCGACGGGATAGGCTTCGATGGTGCGTTTCGTGTACTCGCTGGGACAGAGGACGAGGTCGGCCTGCGAGTAGAACCACCGGAGGTAGCGCCCGAGCGAGCCGGCGAGGTACGTCGACCCGCGGAAACTCTCCGCGAAGTCCTCCTTCGTGACGTGGGAATGGAGGACCAGCGGGATGTCGTTGCGGCGCGCGTACCGTGCCACGGCGACCGTTCCCGGACCGATCATGTTGCAGTGAGCCACGTCGAAGTCCGCGATCGGATCGTGGCCCATGAGCGCTCGTTCGAGTCCGTCGCTGGCGCTCCCGCCGGTCCAGGGCGAGGTCAGCACCTCGACGTCGGTTTCGGCGAGCGCGGCGCGTTGCTGGTCGACCGACGTGCCGATACCGCTACGGTTGAGGCGGGATTCGAGTTCGAGGTAGTTGAGCGCGCGCACAGGCGGGCCGATACACCCTCGTGGCAAAATCCTACCGGAACGGCCGAGCGCAACCTATACCGGCCCCGGCCTCCCAGTTCCGGCTATCCCGAATGTCCACCGAGGAGACTATCGCGGCCGAGCGCATCGAACGCCTGCAGGAACTGGCGCGTGACGCCGCCGCCGACGGCGAGTTCGACCGGGCCAGGGAGTACGTGCGTCGCGCACGCCGCGTCGCGGAACGGAACCGGCTCTCGCTTCCCCGGGAGTTCAAGCGCTTCACCTGCGACCGCTGTGACGTGTCTCTCGTGCCCGGCGTGAACGCGCGGGTGCGAACGCGAGACGGGCACGTCGTGATCACCTGTGACTGCGGTGGGCACGCGCGATACCCGTACTGAGCTGTCGCCCGTCGGTTTCCGCGGACGCAACGGACACCGAACCAGTTGGGACAGCCTTTAACGGTCGTACCTCCCAAGTATCGATATCATGACCAACGATAACCGCCGTCAGCGGATTCACGACCTCGACGTGACAGTGTGGGTCGGCAAGAACGGGATCGAAGCCGTCGTCGACGAACTCTCGGACCAACTCGCCGAGCGCAACCTCGTGAAGGTGAAGTTCCTCCGGGCGGCCCGCGGCGGGACGACGACCGAGGCGTTGGCCGACGAACTCGCCGATGACGTGAACGCTGACCTCGTCGAAACACGCGGCCATACGGCGGTGCTAGAGCGGTGACGGTACCGCTCCAGTCGGGGGCGTCGTTCGTCGCTGAACTGCTCACCCGGGGCGGCGTTCCCGGTGAGTTCGCCGGGGCCGCCGGCGCGACGATTACCTTCGTCGTGGCCTTTCTGGCCCTCTATTTCGTCGGCCGCCTCACCGTCAGTCCGCTCGTCAACCGCGTGCTGAACGCCCGTGGTCTCGACGCTCACGCCCGGAAACCGCTGATCAAGATCACCCGGATCCTGATCGTCTTCGTCGCCATCGCCGTCGCCTTCGGGCTGGCCGGCTTCGGTAACTTCCTCCAGTCGCTCGCGACGGTCGCCGCCGCCGCGACGCTGGCCATCGGTTTCGCCATGCAGGAGGTCATCAGGAACTTCGTCGCCGGCATCTTCATCTTCACCGACAGGCCGTTCCGCATCGGCGACTGGATCGAGTGGGACGACCAGTCCGGCGTCGTCGAGGACATCAGCCTCCGCGTGACGCGAGTCCGTACCTTCGACAACGAACTGCTGACCGTCCCGAACTCCAACCTCACCGACGGCGTCATCAAGAACCCCGTCGCCAAGGACCAACTCCGTCTGAAGTTCCTGTTCGGCATCGGCTACGACGACGACATCGACGAAGCCACCGAGATCATCGTCGAGGAGGCCGAAGCCCACGAGGAGATCCTCGACGACCCCGCGCCGTCGGTCCGCCTCGTCGAACTCGGCGATTCCTCTGTCGGACTGCAGTCCCGCATCTGGATCGATAACCCCTCGCGCGGCGACTTCGTCAAGACCCGTGCCGAGTACGTCAAGGCCGTCAAGGAGCGCTTCGACGCCGAGGACATCAACATGCCCTACCCGAACCGCACTATCGGCGGCGACCTCGAACTCGCGAACGTCGAGGGTGTGGCCGAACCGGCGACCGACGACTAACTACCGTTTTCTTCGTCGGATTCGCGTGGAGCGCGAACCCCTTCTCGAAAAACGTGGTTCCCGCACCGAGCACTCGCGAGCGAGGATACTCCTCGACGTAACAATATCGGATGAATGGAATGGACCTCGAGGTTGCCCGGCGTTCGGACGTGGGTAAGCCCGCGCACCTCCTCCACCCCGCGACCCTACGAGCGACGGGTGTCCAGAGATCCGCTGCTCGCTTCCGCGCCTGACGGGCTGTCTCCGGCTAACCACGACAGGTCACCCCTGCAGGTGAGCCATCGTGGACCGCCGCCCCCGCAGGACGAGGCTTCGACGTTGGCTTGCGGGGCCCACGGCCGTCTGACCGTACGCCCCCGAGATTCGGCCCCCGCTAAAGACCATACCACGGGTGACGAGCAGGGCCTAACTGCCCGGCCTAGTCCATTCATCACTAATCCGGAGTAACTTAAGGACCTTTCGGAACAGTACCCTCCCGTCCCCCACTTACAAGACTCCGAGGGCACGCGCGAACCACGCACCGCTCACGGGAACGATCGCCGATACCGCGACCACGATCCAGCGATGGCTCGTCTGGATGGCGATGACGTCGACGCGAACCGTCAGCGCCCACGCGACGGCCACGATGGTCATGAACGCACCCAGCGCGAGCGCGACGCCGGCCGCGAGTTCGGGATCCGTTCGTCCCTCGCGGCCTGCGGCGAAGACGATGATCGTGACGAGTGCGAACAGACCCGCCAACAGCGGGTTGACCGCGCCGGACGTGTAGTACGCGCCCACCGCGGACGCCGAATCAGCCAGCACGTACGGCACACCCAGCGTGACGAGAAACCCCAGCGAGGCGACGATTCCGACGAGTGGCGCGAGCCGCAGGTCGTCCATGCCTCGACGTCCGGAGCCATCGGACTTAATCGCGGCGTTCTCCTCGGTGCCAGCCGAAACGGCCACAAACCTTCGCAGTGAACGGCCCGTATGGTCGGACTCGGCGACACGAAAAAGAAGATTCAGAAGATGGTCGACTCGGCGGAGAAGACCTACGCCAAGATCAACGAACTCCGCGGACAGATCGAGGACCTGCGGGAGAAAGTCGACCGAACCAGCGAACAGGTCGACCGCATGGATCACGAACTCGACGAACAGCGGGCCCTCCTCGACGCGCTCGCCGACGAGCAGGGGATCGACGTCGAACAGGTCCTCGCCGACGCGGCCATCGAAGAGGCCGAAACGGACGGGACTGGGACCGACACCGCGACGGAAGCGAGCGACGCCGCCGGCGGTACCGCGGCGGAGCCGGAAGACTGATCGAAGCGCCGTTCAGGGTTTCAACCGCTGGTGTTCGACTTTGAGACACCGGTCCTGGACGACCCGGCGGCCGTCGTCTTCGGCCCGTTCGGCTGCCTGATCGTCCGTGATCCCCAGTTGTGTCCAGATGACCTGGACGTCGTCGCGTTCTACGGCCTCGTCGACGATACCGGCCACCTCCTCGCTCGGCCGGAACACGTTGACGATGTCGACGGACTCCTCGACGTCGGTCAGCGAGTCGTACGCCTCCCGCCCGAGGACCTCGTCAGCGTACGGGTTTACCGGCACGATCTCGTAGCCGTGGGCCTGCATGTACTTCGGGATCTCGTGGGCCTCCTTGCCGGGCGAGGCCGAACAGCCGACGACGGCGATGGTGTCGTAGTCGAGTATCTCGCCGATCTCCGCGTCGCTTTCGACGGGCATACGTGGAGAGTGGCCACGCCGAGACAAAAGGATACTGCCGGGCTCAGTGGCCAACGGCACCGGTGTCGACGCCCGGGAGTTGCAGGCTGACGTTGCGGTCCTCGTCGGTCCTGACGATGCCGTCGTACAACTGCTTGAGGGTGTTCATCGTCTCCTCGTCGTGGGCCGTCGATTCGATGACGTGGATGCCGACGGCGTCGGCGTTCTCGATCCGGCTCGTAAACACGTGCATGAACCGAAAAACCGTCTGGAGGTCCGAGTACAGCAATAGCGTCGACAGCGAGTCCAGCATGACGCGGTTTCGCTTGACGTTCCGGTTGCGGTAGAACTCCTCGACGAACTCGGAGAACTTGATCCCGATGCCGGTCATGTCCATCGGCGAGGAGGCGTACTTGACGACGTTCGAATCCTGCACCGACTGGCCCTGGTGTTTCGTGACGCAGTCGACGATCCCGAGATTCGCCTCCTCGGGTGCGGTCAGTATCGAGCGGAAGTCCTCCTGCACTCGCTCGGCGTTGTCCCGCGTCGTCACGATGATCGACCCGTCGCCCGCCTCCGACCCCCGTTCGAGCGCCCGCATCGCCAGCTGGCGCTTGCCGCTCAGCGGTGGCCCGGCAATGAGGATGTTCGTGCCGGGATCCACCGTCGCCTCGCCGAACTCCGAACCGAGATCATACATGGAAGGTCCTCGCTGAAAGACTCAGACCGCGGGAATAGCCCCCTCTCGCGGTCGAATTATCTTTACCGTACAGTGGTTCGGGAACGCATATATGCTTTTGGCTGCGGTCGATTCCCAGGTAATTCTCAGGCCAGCGTCGCGGCCCGGCCGACGATGAACGCCACCGCCGCGAGGAACATTCCGTACTTCAGATGGGACTGTCCCGCCGTCGGATCGGTGAACCCCTCGTACCCAGCGTACAACATGATGAGATCCGCCGGGAGGACCACGACCAGATACGCGACGCCGAAGGTTTCGGTCAGATACGGGAGTGGGCTGGCCAGCGCGGCGACGACCAGCATGGCCGCTGCCAGCCACATCGCCCGCCGCTCTCCGACCGCGATCGGTAACGTGTTCAGGCCCTCCTCCCGGTCGCCGGCGATGTCCTCGACGTCCTTGATGATCTCCCGGGCGAGCGTCGACAGCGCTGCCAGGACGAAGAGCACGACCGTCGGTTCGATATTTCCGATCGCAGCGCCCCCGAACAGGAACGTGCTTCCCCCGAGATATGCCACCAGCGCGTTCCCGACCCCGGGCAAGCCCTTGAACAGTTCCGTGTAGGTGACCAGCGCGAGCAGGTTGAGTACCGCAATGGCGATCGCCAGCGGCGGGAGGAGTGCCAGCACCAATACGACTGCCAGTCCGAACAGGCCGATGCTGAACCAGAGCCCGTCCCGCGGTGAGACGGCCCCGCGAGGGATCGGACGGTCCGGGTTGTTGATTCGGTCGATCTCGCGGTCGAAGTAATCGTTGATGGCGTTGCCGGCCCCCGTTGCGAGCACGGTCGCACCGATCGCTCCGACGACCGGTGCTACGGGGAGTCCGCCCGCCGCCGCGACGAACGACCCGATGAACGTCAGTACCCCGGCCGCTACCGAGTTCACGGGTCGCGTCAGCTCGATCAGCCCACGAACGCGCTCGACCGTCGCCATGCGTGGAGTCTCCGAGGTGTGACTGATAAAGCACCCGATACGGGTTATCGTGTGTCGGTGTCTCTCCCGTGAGGGGGTTACACGGTTGGGGCGAACCGAGGCGTTTAACAGGGCACACCGAATACGACGGACCGAGGGCGCTTAGCTCAGTCTGGACAGAGTACTTGGCTTCGGACCAAGCTGTCGCGGGTTCAAATCCTGCAGCGCCCATGCCGTTTCTACACGATTCGAAGCTAAAGACCGCAGTCCTGGCAATCAATCTGCTGGTATTCCTGGGCCGACCATACTGCTCCCCACAGGTATTCGAAACGCCAAAGAGGCGGCCGGGGACACCGATGAGGTATGTACGAGGCGGTTCACGCGCGGCCGGATGGAGCGAGTACGGTCTCTCGGCTGGCGCGAACCGCTAGCGAGTACGGCTTTTCGGGGCTGGTCGTCCGCAATCACGGTGACAGCCGACACGACGCGGACCTCGACCGCGTCCGGGACAGGTACGACATCGACATCGTCAACGGGGTCGAGGTTCGAGCGGACGATCCCTCGCGAGCCAGCGGCTACGTGGGCAACTATCGCCCCGAGCGGACCGTCGTCTGCGTGCACGGCGGGAGCAATCGGATGAACCGCTTTGCCGTCGAGCAATCAGCGGTGGACGTGCTGGCTCACCCGATGGACGGTGGCGATTTCAATCACGTCCTCGCGAAGGAAGCCGCGCGGAACGGCGTTCGCGTCGAGTTCTCGCTCGCTCGCGTGCTCCGCGTGGAGGGCGGTCGACGTGTCCAGGCCATCCAGGACCTCCGGAAACTTCGCGAACTGGTCGACCACTACGACGTGCCCTTCGTCGTGACCGGCGATGCGCGCTCACACCTGCACCTGCGAGCGCCTCGGGAGCTCCGGGCTGTCGGTGAGGCCGTCGGGTTCACCGGCGAGCAGATCGACGCGGGACTCGCCGAGTGGGGACGACTGGCGGATCGCAACCGGGACCGACAGTCGGACGCGTTCGTCGAACCCGGCGTCCGGCGCGGGGAGTACGAGGGGTCGGGGCTGGACGACGGATCGGGCGACTAGTTGCGGTCCTCGTCGGTACCTGATTCGACTTCGATGTCGACGTGGTCGTCGTCGGCACTGGCCGTCTGACTGCCGGGAGTGTAGATGTTGTTCAATGCGGTGCCGGCGTGGGAGACGAGCATCTCCAGGAGCGCTTGTGTCTCTTCGGTGATGGTCTCCGTGCCGCGGGTGAGCGCGACGATCGTGATCGCACTGTGTTCGGTCTGCGTGACGCGGATCGTCAGGACCGATTCGACGCTCTCGTCGAGCGTGTCGGGGAGCCTGTCGGTGTGAGAGACGACGGTCGCCAGGTCGGCGTCCTCGCCCCGCGCCGACAGTTGCGCGACGGTCTCGTCGGGAACGCCGACGATGGTGCTGTCGACGACCGTCGCCAGGTCGCCACGGTGTTCCACGAAGGCGGTGTCGCTGATGTCGGCGAGGGTCGCGACGGCTTCGATACAGAGAGCCGACACCTCCTCCATGGTGGCCGACTGGTTGAGCGCCCGGCCGTAGTTGTTCACGTCCGCGGCGCGGTTGGCAAAGCCCTCGATGCGGTCGCGCTGGCGTTCGAGTTCGGTCAGGCGCGTCCGACTCCGCGCGTCGTAGACGCCGACGAGGACACCCGCGAGCGCCCCGACCGTGATGAGGTCGATCGCGATGGCGGGTGCCGACTCGAAGACCGGGAACGTATCGAGCGCGACGTTCATGCTGGTCAGGAGGAGCGCGGCGATTGCGGCGAAGCCGACCGCACCGCCGACGACCCACGCTCCGACGACGGTCGTGTGCTCACCGTCGTCGCCCCGGAGCATCCAGTACCCCGTAAAGGAGATCGCCAGCGCCATCAGAACGAACGGGGCCGCGTCGATGAGCAGTCCGACCGTCGTCCGCGTCCGACTGGTCGCGTGGACGATCTGGATGCCTGTCAAGAGGAGTCCGCTCACCGCGATGACCGCCCCCTGTACCTGCCGTTGCATAGTTCCTGTCCGAACGGGGTCATCTTTGGTTTTGGGGGTGTTTCACGGTCCCGTCCCGTCGTTCCGAGTCCTTCTTTGGGCTGGCAACACAGGAACGGATATGAAACGGAGCCTGGACGAACACGCCGCTCGGTTCGACGAGGTCGCCGACGACTACGACGAGGACCAGTCCGCGGAGTATCGCGCCTGTGCCGGACTCGTCGTCGACCACGCCGACCCGAGTTCGGACGACGTGGTCCTCGACCTCGGGACCGGAACCGGCGCGATCGCGCTCGCGCTGGCTCCCGACGCCGGTCGCGTCGTCGGGCGCGACATCAGCGAGGGGATGCTCGACCAGGCGCGGTCGAAAGCCGACGCCGAGGGTCTCGACAACGTCGAGTTCGGTGAGGGGCGCTTTCGCGAGCCGAACGTGCCGGACGACGCCGACGTCGACGTCGTGGTCTCGAACTTCGCGATGCACCACCTGAGCGACGCGGAGAAACGCGACGCGA
Organism: Halorientalis salina; assembly: GCF_005049285.1. Lineage (GTDB taxonomy): Archaea > Halobacteriota > Halobacteria > Halobacteriales > Haloarculaceae > Halorientalis > Halorientalis salina. The sequence goes on along the minus strand of NZ_SOSC01000002.1, from coordinate 105,108 downwards.
TCGACGGGATCGCGGCACTGGAACCGCAGCGATTCGTCCTCGGAGACGTGATGTTCTTCGGCGAACCGGACCCCGAGGAGCCGTTCTACACGCCCGAGGTCGACGATCCCTCGACGGTCGGACTGTTAGCTGACGCACTGACCGATGCGGGATTCACGCTGACCGCGGTCGAGCGGGTCCACGACCAGGTCGGCGTTCTCGTCGCGGAACGCGTCCCGGTGGCGGAAGCAGCCGAGATCGACCCATGAAACACCTGCCGAAACACCTGCGACCGCGCTGGCGGTATCTGGCGGTGGGCATCGAGAGCTGGCCCGACACAGCCGTGGGCCGCAGTGAGTTCCAGCGACACCTGTGGTACGCCGCCCAGAACCTCTTCGGTGACGCCGCCAGCGCCGACCTCGACCTGACCGTCATCGGGTTCGAGCTGGACGACGGGTGCGGGTACGCGATCGTTCGAACGCGACGAGACGAGGTCGACCGGGCGCGGGCGGCCGTGGCCTGTCTCGACGGGATCGACGGACAGGAACTGGGCCTCAGAGTGCGGGGCGTGAGCGGGACGGTACGTGCCTGTGAAGAAAAGTATTTAGGAGCAGACCCGGAAGCACCTGACCAGAGAACAGTCACCTTCGAGGGCGGCGAACGGACTGCCGTCGTGCGGGACGGCCGGTACGACGTGACAGTCGACTCGGCGTTCGCGGGGGCGACGGAGCTCGATTTCGAGTAACTATGCAGGGACAATCACAACAGCAGGCCTACGACCGGGGGATCACCATCTTCTCCCCGGACGGACGCCTCTATCAGGTCGAGTACGCTCGCGAGGCCGTCAAACGGGGGACCGCCTCCATCGGCATCCGCGCGGAGGACGGCGTCGTTCTCGCGGTGGACAAACGCATCCGGTCGCCGCTGATGGAGCGCTCCTCCGTCGAGAAGATTCACAAGGCCGACGACCACATCGGCGTCGCCAGCGCCGGTCACGTCGCCGACGCCCGACAGTTGATCGATTTCGCCCGACGACGCGCACAGGTCAATCAGCTCCGGTACGGCGACCCCATCGGCGTCGAGACGCTCACCAAGGAGGTCACCGACCACATCCAGCAGTACACGCAGATCGGCGGTGCCCGACCGTTCGGCGTCGCGCTCATCGTCGGCGGCGTCGACAAGAACGGCGAACCTCGCCTCTTCGAGACGGATCCCTCGGGGACCCCCTACGAGTGGAAGGCACTGGCCGTCGGTGCCGACCGCGGCGAGATCCGGGACCACTTGGAAGAACACTACAGCGAGGACATCGATCTGGTCGAGGCCGTCGGACTGGCGCTGCGCTCGCTGGCCTCGGTCAACGACGACCAGCTCCGACCCGAAGGCGTCGGCCTCGCGACGATCGACGCCGAAACCGGACGCTACCGGATGCTCACCGACGAAGAAGTCGAGGAGTACCTGGTCGATCTCGATCTGCTCGCCCCTGAAGACGAAGCGGACTCGACCGCCGACGCGGACGACGAGGCCGCCGACGCGGACGAGGGCGCCGACGACACGGAGTAATTCCGGCGAATCTGTTTTTCGAGCCGACCTAACGACGCCAACCAGCAACTCTGTCGCGGGTTATCGAGTTCGAGCGGGAAACACCTTATATGCGTGCCGGTGTAACCCTCAGCTATGATTTCGCTCGACGAGGCGGTGACGGCCCGCCTGGAGTCTCACGGGCAGCGGTTCGAGGTGTTGGTCGATCCGGACGCGGCGCTCACGATCAAACGCGAGGAGTTCGACGGCGAACTGGAGGACGTCATCGCCGCCGAGGACGTCTTCGAGGACGCCTCCCGCGGTGACCGCCCGCCCGAGGACGCACTCGAAGAGGTGTTCGACACGACGGATCCGTTGGAGGTCATCCCGGAGGTCATCAAACGGGGTGAGATCCAGATCACGGCCGAACAGCGCCGCGAGATGCAGGAACAGAAACACAAGCAACTCGTCAACCACATCACCCGGAACGCGGTCAACCCGCAGATGGACGACGCGCCCCACCCTCCGGACCGCATCGAGTCGGCGCTGGAGGAAGCCGGGTTCAAGATCGATCCGATGGAGCCCGTCGAGAACCAGGTCGACGAGGCACTCGACATGCTCCGCCCGGTGATCCCGATCAGGTTCGACGAGATGACCGTGGCGGTGCAGGTGCCGGCCGACTACGCCGGGAAGGCCCAATCGCATATCCGCCAGTTCGGCGACCTGCAAAGCGAGGAGTGGCAGGGCGACGGCTCCTGGGTCGGCGTCATCCAGTTCCCGGCTGGCATGCAAAACGACTTCTACAATCTGGTCAACGAACACACGAGCGGCGAGGCCGAGACCCGGATCATCTCCGACGAGGACGAGATTTCGACTCGGTAACCACGTCTTCCCTGCACTCGGTCTCCCGTCGCCGTGAATTCCGATAAATCAGTTACGAGTTTGGAAACTCTTCTTTGCTGTCACCGTGTGGACCCGCCTGCGTCATGTCACGAGAGAACGAGACGACTGGGCCGGCCGCCTGGCAGTACGCGGTCGTCGCGGTCGTCGCCGTCCTGATCGGTGCGGTGATGGCTCCGTATGCCGCGGGTGTCACGCGCGGCCTGGGCCAGAGCTCACCGGACGCGGTCGCGGTCGTCACGATCGAAGGGCCGATCACGAGCGGCTCGGTCGACAGGGTCCGAGACGACCTCCGCGAAGCGCGTCAGAACGAATCGATCCAGGCAGTGGTCCTCGAGGTCAACAGCCCCGGGGGATCGGTCCCTGCCAGTGAATCCCTCTACCTGGCGGTCAACCGGACCGCCGCGGAGATGCCGGTCGTCGCCAGCGTCGAAGGCGTCGGTGCCTCCGGGGGCTACTTCGGCATGCTCCCGGCGGACCGGATCTACGTCACGCCCGGCTCGCTGATCGGAAGCGTCGGCGTCGTCGCGACCGCACCGACCGGTGCCCAGCCACCGGGTGCGATCACCTCCGGCCCCGACAAGGGCTCGGGCTTCACCCGGGAAGAAGCGCTCGCACAGGCCGAGACGCTTCGGAGCGAGTTCGTCGGGACCGTGATGGAAGAACGCGGAAGCGAACTCGATCTGACCCGCGAACAGGTCTCCTACGCGAAGGTGTATCTGGGCTCACGGGCGGTCGAGAACGGTATCGCCGACCGAATCGGTGATCAGGATACTGCGATCGCCCACGCCGCCTCCCGTGCTGACCTCGACGACTACGCCGTCGTCGAGAAAGAGCCCCCGCAACAGCAGGGCATCTCGCTACTCGGCCAGGTCCAGACCGGTGACGGGAACACGACGGTCGTCGTCGAGGAGGACACCTTCGGCTATCGCGGCGTCGAGACCTACCAGTACCTCGCACTCTACGGCAGCGTCGAGGACCGGGAGGTGATCACCGATGAGTAACGCCTCGAAGCTCGCGGGCGCGTTCGTCGGCATCGTCGCCCTCGTCGTGCTCGTCGCGGCCGTCAGTCCACTGCTCGGGGCGTCGACCGGGTCGGAGGCCCGGACGGCGGCAAACGCGAGCACGCTCGACTCGGCGACGAACCTCGTCGACGTTCCGTCCGAGAACGGAACCGTCACGACCGATTCTGACGGCGAGTCGAAGGTAATCGTCATCGACCGGGCCCACGCGAACGGGTTCACTCGCGAGGAACTCCAGCCGCTCGTCCAGTCGCTCGTCGAAGCCGGTCACGAGGTCCGGTTCCACGGCTCCGGGAGCCAGCAGGGCCGGGCACCGGAACTCAACGCGTCGCTGCGCGGTGCCGACGCTTTCGTCGTCGTCGCGCCCCGGCAACCGTATCGGGCCCCGGAGGTCCGGGGCGTCGCCGACTTCGCCGACCGCGGCGGTCGGGTGTTGCTGGTCGCGGAACCGGCTAGCACGCAGGTCTCGGGCGGCCTGCTCGGTGGACTGAGTGCCCAGCGCGTCTCGACGGAGCTGACGGCGCTGTCCTCGCAGTTCGGGATGTCGGTCGGCACCGGCTACCTGTACAACATGCACGACAACGCCAACAACTTCCAGCACGTCTACGCGACGCCGTCCGGCGGAACGAACCTGACCGACGGCGTCGACCGGGCCGTGTTCCAGCGCGTGACGCCCGTCGCGGCCAACAACGGAACGGCCGAGACGCTACTGACTGCGACCGACCGCACTCACCTCTCGACGACGCGGTCGAACGAGGCTTACGGCGTCGCGGCCCGCAACGGGAACGCCACCGTCATCGGGGACTCGACGTTCCTCGAACCGTCGTACTACCGGGACGCGGACAACGAGGTCCTGATCGGTAACGTGATCGAGTTCCTCACGGGCGGGGACAAACAGCCCAAACCCGAACCAGAAGAGCCGACGACCCCGAACGGCGGGACCGGCGAGTTCACGCCACCGAGCGGCGAGACCGCTCCGTGAGAGCAGTCACAGAAACAGTCCGCAGAAACCAGCCGTCTTATCCTTTCTTGAATCCGACCACGAAGCCGCCGGTGAAGCCGACGCCGACCGGGAGCGCCGCCAGGAAGCTCATGACCCAGCCCGGGGCCTGGGCCGCGGTGTCGGCCCCGTCACTGGCCGCGCCGGAGATGGCGCTCCAGTCGACGATCAGGATGCCCTTCGTTTCGAGGAACTTGAACAGCATCAGCTCGAGGCCGACGATGATCGCGATGATCTTGGCGATCTTCTTGGCCGCGAAGCCGATGATCGCCCCGACCAGCGCGCCACCGCCGACTTCGAGCCCGATCTGCTGGGGTGTTATATCGACCATGTCACATAAGGAAACCGAGGACGTTAGGTTAAGGCTTTTGTGCCCGTCTGCCGCGCGTCAGACGGAACCGACCGACGGGAGGCGGCCAGATGTTTAAATAGGCAGGTCCCCTATCGGGGGGTAAGTGACGGAGACAGAAACACACACGGAGCGAGCGGTCGTCGCGAAGCGGGTGGACTCGGGGACGGCGAGCACCGAGGAGGTTCGTGATCTGGCACGCGCGGCCGGGTACGAGGTCGTCGGCGAACTGACCCAGACACGTACCGAGGATCCGGCACACCACATCGGCGAGGGGAAAGCCGAGACGCTGGCGGAAACGGTCGCCGCGACCGACGCGAGTGTCGTGATCTTCGACAACCAGCTCGGCCCCTATCAGACCTACAACCTCGGGAACAAGCTCCCCGAGGACACGCGGATCATCGACCGCTTCCGGCTCATCCTGGAGATCTTCGGCCAGCGGGCCCAGACCCGGAAGGCGCAACTCCAGGTCGAACTCGCACAACTCCGGTACGAACTCCCCAGAGCGGAGGCCAAGGCCAGTCTCGCCAAGCGCGAGGAGCGCCCGGGGTTCATGGGGCTGGGCGAGTACGACGAGTCCCGCGAGCGTGACATCAAGAAACAGATCTCCAACATCCGGGACGAACTCGAAAACATCGAGCAGACCGAGCAACACCGCCGCGAGCAGCGCCGGGAGTCCGGGTTCGACCTGGTGGCGCTGGCCGGCTACACGAACGCCGGGAAATCGACGCTGTTGCGCCGCCTCGCCGAGGACCTCGATGTCGACGAGAACGTCGACCTCCATCCGGACCTGGACACGACCGCCGAGAGCGAGGACCGACTGTTCACCACGCTCGGCACGACGACTCGCCGCGTCGACATGGACCGGCGGGACGTGCTCGTCACCGACACGGTCGGGTTCATCACGGACCTGCCCCACTGGCTCGTCGAGTCGTTCAAGTCGACGCTGGACGCCGTGTACCGCGCCGATCTCGTCCTGTTGGTCGTCGACGTGAGCGAACCGATCGACGAGATCCGCGAGAAACTCGTCACCTGTCACGACACGCTCTACGAGCGCAACGAAGCGCCCATCGTGACGGTGCTCAACAAAACGGACGCCGTCAGCGACGCGGAACTACAGGAGAAACGCGAGGCGTTGTCGGCGCTCGCGCCCAACCCGGTCGCTGTGAGCGCCAAGACTGGCGAGAACGTCGCGGAACTCCGTGAGCGTATCGACGGCGAACTACCCGAACTGGTGGAAGAACGGCTCGTGCTCCCGATGACCGACGACACGATGAGCGTCGTCTCCTGGATCCACGACCACGCACACGTCGACACCGTCGACTACGGCGACGAAGTCGTCATCGAGTTCGAGGCTCGTCCGGCCGTCGTCGAGCAGTCCCGGTCGAAAGCCGGCGAACTGGTGCCGGCCGAGTCCGCGTGACGTCGTTCGGTTCTGTTTCTTCTAGAGGTACAGCGACGCGCCGAACCCGATTCCGATAGCGGCGACGAGGACGCCGGCACCGCGGACGACCCACAGCCACTTCTCGGGCGTGGACCCGTCCGCACCGTACTCGCCGCGGGAGGGGTCCGGCCGGCCGCGGCCGGCGGTCCACGACCGGACGAACGCCTGCGGAAAGGCGACGAGGAAGAGTCCGAATCCCACGCCGAGGACGGCCGCGATCAGTTCGCGAGCGACCATCAGTAACTGCGGAGCCGTTCGATGCGCTTTTCGGTCGGCGGGTGCGTCGACAGGAGGCTCGCGCCGCCGCCGAAGATACAGAGGGCGTTGACCTCTTTGGCTGCATCGGTCGGCTGACTCCGCTGGGCACCGGCGGAGATCTTCTCCAGGGCACGCGCGAGCGGGTCACCGCGACCGATCGCCGTCGCGGCGTCCCTGTCGGCGACGTACTCGCGGTGTCGGGAGATGGCGAAGACGAACACCATCACCAGCATCTGGGCGATGTTGCTCACGATCATCCCGATGAAGATGTCGACGAGATCGTTGTCGCCCGAGAGAATGACCGCGAAGTAGGCGGCGAAGCCGATGACCGAGGCGACGCCCTGCCCCAGTTGCATGACGATGGAGTCGCGGTTCTGGAGGTGGGCCAGCTCGTGAGCGACGACGCCTTCGAGTTCGTCGCGTTCGAGCAACTGGATCAGTTCACGGGAGACCGCGACGGTCCCGTTGCCCCGGCGACCGAGCGCGAAGGCGTTGGGAACCCCCATTTCGACGAGGTACAGCGTCGGCTTGTCGATACCCATGTCCCTGCTGGTTTGCTCGACGAACCGATGGATCTCGGGATACTTGTCCTCGGGTAACTCCTGGCCCTTGAGCGACCGGAGCGTGAACCATTTGCTGAGCTTGTACTGGAAGACGACGAAGACGACGCTCAGTCCGACAAGTATCGGTATCGGGACGCCGAACACCGCGTAGAAGAACGAAATACCCAGCGTGTAGAAGGCGAACAGTATCGACCCCACTACCGCCATTCGGGCTTTCAGTCCGATGTTTCTCATGTGTAGTCCTATGTAAGCCGTTCCAGAACTTATGTTTCGCGGTTAGGTATCGACCACAAAACTCACAACGGCCTAACCCGGGGGTCGATTCTCACGCGAGAGAGCGCTTTTCCTTCTCGACGACCTCGACCGAACGAATCGCCGTGTCCGGGTACCCCCCGTCGGCGTCCTTCTCCGCGGCCTTGACCATGTCCCAGACGACGTTCAGCCCGGTCGTGACGCCCTCCAGGGCCTCCATCTCGCACCCGGTCTTTCCCGTTGTCTCGACAGCGACCGTCAGGACGACGCGGTCGTCGTCGAGTTCGAAGTCGGTGTCGACGTTCGTGATCGGGATCTGGTGACACATCGGGATCGTCTCCCAGGTGTGTTTGACGGCCTGGACTGCGCCGACGCGGGCCGTCGCCAGCACGTCGCCCTTCTCGATACCGTCCTCGCGAATGGCCGCCACCGTCGATTCCTGCAGGTGTATCTCGCCGCGGGCCGTCGCTCGACGAGCCGTGTCGGGTTTGTCGCCCACGTCGACCATCTGGACCGACCCAGTGTCGTCGGTGTGGGTGAGGTCGTCCCGGTCGCTCGTCTCTGCGGGATCTTCACTCATCCTGATCACCCCAGAGTGCCGTGGGGAGTGCATCGAGCAGGTCCGCGGCCGTCAGGCCGAACCCGCGATCCTCGACGACGATGTCGCCGGCGCGGCCGTTCGCGTAGGCCGCGATGGCACCGGCGTCGACCGGGTCCTGGGTACAGAGCAGCGCCCCGGCCGCGCCCGCCAGCACGTCGCCGGTGCCGCCGACCGTCATTCCCGGGTTTCCGGTGCGGTTGACGCGCGTCATTTCTCCGTCGGAGATCACGTCGTAGGCACCTTTGACGAGCAGGGTGTGGCCGATGTCGTCGGCGAACCCTGCCACGAGGTCGTTCCGTTCGCGCCAGTCCTCGTCGGTCTCGCCGCCCATCGCCTGGAGTTCGCCCTGGTGGGGCGTACACAGCAGCGTCGCATCGGTCTCCACGTCGGGGACGACCTGGAGCGCGTCGGCGTCGACGACGGCCCGGCCGTCGAACGCCTCGAGGAACTCCCCGACGGCTTCGAGCGTCCCGTTGGCGTCGCCGAGTCCGGGGCCGAACACGACCACGTCGTGTTGGACGGCGCGATCGAGGAGCTGGTCGACGTGGGTTGGCTGGAGCATCTCGCCGGCGAAGGCGCGGGTGATGATCCCCTCCTCGAAGCTCTGCACTTCGCTGGCGACGGACTCTGGACAGGCGACGCGAACGAGGTCCGCGCCGGCCCGAAACGCCGACTGGGCCGCGAGCGCCGGCGCGCCGGTGTAGGGGCCGCCGCCGACGACCAGCACTTCGCCGTGGTCGCCCTTGTGACTCGCCGGGTCCCGGGAGAGGCGCAGGAGGTCGCCGCGTTCGACGAACCGTTCGGCGGTTTCGGGGATGCCGATGTCGGCGACCGTCACGTCGGCGTCGACAGCCGCGAGTCCGGGCTTGGTTTCGTGGAACGTGACGACGTGGTCGGCTTCGACGGCCACGCCGGCGGCCTCGCCCGTGTCGGCGTTGACCCCCGAAGGCACGTCCACGGCGACGACCGTCGCGTCGGCGTCGTTGATTCGCTGGGCGGCCGTCGCCTCGGGCTCCCGGAGCGCGCCCGTGACGCCGGTGCCGAGCATGGCGTCGATAATCACGTCGGGACTCCCCAGGTCGAGGTCGGCTGAGTCCCGGACTTCACGGGCGTCGAGTTCCGCTCGCTGGAGGGCGTCCCAGTTTTCCCTGGCGATATCCGTGGTGATGGTCTCGGCACGGCCGAGGAGGTGGACGCTACCGTCGTAGTCGTCCAGGAAACGGGCGGTGACGAAGGCATCGCCGCCGTTGTTCCCGCGGCCGGCGACGATCGCGACCTCGCTGTCGGCGTCGGCCACCTCGCGGACGACGCGGGCGACGGCGTGCCCGGAGGACTCCATCAACTGCTTTCGTGGCACCCCCAGTGCCGCGGCGTTCTCGTCGAGGACGGCCTGATCCTGTATCCGCATCATGGGCCTGGCTTCGAGGGGCCGACCGTTAAGCCTGCGGGAGTTCAGTACCGAATCTCGAACCCGTCGATCCCCTCGGGGTCCTCGTACTCGACTTCGACGCCGTCGACGCGTGCCCGGGGGCTGCCCTCGTGGCACCACTCGACGAGCGCCTCGACGTCGGCTTCCGGTCCCTCGAAGACGGCTTCGACGCGGCCGTCGTCGAGATTCCGGACCCAGCCGTCGACGCCGTGTTCACGCGCTGTATCCCGGGTGTTCGCTCGATAGTACACTCCCTGCACCTTGCCGGTGACGAACACGTGGGCGCGGCCACTGTCGCTCATGGCTGGATCTTGACTCGCGCCGCTCAAAAGGTACGTGACTCCCGCCTCAATCATCGCCGTTGCGCAAATAGTGGAAGACGTACGTCTGGGCGTAGCCCGCGTACTCCCCGCCGAAGGCCGCTCGGATCGCTCGTGAGGTCTCGTCGTAGTTCCCCCGGTCACACTCGGGATAGTACTCCTCGATCGTCGACCGGATCCAGGTGTCCAGGGGCACCGCTTCGAGGTAGCCCAGCGAGAACAACAGGATGCAGTCGGCCACCTTCTGCCCGACGCCGACGAACCCGGTGAGGAACTCGCGGGCCGCCTCGTAGGGGCGACCCGTCGCGTCGACCGGGTCGCGGTCGCCCGTCGCCACCAGTTCGGCGCTGCGCTGGACGTAGGGCGCACGGTAGCCGAGTCCTAACTCCCGGAGTTCCGCCTCAGTCGCTCCCGCGAGCGCCTCCGGCGTCGGGTACGCCCGGTAAGAGTTACCCTTGAAGGTAACCTCCTGGCCATAGGTCCGGCGGAGCGCCGCTTGCATCCCGTGGATGCGGGCGACGCGCATCTGTGCCGAGCAGATAAACGAGACGAGTGTCCCGAACGGCGGGTCGCGAACGAGTCGCATTCCGCGATAGGTCTCGTAGGCGTCCGCGAGCAGTCGGTCGTCGGGTGTCGCGTCGAGAATCGCGTCGAGGTCGTCGTCGAGTCGGAGGCGCTGACGGAGGTGGGCCTCGGCGTCGACGCCCGATTCCCACTCCAGGCGGCCGTCGAGTTGGCGAACGCGGACCACTGCGGGGTCAGTGCGGTCGGCGGGTCGGAACGTGGTCCAGTACCAGCCGTCGTCGCCGTAGGCCCGGTCGGTCTCGTAGGTCGTCCCGTCCTCGCGGTGCCAGAGGTAGGACTGCCCGCTCTCGATGGTCGACTGCAGATCGAAGCCACCGGACAGCGACTCGACGGGGATGACGCCCTGTTCCATCGATGGGTGGGAGGGGGTGGACACGCTTGGGGGTTACGAGTCGCTACAGCGGTTCCCGGTGTTCCCGGTCGGTGTCGAGTTCGGAAACAGGCAGTCCGTAACGCGTGAAGGCTCCCGATACCGGTTGAACGGACGCTAACCTTCTTACCACTGGCTCGCCAATCAGTTGGCATGAACTGCAGAGTTGTCGTGGAGGCCGCAGTTCCGGTGTACGACGTCGAGACACCGGACGAAGCCGTCCGCATCGCCATCTCGAAAACGGGTGAAATGCTCAATCCCGATCTCAACTACGTCGAGATCAACATGGGCGAGCGGTCCTGTCCACACTGCGGTGAGGGGTTGGAGCCGGCCTTTATTGCGGCCGACGAGAGCCTCGTCGCCCTCGAACTGGAGATGACCGTGTTCAACGTCGAACGCGAGGAACACGCCGCCCGCATCGCCCGGAAGGAGATCGGTCAACGGCTCGAGAACATCCCGCTCGACGTGCTGGAAATCGAGGAAGTCAAAGAGGACGACGACGAGGAGACCGAGACGGACTCGGACGCGGAGGCGTCCGAGGAGACGACGGCCGACGAGACGGTCGACGATGCGGCGGGCGACCAGTCGGCCGACGACGAGGTTCTCCCCGAGTTCGAGGAACTCATCGACAAGTAACGCTCGCCGGTTTTCACGACAACAGTTCTGTTAGGACTTGCGGCTCATTACCCGTCGCTTGCTGTCGGTGAGAGCCGTCAGAGAAAGTGAAGACTCGGACTGCAAGAGAGAAAACGACGCAAAGAGTCCGCTCAGTCGGCCGCAGCAGGAATCTGTTCGGTCTTCTCCTCGGACATCTCGGAGTTGATGCCGTCCGCCAGCGCGAAGACGGCTTCCTTGTGGTCGTCCTTGGACTTGTGAATCGACGTCGGTCGGACGTTGATTCGCGCGTACTCGTCGTGCTCGACGGTGTTCCCTGTGCGCTCTTCGTAGTGGTTCTGTACCTGTGCAAGCAGGCCGTGGAGATGGATGAGTTCCTGCTTCTTCATGGTCACCCGAGCGTAACCACTCAAGGGTTATAGTATTACTCTGAGGACCGTTAACACACGACCCTGCCGGAGAGCCGGCAATAAGGGGGTTTTCAAGTGATTTGTGGTCGTCAATCAATCTAAACAGAGTTGTTTCATACTCGGTACGTTCGGAATCATCGTCGATCGACACCCATATACGTCGCGCGCGCCGGCTGAAACTTTTTTGTCTCGTGCGCGGTTGAGTCCAGATATGGACTACGAAGACCAACTCGACCGGGCGATGGAGCACACCCCGGAGATCGAGGGCAGCACCGACCGGTTCGACGTGCCGGACCCCGAGGTCCGACAGGAAGGCAACGTCACGGTCTACGAGAACTTCCAGTCCACGACGAAGCGACTCGACCGCGAAGACGACCACGTGATGAAGTTCCTCCAGAGCGAACTCGGGACGAGCGGGCACATCGACGAGAGCGGCCGTGCCAGACTGACCGGCGAGTTCGGACAACGACGCGTTCAGGACGCCCTCGACGAGTACGTCGAGGAGTACGTCCTCTGTTCGGAGTGTGGGCTCCCCGACACCAAGTTCGAGCGCGAGCAAGGAGCACTGATGCTCCGCTGTGAGGCCTGTGGCGCACTGTCGCCGACGAGCGACTGAACCGCCGCCGAGTCGGGTTCTATTGCACCGACTTCAGCGTCTCCAGATCGTGTTCCGTTCGCGTGAACTCGGCGAGCCGCCGGCTCGCGTGACAGTTCGGACAGTGGAACGTCCGCTTGTGTGACGGGAGGTCGCTGGGCGTCGACTCCCATCCCTTCTTACACTCCGGGCAGAGCAACCGGACGTATGTCTCCTTCATGTGGTTATTGTTCACATACGGCAGGCAGAAAAAGGTTGCCAAGAGTTCACACCCCGAGAGTCCGGAATCAGGCCGCGACCTGTTTGGCTTCCAGTAGCTCTTTGTACCGGTTGCGGATGGTGACCTCGCTGATGCTCGCGACTTCGCTGACCTCGGACTGGGTGACCTTCTCGTTGGCCAGCAGGGAGGCGGCGTACACCGCGGCGGCCGCGAGGCCGACCGGCGACTTGCCGCTGAGGAGTCCGGCCTGGCGGCCGTCCTCGATGAGTTCGCGAGCTCCGCGTTCGACCTCCTCGGAGAGGTCAAGGTCCGAGACGAATCGGGGGACGTAACTCTCCGGGTCGGCCGGCTTGATCTCGAGTTTCAGTTCCCGGATGATGTACCGGTAGGTCCGGGTCATCTCCATGTCGTCGACCCGGGAGACGGCGATCATCTCGTCGATGCTTCGGGGCGTTCCCGTCTGCCGTGCGGCGGCGTACAGCGACGCGGTGGCGACGCCTTCGATGGACCGTCCGGGAAGGAGGTCCTCGTCGAGCGCGCGGCGATAGATGACGCTGGCGGTCTCGCGGACGTTCTCGGGCAGGCCGAGCGCCGAGGCCATGCGGTCGATCTCGCCCAGCGCCTGTTTCAGGTTGCGCTCTTTGGAGTTCCGGGTCCGGAACCGCTCGTTCCAGGTGCGGAGTCGCTGCATCTTCTCGCGCTGGCTGGAGGACAGCGACCGCCCGTAGGCGTCCTTGTCCTGCCAGCCGATGTTGGTCGAGAGCCCCTTGTCGTGCATCATGTTGGTCGTCGGGGCTCCGACCCGGCTCTTGTTGTCCTTCTCGGAGGCGTTGAACGCGCGCCACTCCGGTCCGCGGTCGATCTCGTTTTCCTCGACGACGAGCCCGCAGTCACGACAGACTGTCTCGCCGTGTTCGCTGTCAGTGACGAGGCTGCCGCTGCACTCCGGGCAGACTTCGTTCTCGTTTGCCTCCTGTTCGTCCGTCGAAACGGCCTCCGGCGTCGACTCGATCGACTGTCGTTCCCGCGTCTGTTCCGCGTCCGAGGTTCTGATTGTTGTGTCGCTCATTGGATGTCCTGCGTTGCCGGCGGCGGAAACCTTAAGAAATCTCCGGCTATTGCTAACTATCAGTAAGTGCGATAGCTATTTAAACCTTTCGCGCCACTTTATAACGAATGATGATTTTTGATAGGGTTATCGACACGTCACCGCGATTGCGAGCGGTCCGTTCGTTGTCGGACTCATTGCGAGAAGGGCCGGAACTGGTTCGATGACAGAACGGGGGTTCGGACTCTTCCCGCCCGGGACCGTCATCGCGTCGTGCGTCAGGGGGACCGTTTTCGTGGGAATCCGGAGCCGGCCTCAATAGCTCGCGTCCTGTTCGACGAGCAGGTCGAAGGACTCGTCAGTCGGTTCGTCGTCGGGGGAGAGGTACCCGGCAGCGAAGACCGTGTAGGCCGTTCTACCGTTCAGCGACACGTCGTAGTCGGCGACGACCTCGGCGTCGTCCCCGTCCGAGTCCGGTCGGATCTCCAGCGTGTAGTCGTTGGCCGGGACGGTCTGAGTCGCGGTTTCACCGTACGCAGCCCCGTCGAACACCGTCGTGCCGCCGCTGGTGACGTCGACGGCCGGCGCGTCGGGTGCGACGTGAACCAGCCTGACTCGCGCGCTGTCGCCACCGGGGTCGCTCGTATCGTCTTCCAGTACGAGTACTTCGAAGGCTTCGCCGTCGTCGGCGAGTTCCCCGGCTGCGACGACCGTGTAGTCGGCCGCTTCGACCGTCAGGTCGTCCTCGAAGACGACGGTGCTCTCGTCGCCCGCGGCCGTGATCATCACCGTGTACGTCCCGGGCGCGAGTTCGAGGTAGTCGCTCGTGGTCCGAAAGGGAACGTCAGTCAGCACCGGGTCGCCGTCGACGTACACGTCGACGTTCGGCGCGTCCGGGGACATGTGCGCGACGCGGACGTTCGCCATCTCATCGGACATCGTCTCCGTCGTGGTCGTCTCCTCCTCTGTCGTCTCTCCCTCTGTCATTTCGTCGGTCGTGGTGCCGTTCGTCTCGGTTCCGCCCGCACCCTCGTTTTGACTGCAGCCGGCCAGTCCGAGCGCAACCGTTCCACCGACCGTCGCGAGTACCGTTCGCCGAGTTCTGTCGACCATCGTGAGAACGCTCCACGACTGTCTAAAAGACGATTTTCCCAGGTGTCACCACACCGCGGCCAGGTTCTCACCCAATTCTCTCCGAAATCGCCTCGGTACGGCGGGAATCGCGTCCTGGACTAATCGAGCGTGATCCAGGTGAGAAAGACGAGCGCACCGAACTCCAGTAACTGGACGAACATCATCGCCCGGCCGGCGACCGGGGCCGCCGAGGACAACAGCGTCGCGACCTGCGGGTCGAGGACGTAGTAGTAAAACGACAGGAGGTTCTCGGCGAGCAGCAGGACGCCGAAGACGACGAACCCGAGCGTGTGCTTCGACCGGAACTCGCCGTAGTTCCGGAGCCAGATGCCCGTCAGCACGACGAGCATGCACACGTTCAGTGCCGTCGCCGCGCTGGCGGCATCTAGCCAGATACCCATCTGTGCCTCCCTTCGAACACGCCTGAAATATACTCTTTCCCAAATTCGACCATACTCACTCGACCTCCGCGATGATGTCCTCGACCGTCTCCCAGTTGTGCTCGGTCCGGTCCGTCAGGAGGTAAACGGCGCCGTAGTCGTCGCCGGTAGACTCGACGACGTCGTTGTCCACCAGCACGTCGAGATGGTGGCGGATCGTCTTGTAATCGAGGTCGAGATCCGCCGCGAGCTGGTTGGCGTTCCGCGGGCGATCGTCGAGCGCTCGGAGAATCCGTGCCCGGTTGGTCCCACCCCGCGTGCCCGTCAGCACGTACCAGAGGATCCCCTCCATTCGGCCGACAAGAAGCGACAGACCGAGTTAATAGCACCGGCACCGGCAGTGGGCTCTCTCGGGGTCGGGACCGTGATCGATCGGCCGACCCAGCAACCGGCTTGGCCCCCTACCGCCGCCGAAGTAACGTCACCGCGATCGCAACTGCGACGGCGACCAGCGCCAGCGCGGTCGGAACGGCCCCCGAATCGCCGCTGAAGTCCCAGTCGTACACGACTGTCCCGACCGCCGCGACGACGAAGAAGGCGAGGCCGATCAGTTGCACTCTCCGATCTCCGCTGGAAACACCGGGCATACCCACACGTCGTCGCCGGAAGCCGAAAAAGGCAGGTGGGGAGTTTCGGACCTGGAAAGCGCCCCACTGCGACGGTTAGACGGTGAACAGGTGCCCTTCTTCAGGCACGTCGAACAGCCCCATGCGTGCGCCCGCGTCCAGCCACGCGTGCCCGTAGGAAAACGACGCCAGGGCATTCACGAGGTCGTCCTCTTCGCGGAAGTGGCGTCCGTCCTCCAGGTACGACCGCGCCATCTCCTCGTATTCGGCTGCGGCGTCGCCGAGCGGTGTGTCCGGCGGGACCCCGCACTCGGCTTCGTCGAGCGCTTCGGCGAGCAGTCCCTCGTACCGGTCGGTCTTCTCCTCGATGTCAGCGGCCATAGCGGTAGCACTGGCGGCACGCCCCTAAGCGTTGTCGGCGCGACCGCCGGTTGTGCAGGCTGGACGGGACAGCGTAGGCTTAATGTCTGCGCCGCAGCTAATTACAGCCATGACTGACGAGGCCGTCGAACACCGGAGGCTCATCATTGCAGGCACGGGAATCGCGGGACTGACCGCGGCGATCTACGCCGCTCGCTCGAACAACGACCCGCTCGTCCTGGAGGGTGACGAACCCGGTGGCCAGCTGACGCTGACGACCGACGTGGCAAACTACCCGGGCTTTCCGGACGGAATCAGCGGTCCCGACCTGGTCAACAACATGAAAGAGCAGGCCGAGCAGTTCGGGACCGACATCGACCACGGCATCGTCACCGACATCGATGCGAGCGACCGCCCGTTCCGCGTCGAACTCCGTGACGGCACCGTTTACACTGCCGACGCCGTCATCGCTGCCTCGGGCGCGAGCGCCCGGACCCTCGGCATTCCCGGCGAGGACGAACTCATGGGCTACGGCGTCTCGACGTGTGCGACCTGTGACGGCGCGTTCTTCCGCGACGAGGACATGCTCGTCATCGGCGGCGGCGACGCCGCGATGGAGGAAGCGACCTTCCTGACGAAGTTCGCCGACACCGTCTACATCGCTCACCGCCGCGAGGAGTTCCGTGCCGAGGACTACTGGATCGACCGCGTCCACGAGAAGGTCGAGGACGGCGACATCGAGATCATGAAAAACACCGAGGCGACCGAGATCCACGGGACCCCCGAGGACGGCGTCGACCACGTCTCGCTCGTCCGCCATCCCGAGGGCCACCCGACTGAGAAACTCGACGACCCCGACACCGAGGAGATCGAGTTCGACGTCGGCGCGGTGTTCCTCGCCATCGGTCACACGCCGAACACGGAGTACCTCGAAGGCACGGGCGTCGAGATGGACGAGGCCGGGTACCTCAAGACGCAGGGCGGCACCGACGGCGGCCAGACGAAAACTGCCGTCGACGGCATCTTCGGCGCGGGCGACGTGGTGGACTTCCACTACCAGCAGGCGATCACCGCGGGCGGCATGGGCTGTAAGGCGGCACTGGACGCCGACGAGTACCTCGAAGAACACGCGACTGCGGAGTCCGCCGAGAGTGCGACGGCCGACGCCGAGGCCGACGACTAGTTCTCCGCCCCGGTCGATTTACCGTCGTTCGACGAGAGCCACCCGTAGCTGAACCAACTGCCGAAACCGAACAGCACGGCGAGCGCTGAGAAGACGCCCGTCATGAACGAAACGAACGGTGGGGCGTCGGACGGGGGTAACAGGAACAGCGTCAGGAGGAGATAGCTGCCCAGCGTCCCGCCGGCCCAGAGGGCCAGTGTCCGCTTGCCGAGGGGGTTCCCGCGCCGGGTCCGGACCGTCGCCACGGCTCCGAGTGCCACCAGCAGGATGCCGGTCCCCACCCAGCGGTACGCGACGAAATTCACGACCACAAATGGGAGTGTCACACTCGCGATGCCGAGCGCGGTCGCCACGCCGGCCGTCGGTCCGGGGTCGGCGAAAGCGACGAAGAAGTCGCTTCGATCGAGCGATGGCGAGTCCGGAATGGGCCGATTCATCGACGAGTTCTGCCGCGTCTCGCCTCGCAGGACGAACCGCCGTCCATCCGTCGTCGCGACGCTCGATCCGACGGCGTCGGTAACGTCGTTCGACACCACTGTTCCCGGCGGGCCGACCACGGTCAGTCGGTCCACGTCGACGTACCACCCGCTCCCCATGCTCCGCGTGTAGTACCTCTCGACGAGGAGGACACCCCCGGGCGTTCGTCTGGCGACATCCGATTCGTGGTAGGTGAAGCGTATCGTCGAATCGTTGACCCGAAGCGACTGAAGCCGCGTGTCTCCTCGGTCGGCACCGATGACCTCCCGGACGACGGTTCGACGGAGCGTTCGGTTCTGCTGGAGTGTGGACGGGTCCCGGAGCGTCGTGTTCGGGCGGGACCGCTCGACGCCCGCTGCCCGAGTGAATCGGCTGGTAACCGTCCAGGTCGCGCTCCCGTTCTCGTGGACTCGCATCGTCGCGTTGCTCTCGGTGACCTGCAGTGCGACGCCGTGTCGATAGCCGCTCCACTCGAGGTCTTCGACGCACGGCTCACAGACCGACTGTGGTGGGGGCGCAGCGCTTCCGACGGCGATCACCGTGACCGCCAACACGGCTATCGCTATCGCAGTGGGGAGGGGGCGCGTTCGGGGGACCATGACAGTCGCCCCTGTGACCGACGTTCACAAAATAGTTCTGGGTATGACACTTCCTTCGGCTATGCGTCCATGTCCTTCTCTGGTTGGCTCCAAACGTCGGTGACAGCGGACATCCGTGTGGTATCGACGACCAGGTCGGCCATCCATCCGAGCGTCAGCAGGACCGTCACGACCGTGAGCAGATCGGTTGCCACCATGTCACCGTCGTCCGGCCGCGACAGTAAATAGCTCGCTAGGAGGGCTATTGAGACGTATTGGGCCGAACAGGGTGTTCAATATGGTGGCAGGCGGTCCGTCGGTCGACGAACACGGACCCAACAGATGCTTCAAGGTGGTCCGCCAAGGACCGGGCATGGCAAATCAGGAGACGGTGACGCTCACCATCGAAGACGAGGACGGAACGGCCGACGAACTGACGGTTCCAACGGGCCTGCTCGACATGCTCCGACAGGAAGCCGAGACTGACCCGGAGATCGTCGGCGACATCGCGATGATCGGGCTGGCCCAGCGGATCCACGGTGCGGTCCACCACAGTCAGGGCGAACCCCAGCAGGAAGTCAAAGCGGCCGAAGAACACACGCTGGATCTCTTCGAGGAGCGGTTCGGCGAGACGTTCGGCGAGATGACCGGCCACGACCACTAACTCGGTACTCGGTCCGCTTTTCTAGGGAACCTGCCACTGCAACAGGACGCCGTCGTCGAGTCGCTCGACCGCCTCCAGCGACAGTTCCGGGAACTCCTCGGTGAAGCCGTCGCCGTCCGCGAGCGTCGGAGCGTCCCGCCCGCCGATGATCTTGGGGCCGACGAACACCGAACACTCGTCGACCAGGCCGGCCGCGAACAGCGAGAAGATGAGTTCGCCACCGCCTTCGACCATGAGCTGGTCGATCCCCTCGGCTTCGAGTTCCCCGAGAGCGTCGACCAGGTCTACCCTGTCGTCGCCGGTGGCGATGACGGTCGCGCCGGCTTCCTCCATCTGCTCGACGAAGTCGGTCGGCGCGGCTTCGCTGACGAGCAGGTAGGTGGGGGCGGCGTCGTCGAGCACCGTCGCGTCGGGGGTCGTCCGGATGCGTGAATCGGCCACGACGCGGGCCGGATTCGAGGACTTGCCGTTCGCCTCGCGCTCGGACTGTCGCTGTTCGCTGTCGAGGGTCAGCGAGGGATCGTCGGCGAGGACGGTCCCGACGCCGACCATGACGGCGTCGCTCTCGGCCCGGAGCCGGTCGACGCGGTCGAAATCGTCCGGCCCGCTGATCTCGATCTGGGTCCGCTCGCGGGAGGAGATCTTCCCGTCGGCACTCATCGCTGCGTTGACGACGACGCGCATGTCCGACGGTTTCGGTCCCGCTGGTAACGCTCTTACGATGGGCTCCGGATTCGGGGGTCGCGACAGCATTTTACCACGGCCCCTCGAAGGCCACGGTGATGGAGTTAGACGATCATGCCGAGGAACTCGCCTCCGACCTCGGTGTTGACAAAGAGGAGGTCAGATCCGACCTGGAGAACCTGGTGTCGTACAGCGTCCCGATCGACGAGGCCAAACAGAGCCTCCGCCGGAAGTACGGCGACGGAACGAGCAGCGGCGGCGGCGCACCCAGTGCCGTCGACGTGGCCGAGGTGTCGACCGAGGACTCCTCGGTGACCGTCACGGCGACGATCCTCTCCGTCGGGAAACGACCGATCCACTACCGCGGCGAGAACCACGTCATCTTCGAGGGCCAACTCGCCGACGAGACCGGCAAGATATCCTACACCGCCTGGGAGGACTTCTCCCTCCAGCCCGGCGAAACGGTCCAGATCGGTAACGCCGGCGTCCGAGAGTGGGAGGGCAACCCCGAGTTGAACCTCGGCGAGAGCACGGACGTCGAACGCGTCGACGAGACCCTCGCCCTCGACTACGAGGTCGGCGGCGACGCGTCGCTGGCCGACCTCTCACCGGGGGACCGCGGCGTGAACCTCGACGTGCGAGTCGTCGAATGCGAGTCGAAGGTCATCGACGGCCGCGACGGGGAGACCGAGATCCTCTCGGGGACCCTGGCCGACGAGACGGCACGGCTCCCCTTCACCGACTGGGAACCGCGAGCGGGGATCGAGACCGACGCCTCGATCCGGGTCGAGAACGCCTACGTCCGGGAGTTCCGCGGCGTTCCCTCGGTCAACTTCTCGGAGTTCACGACCGTGTCGACCAGGGACCAACCGGTCGAGGCGCGGGACGAACCCGAACAGTTGCCGATCAACGAGGCCGTCGAGCGCGGCGGGGCCTACGACGTGGCCGTCGTCGGGAACGTCATCTCGATCCGGGACGGGTCGGGCCTCATCGAGCGCTGTCCCGACTGCGGTCGCGTCATCCAGAAGGGGCAGTGTCGTAGCCACGGCGAGGTCGACGGCGAGGACGACCTTCGCACGAAGGCCATCGTCGACGACGGCACCGGGACAGTCACCGCAGTACTGGGCGACGAACTCACGGCCCAGGTGTACGGCGGCGACCTGTCCGACGCCAAAGAACACGCCCGCGACGAGATGGACCAGTCCGTCGTCGCCGAGACCATCGCCGGCCGCATCGTCGGCCACGAGTACCGCGTCCGCGGATCGCTGTCGGTCGACGAGTACGGCGCGAACCTCGATGCCACGGAGTTCTCTCGGAGCGAGGACGACCCGGCTGAACGCGCTCGCGCCCTGCTCTCGGAGGTGGACGCATGAGTGCCGTCAGACGTTCCAGCAGGCGGTCGCCGGCGCCATCGGCGCCGGCTGCAAGAGGGACCTTCGGTCCCTCCCTGGCTGCGACTGACGACCTTTCCCTCACCATCCAGGGGTGGTTCGCGTGAGCGAAAGCGAGTCCGACCAGGGCGGTGCGGGTCGCCGCGAGGTCGCCTACCGACTGTTCGCCGCCGAGTACGAGGACGCGGACTTCTCCTACTCCGAGAGCGACGAGGAGCGGGCACCGAACTACGTGGTCACGCCCACGGGCGCACGCGTCAACCGGCTGTTCGTCGTCGGCGTTCTGACCGAACTCGAACAGGTCAACGACGACGTGCTGCGGGCGCGCATCGTCGACCCGACGGGCGCGTTCGTGGTCTACGCCGGCCAGTACCAGCCCGACGAGATGGCTTTCCTCGAACGGGCCGACCCGCCCCTGTTCGTCTCGGTCACCGGGAAAGCCCGAACCTTCCAGCCGGACGATTCGGACGTCGTCTACACCTCGGTCCGCCCGGAGAGCATCAACGAGGTCGACGCGGAGACGCGCGACCGCTGGACCGTCACGACGGCTGAGCGGACGCTGGACCGCATCGCGACGATGGCCGGGGCGCTGGGACGCGAGGAGCGCGGCGACGAGTTGCGCGAGGTGCTGGAAGCCTCGGGGGTCGACGAGGGCCTCGCCTCCGGCACCGCGATGGCCATCGAACACTACGGGACGACGCCGACGTACCTGCAGGCACTGCAGGGAACGGCACTCGACGCCGCCCGCGTCGTCGCCGGCGACCGCGACGAGGTCGACTCGCTGTCAGTCCGTCCGGACGCGAGCGGGAGTGCGACGCTTTCGGACTTGATCGACACCGAGATCGCAGGTACCCCGAACGCCGGGGGCGAGGAGGCGACGGAGCCGACCACGACGCCATCGTCGGCCGAGCAGTCGACGGCGGAGGCGACGGAGTCGGCGAGCGAGTCGGTGTCGACAGAAACAGGTACCACCGAAGCGACAGACGATGCGGTCTCGACCGCCGAAACGGAGACAGCGGACGCGGAAGCGACCACCGACGACGCCGTAACGGGCGAGGACGAATCGGCCGAGGTCACGACGGACTCCGAACCGGAACCGGCCGAGGCCACATCGACGGAGACGGACTCCGAACCGGCAGTCGACTCGGGTGGCGAGTCTCCGACGGCCGAACCCGGTACGTCCTCGGACGCCGCTGTCGAGACCGCGACGAACGCGGAAACGGAACCGACGGTCGAAGACCGACCGGTCAGTGACTCGGGGACAGACGTCGATGCCGGGGACTCGGACGAGGAGGACATCGGCGACTTCGAGCCCGGCGAGTTCGAGATGGAGGACGACGAGCGCGAGCGCATCGAGGAGGAGTTCGGCACGGACTTCTCGACCGGGACCGAAGTCGAGGAACCGGGCGAAGCCGACATCGAGACGCCCGATCCCGATCCCGAACCTGAGCCGGACGCGGAGCCGGAACCCGAATCGGCGTCCGATCCCGAGCCAACGACGGAACCCGACGCGGCGTCGGAACCGGACGCAGCGACGGCGACGGAGTCCGAAGCCGGGTCGACGGCGGAACCGGACCCCGAGCCGACCGCGGAATCCGAGGACGACGAGGGTGGCGACGACGCAACCGAAGAACCGGCCGAGGACGCAGCAGACGTCGACCTCGGGGACGCCGTCATGGAGGCGATGCGGGAGCTAAACGGCGGCGACGGTGCCGACCGCGAGGAGATTATCGCGAGCGTGGTCGACCAGTACGGCGCGGACCCTGACGCGGTCGAGGACGCGATCCAGGACGCGCTGATGGACGGCCGCTGCTACGAGCCCGACGACGCGACGCTCAAGCCCATCTGATGTCGGTCGAACCCGTCCCCGGCGAGCCCGCGGCCGTCGCGGACCTCCCCGACGGGCGGGCGCTCGTCGTCGCGGATTACCACGCCGGGTTGGAGGTCGGCCTCCGGTACGACGGCGTCGAACTCGCCAGCCACGCCGACGAGCGCCGAACTGCCGTGCTCGACCTGCTGGACCGAACTGACGTCTCCCAACTGCTCTTCCTCGGCGATCTCGCCCACGCCATCGGCGACCCCGGCGACGAGGAGCGCGCGGAACTGGTGGACCTGCTGGACGCCGTCACCGACCGCGCCGCGGTGACCGTCGTGAAGGGGAACCACGACGGTGACATCGGGTCCGTCGTCGAGACGAACGGCTTCGACATCGACATCTCGCCGGGACATGGTGTTCGATTGGGGGATGTTGGCTTCGCGCACGGTCACACCTGGCCCTCGCCTGACGTGCTGGCGGCTGACGTGGTCTGTGTCGGGCACGAACACCCGGCGGTCAGACTGGAGGACGAGGTCGGCGGCGCTCGCGTTGAGCGGGCGTGGCTGCGCGGGGCGCTCGACCCTGCTCCGTTCGAGGGATTCTTCGACGACGACCTGGCTATCGACGGTGAACTCGTCGTCTTTCCGGGGTTCAACGACCTCTCGGGGGGGACCTGGGTCAACGTCGAGGGGCAGGGCTTTCTCGCGCCGTTCCTCCCCGACGGACTGGCGGACGGGGAGGCGTACCTGCTCGACGGCACGCGGCTCGGTGCCTACGACCGGATCTGAGGCGTCGGTGGTGACAGTGCGTCGGCCGCAAGCGGTGCGCTTAATCGGTTCAATCCGCTAGCCGGGGTGATGCCAGAAGCGGGTTCAGCGGCCGCCTTCGCCGAACTCGGCGCGGCGGTCCGGTCGGCGCTCTCCGAGCGCGGATTCACGAGTCCCACCGAGCCACAGCGCCGCGCGATTCCACCGCTCGTCGACGGGCGGAACGGCCTCATCGTCGCGCCGACCGGCACCGGCAAGACCGAGACCGCCATGCTTCCCGTATTCGATGCCCTCGAAGGCACCGATCGGTTCGGGATCGGTGCGCTGTACGTGACACCGCTGCGAGCGCTGAACCGCGACATGCGCGAGCGGCTGGACTGGTGGGGCGAGACGCTCGGGCTCGACGTCGACGTTCGTCACGGGGATACGACCGACTACCAGCGGGGGAAACAGGCCGACGACCCGCCGGACGTGCTCGTGACGACGCCCGAGACGCTCCAGGCGATGCTGACTGGGAAGAAACTCCGGCGGGCGCTCGAAGACGTCGAACACGTCGTCGTCGACGAAGTCCACGAACTCGCGGCCTCGAAGCGCGGCGCACAGCTGACGGTCGGTCTCGAACGAATCCGGGAGCTGTCCGGCCCGTTCCAGCGCATCGGGCTCTCGGCGACGGTCGGCGACCCCGCGGAGGTCGGCCGGTTCCTCACCGGCGACAGGGGCTGTGCGATCATCGAGGTCGACGTGGGCAGCGAGATCGACATCGCCGTTCGCGAGCCCCGTGTCACCGACGAGGACGAGCGACTCGCAAACGAGCTGATGACCAACGTCGACGTGGCGAGTCACGTCCGGGCCATCGATGACCTCGTCAGCGAGCACGAGTCGACGCTCGTGTTCGTCAACACGCGCCAGACCGCCGAGGCGCTGGGCTCGCGGTTCAAGGAACTCGGGACCGACATCGAGGTCCACCACGGCTCGCTCTCGAAGGAGGCCCGCATCGAGGTCGAGGACAGTTTCAAGGACGGCGACCTCTCGGGGTTGCTCTGTACGTCCTCGATGGAACTGGGCATCGACGTGGGGAGCATCGACCACGTCGTCCAGTACCAGAGTCCCCGCCAGGTCTCCAGACTCCTCCAGCGGATCGGCCGCGCCGGCCATCGTCGAGACGAGGTCTCCTCGGGGACCGTCATCACGACCAGGCCCGACGACACGTTCGAGGCGCTGGCGATCGCCCGCCAGGCCGTCGACGGCGACGTGGAACCGGCGAACATCCACCACGGCAGTCTCGACACCGTCGCCAACCAGATCGCCGGGCTCGTCATGGACTTCGGCGAGATCTCCGCGATGGCGGCCTACCACATCGTCACTCGGGCCTACCCGTTCCGGAACGTCACGGAAGGCGAGTTCAAGCAGGTGGTCCGCGAACTCGGGGACAACCGCGTCGTCTGGCTCGAAGAAGGCGAGGACATGATCGAGAAGCGCCGCGGGACGTGGCAGTACTTCTATCACAACCTCTCGATGATCCCCGACGAGGCAACCTACGACGTCAAAGACATGGCCAGCGGTCGCCAGGTCGGGACCTTAGACGAGAAGTTCGTTGTCAACTTCGCCTCGCCGGGCGAGATCTTCATTCAGCGCGGCGAGATGTGGCGCATCACCGAGGTAGAGGAAGACGACGAGGAAGTGCTAGTCACGCCCGTCGAGGACCCGGCCGGTGAAGTCCCCTCGTGGGTCGGCCAGGAGATTCCCGTCCCCTACGAGGTCGCCCAGGAGGTCGGCGACATCCGAAAAGTCGCCGGCGCGCAACTGGACGGGGCCGTCGACGTGGACGCCGTCGCCCGAGATCTCAGCCGACGCTATCCGGCCGACGAACACACTATCGGCGAAGCCCTGGAGCAACTCGACCGCCACCACGCGCCGATGCCCACTGACGACACGATCCTGGTCGAGTCCCACGGCCGCGAGGTCGTTCTGACAGCGCATTTCGGCCATACCATCAACGAGACGCTCGGGCGCGTCCTCTCGGCGCTGATCGGTCAGCGAACCGGTTCCTCGGTCGGGATGGAGATCGACCCCTACCGCATCGAACTGGAGGTCCCCCAGGGAATCACCGTCAACGACGTGCTCGAGACGCTCCGCGAGACCGACCCCGAACACGTCGCCGGGATCATCGAACTCAGTCTCAAACACGCCGACGCGCTGAAGTTCAAACTCGCACAGGTCGCCGCGAAGTTCGGCACGCTCAAAAACTGGCGAAAGGGCAGCGCCGGCGGGTTCGGCCGCGGCCGGCTGCTCGATGCCCTCGAAGGCACACCCGTCTACGACGAGGCGCTGCGGGAGTTGCTCCACGAGGAACTCGCCGTCGAGGCGGCCAGCGACGTGCTGGCACGGATCCAGGCCGGCGAACTCTCCATCGAGACCGTCAGCGAGCGAACGCCGATCGGACTGGGTGGGCGCTCTTCGGGGAAAGAACTGCTCGCGCCGGAGAACGCCGATGCCAGCGTCATCGAGACCGTTCGCGAGCGCATCCAGAGCGACCGGGTCATTCTCTTCTGTCTCCACTGTCAGGACTGGGAGCGCAAACAGACCGTCGAGCGGGTCGACGAGCAACCCGAATGTCCGGGCTGCGGATCGACGCGCATCGCCGCGCTCAACCCCTGGGCCGACGAGGTGGTCACGGCAGTCAGAGCCGAACAAAAAGACGACGAACAGGAGAAACAGACGCGCCGGGCCTACCAGTCGGCGAACCTCGTTCAGAGCCACGGCAAACAGGCCGTCGTCGCGCTGGCGGCGCGCGGCGTCGGCCCGCACAACGCGGCCCGGATCATCAGCAAACTCCGCGAGGACGAAGACGAGTTCTACCGGGACATCCTGTCCCAGGAACGCCAGTACGCTCGCACTCAGTCGTTCTGGGACTGACCTGTCGAACGGGAACAGCCCGCCGCCCTGCTAATTCGGCTTTGCCCACCCATCTCAGGACCCGTCGCCGGACGTGGTAGCCGAGAACCCGGGACTCCAGCGGGCGTACTTGTCCTCGCGGACGCCCTCGTACTTGAATATCAGGTCGGATTTGGCCGTTCCGCCGGCGACCTCGTAGGGCAACTGGACGCGCTTTGTCTGGCCTGCTGCCAGGCTCCGTTTGTTGTATCTCGCGTCCGTCCAGGCCGTTCGCTCGCTCCCGTCGATCAGCATCTTGTAGTCGTGTGAGTCTGCCATCCAGCTGCTGCTGCCGATGCTCTCTAACTTGATGGTGACCACAGCGAACTTTCCGTTCGAAATCGACGGCGTATCCTCGTTCTCGTAGCCACTCACGGTGTAGGTGAACGTGTCCTGGAACTCGACGGACTCGACGGTGATCTCGAACCCGTCGACCTCGAAGGATTCCCCCATCGCCAGGTCCGGTCCGATGATCTCCACCGACCAGGTGTTCTTGGGACCGCCGAACCGAACGTCCGCCGAGCCGACTGACTCGAACGGTGGGACGGTAATCGCTGCCGTCTTCGACTCGCCGGCTTCGACGTACACCATCGCGGTGGACTGTTCCTCGTACTCGACATCGCTGCCCGTCCGCGTCTTCACCGGTGCCCGATAGACGCCGGGCTGTCCGCCCGTGTTCTTGACCGTGATCTCGAACTCGTATTCCGTGCCGACCTGGGCGACCTCCTCCTGGCTGAGATTGATCGCCGTTTCGAAGCTCGCCTTCTTGCCGTCCGGTGTCGAGACCGCGACCGGCGTTCCCGCGTTCTCCTGCGGTGTGTTCCCCCCACTGTTCGAGTTCCCGTTGAGACAACCGGCCATACCGGCCATCCCAACCCCCATCGACGTGAGAAGCGCTCGACGCTTCATGTGTCAGTACCCATGACATCCCTGATAATAGATGTTGCGTGTGTAACAGGCAGTCGTTCCTACTCGTGGCCGGAGACTGGGACTGGCTCGTAGGGTTCTTCGAGATACTCGACGTCGCTTTCGGCGAGGTCGATGTCCAGCGCTTCGACGGCCTCCTCCAGATGTTCGACGCTGGTCGTCCCGACGATGGGCGCGTCGACCCACTCCTTGTCCAGGACCCACGCCAGGGCGATCTGGGCCATCGAGGCGTCGTACTCGTCGGCCAGTTCCTCGACTCGCTCGTTGACTGCCGGTCCGCCCCCGTCGAGATACGGGTGCTCGTAGAGGTACTCCTCGCTCGCGCCCCGTGCGGTGCTGTCGACCTCGTCGTGTGGCCGGGTGAGATACCCGCGGGCCATCGGACTCCACGGCATGGTCCCGATCCCCTCTTTCTGGCAGAAGGGCAACATTTCCCGTTCTTCCTCGCGATAGACCAGGTTGTAGTGGTTCTGCATCGTCGCGAACCGGTCGAGTCCGAGGCGCTCGCTGGTGTGGAGCGCGTCGGCGAACTGGTGAGTCCACATCGAACTCGCGCCGATGTACCGTGTTTTCCCGCGACGGACGGCGTCGTCGAGTGCCCTGAGCGTCCCCTCCATCGGCGTGTCGTAGTCGTAGCGGTGGATCTGGTAGAGGTCGACCGTGTCCATGCCGAGCCGGTCGAGGCTCGCGTCGAGTTCCTGCTCGATGGTCTTTCGCGAAAGGCCGCCCGAGTTCGGGTCGTCCTCGTCCATCTGGAAGTACACCTTCGTCGCGACGATGCTCTCCTCGCGGCGCCCCTCTAGGGCGTTGCCGATGATCCGCTCGGACTCGCCCGTCGAGTACATGTTGGCGGTGTCGAAGAAGTTGATACCGAGATCGATGGCCCGGTCGATGATGGGCTGAGACTCTGCTTCGTCGAGGACCCACTCGCGCCAGTCGGGGTCGCCGAAACTCATGCAGCCGAGACAGAGCCGGCTGACTTCCATGCCGGTGTCGCCGAGTGTCGTGTATTCCATACGAGCCCTGTGCCCGGCCCGGAGAAAAAACCAGGTGGCTACAGCGATTCGACGTCGACCCGGTCGACGTACGCCCTCGCGAGCGCGTAGAGCCCCACGGCGACCGCCGCGTAGAGCGCGACGAGCGCGTACGTCGTGTTCGTGGGACTGTCGACGGCCAGTTTGGCGACCGTCGTGGCCGGGTGTTCTGGGAGGAACACCGCCGAGGCGAAGAGCCCGAGGACGCCCACCGAGTAGACGAGCTGTGCGCTCTTTCGCTCGCCCATGACGAGGCCGAGCACCACGCCGATGACCACCACCACGGTCGCCATCGACGCGACGGTGAGCATGAGGAGCGGAACGTTCGAGACACTGATGCCGTTGGCACCGAGCAGGAGGATCCACAGGAGCGCCTGCAGCGGCGCGAGCATCGCCATGGCCACCGACTTGCCGTCGACGATGTCGACCAGCGTGACCGGCGCGACCCGCAGGAGTTCGAGCGTCCCGCGTTCGATCTCCTCGGTGATGGCGTCGACCGCCACGGAGCCGCTGATGAACGGCGGCAGGAACAGCAAGAGCGGAATGAGGATCGTGTACGTAAAGCCGAAGTACGGGCTCGCGGCCACGTCGTCGGGAAGCGGCACCAGTTCCCGGTCGATGTGAGCCGACCGGTCCTGGCGCTCCTGGCGCTCGAACTGCTCTAGGGTCTCCCGGATCTGCACGACGATCAGCGTCGTTTGCAGACTCCCGTCGGGCGCTGTCGCTGTGACGTTGATGCGTCTGTCCGCCCCGTGATTCGCCACGATCACGGTGTCGACCCTGGTGCCACGGATACCACCGTCCTGAAAGGCGCGTGCCGCCGTCGCCTCGTTCGGGAGCTGGACGGTGTCGATTCCGTCCATCTCCTCCGTCGCCGCGATAAGGCTGTCGCTGGCGTTGCCGGTGACGCCGACGTTCACCTCGCCCGAGACCGAACTCGGGTCGTACAGCGAGGTGAGGCCGACCACCAGGAACGACGAGAACGCCGCCACGAACAGCTGGATGAGCAGGGCGAGGACGATGGTCTTCTCCCGGGAGAGCGACGCCAGATCCCGGCGGGCGATGGCCGCTCGCGGGTCCGAGAGGAGATCAGATAGCGCCACTTGCACTCACCACCGTGAAGTTGTAGCCGAAGTGAATGATCATCGCCAGTACCACCGCGAGCACGTACGACTCGCGGTCCCGACTCGCGCCGACCGCCGAGATGGCGGCGGTCACCACGTGTAACACGAGCGGCGCGAGCAGGAACGCGATGACGACCGGAATCGAGGGACTGCCCGCTCCCGTGCCAGTCGCTAGCGCGGCCTGACCGACCACCACCTGCTCGGGGAGGCCGACCAACTGGGCCAGCAGCGTGAACTTCTCGCCGACGAAAAAGCCCGCGCCGCTGAACGCGCCGACGACGAGCGCAGGTTTCAGTCCCGCCTCGAAGCGGCTGTGTGCGTAGCCGGCGTAGATGTGCAGACTCTTTGCGATCTCCTCGACGACGACGACGATGACGAGGATTGCCGGGATCGACAGCGCCTCCGGGATGGCAAAGAGCATCGCGACGCCGACCAGTTCGGCGACGAAGACGAACGGGAGCAGGATGGCGCTCACCGCGGCGACGCTCCACTTGCCGTGGACCCGTGCCGCCAGTGCGTCCAACGTCTTCAGCGGGATCGAACGCTGGGTGAACATGTCCTCCTCGCGGTAGATACCGGCACCGAGGGCGAACAGTACCCCGGCCGTGAGCGTCGGCGGCAGCGTCGAGAACGTGAACTCGCCGAGCGTCACCGCCTGGCCCTGGAGGTCCCGGACGACGATGGTCAGCGGCGAGATGAGCGCGACCGCACCCACGTCGGTGAAGATGGCGGGCACGAACGCGTAGGTCGTCAGCGAGACCGTCACCGTCACCGTCACGAACGTCAGTTCCTTGAACGACCGGGCGAACATCGCGCCGACGAACGTCGCGGCGAGGAAGAGGAGGGCGATCGGCGTGATCGCGAGCACGGATATCCCGACCGAGAGCGGCGAGATGTCCGGGAACTGCAGTCCCGCCCCGATCAGGGCCGCCATCGTGATCGCGGCCCCGAAGTACGGCAGGGTCTTCCCGCCGATGATGTCGAACCGGGTGACCGGCGAGACCAGCAGGAGTTCACCCCGGCGATTCAACCGCTCGGACAGCATCGTGCTCCCGTAGGCCTGGATGATGAAGTTCAGCGGCAGGACGAACAGGAAGGCGAGCACGAGTGACTGGAACGGGAAGGGCGGCGAGATGTCCGCGGGCGTTCCCGAGGCGTTCCCGCTCGCCAGACTCCCGGCCAGCCCGCCGACGTTCCCGCCGCCACCGCCGGCGGCCGTGTCTCCGTCACCGGACTGGCCCGTCCCGTCACCGGCCTCCGTCTCGTCTCCGGTCCCATCACCGCTTCCGTCGCTGCTCCCGTCGTCGCTCCCGCTGGTGTCGGTTCCCGTCTCCCCATCGGATTCGTCGGACTCGTCGTCGGTGTCCGTCCCACCGGTCGCACCGGGATCGAGGACCTCCTGGACGTTCTCACGCTCGACGTATCGGAGCGTCACGGCGATGGGGAACGCAGCTGACTGGTTCGTCTCCTTGCGCATCTGCTGGTCGTTGTAGTCGTCGACCGTCGACCGGAGCTCGGCCAGCGCCGCGTCGCCTTTCGCGCTGCTGGCCGCGTCCGGCGGCTCACCCGGCTCGATGAGCACGTCGATCCGACCCGCCTCGAGCGCGTCCTCGCTCGGCTCGCGGGCGACGAACGTCGGGTCGTCCGCGACGACCTGATAGTAGGGACTCTCCTCGGTCACGCCGACGCGGTAGATACCCCTGTCGAGCGCGATACCCTGGCTGGCGGCGTAGGGAGCGACGAGTCCGGCCACCAGCAGCGCGACGGCGGCGACGGCGACGGTTTTCTTGTCGACCCCGCCGGCGTTCTTGGTCACCTCCCACCGGGCGATCCGGAGGACTTTCCGGAGCTTCACGCCTCGACCTCCGGATCGGCCAGATCGAGGAACACCTCTTCGAGACTCGACTCCTCCGTTCGGATGTCCACGACCGACCCGCCGGCGTCCTGTGCGGCCTCGCGCGTCGTCTCGACGTCGTCCATCGAGTCGACGATGCGGTGGTATCGACCGTTCTCCTGGACGCTTCCTGGGACTTCGACGGTCGTGTAGACGTGGTACTCGGTCTCGCCGTGTTCCTCGCGCAACTCGGCGAGGCCGCCCTGGGCGACGATGTCCCCCTCGTTCATGATGGCGACCCGGTCGCAGATGCTCTCGACGTGATAGAGGTTGTGGGCGCTGAACACGATTGTTTTGCCCTCGTCGCTCAGCCGGCTCGTGAAGTCGATGACGTAGTTGGTCGTCAGCGGATCGAGGCCGCTGGCCGGCTCGTCGTAGATCAACACGTCCGGGTCGTTGATGAGCGACCGGGAGATGGCGACTTTCCGTTTCATCCCCTTCGACATGTCTCCGAGCTGTCGGTCTCGGTGTTCGAGGTCCAGTTGGTCCAGTGTCTCGTGAATCCGCTCCTCGGCGACGTCCTCGGGCACGTCGTAGAGGTCGGCGAAGAAGTGGAGATACGACAGCGGTGTCATCTCCTCGTACAGCGGCGATTCCTCGGGGAGAAAGCCGAGCCGCCGGCGCATCTCACTGTCGCCGGCGTCGTAGCCCGCGACGCTCACCGTGCCGTCGGTCGGTTCCAGCAGGCCAGCGAGCATCTTCAGGGTCGTCGTCTTCCCGGCACCGTTCGGTCCGATGATGCCGAACACCTCGCCGCTGTCGACGGTGAAACTACTCCCTGAAACCGCTGTGAACCCACCGTACTCCTTGCGCAGGTCCCGGACCTCGATCATTCGAGCGTGGCTTGGTAACCACCCACCGTATAAGTTGGTACCCGATTATCAGAAGCTGGAAAGGACTTTGGCACTTCCGCCCGTTGATGGGATATGGATTGTCCAGGCGGGTCCGACCGGAGTTCGGTGCGCCTCGAACGCACGCCCGACGGTCGACGCTTCGTGGCCGCACGCGAGGTAGACGCACCGGCGGATCGGTGCTGGGACCTCCTCGTCGATACCACCCACTGGCCGGCGTGGGGACCGTCAGTCCGTGCCGTCGACTGCGACCAGCGGGTTATCGAGAACGGAACGACCGGCCGCGTTCGGACCGTGGGGGGCATCTGGCTCCCGTTCGAGGTGACGAGCTGTCGCGAACGGCGGTGGACGTGGCGGGTGGCTCGGATTCCCGCGACTGGTCACCGCGTTCGGGCCGGACCGCCGACGACCATCGAGTTCGAGATACCACTCGTCGCCGCGCCGTACGTGGTGGTCTGCCTGAAAGCCCTGCAGGAGCTAGCTGTCCTCTCGACGGGTGACACCGCTCGCGAGTGAGCGGTGTTACTGTTTCGCGACGCGTACGTTCTCTACCTGATAGATGTCCTCGCCGATACCGGTGCCGTCACAGTCCTCCGTCGGGCATCGATAGTGCCAGCCGTCGGTCGTGGCGGTTCGCTCGGCGAACCGCTCGCCGCATTTGTCACAGAAGAGCTGCCCTTCCTCGCACGTGTCCCGGTGAAGTTCGAGTTCGAGTTCCGTGGCGAACGTCCGCTTGCAGTTCCTGCAGGTGTGGGCCATAGTAAATACCATTCGAATCAATCCTTATATCTGCACCGGAACGTTCATTCCTTGTATCCCTACCTAGCCGACTCCTTTCCCGATGATAATCACAACGACCGGCGCGAATCGTCCCCCGCTCGGTCACCTGTCGGTCGACCGGTCGCGAGAAATCAACGCACGCCGAGGGGACGGGAGACGGCCCCGCTCCACCGTTCAATCGACTAACGATTCGCGGGACACGTTACGGAAATGGCTGATTACGCCGCGGTATGGATCCGTTTCGGCCCCTTTTTTCGGGGTGTTCCCGGTGAGTCACCCCACGGCCGGGGAGCACATCGCGTCGACCTCAGCCGCCGAACGGCTCGACGCCGGTCACCTCGAACCTCGCCCCGCCGGTTTCGCTCTCGGTGACCGACACCGACCAGTCGTGGGCCTCGGCGATCCCTTCGACGATGACCAGTCCGAGCCCGGTCCCGTTCTCGCTGTTCGAGTACCCGTGCTGGAACACGTCAGCGCGTTCCGATGGGGGAATTCCGGGACCATCGTCGGCGACGTAGAACCCGGTCGTCCCGGTTGACTCGATGCGACCGACGCGAACCCGAACACTTTCGGAACGCTGCTCGGCCGCTTCCGCGGGCCCGCCCCCACTACCGGAGAGGCCCGCTTCGCTACCCGGTGCACACGGGTCGGTCGGTCTTTTGGAACGTGTCGCGGTTCGGTCGCCTGTCGAGCCGTGCTCGACAGCGTCCTGACGAGTTTGCGAGTCAGGGCTCGTGGAACCGTGTTCCACGGCGTCATCGGACGAAATCCGATTGCTTGTCGAGCCGTGCTCGACTGCGTCCTGACGAGTTTGCGAGTCAGGACTCGTGGAACCGTGTTCCACGGCGTTCCGGAAGAGGTTCTCCAGCAGCGAGGCGAGGCGATCGCTGTCGGCGAGGAACTGTGCATCGTCGGCCTGGACCGACAGCGTCGCCGCCGTCGTCTCGACGTTCTTCCAGGCGGATTCGACTGCCGGACCGAGGGCGACCGGTTCGACCTCGCCGACGGTCTGCCCGTCGCGAGCCAGCGTCAGCAGGTCGTCGATCAGTCGCTCCATTCGCTCGCCGGCCGCCTCGATCGCCGCGAAGTGCTCTTCGTCCCCGCTTTGCCGTGCGAGTTCCAGCCTGCTCAACATGACGTTGAGCGGGTTTCGCAGGTCGTGGCTGACGACGCCGGCGAACTGATCCAGGCGCTCGTTTTGCCGCCGCAGCGTCTCTTCGCGCTCCTTGCGGTCCGTGATGTCGCGGACGACGCCCGCCGTCCCCTGGAACCCCTCTTTGGAGGGCAGGAGTGCGATGTGGTCCTCGCAGGAGACGCGGTCGCCCTCGGCCGTGACGGTCTGCATCTCGAAGGTGGCGTTGCGCCGCTCGTCGCTTTTCAGCAACTCCTCGATGAGTTCCGTCGCCGTCTCGACGTCCTGGTCGCGCATGACTGTCGAGACGTGCTCCCCGACGAGTTCGTCGCCCTCGTGGCCGGTCATCTCGGCCAGCGCCTCGTTGACCAGCGTGAAGTTCCCGTCCGTATCGAGGGTGTACACCGGATCGCCGACGGCCTCGACGATCGTTCGGTACTGCGCGAGCTCCTGTTCGCGTGCCCGGCGCTCGCTTACGTCACGGGCGACGCCCGCGACTCCGATGACTTCCCCCTCGCTGTTTTGCAGTTCCGACCCGCGGAACTCGAATGGAATCCGCTCGCCCGTTCTGGTGAGAGCTTCCCCTTCGACGCTCGCGGTGCCCGTCGACAACACGTCGCGGATGACGCCGACCATGTCCGTCTCGTACTCTTCGGGCACGATGTCGAATACGACCATGTCGGCGAGTTCGTCGTCACTGTACCCGGTGACATCACAGAGCCGGTCGTTCCACCGCAGTATCTCACCGTCGAGGGAACTCACGAAGATGACGTCGTCGAGCGTGTCGAGTATCGTCCGGACGAACTCCTGTTCGGCCCGCAGTTCTCGTTCGCGCTCCCGGTGCTCGGTGACGTCGCGGACCGAGCCGAGCGCCGCCCAGTTGCCTTCGTGGGTGATCGACGCCACGCTGAATTCGAGGTATCGCGTCTCCCCGTCTTTCGTCAGGATTCGGGAGTCGTAGGTCTGGGGCGGGTTTTCACCGCGCGCTCTGCGTTCGCCGATGGCACGTACCCGATCCCGATCGGCCGGATGGACGAGTTCCCAGATCTCCATGTCGGCCAGTTCCGCTTCGCTGTAGCCGGTGATCTCACAGATCCGGTCGTTGACGAAGACGAACTCGGCGTCCTGATAGATGTAGATGCCGTCGTGACTCCCCTCGACTAACGTCCGATATCGCTCCTCGCTCTCTTCGAGTGCGCGCTCGGTTCGGTACTCATCGACGGCCGCCTCGATCGCCGCCGTCAGGTCGCCCTGGTCGGTCCCGTCTTTCCGCAGGTAATCGGTCGCACCGGCCGAGAAGGCGTCGCTGGCCACTCGCTCGTCGCCGGCATCGGTGTAGAGCACGAACGGCACGGTTCCGTCACGCTCGCGAACCCGCTCCAGTACCGTCAGTCCGTCCGTGTCGGGTAACGCGTACTCGCTTACCAGACAGTCGAACGCGCCAGCGTCGAACCGAGAGATCGCGTCTTCACCGGTCGCCACCGCCGTGACTGCCAGATCCCCGCCCCCGTCTTCGAGACCGGCAACGACTCGATCCTGCTGGTCGGCGTCGCCGTCGACGTACAGGACCGAAATCGGACCGTCCACTGACGCGGTCATTGTGTCCGAATATCGTGCAATCGTGTTTAATCTTTCCCGTCGAAACGCGAAATTAGGGCGGCGTCGGGGCGAAAAATACGCTCGAAGGAAACAACCGTTTCCTACAGGATCTCTTCGATGTGATCGGCGACTTCCTCGGGCGTGTCGCCGACGGGCGTTCCGGCGTCCTCCAGTGCGCTGATCTTGGACTCGGCGGTCCCGGTTCCGGACCCGGAGACGATGGCACCGGCGTGGCCCATGCGCTTGCCTGGCGGTGCGGTCCGGCCGGCGATGAAGCCGACGACCGGCGTGTCCATGTTCTCGGCGATGAACTGGGCGGCTTCCTCCTCGTCTTCGCCACCGATCTCACCGCACATGACGACGGCTTCGGTCTCCTCGTCGGCCTCGAACAGTTCGAGGGCGTCGGTGAAGTCCGTCCCGATGATGGGGTCGCCACCGATGCCGATGGCGGTCGTCTGGCCCAGGCCGCGCTCGGTGAGGTTGTCGACCACCTGGTAGGTGAGCGTTCCCGAGCGGGAGACCAGTCCGACGTTCCCCGAGGAGAAGATGTTCCCCGGCAGGATGCCGAGCTTGGCGACCCCAGGCGTGATGACGCCGGGACAGTTCGGACCGACGAGGTGCGTGTCGGTCTCCGAGAGGCGCTTGTAGACCCGGCTCATGTCCTGGGTCGGAATGCCTTCGGTGATCGCCACGACCAGATCGACCGGTGCGTCGAGCGCCTCGAACAGCGCGTCGCCCGCAAAGGCTGGCGGGACGAACACGACGGAGGCGTTGGCGTCCTCCTCGCGTGCGGCCTGGTCGACGGTGTCGTAGACCGGCACGCCGGCTACCTCCTGGCCGCCCTTGCCGGGGACCGCACCGGCGACGACGTTCGTGCCGTACTCCATCATCTGCTCGGTGTGGAACTTCCCTTCCCCACCGGTGATGCCCTGTACAACGACGCGGGTGTCCTCGTCGACTAGAACGCTCATTGTGAGTCCTCCTCTGCGTATTCGACCGCACGCTGGACGGCGTCCTCCAGCGTCGCCTCGACGGTCACGAGGTCGGTGTTGAGAATCTCCATGCCCTCCTCGGCGTTGGTCCCGGCGAGTCGGACCACGACGCGCTTGGGGATCTCGTCGAACTGCTCCAAGGCCGTGTTGATGCCCTTCGCGACCTCGTCGCCGCGCGTGATGCCGCCGAAGATGTTGAAGACGACGGCGTCGACGTTCTCGTCGGAGAAGACCATGTCCAGGGCGTTGGTGACGCGTTCGGCTTTCGCGCCGCCACCGATGTCCAGGAAGTTCGCCGGCTCCCCGCCGTAGTAGTCGACGAGGTCGAGCGTCGTCATCACGAGGCCCGCACCGTTGCCGATGATGCCGACGTTGCCGTCCAGTCGGACGTAGTCGAAGCCGTACTCGTTGGCCTTGGCTTCGAGGTCGTCCTCGGCGGCCTCGTCCTGCATCTCCGCGAGGTCGGGATGGCGGAACAGCGCGTCCTCGTCGATGTTCATCACGGCGTCGGCCGCGATGACTTCGTCGTCGCTCGTGACCATCAGCGGGTTGATCTCGGCGTCGCTGCCGTCCTTCTCGGTCCAGAGCTCGTACAGCGTCGTCAGGACCGAGGCCACGTCGCCGGCTACCTCGCGGTCGACCCCGGCGTCGTAGACGGCCTTGCGAGCCTGATAGGGATGCATCCCGAAGGAGGGGTCGATGTGCTCGCGAGCGATGGCGTCGGGGTCCTCGGCGGCGACCTCCTCGATGTTGACGCCGCCGCGCGTCGAGACCATAGCGACCGGTTTGCCCTCGCCGCGGTCCATCGTCACGCCGACGTAGAGTTCGTTCGTGAAGTCGACGGCTTCCTCGACCAGGACGCGGTCGACGGTGTACCCCTTGAGGTCCATCCCGAGGATGTCTTCAGCCGCCGCCCGGGCTTCCTCGGCGTCGTCGACGAGTTTGATACCGCCTGCCTTGCCGCGGCCACCGACCTGTACCTGCGCCTTGATCGCGACCGGATACCCGATATCGTCGGCCGCATCGACTGCCGCATCGACAGTCTCGGCGAGTTGCGACGACGGGGTCGGGATCCCGGCGTCCGCGAAGACCTGTTTGGCCTGATATTCGTGAAGCTTCATACGGCCGTAGACGGCGTCCGGTAAGCGCTTAAATCCCTGCCATCCGCTCCCACGTCGCCGGGCTATCCCCGAACCCCTTGTTCAGACGTGAGCCACGAATCGGCCGATAGAGGCTCCCTATGTCGGAATTTATCACCCAGTCGCTCGAGGCCGAACGCCCTTTCGAACAACTTTGCCGTTGTGGGCGGCCGACCCGGACACACCCCGACTGGCGTTCAGCTTTCGCTCAATAACTGATCGTAACTCTCCAGGTTCGTGACCGCACCGGAGCGCTGGTACTCCTGGATGGCGTCGTTGAAATCTGACTGGCGCTCCTGTTCTTTGTCTTCGTTCCCCGCCTTGCTGCTGTCGATCAGGTGATCCGTCCCGGCCGCGAGCGCCTCCGCAGCGCCGATCAGTCCCTCTATCCGGCCGTTCAGTGACCGCGGCCTCGCGATCCCGCTGAGGTCGTTTGCGGGGATCTCGAACCCGTTCTGGGAGTCAAGCAGTCGCTGTCTCGCACTCCCGTAGTCCTTTCCGACGTAACTGTCGACGCCGTCGTTGAACCCTTCGAGTCCCTGATTGAACTCGTCGATGGGCGATCCCACCTCCTCGAACGCGTCGACCTCGCCCGAGAACTGGTCGACTTTCACCTGGTATTCCCGTTCGGTGATCCCGTCGACGGCGGCCAGGTCCTCGGTCTCTACGTTTCGCTCGAACGAACTCAGTTGTGACGCGGCCTTCGAGGTGTTCAATTCCAGTTTGCTCAATGCGTCGCTGACGGTGTCGAACTCCTCGTCGAAGAGCGCAGTCTCTGCCCTGTCGAACTCCCGGTACGCGTCGATCACTGCGACCTGACAGGCGACCAGTTCCTCGATGGCAGCCCCGACCGCTCGCAACTCGTCGACGTCCCCCTGGTCGACAGCCGGCACGTCCGCTGCCGCATCTAGTTCGGTCGTCGCCGCCGAGAGTCGCTCGCGGACCGCCGCCTCGTCGAACGCAGTCGCTGACGCGTCCACGTCAAGTATCGAATCAGCGCCCCCTACGTCCGTGTAAACGGTGATACTCTCGTTCAGCGCCTGCTCGGCCCGCTCCAGCCGTTCGGCCCCGGTCGGCATCTCGGTCTCGGTTCGCTCTGGCGTCTCTTCCGGCTGTTCGGTCGTCTCTGGCTCCCGTGCCGTGGACTCCGTTTCGGTCTCGGTCGGCGTCCCCTCGCGGTTGATCTCGATCGAACTCCCTTCCTCGGTGCTCGTCGCAGTCGCTGTCGCCGTCGCACTGGCGTTCCCGCTGTCCTCCTCGAACCGACCGCCAGCGTCACTGTCTGAGTTGTTCTGTGCGCCACAGCCGGCCGTGACGGTCGCGGCAGCGATCGCGAGTACACGGCGTCTCGAGAGCCTGTCCCCTGTCATACTGCACCCCCCGGTGCGTATCGTGTGTTGGCCTATGCGTGACAGCCGACATAACAGTTCCGGCAGGACCCGCCGTCCGGCCCGGCCCCGCTAGGGTCCGTGGTCGGTCCGACACACCGGACACTGTGGAAACCCGAGCGGACTGTACTCGATCTCCGTCGACCGCTCGCTCGCGCCGCAGTACGCACACCGGAAATACGAGATCGACGAGTTTCCCGTCCGTGACCCGCCTGCGTCGTGGTCGTCTGTTGTTTGCATCCTACGTTCCCCTGTTTTCGCTAACGGTGCCTACCTGTTTAGTTAATGTCCCACTAATGGCTTGCACGTTCAAGGGACGGGGAGTATAGTCGTCGACTACCGTCCCGTAGACGGCGTCTGACTCAGGCGCTGCGTGCGAGCTGCCGTTCTCGATTGGTCTTATAGAGGAGGTAACCGGCACTGACGATTCCGGCCAACAGGGCGAGGGAGACGAATATCGACGACCCGAAGACTGTCAGCCAGCCGAACAGGTCCGGGGCGTACCGGTATCCAAGGTTCAACACGAGGAACGCGACCCCGAGGGACCCGAACGTCAGCCCCAGCATCTGTGGTTGCGCACGCCAGACGAACAGCGCACCGATCACGCCGAGGACGACGCCGAAGCCGATGAGGGCCTGTGATCGCTGGGTCTCGGTGTTGCTGACGCGTGGCGGCATGAACGTCTCGATCGTGTAGTTCGTCCCGTTGTACTCGACGCGGTACACCGCACCCACGACGACCCCACCTGACGTGTTCGACTGGGGCGGAACCTCGAACTCGTCGGGCCGGTTCTCCGCACCCTGGAACTGTGTCGTGTTGTTCTCAGCGCTCATTGCCTCGTCGAACACCGTTCTGGCCCTCGGGGACAGTTCCTCGTAACTGTAGTTCGCCCTGGGTATCCTGTCGTCGGGACCGTCGACGGTCACTCGACTCGACTCGTTCGAATACCGGTAGGTGTACGCGAGCGTGTAGTTGGTCCCGTTGGAAGCGATGCGGTAGAGGGAACCGGCCACCTCGCGCGTCCCGTTCGAGGCGGCCTCGAACCTGAACTCGTCCGGGCGATTGCGGTCGCCCCGAAACCGCGTCGTGTCGTCCTCGGACTCGATCGCCTGGCGGACCAACTCCTGTGCGCGCGGCGAGAGTTCCTCGTACGTGTAGTTGGCCGTCGGCGTCCTGTCGTAGCTGTTCCCGACCTTGACCTCGTTTACCTCGTCGGGGTGTTGAAATATATAGAGCGGATTCGCCGCGAGTAGTACCGCTAATACTAGCAGTACTCCCCCCAGAACCCGATGATCGTTCATCTCGTTGGAAGGAATTCCGCGCAAGCGGACGTAAACCTTTCGTGAGAACAACAGGCTCGAACGACCCCTTACATCGATCGTACCGGGCGGTACGGAGCTCCTACCGTCCGTATATGGATGTCCGGCCGCAGTCACGTCAACGCACCTGAAATTCGATGCAAAGGGTTTAAATGAGAGTGTGCTTTTTCTATATAAGAACGATGGTTCGTCCGAGTCGTCAGCGGGAGCGCGAGCAGGAACGAGCTGATGAAGAAGAAAGCGGGGAAGATCAGGAGGTACGAAACTGTCCCGAATGTAACTCAGATAACCTGGTATCAAGCGCTGACGGGGGTGAAATCGTCTGTGACGACTGTGGGCTCGTCATCGAAGAGGAGAACATCGATCGGGGGCCGGAGTGGCGCGCGTTCAATCACAGCGAGCGCCAGAGCAAGTCGCGCGTCGGCGCGCCGACCACCCAGACGATGCACGACAAGGGGCTCACCACCCAGATCGACTGGAAGGACAAGGACGCGTACGGCCAGTCGCTGTCCTCGGAGAAGCGGAGCCAGATGCACCGGCTCCGGAAGTGGCAGGAGCGCATCCGGACGAAAGACGCCGGCGAGCGCAACCTCCAGTTCGCCCTCTCCGAGATCGACCGCATGGCCTCGGCGCTGGGCGTCCCGCGGTCGGTTCGGGAGGTCGCCTCCGTGATCTATCGCCGGGCGCTGAACGAGGACCTCATCCGTGGCCGCTCCATCGAGGGCGTCGCGACGAGCTGTCTGTACGCCGCCTGTCGACAGGAGGGGATCCCGCGCAGCTTAGAAGAGGTCTCTGACGTCTCCCGGGTCGAACAGAAGGAGATCGGCCGCACCTATCGGTACGTCGCCCAGGAGCTCAGCCTGAAGATGGAGCCGGTCGACCCCAAGCAGTACGTGCCCCGCTTTGCCTCCGATCTAGACCTCTCCGAAGAGGTCCAGTCGAAGGCCAACGAGATCATCGACGAGACCGCCGAGAAGGGGCTGCTCTCCGGGAAGTCCCCGACCGGGTACGCGGCCGCTGCCATCTACGCCGCGTCGCTGCTCTGTAACGAGAAGAAGACTCAGCGCGAGGTCGCGGACGTGGCCCAGGTGACCGAGGTCACCATCCGGAACCGGTATCAGGAACAGATCGAAGCGATCGGCGTCCGATAGACGCCCGATCTCTTTTTCGCGTCAGTCAGTCGACGCAGCGCCAGCGGTCGCCGCCGCTTCCTCCTCGTCCGAGCCGAGCGACGCCGCGATCGCCTGGCCGTTCAGGGCGATGAGGCCGAAGCCGACCTTCGCGACCACGTCGATGTACGAGACGACGAGCGACTGGGTCTCTAGGTCCAACA
This sequence comes from Halorientalis salina, assembly GCF_005049285.1. Classification (GTDB taxonomy): domain Archaea; phylum Halobacteriota; class Halobacteria; order Halobacteriales; family Haloarculaceae; genus Halorientalis; species Halorientalis salina. Next base: position 63,124 of record NZ_SOSC01000002.1, on the reverse strand, counting down.
GTCCGAGGCCGCTCTGTGCCAGTATCCAGATGATCGGATACATCAGCCACAGCACGGCGATGAAGTTGAGCAGTTTCTGATAGAGTTCCGAGATGTTGTCGGACCGGCGCTCCGCGACCCGGGCGTAGATCGGCCGGTAGAGCAGATAGAGCACGCGAACGAACGCCAGCCCGCCGGCCAGGAACAGCACCCACTTCATCGGCGGGGCGAGGTAGGCCCCGACGAGACCGAACGCGATGGTGAGCGCCTGCCAGACCGCGAGTTCGCCGAGCTGTCGCCGCGTCGCTTCCGCCAGCAGTCCGAGGTAGACGACGTGCAGCGGGGTCGTCAGCAGCCAGTCGATGTATCGCGCCAGGTAGACCGTGTGGCCGTCGACGGCCCGGATCGTCCCGATGCCGACCGACATGAGGGCGTACGCGACCGCCGCGATCGCCCCGACTGCGATCAGCAGGCCGCTCTCTCGATACTTCTCCCGGGGAACGTAGCGCGTGGCCCAGACCATCGCCAACGTTCCCAGGACCATTCCGATCGTGCCCAGTTGGAACCAGGTCGTGATATCTACCATAGTTAGTCGTCGTCAGTAGTCGCAGCCGTCGTTCGATCGTCCGTTCCCGCGGCGTGGGCCGCTTCGGCATCGAACCGTTCGAGCAGGTTCGACAGCTCGGTGGCTCGCGCCCGGAGCGCCTCGGCGTTGCCCGAGACCTCCGAGATGGAGTCGGTCTGTTCGTCGGCCGCCTCCGCGACCGTGTTGGCCTCCGTCGAGGTCTGCTGGCTGATCGCCGTCAGGTGATCGATCACCTGCATCACCTCCTGGGACGTACGGGCCTGTTCGGCCGTCGCCTCGTCGATCTCCTGGATGCCCGTGTCGAGTTCTTCCGTGTGCTCGACGATGGTTTCCAGCGCGTCGACCGTGTTCTCGACGGTCTCGACGCCGTCGGTGATGCGGGCCTGTGTCGTCTCCATCGTGTCGACGGTGTCGCCCGCCTGTGCCTGGATGCGCTCGATCCGGTCCTCGATGTCCCCGGCCGCGTCCTTGGTCTCCTCGGCGAGTTGTTTGACCTCGTCGGCGACGACGGCGAACCCTTCGCCGGCTTCGCCCGCACGGGCGGCCTCGATGGAGGCGTTCAGCGCGAGCATGTTCGTCTGCTCGACGATCTCGGTGATGACGCTCACGATGTCGCCGATCTCGCTGAGTTCCTCGTCGAGCTGCGTGATCTCCTGGACCGTCGCCTCGGTCTCGTCTTCGATGGCGCTCATCCCCTCGATGGCGTCCTGGGCCGCTTCACGCCCGGTTTCGCCGACCGACGCGGCCTCCGCGGAGGTGTCCGCGACCTCCTGTGCGGAGGCGGCCACTTCCTCGGCGGTCGCCGAGAGGTTCTCCATCTGATCGGCCGCATCCTGGAGGTTCTCGCTCTGTTCACTGGCGCCGTCGTAGATCTCCCGGATCGACTGGCGGACCTGCTGGCTCGCCTCGTCGACCGTTTCGGCGCTCTCTCCGACCGCCTGGCTCGATTCGAGGACGTTCTCCGCGAACTCCTGGGTGTTGGCGATGGTCGCCTCCAGGTCGGCGATGGCCTCGTTGATGGCCTCGGCGATCTCGGCCATGGCCTCGTTGTCCACGTCCGCATCGGCCCGAACCGTGAGGTCGCCGGCGGCCACCGCGCCGAGCACGTCGCCGTACTCCTGGGCTTTCCGCTGGAGCCGTTCGTTCATCTCGCGGGCTTCCTCGCGCTCGCGTTCGGCCTCCTGACGGGCCTCCTCGGCCTCTTCCTGGGCCGTTTCGGCGCTCTCACGGGCCTCTTCGGCCTCCGTGATCTTCGAGCGGAGCGACCCGCGCATCCGGTCGAACGACCGGTAGAGCGACCCGATCTCGTCGGCCCGGGCCGAGGTGAGATCTACCGACAGGTTCCCGTCCGCCATCGCCTCGGCTCGGTTCGAGAGCCGGCGCAACGAGATCGCCGTCCCGCTGCCGATGGTCACCCCGATGAGTCCGAGGTTGATGACCGCCAACATGATGAGCCCGATCAGATCGGAGTTGATCTGCTGGCCGAGGGCGTACGCCTCCGAGGTTGGCGTGTGCGACATCACGGTCCAGTCTTCGCTTTCGAGGGCCATCGACGTCATCAGGACCCGCTCGCCGTCCCTGGTCACCTCCGAGAACGAACCGGACGTCGACTCCCCGTCGTGTTCCGTCAGTATCTTCGAGGCGTTCGGATGGGCGATGTAGCGGTTCTGGTCGTCGAGGACGACCGTGACGGTCTCGTTGTTATCGGAGGACAGCGCCTCCGTCCGAGCCTCCAGGTCGATCATGTAGACGAGCACCGCGTCCTCGTTCGGGACCGGCGTCACCACTGCGACGATCGGATGGTCGGCGATGGGGACCGTGAACGGCTCCGAGACGTGGACGTCGTTCGGACCCTCGAACGCCGGCGGGTTCTCGGCGAAGGGTGCGCCCTGCTCGGCGGGGCTGACGCCGACGAACTGCTCGTCCGAACTGGCCGTGAAGGTCCCTGTCGTGGTGTTCATGTAGTGTACCGCGACGACGTCCGGCGGGACTGACTCGTCGGCGACCATCGTCTCCAGTTGCCCCTCGATCCGGTCACTGTCACCGGACTTGAACACCGCCAGTTGTGAACTGGTGCGCGCGTTGCTCTTGACGGCGTTCAACCAGGTGTCCAGCTGATCGGCCTGCGTCTCCGAGACCGTCCGGAGTTCGTTCCTGACGTCCTCCTGGAGACTCGCCTGTGCTTGTTGGCTGATGACTGCACCTGACGCGACGACGACCAGTATCGCCAGCGCCAGTGCGAACCCGAGCCGAGCGGTGTACCGACTCCGTATGGACTCGGGCAGAAGAGATAATGTATCTCGTGCCATTGTCGATGGCCAAGGACTATCCTATGTAAAGCGTTCCTCCGTAATTCTCACTGCTGATAAGGTGCGGACGGTCGGTTCCGTCTCGAAGTCACTGGTCACGAATTCCCGCGTGGCACCGCTCCTGTGCCGACACGGCCGTTCAGGTCCCCGACAGCCGTCGCGATTCTCTGGTTGTGAATCTAACACAAGCGTCTTATGGGGTGACTTCCAACTTCTCGGGAACAGAGACGCAGTCACATGGTACACGGATCAGACGACGAGTCGAGCGTCCGCCCCGTCTTTCGTGAGACGGTCGCTGATCCCGCGGCCGGGCGCGAGCAGCTGTCCGAACTGCTCGTCCTCCTCGATTCCGACGACCGACCGACCAGGCTGAACGCGGCGTGGTCGCTCTCCCTGGTCGCACAGTACGATCCCGGTGCCGTCGAGCGGATCGCGACCGGACTCGCCACCAGGCTCGGTACCGACGGGGAGGGGGAACCGACGGCCGAAGCGGAGCTGGCCTTTGCGTACCTTCGCAACCGTTTTCCCGAAACCGTCTCCGAGGTGCTCTCGGACGTGGCAAAGGAGTCCGCGGTCGAAGACGTCCGCCGCCGCCTCGGGGAACGTGGGGGAAGCCTGGCCCGGAGTGACTACATCAGCGGCGGCATGGTGTCGCGGGACGTCGGCCGGACGAAAGTCCCCGAGGGGAACGAGAGCGACCCACGGAGCGTCTACCAGAACCGGCAAAACGACGGCGAAGAGCCCGAGGAGATGAAGGACCTCTCGGAACTGCTCGACGGACGGGTCGACGATCTGGACGACCAGCGGCGGGCAGCAGCCAGACGGCAGGGACGCGAGGCCGACCTGGAACGGGCGGCCGGGGAGGCGGCCATCGAGGACATCACCGAGGAGAGCCGGTTCGACCGACTGGCCATCGTCGCCCCCGGTATCGACGGCCGGTACACGACGATCTTCCGGACGCGCGCGGTGCGCGGTAACTCCGAGGAGGGCATCGCGATCAACTGCTTCCGGACGCCCGATTCGGACCGCGAGCGGTTCGCCGCGGAGGTGACCGACGCCCTGGAGAACTGGGCGGCTATCGCCGACGAGGACTCGGTCGTGTCGCTGTTCGACTGGGCCAGTTCGCCCGCGCCCTGGATGGCGACGGAGTACGCGGTCCGGACACTGTACGACCGGACCGACGTGGATCTGAGCCGGGCGATCCGGGACGCGGTCACGGTCGCCAAGACGATATCGCACGCCCACCAACGCGGCGTTATCCACGCCGGCATCGACCCGTACAACGTCGTGTACGCCGACGGGTTCATGTCCGAAGGGGACCGCCCGCTCGTGAAGAACTTCGGACTGATGAACGTGATGCGACAGTACTTCGATCCGTCGACGCTGCTGGACCCCCGGTACGCGGCCCCGGAGTATTTCGACCGAAGCTACGGCGACATCGACCACGCGACCGACATCTACCAGCTCGGTGCCGTCGTCTACAAACTCCTGACGGGGCGACCGCCGTTCGAGGGCAACTACAACGAGGTCCGGACGGGAATCTTGAATACGGACCCCGTTCCACCGTCGGAACACGACCCCGAGATCACGAACGGGCTGGACGAAGTCGTCAGGAAGGCAATGGCAAAACAAAAACTGACCCGCTACGAAACCGTCTCACAACTGGTGAGCGATCTCCGTCGGGCGGCCGAGTAGAGCATGGACGTGGTACCTCTCCAGTCGGTGTTCGCCGTGGACAGCAGCCTCGCGTTCATCTTTTTCATCGCCTTTTCCCTCATGACCGTCCTCGGCGTCCGCTTCGCGCTGTACGCTTACTGGAACCTGGGGGCAACCGACCTGGACTCACAGGCCGTGCTCTGGGAGTACCTGTTGTTCGTCGGCCTCGCGGCCGCCCTGTACGGACTGTTGGGCGTCGTGGAGTCGGTGACGGCCGTCACACCGTCGATGACGGTCGTCGAAACGCCGTATCGGGACGGCGTGTTCCTGGCCTTCCTCCTCATGCTCGCGCTGACGATGCGTGAGATCTACGATAACGACGCGCTGACGAACGCAGGAATCGACTCCGGCGGCGCCTTCGAACAGCGCCGGACCATCGAGATGAGTTTCGCCGTCATCGTCACCGGGTCCGTGTTCGGGACGGGAATCTTCGGGACGCACATCGTCCTGACGGCGGTCGAAGGCGTCGCCGCACTGGTCTTTGCCTCCTACGGCCTCGTCTACGGCCAGCGGCAACTCTCCCGGTCGTCGGTCCAGGGGACCATGATCGATTCGCTCCTGCGACATCTCCTCCCGGTCGTGGCCTTCGGACTGCTCGTCCTCGCCATCGACCTCACGATCCTCTTCGGGCTGAACGTCGGCATCGTCCGCCACATCCAGGTCGTCTTCGTCATCATGACCGCGACGACGCTGATGACCGCGACCATCAAACTCCGCCAGAACGTCGCTGGCCTCTGATCGGCCGATTCACCTCCGAACAACCCGATACGCGGACACGGTGCGACCCCGGATCTCGGTATCTTTTCCGATACTCGGCCGGTGGATTTATGTGCTCCGCGCGCTCAATTCGTGACAGGCACAGGATTTCTGTGCCACCCCACCATCCCCCACCCCTTTCTACCTTTCCCGACGCTCGGGAGCCGTTGCTCCGTTCCTGCGGGTCGCGACGCGTCACTTCTCACAGACGTCCGGTCGGTCGACGATGACGCCGTCGACGCCGACGACGTCGAGCGCGTCCGCGTCGTGTCGGGACGGAACGGTCCAGGCGTTGACGTTCAGGCCGGCGTCGTGGGCTCTGTCGACGAACTCGTCGACGCAGAGCTGCCAGTGGGGGTGGAGCGCCGTGCAATCGAGCTGCCGGGCGGCGTTTATGATCCCCTCCTCGTCGGCCTCGGCCGAGATGTACGCGAGCCGGCTCCCGCCGGCGCCGCGAGCCTCCCGGAGGGACTCGGTGGAAAACGACGAGATCAGCACGTCGACGTCGGCGTCGTCGGCCGCGGCCAGCGCGTCGGCCGCGATTCCCCCTTCTTTGAGTTCCAGGTTGAGTTCGCCCCCGTCGGGGACCGTTGCCAGCACGGCGTCGAGCGTCGGAATCCCTTCCCCGGAGTCGAGGACGTCCAGGCCCGCGAGTTCGGATCGCGAGTAGTCGACGACCGCACCCGTGGTCCCGGTGACGCGGTCGACGGTCTCGTCGTGGACGACGACGAGTTCGCCCGAGCCACAGCGGCGCACGTCGACCTCGACCGCGTCGACGTGTTCGAAGGCGGCCCTGACGCCGGCGACCGTGTTTTCGGGGTAGGTCTCGGCGAACCCCCTGTGAGCGATACAGCGCACGTTACGGTATCCTCCGTAGCCGGGTGAGAAAGTGTTTGTGCCGCTCGACCCGGGATTGCCCCGTCGCTTGGAACCACGACCCGTCGTGAGCGATGTTTCGGTCAATCTTGTGGCACGCGCCTGGTTTTTTGCCCTTTCGGGCGGTACGCAAGGATATGGGAGTCGAGTTCGACTTCGGCGGGGACGTCGTCCTCGTCACTGGCGCGGGGGGAGTACTGGGTAGCGCAGTCATCGAGGCCTTTCACGATGCGGGGGCGTCGGTCTGTGGCGCGGACATCGTCGGGCCGGACAGCGAGGACTTCCTGGCCGACCCCGAACCGGTCTGTCACCACCAGGGCGATTTCACCGACGAAGACGATGTCGAGCGCATCGTCGACGACATCACCGAGGAGCGGGGCGGCCTCGACTACCTCTGTAACGTCGCGGGGTCGTGGCGCGGCGGCACCCCCATCGAGGAGACGGACGTCTCGGACTTCGAGTTCATGCTCGACGTGAACCTGAAGACGGCCTTCCTGGCCTCGAAACACGCGCTGCCGTATCTCCAGGACTCGGGGGGCGCAGTGGTCTCGGTGTCGGCGCGGTCCTCCCTGGAGGGCGGCGAGGGTGACGGTCCCTACCGGGCGAGCAAGGCGGGCGTCCGGCTACTGACCGAGACCATCGCCGCGGAGAACCGCGGGACCGTTCGGGCCAACGCCGTGATGCCGAGCGTCATCGACACGCCGACCAACCGGGAGATGATGCCCGACGCCGACCACGACGCGTGGGTCGACCCCGCCGACATCGCCGAGACGGTTCTGGCCCTCTGTTCGGACGCCACGAGCGTCACGAGCGGTGCGGCGGTCCCGGTGTACGGCGAAGCCTGACGGGGCACTGGACGGGAATCGACCCGTGCGGACAGGCTTGTACACTGTCCGACGCACCCGTGTATCGATGTCAGTTTCTGGAAACCGGCGCCCCGGTTCGTCCCACAGGGATTAAATTGGGGGTCCGGGTATATGGACGTTGACAATGTCACAGAGAGAGACGTGGGCGACGCGCGTCGGGTTCCTCGTAGCCGCCATCGGGAGCGCGGTCGGGCTCGGCAACCTCTGGCAGTTCCCGTTCAAGACCGCCGGCAACGGCGGAGCCGCGTTCGTCGTCTTCTATCTCGTCGCCGTGTTGCTCATCGGCTTCCCGGCGATGCTAGCGGAGTTCGTGGTCGGTCGACGGACACACCGGAACGCCGTCGACGCCTTCGAGGAGTTGGGCCACCGATCCTGGCGGATCATCGGTGCCGTCGGGCTCCTCACCGGCTTCTGGATCCTGTCGTACTACAACGTCGTGGGCGGCTGGGTGCTCCGGTACATCCTCGGGAGCGCCACGGGGTCGTACTTCGGGAACGCCGAAGGCTACTTCGTGGCGGTTTCGGCCGGGCCCGAAGCCGTTCTGGCACAGGGCGTCTTCCTGGCTATCGTCGTCGGGATCGTGGCTCTGGGGATCGAGGACGGTATCGAGAAAGCGACGAAGGTCATGGTCCCGAGCATCGTCGTCCTGATGCTCGGGCTCGCGGCCTGGGTTGCGACCCTCGACGGGGCCGGCGCGGGCTACAGCTACTTCCTCTCGCCGGACCTGAGCACGATCACGGCGAACGCCGGAACCGTCATCCCCTTCGCCGTCGGACAGGCCTTCTTCACGCTCTCGCTGGGGATGGCCATCATGATCACCTACTCGTCGTACATCGGTGAAGACGACAACCTGCCGGTCGACGGCGGCGTCATCGTCGTCACCAACACGCTCATCGGCGTTCTGGCCGGTCTCATCGTGTTCCCGATCCTCTTCGCGAACGGCATCGACCCCGCGCTTGAGGGCGGAGCTTCGGCGCTTTTCATCGCCGTCGCCTCCGGGTTCGGCGCGCTCCCATTCGGCCGCGTCATCGGCGTCGTCTTCTTCGGTGTCGTCCTTATCGCGGCGCTGTCCTCGGCCATCAGCCTGCTGGAAGTCACCGTGGCCTACGCCAACGACAACTACGGGATCTCTCGCCCGAAACTCGCCGTCGGTGTCGGTCTCGGGCTGTTCGCTCTGGGCCTCCCCTCGGCGTGGGACACCGCCTGGCTGACCTGGTTCGACAACTTCGCCTACCAGATCTTCCTGCCGCTCTCGGTGCTCTTGCTCGTCCTGTTCGTCGGCTGGGTGCTGGCCGACGACGCCGTGGCCGAACTCCGTCAGGGGACCGGCGGGCTGGGCGCGTTCGGTCCGCTCTGGCTGTGGGCGCTCCGGACGGTCGTGGTTCTGGGTGTGCTGGCGACGCTTGCGCTCGGTTTCGACACGATGTTCCTCGGCGAGAGCCCGGCCGCCTTCGCTCCGTTCTGACCCGTCTCGTCACCCTTATCGCCCTCCGCTGGAAGACCTGACTGATGACGAGAGCATCGTGGCAGAGTCGGCTCGGGTTCATCCTGGCCGCAGTCGGGAGCGCCGTCGGTCTCGGGAACGTCTGGCGGTTCCCCTGGTTGACGGCCGAGAACGGCGGCGGCGCGTTCCTCCTGTTGTATCTGGTCGTGATCGTGCTCGTCGGCGTCCCGGGACTGCTGGGTGAGTTCGTCATCGGGCGACGGACCAGCCGTAACCCGGTGGGCGCGTTCGAGCAACTCGGCGGGCGCAACTGGCGCGCGCTCGGCGGCCTCGCCCTGGTCGCGTCGGTCGTCGTGTTGACCTTCTACTCGGTCGTCGGCGGCTGGATCCTCCGGTACGTCCTCGGCAGTCTCACCGGTGCGTACTTCGACGCCCCCCAGCAGTACTTCGCGGCGATCGACTACGGACTGGGTGCCGTCGGGTTCCACGTCCTCTTTCTGGCGCTGACCGCGGGCGTCGTCTACGCGGGGGTCGACCGCGGCATCGAACTCGCGACGAAGGTGATGGTCCCCGCCATCGTCGTCCTGCTGGGCGCGCTCGCGGCGTGGGCGGCCACGCTCCCCGGTGCCGGCGACGCCTACGCCTTTTACCTCACCCTCGACGTGGCGTATCTTCGGGCGAACTTCCTCGACGTGCTCGCCGCGTCGGCCGGGCAGGCGCTGTTTACGCTCTCGGTCGGGGCTGGCGTCATGTTGACCTACGCCTCCTATCTCGGCGAGGACCGCTCGCTCGCCGCCGACGGGACCGTGATCGCCGCGCTCAACACCGGCATCGGCGTGCTCGCTGGGCTGGTCATCTTCCCCGTGTTGTTCACCCTCGACGTCTCGCCGGGGGAGGGCGGCCCCGGCGCGCTCTTTATCAGCCTCGCCGGCGCGTTCGGGCAGTTGCCGTACAGTCGCCTCGTCGGCACAGTCTTTTTCGGCGTGGTAGCCCTGGCCGCGCTGTCGTCGTCGATCAGCATCTTCGAAGTGCTGGTCTCCTATCTCGTCGACGAACGCGACGCGACGCGGTCGCGCGCGACGGGCGCTGTCGCCGCCCTCTTTCTGGTGACCGGCAGCGTCGCGGCGATGATTCCGTCCGTTTTCACCCTGCTCGCGGACACCATCGCGAACCTCGCGTTGACAGCCGGACTGCTCGGGTTCCTGCTGTTCACCGGCTGGGTGCTCGGCCGATCGGCTCTCGAGGAGTACCGGTCCGGTGCCGGCCCGCTGGCCAGCGCTGTCGGTGTCCCGTGGCTGTACGCCGTGGCCGTCGTGCTGCCGCTGTTCCTGGCGTTCAGTCTCCTCTCGGGGATCACCTCCGTGGTCGGTCTGTCCGTCGGTTTCGAGGCGCTCGCGGTCGCGGCAGTCGTCGGCGTCGGTGGCGCTATCGCCCTCGTCCGACGGCCGGGGGCCGTCCTCTGATACGGAATGCTGTAGAACATTTCCGTATCGACCGCCTGACTGCGGGCGGTCGTAACGGTACACAGCTACAGCAAACCGTATGAGGGGTCCGATCTAGAAGAACAGCACCGGAATCGTGTTCCGGAAGATGTTGAGCGCGATGATCCCGAGCAGGCCCACGACGAACCAGTTGAACCGTTCCTCGTCGATTTCGAGCCGCCGGAGGTACGTGCCGGCGAGGAGGCCGACGATCGTGACGACGGCGATGACACACCCGAGCCACAGCCGATAGGGCGTCATGAGGTCGGTCGCGGCCAGGACGGTCGTCCCGCCCACCGTGAGGGGCGATTCGATGGCCGTCATCGCGAGCATCTGGAGGATGCGGACGGTGAAGATGGTCCCGAGGACCATCGAGAGGCCCCCGATGTACCGTTCGGCGTCGCGCTCGAAGGTGTGGAAGTACGCCGGCAGCAGCGGCCCCAGGTTCGAGGCGGCGAGCAGGAACCCTTCGAGGAAGCCGGCCGTACTCAGCGCGAGCGGGTGATGGGCCTCCTCGACGGTCACGAAGTTCTGAACGATCTGGAAGACGACGTACCCGAAGATGATGAGGCCGATGAGGAAGGGAACGGCGGGGCCGGCGCTGTACTGGGCGAGGAACGTGACGCCGACCACTGAGCCGACCACGGCCAGGACGAGCAACACCCACTCCTCCCGGACGAACGCGAGTCCGGTGTCGGTCTCGCCGATCTGGAACATGTTGAGCATCCACGGCGGAATGGCGAGCACGACGACAGCGAGCGTCGGGTCGATGACCGTCGCGAAGATCGGGGTCGTAATGAGCGCGTAGCCGAAGCCGATCATCCCCTTGACGACGCCGGCGAGCACCGCGACGCCGACGAACAGCGCCAGCGTCGTCAGGCCCACGTCGGCCTGGATGCCGGTGGCTATCCCGTCCCGTCCGGGGTATAGGACGATGGCTCCCAGAACGACTGCCAGCGTCGCGAACGCCATCGTCACCTCCCGGTAGCGGAGGGCTCGCAGGTGTCGGGCGAACTGTCGCGCGTCGATGTCTGCGTGGTCCGTTGCCATGTGTCTCTGAGTGGTGTGTCCACCGGCTCGTGACTACATTCAGGCCTGCCCCACGTATGGGTGACACTACAGCGGAGAATCCTGCTCGCGTACGAGGCGAGCGCGACGCACGTTTTTCGACCGCGTTCCGCGGAGTCACGCTGTTTTGGCGGCTATCTCCCGATCGCCGGTCGTCACAGGTTGCGGGGATTTCTTCCGCATTCCGTGCGCACCCAGCTCCTCATCGAACGAAGTAGGGGTCGTCGTCGGCGACGAATCGACCGAGATCGACCTCGCGGCGGTAATCCCCCTGCTGGAGGTCCCGGAGTGCCGCCACGAGGTCGGCCTCGTCGGCTTTCGTCCAGTCGACCGGCTCTTTGATCGGATAGACCAGGAAGCCGCTCCCGAGCAGTTCGGTCGCGTGTAACTCGCTCACGTCGCGGTTCGGGTCGCGAGCGGTGTAGTTCGCGAGGACGTGCCGGGTCGCGCGCTCGCCCACCGGCAGGAGGACGTGTGCCGTGATGGCCCGGAGTTCGGCGTCGAAAACGGGCTCCAGTCGCGCGTACTCCTCGTCGCTGGGCCCGTCTCCGCCGGGAACGCACATGTACAGGTACGACAGGAAGGTCCTGTCGACGGTCGGGGGCGTTCCGACCCGGTCGAGGAGTCCGGCGGCGACGAGGGCCTGCTGGAGTCGCTCCCCGGCAACGGACTCCGTGAACGGGATTCCCGAGTCGACGCCGCCGTGGACGCCGGGGTGGTCGCCGACGACGTGGAAGTGCGCGTTGGCGTCGCCGTATCCGGGAACGAACGGCTCACAGGGTGGCCGCATGTCGAAGGGGTTCGAGGTCCGGTCGGTGACGTTCTCCACACTCTCCGGAGAGGGTGGACGACACTAAAACTGCGCGGGACCGGCGATCAACTCGTGGTACTTCCCCGGTCGTCGCGCTCCTCCGTCGGGCCATAGCAGCCGAGTTCGAACACCGCAACGAGGTCGGCTCGGGCGCGAGGTTCTGACCGGACGCCGCCACGAGAGCGGCGAACCTGTTGCCGTGGGGAAGCGATTAGTGCCAACACTTATTCTGGCAAGGCCGTACGTTCTCCATAGATGCCAGCCGACGACGAGGACATGGAGACGCGGCTGTCCGCTGGCGAGTGTATCGATCCGCCGTCGTCGTTCCGTCAGCAGGCGAACCTCTCCGACGAGGCCGTCTACGAGGAGTTCGCGGCCGACTGGCCCGACGCTTGGGCGCGGGCCGGCGACCGGCTGGACTGGGACACCGAGTACGACCGCGTGCTGGGCGGTGACCGACCCCCGTTCCGCTGGTTCGAGGGCGGTCGGCTCAACGCCTGTTACAACTGCCTCGACCGGCACCTGGACGCCGGCCGGAAGAACAAGGTCGCACTGAAATGGGAGGGGCGACTCGGCGAGTCACGCTCGTACACCTATCTGGAACTGTACCGCGAAGTCAACCAGTTCGCCGCTGCACTGCGGGATCTGGGGGTCGAGGAAGGCGACGTCGTCACGCTGTACATGCCGATGATCCCCGAACTGCCGGTCGCCATGCTGGCGTGTGCCCGCATCGGCGCGCCTCATCTGGTCGTCTTCGCGGGCTTTGCGGCCGACGCGCTCGCGATGCGGATGGACAGCGCCGGGTCCGAGTATCTCGTCACCTGTGACGGCTACTACCGGCGGGGAACGCCGGTCCACCAGAAGAACAAGGCCGACAACGCCCGCATCGAACTGGACCACGACGTGGACGCCACGGTGGTCGTCGATAGGCTGGGTGACGAGACGCCGCTGGACGACGACGAGTACGGCTACCGTGACCTGCTGGCGGCCCACCGCGGCACCGAGGTCGACCCGGTCCACCGCGACGCCAGCGACCCTCTCTTTCTCATCTACACCTCCGGAACGACGGGCGAGCCGACGGGCGTCAGGCATACGACGGGGGGATACCTCGCCCACGTCACCTGGACGAGCCACGCGGTCCTGGACATCAAATCCGAGGACACCTACTGGTGTTCGGCCGATATCGGCTGGATCACCGGCCACAGTTACATCGTCTACGGCCCGCTGGCGCTCGGGACGACGACGATGCTCTACGAGGGCGCACCGGACCATCCGGAGAAAGACCGGGTCTGGGAACTCATCGAACGCAACGCGGTCGACGTGTTCTACACGGCCCCGACCGCGATCCGGACGTTCATGAAGTGGGGCGAGCAGTACCCCGAGCAACACGACCTGTCATCGCTGCGGCTGCTCGGGACAGTCGGGGAACCGATCAACCCCCGGGCCTGGAAGTGGTACTACGAACACATCGGCGGCGAGGAGTGTCCGGTCGTCGACACCTGGTGGCAGACCGAGACCGGCGGGATGATCGTTTCGACGCTTCCGGGCGTCGACGAAATGAAACCGGGATCGGCGGGTCGGCCGCTCCCGGGAATCGGTGCCACGGTGGTCGATGCTGACGGGACGCGGGTCGACCCGGGCGAGGCGGGGTATCTGGTCCTGACGGACCCCTGGCCGGGAATGCCGCTGTCGATGGCCGAAAACGAGGGGTGGTTCGTCGACCGCGAACCCACGCGACCGGTGCTCGACCGCTTCGACTGGGCGTACTTCTCCGAAGACGGTGCGGCCGTCGACGAGGACGGGTACATCACGCTGCTGGGCCGGGTCGACGACGTCATCAACGTCTCCGGCCATCGCTTCGGGACGATGGAGATCGAGAGCGCGATCACCGACGTCGAGGGGGTCGCCGAGGCCGCCGTGGTCAGTGCGCCCCACGATCTGAAAGGCCAGTCCGTCCTCGCGTACGTCTGTCTGGCGGAGGGGTACGACGAGGAACCGCTCCGAGATACCATCCAGGACGCCGTCGGGACGGCGATCGGTCCCATCGCGGTCCCGGACGCCGTCGTCTTCACCCCGGACCTCCCGAAGACGCGCTCCGGGAAGATCATGCGCCGACTGCTGTCCTCGGTCGCCCGCGGCGAGGAACTCGGCGACATGAGCGCGCTCCGGAACCCCGAGATCGTCGGCGAACTAGAAACTGCCTTCGACGGTAATAACTGAACCGGGCCGGAGCAGCCGACAGGCCGAACGCGGGTTTCGCCCTTCTCGAAAAACACGAAACGCAGATCGAACGATCCCCCCGTCTGTCGGCGGATACCCGTCCACGGCTGATGCGGGGCAAGGTTTTTGTTTCGTATTCTTGTAGTATTGCGAAACATGGGTGTGGGAGAGACGGCCGATGGAAATCGGATGCAGATCGGAGCGGCGGAGTACCGCACCCTCCGGCGTGCGAGCGAGACGTATCGGGCCGAGCTGGTGCTTCGGCTCGGGGGAGAAGTGGGGCTTCGACCGGCGGAGATCACGCGGATTCGACCGGATCACGTCCGGAATCGCGACCACGATGGGGCTGAGCATTACTTCCTCACGGTGCCCGAATCCGACGCGGAGACCCGGCTGGCGTACCTGCCCGAGGACGTCGAACACGACCTGCGGCAGTACGCGCGCGCCGAGGACGTGGCAGCGGACGAGCGGTTGATTCCGGTGACACCGCGGCGCGTCCAGATGCTCGTCTCGGAGGTCGCCGACCGCGCCGCGGACCGCACCGGCGAGGACCGGTTCCGGGAGGTGTCCTCGCAGACCCTGCGACAGTACTTCGCACGCCACCTGGTGAAAGAGTGGGTCGACCCGCGGGTGGTCCAGGCGGTCGGTGGCTGGGAACGCATCGAGAGTCTCGCCCCGTACCTCGAGGAGCCAGAGCCCGACGACATCGCGGCCGCGTTCGCCCGCTCCGACGCGATTGACTCCCGTCTGACCGACGCCGAGACGGCCACGGCCGAGAACGGTTCCGGGCAGCCGTCGTTGGCTCGATTGGACCGGATTATCGACGGCTTACGCAACGTCGGCGAGGGGTTGACGACCGCCTCGACGCGCGAGGAGGTCGAACGAACGACCTGTGAACGACTGGTCGGCGTCGGTTGCTACCAGTTCGCGTGGTTCGCCCAGCGCGAGGGCGACGGGTTCCGTCCCGTCGCGGTGGCGGGACTCGATACCGATGCCGTCGACGAACTCGCGGTCGCCGACGGCGCGGCCGGGACCGCTCTCTCGGAGGATCGGGTCCTGGTGTCGTCGGTCAACACGGACGACGCGTTCGCCCCGTGGCGGGAGTACGACGCGGATGCGGCCGCCGTGATCCCGGTCGACGACGGCGATTCCACCTACGGAGTGCTGGGTATCGGCGCAGCCGCGACCGGCGACATCAGCGACCGCGAGCGAACGTTACTGGCGGACCTCGGCGCGCGCGTCGGGCAGGCCATCACCGCCGCCGAACAACGGAAGTTCCTTCTCGCCGACACGTCCGTGGAACTGACCTTCGAGTGTCGGAACCCGGATTCGTTTTTCGCCGGCGCGTCCGCCAGATTCGACGGGACGCTCTCCATGGAGGGCGTCGTTCCGGGCGAGGAACGGTCGCTACTTTACTTCGTGACGCTGGCGGATGCACAACCCGACGCCGTCGTCGAGTGGGCCCCCACGACCGAGGCCGTCACCGACGCCAGGTTAGTCCGCGATTACGGCGAGGAGGCGCTGCTGGAACTGGTCGTCGACGGCCCCGACCTCTCGAAGACGTTGGTCGAACACGGGGCGACGATCCGTGAGATAGAGGCGACCGCTGGCCGGCAGGAGGTCGTCGGTGAGGTTCCCGCGAACGCGTCGGTTCGCGACATCGTGGACGACGTCACCGCGACGTTTCCCGGGACCGATCTGTCGAAAAAGCGCGAGCGGGAACTCCCGGCCGAGTCGCTCCCGGCGTTCCGGTCCTCGCTCAGGGAGAACCTCACCGAGAAACAGGCCGCCGTCCTCCAGGCCGCCTACCACGCGGGCTACTTCGAGTGGCCACGGGGCAGCACCGCCGAGGAACTCGCGGACGCCATCGGAATCACTTCGCCGACGCTGCACAATCACCTGCGGCGCGCCCAGCAGAAACTCCTCTCGACCTTCTACGACCAGGCCGACCACCACGCGACTGATATGCCCTGGACCGACGAGTGAGTGGCGAGTCGCTAACTGTTTAGTGAGTGCCGTGTTGTCCCGCGAAACCCGGTGACGTGACGCCGACCGAACGACACTGACGCCCGTTTTCCGCTAATTATCGGCCAGTAGAAACCGCATTTTTGTTCTCTGGCGTTTATCTTCGCGCTTACTTGTTGGATATTGTGACTGTTCTGGCGCTCGTGGTTGTAATAATTAGAACCGTGGCTTAACATGGAAGTTGGAGACTATCATGACGAATCATGTCCAACCAAGGAGAGTCCGACAGTGAACTGGAGGCTCGATTACCGGAGGGTGAGTCGTTCGACCCGCCTGAGTCGTTCGTCGAGCAGGCGAACGTCTCCGACGAGGCCATCTACGAGGAGTTCGAGGAGAACTGGCCGGAGTGCTGGGAGCAGGCCGCAGACCTGCTCGACTGGCAGGAGTCCTACGATCAGGTACTCGACGACAGCGACGCCCCGTTCTACGAGTGGTTCGTAGACGGCAAGCTCAACGCGTCGGAAAACTGCCTCGATCGACACGTCGAGGACGGTCGCGGTGACGAGGCCGCGATCGAGTGGGTCGGCGAGCCGACCGACGAAACGCGCACGTACACGTACGAAGAACTACTGACCGAGGTAAACGAGTTCGCCGCCGCGCTCCGTGACATGGGCGTCGAGGAGGACGACGTGGTGACGATGTACATGCCGATGATCCCGGAACTGCCGGTCGCCATGCTGGCGTGTGCCCGCATCGGCGCGCCCCACTCGGTCGTGTTCGCCGGGTTCTCGGCCGACGCGCTCGCGACCCGGATGAACGGCTCCGACTCGGAGTATCTCGTCACCTGTGACGGCTACTATCGACGCGGCGACCCGCTCGACCACAAGGACAAGGCCGACCAGGGTCTCGACGGCGTCGAACACGAGACGACGACGGTCGTCGTCGACCGCCTGGGCGACGAACTCGACCACGACCTCGACGACGACCAGGTCGACTACGACGACCTCGTCGCCGACCACGAGGGCGAGGAAGTCGAACCGGTCACCCGGGACGCCGAGGACATGCTGTTCCTGATGTACACCTCGGGGACCACCGGTCAGCCCAAGGGCGTCAAACACACGACCGGCGGATACCTCTCCTACGCCGCCTGGACGAGCCAGGCGGTACTGGACGTCAAACCCGAGGACAACTACTGGTGCTCGGCCGACATCGGCTGGATCACCGGCCACTCCTACATCGTCTACGGGCCGCTCGCGCTCGGGACCACGACGGTCATGTACGAGGGGACGCCGGACTACCCGGACAAAGACCGGATGTGGGAAATCGTCGACGACTACGACGTGACCCAGCTGTACACGGCACCCACTGCGATCCGCGCGTTCATGAAGTGGGGCTCGCAGTACCCCGAACAACACGACCTGTCGAGCCTGCGCCTGCTCGGGACGGTCGGGGAACCGATCAATCCGCGCGCGTGGAAGTGGTACTACAAACACATCGGCGACGAGGAGTGTCCCGTGGTGGACACCTGGTGGCAGACCGAGACCGGCGGCATGATGGTGACGACGCTGCCGGGCGTCGGCGAGATGAAGCCGGGGTCGGCCGGCCCGCCGCTGCCGGGCATCAGCGCGAACGTCGTCGACATGAAGGGCGACGACGTCGAACCCGGCGAAGCCGGCTACCTCACGGTCGACAAGCCGTGGCCCGGGATGCTCCGAACGCTCTACAAGAACGACGAGCGGTTCATCAACGAGTACTGGGACGAGTACTCGGACCCCGAGGCCGACGAGTGGGTCTACTTCCCCGAGGACGGCGCGAAACTCGACGAGGACGGCTACATCACCGTCCTCGGTCGCGTCGACGACGTGATCAACGTTTCCGGCCACAGGCTCGGAACGATGGAACTCGAATCCGCGATCGTCGGCGTCGAAGGCGTCGCCGAAGCCGCCGTCGTCGGCGGTGACCACGACATCAAGGGCGAGGCCGTCTACGCCTACGTCATCACCGAGGACGGCTACGAAGAAAACGAGGAACTTCGGAGCCGTATCATCGACGGCGTCGAAGACGCCATCGGCCCGATCGCGCGACCGGAAGAAGTCATCTTCTCGCCGGAACTTCCCAAAACGCGCTCGGGCAAGATCATGCGACGTCTCCTCGAAGACATCGCGAACGAGGACGAACTCGGGAACACCAGCACGCTGCGTAACCCCGAGATCGTCGACGACATCGCGGGGAAAGTCGGAGAGGACTGAACGACACTCCACTTTTCGGCAGGCTTGACACCAACACACCGACAGACACCAAGACGACACAGCCAAACCATGACAGACAAAACCTCACACGAATCGACCGACGACACGGTAGTCGAGACCGATGGCGGCACCGCGAGCGACCCGAGCGGTTCCTCATCAGAAGTCCGTTCTGACGGCGGAACGGTCAGCGGGGCCGCACAGCGCCATCGCGACACCGACTATCTGGACAAGAAAGTGAACCTGCTGAAACCCAGCACGGCGTTCATGCGAGACCACCTGAAGCTAGTCTGGGGGAGTTTCCTCGTCTGGATCCTCACGACGTGGGGACCGGTCGTGGCGACGTACTTTGCCCCGAGCACGATGACCTCGATAACGGTCCTGGGCTTCCCGGCCCACTACTTCCTGGTGGCCTTCTTCGCGCCGACGAGTTCGCTCGTGCTGGCGGCCATCTACGCCCGCCAGCGGGACAAGCTAGACGAGAAGTACGGCATCAACACCAGCTCAGCCACCGAGGCGAGCAGTGCGGACGCGACGGCTGCTGACGGAGGTGTTGACCAGTAATGATCCCACTGCAAGCGGAAGCACTCAACATCTCGTTCAAGCCCCTCGGTGCGGCCATCGTCTTCCTGATGATGGCGTCGTTCCTCGCGATCGGCTACCTGTTCAGGGTCGCCGACACCGAGGGGATGTGGGTCGCCGGCCGTGGTATCGGGTACATCGAGAACGGGATGGCGATCGGCGCCAACTGGATGTCCGCCGCGTCGTATCTCGGACTGGCAGGGCTGATCGCCCTCGCCGGGTTCTACGGGCTGGCGTTCGTCATCGGCTGGACGACTGGCTACTTCGTTCTGCTGATCTTCCTGGCCGCGCAGATGCGTCGGTTCGGGAAGTACACCGCACCCGACTTCGTCGGGGACCGCTACAACTCCTCGACCGCACGCGCGATCGCCGCCTTGACGACGATCCTCATCGCGTACGTCTACTCGGTCGGACAGGCAAGCGGCATGGGCCTGGTCGGCCAGTACGTCTTCGGACTCGACTTCGTTCCGATGGTCATCGTGATGATGGCGATTACGGTCGGCTACCTCGCGCTCTCCGGGATGCTCGGTGCGACCAAAGGGATGGCCGTTCAGTACGTCATCCTCATCGTCGCGTTCCTGGTGGGCGTCTTCGCCGTGGGCTGGACCCATCAGGGAATGGTCCTGCCCCAGATTCAGTACGGGGCCATGATCAACGATCTCGGGAACCAGTTCTCCGAGCCGTTCGTCAACGCCTCGTTCTACCTCTGGGTCGCGACTGCCTTCTCCCTGATCTTCGGGACCTGCGGCCTCCCGCACGTCCTCGTGCGGTTCTACACCGTCGAGAACGAGCGGACCGCTCGCTGGTCGACCGTCTCCGGGCTGTTCTTCATCATGCTCCTGTACTGGTCGGCTCCCGCGATGGCCGCGCTCGGCGTCGACCTGTTCGCAGCGGACGCCGGCATCTCGGCGTCGGAGGTCTTCTCCGGGTCCAATGCCATGAGCGGTGCCGAAGGTGACGTCATCGTCGTGCTGGCGGCGCAGTTCGCTGCGCTCCCACAGTGGCTGGTCGGCTTCGTCGCGGCCGGTGCGATGGCCGCGGCGATCGCGACCACGGCCGGACTCTTTATCACGGCCTCTTCCGCGGTCGCACACGACATCTACACGGAACTCATCAACCCCGACGCGACCCAGCGCCAGCAGGTCATGCTCGGTCGCGCGACGATAGTCGGTATCGGTGCGCTCGTGACGTTTACCGCGCTCGACCCGCCGGCGCTCATCGGCGAACTGGTCGCACTCGCGTTCTCGCTGGCGGCCATCGTCCTGTTCCCGATGTTCTTCCTCGGTCTCTGGTGGGAGAACACGAACCGCCAGGGCGCACTCGCAGGGATGACGACCGGTCTCGTGATCTGGATCGCGGCGGTCGTCAACGACCTCATCATGCCGTTCAGCGACGTGTACGGCGAGTTCGTGCCGGCAATCGGCGCGGCACTCCCCGGCACCCCGATCGTGTTCGCGGTCACCATCGTCGTCTCGCTGATGACTGCCGAACCCGACGAGAAAACAAAGAAGATGGTTCGGCAGTGTCACAGCCCGGAGCCGATGGGCCAGCAACAGACTGCCGAAGACGTCGTGAGTACCGACGGGGGCCAGACCCCCGCGGACGACTGAGACAATGTACGATAACATCCTCGTTCCCACTGACGGGAGCAAGACGGCACGACACGCGGTCGACCAGGCGATCGACATCGCCTCGAAGTACGACGCGACCGTCCACGTCCTCTACGTCGTGGACGTCGACGCCACCAGCTACTCGCTGGGGACCGAACAGGTCGACCGGATCAGACAGGGCCACCTCGAAGACATGCCGGAAGTCAAGGAGGCCGCCGACGAAGCCACGAGCTACGTCGCGGACGCGGCAGCCGAACACGGCCTGACCGTCAAGGAGCACATCCGCGTCGGCGAGCCCGCACGCGCCATCCGAAAGTTCGTCGAGGACAGCGAGATCGACCTCATCGTCATGGGATCGCACGGCCGGTCCGGGCTCTCGCGTGTGGTGCTCGGCAGCGTCGCCGAGAAAGTACTCCGGCGGACCAGACTCCCAGTCCTCATCGTGGACGTCCACGGGGAGAGCGACGTCGACGAAGCAGAAGCGGAATAACGACACGCCCCTACCATTCCGAGCATGACCGACCCATTCACGCGACCGACCCGAGGTGATCGGCGATGAGCATCGTCGATACGATCACGGACCACGTCCGCGAGCACCGTTCGGGGATGTTCTCGGACCTCCTGTTCGCGGTCGTGTGGGTGACCATCGTCGAGTTGTTCTTCAACTTCGTCGACGGCCCGCAGTGGGCCTACTACATGTTCATGCTCGCTGGTATCGTCGCCTACTTCGGCTTCTTCTGGTCGCTGGAGCTGGCGAAAAACCAACAGCAGTAACTCGGACTTTTTCCAGTCGTCCCGACGGACCGTGAACTATCGCTGAGTCCGCTCGGACGCCGTCTTGGAATCAGGCCCCGAGCGGAGCGTCCGGCAGTGAGCGGTCGGTTCGGAACTGACCGACAGTAGTCGGATCACTCGTCGCTGTCGGCCGCTCCGTACCGCGCTTCCTGCTCGCGGACCCCCGGTGCGTCGACGACGGCCTCGAACCCCTCGAAGCCGACGCCGTCGACGCCCGCCGTCGTTCCCTCGGTCGCCAGCGTCTCGTAGGCCTCCTGCATCGCCGCTGTCGCCGCGAACAGCGCCGACAGCGGGTAGACGACGATGTCGAACCCCATGGCTTCGAGTTCGTCGGCGGGCAGGAACGGCGTCTTGCCGCCCTCGACCATGTTCGCGAAGGTGGGGACGTCGAAGGCGTCACCGATCCGTTCCAGTTCCGCGCGGGACTCCGGGGCCTCGACGAACACCACGTCTGCACCGGCGTCGACGTAGGCGTGCCCGCGCTCGATGGCCTCGTCGAGTCCGTGTCGCTCGCGGGCGTCGGTGCGGCCGACGATGACGAACTCCGAGTCCCGTTCCGCGCGCACGTCGGCGGCCGCCTGAACCCGGCGGACGTGTTCCTCGGTGTCGACGACGCGTTTCTCGTCCATGTGGCCGCACTTCTTGGGCCAGGCCTGGTCTTCGAGGATCACGCCGGCGACGCCCGCGTCGACACACTCGCCCATCGTCCGGCGCACGTTCAGGGCGCTTCCGTACCCGGTGTCCATGTCCGCGACCAGCGGCACGTCGACGCTGTCGGTGATTGCGTCGACGCGGTCGGTGTTTTCCGCCATCGTCAACAGCCCCATGTCCGGCATCCCGAGGGTCGTAGCTGCGATGCCGAACCCGGAGGTAAAGACGGCGTCGAACCCCGCCTGCTCGGCCAGTCGAGCCGAGAGGGCATCGAACACGCCAGGCAGTGCCAGGGTTTCGGATCCCGAAAGCAGCGAGCGAAGGCGTTCCGGGGGCGTCTGGTCGTTCATGAACCCGCATCCGACGGCCCGGACAAAAGTGTTGCCGGGTCGGTCGAGGCCGACGCCGTCGATAATGATCAAAAATGATCGAAACCGTTGTCATAAACCTTTTTCGCGCCGCTGTGTGTTCAACAGGCATGGACGGTTACTCGGTCGCTGGGTGTGATTCCCGATGACGATGGACGACCGCGTCGAGGAACTCAGGGAGAAGAAACGCAAGGCGGAACTGGGCGGCGGCGAGGAGCGCATCGAAGCCCAGCACGAACGCGGGAAGATGACCGCCCGCGAGCGCGTCGACTACTTCCTGGACGACGGCACGTTCAACGAGGTGGACACGCTCCGCGAACATCGCTCGCAGAACTTCGACATGGCCGACCGGGAGATGCCCGGCGACGGCGTCGTCACGGGCTACGGCGAGGTCGACGGCCGCAAGGTGTTCGTCTTCGCCCACGACTTCACCCAGATGGGCGGGTCGCTCGGCGAGGCGTTCGCCCAGAAGGTCTCGAAGATCATGGACAAGGCCATCGAAACCGGCTGTCCGATCATCGGCCTCAACGACTCGGCGGGCGCGCGCATCCAGGAAGGCATCGACTCGCTGGCCGGCTACGCCGACATCTTCCACCGAAACCAGCTCGCCTCCGGCGTCGTCCCGCAGATCTCGGCGATCATGGGTCCCTGCGCGGGCGGTGCGGTCTACTCGCCGGCCATCACGGACTTCATCTTCATGGTCGACGAGACGAGTCACATGTTCATCACCGGGCCGGACGTCATCGAGACGGTCACCGGTGAGGAGGTCGGCTTCGAGGAACTCGGGGGCGCGAAGACTCACGCCACCGAAAGCGGCGTCTCGCAGTTCACCCGCGCCGGCGAGGAGGAGGCCCTGGACGACATCAAGTACCTCCTCTCGTTCCTCCCCCAGAACAACGTCGAGGACCCGCCACGGGTCCAGCCCTGGGACGACCCGGAACGGGAACCCGACGACCTGATGGACATCGTGCCCGAACAGCCCCAGAAACCGTACGACATGCGCAACGTGATCGAGCGGATCGCCGACGAGAACTCCTTTTTCGAGGTGGCCGAGGAGTACGCCCGGAACCTCACCATGGGCTTTGCCCGTCTGGACGGCCACTCGGTCGGCATCGTCGGCAACAACCCGCACGTCAACGCCGGCACGCTCGACATCGATGCGTCGCTCAAGGGCGCGCGGTTCGTCCGGTTCTGTGACGCGTTCAACATCCCCATACTCACGTTCGTGGACGTGCCCGGCTTCATGCCCGGCACGGAACAGGAACACAACGGGATCATCAAACACGGCGCGAAGTTGCTGTACGCCTACTCGGAGGCGACGGTGCCGCTGCTGACGGTCATCACCCGGAAAGCCTACGGTGGGGCCTACGACGTGATGGCATCGAAGCACATCGACGCGGACGTGAACTACGCGTGGCCGACCGCCGAGATCGCCGTTATGGGGCCGAAAGGCGCGGTGAACGTGCTCTACGACGACGAACTCGAAGACGCCGAGGACGTCGAGGCCCGCCGACAGGAACTCATCGACGAGTACCGCGACGCCTTCGCGAACCCCTACACTGCAGCCGAACGGGGCTTCGTCGACGACGTGCTCGAACCACAGGAGACGCGCAAACGACTCATCACGGATCTGGAAGTCCTGCGCTCGAAGCGCAAGGACAACCCGGACCGCAAACACGGCAACATCCCACTGTAACCATGGCAGCCGATACCGACGCAGAGGCGACATCCGACGGCCCGACGCCCGATCAGGCGCTCGTGGCGGCGGTCTTCGAGGCCGTCCCGTCGGCGACGACGGACCAGGCCGCGGCCATCGCCGCCGCGATCAGCGCACACATGAACGACCGCCAGCGGGCCGCGGCGGCCGCGGCGGCCGAATCCGACTCTGAACCCGGCTGGGACGGCAAACAGTGGGCCTACGCCGGCCGCATTCAGGGGACGCTTCGACGGGACGGCGTTCGCGTCCGTCGGGACGCACCGACGGACGAGTGGACGGCCGCCGGCCGCGCCGACCGGATGTGAGGTCTCGCGCCGCTCTATAGTTTGTTCCAGGGGAGATCGCGTCGATTGCAAGCTTGCGGGTGCGCATACTTTTATGGGTCAACTCACGGTACAGGTCGGTATGTTCGACAAGGTGCTCGTCGCGAATCGGGGAGAGATCGCGGTCCGGGTGATGCGTGCCTGCGAGGAACTCGGCGTCGAGACGGTCGCTGTCTACAGCGAGGCCGACAAACACGGCGGCCACGTTCGCTACGCCGACGAGGCGTACAACGTCGGGCCGGCGCGCGCGGCCGACTCCTACCTCGACCACGAGGGTATCATCGAGGCGGCCCAGAAGGCCGACGCCGACGCGATCCACCCCGGCTACGGCTTCCTCGCCGAGAACGCCGACTTCGCGCGCAAGGTCGAGGACACCGACGGCGTCACGTGGATCGGCCCGGCCGGCGACGCGATGGAAGGGCTCGGCGAGAAGACCAAAGCCCGAAAGACGATGGAGGCAGCCGACGTCCCGATCGTTCCGGGGACGAATGACCCGGTCACCGACCCCGAGGAAGTCCGGGAGTTCGGCGAGGAACACGGTTTCCCCATCGCGATCAAGGCCGAAGGCGGCGGTGGCGGCCGCGGGATGAAGATCGTCCACGGCGAAGACGAGATCGAGGACCAACTCGAAAGCGCGAAACGAGAGGGCGAGGCCTACTTCGACAACGACTCGGTCTACTTAGAGCGGTTCCTGGAAGGCCCGCGCCACATCGAGGTCCAGATCATCGCCGACCATCACGGCAACGTCCGCCATCTGGGTGAACGCGACTGTTCCCTGCAGCGCCGCCACCAGAAGGTCATCGAGGAAGGGCCCAGTCCCGCGCTCAGCGACGAACTCCGCGAGGAGATCGGCGAGGCCGCGCGCCGCGGCGTGAAGGCGGCGGACTACTACAACGCGGGCACCGTCGAGTTCCTCGTCGAGGACGACCGCGACGACGGCGACGAGATCCTCGGCCCCGACACGAACTTCTACTTCCTCGAAGTGAACACGCGCATCCAGGTCGAGCACACCGTCACCGAGGAGATAACGGGCATCGACATCGTGAAGTGGCAACTCCGGGTCGCCGCGGGCGACGAACTCGGCTTCGAGCAGGAGGACGTCGACATAGACGGCCACGCCATGGAGTTCCGCATCAACGCCGAAAACGCGGCCGAGGACTTCGCGCCGGCGACCGGGGGCGAACTCGACGTGTACGACCCGCCGGGCGGCATCGGCGTCCGCCTGGACGACGCGCTCCGACAGGGCGACGAGCTGGTCACCGACTACGACTCGATGATCGCGAAACTCGTCGTCTCGGCGAGCACCCGCCAGGAGTGTATCGACCGCTCAAAGCGCGCGCTCCGGGAGTACGACATCGAGGGCATCCCGACGATCATCCCGTTCCACCGGTTGATGCTCACCGACGAGGAGTTCACCAGCGGACTCCACCACACGAAGTACCTCGACGACGAACTCGACCCGGAACGCATCGACGAGGCCCAGGAGAAGTGGGGCTCGACCGGGACGGAGTCCGAAGGCGGCGACGAGGACGAGGAAATCGTCGAGCGAGAGTTCACCGTCGAGGTCAACGGCAAACGCTTCCAGGTCGAACTCGAAGAGCGCGGCGCGCCGCCCATCCCGACGAGCGCGGGCAACGGTGGCGGCAGCCAGCCACAGCGCCCCGCCGGCGGGAACGGCGGCGGAGGCGGTGGTGGCAACAGCGGCGGCAGTTCCCAGGCCGCGACGGCCGAGGGCGAGACGGTCACCGCCGAGATGCAGGGGACGATCCTGGAGGTCGACGTCGAGGAGGGAGACGAGGTCGCCTCGGGCGACGTGATCTGCGTGCTCGAAGCCATGAAGATGGAAAACGACATCGTCGCCCCGCGGGGCGGCACCGTCGCCCAGGTCGCCATCTCCGAAGGCGAAAGCGTCGACATGGGCGACCTGCTTATCGTAATTGAATAACGGAGCCCGGTTAACACTCCGTCCAGAATCGGTCTATTTCGCTAACACGGGTAAGATTATCACCGATGATTGCAATCCGCGTAATTTAATTCCCGTGAACTCGCGACCCTGAGACATGGCTACAGGAGCGCAATCGTCGCCGCTCAGTCCGGATCCGGACGCGGACACCGACCGGGACGCCAGCGGCGAGTTCTGGCGGCAGGCGTTCGAATCGATGGTGGACAACATGGTCGACCCGACGTTCGTCGTGGACGCATCAGGAACGATAACGCACTGGAGCGACTCGATCGCCGACCGGTTCGGGGTGTCGGCCGAGGAGGCCGTCGGGGAGGACGCCTACGAGGTGTTCGGGACCGAGGGGGAAAGCGAGACCCTCGCCGAAGAGGTAATGCGCACGGGCGAAGCGATTCGCGAGGGCGAGGTCCGGTCGGCGTCGAACGTCGGCGGCGAGAAGAGCTACTCGCGGGTACAGGCGGTACCCGTCCGAGCGCCGGACGGCGAGGTCGTCGGTGCCGTCGAGTTCCTGAACCAGGTTTCGGAACTCGTCGAGCAACGCGAAGCGGTTCGGGACCTCCAGGAAGAGGTGTCCGATACCGTCAGCGAGTCGGTTTCGGAACTGCGGGACTCGGCCGACGAGGTCGCTGCCAAGTCCGACGACATCAGCGAGCACGCCGACGAGCAGGCGGCGAACTTATCGGAGGTCCAGAGCGAGGTCTCGGAGTTCAGCGCGACCGTCGAGGAGATCGCTGCCAGTGCGGACCAGGTGAGCGATCAGAGCGAGGAGACGAAAGCCAAGGCGGAGGCGTCGGTCGAGACCGCCCGCGAAACCATCGACCGCGTGGACACGCTCGCGGATTCGGCGGACAGCGTGGCCGATAACGCGCAGAACCTGAGCGAGCGCGTCGACGAGATCGACGAGATCGTCGAGGTGATCAACGACATCGCCGAGCAGACGAACATCCTCGCGCTCAACGCCTCCATCGAGGCCGCGCGGGCCGGGGAGGCCGGCGAGGGGTTCGCCGTCGTCGCCGACGAGGTCAAGCAGTTGGCGACCGAGTCCCAGGACCGCGCCGAGGAAGCGGAGTCGCTCATCCGGGAGGTCCAGGCGATGTCGACGGAGACGGCCGACAACATCACCGAGGCCAACAGGGAGATCCAGGCGACCGCCGAGGACCTCGAAGCCGTCATCGAGAACCAGAAGTCGATCCTCTCGTCGGTGACGGACACGAACCGCGGCGTCACCGAGATCGCGGAGACGACCGACGATCAGGCGGCCAGCGCCGAAGAGATCGCCAGCATGATCGACGAGATCGCCGAGACCGCCACCGACGTCGCCGACGACGTCGAGCGCATCGCCGACGCGAACCGGGATCAGCAGTCGAAAATCGAGTCCCTGAACGACGACGTCGTCCGTATCGACGACCGGATGCGGTCGGTCACCGACTGATACGGTTTGCTGTCGCTGTGTACCGCTACGACCGCCCGCAGTCGGGCGGTCGATGCGGAAACCTTCTACAGCATTCCGTATGACCCGATCGGTCACTCTCCGCCGCGCTCGACCACGAGGTCCGTCACCATCGTCATGACAGGCTCGCCGTCGACGTGTGCCGACAGTTCGTAGTCGACGTAACCGTGGCTGTCGGTGTGGTCGGGCGTCGTTTTCTCCAGTACCTCGCCCCTGGCGACGACGGTATCGCCGGGCCGGACCGGTTCGTGGAACTCGATCCGCTGGATGTAGCGCGCTCCCTTGTTGGCCACGTCGACGAGCCACTCGTCGACCCAGAGCCGCATGGCGATCCCGACCGTGTGCAGGCCGCTGGCGATGAGGCCGCCGTGGACCGACGCCTCGGCGGCGGCCTCGTCGACGTGCATCGGTTGCGGGTCCCACTGCTCGGCGAAGGAGACGATCTCCTCGCTCGTGACGGGCCATTCGCCGAACGTCGCGTCGTCGCCGACCGTGAGATCCTCGAAGTAACGCATACGTCACTGTTCGACCGTAATGAGAAAAGGGACAGGGGATCAGCCCGGACGACGCCGAGGTCTTTAGGGGCCTGCCGGTATCACGCAACGTATGCAGGAGACGCGCCACCGTGTTCTCGACGCACTGTCCGAGGGCCCCGTCTCGGGACCGGACCTCGCCGAGCGACTCGACATCTCGCGGGCGGCGATCTGGAAACACGTCGAAGCGCTCCGGGAGGACGGCTTCACGATCGAGAGCGGGGACGATGGCTACGAACTGACCGACGTCCCGGAGTTCGGCGGCCCCGCCGTCGAGTTCGGGCTGGACGCCCCCTTCACTATCGAGTACCACGACAGCATTCCCAGCACCAACAGTCGCGCTCGGGAACTGGCCGACGAGGGCGAATCCGACGTGGTCGTTCTCGCCGACGAACAGACCGGTGGCCGGGGCCGGCTGGACCGCGAGTGGTCCTCACCCAGCGGCGGGATCTGGCTTTCGGTTCTGTTCCGCCCGGAGGTCCCGCCCGCACAGACGCCCGTGTTCACCCTCGCCGCCGCGGTCGCGGTGACGCGGGCCGCCCGGGAGGCGGGCGTCGACGCGCGCATCAAGTGGCCCAACGACGTGCTCGTCCCGGACGGCGACGGCGAATCGTCGAAACTCGTGGGCATCCTCACCGAGATGGAAGGCGAGGCCGACAGGGTGTCCTGGGTCGTCGTCGGGATGGGTATCAACGCCAACGTCGACGCCGCTGAGCTGGTTCCGGACGCGACCAGCCTCCGGGAACAGGTCGGAGACGTTGACCGCCGGGTGTTCACCCAGCGGGTCCTCGAAGAGTTCGATGCACTGCGGGCCGACCCGGAAAGCGTCCTCCCGGCGTGGCGTGACCTCTCGGCGACGCTCGGACAGCGCGTCCGCGTCGAGACGCCGGGCGGCGACGTGGTCGGCGAGGCCGTCGACGTGGAGTTCCCCGGGTCGCTCATCGTGGACACGGAGGAGGAGCGGGTCCGGGTGACGGCTGGCGATTGCGAACACCTCCGACCGGTCTGAGCGATTACGGCTCTTCGACCGGTGTTCCGGGATCGGACACTCTGACGGTGAGGACCGGCACATCCGCCGTGCGGACGACGCGCTCGGCGACGCTGCCCAGCAAGAGCCGGTCGATGCCGCCCCGACCGTGAGTGCCCATGACGACGAGGTCGCAGTCGTCCTCGCGGGCGTGGTCGATGATCTCCCTGCTCGGGGACCCCTCCACGACGACCCCCTCGACCTGTGCGCGGTCGCCGACCAGCGTCTCCACTTCGTTGATCGCGTCCTGTCCGTCCTCGCGGAGCAGGTCCGAGACGCCCTCCCAGGAGGTCTCCATCGGGAGACTCGTGAAACTCGCCGTGTCGACCACGTAGAGCGCGTGGACGAGCGCGTCGTGTTCGGCCGCCAACTCCCCTGCGTGGTCGATGACGCGGTCCATTCCCACCGACCCGTCCGTCGGCAGGAGAATGCGCTCGTACATTGGTATCATCTAGCATAGTCGCCGCCCAGAAGCTTAACCGTTCGGTCCCGACCGAACTTCCGGTCAGTCCGGTTTCTCCAGCACGACCTCTTTGACGTCGCTGACGCCCGCCCGGCGAACGACGGCCCGGACGGGGTCTTTCACGCCGGCGAGGTTGTCCGAATCACCGTCGAGAACGAGCAGTTGCGCGTTCCGCCCGGGCTCGACGACGCCGCAGTTCAGGTCGGCGATGTCCGCGCCGTGGTGGGTCGCCATCTTCAGGACCTCCGTGGCGGAGAGGTCCGAGAACTTGGCAGTGAACTCCATCTCGCGAAACATCGAGGGGCTGTTCAGCATGACGTTGTCCGTCCCGAGCGCGACGGTCGTGTGGTCGGCCAGTTCGGCCACGTCCGGGAACCCCACGTCGGTGACGAGGTTCGACCGCGGACAGCAGACGATCGGCACCTCGTTGTCGGCGACCCGCTCCAGGTGGAGCGGTTCGGTGTGGACCATGTGGACGAGGAAGTCCGGGTCGAGGTCGAGCGCCGGGTTCACGTCGTGGCTGTCGCGCTCGCCGGCGTGGATGCCGAACAGTTTGCCCGCGTCCCTGGTCACCGTTCGCTCGTGCCCGAACTCGCCGTCACGAGCACCGCTGGCACCGAACCCCTCGGCGGCCTCCATCGCGTCGACGGTCTCCCGGCCGAGGACGACCGGGTCGATCGAAAGCGGCGCGGCCGCGTCCCGGATGGCCTCGACGCCCTCGACGCCGCCCTCGCGGAACTCGATGCAACTCGCGGTGCCGCTCTGTTCCATGAACTGCAGCGAGCGCCGCATCGCCAGGACCGATTCCTCGCGGCTGGCCTCCCGGAGCAGTTGGTGTTTCAGCCCGTCGGGGGGCGCGACGAGTTCGTCGAGGCTCAGTCCCCCGCCGGCCTCCTTGGCGATGGAGTCACCGATGTGGGTGTGGGCGTTGACGAAGGCCGGGAGGATGATGTCGTCGCTGCGAGCCTGTGTCTCCTCGACCGCCGTGATCTCCCCGTCCTCGACGACGACCCGTCCCTCGACCGGGATGAAGTCGTGGCCGCGCAGGACCGTCCCTTCCAGAATCATGGTTCACCCTCGAAATCGTCGAGTGTCGTGTGGACGCCGGGTCGCGTCTCGTTGACCAGGGCCCCGTCGATGTCGAGGCCGAGCACTCGACTGGCGGCGTGGCCGACCCGTTCGCTCACCGCCTCGGGGGCGTAGACGCCGAGACGCCACTGGTCGTGCTGGACGGCCCGGAGCGCGCTCACGAGCGTCGACTGGTCGCCGAGCGAACGCACCTCGCCGTTGACCATCACGCGGCTGGTCGACTCTTTGATCTCCGGCCGGGGGGGCACGTCGACGATGACTTCCGAGGGGTCGACCTCGGCCTCGTCGGCGATGGCCCGCTCGTCGGCCCGGATGGCCTCGTGATCGCGGTCGAGCAGGTCCGCCGGCACGTCGGGCATCTCCGCCCAGACGGCCCGCTTGTAGAGGTCCCGGTAGCTCAGCCGCTGGGCCATCTCCTGAGTCTCGCCGCAGTTTCGGAGGGACACGATGAGGTCGTGGTCGTCCATCCGCCGCAGTTCCTCGGCGCTCGTGTCGGTCTCCTCGACGAGTCGCTCGCTGGCCCGCCGGAGCATGGTCTTGGAGATGCGGGCGGTGTGGTGACCGTAGACGGTGGGCGTCATCAGCGCGCGGGCGACGAGCAGGCTCTCGGCGGTCTGGACGTTCCCTTCCTGGAGGACGAGTTCGCCGTCGACGAACCGGAGTTCCCGGACGAGTCGCTCGTGGTCGATGGTGCCGTAGGGGACGCCAGTATGGTGGGCGTCCCGGACCAGGTAGTCCATCCGGTCGACGTCGAGTTCCCCAGAGACGAGTTGCCCGAGTTTGCCCTCGCCGGCGACGAGGTCGGCGACGCTGTCAGTGTTCAGGCCGTGCTCGGTCAGGACGCGTGCGACCTCGCCGTTTTCGAGGAGTTCGTGCACGTCGTCGTGCCATTTTCCGGTGTGGCGATGGACCACGTCCTCGATGTTGTGGCTGAAGGGGGCGTGCCCCACGTCGTGGAGCAGTGCGGCAGCGCGGACGCGTTCGGCCTGCTGGCCGGAGACGTTGAGGTGGCCCAGCGCCTCGTTGGCGAGGTGATAGACGCCGAGACTGTGCTCGAAGCGGGTGTGGTTGGCGGAGGGATAGACGAGCGTGACGGTGCCGAGCTGCCGTATGTGCCGGAGCCGCTGGACGGCCGGGGTGTCGATCAGGTCCCTGGCGACGCCCGTCACCGCGATGTGGTCGTGGACGCTGTCCTTGATGCTCTTCATTGCGAGCGGCTTCGAACCGACGGCACAAAAGGCTCTGTCTCTCCTCGGTGTCTGGTCGGCTCCGCCGATCCGAGTCGGTTCTTTCATATCGACTGACCGAATTCCTCCCGATGATGAACCGACGCACCGTCTCGGTCCTCCTGCTGGTCGCGCTCGCAACGCTTTCGGGCTGTGCCGGGCTGTTCGGCGGCGAACCCTCCCAGACGCCGACGAACGGGACGAACACGTCTGAACCGGTCCACGAACTGCCCCTCGATGGCAGCGGAGTGATCGACGCACACACCGCTGCGCTTGACGACGCCGAAACGTTCACCTACCGGCAGAACGCGACCGCCAGGCAACTGGGCAACCGGAGCGGCATCATCAACTACAAGAACGTGACCGCGCAGACGAACCTCGCCGAGGGGAGCCTGCGCTCCGAGCAGGAACTCGCGTTCCAGCCGTCTCGGGCCGCCTACGTCGACGGACAGGGGAACGCGTACATCCGACAGTCGGCCGGCGATAACGCCAGTTACCAGCGCTTCGACGGCGACGAAGCGGACACGACAACCTACCGGGACCCGGGGATCGCCGGGTATCTCGACGGGCTGAACTTCTCTGACGCCGGCACGGAGACCGTCGACGGGGTGACGGTCGACAGATACGAGGTCACCGACCCCAGCCAGGTGAACGCCTCGGCACACGACCCCGAGATACTCACCGCCGAGGGCATCGAGACTATCTCCGTGACCGTCGCCGTCGACCGCGACGGCGTCGTCCGATCGTTCGAGTACCACGTCACGGGCGAGAACGCGAACGGCGACCCGCTCGGCTACCACCTCTCGCTGCAGTACAGCGACGTCGGATCCACGACCGTCTCGGAACCTGCCTGGCTCTCCGAGGCGCGCAGCGCGACCGACTGAGGCGAAAGCGTTTCGTCGCTCGCTTCCGGACCCGTGAGTATGGTTACGTTCATCTCCGGGGGGACCGGGACGCCGAAACTCCTCCGGGGTGCCGGCGACGTGTTTCCCCCCGACGACACGACTGTCGTCGGGAACACGGGCGACGACGTGGAACTGGGTGGCCTGCTCGTCTGCCCGGACGTCGATACGGTGCTCTTTCTGGGCGGTGACGTCCTCGACCGCGAGACGTGGTGGGGCATCGAAGACGACCCGGCGACGACCTCCGAGGAACTCCACTCGCTCGCAGACGACGCGGGGCTGGAGGCCGGCCCCCGGTACCTCCCCGACGACCGCCAGACCGCCGGCCGTGACATCGCGCGCTGGCGGCGCTTCTCCGGCGTCGCCGAGTTCATGCACATCGGCGACCGCGACCGCGCGGTCCACATTACCCGAACGAGCCTCCTTGACGAGGGACACACGCTCACCGAGGTGACGCGGACGCTCGCAGACGCCTTCGACGTGCCCTGGACCGTCCTGCCGATGAGCGACGACCCCGTGGCGAGCATTATTCACACGCCCGAGGGTCCGATGCACTTCCAGGAGTTCTGGGTCGGCCACGACGGCGACCCGACCGTCGAGGACGTGGCGTTCCGTGGTGGAGCCGACGCGACTGCGACCGACGCCGTCCTGACCGCGCTCGACGACCCCGTCGTCGTCGGCCCGTCGAACCCCGTCACGAGCATCGGTCCGCTTCTCGCCGTCGAAGGCATCGAGGAAGCGCTTCGCGAGACGCCGGTCGTCGCCGTCTCGCCGTTCGTCGAGGATCGGGTGTTCTCCGGCCCGGCCGCGAAGCTGATGGACGCCGTGGGCTACGAGCCGTCGACGGCCGGCGTCGCCGAGGCCTACGACTTCGCCGACGCGTTCGTCCTGGACGAGGCCGACGGCACCGACCTCGACCGCCCGGTCGTCCGCACGGACACCAGCCTCGACACCGAAACCGACGCTGCCCGGGTCGCCCGCGCCACGGAGGACGCACTGGAGGCGATCCGGTGACGGTCGATTTCTCCCCGCGGGTGGCGCTCGCGAGTCTCAGCGGCGAGTCCGACGCCGAGTGGGCGCGGGACGGAGCCGAGTTCGCTGGAGCGGCGTTTCTGGGCGGTATCGCGCTCGACGAGCCAACCCGTGACGCGGCCCGGGATCTGGTGGCTCGCGACCGCACCGAGTTCCTGCCCGAGGACCCCATCGAGTTCATCGACCGGCAGCTGGCGTCGCTGGCAGATACCGACCTGCTGGCCGGGTTCAACGTCCGGACCACGAGTCTGGACCCGCTCGAAGCCGCCGCGCGGATCTGTCGCGAGCGGGATGCACTCATAGAGATCAACGCCCACTGCCGTCAGGAGGAGATGTGTGCGGCCGGTGCCGGGGAGACGCTGCTCCGCGAGACCGACCGGCTCTGCGAACAGGTCCGGACGGCCGCCCAAACGGGTGCGACGGTGAGCGTCAAGGTCCGGACGGAGGTCGAGGGCGTGGACCTCCCCGCGACCGCGCGTCGGCTGGACGAGGCCGGTGCGTCCGTGCTCCACGTCGACGCGATGGATTCGGAGGCGGTCATCGCTGACGTGGCGGCCGCGACCGACTGCTTCGTGATCGCGAACAACGAGGTCCGGGACCGCGAGAGCGTCCACGAGTACCTCGACCACGGGGCCGACGCGGTCAGCGTCGGCCGGCCGAGCGACGAGCCGGCGGTCCTCCGGCGAGTCGAAGCGGCCGCGACCGAGTGGCTCGCGGGGGAGGTCGACGCGTGAGCGACGAGCCGACGCGAGTCGACCCACCGCCGGAGCGGTCGGTGGTCCAGCACGCCGAACTGGCGCTCCTGCTGGAGGTGACCGGCACGCCGAAACCGGGCAACGTCGACCGTGAACACGATCTGGACGACCTCCGGTTCGAACACTTCATGGCCGGCGCGGTCGGGGCGCGTCCCGGACTCGAACTGGCTTCGGATGGGGAGCGCGTCGGTCGCGCCTTCGAGCGCGCCGTTGCCGGGATGAGTCGCCAGTCCGGCGGCAACACCCAGTTCGGCGCGTTGCTCGCGCTCGTCCCGCTGGTGGTCGCTGCCGCCGACGGGGACCTGACCGGCGAGCGTGCGACCGAGTTGGCCGCTGAGTCGACCGTCGCGGACGCCGCGGACTTCTACCGGGCCTTCGAGCACGTCGACGTGGCCGTCGACGACCCGCCCGCGGAGCTGGAACCGCTGGACGTTCGCCGCGGGGCCGACGCGGTACCGGTGCTGGAGGAGCGAGGACTGACGCTGTTCGACGTCATGGAGCGCAGCGTCGAGGTCGACGGCATCGCCCGGGAGTGGACCGGGGAGTTCGACCGCAGTTTCGCGGCGGCCGACCGGCTGCTCGAACTCGATGGCGCTGTTCCGGATCGGACGGCTCGCGTCTTCCTCGAACTGCTCGCCGACGAACCGGACACCTTCGTCGCGACCAAAGAGGGTCGGGCGACTGCGGAGGCGGCGACCGAACGGGCGAGGGAGGCGCTGGAGGGCGACGGCGACCCCTGGACGCTCGCCGACGAGTTCGTCGCGGAGGGCATCAATCCGGGGACGACCGCGGACCTGACCGCGGCGGCGCTGTTCGTCGCGCTCGAACGGGGGCTCGACGTGTGACCGGCGGGGACCGGCTCCGGACGACCGAGGATCGCGGGCCGCTGGCGATCGGTGCGGGCGTGACCGTCGCCGTCCTAGGGTACGCACTCGTCGCGCTGGCGACGGGGATCGAGCGGTCGGCGTCGCTGACGACCGTGCTGCGTCCCGGTGCGCTCGGGCTGTACGCCGGGGCGCTCGTCGCCGGCTGGCTCAACGGCGGGTCCCTCCGACGGAGCGCCGATACCGGCTTCCGGGCGGCGTTCGTCGGGACGACCGTGGCCCAGGGCGCGCTGTTCTTGCAGGCCGATGCGCCCGTTCACTTCCTCCTGCTCGGGCTGATGGGAACCGCCGTCGCGTACGCCGTCCCCGGTGCAGCGGTGGGGGCGGTCGGCGGCGCACTCCGGCGGCGACTCGAACGCGACCCGGAGGCGACGCTGGATGTCTGAGGATCGGACGCCCGACTGGCCGGTCGCGCTCAGGGGCGTCACCGAATCCATCGTTGCGACGCTGGGGCCGAACGACCGGTGGAACCTGGCTGCGCTGGGACTACACGCGCCCGAGAGCGACGAGCCGGTGACGGCGACCACCTGGGGGCGGACCCGGACCTGGCGGAACTTCCGCGAGCGGGGCGAGGGCTACGTTCAGTTCACCCGCGATCCGGTCGATTTCACCGAGGCCGCGCTGACGATCCGGGAGGAAGACGAGCCGGTCCTCGGGAGCGCGGATGCGTGGGCGCGTGTCGAGGTCATTGCGATCGACGAGGGTCGGGAGGACGACACCCAGTGGGTCGAGTGGGCGCTCGACCCGGTCGAGACGGGTGTCCAGTCCCGGACGGTGCCGACGACGAACCGGGGCTACTACGCGGTGATCGAGGCGACTGTGGCGGCCTCGCGGCTGGACGTGCCCGCCTACGACCGCGAGCGATTGCTCGATCGGCTGTCGTACTTCGAAACGGTCGTCGAGAAATGCGGCGCCGAGCGCGAGCGGGCGGCGTTCGAGCGGTTGCGCGACGCTATCGACGCCGACCTCGACCGGTGAAATCCGAACCCTTTTTCACCGTCACCGGGAGAAACAAAGCACATGGCAATCAAACCCGCATACGTCAAGAAGACCGGGACAATCCTGATGGAGCGCTATCCCAAGGCCTTCGGACACGACTTCGAGCACAACAAGGACGTCGTCGAGGAACTGACCGACATCGAGTCCAAGGGCGTCCGCAACCGCATCGCCGGCTACATCACCCGGAAAGAAGGCGCGCAGGTCCCGGCCTGACGCGAGGAGACCGCTGTTTTCGCCGTTCTCGTATCGACGATAGCCACGCCGCTGGCGCGCCCGCTCGCCCGCCGCCGCCCGCACGTATCCAAACCGTTTTGCATGGGGACCACTGACTCACCGGATACCAATGACAGTACGCGTAGGCGTTCTCGGCGCGACCGGCGCAGTCGGACAACGACTCATCCAGCTCATCGACCCGCACCCGGACTTCGAGCTCGCGGCACTGACCGCCAGCGAGGAAAGCGCGGGCAAATCGTATCGCGAGGCAGCCAAGTGGCGCGTCGAAACGCCGATCCCCGAGGACGTCGCCGAGATGACCGTCGTCGGCACCGACCCATCCGAGGTTCCCGACGACGTGGACCTCCTCTTCTCGTCGCTCCCCTCCAGTGTCGGCGAACAGGTCGAGCCCGAGTTCATGGAAGCGGGCTACGTGATGTCCTCGAACTCCTCGAACTTCCGGACCGACGACGACATTCCGCTGACAATCCCGGAGGTCAACCCGGACCACCTCGGCCTCATCGAGGTGCAGCGCGACGAGCGCGGCTGGGACGGGGCGATGATCAAGAACCCGAACTGCTCGACCATCACGATGGTCCCGCCGCTCGCGGCGCTCGACGAGGCGTTCGGGCTGACCGACGTGCGCGTCTCGACGCTGCAGGCAGTGTCGGGCGCGGGCTACGACGGCGTCACCTCGATGGAGATCATCGACAACGCCATCCCGCACATCGGCGGTGAAGAACAGAAGATGGAGACCGAGAGCCAGAAACTGCTGGGCGAATTCGACGGCGCGGCGGTCCAGTGGCACGAAGCCGACGTTGCGGCCTCGTGTAACCGCATCCCGACGCTGGACGGCCATCTCGAGAACGTCTGGACCGACACCGAAGCGGAGATCACCACCGAGGACGCCGCCGAGGCCATGCGCGAGTACGAGAGCATCGACCTGCCGTCTTCCCCCGATCCGCTCATCCACGTCTTCGAGGACCTCGATCGGCCCCAGCCCCGCCTCGACCGCATGCGGAAAAACGGCATGCAGGTCTCGACCGGCGGCCTCCGGGAGACGAGCGACGGCGTCCAGTTCAATTGCCTCGCGCACAACACGATGCGTGGCGCGGCCGGCGCGAGCCTGCTGAACGGCGAACTGCTGCTCGAAGAAGGCTACCTCTAACCCGGGTTCGAGACGACCGACGGCGCTTTTTGCCCGCTCGCCGACGAACCGATCAGACGCTACTCCCCAGCCGGAGGTACCCGTTGCCGTCGAATTCGCCGGACTGCCCGGTCACATACCAGTCGTCACGGAGCGCGTACGCAGTTGCGTCTTCGTCGAGGTAGCCGTCCATCACGTTCGGGCCGCGGATCAGGATCTCGCCGGCCTCGGAGCGCGCGAAGGCGGTGCCTGGCATGGGTCGGCCGACGGTTCCCGGCTCGAAGGAGTCGACCGGATTCAGCGCGCCGACGCCGGCCGTCTCGACCGGGCCGTACAGTTCACAGACAGGAATGCCGAATCCGCGGAAGAAATTCACGAGGTGGTCGTCGAGGCTGCCGACTCCCGAGAGGGCGTACGAGACCTGATCCAGGCCGAAGGTCTCGCGAAGCGGTCCGAAGACGACCCGCTGTGCTGCTTTGTACTTCAGCGGGGTCCCGCTCCCGTCGACGATGCCACGACCGTACGTGCTGACGCGCCCGGCGAGCTTGCGTTTCATCCAGCCCAGGTCGCTGATGCGGTCGTGGAGCGCGCCGTAGAGTTCCTGATAGGCCTTGGGCGTGCCGACGAGGACGTCCGGTCGGACGGCCTCGAACTGGTCGGGGAGCCCGTCGGGATCCATGACGGCGACGGCACCGCCGCTCGCCCAGAGGTAATACGTCGACACGCGCTGGTAGACGTGTGCGAGCGGCAGGAAACACGTCCCGGTGGCACCCGGGTCGAGCGGCAACGCCTCGGCCAGCGACGCGGTGGCCGAAAGGAGGTTCCGGTGTGTCAGCGCACACCCGCCCTCTTCGCCGGTAGTGCCGACGTCGAACACGATCGTGGCCACGTCGTCGACGCCGGCCTCGAAGCCCGGGAGCGCACGTGGTTCCTCCGTCGGGAGGTCCGCGATCTGGACGACCGACCCGGCGGCCTCCTCGACCTCGACGGCCGTCTCAACCTCGGAGACGAGGCCGTCCACGGCCGCCTCCTCGAGGAGTTCGACCGTTTGCTGGCTCTCGAACGACGGGTAGATCGGGACCGACACGAGCCCCGCCAACTGACAGGCCACGTCGACGACCATCCAGTCGTACCGGTTTTCCGCCACGATTGCGATGCGGTCTCCGGGTTTGAACCCCTCGGACAGGAGGCCGCCGGCGACCGCTCGCGCACGCTCGTAGAGTTCCGCGAACGTGCGCTCCTCGTACGTCTCGCCCTCGCGAACGAGCGCGGCCGTTCGGTCCCCTCGTGTTTCGGCGAGCGACTCGAACCAGGCCGCCATCGGCCCCTCCGGGACCGTGAGGTCGTCCCCCTCGTGGATCGGCCCCTCGACTGTGACGTCCGCTTCCGTCGCGGTTCGCTCGGCCTGCCGGTCCTCGCTGTCGGTCTGGCCGACGTCCCGGCGGTTCGCGTTCAACTGTCCGGGATTGTACTCGTAGTCGTCGACTTCCTCCCGGTAGTAGTCGCTGTAGTTCTGGTCCACGTCGCTGGCCGCGATGTGGGAGTCCAGCCAGTCGCGGACGAACGTCAGGACCTCCATCGTGATGTACTCGCCGTTCTCGTGTTTCTCCCGGAGTTCGCTCACCCGATCGGCGAACTTCTCGTGCATATCCCGGTGGTTGTAGAAACAGTCGGCACAGTCCATCGCGTAGCCACAGTCCTGCATGAACTCCTCTTCGTCGCCGAAGTGGTACTCGGTGTACCGCTCGAGTTCCCGGAGGATGTCGCCGACCTTCTCGTCGGAGTGACCCTCGTCCATCGCCGTATGCAGGTCGTTCAACAGTCCGAACAGACGCTTGTGTTGCTCGTCGAACCGCTCGATGTCGACGCTGTACCGCTCGTCGTCCCACTCCGCGAACGGCTCCTCCGACGATACGGGCATATGGATGCTTACGGTCGTTCTCTGAAAAGCGGGGGATCGCGTTCCCGGTTTCTGAGAACGGCCGGCGGACCGTCTGGCGGTTCGACCGACACGTAACTGTCTTCTACCTGTGGCGACGACTTACCGAGGTGACATGAGGCAGCTGACCGACGCCGAGGTCATTGACGTCCTCCAGCGCAACGGAACGGGGGTGTTGGCCCTGAACGACTGGGTCGACGCGAACCCGCATCCGCTTCCGGTTTCGTACGGCTACGACGACGAGCGCGACCTCTTCGTCGTCCAGCTCGAAGGCGACGAGGAGAGCCACAAGAAGCGGTGTCTCCAGCGCGACCGGAACGTCGGGTTCACCGTCTACGAGGAGACGGAACCGAAATCGACGTGGCGGAGCGTCATCGTCAAAGGCGAACTGGTCGAAACCGAACACGCGGACGTCGAACCCGCCCTGGCGGTCCTCGCCACGAACACCCAGTACGCGCCGAACCCGGTCACATGGGGTGACTCCGACACCGTCTCGCCCTACCAGCTTGAGATCGAGACCTGGAGCGGACGGGAGTTCACCATCGGCTAGTGCCCGTCGACAACTCGCAGTGAGAACGGTTTTAGGTTCGCTGCCTACTACTCCCGACTGCATGGACATCTTGCACACCTGCATGAACGTCTCGGACGCGGACGACCTCGCGGACTGGTACGTCGAGAATCTCGACTTCGAGCGGTCCTGGGAGTTCACGAGCGAGGACGGCGAGACGCGCAACGTCTACGTCGCCGAAGACAGCGGCGTCGAGATCCAGCTTTCGGACACCGAGGGCGAGGACGACTTCGAGTTCGGAACTGGCTGGGACCACCTCGCAGTCGGAGTCGAGGACGTGGACGCGGCCTTCGAGGAGATCGATCACCACGGCGTCGTTCAGGAACCCTCCGACCAGCCCGCCGCCGGTGCCCGCACGGCCTTCGTCGAGGACCCCGACGGCCACGTCGTTGAACTCATCGAGCCACTCTAAATTTTTACTTTGCTACGAAAGAGCGCAGAGCGCTCTTTCGGCATGACGAGAGAGCTTTGCTCTCTCGAACCACGTCGGGTGCCTCGCTCCGCTCGGCACCGCTCCTCGCAAAAATTTAGTATAAAAATTACCCGGACGCTCATTTGATTCGCGTCCGGTGAACCGCGGCGCGGAGCGCCGCGGATGCTTGTTACGAGAGGTTGATCCGATTTCGCAGATTCTCCGGTTCGCCCGCGGCGACCACCTGGACGTTTTCCGCGACGATGTCGGCGAGTCGCTCGTGGTACTCGGGTGTGAACCCGGAGTTGTGCGGCGTCACGAGGACGTTCTCGAAGTTCCAGAGCGGGTGGTCTTCGGGCAGGGGTTCGGGATCGGTCACGTCCAGTGCGGCCCCGCGGATCTGGTTGCGACGGAGCGCGGCGACGAGCGCGTCGGTGTCGACGACCTCGCCGCGAGCCACGTTGACGACGACGGCCTCGGTCGGCAGGCTCTGGAGTCCCGTCTCGTCGAGGAGGCCACGCGTCTTGTCGGTCAGCGGACAGCAACAGAGCAGGTACTCCGACCGGGCCAGTGCCTCGTGGACGTCCCCGTAGCCGAGGACCTTGTCCGTCGGCCCACCTTTCTCGGGCGAGTGGCGCACGCCGATGGTGTCGACGCCGAACCCGTCGAGGCGGGCGGCGACGGCCTGCCCGATCGATCCGAGGCCGACGATACCGACGGTGCTGCCGGCAAATTCGTGAGTCGGATACGACTGCCACTGTCGGCGCTGCTGTCGTCGCCACCCCTCGTGGAGTCGGCGCGCGAAGCTGAGACAGAAGCCGATAGCCTGCTCGGCGACGTTCGGCCCGTGAACGCCCGAGGCGGTCGTCACTGCGATATCGCGATCGGCGAGTGTATCGAGCGGCAGGTGATCGTAGCCGGCGTATGCACAGGCGAACAGGCTGAGGTTCTCGGCCCCTTCGAGCAGTGACTCGTCGATGTCCGAGCCGGTCGCGACCGTTGCCGTCTCCAGCAGCACCCGCGCTCGATCCGGCGTCTTCGCAACCCGGACGTCGTGGTCGGGGAGGCGGTCG
The DNA here is from genome assembly GCF_005049285.1 of Halorientalis salina. GTDB lineage: Archaea > Halobacteriota > Halobacteria > Halobacteriales > Haloarculaceae > Halorientalis > Halorientalis salina. The sequence goes on along the minus strand of NZ_SOSC01000002.1, from coordinate 21,083 downwards.
CGTAGCGCGGCCGCGTACGCCGAGGGCGGCAGTCCGTGGAACTTCTCACCCAGGACGACGACGTCGAAACTACTCGTCACTGTCGGATCGCCTCCGTCGGGGTATTCTGCTGTTCATACGCATTCTCGCGGTCCCCGTCGACAAAAGGGTAGGCCGGCCTGACAGCGACGAGACAGGCCGACCGCGCCACCGCCCGGAATGGCAGGACTTTAACACCAGCACTACGCGATACCGGTATGGAACAGGTGGACGTGGCCATCGTCGGCGGGGGTCCGGCCGGGTCGTCCGCGGCCCGCGAGGCCGCCGCGCTGGGCGCCGACACGGTCGTCTTCGAGAAGGGCGTTCCCCGGGCCGACCGCGACGGCCTCGGTCCGGACTCGACCGACGCCGCCGGCATGCTCGATTACTGGGTCGACATCATGGACTTCCGCCCGGAGGAGATTCCCGACGAGGTCATTCTGAGCAAACTCGACGGGGCACAGTTCCTCGGCCCGAACGAGGACATCACGATCCGCAGCACCGGCGTCTCCGCCCGATATCCTGACTTCGGCTTCGCCTTCCACCGCGCGAAGTTCGACGACTGGCTCCGCGAACGCGCGGAAGCCGCCGGGGCGCAGTTCCGCGTCGGCGTCAGCGTCACCGACGTCGAGACGGACATGACCGGCGGACACTCCCACCGCCTCGAACTCGCGGACGGCGAGGACGTCGAGGCCACCTATCTCGTGCTGGCGGACGGGCCACAACGGACGATCACAACGGGGGTCCTCGACCAGTTCATGCCCCACGACCACAGCGTCAGCGATCACCTCGGTTCGAACCGGGCCAACCACATCGCCTACCAGGAACACCGCAGAGTACCGGAAGAGCTGTTCGACCCGGAACTCATCAAGTTCTGGTGGGGGATCATGCCCGGACACACGGCGTACCCCTGGATCTTCCCGAACGACGACAACGTCGCCCGCATCGGACTGACGATGCCCATCGGGATGGACATCGACGACTACGACAAAAGCGAGTGGGCGCTCCTGCAGGAGGACGACACTGACATCCCGCGCGGGCAGGTCTACATCGAGCGGTTGCTCGAACGCGAGTTCCCCGAGTACGACATCTCGGACTTCCCCATCGTCGAGGACCGCGGGAAGGCAAAGGGCACGGAAACGTACCCCATCTCCTCGACCCGCCCCATCGAGTCGCCGACGAAAGCCGGCATCGCAGTAGTGGGCGGTGCGATGGGCGCGACCTCGGCGTTCCACGAGGGAGGCGACCACGTCGCGGTTCGGACCGGCAAGATCGCCGGGCAACTCGCCGGGCAGGGCCGCCTCGACAGGTACAACGACGAGTGGAAGGCAGCCATCGGCGAGGAGGTCCGCCGGAACGTGTCGCTGGCCGACATGGTTCGGGACTGGGGGCCGACCCAGTGGGACCGGACCTTCGGGGCCGTCAGCGACATGCTGGACGGCGGCCACTACCGGCCGACGAAGGCGATTACAGCGGGGGCGACCGGCCTCAAACTGCTCGCCGAGTACAAGGGTCGGAAGTTCTTCCTCCGCTCGGGGCGGTTCTGCCAGCTGCGCGAAGACGACTTCCTGGTATGACATCCTCCTCGGCGTATACGCCGAGGTTTCCTCTCGCGTGGGGGCGGGCGGGCCGACCCCACCGGAGGCAAGATTCCCCTCGTGGGTACTCCGGTTTGCACGCAAGCCGTCAGACCGCGTGAACGGTGTGATGTACTTGGGTATCTGCTTGGCCCGTGCGGGCAGTGCCATCCACCTGACTGTGCCTCACGGCGGAGTCTCCCTCGGGCAGGCTCGCGTTTTTGATGTGGCCAGAAATCGGAGATTTCTGGCTGCCTGCCAGACGGAGTCTGGCAATGACGGGTGAACGCCAAACCACACCCACTTTTCCCGAGAAAATGATTCGGCATACGACCTCAGTGGGCAAAAATCCATGGGTCTCTGAGTGAAAGTAACGCGATTCACGCCCGCCCTGTTCGGTCCTCGGTTCCGACAGCGCGTCGGAACACTCGGCTCTCAGGGGAAGGGTGGGGAACTCTCTCGCTGTCACAGGTAGCGCGACAGTCTTTTCTCCCGGTGGCCGCTACGATTCACTGCGTGCCTTTAGTCCCCGCCCGAGCACACCCGTTAGGGCGCGATGACCGCGCGGAGAACCCGGGCGCGCGACATTCACAGCCTGGTCGCACTTCACGCGACTCTGCCCGACGGTAACAGCCGTCCGGGTACGAGACGCTGCGAGCGTCTGATCCACCCGGCACGAGGGTTTCCCGGCTGACAGGGCACACCGCCCCGGATGATGTCGGTCGTTAGTGTTCCGGGTGACATTTTACACTCGAATTAGACGACTCCCGCAAGAATCAGCTGTCCTCTGTCGCGGTCAAGAGAGGCGTTACACGTCACTTCGCTGGGATCTGCTATGAGCTTTATTGCGTTCCCAGTGGAACCACTGGTATGGCACTCGATGTAGCGATACCGGACCCACCGGATCTCTCGAACCGAGGGATGCCGCGGGAGTTCGAGTGGCAGGACGAAACGCTCGGATCAGAGGACTTCTACCGCGAGGACCTCGAAGACCTGCTGCAAGAAGGGGCGTGGACGGAGGGATTCAACGAGTGGGCCGAATACACGGACCTCGACGAAGCGCAGTTTCGAATCCTCACCGATCTCGACCTGTTCCAGGCGTTCGACTTCTACTGGGACCCCACCGACGACCGCCTTCGATTCGATCCTCCGACAGTTCCGGACGACTGGCGGGAGCGAGACGCGACCGAGTCGCTCGATTCGAGCACGGTGTCGATGATCGACGGCGCGTTAGATGACCTCGGCCGAACCGTCCACGAGACGCTGGAGGACTACCTCGAACGGAACGACGAAGCATCCGGTTTCGGGTGGGGTGAGGACACGTACGGCAATCGCGAAGAGTGATGTCAGTAGGGTTGGAGTTCACGGATCGTCTTTCGTAAGTTCACTTTCTATGCCCCTCCCAGACTTCTCGCCCGGGAGTGTTCCGGGTGACATCTCAGACCGGAACAGACGTCTGCGTACTCCGCTATGGTTCCCGACAGCCACGGCGACCGCCTTATCGCGTGTCGACGCATTCGCTGGCCACTTCGACGCTCCCGTCGGTGACCCTGACGGTCCCGTCGAAGAGCGCGCACGTCCCGGCGTTCCACCCGAGTTGGCCCTGCCAATCGTCCCCGGTGACGGTCACTTCGTGCCGACCGTCCGTGCCGACGGTGACCTCGAAGGTGCGAGCCACGCTGCTTTCGATCCGATCCGACTCCTCCTCGTAGGTCGTCCCTTCGTCGTCGACGACTTCGACGAGCACGCTGACAGGGTCCGCGCGTTCGTTCTGCACGGTGAGATCGAGTTGCCCGCGCTCGGTACGACCGGACAGGACCGAACAGCCCGCCAGGGATCCGACCGCTGCAACCGTGACGAAGTGGCGACGATTCATATCATGTACAGGAAGACCTGACACTTGAATCTCACCTCGACGGAACTCCCGGTCGTAAGGGCTCGGTGCCGTTGCTGCCGGGATCGCTTCCTGCCAGCCGTCGGTGAGTACGAGAGGGAAACTGATACCACCGTTCGACGTGACGCCTCGAACGAATGAAGCTGCACCCGTTGAGTGCCGTGACCCGCTCGCTCCAGCGTGGGCTCCTCGCAGCGTCGTTCGTGTTCTTCGCGTTCGGGATGGCGAACGTCGCCTTTTCGGGCGCGGGGGACCGAACCGGGCTCATCCTGGCGTTGCTCCCCGTGGCCTTTCTGGCCGGCGTCGCCTATCAGGTCGCGTACTACTACCGCTTCGAGTACGAACTGACGCCGGACACGCTCGATATCGACAGCGGGGTGTTCGGGCGGCAGGAACGGGAGATTCCGTACCGACGGGTTCAGAACGTCGACATCACCGAGAGCATCGTCCACCGGATTCTGGGCGTGGCCGTCGTCCGCGTCGAGACGGCCGGCGGCTCGGAGACGGAGGCCGAACTGGACTTCGTCGCGGCCGACGAAGCCCGGCGGCTCCAGGGCGAGATCCGCGAGCGCAGGGCCGCCGCCCAGGGCGAGACGCGGACCGGAACCGACGCCGAGGACGAGACGGCGGACCGGCCGGACGGCGTGGCGGACGACGCCGTCGACGCCGGCGAGACCCCGGTCCGAGAGCACGGGCCCAGGGTCGACGCCGGGTCCTCGACGCCCATCTTCTCGCTCGGGTCGGGGGAACTGCTGGCGCTGTCGGCCGCCTCCTTTCGGTCGGCGTCGATCTTCCTCCTTGTCGTCGGGTTCCCGTTCGTCCAGGACTTCGTCGTCGGGACCGCCGTCCGGGTGACCGGCGTCGACCTCGGTCCCGGGGCGGTGACGTCGACGCCGGACATCGCGCTCGTCGCCGGCCTCATCGCGATTTTCCTCGCGGTCCTCACCTCCTGGGTGCTCTCCGCCGTCGCCACGTTCACGGAGTACTACAACTTCACGCTGGGCCGGCAGGGCGAGGACCTCGTGTACGAGCGCGGCCTCCTCCAGCGGTATAGCGGGTCGATTCCGACCGACAAGATCCAGACGCTCACGATCAAGGAGAACCTCCTGATGCGCGCGCTCGGCTACGCGGGACTCAGCGTCGAGACGGCGGGCTACAGCCCGGGACAGCAGAACGGCCAGGGCGGTCCCCAGGCTGCGATCCCGCTCGCCGGACGCGAGCGGACGCTCTCGCTGGCCCGCGACCTGGAAGCGTTCGACGAGTTCGAGTTCTCTCGGCCGCCGAAACGCGCCAGGCGTCGCTACGTGGTTCGCTATCTGCTGGCCGTGCTGTCGCTGACCGGCGTCTTCGCTGCGATCGCGCAGGTTCTGGGGAACTTCACGCTCTGGTTCACGCCGCTCTTGCTCGTGCCGCTCGTCCCGGTCGCCGCTCACCTCAAGTGGACGCATCTGGGCTACGATGCCGGCGAGGAGTACTTCGTCGTCCGGTCGGGGTTCTGGCGACAGACCATCCGCGTGGTCCCCTACTACCGACTACAGACGGTGGTGCGCGAGCGATCGGTCTTCCAGCGCCGCCTCGGGCTGGCACACCTGACCGCCGACACAGCCACCTCGTCGCTGCTGGGGCGGCGGGACGCGACGGCGTTCGACATCGACGACGACGAAGCTCGGCGGCTCTACACCCACAACCGCGATCGGTTGCAGGCGAGTCTCGGCCTCCGGCAGTGAGCGGCGCGCCTGCCAGCGGCGTATCACATCATTTTAGGAGCGTTCCGGTCGGAGTTCTCCACGAACATGAGTGACGACGACTATCGCACTGAGCAGGACAGTCTCGGCGAGATGCAGGTGCCGGCGGACGCCTACTGGGGCGCACAGACCCAGCGCGCCGTGGAGAACTTCCCCATCTCGGGCATCACCTTCGGCCGCCGGTTCGTCCGCGCACTGGGCATCGTCAAGAAGGGTGCGGCACAGGCCAACCTCGAACTCGAACTGATCCCCGAGGACAAAGCCGAGTGCATCATCGAGGCCGCCGACGAGGTCATCGCCGGCGACCACGACGACCAGTTCCCCGTCGACGTGTTCCAGACCGGGTCGGGCACCTCCTCGAACATGAACGCCAACGAGGTCATCGCCAACCGCGCGACGGAGATCTACGGCGGCGAGATCGGTACTCGCGAGATCCACCCGAACGACCACGTCAACTTCGGCCAGTCCTCGAACGACGTGATCCCCACGGCGATGCACGTCGCGTCCCTGGAAGCCGTCGAGAAGGACCTCATCCCCGCCCTGGAGACGCTCCAGTCGGAACTCGCGGCGAAGGAAGACGAGTACTCGGACGTCGTCAAGACCGGCCGAACCCACCTTCAGGACGCGACGCCCGTGACGCTGGGCCAGGAGTTCGGTGGCTACCGCACCCAGGTCGAGAAGGCGATCGTCCGCGCCGAGAACACGCGCGACCACCTCGGCGAACTCGCGCTGGGCGGGACCGCCGTCGGGACTGGTCTGAATACCCATCCGGAGTTCCCGGCACTGGCCGCCGAGTACATCAGCGAGGAGACGGGCCTGGCGTTCCGCGAGGCTGACAACCACTTCGAGGCCCAGGCCGCCCACGACGCGATGGCCGAGGCCCACGGTCAGCTTCGAACGATCGCCGGTTCGCTCAACAAGATGGCCAACGACCTGCGCCTGCTCGCCTCCGGGCCGCGCAACGGGTTCGGTGAAATCGACCAACCCGAGAACCAGCCCGGCAGTTCCATCATGCCCGGGAAAATCAATCCCGTCGTCGCCGAGGCGGTCAACCAGGTCCACAAGCAGGTCGTCGGCAACGACGCCGCCGTCGAGTACGGCGCGGCCGAGGGCCAGATCGACCTCAACCTCTACAAACCGGTCCTCGCACACAACTTCCTGCAGTCCGCGAACATGCTCGCGAACGCCAGCGAGACCTTCGGCGAGAAGTTCGTCGCGAAACTGGAAGCCGACCAGGAACACTGCGAGGAACGGGTCAAGGAGAGCATGGCGCTGGCGACCGCGCTCAACCCCGCCATCGGCTACGACAAGGCCAGCGACGTGGCGAAAACCGCACTCAAAGAGGACAAGACCATTCGAGAGGTCGTCCTGGAGAAGGGCTACCTCGACGCCGAGGAGGTCGACGACGTGCTCGACCCGGCGAAGATGACCGTTCGAGGCATTCTCTCGGCTGACGACTGATCGGCGGCGTCACCCCAACCGGCTTCACTTCCTCGTCGACGGGATCTTCAGGAACTCCGCGGAGCCGTCCTGATTGAGCGTGATCCGATAGCCGGCGTAGGTGAACGTCATTTCTACCTGTGCCTTCGCCGTCGGCGGGTCCGAGTAGAGGTTGTCGGCCATGTGGTCGATCGTGTCGTACAGCGACGGCAGTTCGTCCGAATCGACGCCTTCGAGTTCGGCGACGGTCTCGACGATGATGTACGTCGGTTCGTTCTCGCTCGTGTCGAACTGGAAGTGCGTCGGCGTATACTCGTCGTCTGTAGGGGCCATATCCGTCCATCCATCTGCTCGGCTATACAGATTCGCCAGCACCACACCAACCGGCGACCAATTTGGGACAAGCACTGGAGCGACTCACTCTACGTGGCCACCAGTGGGAACCAATCACGCACAGACCGTCCGTGTAGGAAGCCAGTTCCGTGCGACCGAACCCCGTAATTCGCTAGTCTTCCGACGGAACTACGGCGTCCGCTCGCCGGCCTCGACCGTGGTTTCGAGCCAGTTCTCTTCGGGTGGGAGCGGGCACGAGAACGTCTCGCTGAACGCGCAGAACGGGGAGTACGCCAGGTTGAAATCGACGGTCACCTGGTCGCCGTCTTCGAGGTCCCGGTCGGGTTCGAGTTCCATGTACCGGCCGCCCTTGTAGGTCTGGGGCCCGGTCGTCTTGTCGCGGAACGGGACGAACAGCGCCTTCGAGTCGTCGTTCTCCTGTCGGTACCCACAGAGTTCGCGGGACTCGCCGTCAAGTTCGAACGCGAAGGTGACGACTCGCAGGTACCGAACCGTGCGGCCGTCGCTCGTCTCCATCTCGACCGGGTCCGGGTCGTCGTGGACGGTCACGGTGGCTTCGACGCGGTACTCGGGGTCCGGGTCGAAGTAGTTCAGCCCGTCGAACTCGTCGCGTTCCTCGGGCGGAATCGGCGACTGGCGGTGGTCGGCGAAAAAGCGGTCCTTCTCCTCGCGGTTGGCGCGGAGTTGCGCGGCCCAGTCGTCGGTCATGGACACCCGTACTCGGCCGACGGGTTTCAGTGCGACGACTCGGTCGGGCCGTCGCCCTCGGGAACGCCGTGTCCGCTATGTCGCCTGACGTTCCCGATTGGAATCGATTCTGCCGTTCGCTGCCACAGGAGGGATGTGGAATCACGCGGAGACGACCTGCATCACTGCGTTCGGCGGCTGTGTCCCCTCTCGTTCAGATCCTTCGATGGCTCACACTGTGCTGACGGTTCGCGACCGCGAGAAGAGCCAGGGGTGCGATTTGAACGCACGAACTCCCGATTACAAGTCGGGTGCTTGAACCACCCAAGCTCCCCTGGCACACGTCGGTGTTATTCCCGGTCCTTTGAGTGATTATCGCTTTCCACTGGCTTTGCCAGTTGGATCCGGTGGGGTTCGAACCCGTGGCGGCGATAGAACCGCTCGGCGGCGTCGTTCGCCACCATGACTTCGAGCTTGACGACCTCGATACCGCGTTCCTCGAGCCCCGCTGTCGCCGCATCGAGCAGATCGCTCCCGATACCGCGATTGCGATACGGCGGGCGGACGTAGAGGTTCTGGATGGTCCCGCGGGAGACCGTCGTTTCGAACGTCCGTCCGTCGGTACTGTACATCACGAAGCCGAGAATCGCGTCCCGGTCGGCGTCGAACTCGTCGCTTTCTTCGGCACGGGCGACTCTGACGCCGTCCGTGACGATCGCCCGGAGCAGCGATTCCCGGATCGCATCGCGGTTCGCGTCCGTCCGGAGGTGCGACCCGTACTGGCGCTGTTCGGCGGCCAGACTGACCCAGTGGTCCGCGAGGGCGTCCGCCGCTTCGACGTCCGGTGATTCGATTCTCACTCTGTTTTCAGTACCTCGACGGCCGGGAGGGTGCCGCCCGTGAGCAATCGGAGGGCCGCACCGCCGCCCGTACTGACGTGATCGAACCCGTCGATACCGAGGCTGCGCAGCGAGGCCGCCGTATCACCGCCGCCGACGATGCTGTACTCGGCGCGCGTCGCAGCGCCGAATATCTCTCGGGTGCCGACGGCAAAGGCCTCCTGCTCGAAGACGCCCGGCGGACCGTTCAGGATGGCCGTCCCGGCGGTCTCGAACGTGTCGGCGTAGGCAGCGATCGTCGCTTCGCCCACGTCGAGTGCCGGGGCGTCGACGGGCAGGTCCGCCACGTCGACGACCTCGCGCTCGCCGTCCCGGGAGACGGCCACGTCCTCCGGGACGCGGATCTTCTCACCGTGTTCCTCGAGGAGGTCCGCGGCCTGATCGATGGCTGTCGCGTCGCGGTCGACAATTGCTTCGCGAGATGGTTCGCCGATGTCGACGCCGCTGGCCGCCAGGAAGGCGTTGCCGGTCATCCCGCTGGTCAGGATGGTATCGGCGAGATCACGGGAGAGGACGCTCTCGGCGACCTCCAGGGCGTCGGCGATCTTCGCGCCGCCGAGGGCGTACACGCGTGGGCGCGGTGTGTCCTCGATGTTACTGAGGACGTCCAGCTCTCGCTCCATCACGCGGCCGGCGTAGCTGTCGACGCGGACCGGGAAGCCGATCATCGAGGGCTGTGAGCGGTGGGCGGCGGCGAAGGCGTCGTTGACGAACGCGTCCAGTTCCGGCGCGAGGCGCTCGACCAGGAAGGTCTCGGCGGCTTCGTCGGCCGGGAACTCCATGTACTCCTCGCTGTAAAACCGGGTGTTCTCGAGGAGCACGGCTTCGCCGTCGTCCAGCAGGTTGACGGCGGCGCGGGCGTCGGCCGAGAACGTCGCGTCGCAGTACTCGATCGGGTGATCGAGGAGCTCGGCGAGACGGTCGGCGTGGTCCTCGAGTCTGGCGAACTCGTCACCGCCCGGTCGCCCCTGGTGGGCGAGGATGGCGACGCGACCACCTCGGTCCAGCAACTCGTTCAGTGTATCGACGTGGGCGCGAAGGCGGGCGTCGTCCGCGAGACCGCCCGACTCCGACAGCGGGCTGTTGATGTCAACGCGTATTCCCACCGTCGTCCCGTCGACGGCAAGGTCGTCCAGCGTCGGTATCCCCATATCCACCGTTCCACTGGGACCGAGGAAAGGTGTTTTGTTCGATGCCGGTCCGCGATCGAGAGCTGCTATCACACCTCACTGACGGGTCGGCCCGTGACCGGTCGGATCCAGTCTCGGAGTAGTGATACTTAATAGGTGTGAGTGATACCGTGTCACAGTATGGGCGCTACTCAGGCGTATATTCGAGGTCGAAAACTCATCACGGAGCGACCAGGTCTGGTCGTCGTCTCGGCTATCGCCGTACTGTTATTTCTCGATCTGGTACGGCGAATCCTCACCGGTGCGACGCTCATTTCGACGGTCGCCGGCTATGTCTGGAACGGGACTGTCATCGGGTTGATAATCGGTCTGGCCGGGATCGGACTCTCGCTGACCTACAGCATCCTGAACTTCGCGAACTTCTCGCACGGTGACTACCTGACAGTCGGGGCGTTCTCGGGATGGACGGCGTCGTATCTGGTCGCCGGGCTCGGCACGGCGACGATTGGCGAACTCTTCTTGTTGAACGCGAGTCCGCGCGACATCGGGATCACGGCCACTGCGGAACCGCTGTCCATCGTGGCCGGGCTCGTCGTGGCGATCGTGATGACGATCCTGATCGCGCTCCTCATCGATAGACTCGTCTACGAACCGATGCGCGATGCGGGCGGCATCTCGCTGCTCATCGCCAGCATCGGTGTGGCCCTGGCGCTTCGCTATTTCGTCGTCTTCGTCTATGGAACCAGCCTCCGGGGGCTGACGGCCGGGGACGTTCCCAAGGTCAGCCCGACGATCGTCGACGGGACGATCACCATCGACGCACACGAGGCGACGCTGGTCGTCAGCGCGGTGCTGTTGATGCTCGGCATCCACGTGTTCCTCCAGCAAACGAAGTTCGGGAAGGCCATGCGAGCGATGTCCGACAACAAGGACCTCGCACGGGTGACCGGCATCCCGACCGAGCGAGTCATCCAGTGGACCTGGCTCCTCGGGGCCGGCCTGGCCGGGTCGGCCGGCTACCTCATCGCGCTCAAGCGCGGGTCGATGGGGTTCAATCTCGGCTGGGTGCTCCTGCTGTTGATCTTCGCGGCGGTCATCCTCGGCGGCATCGGCTCCATCTACGGCGCGATGATCGGCGGTGTCATCATCGGCATCGTGCGCAACCTCTCGCTCGTCTGGCTCCCGACCGACTTCAGCCTGGCCGCCGCCTTCCTCATCATGATCCTCATCCTGCTGTTCCGCCCGGAGGGGATCTTCGGCGGGGTGAAAACGGCATGACGCGCCGCGGACGCCCGGTGACCGGCCGCGGTCACCAGGAGGTGACGGACGGATGAGCCCCGTCGCGGACACGACCGAGCAGTTCACGACCGACGACCTGGCCGAGTTCACGCGCGAGAGCAGCGCGGCGACTGCTCTGGGCGCGCTCGCGCTCGTCTGGGTGGCCCTCTCGGTGCTGTCGCTGGTCGGCGTCGGCGGGATCGTCCCGCCGCTGCGCGAACTCGTAATGGTGCTGGCAGTGTACGCCGGGCTGGTGTTCGCCATCGGGGCGCTGTGGCGCTACTCGAAGAGCGACGCCCTGCTCATCGTCGGCGTCATGCTCGCGCTCTACGTCGTCTTCGGCGTCGCGATGGTGGTGTTCCTGGAGCTACCGCTGAACGGCCTGGTCAACACGCTCCGGCGCATCACGTTCCTCTCGGCGGTGTACGCGATGCTCGTCCTCGCGTTGAACCTCCACTGGGGGTACACCGGACTCTTCAACATCGGCGTGGCCGGGTTCATGGCCATCGGCGTCTACACCATGGCCATCATCTCCGGCCCCGAACTCGGACTCGGACTCCCGCTCCCACTGGGCATCGTCGGGGGCGTGTTGGCGTCGGCGCTGGTCGGGCTGATCGCCGCGCTCCCGGCGCTCCGGCTGGACGCCGACTACCTGGCCATCGTCACCGTCGCCTTCTCCGAGATCATCCGCCTGACCCTCAATTCGTCGGTGTTCGCGGAGATGACGCTGTTCGGTACCACCGTCGGGACCGGCGGCGGACAGGGCATCCGGACCCCGGAGAACCCCATCCGAGCCATCTTCTACACCGATCCCGGCGATACATCGGCCGGGCTCACCCCCGTCGGCGACGTCCTGTTCGAGGTCACCGGGTCGCTCAAAGTCTTCCTCGTCTCGGGGGTCGGGATCCGCGATTCGGTCGTGATCGGGCTGGCCTACGTCATCGCCCTCGTCGCCATCGTCGCTGCCTTCTACTGGCTGTTGCGTCGCATCGGCAACTCGCCGTTCGGTCGCGTCCTCAAGGCAATCCGGGAAGACGAGATGGTCGCGAACTCGCTCGGGAAGGACACCCAGCTGTTCAAGATCAAGACGTTCATGGTCGGCTGTGCGCTGATGGGGCTGGCGGGCATCCTCTGGCGCGGCTCGACCGGGTTTACGATCCCCAGCGACTACATGCCGATCCAGACGTTCTACATCTTCCTCGCGCTCATCATCGGCGGCGCGGGCTCGAACACGGGCAGCGTCCTCGGTGGCATCGTCTTCGCGACCCTGCTGTTCGAGGGGCCGCCACAGCTCGCCCGCATCATCCCCGTGCTGTTGGACGACCTCTTCGGCCTCCAGATTACCGATGCCCCGAACACCTCCATCGAGGCCATCGCGCCGCTCTCCTCGCTGGACGTCACCCCGTTTATCGCCTACTCGCTGGAGAACATCTCGACGCTCAGGTTCATCTTCCTCGGGGTGCTGATCGTCTATCTGATGCAGAACCGTCCCGAGGGACTGCTCGGACACCGCAAGGAGTCGGCGGCAGCGGTCGACCTCTCGGCGGGCCGGAACGGGGGTGGTGACCGTGAGTGAGAGCCCACGGGAGTCCGGCGAGACGGCCGAGACCGCCGACCGGGCCGACGCGACGGCCACGCACGACACCGACTACCCGCTCCGTGTCGAGGGGTTACGCAAGGAGTTCGGCGGCATCACGGCCGTCGACGGTGCGACCTTCGAGGTCGAAGCCGGGTCGTTGACGGGGCTGATCGGCCCGAACGGGGCCGGGAAGTCGACGACGTTCAACTGTATCACCGGCATCTACGAGCCCACCGACGGGGCCGTCTACTTCGACGGCGAGGACGTCACCGGTCTGGAACCGTATCAGGTCGCCCAGCGCGGACTGGTTCGGACGTTCCAGATCGCTCGCGAACTCGGCGAGATGACCGTTCTGGAGAACGTAATGCTGGCCCCGCGTGACCAGCGGGGCGAGGCGCTGTGGCGCTCGGTCACGCCGGGCGTTCGGGGCGGCGTCGTCGAACAGGAAGCCGAGGTCCGGGACCGCGCCTGGGAGATGCTCGAGTTCTTCGAGATCGACCACCTGGCCGAGGAGTTCGCCGGCAACCTCTCGGGCGGCCAGCGGAAACTCCTGGAGATGGCCCGGGTCCTCATGACCGATCCCGAGATGGTCCTGCTCGACGAACCGCTCGCCGGCGTCAACCCGTCGCTGGAGAACAAACTGCTCGACCACATCCACGACCTGCGGGCTGACGGCTACACGTTCCTGCTGGTCGAACACGACATGGAAGTCATCATGGAGAACTGCGAACACGTCATCGTCATGCACCAGGGATCGGTTCTCGCCGAGGGCGACGCCGAGGACATCCGATCGAACGAGTCGGTCATCGAGGCCTATCTGGGGGAGGACGTATGAGCGGGTCCCAGCAGGGGGCGACCCAGGGAGCGGAGCGAACCGACGACCTCCTCGAAACACGGGACTTAGACGCCGGCTACGGCGACCTGCAGATACTCGACGGCGTCGACATGCGCGTCGGGGACGAGGAGTACGTCACCATCGTCGGACCGAACGGGGCGGGGAAATCGACCGTGATGAAGTCGGTGTTCGGACTGACGACGCACATGGGCGGGACCGTCACCTTCGCTGGCGAGGACATCACGGCTCTGAACCCCGAAGACATCATCCACAAGGGGATGAGCTACGTTCCCCAATCCGACAACGTCTTCGACACCCTGACCGTCGAGGAGAACCTGGAGATGGGGGCCTACATCCTCGATTCGGTGCCCGAAGAGCAGCTGCGCGTGATCTACGACCGGTTCCCCATCCTGGAGGAGCGCAAGACCCAGAAGGCGGGGACGCTCAGCGGCGGGCAACAGCAGATGCTCGCGATGGGCCGGGCGCTGATGCTCGACCCGGACCTGTTGATGCTCGACGAGCCGTCTGCGGGACTGGCTCCGGACCTGGTCGATGAGATGTTCGACCGCATCGACAGCATCAACGAGGCCGGGACGGCCATACTGATGGTCGAACAGAACGCGAAAGAGGCGCTCCGGCGCTGTGATCGCGGCTACGTCCTCGTGCAGGGCCAGAACAGATACGAGGACAGCGGTGATGCGCTGTTGAACGATGAAGAAGTCAGACAGGAGTTCCTCGGCGGGTGACCTAGGCCTCGAAGTCGACAGTAGTGATCTGACTGAACCCGCTCTCGCTGTCGGGCGCGAACTCCCAGACCTCGTAACTGACCGCGGCCATGTCGCCGTTGTCGTCGAAGTTGACCGACGAGGAGGCACCGGCGTAGTTCACCGATTCGCCGTTGCCGACCATCTCACAGGCCTCCGCCAGGTTCTCCGGTCCGACGGTCGTCCCGTCGGGGTTGGCCACCGTGCGCAGGTTGTCGCGCACGTTCGTCCCGTTGTTCCCGCCGGCAGCGATGTTCGCGAGGATCATCACCGCCGAGGCGTCGTACGCCTGAGCGTTGAACACGCCCGGTGACGTGTCGTACTCGCTCCGGTAGAGTTCGTTGAACGTGTCGACCTGCGGCCCCGAGGCCAGCGGCGCGCTGCCGATGACGTTCTCCATGTCGTTGCCGACCTGGCTCGGAAGGTCCGCGCTCTGGAGGCCGTCCGTGACCATGATGGTCCGGTCCGAGGAGAAATCCGAGTAGTAGTCGCGGAACAACTGGACCCCGCTCGCGGGATACCCGATGACGATGAGGATGTCCGGGTCGTCGGCGGTGGCGTTGTCCAGCCGCGAGGTGTAGGAGGATTGCTCTTTCTCGAAGGACACCTGCGATTGGACCGTTCCCCCGTTGTCCTCGAACGCGCCGGCGAAACTCTCCGACAGCGACTGCCCGTAGCTGTTGTTCACGTACATCGTCGCGGCCGTGCTCGCCTCGCGTCGGTCGCGGGCGACCTGTGCGAGCACCTGGCCCTGGAGGGCGTCGCTCGGTGCCGTCCGGAAGACGTAGTCGTTGTCCTCCAGATCCGTCACCGCCGGCGACGTACTCGACGGCGAACAGCCGACGACCTCGCTCGGGATGAGGACCTCGCGCGTCACCTGGAGGTTCACCCCGGAGGATGCCGGTCCGGTCACCATCGGATAGCCCGAGTTGACGAGTGCCTCGGCCGCGCTGACGCCGGCCGTCGGGTTCGTCTGCGTGTCCTCGACCTGCGTGTCGAACTCCACCGGGAGGTCCGCGTCGTTGAGTTGCGTCGCCGGCAACAGCGCCGCGTCGCGAATCGGTTGCCCCAACTCCGCGAGGTCGCCAGTCTCCGGCATCAGAATCCCGAGCTTGATCGCGCTCGACCGATCTTCCAGACTCACTGCCGTGCCGTTGCTGCCTTCGTCGCTCGTCGTACAGCCCGCGAGTCCAGCGATCGCCGCACCGCCGATGCCCTGCAGGACTCGTCGTCTATGAACCTTTTGCGTCATGTTCCTTCTTAGGTATACTCCGGTCCGTTATAAAATATTGCGTCACGGGTATGAGAACCCATGCCAGGGTATCTCTCTGCCCCGGCCGTCTCAGACGTCTTTACAGTCAGCACAGACCAGTTGGCCGTTGAACGACGAGAGATCTCGCGTGAGCGACCCGCACACCTCACAGATGCCCTGGCTGGAGTACTCCTCGTCGGTAGCCGTCGCCTCGGTGGTTGCCACGGCGGCTTCCGCACCGATGTCTTCGGACTCGACGTCCGGGCTGGTCGTTCCGTTGACGCGCGGGTTCAGCGTCGACGCCGTCACGATGTCGTGTTCGGAGATGACGCCGATCGGTTCGCCGTCACCCATCACGAGCAGGCGGCGCGTCGACGTTCCCGACATCATGTCCGTGGCCGTCGCGAGCGACTCCGAGGCCGAGACGGTCGGCGGGTCGTCCGTCATCGCGTGTTTGACCTGCAGCGATTCGAGGTCGCCCTGATCGACGGCGGCCCCCAGCAGGTCCCGTTGCGTGAGAATCCCGACCGGTTTGGACCCCTGTAGGACCACGACCGCCTCCACGTCCTCTTCGAGCATCAACGCCGCCGTGTCGACGAGCGTGTCCGCCTCGCTTGCCCCGACGTACTCCCGTCTCATCACTTCTCTGACTGTGACTTCACCGTTCATGTGCTAAGCTTTCACACACTGTGTCTAAAAGCTACCTACGCCACGCTTAAGACTGTTGACGCCGTAGTAAAGGAGTCCGGATCGACCCACACCCGCATCGGGTCTGATATTCTGCGTATGTGTTTTTGCGGAAACGTATCGACGGTCGATCTCAGAACAGTAGTTCCACGTCCGCACCGTTCGCGCGGCAGTGTTCGAGGGCGTGTTTGGCGTCCATGCCGGCCGACTGGGCGGTCCGGCCGCGGCCGACGCCGACCTTGAGGTCGACCTCGACGGCGTCGTTGACGTGATCGATGGCGTCCTGGTAATCGGCCTCGTCCAAGTCCGGACAGACGCCGATGACGTTGTCGCCGCCGACGAAAAAGCACAGCGAGCCGTGGGCCTGGCGCATGTAGCGCATCAACTCGGCGTAGCCCTGTTCGATGTGGATGAACGTGTCGAACTCGTTCAACTGGTCGGTGTATTTGCCCGTGGCGTCGTTGACGTCGAAGTGGGCGATCTGGACGTCCTCCTCGGTCCGGAACTCGTCGTCGATCGTCCGGCCTTTGAGTATCTCTCGTCGGTGTTTGTCCTGGGCGCTCCCCGCTTCCTGGAGCTGGTCCGTCGCGTCGCCCAGCGCCTGGGCCGGCGTCGTCCCGGTCGCCACCGAGAGACTCATCGTCACCGGGTATCGGTTCCCGACCGACTCCTGGACGAGTGCGTGGGCGTCCATATCGAGTCCGTTCGAGACGGCGATCATGTTGTCGAATCGCGAGAAGAAAACGTAGCCGTCCCGGTTGCCAAAGAGCTGTGAGAGGTCAGCGAACAGCCGGGACTGGAGCGTCTGGAGGTCCACCTCGCGGCGCGGTTCCGGGGTGACCGTCCACGGCCCGTAGTTGTCGATCTGGATGTGGGTCACCTGCGTATTCGTCACTGTACCCGTCGGTAAACACCGGCCTGCTATTTGTCTTTGGTTCCGGAGTCCCCGTCACTCCTCGGCGAGCGCGTCCAGTCTGGTCGCCAGCGCCTCCGGCCCGGTGAACTCGACCGTCCCGAGGCGGGAATCGAAGGCGACGACATCCGTCGCGGTCAGTTTGGGCAGTCCCTCCTGAAACACCTCCGTACGCGCACGCCGTCTGTCGGCCGCCGATACCGACGCCGCCGGCGCTGACTCGGCCGCTGCCAGTTCCGCCGCGAGGTCCTCGACGGTGACCGGTTCGTCGGCTTCGACCAGCGTCGTCAGCAAGACACGCCGTCGCGGGCACGCGAGCAGGTCCTCGATGACGGCGGCCGGCAGCCCCTCTCCGTGTCCGGTGGGACCGACCCATCCGGGGTGTGATCCGTCTGTAGCCATGGCCTATCGTGGTGATTTATCGGCCACCCACAAGTATGTGTCGCGGTCTCATACCACACGGTTCACACGGACGATCACGAACAGAAGGACTCCGAATCGCTTGGAGCGCTATGCGAGTTCGTAGAACCAGAGGCCCTTCTCGCGCATGTTCTGGCCGACGGCCTTGTGGAACTCGGGGAAGTCCTCGAACTCGGATTTTTCGACGCCGTCGAGCGCCGTTTCGAGGCTGACGACTGTCTCGTAATCGATGCGGATGGGTTCGTCGCCGTGTTCGTCGACGAACTCGTCGCGGGACAGCGGGAAGTCCTCCGTTTCGTCGATCTTCTTGGCGATGATCGCCTGTCCGTACTTTCGCCGCCCCTCGCTGCCCTCGTCGCCGTCCGGGTCGTGCGGCCACTCGCTCATACCTCATCCTCCGGACGAACCGTGCAAAAGCGTTACTCTCCGCGCCCGCCGTCCGCGCCGTCCTCCCACCCGCGAGCGAGTCGCTCATCGACGCGCACCGACCGGCCGCGTTGCCGATCCGGTAAACCACGCCGAGTCAGTTTACTATTGTTGTCATCAGATGGCATCAGATGGTTCTCAATGGGAACAGCTAAGTACTCGGGGAGACTACACGTTAGTACAGGGATGTCAGACGACCAGAACGGGGCCGCGCTGCTACCGGCGCTACTCGCAGACAAACTCCAAGAGGCGGGCGAGACGGCGATCGACACGCAGCAACAGGCTCTCATGCAACTGCTCGGACAGGCACAGTCGCCGACGGACTTTCCGCTGGAAGCGATCCAGCAGACGGCGACGTTCAAGACACGCGTCCAGAGCAGTGGTCGCATCAGCATCCCGGACGCTGAACGCCAGGCACTGGACATCGAGGAAAACGACATCGTCCAGGCCATCATCGTTCCCGTCTCCAACGGGGGGAATTCAAATGACTAACAACACATCACCCATCGGTACGATCTTCAAACTGCAGCGAGACACGATCAAGAACGGCGAGAAAGCCGTCGAACAGACGCTGAAGGTGCCCAAAGAGGTCAACGAGACCATCCGGGGAACCGTCGACGACCAGAAGGAGGCCCAGCAGCGGACGCTGGAGTTCGGTCAGGACACGATCAACCAGATCCTCGACACCGTCGAGTCCGCGACCCCGAGCGACGACGACACCGTCGACCAGCTCCGTGATTCGGTCAACAACGGCTTCGACACCCTGCTCGATCAGCACGCCGAGGCCCTCGACGTGATCGACGAGCAGTACGGGGAAGGCATCGACAGCTACTCCGAGGCGACCGAGGACGCCCTCGACGGCCTCGGTGACCTGCTGGAGGTCGTACTCGACAGCAACGAGGAACTCGAAGGCCAGACTCTCGACGCCATCGAGCAGATCGTCGACCAGTACGAGAACCTCGTCGAGCAGATCGAAGAGCAGACCGACGAGATCGACGACCGCATCATCGAGCAGGCCGAGGAGTTCGAGGACCAGCTCGACAAGCAGCTCGACCGCTACCAGGACCAGCTCGACCAGCTTCAGGACCGCTTCGACGACGTCCAGGAAGACGTCGAGGAGAACGTCATCGACGTGCAGGAAGCCGCCGAGAAGGCCGTCGAGGACGTCGAGGTCTCCATCAGCGACGACGAAGCCGACGAAGCCGCTGACACCGACGAATAAGCCACGCTCCGAGTCGTTCCCCGACTCGCCACCTGGCCACACGTGCCACTTTTCCGAACCTGAACCGAGCAGCGTCAGCTCGACTGGTCTTTCCACATGCACGTATTCGCTGCTCGCGGGTTGCTCACGGCAGAAGACGGTTGGATGGGATTCCGTGCGGACAACTGCTCTCAAGGCAGTCGCGTAAGGCCACTTCGCGGATCCCACCATCGGCTCGCCGATAGAGAGGAGGACGACCGTTCCGATCTATCCGATGGGAAGGCATATTTCATATCACGCTCTTTCTATCTCATAGACGAGACTGGTTCAATTTGAAAAAACTGACAGCGCAGAGAGATGGGGCACGAGTCAGTGAGATACTTCCCGACGAAACCCTCAAATCGAACATCCTCATTAGCGGGCCGACACGCAGTGAGAAAGACACTATTGCGTTCGACTTGCTTGCGGAGAGTTGGGCCTCCGAGCGCCCGCCGTTCGTGATCACGGCGATGGACACAGCGGACCAGTTTCGATCCCGGTTCAACGCGTTCAGTCCGCCGAATCGACGAGTCGAAGATCTTTACGTCATCGACTGTACCGAATCAGGCCAGAACGAGGACGCCACCGGGACGCCGACCTGTACGTCAGCTACGCCTGCTGACCTGACCGGTGTTGGGATCTGCCTCTCGAAGGGATACGACGAGTTCGGGACAACTGGTGGCCGAGTCATCCTGCTCGATAACCTCTCGACATTCTTAGTGTATTCCGACGTGGATCGTATCTTCCGATTCATTACGGCGATTAACAACCGCGTGACAGAATTCGGAGACATCACTGTCCAGCTGCTGGACACCGATGCGATCGACACCATGGACAAGAACAGGCTCACGCAGCTCTTTTCGACTGTTATCGAAGTCAGAGAAGATGAAGGGAAGACACTGTTTAGAGTCCAGGGTGGCACGGAGACCACGTGGGCCGAGTATCCATCCCAGGGTGAGACCCGATGAACGAGCTCTTGAGGTATCTCAATCGGCACTCGCGGACGCTCACGATCTATGACTACGCGGGAACAGAGAACCAACTCCAGGAGTTGTCGCAGTGGCTGAGCGGATACGGAATCGATGTCAGGACTGTGGCAACGGAAGGGACACGACTCGACAACGTCGCCGTCCTGGACGAGGAGGGAACCGTGCTTGGGGCGTGTGCTGCCGAGGAGTTCCTCTCGCGGTTGTCCTTCGAGAGGGCCATCGAGGACGGCGAGGAACCATCGGTCCCCGAGATGGTGGCATCTTTGTCGACCGACGTGACGGTGCAACCGGCACAGAGCGTCAAAGAGATGGTCCGCATCTCACGGGAATTCGAACGCCGAGCCCTGCGAGAGGGAGGCGGTGAACTCCACGCTGGCTTCCAGCGCCTCTCACAGATTGCCAACTCTGAACGCACGATGGAGATGTACACCACACTCGCCAACGAGGGCGTCGACGTGCGTGTCTACGGCTATCCAGACACGACACTAAACGCCGTCCCGTTCACCGTTGTCGAGGACGATCACCGCGAGTTAGAGCAACACTGGTTTCTCCTGTACGATGGGAACGACGACCCGCAGCGAAAGGCAGCACTCGTCTCCGAAGAACGTCTCGATGAGTCACGGGCGGCGTCTTCTGCGCCCAGCGCGGAAAGTAGCGAACCAGCGGGTGTCTATGACAGCGCTTTCACCACCGATCCGGAAACCGTGGACGAACTGTTCACGCTCGCACGTGACAACTACCCCGATCTGTTGGTTACGTCCGAATAGAACGATTCGACAGACCGCGGAGGTCCCCCGACGCAGTGCAGCAGTAATGAATTAGCGCACTAGTCAACTACCCCACCCTAAGCGCCTTCGGCGCTTTGAGGGTGGGGCTTGTCCGTGAACTCGGCTTCGAACCCATCAGGGTAGGCGGTAAATCCGCGCTTCGGCTTCACCGTTCCAGACTTTAGGGCG
>NZ_SOSC01000023.1 GCF_005049285.1 Halorientalis salina | reverse complement strand
CCGCTGAACAATCACCGAATCCGGTGGTGAGTAGGGCATAACTCCCACCGGGTTTCTCAGACAGGTAGTTGCGACGGTCTCCAATCAGCAGATAGCGTGGTGTTTCTCCACTAAACTAGAACGGATGGCCCTCCACACGGAGACCGTCTAAGTCTTCAGTTGTCTCGGTGAGGGGTGTATCCGCGACACCACTGACGGGCATCTGCAGGTTTTCAAGTTTGTCGTCCGCCATTGAATCTGGAAGTTCATCACTGGCGATTCCAAGATAGTCAAGGATATTGAGGTTGAGTTGTTTTTGCTCCTCAATTGCTTCAATTACGGATTCAGAAATAACCGATAGGAGTTCTTCTGGCTTCTCAGCTTTTTCTACCTTGCTCCTCAGTTGAGGAGAGAGAATTTCAAGAGCTTTGCTCTCCCATCGATTTAGAGGATAGTCCCTTCCTTGGGTTTCTGGAATCGGAAAAGATCGAACGGATTGTGGCCATACATCGGAATAAGTGCCTTGAAGACCGCCTGTTTCGAACTTATTTTTGAATAGCCACGTCATCAGCGTAGAGTTGATTAATGCAACAGCATAGGTGAGATTAAGATTTTCATCTAATCGTTCGAAGCCCTCGAAATCAATAGTAGCACCAGTTCCTTCAAGAGCATCATAGTCGCAACAGACCAATACTGTGTCGTCACAATACATCCCCTCGTCATCATTGACGGCAGCAATCCATCCTCCCTCATCCGTTCTCTTCCTAACCAATAGCTTCTCAGACTCAAACATTTCCTGCTGGCGGGGACCGGACATTTCGTCAGGCCTGTAATCAAGCCACTCGCCATCCCAGTCAAGGTACCAGCGGCTAATATTAGTGCCCTGGATGAATTTCTTCGCGTTGCCAACTGGTTCCTCAGAAACAACATCATCCTTAACGAACCCTCCAGATCTACTGCTGGCTACAGTCGCACCAACATTCACGTAAAGATACTGTCCCAACAGGTTTGAATTATCTTCAATCTTATCTATGAGTGGAGCGTACTTTTCGACGTAATTTTCATCTAGTCGAATTTGGCAGTTATAAGCATTGAGCCAAACCTCTGGATCAACATCGGTCAGGGTATTATAATCAAACGGATCAGTATTTACACAGCTTTGAATTTCATGGGAGGGAGTCTTGTCATCGTGTGCTTTGACAATATAAATAACTGATTGACGCTCTACGTCTTCAAACACGTTCCTTGCCCCAAAGTCAAGAATGCTTTCGAGTGTGTGGTCTGTAAGAATACTACGACGGAGATCTTTCGCATATTTTTCTGCTAGCACCAAATTGGGAAGAATAAACGAGTGGCGACCTCCTTTTCGACAGAGGTTCAATGACCGGATTATGAACGGGATGTACAAGTCCCAGTGTCCTTCCAATAGCTTTGAAGACTCGAACAACTGCTTAATGGCCTCCCGTTGTTTAGGCATTTCATCAGTCATTCTCCATGCGTTGAGCCATGGCGGGTTCCCGGCTACAACGTCAAACCCTGGATTATCCTTCTTTTCTCCATCTTCCTGATAAAATGCAATTGGAAATTCCAATTCCCAGTGGAAAAAGTGCTCATCATTAGCCATCCGCTGAGCAGAATGGTACCAGTCTTGTTCTTCGATGTCTTCCCAATTATCGTCGCGTAGAGCAGTTGCCATTCGTTCATAGGCATCTTTCGGAATATCTAATCCAATCTGCTCAGCAGTATGGACGTTCGCCATTGCGATGAGATTTTGATATAATGGGTCATCTTGGACTTCATCATAGACAGTTTCCATTTCTTTGATGTCGTCCAAAGTCTCGTTATCAATGGATAGTAGTTCTTCGAATTGGTCAGTAACGTGTTCAAGAGCCTGACGGCGCGTCCGGTCAAATGACTGCTGCAGTGTAAGTTGACCCCCTTCAATATCCGATTCCCCGTTATCTAGTACGGCCTCAATATCACTGCCCATCAACGAATTTCCCGTTTTCAGGTGGTGATCCAGAAATGCTAGTGGCTGTTCTGCTGCAAGCGTCCGAAGCCACAGCGAGACCTTTGATAATTCGACAGCTAGCGGGTTCCGGTCGACACCATAGATACACCGCTGAGCAACCTGCCGACGAGCCCAATTAATGTCGTGCTCATCGTTAACCGTTTTATTTCCCTGCTGTGCGGCCTGCTTCTGCTGGGCATCAATAATTTCACGAGCAAGGTAGTCAACTGCATTCGTCAAGAAGTGGCCACTCCCCATCGCTGGATCAAGGATTTTTAGATCAAACACTTCGTCTGCAAAGGCCTGAGCTAAACCGTTATACGAACCCTTTTTCTCCAGCGCGGCCTTTCTACAGTCTTCAACAAGTGGCTCCAGTGTATTTTCAACGATATACTCAACGACGTACTCCGGTGTGTAGTAGGAACCAGTGACCTTCCTCTCACCACTGTCCGTCGTTAGGTATACTTCCCCTTCCTGAACCACGATCTCGTTGCCATTATCGCTGGTGACGTATTCCCCATCATCGAGAGTCAGTGGCTCTTCAGCAATGTTGAGTTTGTACTCAAGCAGTCCTTCGTAGATACTCCCGAGGTGCCGGACATCCAAGGAAGAGTAATCTACAAAGATTTTCCCACCACCGCTACCTTCTTGACTCCGGGTCAGCAAGTCAATGACTTCAGCCATATAGGAGTCACCAACCTGATGATTTGCGAGGAACTTGGCTTCGACGCTGTCGCCTTCGTCAGTCTCGGTTCTGAACAAACCACCGTTATATGCCGGGATGTGAAGATCTTCCTCAGGGATGCCACGAGACTCGCTGCCCCGGTCAATGAGGTTAAATAGGTCTTCTAGCTGGTCCCAGAGTTTGGTCTGCCAGTTCTGATATTTCGGATTCGGACTGTCCAGTTCGTCCGCGATATCTTGCTTGAGAGAGTTTAGGCTGTAGGATTCTTCGTAGATTTCGTTGTTTGTGTCAAGCAGGTCACGGCCCTCACTCTCCGCATAAAGTACGAAGATGAGCCGATAGAGGTAGATGAGCGAACTGTCATGAATAAGGTCAAGATCGTCCTCGGAGAAGTTGTTGTCCGGATACTGCATGAACCCCTCAGAGAGGATCTTAATCGCCTCGTAGATGTTATTTTGGAGGTCCTCCCCCAACTCGTGGGCGAAAACATTGGACTCGTCGTAGACATCGTCCAAGAAGCAATCTCCGCTGGAGTCTTCGATAAACGCGCGATGTCGGAAGAAGAGATAGAAGTATTTGAAATCCTCAAGATCGCCCTTTTCGAGAACAGTCGGCAGGTCGATCTCGTAGTAGGAATCAAGCCGGTGACTCGTCGGACCATAGTAGAGACGCCACTTTTTTCCATCAGTGAGGACAGCCCAGTGAGCATCGTCTACTTCTTGCAGATAGACGTGAATCTGATAGCTCGGATTCTCGAAGTCGCGCTCGTGTTCACCACTCCCACGGGTGTCGAGCGGCCGACCCCAGCGCTTGGCGTCCGCGACGGCGACGGCGTCTCTGTAGAAATCACCGCCCTCATCACGACGCTCAAACGCACTACGAGCGGCGTCCTTGGACTCGAAAAAGCCGTAGTCGGGACGGCGTTGCGTCCGACTAGTACTCTCCTCAACCTCGAAGGGGATACTCAGCTTCCGGAACATCGGCCGAATAAACTTCTCTTCAAGCTGGGACTCGTTGCGTTTAGGAGCAGTCCCCTTCTCCCGGTCCCACAGTTCCATGATGTCCGCTTTCGCCTCGCGAAGTTCGTCATCGCTGAGTTCGTCCCACGCCTCGGTCTCGGGGAGGTGCTCATCAAGGTAGTAGTTCGAGAACAGGTCGCGATTCGTCCGGTAGCTGAGTGACGTTTGCATGAATTATCGAGGAATGACGATGAGAAACTCGTCGGATTCCTTGCTGTTAATCAGTGCGTGTGCGATCTCCTTGTCGTCGACGACATCCACATCTACTTTGTCGCCGATTTCTACATCGAGCTTTTCCAGCTCAGACCCGGAAATATTAATCCGGCCCGAGTTTCCAGTATTTCGACCGATTTTCTTCCGGGTCATGTGTGATGACCGAGACTGTTCATCCGAGAGATATAGTCTTTACCTAGACTATACGCAGATGAGGGATTTAATCCGAAAAATCATCGAGGCTGGTTCCCCTTGTGAAGTCCGTATTGCTATCTTGTGTCTCAGTAGTCTCAAATTCAGCGTTGTTGGTTTCCTTCTCAAGATACTGCTCGTCCACAGATCCACTCTCTACGAATTTCCGAAGCCGTTCCGCGGTCTTGTTCCCGATTCCGGAGACGTTCCCATTGAGAAGGTCCTCGAAGAAATCAGGACTATCAGCCGCCTTGTAGAGTGCAATCACCTGTTCCCAAAGGGATGCGTCCGGGATCTCGTCAGCCATGGCCGTTCCCGGTCTGTTGAGGTACTGGCGTAGCATACGGATTCGATGTCGCCCCAGCCCGCGAACGTTTTCGACCAGCGGGACTTCGTCCCGACGAACGCCTCGATCTACCCGGAAGCTGAGGATGTCAAACCAATCTGGACGGCGGATATCGGGAGAGGCATCTATGAGATGTTTCGTCGCGTCCAGAGTGTCCGCGATACGGCCTGCTTCACTCGAAATATAGGCACCATCGACTCCTGTTTGGTTCTCAATCTTGCGTGTGTCCAAGTTCTTGATCCAATACCATCGAAGGACGCCTGCAGTTATACCGTACTTATCGACAGGAAGATCGTTTTCTTGGAGAAGCCCTTCTAACTCCCCCGAACAGTTTCTATCGAGAGAGCGATCGGCGAGGAGCGTCGATTGGTAGATGAGAGCTGCTTTCGTGATCTCGTCGTTTGGCACCGCTTCGAGCCAGTCATAGAAGGTGCGAATCGCGGAGAGCGTTGCGTCTGAAAAGGAATTAAAGGCGAAATCGACAGCACCCTCACCAAGCGCGGTTGGCTGGAACTGACGGGCTGTGTCCTTTTCTGCGGTGAAGTCGTGCTCAATCTGCCAGTCGGAAGTCTGCCGTAGTCGGTCGTTGAGGCGTTCATCCTTCGATCCGTGCTCGCGGCCCCATGCGCCAATTTGTTTCATCTGCTGCCAGTACAACATCTCCTTGATGAACGCCTCAATCTCGTGGGGCGTGTCCCACTCGGTAACGATGAGTTCGAGAAGGAGCCATCGGAACCGAACTTGATTTTCGATATGCGTCGTCACCGGCTCTAACTCCCGGTGGGGTTCGAAGTACCGCTGAATGGTCTCCTCTGGATCGTCCGTGAGAGTAAACGCGTAGCCCTTATCGTAACCGTATCCTGGCCGAGCAGCGCGGCCAATCCACTGGACGTACTCGTAAACGCCGACAGGCGACGGGCCTCGCTTGATATCCGCGACGACTACCGACTGGACTGGCGAATCGAATCCATAGGCAATCGTCGTCGTCGCACAGAGGCATTGGATCTCACCCTCATCATAGAGATCTTCTATCCAGTGTCTGACCTCCTGAGGGAGGTCTGCATGGTGAAACGCGACGCCACCGTCCATGAGCCGAGCCAGATCTTCGAGAGTGCTGGTTATCTCACCGTTGACTTTCTTCTCCATTTCAGCTAGGAAATCGCGATCCGACGCGTCGCTAAAGAGTCGAGTTTTCGCGATTGCTTTTGCCCTGGACTCAGTCCATGGCTTGGCGTAATTGAAAACGAGAAACGGTGCTTTGTCCTGTTCAGTTTGAATGAAGTTGACGAGTGCCTCTTTTTTCTCCTGTTCTCCGACTTGGATCGCTTCCTCCTCTATCTCGATCTGTCGTCCCTCTGGGCTAATTGTCAGGTCAGCACCCATCCAATCCGCCAACTCGTCGGGGTTTCCCAGAGTAGCACTCATCGCAAAAATCTCGATCCCCTCGTACTGTGCAGCTGCTATGGCCTTCTCAATGGCAGGGCCGCGGAAGCCACCGTATATCTCGTGAAAATCGTCAAGAACGACGAGATCAAGATTTCGGGCGCTTCCTTTGTCTTGGAGGATCGCCCGATAGAACGAGTCGAACGTCGCGACGATTACATCCCCAGTCTGGTAAGCACTTGGCCCCGAGTAGATCCGATACTCATCTGCACCCCACTCTTGCATCGATTCTCGTTTGTCTCGAACCAACTGACGGGAGGGAACGAGATACGCGACACGGCCATCTTGTTCCAGGTGTTTCTTCGTAACCGTCTCAGCACAGAGTGTCTTCCCGTTGCCTGTCTCCGCAACCAGAAGGTGGTTGCCAGGATTCAGGATACCGTCCTCAAAGGCCAATTGCTGAGTTTCCTTGAGCGAGTCGTAGCCGTGAGCATCCATTATCTCCTCGACGACTTCGGCGTCATCTGCTGGAAGACCGGCAATACCGCTCATCGCTCGATTTCCTCAATCGGATAGTGGAAGTCATCCTCTAACTGTTCCCCACCGAGCGAGTCGTACAAAGCGAATAGATCGGCAATATCGCTGATGCTGTAGTCGTAGAGAAGTCGTTTCAGTTCCTGATGTGTGCGCGTGTCGTCAAGTCCTGCTTGAACGCCCTCGACGTACTTCTCACCGAGAATCTGGCCGACATGAACGCCCTTTACGAACTTGTCCTCGATCTCAAGACGGTAGCCACTATCGAAGTCATAGTCATCATACCAGATGCTGTCGTTGTCGATGTTCTCAAGTTTGTACGCCAACCAGTCTGGGAGAATCGGCTGACCGTCTTGAAGTTCATCTTCGTGACGCTCAGTGGCGGCTTTCGCGAGATCAATATGGTTTGGGCAAGACGATTTCAGACCGGAGGAAAGACCAGACCACTCACCAGACTCTTCGAGCTCTTCTGCCCAGTTGAGCAAATGCTTCACATCAAAGCGTGTGCCGTTGTAAGTCAAAGTCCGATCGACATTTCGGTCCTCACACCAGCCGATCAGCTGTTGGAACAAATCAGCGGTGTGCTCTGGTTCCCAACCACCTTGTCGGAAGAGGACAGAAGTCTCTGGCTCGTTCAGTTCATCGCCCCTGTACGCTACGCCCACAGATATCCACTCGAAGCAACGTGTAGCGTTTTCTTCCATATCTGGCTCCTCAAATGGGCTTGCGGGTTCGATATCGAGCGCCAGGACTCCCATTGGTGTAATGACATTCGTAATAGGCAGGGAAATAAAACTCCCGGACGGGGAGGCCACAACCACCGTTTCAAGTGGATCAACTGGAACCTGCTGTGCGGAGGCGGGGTATGTTTTTTCGCTCGTGCCCTTAGGCACACTCCCTAAGGGGGAGTACATGAGTTATCACACTCATGTCGAGGGAAACGCAGCTGACCACCTGGCAGATGACTTTCGACCCTGCACGTTTGAGGGTTGATTCAACCTGATAGGCCTGAAAAAGAGGATTTCGATTAGGTCTCCTCTGTCCTTAGTAGATCAGAAATGATAGACGAGTGGATACTCTGGTCGTGATTATCGCGCTAATCAGGTTTAATCTGGCACTCTGACTTAGAGGGTGAACTGTTCTCGACATAGTAGCCACCGCCACCCGAGCGGCCGATCCAGCGTCGACGAACAACAACCCGTGAGCCCGCGGCCGGCCCGCGGTCGCTGTGCGGGATATTCAGAGGATAGGGCCCGCACAGACGACCACGCGAACGCGACCTGCTCACGGGTCGCTCCCGCTCCCCGTTCGCATCGAGGTGCTCCCGCCGTCGCACCTCGCCGGCCTCGCCCTCACAGTCCACCAGGCCCGCCCGTGGGCCATCTGCTACATGGCTACGCGTCTACAAGCGACGCTGTACGATAGCGTGGGTCGCTTCCTGTCTCGCGATCCGGCGCGCCTTCAGACAGAACAGCCAGTCGCGCACGCGTCGGAGTCACGCGCACGGACCACAGGCACTCAGGCGCGCGGACTGCGCGCCGGGGCCCACCCGCGCCGACCAAGCGGCGCGGGTCCCGCCCGGTGCTCGGTCGCGCGGTGCGGGCCAACCGCGCGACTCGCGTCGTGAGAGTAATCTGTTCACACGTAGGTGCCCCGGTTCCTGCGCGCCGTGGGTGCTCGGATACGCGCCCCCGCTCGCCGATGGCGAGCCTGCGCGGGGGCTGCCGGGACGCGAGCGCAGAGCGCTCGGTCCGGGCTGCCGGGCGCGACTCCCCCACATGGGATTCCATCCGACGCGCGGCGCGGATTCCATCCCATGTGACTCCGTCGTGCCGGGCGCTCAGGGGCCCTCCCGCTCGCGGGGCGAGCGGGCCGGCCTGACGGACCACCTACGTGCGAACTGCGGGCGAGCCGGCGGCTCGCCCTTGGTCTTCGACCAGATCATAGACGGGGGTGGCCCGTCCGGGGCAGGTCGCGACGCCGGCGGTTGGTTGGTTCGTGACGTGCAGTCGGCCGCCGGGCGGGGCGTGGGGCGACAGCCGTGGCTCGCCGGCGTGGAAGCGAGGCGCGGTGAGCGCCCCACAAGGTGTTAGCAATGTCTCGTTCTACCTTCTCGGAAAAAACGGTTACGGACGTACAGACTTTCAACCAACAGACGGACAACCAGCCGGCTGAGTCGGTGACGGTCGAGCGCGATCCGACACACCGGTCGGCGTGCCCGGACTGTGATGCACTCCTGGTGAGCAATGACGAGGTGTCGTTCTGCCAGGACTGTGGGCTGATCGTCGCCCAGGAGTACCTCGAGCGCGAGCCGACGCTGGCCGAAACCGGCGCGAAAGCCGGCGAGGAGTACCAGGTCGAAGCGACGAACCCGTTCCGTGACGGGAAATCCATCGGTTCGACGTTCTGGCATTCGGACATCGACAGCTGTGCCCCCTCGACGACACGCGCCAAACAGCTCAACCGGATGTTGACCAAACACCGCCGCTACGCCTACACCGGTGACCGGCACCGGTCGAAGCGCCTCGACGACGTCTGTTACGACATCCAGTTGCTCAGGAGCGCGCTCGGCCTGCCCGAGGTCGTCGCGATCGAGGCCGCCCGGTGGATGCGCCAGGCGAAAGAAGCGCGGCTGCCTGGCGGCCACATGGCCTGGGAGTCACTCGCCGCGGGGGCAGTCCTGCTGGCGATCCGCGACGCCGGCTTTGCCCACGACCCCGAGACGGTCGCCGAGTTCGCCAAGACGAACCACGAGCGGCTGTGTGCGGCCGCACGGAAGCTCCGGGTCGAACTCGGGTTGGACGTACCACCCGTCCGGCAGGACGTCGTCACGACCGTCCTCGACGGGCTCGACGCCGGCGACGGTGGGACGGCCGTCCGGACGTGGCGGCTGGCCCGGCACCTGCTCGCGATCGCCGACGAACAGGGGATCGGGTCGGGGACGCCCCGGCTGACGGTGGCAGCAGCAGCGGTCTACACGGCCGATCGACTGACCGACGGCAAGCAGTGGACCCGCCAGGCCGTCGTCGACGCCGCCAACCCGGTAGTCGAGCTGTCGATGAGTAAGCTCGACCAGTACAATCCCCGGCTGTACGACGCCTACGTGGACCAGCACGGAAGCGACGATCCGAACGCCGTGCTCCAGCCCAACGCGACGATCACCCTCAAATAGACGTCCTGCACCCCTTTTTTGCGCAGGTGTTGAGCGCGTCGAGGGTGAGGGCATACACTCCGGGTGGTGTGCTCGAGTCTGCATCACACCGTGGCGATGTGCTCTCGAACAGGGGTGGCACGGGTCGCTGTGGCTCCGCCGGGTGTGATCTCCTCGCTCACTGACGCTGTGTCGCAGAGCAGACACTTCTCCGGTAGAAGCGGGTCGATAGTGGTGGGCCCCAGGCCACGCTGGACGACTCGCCAATCGGCGCGAGCGAATGACCGCAAAGTTATGATTTTCAGCTGAGAGACGCGGTTTCGGGGCCGGTTTTCGTGGGGCAAGATAAAGGCGTGAATCAGACCGACCAAAACCGGATTCAGTCTGGCGATTTGTGGTGAATCAACTGAGAGTGTTTGATTGAAACCGTGATTCAGACGGGTGCAGTCATGCGATTTTCGGAGTGAATATGCCCAATTTTCATTATTGTTGTATATCCCACCATTCTTAGTGTGCCAGCAGGCCGTAGCGCTCCCTAGAACAGATCGGTGCTGTTGTCTCGACCACGATCGAATTGGCTACCATATCGTATTTGACACAGTCTGCGGCGGCATGTGGAGACCACTGTCGGTCGGAACTGGTGATGGAAGTAGGGCTGCAGATTCGCCACTGGATCCAGTCGGCGATACTCTTCGACCGGATCAATGAGAGTCGAGTCGTGAGCAGCCGCGCGATATCCAATCGTGAGAACTGCTGATTTCAGGGCCCCCCTCTCGTCTTCGCGGATGCGAATCGGCACCAACGAGATTCTGGGTACGTCTCCAGAGATCAGAAATCGTAGACGGCGATCTCGCTCGACCCACAGCCTGGACACGACGCCGCAGGATCATCCACTGTATAGCCACACTGCCGACATTCGATGTACTGGTCGTCGACTCCGAGGCCCCAGTCAAGGAGACTCATTACCGGCGTATGAACCGGCTCCGGGATAGGTATTACTGCAAACTCGCGGACGGAAACAGGTTCCCTCGCCCTAGGTCTTCCGCTCGTGAACTACCCCGACCTACTCAGCGGCTACCGCCGCTTCCTTGAGGTCGGGGCTTCCTTGCTTTCGCGTCGGACTTCCTGTTTCAACGACGGAACTTGCAGACACCGACTCAGAATCGTCTGAGTCGTCACCCACAGCGGCTCCAGTCTCCAACAGGCGTTCTACTTCGGACTGTCCCAGCCCTAACTGCTTCAAACCACGTTCTAAGACGTTGAGTGCGGCATTCCAGTCACGGTCCAACTCAAACCCACACGACGGACAACTATGCTCACGCACCCAGAGCGGCTTGTCCGTCTTCACACCGCACTCGCTACACATCTTGGTGGTGTTTGCTGGTTTGACCTGCCGGACGTGACAGCCATGCTGGTCGGATTTGTATTCCAGCAGTTGGATGAATTGCCGCCACGCCGCGTCCTGCTTATTCCGGGCGTTCTGACTGCCTTCCAGCAGCCGCTTCACGTCCAAATCCTCAACGAACACCGCATCGTATTCCGTCACCAACCACGTCGAAAGTTTATGCTGAAAGTCCAAGACTTTCCGCCGAAC
>NZ_SOSC01000022.1 GCF_005049285.1 Halorientalis salina | reverse complement strand
CGCCACCGCCGCTGTTGGAGCGGTTGATCGAAGATGCACAGAAGATCCACCAGCAACGACCGATCTTACAAGAGACGCTCGCTACCGCTACGCAACCGAGGTGTGAGTCTTAGCTAAAGACGAATGCTGAACGGCCCCTTTGACACGCTCAACGACGGGTATCCCGACTGGCATCCAGCTCCGTATTTGTTCCAGGGAATGGTCCGCTTATTTCTCTACCGGGAGATCACTGGTCAAAGCTATCGCCAGCTCACGCAGTTCCCGGAACTGGCAGATGCGTTCGGCCTCGACCGCATCCCGGATGAGTCGGTTCTTTCGCGTACATGGCGGCATCGCTTCGACGACGCGGGTCGTGAGTTCATCGCCACCGCAGCCCACTATGTCGTCAAAGAGATCCACGATCGGAATCTCAGTGTCCCGGCGGCTCGGCCGAAAGAAGAGGTTCTTACACCGGAGAAAGATCACGGTGAGTTCTCTGAAACGGAGGAAACCGAGTGTGGCGAGGATTTCGCCGACGAACAGATTCACCGGACCACACGCCTTGCACGAAATTATGGCTTCGAGGGCTTCGATTCTGGACGTGCTCAGAATACCTCTTACGACGATACGCGGTTTTTCGAGTTACAGACGTTCATGGGAATGGTCGGCTGTGGCACTGCCCAGGGTGCCGCTCGGTTTCAGTTTAGACGCGGTGAAGAATACGGTCCACATGGCGATACTCATCTCCGAGCCGTCAAACAATTCGAGCCCAACGACCTCATTGACGGACTTGATGTAGCCAGTGACCGCCTGCTCTCAGCGCTCGCGTCGGAAGTGTCGTTCCGACGCCCTGTGACGGCGGCAATTGACATCACGACCGTCCCCTACTACGGCGATGTGGAAGGAATGCCGATGGTCAGTGGGCTGAGTTCCGAAGACCGAGCGTTCAAGTTTGCCACACTGTCGATCGTCGGTCGGAACATTCCACTGGTATTGGCTGTTGAGCCAGTCCGCGAGAGTTCTGCATGGGACGATAATCCACCGAATCAGGTCCACCGTGTAGTCCGGCGATTAGTACGACGGGCGAAAGAGCACGTCCCGATCGAGACGGTGCTCTGCGACCGCGAGTTCGATTCAATGCGCGTGTTTCAGACGCTCTCGAATCTCGGGGTGAACTACCTAATTCCGAAGCGGATCACGCGTACTGAACGGGAGGTCATCGAGACAATGGCCGACGACAACTGCGAGGTGGCTGTGGAATCGGCAGTCGTCGACGTTGAATCGGGCTCCCACCCGATGCGCTTCCTGTACGTGCCGTCGACGAAGAGTGACGGTACCACTGTCTTCGCGACGAATCTTAGAGTCGGACCCGATGAGGCCGAATCATTCTGCCGCCGGTACAGCCGTCGCTGGCAGATCGAAAACGAGTACAAATCGATCAAGAATGATTTCCTCGCGAAGACGTCCTCGAAGGACTACCGCGTCAGGCTGTTCTACTTCGTGTTCGCAGTGTTACTGTACAATATCTGGCGACTCACCGATTTCCTATTGAAAGCGGGTATCGAGGATGAGATTGACTATGCGCCCGTACTGACGGCGGGCGAGTGCGTTGAATTAGTCTGTGGAGAGTTCATACCGCCTGATTAGACGGAACCGTCTGCCAGGTCCGCACTTCCTGAGTGGCAACACTCTCGTTCGAGGACAAAACCTACTCAAATATTGGGATATGTCTGAATTTCATTCCTATAATCAGCTTGTACCGTTATTTCTGCGGCTATAATAGACACGAAATTACGGTTATTGACTCAGTTTTCGTCCATCCTCCGAAACTGTGAGGTCGCCAGAGCCTGACTGTATGGCTAAATCTACAAGCCACACTGGGCGAAATCTGGCTGACGGACGAAACCCTGTCACGATCTGCTCGGCGAGACTTCAGAATCAGTGACCAACACTCATTTAACTGTCATACATACGCTAAACACCCGGAATGTAGGATCAAAACAGGGCAGCCGTGACTCAGCGCTGCGGATTGTACGTGGAAAGAACCCGGAAACGCTACCCGCCTGGATCGAACAGGCAGAACCCGACCAGCTCAACAATCTCTCCGGCCAAGATCGGTGGATCCTCGCCCAAGTTCACTTCTACTTCGTCTCGCAACAGGAAGTTCGTCAGCCGCCATACGTTGTACAGCGTTACCCCGATGACGAAGTACAGGAACCGGTTCCGGTAGTCAGCCGACGCCGACGTCGGGAGAAAGTGGTTCTTGATCGTCTTGTACTCGTTCTCTATCATCCACCGGTCGCGATACTGTTGGGTCAGCCCGATCGCTCTGTCTGGGGAGACATGCGCGTTGAGTGTGAATATCGCGTAGTCCCCCTCAATGAATTCCGGGTCGTCCGTCGACGTATCCTTCGGAACGTAGAGGAACGACATGTCGTGAGTCTCCCCGTCATAGGTGAGGGTCCCGTGTTCGACGCTCACGTCCGCCGTCTCGTGTTCGACGGTCTTCTCGATGGCCACCCTGTCAGCCTCGGCCTGCTGGCGCTTGCCGATCACGTAGAACATATCGTGCCGGTCGATCGCGTGTCTGACCTCGTAACTGTCGAACTCGCGGTCGGCGAACACCTTGTTGATGTCCACGTGTTGCTTGGCCTGTTCCAGCAGGCGATCGACGAGCTCACCACGCGTCCGCGTCTCTACGTCCTCCGGTTCCCATTGCCGCTTGTCTCGGACGGGCTCGATAGCGAGGACGATCGGTGTGTCTTGCGCGACGATGGTGAGCGTCGCGAACTTGTAGCCCCGCTTGGCCGTCTTCATGGTACCGTCTTTGAAACCGGACACCATCTCTGGATAGTCATCTCGGGGATAGACCTCCCGCGTCGTGCCGTCTCGGCGCCGGAGTTCGACCGGGTCCTCGGACCAGTCCACGTCCTCCTCGTCGCGGAACGGCGACGACCAGTAGTTCCAGGTCGTGATGTCGATGGCCGCGTTCACCGGTTCCCGGATTCCCGAGCGGTCGCGGGCCGCGATCTCGTCGAGAATGTTTCCGACACCAGCGTGGAACGCGGGCAACACGGTGTCGCGGATGTGCTTCCACTCCTGCCGTCGGCCGCCTTGGAACTCCCAGAGGGCAGTCTGGGGATCAGGTTCGGCGACTTTCTTCATTGTTCGGTTGTGGCTGGAGCCGTGCGGGACCTCACTTCGGTCGCTAAGTCTAGCAAACCTCCGTCGCTTGGTTGTGGTTCCCGCCTCAACCATATTCAGGTAGCCCTGTCGTTCGAGGTATGCTTGGAGGTCGTATTTGCAGTTGTCCGCGCGTGGATCTCGAAACTCGTCGAAGCCGAGTTCCGTTGCCAACTCGACGGCGTTCATGATCTGCTTTTCCTCGATACCCGTCTCCCGGACATCTTCGGGGCGGAGTGCAGGCTCGCCACGGTCGAGGACGCCCTCTTTCTGGCAGATGTCGCTGATGCGCTCGGCCGCCTCCTTGATGATCTGCCGGTCCTTGCGCTTGAGGCGGCGTCGCCAGCTGTAACTGATGCCTGCCTGCGTAGGCGGTCGTGAAAGGCCGAAGCGCACGTAGACGTAGGCGGCACCGCGAAGTCGGCGAGCTGTCTCCGACTGGTCGAAGCCACGCACTCCCTTGTAGAGGAATAGCTTGACGATGCCCTCAATGGGGAAGTCGGCATCTCCGGGGTTGTCGTAGTCGGAGAAAACTTCGGTCGGGATGTCGAGGTTGGCGATGACGCGGGTGGGATGGTCGTGGATGTGACACAGGTCTTCGGCTTGGTCACTGATGAACGCAATTGCGTCGGTCGGACCGTCCACGTCTTCCACCTCCATTGTTGGTTGGGCAGTTTCCTCAGAATCTGCGTAAACCCGAGGGTGTGAATGCCGCGTTTCCGCGTTTGATTCCGGGCTGCAAAAGCGACGCGAGGGGAGCTGAATCCGTAGTTGAACGCACTTTACTGTAGAGTCAACTCAGTTATCGCACCGACTCAGATAGTAGAGTCTACTCAGTATCTGAGCGCACTCAGATATGGAGCCAGTTCAATGCTATTAGGATACTTCGGTTGTGTGTGCGACTGAATGCCCAGCGAGGACGACGACATTGCCAGCGACAGCAGCGAAACAGATGGAGGTGGGGAGACAGACCAGAGCGACCTTCAAGCGTTCCTCAACAAATCCGGTGCGGTCGAGTTACTGGCGAGTGTCGGCAGAGATGGCGTTCGCTTTGGGTACCTTGAGGAATCGCTTGGAATCAGCCATGACACGGTGTCGAAACATCTGGCAATGGCCCAAGACTTGGAGTTGATCGAACCCGAGAGCGTCCGCGGTGAGCGTGGAGTGACCCACAAGTACGTCCTGACGTATATTGGAGAGCGGATATATTTGAAGTTGAAAGCGATGGGAGCGGTGGACGATTATCACCTCCTTCAAATGTACCGGAAGGACGTTGAGGAGCACGAAAAGGAGATCAGGGAGTGGGTTGAGGAGCAAGAGCAAAAGGAGGGACTGGATGACAGGTATGCAAATGCTGACCAGTCTCAGATAGATTATCACGGCTATGGCCTCCCCACTGAGGAATCCGATGATGAATGAACGCCAGGATAAAGATGTTAGAACATTGTTTAGACTGCTCGTCAGTGGAATCATTGTCTCTGGATAGACCTGCACCCGCTCAGAATTGACCGAAGTCAGTGATTGGCAGTTAATCAGGCTAACATATCATAGAATCAGTCACAGTCAGTGGGTAGAGACGCTCACCGTGTCCACATTCGATCCGCTATTACGGTGATACTGGCCCCCGAAGGGCTTTATTGTTCCAATTCGAAGTTCAGTGTATGAAACCGGTCTTCAAATTCCTTGTTCTTCTCGTTCCGTATGCAGTGTTTATCGGCAGTGGAGCGGTTGTTGGCGGGGCATTTTTCGTCCCAGAGGCGATATTCTCAATGCTCGGTACGAGTGGCTATTTGACCGCGCTAATCGCCACTGCAGTTTCGTTATTCGTGATGGTGAAGAGTAGTACGGCCTTGCGGTCACTCGGCCACGAAATCAACCGCCGACCAACTGAGAATACTGCTGAGCAGTAAAACCACCCGACTGACAAGATAATTGAAATTAATCTCTCAATCTGCTACCTGTACTGACCGGCAGCAGACTTGGTATTCAATGCGCATGCGCACTGACCGCTGAAATTATTGACAGGGTCCGTATGGTTCCTGAAAGCCATACAAGATGCAACGCGCATATCGGTCACTGGTTAGTCTCAATAGACACTGTGAGTACACCAGGTCAAATACTGGTGCCAAGTTGCGGTTCAGGGGCGACGGGAGGGATCTCCCTCAAACTACACGTCTGAGTTGCATTACCGACCCCAGGCATCGTTCAGCGTAAGATCAATTAACCCATGTGTGGCAATTGGGCGATAATAGCAAGTACGGTAGCATTTTTCCCGAATAGAAGCAAACCAGTATATAGAGTATGACTACCGAGACCCACCGATGGCCGCTTCCGAGCGCCTCTCCCCGCGTCCGACGCCTCCTCTCACTGAGTGAGGGGATGCTACTCGGTGGCTTTGGGACGTTCTTCATCGTCGGAACAATCCTGATTGTCGGCGATATACTCGAAAACATCTCACAGTTTTCGCTAGCGATGGTTCCTGTCGGGGTACTTCTATTGGTGTATCTCGTCAAGGAGTTGTATATCGTTAAGGTGGGCCACGCCACGTCGTATGACCGTCGGCCTGCAAAGCAAGACTGGCACGAGACGCGTGAGTGGCACATTGTCGGTGCGTTCGCACTCGCAACGAACTTGGCTGCGACAGGTCTTGGAGTGACACTTTGGCAATGGCACAGAACAACTCCCGATCCAGTGGCTCTCGCTGGCTTCACTGGATTCGGATTCGTCCTCATCGGGTATGGCCTCTACATATACAGCTGGCACAATCTTGGCGGCGTACTGCGGTGAGGTGACCTATGGATAATGGCTCTTACCAAAGACAGTGAAACAGAGTCATCTGCCTGAAACTTGTTAGGACCACCTGTGGTGAATAGAAGGCGCGAGTCGGTTATTTGTATCTTCCCCATAGCACCACTGCAATGCCGACGAGAACGGTACAAACGGATGCAAGAACAGATACCTGCATGTCCTGGATCGTTACGTATGCACCCCCGATGCAGCCGATCCCAATAAGCACCACACCCGATCTCTCCTGCTGGTTCATATCTACCAGACCTCCTCAGAGGTTTACAAAGTCCACGCTCTGAGTCTCGAAGTCGATTAAATTTCATGTCTGAAGTCCGTCACGGTTGCGAGTGGTGAATACAACGCTCGTATGCAGCATTCGTGATCCCGGGGTGTAACCTTTTTAGGCTCAACAAATGCACCGGAATCGGACCTGTTTCGATTACGGTCGCGTCGTCGAGTGTTCTTGCCATCAAAGCCGACTCAGAGCAGTGTCAACAGCACGTTCCAGTAGGCAGGCGGAACCCTGGCACACATCATGACCACGCCAGCCACAGCAGTGTAGTGGGTCCGCCGAGTTGGGCCCAGACGTTTTCTCACCGAGCAACTATCAATAAGACCTGACTTATTGCAAAGGACTTATTACTTTTTGTAAAGTTGACTTTACACACGATGGCCAGTAAACATCAGTCGAAAGCGGCTATCGGTATCATGGTATTGGGTCTCCTGGCATTGACTGTCGGTGCCGACACGGTCGGCGACGGGCCAATCAGCGCCCTCATCGCGACAGTCGGTGGAGTCGCGGCGGCCACCGGCGGTGTATGGGGCTACAGGATCTCCGAGCGTCGAGGGGACTACGACGAGCGGTACCACCAAATTATTCTTCGAGGCGGTGCTATCTCCAGTTGGGTGTTCTACTGGGCCGTCGCTATCTGGTGGCAGGTTGATTCTAACACTGATATTACGACCCCAATTCTATCGCCGCTGGCCTGGCTGCTGGCCGTCCCGTGGGTGACCTACGGACTCGCCTATCTGTACTACACACGCGTAATGTGATCCATGGAGAACGATCTCAAGGTCTGGAGAGCGAAAGCCGATGTCACGCAGGCGGAACTGGCCGAGGAGGTCGAGGTTTCGCGCCAGACCATCAACGCAATCGAACGTGGTCGGTACGATCCCAGCCTCGAACTCGCGTTCGAGTTGGCCGATTACTTCGAGTGTCGAATTGAGGACATATTTCACTACGACCCCGAAGAGTGAGTGTCTGGATCGGGGATTCACTCCCCATCCAATCACTCACCACACTCGCGGTTGCGGCCTCGGAATATGCCACCTCCCGGAATCAACTCAGTGTGCTGACTTCAACCTCTAAGTCTTGCACGCCCACTCTGAAGAATTTCTGACAGACGGTTTATATCGTCGCTTACCACATCTCATGTACTGATCAACTGGCAGTCGGTGAAATCGCTGTCCGACTACTACTCACTGAGCGTGCGAAGTTACCGGCTGCAATGAGCGCATAAATTCCAGTGTCGTCTCAGTAGTTATTCGCTCTGGGCATCATGCTTAGTCGAACTCTGCCATCACTCTTGCTGCCAAGAGTGGGGCAATGAAGCATAATGGAATACTGCCAAATGCGGATAAAATGGCATGTGATCTGTCGAGTATTGATAATGTGTGCAAATAATATAATATGTATAGATAAGAGCTGACGACAAGGACCGTCGATGCAGCCATTGCTATCATCGTTCGTTCTGGATGATCCCACTCTTCCCAAGAGAATGTCATCACAGGCGGTCTTTCATCTGACATTTTCCGCTTTTAAGATTTTAGGTTTTGAATCATTCCGCATCTGGATTCTCAGTTTAGCCTTGATGACAATATTGCTGACGATTCATACTCTAGCTAACTATTAATTTCCTGTTTGCTCTGTTCTGTATCTGTACTAGTCAACTGGCAGTCAGTGAAATCGCTGTCCGACGACCACTTACTGAGCGTGCTTACTGGACACCGAGAGTCACCCGGTTTAGGCGGATCTGCTTTTCATTGACGAAGCATTCAATCCGGCGTAAGCGTACCCGAGGAGTGCGCCGATGCCGCCACCGAACCCGGCACCGACTGCCCCTCCGACGCCGGACGCGGTGCCGATT
This sequence comes from Halorientalis salina, assembly GCF_005049285.1. Classification (GTDB taxonomy): domain Archaea; phylum Halobacteriota; class Halobacteria; order Halobacteriales; family Haloarculaceae; genus Halorientalis; species Halorientalis salina. The sequence continues at coordinate 4,295 of NZ_SOSC01000022.1, read as the reverse complement.
ACCGACCCCGTCAAGGCGAATACGCCAGCACTGACTGGCATGGCTCGCTGTGCGCCCTTTTTGACATCGGGATCTGTCCAGTCGACATTACGCAGTCGCTGTACGACCCACATCAACCGAGTGTAATACCCGGAATACAATAAATATCATCCGTCTGATCTGGCTTGTCACAAGTATCACGAACCCCTGTATTGATCATTAATAATTCCGTGAGTGCTCTTCTGTGACACGCTCACCCCGCTTATAATCTCTAGGCTCTTACCTAATCTGGTGAAATAGCATTCAGCCTGCTGACATTGATACCGTCTGGCATGCAAGATATAGAGTGTTGATGTAGCACGGGGACTCATGTGTATTTCAAGCCTCGCTGCGTGCTCTGTAGCCGTCTCTACTGATCGTCATTGAAATACACGAGCCAGAGCCATGCGGCACCAATTATAAAATATCCTACGGCAAGTGCCACATCTGTCAAACCGCTTTGCATGAGACCTTTCCACAACTGAAGGACACCGAGGCCCACCCAGCCGACACCCACGATCTTCGTGGCCCAATTCTTTTCCATGGTTGGTGATGCGAATTAGAACCTAATAAATATCTTTCATGCACTCAGCACGAAGATTGACCTCTCTCACGTCTAGTGAGACTGCTGACTATGCGCCTTCCATCTTGCACGGCATGTCCTGTCAAATTGCAGAGAGGACTGTTTCACTATCTTCGGTAAGAGTCAATCTCTATTCTTTTGAGTGGCAAATAATCATGGTCCCGGAAATCCGGAAATCACCCCCTTCCACCTAAGGGGCTCCGCGGTGCCAGCTACGGCCATGATAACGGATGCCCGCCCCCTCCAACCGGAGTTCGTCCCCGCCGACGTGAGACACAGGGATGGCGAGATCGACGCCCTCACCAGCACGCTCGCACCCATCCTCGACGGCAACCACGCCGACCCCGCTCTCCTCTACGGGCCGAGTGGCACCGGCAAGACCTGCATTGCCCGTTACGCCGTCGATAAACTCCGCAGCGAAGTCGTCAACCTCCACACCCAGTACGTGAACTGCTGGGAGGACTACACCCGATTCAAGACCCTCTTCCGCGTCCTTGAGGGACTGAACAGATCGTTCGATGTTCACCGGCAGTCAACACCCCGCGACGAACTGCTGGACAAGCTTCGCAACGCCATCGACACCGCGTATGTCGTCGTGCTGGACGAGGTAGACCAACTCGAGGAGACGACTGTTCTCTACGACTTATGGCGGACACCGGGACTGTCACTCGTACTCATCGCCAACGAGGAGAAGGAACTGTTCGCCGAATTGGAAGGGCGCGTGACCAGCCGGTTCAAGACGGCCATCCGCATCTCCTTTGACTGCTACGGGACGAATGAACTCATCGGCATCCTCGAAGATCGCGTTCGATGGGGCCTCCACCAGGACGCCATCACGGACGACCAACTTCGGTGGATAGCTGATGCGTCGGCTGGTGACGCCCGCGTCGCCATCGGCATATTGCGGGCGGCAGCGCAGGAAGCCGACCAGCGCGGGCTTGAACAGGTGACGGACGAAGTGGTACGGGAGGCCGCTCCCGAAGCAAAGGCGGAAATTCAGCGGAAGAACGTCGAGAAACTCACCACCGACCAACGCATCCTCTACGACATCATTCGGGATCAAGGTAGTGTCAGTCCCGATGATCTATACGAGAGGTACAGTGGGGAAGTGGATGATCCGAAGTCGAATCGCATGGTGCGGAACTACCTCAAGAAGATGCGTCGGTACAACCTCGTCACGGCCACGGGGAAGGGCCGGGCGCGGATGTATTCAGCCGTGGAGTGACCGATTGCGGAAACGCGGAAACGACACGCCTCGGCCTATCCGGGGTAACGCCGTCTTCTTACGTAGAGATGCATCATCAGTCCGATCGCAGCAACGTGGCGTGGGACATCGAAACCACGGGGTTCGGCTGGTCGGCGGAGATCACGGTGTCCGGGTTCTGGTTTCCCCACGGCCATGCAACGCTTATCATCAATGTCGGCCCTCATTCAGTGGATAAACAGGACTTCGTGGACCGGTTGACAGGGGTCAGTGGAGTCCCCGTGTCGCTGTTTGTGGCCAGCGACGAGGGTGAACTATTGAGTGAGATGAAGCGGGTCGTGTTCGAGCGATTCGACCGCGAGTACAACCGCCTCGTAGCCTACAATGCCGACTCGTGGAAGGGAGGATTCGATCTCCCGTTCACGCGCACTCGGTGCATCCGTCAGGGAGTGGACTGGATGTTCGACGGTGTCCTGTTCGCCGATCTATGGGAGCCGGTGAAGAAGCGGCTGAACACTACCTACACTGCGTACGGTTCGTCGGCAAATGTTAACTCGCTTACCGGCTCATACAACCTCCTATTGGGTCAGAATAACCGCCTGCCGATGCTGCTGGATGACTTGGAAGATCACTCGTGGTACTACGAGTCGCCGTACGACCCGTTCGAGGACTCGGGGAGTGCCGCAGCCCACTATCGGGAGGGCAATCTTCTCCCGGTTTTGGAACACAACCTTGCCGACATCCACCGAACTTGGGAACTCGCCGAGCTCATCCGTCGCTTCGTCTCCTCAAAGGACATCTCTGAAAAGAAACTCTGATTCAACCGATTCCGTCTGTTTCGAATGACTCCCAACGGTTCTCATTAAGTCGTAAACCGATCCAATCCGGGCGTACGGGTCTAATTTTGCGTACGTAGAAAAACATCTCAGCCCGACGCAGTGCCACCACTCGCTGGGAGCTGGATTCACTAGTCCAGAAATAGATCAACTGAATTTCTGCCGTTGCATAATGTGTCACTGAACGCTTGCTTTGTAGCAATCCAAACTGCGAAGGTCTGGGTCGCATGGCTGCCGGAGAGCGTCTGAATTTGAGCTATAATGCACAGGTCGAACTACCGAAATCCGATCATCGCAGTGAATCCAAACCCGGCTGAGGTATCTCAACTACTGGCAGAAATCAGATAACTGCACGGTGGCCACACACAGTTCATTTCACACCTACCATCCATCGCACTCCTTTGCCGAGCAGATAACCAACGGTTCCAATTCCCACAGCGACTATCAAAGACCATTGAATAACAGGAAGTATTCGGACGGGGAATCGGGGCGAGTCAAACAGTGCTGCTGGCAGGTACGACCCAAACGTCAGCGCAGCGGCGACTGTCAACGAGAGTAGAATCCCGTCGTTGAGATATGCCGTAGTCGCGGCAGCTACAACAATTAACAAACCTATAACCAGAAGGTTACCTCCAAAGCCCGTCGGGATTCCTTGCGATGAGATAAGCTCCGCAGTAGACGGTGTATGTAGAGCAAACATTACGCCGAACAAAAAAATCGCCGCGATAAATGACAGTACTGAACGCTCATGTGAACAGCCGATCAACTCGTCCCGAGAAATAGAATTAATATTCATGTATGTGTATAATTGTAGGTACGCCGAATTAAATCAAGGTTACGGGCGTGGTTAGATCGTGTAGCTGGTGTTGTTGGCCACGCGCCAGAATGGATAACCGTAAGCTGGGCGACCTTTCTTTCCAGTAGCGCATGAGCCACTATAATCTCCCTGAACTTCCATGCCGCTCAAGACGGTAATAATGTAATTATTCCCGTTCTGTTCATGCCAGAATGGACCACCTGAGTCTCCTTGTCTGACATAGTCTGGGACACCCAATTTGACTCCGCTTCCATAGAACTTCACACATGTACTATCCTGCGTCCACCAAGCGCCGCCGCCTTTTATACTCGCGTTTTGCTTCCCTGAAATAACTCCCTGGTGATAAATATCAGCACTGGACCCCTGATGAGCCTCCATTCCGTTTTGGGTCATGTACCCGTCTGTTGTGATGCTACCACCTGGATATTCAATGTTCTCTGAATATAGCTTTCCAGATTCATCAACCATACACCAATCATGTGTCTTGTGGCCATCAGAGATGTCTCCAAGTTTATCACCCACATAATCCTGTACTTCATCGCCAACAGGAACATCGCAGGAGTCTTTGAAGACGTGATTAGCTGTGTAGAGATAGAAATCACCTGAGTTAGTATCTTTTACTCTACATCCTGCTGTTCCAATCGAACTCGAATTACCATCTTCGACTTTCAGGCCACCAGGGAAAATGTATGGAGAGTCATTGCCATTACAGAGCGTGTCATAGAATCCAACTCATAGCTTCTCACCGCCCGGTTCGTTTCCTCGCTCGTAGTTGGTGATAGCAATGACGAGTCGGAGGCAGAGCGCAACGAACACCTCAGTTCGTGCGTGGACGCG
>NZ_SOSC01000021.1 GCF_005049285.1 Halorientalis salina | reverse complement strand
AACTGCCGGATTTGGACGAGCTGTTGCTGTGGGCGTCGCAGAATCCAAATCCACACAGGCAACGGTTACGCAGCCAGGTTGAATCGGGTGAGTTCGCCTTTGACCGCCACTAAACTAGAACCGATGGTTGCGAGAGCAATGATGTCCCCAAACAAACCCACAAATCCTGACACGGCCCACGAAAGAAGACCACTCACCCAGTCCTGGACTGTCCCAACAGGATTTGTGACAATATCGGGTAATCTATCGTAAATCCGCTGTGGGAGTTCTGCGATGCTACTTGATAAATCCGAGATGGAGTTCTGAATACCGTTTATTTCTGTTTCAATTGGCCCAAGTGAGGAGTTTATCACCTCACGAACTCCATCTTTAATATCACTAATAGAGGGAAAATCAATTCCTCCACCACCGTTTTGAGCTGCTGCTACCCCTGGAAACGCCACAAGTACCACTAACAATGCTAGAAGCAGAGAGAGGTGCGAACATCGGCTCATGTGGTGTTATTTGGATGGTTAGGGAATCGTTCGTTGATATTTCACTTTTCAGAATAGAACCGGCATAGTAACCAGAACATTGCCTAGGTCGACACACGAGAGCGTGACAAGACCAACCTGGTCAAGAATTGTAGCGAAAATCCCGGGCATAAATGCACCCATCAATGTGATACCCGCGCCTTTGAGCTGCTCTTGTCCTTCACGCTTCTTTTCGGTCCGCGGGCTACCATATTTATTGAAGGCGAGTGTGCCCCGGTAAACAGCGAGCATAACTAGGAAAATCGTGACGAGTCCAAGTCCGATAACAATCAGATCGCCGAATCCAGTCTCGCAGACTGCCTCTCCCGCCTGGTCTGCACCCGTCGACTGAAGCACTACTGTACCCCCTAGTCCCAACTTCGTACTGCTAACCACCATCGTATCTTTATTCCACTAATAACACGTGCTTAATTTTTCCTTCGGATATTCACTGTGTTTTAAGTTAGAACACTCACAAGAACGAGATAATTCCGCCTCTGAGTGGTTCGTCAAGTGTGAATTTATAGGTTCTCAGTTCACTAACTCACTTATCATGGATTGAATATTTCTCTAAAAAATATAACGCGCGAATGTAACACTCCCCGTGCCTCTACGGGGGACGGTAAACCCCCTTGTTAATCCTGCCACTAGAAGGGGTCGACATCCCGCGACCGAACGCCCCTTAGGCGGGGAAAAATTAATTACCAAAGTCGTTGTTAGTTCTATCTGTATGTCATGTCCAAATTGTGGCCAATCCAGTAAGCCACCAGAACCGATAGAACACCCAGACTACTCAAGACATCAGATCTGGCAGTGCCCAAAATGTGAAACTGATATAGGAATGACTTAATCGCACGTTCTATCTGGAGATTAGTTGCTGAAATCTCTTAATTAGAGCAATTGCAATGGCTGATACACGGTAGTGTATCCTCCCGGCGAGGAATATCATACCGTTCGGCGAAAATCGTAGTTTACCACAAATTGCGATGTATACCATTCCTATTTCTGGCGCGCAGTGCTGAACGCATCCTCTGAGTCGCGCACTGGAAGAGTCAATTCATACGAGTATTGTCAGAGCCATTCGTGTGAGATGCAGTGCGCGTATGCAGCACAAGACACGATACTATTTTTATCATCCGGAAAAAGTTACACAGTACTGAATGTCATCCCAAGATGACCCAGATAGTGATCCGGGCACCGAGCAGTGGTCATTCAAAACTGGGGATTGGGTCAGGTCTTCGCCGACGGTGGTGGATGGAACGGTGTACGTCGGGAGTAACGACGACAACCTGTATGCGGTAGATGCGGCCACCGGTACCGAGCAGTGGTCCTTCAATACTGGGGATAGGGTCAGGTCTTCGCCGACGGTGGTGGATGGGACGGTGTACGTTGGGAGTGACGACAACAACCTGTACGCGATAACTACGTCATCAAGACTAGAGAATCGCGGAATCCAGCCATCCAAGAGCGCTCCTGAAATGAACCGTTCTTCAATTCCAGAAGAGCCACCTCAGGTTCATCTGGAGGGGATTGAGGCTGGAACGGAGCATATTCCAAGCCTGCAGGCAGTGCGTAGCCCCAGGCGACGCACTCTCTCGTCTGAAGACTTCCAGACTATCGAAAACCTCGGTCATGGCGGACAGGCCGTTATCAAAAAGGTCCGACTCCCCGATAGTAAGACTCCACCGGAGGCGGTGGCGCTTCGGGAGCCAGCAGCATCAGAGACGATGACTCAGGAGGCCGTCGAGGAATTCTTCGAGGGCGCGGAAACATGGAGGATAATTGACGCCCACGAACGAGAAAAACAGCGCTGGGAGCGGTCTGAACACATCGTCGGTCTAATCGATACGGGAGATCGCCTTCCCTGGATCGCTATGGAGTACATGAACGGTGGCGATCTCAGGGTGTTGTTAGGAGAACACCCCGACGGGCTGCCGGTGGGACAGGCACTGTGGGTCGGAGAGTGTGTCTGCAGGGGCCTGGAAATCGCCCACCAGTTGGGCCGAGTCCATTTGGACGTGAAGCCGGGGAACGTGCTACTGAAACAGACAGACGGGTGGCCGTGGCCGAAACTCGCCGACTGGGGACTGGCCCGGACGCTAGCCAAGGAAACCGGCACCATGGAAGGACTGTCGGTGGAGTATGCCAGTCCTGAGCAATTTGATTCGGGCAAGTTCGGCGATCCAGACCAGTTAACAGACATCTACCAGACCGGCGCACTCGTGTACGCCCTGCTGACTGGAGAACCACCGGTAACCGGAAGTCCGTTCGAGGTGATGCAACAGGTTATGAGTGAGAGATCATTCGCGGTGCCCAGCGAGCGACGACCCGAGTTACCAGGCGTAGTTGATGCGGCCGTGGGACTGGCGCTCGAACAAGACAAGACAGAGCGGTACGACTCGATCACCGAGTTCAGGAAAGCGCTCCAAGCGATTCGGACAGATGAAAGACTTCCCCGAGCGGTCACCACACGCCTTGGAGAGTGAACGGTAGGTAAGCTATTGCTCTCCGATCGATCATCACCAATCGGTGAGCATCGGTGGAGTTGTCCTGCGCTGTTGAATGTATTTTCTGCGCTGATTACGATGATTGTGTCAATAATTATCACCATATAAATCTTGATGGAAGATTGAACTTACAACTCAAGGGTGCAAGCAGCACTGAGTTCATAAACGTGCTTTCTGTGACACCACTGGATTTGTGAACTCTATTTAATTCAGTTCAAGAGATCTCCCACTCAATTATAATCTCAGGAATCTCTTTGTGATAAAAGACAACTAGGTCATTCAACTCGATGCTTTGCGGAACATCAAAAACAATCGGTCCACTTCTCCTCACGCCTGAACGAACGTTTGCAGTTTCATAATTATCAAATTCTATACCTAAGCTTACTGGCTCGTATTGATTGTTCCGTTGAGGATCAAAGAGATTGAAATTCAGATAGGCAGGAAGATATTGCATTTCCGACTCATCACTTACGTTCTGGGCAGTTATCTCGCCAACAATGAATTTTCCATTCTCTGATTCGTACCCCTGATATGTCTCTCCTTCTTCGGAGAGATTATCGACCGTTATTCGCACATCCCGACTTGTTACCGGTGTGCCGACTGGTTCTGTCCGTCTTTTTCCCGTGACTGCTGTTTGCTGCTGGTCGATTTCATAGCTCGTGGTACTCAGAGTCTGAATCGTCTCTGTAAGCGTCTGGGTTCGTGTTTCGCCAGCAGGAATAGACAGTTCGACCGGGATTGTTCGATCAGTGCCCTGGTGGGGATCGGCTGTGACCGCTGAATTATACGTCCCGTCCGAACCGCCTGTGTTTGTGACGACGACCTCAACAGTGTATTCGGTTCCAATTTCGACTTCGGATGGTGCACGAAGTTCCGAAACTTGGAATAATGCATCCGCTCCGTCCCCTGTTTGGCCCTGCTGAGAGGAAGATTCATCATGTGACGTTGTGCCGGACTGATCAAGGTTTTCAGAGCCACTTGCTGTCGGCGATGACACTGTTGAGTCAGCTGCCTGGTCTGGATTCGACTCGTTCAGTGCAGCTAATGATCCGACCCCTGCCCCGCCGAGGAGAATTCCGATACTGCCGAGTTTCATCAGTCGCCGGCGACGCATTCTGTCGGATGTCATGCAGATATGCCCTCCTCTGGTTGAAATAGCGAAAGGTACCGCTGAATCTCAGTCCAGACGCGACTATCCCGCGTGAGTGCGGGGGCTTGTAACAGGAACTGACTCAGTGTGTCTTCGTCAATCTCATCGGGTAGCGAAACTTGGCTCGGATCGATCTCTGTCTCGACGATGACGAGTGAGCCATCTTCCCGGACTGATTGGATGGAGACACCCGCCTCAATGGACGGATACGCATTCTGTGCGTCTTCCAAGAGGGACGCAACCGACGAGACAGGTGGGCTATCTGAGCGGTATTTCAGGACTGTTCTCGTCGAGAGTAATTCATCAACGGGCCGGCTACCCATTCCAATTCCCTGTAGGTTTTCGAGAACTTCGTTCTGTACCGTTTTCTCAAGGCCAACTTCTGAGAGTGGAGCAAGTCGGTTCGATTCGACCCCACCGATTGCAGGATAGTCCACAACTGTATCGATCAGCGCACGACCGACAGACGAGTCGAGATAGTATCGTTTCGCATCACCAGTCTTCGCTTCGGACAGTAGCCTGATCGCCCGTGTTGGATCCACATCTGTACCGACTGTCCCTCCAAGAATCAGGCTCGAATCACTGATAGCCAGTTCTGCTGCTATCTCATCAGTTGCTGCACGGTAGGTCGTGTTTTGTCCAACCGTCTCGGACTGCTGAACGGTATCCAGCGACCGTATCTCGGCCTCGATCTCATCAACGTCAAAATCACCCGTAATGTGGGCGGAGCCAGCCCCTTCGGGGTGTGAAAAATACGCCGATGAAATGCCACTAACGCTGGAAATATCATCGATAGAGACACCAGCAACCGTCAGACTCCGGATTGAATTTTCGTGTCGCTCCGGTAACTGTGAGAGGTGCAGTTGCAATGTTGAGACATCCACTGACGCGAATAACTGGTGTGGAGCACCGAGCAATTCTTGCGGCCGGTAGAGATGCGCGACCCGGTCTGGCACCTCGATATCACTAGACTGGAACAGTTGTGCAAAGGATGCACCGTTCAAACCGACGATGCCTGCAAAGCCGACCCCAACTCCCCCCACCTGAAGGAGTCGACGTCTCGCAAGCGAGTGTTGCTGCTTCTTCATATTCGGACAACATTTGCAAGTCCATTAGTATTTTACTGAAGTAACAATCTGAAATTTATGCCGGCGGCGATGCTGTCAGGGGGTTTGTTTTCTCCGGAGAGACCGGAGAAATCGAATGGCAAACAAGCGCTCCACACTCTCGAAGTTCAGTAGTATGGACAGCAACCTCGATCCCTCGGCAGTCGCCGTCGCCCGATGCTCTCGGCTTACCTCCGTTCCAGATCGAGATGGCGTCCGGTGGGAAACAGCCGACGAGGAATGGGGGCTCACTACTCGGAGATCAACCTCGACGATCACAACCGGTGCTGGCCATGTCACCCCTCAGCAGGTGCGATGGGTGACTGATGGTGACGTGGCGGCCTACGTCGACGAGTACGGTGACGGCGAGGTGTGGGCAATCCCAGATACCTTCGACGGCTTCAACAAAATCGACACGTACGTCTCGTTCGTCGACGGTCAGGCTGACCAATACGGCTACGGGACCGACGGTCAAGCACTTGAAAAAGCGTTCCGCGTGCTGACAGGCGGTGGCCGCTACGATGCGTCGGACTACTCTGTGATTCCCTGTAGTCGTCAGCCGTGGATTCTCTCAGGGCCGGAAGGCACGCTGCTGTGCAGTTGCTTCCCCGTTGACTGTCCCTCCGACGAGAACCAACGGCGAACGAGCACGATTACGCCAGCTGGCCGAGCAATCGAGATCGAAGAAGAGAACTCCCACGTACTCGCCGGCGCGAACCACTTCGTCGAGTTGCTAACCGAGGTAGAAGGTGTCGAAATCCTCGAAACCGAGTACGATCAGGTCCGTGATCGAACAATACATATCTTCTACGGGGGTGGTGCCGAATGGAAGATCAGTGCCGAGGGCCTTGCGACGCTTGGTCGTATCGTACTCGATCCAGCAATGGTCCCAGTCGCTCAAGAGCGGATGGTTCAGCTACCGAACAGCACTCGAGAGATTCATGTCGAGTGGGACGGGCCAACCCACCAGGTCGGCGAGTGCGTTGACGACGCTATCGTTGCCGGTTACAAGTTTACCTGGGAAAACCCAGACGACGCTCTCGAATGCATTGCGACGGTTCGTACCTATCGGATCAAGAATTCACACAGCAGGTATCGGGTTGAATATCGATCAGATCGGATTGCGACTGTCATCCCTAAGAAGAGAGTTACAAACGAATCAAGACAGTCGACTTGCTGAGTCTCCAATGGTTGTTATAAACAAAAAGATGCTATGGTTCAACTGCCCACATCACCCGCGTAATCCGGTCTGCTGACTTGTGAATGGTTTCCACCATGAACTCTCAGACCCGGACAATCGTGAGGGTTCCTGAGTACACGTCGTGAGTCACATGATTCTCATCGTCGAAGGCAGTGGCCACCTTTCGAAGTTTCTGGACTCCGTCTTCGGTGACCAGTCCACAGTTAGGTGGGTTGGTACTGGACTTACCATATGGTCCGATGCTTGACGACAGATCATCCAATTTATCCGAAGGGAAAATCGGATCGAACGTCCAGTCACTCTGCTGGAGCATCTGTTCAGCGAACTGCGTCGCACGCTCCGCCGAGTGCCAACTGATCACGCGACAGTCGAAGTTCTTTCTGAAGGTGTCACTGGTCACCTCGTACCCCTCGTAGGCATCGACTGGCACGCCACTGAATTCGATCTCGCCGACGTCGAGTTCCTCGTATCGGTCGTCAGGGTACCACTCCCGTACGAGACTCCTGGCGCGTGACTTCGTGAGACTATCCATCGATACGCTCGCTGCCGTGTTGCCCGCCAGGTCGAGGGTCTCGTAGCCGTACTGCGTCTCAAACCGTTTCAGGACATCGAACGGATGCGATGCCATCCCCTCGGCCTCCGGTTTCTCTCGGGTTCTGATTTGCTCGATGAGCGTGTCTCTCGGGTCCATGTAGGTGTCCGTCGGCAGGTACCCACCAGCGACCAGGTTACCTGCGCGCGTCAGTGCGTACACATCGTTTTCGTCCTCGAACACGCGCCAGTCGTGTGGGAACCCGTCGACAGTGATCAACGAGCGGGCAGTCACCTCGGTGGTGTTCCCGATGTAGTACAGGGACGCTTTCTCGCCCTCGTCGACATCGAGACGCTGTCTCGCGCCATCGGGAGTCTGGTACTCCTCGTAGTAAGCGCCGCCGCCACGTGTGATACTGACAGCGTTGAGAGATAGCGCCTGCTGTGGTGCTCCCTCCGCGTCAGCAATATTTAGGTCCCGCCAGACATCGTCGGAAAGCAAATCGTCGACGTAGTAGGCCCAGTTGAGTGTGATCTGTGGATAGCCCGTGGCGGTTAGTTGGGGACCTCCGGTCTCGCTCCCGTCATCATCACTCTGATTCTCGTCTGACGGGGGACCCGTCGGTGTCGCGTCCTCACGGTACGGCCCGGCAGTGACGTTGTCGACAAAGAAGGTCGCGTCGGTCGACTGGTCACCCTGCACGATGATCTGGTACTCGCCATCGAACCCACTCCCGATCGACTGGGGGTCGGTCTGGTCGCGCTTGCCGTAGTCGTCGGCGACAGCAAAGACGACCTCGTTGTTGGATGGGTACATTGTGAGTTCGAGACGCATCCACTGTCCTGGTCCGAAATCGGTGCTAACAGTCGTCTCCGTGAGATTGCCGTCCCCATCACGGGTCCGACCGACCACGGTGCCGTCGTCGAATTCGAGTGCGGGGGTCACCGTGCCAATGAAGGTATCGCCCGATTTGAACGAGTAATTGAGGCCGAACCGTAACTGACCCCCCGATGTCGGCGTGTACACCCACGCGAAGAACGTGTCACCATCCTGCAGGGGCATCCCCTTCGGTTTGGTCGTGATTCCGAGTACCTGATGGTCGATACTGCCGAGTGCGATCTTCAACGCCGTTGACCCCTCGAACGAGCGGGTGGCCACGCCTTCGACCGACGCCGCCGGCCCCCCGATAGTCGACCAGTAGTCGGGGATCGTGCGTGCGCCGAATGTCGTCACGACGTTGACGCGCCCGAGTTGGTCTACCTCGCCCGTCGTCTCGGGGTTCGGTGGCGTCGAGCCGACCTGTTCGTTGAACGTGCTGCTACAGCCGGCCAGCGCCAGTGATCCCAAGACCCCGCTGGTCCGGAGAAACTGCCGTCGTGTGGAACGGTCCTCAGTCATCGGTCCACCTGCGTCGGTCACGAGTCAGTGTCAGAGTCATGCTCTCAGTTTACGCCTCGTCTTCGCCCCCGGTCACGTCTCCAAGCGGTACGTAGTGCCTGTCTTCCGTCATGTCCTGTGCGGTCGGCAGTAGCGTGAACAAGTACGTGTGTCCAGTCGTCACGTCGAATGCAATCGTCCGGTTGACCGTCTCTCCGGCCGGAATACGAGCCGTCTCGTTCTCGAATGAGATTCCTGGCGCACGGTATCGACCTGACTTGGTAATATTTCTCGATACATCACTGGGGTGGAAGGTCGTGTTGCCATCCGTCCCGATGACCGCGATGTCTTCCGATTCGAACGCGACTGCTTCCTCGCCAGTATTGGTGATCTGGATGGTGATCAGGAGGAACGTGTCCCGCTCTGGGTCCTCCCAGGGATGGTCTTTCAACCGGAGCGGTCGGGTTGTCACTGCATGCGTGACGTTCATTCTGAGTTGACTATCGTCGGTCGAGACGACGAACTGGTCCCCGATGTCGTGTGTCTCCGCTGAGCGGTTGAACAATTCGTCCTGTTGGATGGTAAATACGGCCCCTGCTCCGGCGGCGGCGAGCAAGACAACCACTGCGACCGTGATACGGCCTGGGTCGACACTCAGCCAACCCACAATCTGTTCTCTGAGCGCCGGGATAGCGATGATGCCACCTACAATCGCAAGGATGCCCCCGAGTGGGACCCGGAGCATCGCCACAGCACCGACAAGTAGTAAACAGATTCCACCGAGCCAGCCTGCGAGCCACACGGCTGGAATATCGATCGTTACGCGCCGCCGAACCGGTGGCAAAATGTACAGCCCAACCAGAAAAATCGGGATGCCAACCGGTGGAGCGACGAGCAGGATGGCACCGAGCCCTGTCACGACCACGCCCAGTATCCATTCGAGGACGTCCCTCAGATTCACAACGGCTCAACCTGACAGGTGGCCAGAGTAAAGTCCTTTGGTTGCCTGAAAATAACAGCTTAGTTTATAAATGCTCAATTATGTGTATAATTCGAACTGGTACATAGCTAAGCGAGGTGATGAAACTCGACGGAAATCTCGATACTTCGGCTGAATCCCGTTGGCCATAACCCCAACCATCTGATTAGACAGTGTAGGTGACGGTGAGAACAGACAGGAATCCAGCCATCGTGACCGAACGCTGAGACGAGTAGGAGCAACCATACCGGTATATCGCGGACATCGCGGCCACGTGGCTTAGTGTGGCCGAGGTCCTGATCGACCAGAACTTGTCGGCACTGTCTACACCCATGTACTGCGAATACACAAGAATCGACGATATATAGTTCTAGAGAGGCGAACGAGCCTGCAACTCACTATACCAGGACCTGCCGGTTTGTTCTCCCCAAGGCAGGAGCAGGCATGGATAGCTACGACGACACATCAAACGACCATGAACGATTCGAGCGCCGTCAGCTAGCCCAAGACCGCAACAGACGGCGGCAGGATGTTCTCTCCATTGACGAGCAACGAGCCGCACAGATCGTGAGCGAACTTCGTGAGCAGCATATCGTCGCTGTGCAACCAGAAGAGCAACTGTTGATCCACACCCCGACAGGGACGAAGTTCGAGCGCGATCTTGCCTTGGTGTACTTTCACCGAGGCTGGCAAGCAGCAGACGACAGCGACAGTTGACCTACGCTGTCACAGTTTTTTCGAGCTCACCGTCATCGACGTACTGCTGTTCCCACTCACGGCGGGCTTCGAGTTCGCGGCGACCACGTCCGGTAATCGAGTAGCTGTTGGTCCGATTGTCGATCTGTCCCTTCTCAACGAAGCCTTTGTCGACGAGTTCGTCGAGATTCGGGTAGAGCCGCCCGTGATGGATGTCGGATTCGTAATACTCCTGCAGTTCGTCTTTGACTGCCAGACCTTTTGGCTCGTCCAAGCCCGCGATAGCGTACAAGAGATCACGCTGGAAGGGCGTCAAATCGTGCATAGCTGGAAATCATATCTGGAATGAAAATAGCTGTCGAATTCTGTTGCGAGAGCGCGCCAGCCGGTGTTTATTCTCCCCGAGGGGGTGAGGGAGCGTCCCGATGTGGGCGTTCCAGTAACACCGATGTCGACGACAAACACAGACACGACCGATGAACAGGCGCTCGAACAGACGACATCCTTCGACGACTCCGACGGCCGTGCAGACGACATGCGCGAGCAGTTGGACGCCTGGATCGCAGACCTCGCAGACCTCACCGACGAGGCGCTCGCGAGCGAGCAGTTTCAGGAGTGGCTGGACGTTCAGAGCAAGTTTCACGACTACTCACACCGGAACACATTGCTCATCAAGTTGCAGTGCCCCGAGGCCACGAAAGTCGCTGGGTTCTGGACGTGGAAAAACGAGTTCGACCGGTACGTCGAGGAAGGCGAAAACGCGATCTGGATCTGGGCACCGATCATTACCAACCGCTGTCCCGAATGCGAAAACTCGCCATCGTATCACGAACAGTCCGGTTGCGACTACGACGAGACAGATCCCGAGGAGTGGTCCGAAGGGCTCGTCGGGTTCAAGCCGACGTCGGTGTTCGACATCTCCCAAACCGATGGTGAGCCACTGCCCGAACTACACACGGACACTTACGGTGAGTCGGATGGTCTCGTCGACGCGTTGCTCGACGCTGGCGAGACGCTCGGGTTCGATATCGAGATCGTCGACCCATCCGACTGGACACATGGGAACGCCACCGGTGTCTGCGAACGGCGGAGTCCGACCACCACCCGTCCAGTAATCGAAGTGGTCGACCGGGACAACAGTGCCGACCTGGCAGGGACACTCATTCACGAGTTCGCACACGCCATCCTCCACTTCGAGCCGGATGCCGACGAAGACGAAGCAAAACTGGAAGTCGAAGCAGAGGCCGTCGCCTACATCGTCTGTCGGTATTTCGGCCTCGATGCGGACAACTCCAAGTTCTACCTGGCTGCCTGGGATGGGGATGCACCCGAGACGATCCATGATCGGCTCGCTCGAATTTCGCGGACTGCCGAGAAAGTGATCACTGCTGTCGATGAGTGAGGGTAAATGGAAAGCAGTTGAGTAATTGGATTCTCCCCTGAAAAACTACAAGACCATCCTGCTGTATACACGGCGCGTATGTCGCACTGTCGAGTTGGCGAGTTCGAATCAAATCAGTCGCTCACTACAAAAAGCAAATAATCTCTGTTCTCTGAACGCTATATCTCCGAAGACCAATGTCATCCAAGAGACGCACAACAAACCTTCAATACAGTTCTGTGTCCGTAGAAAGTGCTTATGTCCGTGATTTGATGATAGAGGCGAGTTTCTCCGGGGCTGTTTCCGTGGCGACGTGCCCTACATTCTCCATTTCGATGAGGTGACTCCTATCGAGATGATCGTCCAAAGCAGTGACACCGGCACGAAGATGATCCGGACTTTGCTCACCAGTCAGGAGTACTGCTGGAACATCTATGTCTGGCACATCGGATATGTCAAACGCTTCGACCTCGTAGTTCTCCCGGATCACGGTCTCAGTGAGGTGGAGATTTGCCTCTTCGGGCCACCAGGGCAACTGGGCAACATCAGAAACCGATCCATTCTCCTCGATAAACAATCGCATTGCAGCCTGTCGCTGACCGGCTTCAAGACGAGCTTCCATTCGAGCAGCTAAATCGTCCTCACTGTGTTCGTCTACCAATACGGGCGGTTCATACAGTACGAGACGGTCGATGGCGATTTCGGGTGCGGCTGTGAGAGCAACGAGTCCACCGAACGAGTGTCCAAGTACAACTGGAGTTCCGCTGACAGCGTCAACGAGCGCTCGGAGGTCAGCTGCTTCGCGGGCAAGGCTATAATTGTCACCGTCACTGCTGTCACCTCGTCCTCTCCGATCCGGGACGTACAAACTAAATTCGTTGATAAGATGCGGCCTGAGAGTGTCCCACGCCCGTCGAGTCCCAGATCCGCCGTGGAGGAGAATCAACGGCTGGCCGTTCCCTTCACTCTCGTATGCTATACTTGTTCCATCAGACGACTGGACAGTGTGAACTGTTGGATTGGAGGGCTGCGATTCAGGGGGCATCGCTTTTCAACATACCTAAATTCAGTTTCTTAAAGATGTTGTTACAGTGTCCACCCAATCTATCTGGAACGTGTGCAGGTTCACTGAGCAATAGATCCAGCAACGGCTATGAAAGGGTCTATCAGTATCTGCTGTACTCAGCCTCTGTATCTCGCACGGCGAGTTTTATACATCCACCATCTGTCAATTTTGGCCTCTCCGTTATCGATATGTTCAGCGAGTACATCTCGTCGACGGCACCGCTAGTCCATCAGCCAAGTCTTCGATAAGCTAGCCCAGACGAGAGTTCTTAATTAGTTTGTGCTGCGCTCACCAGCTGGACGCCGTCCATGGCGTGCCGGTATACGATGTCTCCAGACGCATACCCATCCTGGTCAGCAGCGGCACTCACCGACGAATAGCAGGTCGATTACAGACATTCGAGGATATCGCCCACGACTGAACCGTTGATGCCAAAGGCCGCCATCGCGGGGGTTTTACCTCGCCCTGGCGGTGAAACGGCTCGCTCCGCGCGCCGGATGCTGGAAGTCTTCATTGCATAGTGGACAGCGACAGTGAGTGGGTGGGGACCGACAGCGATAATTGTAGTTATGGCAAATAATCGAACAGATGCCCTCCTCACGACGTCAATTTCTCGGTCTGTCTGCTCTGGGGCTTACTGGCTCAGCTGGCCTTGCGACTCTCGCGACGCAGGGACACGCAGACAGCCAGTCTCCCTACGACTGGCCGATGGCCAGGTATGATCCGCCTGGAACCGGGTACAACCCCGAGGCATCAGGTCCAAAAGATGACGTGGCAGTCGCATGGACACACGAGACACCAGACTGGTTCCGCGGGAGTACCGAGCCGATCAGTTACGGTGAGACGATCTACGCCGGTGGCCATGGACTCCTTGCACTCGATCGCGAGACTGGCAGTCGACAATTCGGCCTGCAGGGGCCGTATCAATCGAGTCCAACGGTCGCGCCCGTCTCGATCTATCAGACCAAGACACTCGGAATAACTGCATCCGGCGGCATTTTCGGGCTCAACGCCGGTGGGGGACAGGCGGTTCCCCTGACAGATCGGACGGTGGGTGGCGAGCGATGGACCGGGCCACGATCACCTGGGCCTGGGTACTTCGGGCCAGCTGAGTCCGCGACACCAATCACCGCGAATGGGTCGATCTACACGGCAGTCCCTGGGACGAATTCACTCGTCGCGCTGGATCCAAACAATGGCGAGGTTGAGTGGCGTCAGACCCATCACGAAAACGATCCCGTCAGTGGCACGTACAACAGACCCGCGGTGTACGACGGACGCGTGTTCGTCACTGCCTGGCCGAAACAGGCGACTGCCTATGACGCAGATACTGGCGAGCAACACTGGCACCGTGAGATTGGCGAACAGATGGTCCTGCCACCAGTCGCAACGGACGAAGGCGTTGTCATCCCGACGCGCGAATCGGTCCAATTGCGAGCCCGGTCTGACGGGTCGCTCCGCTGGGAGCGCAACCTCGAAGGGAATGTGACTGACAGTGCGCCAGCAGTCGCTGATGGAACGATCTTCGTTGCCGATGAACAGGAGTCGCTGCATGCGCTATCACTGGCGACTGGCGAAACACAGTGGACAGCACCGTTCTCGGGAAAGACAACGCCGGTCGTTGCTGAGGATCGCGTCTACGCCGTAGACTCGCTGTGGGCGCTGGAAGCATACGATGTCGCCACGGGCGAACAGCACTTCGAGTATCACCCATCGGAAGTTCCGCTCTCGCCACCGATGGTCGGTGATGGCATCCTGTACCTGGCCAATCGTGGCCGGATTCTCGCACTGGAGGAAGCATAATGCCTGGTGAAAACAATGATGGGACCGAGCGGGACGCTCCCATTAGGCAGCTCCCTCAGACGACTCGACTGTCCACTGTGGGCGTGTTGCGGACTGTTCTCCGACGCATTCGTCGCGATCCAGTGCTCGCCGTCCCATTTCTTGCCGTGGGTGGGCTGATCGCATTAGTTGACTGGCTTCGAACTCACGACCCGATTCCGGCGACAGCATCGGAGGCACTCAGTCAATCAGTGAGTCTCCAGTATTCAGTGCTGCCGCATGGTGTCGCACGAACGGCTCGACACGTCGATGCGTTGATCGACCTCAAGACGCCGTATTTTCTCTGGGCTGTGGGGCTTGAACTCGTCGTTCCGCTTGCAGTCGGTACCGCGGGCTGGCTGACGATAGCATGGGCACTCGAGATACAGCCTCGTCTTCGGGCATTGGGCAGGTATCTGATCGTACTGATCTCGATCATATCGATCCCCCGAGTCCTGGGTGTCTCTTCCATCAATCTCGATAGCTTCCTGCTCGGGCTCGCGTTACTGGCTGTGCTCCTTTTCGTCTTCGTCCGTCTGTTCCTGTTCCCCGCATTTCTGGTGTCTGGGTGTGGATTTATGCCGGCACTTCGACAGAGCCGGCGTCGATCACGAGGCGACGGCATGACCATTGGTGGTCTCATCTTTGTCCTCGGACTGGCCTACTGGGGACTTGCGACTGTCCCGATCGTAGGCGCGTTTCTGAGTACGGCACTTGTAGCACCGGTCCACGCCGTTGCGCTGGGGGTTCTCACCTCGACCGAAACTGGTGCCGTAGGAGCGAACCCATCCGAATGAATCAACGGAGGAAAGCACGTTCTGGATCTCGTCGAGAGCTTTGTTTGGGTCGTGTGTAGACCCGGAGGAATTCGCCTTTTTCGGTGCTGTCTCCGCGAATCTGTTACTCAGTGTGTCTGCGAATTAATCAGTATGGCAACTCGGGTCATCAATAGGGCATTCAGCGTTATGCACGTAAAATGACGCTCTCTGGTCCCTCACTTCAGCTACAACACTCACACAGCCTTTCCGATCTTTCGTGTTGAATCTATTCCATTCTCCATCCTCAGGACGGACCATTACTGTCAAGGGCGCATCTGGCCAGACGCAATCGAGGATAATCCAATCAGGGTCTACTGTCAGTTCACGAGTCTCAGTGTGAACGACTTCATCGGTATCTATTCGTTCTATCCGTAACTCCGCTGAGACAGGGGTAGAGTGCGGATTTACGAAACTGAGTTCCTGCATCGTCGCATATTCCGTGCTGTCATTGGAGGAACAGCCCGCTAGTAGACTGGTTCCCAAACCACCAGCAAAAGAGAGAACCTGTCGTCGTTTCATAGTAGTATTTTCAAATTATAGAACTGAATGGTTTTTGGAAGACAGCCAATGAATCTCCAACTAGCCGATCTGTGAGTCATTGTACTGACCAACCCGATTGCACCCAATCTAAGCGAATCCATCTGCGAGATACGCGCGCTGTACTAAGCAATAATACCGGATCGAATCATAGCGTTCTTGAAACTGATGATGCAAACCACGTTACGGAATCCGACACAGTGACCTTATTGGCTGTTGTCCTGTGCGTTCACATCGGCTAACGGTTGTTTCATACAGGAGCCAATGAGCCGAAGTCGGTTCGATTGCTGAGTAACCCCCTCAGGCACACGTTGAAGAGCCACTGGACCCATCTTCCTCTAACGTCAGACTGTGTTCCTGACCAGGTTTAGTGCACGTTTTTATTGCCGTCTGTCTGTGCGTCTCATTACCTCGGTGTTCCTCGATTATATATACGGTTACGTCGCCCCGATTCCATCCATCGATCGTCGTCGTCACCTCCTCACCGGGGGCAACGGTGATGTGTTGTTCTGGAATCCCGTCATCGGCCAGCGTCACGTTTCGATCCCTGTCAGACCAGACCAACTGTGAGAGGGTTTTGAGCCGCCGTTCGCCCTCCCTGGTTGTGACTCGGAAGTTCATGTACATCGCTTTCTCCCTGCTCTCGACAGTGTATGCTGACAGCTGATACGACGTGGTGTCGTTATTTTCAACAGTCAGCGTCGGCTGGGTGGTTCCTGTGACGGATCCGTACAGGAGATAGCCACCAATGAGACTCAGCCCGACAAGGAGAGCGATCATTCGGCGGGAGACCATTCTTATCGCCCAATTCCTGATGGAGATAAAATATCATTCCGATTGATTGAGCGTCACTGTTTGTAAACGGATTGTCGCATGCCAGCTGAATTATGTCAAAGCGGTCCCCTCTTGGTTAATTCTGGTATCGATACTGTTTCTCTGCTATACACCAGTCACCGCCCAATAGACACGACAGTATCGGCTTCTACCAACAGTGACTGTGTGTCGATTGATGCTTGATACTGCAGATAGTCTCAGTACCTCACAAAGCATCGCCAGTTAGCCTGACCTGAGCCACCTGTTCTGTTGTCATCTGTCGTCGGTAGCGGTCGAGCAACGCTGATCGAAGGCGGAGCTGTCGCTGTCGGCGGCTGACCGCC
>NZ_SOSC01000020.1 GCF_005049285.1 Halorientalis salina | reverse complement strand
GAACTGCCGGATTTGGACGAGCTGTTGCTGTGGGCGTCGCAGAATCCAAATCCACACAGGCAACGGTTACGCAGCCAGGTTGAATCGGGTGAGTTCGCCTTTGACCGCCACTAAACTAGAACCGATGGCTCGAGATGGAACAAATGGGACCTCCATGTGCATTCGCCAGCCTCGTTTCACGAGGACTATAGTTTAGGTCGGTCAGTGAAGGCTGATGAAGACTACGAAGAGGCAATATGGGACAAGTATATAGACGAATTGGAAGAAATCGACGACATCTCATGTATCGGGATAACCGATTATTTCTCAGTTGAGGGATACGAACGAGTCCGAGAAGCTATCGAACAAGATGACCGTTTGCAAAATCTTGATCTAATACTCCCAAACATTGAGTTACGTGTCGATCACTTTGTCACTAGCCGGTCCGGTGGTAACGTGTCTGAGGCCGTCGAAATGCACGTTCTCTTCAGTGATGATTTAGACCCGATCAGAATCAGGGAGAACTTCGTAAATCAGCTCGAAGCGAAGAGACCTGACGGGAGTACTATGCCTCCGACTCGGGAAAACCTTGTTCGCCTAGGTCAAAATTCCGACTTTGACACTTACGACGACTACGACGATGCGTATATCGCAGGATGTAATCGAATCACCGTGGACGTGGACACAATCTACGACGCGTTGGACAACGATATCTTCGAAGGCAAATATCTCACAGTGTTAGTTGAGGACAGCTGGGAAAAGATCTCCTGGGAAGGTCGGGCAGGAACGCTTAGAGGAAGCCTGTTAGGAAGAGCCGATGCCGTCTTTATTAGTAACACAGACACGAGAGATTGGCTACTTGGTCAAACAGAGATGATGTCTGCGGAGGAATTCCGGCAGGCATTCGGGAGTCTGAAGCCGGCTCTCAGAGGATCCGATTCACACGAATTCGAAGATTTCTGTGTCCCCGATAAGAATCGCTACTGCTGGATAAAAGCAGATACCACTTTTGAAGGGCTGAAACAGATCAAATACGAGCCGGCAGACAGAGTTCACATCGGCGAACACAGCCCTCAGCGTCGCGTTTCAATCCATACCCCGAGAAGGGTGGAAATCCGAGAAGGAGAAATAAACGACCGTCTGACTGTTTCGGATACGACACTCTCACTAAATCCTAATCTCGTCACGGTGATCGGAGGGAAAGGAGCAGGAAAAACCGCGCTCCTGGATTTGATCGCAAACTGTTACCAAAACCGTCATATCTCGAACGAGGACGAAGAGATCGACGTAAATTCCTTCATTCAACGGATTCAGGACGAGAAGCCGGATGTGTCGACAGAACTTGATTTCCACGGAGAGGACATCGATAACTTCGAAAAGTCGGTACTTGAGGACGAGTGCATTTCCCATTCCAACGTCGAATACCTCCCCCAAGGGAAAATATCCGAATACTGTCGAGACGAAGACCGAATGCATGAGCAGGTGCTGGAATTGATCCAGCAATCTGTTCGAACGACCGACTCCGAACTGATGGAGCGCTTTGAGGAGAAACGTAGTGGCATCGGTGAAGTCGAGAATGAGCTGGAGGAACTGACGAACCGCATCCACGAATTTGATCCCGAAACGATTGATGAAAAGATCAATGAGGCGAAGTCTGAACTAAGCGCTGCACGAGGGAAGTTGGAGGATAAAGAACGGGAAATTGAGGAGTTCAAGGAGGAACACGGAGATGAGCTACAGGACGAATCCTCCACGGAACTCCAAAGTCAATTAGACTCCTACGATGAGAAACTCCAGAATGTAAAAGAGATTGAATCGGCCCTCTCAAAACAACTCGAACGACTTGAGGAAATCGAGAAGTTCAATAGGGGATTGGAGAAGCTCAGATCCTTATCAGAAGAAACCGAGATCGACGCAGACCTCGATGTGACTCAGTTCACTGTCGAAGAAGCTCGATCCAAGTTGTATGACTACGATCAAGCCATTGATAGTGAGAGATCGCGTATCGAAGAGGAAAGAGAGAGCGTCCAGGGCCAATTAAACGAGTTAGAGGACATCGATGAGGACCTCTCAGAACTATTATCGGAGAAGCGAGAACAGCAGAAAATTGTCGAGGAAAAAGAAAACGAATTACAGTCATTAGAGGACGACCGTCAGAAAATCAAGGAGCTAAAAACGGAACGGCGGGTCGAGTTTATTGATTATGTCGATGCATATCATGATTTGAAGAACCTCTACTCGTTAGTAATATCCGAATTTGCAGCGGACCAATCGGCAATTCTCGACGAGGTCAAATTCGATGCCAATCTTGAGGTAACCGATGGTCTCCAATCCCGGTTATACGACTTACTCGACGGGCGGAGTGTGAATATCGCTGAAATCCAGCCAATAATTCAATCCGCAGCCGGTGCGATCAAAGATAGCGAAAAGTCGGAACATAATGCTGAATCATACCTCGATGAAGCTCTTTCGTTCAAAGATCAGTTGTTAGCGAACGCTTCCACTGCGGAGTTCGAGAGACGAGTATTCACGGGGAATTTCAAGCTGTCAGAGCAAATTTTGCTCGAAGGGACTCGGATGGAGGACCTGTCATTGGGTCAGAAAGGCACAGTACTGCTGAAGATTCTTCTCGCCCAAGATGGAAGGCCGCTAATAATCGATCAGCCCGAAGAAAATCTCGACAATCGATTTGTTTACAGAACACTCAAAGATGCGTTCAAAGAGGCAAAAAAGAAGCGGCAGGTCATTATTGCCACCCATAATGCCAACTTAGTGGTGAATACGGACGCTGAACAGGTCGTAGTAGCTCAATACGAAGAAAACGAGATCTCGTTCAAATCGGGCCCCTTAGAAGACGAGGAAATCAGAGAGGAGGTCACGACCGTTTTGGAAGGCGGAGAAGAGGCCTTCGTTCAACGTGAGGAAAAGTACGGGTTCGCAGAGTAAATCCAGAGTTGTGGCTCACCACGTGCCGGGCAAAGGTGAAGGGAAGTACGTTCTTTGGGAGGACCCAATATACCCGATGAGCGCCAGGATGACCGGAAGCGCCACGCCGGCGTTTTCGAAGACGACGCCTGATAGACCAGAGGTGATTATTGCTAACATTGTCTGATGAACTAGTTTTTGAGCGCTACTCTTTAGCCCGGTTTTTCCACTTCCCCCCGGGAGTCGAACCCCGAAAGTACCGACATTCATACCTGCTTTCTAGTTCATCGAGTCGTCTACGGTCTATCATCATAAATGCGACACTCGTGTTTCAAAGTTTTCACATTTCGGGACTCCCCTGTGAAACATCTGATTACTCAAAATTCTATAATAGTAGCTTCTGATCAAAGAATGCCTACATCCCAATCATCAATACTCCGTTGTAGTCGGGGACGACACAGTGACAGCGGCCTATTCATGATTATCGCGCATATCTAACCAAATCAGATTTGTCCGACGTCCTGTTCTCCCCTCGTTGTAGAGACACACCTCATTTCGAGTGAAAACAGCCTGTAAAGACCCTATCCAGTCGAATATCTCGATCTACAGATCAATCATAGTTCGTCGAAACGGCTGTTTGTCCCCCCCAGGTGGCTGGAGGGAATCCCTCCTCCAGAGCGACTATGAGTACCGACACACCTGATGCAGACACCACTGACGAGACTGACCTGACACCTGACCACACGAACGATCACGCAGCAGCTCCAACCCTGACAGTCATCGCAACCGGCCCCGCAGCGTTTGCTCGACAGATCGGTGATGACGACGCCACCGTCGTCGCAACCCACCAGGACATCAAGGTCACGATCGAGCGGGACATCACCGCCGCTGAAGACTTCGAGCAGGTCCTCGTTCCCACGTTCAAAGGCCGTGGGCCAACCATCTGCACGACAGCAATCGTTGATCGACTGCTCGCCAACCACGCCATGGACGGCTACACGCGCGCTGGTGAGCCAGACTCCTGGGAGGTGACTATCACCGGGACGACCGACGACTGGAAGCAGATGGGCCTAGCACTGGAGCCAGAGGGCAAACTCCACCGGAAAGGCGATCGATACAGCACCGTCATCTGGAATCTGTATTCGCTGGCTGCCGACGATGTCACCAACGATGGGGCAGTGCTGGCCGCGCTCGATCTGATTGATCAGCACGAGATCGACGCCTCTCGGTCGCGGTTTACTGACCTGCTTCTCACAAACAGTGATGACGCATGATCTCGCCGATGGCGCTCCTGAAGCTCACCGACGATGCGACGGTCACAACGCCAGATGGCGACATCTCGCCAGACCGGCTTGCCGTGACCGAACTCGGAGAATACGATGCAGATACCATCCAGGCTCGGATTGGCGCTGGAACGATCTACATTCCAAAGGCCGACATCGAACAGTGTATCGACCTCAGAGATCTGGAGTTCCGACCGATCGATCCCACTAATCTCGAGTAACACGCAGAACCGCCTCCCAGACCAGACCTCGGATCGGTTTTTTGATCGAGCGGAGATTCCCAGGCGGAGATTTTTCACTGATGACAGCGAACTCCCGATTAATGGACGACTACGGGCCGAGATCCGAACCGACAGAGCCACGCGGCACTGTCTACGACGATCCACAGCGAGACGGATCGAGTGAGCGTGGCCACTATCCCGACGATGTGACATCCAGCGGTCGCACCTGTCAGAGCTGTTCGCGAACGATCCCGACTGATCAGCACCAGTGTGAATTCTGTGCCGACAACCGTATCCAGCCAACTGAGTCGCCACCCCAACAAAAATCCAGAAGCGAGTCCGGGGATGCCTGGTCGTTCGGACGGGTCGTACTCGCGATCGTCCCAGCATCCACGAGATACATGGGACTCGCACTCGGCAGCGCTGCATTCTCTCTAACGTCGACGGATGAACTCGTTCCCGGAGCCAGCCTCCAGGACGCATCGGTCAAACCCATTGCAGAGTTCGAGGCCGAGCCAGCGCAGACGCTCACCGAGGGATGGGGTGACCTCGTCGACGTCGCGACGGTCGACAGTGATGTTGGGCAGCGACTATTCGAGACAGCTATCGACCAGACGAAATGGGATGATCCCCAGTTGGAAGCACACCTCTATACGGAAGACGGCAGTGCAGTAACGAGCCAGGACGACGTCGAGCAACTCCAGACCGAGATCGCTTCTGCAGCAGAGCAGTTCTGGATCGTACCGGGTGTAGTCAAGCGATATGCCGCACCTGAACCCGTCACTGTCCCGAATGCACCGACACACCACCTCCACTGCAGTGACTGTCAAGCGGAGACAGTCCATCGATACACGGGGAAAACGACACACCGAGAACGCGATGGCTGGCCAGTCTGGATCTGTACCGACTGTCACAACCCGCAGTTTGCCCATGGTCTAACCAGTCGTCAGTCATCTTCTGTGTTTGCAGATTTCGACTCTCCCCAGGAGAGACAAGCACAGCATCACCAGGAAGTGATGGCTGCGTACAAGGACAAATTCTGTCACTATCCTTGGCAAGTTTAAAATTAAGACGTGGTCGAAACACAGCCCCACACCGAATTTCAGATGAAATGTTCTCCACGGAAAGGGAGAAGGAATTGTTTCTAAGATAGATGAATGGATGGACACACCCACACCTCACTGCGCGTTAAACTAGCTGCAGAAGTGGGGTAGAACAGATTTATTGGCTGTTTTAACACGGAGTGAGGTGTGTTACTATACTAGACTAGTTACTAGACACTAGAGCGTGTCATAGAATAGTCCCCATACTATAGTCTCTATTCTTATGCTTACAAAGAGTTATTGCTTTAGGATATCGTGCACTAGGTGCACGCACTTTAGAAGCTTTTAGAGAGTACCTTTTCGTTTCCGAATAATGATCTCTCGTACCCTCTTGGCGTGATCCGACTCGGACTGGATGAACGCTGTAAGGATGGCCTCGACGATCTCGGAGCGACTGGCTCCGAGATCGTCACACTCAGCGACCAGTTCATCCACTTCTCGTACGATTCCCTCGTCAACAGCAACACCGAATTTCTGTTTCGTCATCTCTAATACGGGCTAAGAAACCTGTGCACCAAGTGTACGCCGTTTTTGGGCCGCTAAAATAGAGTTGGACGGCCATGAGATCCTTTCTATGACACGCTCAGACACTAGACTAGAAGAAAGGAAGAATAAGATTGCAGCATCAGCACCGCTAGCCTAGTGCTTTTCTCGGCATTAGATCATCCCACCCACCGTCGATCCAACTTAACACGGAGTGAGGTGTGGGGGTGTCTCCCGCCTTAATTCGAGTTGTCTCTCTTAGCACACTCTTTCGCTCCATCCGATTTTCTGTCCATCCTGATGAATTCCCGAAGTAGGTAGCCTAAAGCCTCCACTTAACACGGAGTGAGGTGTGTTCCTGACCACTCCACTCTCTGCGTCCCTACTTGTCAATCTATAACACGGAGTGAGGTGTCCTCACTCTCTCATGGAGTAGCTCGAGTAATGTCCTCGGTCCATGGACGAGCTATGAAATGTCAGTGTATAACCCGGAGTGAGGTGTGTCCCGACCGATGTAATGTAGCTACACTATCTCTCTATTCACGAACTCTGTTCATCTTGATATTAATTCAGCCTGCCACTTTCTGACCGTGAATTACCCGTCTCAGTCGTTTTAACGCGCAGTGAGGGGTGTGTGGAGTAGACTGTTGTGCAAATCCCTCTGCCAGAATACGGCCTCAGAACGCTGTTTCTCCCGGAATTTAACGCGCAGTCCGGTCCAAACATTTTTGTGGTTCCCCTTCGCAGTGGCATGTCATAACCGCCCAAATATGGAAAACAACAGCCGAAGTCGGGACGGACTCTTCAGTATCTCGGAGGAGGATGTCCAAGGTCACATCTTTCGTGAAAAGGACCTCCTCACGATTAGCCATCTTCCAGAGGAGTCTCGCATCATCGGTCGCGACGAACAAATCGCACAACTAGCAGAGGAGATCGAGCCAGTCATCATTGGGTACGAACCGAATTCGGCCCTCATTTACGGGAAAACAGGCTGTGGAAAATCCCTTGTGGCGAAATATGTGGCACAGCTTGCAGAAGAAGAAGCCGAGGAACGCGGCTATAATCTCGCGTATGGGATTTGTGATTGCTCCCAGTCCTCAAAGGAGGCATCAGTCATTCAAACCATCGCTGACAGCATGAATACTCCTACCACGGGGATATCCGTTCCATCCCGTGGAATTTCCACAGACGAGTATTATAAGCGACTATGGGAGATCCTGGACGAAGCGTACGATGGCGGCATCATCATCCTCGACGAGATCGACCACCTGAAGTCTGATGACGTTCTTATGGTTCTCTCGCGGGCCAACGAATCGGAGAAAATTGATGTACCGTTGGCAATCATCGGAATCTCGAATAAGATCGACTACCGAAATCGGCTCAGTGAGCGGGTGAAAAGCAGTTTCTCTCACCGTGAGTTTATCTTTGACCCGTATGACTCTACTCAGCTGGAGGCAATCCTCAGAAACCGAAACGACGCATTCCAGGAAGGTGTTCTCAAAGATGAAGTCGTCCCATACTGCGCCGCATTAGCAGCCAAAAAACACGGCGATGCACGCAAAGCAATGAACCTACTCAAGTTTGCTGGCGAGTATGCGAAGCGCAAGGAGAAAGATGAGGTCTCCAAGGAAGATGTGGATGCAGCAGAGAAAGATGCCGAAGCAGAACGGCTCCTGTCACTCATTTCCGGGCTCTCTCCCCATGTCAAGTATGTGCTAAAAGCCCTCGCCAACCTCACAAAAAACAATAAGGAAAACTGGTTCAGGACCTCAAGAATTGTAGATACATATGAAAAGGTCTGCGAGAAAGAAGGTGTAGATGTGCTCTCGCTTTCCGGCGTTCGAGATTGTCTAAATGAGGTCGCCTTCCTTTCTGTAATCGAAGGCAACAGAGAAACTGGCGGTCGGGGAGTCGGTAACTACAAAGAATGGCGATTGCTGACGGATGCGGATACAGTCATCCGAATGGAAAAGCTCTCGACGTAAGGTGCCAATCCTTATCTTTCCTCTCCATATCTCCGTAAACTATCTCGACTTGTTCGCGTAGAATTATTCTCACGCTATTCTGGCAAAGGCATCTTTACGTTCTATTTGCTCTTTACTTTCTTTACTCCCATTCCGATTTGTGCGTTAGGCTGGCCGCACGACGTCAGTCAGATAGCCGCTCTCGACGAATATGTCCACCTGAACCGTGGCGAGTTTCGTTTCTGGGTAGGATCGTCGCTATGGATTTGAGAAAGGTGAGTCTCTTGCAGATCTGGGTAAGATCAACTCTGCGTTACTCGCCATGACCTGCTCGGTATAGCAATTTCTGTGATCGGGGCGGCATCGATTTGCTGTGGCTCAAGTCTGACCGCGTGCCGAAAGCTTTGAGTTCAGTCACCTTCGCGAGTGTCCCAGGTATCCTGAAAGGCCCGATGGACACATCGAGCACTGGTCGTGCATAATTGGGTTAGACGTCAATCTCTCTAATTGTTCTTTGATGTCTTTACTTTCAAAGCTCATTGCTACGGTCGTACGACTTTGGCGGCGCTGCCCATTAGAGACGGACAGTCGTATGGCGCTACCCCGAGCGTGCCTCACTCGAGATTTAACTGGACTCCAAACTCTTTCTCGAATTTCTAATGAGACTTGATGTCGTCTCCGAGTTCTCTCTCTTCTCTGAGCTCTTCGACCTCTTCCTGACTGCCTATAAATGACCTATGGTTGAGTCCGATTAACCGTACGGGGATTAGAAGTCAATCTGTTCTAATTTATCTTTGACTTCTTTGCTCTCAAAGTCCGATAACCGATCCAAGCCCAGCGCCACGATCAACGGGTAGTAGTGCTTGGTTTTCTTGAACTCGTCGAGTTCGCTGTCCATTTCCCAGTCTAAGCGTTTGTAGTGGCTGCCCAGGTCGTCGGCGAGTTCGTCAGGCAGGTAGAAGCTGTGGTTCTTCCAGTCCTCTTTGATGTTGACCTCGTCTTTAGACGTCTTTGCTATCTTTTCGTCTTCAGATGTCTGCTCTGGCTTAGAAGTCTTTGCTGGTTCAGATGTCTGTGCGTTCTGTTCGTCGCTTTCGAAGCGCTGAGCAAACTTGTCCTTCACCGCGTCTTTGGTGTCGTCACTCATTGGCCACCTCCAAGGTCTCTGCGATAGTCAGGTAATTGTCGGCCATGTCGGTTTCCTCTGCATCGGCGCCGAATACGGTGCTGTGGTTCCCCAATGACCGCTTGACGGCAGCACGATTCCGAATCTCGTGGACGGGACACCACTCCGCGAATGTGTCCTCAAAGTAGTCAATGTTCTCCTGCTGGTCATTGTCAAGTGGATAATTGACGTTCGAGAGCACGATTGCCGCGATGTCAATGTGCGTGTCGTACCGGTCTTCCAGCGTCTCGATCTGGTTCAAGAGTATGTCGAGGGCGTGGATACTGCTCTCCATCGGCTCCACGGGCACAACCAGCTTCTGGGTGGCCAACAGCACGTTGTCGTTGATAACGCCGAGACTCGGGGGTGCATCGATCAGCACGTAGTCATAGGGTGTGTCGGTCAGGTCCTCGAAGAACATCGACAACCGTTCACGGGGCTTCCACCCAGCCGCGATTAGGTCCTGCTGGACGCTGAACATATCCAAGTTGCTGGGGACGACGTCGAGCTCTGGATGATTGACAATCAGGTCATCGATGTGGTAATCACCCGGCTCCTTGATGGCATCTGCCAAGTTCGGCTCCTGGCCGTTGTACTCGTCCATGAATCCGAGTGTCCGGCTTAGATGGCCCTGGGGGTCCGCATCAACGAGCAAGATGTCGTGCCCCCGGTGAGCGAGCGCCCCGCCGATATTGATGGTATTGGTGGTCTTGGCGACCCCGCCTTTTTGATTCGCGACCGCGTAGCGCGTTGTCATTACATCGGTCTTTACAGCATTTGAATGTAAAACTTCGTCAGACATCTGAACTAGCAAAGATATGCCAAGCGAGCAAAGACCTCTTTGAAAGTAAAGACAGGGAAGATTCCTTCACAATTCAAGGTCTTACCAAACATTAATGCGGTTGTCGGGCCGTATGTTTGGTAAGATGCCGTCACCCCCTGACGACCTGCCGAAGTATTTCGCTGAAGGCATTCCCAAACAGGACACCGAGACGCTCGAAGCTCTCCAGGACTGGCTTGATGCACTGCTTGAGCATCGCCAGAATATCGATCCGAGTGAGATCACTGTGGGGGCGAACGAACAGATAGAGGATGTTGAGCAGGATAGTGATGGCACGCACGTCGTGAAGAAGGTGCCCTGTGGCAAGGACAACTGTAGCACCTGTCCCCATGGTCCCTATCTGTATCTGGTCAAACGCAAGGACGGGAATCTCGTCTGGGATTATCAGGGGCGAGTCGAGAACTGACCGTGACTTTGTGGCGAAGTTTCAGGTACTATGGAGTGCACGGAGAATACCCACGTCTTTGGCTCCGAACGACAGAATTTGTGCATCTCTGTCTGTTGGTGCACTGACCAACATACTTTTGCTGTTGGCTAATGAACCAACGGATAGAGGATGGCACCAACGGCCGACGACCTC
The DNA here is from genome assembly GCF_005049285.1 of Halorientalis salina. Taxonomy (GTDB): domain Archaea; phylum Halobacteriota; class Halobacteria; order Halobacteriales; family Haloarculaceae; genus Halorientalis; species Halorientalis salina. Next base: position 7,133 of record NZ_SOSC01000020.1, on the reverse strand, counting down.
GATGGGTATAATCGATCTCACGTCTACGACGATGGAACGTTGGTCCGAATCTCGATCCGCCGGACGGACGATGATGCATATCCATCGGGGTGGCGGTACACGCTCCACTACGGGGCACTCACACCTAGCCCAGAGACGCTGGATGACGGTACAATTCGTCGCTACGACAACGCTCACGAAGACACGAAGGGCCACGAATGCCACGTTGCCCCGGATCCAGATCCACGACACATTGAGTTCCCTGGAATGGGGGAACTCTACGAGCGGTTCTGGGATGACATCCCAAAGCCTCGGTCCGAACCATCCACCAACGGTGATTCCCATGACTGACACCACAAACGTTCTTTTCGTCACGATCGGCGACGGCGAGGAACTGTACGAAGACGGCTTCAAGGCAATCCAACAACTCACTGATGGGGAACCGGTTGAGCAACCAGCGATGGTTACCTTTGCAAACGAGACACAGCTCGGAGAGGTGTTCAATGAGCGGACCTACGCGCTGCTGCGTGTGATTCGGGCAGATGAACCAGCGAGTATCCGTGAGACGGCACGACTCGTCGGTCGCGATGTAAAGAATGTTCACCAGGAGCTGACGACGCTTGAAGCGCTGGGCGTCATCCGGTTCGACGAGACTGGGCAGGCCAAACAGCCAATCTTCCCCTACGATGACTTGGTCATTAGTCCGTTCGGCCACGAGAGCGGTGACACAGCCGCCGCAGCTCCCTAGTGAGACTGATTGTGATTGACTCACTATTCTGTTGTCTTCTAAAGGTTAAATTTCGCGCGAAAAGTATATCGTGCTATTTGGTTTATAGCAATATTTGCCAATAACACGTAGAGCCATCAGTCCGATACAGGACTGACGACCCAACAAACCTATCATGTTCTAGTGTGATTGCCCGAGCATGGCAGAATCGGGCGATTCAGAACCGAAATCCAAAACGCGCTCTCGCGCCCAGCGACTAGAGCGCACAAAACCCTGGGAGACTGCCGAGGATGTTCCGTGGACACTACTCTCAGAGGAAGAGCTCGCGGACGCATACGAGGCCGTGATCGCTCCAGCTCTCCGACGGGATGAGATGGATCCCACAACCGATTGCCCGTCCTACGAGTGGCTCTCGTCCACTGGCTTTCGCTCGCTGACCTACACACTTCGAGAACACCACGATACGACGCTCGCCACCTGGTGGGACGAGTACATCGGCGACGACGTCGACGACGATGACGACGCGTACAGCTGGAATATCGACCACGAGGCGACCCGTTCCTCCTTCGAGCGCTTCCTCGCAGAAAAAGAAGACGACAACGAGGACTGGTCTGCAGCAAGTACGCCCGACACCATTCGAACGCGGCTGAACTGCTACGCGACGAACCATTGCGAACGACACGGTACCGACGACCTGCTCTCACCTGTCGATACAGATAGCGACGTCGACGAAACAGAGACCGTCGATCAGTGCAGAGCAACCTTTCGGTATATGCGATCCGACGGACAGGGTGGTGACGGCTACGCAGAGCCAACGATCGCTCGGGTGCACGACGCTATCGAGGCGTGGTACGACTGGCTCGTCGACCGTCGCGTTGCAGCGTTCAATCCCACCACTGGCGCCGAAGACTGGTTCAAATGGAGTCGGTCAACTGATGACGATCCGGTCGCACTCGACACCGACCACGTTCGGGCCATGTACGAGGCCGCCGAGACGACCCGCGAACAGATGCTCGTGATCGCACTCTGTGCTTGGGGACTCCGCGCCAGTGAAGTCGCGTCACTCCACGCCGAGCAACTCGTCCTCGAGGACGAGCGGCCACGTGTTGAATTCGACACTCGAAAGAATGGACCTGGATCAGTCGCCATCGTCTACGGCGCCGACGCCGCTTGTGACCGCGTTGCCGTGGCCGGTGACGGGTATCTCTTCCCGTCAGAACGCTCCGAAACCGGGCACATCCACCGGACGACCATCGCAGATTGGTTTCACGAACTCGCCGATCGAGCTGGCGTTCCCGGGAAAATTGACGGGCAGCGTCGGAAGCCACATATGGGGCGTCGTTGGTGGTATGATCGGTATTCGGCGACTCTCGAGGAGTTGTTGAAGCATGTCGAAGAGATCGCGTCTGAGCAGGGGTCGGCAAGTGCTCGGGTTGTGCTTGACAGCTATCTGTCGGAGGAACGTCGACGAGAATTGCGTCGTGAATTCATGCGTGGACGGCTAGCCGAAGCGTTCGAGACGGGTAATTGATTGCCCCCTCATGATACCGTGGTTCTCGAACGCCCTGCCTCAAGACCGATTACTCGCATCACTCGTCGGAAATCAATTGAACTGAGTATCAAGCAGATTGTCTAGAAACACCCGACCTTCGATCACAGATGCCTCCTCCGCAACACCCATCGCCGTGAGTACATCGTCAATCGCTTGCTCGGCCAGTGTATCACTGACCAGAACTGCGACATGACCCCTTTCCTCGGTTGCATATTGGTAGGCTAATCCGGCAAGCACGGCGTCGGTTGTCTCGATTTCATCTTCGGTGACATCGTCCGCTGACAGACTATAGATCCGCTCTCGTGTCCTGTCGATAGTATCGGAGACCTCGGGATCAGTGAAATCAACCTCGGCTCGGTCCAGCCACCCAGCATCCTGTGCAGACCGTAACCGGTCACGCTGATAGTGATAGGCGTCTGGACTTTCACCGAGTTCTTCAGCGACATGGCCAGGGATTCGGACTGTGATATTATACCGTGTTACATACTCCTCGAATGCCTGGTATTTTTCGTTGGATGGACCGCCCATCGCATAGATGATACTGGTGTCGACGATTGCGAGACTATCGCTCGGTAACTCTCCCGCCGGCATTACTTCGCAGGCTCCAGATATGGGTCATAGCCACTCGCCGCTTCGATGATCTCCTGCAACGCCGTGATGACAGTCATCCCTTCGACGGGATGAACGTCGAGTTTGTTGGTCGCAGTGCGTTGGGTGAGCTCGCCGTTCATTACCCGAAGCGTGTAATGAAGCGCAGCTGCGAGCTTTGGAATACCTTGGCGGTCGACGAACACTCGGATGTCTTCAGAATCGAGCTGTTGCCCAATGGCAGCAACGAGAACGGGCGTTGCAACAACCTCGCCGTGCTCCGTTTCAAGAGTAAGACGGATCGGATCAACGGCAATCTGGGTGGGTGTCTGATCTTCGTGGCGTGTCAGGATTCCCATCTCTTCGAGCTCGCCAACGTACTTATACGCCGTCGAATGCGGGATATCGAGGTCCTCTTTGACGGTCTCGATCGCAACCGGACCGTTCCGGAGGACATAGATGTAGAGCCGTGCCAGCTGTGGTGTCTTGAGTAATTCGGCGTAGGTAAGGAGGTCACCGAGTGTCTCCTCGGGATCTACGGAATCGTTCAATCGAGAATCCGTCGACATCACAATCCATGTTCTATGTATAGAGTATTAGGTCTTCTGCTACTCCCTCTATTGTCGCTCTCACCGGCCATTCCGTTTTGAGAGTGAGATTTACTGTTGGCTGACCAATCGAGGGGAGAATGTTGTCTGAGCCCAATATGCCAGGTGACATCCTCCTCGCCGTAAACAGTAGACGCTGAACCTACCTCAGGCCTCGAATCGTAGTTTCTTGGATGGTCGAAACAACCGAGGCCAAACAGGTCTGTCGTGCTGTGTCAACGGTCGTCTACCCAGCACTGGATTTTGGTGTCAAACCGTGCGGAACCTACACGAGAGAGGACTTCGAGAAAGTCCTCTCTCGAATCGCTTTCGAGCAAGAGTTCGCGAATACTGGCGGGAAAACCGTCCAGCTCGACCGGTCCGAGCCGGTCGACATCACGTCGACGGCTCGGAACCCACTTGCGAAATCGCTGCTCTACCATCTTCGCCATCTCGACGCGGACGCCATCGACGCCCAGTTCCTGATCTTCGGACTATGGTTCGATGATGTGCAGGTTTCGTAGCTAACAAGCCGAAACAAAACCGACACTGACTCGCTATTACTACCAAAAGTTAGAGCATTACAGTTACAGGATGGATGATAGAGAAACAAAGTCGCGTTCGACAGTGCTACCGCTCACCGTCTGCAAACCGATGTGATGGCCATTACTCGGGCGGAGGGATGCCGTAGTTCTTCTTGGCGAGCGTCAGAAACAGATTCGCCGTGACGAGTGGTTCGTCACCGACGCTGCCGTTGACCTCTAGTTGGGTGAGAACATCAACGAGTCGCCAGCAGTTGTAGAGCACGCAGGCGAACGTGAAGTTGAAGTACCGATACCGGTGGTCCGGCGATTTCGTGGCCGCGAGGAACTTCTTGAGCTTCTTGAACGCATTTTCGATACCCCAACGTCGTTTATATTTCGCCATCATGCGACCGATCTGGTGCTTCATCTCCTGCTCATCCTCGGGGTCTACATCCACGAGGTCGTAGTTCGTCTCGAACGGGATGATCGGCGCTTCGACCTTCTCAGACTCCTGTTTCTCTTCATCCCGCATGTCATCGAGTAGTTTCCCGAACGGGGAGTTACTGTCACGATTCTCAGACAGCGGCTCGGTGTCGCCGCCGATCTCCTCGAAGTCGTCCAGCATCTCCTGGCGGACAGCCGGGCCGCTGTCCTCTTCGTCGTCTTCATCTTCGCGTTCCCACTCACGCTTCGGGAGGTAGATGGCCTTCCGAGACGGGCGGTCGCCCAGCCGCTCCTGCTCAACCACATCGAAGTCCTTATCGCCGTTGTCGAGTCGTCCGATGTGGTAGGCGTGGTCACTGCTGGACCGGACTTTCCCTGGATTCAGGTACGCTATGCCGTGGTCCTCGCATGATTCTTTTACGCCGTCGTGTGCGAACTCCCGGTCCATCATCACGAGGTCCAGACCGGGCAGTACGTCAGTCGCGCCTTCCAGCAGGTCGTCTACGATGTCTTCGCGGGCGTAGCCACGATGCACCGGAACAGCATCGAGGACGATAGGCACGTCGTGGCCGACCACCTTGATGACAGCCCACTGGAAATAGTGCGTGTCGCCGTTTTTGTAGCCGAGTTTCCAGCGTTCGAGGTTGTTGCCACTGTCGTCCCGTTCGATGTGCCCGCGCCACGGCTTTCCTTTCGTGATGTCGATAGAGGTAATCACCTCCCGCCCGATCTTCCCCTTCGACTTCGCGCGGGCAACGAGCGTCCGAGACGTTTCCCGGAGCATCTGGCGGACGCTCTCGACACCGAGGTCTGCCGTCTGAAGTCGGTGTGAGTCGCCACACGGCGTCAGGTCTCGGGTCGAATCCTCTGCGAAGTTCTCAGCGCCGTCGTGGGCGTGGGCGTCCGTTCGCATCCCGAGGTAGGCGTGCTGTTCCCAGTACGCTGCCTCCGGTATCGAGGCGTTGTCAGCGCGGTGCAGTTCGAAGCAGTCGGTGACGATGGGTTTCGCGCCTTTCCACACGTCACGAGCGTTTTCCCGAGCGAGTGTCTTCGTACTCTTCTCGCGTGTGGAGTCGTCGTCATCTGGTTCGAATTCCGATTCTGGCGCGGGAATGCCCCACTCACGAGCGACTTCGACGACGACCTCGGCAGCAGTGCGGACTGCCTCACGAACGTCCGAGAGTCGGTCGTTCCACGCCCGCCAGAGTGTGGACTGGTCGGGCATCCCATCGAATCCGAGTTCGTGCTGAAGTTCCTCGTTGCCTTCGAGATACGTCTCCAATGCCGTGCAATTGTTCCAGCCTTTGAGCAGTCGCAGGACGTGTGACCGGAACACGGCACCCCACGGCTTGGGATCGCCCTGTCCGTGGTCGAGTGGGTCTGCAAAAATAAGATGCGAGGCAGGTATCTTCGCGACGAGATATTCGAGATCCGGGAGTTCGTCCTTGTCTTCCTTGTAGAAGAACGGTTTACCCTGGAGGACACCATGCACCATCTCCTCGAAGGTCATGTCGCAATCCTTGGCGTAATAGACCAGCCCGTCAGACCGTTGGAGAAGACCGTTGACGGGGTAGTCACGTGGCGTGCGACGTTTTATCGGCTCGCTGTTGGGTGCGGCTGGCCCATCAGGAGAAAGCGCAGGAGACCAGGTATCTGAAACCGTCTCGGCAGCGATTTCGCCCATCTATGATAAACTTCTGCGTCCTGTCTTATATACCGTCCGCCGCCGGAGTGAAAGTGAAATCAAGAAGTGTCTGCTTCACTGTGCGTCCGTCTGCTCCACGGTTGTAATTCGTGGGCTGTGGTTGCCATCTTTTTTTTTCGCTCTGGTGGAACACATGAACGCCACACTGCTCGTTATTGTAGGCGTACCGGCGGGTACTCGGATTGATGTCGTCGCCTTCAGCACCGCGGACAGGACAAGCATCAGGGCCTGTCACGCTGACTCACTACCCCGCCTTGTGAACCATCTAACCGCCAAATGTTGCTGTCCAAGGCAGATTAGAAATGAAACGCCAATATCATATAATTTATGAAAGTCCTGTGGTTTTATGTGTTGTTGGTTTGACTGGACCGTTGCACGTATGGCACATTAGGCCCCCAACTCGCATAACGAAAATAGTACCGAGCAAGATTCCTTGACGGGTACTATTGACACGTCCCGCCGAACATTCGTCAAGTCATCGGGTGTAGGTCTCTTTGGATTGTCTGCTTCAACAGGTGGAATTTCGTTTGATCGAAGAACTAGAATTGTCACCGCTCGGCAGGGAGATCATCATGAGCCTGCTGAAACGAAGAAGGTTCCCAAAAAGTGGTTACAACATCAGGAACAGGTTCGAAAAGTCACCGAAAATCTTGCTAAATCATTGAAAGACAATGACCAGGTTGGAATTGTATCGTATGTCCCATCGAATAAAACTATAAACGATCTCATTTATTCAGCTCCAGAAATATCAGTGCTGCCTGGAACATCTAATGAGAAAAGAAGAGAGCTTCCCGAATCTGTAAACAAAACAGAAGTCAGCGCTTCCTCCAAACTGCAACAGACCGCCATAAAAACCAGAGAGATGGAGGGAGATCTCGGCCTCGCGAATGTTAATTGTAATGAGCGTGTCATAGAAAGCCTCCCGTGGGAGGCCGCAGGGTTTGGAAACTGTGTCCAGCAGTACCAACGCCCTGCAAGACGTAGCTTCGGTAGACGACTTCTTGAATGCGGCGGCTACCGAGACAGT
>NZ_SOSC01000001.1 GCF_005049285.1 Halorientalis salina | reverse complement strand
TGGCCAAACACGCCTTGTATTCTCTGAGAAACCCCGCCGAATCTCCGTAGTTGTGGGCAAGTTCGTTCATCAGCTCATTTGTTCAGCCGCCGCAATCAGCGTGCCGAATTAAACCCCAGAAGTAGTGTTAGTCTGTTTGCAGTATCTTATCGGCGTAGTCGACCCGAAAAATCATTGAACGCCGGAACGTGATAGAGACACAATTTGTACTGAGCACCAGCATCCGCGCGAGCGCAGCGAGCGCGGTTCACTGAATCGAGGCCGGAGGCCGAGATTCAGCCTTTTTCGCCCACGTTTTTCGAGGAGCGGTGGCCGAGCAGAGCGAGGCCACCCGACGATGAAAAAGGTGGTCCAAAAGGAACTTATCCCCGTGGATTGAGGGTCGAATTATGGACGCAGTGGTTCTCGCCGGCGGATACGCGACTCGCCTGTGGCCCGTCACGAAACACAGGCCGAAGATGCTTCTCCCGGTGGGGGAGACGACGGTGATCGACCGTATCCTGACCGAACTGGAGGGTGACGACCGCATCGAGGACGTCTACGTCAGCACGAACGAGCGGTTCGCGGCGGACTTCGAGGCCCACGTCGAGGAACAGGGCTACGAGAAGCCGCGACTCTCGATCGAGGAGACCACGGAAGAAGACGAGAAGTTCGGCGTCGTCGGCGCGCTGGGCCAACTCGTCGACCGCGAGGGGATCGACGACGACCTGCTCGTCATCGCCGGGGACAACCTCATGGGCTTCGACGTGAGCGACTTCCTCGATTACTTCACCGAGAAGGGGACGCCGACGCTGGCGGCCTACGACGTGGGGACCCGCGAGAAGGCAAAATCCTACGGGCTGGTCGAACTGGACGGCGAGCGCGTCGTCGACTTCCAGGAGAAACCCGAGGAACCCAACAGCACGCTGGTCTCGATCGCCTGCTACGCGTTCCCCGAAGAATCGATTCGCTTCTCGGAGTACCTGGACGGCGACAACAACCCCGACGAGCCTGGGTGGTTCATCCAGTGGCTCCAGTCCCGCGAGGACGTTCACGCCTTCACCTTCGACGACGCCTGGTACGACATCGGGACGCCCGAGAGCTACCTCGAAGCCGTCGCCTGGGAACTCGACGGCGGCAGCCTCATCGCCGAGAGCGCGACCGTCGAGGGCTCGGATATCGGCGAGAACGTCCACGTCCTCCCCGACGCGAAAGTCGTCGACTCGACCGTCGAGGAGTCGGTCATCTTCTCGGATACGACCGTCGAGGACTGCGAGATCCGCGAGACCATCATCGACAAGGACACCCACGTCGCGAACCTCGCGCTCGCTGGCGCGCTCATCGGCGCGCACACTCAGATCACGAACGGGACGTAACCGGCCGAGGCGGCTATTCTAACCAGGCGTCGCTGATCTCGATGTGGCCGCGCGTCCCCTCCCAGACGGTGTCGTAGTCTAGCCGGATCGGCCGGTCCATGTGGGGGCCGTCGGTCACACAGCCACCTTTTTCATCGTCACCAGAAGCCTCCGGCTTCTGGTTGGCTCACGAGAGCGAAGCTCTCGTGAACGTTGGGTCGCGGCGACGCCGCGACCACGCCTCGAAAAAGCTGGACCAAAAACGGGCCGGGACCTCACTTCGTTCGGTCCCGGTGAACCGGTTCGTTCCCGTTGGTCACTCACCGGATGCCTGCGCCAACCATGCGTCCGAGATCTCGATGTACCCCCGCGTTCCCTCCCAGACAGTGTCGTACTCTAGCCGGATCGGCCGGTCCATGTGGGGGCCGTCGGTTACGAGCGTCTCGAACTCGCCCCCTTCGCCGAGGATGTGGACCCCGTACTCGTCGTTGAGCGCTTCGAGGTCGGCGAGGGCCTCGGCGTCGAGCGTCCGGCCGAGCCAGGACTCGTCCAGTCCGTGGGCGGCCACCTGGATGATCCGGATCTCGAAGCCGGCGTCGAGCATCGCGTCGGCCAACTCGCGCGGGTCTTCCTGCCAGAGCGGCGCGAACAACTCGGCGTCGAGTCGGTCACACATCGCCTCGATGCGAGAGGTCTGGTACTCGCTCTCGACCGCACCGGCGGTCACGCCCGCGATGCCGCCGTCAAGTTCCGTGGCCAGGTCGCCGAGCGCGGCCTCTAGGGGTTCGAGTTCCGTATCGCCCTGTTGACTCGAATCAGTCGCCTCGGCGGCCGCGAAGTCGTCGGGTTCGACGTCGACCAGCGGAATTCCGACGCTTTCGGCCGCCAGACTTGCGAGGTCCGTCGCCGGCACGTGGTACATGTACGAGTCACCCTCCGGGTGGACGGTCACGAGTCGCTCGACGGGCAGGCCCCGTTCGAGCGCCCGGTACAGCGCCCACGCGGAGTCTTTGCCGCCGGAGAAAAGCGAGACCCACGCGCCGGTTGTCATGATGCGAGGTAGCGGCCGATAGCCTAAATCGACACCGATCCGGTACCGGGGTCGTCCGAGCGTTTATACGAGAGAATGGGACCAGGCCCAGCTACGATGACGAGTCAACTCCACCGGATCGGCGTCGGACTCCGCGCCCTGGCGAAGACGGGCCCCGTCGTCGTTCGGCGACCGACGGTTCTCGTGTATCCGCTCTTGCTGACGCTGTCGGTTACCCTGTTGATCGTGGTACTCGCGGCCCCGATTCTACTGATAGACGGCCAACTGCGCTGGGTCGTCTGGATACTGTGCGTGCTGACGTACTTCCTCGGTGGCGGCGTCGTGTGTGCCTGGCTCTTCGGGGCGATGTTCTACGAGATCGACGGCGTCTTCCGCGGAGATAGCAGCCATCCCTTCGCCGGCCTCCGCGTTGTGTGGCGCAAGCGACGGCTCCTCACCGCGCTCGGACTCGTCCTCGGGTCGGCCGGTGTCGTCATCTGGTTTGCCAGACCGCTGCTCGAACGATTGCTCGGGGAGACGCCGGTGACGGTGCTTTCGGCGCTTCAGGGAAGCGGCAATCTGTTCGCCATTCTCATCGTGACCGTTGCGGACTGTTCGATCAGGGAGTCCGTCGAGTCGGCCGCCGACGCCGTCTCGGCGACGAGCGTCGAGTCCGTCGCCACTTCGGCGGCCATTCGGGGGATTTCGACGATCTGTCTGGTTTCGGGGGCGGCGTTCGGCATCGGTGCAACGCTGACCGGCTACCAGGTGGCACCGCTGGGCTTTTTCACCCCGTTCGTCGGCTTCCTCCTCGTCCCCGTCCTCACGGTTTTCTGCTGCTGTCTCCTCGAAGGGGTAGCTCGAACGGCGGTCTACCGCCACGCACTGGACGGGAACGCGGGGAACGCGGGAATCACGTCGGACCGAATGCTCCGAACCTCACAGGGCGAGTCCGGGAAGTAGTACGCCTGCTCACTGTCGTTCGGCGACGTCGTCCTCGATCTCCTCTTCGACTCCCTCCTCGATGTCGGGGCCGCTGACGTAGGCCGCGACGCGGACCCCGGTAAGACTGACGAGGATGCCGGTGAAGATAAACAGCGCCAGGCGAACGCGGGGCTCCAGGCTGAGTCCCTCGAAAACGACCGGCCCGAGGTCCATCGGGCGGACGGTGAACGGCTCGAACACGTTGGCGAGTTCGAGGAAGTACGCGGAGAACCCGCGGACGACGAGGCCGACCGCGACCGCGCCGAAGGGGAGGTTGACGTAGGCACCTCGAACTCGCTCCTCGCGGATGATCTCGTCGAGCAGTCGGCCGGTACTGGCTGCGAGCGCCGCCGCCGTCAGCCAGGGGATGCTGTCGAACGCGAATCGCATCCCGAGAATGAAGGGCGGTTGCCCACCGGTCGATGAGACGCCGATCGCGCCGGCGAACACGCCGATGAGTGCCAGGCCGCTGGCGACCACATAGGTGACCAGCGAGACCTGGCCCGAGTAAAACGCGTCTCGGATGTCGCCGGGGAGCCTGGCCAGGAAGGTGTCGATACCCAGCCCCTTGTAGAGGAAAAACGCGCCGATGACGGTGGCGATGGCTGCAGTCGCGACGTCGGTGTCCGCGAGCAAGAGCAAGGCGGGGAAGGCCAGCAGGGCGATGCCGACCGGGACCAACACGGTTTTGCGGAGTTCCTCGTCGGCCAGGAACTGCTTGAGCAGGTAGTACGTCGACTCGATGTCCCGTGCCTGGCGGACGACGACACGGTCGACGGCGTCGACTTTGATGCGACTCTCGACGATCGGGACCAGCCGCTCGTCCTCGGCGCTGTCGACGACGACGATGGCCGACTCCGGCTCGTACTCGGCCACGAGCTCGTCGGTCTGTCTGGCGACGGCGCGGTCGCTGGTGACGGAATCGCCGCGCGCGGAGATGACCGCGACGACGGCCTCCTCGTTTTCGTCGCGGAGGTCGCGGGCGATCCGAAGCGTTTCGAGCATACAGTTGACGCGGCTGTCCTCCGGGTCCGCCACGCCAGCGTCGGTCACCAGCGACTGGACTGCCTCCCAGCCGACGACCGGAGGGTCGACCCCGAGGTGTTCGCTCCGGTCGAGACACACCACCAACGTTGTCACTATCGGGGCTTCGTGTCCCAACCAATAAAAAAGGTCGTAGCCGTTCAACCGGGTCTCGCCCGAGCCGAACGGTTCACCGGAGTCGGAAATCGAAGCCGTCGGTCCCCTCGACGGTCCCGGCCACGCCGGCCCCGAGGGCGTAGGCCACGGCCTGTGCACCACCGCGAAGTCGATCGCGCAGCCCGCCCACCGGCTCGAACTCCTCGACGCTGACCGTCTCGCCGAGTTCGTCTTCGAGCCGCTGCTCGATATCCCGGCGCGTCCCGAGTTCGTCGACCAGCCCGATCTCGGCCGCCTCCCCGCCGAGGTAGATGCGCGCCTCGGTGTCCCGGATGGTTTCGGCGTCCAGTCCGCGTCCCTCGGCGACGGTGTCGACGAACGAGTCGTAGTAGTCGTCGACGATTCCCTGGAGGTAGGCCCGCTCGTCCTCGTCTAACTCCTTCAGCGGGACGCCGGCGTCCTTGTACTCGCCCGCGGTGAACTGCTCGTAGTCGACGCCCAGCCGATCGGCCAGGTCGCTGACGTTCACGCGCGACCCGATGACGCCGATAGAGCCGACGATGCTTCCCTCGCGTGCCCACAGTTCGTCACAGCCGCTGGCGATGTCGTAGCCGCCGCTGGCACAGACGTCCGTCGCGTACGCGATCGTGGGGCCGTCGAAGCGCTCGGCGGCCAGCCGGATGTCCTCGCTCGGTACGATCTCGCCGCCGGGCGTGTTGAGCTTCACCACGAGCGCGTCCACGTTCCCGTCGTCGTCCGCTCGCTCCAGTTGGTCGACGATGTCGTCGGCGTCGGCACCGGTCGGCGTGGAGACGACGCCGCCGCCCGCCGAGCGGGTGATCGGCCCCTCGACTGCGACTTCGGCGACGTTGTACCCCGGGACGACCGACTCGGCGAGGCTCCCGCCGACGCGCACCGCCAGCGGCACCGCCGAGATGAAGAGGACGATTCCAAACAGGTGTGTCAGGTCGGTCGGCAGCCTGACGAACAGTACCCAGGCGACGAGTGCGACGGCGGCGGCACTCCCGAGCGCGACGACACCTCGAACGAGCGACTGCACCGTTCCCTGTCCACGAAGAGCCATGTACGCGACTCCGAACCGAGCGCTGAAAAAACCGTACACTGCGGACGACACTCCGCGCGCCGAGAGGTGCGAAAACCGCAACTCGCGTCGGGGCGAATCAGCTAGATAGAATTAGAGCAGTCCGGTCTTCTGGAGCTTCATCAGGTCCTCGGTGTCGAGGGTTTCGCCTTCCTTGAACTTCTGGTAGATCTCCTCGGCTTCCTCGCGAGCTTCTTCCTGCTTTTCCTCGCGCTGGGAGCGCTCCTCTTCCTCTTCTTTCTTGTCGAGTTCGCGCAGGCGCTTCTGGACGCGGACGAAGTCCTCGTGGTGCTGGTCGGCCGCTTCCTGGGCCTCGACGAACTGCTCGTGCATCTCGTCGGCCTCGTCGCGGATGTCGTCGGCCTCGCGATAGGCCTCGATCATCTCGTTGTGGTGTTTCTGGGCCTCGTCGGCGAGCTCGGTCACCTTCTGGTGGTGCTGGGACGCTTCGGAGCGGATCTCTTCTGCCTCCTCCTTGATCCCCTCGACGTCGTCAGTCTGATCGAGCTTCTCCGTCTTCTCCTGGAGCTCCTCGCGTTTGTTCTCGATCTTCTCGATGAGCTCGCGTTCCTCTTCCGGGTTGAGGACCTCCGTCTGCTGTTTGAACTCCAGGTCCTCGATCTCCTCTTTGAGCTTCTCGATGGACGCACCCTCGTCCAGTTCGAGGTCCGATTTCTTCTCCTCGACCTCGTCGAACAGCTCGTTGGCCTCGGCGTTGAGCTCGTTGCGCTTCTCCTTGTGCTCCTGAACCTGGGAGTTGAGCTCGTCGCGCTTCTCGCGGTGTTCCTGGGCCTCGTCGACCTTCTCGCGGGTCTTGGCGTTCAGGTCGTCCCGGTTGGACGCGCGCTCGGAGGCGAGCTGGTTCAGCTCGTTCCGTCGGTCCCGGAGCTGCCCGGCGAGCTTGATGAGCTCGCCCTTTGATTTGTTCTCGATGTCGTCGTCTGTCACTTCGATGTTTTTCGAATCGTCTATTGACTCTGCCATTGTTGATACCTCGATGCCATTACCGCACCGGCGATCGACAGCATACGCTCTGTGAGTGTGGCTGGCGCCTGATAAGGAAGATTCCCTGTCATCTATGGGCGTCGCACGATACTGCCTGAACGCCGGCGGCGTTCTGGTACTCCCTAGTACCGTCGTAGATGATTTAAATATTCCGGTCGCTGAGGAGCGTGTAATCCGCTACCAAACGCAACACAGGGCCACGTGACGCTGTCGCACAGTTCTGGAACGGCGACGACGTCCTTATATAAGATAGTCGTTACCGACCGCTCGGGTTTCGACCATCTCTCCCTCGTCGTTTTCCTCGTAGAGCGCCACCATCAGCGAGAGCCCGTCGGCGTCGTCGGGAATCGTGAGCGTTCCCAGGGTGTCCCGGTCGAAGGCGGGGATCGCCATTTCGGTGTCGCCCTCCATATCGCCCGCGACCCACTTGACGATCCCCTCGACTTCTTCGGGGGTGTCGTTGATCACGGTGAGTTCGGTCGTCGCGCCGGGCGTCGGGTCCGAGAGGAACGCCTGGACCGGTTCGAAACTGTCCGTCAGCGACTGATAGGCGTCCTTTTCGGTGCCGTTGCGTTCGAGGACGCCCATCCCGGCGTCGCCGGTGTCTCTGAGCGCGAAGGCGGTGAACAGATCGCTGTCTCGCAGTCGGAGCGTCTCGGCGACCTGCGAGACGACTTTCGCCTGGTACCGCTGGGAGGCGTGCGGGTCGTCCTCGTCGGCGACGTGAGCGGCGTGTTTCGCTTCGTCGAACCCCGATGGGTCGGTCACGTCGCCCAGTCCCACCGCACCCGCACCGAACTCGGCGACGACGTCCCCGACGTCGTAGTGGTCGAGGACCCACTCGGTGCTGTCGGCGGTCCCGTAGTCCCAGCCGGGATAGACGGCGGCCGCGTCGGGGTCGATGCCGACGGGGCCGACCACGGGGAACACCGGCCGGTCGTCGGGCAACCGCTCGGCGAGCGATTCGGCGGGTCCGTGGTCGTAGTCCGCGCGCCAGGTCCGCCACCGCATGCGCAGGCGGTCCATGTACCCGGAGCCGAGCACGTCCGGAAAGAGGTCGACGGGGTCGTCGTGGACGCCGAAGGCCGCCAGCGACGGGTGGTTGTCGTAGGTCCAGATCAGGTTGTTCACCACGTCCTCCCCGCGGCTGACGCTGAACTCGCCCGGACCGGTCAGCGGCAGGTCCTGCCAGACGAGCAGGCCGGCTTCGTCGGCCGCCTCGTAGACGGCCTGGGGTGGCGCGTGGGCGTGGAGTCGAACGATGGTCGCGTTCGCGTCGGCGGCGAGTTTGATATCGGCGGGCGTCGCCGCCTGGACGGTGAACCCGCGACCCGAGACCGGTTCCCCGTTGACCAGCAGGCCGTCCTCGTCGCGGTCGATCTCGCAGAGCCCGGTCGTCACGCTCGTCGTGAAATCGCCGAGCTTCGCCCGCACCGAGTACTGGTGTTGCGGGCCGTGGCCGCGGGGCCACCACAGCGACGGGTCGTGGACCTCGATGGTGTGCGTGACGACGGTCCGCTCGCCGGCGGCCGCCTGCACCTGTGCCCGGTCCATCATCCCCCGGCTCTGGAAGTCGCCCTCGGGGCGCAGGGAGAAGGTCAGTCGGTCGTCCAGCGGTTCGCCCGCTTCGACGACGGCTCGTACGTCGATGGCAGCGTCGTCACCGTCCACGCGCGGGCGCACGTCCAGGTTCGAGATGAACGTCTCGGGATACGTCTCCAGGGATACGTCCCACCAGATGCCCGGAATAGCTTCTTCGCTCGGTACGGCGTCCGTGTCGTGGATGCCGCCGAAGCGGTCCTGTGGCCGGCGACACTCGACGACCAGTTCGTTGGTTTCGGCCGGCTCGAAGGAGTGGCGGAACGGCCGAAAGTAGGCGTCGTGCGTGCCGACGAGGTCGTCGTTCAGCCAGATTCGCGCGTGGGCGTACAGCCCGCGGAGCTCCAGGACGGCCCGTCCCGACCCCTCCGAACGGGGGTCTTCGAATTCGGTCCGGTAGGCGACGGCGTCAGCGTCTTGAAACACCGTCGGTCGCCCGGGCACGTCCACCGGCGTCCACATCTCCGGATCGGGTTTGCCGTCGTCCGACTCGACCGACGCGCCAGTCCACTGACCCTGCATATGTATGCAGGCGCGTCCGCCTGGGTCATATCCTTTACGCGACTATCGACCCCACCGGGACGAGCCGACGACGCACCGGTTTACGACCCGAACCGACCTGTCAGGCCGCGTAGGGCCGCGACGGGGTCGTACCGCGACCAGTGGAGTTCGACGCTCCCCCAGCACAGCCCGGCCACGACGAGGAGGAACGCGAACACCAGATCGCTGAACCCGACCCAGGCCGGCGCGACGTACAGCAGACCGTTGGCGACGCGACTCGGCACGACGTCTTTCAACCAGACCCACGCCGACGCGAACCGTCCCCGGTCGGGGCTGGTGACGAGTTCCTCGCCGCCTTCGACGACTGTCCGTCCCTGGAGCCGCGCCATGCTCTCGCCGCCGCTGCTCTCGTCGCCCGTTCCCAGCCGCTCGACGTCGTAGGGCATCCCGATCCGCAATTCCCGGACGATGGACCCGTTCGGCGCGATCTCGACAACCCGATTGCTGTTGGTGTCCGTCACGAGCGTGTTCCCGTTCGGGAGCCGGTCGGCGTCCCGGGGCCACTGCATCTCGGTGTCCTGGTAGCGCCACGACCGCTCCCAGGCCCCGTCCCGCCGCTGATACTCGACGAGGCGGTTGTTCTGCGAGTCGGCGACCACGAGCGCTGGGCCGCCCCGCTCGGCCGGGATGTAGTCCGGGTTGTGCTGTTCGTCGATGATCCCGGGATCGTCCTGTTCCCCCAGCGTCCAGTCGGACTGGACGCCCTCGCCGGGGTCGACGAACAGGACCTCGTTCATGTTGCGGATGCTCACGAGAACGCGACCGTCGTCCAGCAGTTCCACGTCGTTCAGGTGCGTCCAGTCGTCCCCGGGGTCCCCGCTCCCGTCGTAGTGTCCCGACGCTTCCCAGCGCCAGGTGACTTTGTCGGTCCGCGTGTCGACGGCGAACACCTCGTCGGCGGCGATGTCGGCGACCAGGAGGTGCGTGTCGTTGACCCGATCGACGTCGTGCCAGCGCGTGGCCTCGATGCTCGGCGTCACCTCGGCGTAGACGACGCGTTCGGTGTCGGCCGTCAGGTTCGCCCGGACGACGACGTTGCGCGTACACGATGAGGCTTCTTCGGGGCAGTCGTCGCTCCGGTGGGCTGCCGCGACGTACTCGACGGTGTGACTCTCGTTCGCTACCGGGTCCACGTCGAAGTACGCGTCGTAGGTGGTATCGCGGTAGAGCGCCGTTCCGTTCCCCGAGAGCGCGACGAGCTGTGGGAACGCGTCGGGCGTGTAGTAGCCCTGTGTCGTCACGAGCGTGATCGGTCCCAGCTCTCCCGACCCGTTATGGCTCGTTTCGAGCCGGCGCACGTCGGGTTCCGGGCTTCCCCCGCCGACCAGCGTCGAGGCCACGCCGGCCAGCGACGACGGCTCGTCGACCGTGTTCCGGTCCGACTCGGCCGCCGTCGCGAAGCTCCACCCGATGGCCCCCGCCGCCACCAGGAGTATCGCCAGGAACCCGACCCGAACCGCGTACCGGGACCGACGGTTCATACGTCCACGTGGACAGGTCACGGCAATGTAAGTTGTGACCTCGCTGTCGGGTAGTTTCTAGTCGAATACCGACTACTTTCACTTTCACCGCGCGGACGGCTCGCTTTCATACCGCTGTCGTTCCTCTCTTCGGGTATGTTCGAGGAACTGACCTGCACCTGTGGCGGCTGTGAGCGCGAACTCGCCGAGGAGTCCCTGCGACTCGTCTACCGGACGGCGGGCGGGGAGCGTCGGGCCTACGAGTGCGCCTGCGGAGCCGTCACGGTCACCGTCGCGGCTTGAGGCCGACGAAGCGACCCGCTGAAGTGCGGGCGTCGGGAACGGCCGGTATGGAAGAAGTAGTTCGGGCCCACGGGCACGAGCACGTGTCGGCCGACCACGCCAGTACCTTCGAGTTCACGAGCGACGACTACCTGACGCCGGCGGGCGACTGCATTCTCGCGGTCGAGGCCGACCGCGTCCCCGCGGATTTCGACCCCGAGTTCGTCGCGGCCTGCCAGGACGCCGAGGCGACGATCGCCGCGACCATCGAGGCCGGCGGCTACGCCGAAACCATCACTGGGCGCGGCAATCCCGACCTCTCCTTCGAGAACGAGCGCAGCATCGTCGGGCGGACCAGTGATTACGTCGACGACCGGACCGTGATGGTCGAGGCGGACGCGGCCGCGGGTGACCTGGACCGGGACCTCGTCGCTGCACTGGCCGACGGGGCCGAGGCGACGCTGACGCTCCGCGTCGAGTAAAATCGGGGTCTGCTAATCCGCGGAGACACCTCAGTGAGAAATCGTTTTCAAGCAGTAGTTTCTCGCCACCGATATGGCTCAACAGCCGACACAAGGACAGCAGGGGGCACCGGGCACACAGACGACGCGGGTGCAGCGACCGTTCACGCCGGAGGTCGTCGGCAAACTCGCCGCCGCGGCCGCACTGGTGGTGTTCGTCGGGGAGGTCATCCTCAACGTCATTATCGACGCCCTTCGTGAGAACGTCAGCGCCGACCTCGGGTCGGTACTGGAATCACAGCTGACCGGCCTCCCCTACGACGGCTTCCTGTTCGCGGCTGTTCTGTGGATCGCACTGGCACAGGGCGACGAGGACTCGCTCGTCAAAGGGAGTGCACTGGCGTACGTCGGCAGTCTCGCTAGTGACATCCTCGGCATCATCATCTTCGACTTCGAGGCGGACCTCGTCACGTTCGTCTCGCCGCTGTACGCGGCGTTTACGGTCCTCGGTATCGGCATGGTGATCCGGCTCTACCACGGGAAGACGCTGCTTCCCTGGGTCGACGTCCGAATCTAACCACACGATACTTTTCCGCCGGGCGACAACCCCGACGCATGGCAGACGACCCTGAGCCGGCACGGAACATCAGTGGTGGGACGGACGGCGGTGGGGTTGCCGAAACCTTCGAACCAGGCGAGGCAGCGACGCGGGCCGAGGCCGTCGTCGACCGTCTCGGCGACCGCTACTGGCAGAAAACGTACGGTGGCCGGGACGGCTTCGAGTGTCTCGTCCGAACCATCCTCAGCCAGAACACCAGCGACAAGGCCAGCCAGCCCGCCCACGACGCGCTGATGGAGCGGTTTGGTTCCGACGGGGCCGATCTCGCCGAAACGCTGGCCGACGCCGACCAGCAGCGACTGGCCGAGACGATCCAGCCCGCCGGCCTCTACAACCAGAAGTCCGAGACGATCGTTCGACTGTCCGAGCGGATTTGCGAGGAGTACGGCGGGGAAACGGAGTTCGATGAGTTCGTCAGAACCGGCGACCCGGCCGAGGTACGCGAGGCGCTGCTGGACATGAAGGGCGTGGGCCCGAAGACGGCCGACTGCGTCCTGCTATTCGCCGGCGGTCGCGGGGGCGTCTTCCCGGTCGATACGCACGTCCATCGCATCGCCCGCCGGCTCGGGCTGGCTCCGGCCGACGCCGACCACGAGGGCGTCCGCGAGCACATCGAGGGTGACGTGCCGGCCGAGAAGTGCGGCTTCGGCCACACGGCGATGATCCAGTTCGGACGAGAGTACTGCAAAGCCCGGAAACCGGCCTGTCTGGACGACCCCGAGGCCTGTCCGATGGCGGACCTCTGTGAGCAGGTGGGCGTGTACCCGGACAGCGGTGAGATCGAAGACCCTGCGGACGCCGTGAGCGCGAGCGGCGACTGAACCTCCCGCCGGCGTCAGTTATCGTGTCCCCACCGCCGACCCTCCTCGTCGTACCGAGCATCCAGAATCCGGTCGAACTGGTCGTCACTCAGTTCGATGTCCACGGCACCGACGTTCTCGTCTAGCTGGTCGACGGTTCGTGCGCCCGTGATCGGCACGCAGGTGAACTCGTCCTGTTCGATGAGCCAGCGGAGCGCGACCTGTGCGGGCGTCGCGTCGAGTTCGCCGGCCACCTCCCGGATCGCGTCGAGGACGTGCCAGCCTCGCGCCGAGACGTAGAAGTCGTCGAACCGATCCGAGAGGGATGCCCGCGAGTCGTCGGGCGCTTTCACGGTGTATGGGTCGTCCTCGACGCGTTCGTACTTTCCAGTGAGGAAGCCGCCGGCCAGCGGCGAGTACGGACAGACCGCCAGGTCCTGGTCGGCACACACGTCGAGGTACTCCTTCACGTCGTCGCGATACGCGGCGTGAAAGAGCGGCTGGGTCACCTCGAACCGTTCGAGGCCGTTGACGTCCGATTTCCAGAGGGCTTTGGTCAGTTGCCAGGCCGCCATCGTCGACGCACCGAGGTAGTGGACTTTCCCCTCGCGGACGAGGTCGGTGAGGGTTCGGAGCGTCTCCTCGATTCGCGACTGGTCGTCCCAGCGGTGGATGTAGTAGATGTCCAGGTAGTCAGTGCCGAGGCGGTCGAGCGTCCCCTCCACCTGGCGACGGATGTGCTTGCGGCCGAGGCCGCTGTCGTTCGGGCCGGGATCGCCCCAGCCGTCGAACGGGAAGTACACCTTCGAGGCGACGACGAAGTCCGACCGGTCGTGGTGGGCCAGCCAGTCGCCGATGTACTCCTCGCTCAGGCCGTTGGGCGACCCGTAGACGTTGGCCGTGTCGATGAAGTTGACGCCGCGGTCCCAGGCCGCGTCGAGCAGGTCGTGGGCCTCGTCTTTCCCGGTCTCGACGACGCCGCCGGTCTCGCGGCCGAACCGCCACGTCCCGAAACTGAGCTGTGACACCTTCGTCCCGGTGGAGCCGAGTCTGACGTACTCCATGCAGTTGCCAACGCCTGCGACCGCGAAAAGACTACGGCCGCTCCGTCAGTGACCGCCCGAAACGAGGTGGAGTCCCGCGATGCCGACGACGATGAGCAGGATGAAGCTCAGTCGGGCCGCGGAGGTCGGTTCGTCGAACAGGACGATGCCTAGCGTGGCGGTCCCGACGGCACCGATGCCCGTCCAGACGGCGTAGG
Source organism: Halorientalis salina (assembly GCF_005049285.1). Classification (GTDB taxonomy): domain Archaea; phylum Halobacteriota; class Halobacteria; order Halobacteriales; family Haloarculaceae; genus Halorientalis; species Halorientalis salina. The sequence goes on along the minus strand of NZ_SOSC01000001.1, from coordinate 835,258 downwards.
CGGTCCCGATGGGGAGCGTCTCCACCGCCCGCGCCAGCAAGACGAGGCTGATGACCATCGCGATCCCCGTGGCCACGGTGGGCATCGGCTTCGAGAACCCCTGTGAGTACTGGAGGCCGATGGCCCACGCGATCTCGAACAGTCCCGCGACGAACAGCACGAGCCACGACATTTCAGCAGAATTACCGGGTCGGTGCGGCTATAGCTTCCGTTTCTCGCCGACCGGACTCAGAGGAAGCGGAAGGTTTCGAGGTTCTTGGGCGCGAACGTCCGCATGTTGTACTCGTGGTACAGCGCCGAGGAGAGGTCCTGCGTGGACTGCTCGTCGCCGTGGACGCAGAGCACCTTCTCGGGTCGCGGGTTCATCGTCTTCACGAAGTTCTCCAGGCCCTGCCGGTCTGCGTGCCCGGAGAACCCGTCGACGGTCTCGACGTCGCAGTTCAGTTGCAGCGTGTCGCCGCGACCGCGGCCGCCCGAGTTACCCACGGGAATCTCGTCCCAGCCGTTCTGGATGCGTCGACCGAGCGTCCCCTGGGCCTGGTAGCCGACGAACACCATCGTGGTTTCGGGATCCGGGCCGACGTGTTCGAGCCAGGACATGATGGGGCCGCCGGTGACCATCCCCGACGTCGAGAGGATGATGGCGGGGCCGCCGTCGGCGACCTCCTGGCGTTCCTCCTCGCCGCCGTCGATGTGGTTGAACTCCTCGGCGAGGAACGGGTTCTCGTCCTCGTGGAAGATGCGGTCCCGGAGATCGTCGCGGAGGTACTCCGGATACGTCGTGTGGATGGCCGTCGCCTCCCAGATCATCCCGTCCAGGTGGACCGGCATCTCCGGGATCTTCCCCTCGCGCATCGCCTCCTCCAGAACGAGCATGATCTCCTGGGAGCGACCGACCGCGAACGCGGGGATGAGGACCTTCCCGCCCTTGTCGTGGGTCTCGTTGATGACCTCGACGAGGTCCCGTTCCGAATCTTCCTGATCGGTCTGGTAGTCGTTGCGGCCGCCGTAGGTCGATTCGAGGACGAGCGTCTCGACGCGTGGGAACTCGTTGACAGCGCCGTTGAACAGTCGCGTGTCCTCGTAGTGGATGTCCCCCGAAAAGGCGACGTTGTAGAGGCCGTCGCCGACGTGGAAGTGGGCGATCGAGGATCCCAGGATGTGGCCCGCGTTGTGCAGCGTGAGTTTGATGTCCGGCGCGATGTCGGTCACGTCGCCGTACTCCAGCGGGATGCAGTGTTTGATGGCCTCGCGGACCATCTCGGACTCGTAGGGCGGGGCGCGCCCTTCCTTCGCGGCCACGTCGAGGTAGTCCAGCGTGAGCAGCCCCATCAGGTCACGGGTCGGTTCCGTACAGTAGATGGGGCCGTCGTACCCGTACTTGAACAGAAGTGGGATCAGCGCGGAGTGGTCCAGGTGGGCGTGGGTCAGGACGACGGCGTCGATCGATCCCGCGCCCGAACCCAGCGCCTCGGGGACCTGGAGGTACGGCACTTCCCCTTCGGCTCCGGGTTTGTCGCCGCAGTCGACGAGGACGCGCGTCTCCGGCGTCGAGATGATGAAGGCTGCTCGCCCGACTTCGCGGCAACAGCCCAGGGTGGTGATGCGAACCCACTCGTCGTCGGACATCTCCTCGCGGTGGATCTGGCGACCGATGCGCTCTAAGATGTCCCGGCGGTCGTCGCGCTCCTGTTTCAGGAAGTTCCGGACGTTCGAGACCGTCGACGACTCGATGGGCGGCGTCCGGACGACTTCGGGCGTCCAGCCGACTTTCTGTGTGATATCACGAAGAGTCGAGCCGTGTTGGCCGATGACCACCCCCGGCTTCTCGGCCTCGATCACGACTTCGCCGGTGTCGGCGTGGAAGTCCAGATCCGTCACGCCCGCCTCCTCGGGAATGACGTCCATGATCTGTTCTCTGGCCCGGTCGGGGACCGAGAGCACGTCGGGGTCCGGCCGAACGGTGATCCGCTTGCGGAGTTGGCTGGCCAACTTCCGGATCAGGTCGCCGTTCTGGGCGAACTTCTTCGGATCGCGCGTGTACACGACCAACTCCGGTCCCTCGTACTGCACGTCCGAAATAGTGATGTCGTGGGGGACCTCGTCTTTGATCTTTGCTTTCAAATCCGCTAACTGAGTTTCTACCTTGCTCATAGCTCAACAGTGGTGGAAAAAACGGACCTGCGCCCGAGCGGCGGCGCGCAGGCAGTCTGCTGTAGGCGTCATGATGGTTCCGATGGTGCCGATTGCTACACCGTGAAGTCACGGTCCGGACACTAGCTGATGAATCCGGAAAACCGGCCTGTAGTCGGTCTTACAGCCTCGCCATTATAAAACCCTTCGCAAAACAGTAGGTATCTCGGTACGAGCGTCGGGTATGGAACTCACGCCTGCCGCCGTCGCGACCGAACACGAGTGGGTCCGTAAGCGCGCGCCGACCGTCGTTCCGATCGTCAATAAGACCCGTGCCGAACTCGCCGACCAGTTCGGGACTGCCGTCGACGAGATAACCAGGGATCAGTACCACGACGCCGTCGACGCCGTCTTCGCGGACGGCGACCTGGCGGTCAACGTCGCGGCGCTCGTCGCGCTGTTGCGCGACCTCGATGTCGAGGGGGACTATCCCGGATTCGTCGTCGACGAACTTCTCGGGCGGGAACTGGCCGGCATGATCGCCGGCGGGCAACCCCTCCGGACGCTCGGCGAAGCGACCTTTCACTACGCCGATGTGATCACCCACGGCGACCCTGGGGACGCTGCCGGCGCGGACGACCTCGATGCGGCTCTGGCCGCCGGCTTCCAGACGAGGCTCCCAGGGTGGAACTGGACTGAAACCGAGAGCCCGTTTCGGAGCAGGCGCTGATCCGGTTTGCTGTAGCTGTTTCCCGCTACGACCGCCCGCAGTCGGGCGGTCGATGCGGAAACCTTCTACAGCATTCCGTATGAGCCGTTCCAAAACAGGTATTTGTCTCTCGCCGACAGGATGCACCGATGCGCGAACGGCCGGTCGTCAGGCTCGCTCTGATCGGATTGCTACTCGCCGTCTGCGGGGTCCAACTCGCGGACTACGCGACTCACGAGGACGAAAAGCGAGTCTACCCGACGGGCACCGAACTCGACGACGACTTCGAGCGGTACCACGGTGAGCGCGTCGACGTCTGGCTCACCGTCGACCGTCGGACCGAGGACGGCTTCAGGGCGACCAACGGCTGGGCCGTCACCGCCGAGTCGCTCCCGAGCGCGCTCGACCCCGGCGACGAGGTACAGGTCTACGGCACCGCTCGACCCGGCCCGGCCGTCGACGCCGAGCGCGTCGTCGTGACCGACGCCCGTAACCGAACGTACATGCTCGCCGCCTCGGCGCTGGCCCTCCTGCTGGTCGGAGGGTACTCGCTCAGACACTGGCAACCCGAACCCATGTCCGGCTATTTCCGTCCACGGAACCAACATCCTGGGGAGGGGGACGGATGACGGATCTGTTGACCCACGTGCTCGCGGCCTACGTGTTCGGGACGATCGCGACCCGGCGGGTCGGATGGCTCGACGCGCGTCACGTCCCGATGGCGATGGTCGGGAGCGTGCTCCCGGACGCTGCCAAGGTGTACCTGCTCACGGGGTCGCTCCGGGCGACGATAGCCGGCCTCGAGATCTCCTGGCTCGCGCTACAGACGGTCGGCGTCGCGGTGACGCTCGCCGTCACCGGTTCCTTGCTCGTGCCGCCAGTCGAGCGCCGGGCGGTTCTCGCCGCCCTCGTCGGCGGTGTCTTGCTCCACGTCGGCCTCGACTTGCAGGTGGTTCGGGCGGGCGGCTACGCGCCACCCTACCTGTATCCGTTCTCCTGGGTCCAGTTGCCCTCGACGGATCTGTATCTGAGCTCCGATATCTGGCCGGCCGTCGTCGCCGGGTCGGTCGCCGTTCTCGTCTGGACGACGGGACGATATCGGTCGACGCAGTCGGCGAGCGAGGAGACTGTACGGTAGTCGACTGTGATCGATAGAACAGTGAGCGGCGAGCGCGTGTGCGGTGCCACCCCAGCGGACCCCACCCCCGGAGTCCGGTTCGGTGAATCCCCCCGGAGACACCGAGTGACGGTATCGGACCGCAATTCTCGTGGTACCCCCGATGGCCCACTGCCATCGGGCTACCTGTACAAACAGGTACGTCGGGGGAGTAATCACTGCCGGATATAGAGGGGGATTTATATCATTATCGTACACGAAGGTTCGAGCCCTCGACTGCGCGGTCGTCAGCGGTACGTCGCTTCGAGATAGTTCAACAGGGACGCCACGCGTTCGGGATCGTACGTCCAGAACCCGCTGTACGTTCCCTGGCCGGTCTCTTTGGCGAGCAGTGCACAGGCCTGAGTTGGATGGTCGTCCCGGTCCAGGTCGGCGTCCACCAGCGACTCGGGGCCGCCGTCGAAGGCGACGAACCAGAACCGTCCGATCTCGTCGTTCCGGACGACGTGCATTCGAACGCCCGGGATCGTCGCCGTGTCCCAGTCGCCGTCGAAGTAGACGTGCACGTCGAGGCCGCGGTCGGCCAGGCGCTGGTACGGCGACCGCTGGGCTTCGAGCGCCGCCGGCCGCTGAAACCCCGCGTACAGCCGCCCTGAACCGACGCGCCAGGCGCGGTCCTCGAACTCACGGCTCGCAGCGAGCAACTGTCGGCGCGTCGTTCCGTGAAAGAGCGTCTCGTCGAAGTGGTCGAGGAACGTCGTCAGCGCCGGGTCTCTCTCGGCGTCGGAACCAGGGATTGTTCGGGTCGGCTCGAAGAACCCGGAGAGCACGTCACTGTCGACGCCGGCCAGGAAGTCGGTACCCTGCCGAACGGTGACGAACCCGGCGTGGCTTCCTTCGGGAAGCCGGTTGAATCGGAGCTCGACGTTCCAGTCGCGGAACCGGTCCGGGATCTCCGGGTCGGGATCGTCGCTGTAGACGGTCACCGTTCGCCGCTGTGCCCCCATCTCGGCGAGGAAATCCTCGAGGGACACGGTCAGTCGGATTTTTCCGAGAGGAATTCGGTCGGCTGTCTCCGGTCCGCCGCGAGGTTCTGGTCGCCCTCGAAGGCAGCGTCGAGACAGCGTTCGACCCAGGGCGGGAGGTCCAGCAATCGAACCACGTCGATCGACGGGTCGTACTCGACGAGATTCGCGTGTTCGAGACGCGGCAGATGGACGTGGTGGAGTGCAGTCTGCATCCGCACCCAGTCGTCTTTCGTGACAGTACCTCGATCACGGTCCGTCGCAGCCCATCCCGTCAGTACGTCGACGAGTTCCTGCTGTGTCGCCGTGTCGTGTTCCCGGAGGTAGTAGAGCAACCGTCGACGCTCCCGCTTAGCGAGCGTCTCCATCAGCGTATCCAACTGCCCGATTCCCTGTGACCCACCCTGAGACATGCTACCAGTTCTCGCCTCCATTGGCTTAGGTATTGTTGCGCCGTGCGTTCGACTTGTTGGGTTCGGTTACTGTCGCCACGGGGGCGTCCTCGGACCGTCCTCCGGACGACACGGCGGCTTTAATACGCCCGTCCCGGACAGTTCCGGTATGAGCGACGAGCAGGAACTCGGTATCACCGAAAGCAAGGAACACGCGACGGGAGAGTGGTACGCCGAAGTCATTCAGAAGGCGGAACTCGCGGATTACGCGCCGATGGGTGGGTTCATCGTCACGCGACCCCGAGGATATGCGCTCTGGGAGAACCTCCAGTCTCATCTCGACTCCTGGTTCAAGGACACCGGCGTCACCAACGCCTACTTCCCGATGTTCATCCCCGAGAGCTACCTCGAAAAGGAGAAAGACATCGTCGAGGGGTTCGACCCCGAGGTGGCGTGGGTCACCAAGGGCGGCTACGACGAACTCGAAGAACCCCTCGCCGTCCGACCGACCAGCGAGAGCATCATCACGCCCTTCCTCGCGCAGTGGACGCGCAGCCACCGCGACCTGCCCCACCGCGTGAACCAGTGGTGTTCGGTCGTCCGCTGGGAGGCCACCGAGACCAAGCCCTTCTTCCGAACCAAGGAGTTCCTCTGGCAGGAGGGCCACACGGCCCACGAAGACGAGGACGGTGCCTGGGACGAGACGATGACCCGCCTCGATCAGTACGAGAAACTCTACGAGGACGTGCTCGCGATTCCGGTGCTGAAGGGTCGGAAACCCGAACACGACAAGTTCCCGGGCGCACACACCACGGCGACGGTCGAGGCGCTGATGCCCGACGGCAAATCGGTCCAGGGCGGCACCTCCCACTATCTCGGTACCTCCTTCGCGGAGGCCTACGACGTGACCTACGTCGACGAGGACGAGGACGAGCAGACTGCACACACCACTTCCTGGGGGCTGTCCTGGCGTGCGCTCGGTGCGCTCGTGATGACCCACTCCGACGATCAGGGGCTCGTCGTCCCGCCCGCGCTCGCGCCCACGCAGGTCGTTATCGTCCCCATCTGGCAGGAAGACACCAAAGAGGACGTACTCGAGTACGCCGAGGACCTGGCGCTCGAACTGGACGACCAGTTCCGCGTCGACCTCGACGACCGCGACGAGCGCAACCCCGGGTTCAAATTCAACGAGTGGGAACTCAAGGGCGTCCCGCTCCGGATCGAGGTCGGGCCCAACGAAGTCGAAGACGACGAGATCACGCTCAACCACCGACCGGACGGGGAGTCCGAAACCGTCGATCGGGAGGGCCTGGTCGAAACCGTCGACGACCACCTCGACACCGTCTTCGCGAAACTCAAGGCCAGCGCCGAGGAGAACTTAGAAGAGAGCGTCCGCGAAGCCGGAAGCCGCGAGGAGATCCTGGGCACGCTCGGCCAGCACAAAGGCTACGTGAAAGCGCCGTGGTGCGGCGACGAAGAGTGCGAGGAACCCATCAAGGACGCGATGGCCGCCGAGATCGTCATGGTGCCGCTCGACCGCGACGCCGAACCGATCGGTGACGAGTGTGCGATCTGCGGGGACGACGCCGAGGAGACGGCGTACTTCGCGAAGTCGTACTGACTGCCCTCACGATTCCGCTTGGCTCTTAGTTCTCGATCGCAGTGACGTTCCCCGCGAGCGTGGTGTCTCCGATGTCGAGACGGAGTCGTTGGCCGATTCGAAGGGGTCGGTCCTGTTCGACGAACCCACGGGTCGTCTTCCGCTCACCGGTGAAGTTCAGCCCATGTGCGGTCCGAGTCGTGTTGAGTTCCACTCGCAGCGTGGCCGTTTTCAGCCGCGGATGCTCGCGGACGCGCAACTGCCCGTTCCGGTCCGGGACGAAGACCGTGGTCGGTTCGACGGTCTTCGAGTGGACTGCCACGACCTCCTGGCCACCGACGGAGCCGTTCGGAACTGCCTCGGCAACGTACGGTTCGAGTTGCTGAGCCTCGATCGTGACGACTGTGGTTGTGTTCTCGGTCTCGTTGGTCTGTGGCTCGGCACCACCAGCGACCAGCGCCCAGCCTGCCGCGACCATGGCGACCACGACCAGCACGACGAGCAGATCGACGATATTCACGAGTCCGAACAACCGTCCGTCCTCGTCGATGAGAGCGACCATGTATAAGACGTGTCCGGTAGATTTCAGCCCTGGGTAAAGAGCGTATCCCTCGATACGTCACTTCCCGGACTCTTCGGGGACCACGTCGATATCCACTAACGTACACGGTTGTTTGTGAGTATGTCTCAGTATTCTACGGCATGCGGTTATATGCCCTTATTTGCGTTTAACAGACCCGTAGGCCTTCAGGGTCAACCTCTTATTCGTCCGGTTACAGGGGCAAGGTATGGTTGGGCAACGCACTACTGATGAGTCTGCGAGTGACGCCGGGCTCGCAGACCCGACTGATGAACGGTCGAACTGCGGCGTCGGCGTGGTAATGGATCTCGATGGGGGAACCGACCACGACGTCGTCGCGGACGGCCTCGAATTGCTAGAGAACCTCGAACACCGCGGGACGACCGGGGCCGAATCGAACACCGGTGACGGTGCCGGGATCCTCTTCCAGATGCCCCACGACTTCTTCGCTTCGGAACTCGACGTCTCCCTCCCGTCCCAGGGCGAGTACGCCGTCGGCTCCTTTTTCCTCCCGAAAGACGACGAGGAAGCCGCCGAGGGGCTCAAGGACCTCGTCGAATCGGAACTCGAAGCCGAGGGGTTGGACGTGTTCCACTGGCGGACCGTACCGACGAACAACGACAGCCTCGGCGCGACCGCTGCCGAATCCGAACCGCGCGTCGAGCAGGCGTTCGTCGAGGCGAACGGTGAGGTTTCCGACGAGGAGTTCGACAAGCGCCTCTACGTCGGCCGACGCGTCGTCGAGAACACGGTCGAAGCCGAAGAACCCGCAGGTCACGAACGGTTCTACATCGTCTCGCTAGATCAGGACACCGTCGTCTACAAGGGTCTGCTGCTGGCGGAGCAACTCCCCGAGTACTACCCGGAACTGACCGACGAGCGGATGGCCTCGACGTTCGCGATGGTCCACGCGCGGTTCTCGACGAACACGCTCGGCGCGTGGCATCTCGCGCATCCGTACCGCAACATCATCCACAACGGCGAGTTCAACACCATCCAGGGCAACATCAACTGGATGCGCGCACGCGAGACGGACCTCGCGGACGAACGCTACGGCGACGACATCGAGAAGGTCAAGCCGATCATCGACGATCCCGAGCAGTCCGACACCGCAAGCGTCGACAACGGCCTCGAACTGCTCATGGAGACGGGTCGAGACCTCCCGCACGCGCTCCGGATGCTCATCCCCGAGGCCTGGCGCGGCGAGGCCAACATGGTCTCCCAGGAACGACGCGACTGGTACGACTACCACGCCTCGCTCGTCGAGCCGTGGGACGGCCCCGCCCTGGTCGCGGCCACCGACGGCGAACGCGTCGGTGCGGTCCTGGACCGCAACGGCCTGCGCCCCTGCCGGTACGACATACTGGAAAACGGCAGGCTCGTAATGTCCAGCGAGGCCGGCGCACTGGATCACGACCCGAGCGAACTCGAAAAACGCGGTCGTCTCCAGCCCGGACAGCTCTTCCTCGCGGACCCCGACGAGGGACGGGTCATCCCCGACGAGGAAGTGTTCCAGGGCCTGACCGACGAGAAGTACGCCGAGTGGGTCGCTCAGGAGCAGGTCGGACTCGAAGACATCGCCGACCACGACCCCGAACCGCGGAATCCGGTCGAGGAGTTGCGCACACAGCAGGCGCTGTATGGCTACACGTACGACGAGGTCGACCACCTCATCCAGCCCATGTCCGAGAAGGGGAAAGACCCTATCGGCTCCATGGGCGACGACACGCCGCTGTCGGTGCTCTCGCAGTTCAACCGGCCGCTGTTTACCTACTTCAAGCAGTTGTTCGCACAGGTCACGAACCCGCCACTGGACTACATCCGCGAGGAACTCGTGACGTCGCTGGAGTCTCGGCTCGGCTACCAGCGTAACCTGCTCGACGAGAGTCAGGACCACGCCCGCCAGCTCGTTCTCGACTCGCCGATCCTCACCGACGAGGAGACGGCGGCCATCAAAGACCTGGACGCGAACGGGATGTCGACGAAGACCATTGACATCACCTACGATCCCGAGGACGACCTCAGGGAAGCGGTCGAGCGAGTGCGAACGGAAGCCGACGAGGCCGCGACCGAACACGACATCATCGTCCTCTCGGACCGTGGGGCCGGCGAGGACGCGATTCCGATCCCCAGCCTGCTGGCGGTCGGCGGCGTTCACCACCACCTCGTCCGCAACGGACTGCGCAACCACGTCGGGCTCGTCCTCGAATCGGGCGACCCGCGTGCAGTCCACCACTTCGCGACGCTCATCGGTTACGGCGCGGGCGCGGTCAACCCCTACCTGGCCTACCAGACCATCGACGACCTCGTGGCCGGACCGGACGGCGCGAAACTCGACACGGCCATCGAGGCCTACATCGGTGCCGTCGAGGACGGGCTCCTGAAGACGATGGCCAAGATGGGCATCTCGACCACCGAGAGCTACCAGGGTGCCCAGATCTTCGAGGCAGTCGGGCTCTCCTCCGATTTCATCGCGGAGTACTTCGAGGGGACGACCTGCCGCACCGAGGGGGCCGACATCGAGGACATCGAGTCCGACCTCCGGAAGCGCTACGACGTGGCCTTCAGCGACGACCCGCAGATGGAGCGCCAGGGCGAGTACGAACACCGCTCGGACGGCATCAAACACGAGTGGAACCCCGAGACCGTCGGGACGCTCCAGCAGGCGGTCCGGACCGGCGACTACGAGAAGTACCAGGAGTTCGCCGAGATGCTCAACGACCAGTCCGAGGAACTCCACACGCTCCGTGGCCTGCTGGAGTTCGACGACGAGGACCGCGAGTCCATCCCCGTGGAGGACGTCGAGCCCATCTCGGACATCGTCGAACGGTTCGAGACGGCCGCGATGAGCCTCGGGTCGCTGTCGCCGGAGATGCACGAGAACAACGCCATCGCGATGAACCGCATCGGGGCCAACGCCAACACCGGCGAGGGTGGCGAACCCCCCGAACGGTTCGGCACCGAGAAGGAGTGTAAGACCAAGCAGGTCGCCTCCGGTCGCTTCGGCGTCACCTCCGATTACCTCTCGGCTGCCGAGGAAATCCAGATCAAGATGGCCCAGGGGTCAAAGCCCGGTGAGGGTGGCCACCTGCCCGGCAAGAAGGTCAACGAGATGATCGCACACGTCCGGTACGCGACGCCGGGCGTGGGCCTGATCTCGCCGCCACCGCTGCACGACATCTACTCCATCGAGGACCTGAAACAGCTGATCCACGACCTCAAGGCCGCCAATCCCGACGCTGACATCAACGTCAAACTGGTCGCCGAGGACGGCATCGGGACCATCGCCGCCGGTGTCGCGAAGGCCAACGCCGACGTGGTCCACATCTCGGGCCACTCCGGCGGGACCGGTGCCTCGCCGAAAACGTCCATCAAGAACGCGGGCCTGCCCTGGGAACTGGGGGTCGCCGAGGCCAACCAGATGCTCCGGGCGACGGGCCTGCGATCGCGAATCCGCGTGACGACCGACGGCGGGTTCAAGACCGGCCGCGACGTGGCGGTCGGCGCGCTGCTCGGTGCGGAGTCCTTCGCCTTCGGCACGGCGTCGATGGTCACCTCCGGCTGCGTGATGGCACGACAGTGCCACGAGAACACCTGTCCGGTCGGCGTCGCGACCCAGAACGAGAAGCTCCGCGACCGGTTCCCGGGCCAGCCCCAGCACGTCATCAACTACATGACGTTCGTCGGGCAGGAGCTCCGGGAGATCATGGCCGAACTCGGCTTCGAGACGGTCGACGAGATGATCGGTCGCGTCGACGCACTCAGCCAGCGCGACGACGTCGACCACCCGAAGGCCAAGAAGCTCGACCTCTCGTCGATCATCGCCGAGCCCGCGGGCGACGACGACCGCTACAAGACCCGCGAGCAGGACCACGAGGTCGACGAACAGCTTGACTGGGAGATCATCGACGAAGCCGAGGCCGCTATCGAGGGCGGCGAACCGGTCTCGCTGGACATGGACATCTCGAACGTCCACCGGGCAGTCGGGGCCACGCTCTCGAACGAGATCTCGAAGGAACACGGCACCCCCGGCCTCCCGGCCGACACCATCCGCGTCGACTTCGAGGGCACGGCCGGCCAGAGCTACGGTGCGTTCCTGCAAGATGGCGTCACCTTCGAGCTGACCGGCACGGCCAACGACTACGTCGGCAAGGGGCTCTCGGGCGGGAAACTCGTCGTCAACACGCCCGACGTCTCCTCGCTCGAACCCGAGGAGAACACCCTCATCGGGAACGTCGCCCTCTACGGCGCGACCCAGGGCGAACTGTACGTCAACGGCCAGGCTGGCGAGCGCTTCGCCGTCCGGAACTCCGGCGTGAAGGCGGTCGTCGAGTCGGTCGGCGACCACGGCTGTGAGTACATGACCGGCGGTGCAGTCGCCGTCCTCGGCGAGACCGGCAAGAACTTCGCGGCCGGGATGTCCGGCGGCGTCGCCTACGTCTTGGACCGCGAGGGCGACTTCGAGGCGAAAGTCAACCGCGGCATGGTCTCGACGTTCGACTCCCTGGACGACAAAGACCGACGGATGCTTCGACGCCTCGTCGAGAACCACGTCGCCTACACGGACAGCGACCGAGGCCAGTACGTCCTCGACAACTGGGACGAGGAACTCGACAACTTCGTGAAGGTCCTCCCCGACGCCTACGCGGAGATCATCGCCGAAAACGAGGAGGCGGACGTCCGGCAGAACCCGCCGGCCTCGGCGACGCCGTCCGCGGACGCGAGCGACGCCGTGACGGGCCAGGCCGACGACTGACCACCTTTTTCTTCGTCGGGTCGCCTACCGGCGACCTCTCCTCGAAAAACGTGGGCGAAAAAGGCTGAAGCCTCACTTCGTTCGGCTTCAGTGAACCGCTCGCTTCGCTCGCGGATGCTAATGGTCAGTAGAGTTCATGCAACCAGTGAAAACACCCTCGTCAGATCTGGCCACATCTGTAGCGTAAATCCGACTAACATGAAACAGATTCCCACTGTTCTAATTTTTGTTTTCCCCCGACGGATTGTACGGTCTAACTGGTATCTGATCTTTATGAAAAGTGGATCCTCAATCTGTCGAGTGTCATTTTCTCCTATGTGTGCCCGTACTTTGAGCAGTGCCCCCTTCCCCGTCGTAACAGTTCCAGCATATACATCGAGCTTGTGAACATCTCCGCTGAGCTGTTCTTCCTCATCGACTATCGAATTGATTTCTTCTTTCATCAACTCGAATCCGCAATGACTACGTTCTATTTCATCAGCCTCCAACTTCTCAAGTGCCCTGAGCAATCTCCCCGGCTTGTGAAGTTTTTCGATATAAACAATCCCTGGAGATGCAATGATAAACGCCCCTGAAATGTAGATAATCATCCCAACCAACTCTCTCATCAACTGCATATGTGTTAGATAGCCGACCTCAATACAAGAATATCTATCGGGGATTCACACTGAATAACTCCTCAGTAAGCACGTACACTGAGCGTGTGATTGACTTCCATTGTTCCAGAAATTCACTACCCAGTGTGCTGTTACATAGGCACCCGCGCTGTTTCGAATCCTGATCAATCAGTCGAGGCCTTCTCGAACCGACTCGCAGGGAGGAGGAGTTCGTTGACGCCGGGGAGGTGTTTGACGTTGTAGACGATCTTGGTGTCCTCGGTGACTGGAGTGGTGATACAGGACAGGCGAATGCCGCGGTCGATGAGTTCCGGTGGGAGGACGTGGCTGGTCGGCGGCGGAATCTCGCCGTCGATGAGCGCGATGGCGCAGTTCGAGCAGGCACCGCCTCGACAGGCAAAGGGCCAGGAGAACCCGCAGTTCTCGGCGGCTTCGAGGATCGAATCGCCGGGGTCGACGTCGAAGGCCCCGTAGTCCTCGATGGGGAGGTCGGCCTCGGCCGCCTTCTCGAACAGGTCGTCGTCGGTGAGCTCCCAGCCGAAATCGTCCAGTACCTGGTAGTTGACGTACTCGACGCGGTGGGAGACTGCTCGCTGTTCCTCTTGGTCGACCTGCTGGCCGGGCGCGGTCGGGCCGGCCATCTCCCCGTCGGGGTCGTACCCGGCTTCGATCCGTTCGTAGGCCTCGCGGACGGCCTGGAACTCGCGCGCGGAACCGCCCTGGTCCGGATGGACCTCCTTGACTCGCTCGCGGTAGGCCTCCAGGACTTCGTCGTCGTCGGCGTCCGCGTCGATCCCGAGAACCTCGAATGGGGAATCCACATCGGGGCTAGGGAATTGACGCATATATTCCCTCCTCAATCCTCAAGATCTGCTGGCTACGACGAGGGGCGGTCCTCCGCGGTTCAGTCGGCCCGCGTCGACGCCCAGACGGGCAGTTCGCCCCGAATCGTCGAATCGTGTGCCCTGTCGGCCGGAGGGATAAACCCTTACACCGTCGCACGAGAGGAGCGGATATGTTCGAGAAGTCGACGTGGATTCGGCTCCCCAGAAACGTGCTGGTGGGGCACGGGGTACTGGACCAGACTGTCGACGCGGTCGCGGAGTTACACCTCACGGGACGACCGCTCGTCGTGTCGAGTCCGACGCCCAGGGAACTCGCCGGCAACCAGGTCGTCGAGGGATTCGCCGCCAACGGCCCGGACCCCGAGACGGCGCTCGTCGAAGAAGCCAGTTTCGCGGCCGTCCAGCGCATCGTCGAGCAAGCCGAGGCGGCGGACGTGGGGTTCCTGGTCGGCGTCGGCGGCGGGAAAGTCATCGACATCACGAAGATGGCGGCCGACGAGTTGGGGCTGGGATTCGTGTCGGTCCCGACGGCTGCGAGCCACGACGGCATCGTCAGCGGGCGCGGGTCGGTCCCCGAGGGGGATACGCGACACAGCGTCGCCGCGGAGCCGCCGCTGGCGGTCGTCGCCGACACGGAAATCCTGGCGAACTCGCCCTGGCGGCTGACGACGGCGGGCTGTGCCGACATCATCAGCAACTACACTGCGGTCAAGGACTGGGAACTGGCCCACCGGCTGAAAAACGTCGAGTACTCGGAGTACGCGGGCGCGCTCTCGCGGATGACCGCCGAGATGCTCGTCGAGAACTCCGATTCCATCAAACAGGGCCTGGAGGAGTCGTCCTGGATCGTCGTGAAGGCACTCGTCTCGTCGGGCGTGGCGATGTCGATCGCCGGCTCCTCGCGGCCGGCCAGCGGTGCCGAACACCTCTTTTCCCACCAGCTCGATCGACTCGCGCCCGGGACCGCGCTGCACGGTCACCAGGTCGGCGTCGGCTCGATCCTGACCGAGTACCTCCACAGCGGGGCCAAAGGCGAGTGGCGCTCGGTCCGGAACGCGCTGGCCAGTATCGGGGCACCGACGACCGCCGAGGAACTGGGTATCGACGAGGAAACGGTCCTGGAAGCGCTCACGACGGCACACGAGATCCGCGACCGCTACACGATCCTCGGGGACGGCGTCAACGAGCAGGCCGCGCGCGAAGTCGCGCGCGCGACCGGCGTCATATAACGAGTTCGCTCTCTGGCGGGTCGGCCTGCCAGTGACCGTTCGAACTCGGCGACCCGGCGGCGACCCGGGCGGACATGAGGACGACGAGCCGATAGACCGGCTCGGCATCGGGGTCGGCTTCGCTGTGGACGCCGGCGATGGTCACTTCCTGGATGGTCTCTATCCGACACTCGACGCCCGTGGACTGTCTGACGGCGCGCCGGGCTCGGTCTTCGAGCGAGTCCTCGGCCGAGATAATCTCGCCCGGGGCCGTCAGGCCGTCCCCGTTTTCGACCAGCAACACGTCGTCCTGGTCGTTGTGGACGTGCACGTCCACCCTGGCGATTCCCCGCTGACACTGCTCGACGACGCGGTCGTAGTGGTCTGCCGATACGGAGACCGTCGTCTGGCTGACCGGAAACGAGTCGTAATCCGACTCGAGCTCCGATAAGAGCTCCTCGACGTGGTCTCGCGACTTCCCAGCAACACCCATAGTAGTTGCCAGACACGCACCGGATAAAAAGGCCGCAGACATTTTTGTCCTCTACGATAGGACACAATGCCTGGTTGAAACAGGGATCGCGGAAGAGTCGTATCGAGGGCTGCGTCGACCGAAAGACTGCATCCGCATCTACGGGCCGCGAACTGGCCGATTTCGGGGACTCAGACGTGTTCGTCGAGGAAGTCGACGACGGCGGTGTAGGCTTCGATCCGGTTTTCCCGCTTGGTGATTCCGTGTCCCTCGTCCTCGAAGATCAGTTTCTCGACGGGAACGTCCCGTTCGGCCACCTCGTCGGCGATCTGTTCGGCTTCCCCGACCGGGACGCGTGGGTCGTTCGCGCCGTGGAGGACGAACAGCGGGGCCTCGATCTCGTCGGCGTGAGTGAGCGGGCTGATGGATTCGAGGAACTCCCGGTCCGATTCGAGCGAACCGTACTCGGCCTCGCGGTGTTCGCGTCGCCAGGACCCGGTGTTCTCCAGAAAGGTGACGAAGTTGGCGATGCCGACCACGTCGACGCCCGCGGCCCAGAGGTCGGGGTACTCGGTGAGCGCCGCCAGGACCATGAACCCGCCGTAGGAGCCGCCCTTGGCGACGATCCGTTCGGGGTCGACGCTCGGGTGGTCGTGGAGCCAGTCTACCCCTGCCCGGAGGTCCTTCACCGAGTCCATCCGTTTTCGCACGTCGTCTAAGTGCGTGTAGGTCTTCCCGTACCCAGAGGACCCGCGGACGTTCGGCTCGAAGACGGCGTACCCCCGCGACAGGAAGTACTGTGTCAGTCCCGAAAAGGAGGGGCGGCGCTGGCTCTCGGGGCCGCCGTGGATGTCGACGATGACGGGCGTCTCCCCGTCGGGAGCGTCCTCGGGCAGCGTGAAATACGCCGGAATCTCGCGGCCGTCGAACGACTCGACGTGAACCAGTTCGGGACCCCGGAACGACGAATCGGGGATGCCGGCCGTGGAGGCGCGGGTCCACCGGGTCGTCTCGCCGGATTCGAACTCGGTCAGATAGACGTTGGTGTTCGTCGTGCGACTCGACGCCGACAGCGCGAACGTCTCGGCGTTTGGGTCGAAACTCACGCCGCCAGCGGTGCCGTCGGGCAGGTCCGGATCGGGCACCGTCTCGTAGTCGGTCGGCCCGGTGAGCGTTCCAACTGTGAGTTCGGTGTAGCCGTCGACGTTCCGCGAGAACGCGAACCGGCCGGTCTCGTCGTCCATCGCGATGCCGTCGACGTTCCACTTTCCCCCGTCTTCGACGGTCCCGATCTCGTGGGTGTCGAGGTCGATGCGACCCAGGTAGAGCGTGTCGGCCCCGCGGTCAGTACAGCAGTAGATTCCCTCGCCATCCGGCCCCCAGGAGGGACTATTGTACCGTGCCTCCCCGTCGTGGGGCGTGACGTGGGTTCGTTCGCCGGTTTCGATGTCGAGGACGAACAGGTCCTTGTCGAAACTGGAGTGGTGTTCGGAGAGAATCAGCCGGTCGTCGTCGGGGCTCCAGCCGGCCACTACCAGCCAGCCGTCGCCCTCGTAGATCAGGTCGGCCTCCTCGCCGCGTTCGTCGCGGCCCTGCACGTAGACGTCGAAGACGGACTCGTCCCGGCGGTTGGCCGCGAAAGCGAAGCGGTCGCCGTCGTGTGACCAGCCGCCCCAGTAGTGGATGGCATCTGGGGTGTCCGTCAGCGGGTCGATGGTTCCGCTCTCGGCGTCGAGTCGGAACAGCTGGGTGAACTCGTCGCCGCCCTCGTCCATGCCGAAGGCGAGTTCGCGGCGTTCGGGCGACCACGAACAGAAGGTGACGCGCTCGTCGGAGAAGGTGCGCTGGGTAGGCCACCCACCTGGTTCGTCGAGCGTCCAGACCTGCGGCGTGCCGGTGGTGTTCATGAGGAAGGCGACCTGTTCCTCGGGACCGACGGACGCGCCGTAGGCGCTCCGGATGTTGAGATACCGCTCCAGATCGTACATGGCGGGCGGAAGTGGGCAGCGCCCTTAGTCGTTTTGCGCGGCCCGTCGAAGGACTGGTCGGCTTTCACATGCAGGGGAAAGCCGTTTGCTCGTGGTCGGCCGTGAGTGGGTATGTCCGGTGAGAACACCGACCGCGAGGAGGGCGTCGATTTCACGGACATCGAGTCCGTTCTGGGGGAGTTGTCCTACCCGACGACCAAAGACGAGTTCGTGGCCGAGTACGGCGAGAAGACGATCGGGCGGACGAACGCCGACCCGATACGGATCGCGGAACTGTTCGACGGGACGGGCGCGGACACCTTCGATTCCGACGAGGAACTCCGCCAGAGCATCCTCAATCTGATGCCCAAGGAGTCGGTGGGCCGGCAACGCTACTCGGACCGCGGCGGTTCGATTCCCGAAAAGGCCGCCGGGAACGACGAGTTCGAGAACGACGAGTCGCTGTAGTCGGGGCGCGGAAGGATGGGGATTTTTGACCGGCCCCCGCCACCTGGGGCGTATGCGGGTCGCTTTCGTGACTGAGCAGACGGTTTTCGACGACGCGACCGAGGGTCGCGAGCGACTCCACCGAATCGCGACCCAACTGGCCGATCGCGGCCACGACGTGACGGTCTTCTGTACGCGGTGGTGGCCCGACCACGACGAGTTCGAAGCGCGCGACGGCGTCACCTACCGTGCGGTCACGGACACGAAGGCGACCCCCTCGTTTCTGGCCCGCACCCCGTTTCTGCTGGCCCGCTACCGACCCGACGTGATCCACGCGGCACCCGACCCACCGAAAGCGGTAGCGGCGGCCGGCCTCGGCGGCACGCTCGCCCGCGCACCGCTGGTCGTCGAGTGGTTCGGCGACGAGGACGTGCCGGACTCGCGCTGGACGCGTCGCGCTGCCCGAAAACCCGCGACAGTGGTGACTCCTTCGGAACTGGTTCGGACCGCCGTCCGGGAGATCGGCGCGAGTACCGACAACACGCGAGTCATCCCCGAGAGCATCGACGCATCGCTCGTGGCGGACACTGAACCGGATTCGGACGCGGACATCGTCTACGCGCGGGACCTCGACTCGGACGCCAACGTCGAGACGCTGCTGTTGGGGCTGGCCGAACTCCGACAGCGCGACTGGTCGGCGACGATCATCGGTGAGGGACCCCAGCGCGAGGCCTACGAGCGGCAGGCCGCCGACCTCCGCATCGACGACAGGGTGTCGTTCGTCGGAGACCTGCCGCGCGAAGAGCGGGTTGCCGTCTACAAGGGCGCACACACGTTCGTCCACACGGCTTACACCGAGAACTTCGCGACGGAACTGCTCTGGGCGCTGGCCTGTGGCTGCGTCGGCATCGTCCAGTACCAGGCCGAATCCAGCGCCCACGAACTCATCGAACAGTACCCGCGGAGTTTCCGGGTCTCCGACGACGAGGGTATCACCGAGGCCATCGAGGACGCCGGACGGTACGAGCGACTCGACGCGGATTCGGAACTCGCGGCTACCTACGACCACGACGAGATCATCGAACGCTATCTCGACCTCTACCGGGACCTTCAGGCCGAACACGGCGTCTTTTGATCGGCCTCGGCCGTCACTCCTCGTCGTCGGCGAACGCCGACGGGTCGTCCGCGGCGGCGACGGTCCGGACGGCGGCGACGTTCGCTTCCACGTCGTGGACCCGGACGATGTCGGCACCGCGTTCGGCCGCCAGCGTCGTGCCCGCGACGGTCGCGTCCAGTCGCTCGTCCCGGTCGCGGTCGACCAGCGAGAACATCGACTTGTGGGAGTGGCCGACGAGCACCGGACAGCCCAGCGCGCCGAACTCGCCGATGCGGCCCAGCATCTCGAAGTTCTCGGCTTTCGATTTGCCGAAGCCTAAGCCGGGATCGACGATGATCTGTTCCCGGTCGAGGCCAGCCTTCTCGGCGAGCAGGACTCGTTCGGTGAGGTCGTCGATCACGTCCTCGACCACGTCGTCGTACTCCACGTCGGTGTCGGGGTCGACCGGCGCTTCGATGCTGTGCATCACGACCACGGGCACGTCGTAGTCGGCCGCGACCAGTCGCATCTCGGGGTCCTCCAGCCCCGACACGTCGTTCAAGACGTCCGCGCCGGCGTCGAGCGCGGCGGCCGCTACCTCCGCTTTCCGCGTGTCGACCGAGATCATCGCGTCCAGATCGGCGATCCGCTCGATCACCGGGACGATCCGGTCGCGCTCCTCTTCGGCCGGGACCGGTTCCGCGCCGGGCCGGGTTGACTCGCCACCGATGTCGATGATGTCGACGCCCGCCGCGACCATCTCCTCGGCGCGACCGACCGCGTCCGCGACGGCGTCGAATTCTCCACCGTCGTGGAAACTGTCGGGCGTGACGTTGAGGATGCCCATGACGGCGGTACCGTCTTCCCAGGGATAGCCGCGCTCGTCGCGACCGTGGCCCTCGATGCCGAGCGCCCCCCGAAGGTCGTCGGCCAGCGGCGAAAGGCCGTAGGGCTGGCCGTCGAGTTTGCCGGCCAGTCGCTTGTACTGGGCCAGCGTTCCCATCAGCAACACGTCGAGGTTCTCCTGGTCCTGGTCGTTCAGTCCGGAGATGGCACATTCGCCGCCCAGCGAGAGCATCTCTTCTTTCAAATACTGGGCCTGTCGGGGCTGGACGCGCGTCTTCAGCAGTCGGTGGATGGTCTTCCCGCGCATCCGCCACGCGCCGGCGTCGGTGACGTGAGTTGCCTCGATGGTCTCGCGCGCCTGGGGGATCGATTCGACTCGCTTGGGAATCTCGGTGCGCGTCCAGCGGGTCCGCGCCTCGGCGACGCAGTACAGCGATCCGGTCACGAGCACGCAGTCGTCGGCCGATGCCTCGTCGAGCGCCATCTCGAACGCGCCGGCCACGTCGCTGCGCGTCTCGACGGCGGCGTCGGGATAAGTCGATTCGAACGCACGCGCGACGACCGATTCCTCCTCGGCGCGGTCGAGATCGGGTTCGCAGGCGACGACGCCTGTCGGATCGGGCAGCGCCGCAGCGATGCCGCGGTGGTCCTTATCGCTCATCGCCCCCGCGACGACGTGGAGGTCGTCGTAGTCGAACGCCGTGAGCGTGCGCGCCAGCCCCGCTGCGCCGCCTGGATTGTGCGCCCCGTCGAGCACGACGAGCGGGTCGCGGCTCATCACCTCGAACCGCCCGGGCCAGTGGGCGTTGCGCAACCCCCGTTCGAGGTCCGACCGCGAGAGGTCGGTCACCTGTCGGGCGAGCGCCGCCGCGACGCCGGCGTTCCGGGCCTGGTGCTCCCCCAGGAGCGGGAGTCGGGTATCGACCGACCAGTCGGTACCTTCGAGCGAAACAATTGATTCGAGGCCGTCTCGGCCGCCGTACTCGACTCGAACGTCGGGGTCGCCCTCGTCGTCGACGGTGACGGTGTCGCCGGCGACCTCGCGAACGGCCGCCAGCGCGTCGCCGGTCGCGCCGGTGACCAAGGGTGTGTCGGCAGGGGCGACGTGTGCCTTGTCCCTGGCGATCTCCGCGACCGTGTCGCCGAGCAGTGCCGTGTGTTCGAGCGTGACGGTCGTGACGGCGCTGGCGACGGGGGAGACGACGCTGGTCGCGTCCTCTTTTCCGCCGATACCGACTTCGAGGATGGCCACGTCGACCTCGGCGCGTCGAAATGCCCAGAGCGCCAGTCCCGTGATCGTCTCGAAGAAGGTCGGCGCGCCGCCGTCGGCGGCACAGTCGGTGACGTACTCCCGGATCGATTCGACGTACTCGACGAGTGCGCGCTCGGTGAGTTTGCGGCCGTTGATGCGGACGCGTTCGCGCACGTCGTCGAGGTGCGGCGAGGTGTAGAGCCCGACGTCCAGGCCGGCCTCGCGGAGGACCCGTTCGGTCATCCTTGCGGTGCTGCCCTTCCCGTTGGAGCCGGCGACCTGCACACACCGGTAGTCCTCGTGTGGGTCGCCCAGTTCGTCGAGGAGGTCCCGCGTGGCCGCGGTTCCAGGTCGCGGCGGGTATCGACGGAGGTCGAACAGGAAGTTCGCCGCGTCGTGGAACTCCATACGCGGTCATCCGTGGCGGCGCGCTTTAGGCTGTCGGACTGTAGGTAGAACGAAACCGGGAACGCGATCAGGCCGGACCGATCTCGGAGATGAGACGCGACTCGATCTTCCGGAGGTGCTCGCCGACGGTGCTGGTCGAACAGTCCATGTCCGCGGCGATGTCCTCGTTGGTCGCCTGCCGGGGGATCTCGTAGTATCCCTGTTCCATCGCAACTTCCAGGACCTCTTGCTGGCGGTCGGTCAACAGCGTCGTGATGTCGACCATGTCGACGTCCCCGTTCTCGGCCTCCTCGAGCTGGATGTCGATGCTCCCCGGCCGGTTCATCGCGGCCTTGCGGATCTTGTCGGGGTCTCCGGCGACGCTCATGTGGAGGCCGCCGTCCTCGTCGATGGTGAGCGGGGGGTTGATGATGAGGTCGTACTCGTTTTTGAGCATGATGAGCGCCGTCACCATCGTGTCCGGCGTCAGGTGGACGTGGGCTCGGAGCCCGTCGTCCTCGATCTCGAAGACGTCGTAGGATAGCGCGCTCTCCTCGGCGTCGAGCAGCGACTCCAGTTTGGCAGCGTCGCCGGTGATGTGATACAACAGGACGACGGTCCCGTCGGACATCATGTCGAAGTACTCGACGCCCTTCCGAGTCATCTCGGGGTCGTCGATGATGCCCCTGTCGATGGGATTGTACGTGCCGTCCTGCGTCCGGACGACGATGTCGAACTCCCGCATGGACGGAGATTCTCAACGAGAGAACAAAAGCGGTTCGCCACTATAACGAGGGGCAACGACACCCGATACGGTACGGCGACGCGGCACGGGCCTACGGGATCAGTTCCGAGAGGACACAGGCCTCGATTTTCCGAAGGTGTTCGCCGACGGTTCCGGCCGAACAGTCCAGTTGGGACGCCAGATCCTCGTGCGTGGCCTGCCGGGGAATCGAGTAGTACCCCATCTCGACGGCTGTCTGGAGCACTTCCTGTTGGCGGTCGGTGAGCATCGTCACGAGACTGTCGCGCTGGGGTTCGTACTCGCCGATGAGTTCGAGATGGGCGTCGACGCTGTCGGGGATGTCGATGGCCGCCTGTCTGACCAGTTCCTGGGGGCCGGCGGCGGTCAGGCGGAGCGCGCCCGCCTCGTTGAACTCCAGGGGCGGGTCGATGTACAGTTTGTGCCGGTCGACGATTTCGAGCAACGCCGTGGCCGGGTCGTCCGGCTCGAAGTGAACGTGTGCGTGAAAGCCCGACTCCTCGCTGTCGAAGATGTCGTAGGAGAGTACCGACTCGTGATCGCGGTATATCTCCTGGAGTGCCTCCGAATCCCCCTGCATCAAAAAGAGCGCGACGCCCGTCCCGTCGTTGAGGAGGTTCAGGTGGAGGATCGCCTCCCGGTCGATAGCTGGATGCTGGGCCGTCAGCGTATCGATCTCGTGGAACCCCTCCTGCTCCGTCGGCGTCAGGAGCAACTGGAAATAGCGCATGCTACTCTCCCAATTCGAACCGACCTAAATATTCGTTATGAATCGACAATCAAGGGGCAACATCTGCCCGGACCGACGGGGTATCTTAAAAACACCCTCACATCCAGGGAGCTATTTGTAATGGGAACCGCGTTGTAACAATGTACAGGCATGGACGCCAGTGACAGTACTCCCGAATCAGGGGCGGGGCGGATCGACACGGACAGCACGTACTACGAGTTGTATCAGAAGTCGGTCGAACTGGGGACGTGGGACGCCGAGAAGCTGGTCGAGAAGGTGGGCTTCGAGGAGGACCGCGAAGTCTGGGAGTCGCTGGCCGACGACGAGAAAGAACAGTGGGCGCGAGTCATCTCATATTTCATCGACGGCGAACACGCGGTCGCACAGGACGCGCGACGCATCATGACCACGGTGTCGACGCCGTGGTTCGACCGCTCCATCGAAAAGGAGATGTTCGCCTCCGCGCTGGCCCTGGAGGAAGCCAAACACACGCAGTTTTTCGACCTGTACCTCTCGAACGTGATGATCGACAAGTTCCCGCAGTACGAACTCGACACCCGGCGCGGCGGCGTCCAGATCCCGCGGACGGACGCCTGCGGCGCGGGGAAGATGTTCGACCGGCAGGGCACGCTCCAGGCCCAGGCGGCCCACGGCGGCGACCCCGTCGACATCGCGCGGGCGGCGACGAACTACCACATCGGCGTCGAGGGCATCCTGGCTCGGGGCGGCTACTTCGCGAAGAACCGCATGATGCAGGAAGCACCGCTCACGCTGTTGAACAAGGGCTTCCAGTTCATCAGCACCGACGAGGGCCGACACATCACCTTCGGCCTCGAACTCCTCGAGGAACTCATCGAGAAGGAACGCCAGGGCGTGCCCGAGTACCAGGGCGTCCAGAACGCAATCTGGGAGCAGGCCGTCGAGGACATCGGCTACATCACCGACACGGGGTATTTCATCACGGGCGACATCGGCGACCCGCTGGGCGTCGACTTCGACGACCTGGTCAACCGCGGCGCGCGCCTGGCCGGCGACATGCTGTTCGACACGCTGGACATAGACAACGCGCAGCCCCGCGATTACATGCAGGCCGCCGCCGACGCCATGGAGGAGGCCCGCGACAACGATTACGGCGAGGTCATCGAGAAGTACGACCACATCTACGAGCAAAAGAAACAGGCTGCGGGTGACTGATCATGACGAAACTCACTGACATCGAGGGCACGGACTTCACCGCATCGGACGAGGAGATCGAAGCCGCCGTCGAGGACGCCGCGGCGGACCTCGGGATGGCCCCCGAAAGAGTCTCCGAGGAGGTCGCCTACATCCTCGATTCGGGCTCCGGTCGCGTGAACAACGAGGGCGTCGCGGGTGCGGCGGTGGGGTCGAACGCCGACACGCACGACGACCCACGACTGGAGGCGCTCGACGTATTCAAACTCCGACAGGAACTATGAGCGGGGCCGAACTCGAAGACGAGCCGACTGACACCGACTACGAGGTGGAACTCGTCCACGACGGCGAGACCGTCTCGCTGTCGGTTCCCGAGGACGAGTACGTGCTCGACGCGGCCGAGGACGCGGGACTGGACCTGCCCTACTCCTGCCGGCAGGGACAGTGTACGTCCTGTGTCGGGAAGCTGCTGGAGGGAGAGATCGACCAGAGCGAGGGGACTGCACTGGATCCCATGCAGGAAGCGGACGGCTACGCGCTGCTCTGTATCTCCTACCCGACATCCGACTGCCGCATCGAGACCGAGGCCCAGGACGACATGTTCGGCGGCGATCTGGACGTTTTCTAGACCGTCGTCGACACCCGAGCTCACGACGTGCTTCTCGTCGGCGCGAGCCGATCGCCGTCCCAGGTGCCGAACACTGCAGTTTCGAAGCCCCAGCTCCGAAAGCCCGATCCGTGACGTGAAACACGTTTAAACCACCTCAGATCGGAGGGATAATTTCTAAACCCTAGGGTGTAAATAATGCTGGTACACCCGTTGATACGCGAACGTGTGGCCTGGGGGTGACTCGACACCGTGCGTGTCGCACAACGGGGGAGATCTACCATGAGTGCACAACAGGAAGAAGAGACGTACGAACTCGAGGAGTACTGGCCGACGACCGCGTGGCTCGAGGTCTACGAGGCGGATCTGACCGCGAGCGAGGAACTCTCCGAGAAGATGTCCGGGTGGGGCCAGGGCTTCAACGGCGATTTCGTCTTCGAGATCAACAACCTCCCGATCGAGGAGAACACGGTCGGCGACCTGCCCGAGGAAGTCTGGTCCGCGCTCGATACGGGCATCCGCCAACTCCCCGACGGGGTGCTCGACACCGTCCTGGAGGACGCCCCGGAGGAAGTCCAGAACGGCATCGAGGAGCGGGAGGGCCCGCTCGCCGAGCGCGCCGCCAACGAACTGCTCGAAACCCGCATCGAGAACGCGCCCGACAAGGTCTGGGAGGGGCTGCGACGGGTCATGCCGGAGATCCTCAACGACCTGCTCGACGAACTCGAAGAGAACGTCACCGACGAGGGCCACGTCTACGCCTGGATCGGACTCGAAGACGGCGACTGTACCGGGACGGACACGCTGATGGAACTCGACGAGCGCGACAAGGGCTTCGTCCTCACCGGCGAGTACGAGCAGTGGGTCCGCCTGGTCACCGGCGAACTCGACGTCGTCGAGGGCATCATGTCCGGCGAACTCGAACTCGACGGTGACATGCAGAAGATCCTCCAGTACTCCGACGCCGCGTTGCTGATGACCGACGTGGCTTCCGAGACGAGCAAGCGCTTCCTCTTCTGAGGCCGCCTCCGTTTCGAGTCGGTGCGTTCGTCGCCGTCACGGCGTGTCGACAGCACTGGCTCGCCGTCAATCTTTATCCGGAATCGAACCGAAAGGACTCCCATGGGCTTTTTCAACCGCCTCGGGCGGAAAGTCGAGGGGTTCAAACAGGACGTGGAGACGGCGAAAGCCGACGAGGCCACCCACCAGTGTACCGACTGTGGGGAGTTGTTCTACAGCGACCGCGAAGCGTGTACCGCGTGTGGGGGCGACGCCATCGCAGAGCGATAGCGCTGTCGTTCTCATCGAACCCCGGTGAATGCCGGCCCGAACGCCGGAATCAGCGATTTCCGACGTGAGCGTCGAACCGGCATATAAAACCACCTCACATCCGACGGGGCACGCTCAGGGGGGTTCCGACCCAAGGAACGGGTAGCCATCGGCCACCAGTGGGGTGGCCCGGTGGGGAATGGGACGACTATGACCGAGGAACTCGTCGATCGGATCGAAGCATCGCTCGAAAAAGACGAAGCGCAGTTGAAAACGGACCTCCCCGGGCTGCTCGAAGACATCGACGGCCGGGAGCGTCAACTCATCGCCGACAACCCCGAGGTGTTCTCGCGGGTCGTCGGGCGCATGGAAGCCATCGACATCGAGGGCTTCTACGCGGACGAACCTGAGGCTGCCGACCGGTTCCAGGACCTCCTGTGGACCGGCGTGAACCTCCTGGTCGAGGACACTCCGGCCATCAGAGAGCAGATCACGACCGACATCACGGCCAACTTCGAGGCCGACGACTGCCCGATGGAGGGCCACCTCCAGGTCGATGCCGCCGAGGAGACCGTCACGGGCGGCGCGGGACTGGCCGAGGAGGCTGACCTGACGCTTTCCGGGCCGGCCGACACTTTGACGGCGCTCATCACTGGCGGGACCGACCCGATCCAGGGCTTCATGACCCAGGAGTACGAACTGGACGGCTCCGTCCAGAAGGGCACGCAACTGGCGTCCGTGATGGGGGAGATCACCGAGTCGGTCCCGAACAGCCATGCAGCTGACTGACTCTCAGCGGTCGTTCAGGGACGACCTCCGGGGCTATCTGGAAGCCGAGGTCGAACCGGTGGTCGACGAGGCCGACCGGGAGCCGTTCACGCGCGAGGAGATGGTGCGGTACATCAAGGACCTCCAGGAACTGGGCGTCGGATTCGACCCCGAGACGGCCCAGGACTTCTTCGGGGACCTGCGCCGCTTCGCCATCGTCTCCGAGGAGGTCAGTTACGTCTGGCCGAGCCTCAACGTCGGCCTGCTGATGAGCTTCCCGGCCGTGTTCGTCGAACACGCCGCCGACGTCACCCGGGAGAACCAGCTCTCGAAACTCGAAACCGGCGAGTGCATCGGCTCGCTGGCCGTCACCGAACCGGAGGGCGGCTCCGACACCGCTCGGCCCCGCACGACCGCACGCAAGGACGGCGACGAGTACGTCCTCGAAGGCGAGAAAACGTGGGTCGGCAACGCGCCCATCGCGGACGTGTCGCTTGTGGTCGCCGAGGACGAGGACAGCGGCGCACAGGACATGTTCCTGGTCGACCGCGAGTACTCCGACTACGAGGCCGAGACCCTGAACAAACTCGGCTGGAAGGCGGTCAACAACGGCCGAATGTATCTGGACGGTGTACGCGTCCCCGAGGAGAACAAGCTCTCGACGATCATCGGGAACGCCCTGCGGGAGGGTAATCACATCACCGACGTGGTGCCGTTCCCCGAATCGGTCGCGGAGCTGTTCTTCGAGCAGAAGGCCCTGAACGCGACGTTCTCCTTTATGCGGACCGGCATGTCGTACATGTCGGTCGGCATCATGCAGGCCGCCTTCGACGAGGCCATCGAGTACGTCACCGAACGGGAGACCTTCGGCAAACCGATCGCCGAACACCAGCTCGTCCAGGAACTGCTCTACGACATCCGGGTGAACCTCGAAACCTCGCGCCAGCTCTCCCGGCGCGCCCTCGAAGCGCTCGAACGCGGTTCCTCGGACGCCCGCCTCATGTCCTCGATGGCGAAGGGCTACACCGCCGAGAAGGCCGTCGAGGCGACCTCCGACGCGCTCCAGATCCACGGCGGCGAGGGGCTCAAGACCGAGAACCGACTGGAGCGGTACTTCCGGGACGCTCGCGTGATGTCCATCCCGGACGGCACCACCGAGATCCAGAAGCTCATCGTCGGGAAGGAACTCACCGGCCACTCGGCCTACAACTGACCGCCGGTTCCGGAGCAGAACCCCCCAACACCACAGCGGATCCCCAACACCACTCTCACTCTCGGTCGGTTGCCACACGCAACCGATCGCTGTTCGAGTTCTCGGTCGGTTTCGAAACAGCGGCCGAAATATAGCGCGAGCAAACATTCGTCTCCACAAAGCACTTTCGTCACACGTCGAGAGTGGATACCGTGAACCGGCGCACCCTCTGTTCGACGATCTGTGTCACGCTGATCGGGGCGTCTGGCTGTCTCACAGACGAGCGAACTCCAACAACAGTGGAGCCAGCAACCGGTAGCTCGGATTCTCGGTCGCCTACAACGACGGGGGCACCGGGCACTCGCTCCTCGGCTCGCGATGACTCACAGCGCTCGGACGGTTTTCCGTACGGAACTGACTGCCCAGCGCGTGGCGTTTTGTGGGTATCGCTTCCCGAGACGGATCCGGCAACTGAAACCGTGCTCGATGCGGCGAACGACGGACTCCTCGAAAACGAACATCTGGCCGCGGCGCTCAGGCAGGCCGCCGATGCTCATGCGGAGTCCCGGAATGAGAACCGTCAGGACGGAAGCGAGCTTGCGAGGGTGAGCAACGAAGCCATGCTCTCGACGTCCGACGAGATCGAGGCGAAAATCGGGTACGCAGAACGGACCTACGTCGAATACAGGGGCGTCACGTACTCTATGGAGTTTCTCGTCATGGAATGCTAATACTCTCCATACGGTCGGCGGAACGCACCGGTCGACTACGCCTCGACCGCGTCGCCGCCGAGTCTCTCGACGACGAACTTCATCCCGACCAGCGCGACCATGCCGACGAGCGGCGCGATTCGGGGCGGTTCCGACGGTTCGTCGCTCGTCTCCGAGGCCCGCGCACCCAGCGGCGTCGTTCGCGTCGAGGGCGTATCCCCAGTCACTGATTCCTCCGGGGTCGCGGACTCGTCGTCGGGTTCTCCTTTCGGCTCCTCGTCAGCCAGCGGCGTCTCGACCGTTCCGTCGGGTTCCGGTGGCGAGTCCTCGGGTTCGGCGATCACCGTTTCGACGTCCACGTCGTCCGTTTCGTCGGCAGTTGCCACGTCCGCCGCGTCAAGATCTTCCGTGTCCGTCGTCGCTGCCACGTCACCCTCGGTGGCTGTTTCTACGCGCTCGTCCGTCACGTCGGTCACCCCTGGCTCGTCCGGCGTCTCCGCTCGGTCTGCCTCCGCCCCTCGGCTCCGCAGTTTATCGAGGACGAGTCGACCGACGACGCCGGCCGTCGCCAGGCCGAGTCCCGCCAGCGTCACGACTGTCAACCCGAGCGTCAGTTTGTCGCCGTCAGCGTCGTCGACGCCCGGTAACGCGTCGGCGTCGGGTCGCACGTCGGGCACGTCGACCGGTACGTCCGGTGTTCCCACTGACGGCGGATTCGGTAGCCCGTCGGGACGACCCGGCAGGCGGTCGCGGAGCGAGTCGGGCAGGCGACCGGTGAGCTTCGAGAGTACCATATCTGACCGTACAGTCGGCTGGTTCAAATCAGTTGGCACGCAAGAAACGATGGCTGTGTGACGCCCTCACACGAGTTCGGCGATCGCGAACAGCAACTCCGTTGCGACCAGCATGACCACACCCACGACCATCAGGCCGGCCGGGAGTAGCAGCAGGCCGGAATCGGTCAGTAGCCACAGACCGAGTCCGGTGAGGACCAGCAGGAGGCCGACGGCGCGAAGCACCCACGAGACGATGCCATCGAGTCCGAACTCCTCGGCGACCTCGAAGACTTCGAGTGCTTCCTCCATAGCACCCCGTTTGTACCGAGCCTCTTCGGATAAAATCAATGGCCGAAACTGGGTGCCGTGTGGCGATCAGCGGTCAGTCGTGTCGGAACGCGCGACTGCCCGTAAAGACCATCGCCATGTCGTGTTCGTCCGCGGCCTCGATGACGTCCTCGTCGTTGACCGACCCGCCGGGCTGGACGACGGCCTCGATGCCGGCTTCCGCGGCGGCCTCGATGCCGTCCGGGAACGGGAAGAAGGCGTCCGAGGCCATGACCGCGCCCTCTGCGGACTTGCCCTCGGCGTCCTTCTCGGCTTTCATCTTCGCGATCTCGACGGCGTCGACCCGTGAGACCTGCCCGGCACCGACGCCCACGGTCTCGGTTCCTTTCGCGAACACGATGGCGTTGGACTTGACGTGTTTGATCGTCTGCCAGGCGAACTGCATCGCCTCCAGTTGCTCGTCGGTCGGTTCGCGCTCGGTGACGACCTCCAGGTCCTCGCGGGCCGGGGCCTGCTGGTCGCGCTCCTGGACGAGCGTCCCGCCGACGAGGTCCTTCTCGGTCACCGGTTCAGTCGGCTCGAAGGACCCCTCGATGTCGAGCACCCGGAGCTTTTCCTTCTCGCCGAGCACGTCGAGGGCGTCGTCGGTGTAGCCCGGTGCGACCACGACTTCCTTGTAGGACTCGATGATCTGCTCGGCCGTCGCCGCGTCGCACTCGCGATTGAGGGCGACGATACCGCCGAACGCGCTCTTTGCGTCAGTCGAGAGCGCGTCGGCGTAGGCCTCGGCGACCGTGTCGGCCACCGCACAGCCTGCAGGGTTGGTGTGCTTGATGACTGCCGCGGCCGGCTCGTCGAACTCCTTGATCAGGTTGAGGGCGGCGTCGGCGTCGTTGTAGTTGTTGTACCCCATTCCCTTCTCGGCGTCGTTGACCTCGGGGGCCTGCACAACGCTGGCCTCTTCGCAGGTCACGTCGGCGTAGAGTGCGGCGTCCTGATGGGGGTTTTCCCCGTATCTGAGGTCTGCATGGCGGTCCTCGCTCGTCACGCGTCGCTGGGGCAGGTCGCCGCCATCGTCGCCCTCGACGTGGACCTGGTTTGCCTCCCAGTCGATGTCGACGCGACCTTCCGCGAACCAGCGGACTGCTCGCGGGTACGCTTTCATTTCGCCCTGATGGAGCACGCGATCTTGCAGGTCTTCTTTCGTGTCCCCTTCGTAGACCGGGATCGGCTCCTGGGTGACGACGGGGCCGCCGTCGACCTCCGCCTCGATGAGCGAGCCGTCCTCGGCGACGGCGTTCGTGACGGCGTGGACGGTACAGCCGACCACGTCGACGCCGTACTCCAGGGCGTCGCCCCAGGCGTCCATCCCGGGGAAGGCGGGCAGCAGCGAGGGGTGAACGTTCAGCGTCGTTGGCATCGGATCGAGGAACGTCTCCGAGACCACGCGCATGTACCCGTCGAGACAGACGAGGTCGAAGTCGTAGTCGGACAGGGCCTCGACGACCCGTTCTTCGTGTTCGCGACGACTTTCGTCGTCGCCCTGGACGACGGTTTCGGCGGGAATTCCCCGTTTCTCGGCTTTTTCGACGACCGGTGCGTCCTCGGAGTTCGTGAGGACGACGGCGAGTTCGGCCCCGCCGGGTGCCAGGTCGTGGACGTTCATGAGATTGCGACCGCGGTTGCTGGCCAGTCCCGCTACCTTCATACCCGGAGGGGCGGTGGCCGGCCGCAAATGCGTTGCGAATCGGCCGGGGACCCCATCTCCATTGCACGATAGCAGTGCCGTAGCTCTCCGGTTTCTCGGAAACGTGGTGTGGGGGAGAAAGACGGGAAATGAGAGAGGGGAGTGCTCGATGGGGTATGCGGTCGCCCCAGCGGTGTGTCTTGCACAAAACATTATCATTGTTTCGGTATCTGCCACCACAGGTTAACAGCGTTATGCGATTCGGTGATTTTATGACTCGTGTAATTCTGGGATTGGGTATGGTTGACAGTACTGACGCGGCCGAGAGGGGGCGATCGGTCGATGACGGCGCGTGACGACCGGGACATCGAGGACCTCATCGAGCAGGTCCGGGCGGCTAAGGCGGCGGTCGCCGACGCGGGGCGGGAGGCAGCGGTCGCCAGCCAGCACGAGGCGGGGAAGCTGACGGCCCGCGAGCGTATCGACTACCTCTGTGACGAGGGCACGTTCGACGAACTCGGCCAGTTGGCCTCGCCAGCACCGACGACGCCCGAAACCGTCGACTGGGAACGCGAGGACGCCCCGGCGGACGGCGTCGTCACCGGTATCGGCGACGTGGACGGGCGACCCGTGGCACTCATCGCGACGGACTTCACCGTCAAGGGCGGATCGATCGGCCACACCGGCGGCCGGAAGATGGACCGCGTCTCCGACCTGGCCTTAGAGCGGGGCTACCCGCTGGTGATGCTCCACGACGGCGGCGGCCACCGGATTCAGGAGGGTCTCGACGCACGACCGTTCGCGCGTGGCGACGCCGGCTTCGCCAACAAGCAGGAAACGATGTCCGGCTGGGTTCCCCAGGTATCGGCGATGATGGGGCCGGGATTTGCGGCCGCGACCAACTTCGCCGCGCTCTCGGATTTCGTCCCGATGGTCGAGGGCACGTCGACCATGGGCGTGGCCGGTCCCTCACTCGTCGAGGCCGCACTCGGCGTCGACATGACCAAACAGGAACTGGGCGGTGCGGGGGTCCAGACCACCGAAACCGGGATGGCCGATCTGGCCTGCGAGAGCGACGAGGACTGCCTGGACGCCATCGAGTCCTTCCTCTCGTATCTCCCCCGCAACGCCGAGGCCTCGCCGCCGACCGTCGAGGACTGGGACCCGCCGAGCGACGCCGCGGTCGACGGACTCACCGAGGTGATGCCGGCCGACAGGACCAAGGGCTACGACATCTACGAGATCGTTACCGGGATCGTCGATCGGGATTCCTTTTTCGAGTTGAAGCCGACCTACGGCCGCAACATCGTCACTGGATTCGCCCGGATGGCGGGGCGGCCGGTCGGCGTCGTCGCCAACAACCCACGGAGCAAAGCCGGGACGATCGACACCGCCGCCTCGGACAAGGCCTCGCACTTCGTCTCGATGTGCGACGCGTTCGGCCTGCCGATCGTCACGCTCGTCGACGTCCCGGGTATCCTCCCCGGGCCGGACTCCGAACAGGACGGCATCGCCCGTCACTGCGCGAAACTCCCCTTCGAGTTGAACCGCGCGACCGTCCCGAAGTGCAACGTCGTCCTCCGGCGGGGCTACGGCTTCGGCTACGTCGCCATGGGCGGCGGCCGCTCGACGGACAACGACCTCACCGTCGTCTGGCCGACGGCCGAACTCGCCGCGATGGGTATCGAGGGGGCCGTCGACATCGCCTACCGCCGGAAGATCCAGGAGGCGGACGACCCCGAAGCCGCACGCGAAGCGATGATCGCGGAGTTCACCGACCGAACCAACGCCATCCGCGCCACCGAACACGTCGGCGTCGACGAGGTGATCGAACCCGACGAGACGCGCGGGCGGATCGTCCGTGCGCTGGAACGGGCCGAGGACCACGCCGACGACTGGCCGCCAAAAAAGCACTCTATCAACCCGATCTGAGCCTTCCACGGCCCTGCAAGCGCAGGCCGTGGTCCCTTCCGTGGTGGGAGTCTCCGTTTCGTATGGTCCACCTCAACCGGAAGACCGTCTCAGATATCGGAATTATCTCGACGATCGTCGACGCGGCCATGGAGTTCGCTCGCGGTCGCCCGAAGAGCGGCGCGATGCTGCTCGGTGCCGCGGCCCTGTCGCGTCGGGTCCCGGGGCTCGGGTTCGCCGTCTCGGCACTCCTGCGCGTCTACCGCCGACTGCGCTGAATCCGCTCGCGGGGCTTCGACATTCCTTTTAGCCGCTGTCACCCACCGAGCAGTATGACCACCCGAGAGACAGTCGACGCAGTCTCGCCCCTCGACGGGCGCTACGCCCGCTACACGGAACCGCTGGTTCCCTACGCGAGCGAGCGCGCCCTCATGCGAGCACGCACGCAGGTCGAGGTCGAGTATCTGATCGCCCTCGCCGACCTCGACGCGACCCCGCTGACCATCGACGACGGTCAGCGCGACCACCTCCGGAGCCTGTACGAGGCGTTCGACATCGACGACGCCGAGATCGTCAAACAGCTCGAAACCCAGGGCTGGAAGGAGTACTCGGCGACCAATCACGACGTCAAGGCCATCGAGTACTTCGTTCGCGAGCACCTCCCCGAGGGGCTGGACGCCGGCCAGTGGATCCACTTCGGACTCACCAGCGAGGACGTGAACAACCTCGCCTACCGGCTGCTGGTCAAACCCGCCGTCGCCGAAGTGGTCGTTCCCGAACTCCGCGAACTGCGGGACTCGCTGACCGAGATGGCCCAGAACCACCGCGACCTCCCGATGCTCGCGCGCACCCACGGCCAGCCCGCGACACCCACCACCTTCGGGAAGGAACTGGCCGTTTACGCCGCTCGGTTGGGGCGTGCACTCGGCCGAATCGCTGATGCCCTCGGCGGTATCGAAGGCAAGCTCGCGGGTGCCTCGGGAACCTACGCCGCCCATCACGCCGCCTACCCCGACGTGGACTGGCAGGCGTTCGCCGCTGGGTTCGTCGACCGACTCGGCCTCGAACACGCCCCGCTCACGACGCAGGTCAACCCCTGTGACGATCTCGCGGAGCTGTTCGACGCGCTCCGCGGCGCCAACAACGTCCTGCTCGATCTGAATCTGGACATGTGGCTGTACGTCTCGGATCGGTATCTGGGTCAGGAGACCGTCGAAGGGGAGACGGGGTCGTCGACGATGCCCCACAAGGTCAATCCCATCGACTTCGAGAACAGCGAGGGGAACCTCTCGAAGGCCAACTCCGATCTGACCTTCCTGGGCGACTACGTGACGAAGTCGCGTCTCCAGCGGGACCTCTCTGATTCGACGGTCAAGCGCAACATGGGGGCAGCGCTCTCCCACTGTCTCATCGGGTACGGGAAGTGCCAGAACGGGCTCGGAAAGGTCGTGCCCAACGAGCAGGTCATGCGCGACGACCTGGCGGACACGCCGGAGATCATCGGCGAGGCGGTCCAGACGATCCTCCGTCGGGAAGGGCACGACGACGCCTACGAGCAGGTCAAAGACCTCACACGTGGGCAACGGGTCACCATCGAGGACTTCCGCGACCTGTTCGACGACCTGGACGTGAGCGAGGACGTGCGTGAGCAACTCCACGCCCTGACGCCGGCGGGATACGTGGGTGTCGCGAGCGAACTGGTCGAGGAATCGACCGAGGAGTGAGGGCTGGGACCTGTCGGATGTAAACACCTATGCGAGGTGGGTGTCATAACCCGGCAAATGCGATACGTCGAGGGACGACTGACGCCGGAACGGGGCTGGTTTCACCCCATCGAGCGGCGTATCCAGCAGGCACCGGGCGTCGAGAACGAGCGCATCCTCCAGATGCAACTGCTCGACGACGGCACGGTGACGACGATGTACGAACTGAGCGGCGATCGGGAGGTCATCGATTTCGCCGCCGAGCACATGCCCGAACTCATTACTTACCAGATCTCCCCGATGCAGGACCGCATCATCACCTACGCGCACGTCGAGGCAAACGAGATGCTGGAGGGGCTGCTGGAGATCCCCCAGAAATTCGAGGTCGTCCCCGACTTCCCCATCGAGTTCGTCGGCGACGGAAGCATCCGGCTGACGACGGTCGGTGACGAGGAACAGATCCGACAGGCCCTGGCCGCGGTTCCGGAGGGGATCACGGTCGAACTCGAAAAACTGGGCGACTACGCCCCGGAAAACGAGCGTCTCCTGACGCGACTCACCGACCGCCAGCGTGAGGTCGCCGAGATCGCCGTCGAGATGGGGTACTACGACACGCCGCGGAAAGTCACCTACGACGACGTCGCCGACGAGGTCGACGTCGCCCCCGGCACCGTCGGCGAGATCCTCAGAAAAGTCGAATCCCGACTTCTGAACGCGCTGTTGGGCTGACTATCGGCGGAACCGGCTCGATTTCGCACTCGTCGAGCCGGGCTTTGCGATCGCCAGTTCGTGCCAGTGCTGGATGCCCCAGTAGCCCAGGCCGGTGCCGATCATGCCGGCCGCGAGGAAGTAAAAGAGCAGTTGCGACGCGACGACCTGCCCGGGGTTCCGGACGACGTGCACGATGCCCTCACCGCCGAGCGTCAGGAAGATGAACGTCCCGAGCGCGACGCTGCCGGCCGTCGCGATGATCGTTCGCCCGTCGATTCCCTGTGCCTCGAACAGCAGTATCGTGCCCACGAAGGCAGTTGCCATGCCGAGGACGTACAGCGGGAGTCGGCCGCTGACGCCCGGTGCCTGTCCGGAGAGTAACGCGACGAGTCCCACGAAACTCGCCGTCAGGACGAGCGTACAGATCGCCACGAGCGCACCCGCCCGTCCGAGCGCTTCCACGTCGAATCGCCGCCTACGTGCCGTTGCCATAGTCGATACTCTCGTATCTCCGTCAAAAGCGTTTTCGCCGCGTCTGACGGGCGTCTGCCGACCGTCTGCTGGGCGCTATCAATCCTGGAAACAGTCGTCGGGGACGGCCGGGATCTCGCGACCGAGGCTACCCGAGCAGGTCCTCGACTGCGGCCGTGACGATCTCGCCCGCACGCTCGACGTCCGAGCGACGGACGTACTCGCGTTCGGCGTGGGCGACGGCACCGTCATTGTCGGCCAGTACGCCCGGTCCGAACACGACTGTCGGGGCGTCCTCGGCGAAGTAGGACGCTTCTGTTGCCGCCCCGAACGGTCGAACCTCGCCGGCTCCCGCCGCTTGCATCGTGTTGACGAGTTCGCTGTCGGCGGGCGTCGCGAACGCTTCCAGAAACGGCGTCTCGCGCTCGGTGTATTCGAACGAGAGTGACAGCGAATCGGGCAGCCAGGACTGGAGATGGGCTTCCAGTTGCTCACGAAAGCCCTGCTGGGTCTCCGGGGGAACGCTCCGCCGGTCGATCGTAATCCGGCACTCCGCAGGGATCTGGTTCGTCGCCTCGCCGCCATCGATGACCGTCGGTTCGAGCGTCGGCCGCCCCAGCGAGTCGTGTTCGGGCGGCCCGACGGTCTCGTCGTAGGACTCGATAGCCTGCAATACCGGCGATGCCGCCCGTATGGCGCTGGCACCGCTCCCCGGTTCCGCGGCGTGAGCGGCGACGCCTTCGATTGTCACTGTCCCCTCGAACCGTCCCTTCGCCGCGTTGCAGACGTCGAGGCCCGTCGGCTCGCCCACGATGAACCCATCGGCTTCCAGATCGAGCGCCGCGGCTCCCGTCGAGTACACTTCCTCGTCGGGGGTGACTGCCAGCGTGAGCCGCCCGGCCTCGATGTCGGCCTCGAAGAACGCGGTCAGCAACGCGGCCAGCGGCCCCTTCGCGTCGCAGGACCCTCGCCCCCGGACGACGTCGCCGTCTCGCGGCCGTTGCCCGCTCGACCCGTCAGCGACGCCTGGTGGCGTCGCTCGCCGTTCGAAGGGAACGTGCGGTGGCACCGTGTCAATGTGGGTGTTCAAAACGATGTGCGGCCCCGACGCGTCGCCCTCGCGAGTCGCGAGCGTGTTCCCGGCGTCGTCGACGGTGGGGGCCGTCCCCTCCGCTTCGAGCGTCTCGACCAGGAACTCCCGCATCTCCGAGACGTTCTCGTGGGAAGGCGTCTGGACCGCGGTTTCGTGGAAGGAAAGCGCGTCGAAGGCCATCAGTCGTCCCCGGTCGCGTCGGCGTCCACGTCGCTGTCGGTCTCGACCGGCTGTGAACCGGGCAACGCGGCGTGGCCGGCGTACTCGCGCTCGACCGGCCCCTGGAGCAGCGCGTCGTCCTCGGTCAACTGGACGACCAGCCGTCCGCCAGGCGGGTGGACGGGGATGCGCTCGCCCACCTCGACCTTGTCGAGCCGTTCTGCGGCTGCAGTGATCGCCACTGCCCCGGTGCCACACGAGTCGGTCTCGGCCTCGACGCCGCGTTCGAAGGTACGCTGATCGAAGCCGTGGACGGCGGTGGCCCCACCGTCGGACCGTTCGGAGGCGAAGTTCACGTTCGCTCCCTCCGGGAAGATCTCGGCGTCGCGAACCGCCGGTGCGACGGCACCGACGTCGACCGTTGTCACGTCGTCGACGAACGCCACCGCGTGGGGGACGCCCGTGTTGACCGCGGTGACCGTCAGCCCCTCGACCGCCGCCTCGATCAGCGGGTCGTCGCTATCGACGGGGACTGCCTCGGGTTCGAAGGCGGGCTTCCCCATCTCGATGGTGACTCCCTGATCGGTGATCTCGGCGCGACGCGTCCCCGCCTGGGTGTCGATCATGACCTCGTCGGCGTCGGTCCGCTCGGCGACCCACTTGGCCGCACAGCGGGCCCCGTTGCCACACATGGCCGCGACGCTGCCGTCCGGCTGGACCAGCGTCATCACGACCCGTGGCGGCGAGTACTCGTCTTCCAGCGCGAGAAAGAGGACGCCGTCGGCACCCGTCTTCAGCGCGTCGGGGTGTGTCAGTCCCGTCTCGCGGTCACAGAGGTCCGCGGCGAACGCCCGCCGGTCCGGCACCTCCTCGTCCGCGTCGACGATGATGAAGTCGTTGCCCGTCCCGTGGTATTTCTCTACTCCGACCATGGTTCTAGTCTGGTTACGTCCGCGAGCTCCTCGCGCCGAACCGCGATCGACGACTCCCGTCCGTCGACGGCGACGACCGCCGGCCGCGGCCGGGAGTTGTACTGGCTGCTCATCTCGTAGCCGTACGCCCCGGCGTTCCCGACCGCCAGCACGTCGTCGCGTTCGGGGGCCGGCAACTGACGGTCCCGTCCGAGCACGTCGGCGGTCTCACAGATCGGCCCGGCGACCATCGCCGGTACCGTCTTCCTGTCGGCCGCTTCGGGTGCGAGCGAGCGTATCTCGTGATACGAATTATACATCGCCGGACGGATAAGTGTCGTCATCCCCGCGTCGACGCCGACGACCGTCGTTTCGGCCGTCTCCTTGACGGTGTTGACCGTCGCGAGCAACACGCCCGCGTCGGCGACGACGTACCGGCCCGGTTCGATTCCCAACTGTGCGTCCACGTCGCCGAGCGCCGCACGGGTGGCCTCGGCCACCGAATCGAGGTCGAGCGGCGGTTCGTCCTCGCGGTAGGGCACGCCGAGGCCGCCCCCGACGTTGACGAACGCCAGGTCGGTCACGTCGTCGACGACGTCCCGCGCGAGGTCGCCCATCCGCGAGACCAGTTCCCGATGGGCGTCCATGTCCTCGGCGGAGATGCCGCTCCCGGCGTGAGCGTGGAGTCCCACGAGGTCCATGCCGCGGTCGACCGCGTCCGCTGCGAGGTCGGCGACCCGGTCGTAGGGCACGCCGAACTTCGGTGCCGCGCCCGTCGAGACCTTCTCGTGATGGCCCGCCCCGACGCCGGGGAGCACGCGGATGCAGAGCCGCCCGTCGAAGCCCCGGTCGGCGACGCGCTCTAAGGTGTCGGCCGAATCGACCGTGACGACGACGTCGTTGTCCGCGGCGATTTCGACGACGTGGTCGAGGTCACGGTCCGGCGGATTGACAGCGGTGTATCGAACGTCCTCGGGAGCGAAGCCCGCGTCGATGGCCCGCTGGAGTTCGCCAGCAGAGGCACACTCCGCACCGAGGCCCGTCTCCCGAACGGTGTCGAGCACCGCCCGGGTCGTGTTGGCCTTGACCGCGTAGCTGATCTCCTCGTCGGTGAAGGCGGCCTGCAACCGCCGCGCGTTCTCCCGTACCCGCTCCAGATCGACGACGTACAGTGGCGTCTCGTACTCGTCGGCGAGGCCGCGCAGTCGCTCGGCGTCCCACGCGGAGAGCCGGCGGACTGCGGGTCCAGTCGTCATTCTCGAAGTGCGTCCTCGCGCTCGGTCCCCTCGAGGGTTTCCGTCTCGATGTCCGTCGCGACCACGGCGGGCTTGTAGGCCGCCCCGGGGATGAGGTCGTTGTCGCTGACCGAGGACTCGACGTAGCGGGCGAACGCCCGGCGCTCGGCCGGCAGTTCGCCGTACAGCACCTGATCCTCGACGAGGTCGTACACCGGAATGCGCGGCGTCAGCAGCGTGTTCTCGCCGACGACGCTGTTCTCGCCGACGACGAACCCGGAGGTGACGCGAGTCCCGGCCCCGAGCGACACGCCGTCTTCGATGATGACGGGGTTGTCCTCGACCGGTTCGAGGACGCCGCCGACCAGCGTGTTCGCGCCGAGTTTGACGTTCTCGCCGATCTGCGCGCAGGAGCCGACCGTGTCACAGGAGTCGACCAGCGTGCCGTCGTCGACGTACGCGCCGATGTTCACGAACGACGGGCTCATCATGATCGCGTCGCTGCCCACGTAGGCACCGCGTCGGATGACGGTCCCGTCGGGCGTGTTCCGGGAGCCGCGCTCGCCGATGTCGGCGGTCTCCCGGAGCGGCAGGACGTCGTGGTAGTCGACGCCGCCGTGGGTCCGGGCCTCGATATCGCGCAGGCCGAAGTTGAGCAGGATACCGTGTTTGACCCACTCGTTGACCGTCCAGCGCTCTCGGACCGAGTCGCCCGAGCCGTCGGGTTCGGCGGCGCGGACGATTCCCTGTTCCAGTGATTCGAGGAAGGCGTCGAGGACGCCCAGGTCGTCGGCGGTGGCGTCGGCGGCGGTCAGTCCCTCGTCGTAGCGGTTCCACAGCGCCTCGATGTCGGATTGCAGACTCATGTGTTCGCGTCCTTACTCCGCGTCGATAACGTCACCGAATTCGTACCACTCGGCGTCCCGGCCCGCGAGCCAGTCGGCCGCGTCGAGCGCCCCCGCCGCGAACACGCCCCGGTCCTCGGCGTGGTGAGAGAGCGACAGCACCTCGTCGTTGCCCGCCGCGATGAGTTCGTGCTCGCCGCGGATGTCGCCCGCTCGGCGCGCGAACACGCCGATTTCGTCGTCTTCTCGCGGGGCGTGCCCCTCGCGGCCGTACACCGGTTCCACGTCGCGGTGGTCCTGGACGGTGTCGAGGATGGTCTTGGCGGTCCCCGAGGGCGCGTCGACCTTCCCGTTGTGATGGGTCTCCATCAGTTCCAGGTCGTACTCCGGGACAGCCTCCAGCGCCTCGCCGATGGCCCGGAGGAGCGCGTGGACGCCGCGTGCGAAGTTGGTCGCCTTCAACAGTGGGACCGATTCACTGGCCGCCTGTAGCCGGTCGAACCCGTCGTCGGAGAAGCCGGTCGTTCCAACGACCATCCCGACGCCGGCCTCGACGCAGGCGTCGGCCAGCGCGAGTGTCGCCTCCGGAATCGTGAAGTCGATCACGACGTCGGGATCGTATTCGGCGAGTCCCTCGGCGACGTTCTCCGCGTCGAGGATCGGGACGCCCTGCACCTCGTCGGCGTCGGCCACGTCGAATCCGACGACGGCGTCGACGTCGTCGCGGTCGGCCGCCGTCTCGATCACGGTCCGACCCATCCGGCCCGTCGCGCCGTTGACTGCGACGGTCGTCATTCGCTGGCCTCCGCGACTTCCGGCACCTGACCGTCGTCGAGGTCGGCCAGCACTTCGCGCAGACGCTCCAGGTCCGCCTCGTCCATCCGGGAGAGCGGCGAGCGCATCCGGCCGGAGTCGTAGTGACCGCGGATCTCCATGGCCTCCTTGATCGGGATGGGGTTCGAGACCATGAACAGTGCGCGGAACAGCGGCCCGAGTTCGTGGTGGTAGGTCCGGGCGCGCTCGTAATCGCCCGAGACGGCCGCGCCGACCATCGCACAGGTCCGCTCGGGTTCGATGTTCGCGGAGACGCTGATACAGCCGGTCCCGCCGGTGGCGATGATTGGGAGCGTCATCGCGTCGTCGCCCGACAGCACCGAGAAGTTCTCCTCCCGCGTCCGTTCGATGACCTCAGTGATGCGGTTCATGTCGCCGCTTGCGGCCTTGTAGCCGACGATGTTCTCGTGTTCGGCGAGGTTCACGGCGGTCTCGACGGCGATGTTCCGCCCCGTCCGGGAGGGGACGTTGTAGATGATCTGAGGCACGTCGAACTCGTCGGCGATCCGTCGGAAGTGGGTCTCCATCCCCGCAGGTTCGGGCTTGTTGTAGTAGGGTGAGATCAGGAGCAGGCCGTCCGCGCCCGCCTCGACCGAGCGCCGCGAGAGTTCGATCGCTTCGCGCGTGTTGTTGCTGCCCGAGCCGGCGATCACCGGCACGTCGTCGACCGCTTCGACGACCGCCTCGATGACCTCGATGTGTTCGTCGTGGGAGACGGTGGCGCTCTCCCCGGTCGTGCCCATCGGAACCAGGCCGTCGACGCCCGCCGATTCGAGGTATCGGGCGTGGTCCTGTAGCGTTTCGAAGTCGATGCTCTCGTCCTCGTGGAACGGCGTGGTCATCGCGGGGAACACGCCGGTGTAGGTGTCGTGTGTCATTGCTGTTGGTTGGGTGTGGCTGTGATTTGAGCGTGGTGGTCTGCCGATACCGCCGAAACCGACCCGCGACGAGGGCGCTACGCCCGCCGTGAGTCACTCGTCGTCGGTCGGTTTCGGTTTCGAGAAAAAGCGATCCGCGCCACACCGACGGCTGTCACGCCGCCCGGTACGTCCGCGTGTGGCCCGGTTCATATCCGAATAGCCAACACGGGAGAACTTATACGTTCCGACGACAGATCGGCG
This sequence comes from Halorientalis salina, assembly GCF_005049285.1. GTDB lineage: Archaea > Halobacteriota > Halobacteria > Halobacteriales > Haloarculaceae > Halorientalis > Halorientalis salina. The sequence goes on along the minus strand of NZ_SOSC01000001.1, from coordinate 792,852 downwards.
TGGCTGTTCCGGCGGCCGACTCCCCTCACCCGTGGCCGCGTGGCAGTTCGATCTCGATACGATTGCCCCGGTCGCCCGCCGATGTCACCGTGATCTCGCCGTCCGATAGTTCGACGACCCAGTAGACCAGCCACAAGCCGAGCCCCGAGCTGTGGTACACGGCGTTCATTTCGTGCTCACCGGTCAACACCCGCGCTTCGACCTCCGGGATCGGCGGTGCCTCGTCCTCGATCCGCACCACGACCTGCTGGCCGTTTCGGCGGGCTGTCACCCGGACCGTCGGCCCTTCGCACTCGCTGTGCTGTACAGCGTTCTCGATCAACTCGAGGATCGCCGCCTCGATACCGGCCACTGCAACCACAGTCGCCGGCTCGAGACGAGGCAGCTCGATCGACACTGCCGGAAACCGATCCTCGACGATCTCCGCCGCGGTCTCCACGGCGGCGTCGATCTCGACCCGCTGGTGGGTCGCCTCCGTCGTCAGCAGATCGATGATCTTGCGCTCTTTCTCGGCACTGGCGAGGAGACTCGCGCTCGTCCGGCGGATGGTCGCCGTCTGCTCGGCCACTTCGGGCACCTGCTGTTCGATGAGTTCTGCGTTGCACGTGATGGTCGTGAGGTCGTTGCGGAGGTTGTGACGCAGGAGGTTGTCCATCACGTAGAGCTGGCGCTCGCGCTGTCGACGGTCGGTGATGTCCCGGGTGAAGCCGGTGATGCGGACCACCTCGCCGCCATCGGTCTGTGACCGATTGCCCGAGGGACTCCGTCCCTCGCTGTCCTCGACGACGGGGATCGCCTGCACCCACACCCACACGTCGTAGTCCTCCGCAGGGTTGACCCGGTACTCTATGTCCACGGACCTGCCGTCGGAGAGACGGGCCATCGCCTCTTCGACCAGCGGCACGTCGTCGGGGTGGACGGCGTCGACGAACGCCCGTGGATCGGACTCGATCTCCTCGATGGGGAGGCCGTAGACCGCTTCGTAGGCGTGGTTCACGAACAGGAGTTCGGTCCAGTCGCTGTCGAACATCCAGAGAACGTCGTCGGTCGTCGCCGCCAGTTCCCTGAGTCGCCTCGCCGCCACCGCCTGCGAGCGTTCGGCGGTGACGCGGTCCGAGATGTCCCGCGAGCTGACCACGTAGCCGTCGAGGTCTTCGTCGGTAAGGTTCGACATCTGACTTTCGAGCCACACCCACGAGCCGTCCTCGGCCCGAAAGCGGTACTCGACCATCGTCTCGGTGAAGGTCTCGCTCGTGATCGTCCGTTCGAAGGCGGTTTCGGCCTCGTCCACGTCGTCGGGGTGGATGTACTCGAAGGCGTTCTCACCGATCAGATCGGCGGGTTCGTAGCCGAGGATTCGCTCGACAGCTCCGTTGGCGTATTTGAATCGACCCTCCCCGTCGAGCAACACGACCTTGTCCTGTGCGTGGTCGAGCAACACTTCGATCGGCGGGGGGTCCTCCATCTGCTCGTAGAGAAACCGAACCACAAGCGAAAAAACGTTTTCCCCGTATTACGTTTGGTTCGAGCGTCTCTCGGCGAAAAGATGGTTCCGACACAGACCAGGGAGACGAAGGCTGACGTGAACCGGACCCCTGGCGAGCGGGCAGACACAAAACCATATCACACACCGTCTGCAAAAAGCGAGCATGACGGACGTTCACCCCGGGCAGCGCGTGGCGATGCTCGCCGACGCGCAGAACCTCTACCACACCGCCCGGAGTCTCTACACGCGAAACATCGACTACGCCTCCCTCCTGGAAGAGGGAGTCCGTGGCCGCGAACTGACCCGTGCGATCGCTTACGTCATCCGCGCCAACGCCGAAGACGAGGAGAGTTTCTTCGAGGCGCTCGTCGACATCGGCTTCGAAGCCAAGACCAAGGAGATCAAGACCTTCGGCGACGGCTCGAAGAAGGCCGACTGGGACGTGGGAATGAGCCTGGACGCGGTGTCACTGGCCGACCACGTCGACACGGTTATTCTCTGTACCGGCGACGGCGACTTCTCGCGGCTCTGTCGCCACCTGAAACACGAGGGCTGCAAGGTCGAAGTGATGGCCTTCGAGGAGTCGACCGCCGAGGAACTCGTCGCCGCTGCCGACGAGTTCAGGGATCTGAGCGCCGAGAAAGAGACGTTCCTGCTCTAAACGGGACGTCCGCCCTCGGAGGTGCCCACCAGCAGCGACCCGGCGGCCAGGCCGAGCGAGGCGACGGCTGCGGCCGCCACCGGAACCGGACTCCCCTGCAGGCCCGCCCCGAGAATCAGCGCGCTGCTGACGACCAGCAGCACCACACCGACTGCGATCTTGGCTGTGCTTGATAGCATATTATCACGGGTTACGCCGTAATCTGGTATAAATCCATCCAAACTGCCTGCCTGTGGCATGATCGTTTATGATTGATACTGCATCTATTGGTTCGTGGTAACAGTCAGCAACACGGACCGGTGGGTGGAAGGTGTTTTGTCGGTGGGTCCGCTCGGGTCAGCCATGCAGACCGACGAGCGCCGGATGCTCCAGCGGGTCGCCGACTACCAGTTCGGCGCTGGGGCCGGCTCGACGCTCTTTCCCGACGACGAGGACCTTACGGTGTATCGCAGCACGTCGGGTCGCCCGGACCAGGTGGTCGCCGACGCCGGGCGACTCGTCACCTACGGCGTCGACGGGCGGTTCAGACTCGGCACCGCGGGCGGCCGCCGACTCCAGGCGGGGCTCAACGCCCCCCGACACCGTGTCGTCCTGGGCGACGAGAGCGAACCCTACGTCCGGGAGGGACGCAACGCCTTCGCGAAGTTCGTCCAGTCGGCCGACGACGCGATCAGACCGGGCGACGAGGTGCTGGTCGTCCACGACGACGGCCCGCTGCTCGCGGTCGGGCGGGCCGAACTCTCGGGACAGGGAATGGCTGATTTCGACACCGGGATGGCCGTGTTCGTCCGAGACGGGGCCACAGCAGACGCGAACGCCGAGTGACAGGACGACCCGTCGGTGGGGTACTGCGGCTGGTCGAAAAACGTCAGTTTAACTGCAGTCGTTTCGTATCCGGGACCGATGCAGGTCCCTCCGCGACCGCTCGCGAACGCGTTCCGGCAACTCCGCTCGGACCTCCGCACGGACCCGTATCTCGTCTACGTCCTCGGCCTCGCACTTGTTCTCTGTAGCTTCTGGTTCTGGCACGGGCTCCCGAACTTCGCGACGTGGGACGAACGGGACCGCCTCCTCGACCCGCTCGTCGCCTACAGCTCCGTGCTCGAAGACCCGAGTATCGAGAGCCTCCGCCAGGGCGTCGCGTGGGGTCGGGAACCGTTCGGCGCGACGTTCTACGTCTACGCGCTCGCGCTGCTCCCGGTCGTTCTGGCAGCGGCGATCACCGGAGACCTCAGTGCCATCGAGGCCATCCATTTCCCGAGCAGCGAGTACGGGTACTACCCGGTCTGGCAGGCGACGCCCAAGTGGATCTGGACGTGGAGCCTCGCGTTCGCCCGGCTCACGAACGTCGTGTTCGCCGTCGCCTCGGTCTATTGCACCTACCGGATCGGGGTCGACCTCCGGGACCGGGCCACGGGTCGGCTCGCGGCCGTGTTGCTGACGCTCACGTTCGGTTTCGTCAAACTCGCCCACGAGGGCGGCGAGGACATGCCGGCGGTCTTTTTCCTGTTGCTCGCGCTCACCCTGCTGATCCGATACGTCGAGACCGGACGGCGTGACCTGTTTCTCTGGGCGAGCGCGGCTGGCGGCGTGGCGCTGGCGTTCAAACTCACGGCGGCACCGATCGTGCTCGTCGTCGGCCTCGCCGTTCTGCTTCGAGCACGGGCCGAATCGACGCCCCTGCGTCGGGCCCTCTGGCGACCGCGACTGTTGCTTTCGGGTGCCGGGGTCGGGGCCGTCGCGCTCGCCGTCGGGTTCCCGACCCTGCTCGTCGGGCACGTCGAGCCCGTAGTTGGCCGGCTGTTCGGCCACACCAGTCAGCGAACCGGGCTCGCTGTCGGTCCGACGGCCCCGACGTGGTGGTGGTTCCTCCGGACGTACGTCAGCGGGCTCGGGATTCCGCTCTTGCTCGCCGGCATCGCGGGCGTACTCGCGAGCGCCCTCCATCTACGCACGTTGCGGGCAAGTGACGATCGAGGATCGACCAGAGCCTTCAGCGGTACCGCGCTCTTGCTGGGGTGTCTCGGGCTGTATCTCCTCCTGTACGCGACCTGGCACGACTTCCGGGTTCACCACCTCCTGCCGACGTTCCCGCTCGTCGCGCTGTTGACCGCCGGTGCGCTCGAACGGTTCCGCGACCGTCGGCCGTCGGTCGCCGCCCCGGTACTCGCCGCGCTCCTCCTCACGACTGCGCTCTACGCCGGCGCGGGCACCGCCGGCTACGCCACCCTTCCCCGGGACGAGGCGAGAACGTGGCTCAACGAACACGCGGACCGGTCGGACACGATGGAGGGGTATTTCCACGGCTTCCAGGAGATCGCGGTCCCCCACTGGATGGCGCTCAACCCGATCTGGGCCGACCCGAACGAAACCGACGTCGAGCGTTGTCCCGACTACATCCAACTCACCTACAAGGACCTGCTCTATCTCAGGGACGTGCCCGACGACCAGCGGGGGTACGACGTGGACTCGAACGTGGACGCGCGAGCCCGGTACGTCCGGGCGCTCCTGGACGGGGAGTACAACTACGAGGTTGCCGCCGAGTTCGGCCCCCGGCCCCCGAACTACGTCCCCCAACGGCCGACGCCCGGGTCGCTCGCCGACCTCGTCGCCCTCGGTATCAACCCGCACAGCGACCAGTACGGCGACGAACAGGAACTCACGGTGAACCAGTACACGCTCATCATGGAACACGAGGGCCCGTGTGACGAGTCGCGAACGCCGCCGTGGTAGCGCCCGGCGCTTCCGAACAACGGTTGTTTTTTACGACACCTGGCTGACCTGACACCAATGGGAGGCCGCATCCGTAGCCTGGTCGCACAGGGGGTCGGACAGTTCGCGGACGATCTCAGGACGGACCCGTACCTCAAATTCATCCTCCTTGCTGCGACGGTCCTCTCGGGCTTCTGGTTCTGGCATCGCATCCCCAACTTCGCGACCCGCGACGAGCACAGCCGGCTCATGGACTCGCTGGTCGCCTACGGCCACGTCATCTCCGAGCCGAGCTACGAGTCGCTCAGGGAAGGCGTCGTCTGGGGGCGCGTCCCGTTCGGCGCGACCTTCTATCTCTTCGGCCTGGCCGTCCTCCCAGTGGCGATCGTTGCGTTCCTGACCGGACAGCTCGACCTGTTCGAGGCGTTCGTCCGACCGAGCTGGGAGTTCGGCTTCTACCCGTCCTGGGAGGCAACGCCCCGATGGGTGTGGACCTGGAGCCTCGGCCTCGTCCGGCTGTTCAACGTCCTGTTCGCGGTCGGCTGTGTGTACCTCACCTATCGCCTGGGCGTCGCGACCTACGGCCGGACGGCCGGTCGGCTCTCGGCCGTCCTGCTGACCGTCACGTTCGGCTTCCTCACCATCGCCCACGAGGGCGGCGAGGACATGCCGGCGCTGTTTTTCGTGTTGCTCGCGCTCTACCTCGTTCTCAGGTACGTTCAGACCGGCGACGGCGCGTTGTTCCTCGCGGGGAGCCTCTTCGGCGGCGTCGCCATCGCGTTCAAACTCACGGCGGCACCGATCATCCTGCTGATCGGCGTCGGTCACTTCCTTCGAGCCCGGAACGCCGGTGACGACTGGACGGAGGCGCTCTTCGCGCCGGCCCTCCTCGGCAGCGGTGCGCTGCTCGGCTTCGCCGCGATCGTCCTGGGCTTTCCGACCGCGCTCGTGGGGGAATTCGATCTGCTATGGGGGCGGATCTTCGGCGGCTCGGCGTCGCGCATGTCCCACCCGACGGGACCGGACGCCCCCATCTGGTGGTGGTTTCTCCGGCAGTACTTCACTGGTCTGAGCCTGCCGCTGTTCGCGGCGGCAGTGACCGGCGTCGTCGCCAGCGCGGCCCACCTCCGGCGACGCGGCCCGGACTTCGACGGAACCGCCCTGGTGCTTGTCGCCCTCGTCGCGAACGTCGTCATGTTCTCGCAGTGGCACGACTTCCGCGTACATCACCTCCTGCCGACGTTTCCGCTCCTGGCCCTGTTACTCGGTGGAACACTCGCCCGACTCCGTGACCGACGACCGTCGATCGGCGGACCAGTCATCGCCCTGCTCGTCGTAACGAGCGGGATCTACGCGGGCGTCGGCGTCGCCGGGTTCGCGTCGATGCCCCGCGACGAGGCCGAGTCCTGGCTGACCGAGAACGCCGCCGACAACGCGACGATGGAACTCTACCGCGTCAACATGCAGGACACGGCGATCCCCCACGGCATGGCTGTCAGCCACCCGTACGGCGAGGAGACGCTTGATCCCTGTCCGGAGTACATCCAACTGGGATACCGAGACCTCCTCTATCTCAAAAACGACACGTACTACCGCAACGGCGACGTTCAGGCGGCCTACATCCGGTCGCTACTCGAGGAGGAGCGCAACTACGAGATCGCCGCCGAGTTCGGCCCGCGTCCCCCGAACTTCGTCCCGCAGCGCCCGACGCCGGGATCGGTCACTGATCTGCTCGGGCACGGGATCACGCCCCACGTCGATCAGTTCGCCGACGAGCAGGAACTCACCCCAAACCAGTACACTGTCATTCTGGAACGGACCGGGGACTGTCGCCAGCCCCGGCGGGTGCCGTTCTGAGGGCGCGCGTTGCTCAGGGCTTCGCTCGCTCGCCGACCGCTAGTCCACCGACATCGCGGCGAGGTCGAGCCGCGTCGACGGGTACCAGCCCATGACTGCTGGCAGGTAGATCCCGAACACGCGGTCGACGAGGACGATCGGCACGATGACCTCGGCGGGGACGCCCAGCGCGACGAACACGGCGGTTGCGGTCGCCTCCGTGACGCCGATGCCGCCGGGCGTCAGCGGGAGCAGCGTCACGCTGTAGGCCGTCACGAGATAGAGCGGGAGCAGGACGACGGGCTCGAAGGCCACGCCGAAACTCGCGAGTAGCAGGAAAACCCGAACGCCGGGGGCCAGCACCAGCGTGACTGCCCAGCCGGCCGCGTAGCCGAGCCACACCCGAGGATTCGTCGCGAGGTCCCGGAACGTCGCCGCCGAAGCGTCGGTCCCCGACGACAGGTCCCGGATTCGCTCGGCTGCGCGCTCCCCGACTCGCGGCACCCTGGCGACGACCCGAGTCAGGACGGCCAGAAGCGGGTCGAGGAACTGCAGGTTCGTACCGACCGCCAGGACGAACACGCCGGCGGCGAGGTAGAGCCCGGTCGAGAGGCCGACGACGACGACGAGACCGAAGGGGAGCTGTCCGTAACTCGCCGCGACACCGACGAGCGACACGAGTCCGTACAGGAGCGCGTAGATGCCGGTGTGAACGCCTGAGACGGCCGCTGCGTCCGTGTAGGCCATCCCAGTCTGGCTTCGCAGGACGAACGGCGCGGCGAGTCGCCCCGATAGCCGCGAGGGGAGCAACTGGTTGACGAAGTTCACGATGAGCGCGATGCTCCCGGCCGTCCGGACGGAGACGCGCTGTACCGGAGCGATGGTGACCTGCCAGGTGTAGAAGCGAGCGAACAGCCCGGCGATGCTCACGGCGAACAGCGCCGCGATGGGACCGGGTTGGAGGCCGCCGAGCGCGCCGAGTGCGCGCTCGACGTCGATCTGCCCGACGAGCCAGGCGAAGGCGGCGACGGCGATGGCGACCTTCGCCGCCGTGACGGCGACTCCGCGGAGCGAAAGCGACGTGCGCGCCATCTCACTCGACCCCGGTATCGGCGTCCTCGACCACGTCGCGAGCGGTCACGAACTCGAAGGGCTGGGCCAGAATTCGCTCGACGGCGCGGCGCATCCAGTCGCCGGTCCGCCAGTAGACGCGCGCCGGCACGCCCTCGACCTCGGGCAGGTCGACGAACTCCCAGGGATGGACGTAGAGCACGGGTGCGATCCCGCGCCGCGCGAGCAGTTTCATCCCCAGGATCGTGTAGCGCGGGCCGAAAAACCGGAGCCAGGTGCCCGTCAGTGGGAGTCGCAGGCCCGGCATGACGCTCACCGGGAGTTCCGCGAGTCCGGCCGGCGCGTCCGCGCGAACTTCGCTCGCCGGTGCCGGCCGCGTGAGGTCGTACTCACCGCCGTACCAGCCCGGAATCCGCCGGCTGGCGACGACGCTCGAATCGTAGGCGTAGCCTGTCGCCGCCAGCGCGTCGAAGTGGTCAGAGGCGATGTCGAACGCCGGCGCACGAAAGCCCGAGACTGTGTTCCCGGTGACGTCTTCCAGTACCGTTCGCGACCGCTCCATCTCTTCGCGGCGATCATCGGCGTCGAGGTCCGTGAGGAGCCTGTGCGTGTGCGTGTGTGATCCGATCTCGTGGCCGGCCGCCGCCAGTGCCTCGACGGCCTCCGGATACGCTTCGGCGACCGAGGAGACGACGAAACAGGTGGCCGACGCGTCGTGGTCGGCCAGCCGATTCAGGAGAAACTCGCCCCCGGCGAGGCCGACGCCGTCGCGATCGGTCTCGCCCGCGGCGCTCCGGTAGGCCGGCGTCTGGGAGAACAGCTCGAAATCGATGGAGAGGACGGCTTTATCGCTCATCCGGCTCGTCCTCGAGCTGTTGTTTGAGGAGGCTGAGTTCCTCGTTGACGCGCGAGAGCCGGTCGTAGAGCTTGCCGATCCGGTTGAACAGGTACGTGACGACGACGAACAGCGTCAGGTTCGACATGACGAGGATGGCTCGCGCCTTCAGTTCGAGGCCGAGCACCGTCGCGACGATCTGAAAGGAGTTCTGAAAGAGGGCGACGAAGATGAGGCCGGTGCCGACGACCAGGGACATGACGAACAGCGCGATGTCCTCCCGGCCGCGCCTGACGATGACGTACCCGTTGAACAGGAAGCCGAGTCCGACGAGCAGTGCAACGAGGTTGACGAGCGTAAAGGAGGAGGCCATGGTTATCGAAAGACGAGCACGCGGAGGATGACGTCGGTCATTCGGATCGGATAGAGCGCGAGCGTCCGGATCGAGAACTGGGATTCGCCCTCGTCCCGGACGGGCATCGTGGTCGACACCTCGGTGATCCGGTGTTGCTGACGGGCGGCTTCCAGCGTCTGCTCGACGGCCCAGTGGCTGTCCGAGCGGTGGAGGATCTCTTCGAGCGCCGAGACGCGATAGACGCGGAAGCCGCTCGTCACGTCGGTGATGTCGACGCCGCCCAGGCGGTTGACCAGTTCGGTGAAAAACCGGATCCCCATTCGGCGAATGAGCGGGTAGTCCTGGATGCTCTCGTTGAGATACCGACTCCCGATCACCATGTCGGCGTCCGCGGCGGCGTCGAGCAACTCGGGGATCTTCTCGGGGTCGTGTTGGCCGTCGGCGTCGACCTGGACGATGAAGTCGAACTCGTGGCGGATGGCGTAGCGGTAGCCGGTCCTGACGGCCCCACCGACGCCGGTGTTGAAAACGTGTTTGATGACCGTCGCGCCGTGGTCGCGTGCGACGGCCGCGGTCCCGTCGGTCGACCCGTCGTCGACGACGACGACCTCGTCGACGTACTGCTGGGTCCCGTCGATGACCGGCCCGATGGTGGAGGCTTCGTGATAGGCGGGAATGACTGCGACGGTGCGCACAGGTAGAGTCGTATTTCCGGTTTACTTAGATGTGTCGTTCGGGCGAGGGTTGCCGGCGAACCCGTCGGACGAAAGGAACTAGTACGGCCCTCGTCTCGCTTGGGGTATGACGCGGACATTCGTCGTCGGCCTCGACGGCGCGAGCTGGCGGCTCCTCGACCCGTGGATCGAAGACGGCACGCTCCCCAACCTCGCCGCGCTCCGCGAGCACTCCTCGTGGGCCGAAACGCGGAGCTGTCTCCCCCCCGTTACCTTCCCCAACTGGAAGTGTTACTCCGCGGGGAAGGACCCCGGCGGCCTCGGCGTCTTCTGGTTCGAGCGGGTCGACCTGGCGGAGGGGCGGATCGACGTGATGAACGGCGGGAATTTCGAGACCGCCGAACTGTGGGACTACCTCAACGACGAGGGCCAGTCGGCCGGCGTCGTGAACATGCCGACGATGTACCCCCCGCGGGAGATCGACGGGGTCGTCGTCGCCGGCGGTCCCGACGCCGTCGAGGGCGAGTACCGGTCGATCAGTTCGGGCTACACCTCGCCCGAGTCCCTCGCCGACGAACTCGAAGACCGGTTCGACTACCGCGTCCACCCCGAACCGCTGCTCTCCTCGAACGACGAGCGCGGGGCCGAAGTCGACGCCATCCTCGACCTGCTGGACGCCCGGTTCGAGGCTGCCACCACCCTCATGGAGGAACGCGACCTGGATTTCGTCCACGTCACGCTCTTTTATCTCAACGTTCTCCACCACTTCTTCTGGGACGAGGAGCCGACCCGTCGCGCCTGGGAACTGGTCGACGAGTGGCTCGGGCGTCTCGACGGGATGGAGGACACGAACCTCGTGCTAATGTCCGACCACGGGAGCGCGCCGACGACGACGGAGTTCTACATCAACGAGTGGCTGGCCGAGAACGGGTATCAGGTCCGCGGCCGGACCGTCGAGGACGTACTCCAGACGCTTGGGCTCGACCGCGAGCGACTGCTGCAGGTCGCCAAACGCGCGGGCGTCGTCGACGTGCTCGCGAACGTCGTTCCCGAGCGCATCCAGCAACTGGTCCCACAGCGGGAAGGCGTCAAGCGCAACCGGAAACTCGAAGCCATCGACGTAGAACAGTCCAAAGTCCTCGCGAGCGGGCAGGGACCGGTCTACATCAACCCGCGCTTCGACGTCGAGTCGGTCCGGGAGCAACTGATGGCCGACCTCCGAGAGGTTTCCGACGAGCAAGGGCCGCTGTTTACAGCCGTCCACAGGGGCGAAGACGTGTACAACGGGCCGTACGTCGACTCGGCCCCGGAGGTCGTCGTCGACCAGCGGCCGGGCGTCCACGTCAACGACGGCATCGGCGGCGGCGAGATCCAGACCGGGCCGGACCGCTGGGCGGCCGAGAACACGCCCCACGGCATCTTCCTGACCAGCGGCCCGGATTTCGCGGATCGGGGCGAACTCGACCGGATCAGCATCCTGGACATGGCACCGACGCTGCTGGCCGCGAGCGGATGCGACGTGCCCAGTGACATGCGGGGCGAGGTGTTGCCCGTTTTCGACGACGACCGGTCGTGGGACCGACGCGACCCGATTACGCTAGACGAGGCCGACGGGGACCGTGGGTCGGACGCCGTCACCGAACGGCTCCAGCAACTCGGGTACATGGAGTGACGGGTCCCGAGACCCGCTAGAGCGGAGCGTTTTACTGCTTGCGAATGGTCACCTCGGCCAGATGGAACGCGATAGACTCGGCGTCGTCCTGGTCGCGGTCGCCGTCGTCGGCCTGGCGCTCGTCGCCGCAAGCGGGGCGATGGCACCGTCCCAGGAAGTCACCACGGAAAACGAGACCGCGACGCTGGTCGGCATCCAGGGCGGCGGCCTGGGCTATCACGAACACGGGAGCGTCCAGCGCGTCGATCAGCGCGGCCAGCAGGTCTGGGAGATCGCGGACGCCGACAGCTACTTCGACGTGACCGGTCTCGAAAACGACACCGTCATGGCCGGGTTCATGGACAGCGGCTACACCGACTGTGGCCCCTACGCGTCGCCGTGTACCCACACGGGGTTCCGCATCCTCGACCCGGACGCCGAGGACCCGGTCACCTTCGAGTACAGCTATCCGGTTCGGACACGCGGAAACAGCGAGACACACGACGTCGAACGCCTGCCCTCCGGCGAGTTCCTCGTCTCGGACATGGAGCACGAACGGATCTACACGGTCGACCGGAACGGCACCGAAACCTGGGAGTGGCGGGCCAGTTCCTTCTACGACGCGCCGGAGGACCCCACCAGAACGGACTGGCTCCACATCAACGACGTGGACAACCTCGGTGACGACCGCTACCTGGTCAGCGTTCGGAACGCGAACCAGATCGTCGTCGTCGAACGCGGCGAGGGCGTCGTCGACGTGATCAACGAGGACCGCACGGACGCGGACGACGACGACTGTCCAGGGCTGGAGGACACCGACGGCGACGGGGACATCAGATGCGGTGATTCCGGGCTCTTCGACAAACAGCACAACCCGCAGTGGCTCGCGGAGAACGCGATCCTGGTCGCCGACAGCGGGAACGACCGGATCGTCGAACTCCACCGGAACGGTTCGGACGGCGAGTGGTTCGTCGCCTGGGGCGTCAACGAGGCCAACGGCCTGGCGTTCAAGTGGCCCCGGGACGCCGACCGACTGGCGAACGGGAACACGCTCGTCACCGACTCCCGGAACAAACGCGTCGTCGAGATCGACGAAAACGGCAGCGTCGTCTGGAGCACCACCTTCGAGTACATCCCCTACGAGGCCGAACGCCTCCCAGAGGGCGAGACCGTCGGCGGCCAGGTGTACAACCCCGAGCAGGGTGACGTCGACCTCGAATCCGAGTCGGGGGTTCCGGTGTTGACGCCGCTGTTGACGCTGCTCCGGTCGGGCTACCCGCTCCCGTTCTGGGTCTCCGAGTGGCACCTGCTGGTCGCCCTGCTCAGTCTCGGTGCGTTCGGCGGCGGGGTCGGGTTGCTGGTGTTCGACCGCCTGACCGGTGGGAGCGACGAGGAGCACTCGTCACGAGAGGACAGTGGGTAGGGGGAACCGGTGGGGTTTTTTGTCCGGACCGCGACCGAACGGGTATGTTCGGAGGCGGCGGATTCGACCCGCGGAAGATGCAACAGATGATGGACCAGTTCGGGATCGACCTGACCGAGATCGACGCCGAGGAGGTCGTCATTCGCACACCCGACGAGGAACTCGTCTTCACCGACGCGGAAGTCCAGAAGATGGACGCCCAGGGCCAGGCGACCTACCAGGTCATCGGCTCGCCCGAGAGCCGGGCCCGCGGTGAGGGCGACTCGGCCGGCGAAATCGAGAGCGGCGACGGTGACGACGGCGACGACGGGGGCATCCCCAGCGCCGACATCGAGATCGTCGCCCAGCGCGCCGGGGTCTCCGAGGAGGACGCCCTCGACGCGCTGGTCGCGAACGACGGCGACCTCGCGGCGGCAATCGCCGACCTGGAGTAACGTGGCAGTCCTCCTGGTTCGCGACGACCGCGAGTACCTCCTCGAACGAGGCGAAACTCTAGAGACCGACCTCGGTGTGCTGGAGGTCCCCGAGGACGCCGCGGCGGGGGAGGTCGTCACGACGCACTTGGACGAGGCCTTCACCGTCCGGGAACTGCGCGGTCCCGACTGCTTCGCCCACTTCGAGCGCACCGGTGCGCCGATGATGCCCAGAGACATCGGCCTCGTGATGGGCCATACCGGAGTTTCGGGCGGCGATCGGGTGCTCGACGCTGGCACCGGGACGGGGGTCCTCTCGGCGTACCTCGGCCGTGCGGGCGCGGACGTGGTGACCTACGAGCGCGACGCCGACTTCGCCGAGGTCGCCCGCGAGAACATGACGCTGGCGGGCGTCGACGACCGCGTCGACGTGCGGGTCGGCGACGTGACCGCCGAACTCGACGCCCTCACGGGGGAGTCGTTCGACGTACTGACGCTCGACACCGAGGACGCGGCGACCGTTGTCGCTCGCGCGCCCGACCTGCTCGCGAAGGGGGGGTTCGTCGCCGTCTACTCGCCGTTCGTCGAGCAGACCCGAGAAATCGTCGCGGCCGCCCGCGAGGCCGGCCTCTCGGACGTCGAATCGCTGGAGACCATCCAGCGCGAGATGGACTTCGACGACCGGGGCTCCCGCCCGTCGACGGCGGGCGTCGGCCACACTGGCTATCTGACGTTCGCGCGGCTAGAATAATCCGAGCTGAACCTCTCTGCCATGTTCAGGACCGTCGATCAACTGCTCACCGGCGTCGCGTCTGGCCCAGTCGAGATGGCGGCCAACCTCCTCGTTTCGCTCGACGGCGCGACGCTACAGCTCACGTCGATCACCGGGCAGGTCGAGATCGTCGTCGAGTCCCTCCGGGCGGCAGTCCGGATCGTCCGGACCGAAGGGGAGACGCTCCGAAAACTCGACGAGACGCTCGCCGCGGGCGGGATCACCGCCCCCGTCTACGTCGCGGGGGCCCGGATCGCCATGCTCGGCGCGAACGCCGAACCCGGCTGGCTCAGCAAACGGCTGGCCGACGGTCGGACCGAAGTCGACGGGTGGGGACTCATGAAAGCGATGCCCCGACGCCTGCGACAGCACGTTCGACAGGTTCGAGTTCGGCGGGCGGCCTGAGTCACTCGACGGACCGGACGAGCGAAAGCAGGTCCGCCCGGAACTCGCTGGGGGTGGTCGCAACGTCCGGCAGGTCGATATCGAGGAACTCCTCGAGCGGCCGGGCGGGGTACGCGCCGCCGGCGAGGCGGAACTCGCCGTCGGTCGTCCAGAGGGCGAGCCAGCCGTCGATCGGTAACTCGCCCGTGGTCCCGTCCGGGAGCGGCGTGTCGAGCGTCGCACTGAACGCACGCAGGCGGGCGCGGTCGCCGGTGTTGACCCGGACGCGCTGGCGAGTGCCCGACTCCACGTCGCGGAAGCCACGCTCGCGCAGGATCGTCGCGAACTCGGATTCGGCCTTCGAACGGACCGTCGAGAAGACGGCCATCGGCCCGACGGCAGGCGGTAGCGGCGGCGAAAAGGACATCCGAGTCGCGAAAAAGAAGCGCCACATCCGGTCGAGGCTCCCGTCGGTCGCCGCTCGAACGCTCGCCCGGAGGTCCTCGTCCTCGTAGACGAGCGTGTGTCCGACGACTTCGGCGGCCGGGAGCCGGAAGACGGTCTCGGTGCTGGCTTCCGTCCGAACCCAGCCCTCGCGTTCGGTCGCCGGGACGACGGGCATCCCCTGGCCGCTATCGTCGGCCATCCGTCGTCAGTGGTCGTCCTCGCGCCACTTGTGCTCGCACTCGGTGCAGGTGAAAAAGCGCGTCTCGCTCTCGTCTGCGGCGCGGATCTGTTTCATCTCCCAGAACGCGCGGTCGTTGTCACACTCCGGACAGCGAGCGTTGGTCGTCGGCCCCATGTCCTCGGCGTCGACCTCCGAGGTGTCGATGACCTCGCTTTCCTCCTGGGATTGGGTCGACGTCATCCCGGATTCGGTGGCTTCGTCTCGTGGCGTCTCGTGGCCGCAGCTCCCACAGACCCACATGCCGTCGTCGGTTTTCATCATCGAACCGCATTCGTCACAGAACTGCATTGTAGTAGGCACCCTTACGGAAGCCCCAATAAAATTCCGTCGGATGCGGCCGGGAACCGACGCGGGCTGGTCCCGTTGGGGTGGCCAACCACTATGGCGATGCCTTCGATTGTCACTGACAGGTGAATCAGATGGCACAACTCTCGGAACTGGTCGGCCAGTCGCTAGAGGAGTTCGTCTCCGGGCTGGTCGGCGCGAACCGCGACGTGGAATCGAAGTGGACGAAAATCGAGTGAGTATCAGTTGTTGGCCGCCCAGTTCTCGCAGGACTCCATGTCGTCCATGACTTCCTCGTGGAGCGTACACCCGGGTTTGATCTCGCCGCCGACGCGGACGTACTGGAAGTGTTCGCAGTTGCCGCAGTACGGGTCCGGCTGACCGCGCGTTTCGACGGCGTCGACGACTTCCTGGGGGACCGGTTCGACTGGCCCGTCACCGTCGACTGACTGGGTCGCCGCGCCGCCGTCACTGGTCGGCTGTGCGGGCCCGGCCGTGTCTCGGCGGTCGTACAGTACATCCTCGTCGTCGTGGTTGGTCTGGGTCTCGACCTCACCTTCGGGATCGGTCCCGAACAGGCCGACACTGCCGAAACCGGGGACGGACCCCGACACTTCGAGGACTCGGGTCGTTCCTTCCTCGGTCACCTCCATCGTGACCGTGCCGCCGGGATCGTTGCGCCGTTTGACGTTGGCGACGGCCAGGAACAGACACCAGAACGTCGTGATGGTACCCACGAAGTACACCACCACGACCGGGAGCGTGAGGTCCGTGCTGCCGGTCGCCCCGACCCACTGGTACGGGTAGGCCTCCCGGAAGAGTACGACGCCGAAGACGGAGAGACTGCCGCCGATGAGCGCCGCGGCCTGGGTCCGCCGGCTGGAGGGGAGCAGCGTGAAACTCCCGAGGAAGGCGGCCGGGACTCCGAGACCGGCGAGGACGCCGGCGAGTTCGCGGGCCTCGAAGACGGCGAGGCCGAACTGTTCGCCCACGCCGGTCGTCCCGAGGACGATCCCCGTCACGACCATGAGCGCGCCGACGCCGAACAGTGCCAGCCCGAGATACCGCCGTCGACGGCTGGCAACCGCGCCGACGCCGTGTTCGTACACGTCCGTCAGACTGGTCATGCCCGGGGGTACGTGACCAGTCCACAAAACAACCCGTCAGACGCCCGGCAGACGACTCGCGTCCCCCGGGGAGAACAGCGAACGGCTGGCTACGTGCCGGTCTGCAACCGGCAGCGCAGCGCTCAGGCGCCCGCCACGGCCCGCCCGGGACCGGAGACGCCGACGGTCGCGCCGGCGCGTTCGGCGTCCGAGGGAACGAAGATCTCGGCGGAGATGACTTTCGTGGCACCCGGGCGGACGAGGCCGGCCTCGCAGGTGCGACTGAGGATCGCCGCATCGTCCTCGTCGTACAGCGTGACGATGGCCGCTGCTTCCGCTGGCTCACCCTCGTTGGTGATGTCGAGTTCGACGTTCGCGAGCTGGTTTCTGAGTGCCGTGACGTCGGCCTCCGTGCCGTCCTTATCGGAGAACGTGACACGGTTCAGCGTGAGATGCGTCCCCTTCGAGCTGATATATCGGAAGAGACGGTCGGAGATCTCTTCGTAGAGTTCATCGCCCTCGGATCCCGCCTCGAAGAGCGTGCCGATCGGATTGAGGTCGGCACGGAGGTCGCTGGCGATGGTCGCACGGTTGTCCGTGTTGGTTTTCAGGCGGAGATAGTCGCTGATGAACGGGCCGAACTCGACCGGGAGGTCCCCGTCGTACATGTCGGCGTAGGCTCGCAGTTCGGCGTCGAAGTTGATCACCGGCGGCAGGGGTGCGGACGGTCGCTCGGCGGGGACCCACGGTCTGGCGGCCGACTGACGGTCGGCGGGCTCGTCCGTGGTGGTCGTGGTCTCCCGCTCGAAGAAGCCCAGGCCGTCGAGAACCGACCCGAAGACGGCGCTGAGAACGGTAACGAAGACGACACCGGCCGTCAGCAGGTGGGAGACAGGGGGCGGGAGCGTGAACTGGAACAGCGCGATGAACACGCAGGTCACGATCCCGACGACGAGGAGAAAGGACCCGAGATTGGGGTCTCTGCCAGTGAGGAACTCGATACCGTCGAGGAACGTCGACTCGACCTCCGTTTCCGGGGTGGCGTCCGACCGCTCCCCAGTTCGTTCTCGCGGGCTCACTGTCCGGTCACTCCCCCGACGTCGGCGCGGTTCGCGTCAGCGGCGCGTCGCAGCACCTGGACGAGGTGTGAGACCCAGAGCCCCGCGGTGAACCCGAACAGGGTCCCGACGGCCGTGATGCGGATGGTTTCCTCGAGCGGTGCGAACGCGACGCCGATACACAGCGCCCCGAAGATGAACATTAGAGCGTATTGGACGCGCGTCTCTCGGTTGAGTCGTCGTATCTCCCCTAGCATAACGAGCGTCTAGAGGCTTCGGAGCAGATTAACTCTGTTGTCTGACATAATTGCCGAGTGCGTATCACCAACTGCACTCTGTGGAGTCTTTATTCCCGAAATAGATGCCGTATCAGGGGAGGTGGTGGAAGCAACAAACCGAAGGGCTGCGGCGGTGTATGGGGTCACGTCGCCCAGATCCGGGTTTCGTTCAAATGGTCTCGGCACTCGTCGTCGTCGGCATCCTGGTTGCAGCGTTCGTCGGCTACAACATCGGCGGGTCCTCCACTGGCGTCGCGTTCGGTCCGGCCGTCGGGAGTCGCATCGTCACGAAGACGACGGCCGCGGGGCTGTTCACCGCCTTCGCCTTCCTGGGCGCGTGGACGGTCGGCCGGAACGTCATCGACACCATGAGCGACGGGATCGTCCCGGCCGCGCAGTTCACGCCGGAAGCCGCCGTCGGCGTCCTCTTTTTCGCTGGCCTCGGCCTCATGCTCGCGAACCTCTACGGCGTCCCTGCCTCCACGTCGATGACGTCCGTCGGTGCGATCGTCGGCCTCGGCCTGGCGACGGACACGCTGAACTCGGCGCTGATGTTCACCATCGTCTCGGCGTGGATCGTCGCCCCGCTGTTGGGCTTTTTCGCGGGGGCCGTCATCGGACGGTACCTCTACCCCCACCTCAACGCCCGGTTCTCGTTCGGCCGGCTCCAGACCCAACTCGTCGAACTGGACCGCTCAGGCCGGGCCCCGTACCCGCGATTCAACGAGAACGCGTCGCGGCGGGACGTCGTCGGCTCGCTGCTCGTGTTGGTCATCGCCTGCTACATGGGATTCAGCGCGGGCGCATCGAACGCGGCCAACGCGGTCGCGCCGCTCGTGGGGAACGGCTCGATCACCATCGAACAGGGGATACTGCTGGCCGTCGCTGCTATCGGTCTCGGCGGGTTCACCATCGCGCGCCGGACGCTCGCCACGGTCGGGAACGACATCACCGACCTGCCGATTCTCGCCGCGCTCGTCGTCTCGACAATCGGTGCGACCATCATCACCGTCCTCTCCCGACTGGGCATCCCTGCCAGTCTCGCGGTCAGCACGACCTGTTGCATCATCGGTCTCGGCTGGGGACGGGCGAGTCGCGCTGCCACACTCGCCGAGATCGCAACGCCGACCCCGGAGCACGAACACGAACAGGGACCCACGACCGGGGCGCTCGCGACGCCGACGGCCGGGGAAGACGTTCCTGCGGGACCGACCGTCGGCGAACTCGCGAGTGGTGACACCGATCACCAGGCGGCCCGCACTGAGAGCGACGCGTCCGTTCCGCAGATCGGCGACGAGGACCCCGAAGATCTCACAGCAGAGAGTCTGTTCGATCCGTCGGCCACGGCACGGATCGTCTTCCTGTGGGTCTTCACGCCGATTCTCTCGGTCGTCGGCTCGTACCTCCTCTTTTCGCTTATCCTCTAGCGGTGCCGTGTTTTTATCCGAATCCTCGGCGTAGCATCGGCTATGATCACTCGCGTTCTCGTTCCGATGGACGACTCGGAGATGGCGGAAGCGGCCCTCGAATACGCCCTCGACGCGCATCCGGACGCGGAAGTCACCGTGCTGAGCGTCGTCGGCGAGCCATCACCGATGTGGGGCCGAGCGACGTCCATCGCCGTCGAAGACGACGTCGAGCAAGCGGCACGGGACCGGGCCGCCCCTGTGTTCGAGCGCGCCCGTGAGATCGCGGCCGACGCCGACAGGGAGATCGATACCGAGGTCCAGCTGGGGAATCCGATCCGGGCGATCGTCAACCGGGCGGAGGACTTCGAGACGGTCGTCCTCGGGAGTCACGGCGGCACTCTGAGCGACTCGCTGATGGTCGGAAACGTCGCCGAAAAGGTCTTTCGTCGATCGCCCGTCCCGGTGACGGTCGTTCGGTAGCCCGGGTAGCGGAAACCAGTCCCGAGATCAGGAAGTCAGCAGACTCGACCCGTCGAACTCGGACCGGTTGTAGTCGACGTCGAGCAGTTCGAGCATCGTCGGGGCGATGTCGTAGAGGTCCGCGTCCTCGATGCGGGCGTCCGGCTCGTCGACGAACAGACAGGCGTTGTCGAAACTGTGCATCCCGTTGCGGGGGCCGACGTCGAACACCTCGTCGCTCCCCTTGAAGCCGGCCTTGAGGTCGAAGCCGTGGTTCGGAACGACGACCAGGTCCGGGGCGATGTCGGAGTGGTCGCCGCGGAAGGCGTCCTCCCTGGTGACGACGCGGTCGGCGACCTTCGTCCCGTCGGGTCCTTCCAGCGCTTCGAGTTCGGCCTGGAGTTCGTCGCGAACGTCCTCGTACTCGTCTTCGGGAACGGATCCGCGGGGTTCCCGTCCCTCCTTGTTGATGTAGAAGCGACCGGGGATGAGCGAGTAGGCTTTCGTCTCCTCGGCGATGTCGCCCAGTTCCTCGTGGTCGTCGTCCTGGTAGGAGAGCCAGCCCTCCTGTTCGAGCCACTCGTTGAAGTGGACCTCGTGGTGGAGCGTCGTGAAACCGTGGTCGGACGCGACGACGAGCGTCACGTCGTCGGGGAGGCTCTCGCGGATCTCGCCGATGTACTGGTCGACTTTGCGGTAAAAGTCGAGGAACTCCTCTTTGTACTCGCCGTCGTGTTCGTAGTCCTTGAACAGGAAGTGGTTGACCCGGTCGGTGGTCATGAACACGCCGAAAAACAGGTCCCAGTCGTCCTGTTCGATGTACTCGGTGAAGGCCTCGTGGCGACGGTCGAGCGTCTCGTGGGCGTCCTCGATGAAGTCGGCCTTGTCGTCGTCGTGGCCCAGTTTCGCGTTGACGTCGATCTTGTAATCGATTCCTTCCAGGTAGCCGGCGAACTCGTCAGGGTAAGCTGCCTTGTCGATGCTCGGCGAGAGGAAGCCGGACACCATGCGCTGGACGTCGCGCTGTGGCGGGAAGGTCACGGGGACGTTCATGACGGTCGCGCGGCGGTCGGCGTCGTGGACGCGGTTCCAGATGCGCGTCGCCTGAACGTCACGGCCCATCGGGACGTACGTCTCGTAGGAGCCGACTTCACGGTCCTGGAACCCGTAGACGCCGGTTTCGCCCGGGTTGACGCCGGTCGTCAGCGCCGGCCAACAGGCCGACGACTCCGGCGGCACGATGCTGTCGATCGGCCCCGAACTCCCCTCCTCGGCTATCGCCGCGAGGTTCTCGAACTCGTCGAAATGCTCGGCGAGCATACTGTACGGCACCCCGTCGATCCCGATGAACGCGACCCGGGGACCATCGTCGCCTCGAATCCGGTCGAACAGACCCATACCACCCGTTACCGTGACCGGGCACAAGAACCTTCTTTTCGCGGTGGATGCCTCTCTTCGTCCCTGATACCGGCAAGAAACGTCACGTATCGGACTCGCACTCGTCGCTCCGGGACCCGTCCGCGTCGGGATCGAAGTTCTCGGGCACCACCGTCACGTGGAACAGACCGCCGGTGTGTCGTTCGGTCGCCATCGTAGTATGGAATACGGACGGGACGCCCAAATAATTACTCATAAGCATAACACATGGTGGGCGTGGCCGGGATAACCACAGAACATAGACGGTCTGCCGTCGGGTGACGGAACGAGCGCGGTGATTCCGGGCCACGGTCGGTATCCGTCATCTCCCCTGCTGATCGGTGCCCGTGAACGGATTCGAAACGGAACGAACGTGCTGGTCCGTCGGACATCTCCGTTGAATAACTGTCCTACTGGTGTCGTGTCGAGACGCGGTTCCGACGAAAGACCCGTCTTTCCCTGGGCAGGCTACCTATACTAATTCCAAGGCCCGTTGGGGACTGGGTAATGGCCACTGGCAGTGTCCTCGTGTTGACGACCCAGAACCAAACCGGACTCGCTATCGTCCGATCGCTCGGGCGACGTGACGTTTCGGTCGTCGCGGGTGGACCCACGGAGCCGACACTCGGGATGCTCTCGCGGTTCAGCGACGAGCGGTTCGTCCATCCCGACCCCAGAGAGAATCACCAGGCGTTCATCGACCACCTGCTCTCGTATCTGGACGAGCGGGACCACGAGTTCGTGTTCGGCCCGACCGACTCGATGACCTCTCTCCTCTCGAAACACGGCGACGAGATCGAATCGACGGGGACCCGCGTCGCGGCCGAGGACTGGGACACGTTCCAGGAGGTATTCGACAAGGGGCGCCTCTTCGAGCGCGTGTCATCGCTGGACGTTCCGACCCCCGAGACCGCGGCTCCGTCCGGATTGAGCGAGGTCGAGCGAATCGCCTCGGACCTCTCGTATCCGGTCGTGGTGAAACCGCGGAGCAAGACGCGATGGGACGACCGGGGCCAGTGTCAGACCCACCTCGTCGACGACCGGAACTACGCGAACTCCCCGTCGGAACTCGTCGAGACCTACCGAACGCTGCTTTCGTCGACTCCCGAACTCCACGACTGGCAGCCGCTCGTCCAGGAGTACGTTCCCGGCGAGACGACGACGACGGTCGTCCTGGCAGACGACGGCGAGGTCCGCGCACACTTCCAGGAGCGTCGCCTCCGGACGGTGCCGCCCTCCGGCGGGAGTTCGGCCCTGCTTTCCGCCGTCGACGACCCGGCGATGCTCGACTACGCGGCTCGCGTGATCGACGTCTTCGACTGGACCGGCCCGGCACAGGTGGAGTTCATGGAGCGACCGGACGGCGAGTACGTTCTCATCGAGATGAACGGCCGCTACTGGGGGTCGCTCCCGTTCGCGATCAACTGCGGCGTCGATTTCCCGTGGTTGCACTACCGACAGCTCCGCGGCGAGCGGGTGGGCCACGACGGCGACTACCGGACCGACGTGGTCCAGCGTCGCACCTCCGAGGACTTCGAGTGGCTCAGCCACCAGTTCTCGGACGGAAACATCCGCGCGATGGCCCCATTTCTGGCCGATTTCCTCCGCGTGGACCACACCTTCGTCTCGCTGTCGGATCCGCTCCCGACTGCCTGGCTACTGGGACAACTGCCGAAAGTCCTGCTCGGTGAACTCCGGGAGCTATCGCGCGGTCGAACACCGATCCCGTCTCGACCGTAGCCGACGCCGGGGCTGTTGGTCGGCGGTGAGCGAAAAAATCGCGGCGGTCCGCGGGCCAGTTAGGCGAAGTTCTCCTCGTAGAGGTCCATCGCGTGCTCGATGGCGTCTTTCGCTGCGGCCTTGTCCTCCCAGCCCAGCGTCTCGACTTCCTTGCCCGCTTCGAGGTTCTTGTAGGTCGCGAAGAACTCGTCGATTTCGTCCAGAGTCTGCTGTGGGATGTCCTCGAGGTCCTCGATGTGATCGTACCGGGGGTCCTCGGTCGGAACGGCGATGACCTTGTCGTCCTGCTCGCCGTCGTCGTCCATCTTCATCATCGCGACCGGACGGGCCTCGATGACGCAGCCGGGGAACGTCTGGTCTTCGACGAGCACCAGCACGTCGAAGGGGTCCTCGTCGTCGTAGTAGGTCTGCGGGAGGAACCCGTAGTCGGACGGATAATGGACGTTCGAGTGCAGCACTCGGTCCAGAACGACGCCGGGGACGTCCTTGTCGTATTCGTACTTGTTACGCTCGCCTTTGAGACACTCGACGACCGCGTAGATCTCTTCGGGCGGGTTCGGACCCGTCTCCATGTCTTCCCAGAGGTTCGTCATCACCCGCGTCTGCGACAGGAGGCCAAAAAGTACTTTCGTAATCCGGTCAGACCTCCGGCAAAGGCCACCGCCCACCCGTCCCGCTGACGGACCACAGGTCTCCCCACTCGAACCCGATCGGTCCGCGATCGAAACCCGGCCAACAAATATATGAGATATAATAGGACTGGGAACTAAGTTACAAAACCTCGTGGTAAGTATATGGTCTCCGAGGTGTTTGAATGGATAACAAGGACTTCTATCATGGATAATATCCCCGGAAACTCGAATTGAGTTAACAAGCGTTAAATGTCTTGATGACATTTAGCTAAGTATGTCAGAGACACAAACTGTAGACGGAAAAATGGACGTCGCAAGAGAACTCACCGCCTTCCAGCAGAACATTCTCGCCATCCTCTCGGAGGAGCCCCGGTACGGCCTCGCGATCAAGCGCGAGCTCGAATCGTACTACGACTCGGAGGTCAATCACGGTCGGCTCTACCCGAACCTCGACGACCTCGTCGAGATGGACTTAGTCGAGAAAAGCGAACTCGACAAGCGGACGAACCAGTACGCCCTCACCGAGAAGGGTCACGACGCGGTTCTCGACCAGCTCGGCTGGGTGTTCGGGAAGTTCGTCACGGACGACGAGCGCGCCGACGAGATCGAGTCGCTCATTCAGCAGCACCGGTAAGCGACCGGCCGACCTCGATAGTGATCTCGACTGACCGTTCGATGGCTTCGCGTTGCTCGTCGCTGGGCCACGCGTTCCGCCTGAAATAGTCGGTTACGAACTCTTCTTTTTCGTCGTCAGTCGCCGACTCCACCGCCCGCGCGTAGTGGTTACTCATGAACTCGGCGAACACCGCGGCGTTTTGACCGTGGACCGCCCCGTATTCGGCCTCGACTTCGGCGACGACTTCGCTGTTGTGTTCCTCGACGACCGCCCAGTCGTCGGCCTCGCCTGGCCCGGAGAGCGGTCGTTCGATGCCCCGGTCGACGTCATCGATCTGATCGACCTGTACCAGGCCGTCGTCGAGCCACTCCTGGGGATGGAGCACGAGGACATCGCGCGAGTCGTCCTCGCGGACCCGCACCCTGTAGCCGTGGTCCGCGAGCAACGACGCCCGCCGGTCGCGGTAGGCCTCGGCCTCGCTGTCGTCGACGGCCTCGCGAGCGAGGCGGGTCAGTCGTTCGGCTTCGTCGACTACCTCGGTCGGCACGTCCGCGGCTGTTTCGTCGTCGGTCGCCCTTTCCTCGGACTGTCGGTCCTCGCCGCCGCGTTCGTCGTCGTGGTCGCTGTTTGCCTCAGTCATCGTCGAGTGCGTCGTTGGCTAGTTGGTCGGCGCGCTCGTTTATCTCCCGCGGTACGTGCGTCAGCGACCAGTCGTCGAACTCGGTAAGGAGTTCGCGGACGGTCACGCGGTACTCCCTGAGTTCGGGGTCGTTCGTGTCGTACTCGCCGCGGACCTGTTTGACGATCAGCTCCGAATCGCCGCGGATCTCGACGGTGTCGAACCCGTACTCGCTGGCGACCCGCAGCGCCTGGATCAGGGCCTCGTACTCGGCCTGGTTGTTCGTCGCCCGCCCGATCGTCTTGCTCCCCTCGGTGGCGATGCCGTCCCCTGTCACGATGACCCAGCCGATGGCCGCCGGCCCGGGGTTTCCGCGACACGCGCCGTCGAAGTAGACGTGGGCGCGGCCGCCGCCGTCGCGGAGCAACGCCTCGATGGCCTCGGGTGATTCCCCCTGGACGACGACCTTTCCGTCGTACGCGACAGCGGTGGCTCCCCCGTGGTCGGCCCGCCAGCGTTCGTGGTCCGTGTTCCCCTCCGAAACCTCGACGCCGGCGTCGACGAGTCGCTCCCGGGCCGCCTCGGCGTCGCACTCGATGACAGGCATTGGCTGGGGTTGGCCCACGACCCCGCTTATACTTTCGGTCCGGCGGCCCCGACCGGCGTCGGCCGGCCGCTTCTGCGGATCGTTCCCGATTGCCCGAAGCATAAAATATTTGCCTAAGAGCTTAAGACGCGCGGTATCACTACTATAAAAACGCGATGACACGGTCCACCCGTCAACGGGAGCGCGAACGCGAGACCGAGACCGAACGGGGCGGCGATCAGGAGGGGGTTCGCGTCTGTCCGGAATGCGATTCGGCGGAACTCGTCAAGGACGCCGATCGGGGGGAGTTGATCTGTGACGACTGCGGGTTGGTCGTCGAGGAGGACAACATCGATCCGGGCCCGGAGTGGCGGGCGTTCAATCACAGCGAGCGCCAGGAGAAGTCCCGCGTCGGCGCGCCGACGACCAAGACGATGCACGACAAGGGACTGACCACGACCATCGACTGGAAGGACAAGGACGCCTACGGGCGCTCGATCTCCTCGAAGAAGCGGAGCCAGATGCACCGACTCCGGAAGTGGCAAGAGCGCATCCGGACGAAAGACGCCGGCGAGCGCAACCTCCAGTTCGCCCTCTCGGAGATCGACCGCATGGCCTCGGCGCTGGGCGTTCCGCGCGCCGTCCGGGAGGTCGCCTCGGTCATCTATCGCCGGGCACTCAGCGACGACCTCATTCGCGGTCGTTCCATCGAGGGGGTCGCGACCAGCGCCCTGTACGCGGCCTGTCGGAAGGAAGGCATCCCGCGGAGTTTAGAGGAGATCTCGGAGGTCTCCCGCGTCGAGCGCAAGGAGATCGGTCGCACCTATCGGTACATCTCCCAGGAACTCGGCCTGGAGATGGAACCCGTCGATCCGAAAAAATACGTCCCCCGCTTCTGCTCGGAACTCGACCTCCCCGAGGAGGTCCAGACCAAAGCCAACGAGATCATCGAAACCACCGCCGAGAAAGGACTGCTCTCCGGGAAGTCCCCGACCGGGTACGCCGCCGCCGCTATCTACGCCGCCTCGTTGCTCTGTAACGAGAAGAAGACCCAGCGCGAAGTCGCGGACGTGGCTCAGGTGACCGAAGTCACCATCCGGAACCGCTACCAGGAACAGATCGAAGCGATGGGCATCCACAGTTAGGGCCGCGCCGACTCGCGATTTCTCGGCCACGACGGAGGATTCATACCCCGTCCGTCCCAATCGCGGGTAGATGCGGCTCGACGACTTCATCGAGGACTTCCAGCGCGACGAATCCGCCGATTTACAGCGGTTAGCCGAGGAGAAGTCCTACGCTATCACGGAGTACTTAGACGACGTCGAGCAGCAACTCGACGAGCGCGTGCAGGGCGACGCGATCTTCGGGTCGACCGCCCCCTCGATCTTCGTCGGGCGATCGAACTATCCCGAGGTGTCGACGGGACTGCTCTCGCCGGTCGGCGGCCCCGACACCGACCCGACGGACTACGTCACCAGCGGCGAGTGGTACCAGCAGGGCTACTCCATCGACGACGTGTTCCAGCGCCGGACCGGGCTGCTCAACTCCACGCGCTCGGCCAGCGTGGACGTCAACGACGTGTGGGACGGCTTCGTCGGCGTCCAACGTGAGGTCGCTATCGCCGACGACCCGGTCGACGTGGAGATCGGCCTCACCGACACGCCGGACCTCGACGTGGACATGGACGACATCGGCGCGCCGCGCGGGCCGCGCGCTCGCGCTAACGACGCGACCCTGGCGGAGAACCCCTCGGTGCCCCGGGCCGTCGAGAAGACGCTCGAAGACGACGACTGGCAGGCCCAGGGCGCGATGACCTACCTCTACCGCCGGGGATTCGACGTGTACGAAATAAATACGATTCTTTCCGCGGGCGCGCTCGGTCAGGGCGAGAACCGACGGCTCGTGCCGACGCGCTGGTCAATCACCGCCGTCGACGACACCGTGGGCCAGTATCTCCGGGGGACCATCCGGAACGCCCCGAGCATCGACCAGACCGAGGTCCGGGTCAACGAGTACATGGGTAACACCTACTGGGTCATCATGGCCCCCGGGAACTGGGAGTTCGAGTTGGTCGAACTCAAAGCGCCGGGGAGCATCTGGAACCCGGACCCCGACGGGCAGATGTACATGGCCGCCGACAGCGAGGGGTACGAAGGACGCACCGAGTACGTCGACGAGACCTCCGGCGCGTACTACGCTTCACGGCTGGGCGTCCTCGAACACCTCCAGGAGCGCGGCCTACAGGCAAAGTGTCTGGTCGTCCGCTACGCCTCCCCCGAGTACTGGGCACCCGTCGGCGTCTGGCAGATCCGCGAAGGCATCCGGCACGCCTTCGAGCAGGACAAGACCGGCGAGGCCGAGAGCTTCCACGACGCCATCCGGGAGCTCGCGCCGCACTTCCCGGTGTCGCTTGCCGAACTCCGCCGGAAGTCCGGCATGGTGTCTGGACTGCAGGCACAACTCGGGGACTTCGGGACGTAGCGCCGAAGCCAGCGAACATTTATTTCCGGCCCGCCTCACTGCCAGGCATGACCGTCCTCCTGTTCGTCGTGCCCGGCGCGCTCGAACTCGCCGTTATCCTCCTCGTCGCCGTCCTCCTGCTCGGTATTCCGCTGCTGGTCTTGCTCGGCGTCGCCAGTGGACTCACGTTGCTCGGTGCCGACGACGAGGACATCGACGATCTGCGCGACCGCGTCGACGAACTCGAAGCGCAAATCGCGGCGGAGAACTCCGGGGAAGGGGACGAGCGGACCGACGACCGCGAACGGAACTAGGCCGAGTCGAGGTTCGCGAACGCTTCCTCGACGTACTCGCCGGTCGTGTCGATGATGTCCTGCCAGGCGTCGTCGTCCTCGGCCATGCCGAGCAGGCGAGCGACCTTCATGATCGAGAGGTGGTAGACGCGCTGGCGGCCGGGTTCTTCCTCCCAGACCACGACGTTACAGGGCATGATTCCCCCGAGCGCCATGCACTCGTCGAGCGCTCGGTCGGCGACCTCGGGATTGCACGCGCCGAGCACGTAGTAGGGGTCCCGGTCCGCGTCGATCTTCTCGGCGAGCATCTCCGAGACCGAGAACTCCACGGCCACGCCGAAGCCGGCATCTTTGAACACCTCTCGCGTGTGTTCGATGGCTTCCTCGTGCTCCATCTCCAGGATCGCCTGTTTCTCACCGTAGTCGTCCGGGTCGAGGTTCGCGGGGTCGATAGGGAGCGTCATTCGTATTGACGAAGACGGCCCCGGGAGAAAAGCCTGCTGCAGGAATGTTCGAACCGAACAATACCCTACTCGTCCGCGGTCGGGATCGGGCCGGTACCGATGGCGTCCTCGACGGCGTTCTCGAACTCCTGGCGCTTCTCGAAGTACGGCACGTCCACGTCGTCCAAGACGTCGCCGAGTTTGCGCGGCCCCTCCGGCGTGCGGATGACCGTTTCGCCCTCGCGGCGGCGCACCTCGCTTTTTTCGACGCCCCACATCAGTCGCGCGGAGACACGGGCGAGCGGCGCGCCCTCGACGGGTTCGCCGTCGCCGAGTTCGACGGGGTGTTCTTCTTCCTCGGCTTCCTCGCCCTCGGGTTCCTCGTCGTCAGCCATGGCCGACGGTTCTCAGGGCCGCTGATTAGTTGTTTCGAACCATCCCAGCGAGTCACGACTCCCAGACTGTGTCGTCGTCGGTCAGGTTCACCTTGAACACGAGAATCCTGAATACTCGGTCGGCGTCGTTGATCACTTCGTGGACGTCCCCCGGTTCGCAGATGATGACCTCGCCTTCCTCTGGCGTTACTTCCGTGCCGTCGACGACGAGCGTACCACCGGCCTGCTGGATGTAGAACACTTCCTCGGTCTCCCGGTGAAAGTGCGGTTCGACGTGTTCGCCGGGTGGAATTTCGACCACTTGCAGGAGGTTTCCGCCGAACTCACTCGACTCACTCCGTTCATCTCGTTCCTCCGGCGACTTCCCGCTCGCTCCGCTCACGGGAATCCCGTCGAAACCGATCTCTTCCTCCGTGGCGAGGATCTGTTTGCGGTAGCTGTCGCGTTCTTTCCACTCGGACGGTTCGGGTTGTTTCATCAGGCGTGTATTGCCGAACGGCGAGTTTCAATGTTCGCCCTGCTCGGCCAGATGCCTGTTCACTGGTTTTCGAGGGCGTCGAGGATACACGCCGAGGCGATCACTGCCTCTTTCGGGATGTCGCTGGCGTCGTCGATGCTGACGGTGTAGGCGTCCCGTAGCGAGAACTGTCCCTCGATGTCGCCGACGTGGTCGCCGGCAGCGTCGAATATCTCGTATTTGTTCGGGATCAGATTCGCGACGGAGACCAGATGCCGGAGCGCCGAGAGGGGCTTGCTCTTCGACTGAATGGTCGCCAGGGCGTCCCCCGTTTCGGGGTCTCGAACCGTCCAGTTCTCCACGAACAACGAGAAGTCCTCGTCGAGGACGACGACCTCCTCGCCGGTGCCCGCGTCCGTGATGGTGTAGTTCCCCGCGACGTCCATGATGCCGCCGGCTTTGACGCTGAACGCGTCTTCGCCGTCGCCAGTGACGAACGGGAACTCCTCTTTCATCTTGAACATCTTCTGCTTCCCACGGAGGACGACGTCGCCGGCGCTGTCGCGGACGACGTACTTGTTCCGGATCGCTGACTGTTTGACTTCGTAGCGGTCGTCGTCGAGCTCGACCGTCGAGATGTCGTAGGCACCCGACGCCGGATCGTCAGTGGAGGGCTCGGACATAGGTAAGCGGAGGACCGTCTTCCGAGAAAAACCTTCTGCTCGATCCACACGTTCAACTTCCGGGATCTCTCGATTTAGTCCCGGTCGAGGAATCACTGTCGGTAACTCGAAAAAGCATGCGTTGCCGGGACGAGCATCCGCGCGAGCGAAGCGAGCGCGGTTCACGCGCCCGGAGGGCGCGCCTTTTTTAGTCCAGGTTTTTGCTTCGGGGGGTCGCCGCTGGCGACCCCCCGACGTAAAAAAGTGGGTTCTAGAAAAGGTCGTCCAGATCGTCGTTCTCGAAGGCAGCGGCGGCGTCCTCGCCGCCGGAGGCCTGGCGCTGTTCCTCGGCCTCCCGGGCGCGGTCCATGAACTCGTCGATGCGCTGGGAGCCTTCCACACCACCGAGGAGGACGAGCGTGGCGATACGTTCGGAGTTGAGCGGGAAGTCCCCGCCCCGGACTTCGAGGCTGCCGGTCTCCTCTTCGAGCCACTTGCGGGCGCGCTCGACGCCTTTGCGGGCGATGCGGTCGGGGTGGCCGGCGACGATGAGGAGGGCTTTGTCGGCCTTGACGGCCTGGGGGAGGCTAGTCCCGGTCATCAGGGCTTTGCGGGTCGCGGAGGTGATGACGTTGATGTTCTCCTCGGCGTCCTCGGCGGCCGTCGCGGAGGCGTAGCCCAGCGAGGCGATCCCGCCGTTCTTGAGGGTGTTGATGATTTCGCTGGAGTCGACGACCGACTCGCCGACGCCGTCGATGACCTCGCCGGCGGCCAACAGCAGGCCGATACGTTCGGCGATGCGGTCGTTGATCTGGTCGAACCCTTCCTCTAAGCTCTCGCCGGAGGACTTCCAGGCGTCGTTGTCGATGAGGAGGACCGAATCGGACTCGCGGGCGAACGTCTTGAGCGAGCGGCCGGCGTTGGCCTGGTAGATTCCCCCTTCGTCTCGTCCGGGGAGGACGCCGATGCCGTAGACGGGGATGTCGTAGATGCGCTGGAGCTGCCGGGTGAGCATCGGAGCGCCGCCGCTGCCGGTGCCGCCGCCGAGACCGGCGACGACGAAGACGGCGTCGGATTTGCTGGTGACGCGGCCGTCGAGTTCGTCCATCACCTCGGTGGCCTCGTCTTCCATGATCTCCGCGCCGAGTTCGTTGTCACCGCCGACGCCGTGACCCTTCACCCGATCCTGTCCGATGAGCATCGTGTCGATGTCGAGACTCTGCAGGTCCGTGCGGGCGGTGTTGACCGCGAACGCGCCTTTGACCGCCTCGAAGCCGCGTTCGTAGTCGAACTCCGCCAGCGCCTGCGTGATCTTCCCTCCTGCTTGTCCGACACCAATCAGGACGACTTTCATATCCGGTACGTGGTGGTACCGGCTATTTAACGTTGGGTGGCCGAAGCTTCTTAACCCGAGACGGGGCCACCGTCCGTATGTCGGACACCGAGACACTGGACGAGCGGCTCCGGGCGGTCGAACGGGCACTGACTGGAACTGATCGGGAGCTCGCGGGGCTGGCCGACGCCGCCGACCTCGCGACTCGTATCGACGACCTCGAGAGCCGTCTGGACGGAATCGAGTCCCAGCTGGCCGACCTCGAAGCCAGCACGCAGGCCGTCCGCGGGTACGTCGGCAACGTTCGCTCGGTCAATCGCGACGTGGAGCAACGCGCGGACCTCGCACTCGCGAAGGTCGAGCGACTCGAAGAGCGACTGGACGATGAATCGGGTCGACAGAGCGATGGGAGACGGGAGCGACCCGCGGACGACCGTGGTGCGAGCAGGAGCGGCCGCGGGGTCGGCGACGATTCCGCTGGCGGCACCCGGAGGGATAGCGGGAAACCGCGCTGGACCGAGGGCGCGGACAGGTCACCGCAGCGCGGGTCACCGGACGAGGCAACAGCGGGCTGTGGTTCACCCGACGTGGACTCACAGCAGCGAGCGCAAACCCAGCGACGGGCTGCCGGCCGAACCGCCGACAGCGAGTCGGAGGCAGACGACGACGGTGGCTTCCTCGCGGGGCTGACCGGGTCGCTGTAATGCTCCGGGTCGTCGTGGCCGTCGCGCTCGCGGTGGCGTTGCTGGCGGTGACGCTGCCGGCACTGGAGACTGCCCGCGCCGACCGCAGCGAGCACCGCGTCGAGGGGGAAATCGACGGGCTGGCGGCCGCAATCGAAGACGTGTACGCTCGCGAAAGCGCAGCACCTGCGGGCTCGGCGGGCGCGCGGCGCGTCGTGACGCTCCGGGTTCCGGCGCAGTCGTGGACCGACGCGGGAATCGAGTACGTCGCTATCGGGGGCCGTCCCGATTGGTCCGACGTCGACGACCGAAACAGCACAGTGCTGGCATGGCAGGTCACCGGTCGCGAACCGCAGGAACGACGAATCCCGGACGTAACGGTCGCTGGCGACACCGGCGGTGACACCGGCTCCGTGGTCATCCGGGAGCCGGGGATCCATAGATTATCTGTTGCTCTGATAGAACGGGGTGATGAGACGGCGGTCGTCGTTCGACGAGTGGGCGACGAGTGACCAGTTCGGTCGTCGCCCCTTCCCATCGTTTCACGGATTGGACGCCGGCTTGACCGACCCCGAGGTTCAAGTACGAGAACGGGACGAGCCCCGGCCATGCGAACGCTCTTCGAGCGGTTCACGGACCCGGAACCCACCGACGCGTGTGGGTGCGACCCCGCCTTCGAGGGTGACCGGCTGGTCGTCGACGCGTCGGACTGTCCCGGCGGCGGGCACCTGGCGACCGACCCCGACTGCAGAGCCACCGTCGTCGAACGACTGCGCGAGCGCGACGCCGACG
The DNA here is from genome assembly GCF_005049285.1 of Halorientalis salina. Taxonomy (GTDB): domain Archaea; phylum Halobacteriota; class Halobacteria; order Halobacteriales; family Haloarculaceae; genus Halorientalis; species Halorientalis salina. Next base: position 760,169 of record NZ_SOSC01000001.1, on the reverse strand, counting down.
CCGTGAGTACCCGGTCCGCTGGCATGGAGCGGGCCTACGAGAACGACGCGGCCGCCCTACTCGTCGCCGCGGGCCGGTTCGCTGACGCGGTCGCGTTCCGTGACTCGGACCTGGCCACGCGGGCTTGTCGCGACCCGCTCGGTGCCGCCAGAGAGGCGACCGGCCGCGCCGGTCCCGTCTCCGACATCGCTGCCGAAACTGGACTGGCCGAACTGGCCGCCCGGGCCGATAGCTACGAGGGCGCACTCGCGCCGTCGGTCGGCCCGGTTATCAGCCGGGCGCGGGTCGGGGTGCGGCCGCCGGCCGACGCGCGGTTCGAGTCCCAACGAGAACTCGACACGGGTGCGGTCGTGCGCGTCTACGAACAGCCGACGACGGAACGACGACTGTACCACCTCGAACCGGTTGAACACGAACTCGACGAGCGTGCCACGGCGACCCTTTCGGCCGCCTACGACCGACTCGCCAGCGGTGCGGTCACTGGTGGACAGCGCGCACCGGCTCGGGCGGTCAGGCGGGTCGTGGACGACGGCCAGGACCAGGTGCGGACGCTGGAAGCGGTCCTGCAGAAACACACGCGGGGATATGGGGTGCTGGTCGATCTCTTCGCGGACGACCGCGTCTCGGACGTGTTCGCGACAGCCCCGACGGACGCGAATCGGTTGCGCGTGCGGGTCGACGGCGAGACGATGCGGACGAACGTCCGGGTGACGACCGAGGGCGTCGAGGCGCTGGCGTCCCGCTTTCGCCGGGAGAACGGACGGGCGTTCTCGCGGGCGAGTCCGACGCTCGACGCGACGGCGACCGTGGGCGACCGCCGCCTCAGAGTGGCTGGCGTGACCGAACCCGTCAGCGAGGGGATCGCCTTCGCCTTCCGCGCCCACGAGCGGGAGGCCTGGACACTCCCGGCGCTCGTGGAAAACGGGACGCTCCCGGCCGAGGCCGCTGCCTTGCTCTCCCTGGCCGTCGAGCGCGACGCGGCGACGCTCCTGGCTGGAACTCGCGGGGCCGGGAAGACGACGCTCCTGGGGGCGCTGCTGTGGGAACTCCCGGCCGATACTCGAACTGTGGTCATCGAGGACACGCCGGAACTCCCGGTCGAACGGCTCCAGACGGCCGGCCGGGACGTCCAGTTGTTGCGTGCGGCCGACGACGATGGGGCGGGCGTCCCGCCGTCCGAGGCGCTCCGGACGGCGCTCAGACTCGGCGAGGGAGCGCTGGTCCTCGGCGAAGTTCGCGGCGAGGAAGCCGCTGTACTCTACGAGGCGATGCGAGTGGGCGCGAGCGGGAGCGCGGTCCTCGGGACGATCCACGGCGACGGCGGCGCGGACGTACGCGAGCGCGTCGTCTCGGACCTCGACGTCGCGCCCTCGTCGTTCGGCGCGACGGATCTGCTCGTGACCTGCGAGCCCTACCAGTCGGCCGAAGGGCGGGCTCGCAGGGTAAAAGCCATCGAGGAGGTCACGTACGGGGACGAGGGCGTGCGCTTCGAGCCGCTGTTCGAACTCGACGACGGCGAACTCGTCTCGACGGGTCGAATCGCTCGCGGGAACAGCCGATTGGTGGACGGACTCGCCAGGTCTGGCGAACGGTACGCCGCGGTCCGCGAGCGACTCGACGATCGGGCGTCGTGGCTGGGCGACCTCGCGACGGCCGGTCGGACGGACCCCGAAGCAGTGTGTAACGCCCACGCGCGGCGTCGGGAGGCGCGTTGATGCATCCCACCGAGCACGCGGTCCGTGGACTGGCTCGGCTCTACCCCTGGCCCGTGGAGGCGAGCGAAGAACTGGACCGCGCGCTGGGGTTTCTCGGAACGGCGACGATGCCCGAGACGGTCGTCCGGGCCGGCTACGGTGCGGCGCTTGCCTGGTCCCCGTTGGTCGTCGTCGGCGTCGTCCTCGTACCGACTGCGCTGGTCCCGGTCGTCGGACTCTGTGGAGTGGCTGCACTGCTGGGGCTCGTCCACGCCGTCCACACTGCCCCCCGAGTACTCGCGACGGCGCGTCGCACGCGGGCGCTCGGCGAGGCTCCGGCGCTGGTCAGCCGGGCCGTCCTCCGGATGCGGATCACGCCCGCGACGGAGTCGGCGGCCGCCTTCGCCGCCGAAACCGGACGGGGGCCGCTGGCAGCGAGTCTCCGGGAGCACGTCCGCCGAGCGGCCGGGAATCCGCGTTCGGGACTCACGGGCTTTACCGTGGAGTGGGACGAGTGGTTCCCGGCGCTCCGGCGTGCACTCCTGTTAGTGGAGTCGGCCGGTACGGCCCCGCGGGGCGAGCGCGAGCGGACGCTCGACCGCGGGCTGGACGCGGTGCTCGACGGGGCTCGCGACGAGATGGCCGGGTTCGCGGCGAGTCTCCAGGGGCCCGCGACGGCGCTGTACGCGTTCGGCGTCCTGCTCCCGCTGGCGCTCGTCGCACTGCTCCCGGCCATCGGGATGACCGGCGTCTCGGTCCCGCTGGCTGGAATCGTTCTCCTTTACGACCTCCTCCTGCCAGGCGTCCTGCTCGCGGCCAGCGTCTGGCTACTCGTCCGGCGCCCCGTAACCTTCCCGCCACCGAGTATCGACCGCTCACATCCCGACCTCCCGGATCGTGCCTGGCCGCCCGTCGTCGCAGGTGCGGTGACGGCTGCGGTGAGTGGCTTCGCTGGAACGGTACTGGTCGGCATCTGGACCGGACCCTTGGCCGCCATCGGCTGTGGGACCGGGACCGCACTCGTCGTCCACTATCGACCCGTCAAAGCGGTCCGGGACCGCGTACGTGCTGTCGAGGACGGGCTGGCCGACGCGCTGTACCACGTCGGCCGCCGCGTCGAGGAGGGGCAGGCGGTCGAGACGGCCGTCGAGTCCGCCGCCGAGGAGGTGACCGACGCGACGGGGCAGGTCCTGGCCGACGCCGCGCACCGACAGCGACAGCTGAAAGTCGGCGTTCGGGAGGCGTTCCTCGGCGAGCACGGGGCGCTGGCGACGGTACCGAGCTCTCGTGCCAGGAGTACCGCGACGCTGCTTTCACTCGCCGCCCGCGAGGGGCGACCGGCCGGCGGTGCAATCGTCGCGATGGCCGACCACCTGGAGGAACTGGCGACGGTCGAACGGGACGCTCGCCATCGCATCGGACAGGTGACCAGCACGCTCGCGAACACAGCGGCGGTCTTCGCGCCGCTGGTCGCCGGCGCGACCGTTGCGCTGGCCGATGGTATGACGATGGGTGGCAGTAGCGCCGGGAGCAGCGGAGCGGGTGAAACCATGGCCACGGCCGGTGGACCCGGAACGGCGGGCCTCGGTCTCGCCGTTGGGATCTACGTGCTCGTCCTTGCCGCCCTGCTCACGACGCTTTCGACCGGCCTCTCGCGGGGACTCGACCGGGCGCTCGTGGGCTATCGCGTCGGCTGGGCGCTGGTCGCTGCGACCGCGACGTATCTGGCGTCGTTCTACGCGGCGGGTCTCCTCCTCTGAGACGCCTGAAGTTTAAGTCCGGAAACGCGGCCAGGGCCGGCCATGTTCGATGCACCGGCCGATTCCTGGTATCTCTGGATCGGGGTCGCGACGACGAGCGCCCTCGCGCTCGGTGTCGCGGTCGCCCTGCCGAGTACGGTCCCACCTGACGCAGCGGGGGTAGCAAACACCGTCGACGCCGTCGCGTCGAGTCCGCACGAGGCGACCGGCGAGCACTCGCTGGACGCGACGGGGATCAAACTCGGACCACACCGTGTCGCGCTCCGGAACGACGGCGGCACTGCGCACGCAGCGTTCGCCTACGGCCCCGTGACACCGGTTCGGGAAGATTCTCCCCTGGCTCCCGTACTTACCGGGACGCCACCGGCCACGGCCTTCGCCAACGCCTCGCAGTTTCGGACGGCGACCGCAACGGCACGCAACCGAACGCGGCAGTGGGAACGTATCGACGGAAAACTGATCGTTCGGCGGATATCCTGGGAGGGCGTCGATGTCACGCTGGTCGGGACGTAGGGGACAGGTCGAACCGCTGGCAGCCATCGTCGCCGTGTTCGCAGTGGGTGCCGGTCTCACCGTCTATGCGGGTGTCCTCGACGGGACGCTGCCGGGGCAAGATCGTCAGCGGGTGGCCGGCCCGACGCTCGACCACCTGGAATCGTCGATGGGGGAGAGCGGGATCGTCGAACCGGGGGCACTGTCGGACGCACGGACAGCGACGGCCCCCAATGGGTATCACCTGAACGCGACGCTCGAAACGACGGATAATCGCTGGCATGCTGGCCCCGCGCCGCCGCAGCGAGCTCAGCAGGCGAGCGAACGGGTCAGCGTCCGCATCGCTCCCGGACGCGTCCGGCCCGGTCGACTGACGGTGAGGGTCTGGCGATGAGGCGGCGAGCCACCAGTACCGTCCTCGACGCGGCCCTGTTCCTGCTGTTGGTTGGGGCAGCGGTCGCGACCCTGACACTTCCGATGGGGTCGCTGCCACCTGCAGACGCCGATGGAGCCGACGAGACGGCTGACGTGCTGGCGACGAGCACTGCCGACGTTCGGTACACGCTGGCTCCGGGCGCGCGGCAGGCCCGTTCGGAGGTCGTGACCTTCCCCCGAACCGGCGGCCCACAGTTCCAGCGAACCGCACACGGCACCCTCGCGAGCCACTTGGCCTCGGCCGCGGTCGGGAACCTCACGATGAACGGCGTGCCGGTGGCCCACACCAGGGACGACTTCGAGCGCGCGGTCGCGGACGCGACGCGCAACGCGATCCGAACCCGCGACCATCGCACGCAAGTTCGGGCCGTCTGGGAACCGTACGACGGTGCGCTACTCCGCGGAGCGGTCCGAATCGGGCCGACACCACCACCGTCGGCGGACGTGCACGCAGCGACCCTGACAGTGAACAGCGGGATGCCGGCCACGCGGGGCCGGGCGCGCGCTATGGCCAACTCCACTGGAAACATGAGCGCCGTGGGCGAAGTCGTCGCGACCAGCACTGTCGAGGGCTCGTTCCCGCCGGACGAAACCCGGACGGCACTGCTGGGGGACTATCCGGTCGCCCAACTCGTCACCTATCGCTACGAGCGGTTCGGTCGACTCGTCGGGACGAACGTGACCGCGCTGGCGTTGGCGAACGACGCGACGGCCGCGAACGCTCGACTGGCCGACACCCTCGGCGAGCGGTTGGCGGCGGACATGCGAACGCGCTTCGAGTCGCCGGAGGCCGCTGCGGCCAACGTCACCGTCGATACCGTCCGGATCACCGTCAGGACGTGGTCCCCGTGAGGCTGGCCGACGACGAGCGCGGCCGGGTCCCGTTCGCGCTCGTCGGAATCGTCCTCCTGGTCGCGAGTGCGGCGCTGACAGTGGGAATGCAGCCCGACCGCCCCGCCAGCGAGCCGCCCGTCGACGTGGTGATGGACAGAGCGACGGCCTCGACGACGACCGAACTCCGTACTGCGGTCGTGACGGCGGGCGATGCGGCCGCCCGCGAGCCGGTGCTGTCGCGATCGAACACCACAGCCGGGCGCGTCCTCGACGAGGACGACACCTTCCGGGACTGGCTTCGGGTCCGCATCTACCTGCAGGCGCGCGACCGACTCGCCGACCACGAGATCGAACAGCAGGGCGTCACTGCGACGGCGTCGCTGCCGCCGACGCCGAACGCGAGCGCACTACGGGACGCGAAACGGCGCGTTCACATCGAGCCCGTCGGCGACAACGAGACGAAACTCGAGGTACACGTCGAGAACGTCACGATCACGGCCCGACGCGGGAACCGGACCGTCGGCCGGGAACAGGTGAGTCCCACCCTGACCGTCAGAACGCCCGTGATGGCACTCCACGACGGGGTACAGGAGTTCGAGACGCGACTGGATCGGGGACTGGACAAGCCGGGACTCTCACAGCGATTGACGGGTCGACTGTACGCGCTGACCTGGGCGCGGGGCTACGCCCAGTACGGAAGCGGTGGCGGGGCGATCACGAACGTCCTCGCGAACCGCCACGTCGCGCTGATGACCAACGGCGCGCTCCTTCGTGAACAGCGAACTGCGTTCGGCCGGAGCGACGCGACCGGTCGCAGAGCCCTGAGCGAGGCGATGGTCGACGTCGGACTCTCGGACCTCGTGGCCGAGTCGCCAGTCGAGGGGAAGTGGGTCGATCGGGTCTTTCCGAGTGGGCCACCGGGTGCGAACGTCCCACAGCGGATCGAACGCTACTCTCAGGGCTCCGAGGTACCGGACCCCGGCGAGGAGATGCGCGTCGGCGTCAACGAGACGGCGGACCGCGCCTTCGCCAACGCGGCCGACAGCTCGAACCTCACCAGCGTCCTCCAGTCGGTCTACAGCGTCGACGTGAAGCCAGTCGCCGACGTCGAGAAGATCAGCGGGGACCCGGTGAACTGCAGGCACACCAGGCCGGAGGGGCTCTGGTTTTTCAACGGCTCGACGGGAACCGGCCGGAACGCGGCGTTCGAGACGGTTTCGGCCTCGGTCCCGGACACGGGGTCGAACTGGCACGTGGTGGATTCCGCCGGACGGACGGTTCGGCTGAACGTCACGACCACGTGCCACTGGGTCTCCGAAGAGGCCACCACGACGACTACGGCGACGGAAACGAACCGATTCAGGGTCGACATGGCACTGGTCGGGCGACACGCACACAGCGAGTACGCCCCGGAGCGGCCAATCACTGACATCGAGAACGGCGGCCGGTTCGGTGGTCTCGATCTGTCGAATCTCCACGACCGAGCGGACTCGCAGGTCGTCGATGGACGGGGCGGCTGGAACGGACTCGCCGAACGCGCCGCCAACAACGACCTCGATACGAGTCCGACGGCGATCGAAGCGGACGTTCCGGACGGCCTACGGCGGCAGGCCATCGGGGACATCGTCGACCTCAGATCATCGGTCAGGAACACCTCGGTGACCGTCCAGCGGGGACGGGCCGGGACCTTTCAGGCGAATCCCGCGGGCGAACTCCGGCGGAAACTCGCCGACGAGCGGCTGGGACTGATCTCGGCTTCCGGGGAGTACCGAACGGTCGGGCAGAAAGCCCGCGTCGCGGCTCGCGGTTCGTACGTCAGGGAGACCAGGGAGTTGCTTCGGGACCGACGCGACGACCGCTGGGAGCGACGGGACAATCTCACGTCGGTACTGGAGACGGTCGGTGCCTCGAAGGACCTCGTGGAGAACGCGCTGACCGAACGCCAGGGGGTCGGACGGACCGACGACGCGGGGATCGACGGCGTCGAAGTCACGGCCGTCGACGGTTCGCCGCCGTATCTGACGACGGCGGAAGTCGGCGACGAGTACGTCGAACCGCTCTCCGACGAGACGAGCGTCTACCCGCTGGCCGCGCGGAACGTGAACGTATTCACGAACCCACACGGGGATCTGACGGACACGCTGTTGGGTGCCGTCGGCCTCGGGGAGAAGGTCGGGTTCCGGACGGCTGCCCAGACGCTCTACGGACTCGACGCGGCAACGGCCGTGACCGATGAGGGGGACCTCGGGCGGAACCTGACGGCACAGCGAGCGGAGTTACGGCCCGCAGTCGACGGCAAACTCCAGGTGGTCGAGGAACAGTACCTCCGCAACGCGCTCAGGGAGTCGAACGTCGGCGAGAGCCGGTCGGACCGACTGGCGACGATCGAGGACGGACTCGCCGAGTGGGACACGACGGCCGGGAAGGCACTCGCCGTGACCAATGGCTCGGCTGCGGTAGCGATCGCGACGGAAGCGGTCGACGACAACGAGACGAAGCGTGCGATCGCCCGTTCGAACCTCCAGATGCAGTCGATGCAGGCGACGAGTGCGAAGGAGACGCGAATCGCCCACGGGAAAGTCAACGAGTCGGCCGCGCTCATGCGCCAGGAGCTGGCAGGGAAGCTGAACGACCGCGTGAAAGCCGCGATGAAAAACGGGACGAACGAGGCAGCGGACCGGATCGAAAACCGGCTCGGGAAGTCGATGAACCGCGTGCCGGCCGGCCTGCCGCTCGTTCCAATCGGAACGCCCTGGTGGGCGACGACGAACCTCTGGTACGTCGAGGTCAAAGGCGGATACGACCGGTTCGCCGTCCGGGCCGAAACCGGCGGGGCTGACGCTCCTGGAAACTCCCTTACCTACGTCAGAGACGGTTCCGTGGCTCGACTGGACTTCGACGGCGACGGGGCCGACGAGGCGTTCGGTCGAGCCGAACGCGTCTCCTTTTCGGCCCGGACGGCCGTCGCGATCGTCGTCCCGCCCGGCGCGCAGGGCGTCGGCGACAAGGACGGCAACATGGACGAGCGGTCCGCCGGCTGGTCGAACTGGGACGGCGTCGAGATGGACGAGGGGGACGGGAGCGAGCGACCCGTTCCGTCGAGGTGGCCCGAACGGGACGCAGAGTAACAGTGATTTGTACCGGGATGCCCAATCGGTGAGCATGTTACGAGACGAGTTCGAATCGCCGGCCGAACGGGATCCCGAGGAACTGCGGAGGGCCTACGAGCGGGTCCTCGCCGAAACCGTCGAAACCCAGGGCGTCGACGCAGTCGCCGACGCGACGGACGTCGACGAGGAGACGCTCGATTCGCTCCTGGCTGGCGAGTCCCCGGAAATCACGCTGGAGGAGGCCGCAGCGATCCTCGCGACCGACCCCGACCGACCGGACGCGGACTTCCTCGCCGCCGACGCACGGGACATCCTGATGATGGGTATGAGCGTGGCCGTTCTCGACGTCGAGGCCATCCAGTCGGGAATCAACGCACAGATGGACGCAAAGGAGATCCAGCAGAAAGTCGAGGGTCGCTATCCGATGACGCTGGGAGAGTACGCCGTCCTCCACCAGTTCATCGAGAGCAAGAAAGGATAATCATGCGCGTCGCAATCCTCGGCTGTGGCTACGTCGGACTCGAACTCGGGCGACAGCTGGCCGACGACCACGAGGTCGTCGGCGTCAGGCGATCACAGGACGGTCTCGATGCCATCGAGTCGGCCGGCTTCGAGTCGGTCCAGGCGGACATCACCGAGGCCACCGAACTGGCGTCGGTCCCCGACGCGGACGCCGTCGTCTTCGCGGCCAGTTCCGGCGGTCGCGGTGCCGAGGCCGCCCGCGAGGTCTACGTCGAAGGCCTGCGAACGGCGATCGAGCAGTTCGGCGGTCGCGAGGACTCGCCGGACCGGCTCGTGTACACGTCCAGTACCGGCGTCTACGGCGACCACGGCGGCGACTGGGTCGACGAGGAAACGCCGCTCGATCCGACGACCGAGAAGACGCGAGTACTCGCAGAAGCAGAGCGGGTCGCCCACGAGGTCGCCGCCGACTACGGGATCGACGGGACCGTCGCGCGTTTCGCCGGCCTGTACGGACCCGACCGCTACCGGCTGACTCGGTACGTCGACGGACCAGTGACCGAGGGATTCTTGAACATGATCCACCGCGACGACGCCGCGGGAGCCGTCCGGTATCTGCTCGCGGAGGATCTCGCCCGCGACGAGGCCGTCCTGGTCGTCGACGACGAACCGGTCTCGAAGTGGGCGTTCGCCGACTGGCTTGCCGAGCAGTGTGGCGTGCCCGAGCCGCCCAAGCGGACGAAAGCCGAGCGGCTGGACGACGGCGACCTCTCGGAGGCCGCTCGACGGCGGATACAGACCAGCAAGCGCTGCTCGAACGACCGCCTCCAGGCATTCGGCTACGAGTTCGAATACCCGACGTATCGGCGCGGGTATCGCGCGGCCATCGACGCCTACTGCGCCGGCGAGTACCGGTAACGAAACGGCGAGAAAACACCTCCAGGGAACCTCTCGCGGTGAGTTGCCGGTCTTGGGAAGATGGGGAACCTTCTTACCTCTGCGGGGAGAGAGGTTTCGAGTATGCCACTTGTAGCCGCAGGTGGTGACGACTTACGTGCGGCCGTCGACACTACCGCGGCGTTCGCCCTGGAGAACCCGCTGCTCGGAGTCCTGGCCGTCGTCGTCCTCGCCGTGGTCGTCAGTGGCGCTGGTTGGCTCGCCCTCCGGCTTCGCCGCTCCACTGGCCATCGGTTCAGGCGGCTTCTCGCCTCGCGAGACGAGATCGCAGTGCTGATGCACCCCAACCCGGACCCGGACGCGATGTCGTGTGCCCTGGCGGTCGACGCCATCGCCGACGCTGCCGACACCGACGCGACGATGTACTACGCGGGTCAGATCCGTCACCAGCAAAACCGCGCGTTCGAGACCGTTCTCGATCTGGACTTCGAACGCCTCGACGACGCCAGCGAACTGGCCGCCGAGGACGTCGTCCTCGTCGACCACAACACGCCGCGGGGCTTTTCCGGTGCCGATGGCGTCGAGCCGCTGGCCGTCATCGACCACCATCCCGGCGGCGGCACGGGTCGGAGATTCACCGACGTTCGGACCGACAACGGGGCCTGTGCGACCATTTTCGCCGAGTACGCCCAGTCGATGGGCTGGGACACGATCGACCCGGACGAGGAAGCCGGAGCCGGGGACCTCCCGACGGACGTGGCGACGGGCCTCATTCACGGCATCCAATCTGACACCAAGAGCCTCACGAAGGGTTGTTCACCCGCCGAATTCGAGGCCGCCAGCTACCTCTACGACGGGGTCGACCAGGACGCGCTCGACCGCATCGCGAACCCCGAGGTCGACGCCGAGATCCTGGAGGTCAAGGCCCGTGCGATCACAAACCGCGACGTTCGCACCGCCTTCGCCTTCTCGAACGTCGGCACGGTGAACAACGCCGACGCCATTCCGCAGGCCGCCGACGAACTCCTCCGACTGGAAGGCGTAACCGCTGTCGTCGTCGCCGGCGAGAAAGAGGGAACGGTCCACCTCTCCGGGCGGTCGCGCGACGACCGCGTCCACATGGGCAAGACTCTCCGCGGCGCTGTCGAGGACATCCCGATGGCCGAAGCCGGCGGCCACGCTCGGATGGGTGGCGGTCAGATCTCCCTCGAACACATGGAAGGCATCGGTCCCTCCGCCGGCATGACCATGCCAGAACTGACGGATCGGCTGTTCGACGCGATGTCCGGCGATCTCTGAGGCTCCTTCTCACCCGCGCATCAGTTGCAGCACTTCGTCGACCACGTCGGGTTCGACCGCGACCACGTAGCTCTTGCCCGGGGTGAGCGTCGTGTCCGGGCGGGCGACGCGCTCGCCATCGTCGTCGGAGATGATCAGCGTCCCGTCCGGGAACCGGACCTCCGTGAGCGCTTTTCCGGCCGCGGGCGCGCCCTGCTCGACGCGGATCTGCATGATGTCGAGCGTCCCGGTCACGTCGGCCAGCGTCCGGATGTCGTTCCCGGTGATCTCGTTGGCCGCCACCTGTGCGCCGGCTCGCTCGGGGAAGAGCACGTCGTCGACGAACCGCGTGTAGGCGTCGCCCGTCTCCTGTTCGATGCGGGCGACGGTCCGGACGCCCGGGTTCATCTCCGTCGCCGCCATACAGACCCCGAGGTTGAGTCCCGTCTGGGCGGTGAGGCCGGCGACGACGTCGGCACCGGCGACGTCCGCCTGTTCGAGGATGTCGGGGTTCGTCGCGTCACCCTCGATGACCGTCGCGACCCACTCGTCGGCGATCGCCTCGACGGTGTCCGGGTCGGGTTCGATTATCGTCACGTCGTCACCCCGGTTGGCCAGGATGGACGCTGTTTGGAAGCCGACTCGTCCGCCGCCAGCGATGATCACGTCTAGATTGCTTGTCATGGTTAATCGTCCTCCCCCGAGACCGGAGCGGCCGGCGTCGGGTCGCTGTCGATGTCCCGGGCTGCGCGGAACCGGTTGAGGGCCACGTACGCGACGCCGCCGAGCAGTATCCAGCCGACGCTGAGCACCAGCGCCAGCGGGTCCGTCTGCACCAGGAACACCACGAGCACGACCGTCAACAGCAGGTTCAGTCCGATGCCCAGCAGCGGTGGGATCGGATAGTACGGCATCTCGTAGGGTCGGTTCATGTCCGGGCGTTCCCGTCGCAGTTTGATGACCGCGGCGTTGACGACGATGAAGGAAAGCAGGAAAAAGAGGCTGGACATGTTGCCGGCGCTCTGGGTCGGGAGGGCCACCGATCCGAGCATCACGACGGCGCTCGCGAGGATCGCCACGAAGGGCGTCCCGTAGCGGTGGTGAATCCGGCCGAAACTAGGGAGCAGTTGCCCCTCCCGACCCATCGAGAACGCGACGCGCGAGGAAGCGATGACCACGGCGTTCAGCGCCGTCAGCGTCGAGAAGACGGCACCGAAGACGATCACCGCCCCGCCGTTCTGAATGACCGGCAGGCCGGTCGGCATGAACTCGGTCGCCGCCTGCGCGATGCCGGCCTCGCCGGCTTCGGCCAGACCCCGCGCGCCCAGCGTCCCAATGGCAACCGTGACCACCGCGATGTAGACGACGAGCGTCGCGGCCAGGCTCAGGAAGATGGCCTTCGGGATGTTCTCGCGCGGGTTCTCGACTTCCTCGGTGACCGTCGTGATGAGGTCGTACCCCTCGAAGGCGATGAACGTCAGGCCCATCGCCGGCAGGATCGCGAGCGGTCCCGTCCCGTCGGTAAAGAGCGGCTGGAACTCGGCACTCGCGAACATCGGCGAGGCGACGCCGAAGCCAACGAAGACGACGAGGATGCTGACCTTCGTGATGGTGAAGATCGTCTCGACGCTCCCGCTGGCCGCCGTCGAGGCGGCGTTGACGGCCACGAACAAGAGGACGGCCACGAACGCGAGCCCGAGGCCCGGCGGGATCCCGACGTCCACGACCGGCAGGGCGATCGCTCCCACCGCTTCCGGTGGGGGGACCAGCTTGTAGACGTGCAACAGTTCGAGGAAGTTCGGCGCGAACCCCAGCGCGTACAGCGCGCCGGCGATCATGTACGCGAACCAGAGCATCCACCCCATCAGGAACGACGGGAGGTCGTCGAAGATCTCCCGGACGAAGGCGTACCCGCCGCCGCTTTTGGGGATCGACGACGCCAGTTCCGCGTACGAGAGGCCGGTAAAGGCAGTGACGACCCCGTTGAGCACGAACACGAGCAACGCCGCCGGCCCGGCCAGTTCGGCGGCCAGTCCCGTCAAGACGAAGATACCGGCCCCGATCATGGCCCCCATTCCGATCATCGTCGCGTCCAGAAGGCCGAGTTCGGCCTCCGGCGAGCGGTTTTGCTGTCCGCTCATCGGCCACCTACCTGTCGTCGACGTGTCCAGGACATCCGTACTGCTAATCCTTACTGACGCGAAAATGAATGTTGTGGAAATTTCGAGGATCTGGGAACCGACAGGCAACCGAGTCGGGTCCCGACCTGCGACCGCCCCGATTTTACCGCCGGCACTCCAACCGAGGGCTATGGCCACCCGAGCGGCAACCTGGGACTACCGCGACGAACACCACGAGCGGTTCGCCCGCACCTACTTCCGGGCGTTCTCCGACTGCGTCGTCTCCTCGATCGGCGTCGGCACATACCTCGGCAACCCGACCGACGCCGCCGACGAGGGGTACCACGACGCCATCGTACGGGCGCTCGAATCCGGTGTCAACGTCGTCGACACCGCCATCAACTACCGCAACCAGCGCAGCGAACGCGTCGTCGGCGAGGCGATCGCGGACGCCGATGTCGACCGCGAGGCCGTCCTCGTCGCGACCAAGGGCGGCTTCGTCGGCTTCGACGGCGACCGACCCGACGACCCCGGCCGGTACGTTCGGGATGAGTACGTCGAACCCGGCATCGTCGACCGCGACGACCTGGCGATGGGACAACACTGTATCGCCCCCGACTACATCGACGACCAACTCGACCGCTCGCTCGCCAATCTCGACCTCGACACCGTCGACCTCTACTACGTCCACAACCCCGAGACGCAGCTGGGGACGCAGAGCCGGGACGCTGTGTACGACCAGCTCGAAGCGACGTTCACCAGGTTGGAGGAGCGAGCCGACGAGGGCGACATCCGCCACTACGGGGTGGCGACGTGGGAGGGCTTCCGCGTCGGGTCGGACCACGACAACTACCTCTCGCTCCCGGAGATCGTCTCGCGTGCCCGTGCGGCCTCGGACCGCGCAGGGACCGACTCGACGCACCTCCGCGCGATTCAACTCCCATTCAACATCTACATGGCCGACGCCTTCACCGTCGACTCCCACGAGGGGGCCGAGGGGCCACAGAGCGCGCTCTGGTTCGCTAACGACGCGGGCCTGGACGTGTTCACGAGCGCCTCGATCATGCAGGGGAAACTCGCCGCGGAGATGCCGGGCGAGGTAGAAGCGAAACTGGACGGCGATACCCGGGCACAGCGCGCCATCAACTTCGCCCGGAGCGCGCCGGGGGTGACGAGTTCGCTCGTCGGGATGGGGTCGCCGGACCACGTCGCGGAGAACGTCGATGCCGGCACTTTCGAACCGCTCGGTGCCGACGCGTTCGACACCGTCTTCGAGTAACCTAGCCGATTCGTTGCCACTCGCGACCGCACTCGGGACAGAACCGGACGGTCCCCATCGCGTCGGGGTCGTTTTTGGTCCCGAGTTCCGTGTCACATTCCGCGCAGTTGAGCCGCTCGTAGGTGTCCTTCTCGATAGCACCGGAGCGCATTCCCTTGCGAACGGATTCCATAGCAGACCGTTCACACGGGCCGGTTATAAACTCCGTGCCGGGCGTCTGACAGGTGTTCGATGAAGCGGGATTTCGATATCGCGTGTCGGAAGGTTTGACTCGGCGGCGGGGGAACGGGTCGACGTGGATCGACGAGAGGTCTTCGGGTCGCTGTGTTCGCTCGTCTTCCTCGTCAACCTCGGCCGCGTGGTCTTCGCGCCCCTGCTGGAACCGCTCCGGAGCGCCTTCGGTGCCAGCGGGACGACGCTGGGACTGCTGGCGACGCTGGCCTGGCTCGGCAGCGCGCTGCCACGGGTTCCCACCGGCTACCTGCTGACGAGAGTGCCCCGACAGCACGTCGTCCTCGCGACCGGTGGGATTCTCACGGCCGCAGCGCTCTTTACCGCCGCCGCGCAGTCGAACCCGGTCCTCATGGTCGGGGCCTTCCTGATGGGGCTGGCCAGCGGCGCGTACTTCATCGCGGCCAACCCGCTCGTCAGCGAACTCTACCCCGACCGCGTCGGCCGCCGCCTCGGCATCCACGGCATGGCGTCGCAACTCGCAGCCGCGGGCGCGCCGCTGTTCGTGACCGCCGCGCTCGTCGTCGGCGACTGGCGGACGACCTTCCAGGGCATCGCGATCGTCGCCGCGCTGGCGACCGCGGGATTCTTCTTGGCGAGTCGGAACGCCGATCTCCCGAAGGCCGGCACCGCCGACCGCGACCTGCTCGCGGCCGTTCGCCACCAGTACCCCATCATCCTGGCCGGCGTCGCCGTCCTCGGGTTCGCCGGCTTCGTCTGGAACGGGCTGTTCAACTTCTACGTCACCTACCTCACGACGACCAAGGCTGTCGGCGAATCGATGGCCAGGAACCTGCTGACCGTCGTCTTCGCCGCCGGTGTCCCCGCGTTCTTCGTCTCCGGTCACCTCGCCGACCGACTGCCGCTCGCTCCCTACCTCTTCGCCATTCTGGTGGGCTTTAGCGGTGCGGTCCTTCTGTTGACGATCACGTCGGGACTGCTCGCGCTGGCGGTCGTCAGCGCCCTCGTCGGCTACGTGATCCACGGCGTCTTTCCCGCGGTCGACACGCTCCTGCTCGGGTCGCTGCCGGACCGTCACCGCGCCAGCGCCTACGCCACCTACAGCGGGAGCATGATGATCGTTCAGGCGACCGGTAGCTCCGCGGTCGGCGCGCTGACCGACGCCGGCTTCGCCTTCGATCTCGTCTTCCGGGCGTTCGCCGCCGCCCTGCTCTGTCTCGTGGTCGTCCTCGTGGCCGTCCACCGACTTGGCTGGTTCCCGTCAGCCGCCCGGGCGTGACGGGTCGAGAACGGCGGACTTTTTCGGGGAGCAGCCTAACGAACGCCCGATGGAATACGTCCAGGAGCGCGTGGCGACGCTCCACGCGTTCTCCGACCGGGTGCCCGACGCGCCCACGGAGAGCGCCGCCGTCGTCGTGCCGCTCACGGAGCGTGAACACGCCAGCCTCGCTGCCGAGCGCGTGCTCACGACGCTCGAACGGGTCGATCCGGCCCGCGTCATCGTCGCCCTGCGCGCCAGTGAAGACTCCGTCGGCACCGTCACCCGATGGCTCGATTCGTTCGAACTCGGCCCAGATGTGCTGTGGTGTAACGCGCCGGAGGTCCGGGACCGCCTCGCGGAAGCCGGACTGAACGGCCCCGCCGGGAAGGGACGGGACGTGTGGCTCGCGCTCGGCCTCGCCGCACAGGAGGAGTACGTCGTCGTTCACGACGCCGACACGGCGACCTACTCCCGCGCCCACGTTCCGCGCCTGCTCTTTCCGCTGGCACAGGGCTACGACTTCTCGAAGGGCTACTACGCTCGCGTCGAGAACGACCGCCTCTACGGCCGCCTCTTTCGCCTGTTCTACACGCCGCTGGTCCGCGCGCTCGACGACGCTCACGAGGACGACATCGTCGACTACCTCGCCAGTTTCCGCTACGCGCTGGCCGGGGAGTTCGCCGCGACCAGCGACCTCGTCCGCTCCCTGCGCGCACAGCGCGGTTGGGGGCTCGAAGTCGGGACGCTTGGCGATGCCTTCGAAGGAACCGGATTCGACGGCACCGCTCAGGTCGACCTCGGACAGCACGAACACGACCACCGCGCCGTCGGTGGCCCGCAGGGGCTGGGTGACATGTGCAGCGAGGTCGGCCGGGCGCTGTTTCAGGTCGTCGAGGACGCCGGTCTCGATCCGGACTACGAGCGACTCCGGGAGGGGTACCGGGACGCGGCCGATCAACTCGTCCGTCAGTACGAGACGGACGCGGTGTTCAACGGGCTCGACTTCGACGCCGCCGGCGAGCGCCAACAGGTCGAGACCTACGCCGACGCGATCGAGTCCCCGGGCGAGGACACGCGGTTGCCCGCCTGGCGCGACACGGATCTGGAACCGGCAGCGGTTCGTGCGGCCTCGGAGGCCGGGCTGGATGGGATCGTCGACCGGTAGCCGGAGCCGACCACGGAGGGCTACCGGACAGAAGCCTCAAGAGGACGCCGACCGCTCGTCGGGGCATGGACCTGACCGGCGACGAACTGGCGGGCGTCGTCGACCTGTTCGGCGCGCTCTCCCGCGAGGAACTCGGGCAAGCGCTGGTGGAACTGGCGTTCAAGCGGGGCGAGGACCGTGAGCCGTCGGCGTTCGATGCTGAGATCGACGACGCGCTCGATACCTACCACCTCGTCGCCGTCGAACGCACAGATCCCGACGAAGACTGGCTCTTCCCGGGCCCCGTCGCCTTTCCGGAACTGGTCGAGGACGCGACCGACCTCCCCCATATCATGGACGTCGAACAGCGGTCGATCGACCGAGAGCGATTGGGCGAAGCGGCCGAGGTGCAGTTCCGGCGAGACACGACAGAGGCAGTCGAGGCGGGGGATGCCGATCGCATCGAGCAACTGCTGGACGTGAGCTACGAACTCGAAGTGTGGGCACCGGTCGAGGTGGCCGAGGAGCGCGACCGGTTGGACAACGTGCTATCGTAGTCAGCAGCAATTTTCACCGTCCAGGAGCGTCAGCGGGCTAGCTCTCTGGCACGAACCGCCCCGTTCGAGTATACAGTGCGCAACGACGTCTGGTGACTACGATAGCATAGCCCAAACCGTTCCCGGGTCAATTAAGAGCGCCCGGACCGACGTTTGTCCTATGGACCTGGAGCGGGTGGTTGCACACGACGCTGTGGGCATCTCTGACGAGGAGCGCGAGGCCGCCGTTCTCGCGCCAGTCATCACCCGTAACGACGACCATTCCCTCCTGTTTACCAAGCGAGCGGACCACCTGGGCGAACACCCTGGCCAGATGAGCTTTCCCGGCGGCGGCCGCGAGCCGAGCGACGACGGGCTCGAAGCGACCGCGCTCAGGGAGGCAAACGAGGAGATCGGCCTCCGGCCCGCCGAAGCGGACATCGTCGGTCGACTCGACGACATCCGGACCGTCACGAGCTACTCCGTCCGACCGTTCGTCGGCCACGTTCCCGACCGCGAGTACGTCCCCGACGAGCGAGAGGTCGCGGAGATCGCCGTCCTCGACATCGGCGATCTCACAGACCTGGACAACTACGAGTCCGAACGCCGCGACCACCCCCACTACGGCGACATCCGCCTGCACTTCTTCCACGTCGACGGCTACACCGTCTGGGGGGCGACCGCGCGCATCCTCGTGCAACTACTCGAACTGTCTACCGATTGGCAGATGCCCGAGGAAGTCGATCGAACGGTGGACCCGGACGCCGATTTCCCGGTGTAACCGGTTCGACGGCGAACGGTGAGTGACGCTCGGCGGACGCGGTCGAAACTGGTGGACTATTTCGACAGACTATCGGAATCCAAAACGTTCGTTCAGTAACTACGACGAAAGTTAATCTTAAAACAGGTTTTTACGGCACGAAACCGTACGTACGAGTGTATGAGTGCGAGTAGATACGAACTGACCGAACCGGTCGCGGGGTTCGAAGAGGGTGACGTTCTGGACGTGACCGCACGGTTTGGAGACTGGCACCTCTACGACCTGAAACTGGAGTCCAGAGCGTCGTCGCGGTCCCGGACGGTCGTCGTCGCCGAGTCGGACGCGGGGTTCAGTGAAGCGGATATTCTCGACGAGACCGCCCGATTCGGTGACTGGCACGAGTATGACCTGACGTTCGACCCAGTGTCGACCGATGACGACGCTCGGAACACCACCGGACGGGTGACACTCACGATGGACGACTTCGAGCGCGCTGTCCGGCCCGTCGACGCGAGCGCGTAGCCACCGTCCGGCCCTTTGTTCGGACCACCTGATCCTGGCTGCCGAAAACGACACCGTTTTGCCGCGAGCGACCGGGATACCCTGTAACTCGCGGGTGTGGCGGGCGCGGTGTCCAGTCACGCGCGACCGGAGGAGACAGGAATGCTAACCGAGGACGTACTGGCGACGGCGGGCATCGATGCGGTCGCGGTGAAACCGACGGAGTGTGACGTCTCCCGGGCCGCCGACCTCGCGGTCGAGACGATCACCATCGACTACGAGGGGCGGGAGGAACTCCCCGATACCGAGACGCTGACCGCGCTGGCCGAGGCGAAGACGGTCCGAGTCACGACGCCGGTCCGGGCCGACGGGTTCGATCCGCTCGGCGACGACGAACTGTGGGACCGGCTTCCCGAGGCCGTCGGGCGAGTCCTCGTGGCCGGACATCCGGCGTATCTGACAGAGGCCGAGCGCGAGCGGTCGGTCGCGCCGCGGCTGGAGGCTGCCAGGAGACGCGCGCCCGACGCCTGGGTCGGGACCGAGAGCATCGAGCGTGTCGCGCTCGCCGTGGGCGGCACCCAGTTCGAGTTGCTCTCGCGGTCGACCGAGCGCGACCTCCACGCGCTGCGGGCGGCCGGATTCGACGGCTCGGTCGCCGTCTACGCGCCGACGGTGCTGTCCGAGGACGAAGACGCCATCTTGGACGCCGTCGGTGCCTACGCGGCTCGCCGGCAACCCGTCCGTGAGGCGCTGCCCGACGACGCCGATACGGACGCGAACGCGGAGGGACGGGCACGGGAAGTCCTCTCGGCGGCCGTCCGGGACTACGCGCTGGTGGGCGACGGGACGAGCGTCAGGTCCCAGGTCGAGACCCTCAGAGAAGCCGGTGCCGACACCGTCGTCGGCTACCCCGCTCGCGGCATCGAGCCGTTCGTAGAATGACGGGCCAACGTGTCGCCGTCGTCGGCGGCGGTGCCGTGGGCGTGACTGCGGCGCGGGACCTCGCACGGGCCGGCGCTGCCGTGACGCTGTTCGAGCGCGGTGCTATCGCGGCGGAGAGTACGGGCCGTGCGGCGGGCATTTGCTACGACGCCGTCGCCGACCGGATCGACGCGGCAGTCGCCGAACGCGCGATGAGCCGGTTCCGAACGCTGGCGTCCGAGACGGACTTCTCGTTCACCGAGCACCCGTACGTCTGGTTCGCCCGCGAGGGCGACGAGGTCCGTGCCGATGCCATCCGCGAGCAGGTGCCACGGATGCAGGCCCGGGACCGTGACGTAGCGATCGTCGACTCCGAGTCCCTCCAGGACCGGTTCCTGTCGCTCCGGACCGACGATATCGCGGTGGCCGCCATCGCACACGACGCCGCCTACACCGACCCGGCGGCCTACGCCGAAATCGTTGCCGAGCAGGCGCGAGCGGCCGGGGCCGACATCGAGACTGGGACGACGGTTTCCCTCGAAAGCACGAACGCTGTCAGGACACCGTCCGCTGTCCGGGAGTTCGATGCGGTCCTCGTCGCTGCCGGGGCACACACGCGCCCGTTGCTGGCCGAGGTCGGCGTTGCGGTGCCGGTCAAGGCCTATCGCGTCCAGGCGCTCGTGACCGAGGCGACGCCGGCCAGTGGCGAAACGCCGATCTGCTACGACGCGACGGCCGGCTTCTACTGTCGGCCGCGCGACGGCGGGTTCCTCGTCGGCGACGGCACGGAGGAACGGGATTTCGACCCCGACGGGTACGACCGGACGGCCGACGAGGCGTTCGAGGCGTCCGCGATGGAGCGCCTGGCCGCGGCGCTCGTTCCGGATACCGACGTGCCGCCGGTCGATCGCTCGTGGGCCGGGCTCTGTACGGCCACGCCGGACCGCGATCCGCTCGTGGGGTCGGTCGCGCCCGACCTGTTCGTCGCGGTCGGCTGGCACGGCCACGGGTTCATGCGAGCCCCGGCGCTGGGCGAGGCGGTCGCGAGAGAGATACGGGAGGGAGAAGACGGGGCCGACGACTGGATCGACGAGGCCCTCGATGCGTTCGACCCATCGCGGTTCGACGGGGACGAGGCGTTCTCGGTCGTCGAAGGGATGACCGTAGACTGATCAGGCGTCCGAGTCGGTTTCTTCGTCGGTCTCGACTTCGGTGGTCACCTCGTCGGTCTCGGTTTCCTCGGTGACGGACATCTCCTGTGCGGACTCGCTTTTGGGAATCCGGATCTCCAGGGTGCCGTTCGTCCGGAGGGTCGCGTCCGCCGAGTCGGGATCCACGTCGGCGTCGGGAGGCAGGGTGATCTGCCCGTCGAGCGAGAGCCCGCGGCCGGGCAGTAGCATCTCGAACCCTTCGTGGAAGTCGCGGAAGCGGTCGAGACGGACCTCGATGGTATTGTTCTCGAACCTGACCTGCACGTCGCTGCTGGTCGATCCCGGCGCGTCGAAGACGGCGAGGTAGGCGTCGTCGCTCTCCAGTAAGTCGACCGGGAGCGGTCGGCGTTCCTGGACGCGACTCGACGCGCGACCGACGGTCTCCATCACGGCGTCGCCGATGGAACGGCCGAGTTCACGAATCATAGCTCGACGGCTTCGAGACAGTCAGTGCCGCCACACATCGGGCACTGCAGGTCCGAGATCGAGAGGTCGTCGTCGATGTCGTACGTGTAGTGGTTCTCGAACATGTCGAGTTCGCACCGCTGAGAAGTACACTTGATTTCCTCGGTCTTTGGCATACGCAGTTGTACGTCCGCGGACACCAAGAATGCCCCGGCTTTTTGCCGACGCTCGCCCACTCGTCCCCATGACCCGAACCCTCCACGGCATCGACTTCAGCGGCGCTCGCCAGGCCGGCCACGGCATCTGGATCGCCGAGGCGGTCGTCGACGGCGACAGTCTCCACATCGAGGGCTGTGCGTCCGCTGCCGACCGCTTCGGCGTCGCCGAACGCGCGCCCTGTCTCGGCTCGCTTCGTGAGTTCCTCCGCGACGCCGAGGTCGTCGGCATGGACTTTCCCTTCGGCGTCCCGGCCGCGGTTCACGGCTGTGACTCCTGGGTAAATTCCCTGGAGTGGGTCGCCACGGTCGCCACCGACGTCGACGGGTTCGAGGAGGCCTGTGTCTCCCGGGCTGAGGATGCGGGAACCGACCGGACGTACCTGCTCCGGGAGACGGACGGCCCCGTCGGGGCGAAATCCCCGTACCACTGGCTCGTCGCCAGCCAGACCTTCTACGGAATCAGGGACGTGCTGGCACCCCTTGCCCGCACCGACGACGTCCGTGTCCGGCCGATGCAGGCCGACGAGGGGGGCAGTGGCGCGACTCAGCTCTGTGAGGTGTATCCGGCGGCGACGCTGGCGACCTGTTCGCTGCCTGCTCGCGAGTACAAGGACGACGACGGTCCCGCACGCGAACGGCGGGCCGAAATCGTCGACGGACTGGAATCGGGGACCCGGATCGAACTCACCGACAGCGTGCGCGGGCAACTGATCGACGACGCGGGCGGCGACGCACTCGACGCGGTCGTCGCGGCGCTGGCGACCGATCGGGCCAGGCGCGCCGACTTCGAACCCGACCGGGAGTACGACCCTACCGAGGGCCACATCTACGTCTGAAGCCGGCCGCGGCTCAGTCGGTGCGCGGCATGTCGTCGATGACGACGGTCGCCGTGCCCTGGATGACGATGTCCTCGTCCTGGTTCTCGACGTGTGTCGCGATCCGGTACCGGTCGTTAGCGAGGATATCGACGATGCGACACCGGGCCGTGAACGTGTCGCCGATGTCGGCGGGCGCGACGAACTCCAGTTCCTGGCTGAGGTAGATCGTCATGCCCGGGAACGCCGCGAGCGCGGCGCTGATGAGGCCCGCGACGAGCGTCCCGTGCACGATTCGGCGGCCGAACCTGGTGTGTTCGGCGAACTCGTCGTTGAGGTGCAGGGCGTTGGTGTCGCTCGTGATGCGTGCGAACTGACGGACCTCCTCGTCGGTGAGCGACCGGGTCAACGACACCTCGTCGCCTACGTCCAGCTGGTTCGGGTCGGCGACGGACAGTTCGAACTCGCCTTCGGTCCCGCCGTAGGGGAGCCGCGGGGTTTCCATCCCCTCGATCTCGCTGAGGAAGGGGAACTCGGCGGACAGATACGTCTGGGGGTCGGACTCGAACTGTTGCTTACAGCCCTCCGAACAGAAGTAGTACTCCACGCCGTCGATTTCGGTGACCGCTGCCGGGTCGTCGGGGTCGACTTCCATGCCACACGCGATGTCGATTGCCATGAAACCGTACCACGCTAACGGTGGTGTGTCTCATAGTGGTACGTTCCCGATACACACGATGTTCTCACCCCTCGCGGGCGACCAGCAGGAAGATACCGGCGAACAGCAGGCCGATAAGTCCGACGTACCAGCCAAGCCTGTCGAGGGCGACGGCACCGACGAGTCCGCCACCGGCGAACGTGAGCGCGAACAGAACCGCGACGACTCGGACCGCCGCGTTCGGGTCGCGCCCTTCGGTCTCGCGGTCGGTCTCGAGGATGGCATCGAGGGCGGCAGTCACGTCGCCGGCGACGGTCGCTGGGACGGCGATACGAGCGGGGACCGTCCCGAAACTCCCGGGACCGCTCGCGTCGAGGGAGACCACGACCAGCGGCCCCACCCGGCGCGTGCCGTAGCCGGTCACGCGAGAGAGGTCCCACTCCCGGTGGCTGCGCTCCATCGTCGCCGCCTCCGGGTCGATGGTGCCACGCGTCGAACAGACGACGCCGACGACGCCGGCCACGAGTCCACAGACGAACAGTGCCCCGGCGAGCAACGGCTCGACCGTCATCGCGCCGGCCAGCACAGCAAACCCGACCACGCCGGCGACGAGCCACTCCCGCAGCGGGGTTCGCCGCTCGCGACCGCTGAAGGGTGCCGGTCGCTGGTCCGCGTCGCGAAGCATGGGCCAGAGGTACAGCAGGGAAAAGGGGCCGCCGACGAGTGCCAGCACGACGACCAGTAACTTGAGTGCCGGGTCCCCGCCGATCAGGAGGACGAGAACCGATAATCCACCCATCGCGAGCATGCCGAAGTACGCGCCGACGACGCTGGCCGCGCCGGCCCGGACCAGCCAGCGGAGCCACGGCTCGGTGGTGTAGTCGTACTCCCACGAGACGGACTCGGCCATCACCGGACCTTCAGCCCCGTCCGGTATGAGTCTGGTGTCACTGAGGGGTCAGGACGGCCGCGATGCCAGTGAGACACCGTTTTAGGAGTCGAGCGAGTACCAGGGGGCATGACAGACCCGGCGACCCTCGACGTGACCATCGTGGACGGCTACGTCGACGAGCCGGCCCACTTCGGCGTGCCGCCCTACATCTCGACGTATCCGCGATACACGGCGGGCGCACTCGTCGACGCCGGCGTCCCACCCGAGCAGATCACCTATCACACCATCGACGCGCTCCGCGAGGACAACCAGCGCTGGCGGGACGTCGAGGAGGCGGACCTGTTCGTCTACGTCGGCGGGATGACCGTTCCCGGGAGCTACGTCGGCGGAACGCCCGCCGAACCCGACGAGGTCCGGAAAATGGCCTGGACCGCCGATGGCACCTCGCTGATGGGCGGTCCCGTCCGCTTCGGCGTCGGCGACGAAAACGCCGGCGCACAGGACATGGAACGGGACGATTTGGACTACGACTTCGTCGCGAAAGGCGACATCGAGGCCGCGGCCTACGACCTCGTCCACGGCGGCATGGAAGGCTTCGGCAACCGGATGCGCGACAACGAGGAGATCGCGCGCTGGGCCCAGCAGGGCGCATTCGTCATCGAACAACACCCCAACCACCCCGACTACCTCATCTGCGAGATGGAGACCTCCCGGGGCTGTCCGTACGGCTGTTCGTTCTGCACGGAACCCCTCTACGGAAACCCGGATTTCCGGCCGACCGAGACGGTCGTCGGCGAGGTCGAGGCCCTCTACGAGCGGGGCGTTCGACACTTCCGCCTGGGCCGGCAGGCCGACATCCTCGCCTACGGCGGCGACGGCGAGAAACCGAACCCCGACGCGCTGCGGGACCTCTACGGCGGCATCCGCGAGGTCGCGCCCGATCTGGAGACGCTCCACCTCGACAACATGAACCCCATCACCATCGTCGAGTGGCCGGAGCTGTCCCGGGAGGGGATCCGGATCATCGCCGAGCACAACACGCCGGGCGATACGGCCGCGTTCGGCCTGGAATCGGCCGACCCGGTCGTTCAGGAGGAGAACAATCTCAACGTGAGCGCCGAGGAGTGTTTCCGGGCGGTCAAGATCGTCAACGAGGAAGGCGGGTGGCGGCCGGGAGGCCCGACCGACGGGAGGGCCTCCGGACGCGCGAGCGGCGCGAGCCGCGAGCGCCGGAAAGAGACAGCACCCAACTTCGGCGACGACGCCGCGAACAGGCTCCCGAAGATCCTGCCCGGCATCAACCTCGTCCACGGGCTGATGGGCGAGCGACCCGAGACGTACGAGCACAACAAACAGTTCCTCCAGCGGGTGTACGACGAGGGGCTGATGCTCCGGCGGGTGAACATCCGCCAGGTGATGGCCTTCGCCGGGACGGACATGAGCGACACGGGCGCGGACATCGCCAAGGAACACAAACAGCAGTTCAAACCCTACAAACGCGAGATCCGCGAGACGATCGACAACCCGATGCTCAAGCGGCTGGCCCCGTCCGGTACTGTGCTCCCGGACGTGCACCTCGAATACCATCAGGACGGGAAGACGTTCGGGCGGCAACTCGGCACCTACCCGCTGCTCGTCGGGATTCCGGGGGAACACGAACTCGGGCAGACGATCGACGCGGCCGTGACCGGCCACGGCTACCGGTCGGTCTCGGGCGTCCCGTACCCCCTCGATATCAACGCGGCGTCGCTTTCCGAACTCCAGGCGATTCCGGGGATCGGGAAACAGACCGCCGGCAACATCGTCGTCGACCGGCCCTACGACTCGGTGAGCGAGGTCGGCGATGTCGACGTCAGCGAGTTCGCGACGGTCCGTCAGTCAGAGGGTGCCGACTGACCTACTCCTGGATGTCCTTGAGGACTTCGAGGTCGCGGTCGGTGCGCATGAACTCGGCGGTGGGGCGCTGTTCGTCGCAGTCGGGGCAGGTGAACGGTTCGGTGCGCTGTGGCAGGTCCATGGGCTTTGCTTCCCAGTCTTTCGAACACGCGGGACAGGACAGTTGAACGAACGCCTCGTTCATACATCTGAATCCGCCGCCCAGGGGTGAAAACCCTTTGGCGGTTCCCGGCGGCGGCGACCAGTGGCCATGTTATAAATCAGCGCCGCGAGTACGGCCCGGTATGTACGACGACATCCTGATTCCGACCGACGGGAGCGAGGGGGCACAGCAGGCCATCGACGAGGCCATCGAACTGGCGAGCCTGACGGACGCGACCGTCCACGCGCTGTACGTGGTCGATACCGGGAACTTCTCGACGCTTCCCGATGCGAAGTGGACCACTATCGAGGACGCGCTCGAACAGGAGGGACAGCAGGCAGTCACGAAGATCACCAACCGGGCGGCCGACGCCGGGCTCTCGGCCGTGACGACCGTCAGGTACGGCACGCCACACGAAGAGATCCTCGACTACGCGGACGCGAAAGGCATCGACCTGATCGTCATGGGCACGCACGGCGAGCGCGGGATCGACCGCGTGTTGCTCGGCAGCGTCACCGAGAACGTCCTCCGGGAGTCCGACCACTCGGTGCTGGTCAAGAACATCGGCGACCGGGACTGAACACGGCGAGCCCTGCCGGCCCGACGGAGCCTCCGACGAGCGTCAGTCAAAGAACCGCTTGTGGGAACAGAAGGTACTTTTAGGCCCTGCCGAAAGGGTCGGGCAATGACCCAGGGCGTCGAGGTGAGCGTCGTCCTCCCGGCCTACAACGAGGCCGATACCATCGAGGAGACCGTTACGGTCACCCTGGAGACGCTCGCCGAGTTCCTCCCCGCCGGTAGCTTCGAAGTCATCGTCGCCGAGGACGGTTGCGCGGACCGAACGCCCGAGATCGCCAGCCGGATGGCAGACGAGGACGACCGCGTCAGGCACGTCCACAGCGACGACCGCCTCGGCCGCGGCGGCGCACTGGAGTACGCGTTCGAACAGGCCCGCGGGGAGACGCTGGTGTACTTCGACACCGACCTCGCGACGGACATGAAACACCTGGAGGAACTCGTCGAGAGCATCCGCTCGGACGAGTACGACTTCGCGACCGGGTCCCGGTGGATCCCGGGCCAGCAGGCCGACCGCCCCGCCAAACGGGGCGTTCCGAGTCGGGGCTTCAACGGCCTCGTTCGCCTGCTGCTGCGCTCGGACCTGCTGGACCACCAGTGCGGATTCAAGGCGTTCGACCGCGAGGCGCTCTTCGACGTCGTCGACGACGTGGAGGACGAACACTGGTTCTGGGACACGGAAGTGCTGGTCCGCGCCCAGAAGGCCGGCTATCGCGTCAAGGAGTTCCCCGTCGAGTGGACGCCAAAGGGCGACTCGAAGGTCGATCTCGTCCGGGACGTGTTCGGGATGGGCAGCCAGATTCTGCGGACCTGGTGGCAGCTGATGGTCAGCCCCCGGATCACTCGCCGGGTGACGCTGACCGCGGGGACCGCGCTGGTGGTCGTCGCCGTGGCGCTGATGACCATCTACCTCGATCCGACGGCCGTCATCGACGAGATGGGGGCGGCCTGGGACCAGAACCCCGCGCTGGTCGTCGCGGCGGCGTTCGTGTACGTCCTCTCGTGGCCGCTTCGGGGTGCACGCTACCGGGATATCCTGGCCGAACTGGGCTACACGGAACGGATCGGCTTCCTCACGGGGGCGGTGTTCATCAGCCAGACGGGGAACCTCGTGTTCCCGGCGCGGGCGGGCGACGCCGTCCGGGCCTACGTGGTGAAGGCCCGCCGCGGGATCCCCTATCCCTCCGGGTTCGCGTCGCTGGCGGTCGAACGCGTGTTCGACCTGCTGACGATCACCGCGCTGGCTGGCGCCGTCCTCGTCGGCTACGCCCTCTTCGACCCGTCGAGCCTCTCGACGCTGGCCACGGAGGTGACTGGCGCACGCGAGAGCGGTCGCGTCGCTGTCTACGTCGCTATCGCGGTCGGGATGGCGGCGATCGGGGTCACGGCACTCATCGTCGCCAGCGCCAGGAGCGACCGTAACTTCGTCCGCGAAGCCGTCGGCCGACTCTCGAACGATTCGTATGCGGACTACGTGGCCGGCGTCCTCGAAACGTTCACCGGTGACGTCCAGCGGGTGGCCAGTCGCCCCGCCGCCTTCGCCAGGATCGGCGTGAGCAGTCTCGTCATCTGGACGCTCGACGTGGTCACCGCCGTCCTGGTGTTCGCCGCCTTCGAGGTCGGGCTCTCGACCGGGACGCTGCTCGCGGTCGGCTTTTTCGCCGTCAGCGTCGGCAACCTCGCGAAGGTCCTGCCGCTGTCGCCCGGTGGCATCGGCCTCTACGAAGGCGCGTTCTCGTTGCTCGTGGTCGCGCTGACGCCCGTGACCTGGAGCGTCGCGCTCGGGGCGGCCATCGTCGACCACGCGGTCAAGAACGTCGTCACCATCGCCGGCGGGGTCGTCTCGATGGGGTGGCTGAACGTCTCGCTGACGACGGCCGTCGAAGAGAGCAGCGAAGTCGACGGCGAGGCCGACGCCACTGTGGACTCGGATTAGTACAGGTCGGAAACGAACGGGCCGAGCGCGGCCGCGACGGCGTGGACCAGTGCCGACTCGCGGTCGATGATGCCATCGGTGAGGACGCCGGCCGCGCCCTGGTCGGCCCCGACGCCCTCGGTTCCCAGCAGGTCGTCGAGCACCGGCCCGAGTTCCGCCCCGTCCCGGATCTGAGACGCGATTCGGTCGGGCAACACCACGCTCGGGCCGCTGCCGCGGGTGGTGCGAGCGCCGTCGGAGGCCGCCGCCCACATGACGAGATACAGGTCCGACGAGTCCGCGATGGGCGCGACCTCGTGGCTCCACTGTCGATCGCCGGTCCCGTCACGCCGGAGCTGTGCGACGCCGCCCTCGATGCCGACCCCGAGATCGACCGCCGGGCCGAACGCGATAGCGCTCTCCGCACGGTTCTGTGCGCCCGCGATGGTCTCGGCGTGGCCCCGCGGTTGTTCGGACACCTCCGAGTCGACGGCGACCGGTTCGACGCTCGCCTCGGCGTCCCCCGCCAGCGCTCGTTCGGTGGCCGCGACCTTCACCGGGTTCTCGCTCCCGATCGCAACGTGCATATTTCACGATAACCCGACCTAGACTTGTGGTTTGTCATCGAGTAACACTATATTAATCAATCACTACTCCGTCGCGAAACCGGCGATTTAGCGGGTTTGAACGTCGCACTCCAACCCGAGACGAAATATTTAAATAACTTTCGCTCCAACCAGTTTTTTACCGACAACCGTCCGGGGATTTTCAGGACTCTCCTGCCCGGATAGCATTCGCCTTCGCACAATGAGCGAGAACCAGAGAACACGCACGCGTACGACGGAAGAGACCGACGAACAAGAAGAAGAGCAGATCGACTGCCCGGAGTGCGGTGGCAGCCTCGTCATGGACAACGAGCACGGCGAGACGGTCTGTGAGGACTGCGGCCTGGTCGTCGACGAAAACGAGATCGACCGCGGGCCGGAGTGGCGCGCGTTCGACGCCTCCGAGAAAGACGAGAAGAGCCGCGTCGGCGCCCCGACGACCAACATGATGCACGACAAGGGGCTCTCGACCAACATCGACTGGCGCGACAAGGACGCCTACGGCAACTCGCTGGGGAGCCGCCAGCGCCAGAAGATGCAGCGGCTTCGAAAGTGGAACGAGCGGTTCCGCACCCGGGACTCGAAAGAGCGCAACCTGAAACAGGCGCTGGGCGAGATCGACCGCATGGCCTCGGCACTGGGCCTGCCCGAAAACGTCCGCGAGACCGCCAGCGTCATCTACCGCCGGGCGCTGGACGAGGACCTCCTTCCCGGACGGTCCATCGAGGGCGTCGCCACGTCGTCGGTGTACGCCGCCGCACGCCAGGCGGGCGTCCCCCGGAGCCTCGACGAGATCACCGACGTCTCCCGCGTCGAGAAAAGCGAGATCGCTCGCACGTACCGCTACGTCGTCCGCGAACTCGGCCTCGAAGTGAAGCCGGCCGACCCCGAGAGCTACGTCCCGCGCTTTGCCTCCTCGCTGGAGCTGTCCGACGAGGCCGAACACCGTGCCCGGCAACTCCTCCAGAACGCGAAAGAACAGGGCGTCCACAGCGGGAAATCGCCGGTCGGGCTGGCCGCGGCCGCCGTCTACGCCGCCGCGCTGTTGACCAACGAGAAGACCACGCAGGCAGCCGTCAGCGAGGTCGCGGACATCAGCGAAGTCACCATCCGCAACCGCTACCACGAACTGCTGGAAGCCGAGCAGGACCTCCCGATGGCCTGATCGTCGGCTCGAAGGGGTCCGTCGTAGCGTGGTGTGATTCCGTTTTCGCGCTCGGAGAGATCGATCGACGACCCGGTCTCCGCCCGTCGAAAATCGCTTTTGAGAATTGCGGGGGTAGCCTTAATTCACGAGCAGTCGCCTGTGGGGATAACAATGGCTTCAGGAACGGGCGATACCGGACTCGCCGCGTCTGCGGGCGAGTACACCGCCGAGGAACTCGGCGCGGCCATCGACGAGTTGCTGTCGGCGACCGAATCCGTCTCGAACAGTTCCGACGAGATCAGTTCGCTGGCAAAAGACCAGTCGGACCGCATGCGAGACGTGTCCAGCGAGGTCTCGAACCTCTCGGCCACCGTCGAGGAGGTCGCGTCGAGCGCGAGCGAGGTCAAGGCCGTCAGCGACCAGGCCCGGGAACTCGCCGACGAGGGGCGCGAGTCCGCCGACGACGCCATCCGGGCGATGGAGAGCGTCGACGACGCCACCACGGAAGTCGCGGACGACGTCGACCAGCTCCGGGGCCGGATCGACGAGATCGACGAGATCGTCGAGGTCATCAACGAGATCGCCGATCAGACCAATCTGCTGGCGCTGAACGCCTCGATCGAGGCCGCCCGTGCCGGAGAAGCCGGCGAAGGCTTCGCCGTCGTCGCCGACGAGGTCAAGGCCCTCGCCGAGGAGTCCCGGGAGAACGCCGCCGAGATCGAGCAGATGGTCGCTGAGATCAAGGCCGACACCGAAAACACCGTCGAGAGCATCGACGAGGCCAACGACCAGGTCGACACCGGGATCGAACAGGTCGAAGGCGCCGTCAACACGCTCAAACTCATCGACGACGCGGTCCAGGAGGCCGCCCAGGGTGCCCAGGAGGTCGCCGACGCGACCGACGAACAGGCCGCCTCCACCGAGGAGGTCGCGAGCATGATCGACGAGGTGGCCGAGAGCGCCGAACGCGTCGCGACGGAGATCGACAACATCTCCGATACCAACGACGAACAGGTCGAGCGCGTCGAGGAACTCAAGCGCATCGTCGAGGAACTCCGCGAAGACACGGTCTGATCGGTCCCAGTACTGCCGACGAGACGGACATACTTTTATAACGCTCGGTGAAAGCGGCAATATGGACTTCGAGTCGTTCGTGTTGGCCGCGTCGACGGCCGACCTGCGTGACGAGCCAGCCGCACGCGAACACGGGGACGCCGTCGAGTTCCGGATGGATCTCGCCGAGGAGCCGCTCTCGGCCCTCTCCGAGTACGACGGGGAACTCCCGATCATCGCCACCAACCGCGTCGAGTGGGAGGGCGGCGAGGCCGCCGACGACGAAGCCCGGTTGGAAGCGCTGTGTACCGCCGCCGAACACGACGCGGTCGAGGCCGTCGACGTGGAACTCGAAGCGCTCGTCGAGGGCGACGCCGGGTACGTCGTCAACTTCGCCCACGAGAACGGGGCCAGCGTCATCGCTTCGACCCACGACTTCGAGACGACGCCCGACCCGCCGGAACTTCGCCGGTTGCTCGATCAGGCCAGCAAACACGGCGACGTAGGAAAACTGGCGGTGACGGCTGAGTCGCCCGACGACGTACTTGAACTGCTGGCAGCGACGCGGGCCTCGACTGTCGGCGACGACAGGGTCGCCACGATGGCGATGGGCGAGGCGGGTCGACACTCCCGGGCCGTCGCGCCGCTCTACGGGTCGAAGATCGGCTACGCGCCCGTCGAGCCCGAGGACGCCACCGCACCCGGCCAGTACGACCTGGCGACGCTGCGCCAACTCGTCACGCAACTGTCTTCGGGATCGGACCAGGCCGACGACTGACGAGCGTCGGGGCGCTCTCTCGGAGCGCATCGACGGCCTCTCTCGCGAAGACGGAAGCTTAACAACGGCTCGACACCGATTTCGGGGCACGGTGCAAGGGTCTGTGCGCAAACGACCGTGGTTGGCCGCGCTACTGGCGTTCGTTCATCCCGGGCTCGGACACGTGTATCTGCGCGAGTGGCTACGCGCGCTCCTGTGGTTCGGACTCGTCCTGACGACGGCCTCGTTTCTGGTCCCCGAGGGGATCGTCCCCGAGACGATCAGCGTGGAATCGATCAGGCAAATGTCCGAGGCGCTCCCGCTGGAGGCCGTCCTCGGGTTGGCCACCATCACGATCATGAGCATGGTCGACGCCTACTGGATCGCCAACCGGCGCAACGAACAGCGCCAGGAGACCGTGGAAGGCGTGCGCTGTCCCAACTGCGGTCGCGACGTCGACGAGGACCTCGATTTCTGCCACTGGTGTACGACCCAACTCGACGCCGACGAAACCGACGGTGCGGACGAACCAAGTCGGGCGTGAGTGCGTCGATGGAACGCGATCACGTAGTACCCGGCAATCTCCTCAGAATCCGATGTTACTCGGAATCGTCTGCTGAATAGATAGCGCATATTTGCCGCGGGGGAGGCGGTGTTTCGGTCGCAACTGAACCTGGACGAAGTATCGACTTCGAGGGCCTCGTTATCCGGTTCGTCTTCTGAATCGCATCCTTCTTCGGCTCCCTTTTATTTGCAGGCAACAGCCAGTAGAGCGTGCTCGCCTTCTCTGCGGTGCATGCAAACCGTTATTCATCTCCTTTCGGGAGACGGGACCGAACAGGAAACGTCACTGGCTATTGCCAGAAACCTCTTGGACGATGAAACTGGTGATATCGACGATGTTGCGGTCGTCGTTCAGGCGGATGGAATGAAGGCGATCAAAACCGGCCAGGAGAGCGAGGAGCAAGTCCGAGCCCTGATGGACGACGGTGTCTCGTTCAAGGCCTGCAGCAACACACTCGATATGATGGATCTCGACGAATCAGACCTTGTTGAGGGCGTTGAGACCGTCCCGGAGGGCGCTGTGGAAGTAACGCGATTGGAAACAGAAGGATACGCCTATATGCGGCCGTAGTGACCGCACGAAACTCTAGCGTGATTTGGGCGAGTTCACAACGGATGTCTAACAGCAACTTCAGTCAGTCCAGCGTCAAAAGTGTCTAGGGAGATTACCAGAACTACTTAGTCCCGGTGCTGTAGTGAGTAAGCCAGCATCCGCCGAGCGCGAAGCGCGAGGCGGTTCCCCGGACGCGAGTATAACGAGCGTCCGGCTGTTTTTAGTCCAGGTTTTTACAACGGGGGTTCCCGCAGCGCGCAAAGCGCGCGAGGAAACCCCCGCAGTAAAAAAGTAGGTTTACAGCGGGAACGTTCGCGGCTCGCGCTGGACCGAGATCCACTTCGTCTCGGTCATCTCCCGCATGATGTACTCGCCGTTGTAGCGACCCATTCCCGAGGATTTCATGCCGCCGAAGGGCACGTGTCCCTCGTCGTTGATCGGCTGGTCGTTGATGTGGACCATCCCCGCGTCGATGGCGTCGGCGGCGTCCTCCGCGCGGTTGCGGTCCGCCGAGAACACCGACGCCGAGAGGCCGAACTCCGTGGCGTTGGCCAGTTCGATCGCTTCCTCGTCGTCCGAGAACGGGACTACCGGCGCGACGGGGCCGAAGTGTTCGTTACACGCCGCGGTCATGTCGTTGGTCGCGTCCGAGAGGACCGTCGGCTCGACGACGAGGCCGTCGTGGTCGCCGCCGGTTTCGAGCGTGGCGCCCTGCTCGACGGTCTCCTCGATGTACTCGAGTATCTGGTCGCGCTGGTCCTCGTTGATGATCGGGCCGACGATGGTGCTCATGTCGTGGGCGCTCCCGGTCGGGACGATCTCGGCCTTCTCGACCAGCGCCTCGACGTACTCGTCGTAGATGGACTCGTGGACCAGGTGGCGGTTGATGGAGATACACACCTGGCCCTGATGTGCGAAGGTACCGAAGGCCCCGGCGGAGGCGGCGTTTTCCACGTCGGCGTCTTCGAGGACGACCTGCGGGCCGTTCCCGCCGAGTTCGAGCGCGGGGAAGGCAAGCGAGTCGACGGCCTGTTTGGCGACGTGCTTCCCGACCTCCGTCGATCCCGTGAAGGCCACGACGTCCGTGTCGGGATGGCCCGCGACGCGGTCGCCGATCTCCGAGCCGTGGCCGGGGACGACGTTGATGAGTCCGGGCGGCAGTCCGGCCTCCTCGAACAGTCTGGCGACGAGCAGCCCGCTCGTCACCGGCGTGTCGGAGGCGGGTTTGAGCACGACGGCGTTGCCAAGCGCGATCGCCGGCGCGACTGCACGCATCGACAGGTGGAACGGGAAGTTCCACGGCGGGATGACCGACACGACGCCCGCCGGCTCCTGTTTGACGAGGTTCTCCTTGCCCTCGATGAAGGAGTCCTTGACGTCGCCGCCCATCCGGTTGGGGAAGCTCCGGGCCTCCGCGATGATGCCCTCGGCCGTGTCGATCTCCATCTGGGCTTTCATGTGGCCGCTGCCCGACTCGGTCTTGAGCAGGTCCATGATGATTTCCCGATGCTCGTCGATGGCATCGAGCACGCCGTCGATGACCCCCGCCCGCTGTTTCGGGTCCTTCTCGGCCCATCCCTGTTGTTTCCGCGTCGCCGCCTCGAAGGCGGCGTCCACGTCATCGACGGTGCCGGCGGGGACCTCGGCCCACTCTTCCTGCTTCGAGGGATCGCTCACCGGGATGGTGTCCCGATCCCCCGCTGGCTGCCAGTTCCCACCCACGAGAAGCCCGTTCCAGTCCGCATCGACTGCGATGTCCGGTGCCGAGCGCGTCGACCGTTCAGTCTGCTTCGACATAGCTTACCAATGGCAAAGCGAAGGGAAAAAGCTGCAGGTAGCGGTAACCAAAATAGGACACTATACAGACGTATGTGAGAATTTACGAAACCGGAATCAGTTACTTCTCGATGATCGATTCCTCGACGGCTTCGCCGAAGTGGCGGGCAGTGTTCTCGTAGTAGACCTTCATCTCGTCGCCGGCTTCCAGGTCGGTGATGGCTTTCCGGCCGTCCTTGGTCGGGACTTTGATCGTTTCGGCGTTCTGCAGCAGCGTCTCGATGCGGTCGCCCTCGTCGGTTTCGGCCTGGACCCGGAACATCGGCCGCTTCTCGATTTTGACCCGGCCGACGATGGCTTCGCGGGTGTTGCCATCGAGGTCCACGACCTGGACCTCGTCGCCGCTCGACAGCTCCGAGAGGTACTTCGTCTCGCCGCCGGGCGTGCGGACGTAGGCGTGGACTGCGCCGGCGTTCACGCGGAAGGGTCGGGAGGCGACGTAGGGGGATTCGGCGGTCTCGGCGTGGACGAAAAAGAGACCGCGAGCCATCGAGCCGATGAGCATCCCCTCGTCGTGGTCCATGAGATTGCCCGTGTCGATGCAGACGCGGTCGGCCGAGCCGGTCTGTTCGACGTCGGTGACCTCGGCCCACGTCAGATCGAGGTTCTCGCGCTGGACCTCGTCGCGGACCTCGACGGTCTTTCGGATCTCGTCGGGGTCGTCGGTGTCCAGCAGGACGCCGTCGGCACCGAGTTCCAGCGTCTCGAAGGCGGTACGGGCCTCCGTGGCGTTCTGGACGCCGGCGATGAGGTCGGTCTCCTCGCCGATGCGGGCGATGAGGTTCTCCAGCGGGATGATCTTCCAGTCCTCGCCGATGACGATGGTGAAGTCGGCCTCGGCGGCGACTTCCTCGGCGAAGCTCTCGTAGTTCTTGTTCCGGATGTGGACGTAGCCGCCCTGCAGGCCGTCGCCATCCGTTCGCAGCGTCGAGAGGTCCGCAGAGCCGGAGAAATCCGAGGGGAGATCGACGGTGCCGTCGCCTTCGCCGTCCTTGCCGACGATGACCGCGTCGGTGTCGCTGTCGCCCTCTTCGGCTTCCATGACGTGGACGTCGCCGTTCGAGAAGGCGGCGACGTTGACCTCGCCGAGTTCGCGGACGCGGTCGACGTCGTCGTCGTCGACCAGCACCCAGTCGACGCCGGCTTCCAGGCCGGCGGTGATGCGCCGCTTGCGAGCCTCCCAGTCGCCGACCTCGTCGTCGGCCTTCAACCACACGGAGCGTGTCATGTGCCAACCGTTGCGGCCACCCGGCTTGAACATGGCGGATTCTCGGTTTCGCCATCACCCTTCGGCCTCGTTCAGGTGCATGGTATCGAAAAAGCGGCTGGTGATGCGACGGGACACCAGCGGTAACAGTTTCGGCTCGTCCTCGCCTCGGTCCCCGAACAACCCGAGCGAGATCTGCCCGCCGGCCATGTCGCTGTGGCCGCCGACCTCCCCCACGTCCTCGAAGGCCTCCGTGAGCGCGTTGCCGATGTCGACTCGCGTGTCGATCGACCGCGCGCTCAGGCGGACGCTGTCCTCGACGAGGCCGAACACGAGCACCGTCTTGACCCCTTCGAGGTTCAGGAGGTAGTCGGCCGCCTGCGGGATCGCGCCGCTCTCGTTCGTCCGCCCGATGGTCGCTACCAGACTCGACCCACGGACGTCGCGGCTCTTGATGGCGGTCCCGATCGCGTCCAGCATCGCCGGCGTAAACGACGAGCCGTACATCTCCTCGACGAGCGGAACGTCCGCCCGCTGGAACACTGTCAGCGCCGCCTTGTACTCGTCGATAGTCGGGTGCCGGACGTAGTCCAGACGCTCGCGATGCAGCGCGAACAGCAGGGCCGAGGCGACCGATTCAGAGATCGGAACGTCGCTCCCTTCGAGATACCCCACGAGGATGGAGGCGGTCGCGCCACACTGCTCGCGAATGTCCGCGTACTGCGCGTCGGCGGGCTCGGCGTTATCGTGGTGGTCGATGACGATGTCGACCGTCGCCTCCGTCGGAACGCTGTTGTTGACGCCGGGCGTCGAATGATCGACGAACGCGATACGGTCGAACTCGTCGAGATCGACGTCCTCGAGGTGTTGCAAGTCGAGATCGAGGAGGTTGACGAACGCCCGGTTTTGCTGGTGGGTGATCGACCCGGCGTAGACGATTTCGATCTCCGGGACGTCCCAGGCCGACGCGAGCAGTTCCAGTGCGAGCGCACTCGCGATGGAGTCCGGGTCCGGGTTGTCGTGACAGACGATGCCCAGCGACCGCGTGTCCGAGAGGCACGTCGCGAGGTCGTCGAGTCGCGTCATCGCTACCTGTTTGCGTCCGGACGACTCGTTTTTCGGCGGATACGGTTCCGATCGGTCGGTGTGATCGCACAGCCCATGGTATCGAAATGCAGTCTCGGCAGAAAAAGCGTCTTCGCGGGGTAGTTACCGGTCGGGTACGAGATGGCCCCGTCGGTGACGGGTCCGAGGGTCTCAGGCCTCGACCGCGAGTCCGGCCTCGCGCGCCGCTTCCTCGGCGGTTGCGTCGTCGTGGATGACGGCAGCGACACCCGTGGTGATGGCCTCGGGATCGTCGTGCTGGAAGATCGACCGGCCCATCGAGACGCCGGCCGCGCCCGCGTCCATCGCTCCACGGACCATCTCCAGGGTCTCTTGGTCGGTGCCCCTGCTGCCGCCGGCGATGACGACCGGCAAACTCGTCGATTCGACGACGTGCTGGAAACTCTCGGCGTCGCCGGTGTAGCCGGTCTTGACCACGTCCGCGCCGAGTTCCTCGCCCAGCCGGACCGCGTGGCCGACGGCCTCGCTGTAGTCGTCGTCCGCGGGGTCGATGTCGGGGCCGCGAGCGTAGGTCATCGCCAGGACTGGCATTCCCAGGCGCTCGGCCTCGGTCGCGACTTCGGCGAGGCTCTCGATCTGGTCCGGTTCGTAGATACTGCCGACGTTGATGTGGAACGAGACCGCGTCGGCTCCGGCCCGGACGGCGTCCTCGACCGTGCCGGTCTGCCGTTTGTCGTTCTCGTCCGGGCCGATGGCCGTCGAGCCGTTGAGATGACAGATGTAGCCCGCGTCGTTTTTGTTGTCGTGGACGCGCCCGGCGATCCCTTTCTGGGTCAGGATCGAATCCGCGCCGCCGCGCGTGATCGCGTCGATGGTCGATTCGATGTCTTTGAGGCCCTTGACGGCCCCCAGTGTGATGCCGTGGTCCATCGGGACGACGAGGTATCGTCCCCCTGTCCCGATGCGGTCCAGGCGCGCGTGTTTCCCCGTACTCATGGTATGAAATCCTGTAGCAAGTGACGGTTATGTGCGTTCCGGTCGCGGCTCACTGTCGGCCGCGCCAGCGAGTGCACCGTCTTTCAGCTCCCGTGCCTTCCGCTCCAATCGCTCTGCAACCGCCTCGACGGAATCGTCGCTTTTCGCCCCGTCGGCGACGATATCGACCAGCGCCGAGCCGACGATGATCCCGTCCGCTCCCGCGCGGACGATCCGCGCCGCGTGTTCGCCTTCCTTGATCCCGAAACCGACGGCCTTGGGCACGTCCCAGTCGTCGATGCGCGCCAGGCTCTCGTCGGTCTGGTCGCTCACGTCGTCTCGCGCCCCGGTGGTGCCGAGCCGTGCCTGGACGTAGACGTATCCGGACACCTGCTCGCGCATTCGTTCGAGGCGCTCGCCTTCAGTCGTCGGCGCGACGATGAAGACCAGGTCCAGGCCGAACTCGTCGCAGGCCGCGCGGAGCGGCCCCGCTTCTTCGGCCGGCAGGTCCGGGACGACCAGCCCCGTCAGCCCGACGTCCGCTGCTTTCTCGACGAACGGCCGCGGTCCGTCTTCGGACCCATACTGGTAGATCAGGTTGTAGTAGGTCATACAGACGAGCGGCACGTCCACGTCCAGTTCCTCGACGAACTCGAAGAACCTGTCGGGCGTCATCCCGCTTTCGAGGGCGCGGACGATGGCGTTCTGGATGGTCGGCCCCTCCGCGATCGGCTCCGAGAAGGGCAAGCCGAGTTCGATGACGTCCGCACCGCCGCGGGCCAGCGCCTCGACGTACGCCTTCGAGGCCTCGTAATCTGGATCGCCCGCAGCGAGATAGGGAATGAACGCGGGTTCGTCGCGCTCGAAGACCGCCTGGAGGCGTTCGTTTTCGGCCATCTACATCGCCCCCTCGAATATACTCATATCAACGTCTACGTCCAGGTCTCGTTTCTCGGTCTCCTCGATGACGGTTTCGAGGTCCTTGTCGCCGCGGCCGGAGACGTTGACGATAGTCACATCGCCGACCGCGTCGGGGTTCTCGTGGAGGTAGGCGAAGGCGTGGGCCGTCTCCAGTGCGGGGATGATGCCCTCCTCCTGGGAGAGGCGGTGGAACGCTTCCAGGGCCGCGTCGTCGTCGACGTTCGCCGGGGTGACTCGCCCTTCGTCGACGAGGTGGGCCAGTTCCGGCCCGACGCCGGCGTAGTCCAGTCCCGCCGACACCGAGTGCGATTCCATGATCTGTCCGTCCGAGTCCTGCAGGAGTTTCGTGCGCGCGCCGTGGAGGACGCCCTCGTGGCCGGTCGAGAGCGTCGCGGAGTTGGGGGCGACGCCCGACTCCTCGTCCACGGCGAGCGACGACCCGCCGGCCTCGACGGCGATGAGGTCCACTCTGTCTCGCGGCTCGTCGCCGCTCGACTTTTCCGCGGAACTTCGTTCCGCGCCATCGTCTTCGACGAAGTTCGCGAACGCTCCCATCGTGTTCGAACCGCCGCCCGCACAGGCGACGACCGAGTCCGGCAAGCGGCCGGCCTGCTCTTCGATCTGGTGGCGGGCCTCCTCGGAGATCACGCTCTGGAAATCACGCACCATCTGGGGAAACGGCGCCGGACCCACGACCGAGCCGATGACGTAGTGGGTGTTCTCGACCGTCGTCGCCCAGTCGCGCATCGTCTCGCTGATGGCCTCCTTGAGCGTGCCCCGACCGACGGTAACGGGGTTTACTTCCGCCCCGTTGAGCCGCATCCGGAAGACGTTGGGCCGCTGGCGGTTGATGTCGGTCTTGCCCATGTAGATCTCACACGGCATGTCCAGGTGGGCGGCCGCCATCGCCGTCGCGGTGCCGTGCTGGCCCGCGCCGGTTTCGGCGATGATGCGCTCTTTGCCCATATATTTGGCCAGCAGGACCTGCCCGAGCGCGTTGTTTAGTTTGTGTGCGCCGCCGTGGAGCAGGTCCTCCCGCTTGAGATAGACGTCGGTGTCGTATCGTTCCGACAGCTGCTCGGCGTACTGGAGCGGAATCGGACGCCCCCCGAAATCCCGGAGGCGGTCCTGGAATTCGTCCATGAACCCGTCCTCGTTGTTCAGGACGTACCGCTCGTAGGCGTCGGTCAACTCCTCGATGGCCGGCATCAGCGCCTCGGGCACGTACTGGCCGCCGTACGGCCCGAACTTCCCCGCGTGCGTGTCACTCATGTATCTCCCTCCTCGGACTCCGCGCGTGTCAGGCTTTCCGTGTTCTCCCGGACCGACCCGTCCATGATGGCGCTCCCGACGAGCAACCCGTCGGCCCCGGCCTCGCGCATCCGCACCACGTCCTCGGGCGTCGACACGCCGCTCTCGGCGATCAGCGTCACGTCCTCGGGCGCGTGCGGCGCGACCTCCTCGAAGGTCCCCAGGTCGACCTCCAGTTCCGCGAGGTCGCGGTTGTTCACGCCCACGATGTCCGCACCGGCCTCGATGGCCCGGGTCAACTCCTCGCGGTCGTGGACCTCGACGAGCACCTGGAACCCGCGCTCGCGGGCCGCAGCGAGCAGGTCCGCCAGGTCGTCGCCGACGAAACGCGCGATGAGCAAGATCACGTCCGCCTCGACGGTGTCGAGTTGCGCCTCGTCGAGGACGAAGTCCTTCCGGAGGACCGGCACGTCGACGGCCTCGCGGATCTTCCGCAGGTTCTCGGGCGACCCCCCGAAGTGTTCGGGTTCGGTCAACACCGACAGCGCCGCGGCCCCGCCCGCGACCATTTGCTCCGCGAGCGCGACCGGATCGTCCGTCCGTTCCCCGTCGGTCGTCGGACTCGTCGGTTTCACCTCGGCGATGACCGGGACGCGCCCGTCCGATTCGGCGGCCGTAAACGCCGCTGGCAGCGACTCGGCCTCGACGGAGAGACGCTCGCTGCCGCCACCGCGGTCCCGCGCCGCCTCCAGGATCGACTGTACTGCTGGTGCGATTTCCTCACTAGCGTCCATTACTGTACATTGACGCACTGATTTGCACATAAGGCTTGCGTCACGAGTCGTCAGATACCGGTGTGAGGGGGGCGACGGTTCCGCTGTCCGGGCGGTTCGGACGCTGAACTACTGGGAAGAGACCGGTCTCACGTCGTTTCTCGTCCCCGACGGCGACGGACGGTGCCACGGGTTGGCTGGCGCTCGCGACTGTGACGATCGCCGGATGTCTCGAACAGGCGCTCCCAGAAGACTCTCCCCGAACCGACCGCTTACTCCGAGTCGTCAGCCGTCGCGAGCAGGTCGTCCTCGTACTGGGCGACTGCCGCGACGACGGCCTCTCTGTCCTCGCCGGTCACGTCGAACGCGTCGAGGCTCGCTTCGAGGTGTTCGACCGACCGCTGGATGAGGTCGAGCGTGAACGGGACGTGGAGGTGCGCCTCGCGAATCGGTGGCCCGGTGTACTCGGCCGGGCCGCCGGCGGCCTCACAGAGGTGGTCGGTCTGGTGTTCTTTCAGCGACTCCATGTCCGTGTTCTCGAAGAAGGGGCCGAGTTCGTCGTCGTCGAGGAGTCGATCGTAGAAGTCGTCCACGACGGCGCGGATCGCCTCGCGCCCGCCCAGCCGATCGTACAACGTCTCGTCGTCCGTCATGATCGGACATACTGTCGCCGACAGTTTAACTGCCACCCATGTACCCAGATGATGAGAACGCGCCGGTTCGGCACGCTTTTGAGCGCCCCGGACACACGTGGGAGCATGAAGGAGGACCTGATGGACATCATCTGCTGTCCGCTGGACAAGCAGGACCTGGAACTGGAGGTCATTCAGCGCGACGAGGACGACGAAGTCATCGAGGGACGACTGGTGTGTACCGAGTGCAGCGAGGAGTACCCCATCGAGGAGGGCATTCCGAACCTGCTGCCGCCGGACATGCGCGAGGAGTCCCCCGCGTAAACTGAACCTTTTTCCCGTCGCCGCGCGCAGGGTCGGTCGTGCCCGACACGCTACCCGTGCATTTCAACCGACAGGAGCGACACTCCCTGGAGGTCCCGCCGTCGTTCGAGACCGCGGACTCGTTCGTCATCGCGGTCCGAAACCACGGGGAAGCGGGTCGCATCCACATCCATCTCGACGACGGCCTTCCCGAAATCGCGTCCATCGAGGACACCAACTTCTACGTCCAGGCAAACGGGGTCACTGAGATCCCCGTCAGCGTCCACGGGACCGACCACGTGTTCGGAAAGATCAAAGTCGTCTCCGGGTACGGGGCCGTGACGCGCTGGATCGACGTCGAAGTCACCGAACCCGACGAGGACGAAGGGGTCGAGGTCGACGAGGACCTGGCGAAACCGCAGCCGCGCGACGACACGGAGACGGAGAGTACCGCGTCACCGTTCGCAGAGCGACCGCTCGTCCCGGTCGCCGGGCTGGGACTCCTCGCCCTCCTCGTCGCCGTCGGTTCGGCCATGGCGTTCGACAGCGCGCTCGTCGCCCTCGGTGCCCTCCTCGTGTTCGGTGCTGTCATCGGTGCGGGCTATCTCCTCTTCGAATAGCTCGCGGTTCGGCGTCATACGGTTTGATGTAGCTGTTTACCGCTACGACCGCTCGCATTCGGGCGGTCGATGCGGAACGCTCTACAGCATTCCGTATCAGTGGTCGCCGTCGTCCCCGTCGTCACCATCGGTCGGGACGCCGCCGAGGTTCCCGTCGTCGTCGAACCGTTTCGCGCGCAGGAATCGCGCCCGATAGCGGTTCGCCCCGTCACCGAGGTCCGCCTCGCGGATCTCGTCGGTGCGACCCTCCGCGACGGCGTCGATGATCTCCTCGATCTGTTCTTTCTCGCTCGGCGTGAGTTCGAACTCGTAGGTTTGAGACTGCTCGCCTTCGAGTTTCGTCCATCGGCGCGCGGCCGAGATGACCATCGAGCAGGGTTCCCGACAGGGGAACTCGCCATCGCCGCCGTCGACGTCCAGGTCGGTGTCCTCGTCGTACTCCCACTCGCGGCGTTTCAGACACTGGGAGTCGGCACAGCAGGCCTCGGCGACCCAGTCGACGTGGTCGTGGCCCTCCTGGCGGTCCCAGGTCTCGACGACGCCGTAGATACCGGTCTGGCGTTCGACGGTCTCGTGCCAGTGGGTCACGTCGAGTTCCCCCTCGCGCTCGCGATACCAGTTGGCGACCGTCGCCGGGTAGACGAAATCGACCGTTTCGACCAGATCCGACGCCGAGAGGTCGGCGAACACCCATCCGCTCCGGAGCGTCGGCGCGGTCTTCAGTGGCCGGTATCGGCCCCGCTCGTCGTGCCTGACCAGTTCCCGCGCGTCCAGCGGCTCCTCGTGGGCGGTCAGCTCGTCGCTCGACGCGTCCGCGTCGTCCTCGTGGCGGATCTCGTACCGTCGGTCCCCGCTCCCGTCGCGCTCGACGGTGATCCGGAGCTGGCCCCACTTCCGGGTCAGAACGTCGGCGAGCGCGTCGTATCGGTCCGGCACGTCGTGTTCGTCCGCGTGTTCGGCCCACCGGAGGAACGCGCGTCGGGACGGCTCTTCGGGCGCGATGCGGGTGAAGAAGTACCAGTTCGTGACGTGCTGACTGTGGTCGGTGGCGGTCTCGCGGAACGCTTCGGTCGAGAGCCCCGTCCGCTCGGTCTGCGGGGTCGCGAACGTGTACTCCCCGTCGGTGCCCCGGGCCCGGAGTCCGTCGAACTCGACACCGGTGCCCTCGTCTGCCGCTTCGATGAGGTGGTCGACCGCCGTCTCCATCATGCTGGGATCGAGGGACGCCAGCGGAATAAAGTCGGCCTTTCGCCGCGGATTCCCGCCGCCTGCAAATCTAATATTTATATTTTGGGCTGGTTTTCCGGATCGGAAACACCGAGTGGCGGCTTATGCGGGGGCCAGTCGTACGGGGACGTGTATGGTCTCAGGCAAATTTCGGTCTGTCGCTCTGATCATGCTGGTGGGCGGGATGGTTGCCTTGAGTGGCTGTGTCGGCAACGACGCCGGGACGAACACGACGACCTCGCCGCCCGAAGAGACGACGACTTCGCCCGACGAGCAAACCGCTGTCTCGCCGGAGACGGACAGCGAAACGAGTGCATCGACCGACGACGTGGCCGAGGCCTTCGAAGCGCGCATGTCGGATCTCGACAGCTACAGTGCCAGGATGTCGATGCGGACGTCGTTCGGCGAGAACGAGACGAACACGACGACGAAGATCTGGGCGCGGCTGACGACCGACGAGGTTCGTCGTGAAGTCGTCGCCTCACCGTACAACGAGGGGACAGTCACGATCTCGAACGAGAGCACGATCGTGACCTACAACCCCGACTCGAACGAGATCACCCGGATCAATCGCTCGAACGTCGAGCAGGAACGGGCTGGGGGTACC
Organism: Halorientalis salina; assembly: GCF_005049285.1. Classification (GTDB taxonomy): domain Archaea; phylum Halobacteriota; class Halobacteria; order Halobacteriales; family Haloarculaceae; genus Halorientalis; species Halorientalis salina. The sequence goes on along the minus strand of NZ_SOSC01000001.1, from coordinate 715,669 downwards.
GGGATGACGATGATCGATTCGGTCGCCAACTCGATGACCATCGAGGAACTCGGAACCGAACGCATCGACGGTGAACGGACCCATCGCGTCCGCTTGGAACCGGATTCCGGGGCGGCCAGCGGCGACATGAACGTGACCGCCTGGCTCGACGCCGAGACCTACTTCCCGGTGCGAGTCGAGACGACCTCCGACTCGGGAGAGAGAGACTTCAGATCGGTCGTCCAGTACGAGGACGTCGAACTGAACCCGACGATTCCCGACGAGCGGTTCACCCTGGACGCCCCCGCTGACGCCAACACCTCGGACGTGTCCCTCCCGGACTCCGAGACGTACGACTCCGTCGACGCACTCCGGGAGGACGCCACCATGTCCGTCCCGGAGCCGGACGTTCCTGAGGGGTTCTCGCTGGAGCAGGGTCGTCGCACGGGCGGCGAGTTCCGGTCCGTCTCGCTGCAGTACGCCAACGAGTCGGCTCGGATCTCGGTGACGAAGACCAATCGTTCGATGGCCAACGGGTCGAACCACAACGGGACCGAGTCGGTGCAGATCGGTGATCGGACGGGCCAGTACGACGAGTTCGGTTCCACTGGGATCGTGGTCTGGTCCTGCGATGGGTACCGATACTCGGTCTCCGGTGCCGTCTCGCGTACGCAACTGACCGACATCGCCGCCTCCATCGAGTGCGCCTGACGACTTCAGGCCGTCACTCTGCCTGCTCATCCCGCTGACGGCGGTCTCCGCTGACGCACCCTTCCGCCGACGCCGGTCCCCGCTGACGCTGCCCTCCCCTGTCGGTGCCCGCTGACGCCTTCCGCACGTGCGGCCCCTCTCGTTTGAACGTTTTTACCGTCCGGTTGCCGTCTCTGATACGTCTGTCTTCGATGTTGCCAGACCTGTACGTAGGTTGTCCCGAAACGGTTATCCGATTGTTCAAGGATAGTTGGGACGAACGATGCCGCCCGCTGACAGTTCCCTCCAGCGCGCGACGTTCGCGTGTGTCCTCGTGGGTGCGGTCGCGACCGTCGCGGTATTCGGATTCCTCCCCTCCGAGGCACCGTCGAGTCCCGAGTCGCACATCGGTCACAACGCCTCGGAGCGTCTCGCTTCCCTCGACGGCGTCTCGGCGACCGTGGAGATGACGATCCGGCGCGGGACCGAGACCAATCGCTCGGTCCGTCGGGTGAAGATGCGACCCGGGACCGGCATGATGTGGTCGCGAGCCGTCTCCGACTCCGTTGTGGGCTCGGAACTGACCGTCTCGAACGGGTCGGTGACGTGGCTCTACGACGAGGACGAGAACAACGTGACGAGGATCGACACGGCCGCTTTCGGTGGTCGGTCGAACGCACAGGGCGAACACATCGAACGACTGTTCAACCGACTCGACATCACCCGCGCCGACGCGGCGTCGACGGACGCGGAGCCGACGCCGGGCGTCGAGCCGTTGCCGTCCGTCCCGGCCGGTAGCGGGCCGACGACATCAGTAGTGCCGGGGGATTCGGACGAGAACCGGTTCGGAGTGCGCTACAACGGGACGGATACCGTCGACGGCCGGTCGGTGTACGTCCTCCACATCGCACCCGACGAATCGAACGCATCCGGTGACTTTAGCGACTACACGCAGACCATCTACGTCGACACGGAGTATTTCTTCCCGCTGAAATTCGAGACCGAGTGGACGATGGACGGCGAGCCAGTCGAGACGACGATGACCTACCGGGACGTGCGCTTCGATCCCGGACTCGACGACTCGACGTTCCAGTTTTCCCCGCCGGCAAACGCGACCGTCTCGGAACCGGCGCTGCCGGAGGTAGACAGGTACGACTCCGCAGACGCCCTGCGAGCGGACGCGAGCATGTCCGTTCCTGACCCCGACCTCCCCGACTCCTTCGAGTTGACCGGGGCGACCCGCGCCACCGGTGAGTGGCATTCGGTTTCTCTCAGGTACGCGAACGCGACCTCGCAGGTCACCGTCTCGAAAAACGACATGCACTTCGACGGGAGAGACGACGCCACGACCGTCCGCGTCGGGGACCGAGAGGCGACCTACCAGTCGATCGGGACGAACGGAATCGTTTCCTGGGACTGCGGCGAGTACCGCTATTCCGTCTCGGGCAGCGGCGTCAGCAAGGCGCTGCTGGTACAGATCGGCGAATCCGTCGAGTGTGAGTGAGGAAGGTCGGATGAGCGTCGAGGTCAGGGCCGTCTGTGCAGCGAGTAGGCGATGAAGGCGACGCCGAGGAACTGGACGACGCGGGTCAGGAGCGTCAGCGGTTGCTGGTATCGTACGGGGATGATTCCCTGCCGGAGCAGCACGGAGCCGACGAACGCCGTCCCGAAGGCGACGCCCGTCAGCAACAGGAGGCCGATCGAGAGGTACTGCATCGACCGGCTCTGATTGCGGCGGAACCCGCGGTAGGCCTGGTAGGCGATATAGGTCCCAAGGACCGTCGACCCGAAGGCGAAGGCGACGTTGGCCCAGTCGAGGACCGAGTATCCCAGTGCCATGGTCAGAGGTTCTCCCACATCCTGGTGAGGCGGTCGGCCGTGTCTTCTTCCTCGAGGAAGTCGGCGCGGGAGGTGCGCTCGATGGTGCCCTCGTAGGAGCCGTCGTCCAGTTCCATCGAGAACTCGGCGAGCGTCGCCGAGTACACCTTGTGGTGGTTTCCGCTTAACTCCACTCTGGTCTGTGCTTCGATGAGGTCGTACTCCTGGAGCCACTCGATGCGCCGGTACACCGTCGGGAGGGACGCATCGCATTGCTCGCTGAGCTCGTTGGCAGACATGGGTTCGACGCTCGTTGCCGCGAGGATCGAGCGAGCGTACTCGTCGCTAAGCAGATCGAGTACCTCGTCCAGGGCCCAATCCTCACTCACACCGCACCCAACGAACGGTCGCGGTTTAAAAACCAAGCGTCCTTTTCCGACTCTGAAAAACCCGACGCGTGCCGACACTCGCCCCGTGTTCGCCGGTTTCAGTCCCCTGCTGCGGGACGCGGGTCCCGCGTCCGCTCGCGGACCCGTTCGATGGCCTCGGAGACGTCCGCGCCGGCGTCGGCGGCCCGCTCCAGCACCACGTCTGCCATCAGCGGTTCGGTCCCGACGGCCCCGGAGTACCAGATTCGATGGCCGTCGACCTCGGTCGGGGTGTCCCAGCCGTTCCGGTAGTCGTCGGTCAGGCCCATGTCCTCGGGGATGTCCTCCTGGGTGTGATAGCCGTCCGCGATGAACAGCGGCACGACCACGATGTCGTCGGTCTCGAAGAACTCGGCCACGTCGTCGACCTCGGGGTCCTCGTCCATGAACAGCGCCTCGACCTGGGCGAAGCGGCCCTGCTCGCGGATGCGGTCGGCGTGGTACTCGATGGCCTTGGCGCTGTTCTCGTTGCGCTCGGTGCCGTGGCCGACGACCGCCAGCCCGAAGTCCCCGTCGTCGACGCTCCGAGACCCGGTGACGCTGTCGGCGCGCTGGACGATGACATCGCTCATCGCGTCGTGGGTGCCGACCGGCCCGCAGTAGTGGACCGTCTGGTCGGTGTCGGCCGCCGACAGCGTCGTGTGGGTCGCCGACGTCCCGTCCGAATCCCACTGCTCGACGTCCCACTCCTCCAGGCGCAGCTCCCGGGGAATGACCTCCTCGGTGAAGTAGCCCTCGCTGATGAACAGGGGAACGACGTACACCTCCTCGCTCTCGACGGTCCGGAGCACTTCCCGGAAGGACGGTTCCTCCTTCCAGAAACACTCCCGGACCTCGTCGAACGCGCCCGACTCTCGGATGGTGTCCGCGTGGTCGAACGTCGGCGAGGCGGACCCGGCGTTGAGGTGTGAGCCGTGTGCCGCGATGACCAGTGCTTGCATACCGCTGTCTAGGGAGAGGCTACTCTTAGGGACTTCGTCTGGTGACTGTTCTCACCGTTCGGGTGGTCCAGCGTCGTCGATTACGGATTCGGCTCGGTTCTCGGGTTCGGTGTCTTCGTCGCTCGGTTCACAGCCGCCACAGGCGGCACAGTTCGTACAGGACTCGTTCGTTGTCATGGCTATCTGGTGTCGGGGTCGAACCTGCTGGCGGGTCTCCCCACCCGGCCGTCCCGCTGACACACGAGTGTGTTTGAGAGTATCACACATTGCAGAACTGCACGAATACTGCGGTCTTTTTTCCACGACCCGGCGCGTTTTTACCGCCGGCTCCCCCGGACTCGGGTATGTCGCTGGCAGAACGCACACGCGAGGCCGTCCGGGCGAACCCGTTCCTCTACGAGGCTCTCCGGGCGGGCGTCGTCAACTACACCGCCGCCGCCCGCTTTCTCGACCTGGGCGTCGACGATCGCGAGGCCGTCGTCGCCGCGCTCCGTCGCTACGCCGAGGACCTCCCCGACTACGAGGGTCCCGGGCGGGACGCGAGAGTGAACATGGAAAGCGGCGTCGGTCGGGCCGACGAGGCCGACCCCGACAGGGCGTTGCTGACGGTCGGCGACACGGCGCTCGTCTCTGGCGGCGGGTCGCTGACGGCTGTTCTCGTAACCGGCGACGTGGACGCGTCGACGCTCGGACACGTCCTGAGCAACCTCATCGCCGAGGACATCGACGTGGAGGCAGCCGGGACTGCCGGCGAGTCGCTGACCGTCGCCGTCTCTCGCCGAGCGGGGCCGGACGCAGTGCGGGCGGTCGAGCGAGCAGTCGAGACCGCTCCGTCCCGGACGTAGATTCCCCGTCATCGTAGCGTTGAAACGCCGGCGTCGTGTGGTACGTCGTAATGACCCTTCGTGTGACGAACACGCTCACCGGCGAGCGCGAGCCGTTCGAGCCACAGGACCCCGACTCCGTCCTTCTGTACTACTGTGGCCTCACGACCTCCGATCCGGCGCATCTCGGCCACGCCCGCGGGTGGGTCCACGTCGACGTGATGCACCGCTGGCTCGAACACGTGGGCTACGACGTGCGCCACGTCGAGAACTTCACCGACGTCAACGAGAAGATCGTCGCCCGCGTCGGGGAGGACGGCGAGAGCGAGGCCGACGTGGCCGACCACTACATCGCCCAGACCATCCGGGACATGCGCTCGCTCAACCTCCGCCGGACGGAGGTCTACCCCCGCGTCTCCGAGCACGTCCCCGAGATCATCGACATCGTCGAGACGCTGATCGAGAAGGGCTACGCCTACGAGGTCGACGGCTCGGTCTACTTCGACGTGACGTCCTTCGAGGACTACGGCAAACTCTCGAACCAGGACCCCGAAGAACTCGACGCGCAGGGCGACCCCGACGAGCGATCCGAGAAACGAAACGCCGCCGACTTCGCGCTCTGGAAGGCCGGCGGCGTGGGCGAGGCCGACATCGCCGACCACCAGCACGAGGCGGCGGCTCCCCCCGAGGAGGCCTGCGAGACGGCGCAAACCTGGGACTCGCCGTGGGGCGAGGGCCGACCGGGCTGGCACATCGAGTGCTCGGCGATGAGCATGACTCACTTAGACGACACCATCGACATCCACGTCGGCGGCCAGGATCTCGTCTTCCCGCATCACGAAAACGAGATCGCCCAGAGCGAGGCCGCGACCGGCGAGACGTTCGCGCGCTACTGGCTCCACGTCCGCTTACTGGAGACGAAAGGCGAGAAGATGTCTTCCTCGCTAGGCAACTTCTTCACCGTCTCGGACTTTGTCGCCGAACACGGCGCGAACGTCGCCCGCACGTTCCTGCTGTCGACGGCCTACGCCAACAGCGCCGTCTACAGCGAGGAGACGGTGGAAGAGGCTATCGAACGCTGGGAGGGGCTCGAACGGGGTCACCAGCGGGCCGTCGAGGCCGCCGACAGCACCGACGCCTACGCGAAAGTCACCGACGAGGCCCTCCGGGACGCCGTCGAGCGCACTCGAACCGAGTTCGAGGCGGCGATGAACGACGACTTCAACACGCGCGAGGCGCTGACCGCGCTGTCGGACCTCGCGACGGCTGTCAACCGCCACGTCGACGACAACGAGGAGTACGATTACGTCGCGCTCCGTCGGGTCATCGAGACGTTCGAGGACCTCGGCGTGGGCGTCCTCGGCCTCTCCTTCGGCGGCGACACCGAGGGCGAGGTCCGCGTCGCCGAGGAACTGGCGAACCTCGTGCTCTCGGTCAGGGAGGCCGAACGTGAGGCCGGCAACTACGACCGGGCGGACGAACTCCGGGACGAACTCGACGCGCTGGGCGTCACTGTCGAGGACACCGACGACGGCCCCGTCGCGCGGTTCTGACCCCGCTCGCCGCTGCTACAACAATTGAGAATCGGGAACCTATTTTTATAAGCTGGCGGGACCGAGCACCGGTAGCTATCGATGAGCCGGGAGCAAGACCGTCCTGCGTCGATCTGCGTGACGAACGCGAAGGGTGGGACGGGGAAGACGACGATCGCCATCAACATCGCGGGTGCACTGAACGAGCGCGGTCGCGACGTGTTGTTCGTGGACCTGGACCCGCAGGGGAACGCGACCGAGGGCCTCGGGCTGGTCGACGCCTACGACACGGACCCGCCGACCGTGTTCGACCTGCTGACCGACGCCGGCCAGCGCGACGTGATCCGGGACCTCATCGTGTCCCACGAGGAGATGGACGTGCTCCCGAGCCACTTCGAGTTGCTCGAAGCCGAACACGAACTGACGATGGCCAACGCGATGGCGACCATCGAGGCCGACCCCGACATCGACGTGGACCCGTCGGCGCTGTCGGCGCTGACGAACGTCGTCACGCCGGAGACCATCCCGGACTCGGAGCCGATGAAACTGCTCGACCAGGCGCTGGATGTGGTGGCCGACGACTACGACTACGTCATCGTCGACTCGCCGCCCTTCTACGGCCAGTTGACCGACACCGCCATCTACTCGACGCGGAACGTGCTCATCCCGGCACTGACCGAAGCGACCTCCGAGCGAGCCATCGAGTTGCTGTTCGACCAGGTGGCGGCCCTCGAAGACCGGACGGGGATCACCGTCAACGAGGTGGGCGTCGTCGCCAACCGGGTCGAATCGACCAACGAGGACGAGGAGATGCTGGAGTGGTTCGAGGCGGTGTTCTCGGACGTGCCGGTCTGGCAGGTCCGGAAACGGGTCGCGCTGCAACGGGCGTTCTCCCAGGGGACGTCCGTGTTCGCCTACGACGGGAGCGTCGACATGGCGGACGTGTTCCTGGCGATTGCGGCAGATCTCGACGAGCAGTTCGGCTTCGTCGAGGAGGTGACAGCATGACAGAGGAGGACACAGACGACGACAACGACCGGATGAACAGGGCCGACCGACTGCGAGAGATGCGGGAAGGCCGGCGTCAGGGCCGCGGCGACTCCGACGACAACGACACTTCCGAGGCCGACGACGAGTCCACGGCCGACGGGGAGTCGTCCGCGACCGATTCCGCCGAGGACGAGGGCCCGTCGACGACCGATTCGGACAGTGAGGCCGACGAACCGACGACTTCGGACGGCGACGGCCCTGCCGACTCCGACACTGACAGCGGGTCGAACACGCCGGAACCCCCGGCAGCCGACGACCGGGAGACTGGTGTCGAGTCGCCGTCGACCGGAGCGGGGAACGGGGACGAGGACGAGGCCGTCGAGGAGAGCGGCTTCGAGTTCGACGATTCGAGCGAGAAGACGACCGCCCACGACGAGAAAGCGGAAAAGAAGGCCGTCGACGCGGCCGGTGAGGACGACGTGGCGTCGGCGGAGCCACAGTCGGGCGTCGCCGAGACGGTGAGTTCGACCGACGCGTCCTCGGCGATCGGGAACCTGAACTCGGGGAGCACGTTCGCCATCCCCGATCAGGCGACGACGGTGGCCGAAGACGCCGAGACGACGCTCGACAGCGCCGAACAGAGCGTCGCAGCCGCCCGTGCGGCGGCGTCTCGGGGCTCCTCTCACGCCGGGTCGCGAACGCGCGTGCTGGAGTTCGAACTCGGCGACGAGCGGTTCTGTCTGGACATCGACTACATCGAGGAGATCGTCGAACTGGAGAACGTGACTCGCGTCCCCAACTCCCCGTCGTACGTCCAGGGCGTCGTCGACCTTCGCGGACAGGTGACGACGATCATCAACCCGAAGGACGCGCTCGAAGTCGATCAGGAGACCAGCGGCGAACTCATCATCGTCTTCGACTCCGAGGCGGTCGGCGACCAGGGCCACCTCGGTTGGGTCGTCGACGAGGTCCGACAGGTCACGCCGGTCGCCGACGAGGAGGTCAACGACTCCCCCGACGAGGACGCCGAGTACATCAACGGCATCATCAACCGCGAGGACGAGGACGACTTCGTCGTCTGGACGACGCCCGAACTCGCGTTGAACTCGTCGTAGCTTCCTCCCCCGTTCTCGGCCCCCGGGAACTCTCTGTGGGTTTTGTGTTTCCACGGCGCCTACGTTTACGTATGACCTTCGTCGTCCCGTTCGACGGCTCGGACCTCGCGGCAGCAGCACTCGCACGCGCCGGGGAGTTCCGGGCGGCGTTCGACAGGCCGGTCGTCGCCGTGAGCGTCATCCCCAAGCACAACTACGAGTTCGCCGCGGAACGTGCCGGGCTCGACTTCGAGGGGGTGCCCGACCCCGAGACGGTCGCGTCACGGCTCGAATCGCAAGTTCACCGTATCGCGCCCGAGGCCGAGTTCCGGTACAAAATCGTCGGGAAGTACGCTCCCGGCGGCAAGGTGGCCAACGAACTCCGACGGGCCGCGAGGCGACTCGACGCGACGATGGTGTTCGTCGGCAGCGACAACGCGGGACACCTGGTCAACTCGCTGTCCAGCGTCGGCAGCAGCGTGGCTGCGGATACGTCCTACGACGTCGTTATCGTCCGGCACGCCGATTCCTGACTCACGCCGGCGGCTCGTTCGACCCGTCTGTGGCGTCGTCGGTCAGATCCAACTCCTCGCGCACCAGGTCGACTGTCTGCTGGACGGACCCGACCGACGAGAGATAGCCCGCGCCGACGGTCGTCTTCAGCGCCACCGCCGCGCGACCAGTGAGGACGGCCGATCCGACCTGCGCGACCGCGCCGTCCCCGACCGAGACCAGCCACCCCGGCGAGTCGAACTCGAACCGCGACAGCCGCGGCTCGAATCCGGCCTGTTCGCTCCGTCTGTACTCGATTAATCGGGTAATGTTCTCGGCCGCGACGCGTGCCTCGCGGACCGCCGACTGGGCGCTCGCCGGGACCGCCTCCCCGTCACTGTCGACCACCCTGGCCGTGTCCCCGACGAGGAGGGTGTCGCCCTCGAACCGGAGCCCGCTGCGAACGACCGGGCGCTCGCCGTCCAGCGCCGTCGGTCCACGAATGCCCCCCGTCCAGATCAACTGGTCGTAGTCGACGGCCGGCTCGTCCGCTAGTGCCACGCTCGTCTCCGTGGCCCCCGTGACGGTCGCGTCCGTGTGAACCGCGACACCACGGGCGAGCAGCGCCTCGCACACTGCCGACTGGAACCGCTCGGGGAAGGTCGGTGCGACGGACCGTTCCTGTTCGAGCAGTTCGATCTCCACGGCGTCTGAGACTCCTTCCTCGCGGGCGAGCGCGGCCAGTTCGCCGGCGACCTGGATGCCCGACAGCCCCGCGCCGCCGACAACGACTCGCGCTTGCTCGGTCGTCTCGATGGTCTCGAAAAACACTCGCCGGATCCGCGCTGCGTGTTCGAGCCGTTTCAGCGGTGTCGCGTGTGTCTCCAGTCCGGGTAGGCCGTAAAAGGCGGTTTCGGCACCGAGACAGACCGCGCCCACGTCGTAGGTGATTTCGTCGCCGCGCTCCAGGGTCGCGACGCCGGCCGCGGGTTCGACGTCGACGACCCGCGACTGGCGAACCTCGGCGCGGTCCAGCACCGTATCGAGGGGGATCCGCAGGTCGTCTGCGATCCGGGGTCGGCGCACCGCCCGATGGATCTCGTGTTGGACGAGGTGGTGGTCGTCCTCGTCGACGACGACCAACTCCACGTCGGGTGGAAGCTCCGCTTCAAGGCGACGCGCGAGGGCGAGGCCGGCGTAGCCGGCTCCGAAGACGGCGACTCGCATACCGAACTATTGGAGCCGCCGGCGTGTAAAGCCCGCCGCCGATCAGAACAGCGCTTTCCGGTCGTCGAGAATCCGCGAGGGGCCGCCGACCTCCCAGACGCGGGTGTCGACGCCGCAGTCGGCGACGGCGTCCTCGACGCGGTCGACGTGGTCGGCCGTCGTGTTGACGTAGACGCTCGCGCCGGTGTCGACCGAGAAGTAGACCGGCACGTCCTCCTCGCGGAGGTCACGCACCGCGTCGAAGATTTCGAGGGTTCGGGGTCGCCAGTAGACCCACCCGGCCGGCCCGGTCATCGTCGTCGCGGCCAGCGACAGCGAGTCGTGTTCGGCCAGCTCGAAGGTCCGGTCGAAGTCGCCGGCCCGGAGTGCGTCGCGCATCTCGGCGATCTGGCCGTGGATGTGGGCCATCCGCGCCTCGAACATGTGGCTGTCGGCCGCCTCCTTGTGGGCTTCCTCCGTTTCCTTGTAGGCCGGCACCTCCGCGCCGACGATCCGGAGGTCGTCTTCGAGGTCCGTCTCGATGCGCTCGGAGCGACAGTCCTCGTCGTTCAGTCCCGTTCGGAGATGGGAGAACGCGCCCGTGACCGCCCGGGCGGCCGAGGAGGAACCCCGTCGGGCGACCGCGGAGATCTCCGGTTTGGTCATGTCGAGGCCCGCCGCCTCGACGAGGGCGCGGGCGGCGGCGGCGAACCCCGACGACGACGACCCGAACCCGATGTTCGTCGGGAAGTTGTTCTCGGACTCGAAGCGAACGCGGTGGTCGATCCCCGCGAGGTCCCGGACGTGATCGACGACCGCGCGGATACGCTCTTTCCCCCGGCCCGTGACTTCCTCCCCGTCGATGACGTACCGGTCGTCGTCGAGCGCGGAGTCGAACTCGACGGTCGTCAGCGAGTGGCTCGGTGCGGTACAGACGCTGATGGAATCGTGGTAGGGGAGTCGCAACTCCTCGTCGCGCATCCCGTGATACTTGACCAACCCCTGGATCGGATGGGCCTTCGCGGTCGCTTTCATACCTCTCGATGGGGCCACTCCTGACTTGGCAGTTTCCATCCACCCGGAGCGTCGTGTCGATGGATGCGTATTTCACGGAGGAGAGATAAACGGTTCCCGTGACTGGAAGGGATGGTGTATCGGCCCGGTCGCTGGTAACGGGACGGACTCGCGTGGCCGTGTTCGTCTGTGTCGTCCTGCTGGCACTGCCAGCGCTCGCGAGCGGTGCGCTGTCGGGGGCGGTTCCGATGTCCGCGACCGACGGACCGGACACGAACGCCACGCCGTCGTCGGATTCGAACCTGACGGTGGTGACCGCCCAGGGTGGTGAACTCGGCTCCGACGACGATTCCCGGGTCCTCGTCTTCGACCCCTCGACCGGGGAGGCCGTCTGGGAGGCAAACGACTACGAGACGTACTACGACGTGGACCCGCTGGACAACTCGACACTGCTCTACGCTGCGATTTCGGCCGACGGAGGGACCTATGCAGTCGAACACGACTGGCAGTCCGGCGAGGAAGAGCGACTCTTCCGACTGCCCTTCGACAGCCACGACGTCGACTACCTGGGCGACGGCGAGTACGCGTACCTCGACGGGGGGAACGACACGGCCGTCGTCTACAACCACACGCGCCAGGAAGTCGTCTGGACGTACGACTTCCGGGAGCACTACCCACCCTCGGCCGGCAACGGTCCCGAGTCCGATTACAGCGGCGACTACACGCACTTGAACGACGTCGTCCCCGTCGACAACGGCTCGAAGTTCCTGCTGAGTCCCCGGAACTTCGACCGCGTGATGCTGGTCGACCGGGAGACCAAGGCGGTCGAGTGGACCCTCGGCGAGGAGGACAACTACACGATCCTCAACCAGCAACACAACCCCTCGCTGGTCTCGACGGACCCGCCGACCGTGCTGGTCGCCGACAGCGAGAACGACCGCGTCGTCGAGTACCGCCGCGAGGACGGCGACTGGACGATGGTCTGGGAGTACGAGGGGTCGCTGGCCTGGCCGCGTGACGCGGATCGGCTCCCGAACGGGAACACGCTGATCGTCGACAGCTACCGCGCCATCGAGGTGACGCCCGACCGCGAAATCGTCTGGGAGTCCTCGATCCCTCGATACCTCTACGACATCGAACGGATCGCCCTTGGCGACGAACCGGGCGGGCCGTCGATGGCGACCCGAAGCGACTCGTTCGCGTCGGCCGACGACGACCGCGACCGGGTCGTGGGCGGTCCGGCCGCCGAACTCGAAGACGCTGCCGCGGCCGTCTACAACACCGTCTACTGGGTGCTCCCGTGGTGGCTCGGCCCCCTGGGGTTCGTGCTGTTGGTTCCGGCGCTGATCCTGACCCTCGCCTGGCTCAACGTCGAGATCGAGCGTGCGATAGCCGGCAGGGTTTCGACCACCGTATCTCGGACTGCTCGGCGTGTCACGTCACCCTGGCGTCGTCGCTGGTCCGCCGGGGTCGCCCCCACGTCGGTCCCCCGCCGATTCCACTCGGGACTCGCGCTGCTGACGGTGGGCGTCTTCGTCGTCCCCCTCGGGATCCTCCTTCGACTGGTCCCGGGTGCCGGGCCGATCAGCAGCGACTTCTGGTGGAACTGGGTCCCGCCCCACTTCGCCGTGATCCTGCTTCTGTCCCTGGAGGGGATGCGGCGGTTGCTCGTCGCGAGCGGCCCCGACGGCCGGTGGACCGAGACGTGCTCGCGGCTCTACTCCGCCCTGGCCGCCCTGACTGCCGTTCTCGGGATCGTCCTGGCGGCGTTCGGCGTCCTCTCGTCGGCCGACCTGCTCGCGCTGTCGAACGCCGGCACGCTGCTGGCGTTCGGGAGCGTCGCGGTGTTCGGATTGCTATCTTTCGTCCAGTACTCGACGGTGCCTCGCGGGGACCGACTGTCCAACGCGCTCGACCCAATCGCCGCATGGGCACCGGCCCGTTACGCCGCCGGCCTCGGCGTCGTCGCCACCAGCCTGTTCGTCCTCGGACAGGGCCTCCAGACTGCCGTCTTCCCGCTCTCGTCGGTCGTGTTGAGCTTCGTCTTCCTGCTCGACGGCGACCGGATCCTGGCCCGAACCGAGACCGTCGTTCGACCGTCGCTCGGGCGGGTGCTCGCCGTCCTGCGGTACTCGTTCCGACCCGTCTGGCTCGCCGTCGCAGCCGCGCTCGTGGCCAAGACGCTCGGTGCTGGTGCGATGGCCAACATCGTCGCCGACATCCACCTGTTCAACACGGTGACGCTCGGCGTCGTTCTGGTCGTCGTCTCTCGACTCGGTGCTGGTATTCCGGCGCGTCTGCGCGCCGAATCGGCGTCCTCGACCGACTGAGACGGATCGGTGTAATTGGCTGCCGGTTCGACTGCTCGACGGCGGGTGGCCGACACCGAACCGACTTGCGACAGTCCGTCTGCCACCATCGACCGGTTCCTGTTTCGCTGCGTGAATTTTATCGGGCCGTCCTTTCGATACTGACGTGCAATGGCCCAGACGAACGACGCCCCTGAACGGAACCCGCTCGCGAACCCGGCCGTTCGTCACGGCCTCGGGTTCAGCGGTGCCCTGGTCCTCGTCCTCGTCGGCTACTTCTTCCTCGAGGGAACGATGCAACTGCTCGTGTACGGGATGGCACTGCTCGACGTGATCGTCACGCCACAGATCCTGAAGCTGTCCGTCGAGCAACAGCGGGCGGCGGAAACCTGACGCCGGCGGTCGCAACGTGTTCCCGGTCGAACCCCCGCGTCAGTTACTGGTTGCTTAGTTGTGAGATGAGTTGCGGTGTCACTTCGTCGAGTTCGACGAGTTCGCCGCCGTACTCGGATTCGAGGTCGTCTGCGTCGGCCCGGTCGGAGAACGCGAGCAGGTCCCGCCCCATCGCGCCCTTGATGGCAGACCCGGCGAGGAAGACGACCTCGCGAGCGTCGACGAACGCCTCGGCGTCAACGTGTGTCGAGATGAGCGTCTCGCCGCGCTCGGACATGAGCCGGTAGTCGACGGCCGAGTAATCGGTGACGTACATGACCGACCGGTCCCAGCCCCGGTCCTGGCGCTGGAAGTCGTAGTGGAACGCCTCCCAGGTACTACAAAAGCGCGCCGGATTGGCGTGTCCTGACGGGGTGTGCTCGGGGTAGAACACCTCGGTAGTCGGCCCGGGATGGTTCGGGATGATCATGCCACACGCCTCACAGGCGTCGTCGGTCGTCATCGTGACCGGGTCCGGCAGCGGTTCGCTCGGCGTCGACTCCGAGGATAGCTCGGTACAGCCAGCCACCGCGCCCACGCCGGCCGCCGCGCCGGCAACGAGTCGCCGTCGCGTGAGGTGGTAGTCGGACCCGCCGTGTGCTGGACAGCCCGGACACCCACACTCCGTTTCGTCCATATCGTCGCTGGGGCGTCTCCACGTATGAAATGGGTAGTACGTTGCTCGAATCGAGCAACGGAGCCGGCGTCCAGTTCTCACGTTCGACCATCGTACTACAGGACTGAAGGTGACCCAGTGCCCGAGTCACGAACGACGAACCGAACCGTGACCGGAATTTGCCCGCGCCGTGGCGTCGTCCGCAATCATCGTCTGGCTGTCACCGGCAGTCCCCGGAGGTGGTGACGTGCGCAGTCGAACCCTCGTCGTCGCCGGCGTCGTCCTCCTGGGACTGTATCTGGTTCCGTTCGTGGTCGGCCCCGGCGGGACGACGCCCGAGCCGGTTCGGTTCGGCGAGACCATCCAGACGGGACTGTCGAGTGAGACGGTGCGGACCGCACAGGCCAACGGCCACACCATCCCGAAAGTCCAGGTGTTCTACGCCCAGTCCGAGTTCGTCGTCGGCTACTACGGCGTGCAGTCGTTCGCACGGTCGGCCACGCGTGACGGGCGCGCCCGCCGGTTCGGCCCGCCGGTCGCCATCTACGTGACCGCGTTCACCGACGCGATCCCGCGGGTGTCGCCCGACGGGTTCGTGAACGCGTCCGTCGGGACGCGCCCGGCGTGGGTTCGCGCCGACACCGCCCACTACGCGGTCGTCCCGACCGCGACCCGAACGGCAATCGTCCCCTTTACCGACACCGAGACGGCACGGTCGTTCGCCGACCGCTACGACGGCCGGGTCCGCTCGTGGCAGACGGTCCGTGACCGGTTCGACGAGCGACGCTCTGACACCCGCCCCGAGTGGCCGACCCGACGTGGGGACCGTGCGAACGACACGGTCGCCGCCGTCTCCCCGCTGGTCGACCGACCGGTATCGACCGTGGTCGGGGAAGACGCCCCGACGATACAGGCGGCGGTCCGGCAGGCCCCGCCGAACACGACCGTCCACGTGCCACCCGGCACGTACGAGGAACGGGTACGAATCTCCAAACCGCTCTCGCTCAGCGGGGCCGGGTCGGCGTCGCGCCTCGAAGGCGGTGGAAACGGGACCGTCGTCACCGTGGCAGCCTCGGACGTGGCTATCACCGACCTCCACGTCTCGGGTGTCGGGACGACGCGCATCAATCTGAGCGATGACGACGACCGTACCCGCGACTGGGACAGCAAGGTCGAACAGACGTACGGCCGCGGTGATGCCGCCGTCGCCGTGGTCGGCGGCGATCGAACGCTCGTCCGCTCTGTGACGGTCGAGACGCCGTCGAACGGCCTGCTCTACCGCAACAGCTCCCGGGCGGTCGTCGACGATGTCACCGTCCGGGGCGACCCCGAGCCGAACCAGGGGTACATGGGCGTGATGGCGATGGGGAGTCCGGTCGTCGTCGAGGACTCGACGTTTCGCGGCGGCCTCGACGGCGTGTACGCTCATCGCGCGGACGGGATCGTCGTTCGCAACTCGACGATGGCCCAGAGTCGCTTCGGCGTCCACCTCATGTTCACGTCGGACGCGTTGCTGGCCCACAACACGGCCCGACAGACCCAGACGGGCCTCGTCGTGATGACGCGGCCGACGCGGAACGCCCTCGTCGGCAACGACGTCCGTGACAGTCGCCACGGCATCGTCACGGCGGGTGCACGGTCCTACGTCGCCGACAACGTCCTCGTCGACAACGGCGTCGGGTTGACCATCGGGACCCGGACGACTCGATACGTAAGCAACGTCGTCGCCCGCAACGACGTGGGCATCCGAGCCGAGAACTACGTCGCCTCCAACCGCGTCGTCGGTAACGACTTCCTCGACAACGACCGGCCGGCGGAGGCGACCGCGGGGATGGCCCGCGTCTGGTCGACGCCGCGACGAGGGAACTACTGGGACGAGACGGTCTCCGTCGGCTCGGACGGCTCGATGCCACCCTACGCCCCGCTCGACCCCGTCGACGCGACCCTGCGCGCGCCGGGGCGGCTCGCGCTCTCTCACTCGCCGATCCAGGTCGCACGCCGCGTGCTCGGGCAACTCGTTCCCGGGATGCGAACGCGGGGCATCGTCGACCGACACCCGGAACCGGAGCCGCTGAACACGGCGCGCCTCGCGCAGGCGGGCTACACCGACGCGATACAGGACGATTCACACGCATGACTACGACCGACGACTCTCGATCCAGCCCAGCGGAATCGACGCCCGTAGTGACAGTCTCCGACCTCACGTACGGCTACGACGGGATGTGCGTCCTCGACGACATCTCGCTGTCTGTCCCCTGCGAGGCGGTGACGGCACTGGTCGGCCCGAACGGCAGCGGCAAGTCGACGCTGCTGGGGCTGGTCGCCGGCGTCCGGGCGACACAGGCCGGGAAAGTGACGGTGACCGACCTCGACGCCCCCAGAACCGTCGGCTACCTCCCCCAGTCACTTCGCCCACGGGACGGGTTCTCCGTTCACGGGACCGTCGAAACGTACGCCGCACTCGTCGACGGCGGGACCGACCCCGACGAGGTCCTGTCGACGGTCGGGCTCGACGTGGTGGCCGACGAGCGAGTCGAGACGCTCTCCGGCGGGATGCGCCGGCTGCTCGGCGTCGCTATCGCCCTCGTCGGCGATCCGCCGGTGCTCGTTCTGGACGAACCGACGAGCGGTCTCGACCCGGCGATGACCGCCCGGGTGTTCGACGTGTTGTCCGACCTCGCGGCCGACGGCCGGGGCGTGCTCGTCGCCTCGCACGACCTCGACGCCGTCGGCACCGGGGCCGACAGGGTCGTCTTACTGGACCGCGGCAGCGTGCAGGCTCGCGGGCCGGCCGAGACCATCCTGGCCGATCTGGAGGTGCGGTCGTTGTCCGACGCGTTCGAGACGGCTGTGGCCGACGAGACGGGCGCGACCGTCCGTCACGGGGTGTGAGTGCCGTGTCCCGACACCCGCTGGCGCGAGTGAGCGTGCTCGCCCGGCGCGAGACGACGACGGTCCTCACCACCCGTGCGTTCGGGCTCTTCGTCGCCGCGCTGGCCGTCCTGCTTGCCGGCCTGGTCTGGGGCAGCGGTGCTGCCGCGAGCGGGTACGTCCCGGCGGCCGTCGACCTCCTGCCCGCGCTCGAACTGCTCGTGCCACTGCTCGCCTTCACCGTGGGCTACCGCGCGCTGCTCGACGCCCGCCTGCGCGGTGAACTCGCTGTTCTCTCGACGTTTCCGGTGTCGCGGGCCACCGTCGTCGCGAGCGTGCTCGTCGGCCGTGGGCTCGCCCTGGCCCTCGGCGTCGCCGTCGCCATGTTCCCCACGATGGCGCTCGTGTGGGCACTTGGCGGCCCGACGACACAGCTCGTCGCCACCCACGACGGTGCCGACTCGATTGTGCTGTTCGCCCGTCTGCTGTCGGCGACGACGCTGTTCGGCCTGGCGGCACTGTCTGTCGCCGTCGCCGTCTCGGCTGTCGCGAGCGGGGCTCGCAGTGCCGCGGCGACGCTTGTCGGGCTCTGGCTGGTGCTCACCGCGGCCGTCGATCTCGGTCTGATCGAAGCACTCGGTGCCGGCTATCTCGGCGCGGACGGCGTGTTGACGGTGCTCGCCATCTCTCCCAGCGGTGCGTATCGCGGGCTGGTGTTACAGACCGTCGTCGACGTCGCCACGGCGGGGTCGATTCGGGCCGCCGCGCCGCTCGCGAGCGTCGTCGGGTTGCTCGGCTGGCTGATCGCCGGATTCGCCGTCGCCACCCGCTCGATCTGGCGCGGGTAAGTCGGTTTTCGAGAAGCGTACTACGGGGTTTTCGGTGCGCAGGCCCTTACCCGACTTCGAATGCACCGACGCACCTATCTCAGTACGGCCGCGACGGCAGGCCTCGTCGGCACCGCCGGCTGTATCGACTCGGTTCTCGGCGACGACGACGGCCGGACTTATCTGGACGAGCCGGAGGGCCGACAGGTCGAGAGTGCCGACCTCCCGTACCCGGCGTACGGGCAGGACCTCCCCGAAGCGACGCTCGACGCGCCACTGGCCGACCGCCAGGTCACGACGACCGAGTTCGGGAACCGGAACGTGATCATGACGTTTTTCTATAGCCACTGTAACACGGTCTGTCCGGTGCTCGTCTCCTCGCTCAAGCGCGTCCAGGCGACCGCCAGCCAGGACGGATACGCCGACGACGTCGTGTTCCTGGCGGTCACGTTCGATCCACAGCGCGACGACGCCCAGCGGCTCCGAGAGTACGCCGACACGATGCGCGTCGAGACGGACGCTGACAACTGGTATTTCCTCCGCCCCGAGGGCCGTGATCGGGCCACGGACGTGGTTCAGGATACGTTCGGCGTCACCTTCGAGCGGACGAAAGCGACCGGAGAGAGCGAGTACATGTTCAACCACCTCGGGCTTGTACTGTTGGCGAACCGGCACGGCGTCGTCGAGCGCGCGTACTCCGGCGACGACCCGAAGTCGAAAGCGTTGCTTGGGGATCTAGAGGAGATTCGGAACGCGGCCTGACGGGACTCGGTGACGACAGTCCAAACGGGACGGCGAGAAGCGCAGCCGTGCAGTTAGAGGAAACTACCGCGGTACGAGGCCGCGTCTTCGCGAGTGATCTCCTGTAACCGGACGACGTCCTCGGAACCGAGATCGTCGTACTCATCGACGTACGACGCTGCATCGGTCTCGTCGGCGTAGGCCAGTGGGTTCCCCATCATCGGGCCGCCCGTCCGCTCGGCGTTCGTATCGAGGACGAACGACGCCATCGTGGCGTCCAGCAACTCCTCGCGCTCGGGACCGTGGGTCCACACGCCGACGATGTCGGATTGTTCGCGACCGTCGATGAAGTGTCCGGGGTCGGCGTAGTAGGCCACCAGACAGCCGGGCGAACAGAAGTGTGCCCGCTCGCCGTCCTCGTGGCTGGCCTGTGCGTTCCACGCGGGAGAGTTCGCGGGCAGCATGTTACAGACCGTACACTCCGCGTCCGACGGAACCGATACCGGCTGGAGAACGTCTTTTTGATCGGTTTCGGGGAGGGAATCCGCACGGAAGCGACGCGCCAGGGCCACGTCGAACGCCGAAAGGCCCACCACGTCTTCCCTGGTCAACGACTCGTACTGGTCGACGTAGCCCTGTGCCGCCTGCTCCGACTCGAACGGCACCGGGTTCTCACCCATCGGAGCGTCGATGTGTGCTGCCGTCTCTTCCAGGACGAACGCGGCGCTCGTTGCGTCGACGTACTCGCGGCTGTCGTAGTCCCGGGCCCACGCGTAAGCCGGCTTTGCCCCCTCGTGAGCGTCGTCGAAGTGGCCCGGGGTCGCGTGGTACGCCGTGAGACAGCCGGGCGAGCAGAAGTACTTGCGATCGCCGTTCTCGTGGGTCGCCTGTGCGTTCCACTCGGCGTAGTCGGCAGCGTACATGTTACATACGGCACACCGTGATTCCTCGGGCACCGGCTCGACCGGCTCGGAGAGATCGGCCGCCGGTTCCTGTGTGGTCTGGTCTGCCGTATCGGTCGCTGGCTCGGTCGTATCCGTACTGGGTGTCGACGTGGTCTCGCCCTGCTGTGAACAGCCGGCGACGCCGAGGACGGTCGCGGCCGCGCTTGCACGCAGCAGTCGACGCCGCGTGACGATACCATCTGCGACTGGTTTTCGGTCGCTCATATGTAGATAGGCGTTCCCTCGGCGACAAATATCCCGTAGTACGATTCTTGAAAGCGAGACGCCGGTCCGCGAGACGCGCACGCCGTGGCGATGACAGTGGTCGTGACTCGCAGTGGGTACCGCGGGAAAACGAACTCCGGCGTGTCAGAACAGCATCGCGGCGGCGTCGGTCGCCGTCGCGGAGACCGGACCGAACCCGACCAGCAGCAGGAACGTCATCACGCCGGCGGTGATGACTGCCGCGTACAGCCCCGTAGGGTACGAGGAGACCTCGAAGCTCCCGTCGGGCTCTTCGATCCACATCGCCTTGACGACCCGCGAGTAGTAGAACAGCGACAGCGCACTGTTGACGATGAGCGCGGCCGCCAGCAGCCACGCACTCGCGCCCGTGGCCGCGACCAGCAGGAAGTACTTCGACCAGAAGCCGCCACCGATCGGCAGCCCCGCGAGGCTAAAGAGGAAGACGGTCATCGCGGTACAGGCGATCGGTGCCTGGGTCGCGAGGCCGTTGTAGTCCTCGAAGGTGCGCCCAACGCCCCAGTACTCCGCGAGCGCGACGAACAGGAACGCGCCGGTGTTCATGAAGCCGTAGACGAGCAGGTGCATCATGCTCGCCCCGAGCGCGAAGCTCTGGTCGGCCGCCCCCGAGAGGACGGCCAGCCCGATCAGTGCGTAGCCGGCGTGTCCGATCGAGGAGTACGCCAGCATCCGCTTGACCGTGTCCTGGGTCGCAGCCGCGAAGTTCCCGAGCGTCATGGTCAGGACTGCCAGCGCCGTGAAGGCGACGCCCCAGTCGACGGCGACGCCGGTGATCACGTCCAGCGGGAACGCGACGGTGAAGATGCGGAACGCCAGCACGAACCCGGCGGCCTTCGAGGCCGACGAGAGGAACCCGGAGACGGGCGCGGGCGCGCCCTCGTAGGCCTCCGGTGCCCAGAAGTGGAACGGGACGGAGGCGGTCTTGTAGGCGACCCCGCCCACGATCATCAGGATCCCGACGCCCAGCACGCCGGGGTCGAGCGCTTCGCCGCTCGCGATGACGTCAGCGATGGCAGCCAGCTGGAGTCGTCCGGTTGCGGCGTACACCAGGCTGATCCCGTAGACGAACACCGACGAGGACAGCGCGCCGATGAGGAAGTACTTCAGGCCCGCCTCGACGCTGCCCCGGTTGTTCTTCAGGAACGCGACGAGGGCAAAGGACGGCAGGCTCGCGAGTTCGAGGCTCACGAACGCCGTCGCCAGGCTGTTGGCCGAGGCCATCAGCGCCATGCCGGTCGTCGCCAGCAACATCAGCGAGTAGTACTCGGCCTGGTGGGGCTGGCCCTCCAGGTAGTCGTAGCTCGCGACGGTCACGAGCGCGAGCACGCTCGCGAACACGAACATGAAGAACAGGGCCATCCCGTCGACGACGAGCTGGCCGCCGAACAGTTCGATCGCGCCGCCGGTCCGGCTCATCCCGGTCCCGGCGACGAGGAACCAGCCGCTGATCCCGGCCGACGCCAGCGCGCCGATCGTCGAGACGCCCGCCAGCAGCCCCGAGTCCATGGAATCTGGATCGATCGAGTCGATGACGAACAGGACGAGCGCGGTCGTCGCCAGCGCGAGCGCCGGCGCGAGCGCCGTCCACTGCGGGAGCACGTCAGCGGATTGCAGCGGGATCATCTATGCACCACCTCCCAGTTCGCCGAGTTCGACCATCGGCGCGATCGAGTCCTGGATCATCTTGTAGAACAGGTCCGGCGCGACGCCGAGCGCGATGACCAGCAGCAACAGGACGATCAGCGGCGCGATGTCCTGGAACGGCGCGCGCCCGATCTCGTAGTCGGTTTCGAGCCGGAAGGGACCGAACAGCGTCTTCTGCATCGCCCGCAGCAGGTAGCCGGCGACGATGACGATCCCGAACATCGCGATGGACGTGAACAGCGGCGCGGCCTGGATGACCTCGGACTGGAACGAGCCGAGGAAGACGAGCACCTCTGCGGCGAACCCTGACATGAGCGGCAGTCCCATGTAGCCGAAGGCCGCGGCGACGAACACGCCCGCGGTGACGGGCATCCGGTCTGCCATGCCCGACATGTCGCCGATCATGCGCGTGTGCGTCTCGTTGTAGATGACGCCGACCGCCATGAACATCAGCCCCGAGATCAGCCCGTGGCTGATCATCTGGAAGGTCGCCCCGCCGAGACCGTGCGGCGTGAAGGCGACCAGGCCGAGGATGACGTAGCCCATCGAGGAGATGGACGAATACGCGACGATCCGTTTGAGGTCCTGCTGGGCCAGCGCCAGCAGCGCCCCGTAGATGATGCTCACGACCGCGAAGATGGCGATGATCTCGGCGTTCGCCCGCGCCACGTCCGCGAGCATCGTGAAGTTGAATCGCAGCAGTGCGTAGGTCCCCATCTTCAGCAGGACGCCCGCCAGGAGCACCGACACTGGGGTCGGTGCCTCGACGTGTGCGTCGGGCAGCCAGGTGTGGAAGGGGACGACTGGAACCTTCACCGCGAACCCGCCGAACATGGCGATGAAGGCGAGCAGTTTCAACATCGGCGGGTCGATGCCGGCCAGCGAGCCGAGTTCACCCGCGTTGAGCGCCTGTGCGATGGCCGGCAGGCCGAGCGACGAGATGGAGTCGCCCAGTCCGAAGACCAGTGCGAAGAAGCCGACGAACATCACCAGGCTCGCCACGTTCGTGTAGACGAAGAACTTGATGGCGGCGTACTTCCGGCGCGGCCCGCCCCAGACGCCGATGAGCAGATACATCGGGACCAGCACGGCCTCCCAGAAGACGAACCAGAGGAAGAAGTCCAGCGCGGCGAAGACGCCGATGAGAGCCGCTTCCATGAACAGGACCAGTCCGTAGAACTGGGACTGGCGCTCGTCGATGGGCGTCCACGCGCTGATGATCGCGAGCGTGGTCAGCACCGTCGTCAGCACGATCAGCGGCATGCTCACGCCGTCGAGACCGACGTGCCAGTTGATGGTGTAGGCCCCGAGCGTGATCCACTCGGCGACGGTCTCGAAGGCAGGTTGGCTGCCCGCGAGCAACGCGTTGCCCGAGCCGTCGAAGACGCTGTACATCCAGAGGCTCGCAGCGACGGGCACGAGGCTCAGCGCGGCCGCGAACTGCCCGGCGTACTCGTCGGGCGCCAGCATGACGAGGACCGAAGAGAGCAGCGCGGTGACGATGAGGAGTTCGACGAGCATCAGAACCACCCCCCGACGAGGCCGAAGACGACCAAGAGGATGGTCAGTCCCAGCGTCAGGAGCGCGGCGTAGTTGCTGACGACACCGGTCTGGATGCGGCGCACGCGGTCGCCCGAGAGCAGGCTCACGCTGCTGACGCCGTTGACGATGCCGTCGATGATGCCCTGGTCGAACCGGTCGGCCGCGCGCGACAGGGGTAGCGTCACGTCACGTGCCAGCCAGACCTGGTACTCGTCCTGGTAGTAGTTGTGCATGAGTAGCGTCTTGACACCGCCCAGCTTGTTCGTATGCTCGACCGGCTCCGGGCCGCTGTACAGCGACCAGGCCAGCCCCGCGCCGGCCAGCGCCAGTCCGAGCGACACCGCCGCCGAGGCCAGCATCGTCGTGACCTCCCCGCCGATCGGGTAGGCGGCCGAGACTCCTGCGACCTCTTCGAGCAGGACCTCGTAGTGGTGCAGTCCCGTGCCGAACTCCTCGGCGACGAGTTCCGAGCCGCCCAGCCACGTGTGCAGGAAGTCGATGTGCAGGTTCGTGAGTTTCGCGATCGGCGCCATGTTGATGAAGCCGACCGTCGCTGCCAGGATCCCGAGCACCGCGAGCGGGAACTTGACGTTCCAGCGGACGCCGTGTGGGTCTTCTGCGGTCTCGGTCCGTGGCTCACCGTGGAACGTGAGCAGCACCATCCGGAAGGTGTAGAAGCCCGTGAAGAACACGGCCAGCAGGCCCATCGCCCACGCGACCAGGAACAGCGGGTTCCCGCCCGCGCCGTGGATGAGCGCCTCGAACAGCACTTCGTCCTTCGACCAGAAGCCCGAGAACGGGACGATGCCCGCGAGCGCGAGCGACCCCGAGAGGAACGCGTAGTAGGTCACGGGCATCTTGTCCTTGAGACCGCCCATGTCCCACATGTTCTCGTTGTGGTGCATCGCGATGATGACCGACCCCGCGCCCAGGAACAGGAGCGCCTTGAACACGGCGTGGGTCGTCAGGTGGAAGACGCCGGCGACGTAGCCGCCCGACCCCAGTGCGAGCATGATGTACCCGTACTGGGAGATGGTCGAGTACGCCAGCACCTGCTTGATCTCCTGTTTGACGACGCCCATCGACGCCGCGAAGAGGGCGGTGAACCCACCCGTCAGCGCGATGATCGCGAGTGCCGTCGGGGAGAGCGCGTAGAACCCGTACATGCGCGCGACGAGGTAGACCCCGGCCGCGACCATCGTCGCCGCGTGAATGAGCGCGGAGACGGGCGTCGGACCCTCCATCGCGTCGGGCAGCCAGGTGTGCAGCGGGAACTGCGCGGACTTGCCGACCACGCCGCCCAGCACGAGCAGCCCGAGGACCGTGATCCAGGCCTGCGGGCTCATCCCGACGATGTCGAGCATGTCGCTCGCCATCGCCGGCGTCTGGCCGTTCATCATCTGTTCGGCGAGGGCCGGGAAACTCTGGACCGTCGAGCCGTCCCGCGTGACGTTGGCGAACAGGCCCGTGCCGAAGGTCGCGAAGATGCCGACGACGCCGATGAGGAAGAAGAAGTCACCGAAGCGGGTGACCAGGAACGCCTTCTTCGCGGCGCTTGGCGGCGCGTCCTCGCGGAACCAGAAGCCGATGAGCAGGAACGAACACAGGCCCACCAGCTCGAAGAACATGAACGCCATCAGGATGTTGTCCGCGAAGACGAACGCGAGCATGCTGAAGCTAAACAGCGACAGCGAGGCGTAGTACCGGGCCAGGCCCGTCTCGCCTTCGTCGTTCATGTACCCAAGCGAGAACACGAACACGAGGAAGGATATCAGCGAGACGATGACGAGCATCAGGGCCGACAGCGGATCGATGTACACGCCCAGATGCAGGTCGAACGTGTCGATGCCGGTCGCGAACTGCCAGATCGTCTCGTGATACGCGGGATCGCCGGGGAGGATCCCGGCGACGGTCAACAACGTTGCGATCGAGATCGCGAGCGAGCCGCCCATCGCGAAGATGCCGGCCAGTGCGCCGCCCTTGGGCATGTAGCGCCCGAACAGCAGCGAGACCAGGAAGGCGGCGAACGGGAGCGCCGCGATCGCGGGTACCAACGCGTAAGCTGTGAATGTTTCTCCTGCCATCTTACCACCTCATCGTCGTCGCTTTGGTTACGTCGAGGTCCTCGAAGTTCCGGTAGAGCACCAGAATGATGCCGATACCGACCGCCACCTCGGCGGCCGCCAGCGCCATCGTGAACAGGGAAAAGACCTGTCCCGTGAGGTTGCCCCACTGGAACGAGAACGCGACGAGATTGATGTTCGCTGCGTTCAGCATCAACTCGACGGACATCAGGAAGATCAGCGCGTTCCGTCGGGTCAGGATACCGAACAGGCCGACACAGAACAGCCCCGCCGACAGGACGAGGTAGTACTCGGCCGGGACCGCCATGTTACTCGTCACCTCCGAGTTCTTCGTCGGTCCCGTTCGTTCCGAGCCGCTGACCGCCGTCGGTCACAGCTCCGGACTCCTCCTGGTCGCGTTCGGCGAGCATGATCGAGCTGTCCAGCGCGGCGTCGAGCACGATCGCGATCACGATAAAGGAGACCAGGAACCCTTCGGAGGGGATTCCCAGTTGCGAGTCGAGGTCGAACATCGCGTATCCGATGTTCGCGACGATGCTCTGGTCGGTCGGGAACCCCGCGGGATTGGCGAAGTTCGCGGTGAGGAACACCGCTGCGAAGACGCCGAACAGCGCGACTGCGGCGAGGCCCGCCACCCAGTTCACCTCCGACGACAGTCTCGGACGGGTGGTCATGTCGTCACCTCGCTGGGTTGGTCCATGTCCTCCCGCCGCGTGAGCATCACGGCGAAGGTGATGAGGATGAGCACGCCGCCCACGTACACCAGGATTTGCATTACGGCGACGAACTCCGCTCGGAGCATCACGTAGTGAACTGCCACGCTCAAAAGCGAGACACCGAGCATGAGCGCGGAGTGCCACACGTCCCGTAGCAGGACGACGCCCAGGGCGCTCGCGAGGGTCACGAACGCGAACAGCCCGAACGCTATGGTTTCGTACAGTGCCATCTTACATGAGTCTCCTTTCGGTGGGCCTTTGAAGATTTCTTTATCGGATTCGCGCGCGTGCGCTGTGACCCCACCGTAATCCCCGACTAACCCCCGGTTGTTTTGTGGGTCGGGTGTGAAATACCTGCGGCAACCCTTCCGGGTCGGTTCCGAGTGGCCCCAATCTACACACCCGGCCGGCCGATTTCGCTGACCGCAAGCTACCTGCCCCCTCGTCCCGATGTGCCGAGACTAGTTGCCGTGGGAGCTAGAGGCCGTAGAGGTGCTTGTCGATCAGCCACCGCACGACGAAGGCCCCCGAAACGACACGGTGGCGGCGACGGCGCCGCCGACTGTCCCGGTTTCGACCCAGCAGATGCCGAACCCCACGCTCACGCCGACGCCGGCCACGGGTATCCGCCAGTCTATCGCTACCGGCTCACGGTTCGAGTGAGACGTCAGCCCCGCAAAAACGTGTGAGTACGAGTCGCGTCTTACTGATAGCGGACAAAAACGGAACCTCGCTTCGCTCGGCTTCGGTCAAACGGCTTCTCTATTGATAGTCGATTTCGCCTTCGACTTCGCCGATCCACGCGCCGCAATCCCACCTTTTTCCTCCTCGGGTGACTCGCTACGCTCGTCACCACTCGTCGCAAAAACGTGGGCGAAAAAGGCCGAAGCCTCGCTTCGCTCGGCTTCGGTCAAACGGCTTCTCTATTGATAGTCGATTTCGCCTTCGCCTTCGCCGATCCACGCGCCGCGATCGGGCTCACGCGACTCCAGCGGGTCGATGTCCTCGCGACCCCACCTTTTTCTCCTCGGGTGACTCGCAGTGCTCGTCACCACTCGTCGAAAAAGCTGGACGAAAAAGCCGAACCTCGCTTCGCTCGGTTCGGAAAATCAGGCTATTGATAGTCGATTTCGCCTTCGCCTTCGCCGATCCACGCGCCGCGATCGGGCTCACGCGACTCCAGCGGGTCGATGTCCTTGTACCAGGGAACGTTCTTCAGCTGTTCTTTGTTGTAGGCGAGTTCGTCTTTGGTGTCCGCGGTGAACTCGAAGTTCTGGGTCAGCAGGATGGCGTCGACGGGACAGACCTCCTCGCAGAGCCGGCAGTAGATACACTGGCCGATGTGGAGGTTGTACTGCTCGCCGTTGCGCTGTTCGTCCGTGACGATCTGGATGGTGTCGTTCGGGCAGACGTTCTCACACTGCCGGCACCAGATACACCGCTCCTGGCTGAACTTGTGAACGCCGCGGAAGCGCGGGCTCACGTCGGGTGCGGTATCGGGATACTCGACAGTGAACGTCTCACCGTCCAGCGCGTGCTTCATCGTCGTCGCCATGCCTTTGAGAATTCCGATCATTGGTAGCTACCTCCGGTCGTGCAGCGAATCGTGGGCATCAGACGAGCACCCCCACGATGACGGCCGTCAGGACCAGGTTCGCGATGGAGAGCACGAGCATGCCCTTCCAGCCGATTTCGATGAGCTGGTCGATGCGCACCCGGGGAACTGCCGACCGCGTCCACTGGGTGAACAGGAACACCGCCCAGATCTTGATCAGGAACCAGACGATCCCCGGCAGGACCGGCCCGGCCGGACCACCGAGGAACAGCGTCGTGACGATCGCCGCGCCGAGGAACACGTGGATGAACTCGCCCAGGTACAGCAGGACGAAGTACACCGACGAGTACTCGGTCATGTACCCGGCGACGATCTCGTTCGGCGCTTCCGGGATGTCGAACGGGTTCCGTCCGACCTCCGCGAGGTTCGCGGCCATGAACAGCACGAACGCGAACGGGTTGACGAACGCGTACCACGACGGGATCGCGAGCCCGCCGAGCGTGAACAGCGTCTCGCTTTGGGCCGCGACGATCTCGCTCAGCCGGAGCGTGCCCGCGAAGATGACGACGGACACACCGGTCAGTACGAGCGGGATCTCGTAGGCGAGGTTCTGGGCGACCGCGCGCAGACTGCCGAGGAACGAGTACTTGTTGTTCGACGCGTAGCCCGCCATCACGAGGCCGAGCGACGCCAGCGACGCGACCGCGAAGACGTACGCGAGCCCGGTCTCGGGGTCGGCGATCTGAATGCCGTTCCCCATCGGGATCACCGCGAAGCCGAGCAGCGCGGAACTGGCCAGCACCAGCGGTGCCAGGTCGTACGCGGGCCGGTCGACCTCGTCGGGAACGATGAGTTCCTTCGAGAGCAGGCGGACCGCGTCGGCCACGATGATGAGCAGGCCGAACGGACCGACCCGGTTGATCGCGATGCGGTCCGTGAAGGCGGCGGTGATCTTCCGCTTGGCCCAGATGACCAGCGCCGTGTTCGTCAGCATCAGCGTCCCCACGAGCGCCGACGCGATCAGCGCCGCGAGGAACCACTGGAGCGGATCGTTCGTGTTCAGGCCGAGCAGCCCCGAAAGCGTCTCCGGGAGCGTCGTCGCCTGGAGCGGCCCCGTCATCGATCCACCTCGCCGAGGATGATGTCGAGGCTGCCAAGCGTCGCGATCAGGTCAGCCACGTACTCGCCGTTGGACATCTCGGGCAGGGCCTGCAGGTTGCTGAAGCTCGGACTCCGGATCTTGAACCGCGCCGGCTTGTCGGTCCCGTCCGAGCGGATGTAGATGCCCAGTTCGCCCTTCGCGTTCTCGATCGCGCTGTAGATCTCGGTGTCCGGTTCGGGCTTGATCGTCCGGGGGACGTTCGACTGGAGCGTGCGTTCGTCTTCGGGCCAGTCTTCGAGCAGGTCGAGACACTGCTCGACGATCTTCGCCGATTCCTCGACTTCCTGCATCCGGACGAGGACGCGCGCGTAGTTGTCGCAACCGTCCTCGGTCACGACGTCCCAGTCGAGTTCGGGGTAGTAGCCGTACGGGTCGTCGCGGCGCAGGTCGTAGTCGATGCCCGATCCGCGGGCGACCGGTCCCGTCGCGCCGTACTCCTTGGCCACGTCCGGTTCGAGCACGCCGGTGTTGACACACCGGACCTGGAAGATCTCGTTGCTCGTGATCATGTCGTGGTACTCGTCCAGTTTCGCGGGGAGGTCGTCGAGGAAGTCACGCGTCTTCTCGAAGAACTCCTCGCGGGGGTTCGGAAGGTCCCACACGACCCCGCCGAGCCGGAAGTAGTTGTGCATCATCCGCTGACCGGTGAGGTCCTCGAGGATGTCCTGTGCGATCTCCCGATCCCGGAAGGCGTACTGGAAGATGGCCGTGAACTCGCCGTAGACGTCCAGCGCGAACGTCCCCAGCGCGAGGAAGTGACCGGCCATCCGCGACAGTTCCGCCGACATCGTCCGCAGGACCTGTGCGTACTCGGGGACGTCGATGTCCGCCAGCGTCTCTGCTGCACGGGCGTAGGACCACTCGTTGATGAGGTTCGCCGTGTAGTCCCACCGGTCCGGATACGGCATGATCTGGTGGCGGTAGGTACACTGCTGGCAGAGTTGCTCCTCACAGCGGTGGAGGTAGCCGATGTCGGGTTCGACGTCGGCCACCTGCTCGCCGTCGAGCACGGTCTTCAGGTGGAGCACGCCGTGCGTCGCGGGGTGGTGCGGCCCCACGTTGATGAACATCGTGTCCGTGTCGTCCGCCATGTGGTCTTCCTGCAGCGGGTTCGCGTGCTCGCGCAGCGTGACGACCTGGGGCTGTGTCTGGTCGTAATCCCGTCCGAGGGGATGGCCCTGCCAGGTTTCGGGCAGGAGGATCCGCCGCATGTCCGGGTGGTCCTCGTACTCGATACCGACGAGGTCGTAGGCTTCCCGTTCGTGCCAGTCGGCGGTCCGATACACGTCGTTCGCGCTCTGGCTGACCGGGTCGTCTCTGCTGGTAGGGACGACGACCGACAGTTCGTGGGTCGGGTCGTCGTACTTCTTGAGGTGGTAGATCGACTCGTATCGGTCCTGGTACTCCTGGGCGGTCACACAGGAGCAGTGGTCGAATCCGGCCTCCTGTTTCAGAGTTCTGAGGGCGTCCTGTACGTCGTCGGGGCGGACGACGAACCCCTCGGTCGTGACGTGGTCCTCGCGATCGAGGAGGGTATCGCCCAGCAGGGCCGCCAGGGCGTCGTAGTCGAGGCCGTCGTCGGTGACGCCGATCTCCGGTTTGGCGTCGCGTGGTTCTTCCAAACTCATGGCGAATCAGTCCAGTTGTACCGCATGACGAGGTCGTCCTCGTCGATCTGGTCGGCCAACTTCTGGACGATCTCGTCCTGTTCTAGGTCACCGAACTGCTCCATCTCGTAGGGCTTGACCGTCACGGGCGCGGATTCACCGTTGGCGACGCGCTCTTGGAGTTTGGCGACGCCGTAGATGAGCGCTTCCGGCCGGGGCGGACACCCGGGGACGTGGATGTCGACCGGGATGACCTCCTCTGCGCCCTTGATGACGTTGTACCCTTCCTGGAACGGGCCGCCCGAAATCGTACACGAGCCCATGCCGACGACGAACTTCGGTTCGGGCATCTGGTCGTAGACGCGCTTCATCCGGGGCGCGAACTTCGAGACGATGGTCCCCGGAACGATCATCACGTCGGCCTGCCGGGGCGAGGAGCGCGGCACGCCCGCGCCGAACCGGTCCAGGTCGTGTTTGATCGCGTACGTGTGGATCATTTCGATGCTGCAACAGGCGATCCCGAACTGCAGCATGAACATCGAGGACCCCCGGACCCAGTTCATGAACTTGTCGAACTTGGTCAATATGAAGGGTGTGGAGCCGAAGGCCTCGCGAAGCGGGGAGTTGAAGCGATCGTCGGCCCCCTGCCCCATCCGGGCGTCCTGTGTCGATAACGTATCGGTCGTCTTGTCGTTGCTGCTCATTGTTTGGTTCTCCGTTCACTCGCGGCCCGCGGGGAGCGGACCCATTTGACTGCACCGTTGCGCCATGCCCATCCGAGTCCGACGACGAGAACGCCGATGAACACCAGCATCGGAGCCAGTATCTCCATCAGTGAGACTCCGTTCTCCAGCGCGCTCCGGTAGATGACCGTCCAGGGGAAGATGAGGACGGTCTCGATGTCGAAGACGACGAACAGGAGTGCGACCATGTAGTACTGGATGTTGAACCGGATCCGCGTGTCACCGGTGGGAATCTCACCGCTCTCGTACGTGGATGTTTTACCTTGCTCGGGCACGCGTGGCCGGAGCAGTTTCGATACCGACATCATCCCCAGGGGGATGAGAATACCGACCAGCGCCAGCGCCCCGATGGCTATCCATGGATTGCTCATCCGTGTGCACCTATCGTTTTGCGGGTTAGGAACGGGGCCATATAAGGGTTCATTCTTGTGGATTTCAGCTATCATTCCCCCGATCTGTCAGGTGTCGGCTCCCCCTCGTCTTACAGTGAGCGGACGACGACTGCCCGACGCGAGAATCTATCGGCAGTGGTGTGAGAAAAATGCGCTAATCGCTCGCCTGCAACGGTCAGGGCCGGGTCGCGTTCGTGAGTTCCATCGCTAGTGCCGTTTGTCCGCCCTGCTCGTAGCTAAACGACACTGCAAACGGGTAGTCCTCTGCGATACAGAAGTCGTA
Organism: Halorientalis salina; assembly: GCF_005049285.1. Lineage (GTDB taxonomy): Archaea > Halobacteriota > Halobacteria > Halobacteriales > Haloarculaceae > Halorientalis > Halorientalis salina. The sequence continues at coordinate 683,929 of NZ_SOSC01000001.1, read as the reverse complement.
TCGCTCGTCCGTGTCGTCCGCATCGACTTCGAAGGCGGAACACTCGACCCCGGCGACGCTATCGCCTCCCTGTGGCGATACCGTAGCAGTCTCCCACTCGAGTTGGGACCCGCTCGCCCCGAGCGCATCGCTTTCGATAGTGAAATCCTCGCTGGACGTATCGCCCATGCTGACGATCGCGAGCGGAAGCCGAGCCGCCCCGAAATTCTCGCCGATCGATTCCTGCGACATTCGATCGACGATGGAGTCCTGACTCGCGGTAACCGTCGCGTTCTCGGTCGGCCCGCTCGAGGTGACGGTCACGGTCACGTTGTCACCGTCCACCGAAACGACGGACCACGTCTTCTGGACCGGTGTCCCCAGAAGCGTCTCGGTGTACGTGTACGACTCGCCCTCCGTGAACTCGTACGAACCGAGTTCTGGCTCCTGGACGTCACCCTCGTCCCCGTCCGCCGTCTCCATTTCACCGTCTGTCGTCTCCGCCGCCGTTCCAGTCGTCTCCGCCGTCGTTTCGGTTGTCTGGCCGCCACCGTTACAGCCGGCCAACACGAGCAACAAGCTCATCAACACGACACCAGCTACTCGTCGATTTGCAAGTCGATACATACTGAACAGTCATTCTATCTGTTATTAAAGTTTGTCGTGTGTCAACGACTACCACTGCCGATCGTCGACGGGGACTCCGCTCCGCCGAGTCTCGTCACACAATACAACGTCGGACGTTTCCGCCCGTCGAGCCGTGGGAACCGACGATACAAAAGACGGATCGCCGTGAATCGGTCCGTTAGTCCTGTTGGGATCTGAAACCGGGCGTCCCCAGTTCGTGGAGGTCACGCGAGACGGTGCCCACGTCGTCCTGCAGTCCCTCGTGATAGTCGACCAGGCGCTCGCGCAGGTCGTCGTGCTGGCGGGCCAGGATCTGGACCGCCGACAGCGCCGCGTTGAAGGACTTGCCCGCGTCGACGGCCACGATGGGTGCACCCTGTGGCATCCCGATGACCGACGGGAGCGACTTCTCCTGGACGGGGACGCCGATGACCGGGAGCGGGTACGCGATGGAGGCGGTCATGTTCGGCAGATCCGCCGATTTTCCGCCCGCGCCGGCGATGATGACGTCGAGACCGCGGTCGGCGGCCGTCTCCGCGTACGTGTACATCAGGCCGGGCGTCCGGTGGGCCGAGACAACGAACGTCTCGAAGGTAAAGCGGGACTCGGGCGGATCGTCGTAATCCGTCTGCTCCTCGAAGCCCAACTCCTCGGTCAGCACGTCGTAGGCTCCGGGCCGACCGGTCTCGGACCCGGCCATCACGTCGAGGTCCGAATCCGACCCCATGATGATCCCGATTTCGGGCGTCTCGGCGTCTGCTTTCTCCTGTGTTGCCTGTGCTTCCAACTCGTCGACGAGTGACTGGACGTTTGCTGAGTCGGTCATGACTGGAAAGTGAGTTCGTCGCGTAGTTCGCGTACCGATTCGAGCAGTGCCGTCTGGTCCGCCCCGTGCTCACCGGTCAGGGTGACGTGGCCCGTCTTCCGCAGTTCGTACACCTCTCTTTTTCCGTACCAGTGGAGGTGAGCCTGGGGCGTCTCGAACACGCTCTCCTCGCCGGAGAGGATGGCCTCCTGTCGCTCAGTGACGTCGCCCAGGATGTTGGCGGAGACGGTCGGTGCCCGACGCTCGGTCGACCCGAGCGGACGACCGGTGACTGCCCGGACGTGCTGTTCGAACTGGGAGGTGTGACACCCCTCGATGGTCCAGTGCCCCGAGTTGTGCGGTCGCGGCGCGATCTCGTTCAGGAGGATCTCCTCGCCGGTGTCGAACAACTCGATGCCGAAGACGCCGCGTCCGTCCATCACGTCGAGGACGTCTTCGGCGACGCGCTGTGCGTCCTCCCGAACCGCTTCGCTCGCACGCGCGGGCGAAACTGTCTCTCGGAGGATCTCTTCCCGGTGGATCGTCTCGGTCACGGGGAAGGTCGCGGTTTCGTCGACCCCCTGACAGCCCATGACGGCCAGTTCCCGCTCGTAGTCGACGAAGGCCTCGACCATCGCCGGGCCGGCGATGTCCTCGAAGGCCTGCTCGACGTCGTCGGGCGTCTCGACGAGGACGTTCCCGCGGCCGTCGTACCCGCCGGTTCTGGCTTTCAACATTGCGGGATAGCCCAACTCGTCGAGGGCCTCGCGGAGTTCCCCCTCGGAGTCGACCTGACGGAACTCGGGGACGGGAATCCCCGCCGCCTGGAGTCGCTCCTTCTGGACGAGTTTGTCCTCGATGAGCCGGAGTGTCTCGGGTGACGGGTGGACCGGGACGCCGGTGTCCTCGCTGATCGCTTCGAGCAGGTCAGGGTCGGCCAGTTCGATCTCGTAGGTGAGGTAGTCGGATCTGTCGGCCAGTTCTCGGAGCGTCTCCGGGTCGTCGAAGTCGCCGACGACCTGGTCCCGGACGACCGGCGCGGCCGGCGCGTCCGGTGTGGGGTCCGAGACGACGAGTTCGACGCCGAGCGGGCCGGCGGCTTCGCCGAGCATCCGGCCGAGTTGGCCGCCGCCGACGACGCCGAGCGTCGGTCCTGGCGAGGTGAGTGTCATCGACCGGCGCTTCCCGAGCGACCCGCTTAAGCGTTGTCACACCGGGTCGAGAACGGTCGGCGGTCCGACGTGACGGCGGTCGTTACCCCGTCGCGTCCGGTTCCCGCGCGTAGTCCGGGTGGAAGAAAAACACCGTCTCGGTGCCGAAGGTTCGGAGTTCGTAGGTCGCCATCCAGTAGTCGGGGAACCGCTGGCGGACGGTCGCCTGCTCGGATTTCCGGCTGATGATGACCGGCGGCGGATCGGACTCGAACTCGTCTAGCTGGACTGAGTTCTGTGCACAGTCGACCGTGGAGTTGTGCATCTCGAAATACCATGGCAGTGGTAAGGAGTTGAACCACTTCGCACACGCCGGCGACCGCGTCGCGTTTTCCGCGCCGTCGACGAAAAAGGACCCGTACAACAGCACGTCGGTCCCGTTGTCGTTCCGGGCCGACGCGGCCGCCATTCGGTCCAGCGAGGGCTGGATGTCACCCCCCGGCTGTGCGTACTGGACGAGTTTGTTGTCGTTCGACTGTGGCTGCAGGTACACCCACGACAGCGCCGAAAAGGCGACGACGCCGACGAGGACGAGCAACAGGACGGCACTGAGGCCGACGGTCAGCGCGTCGTCGCGGGCGAGTGCCGACCGGCCCCAGCGGACGATCAGCGCCAGGCCGACCGCGGCGGGGATCGCGAGCGGTACCACGGCGTGCATCGCCGCCCACGGGGCCTGGATGTCCGTGATGATCGGGTACCCGAGTATCGAGACGAATCCGGCGTAGAACGAAAAGGCCACCACGTCGCGGGGCCCGTCTCCGGAGTACCGATCGACGACGAACCCGACGACTGCGAGCACACACAGCACCAGGGCACCGTAGCCCAGCGTTTCGAGCAGGTCGACGAGATACGGGATGTACGAGTGGTCCTGGTGGCCGCCGTTGACCCACAGTCCGTAGAACTCCTTCCAGGACCCGATGACCGCCTCGTTGACGACCGCCGGGAACAGCGTCGGGTCGCTAAAGGCCTCCCCGAGCGACGGCGTTCCCTCGACTGCGTCCCCGCGGGGCGCGTAGAAGTACACCGTGATGACCACGAACTCGACGATGGCGAACAGCAGCCAGGGGAGCCAGGCCCAGGCCCCGTACGCCGTTCGCTTCACGTAGTCCCACGCCAGCGTCGTCCACTCCTGATCGCGTTCCCGGGCGAGGAACAGCCGGTGGTCTAGCAACAGGACCGTCGCGCCGACCCAGGTGACCAGATAGATCAGTACGTTCTCCTTCGCGGTGAAGGCGAGCGCGACGCAGGCCATTCCCGCGAAGAGGTATCGGCGCTGGCCTGTGTCGATCAGCCGGACGAACAGCACGAAGGCAAACAGCATGAAGAAGGCGACGATGGGATCGCCGCGCATGAACCGCGAGTAGTAGAGCAAGAGCGGATTGACGGCCAAAAACAGCGCCAGCGCGCCGACTTCGATGTCGTCCAGTCGCTCGCGGAGACCGAGCGCCGCCAGCGGCGTCAGGCCGCCCAGCAGCGCCGTGACCAGGCGCATGTTCGCGTCCGTGACGCCGAACACGTCGAACACGAACTTATTGACGATGTGGTAGAAGGGGCCGTGGATGATGGGCCGGTAGCGCATGTCGCCGGTCTTCATGTAATCGAGAATCCACCAGCCGACGCGGGCCTCGTCCCAGTGTGCGATCCGCTCGCCGAGGGCGAAAAAGCGCAGAGCCAGTGCGAACGCGGCGATGCCGACGACGACGAGCGTGATGCGCTCGATGCCGTAGCGGGCGAGCAGGTCGGTCTCGGACCCGGCGGCGGCGTCTGTATCGGAGGGCGAATCGTCCTCGACCGTTGCCATTGCCCGAGGTCATGCTCCCGGGGTTTAGGATTCTTCTGGTTGGGACCGACGCTTGCCCCGTGGCCCGGCCCGTTCCCGAACGGTATTTCTTTAGGTCCCCGTTGCTACCCGTGGCATATGGTACGGCTCGGACTGGTGGTCGCGGAGTTCAACCGCGACGTCACCGAGGAAATGGAACGGAAGGCCCTGGAGGCCGCCGACGAGTTGGGTGCGGAGGTCGTCGAGACGACCCACGTCCCCGGCGCGTACGACGCGCCGCTGGCGGCCGACCGCCTGGCGCGCCGCGACGACGTCGACGCGGTCACGGTCGTCGGCGCGATCAAGTCGGGCGACACCGACCACGACGAGGTCATCGGCAATGCGATGGCACAGGGCCTGACCGAGGTGAGCCTCGACCGCGACACCCCCGTCACGCTGGGGGTCACCGGCCCCGGCATGAGCATGGACGAGGCCCACGCTCGCACCGGCTACGGCGCGAGCGCACTGGAAGGAGCCGTCGACCTCGTGGAGGAACTATGACTATGGACTTCGCATCACGCGTACAACGAGTGGAACCGAGCGCAACCCTGGCGATCAGCAACCTCGCGGCCGAACTCGAAGCCGACGGCGTCGACGTCGTCGACCTCTCGGTCGGCGAACCGGACTTCGACACCCCCGAGAACGTCAAGCAAGCCGGCATCGACGCGATGGAGGCCGGTCACACCGGCTACACTACCTCGAACGGCATCCCCGAACTCCGTGAGGCCATCGCGACCAAACTCCAGGACGACGGCCTGGACTACGGTCCCGAGAACGTCATCGTCACGCCCGGCGGCAAGCAGGCCCTCTTCGAGATCTTCATGTCGCTCATCGACGACGGCGACGAGGTCTGCCTGCTCGACCCCGCGTGGGTCTCCTACGAGGCGATGGTCAAGATGGCTGGCGGCACGCTCTCGCGCGTCGACCTCTCGCCCTACGACTTCCAGCTCGAACCCGCGCTGGACGATCTGGCCGAGGCCGTCTCGGACGACACCGAACTGCTCGTCGTCAACTCCCCGTCGAACCCCACCGGCGCGGTCTACTCCGACGACGCGCTCGAAGGCGTCCGCGATCTGGCCGTCGAGCACGACATCACCGTGATCTCCGACGAGATCTACAAGGAGATCACCTACGGCGTCGAGCACACGAGCCTGGGCACCCTCGACGGGATGGCCGACCGCACGCTGACGCTCAACGGCTTCTCGAAGGCCTACGCCATGACCGGCTGGCGGCTGGGCTACTTTGCCGGCCCCGAGGAACTGGTCGACCAGGCCGGCAAACTCCACAGCCACTCGGTCTCCTGTGCCGTGAACTTCGTCCAGCACGCGGGCGTCGAAGCCCTCGAGAACACCGACGAGTCGGTCGTCGAGATGCGCGACGCCTTCGAGGAACGCCGCGACATGCTCGCCGATCTGTTCGCCGACCACGGCGTCGACGTGCCCGTCGGCGACGGCGCGTTCTACATGATGCTCCCGGTGGACGACGACGACCAGGCCTGGTGTGAGGGGGCCATCGAGGACGCCCACGTCGCGACGGTGCCCGGCAGCGCCTTCGGCACGCCCGGCTACGCCCGACTCTCCTACGCCGCGAGCAAGGAGCGCCTCCAGGAAGGCGTCGAACGCCTGGCCGAGCACGGCTACCTAGACTGAAACGCGTCTTTCAGTCTCTACAAGACGTTTATTCCCGGCAGCACAGCGTTCGGGTACATGATTCGGCGCACGATACCAATCCTGTTGCTCGCGATCGTCCTGACTGCCGGCTGTGTGAGCGGCCCTGGCGGATCACCGACCGACACGGATTCGAGTCCGCCGACGTCGACCGATGCGCCGACGACTGAGTTCGAGACGCCCGGCGCGGACGCCGCCGTCGAGTGGCCCGACGGCCCGAAGGCCCAACCCGAGCGACCCGACGACCTCACGACCGAGAGCGTCCGATCGTACCTCCGGACACACGAGTACCGCTACGTGTACAACTCGCTGTGGTACGGCGAGTACACGAACGTCTCCCTGGACTGTTCCGTCGAGTCGGTGGAATCGGCCGGTGACGGCTACAGGGGGGTCGTGAGCTGTACCGGCTACTCCAACACGCGCGGCGAGCCGAGTGGGACCGAGACAGTGACCGAGATCCACGCCGACTGGTTCACCCAGACGTTCGTCTACTACGTCGACGACGACACCGTCCGACGCACGCGCGCTGAGGGATAACTGACCGGTGGGCATCGGGCCAGTAACCCGGCGGTCGTCGTCGGTAGCTGACGCCGAAACCGCAAGCGGGCGGACCAATTCTTTTCCGACAGTCCGGCGTACCGAATCCATGCGGCTGGTCCAGCTCTCCGTCTCCGACGACGAGCGAGACGACGTCGTCGACGTGCTCGAGGAGTACGACCTGGGATACACCGTCACCGCGGGCGCGGGCGAACAGGACGACCGGTCGCTCGTCGGCTTTCTGGTGCCTGCCGATGCCGTCGGACCCGTCCTCGACGACCTCCGCGACGAGGGGGTCGACGAGAGTCAGTTCACGGTGTCGCTGAACGCGGACTTCGCGAACTTCGAGGGCATCGACTCGGTCCAGAACCAGTGGCAAAACTCCCCCAACCGGATCGCCCCGCAGTCGCTGCGCTCGAAGGCAAAGAGCATGCGACCGAACACGCGGGCGTACCTCTGGATGATGCTTCTGAGCACGGTCGTTGCAACGTCGGGGCTCCTCATGGACTCGCCTGCGGTCGTGGTCGGGTCGATGGTCATCGCCCCCGTCGTCGGGCCGATGCTCACTGCCGGCATCGGTGCAGTCAGGAACGACCAGGACATGCTCGTCAGGAGCCTCCAGATGCAGGGGTTCGGCCTCGGGGCAGCCATTATTGGTGCGGTAGTGTTCGGCTACGGTCTCAAGTGGATCGGAGCGACACCGGCCACCCTCGACGTCGCGGCTATCGAACTGATCGGCGTCCGTCTGGCACCGAGCATCCTCTCGGTCGCCGTCGGGTTGGCGGCTGGCGCGGCGGGGGCGTTCGGGCTGGCGACGAAGGGCCAGGTCAGTCTGGTCGGCGTCATGATCGCCGCCGCGTTGATCCCGACCGCGGCCGTCGTCGGCATTGGAGTTGCCTGGGGCAACGCCGTGGTCGCGGCCGGAGCGCTCGTCTTGCTCGTCCTCAGTACCCTCGCAGTGAACCTCGGCGTGTTGCTCTCGCTGGTGTATCTCGGCTATCGTCCGGACGCCGTCGACCGGGGGATCCTCGACTTCGGCTCCGCCCGCGAAGCGAGCGTCGTCGTGGCCACGCTGGCCCTGACGGTGCTGGTGATCGCCGCCGTTACGCTGGGATTTCTCTACCAGGCGAGTTTCGAGCGGGAGACGACTGCCGCGGTGACTGAAACGATCGGCGAGGACCCGTACCGCGGCCTCGACGTGGTCACCATCTCCGCCCAGTACGTCTCCCCGTGGACTGTCGACAGCCAGCCCACCGTGACCGTCACACTCACCAGGAACTCGACTGCCGAGTATCCGGGCCTCCCGAACGGACTCGACGAGCCGATCACCGAGCGGACCGGCCGCGACGTGATCGTTCGAGTCCAGTACGTCGAGTACAACCGGTCGATGTCGTCACGGACAGCCCCGGCTCCGAACCCCGCGGGGGCGAACCCGTGGGATTCGAGCGTCGCTCTGGAACCGGGAGCGACGACTCAGACCCTCATCGGGAACACGCTACTGCATCGGCCGTCTCGACTTCGATCTCCGTCGTAACCGGGGTCTGCTGTGTGGCCAACTGGTTTTGCAGCCGTTCGGGCAGGTCGTTTCGCATCAGCGTCTGGCTCCCACTGCCGGTCCGACGCTCGATTTCGAGATTCTCGCTGTAAATCACGGAGAGATCGCTGGCGACGAGATCGGACGGGGAACTTCCTGTCCCGTGTTCTGCGACTTCGCCTTCCATGAGTATCCGTACCCGTTTCCGGAAGTAGTACTCGTTCCGGTTGACCGCCGGATCCTGGAAGTAGTAGATGAGTCCTGCGACGATCAACAGCAGAATCCCGACTCCCAGAATGGTCGCCTGGTCGTTACCCTGTGCCGTCAGCCCGGCGATGAGGATAACGACGCCCAGGAGACCGGCGATGAGCGGGAGAATCGGTGAACTCTCCTCTTCGGTTTCGTCGCCGGCGAACTTCTCCCAGTTCGTGTGGGCGATCAGTCGACCTTCGACTCGACCGGTCTCCGTACCGACGTTCTCCGAGGTCACGACCGGATTCTGGCCGGCCGGTTCCTCCGTCGCGTATTTGAATCCGGTCTCGGTTCGGACCTCCTGGATCTCCCGCTGTATCCTGCGCAGGTGTGTCCGTGGATCGATGCGTTCGTAATCGAATTCGACGAAATTCGACCCTCGCCGCAAGTCTTGTCTTAGATATGAGAACCCTGCCATTTCGACACATCTTTTTCCCTCGACTGTCACATAAATGTAATGTTTCACCGACACAATCTCGTAAATTATCCTACCACTCTGTACTGGCGGTTTCAGAAGTGTCGATATGAGATCATCTCTACCACTCGGGCGAACGAACAACCGATGCGACGGTGGAGCCGCTCAACACCGTTTGTCGCAGATCCGGTCGATGATGTCGCCGGTCGACAGTAACTCGTCGTCGTGGTTGGGTTCCCGACCCGACGCCCGCCGAACGTCGCAGTCGATGCCCTGCTCGTCGAGTGCGCTCGCGATCGACTCCTCTTTGTGATGCTGGTCGTACCCCAGCGCGATGACGTCCGGTTCGATGTCCCGGATGGGGACGAAGATGTCCTCGGGGTGGCCGATTCGCGCCTCGTCGACCACTTCGAGGGCAGCGACCATGTCGCGGCGCTGCTCGTTCGAGAGGATCGGCGGGTCCTTGTGGGTGACGTTCTCACGGCGGGCGATGATGACGTGCAGTTCGGTGCCCATCGCGGCCGCGTCCGAGAGGTAGTGGACGTGGCCCGGATGCAGGAGGTCGAAGGTGCCCTGTGCGACGACCGTCGTCGGTGACTCCGTTGGGGGTGTCGTCATAAGTCGTCTCGTAGTTCCTCGTCGATGTCGGCCTGCGTGAAATCGAAGAACTCGTCCTCGGGGAGATCGACGTCGATCACGTCGACATCCCGGGGATTGCCCTCCTGATCGAACGCCTGCCAGTCGGTCGGCCCGTATGGCGCGCCGATGATGATGTGGACCTTGCCCTTGTGGAACGTCTGGAGGTCCGCATTGCTCGGTCTGAGGACGCCGTTGGGGTGTGAGTGGATGGATCCGGCGGCGCGCATGTCGTTCGGAATCATGTTCGTCTTGACAGTCGCGCTGACGGGGTTCGATTCCGTGCCCGGGATGACCAGTACGTCCGTGATGACGGTCCCGTCTCGGTCGAGGCCGAGTTTCCGGGCGTCTTCGCCGCGGAGCAGTCCCATGTACTCGTCGGGGTGGGCGTCCTCCGAAGCTTCGAGGGCGAAATCGAGCGCGTCCTCGGCGATGCCGAGGATCTCGCTCGACCGGAACAGCCGCATACCTCAAATCGGGGTGGTTGCCTTCTAAGCGTTCCGGAACCCTGGCGAGTCGGGATCGTTCCACGCAGACGACCGTTTCCAAAGCTTGAAACCGGCGAGTGACGAAGCACGGCCACATGACTCCATCGCCGACTCCCGACGACGGGGCGGACGTATCCGCCGACGGGAAGCCTGTCGTTTACGACCTCGCCGACGGCTGTACACTCGACGACGTGTCCGAAGGCGACCGATACCACGCCACGGTCAACGGCGTCGTCGCTTACGGCGTTTTCGTCGACCTCTCGGCCTCGGTCTCCGGACTCGTCCACGAATCGAACCTCCTCGGCGACTACGATGTCGGTGACGAGTTCGTCGTCGAACTCACCGAGATCCGCGAGGACGGCGACATCAGTTTCACCGAAGTCGAACTCGCTGACTCCGTGACCGAACGCGTCGACGCCGGCGATCAGGTTCCCGTCACGGACCTGACCGACGCCGTCGGTGACACCGTCACGCTCGACGGCATCGTCGTTCAGATCAAACAGACCGGCGGCCCCACCATCTTCCACCTGCGCGGGGAGTCCGGCGTCGTCCCCTGTGCGGCCTTCGAGGAAGCGGGCGTCCGTGCCTACCCCGAGGTCGAACTGGACGACGTCGTCCGGCTGACCGGACGGGTCGAACGGCGCGACGAAGCGGTCCAGATCGAGGTCGACGAGATCCAGCGGTTCGACCCGATGGACGCCAAACCCATCCGCGAGCGACTCGACGACGCGCTCGACGACCAGGCCGAACCCAACGAGGTCGAGCCCCTCGTCGAGTGGCCGGCCTTCGAGAAACTCCGGCCCGACCTCGAACGCGTCGCGAAGCGGCTCCGGGCCGCCGCCCTGGACGGCCGCCCGATTCGCATGCGCCACCACGCCGACGGCGACGGGCTCTGTGCCTCCGTGCCGCTCCAGTTGGCCCTGGAACGGTTCCTCGAAAAACACCACCACGACCCCGAGGCCCCGCGACACCTCCTCAAGCGACTGCCCAGCAAAGCCCCCTTCTACGAGATGGAGGACGTGACCCGGGACCTCAACTTCGCCCTGGAGAACCGCAAGCGCCACGGGCAGAAGCTCCCGATGCTGTTGATGCTCGACAACGGGTCGACCGAGGAGGACACGCCGGCCTACCGCAACCTCGCACACTACGACGTGCCCATCGTCGTCGTCGACCACCACCACCCCGACCCCGAGGCGGTCGGCCCCCTGGTCACCGAACACGTCAACCCCTACCTGCACGACGAGGACTACCGCATCACGACCGGGATGCTCTCGGTCGAACTCGCGCGGATGATCGATCCCTCCCTCACGGACGAACTCACCCACGTCCCGGCCGTCGCCGGTCTCTCAGACCGCTCGCAGGCCGAGGCCATGGACGATTTCATCGACCTCGCCGAGGAGAAAGGGTACGACGAGGCGGACCTCCGCGACATCGGCGAGGCGCTTGACTACGCGACCCACTGGCTCCGATACAACGACGGGCGCCAGCTCATCAACGACGCGCTGAACGTCAACTGTGACGACCGCGACCGCCACGAACAGCTGGTCGAGTTCCTCGCCTCCCGGGCCGAACGCGACGTGGAGAAGCAACTCGACGCCGCGATGGACCACGTCGAACACGAGGAACTGGACAACGACGCCCACCTCTACCGCATCGACGTCGAGAACTACGCACATCGGTTCACGTATCCCGCGCCCGGCAAGACCACCGGCGAGATCCACGACCGGAAGGTCAAGGAGACGGGCGACCCCGTCATCACGATCGGGTACGGCCCGGACTTCGCCGTCCTGCGCTCCGACGGCGTCCGACTGGACATTCCGAACATGGTCGCGGAGCTTGTCGACGAGATCGACGGCGGCGGCGTCTCCGGCGGCGGCCACCTCGTCGTCGGCTCCATCAAGTTCGTCAAGGGCATGCGCGAGGAAGTCATCGACGCCCTCGTCGAGAAGATGGCCGACGCGGAACTCGACGAGGAACTCGCAGCGACGTTCCAGACCGACGACTGAACACTCCTGAAACACTCTCCAATCGTCGCTGTTTGATCCGTCTCTGATTCTATCCTACGCCGCAGTCAGTCCGTCGACGTCCTCGCGTATCCGCTCGCGAATTTCCCCGGCCTCCTCGTCGTCGTACTCGGTGTGATACTCCTTGGCGATGCCTTCCGTCGAGAGGGCGTCGTGCTGAGTGGGTTCACGTCGTGTTGTCCAGACAGGTCCTGGCGCATTCGAGCGGACAGCCGTCGATTCACGACGGCCTCCTGATCGGCCGTCGCGTCGCGGTGTCGACCAGGGGGCCGACCCTGCCACCGACGCCGGCGATACGGGACATTTCGGTGATCCGCTCGCGGTCGAGCGAGACTGCCATGTCGGACGCTCGGTGTACCGGTCAAACAAGCCGTCTCCCGAACGTGTCGCCCGCCGCCCGTTCGGTTCGTTCCCCGATTTGCTATCGCGTTAGGCGGTTTATCGACGGACGGTCGAGCACTGAGTCGACCGATTACGGCCGCTTTCGACCCACTGCGGGCTCTGGGTCAGCGCCATTCCCCTCGAACTCGATCCGCCGTCCGATCAGGCCTGCCAGGAGGCCACCGAGTGCCACTACGAGTGCCAGTCCAACCGTCAGTTTCCACTGGCCGCCTCGCCAGTCGGACCGGAACACGCGCGCGTAGTACGCTCCCACTTCCTCGCCTTCCACCAGCAGTGCGACCTCCCGGTTCTCGCGCGCCGAATGGTTGTTCCAGTTCAACGACCCGACGAGTACCTGGTCCCCGTCGACGACGACGCCCTTCGCGTGGATCTTCTCGAAGCGGCCCCGGGGATTCGCCAGTCTCGCCTCCAGCGGCAGGTCCTCACGGGCCGCTCGCTCGTTGAGCCACCTGGCCAGCTCGCGGTTGTCCTCCTCGACGTACCAGGCACCGCTGAGCAGGATTCGCACGTCGACCCCCCGTCTGGCTGCCCGCAGGCTCGCCTGCAGGAACGGCTGTTGCCGGCTTCCGACGGAGACCTGCTCGACGCGGACGGATTCGGTCGCGTTGTTGACGAGTGCGACCACCCGCCGCTCGGCGTTGTCGGGCGCGCGGAGGAGTTCGACCCGCTCCGCGCGAAACCTCCGCGGCTCGAAACGGCTCGGATACGTCTCGTTCGCCGGCGGCGACTCTGCCGGCTCGAAGGATTTGCTCTCCCGAAACCTCGACCAGGCCGTGGTGTCTCGCCATCCGGCGTCGGCCCGGAAGGTCTCGACCAACGCCCTGACGACGGTCCGCTCGGAGACGATGACGCCCCAGCCCCGACTGCCGTGCCCGCCGGTTCCGGCCGGTTTCCAGTTCTCCGTCGTCACGAGCGCTCGGTCGTCGACGACGGCGTACTTCGCGTGGTGGAACTCGTACCGCGCCCGGTCGCCGCCGACGACGGTGACGGTGACGTCGCTGTTGGCGAGTCGGTCGAGCGCCGCGGCTTCTCGTCGGGTCAGCCCGCCGACCGGGCTGTCGTCGACGAGTACCCGGACGTCGACGCCGCGCCGGGCGGCCTTCGAGAGCAGTTCGACGACGCGTTCGGAGGTCAGCGTGTACCCGGCCAGCAGGATTCGGTCGTCGGCCGCGCCGAGAATCTCCTTCGGCACGCCGCCGCCGTCGGGGAGAACGAACGCACGACCCGGAACGTCCGTTCCCGCGACTATGGGGAACGCCGTGGCACCCACCGATCGCCATGCGACACGCTTCCCGTTCGGTCGCCCGATCTCCCCCTCGGGCGCGTCGGTGTAGGACAGTGAATCGACGGCAGTCCCGTTCCGCGCGAGTTCGAGGCGTTCGCCGCTGTTGGCGAGCGCCAGCCCGTCGGGGAGTCGCCCCACCGGTCCGGTTGTCAGGTTCCGCGTCCGGTTCGGGGCTGTCGAGAGAACGAGGCGACCCCCGACGGTGACGTTCGGGAGGCCGACCCGCTGGTCGTCGTCGGCGAGCGACCAGTTCGCCAGTGACACCTCCCGGTTCGAGCGGACGACGACGAACTCCCCGGCGTCGCCGTGCGCGACCGGGTTCGGATAGACCGCAGTGATATTGACCGAGCGGTTGTCGGGCACCGACTGTGCGCTGGCAGGGGACTGTGCGCTGGCAGGGGTGACACCCACGCCTGCGACGACCGCAACGAGGGCGAGCGCCGTTACCGCGGCGGCTTTCGGCAGCACACGGGAGGGTGGCCCCGCCTTTTTGGATAAACCCTTGCACGCGATATCGAATACGGTCGGCCGTTATCGACCGGGCGTCACCGTGCTCAGCAACTGCTGGACCGACTGGCGCATCTCCACGATGAGGTTGTACTTCGAGACCGCCATCGACTGTACCGCGGACTGCGGCGGGACGGAGTTGATCTCGGACTGTGCCTGCTGTTGCCGGTAGGTGAGCGAGTTGTCCAGTTCGCGCAGTTGACTGGCGAGCTGTTGCTGGTTCACCTGTGTAGACTGTCGTGTCCCAGTCGGCTGCCCGCCCGCTGTTGGCTCCGCTGGCTGCCCGCCAGGTGCTTGACCCGTTCGCTGCCCGCCCGCTGTCGGCCCCTGGCCGGCCTGTCGTGTCGGCTGTCCGGTAGACGACCCGGAACCGCCTCCCTGTTGACCGCCATGCGGGCTGGATGTCGGTGGCTGGGCTGGCGGCCCGGTTTGCGTGGGCTGTTGTGCCGGCGGTCCCGTCCGTGTCGGCTGCTGTGTCGGTGCCGCAGACCCCGGCTGCTGGGGTTGGCGGCCCTGTTGGGGGGTCTGACCCGGCTGCCGTCCCGACTGGGGCGTCCCTCCTGGGTGTCGTCCCGGTTGCGTGCCCTCACGTGGTTGTCCCCCCGGTTGCGAAGCCTGTGCCGGCGGCTGGTTCGGTCCCGTCGGTCGGCGTTCGCGTTCGGGAGCCTCACCGGTTTCTCGCGGTTCCGGTTGCGGTGGTGTCCGGCGGCCCTCCGTCGGTGACTGTTCGGTTTCGCTCGGAGCCTCCGACTCCGCTTCGGGTGTCGGTTGTCCTTCGAGTTGTTCGAGGAACTCCCATTCACCTTCGATCGCGTCTTCGTCCAGTTCCGACCGGTACTTCTCGACGAGTTCCGGGTGGTAGGCGTCTTCGATCTCGTCGTGTTCGATCTCCTCCTCGTCCTCGCCTTCGAGCCCGCGTCGGAGGTCGGAGGCGTACCCGCGCGAGGAGTCAGTCAACTCGCTCACGTCAGTCGTCTTCCCCTCGGGGCCGACGGCGATCCAGGCGTTGATGAGTCGTTGTTTCTTCGGTAGTTCCGATTCGAGTTCGTCGACGTCTCGGTTAGCCATGCGTTACCGCTCTATTCCGCAGCGCTTCGTTATACGTCCCGTAGCGTGAACTAAGCCTGAGCAACTGGAACGAACGACCGTCACCGACGGACGCTCACGCAGCCAGCGCTTCGGCGACCTTCTCGATTGGATGCGGTGGCTTCCCCTCGGCGTCGGGCCTGTCGCCGAGTTGCGTCCGACACGACGCCCCGGGTGCGACGACTTCCGCGCCCGGACTCGCATCGACCTGATCGAACAGGACGTCCCCGATCGCCTGACTCATCGAGTAGTGTTCGGTTTCGTAGCCGAAGGAGCCGGCCATGCCGCAACACCCCGAATCCAGCGGGTCGACGGCGTAGCCCGCACGGCGGAGCACCCCCACGGCGTGGTGGTCTTTCGTGACCGCTTTCTGATGACAGTGGCCGTGGTAGGTCAGGTGGGCGTCGGGCGCGTCGAAGGCGACGGCGTCGTCGAGGCGCTTCGTGTCGACGTACTCGAGCACGCCGTAGCTGTTCGCGGCGACGTGTTCGGCGTCGTCGCCGTCGAGCAAGTCGAGGTAGTCCGACTGGTACATCACGGCGTCGGACGGTTCGACGACGACGACGTCCCAGCCGTCCCGGACTTTCGGCGCGAGCGTCTCGACGTTCGCCGCGGCCGTCTCGCGCGCCCGGTCGAGGAACCCCTTCGAGAAGGCCGCTCGGCCGCTGTCCGAAAGCGACGACGGTACGTCGACGTGGACGCCCGCGGCTTCGAGCACCGCGACGGCTGCCTTCCCGGCCTCCGGCCGACTGTAGTTGGTGTACGTGTCGGGGACCAACAGGACGCGATGGTCGGCGTCGGACGCCGGTATCGCGGGGTCGTGTTCCTCGAACCAGTCGACGAACGTCGACCGTCGGAACGTCGGCAGCGACCGCTCGCGCGCGATGCCGAGCGTCTTCTCCATGAACCCTCGAACGCCGGGTACCTTCGGGAGCCAATTCGAGAGCGGGGCCAGCCGACTCCCGAGCGCCGAGAGCCGGTCGA
Organism: Halorientalis salina; assembly: GCF_005049285.1. GTDB lineage: Archaea > Halobacteriota > Halobacteria > Halobacteriales > Haloarculaceae > Halorientalis > Halorientalis salina. Next base: position 667,671 of record NZ_SOSC01000001.1, on the reverse strand, counting down.
CGTTCGCGAACAGTCGCTCCCGACGGTTCGTCCCTTCTCGCTGGTGGTACTCGTGAGTAAGCTCGGCTTTCAACTTCGCCATGTCGACCTCGCTCGGGCAGTCTTTCGAACAGCCCTTACAGCCGATACAGAGGTCGAGGACCTCCGTGACGAACTCGTCGGAAAACGGTTCGTCGTCGGGGAGGTCACCCGACATGGCCTGCCGGAGCATGTTCGCCCGACCGCGCGTCGAGAGCGACTCCTCGTTCGACGCCCGGAAGGTCGGACACATGACGCCGCCGGTGGTGTCCTGATGGCCGCGACAGCCGCCGCAGCCGTGACAGAGTTCCGCCATCCCCTGGAAGCCGTTGTCGTTCTCCCAGGACAGCGTCGGCTCGAACCCGGCCTCGAACTCGTACTCCGGGGAAAACCGCAGGTTCTCGGTCATGTCCGTCGGCTCGTCCTCACGGAAGACGACCTGGCCGGGGTTGAGCAGCCAGTCCGGATCGAACGCCGTCTTCAGGTCTTTGAACGTCTCCCACACGTCGTCGCCGTACAGTTTATGATTCCACTGCGTCCGCGCGCGACCGTCGCCGTGTTCGCCCGAGACGCTGCCGTCGTACTCGACGACGAGGTCCGTCACCGCGTCCGCGATGGCCTCCATCTGCTCGACGCCGGGTTCGGTCTTGGTGTCGACGAGCGGTCGGATGTGTAAGACCCCGGGACCGGCGTGGGCGTAGAAACTCGCGTACGTGTCGTGGTCCTCGAGCAGTTTCTGGAAGTCTTCGACGAACGCCGGGAGGTGTTCTGGCGGGATGGCGGTGTCCTCGACGAACGCGACGTGTTTCGCGTCGGTGGTCCGTCCCAGCAGGATCGGCAGTCCGGATTTGCGGAGTTTCCAGAACTGCTCGCGCTCGCTCGCGTCGTGGGCCTCGTCGGCCGAGGTCGCACGCGTCGGTTCGCCGGTCGTCACGCCGCCGTCGGTTGGCGCTGCTTCGGTGTCGCTTCCGGGCGCGCGATCGGCCAGGAGGTCCGCCACCTTGCGGCGTCCCTGCTCGTCGTCGTCGGCGTAGAACTCCACGAGCAACACAGCCCCGGTTCCGCCGGGGACCATCTCGGTGACCAGGGTCCCGAACTCCTCGGTGTCACGCGCCAGATCCAATAGTACGTCGTCGAGCACTTCGACCGCCGCGGGGTCGTGGTCGAGGATCGCCCCCACGTCTTCCATCGCGTCGAGAACGGTGTCGTACCGCAGGAGTCCCATCGCCTTCGTCTCGGGGATCGGCTCCAGCGATACCGTCGCCTCGGTGACGAAGGCCAGGGTCCCCTCGCTGCCTGCGATCAGGCCGGGCATGTCGACGACGCCGTCCTCGCGTGCGCGCTCAACAAGCCAATCCAGGTTGTACCCCGAGACGTTGCGCTTGAGGTCGGGGTACGCGCTCTCGATGGTGTCGCCGTCCTCCTCGATGATCCGCCGGACTTCGGCGTAGATGCGCGCTTCGAGGTCGCCCTCGGTGTCGGCGCGCTCGTCGAGTTCGTCGAAGGGCAGTTGCCCGAACCGCGCCACCGTCCCGTCGGCGAGGACGACCTCCACCTCCTCGACGTAGGCGTCGGTCTTGCCGTACTTCAGCGAGTGTGCGCCCGTCGAGTTGTTCCCGATCGCGCCGCCGAGGACGCTCTTGTCGCCCCAGGCCGGGTCCGGCGCGAACTTCAGCCCATCGTCGGCCAGTGCGGCGTTGAGGTGGCCAAGCGTGATCCCGGGTTGTGCGCGCACCCGTCGCTCCTCGGCATCGAACTCGAGGAGGTCGTTCATGTGCCGGCTCGTGTCGAGGACGACCGCCCGGTTGACGGTCTGGCCGGCCAGGCTCGTCCCGCCGCCCCGTGGCAGGACCGGGATCTTCCGCAGCGCGCAGTATTCGACGACGGCTGCCACGTCGGCCGTCGATGCCGGGAACACGACGCCGATCGGCGTCTGTTCGTAGATGCTGGCGTCGGTCGCGTACAGTTCCCGGGAGTACTCGTCGAAGCGCACCTCCCCCGCGACGAGCTGGTCCAGGTCGTCGACCATGCCCGACCGGGAGACGTCGCCGCCGCCGTAATCGTACGCCGCACGCCGGTCGACGGCGGGGTCGGCTCCGGGCTCGGTTGTCATACTCAGTGCATCAGCGGCCGGGGCAGAAAAACGTGGCCGTCACCCGATCAGGCTGCTGGCTCGGTCGCCGCCTTCTCGGCTTCGACCTGCACGATGTAGGCCGCGTCGTCGGTGTACTCCGTGACGACCTCGCGGGCCCGTTCCGTTCCGATCGTGTTGAGCGCCCACGCGGCGCTGGCACGCACTTCGTCCCTGTCGTCGCCCTCGAGGACGTCGGCCAGCGGCTCGATGGCGCGCGTGTCGCCGATGAGACCCAGCGCCCGGGCGGCCGTGCTGCGGACCTCGGGGTTGTCGTCGACGAGCTGGTCGGCGACGGTCTGGGTCGACTCCTCGCTGCCGATGGCACCGATGGCCCGGAGCGTCGTCTTCCGGAGCGCCACGTCGCCGCCCTCGACGAACTCGGTGATCGTCTCTAAGATGCGTTCGTCGCCGATCTTGCCCAGGATTTCGATGGCGTCCTGGTTGCGTTTGTTCGCCAGCGGCTCCAGGTCCTCGTAGGCCTCCGGCGGGGCGATCCGCCGCAGCGAGTCGAGGACGTTCTCCTCCATGAAGTCCGAATCGAACGTCTCCAGGCCGAGCAGGATCATCTCGATGGCCTCGCTGTCGCCCGCCCGGTAGGCCTTCTCGTGGAGCTTGATGGCGTTCCACTCGGCCGGGAAGTCCTTGCGGTTCTCCGACTCCAGGGGTTCGTAGAACCCCTTCCGGTCGAGTTGGTCCCGTACCGAGAGGTCGGTCCACTCCTCGGCGGCGTCGAGTTCCTCGGTGAGCGTCTCGGCTGCCGCGAGGAGCGTCTCGATGGTGTCGTCGTCCTCGTCGGCGTCCAGATCGGTTTCCTCGACGATCCCTCGTACGTCTTCGAGCGCCGCCGCCAGGTCCGCCGGACTGTCGCTGTCCGCCTCGAAGGTCTCGACGAACTCGCTGCCCGCCACGTCGAGGAACTCCTCGACGGCGATCGCGACGTCATCGGTACCCGTGGGCGTCCAGTCGCCGTCGGTCAGCGTCCCCTCGGCGGTTTCGATCTCCTCGGCGACGTCCTCGGCGTACGGACCGCGCCTTCCTTCGACCTCGCCGCGGAGGTCCTCGATCCGACCGAGCAACTCCTCGTGAGCCTCGGCGTCCTCGGGCACCTCAGAGGCCTCGATGTCGCTCTCGACGTCGTCGAGTTCGGCCTCGATGTCGTCGAGTTCGGATTCCAGCGTCGCCTCGTCGAGTTCGGCTTCGATCTCGTCGAGTTCGGCCTCGTAGTCCCAGACTGTGGGGTGGTACTCCTCGGGAACTTCGCCTTCCAGGTCGCTGATGCGGGATTCGAGCGTCGCGTACTCGTCGGCGTCCTCGGGGACGTCCGAGTCCTCGAGGTCGGACTCGACGGCCGCGAGGTCCGCCTCGACGGCGTCGATCTCGTCGGCTGTCTCGACGGTCTCGATTTCGCTCTCAACCTCGTCGAGCCTGTCCTCGAATGTCCCTGCCTGTGGCAGCCACGCCGGCGGGAGTCGGTTGCGTGCTTCCTCGATCCACTCCTCGAGCGTCTCGTACTCGTCGCTGTCGGCGGGTACGTCGGACGTCTCGAGCGTGTTCTCGACGTCGTCAAGTTCCTCCTCGATCTCGACGATTTCCTCCTCGGTCTCGACGTCGTCGACGCGCTCGATGACCGCGTCGAGTCGAGTGCTGAGGTCCTCGACGACGGGTCGCCAGTCCGGCTCGTCGTCCCCGATAAACATACCTAGTCCTGCGCGAGTCCCCACAAAAGGTGTTTCCTTTCCACTTTTTACTTCGTCGGGTTCGAGTCGCGGCAAAGCCGCGCTCGAACCACTCCTCGCAAAAACTGGACTAAAACATGCTCCAGACTCGCTACGCTCGCCTGGAGTGAACCGCCTCCCTTCGGTCGGCGGATGCTCCCACCTTATTCGGAATCCGACGCGTCACAGGGGTTTTCCATGTACGTGGGACTGATTCCGATCGCGGCGTTTTCGGTCTCGGCGAGACTCCCGATCTTGACGACGGCCCCGATACAGCCCGGGTCTTCCTGACTATCGCCGTAGTACCGGTCGTAGTCCTTTCCCGTAACCGTATACTCCCGGGAGCTGGATTCCCGATCACCGGACTCCTCGACGTGGTGCGCGTGAATCGTATACTGGCCCCGTGTATCGGACCACGACGGTTCGATTATCGTGCCACGCGTGCCGTTTTCAGCGTCGATTGCGGCCAGGGAGTGCTCCCGGTCGATGAGATCGTCCTCACCGCGAACCACTAGCAGGCGAATCCGGTTCGGCACGAACGAGGAGTTGATGACTTCGATCTTTCCGAGGACGGTCCCCGACTGGCCGAACCCGGGGACGGATGAACACCCCGCGAGCGTAACGCTTCCAACTGTCGCCAGGCTTTTGAGTGCGGTGCGACGGTCCATGTGCTAGCGTGACTGAACAGCTGATGCGGACAGGGATTGCTTGGAGGGCATAGTACGTCTACGCAGATGGTGATAGCCCTCCGATAAGTATTTTTTCTGTACTGAGTACCGGCATCCCTGACGCTGCCCGCCGCGGGTCACTGAATCGGAGCCTGTGGCCGAGTTAGACCCTTTCGCCCATGCTTTTCGGGGCTCACGAGACGGGTCGGGTCTCGTGAGCAAACCAGAACGTGTAGCATTCTGGCGAGGAAAAAGACGCCCTCACCGCAGATACCGCCGGTAGAACCACGGGCCGATGAGGTAGAGGACAGCCATGAACAGCAGGGCGCGCGGGAAGACGCGATTGAACGCGGTCGGCGCGATGATCGCTCCGAGCTGGATGACCGCCATCCCGAGGACGTGGCTCACCTTCAGTTCGGGGTACTCGATGGTGGTGACCATCAGATAGGTGAAGATCGCGGTGAGGCCGACGAGCAGGGCTGCTCCCTGGAAGCCGGCGAGGTAGACGACGGCCAACAGCGTCGCGGCCAGCGTCGTCTGGACGCCCTCGGTCGAGTCACTCCCGATGTCGTAGGCGGTGTACATCCCCAGTCTGACGACGCCCGAGCCGACGAACAGGGCAGGAATTACGAAGGCCGCCGCGAGTTTCAGCGGCGGGTCGGCGGCCGTCAGGGTCAGTCCCCACTCGGTGCTGGCGACGCTGAACACGAAGACGGCCGGCGCGACGCAAAAGGAGGCCACGTCGGCCAGCGAATCGATGAACTCCCCGACGGGTGTCCCGCCGTATTTCGCGGCGATGACGCCGTCGAGTCCGTCGGTGCCGGCGGCCAGCAGGATGAGCCGCGCGCCCAGGCTGGGGTCGATGGTGGCGGCGACGGCGGCCGCAAAGCCCAGCGCTGCGTTGGCAACGGTCATCGCGTCTGCCGGTCCCAGCCGGCCGACGAACCGCGGCTGCATACCACCCGGTCCGACCACCGCCGTCTTAGTCCGTTCGATACTGGGCCGTCCCCGAACGAGTCACCGTCACCCGATCAGGAGCATGAGACTGGTCACGATGAATCCAAAGCCAGCGACGGTCCCGAACACTGTCACCAGCCCGAGCAGTGGCCGATCGCGGTCCGCGTCGAAGCCGTAGCCCCGCCCCGCGAGCGTCGCGACGCCGACGGCGGCGAGGACGAGGCCGAGTCCGACGCCGACCGGAGCCAGTCGCGGAATCTCCACTCGGAGCTGGCCTATTGCGATGGCGACCACGACGGCCGCCAGCGCCAGCGTCCCGTAGCCGAACGTATCCGTTCCCATACTCGTCGATGGGTGACCCTCCGACAAAAGTCCGCCTACTCCGGGTGAAACCGCGCGACATTTGATGGTCGAGTCCTGACAGCCGACCATGGACAGACGAGCCTTCCTCGCGACGGTCGGCGGGAGTACGGTCGCGCTCGCGGGCTGTCTCGGTGCCGGTGGCCCGACTGACAGCGACGACCACGACATCGGTATGTCCTCCTCGGCGTTCAAGCCCGACTCGTTCGCCGTCGCTCCCGGCACGACCGTCGTCTGGCGGAACACGAGTTCCCACGCGCACACGGTGACCGCCTACGAGAGCGGGATCCCCGACGAGGCCGACTTCTTCGCCTCCGGCGGCTTCTCCTCGTCCGAAGCCGCCCGGGAAGGGTGGCAGTCGGGCACCCAGGGGTCCATTCACGGGGGCGAGACCTTCGAAAACGAGTTCACCGTCCCCGGCACGTACAACTACTTCTGTATCCCGCACGAACCGAACGGGATGACAGGCGTTATCGAGGTGACCCAGGACGCGACGCGCACACCCGAAGGTGGCCGGGTGACCGTCACGAACGCGACGACCGCAAAGAACGCGAGTTCTGAATCGGCGACCGAAGGCGACGGCGAGTAACGCGTTACTCCTCGTCGGCGCCTTCGACGGCGACGTCCTCTTCGTCGACGTCGACGCTGACTTCCTCTTCTTCGGCGACTTCCTCGGGGTGGGCTTCGAGGGTCGTCTTCTGGACCTCGACGCGCCGGACGGGGTAGATCAGCTTCGCCTCGTTGTAGATCGCACTGGAGATGCGACCGGAGACGACGCTGTCGACCAGGTCCTTGTAGGTGCGCTCGCTGGCCGCTTCCTCGACGATGTCGATCATCTCGCGCCGGATGGCCTTCTCCTGGCTCTCGTCGGCGGATTTGGTCGTGAGTGCGACCGGCTGGATCTGCAGGCGGTAGTCGTCCGTCGTCAGGACGGTGATGAACGCCTCGATCTTCGAGGAGCCGCGGCGGACCAGGCTCCGCTTGTAGTCCCGTGTGAGTTCGTACTTCAGGAACTCGGTGTAGGCGGACTTGCCCGCGACCTCGTTGACCTGGAATTTCAGCTTCTTGTTGTTCTCGCTGGCGTTGTTCTGTAAGTCGCCCAGCGTCGTTTCGATGGTCCGTCCGAGGACCTGTTCCGATTCCTCTGCGGGCGTGGTGCCGAGTTCCTCGCGGTCGAACATCTCGGGTGCGAGTACGTCGTACCACTGCTTGCCCTGCTTCTGTCGTGAAACTGATCGTTCGCTCATGATTGTGTCGTGTCTGTCAGCTCGTCTGCAATCGATAGGTTGACCACGTAGTCGTCGACCGTCGCGTGGAGTCCACCTGTCGTCTCTCGCTCGATGTCCGTCCGAACCGTCTCGCCGTCGACCGTCGTCTCCATCTCCGCGGTGTTGTCCGGGGTCAGGGCGGCAGCGACGCGCGTCGCCCGCTCGGCGTCGTCGTGGGTCGTCGTGATCGTCGCTCGCCGCGTCATAGTGCCTCCCTGAACGCCATGATGAGGTCCGACGTGTCGGTCTCGAAGGTCGCCTGCGCGCCGTGGCTCGTCGCGCCTGCCCGGCCGTCGACGGCCGCGGCGGCCGCCTCCATCGTCGTCGCCAGGTCCCGACCGTCGGTCGCCGTGGCGGCGGCCCGACCGTCGGTGACGAACAGCGCGACCGGTTCCGGCGACCGGAAGTCGCCGAGCAGTCGCGCGACCGTGCCGACGGGGACGTCGCGCACGTCGCTGACGCCGAGGTCTTCGACGCCGCCGCGTGCGACGAACAACCCGTCGTAGCGCCCGGTCGTCGCCGACCGGAGCGCGCGATGGGCGCGGTCGCCGTGGGTTCGCCAGGCCGACAGCGCAGCCTCGCGTGTGTCGTGACCGAGTGCCAGCGCGACGCCGGTGCCCGGTTGCTCGCGAGCGACGGCGTCGAGGACGTCTCCGTAGCCCTCGACCGTCGCGAACGGGCCGTCGAGTGCGTGCGGACGTAGCGCCCGCTCGACACGTTCGGCTCCTCGCGCTGTCGCGGACTCGGGTTTGACCGTCCGGATAGCGACCGTCGACGCGAGACGCCGGCGGTCGTCCGCTCCCAGCTCGTCGGCCGACTCGGGTACTCCGAGTTCGCGGAGTACCTCGTCGGTTCGGTCCGCGTCGCCCGAAAACGGCGCGTGGACGAGCGTGCTGTGTGCCAGGCCGTCGGCGACGTTCCCTGTCGGGATCGCGACGCCGGGCTGTTGCACTGCGCCGGCTTCGGTGGCGCCCTCGAGCAGGTCGCCACTCGGCGTCGCCGGTGCGGTCGTCGCACCGGCCAGTGCGAGTACGGGGTCGCCGGTGCCGGCGAGTTCCCTCGCGGCGGCGTTGGCGATCTCCGAAAGCGGCGTCGCGCCGCGTTCGATCGAGCGATCGGCCGTCGCGGTCGCGTGTCCGATGGTGACGGTGAGGTCTGCCTCCGTCTCGCGGGTGGTGTCGGCCGCCGGCGCGACGACGCTGGCCTGGAACGGCCGGTCCGTGGCGTCGAGGGCGCGGGCGAGGACACCAGTCGCTGCCAGCGCGTCGCCGTCGGCGGTGGCGACGAGGCGAACGAAGTCGGCGTCGCGGCAGGCGGCGGCGACGTCGCTCGCGGCAGTGGTTGGCCCGGCGGGACGGTCGGCTGTGGACATCTACAGGAGTTCCTTGGCGGTGTCGTAGGAGTACGTGAAGTCGGCGTCGATCTCGTCACCGCGGTAGTAATCGACCAGGCGACGGATCTTCGACTGGGTGTTCTGGAGTGCGCGCTTGTTCTGGTGGTCGGTCGGGTTCTCGTCCATGTGCTCGCGCAGGCGGACGGCCCGCTCCATCAGGTTGTGCAGGTCCTCGGGGAACTCCGAGTCGGCGTCGTTCTCCTCCAAGATCTCGGTGATCTTCTTGCCGGTCGCCAGCTTGACGTCCGGCACGGGCGTTCCCTGAACCCCCTCGTCACGGAGTTTGAGTCCGATGACGCTCGGGTCGTGTCCCTGTTCTGCTAGTTCGACGACGCGCTCCTCGATGGCGGCATCGTCGACGTCGCTCCACTCCGGCGGCTCGTCTGCCACGGGTTTGTCCGAATCGGACGACCCGCGGCGGCGTGTGTGCATTCGTGCCATTGTTCTGAAATTGGAACCGCATCGACCGCTGTCCGGCGCGGGTCCGGCTGGTGCTGCTGGCTGGTGGGCCAGCCCGCAAACCGGCGTTTCGCCGAAACACTACCGCAATCCCAAGCCGCGGAAAGGTCGGTGACTCGGGGCCAAGGCCCGGGAGCCACGCAAAGCGGCGAGTCGGAGTTGCGGCCGTGCTGTTCCCAGTTCAACGTCCTCCTTGGGACACTAAACGGTTGCTACTCGCGACGGCGGGTCGACTCCCCCTCGCCCGAAGATCGACGGCCTCGGGTCGAATGGTAAACCACTCGATAGTTGGCCAGTGCGCTTATATTAGAACCTTCTAAATGTGACCTATCATGACTGTAGGCGGGGTCCGCCGGTGGCTGTCGGGAGACTCGCGTGGCCAATCGAGCCCGATTGGGTACCTGCTCGTCATCGCAGTCGTGCTTGCCGGCACGATCACTATCGTCGCGCTCGGCACGTCGGCGCTGGATTCGACGCGTGAGCAGGCGGAACTCCAGCGGGCCGAACACTCGATGACGCTGTTCGATTCGCGGACCGCGATGGTCGCACTGGGCGCGTCGAACACCCAGACCATCTCATTCGGGCAGGACAGCGGGTCGTTCACGACCGACCCGGAATCCGGGTGGATCGCCATCGAGCACCACAACTATTCGGGCGGCGAGAACGTGGAGGTAATCTACAACGAGTCGCTGGGTCGGATGCTCTATACGAACGGGAAGACAGAGATCGCGTACCAAGGCGGTGGGGTCTGGCGGAAGGACGGGCAGGGCGACGCGCTGATGGTCTCACCGCCCGAGTTCCACTACCGCCGGGCGACCCTGACGCTCCCGATCATCCGGGTCCGGAGTGACACCAAAGGGTCCAGTACGGCCAAGGTGACTGTGAGCCAGAAGGGTCCTGAAGCGCCAGTGTATCCGAACCAGACGACCAGCACGAGCAACGGGACTGGGGCACCGTACGACTACGAGGACGATCCCGCACAGTACGAGAACCCCATCGAGAACGGGACCGTCTACGCCTGGGTCCACAGCGACTACTACGAGGGGTGGGCGGAGTACTTCCGCCAGCGCACCACCGGGAACGTGACAGAATACGACCACAACCAGACGGTCCGGCTGGAACTGGTCTCCTTCGGCGGTGCACCCGGGACCGTCGCACCGCTGCCGGATCCTGGCGGCGACATCGAAGCCGGTGGCGTCGGCGAGGGGCATCCGTTGAAGGAGTTCGACGTGTCCCTTGACGTCGACAAAAGCGATCCTCGCTTCTCGTTCTACGCGACCGAGGACGGCAAGGAGTTCGAGATCTACGTCTACTCGGACGTCAAGAACAATCCGTGTCCGGATCCGGACGGCAAGGTCTACGTCGGTGTCTACTACCACGATGGTGATGGGACGACGAACTACGAAGCGTTCGAGAACCGCACGGCCATCGACCCGGACCAGGCGTCCTGGATGGACTGGGACTGTAGCAGCGACGCCAAGCTCAACATCGACTTCCTGAACTCCAGGCAGATGACCTACGACAAACTCGGCAAGGACGGCCACGTCGACCCCGGCTTCACTAGTAAGCTGGAACCCAGCAGCGGTACCGCAGACGATTCGACGCTCGGGAACAGGTGGGCGTTCAACGACCACATCCGGGAGGAGGGGAGCTGGTCGCTGAACAGCACGGCCAAGTGGGATCAGCACTCCCCGACTGTCACCGACGAGCCCTCGAGCTACACCCAGGGCGACGAAGAGCAGATGGACGAGGTCATCAACCACTACTTCCAGTTGATGGGGCCTGACGTCGATCTCATCGTCAAGGGCGGCCCGGGCACGAGTGACCGCATCCAGGAACCGACCTCCAGTGCATCGCTCGATTACGAGGAGACGAAAGGCACGGAGTTCATCGCGTTCCTCCACGTGACCGAAAACGACGTCCAGGTCGATTTCGAGTGAGCGCCACCGCTTTCTAGAGTGACCGGTCGCGCCCGGTCGTGGGATCTGGCCGAGAAACAGCGCGTCGCTGCCCACGCAACTGACTTCGGGCAGCAGGCATCGCCAGTCCAATCGTCCGAACGGTCGTCGGGCAGCAGGCATCGCCTGTCCCGTCGTCCGAACGGTCGTTGACCTCCTCACAGATGGTGACGACGCTACAGCGTATGCAGCACGAACGCTCACCAGTTCACGGTCGGGGTCTGTAGCCAGTAGCGCGGTAAGACTGTAGTCCTGGGAGCTGTCAGCGCTCCAGTTCGACGTTGACGCCGTTGACCGTGACGTACATCTCTTTGGGCGCATCCAGGGTACAGCTCACGCGCTCTCGACCCGTCTCCTCGTCTATCGAGCAGGAGTTGGTGATCGCTTTCCGTTCGAAGTACTGCTCCCAGACGCCGGCCCGTGACGACGTGATGTTGATCTTGACTTCGTCGTAGCTGTCGTCGACGCCGGTGAGGACGCTACTAGACGACCGTTCCTGGTTGCCCCGGACCCGGACCGTCGTGCCGCTCAGACTCTTCGGGTTATCGGTCCGGGTCTTGACGATCGTCAGCAACATCCTGTCATCCTGGAGGACGAACGGCGGTTCGTTGACCATCACACCGCTCTCCCGGTCGGCCCGGACCACTGCCCCCAACGAGTAGGCGATCTCGGTCTCTGCGCTCTGTGTGGACCTCCAGAGGACGGGTCGCGACTGGACGTTCGTGATCGTCTCCAGGTCACCGCTGCTTTTCTCCTCCCCGCTGACGTTGATCCGGACGCTCGTCGCCGTGTTCATCGTGGCGTCATCGAGGCTGACCTCCGTCGCCCGGTGGGGCGCTCCCTCCTGATAGATGTCGGCCATGTTGTCGGCCAGCACGTCGAACGCCCGCTCGGCGTTGTTGATCTGTTCCGCGTTACGGGCGTCCTGCAGTGTACTCAGTCCGCTGACGGAAACGATGGCCACCGTGGTCGCGACCAGTCCGAAGACGAGGATGAAGCCGATGACGTCGGTCACCGCTCGCTCGTCACGGCGGATCATCCGCTACCACCGCCGCTGACGAGTTCCAGCTCACCACTCTCCGTCTGGTTGATGCGGAGCCGCCCGCCGTTTATCGAGGTCTCCTGTATGACCGTCTCGTTGACGAGGTCGACCCTGACGCGCACATCGGGGTTCCTCGTGGTGAGGATCAAGTGTGCGTCCGCTGTCGCCACGACCTCGATGTCGTAGGTGCCACCGGCGACAGTGTCCGGCATGTCCCGTTCGAGCGTGACCGACGAATTGTCCTCCGTCGACTGGGCGAGTCGGTCCGCCGTCGCGACGTCGGCGGCCACCTGTTGGCCGATGACGCGCAGTTCCGTCCGGATGGCGCTCTCGCGCTGGTCGTTGACGAACGCCCCGCCGGTTATCAACAACCCCGTCATGAGGATGACGCTGATGCCGAGTCCCAACGCGTAGTTGAGCGTGATGGCCTGTCCGCGGTTGGTGGGCCGGTCAGTCATCGCTCTCACCCGGGACGACCCGTGCGTCCGTCTCGTACACCATGCGCTGTTCCTCGTAGTCGACGAGGATCTTCCCACCCCAGATCGCCTTGTCGAGCACCGGCGGCCCGGCGGTGACCGTACTGTTGTAGTGTGTGGGGTCGAGCGCGCTCTGGTTGTTCACCATGAGCCGATAGGTCCCGTTTATCTTGTCACCGTTCCAGTAACTGATGTCGTAGACGCCTCCGGTGTTCTCCGCGAACCGCAGTGCCCGGCAGTCCTCGCCGCTGACGGTACCCGCCGAGACGTTGACCCAGAAGTGCTCGACGCCGTTCGGGACCGTACACGTCGGCCGCTGGTCCCCGTCAACGACGACAGAGAGGACGTACTCGGAACCGGAGCCGATCAGGTCGGCGTCGTCGTGGAACAATTCCATCTTCCAGGTCTTCGCCGGCGATACCGACCGGTCTCGGGCGACGACGGTAAAGTTGTCCAGGTCGCTTCTCGTCTCTCCTGCCGCGAGGTCCCCGGTGTCCGCGAGTGCATCGGGGTCAGTCACGTTCATGCGGAACCGCCGGGTACCCTCGGTGTCGTTGACAAGCGTCCAGCTGGGGTCGCCGTTCGCGTCGGTGAAGTTCTTGTTCTCGACCGAGAACGTCTGGTTGATCCAGGTCCCCTTCTCGGTGGCCACGAGCGTGGTGTTTATCGCCTGTCCGTTGACGTTCTGGTACTCGCGGGCGAACTGTGTCGTGTTGCTGACGCCGACGCGTATCTCGTCAACCAGATCCGAGTAGGTGTCCGCTTCACTCGCGTTGTACTCGTTGACGTAGGTCATGATCTGGGCCGTCCCGTCGACCATGTCGGATTTGACCTTCACGGCGTCGGAGGCCTTCGCGGACTCGCTTCGCGTCGCGAGGTTCTCCGTGTAGATGACTGAGTTCAACACGAGCGCGAGCGCCACGAACGATACTGCCAGTGCGAAGGCGGTCACCAGGATGAGCTGGCCCCGACTTCGGCGATTCTCGTTACTTAGATGCGCCATACAATCACCTCCACGCGGACGACGTTGTACACCGGACTGTCAGTGGTGACGTCGTTAGACATGTACGAGTCGCGCACCGAGGTACCGGACCGAGCTCCGGTCTCGTTGTACAACCGGGCATCGTCGGTTATTACGACGGTCCGCGCCGACATCACGGCGTTGTCGCTGGGCTCGCCCTGGTGGACCATCAGCTGTTCGGCAACGTTCCCACTCGCCGTCCGGTAGTAGATCCTGACGTTGTACGCGATCCCGCGCTCGCCGAACTGGCGTTCGAGCTTCTCCCCGAACTCGTTGGGCGGTGCGTTGACCGTGTAGAACTCCTCGGACGTCGTCCCGTTGAAACTCCCGTCAGTTTCGTTCCAGAACAGCACGGCCCGACGCAGTGCGCCGCTCTCGACCGCGCTGGCCAGGACCCCCTCCGCGCTCGCCTGCTGCTGGTTCTCGATGTGCTGACTGGAGGTACTCGCCGATAGCGGCGTCACTGCCGTCATCTGTAAGGCGAACACCACGCTCGTCAACAACAGGAGCGCGCCGACGATCGCCTCCAGCGTGTGCACCTGTCCTCGCATCGTCACCACACCTCCACGATGAGCGCCACGTCGACCTTCTCGGTCGAGTTCGCGCTCTCGTTGATCGAGATGACGCGCCGCGCGGTGACGGTCGCGTCCGCCTGCTGGGGCGGCGTCGACCCAATCGCCAACTGTGTATCACAGCTCTGTGATGCGTTGCTCTGTTCGACGAGCAGGCCCGGGTCGTTCCCGTTTTCGTCCCAACAGAGGATGCCCTCCTGCCCGCCGTTCGCCGAGAGGTTCCCCTGTACGGAGACGTTGACCAGTCGCCGGTCCTGCACGCCGATTCGCTCCTGTAACGTCGAGCCCGTGAACCGGCACTCGCCGTGCCCTGGCGTCCTGTCCTCAAAGAACGCGATGGTACAGCTCGCGTTCACGACGTGTGGACTCGACGGGTCGCCCAGCAAGCCCTCCGAGAGCTGGTCACCGACCCGGTTCGAGGTGACGATGTTGTCCTGTGCCCCCTTGGTGAACGGTTCCAGCGACCCGGGAATGAACAACAGCACGGCGATGAGGATGATGAGAAAGACGCTCATCCCGGTCGCGAAATCCAGCGTCGTCTGCCCACGCCGTCGGCCCTCGTCGGATGCCACCACGGACCGACCGTTCGAATCGAGCCCGGACCCGCCGCTCGACCCTCGTTCTTCGCGCGGCTTCTCGGCCGAGTCCCCGTCGATCGGCGGTGAAGGCGTCTCCCCTGTCACTGTCTCTGATCGTCCTGCGACTGGCAACCTGTTCGACGAACCGCCGACCCCGTCCTCAGCATACGTGTTTGTCACCAGATATCCGGCGGTACCAAATATATCGTTTGTGGCCGAATCCCGGACGGAGCGGACTCTTACACCATATATTAGTTTTGGCCGCTGATTTGATAGGACTGGGAGCCGGGCTCCGTTCGGGGTGGTGTCGGCGGCTGGCTTCGATGGGTTTAAGAAAACCCACCGGAAAGCGAGAAGTGCGCGGGCTCGTAGATCAGCGGTAGATCATCCCCCTGGCACGGGGAAGGCCCCGGGTTCAAATCCCGGCGAGTCCATTTCCTTCCCTCGCTACGCTCGGTCGGTCAATGGACTCGCCGACCTCCCACTCGCTCCGCTCGCGGGAGTCCCGGCGAGTCCACAGTTGCTGTCGCTCGCAAACTCGCGAGCGACGGAATTCTGTTCGGTCGAGACGGGGCTTGGGCTATTGTAGCTTTCACTCCAGCGGGTCGCTCCGCTCGTCCTCGTCTTGTAAGTCGTCGAGCGCGCGCTCGTCGTTGTACTCCTCGGGACCGGCTTGTTCACCGGTGAGCTCGTTGAGGACGGCCTCTTGAGCCTCGGCGGGGGATTCGAACCGTACGTCGGTGAGTCGGTCGAACACCGAGCCGAGCGACTCGGTTTCGTTCGGAAGGTCGACGGTCTCGTCGGCGTACTCGACGGCGAGTTCCTCGCTCGTGGTGGGATATTTGTCCGCCTCTAGCATTCCCACCTCGCCGAGCATGTCTTCGACCGACTCCGTTCGGTCGTGCTGTCGGTCTCTAGCTCGCTCCTGTACGCGCTCGTGATCGGGGTCCGGCCGGGAACTGTCCTCTGGTACCATCACGGGGCCTACCGGAACGGTCCTGAAAGGTCCCCCGCTGACGGGGAGTATGTCGACCGCGTCCGGCATGTGGATGGAACGCTTCTGAGGGAATTACGCTAGCAGTGGGGACGGAGCTCGGGGCTGTCTCATACGGACTGCTGTACGTCGTTTCCGCGTCAACCGCCCGACATCGGGCGGGCGTCGCGGGAAACAGTTACAGCAAACCGTATCACTCCTCGAGCAGTCCGAGGTCCTCGGCGACGAGGTCCGCGACCTGATCGGCGATGTCCGGGTCGACCTGCGCGACCTGGTCTCCGTCGTGTTGGTTGTCGTTGTGGCGCTCCAGCGTCGTCGCCAACTCCGACAGTGGCACGCGTGTCGTGGTCTCACACTCCGCACAGACGATCGGGACCGTCGCTTGCTCGTCGCTGGATTCGTCAGTCATTGTCCGCCGGTTGCGTCGCGAGCGATAAAACCCGGTCGAATCGCGACCGTCTGAACCATCGGTACTAATTCGGTGAGTCGTCTCTAGTCGAGCATGCGCCGAACGCTCGTCGAGTTACTCGCGGGAAACGCTGCCCACGCCGCCGAGTTCCAATCCCGGTTCGATGACGTACAGGAGTCCCAGCGACCCGACGTGGTCACGGTCTGTTGTTCGGATTCGCGCGTCCTCCAGGATCACATCTGGGGGAACGACTGGCCCGGACACGTCTTCACGTGTGGGAACATCGGCAACCGCGTCGTCCAGCGGACCGAGGCCGGCGACGCCGTCTCCGGTGATGTCCTCTATCCGGTCGAACACACCGGCACCGAAACCGTCGTGGTCGTCGGCCACACGGGGTGTGGCGCAGTCACGGCGACGTTCGACGAGTTGACGGGTGGAATCGACGAACCCGCCGGCATCGAACACTGTATCGGGCTGTTGAAACCCTTCCTCGAAGCCGGCGTCGAATCGCTCCCCGATGGCCTCGACCGGGCGGACGCGATCAACCGACTCGTCGAGTACAACGTCGACAGACAGGTCGAGTTCCTCAGAGAGAGCAACGACATACCAGAGGCCGTCGACGTGGTCGGCGTCGTCTACGACTTCCAGGACGTGTACGGCGGGCGTCGCGGGGAGGTCCACGTCATCAACGTCAACGGTGAGACTGCCGTCGATACACTGCGAGACGACCATCCGGACATCGACGATCGGATCGACAGGCTCTGGGAGTACTGACCGTCCCGTCCCAGCGCCCTGGGGGCTATATTTCAAGAGCAAGTCGTCGAGGGAGCACAGTCGATGCCAACGGCACAGCCCGCTCAACTGCCACCGCGGACGACGTGACCGTATTTCAACAACCCGACGAACACGACCCCACCGACTACGTTCCCGGCTGTCGCCAGTGCGAGGAAGGTCCCATAGTCGGCCAGCGAGACGCGCGGCGAGACGAACAACCCGAACAACACCTCGACGTTGCCAGCAATCGAGTGTGGGAGATGGAGAATCCCGATCGACGCGGTGACCAGCCAGATGATGAGCAGGCGGCTGATCGTCTCCTGCGCGGCGGTGATGAGCCAGGCCAACAACCCCATGAGCCAGCCGGCGAGGATCGCAGCGACGAACAACCACCCGACGTCGTGGTCGACCAGCTTGTGCGCGATGGTTCCGAACGCCTCCGGCGAGGCGACGCCGAGATTCGGCATCAGGGTGACGACGAACGCCGTGAATATCGCACCACCCACAATGTTTCCGGCCCAGACGATTCCCCAGAGCCGAGCTAACGCGCCGAGGGACGATCGATCGTCGAGTACTGGCATCACCGCCAGGGTCGTGTGTTCGGTGAACAACTCCGAGCGGGCGATGATGACGAAGATGAACCCCACTGCGTAGGCGCTGGCCAGGAGGAGTTCGACCCCGACGTCGCCGTACCCGCCCGCAGTGAGGGTCAGGAGGACTGCCATCAGCAGCGGCCCGAACCCGATGTCCAGTCCCGCCGAGAACCCCGACAGGAAGAGACCGCCCGTCTCGCGTTCCATCTCGTGTTGGCCGTCTTCGATGAGCGATTTCAGCACCTCAGTGGATGGGGTTTGCTCTTCGGACGCCGATACTGCTTGCTCTGATTCCCCCACGCTACCTGTCTCCCGGGAACGTTTCGCTGGATGTCCGTTTCTCGGACCGAACCATACCGAGTCATACGGGACCGAGGTGGAAGAACTGTGTGTCACAGGTCATCACATGTCTCGAATCGTACGTTCCTGCGGTCACGGTCAGGAGAGTACGAGCGGAAAATTCGGCTGCGTCGCTCGTTGGTGAGTAACTGTTGGAACAGGGCACCGCTCAGCGTGATTCGCGCTGTTCGACCTTGTTCAGGTAGTCAACTGGTGTAACAGAGACAACACAGAGTGCCGCTATCTGCGTAAATCCTCAGATGCCACTCTATTCCCTCAACTCGGTTGGCGAGACGGCACCGTTCTCCAGTAGTTCGCCATCGAACGTGACCAGCGTGGCGTCGATATCCTCGGCGAGAGCGAGGAGAACGCAGTCGAGCGTGTACAGTAACGTGTCTTGTTGGAGACTGTACGCCGAAATCTGGTCGCTGATTTCCGGCGCGTAGATATCAACGCGTCCGTAGATATCCGACAGTACCTCCTCGACTCGCTCTTGTTCCACGCGCTTCTTTTTCGTCAACACTGACCGAATCTCCATGAGATTGAGAATCGACGTGCAGAAATCGTGATTCTCGTTCAGCAGTTCAGTCGCTACGTCACCGCGACCCGGCTCGTCTGTGATGCTGGCGATGAAAACGTTCGTGTCGACGAATACCTTCATCGACGTTCTCGCGCTTCGCGCACCGCCTCCACGGAGTCGATGTCGACGTCAGCCAGTCGTCCCGACAGCAGGTCGCCGAGTTTGACCGCCGACTGGTCGTCCTCGTCGGTCGGCGTCGACCAATCCGGCGGCGTTGCGTAACTTCCCATATGGCTAGATAGAGGTGGTCGTAATAAATCAGTTTGGCCGGTCGCGTTCTCCGCCCGATTCGGTGGCGTAGGCGAGTGTCCGCGAGTGTGGCGTCCTACCGGCTCTCGCGCTGTTCGACCTTGTTCAACTCGATGAGCAGGCGGAAGACGGCCTTGACGAGGTTGGAATCGACGTCGAACTGCTCGGCGTTCTCGCCGGCCCGGTCCATGACCGCCTGTTCCTGCTCCTCGTCGGTCGTGGGGAGGCCCCGTTCGTCTTTCACGTCGGCGATCGCCTCCGCGACGTAGGTTCGCTGGGCGATCAACTCCACGATGTCCCGGTCGATCGTCCGGATCTCCTCGCGGAGTTCGTCCAGGCTCATCTCGTCCGTGCGCCGTCGGTCTGTGTTGTCGTCAACCATGTCGTACCCTCTCGTTCGCTCCAGATCGCTTCGATCCGCTCGAGGTCCGCTCGCTCGCCGATGGCCGTGAAACTCGGTCCCGTCCCGGACAGGGAGACGCCCGCTGCGTGGTCCATCGCCTCGACGAGCGGGTCGGTCGGGAATCCCAGTGCCGCACAGAAGGCGAGGCCGTTGACCGTCATCGCGCGCCCGTATTCGCCGTCGAGCGCCAGGTCGGCGACCAACTCGGCCATCGGGGCGATCTGCTTGCAGCGCTCGACGTCGGCGTCCGCCGAAAAGGACCGCTCCGGCGGCGTCCAGACGAGGACGTCCCAGTCGGGTTCGTCGCGGGCGAGCAACGCGTCGTCGGTGTTGTCGGTGACGGTGACGCCGCCGAGCATACTCGCGCTCGCGTCGTCGAACGCGCCCGTGATCGTGACGCCCACGTCCCGCGCGGCTTCGACGCCGAGTCGACAGGCGTCTTCTCGCGAGATCTCGTCGGTCGCGTCGAGCGCGTCGAGCGTCGCCAGCACCGTCGCGTTGGCGGCCGCGCTGGAACTTTTGAGGCCGGAAGCCATCGGCACGTCGCTCTCGGTCTCGACGGTGCCGCCCTCGCCGTCGCCGAACCGCTCGGTGACGAGTTCGACGCAGCGCTCGATGAGTCGCGTGTCCGCGTCGGGTGCGCCGTCGATGGTCCCCTCGACCCCGTCGGCGTCGGTCAACTCGACGGTCGCTGTGGTGTAGACGTCGATAGCGAACGCCGACCCGGTGCCGGTCGCCAGCGCGTTCAACACGGTCCCTGCTGCGGGTGCGTCTGCCCGACCTTCCATCGCATTCCTCTCGAATACCTCGATACTTACCGTTGATGGTTGCCGCCAGGTTCCCCGCAGGCCGCGCCCGCCCCTCGGCGCCCGTTGCCACCGCCAAAGAGAGCGCTTTTCCGCCCGCCACGGATAGAGTCGAGCATGACCATCCGCGAGGAGATCTCCCCGGACTCGCTGCCCGTCGAACTCCAGGCCGACGGTATCAGGGTCGAGTACAGGGACGGACGCTCGGTGTACTACCGCGGCGTTCCGGCCAAGCGCGAGGAGAGCGTTCGAACGGCGCCCGGCAAGGACGTCCACGTCCTCGTCACCGACCCGACGGAGACTGAAGGCGTCCTCACGTACGTGAACGACCAGAAAACCAACGACGACATCCTCAGGGACTCCGGCGTCGGTCGCGTCCTGCTCGACACGGTCGAGGAGACGACGGTGTTCCCGGGCGTGTCGGTCGAGAACGACAAACACCGCATCACCGTCGAGGCGAACCTGGAGACCGTCGACGGTCGCGTGTTCGTCTTCGAGGAAAACGAGATGGGCGAACGCTCCTACGAGATCGTCCCGGCCGGAGAGATCGAGGGGAGTGACACGAGCGACGAGAGCAGCGAGAGCGACACATGACCGACGACACGAACGTCCTCGGCGGCCAACTGCTCCCCTGCAGCAAGGACCCAGTGACCGGGTGGGAACGCGACGGCTGCTGCCGATCGAATCCCAGGGACACCGGCCGTCACGAGATCTGTGCCGTCATGACCGAGGCGTTCCTCGAATACAGCAAGGCGCGGGGCAACGACCTCGTCACGCCGCGCCCGGAACTGGAGTTCCCCGGCCTGGAGCCGGGTGACCACTGGTGTGTCTGTGTCGACCGCTGGCTCGAAGCCGAAGACGACGGCAAGGCCCCGCCCGTCGTGCTGGAGGCGACCGCTGAGTCGGCGCTCTCCAGCGTCCCGCCGTCGACGCTGCGCGAGTACGAGTACGACGGAGACGAGAGCTAATTTCGAATTTCGGCGACGCTGACTGATCTGAATGGCTCTTACCGAAGACAGCGAAACAGCGCCATCTGTTCAGAAGTTGTCGGGTATCGCGGTGCGACACATAGAGGATCAAGTCAGCATGGAGCCCACCTTCATTTTACGCTCTTTCGAATGAATCGGCTGCTCACCGCGTGTGCGGATTGACCGATCACTCGTTCACCACTCGCTTTTTGTAAATAAGATATGCTAACGGACTCATTAGAAGATAAATGAGTGCGGTCATTCCCAAAAATAGCTCGCTAGAATCTATTGCTAAACTGTAAAATAAACCGAGTCCAACAAGAACATATGCTGCTGCGAGTGCCCAAATTATCCTCGTCATACATAGTGAGTGGTTGCCTGTTAAAATAATGATTGTGTAGCCTTTGCTCTGTACTGACTGAATTTGACGACCCCGATTCTCGCTGTGTCACGTGCTGCATACGCGCTTTGTACTGACCGAATCAGACGACCCCAGTTCTCGGTTTGCGACGTGCAAGATACCTGCCATCTTGCACGATAACCTCTGACGAGTTCACCAGTTCGACAGCTATGCCACTGAGTTACGAAAGAGCCTACTGAATCCCGTCGGGCAGGCCGATGGGGACCGACCCCTTCGTGTAGCCCTCGAAACTCCCGTCGGGACGCGCCCGGAAGACCACGGCGGGCCGGTGTCTCACGTCCGGCCGTGCGTCCAGGAGCGTGGCCCAGTCGTCGTCGGCGAAGGAAGAACAGTCGACGAACAGCGTGACGCCGCCGTCGTGGGCCTGTAGCTGGCCGCTGGTTTTGGTCTCGGCGGTCTCCCGAATCGAAGCGACCGGTGAGGACGCCGACCGCCGCGAGGGCGGCCGGGGTCTGGTCACTTCGACGAGCCGTCCCGTGCCGTTGCTGTCGGCCCGGAAGTCGATGGAGTGGCCGGTCGTGACCTCGATCTCCGGCGTGACCTCGTGGCCGGCGTCGTCCAGCAGTCGGGCCACGGTGAACTCGCTCATGGCCGACCGCATCCGATCGAGGTTGAGCTGTTCGCTGGTGCCGAGTTTCCCCGCCATCTCGTAGCGGTCGTCGAACAGTTCCCGGCCGAGCAACTCCTCGTAGTACGCCAGCGCCTCGTCGGCGTCGGCGTCGGGGAACCCCGCTGCGTGGTCTTTGAGAAACTCCCTGCTCGTGTGCCGGCCGTCCTTCGAGAGCAGCACGGGGAGGAAGAACCACGAGATGTTCGGGTAGGCTTCGAGCCACGGGGACTCGTCGTGCAACTGGGCGAGCAGTTCCCGCTCGGCCCAGTCTGCGACCCCGTCGGGGATTTCCTCGAACGTGTACTTCTCGGTACGCCAGAGCGTCTTCGGGGTTTCGGTGTTGCCCATCCAGAAGGCCACGTCGTCGGTCCAGCAAAAGAGGGCCGTGTCGCCGTTGTCCATCTCTAGCCGGCAGGCTTCGTAGGCGTCTGGGGGTTTGTACCACGTGCGTCGCTTGGTCGCGCCGAACTTCGATTGCAGGGGCTGGAGGAGTTCCGAGCGGACGCGGCCGTCGGTCCAGCGCTCGGTGGACCGTCGAAAACGGAGAGGCTTCGCCACACCCTCCCTATGCAGCCGAACGATATACCTCTTATGCGACCGACCCCTCGTACAGTCCCGTTTCGGTCGATATTCAAGGCTGGAACGGTTGGGGAGTGACATGGCCGACGAACACGGCGGGTTCGAGAACGTCCGGGAGAACGTCGACGGCCACCCGATGTGGAATCTGCTCTCCTACGCTCGCCCGAACTGGCTGGTCCTCGCGGTCGGCGTGGTCGCGTCGTTCGTGACGCGATTCGCCCGTCTGGTGCCCCCCATCATCGTCGCGACGGCCATCGATCGGGTCGTCCTCGGGTCCGGTGACCCCGGGCTCCTGGCGACTGCCGGACTGGTCCCCGAGGGAGCGATCGCCGGCGAGGCGGCGCGGCTCGCCCTGCTGGAACGGCTGGTCGTCATCGCCGCACTCGCCTACCTGATACGGTCGGCCACCCGGTTCGTCTCCCGGTATCTCATCCAGTCGGCGGCCCAGAAGATACAGCGCGACCTCCGGAACGACACGTACGACCACCTCCAGCACCTCTCGATGGGATTCTTCGCCAACCATCAGACCGGCGGGATGATGTCCATCCTCAACAGCGACATCAACCGCCTGGAGAAGTTCCTCAACACCGAGTTCCGCCAGATGATTCGGGTCGTGGCCACCGTCGGGGGCATCGCCGTCGTCCTGGCGACGTACTCGCCGAAACTCGCACTCATCGCGCTGGCTCCGGTCCCGCTCATCGGCCTGGCCAGCGGGCGGTTTCTCACCTGGATCGAACCGCGATACAAGTCCATCAGGGAGACCGTCGCCCGGCTCAACACTCGTCTGGAGAACAACCTCGGCGGCGTCGCGGTCGTCAAGGCGTTCAATCGCCACGCGTTCGAGCGCGGCCGGGTCGCCGACCAGAGCCAGACCTACCACGACGAGAAGGTCGGTGCCCTCCGCATCCGGCGGGCCTTCTTCGCGACGCTCCGGCTCCTGACGGGCGTGGTGTTCGTCCTCGTCCTCTACGTCGGCGGCCGCGACATCATCCTCGGCAATCCCGGCGCGCTCTCGACTGGTGCCTTTGCCCTCTTTTTCCTCTATCTGCGCCGCCTGTACTCGCCGATGCGCCGGGTCGGGAAGTCGGCCAACAAGTACCAGCTCGCCAAATCCAGCGCCGAGCGCGTGTTCGGCCTCCTGGGTCGAGCCCCCGACGTCACCTCACCTGCGGATCCGCACGTGCCGGATTCGGTGGACGGCGACGTGACCTTCGACGACGTGACCTTCAGCTACGAGGCGGACCACGATCCGGTGCTTCGGGGCGTCTCGCTCGACGTGACCGCCGGCGAGACGATCGGCCTGGCCGGGAGTACCGGTGCCGGCAAGTCCACGCTCGTCAAACTCGTTCCACGGCTGTACGACGTGGACTCCGGAGCTGTGCGCGTCGACGGGACCGACGTTCGCGAGTACGACCTCCAGGCGCTCCGCGAGGAGATCGCCATCGTCGAGCAGAACCCGTACCTGTTTTCGGGCACCGTCGCCGCCAACATCGCGTACGGCGACGGGGCGGCACTCGATGCTGAAACCGCCGCGGGCGACACCGATATCGAGACGCGAGACCGGGTCGTCGACGCCGCCAAAGCCGCGGAGGCCCACGAGTTCGTTCGGGACCTCCCCGACGGCTACGACACCCAGGTCGGCGAGCGTGGGATCAAGCTCTCGGGCGGCCAGCGTCAGCGCATCGCCATCGCCCGCGCACTGTTGAACGATCCCAGCATCATCGTCTTCGACGAGGCGACGAGCGACGTGGACACCGAAACCGAGGACCTCATCCAGGAGAGCCTCGACCGACTCATCGACGAGCGCACGGCCTTCGTCATCGCTCATCGACTTTCGACGATCAAGGACGCCGACCGGATCGTCGTCCTCGACGACGGCGAGATCATCGAGACGGGCACGCACGATCAGTTGGTCGAGAGCGACGGCGAGTACGCCGGCCTCTGGGACGCGCAGGCGGATCGAGACGGGTCGGCCGCAGTCGGGGACGACTGACGGCGCCGGGAGACTCAAGTGGGTGCGCGACGAGCGACAACCGATGACACTCGTGGTCGATATCAGCTGTCCGTCCTGTGATCGGACCCGGCCAGTTCGGAAGGTGGCGATCGGGACGTATCGTTGCGGGGATTGCGGTCGCGAGTTCTCGCGGGCAGATGTCCTACCTTCGTAGGTATGAACGCGAATCGCAGTATAAAGATTCCCGAAGCTATTATTAGGTTCCTGTAATCTGTCCTGGTAATGGGATCGACGGAGGAACTGCTGGCCGCGGAGGCTGAGTACACCGACGACATGACGGGGGAAGGGACGTTGCCGGAACTGTTCGCCAAGAGCGCCGAGCGTCACGCCGGTGAGCCAGCCCAGCAGTACAAGGGCGGGGTGTACCACCGGTCGCTGACGGACGATATCGTCCCGTCGCCGCCGGCCGACGAGTTCGCGCTGTTGACTTACGAGCGGATGCACGACATCGTCAAGAACCTGGCGGCGGGCTTTCGGGAACTCGGCGTCGAACACGGGGACCGGGTCGGGATGTTCGCCAACACCCGGATGGAGTGGGCACAGGCCGACTTCGGTCTGCTCAGCGCCGGTGGCGTGGTCTCGACGATCTACACGGAGTCCTCGCCACGACAGGTCCGGTATCTGCTCGACGACCCCGGCGCGATGGGCGTCGTCGTCGAGAACGAGGAACTGCTGGCCCGGGTGCTGGGCGTCGAGGACGACCTCGACCTGGAGTTCATCGTCATCATGGACGACGTGGACATCTACGAGGAACGCGACGACATCCTCACGCTGGAAGAGGTCCACGAACTGGGTGTCGAGAACTTCGAGCAGTCGGCCTACGAGTCCTGGATCGACGAACAGGACCCCGACGACCTGGCGAGTCTGATCTACACCTCGGGGACGACGGGCAAACCGAAGGGCGTGAAGTTGACCCACGCCAACTTCACGGCGAACTTCACGCAGATCCGCAAGCGGTTCGGGCCACGTCCGGACAAGGACCCCGACACGGCGGTGCTGGACTCACACGTCAAGACGCTTTCCTTCCTGCCGCTCGCACACGTCCTGGAACGAACTGGGGGGCACTTTACCATGTACTTCTCGGGGGCGACGGTCGCCTACGCCGAGAGCACGGACACCATCCAGGAGGACCTGCAGGCGGTCCAGCCGACGATGGCGACCAGCGTCCCACGGGTGTACGAACGCATCTTCGACGCCATGCGCGAACAGGCCGCCAGTTCGGACATCAAAGAGCGCATCTTCGAGTGGGCGCTGGAGGTCGGCCGGAAGTACGGCCGACAGGAGAACCCGAGCAACTCGCTGAAGATGAAGTACTACGCGGCAGACAAACTCGTCTTCCAGTCGGTGAAATCGAAGCTCGGCGGCAGTATCGAGTACTTCATCAGCGGCGGGGGCAGCCTCAACAAGGAACTCGCCGAGTTGTTCCGCGGCATGGGCTTAGAGATCTACGAGGGGTACGGGCTCACCGAGACCTCGCCGGTCGTCTCCATCAACCCTGCCGAGGACCCGCGACCGGGGACGCTCGGGCCGCCGATGCACGACATCGACGTCAAACTCGACGACACCGTCATCGGTCCCGACCGCAAGGAGAAAGCCGAGGGCGAGATCGGTGAACTGCTCGTCCAGGGCCCGAACGTGACCGAGGGGTACTGGGAGCGCCCGGAGGCGACGGAGGACGCGTTCACCGAGGACGAGAACGGACGCTGGTTCCGAACCGGCGATATCATCGAACAGACCGACGACGGGTACTTCGTCTACCACGACCGCCTCAAGCAACTCATCGTCCTCACGACGGGGAAAAACGTCGCGCCGGGCCCCATCGAGGACGCCTTCGCCACCAGCGAGCGCGTCGACCAGGTGATGGTGATGGGGGACAACGAGAAGTTCATCAGCGCGCTCGTGGTCCCGAACTTCGAGGCCATCGAACGCTGGGCCGACGAGGAAGACATCGCCATCCCGTCCGAGCAGATCGCAATCTGTGAGGACCAGCGCGTCCACGAGTGGATCGAGGAGGCCGTCGAGGACGTCAACGACCGGTTCGAGAAACACGAGCGGATCAAGACGTTCGAGCTGATCCCGATGGAGTGGACGCCCGAAAACGACATGCTCACCTCCTCGATGAAGCTCAAACGGCGGAACATCTTAGAGAAGTTCTCCGGGAAGGTCGACCGGATCTACGGCGACGACTGACGGCAGTCGTCGCTACAACGCCGCGACCGCGTCTTCAACGTCCTCGTGCGGTAGCGGGCCGATCCACTCGTCGGCGACGTACGCGAACTGTACCTCACGGTCCGGCGTTAGGACGAACACGGACCGCCACGGCGTCGACGTGTTGGCCATGTGGTCCCGATCCGTTTCGAGATCCAGCGCGTCGGTGACGCCGCCGTTCACGTCGGCGAAGAACTCGAACGCCGGCTCGTCGAGCCGACGGAGAAAGGCGTTCTGGGCGTATGGGCCGTCGCGGCTCACGCCGAGAACTGGCACGTCCTCGAACTCCTCCCAGCCGTACTTCTCGAAGCGTTTCCACCAGTTGCGTGCGATGGCGGAAAAGGCAAAGCCGGTGGCGACGACGACGCCCCCGCGGTCACCGAGTGCCTCGGACAACCCAGTCGACTGGAACGTCTCCCCGTCACAGAGCAACGCCTCGAAGTCGGGGACTCGCTCCCCTTCGGTCGGTGGCATACCCCGACAACTCCCGGGGGCCACAAAAAACTCTCCCCGGCGCGGCCGAGAGCCCCGATTACTTTACCCTCCGGGGACCTAGCGGTTGACATGGCACTCACACTCTACCGGCTCGAAGGCTGTCCGTACTGTGAACTCGTCGTCGACCGACTGGAGGAACTCGACGTCGACTACGAGAGCGTCTGGGTCGAGGGGCTGCACTCCCAGCGCGACGAGGTCCGCCGCGTCTCGGGTCAGCGGGCCGTCCCGGTCGTCGTCGACGAGGACCGCGGCGTCACGATGGCCGAGTCCGAGCGAATCCTGGAGTACCTCGACAAAAGCTACGCCTGATTATTCGTCGTCGATCTCCTCGTCGTCGATCCCGTGGGGGTCCAGTCCCGGGTCCTCCGTGGCGGGCGCGCCGACCGCGAGGACGACGCCGGTGTCGTCGCCGACGTACCGATGGCCGTGGCCGATTTTGGGTTCGGCGACCCAGAACGCGCCGGGACCGACTTCCATCGTCTCTTCTTCGCCGGAACGACCCATCTTCAGCGAGAACTCGCCTTCGATGGCGTAGTACAACTCCTCCTGTTCGGCGTGGGCGTGATACTGGATCTCCTCGCCCGGCTCGAAGTACCAGAGCGTGACGTGCATGTTACTAAGCCCCATCTGGCGGCCGATGGGCCGAATGTCCAGATCCGGCGGCACGTCCTCGATCTCCGAGAGGTCGGTTACCGGCACGTCCTCCGTGTCGATGACTTCGTAGTCCATAGCGGGGAAAGAGTCGCCGGCCCGTCTCTTAAGTGTGGTGGGGACTCACACGTTCTCCACCGCTCGATGTGCTCCTTCGTCGGCTTCGTGAGGGGGTTGAACGCGACGAAAAACAGGCCGACGGTAGCGAGCAGTCCGATTCGACGGACGCCCCATGCGTTTCGTCCCGCTTCAGAGTCCCAGTTCGTCACGGATCCGTGGGAGGACCTCGGTCACGTCGGCCCGGAGGTCGAACTCTGCGCGGTCCGACAGCGGCGTCGATTCGAGATTGGCCAGAACCAGCGTCGCCCCACGCATTGCGGCGGTCTGCGGGAGCGTGGCTGCTGGCTCGACGGTGAGCGACGACCCAGCGACCAGGAACAGGTCGGCGTTCCGTGTGGCTGCCTGTGAGCGTGCGAGCGCGTGCTCGGGGAGTTGCTCCCCGAACAGCACCGTGTCGGGTTTGAGCGTCCCGCCACAGTCCGCGCAGGTCGGCGGGAGTTCGCCGTCCCGTGCCCGTTCGATAACGGGGTCGGCGTCGAAGCGCTCCCCGCAGTCACGGCAACTGACGCGGGCGGCCGAGCCGTGGATTTCGACGACGTCCTCCGAGCCTGCCTCCTGGTGGAGGCCGTCGATGTTCTGGGTGACGAGGGTGTCGAGATGGCCGGCGGACTCCAGATCGGCCAGTGCCTCGTGTGCGCCGTTGGGGGCGATCGATTCGTCCCCGAAGATGGCTGCCTGGAGGTCGACCCGGTCGGTCCAGAACCCGGCCGGGTCCGACCGGAACCGGTCGATGTGGAAGTCCATCGGGTCGTGGCGCTCCCAGAGGCCGCCCTCGCCGCGGAAGTCCGGGATCCCCGACGCCGTACTCACGCCCGCGCCCGTCATCGCGACCACCGTTTCGGCAGCCCGGACGGCCGCTGCGACAGCCTCGATGTCCGCGTCCGAGACACTCATATCTCTGTGCAGGGCATCGACTCCCTAAAACGCACTGTCGTCTCCATCGTGAGCATTCCCCAGGTGTCTGTGCCGGTCGGACACCGTCTCACAGCGTCCGGGATTCGACGGCCGGGTCGATGTCGGCGGTCGTGAGGTCCTGTCGGATCCGTTCGCGGAGCGGGTCTGGAACCGTGTCACGGCTCACCGGGACCGCGATGTCGCCGTCGGGAGCGACCTTCCAGTAGACGACGCAGTCGCTCGGTTCGTAGTACTCGATGCTGTAGCGGTCACTGCCGCCCTGGTAGTGGACGCGTGCGGCGCGGTCCTCGGCGTGCCAGCCGTCCTGTTGGGTCAGTGAGTCGACGTGTTCCCCCATACGTCGCCATTAGCCCTCACGCTTCTACCGGTTTCGGTACTCACAATGCGAGGTCGGTATCGGGGAGGATGCAGGTGGCAAACCCCGGCCGAACACGGCCGGGTGCTGCCGAGTGGCGTCTTGCAGTTGGGAGTCACACCAGTGAGCGTCTGGAGTGGGGTGTCCTGGCACTCACTGGCCGGTCCGGTGTACTCCTGCCTGTCGTGTGAGAATTCTGCCTGGGATGTGAGGAGGTTTTTAGGATTCACGAGGCGACACCGTCACGGCTCGCCGACTCACGGACGTCAGAAGGTAATTCCGAGCCGGAGACCCCGGCGCGGAGTCGCGTGTGGGAAACGCCCGATGGATTCGGGGAGGGAAATATCGGGCGTTGGATTGGGAGCGAACTGCACTCTCTATTCCGACCGTTGTTTCGATGAGTCTTCTTCGTGATATTATCGGGTACTTAAGTAGGGGCGGATGTATACCGAGCTAACTCAAAACAGTGGCTCGATGTCGTTGTCACCGCTCGGGGTGCAGTCGGTCGGGTTGCGCTCGCTTTCATCCGCCGCTTCTTCCATCGAACGTTGCGTTTTCACCGCAGTCCGCTGCAGTTCCGCGAGGCGTGGCACGTCCGAGACGCCGGCGAGGACGACCACGGCGGCCACGTAACTCGAATCCGGAACCGGATAATCGCCGCCGCGGACTTCCATGGTGCCGGTGGCCTCCTCCAGCCAGGTCCGACTGCGCTCGATCCCGTTGCGGTCGAGATGCTCCGGCGGGCCGGCCACGACGACCAGTGCGCGCTCGGCGCTGGTGATGTCACACGCCAGGGACAGCCGTCCCAGCGTCGCCATCCGGACCGTGCTCGTGATCTGATTCCCCGTGTCGATCTCCTCGGGTTCCGATCCCGAAATCCGGGAGAGGAATCCGCTCTCGGGGCTCTCGATACGCGAGGCCGCGTACCCGACGGTCACCACCCCGTCCGTCCCGAACGTGTTGCTGATCTCGCTCGCGTCGACGACGCTCTCGGGAACCGTCCCGTGACCGTCGGTTTCGCCCGCACTGAACAGCACGCCGAGCCGGCGTGCCACGTCGGCGTTGACGCGTCGGTAGCCGGCACCAGCGCTCTCGTCCCTGGGTTGCCATCCGTCGTTGTCGACGAGGACGAGCGCGTCCGTCTCCCGAACGAGCGTCCGGACGGATCGGGCGGCGTTGAGCGCGTAGACGCGTCCCTCGTCCGCGCCTGGCAGGACGCCCAGGCCGTAGACCGGTTCCGCGTAGCTCTCGCCGAGTTCGCGGGCGACGACCGGTGCCCCGCCGCCCCCGGTGCCACCGCCGAGGCCGGCGACGACGAGAAAGGCGTCGAGGTCGCCGACTGGAACATCGTCGATCGTGCCCCTGATCTCCGCGATATCCGCCGTTGCGATCTCGGCCCCGAGTTCGCTGTCCGCGCCGGTTCCCCGCCCCTTTACCTGCGTCTGGCCGATCGGGACGCGATTGTCGACCGGTACCCGTTCGAGGCGCTTCAGGTCGGCCGTCGCGGTGTGTATCGCGACCGCGTCCGCGATGAACTCCCCTCGCGACCCGTCCTCGTACTGCAGGAGGGACTCGACGACCCGTCCGCCGGCCCCGCCGATCCCGATGAGTCCGAGCTTCACGGCTGTCTCTCCGTTTACAAAACGGCGTCACATATATCAAGCTCTCGGCGCGGGATCGGTGCCCGTCGGTAGGTCCCGAGTCGCTACGCGTGGCGGACGATGTGGACGTCGTATCGGGGGTCCTCGGAGATGGGGCTGCCGACGCTCGTCACCGGCGTCGAGACGCGGCCGGCGTTCTCGCTGCCGATGAACACGATTGAGGCGTCGATTTCGTCCGCGACTTCCCGTATCGTTCGGGTTACGTCGTCGATGACCGTCGCGACCATGGAATCGCTCGAACCGGGCGTCTTACAGCGAAACCTCGCCTCGGGTGCTATCTCCCGAATCTCCCGCTCGAACTCCTCACAGAGGGCGTCGACGTCGAGCGATTCGCCCTCGTCGAGCAGGCCTCGGTTCTGCAGGTATTCGGGGTCGTCTGGGACCACGCTGAGTGCGACGACCTCCTCGTCGCGATAGTCTGCGAACTCGGTCGCTCGTTCGAGGGCCGTCTTCGAGAGCCCCGACCCGTCGAACGGAACCAGCAGTGTCATACCCCCGAATTCGGCGTCCGGTTTCTTAACCGCGGGGAACCCGGCAACGGTTCGCCCCGTCCGGTCGACCGCCGAACCGTCCGGAGGGTCTTTTACCGACCCCTCTCATCTCCTCGCCATGGAAACGCTGGGTGACGGCGACGGCCCCATCGACATCCACGACTACCGCCACGGGCTGAAACTCCTGAAGGAGACCAGGGAGACGAGCCTCTGGACCAACAAGAAAGGCTACGCCTGCCCTGCCTGTGGCAAGCCCTTCGAGCAACTGTTCACCTCCGAGAAGCGACACAACACGTTCGATCCGTCCTCGGTGACGCCGTTTTGCATCCGTCACGAGGCCGATCGCATCCTGATGTTCCGGCATTGAGTGCCGCTACGAGATTCCCAGTTGCTTGGCGATGGTGTTG
The DNA here is from genome assembly GCF_005049285.1 of Halorientalis salina. Taxonomy (GTDB): domain Archaea; phylum Halobacteriota; class Halobacteria; order Halobacteriales; family Haloarculaceae; genus Halorientalis; species Halorientalis salina. The sequence goes on along the minus strand of NZ_SOSC01000001.1, from coordinate 636,010 downwards.
AGCTGGATCTCGTCGGTCCCCTCGACGATGCGCAGGATGCGCGCGACGTGGAGGTGCTCCATGAACGGGTTGTCCTCGGCGAGGCCGTTGCCGCCGTGGACCTGCACCACGTCGTCGGCGACCTCCCAGAACGCGTTCGTCGCGAACCACTTCAGGATCGAGGCTTCCTCGATGGCCTGTTCGCCCTGGTCCATCTGCCAGGCCAGTCGGAGGCCGGCGGCGTCGGCGGCGTAGGTCCTGGCACGCCCCTTCGCGAGTTTGTGCGAGATGCCCTGGAACTTCCCGATGGGTCGGCCGAAGGCCTCGCGGTCGTTGGCGTACTCGACGCCTTTCTCGATGAGGTGCTCGGCGTATCCGATGGCTTCCGCGCCGAGTTCCAGCCGACCGAGCGACAGGAAGTCCATCGCGTTGTAGAAGGCCGCGTCGGGCTGACCCAGGACGCGGTCCTCGGGGACGCGTACGTCGTCGAACAGCAACTCCGCCTGTAACCCCTCCATCCCGACGGCGTTGTTCATCGACCCGAGTTCGAACTCGTCGTCTTCGACGATGAAACAGGTGATGCCACCGTAGCGACCGGCCTCGTCCTGGGGCGTCGTGCGCGCGAACACCTGCACGAAGTCGGCGTAGGGTGCGTTCGTGATCCACTGCTTTTGGCCGTTGATGACCCACTCGTCGCCGTCCTTTGCCGCGCTGGTCTCCATGCTCGGCGAGTCAGAGCCGACGCCCGGTTCGGTCTGGGCGAACGCGGTCGATTTCTCCCCGCGGATGGCCGGTTCCAGGTACGCCTCGACCTGCTCGCCCTCGGCCTGCATCAGGAGGGGTTTGGGGCCTTCGGGGCCGGCGAGGACGAACTCGGACAGCCCCGTTCCGTGGGATGCGACGTGTTTCTTCGCCCGGTACCAGGTGACGTTCGAGACGCCCTCCCCGCCCACGTCCTCGGGGAGGTTCATGGCGTAGAAGCCCGCCTCGGCGCTCTTCTTCCGGATGGTCTCGATGGCGTCGACCACCTCGTCGACCAGCCTGCCGTCGTCCTCGTGGCGAAGTCGCGGGTTCGACCACGTCTCTCCGAGCTCGGACTCCAGCGGTTCGACCTCCTGTTCGACGAACTCGTCCAGACTGTCGAGGATGAGCCGCGTCTCCTCGTCGGTCTCGAAACTGACGCCCCCGGTCCGGGCCGAGTCTTGTGTTGCCATGACACGATAAATTGTCCACTGGTGCATTAATCCCGCGCCTCTCCGGGATCGTCGACCGCCAGGTTCGGAAAAGAATCAGCATGGCGTCCCGGACGCCGACTCGTCACCCTGCGACGACAGATTCCGTGCGCGTCCGGCGTCTCGGCCGTTCCGCCTGCGTCTTCAGGTTACTCTTCTTCGGGCTCAGGAGTCTCTGTTGGCGTGTCTTCCGGTTCCGGTTCCGGCGTTTCGGTGGGTGTGTCCTCTGGCTCCGGTGTCTCTGTGGGCGTATCCTCGGGTTCTGGCGTTTCTGTGGGCGTGTCCTCGGGTTCTGGCGTTTCTGTGGGCGTGTCCTCGGGTTCTGGCGTTTCGGTGGGTGTGTCCTCTGGTTCCGGTGTCTCTGTGGGCGTATCCTCAGGCTCCGGCGTTTCGGTGGGCGTATCTTCCGGTTCTGGTGTCTCTGTGGGCGTATCCTCAGGTTCCGGTGTCTCTGTGGGTGTGTCAGTCACGGGTTCAGTCTCCTCTGCTGGTTCTTCGATTTCGATGTCGATCGATTCCTGGTCGTTGATGTCGACCTGGTCACCGTCTTCGGTTTCGGCGGTCACGGTGTACACCGCGGCCGGGAGTTCGTCCGTGACGGTGTCGTCACCCGGAATCTCGATCGTCTGATCGCCCTCGGTGTCGTTCGCCGCGGTCACGACGACCGTCTCGTCGTTGGGGTTCTCGACTGTCAGTTCGTCGTCTTCGACACTGGCCGAGAGACTCTCGAAGGCCGTCTCGGGCGCGTCAATGGTGAAGCTCACTTCGTCTTCGTCGTTTATCTGCACTGTCTGGCCGTCCTCAGTCTCGGCGGACGCGGTGTATTCACCTGGCTGGAGTTCCAACGTGGTCGTCTCGGCTCCCGAGACCGTGAGGGTCTCGTTTTCGCCCGCTTCGTTCGTGATGGTTACGACGACCGATTCGTCGTTGGGATTCTCGACGGTCAACTCGTCTCCGTCGGAACTGGCGCTGAGGCTCTCGATCTCTACCTCGGGTTCCTCGATGGTGACGGTCGTCTCGTTCGCCCCGTCGACCGGCACGGGCCGGCCGTCCTCGGTCTCGGCAGTGAGCGAGTACTCCCCAGGCTCGAATTCTTCAGTGGTGTTCCCCTCGGCCGGGACCTCGATGGTTCGGTTCTCACCCGTTTCGTTCGTCGCGGTGACGATGACCCGCACGTCGTTAGGGTTCTCGATGGACAGTTCGGTGCCGTCTGTGTCGGTCGAAAGACTCTCTACCTCCGGTTCGGGTTCCTCGACACTGAAGGTAAACTCGTCCTCGTCGTTGATCCGAACGGTCACGTCGTCCCTGGTCTCGGCTGTCAGGGTGTAGTTCCCGGGATCGAGATCGCGCGTCTCGTTTTCGCCGGCCAGCACCAGGAACTGGTCGGTCTCGCCGTCCTCGCGTGTCAACAGGAGCGTCAGCCGAACCGCCGTGGGGTTCTCGACGGTGAGGGCCTCATCCTCGACCGTCGCGTTGGCCGAGGGCAGTGGCTCGACCGTGATCGTCGCTTCGTCCTGTCCGTTCACGGGGACTGCGAAGCGTCGCTCCTCGGTCGCGGCCGTGACGGTGTACTCACCCGGCGCAAACGTGGTCGTCCGGGAGTCGTTCGACCCGACTATGACGGTCCTGTTCTCACCGGTTTCGTTCTGCGCGGTCACCACCACCGACAGCGAGTTCGGGTTCTCGAGGGTGACGACGCCGTCGCTGGTGGAGACGTTCACGCTCTCGACCGACGGCTCGACGGTCAGATCGTATTCGGACTCCCCGTTGACCGAAACCCGCTGGCCGTCCTCGGTCTGGGCGGTGACGGTGTAGAACCCGTGGGCGAACTCCTCGCTGAGCGTCCCGTCGGCGTCGACGGTGAAGTTACGCTCGCCGAAGCGGTCCCCGTCGACCGTGGCGACGACTACCTCGTCGTTGGGGTTCTCGAACGTCACCGTCTGGTTCTCGACCGAGACGTTCAGGCTCTCTGGCTCCGACGGTTCCTCGTCGTCTTGGTCATCGTCGTCGCCGATTTCGACGGTGACTCGTTGTTCCACGTTCGTCTCGGTCTGCTGGATGATCACGGTCGGGTCGGTCGTCCCCGACTGTGCGGCCTCGTCCGCCGACTCGGCGGCCGCCTCGAAGACGATGGTCTGGATCTGGGTGATCTCGACAGTCTGGACCTGTGTCACGCCGCCCCTGGCCGCGCCGGTCGCGGCGGCCTGGATCTGCTCGACCGACGCGTCCTGGTACTGGGAGATCGCACCGTGGGCCGAGCCGACGGAGATCTGCTGGAGTTGTACGATCGAGACCGCCTGGCTCTGCTGGAGCGATCCCTCACAGGACCCGCGTGCGGCCGCCTGAACCTGCTCGACCGTCGCGTCCTGTTGTTGCATGAGCGACCCCGAAGCGGCACCCACTGCTGCCTCCTGAACTTTCTTCGGATCGGTCGCGTCGTGGTCGGAGACACCGCCACCCGCCGCGCCGTAGGCGGCGGCCTGGATCTGCTCGACGCTCGCCGACTGGACCTGTGTCAGCGACCCGTACGTCCCGCCCTGGGCCGCCTCCTGTACCTGCGAGACGGTCGCACGCTGGGACTGGGCGATCTCACTGGCAGCGCCGGCGGCGCCGCCGATCGCCGCGTACTGGATCTGCGTGACGTTCGCGCGCTGGGACTGGGCGACGGACCCGTGTGCCGCACCGTAGCCCGCGCTCTGGAGTTGCGTGACGGTCGCGTCCTGTGACTGTGTGAGCGCACCGGCCGCCCCACCGTAGACGCCGGCCTGTTGCTGGGTGACGTTGGCCGTCTGGTTCTGTATCAGCGCCCCGTGTGCCGCGCCTTTGGTCGCCGCCTGGATCTGTTCGACCGATGCCTCCTGGTTCTGGGCTGCGGCCTCGATCGCGCCGTCGATCGCTGCCTGTCGTTGTTCCTGCGTGATGTCGACGCCCTGCTCCTGTGCGAGTAGCGCACCCTCACGAGCGCCCCGAATCGCCGCCTCCTGTTGTTGGGCCGAAAGCTCGGGTTCCTGATCGGGGGAGGCGCGCGCCAACGCCGCTAACTCCGCTGCAGTCTCGCTGTACTCCGTAATTGCCGACTGGTCCTGGGCCGAGACTGTCCCGTCGGATCCGTCCTGTACCGAGGCGGCCGGTGCCGAAACGGCACTCAGGACGACGACGGTCGCGAGGGCGAACACGAGCCGCGATCTCATGGCGTCCCCCGGTGACCTGAAGATCCCTCTGTCTCCGTCTGTGTTGTCGTGACGTGTATGTACATACTGGTTCCCCGCCACTCGCGGCGACCGTGCCGCGGTGGCGGTTGGGCTTCCACAAATCGGGGAATAAACCCGAGCGACCGTTCGTTGCCGAACCACCCGCGCCCGCCCACGAACAGTGTGTCGATTCGGTGAACCGTCCCGGCTAGGCCGAACTTACCCGGTCGTCTCTGAGTTGGTTTCGGGCACTCGCTGGCCTCAAGACGCGGTGACGGCCGCGAACTCGGCGCGACACCCGTACGGTGGGACAAACCTCACGACAACTCGTCAGGAACCGTTCGTGACTGGTCAGCGGTCGAGATTGACACGGTTCCGACGGCGTGGACGCCGCCGGACACTTATTGTGGTCCCGTGAGAGACGGCCAGTATGCGACTCGACGGGATACGCGTTCTCGACCTCTCGCGACTGCTCCCCGGCCCCTACGCGACGCAGTTGCTCGCCGACGCCGGCGCGGACGTAATCAAGATAGAGGACACCGACGCCGGCGACTACGCCCGACTGATGCCACCGTATACGGACGACGGCGTCGGCGCCATCTTCGACGCCATCAATCGGGGCAAACGGAGCGTCGCCCTCGATCTGAAACGCGACGAGGGCCGCGAGGCCCTCCTGCGATTGGCCGAAACCGCGGACGTGGTCTTCGAGCAGTTCCGGCCCGGCGTGGTCGACCGCCTCGGCGTCGATTACGAGTCAGTCCGGGAGCGAAACGAGGACGTGGTCTACTGCTCGCTGTCGGGGTTCGGACAGACGGGACCGTACGCCGACCGAGTCGGCCACGACCTGAACTACGTGGGCATGGCAGGCTTGCTCGACCTGACGCGCGAGGACGAGGAGAGTCAGCCACAGATCCCGGGCTATCCGATCGGCGACATGTCCGGCGGGCTGTTCGCGGCCTTCAGCATCGTCGGCGCGTTGCTGTCGCGGGAACTCGGAAACACCGGCGGCGAGTACGTCGACGTGGCGATGACCGACGTGGTCGCCTCGTTTTCCCACGCCGTCGCGGACGACGCGTTCGGCGGCGACGATGCGCGGCCCGGCGAGTCGCCGCTGACCGGGGGCATGCCCTGGTACGACGTGTACGAGACGGCCGACGGCGAGTACGTGACCTTCGCGGCGCTGGAACCGAAGTTCTGGTCGGCCTTCTGTGCGGCCGTCGACCGCGAGGACCTGGCCGACGCCCACATGACGGAGGATCCGGCCGAACGGGAGGCGCTCCGGGCGGAACTCGCCGATGTCTTCGCCGACCGAACCCGCGGGGAGTGGGAGGAACTGCTCGGGGACGTCGAGGCGATGGTCGCACCGGTCCAGCGACTCTCGGAAATTGTCGATAGCGAGCACGCTCGCGCTCGCGATCTGATCGAGCGCGACGGCACCAATCCGCGGGTCGGGTTCCCGGCGCTGTCCTCGGAGGCTCCGGCGGGGACGGGCGGTCCGCTTCCCGGTCACGGCGAACACACCGACGACGTTCTCGAAGCCGTCGGCTACGACCCCACGGAATTAGAGGAGTTGCGACGGGAGGGCGTCATCGCGTGACCGCACGAAAGGTTCGGATCGTCTGAAGGGTTCGCCCGAGCGGACCTTTTTGGTTCCGGCGGCCGCCCTTCGGTCCATGAAACCCGGACTGCTCCTGCCGCCCGCGGACGTGATCGACCCCGTCGGTATCGCCACGACTGCCGAGGACCTGGGGTACAGCTCGGTCTGGATGCCCGAACTCTGGGGGAGCGACGCGTTCGTCCAGCTCGGCGTCGTCGCCCACGAGACCGACGAGGTGACCATCGGGACCGCCATCACGAACGTCTTCTCGCGGTCCCCGGCCGTCATCGCGATGGCCGCGGCCACCGTCGACCGCTTCGCCGACGGGCGGATGATCCTCGGCACCGGTGCCAGCACGCCGAAAGCCGTCGAGGACCTCCACGGCATGGCGTACGACCGGCCGGTCCGTCGCGCCCACGAGGCCATCGCCATCGCACAGCGCTACCTCTCGACGGGCGACGAGCCCGTGTCCTACGAGGGCGAACTGTTCGAGGTGGCCGATTTCGACCCGCTCGGCGTCGAGGTCCCGATCTACCACGCTGCGCTCGGGCCGGCGAACCGGCGGGTGGTCGGACGACTCGCCGACGGCTGGATCCCGCACAACGTCCCGTTCCCGGACCTCGACGACGCCTTCGAGGAGATCGCGCAAGCCGCAGAGGGGGCCGGGAGAGATCCCGAGGAAATCACCGTGGCACCGTACGTGCCGGCCGCCGTCAGCGACGACGACCCCGACCGCGCGAGGGACGCCATCCGCGGTCACGTCGCCTACTACGTCGGAAGCGGCGAGGGATACCGCCGTGCAGTCGCCCAGCGGTTCCCCGACGAAGCCGAGACCGTCGCAGACTACTGGCAGGCCGGCGACAGGGACGAGGCGACGGCCGCGGTCACCGACGAGATGGTCGCCGCGCTCGGCGTGTCCGGGTCGGCTGACGAGGCCGCCGAACAACTGGCGGCGATTCGTGACGGGTTCGTCGACCTGCCGATACTCACCGTTCCGGCACAGGCGGCGGACGAACTGGCGCTCGAAACGATTCAGGCGCTCGCGCCGGCCTGATACGGATTACTGTCGAACAGTCCCGGATCGACCGCACGACGGCGTGCGGTCGTATCGGTACCCAGCGACAGCAGTCGGTATGATTCACCGCGTGCGCTGATCCGGGATGTCCGTCGTCGACTCGATGTCGTCGAGTTGTGCCTCCAACTCGTCGATACGCGCTTCGAGCCGTTCGAACTCCTCGCTTTCGTCGAGTTCGGCGTCTGATTTCTCCAGGGCGAGGACGTTGCGTTTGAGCTGCAGCGAACTGAGTCGCGTGTGGGTTTCGTCGTACTCCGCCATCGCGAGCAGGCGCTCGACGGTCGCGAGCAGGCCGTCCTTGCCGACGGGCTTGACGACGTAGTCGTCGAACCCGAGTTCGAGGATGTCGAAGTCCGGGTTGACTGCCGTCACCATCGCCACCCGACAGTCGAGTTTCCGGTGGAGGATCTCCTCTAGAACCTCGTCGCCGGACAGCTCCGACATCCGGCGGTCTAACAGCACCACGTCGACGTCGTCGTCGACGATCGATAGCGCTTCCCGCCCCCCGTACGCCGTCAGTACCTCGTACTCCTCACCGAGCGCCGACGCGTACGTGTCGGCCGCTCGCTGCTCGTCGTCGACGACCAACACCGTCGCATCGGTCGAAGGCTCTCCACTCATCGATTCGTCGACCGGTATTGCGGGCATCGGGCGGTGGACATTGACATGGTTGGCTCCGTTGTGAAACGGCGAAATATATTCGTTGCAGTGGGCCTGTCCCGTTCAGTAGGTGAACAGGTCGACGCCGCCGGTGACGCCGATGACCTGGCCGGTGATGTAACTGGCCTGTTCGCTGGCCAGGTACGCGATGAGGTTCGAGACGTCTTCCTCGCGACCGAGGTGACCCATCGGCGTCGCGCGGGCGATGTCCGCCCAGTGTTCGTTGATGTTCTCGATCTGGTCGACCGGGAGGTCCGCGAGGTCGCCCACGACGATCGAGGGCGCGATGACGTTCGAGGTGACGCCCTCTGGTGCGCCTTCCAGCGCCAGGGTCTTCCCGAGGCCGATGAGACCCGCTTTCGTCGTCGAATAGGAGATCTGTCCGTAGCCGCCGTACGCGCCGGCCATCGACGACATCGAGATGACCCGTCCCCACCCGCGGTCGCACATGTTGGGGAACACTTCTCGGGTGATATTGAACGTCCCCGTCAGGTTGATCTCCATGTCGCGGTCCCAGGTGCTCGGGTCGAGATCGCCCGTGCGACCGACGGCGTCGACCATCCCCGCGTTGTTGATCAGGATGTCCACGCCGCCGGTCGCGTCCTGTAAGTCCTCGACCGTCTCGCCGACTTCGTCGCGGTCGGTCAGGTCGCATTCGAGCGCGATGGCGTCACCGCCGTCTTCCTCGATCTCGTCGGCGACCTCCTTTGCACCGTCCGCGTCCACGTCGAGGATCACGACCTCGGCGCCTTCCTCGCCGAGTACGCGGCAGTCCTCGCTTCCGATACGACCCGCTCCCCCCGTCACGAGGGCCGTCTTGTCGTCGAATCCGAAATCCATTGCGTCCGACCGTTCACTAGCCGGTGTGTTAACGGTTCTCCCTCACAAACGAGGCTAATGACCCGGGGCGAAGGGGGTGCAACGCTCGCTCAGCGATTCGAGGACGACGCGACGTCGTCCGTTCCCGTCCCGTCCTCGGTCCGAACGTCGGTTCCCTCGACGGGTTCGTGGGTGACCCGGTATCCGTCGCCCGTTTCCTCGACGGTCGAAGCGGCGTAGAACCTGATCGGTTGCTCCTGTTTCGTGGTGACGGGGAACTCGTAGTTGTCCGCCTCGTATTTGAACGTCTCTCCCTCTGCTCTCCGCTCGGCGACGAACGCTTCGTGGTCGTCCAGGCGCTGCTGGACGACGGTTCGGGAGTGCTCGGGGACTGCCTCGACCCGGTCGTCGAACACCTGGACGAACTCCTCGTCGAGTTCGTATCCGACGGAGTTCCGACCGGCGACCATCGCCGCGAACGTGGTGGTCCCCGTTCCCCAGAAGGGGTCCAGTACGGTGTCACCGTAGACGGAGTACATGTTGATGAGGCGGTAGGGAATCTCGAAGGGGAAGGCCCCGGACCGCTCTCTGAGTTCGCCCCCTCCGAGCGACTGGGTTTCCCCGTTGATCTCCTCCCACACGTCGGAGAACCAGCGGTTTCGCTCCTCCCAGAAGTACGCCGAGTTGTACCGACGGTCCGACCCCGGTTCGAACTGCCGGCTCTCCGTCCCGTTCCGGAACACGAGGATGTACTCGTGTTCGAGCGTCACGTACGCGTTCGGCGGGAGCATCCCCGACCCCATGAATTTCGCGCCCGAGTTGACGGGTTTCCGCCACAGGAGTTCTGGGAGCGGCTCGAACCCCAACTCCTCGAAGGCGTCGATGACCCTGGAGTGGTTCTGGAAGACGCGAAAGCTGCCGTCGACTGTTCGCGTCGCGTCACCGACGTTGATGCAGGCGATTCCCCCGTCGACGAGCACGCGGCCGACTTCCGCCCATACCCTGTCGAGTTCCTCGTGCATCCGGGCGAACGCGGCCTGGCCGTCGCCGTTTTCGAGGTGCTCGCCGATCTCGGCGTCGAGTCGGCCAAACAGCTCGTCCCACATCTCGATCATCGGATAGGGCGGGGACGTGACGACCAACTCGACGGAATCGTCGTCCATCTCCGAGAGCGAGCGGGAATCACCGGTGACGATACGATGCCTGCTCTCCATCTACCGGACTGTCCCCCGATATCGACTTAACGTTTCGTGAACACTCCCGGGAGCCGGCAGTCGGTTACCCGTCGACGCCGACGATGTCGAGCAGTCCGCGGTGGTCTTCGAGGTGGAAGTCGACAACCGGGTCGTCGAGTACCCGATACCCGTCTCGATTGGCGTCTGCGACTGCTTCGGCCGCGGTTCCGTTGTAGGCAACGGTCCAGAGATTCACCCGATCGCCGCCCTCCATGTCGTGTTCGTAGCGATCGCCAACGTACAGCGACCGCGTCGGATCGACGGGGGCCGCCGCCAGCGCCGTCCGGAACATCCGCTCGTCCGGTTTCTTGTACCCGACGGCCTCCGAGGTGGTGATCCCGTCGACGGCGTCGTCGAGTTCGAAGATGTCGAGCATCCGGTGGGCCTCCCAGGTGTCGATGTCCGAGATGATGCCCAGATACAGGCCCGCGTCGTCCAGGGCGCGGATGGTCTCGACGACGTTCGGTTCGGCTTCCATCGCCTCGCGCGTCGCGTCCTCGAATCCGGGTCGCCAATCGTCCTCCGTGAGGTCCGCGTCGACGAGCGCGTCGAAGGCCTTGGTGTACCCCTCGCTCGCGGTCCGGTACTCGTTGCCCTCGGCTGATTTGAAGTGTTCGCCGAGCGTCTCGCGCCAGGTCTCGATGGCTGCTTCGGGGTCCAGATCGTACTCGGCTGCGAACTCCTGGAGGTACGCCGCGTAGCCGGCGCGGATCGACGGGAGGTTCACGATGACGCCGCCGATGTCGAAGAAGACGGCCTCCCACTCGTCGGGGACCTGTTGTCCGGTCATGCTCGTGTGAAGTGACGGACGCCGTCGGTCAGCGTGCTGTCGGCCCTGCCGTCGCGGTCGAGTTTCGCCAGCGCGCTGGTCGTCTCGATGACGAGATACCGGATGTCCCTGTCCCCGTTGCGCTCGAAGGCCACGTCGACGGCGGTCTTGTCGTCGTCGTCGAGCATCGCCTCGGTGCGCTCCAGCAGGTGATCGAGACTCTCGACGTCGTCGGCGATCGCTTCCTGGAACTCCGTATGAACGGGTCCGTGGCCGGGATAGACGCGGTCGACGGTGAGTTCGCCGAGTCGATCGAGGGCGGTGTAGTAGGCGTCGATGGCGTCGTCGAAGCCGTCGTCGAAGCCGGTGTGCATCGCGACCGGCCGGAACGTGCCCAGCGCGGTGTCGCCGGCGAACAGCCGTCGCTCGCCGTCGAACGCCGCGAGGAAAACGAGGTGGTCCGCCTGGTGGCCCGGCGTATGTGTCGTCTCGAAACTGATCGGGCCGATATCGACGTCGGTCCCGCCGTCGACCCAGTGGTCAACGTAGTCGGGGTCGAGGAGACTCCCGTCGCGTTCGAGGGATTCGACGGACATCTCGATGGCGTCTTCGAGGTACTCGCCGCGCAGTCCGGCCGCGGTCGCGTTCCGTTCGACGGTCTCGGCCAGGTCGTCGACGTCCCGCTCGAACCGCTCGCCGACCCCCTCCGGTGCGTACACCTCGGGGTCGGCGGCCTCGACGATAGCCGGGACCTGTCCGATGTGGTCGACGTGGGGATGCGTGACGACCAGATGCTCGATGTCGGCGACCTCGTAGTCGTGCTCGGCCAGGGCCGCGACGAGTTCGTCGTGGGCCGACTCCCCGGCCATGCCGGCGTCGAAGAGGATCGGCTCCGCACAGTCGACCAGATACGCCGCCACGTGCCCGGGCGGCCAGTCGACGCTGAATTCGATTCGATGGACGCCAACCGCCTCCGCTCGCTGTTCGGCGTTCTGTTCGCTCATTAGCGCACAGAACACCCTTCTGCCCGTTAAGAGTTTGGTTTCCAACGGACGAGTTAAAACAGAAATAAACTTACAATCGATGTTTGAATAGAGCATAGGCTAACGCTTCATGCAATCGTGAAACTGCCGACCGTATTTCGTAAGACGGCTTTCCGACATGGGTCGGGGCACCCATATTTATTAACGGTAAACTCAATAGTGCAGTTGTAGATTAACAATGGAAAACACAATGCGCAGTTCGTTCGGACGGAGCGGGGGGAACCGATGAGGTCGCAGTTCGGTGTCGACGACCAGGCGGTCATCATCACGGGCGCGTCGCAGGGCATCGGCCGATCCATCGCGGAGCGGTTCGCCGACGACGGGGCCGACGTGGTCGTCTGCTCGCGCGAACAGGAGAAAGTCGACGACGTGGCCGAAACCATCAACGAGGGGGACGGCGGCGAGTGTCTCCCCATCGAGTGCGACGTGACCGACCGCGACGCCGTCGACGCGCTCGTCGAGGCGACCGTCGAGGAGTTCGGCGGCGTCGACACGCTCGTCAACAACGCGGGCGCGTCGTTCATGGCGAACTTCGAGGGCATCAGCGAGAACGGCTGGAAGACGATCGTGGATATCAACCTCCACGGGACCTTCCACGCGACCCAGGCCGCCGGGGAAGTCATGCGGGAATCGGACGGCGGTCAGATCGTCAACTTCGCCAGCGTTGCCGGACAGATGGGCGCGCCCTGGATGAGCCACTACGCGGCGGCGAAGGCAGCCGTCGTCAACCTCACCCAGTCGCTGGCCTTCGAGTGGTCCGACGACCAGGTCCGGGTCAACTGCATCGCGCCCGGCTACGTCGCCACGCCCGGCGTCGAGAGCCAGATGGGCGTCTCCGCCGACGAAATCGAACGCGACAACGTCCATCGGCGTATCGGCCTGGAAGCGGAGATCGCCGACATCGCGCAGTTCCTCGCCAGCGAGGCGTCGTCGTACATGACCGGCGAGACCATCACCGCGAAAGGCGTCCCGCAGATCGACGAATCGCCGGAGATCTGAGTCGGCCATTCTTTTCGGACCACGGTTTGCCTTCTCACCTAGTTCCATCAATAGCCTTGAACGAGGTATACATTCGAAATCTAAAATATAAGTCTGATAGAATAAACTACATCAAATTTATTATAGAAGTCCGCAGGGTGGTCTCGCTAGTTGAATTCTCGTTGTTGATCTATAACCCACTACAAACGGCTACAAATCCGGTTTTCCACCAGCTACCATGTCCAACTCTGCTCCGACTGATATTCTGCTCTGATGACAGCTACCCGATATCGGTGGTGAAATATTTGTGTACGCATACGACTCTCTCCTCGGAACAGAGGCGCTCTAGTCGGTGTAAAGCGCAACTGCGAAGCCGCTCTGAGACGACGAGAGTAGTTCGGTGCCGGAGATCCGCAGCCCTATCACCTCGTTGTCCTTTTAGTCTATAAAAACAAACACAACTATTGAAATATTTCTAATATAACTGTCTGCTACTCGGTACTAAAACAGATAACTATCGGGAATCGAAGATCGGTTGTTGGTCGGAGAACTGGAGAAGTGGTCACCGAATCAGGTAGTACGAATCCACCATCCCAAGAGTTGTTGATCGAGTTGTTTCAGTCGTGGCGGCGGGATAATTCTCCTTCGAATAGCTGTGAAACAAGTTCCGAACGCTTCGTTTCTGTTCTCTTGTTATATTTTAGCAGATTATAGATAACACAGTTAGGATAGAAGGATATATACGAAATGAATGTTAATTGGGTTTCCATGCGTGGTAAGCAGCAACCCACTGGTGTAGTCAGACGTTCGTTTCTCAAACGCTCCGCAGGCACCCTCGGACTAGCTGGTGTCGCCGGACTCGCCGGTTGTTTCGGTGATGACGGTGGTGCGAGTTCGGAGGCCCCCGGCTCGGACGGCGAGATGATCATGAAGACCTCGGGCGAGACGACGGCGGCCTACTCGATGAGTCAGGTCATCTCCTCGTCGGTCAGCCAGAACTCGGACGTGTCCGTCGACGCTCGACCGAGCCAGGGGACGAACCGGAACGTCTCCGAGGTCGTCCAGGGCAAAACGGAGATCGCGTACATCCAGAACTGGACGGCGAACAAGATCCGCGAGGGCGAGGAGCCGTTCGGGGACCTCGAGTATCAGCCGTATCAGGTGTTCCACCTGTACGACCTGGCGTGGTTCCTGGCCTCGGCGAACGACGAGTGGACGACCGTCACGGACATCGAATCCGACAGCGCCGTGTCGCCGACGCCGAGCGGTTCGGGAACGGCGGAAATGCTCGAACACGCGCTCAGTTTCGCCGTCGACGACTACGAGCGGACCAGCGTTCAGTACGGTGACCAGGCCGGTGCGATGAGCGAGGGGCGACTCGACGCGGGTGCCGCAACCTACGTCAACCTCTCCGTCGAGCCTGGCTGGCTCCAGCAGATGAAAAGCACCGTCGATCTCCGGGTGCTGAACTGGCCCGAAGAGATCGTCTCGGAACTGGAAGACGACCCGGCGATCGTCGTCTCGGACATCGACATGAGCCAGTTCGAGGACTACGGGTACACGCCGGACACGCTCAGCACGCCGACGCTGGCGTACAACTTCATCGTGCGCGAGGACCACGACTACGACACCCTGACGTCGTTCCTCGAGACGCTGTGGGAACAGCGCGAGGCACTTCAGGAAGACACCGGCCTGCTGGCACCGATGGCCGAGGGGGAGGCGTGGACCAAGAACGCCTACACCGATATCCCGTTCCACCCGGCGGCAGCCGACTTCTACGAGGACAAGGGCCTCTGGTCCGACGAGTTCGTCCGCGGCGAGGAGCAGTAGACCGCCTCCCGACTAACCAATGACTGAGACAATCGACGAACAACCCACGTCGCCCAGCGATCTCAGGGCCGCCTTCGCCGAGCGGTCGCTCCCGGAGCAACTCCTGTTCCCGCTCGTTGCACTGCTGGCTGTGGCGCTCACGGCGTACACCGTTTACTACGCGTGGCAGCGCCCGTTCTCACAGATCATCCACAGCATCCTCTTCATGCACTTCGGGCTGACCCTGTACTACCTGTTTCTCGCGTACGAAGGGATCTCGAAGGGGACCGCCGTGGCCACCGGGCCGATCGCCAGCAGGCTCAGCAAACGCATCCAACGCGTCTACGTTCGTCTGGATACCGTCCTGTGCCTGGGCACGGCCGTCGCGGCGGCGGGCACGGGCTATTTCTTCGTGACCGGGTACGAGCGGTTGACCGGCGACGCGAAGATCATTCTCGGGTACACGAACCTCGAACTCACGCTCGGGATCATCGTCGTCGCGATGGTCATCGATGCGACGCGACGCGCCTACGGCTGGTCGATCGCGCTCGTGGCCGTCGCGTCCGTCCTCTACGCGCTGTTCGGCTCCGTGTTCCCCGGCTTCTTACAGCACACCGGACAGAGCACGCGTGACATCGCACTGTACGGCGCGACGCAGATCAACAACTCCGGTGCGTACGGCTTCATCACCCAGGCCGGCGCGAAGTACGTCGCCATCTTCATCATGTTCGCCGGGCTGGCTCGGGCCTACGGCATCCTCGATGTCATCCTGAGTCTGAGCGGACAACTCGGGAAACGACTCCGCAGTGGCATCGTCCACGTCGCGGTGATCTCCTCGATGGCGATGGGGTCGATCACCGGGAGCGCGGCGGCCAACGCCGCGACGACCGGGAGCTTCACCATCCCGATGATGAAAGAACAGGGCGTCCGGAAAGATTACACGGCCGCCATCGAGAGCGTCGCCTCCAGCGGGGGACAGATCATGCCCCCGGTCATGGGCGTCGCCGCGTTCCTGATGGCCGACTTCATCGGCGTTCCCTACGTCCGCATCATCCAGGCCGGCCTCATCCCGGCGCTGTTGTTCTACTTCAGCGTCGGCGTGGCCGTCCAGTTCGCGGTCCTCCGGTACGGCTGGACGAGCGACCGCGGCGAGGACACCGGCGGCATCGCCGAAGTCCTGTTCAGTCGAGAGGCGCTGATCGTCGTGGGCTACGCCCTGCTGGGCGTCGGTGCCTTCTACGCAACGCGGACCGTCGCCGGCTTGTCGCTTCTCGTGTCGGGCGGTGCGACGATGGTCGCGCTCCTCGCGGCGCGGTTCCTGCAGGCAGCCGTCCAGTCGACCGACGGAAGCGCTGGCGACGAGTTCGCAGCGAGCCTCGAACAGTTCTTCCAGGGTCGCTACTTCCTGATTCCCATGGCAGTGCTGGTGTACGCCCTCGCAGTGATGCAACTCGCCGCGCTGGCGACCGGCTTCTACACCGTGCTGACGCTGATCGCCGTGATGTACGTCCGTGACACCGCACTGCTGTTCCTCAGCGACGAACCCGAAGCGGCGTGGGTCACCGGCACGGACGGTTCGGACGCGGCGTCCGGGCAGTTCGTCGGCCTCACCGTCGCCAAGCAGTGGTTCGTCACGACGGTGAAGACCCTGCGCGGGTTCAAGAAGGGGGCCCTCGACATGGCCCCGCTCGTGGGCGTGCTGGCCGCGATGGGCGTCATCATCAAGATGCTCACCCAGACCGGCCTCTCCGGGAAGATCAGCCTCCGGATGGTCGCGCTGGCGGGCGGCGTCCTGCTGGTCGCGCTCGTCCTGGCGATGATCACGAGCATCCTGTTCGGTCTCGGCATGCCGACGCCGGCCGCGTACGTGCTGGTCGCGGCGCTGCTGACCGCGCCGCTCCAGGAACTGGGCGTCACCGAGATCACGGCCCACCTGTTCGTGTTCTACTTCGCGATGCTGTCGGCGATCACGCCGCCGGTCGCGGTCGGCGTCGCCGTCGCCTCGCGGATCGCGGACAGCGGGTTCCTGCTCTCGGCCAAACAGGCCATGCGGATCGGCGCTGCCGGATTTCTCATCCCCTACGCGCTCGTGGCCAACGAGAGCCTCGTCACCTGGACGGTGACGGGAACACCCATCGCGACGGCGTGCGTGTTCGTCGGCGTCGTCGCGCTGACGGCCGTCACCATCGGCTTCGACGGTCGACACGTGCTCGGGATCCCTCACCGACTCGCGTATCTCGTCCTGTCGTTCGGCGCGATGTACAGCCCCGCGCTGTCGACGTACATCGGCGGGAGCACCGCGACGATGCTCCAGATAGCCACTGCGGCGATTGCACTCGCCGGGCTGGCACTGGTGCAACTCGACCGCCTCCCGAAGCTGGTCACGCCGGCCGCAGAGCTTCGAGAGCGGTAAGTCGCTGTGCCATCGCGGTTTCCGTTCGGTCGCAGAATGCAACTGTTTTGACCCGGGCCGACGCAGTACGGATATCCGCATGACCGACAGCTATACCGGCGCCGACCTGTTCGTCGACGCGCTGGACCAGTACGGCGTCGAACACGTGTTCGGCAACCCCGGCACGACCGAACTCCCAGTCTTAGAGTCGATCAGCGACAGCGACCTGGAGTACGTCCTGGGCCTCCACGAGGACATCGCGGTCGGGATGGCCTCGGGCTACGCCAGTACCCGCCGGTATCACAGCCACCACGACGACGTGATGCCTGCGGGCGTCGTGAACCTCCACATCACGCCGGGGCTGGCCCACGGCCTCGGTAACATCTACGGGGCGTCCTTCACTGGGACGCCGCTGGTCGTCACCGCCGGGAACCACGAGCGGGACTTCCGCCACGAGGAACCGCTGTTGCACGGCGAACTCGCGGAGATGGTCGACCAGTTCACGAAGTGGTCGGACGAGGTCCTCGACGTCGAGGCACTGCCGACGATGCTCCGGCGGGCCTTCCGCGTCGCCCTGACGCCCCCGACCGGCCCGGTCTTCCTCGGATTGCCCATGGACACGATGCTCGAGGAGATTGACCCCGACGAGATCGAACCGCTGGGACCCATCCCCAACGCTGGCCGGGGCGACCCCGCCCAGGTCGAACAGGCGACGGACTTGCTCGTCGAGGCCGACGAACCCCTCCTGGTGGTCGGCGACCACATCGCCCGTGCAGGGGTCGACGCCGTCGAGGCGACCGTCGACTTCGCCGAGACAGTCGGCGCGCGCGTCCACGGCGAGATGCTCGCCTCCGAAGTCAACTTCCCTGGCGACCACGAGCAGTGGGTCTCCCACATGCCGCCGGACGAGGGGCTCGGCCGCTCGCTGATGGACACGGACACCATCGTCTTCGCCGGCTGTTCGACCAACACGACGCTGCTGCGCCACGACGAGGAACTCGTTGGATCGGATACGACCTGTATCCACGTCTCCGACGACGCCTGGCAGGTCGGGAAGAACCAGCCGGCGGACGCCGCCGTCGTCGGCGACTCCGGTTTGGTCATGGAACAACTGGCCGAACGCCTCGACGACCGCCTGTCCGAGGCCGAACGCGACCGTCGTCTCGACGCCGTTCGCGAGACCAAGGACTCGCTCAGCGGGACGCTGCGACGCATCAGCGAGGACGAGGCCCCGGAGGGCGACACCCGCGCCTCGAAAGCCGAACTCGTCGACGCCTTGCGTGACGTGGCTCCCGACGCGTACGTCGTCGACGAGGGCATCACCGCGAAGTATCCCATGCTGTTGCGCTGGCCGATGGCCCCGGAACAGTTCCTCTCGAACAAGGGCGGCGGCCTGGGCTACGGGCTGCCAGCCTCGGTCGGTGCGGCGCTGGCCGAGTCGATGCACGACCAGCCCCGGACCGTCGTCGGCTACGTCGGCGACGGCTCGTACCTCTACTACCCGCAGTCGATATACTCCGCCGTCCGCCACGATCTAGATCTGACCGTCGTCGTCCCGGACAACCGCAACTACCGCATCCTCAAGGACAACACACAGAAGATATTCGGCGGCTCGGACGCCGACCACGACTACGTCGGGATGGACTTCGACCCGCCGGTCGACCTGGTGAAAAACGCGGAGAGTCACGGGGCCGACGCCGAGCGCGTCGAGACGCACGAGGCTATCGAACCGGCGTTAGAGCGCGCACTCGATGCTGACGGCGTCGACGTACTCGACGTGCTCGTCCACGACTGACGCGGCCGGTGGTCGGTCCTGGGTTGTGGAGAGGTCACAATCGAGAAGGCTTTTGTATCGAGGTGGCAATGCTACGGTACTGTCATGACGAATCTCGTTACGGAAGTCGCGGATACGGTATCGGAGACGCCCGAGTCGGTTGCTATTTCCTTCAACGGAAACGAACAGACGTACGAGACGCTCTGGGAGCGAACCGGTCAGTTCGCCGCTGCACTCGACGAGCGCGGCATCGGCGAGGGCGACCGCGTCGGGATTTACCTGCCGAACCTCCCGCAGTTCGTGACCGCCTTCTACGGAACGCTGCGCGCCGGTGGCATCGTCGTCCCGATGAACCCGCAGTACAAGGCCCGGGAGATCAGCCACCTCCTCTCGGACAGTGGCGCGAAGGCCGTCGTCACGCTCTCGGCGAACGCCGAGGCGGTCGCGGAGGTCCAGTCCGACACCGACGTGAACACCGTCGTCAGCGTCGGCGAACCCGCCGAGAGCGCGACCGACTTCGAGGCGTTCCTGGCCGACGAGACGCTGCCCCTCGTCGAGCGGGCAGACGACGACACCGCCGTCCAGCCATACACCTCGGGGACGACGGGGACGCCGAAGGGCGTGCTCCTCTCCCACCACAACCTCGCATCGAACACCCGGTCGAACATGACGCTGCTCGACCCGCCGATCGGACCGGAGGACAAGCTGGTCGGGACGCTTCCGCTGTTCCACATCTACGGGATGTCCGCGGTCATGAACGCGGCCGTGTTCACGGGCGCGACGTACTACCCGGTCGCCGAGTGGGACCCGCAGGTCGTCTTCGACCTGATCGAGAACGAAGAGATCACCGTAATGTACGGCGTCCCGGCGATGTTCAACGACATGATCACCCAGCCCGACGCCGAGTCGCGGGACCTCTCCAGTCTCCGGTTCGTCAACTCCGGCGGGTCGAGTCTCCCGATGGAGGTCTTAGAGACCTTCGAGGACCTGTTCGGCGTCGAACTGTTCGAGGGCTACGGGCTGACCGAGACGAGTCCGGTCACGCACGCGAACCGCCCCGATGCCCGGCGCAAGGGGAGTATCGGCCAGCCGATCGAGGCGGTCGACGCCAAGATCGTCGACCAGGACTTCGAGGAGATGCCCCGTGTCGCGGAGGGACCGGTCGACGAAGAGGAGATGGACTTAGACGAGATCGTCGGCGAACTCGTCGTCTCCGGGCCGAACGTCATGCAGGGCTACTACGAGCTTCCGGGAGCGAACGAGGCGGCCTTCACCGAGGAAGGTGGCAAGCGCTGGTTCCACACCGAGGACCTGGGCTACTGGGACGAGGACGACTTCTTCTTCGTCGTCGACCGCGAGAAACACATGATCGTCACCGGCGGCTACAACGTCTACCCGCGTGAGGTCGAGGAACTCCTCTACGAACACGAGGCGGTCGCCGACGCCGCCGTGGTCGGCATCGAAGACGACCGCCGTGGCGAGACGGTCAAAGCGCTCATCGTCCCCGCGCCAGGGTACGAACCCGGCGAGGACGTGACCGCCGAGGAGATCAAACAGTACGCGCTCGACAACATCGCTGAGTACAAACACCCCCGCCAGGTCGAGTTCCGCGAGGAACTCCCCCGGACGACAACCGGGAAGGTTCAGAAGTACGAACTCCGGAAAGAGAGCTGAACGGCCCGGGTTGGAACGGACAACTCGGTTACCATTTTTCACGCGTTGCTAACCATCAGCTAACGGGTTTGGGAACTATCAGAATATATTTTACAGACCAATCCTAATTGCGTTGTATGGCGTTTCAACTATCGGACGAGCACCGCGCTATTCGGCAGGCCGTCCGCGAGTTCGGCGAGAACGAGATCGCACCGGTTGCGAAGGAACACGACGAGGAAGGCAGCTATCCCGAGGCCCTCCGGAAACAGGCCGCGGAGTTCGATTTCGTCGCACCGCACATCCCGGTCGAGTACGGCGGGGCGGGGATGGACCTGCTCGAAGCGGTTCTCGTGACCGAGGAACTCTGGCGGGCCGACCCCGGCATCGGGAGCGCCGTCGGCAGCGCCGGGTTCGGGACGAACATGATCGTCGAGTACGGTGACGAGTGGATGAAAGAGGAGTGGCTGCCAAAGATCGCCAACGGGGAATCGGCCTCCTATTCCGCCATTTCGGAGCCGGCCCACGGCTCGAACGTCGCCGGCATCGAGACGCACGCGGAGAAGGACGGCGACGAGTACGTGATCAACGGCAACAAGATGTGGATCACGAACGGCACCGTGGCCGACGTGGGCGTCATGATGACCAAGACCTCACCCGACGAGGGTCACCGCGGCATCACGGCGTTCCTCGTGCCCACTGATCTGGACGGGTTCAAGACCGAGAAGATCGACAACAAGCTCGGCATCCGCGCCTCGGACCTCGCGGAGGTCATCGTCGACGACGTGCGCGTCCCCGAGGAGAACGTCATCGGCGAGGTCGACAAAGGGTTCTACCAGCTGATGGACTTCTTCGCTCACGGTCGCACCCGTGTCGCGTCCCAGGCTGTCGGTGCCGCACAGGCGGCCCTCGACGCGGCGCTGGACTACGCCGGCGAGCGTGAGCAGTTCGGCCAGAAGATCGGCGAGTTCCAGGCCATCGAGCACAAACTCGCCGAGATGGCGACGAACGTCGAAGCCGCGCGGTCGCTGACCTACCGCGCGGCCTCGGCCGTCGAGAACGGCGACGACGACCTCGCCGCGAAGTTCGCCAGCATGGCGAAGCTGTTCGCCTCGGAACACGCCGTCGACGTGGCCGACGAGGCCATCCAGGTCCACGGCGGTGCCGGCTACGTCTCCGATCACCCGGTCGAGCGCTACTACCGGGACGCCCGGATCACGAAGATCTACGAGGGCACCAGCGAGATCCAGA
Organism: Halorientalis salina; assembly: GCF_005049285.1. GTDB lineage: Archaea > Halobacteriota > Halobacteria > Halobacteriales > Haloarculaceae > Halorientalis > Halorientalis salina. Next base: position 614,556 of record NZ_SOSC01000001.1, on the reverse strand, counting down.
AGAACATCATCTCCGACCGCCTCCTGTAGGGACACGACTTCTCGTAGGACAAGACGTCTGTCCCACTTTTTCTGTGAATCCGAACGGTGAGCCTCGGCTCAGATTGATTACTGTAGAACGTTTCCGGGTGAGCGCACGCTGTCAGGCGGTCGAATCCGAAACCAGTGACGGCAGTATGTCTCAGGGAACCCGGAACTCGATAGCGATGCCCTGGCCGTAGCCGATACACATCGTCGAGAGCCCGCGGTCGGCGTCGCGGCGGTGCATCTCGTGGATGAGCGTCACGGGCAGGCGCGCGCCGGACGCCCCGAGCGGGTGGCCGATGGCGATGGCCCCGCCGTTGACGTTGAATCTCTCGTCGTCGATGCCGAGTTCTCGCTGACAATACAGCGTCTGACTCGCGAAGGCCTCGTTGAGTTCGACCAGGTCGTAGTCGTCGATGGTCGTTCCGGCGCGGTCCATGAGTCCGCGGACGGCGGGCACCGGACCGATGCCCATGATCTCGGGGTCGACGCCCGCGACGTTGTGGGCGCCGACCTCGGCCATGATCTCCAGGCCGCGCTCCTCGGCGAACTTCCGGGAGGTCAGCATGACGGCGGCCGCGCCGTCGGAGATCTGACTGGCGGTGCCGGGCGTGACGGTGCCGTCTTCTTTGAACACCGTGGGGAGGTCACCCAACTTCTCGGCGGTCGTGCCGGGGCGGAGCCCCTCGTCTTCGGTGACGACTTCCTCGCCGGTGTCGATGGGGAGGATCTCCTCGTCGAAGCGTCCCTCCTCGGTGGCCGCGACGGCGCGTTGCTGAGAGCGAGCGCCGTACTCGTCTTGGGCCTCACGAGCGACGTCGAAGCGCTCGGCGACGGCCTCGGCGGTCATGCCCATCTGGAGCGCGTCGGTGTCGTAGCGCTCGCGGATGCCGGGGTAGGAGTCGATGCCCTGGTCGCGCTGCACCCGGGACATGTTCTCGACGCCGCCCGCGATGAGACAGTCGCGCTGACCCGCCCGGATGGCGTCCGAGGCGGCCGCGATGGCCTGGGCCGAGGAGCCACAGAGGCGGTCGATCGTCGTGCCCGGGACGTTCTCACCGAGGTCGGAGAGGAGGGCGATGACTCGCGCGAGGTTGTTCCCCTGCTCTTTGACCTGCTTGGCACAGCCCCACTGGAGGTCGTCGACGTCGTCGCCGTGGAGGTCGGTCTCGGCCAGCAACTCGTCGACGAGGGGCACGGCCAGGTCCTCGCTCCGAACGTCGGCGTAGACGCCGTCCTGCTTGCCCTGGGGGGTTCGGCGAGCGGCGACGACGACGGGATCGGTGTCCGCCGTCATCTATTCGAAGGCCGGGATGCCGGTGATGTCGTGGCCGATGATCAGCGAGTGGATGTCGTGGGTCCCCTCGTAGGTGTAGACGGTTTCGAGGTTGGTCACGTGACGCATCGGCGAGTAGTCGGCCGTGATGCCGTTGCCGCCGAGCATCTCGCGGGCGACCCGGGACTGCTCGCGAGCCATCCGGACGTTGTTGCGCTTGCCCATCGAGATGTGCTGGGGTTCGAGGTCGCCCCGCTCCTTCAACTCGGCCATCCGGTGGGCCAGCAGTTGGGCGTTCGTGATCTGGGTCGCCATCTCGGCGAGTTTCTCCTGCTGGAGCTGGAAGCCGCCGATGGGCTTGCCGAACTGCTCGCGGTCGGTGGCGTAATCTTTGGCCACCTGGAAACAGTCCATCGCCGCGCCGACCGCGCCCCAGGCGATCCCGTAGCGCGCCTGGCTGAGACAGGACAGCGGTCCTTTCATCCCTTCGACGCCGGGCAGGACGTTCTCCTCGGGGACGTGCACGTCGTTGAGGCTGATCTCGCCGGTGATCGAGGCCCGGAGCGAGAGTTTCTCGTCGATCTTGTTCGTGCCGACGCCGTCGCGGTCGGTCTCGACGAGGAAGCCACGGACGGGGTTGCCGTCGGTCGAGCGATCCTTCGCCCAGACGACCGCCACGTCGCTGATGGGGGAGTTCGTGATCCAGGTCTTCGCGCCGTTGAGCACGTAGCCGTCACCGTCTGCCTCGGCGTGGGTCTCCATCGCCGCGGGGTTCGAGCCGTGTTCGGGTTCGGTGAGGCCGAAACAGCCGACGGCCTCGCCGGCGCCGAGTGCGGGGAGCCACTCGTCTTTCTGTGCCTCGCTGCCGAAGGCGTGAATCGGGTACATCACGAGCGCGCCCTGCACTGACGCCATCGAACGGAGCCCCGAGTCGCCGGCTTCCAGTTCCTGCATGAGCAGGCCGTACGCTGTCTCGCTCAGGTTCGGAAGACCGTACCCGTCGAGGTTCGGCGCGTAGAATCCCAGTTCGCCCATCTCGGGGATGAGGTCTTTCGGGAACGTGCCGTCGATCCAGTGCTGTCCGACGTCGGGTTTGACCTTCTCTTCGACGAACTCGCGCGCGGTGTCGCGCACCATGCGCTCTTCTTCGGTCAAATCGCTCTCTAGGCCCACGTAATCGAGCATACAATAGCAGTCGGGCGGAGTGACATTAATAGTTCGGTACGAAACCGAGAGAAACTGGTTCGGGGTTTCCCGCCCGTCAGTCCATCGGTCGGAACTTGACACCGTACCGGACGATGCCCTCCTGTTCGTAGATCCGTCGGACGACCGCCTCGACGCGGTCGCCCCGCTCGACTGTGGTCGGGTCGCAGTCGGTCAGCATGCCGGGCACGCGAGCGCCCTCGTCGAGTTCGACGACGGCCACGCCGAACGACCCTTCCTGGGTCTGGAGGTCGGCGAACTCCGGCGGCGCTCCGCCCGTGATGGTCGTCCCTGCGACGACTTCGCCGGTCCCCTCGGGTTCGACGGTCTCGAAGTCCGCGGTGGAGTTGCACTCGACGCAGGCCCCCTCGGCGGGGAACGTGTGTGCGCCACAGTCCGGACACTGGCCGAGTTCGAGCCGATACCGGCCGTCGAGGTTCCGCCACCACGACGGGACGCTCAGGTACGCTCCCATCAGTCGTCACCTCCCGTCTCGACGACGTGGCCACGCTTGCGCGCGTACTCCGCGTAGGACACGTCGACGGTCTCCCGGTCCCAGGAGGCGTCGAGGGTCCCGACGACGCGGACGGCGACCGCGCTAGCCCCGTCGCCGAAAGCCACGAGCGCCACGTCGTCTTCGCCGTCGGCCCAGGCAGCAGCGAGGCCGAACAGTGGACCGGCCGCGCCCGTGTCCCCGAGGTCGCCGGCCGTCTCGTACACGTCGGCGTCGCCGTCGAGTCGCCGGGCGGCGCGGTAGGGCCGCTTGCCGTTCGGTGCCGTTGGCGCGATGGCCGGTGGGGCCTCGTCCAGCGCGTCGACCGCGCCCGCGACGACGGTCCCGTAGGCGTCCCGCTCGTAGGCGGTGGCGTCGTAGGAGTCGACGGCGTCGGCGCCGCGTTCGCGGAACCGCGTCCCCGGGAACTCCTCTGTATAGGTCGCCGTCTCTCTGATCTCGACTGGGCCGTCCTCGGCCAGCAGGAAGGCGACGGCCCCCGCGCCGGCGGCGTGGTCGAGGGCGTCGTCGGGGTCGCCGAGCGGGGCGTCCGCGGCCACGACGAGCGTCGGGCCGTCGGGGACCTCTGTCCCCCAGCGGATGGCGCTCCCGCCAGCGCCGGTCGACTGGGTGAACGCCGCCGTTTCGACGGTGTTGTCGAGTCCGAGTATCTCCGCGACGGTCGCGGCCACGTCGCCCTCGTCGACGGGTGGCGTGGTCGAGGCGAAGGCCAGTCCCGCGAGGCCCTCGCGGTCGTGAGCCGACCCGTCGAGGGCGGTCTTGGCGGCCTCGACGGCCATCGTGACCGCGTCCTCGTCGGCGCCGGGGACGGCTTTCCGCTGGACGCCCGGCGCGTCGAAGGTCCCCCAGGCCTCGGCGAAGGCGTCGGCGTCGATGCGGTATCGCGGCGTGTACGCGCCCGCGCTCTCGATGGCGTCGGTCACGCCCATCCCTCCTCGAAGACGTGGACGGCGACGGCTCCGCCCGATCCACCGACGTTGTGGGTGAGACCGCGGCCGAGGCCCGAAACCTGGCGGTCGCCGGCTTCACCCCGGAGTTGCTTGAACACCTCGACGGCCTGCCCGCCGCCGGTCGCGCCGATGGGGTGCCCCTTCGATTTCAGTCCGCCCGAGAGGTTCACGGGGCGCTCGCCGTCCGGTTCCGTCGTGCCGCTCGTGATGTACGGCCCGGCCTCGCCCTTCTCGCAGAAGCCCAGGTCCTCGTAGGCCATGAGTTCCGCGATGGAGAAACAGTCGTGAACCTCCGCGAAGTCGATGTCGTCGGCCTCGACGCCGGCCTCGTCGTAGGCCTGCTCGGCGGCATCGGTGGTCGCGGGGATGCCCGTCAGCGTGGGTCGCTGGAACAGGCCGACGCGGGAACTGGCCTGACCGGCCCCGGCGACGCGGATCGGGGTGTCGGTCAGTTCCTCGGCGGCCTCCTCGCTGGCCAGGATGGCGACGCTGGCCCCGTCTGAGGTCGGACAGCAGTCGTAGAGGTTGAGCGGGTCCGCGACGCCCGGCGCATTCATCGCGTCTTCGAGGGAACACTCGAAGCCCAGGTGGGCGTGGGGGTTCTTCGCGCCGTTGGCGTGGTTCTTGGCGGCGACTCGCGAGAGGTGTTCCCGGGTCGTGCCGTGTTCGGCCATGTGGGCGTCGGCCATCTGGGCGTAGACGCCGGCGAAGGTGGTCCCGGACATGCGCTCCCACTCGGTCTCGCCGCTGACGCCGAGCCAGTAGCGGGTCTGGTCGCCGCTCATGTCGGTCATCACCTCGAACCCGCCGGCGATGGCGATGTCGGCCGCGCCCGCCCTGATGGCGAGCGTGGCCTGCCGGAGCGCGGTACCACTGGCCGCACAGGCGTTTTCGACGCGGGTACACGACGCGCCGTCGAGACCGACGAACTCGGTGACTGCGGGGCCGCTGAGTCCAAGCTGGCGGCCGCCGACGCCGAGGGTGCCGACGTAGGCCTCGTCGACTTCCGTCCTGTCGAACTCGCCGTCGACGGAGTCGACGGCCCCCTCGAACGCCGTCGAGAACAGTGATCGATACGATTCGCGCGGGAACGCGCCGAAGTCCGTCTGCGCGGCTCCCACGAGGTAGGCGTCTCGCATACCACTGCTTGCGCTACGTGCGGTTTACCGTTTTCTGTTTGCGCCACCCTCCCACACTGCCAGGAAGAAACGCTTTTGACTGCACTGTCTGTTTCTCCCCGTATGCAGGTTGCTGTACTCGGAGCAGGTAGTATGGGGCACGGAATCGCGCAGGTGTCGGCCATGGCCGGCCACGAGGTCGTCCTGCGGGACATCGAGACGGAACTGGTCGAGGACGGCATCGAGGGCATCCGGTCGAACCTCGCGGAGGGTGTCGAGCGCGAGAAGGTGACCGAAGCCGAGATGGACGCGACGCTCGACCGGATTTCCGGCACGACCGACCTCTCGGAAGCAGTCTCTGACGCCGACCTCGCCGTCGAGGCGGTCCCCGAGGACATGGACATCAAACAGGACGTATTCGCCGACGTGGAGGCGTCCGCGCCCGACGACGCGATCATCGCGTCGAACACCTCCTCGCTCTCGGTGACCGAGATGGCGTCCGTCCTGGACCACCCCGAACGGGCCGTCGGTCTCCACTTCTTCAACCCGCCCCACATCATGGACCTGGTCGAGATCGTCGTCGCCGAGCAGACCAGCGACGCGGTCGAATCCCGCGCCGTCGACTACGTCGAGGGCATCGAGAAGGAGGCCGTCGTCGTCCGAGACAGCGCCGGGTTCGCCACGTCGCGGCTCGGCCTCGCGCTGGGTCTGGAGGCCATCCGGATGGTCGAGCAGGGCGTCGCCAGCCCGGCGGACATCGACGCCGCGATGCGGAAGGGGTACGGCTACCCGATGGGCCCCATCGAACTCGGCGACCACGTCGGCCTCGACGTGCGACTCCACATCGCCGAACACCTGCGCGAGGAACTCGGCGAGCGGTTCAAGCCGCCGCAGGCGCTCCGCCGGAAGGTCCGCGCGGGCAACCTCGGGAAGAAGTCCGGCGAGGGGTTCTACGTCTGGGAGGACGGCGAGAAGGTCGGGATGAGCGGCGACTGGGGCGAGGACGATGAGTGAGTCACTGGCCGACCAGTCCTACGACCTCCTCTCGGTGACGGTCGGTGACGACGCGGACCGCGTGGCCACCGTGGCAATCGAGCGCCCGGACGCGCGGAACGCACTGAACGAACAGGTCCGAAGGGAACTGAAAGACGCCCTGGCAACCGCGGAGGCCGACGACGAGGTGCGCGTGCTGGTGCTCACCGGCGGCGACGGCTCCGGTGCGTTCGTCGCGGGCGCGGACGTGACCGAGTTCAAGGACCGCGACCTGGTCGAACAGCGCGAGGCCAGCGAGCGACCCCGCGTCTACGAGACCGTCGACGAACTCTCCATCCCGGTCATCGCGCGGATCAACGGGCACGCGCTCGGCGGCGGCTGTGAACTCGCCCAGGCCTGCGACGTGCGCATCGCCCAGGAGGGCGCGAAACTCGGCCAGCCGGAGATCAACCTTGGCCTGATTCCGGGCGGTGGCGGCACGCAGCGACTCACGCGCCTCGTCGGCGAGGGACAGGCGATGCGGCTGATCCTCTCGGGCGAGCTCATCGACGCCACGGAAGCGGCGGACATCGGGCTCGTCGACGAGGTCTGCGATGAGGACACGATCGACGACCGCGTCTACGAGCTGGCTGGCGGGATGGCTGAAAAGAGCCCCGTCGCGCTCGAACTCGCGAAGAAGGCGATCCGGGAGAGCTCCCGGATGGGGCTCGATGCCGGCGTCGAATACGAGTCAGAACTGTTCGTCCAGCTGTTCGCGACCGAGGACAAAGACGAGGGCATCGAGGCGTTCCTCGACGGCCGCGACCCCGAGTTCTCCGGTCGGTAGGTTCGGCACACAACCGGTCCGGTGCCGCTCGATCGTTTCTTATTAGTGAATGTTATTAGGGTGGAGAGGGATAGGGACACACGATGGAAGACTCGCAAACGGACGGGACGGGGGCCTCGGTCGACGGCCGGACGCTGAAGAGCCTGGAACGGTCGTTCGGCATTATTACGGAATTAAAAGAGCGCGAGGGCGCACGGGTCACGGAACTCGCAGACGCGACGGGGCTCTCGAAGAGTTCCGTCCACAAGCATCTAACCACGCTTCGGGCCGGCGATTTCGTCACGAAGAACGGTGACGAATACCGTCTCGGCCTCCGCTTCCTTGATCTCGGTGCGCACGTCCGTAGCCAGATCGAGGGGAACACGCTCGTCCAGGAGAAACTCCGAGAACTCGCACGTGAATCGGGCGAAACCGCCCAGTTCACCGTCAGAGAGCACGGCCGCGCCGTCGTGTTGTATCGGGAGGCCGGGAGTCACGGTGTGTTCTCGAAGGGCCGCGTGGGCAAGCGGTTCCACATCCATCAGCCCGCGGCCGGGAAGGCGATTCTGGCGGAGTTACCTCGCGAGACGGTCGATGACATCGTCGAGACCTACGGGCTCCCGGATGCGACCGAGAACACGATCGCCGACGAAGACGAACTGTTCGCCGAACTCGAACGGATACGGGAGCGCGGATTCGCGCTGAACGAAGAAGAGACCACGAAGGGACTCCGTGCGGTAGCCGTTCCGATTATGAACCCGGACGACTACGTCCTCGGCGCGTTCGCCGTTGCCGGGCCGACCCACCGAATGAAAGGTGAACGACTGGAAGAGGACGTTCCCGAACTCCTCCACCGCATCGTCAACGAACTCGAACTCAACCTCGCACACTCCTGACCATTCTCGAGGGTCCGTCACGTGATACAGTGGACTGGGCCGGAGGCTCGTCCTCTGCTAGTGCAAAAGAATACACAGCCGAATGTTCGTCCGAATACCAGTGTATAATCTCGTTATATGATTCACTCTATCGCTATAGATATTTCTAAGAGCAATATATTTCGTATATTATCGTACAGATGGGTAGAAGAATGCGTTTCATAATGACGAACAGTGCGTGGTGGCAATAATTGCTGTTAATAACATAAATACCAGTGTTATTCTGTTGTCTGCCGCTCAACCAATCCGCGATGTCCCGGCCGTCACCGCTTAGCCGACCTCTTAATAAACTTAATAAAAGTTTTATACTACAGATGTAGTCGGGTGATGGTTGGGGGAAAATGCAATCACAATTCGAGATGGACAGAAAACAACCGATAATGTGCCTATAAATTCTATATTCCGCTGGTAAATATATGACTGGCCAATATTGGATCCTCTGTTAAAAATCACTCCTGGATTTTGAAAAAGAGTGCCAATAAAACGAGATAATAAAAATAATGCCGTAAGATCATAGTATATCTGGTGAATTATGGGTTTAAACAAGAAATACTCATATATAGATATGGTGAGTACATGAGCTACGATTAAAACTAATAGTAAGTTTATGTCACTTTGTTCAAATATGGGTTGCGCCGTGGGAGAACGGTGGGAGGGACGCTGGACTCGTTTCACTGTCCACCGGAGGGTAAACGTATTAGTATCGCGAGGGAGGCGTCGAAAGCATGGTAACACGAGACGTGTACCTGCCGGTGGCTGCACAGCCCAGCGTCGAGACGCTTGTCGAACAGGCGGAGCGTGGGGAGCAACTTGGGTACGAGCGCGCCTGGTTGCCCGAGACGTGGGGTCGGGACGCCGTCACGACGCTGACGCGTATCGCGACCGAAACCGACGAGATCGGGATCGGGACCTCGATCATGCCGATCTACTCGCGGACGCCGTCGCTGATGGGCCAGACCGCGACGACACTCCAGGAGGTCTCCGACGGTCGCTTCCGCCTGGGGATCGGCCCGAGCGGCCCCATCGTCATCGAGGGGTGGCACGGCGAGGAGTTCGGCAACCCGCTCCGGCGCACGCGCGAGACGATCGACATCGTCAAACAGGTCATGGCCGGCGAGGAAGTCGAGTACGACGGCGAGTACTTCCAGCTGTCCGGATTCAAACTGCGCTGTGATCCGCCGGACCCCGTCCCGCCGATCGACGCCGCCGGGATGGGCCCCAAGTCCGTCGAACTCGCCGGCCGGTTCGCCGACGGCTGGCACGCGCTGATGCTCACCCGAGAAGGACTGGCCGACCGCATGGAGGACTTCGACAACGGGTCCGAGATGGGCGACCGCAACCGAGAGGACCAGCGGGTGACGCTCTCGCTGAACTGCTGTGCACTGGACGACCCCGAGGAAGCCGAACGGCTCGTCAGGCAACATATCGGATTTTATATAGGTGGGATGGGCACGTTCTATCGCGACGCGTTGGCTCGCCAGGGCTACGAGGACGAGGCCTACGAGGTGTCCGAGCAGTGGGCCAGCGGCAACAGAGAGGCGGCGATGGACGCACTGCCCGACGAGTTGATCGGGGAGATTGCCGTGGCCGGGACGCCCGAGCAGGCCGCCGAGCAACTCGACGCCTTCGCGAACATCGACGGGCTCGACGCGATCAACATCTCCTTCCCCCGGGCTGCCGACCACGACCAGATCCTCCAGACGATGGAAGCGCTCGCGCCACAGTAACCCCGACACCCAGCGTTTTAGTTTCTATTCACTAGAGTATCACGTATGCGGTCGAAATCCGCCGCTGCCCTGGCTGGAACCCTCGTCGCCGGGATGGCCGTCGCCAGCGTCCTGGTCGACCCACGGCTCCCCGAGACAATGGTCGTCCACTGGGACGCAGCCGGGAATCCGAACGACACGACGCCGAAGGTCTGGGGGCAGTTCTTCCTCCCGCTGCTCACCGCCGTCCTCGTCGGGTTCCTGTTCGCCGTCCCTCGGATCGACCCGAACCGGGCGAACATCGAGGCGTTCCGTGACGTGTACGACGAGTTCGTCGTCGTCCTGACGGCCTTTCTCGCGATGGTCCACGCCGTCGTCCTCGCGGTTAACGTGGGATACGACGTGGCGGTCGACGCCGTCGTGTTCAGCGGCGTCGGGTTTCTCGTCTTTTTCATCGGCACCCTGCTCGAACGGACCGAACAGAACTGGTTCGTCGGCATTCGGACGCCCTGGACGTTGAGCGACGAGGACGTGTGGGATCGCACACACGAGGTCGGTGCACCGCTGTTCAAGCTGTCCGGTGTGATCGCGTTCGTCGGCGGGTTCTCCGGCCAGTACGCGGTCTATCTGGCCGTCGGCCCGGTCGTCGTTTCCTCGCTCGCACTGACTGTCTACTCGTATTATCTCTACGAACGTGAGGGGCAGGCGGGCGAGGCGACTCCGTAGGCTGCCAGTCATGGATGGGCGATATTCTTTCCAATCTTCACCCTCACCGTACGAGAGACAACAGATGAAGAACCTGTGGGATATGGGTGAACTATTTTAGGGATGGCCGGCCCAGTCACGGTATCACCATGCCAGACGAGTACACGGGCGCGGACCTGTTCGTCGACGCCTTGGAACAGTACGGCGTCGAACACGTCTTCGGGAACCCCGGCACGACCGAACTCCCCGTCCTGGAATCGATCAGCGATAGCGACTTAGAGTACGTCCTGGGCCTCCACGAGGACATCGCGGTCGGGATGGCCTCGGGCTACGCCAGCACCCGCCGATATCACAGCCACCACGACGACGATGTGATGCCCGCCGGGGTCGTGAACCTCCACATCACGCCAGGGCTGGCCCACGGCCTCGGCAACATCTACGCCGCTTCCTTCGCCGGGACGCCGCTGGTCGTCACCGCCGGGAACCACGAGCGGGACTTCCGCCACGAGGAACCGCTGCTGTACGGCGATCTGGTCGACATGGTCGATCAGTTCACGAAGTGGTCCGCCGAAGTCCTCGACGTCGAGGCGCTGCCGACGATGCTCCGGCGGGCGTTCCGCGTCGCCCTGACACCGCCGACCGGCCCGGTCTTCCTCGGGTTGCCCATGGACACCATGCTCGAGGAGACCGACCCCGAGGAGATCGAACCGCTCGGCCCGATTCCGAATGCCGGCCGGGGCGACCCCGCTCAGGTCGAACACGCGACGGACTTGCTCGTCGAGGCCGACGACCCGGTTCTCGTATTGGGCGACCACGTCGCGCGCTCGGGGGCCGACGCCGTCGACGCGGCCGTCGATTTCGCCGAAACCGTCGGTGCGCGCGTTCACGGCGAAATCCTCGCCTGCGAAGTCAACTTCCCGACGGGGCACGACCAGTGGATCTCCTACATCCCGCCGGACGAGGGGCTGGCGAGCATGCTCATGAGCAGCGACACGGTCGTGTTCGTCGGGTGTTCGACCAACACGACGCTGCTGCGCCACGACGACGATCTGGTGGGTTCGGACACCACCTGCATCCACGTCTCCGACGACGCCTGGCAGGTCGGAAAGAACCAGCCGGCGGACGCCGCGGTGGTCGGCGACCCCGGCCTGGTCATGGAGCAACTGACCGAGCGACTCGACGACCGCCTGGCCGCCGAGACGCGCGAGCAGCGCCTCCAGACGGTCGAGACGATGAAAGCCTCGCTCGCCGACACCATCGAGGGCATGAGCGTGGACGAACGGCCGGAGGGGGACACCCGCGCCGGGAAACACGAACTCGTCGACACGATGCGCGAGACGGCTCCCGACGCGTACGTCGTCGACGAAGGGGTGACCTCGAAGTACCCGCTGCTCATCCGCTGGGAGATGGAGGCCGAGGGCATGGTCTCGAACAAGGGCGGCGGCCTCGGCTACGGGTTGCCGGCCTCGGTCGGCGCGGCGCTGGCCGAGTCGATGCGCGAGGACCCGCGCGAGGTCATCGGCTACGTCGGCGACGGCTCGTACCTCTACTACCCCCACTCGATCTACTCGGCCGTCCGCCACGATCTCGACCTGACGGTCGTCGTCCCGGACAACCGCAACTACCGCATCCTCAAGGACAACACCCAGGCGATCTTCGGCGGCACGGACGAGGACCACGACTACGTCGGGATGGACTTCGACCCGCCGGTCGACCTGGTGAAAAACGCGGAGAGTCACGGGGCCGACGCCGAGCGCGTCGAGACGCCCGAGGAAATCGGCCCGGCGTTAGAACGGGCGCTCGATGCCGACGGCGTCGACGTGCTCGACGTGCTCGTCCACGACTGACCGTCCCGGACCGCGTCGTCAGTCGTCGGTCGGTTCGGCCTGGACGCGCTCTCCCTGTGCGGTCTCGGGGAAGATCTTCCCGGGATTGAGCGTGTCCCTGGGGTCCAGTGCGCGCTTGACCGCCCGCATCGCCTCGACGCTTTCGGCACCGTGTTCGAGTTCCAGGTACTCCCGTTTGCCCCGACCGACGCCGTGTTCGCCGGTGCAGGTCCCGCCCAGTTCGATGGCCTTCTCGACGACAGCCGTGTAGATCTCCTCGCCCGTCGCGACGTCGTCGGGGTCGCTGTGGTCGACCAGCGGCGTATAGTGGACGTTGCCGTCGCCGGCGTGTCCGAAGCAGGGAACGACCGTGTCGTGTTCCGCGCCGAGGTCCTTCGCGTAGCGGATGATCTCGGGGAGTTTGCTGATGGGGACGGTCACGTCGCCCGGATGGAGCGGCTTTCTATCGGGGTCCCAGGTCTGGAGGGCGAAGGCGAGTTCGCTCCGGGCCTCCCAGAGTTCGTCCATCGCGTCCTCGTCGGCCATCTCGAAGCGCTCCGCGTCGTGGGACTCGAAGATGGTCCGGCAGAAGTCGATCTCCTCCTCGACGCCGTGGTTGGCGTGGAACTCGACGAACGTCATCGGCGCGTCGGGGAGGTCGGTCCCGAGATAGTCGTTAGCCATCTCGGCACTGATCGCGTCGACCAGTTCGATCTTGGCCACGTCGACGCCCGACCGGACGGCGTCGAAGACGGCTTCGGCGGCGTCGTCGAGCGTCGGGAAGATCGCCCGCCCACCACGGATCTGCTGGGGGATGCCTTCGAGTTCGAGCGTCGCTCGGGTCACCACGCCGAGGGTGCCCTCGCTGCCGATGAGTACGTCCTTCAGATTGTAGCCGCTGGAGGTCTTGACGGCCTTCGACCCGGCGGTGACGACCGACCCGTCCGCGAGGACCGCCTCCAGTTCGAGCACCCAGTCGGCGATCTCGCCGTACTTGACCGTCTGCATCCCGCTGGCGTCGTTGGCGATCATCCCGCCGATCGTCGAGATGCCGCCCGAGGAGGGGAGCGGCGGGAAAAAAAGGCCCTCGGCGTTGACCGTTTCGTCGATGGCAGTGCCCATGACGCCGGGCTGGACGTCGATCTGGAAGTCGTCCGCTCGGACCTCCAGCACGTCGTTCATGCGCGTGAGGTCCATACTGATGCCCGCGTACTCGGGCACGGCGTTGCCCTCCAGGCTCGTTCCGGCGGCGTACGGTGTCACCGGGATCCCGCGGTCGTTGGCGGCGTCGAGCACTGCCGAGACGTCGGCCGTCGATTCGGGCCAGACGACGGCGTCGGGCGTGACGCCGGTACCGGCCTCGTCGGCGGCCCAGTCCGCCGCGTGACTCTCCCGCGCCGAGTCGCCGAACGACACCGACCCGTCCTCGACGACGTCTGTGAGGAACTCGCAATCGTATCCCATGTCCAGTATGGCACGCCCCCGGTGGCTTAAACTTACGCCGCAAACGACAGGTGGTTCATACCGACCGGGACACACGACGGCGGTCCGTCGTGGGTCGCGTCGGACTTCGCCGTTCGAGCGTGGTCGGTTTCCCTTTGGCTTCCGGTCCGTGGTGCCGGATGGGTGTGATTTATGCCCATCTGTTTACAATGGTAAATCATGAAAGCTGTAGAGGTAACAGAGTTTGGCGACAGTTCGGTCATCGAGGTCAACGACACCGAGAAACCGGAACCGGATGCGGGCGAACTCCGCGTCGAAGTGAAGGCTGCGGGGATCAACTTCGCGGACATCATGCAGCGCCGCGGCCACTACCAGGGCGGGCCGGAGCCCAACTACACGCCCGGGATGGAAGTCGCGGGCGTCGTCGACGCCGTCGGTGACGGGGTCGGCCGCGAGGTCGGCGACGAGGTCATGGGCTTCGTCAACCACGGCGGCTATGCGGAGTACGCCATCGCCAACGCCTCGGGCGTGTTCGACCTGCCCGAGAACATGAGTTTCTCGGAGGGCGCTGGCTTCCCCGTTCAGTTCCTCACCGCGCACAACTGCCTGTTCGAGTGGGGCGACCTCACCGAGGACGAGTCCGTGCTGATTCACGCTGCCGCGGGTGGCGTCGGGACCGCCGCCGTCCAGCTCGCCAGCAACGCCGGTGCCGAAGTGTACGGCACCGCGAGCACCGACGAGAAACTCGGGCTCGCCGAGGACCTCGGGTGTGACCACCCGATCCAGTACACCGAAGTCGACTTCGTCGAGGCTGTCAACGACCACACCGACGGCGACGGCGTCGATCTCGTGCTCGACGGCATCGGCAGCGACACGACCACCGAGAGCATGAAGTGCCTGAAACACTTCGGGCGGATGGTCTCGTTCGGGGCCGCCAGCGGCGAGCCGGGCAAGCCCAACACGAGCGACCTCCTCTTCAACAACCACACCGTCATCGGCTACCACCTGGGGCAGGCGATGTACCGCGATCCGGGTCGCGTCTTCCAGGCCGTGCCGAAGCTCACCGAGGCCCTCGGGACCGGCGACCTGGAAGTCATCGTCGGCCACGAGTTCTCCCTGGACGAGGCTGCCGAGGCCCACGAGTTCATCGAGGACCGCAAATCCAGCGGGAAAGTCGTCCTGAAGCCCTGAGCGGTTACACGGGGGAACTAGCGGGGAGGCGGCGTCGCTCCGCTGGCCGGCTGGACCAACCCGCCGGCCGACTCGATCCCTTGAACGTCCGACAGAATTAGGTCGGGGTCGATCGAACGTCGGTAGTATGACCAGAGAGGCCCTCGAAACGGGGTTCGAGACGTACGTCGACGACATCATGACGGCGGCCTACGACCGGTTCGACGTGACGGCGGCGTTCGCCGGTGGCACGTCGCAGGGCGGTCGGGTCGTCAGCAAACTCGTCAAGAAGAACTACCTGCTGGACCGTCACGTCGTCAAACCGGCCCTTGAATCGTACGAACAGGACGTGCTCGATCAGGTACAGGTGCTGCTGGATTACGCGGAAACCCCCGACGCGGAGTTCGAGGACTACAGCGACGAGGCGCTGTCTCACGATACGTTCTACCAGTCGCTGCGCGAGGACCTCTCCGAGGAGCGCCGAGGCGAGATCCGAGAGCGCCTGGTCGAGCAACAGCGCCGTCTGGCCGAGGCTGCCAGACCGATCGTCGAGGCCGAGGAAGACGAGTTCTGGCCGGCCGTCGAGGCGACGCTCTCACGGTCCGAGGCCGAGCAACTCGTCGAAGAGCACTTCGCCTTTACCGAACCGCTCCGCGAGTACCCCGACGCCTTCCGGTTCACCGAGACCGTCGACACCGGGGAACTGCTGGCCGGCCCGCTGGCGCTCGGGATGCCCACACCGTCCGTGACGCTCGACTACACCGACGAGGTCCGGCGCGTCCTCGTCGAGGCTGAGCGACGGACCATCGACGAGGTGCTCGAGGAAGTCGACCGCCGCTTCGACTAGTCCACCGGTAGCGCCGCCGTGTCCAGCGCCTCGCGGCGGCCGTCGAGTACGTCGAACCGTTCGCCGCGTCGGCGTTCGAGCCAGTACAGCAGTCGCTCGGCCCACACCAACTTCCGGCGCTTCGTCGGAGTCACGTCCGGGTCGTCGAAGTCCCACCCGACGAACACCAGTTCGGCGGCGTCCAGGTGATCGGCGAGGAAGGCGGCCCGGTCGCCGTCGGTGAACCCGCCGACGTTCAGAACCGGACCGACCGGCTCGGCCTGCGTCGTCGGCAACACCCACGCTCCCTCGAAGGTCGGAACGTACCGGCGGACCGCCGGAACGTTGTCCCCGTGGGCGTGTGCTGCAACCGGGACGCCCCGCTCGGTGAGTCTCCGGGCGGTCTCGGGCGTCTTGTCGAGGTCCGTAACCATACAGTCCACGTCGACGCCGTTCGCCAGCAGCCGATCGGCCGCCGTCGACGCGGCGAGGACGGCGTCGGCCGACGCCGCTCGGTCGATTTCGCCGGTGAGCGACGGACCAGCGCCGGCGATGGCGACCCGACGGTCGGCAAGCGAGAGACGCGAAAGGTCGAAGGGATCGGTCAACGTCGCGATGACGTCACGTGCCCGTTCGTCGGCGGCGCGGTCGAACCCGAAGTCCGCGAGTATGCGCTCGTAGACGGGGTTCCAGCTCTCGAATTCCATACCTGTCGCTCACCACGTAGGTCCAGATAAATCGGGACGAGCCGAAATGGCACAACCTGGTACCCCTACCCGGGTGCCCTTTCGGCCTTCACCTGAGTGTTCTGGCGCATCTGGCATAAGTTTTCTCTCTCCGTCAGACACCCCGGACCGTCGCCCTCCTGCGATTCGATCTCTCGGCGTATTCGCCGGACGGGACCCTCTCATTTAAGTGAATCTCCGATTCGTTCGAGGGCACGTTCGATCCGATCCGACCCGTCGAAGCCGTCGGCGAGACGGTCGAGGGTTCCGACGGTGCCGAACAGGAGCAACCGGTCGCCCGTTCCCTCGGCGACGGTGGCTCCGTAGGTGCCGGCCTGGGTCCGAAGCTGGTCGCGAGCAGCGGCGTCGAGTCCGGAGAGTTCGAACACCTTGCAGACCGCGTCCTCGGGGTACGACGCGTCGACTCCCAGGCGCTCGGCGTGTCGTTCGACCTCTCCGGTGGTGCTCACGTCGAGTTCTTCGACGCCTGCGTCGGCGTCGCGGAGTCGGTCCCGAGTGAAGGCGTCACCGATGATCGCGGCGTCCCGGGTTTCGGCCACGTCGTGGGTTCGGATCACGTGGGCCCCGCGCTCGACGGCCATCGAGGTGGCCGCGAGACTCACCGGGAGCGCCGCCTCGGTGGAGCGGCCCGCCAGGTCCCGGAGGAAGTTCTTCCGGTTGATCGAGACCAAAATCGGGTAGCCGTAGCCCCGGAACTCCCTGAGTCGGCGGAACGTCTCGCGGTCGTCTTCGAGGGTCTTGTCCTCGCTCCACCCGCCGAAGGCCGGATCGAGGATGGTCTTGTCGGTGAAGCCGTTCAGTTCGAGGGCGTCGTAGATGTCGTCGGGTTTTTCGACCGCGCCGGGGCGTTCGAGGTCCGGCGGGCTGGCCATCTTCGCGACGGCCACGTCGTACGCTTCACAGACCCGTGGCATCTCGGGGTCGGCGAAGCCACAGATGTCGTTGACCATGTCGAACCCCCGATCGAGGGCCGCCTCGGCGACCTCGTGATAGCGGGTTTCGATCGAGAAGACCGCGTCACCGCTGACGCTCTCGATGGTTTCGACGGCGGTGTCGAGTCGGTCCAGTTCCCCCTCCGCTGAGAGGACCTCGAACTTCTTGTTGGCGGATTCGAGGCCGACGTCGACGATGTCTGCCCCCTGGTCGATGAGTTGCTCGTCGACGTAGGCGGCGGCTTCCCCCGCGTCGTCGAAGACGCTGGGTTCGTACGGTGATTCGCTGGAGACGTTAAGGACGCCCATGATGCGGGGCGGGTGATCGTCGCCGATGCCCAGCCCGGCCGCGTCGACGTTGCGCATGTCTTCCGGTTGGGTGGGACGGACAAAAACTGTCGGTTCCCGGTCGTTCGGCGCCACTCGATCGAGGGCATGTTTGGCCTCCCCGCGCTATTCGTGATCGGTGTCGAGACCGGTTATCTCGAACCGTGCGCCGCCACGCGTGCCCGCCGTGGCGTTGATGTCCCAGCCGTGGGCGTCGACGATCTCCTGAACGATGCTGAGCCCGAACCCGGTTCCGGATTCGTTGGTCGTGAAACCGTGCTCGAAGACGGAACCCCGTTCCGCAGGGTCGATGCCGGGGCCGTCGTCTTCGACGTAGAAGCCGTCTGGGAGCGTGTCGACCCGGACGGTGACGTCCCGCCCGCCGTGTTCGATGGCGTTTCGGAACAGGTTCTCGAACAGTTGCTGTGCCCGGCTGGTATCGACCTCGACGGTCAGGTCCGTGTCGACGATGATCTCGGCCTCGGCCGTCTCGACCGTCTGCCAGCAGCTCTCGACAAGCGCCCCCAGATCCATCGGCTCGGTCTCCTCGACACGTTTGCCGTGTCGCGCGATCGCCAGGACGTCCTCGATGAGTTCCTCCATCCGGACGAGTTGCTCGTCGATGATAGCGACGTTCTCGCCGAACTCCTCGCTCTCGCACCGTTGCTCGATTATTTCGAGTCGCGACTGGGCGACGTTGAGCGGATTCCGGAGGTCGTGCGTGACGATGCTGGCGAACTGTTCGAGCTGCTCGTTTTTCCGTTCGAGTTCCCGTTCGCGGCGTTTCCGCTCGGTGATGTCCTGGAGGACGCCGTCGAAGTAGACGTCGCCGTCCTCTTCGGTCTTCATCGCCGTGAGCGACACCTGTAGCCGTTCGCCGGCGAGCGTTTCCTGTTCGACTTCCAGTCCGGTAATGGAGCCTTCCTCGCAAAGCCGACGACTGAACGCGGTGCGGTCGTCGGTATCGGCGTAGAAATCGCTGACGTTCCGGTCCAATAGCTCGCTTTTCGAGTAGGCGTCGTACATCGATACCAGCGTGGCGTTCACCTCGACGAACTCCCCGGATTCGCCGGGCGTCGTCCGAAACACGCCGACGGGCAGGTTCTCGATTATCTGCTCGTACTGTTCTAGCTTCTGTTCGTATGCCTTCCGCTGGGTGATGTCCGTGTTGATCGCGACGAACCGGTCGATGTTCCCCTCGGCGTCTTCGACGGGTGCGATGGTCTGCTCGATGACGTACCGATGGCCGTCCTTTCGCTCGTTTATGACTTCCCCCTTCCAGACGTTGCCCGAGAGGATCGTGTCCCACAGCGACGCGTAGTACTCGCTACTGTGCTCGCCGGAGTTCAGGATGTTCGGGCAGTCTCCGACTGCTTCCTCGTAGCTGTAGCCGGTCGATTCCTCGAACGCCGGGTTGACGTACTCTATCGTCCCGTCGGTGTCCGTGATGTAAATCGCGTGTCCGGCCTGCTCGATCACTGCCCGAAACCGTCGGAGTTCACGCTCACGGTGCTTGTGTTCGGAGATGTCGGTGAGCGTCACGACGACGCCCCCTATATCCGGGTTCGAGATCCGATTGCGAGCCCGACACTCGACCCAGTTCCGTTCCCCGTCGCCACACCGGGTTCGGAACTGAACTGTCACTGCCCGGTCCGGCGACGCGAGCACTGTCTCGAAGGCCTCGCGAACCCGCTCGGTATCGTCGGGGTGGACGATCGATTCGATCGTCTCTCCCTTCAGGTCTCGACCGGCACCGTCGAACAGCCGGTTCGCGGACGGGCTGACGTACTGGATCGTTCCGCCATCGTCGACGACGCAGATCGTGTCCGTCGTTTCCGCCAGTAACGATTGGCCCCACTCGTCGTTCGCCGACCCGTTCGTGGCTCGGTACCGCTCGGCCGCATGCGAGATCCGCCTGGCTGCAGTTATGTACGGCTCCGGGTCCGAGTTCACCAGGACGTACTCGGTGATCCCCGCGTCGAGTGCCGAGCTGACGACGCTGTCGTCGTACGCGAGGAGGACGAACGGCGTGGCGGGTGCTGTTTCCTGCACTGCCCGGTGTACCGCCGTCCAGTCGTCCTCGGGTAACTCGGAGTCACAAACCACGCAATCGAACGACCCGTCGGATAGCTCGTCCAACTCGCCGGAAACGGTCTGCCGTTTCCGAACGACCTCAGTCTCAGTATCGATATCACTGGCAACTGCGCTTTCGAAATCGGCGTCCGACCCGACGTATAAAACTCGAATGCGCGGTGTGACGGTCATATCGATAATTAAGTGTTTTGGCCGTTAGCTTTCAATTCTGAAAAACAATCCGATTCGGCGCCGACCCCGAGTCCATGCTGCTTATGTCGGTCAGTCGGCTAGCTACCACGTATGGGCAAGGTCAACATCGGGCTGCGCGGCTGGCGGTTCGACGAAGCGGAAGTGTTCGACGAGAACGGGGAGTTGCGCCCGCTGGAGATGATGGAACCGGACACGCGCGACCGAATCGTCCGGCTGTCGACGATGATGGGCGAACCCTGCGACGCGTGTTATCTGATTCACGGCGAAGAGAACATCCAGGAATGTAACGTCGCCCGCGTCATCTACGGCGAACCGCTGGGCGAAGTCCTGCTCTGTCCGGACCACGAGGCGGACTTCCTCTACTGGTTCCGCGAGGAGGGCGGCTCGGAGTACGCCGGCGACACCGTTCTCGAAGACGAGTTCCAGGAGTGGTTCGCCGGCGGCGGCCGCGCCCCCGAGGGGTACGGCGGCCTCGACCACGTCAACACCGACCCGGACGACCTCCCCGAAGAGCCCGACATCAGCGACGACATCCCGACGCTCGAAGAGGAGTTGGAGAAACTGGACGACGAGGACCTGGACGCCCTCGACGTGAACCTGGACGACCTGGACCTCTGAGATGTCGCTCGCTGTCGCCGTCGTCGACGCTACGGAACCGGGGAACGTCGGAACCATCGCCAGGTCGATGAAGAACTTCGGCTTCTCGGAGCTGTTGCTGGTCGACCCGCCCGAACTCGACCCCGACGGGGAGGCGTACGGCTTCGCCGGCCAGGCCCGCGAGGACGTCCTGCCGAACGCACGGGTTATCCAGTTCGAGGAACTGGTCGCCGAGTACCACACCGTCGGCTGTACGGCCGTCACGAACGAGGACCCGACGAAACACACCCGGTATCCGTTCTCGACGCCCCGGGAACTCGCCGACGGTCTCGACGGCGTCGAGGCCGACACCGCCATCGTCTTCGGCCGGGAACGGGTCGGCCTGACCAACGACGAACTGGCAGAGTTGGACGAGATCTGTTCGATCCCGGCCAGCGAGGACTACCCCGTGTTGAACCTCGGCCAGGCGGCGACCATCGTCCTCTACGAGTTGCGGACGCTCACGCTCGACTCGACCCAGCATCCCGACCAGCGACACGAACGGGCCGAGGAAGCGGCCATCGAGGGGCTCCACGACCAGTTCGCGGACTTCCTCGTCGCGATCGACCACCCCGAGGAGAAACGGCCCAAAGTACGGCGGCTCTGGCGTCGCCTCCTCGGTCGCGCCCACCCGACCGGCCGCGAGGCCCGCACCCTGCGGGGGCTGTTCCGCAAGGCCGCCCAGCGCGCGACCGGCGAGCGATCTGACCGCGACGACCGCTGAGTTCTCCCGCCGGCGCTACATCGCGTCTCGTCGTCTTTGCGGAAACTGGCCCTCTGGCATCGCTGCCGTTGATTTCGAGGAGCCCGTGTGTTCGGGCCGATGCCGGTGTTGTCAATAGGTACCAGTCTTCCCCCGAAATCGTTAGGGGATATAAAAGACCGGGCATATCTACTATAAACTCTAAACAGGTGGAAGTTGTAAAACGAAACGAAATGCCTCAGATGCTCCAGCGGCCGGCCGACGAGGACGACAGCACAGCTATCGAGACGGGCGAGCGGTTCCAGGTTCGCGAGCGGTTCCTCGGCCTGACGCCGGGTCAGGGGGTCGAAGTCGTCGACGCTACCGACGAGACGACGGCCGAGGGCGAGTACCCCGCGGAACTCACGCTCCGACTGGACGGCCCGGTGACGGGGACCATCGCCACCAGCACGATGTCGTACCACGGCGACGACGTCAAGCGGGCCGTCGACCGCGGCGCGCTCGAACTGCAGTAAGAGTCGACGAGACCGCGCCGAGACGACGGTCAGCGTAGTGATCACAGCGTGACGCACCGAGTCGTCGTCCGCGATGGAGCTGTCGCCGGTGCTCGAACCCGCTGAAATCACCCTCCGTGGACTGTATCAGCCTTTTCGCTGCTTTCGCACCGACGCCTGGGGCGGCCCGAAGACGGGGGTAAAGTCCCAGACGATGTCCGAGAGGATGTGACCGACTAGCACTACGCCGGAGACAACGGCCAACGGCTGGCTGACCGGCAGGAGTCCGGCGACGAGGCAGCCGGTGATGACCACGTGACTGCGGAGTCGCTGTTTCGCCCCGACCTCACCGTGCTCGAAGATCGATTCCTGGTCGAAGAGGAGCAGCCGCGGGTTTCGGACGACGTCGGTCGTCGCTCGCCAGTTCCCGGTGTTCCAGCGAGCGAGCAGGAAGTGGTCCAGGTCGACCAGGACGCCCAGAGCCGCCCCGTAGCCGACGATCACCAACGGGGCTGACGGTTCGACGACTGGAACGAGCGCGACCGCGAGGACCGTCGAGATGAGGAAATGATGTTTCGAGAGGATCGTGACCCACCGACCCCGTCTACCACGCGCTCCCGTGAGTGAATTACGGTCGGTGGGATCCCGGGGCCGTCGGTCTCAGGCTCGCTTCTGGATCTCCTCGCGCAGCACCTCGCTGACCAGGTCGCCGTCGGCCTGGCCGCGCAGCGCGCCCATGCACTCGCCCATCAGGCCGGAGAAGGCACCCATTCCCTCCTCGGCGACCTGCTCGGCGTTGCGCTCGACGACCTCGACGACGGCGTCGCGGACCTCGTCCTCGCCGGCGCTCCCGAGGTCTTCCTGGTCTGCGGCCTCGGGGGCGGTCAACTCGGGGTCCTCGGCCAGCGCGGTCAGCAGGTCCGGAACGCCCTCCTTTGCGAGTTCGCCGTCGGCGAGCAGGTAGAACACCCCACGGAAGTGGTCGTCGGTCAGGTTCTCGACGGGGACGTCGTGGCGGCGGAGTTCCGTCACGTCGGATTCGAGCGTGCGAGCCGCGAGGTTGGGGTCGACCCCGGTCTCGACGGCCTCCTCGAACAGCGCCCAGCGCTGGCCGTAGGCGACCTGATTGGCCAGTCCCTCGCCGAGATCGAGTTCGGTCCGGTATCGCTCTACCTTCTCGGTGAGCAGTTCCGGCGTCTCGACCGCCGCCGGGTCGGGTTCGACCGGCGGCACGTCTGTCTCGGGGTACATCCGCGCTGCGCCCGGGAGCGGGCGCAGATAGCGGGAAGTGCCGTCCTCGGTGGCGTCCCGGGTCTCCTCGGGGACGCCGTCCATCGCGGTTTCGGCCCGCTCGGCGACGGCTCCGATGGCCAACTCCGCCGTGTCGGGGTCGTCGGCGACGATGGCGACGGCGTCCTCGGGGCCGGCACCCACTGCGTCCCGAAGCGCCGCGACTTCGTCCTCCGTGACGCCGTAGGCCGGGAGTTCGTCGGTGTGGAAGATGCCGCCCGCGCCGTGGCGCTTGGCGTGGTCGGAGAACTCGGTTCCGAGCCGGCGGTCGGGCTGAATCTCCCGGCCGACGAGGCCGTCGAACCCGGAGAGCGGCAGTCCCATCACTTTCCCGCCCGAGGAGAGTGCGCCGCCGATGACGCCCGACTCGGTGTCTTCGAAGACTTCGGTCACGTCCTGTGGGTCGCCGACCTCGGCGTCGCGGTCGTGGAGTTCGTCTTTGATGTCCAGCAGTTCGACCTGGCGGCGGACTTCGTTGCGAACGAGGTCGTCGATGTCCTCTAAGCTCTGGACGCCCTTCATCTCGATGCGGGCCCCCTCGGCGATGGAGACGTTGACGTCCTGGCGGATGGTGCCCAGGCCGCGTTTGACCTTCCCCGTCGAGCGCAGCAACATCCCGATGCGCTCTGCGGCCTCTTTGGCCTGTTCGGGCGAGCGGATGTCGGGTTTGGTGCCGATCTCGACCAGTGGGATGCCGAGGCGGTCGAGGCTGAAGCGGACGCCGTCGTCGGTCTCCTCGACGCGCTGGCAGGACTCCTCTTCCAGCAGCATGTCCTCGATGCCGACCGGGCCGTCCTCGGTCTCGATGACGCCCTCGTTGGCGACCATCATCGAGCGCTGGAAGCCGGAGGTGTTCGACCCGTCGACGACGATCTTCCGCATGACGTTGACCTGGTCGACCACGTTCATATCGAGTAGCTGTGCGATCTCCATGGCGGTGTCCATGGCCTCGCGGTCGACGCGGTGGGGCGGCTCGTCGTCTTCCTCGACGAGACAGGTCGTGTCGTAGGCGAGGTACTCGAACTCGCGGTCGACCATGCTCTCTTCGAGGGCGGCGTCGTCGATCTCCCCGAGTTCGCTCTTGGTGGGGTGCAGATACCGGGTGAACCGCCGGACGGCGTCTTCGGGTTCACGCAGCGCCGTCGGACACCCGCAGAACAGCTTCTCTTCGGTGTCCAGTTGCTGGTGGATCTCCAGCCCGGCGACCAGCCCCAACTCCTCGTAGTCGTACTCCGCGGTGTCGGTCATTACTCGGTGTGGGAATCCGGGGCGCAAAAAACACACCGTTGTCGGTCACGGGCCCTCACGCCCCATGTTCGGTCGCGCGACATCTCGGCTTCGAATGGACATCCTGCTCTCACTGGAAGTCTTGGGGCTGGCCGTGGACTGTTCCGGTATGCGTCGCCGTACCTTCCTTACAGGTATCGGGACCGCGTCACTGATCGGGCTTGCTGGTTGTGGCGGAAACGGCGGTGGCGATGGCGGTAGCCCGACCGACGGCGGTGGTGACGGGGAAAACACCGTCGAGATGCGGACCGACGGCTCGGAGTACATCTTCGATCCCATGGGGCTGTTCGTCGAATCCGGGACGACCGTCACGTGGGTGAACGCGTCCGGGGCACACTCCTCGACAGCCTATGCGGACGGGAACGGAGGTGCGACCGTGACTCGGATCCCCCAGGACGCCGAACCCTGGAACAGCGAAACATTGTCCGAGGAGGGGGCGACCTTCGAACACACTTTCGACGTGGCGGGGACGTACGATTACTTCTGTATCCCTCACAAGACCCTGGGGATGCTCGGCCGGATCGTGGTCGACGAACCCGGTGGCCCCGCCGAGGGGAGTATGCCGCCGGACGGCGATGTGCCGGAGAGTGACACCATCGTCGACCAGGAAGCGGTCGGCTGGGACGAGTTCCACGGGTAGTCGGCCCGGCGGATCCCACGCGAACAGCGGCCGGCGGATGATTGAGGGTGCTGGACGTGGAGCCTCACGGCATGAACCGTGCTGCAGTGGCTTCCCTTCCCACGATCATCGCCCTGGAGACGGCGTCGGTGCGTACCGGTCACCGCCGCGGTGCCAGCGTCCCGATCGACCGCTCGTACCTCCGAAGCATCGAACAGGCAGCGCGCGCGTACGCGAGCGCCAGCGGGGACGGCGGCCGAAGCACCGAGCGAATCGAGACCGTCACGCAGTCCCGATTGCTCCTTCAGACGACGGAGGTCTCGGTCGACGCGGTGGAACGAGCCTCGTTACGAGACGCCGCCGATCGGATACGCGAGGTGGCCGACCGGCTCCCCGAGGTCGAGCTACTCCGGACGGCCTACCCCGGAGAGACCGTCGTCGTCCCGGAGTGGCTGCGATACGGGCGCTCCGTCGAGTGGGGGCTCCGGGTGTATTTCTTCCGTGCCGGCGACGCGCCGGCCCCGGAAACGATTCTCGACCGGAACCTCGATGCCGTCGTCGAGGGAACGCGTGCCGAGTTCGAACGGTATCAGGGGTCGCTACACGGGTACCCGGATTGCTGTATCGAGGCGTTTCAGGAGCGCGCGAGCGCGGGCGACCGGCCGGAAGCGCGGTCGGTTGCACCGCTTGCCGACTGCGTCGACGAGGACACGCTCCAGGCCGGCCGAAACTCCATCGAGGAGGTTCTCCCCGGGTATTTCGAGTCGGACCGCGCGTACGCGTATTTCGCGCGCGAGTTCTTTCCGGAACCGGACTGTCGGTCCGCCCGGGAACGGGGCAGGGCCGTGTTCGATGCGATGACGAGGCACTTCGATACGACGCTCGTCGAGGACTTCTTCCGGCTGAACTACGCCTCCTGTTATGCCGAGGCGACGACGCTGTCGACTGCGTCGGTCGCGGCGAGTGCGACCCGGCCGGGGGCCAGCGATCTCGCTCTGGAGCATCAACTCTGTTACCTCCCGCTCGCGACGACGCTCTCGATGCCACGGTACGACAGCGAGCCGTGAACTGGACTCCGTTCGGTCCGCCTGGACACCGCTGGAATCGAGAGGCTTCTGATTTCGATCACAGTCCGACGCAGGCCCAACCGAGTAGTCTCGTCAGGCCGCGCTGTTGTTAGCGATCGTCGTGTTGTAGCTCGTCAGTTCGGCGGGTTCGTAGTAACTGCGGCTGTTGTACTTCCAGGTATAGGAATTGGACAGGTAGACCGAGCTCTCGTTTTCCGGTGCGGGATACATTTCCGTTCGGCTCTCGTCCGCAGTATCGTTGACGAGGAAGGTAACGACCGTCGAACTCTGCGTCGAGAACTCGTCGATCTGGATCGCCCCGTAACAGGTCGCGTTGGCCGAGCGGTTGCTGAACTCGCCGACCTGGACCTGCTCGGTTTCGTTGCTGACGACGGCTGCCCCGAACGTCGTCGCCCCCATCGAGGTCCGCTCGACACATCCCGGGAACCTGACGTTCAAGTTGTAATCCGAGAGGGCCCTGTTGTCGTCGTTGTGAAGTTCGAGTACGTACACCGAGTAGTTCTCGTCCGCGCGGACTTCGAACTCCTCGGAGATGGTCTCCTCGGAGACGCCGCGAAGTTCGTGGACCGAAAGGTCCGGTTCCGGCTGATCGACGATGCCGCTGTCGACGTGGAAGTCGTACATCGCCGGCGCGAGGGCCGGACTGAGACTCGCGAACACCACGCCACCGATGAGACCGCCGATGATCGCCGTCTCCACCTTGTCCGCCAGATCCGTGTTCAGGCTCGGTTTCCCCACGCGCTGACAGACGGATTGGGCCGTCTTTCCGCCGATGATCCGGCGCAGTAGTTTCGCGATGAGAAACGTCAGCGGCATCAGAATCGCCGCTGCGACGATACTGACGACGACACCGATCAGGATGCGGAGGAGCGAATCTATCATCTGGAAGACAGTCAGTGGCGATACTCACAGGTCTGTTATGAATTAAATCGTTTCACGTAGTCGATAGGTGCTTGCGTCCTCGCTACGATTGGTTGCGACTCGCGGCCATGTGTTCTCGCGCTTCGTCGGGCGTCATCCCCCGGACGCCGCAGGCACACGAGCGCAGTTCCGGGTCCGTCAACTCGTCTACTTGCTCTTCCCGCGTCCGTTCGAGCGCGTCACTGTCTTCGTCGTACTCGTAGTAGACGCGGTAGTTGACTTGGACGACACCCTCGATCTGGTGATCCTCCTCGGGGTCGGGGTTCGCGATGGCCTCGGCGTGTTCGGCCTGCATCTCCGCTTTCCACTGGTCCAGGGTCGCCTCCGGGTCTCGTTCCTCTGTCATACGAGAGGACTGGCGACTCGCGGGGTAAAACTACTGGGACTCCCCGTCAGTCCGACGAGGACTCCGAACCATCAGTTCGTTCACCGCCGTCTGACCTCTGGACAGACGAGGATCGCGAACTCTCCGTTCGCTCACCGCCGTCCGGCATGGCGGTCTCGCGCTGCTCCTCGAACCAGGCCCACTCACGGCCGGAGATCCGCGTTTCCTCGAGGTTCCACGGGTCGTCGGTTCCGATGTCGGGGCCTTCCAGCCAGGAGGTCACGATGTTCCAGACGAAGATGAGCTGGCCGACGGCCAGCACGAACGCGCCGACCGTCGCCAGCTGGTGCAGGATAGTGAACACGTTCAGCGGTCCCGCGGTGATCTCGTAGGTCGCGTAGCGGCGCGGCATCCCGAGATAGCCCAGCAGGACCATGGGGAAGAAGGTGAGGTTGGTGCCGACCATCGAGAGCCAGAAGTGCCACTTCGCCAGCGTGCGCTGGTACATCTTCCAGGTCACCAGCGGGAACCAGTAGTAGACGCCCGCGAAGACGGCGAAGGCGATGGCACCCATGATGACGTAGTGGAAGTGTGAGACGACGTGGTACGTGTCGTGGAGGACGAGGTCGATCGGAATCGAGGCCTCGAAGACGCCCGTGACGCCGCCGATGATGAAGTTGAACACGAAGCCAGCACAGAACAGGAAGGGCGCGGTCAGCCGCAACTTCCCGTTCCACATCGTTGCGATCCAGTTGAACGTCTTGACCGCGCTCGGTATCGCGATGGCGATGGAGACCGCCATAAAGGACGCCCGGAGCCGCGGGTCGATGCCCGTCGCGAACATGTGGTGGGCCCAGACGCCGAAGGACATGACGCCCAGCGCGAGCGTCGAGTAGACGACGAACTTGAACCCGAACAGCTTCCGGCCGCAGAACTTCGGCAGAATGTAGCTCACGAGTCCCATCGGCGGGAGGACGAGGACGTACACCTCGGGGTGACCGAAGAACCAGAACAGGTGCTGCCAGAGCAGCGCGCCGCCACCGTCGGCCGTGAAGAACGCGGTCCCGAAGTTCCGGTCCAGCAGGAGCATGATGAGCGCGCTGCCCAGGAGCGGGAAGACGAACAGGATCTGTGCGGATTGCACGAGGATGGTCCACGAGAAGATGTCCAGGTTCGCCCAGGTCACGTCCTCGCCGCGCTCGGTGAGGATAGTCGCGATGAAGTTGATCGCCCCCATCGTCGCCGAGACGCCGGTCAGGTGCAACCCGAGCAACATCAGGTCGACGGCGCGATTGGTCTGTTCGATGGACAGCGGCGTGTACATCGTCCAGGCGGTCTGCGCCGGTTCGATCGCCGGCAGGAAGAAGCCGCCCCAGATCAGCAGGGCACCCGGCGGGAGCAGCCAGAAGGCGATGGCGTTGATGCGGGGGAACGCCATGTCGTCCGCGCCGATGAGTATCGGGATCATGTAGTTCGAGAACGCGGCGAGGATTGGCGTCCCGAACAGGAACAGCATCGTGACCCCGTGACTCGTCATCAGCCCGTTGTACAGGCTCGCGCTCATGATGTCCTCGGCCGGGCCGGCGAGTTCGACGCGCATCAACAGCACGGCGATGCCGCCCCAGGCGAACGCGAGGATGCCGAAGGTGCCGTACAGCAGGCCGATGTCCTTGTGATCGACGGTCGTCAGCCACCGCGTGATGCCGCTGGGCTTTTCGGCGTGACCGTGCCCCGACTCGCGTCCGAACCCGCGGTCACCGGACACCGACAGCGCGTACGACCGCCAGTCCTCGACCCGAGTCACCCAGAGCATCACCGCGAAGAGGAGTCCACTCATTACCGCGATACTGATCCACGACGCTGTAGCCATTGATACGCGCGTGTTCCGGCGTCACCGCTATGGCAATTGTCGCGAATAGATTCGGTCACCCCTACTTATACGTCGCAAAAAATACCGCTATTTCCGTCGGACCGCCCGCGAGACGGCCGATACTGGCCGGCTGTCGCAGGTAGTGGACACCAATGCGTTTCGGTCCAGTTCCACGGGGCGAGCAGCGTCGGGAACTGTCCGAGCCGCCTGCCGACAGCCGGGCCGCCTCGCTGACTCGGCCGGACTCTCGAACTGTCCACGCAACCGAAACCCGCTGGTCGATTCCGGCTGCATCCGTAGGTTCCGCCCGCTGGGGAATCAATCCAGGGCCAAAACATCGAGGGTGTTTTTCCATCCCCGTCGGGACAGGTCGTCGACTGGCGTCGACCAGCGCGGTCGTGGTCGGCCGAGGCGAACACCTTCGGTAGAACCTCAATACTGGGGGGCTTCGTAGGGGGCGTATGGGCACGGCAGGGTTGCAGGTCGCGATGTCGGTTCTGGCCCCGGGGTCGTGCCCGGCCGGCGAGATCTCGGCGGAGACCGGTGACGAGGTATCGAACATCTCCTGGAACGCCGCGACCGGCGAGGGACCGGTCACCGAGGAGTTCACTGCCGACTCGGAGATCGACCGCGAGGGCGTGACGCCGGTCTTCGAGACGCACACCGAGACGAGGTACCGGTTCGAACGCGAGCGCGACCGGAGCTGCGTGTGTGAGGCCGTCGAGCGCCGGGACTGTCCGCTCCAGGACGTCCGGGCCGAGAACGGCCGCCTGGTACTGACCTTCTACGCGCCGGACGTCGACGTGGTCCGGTCGCTCGTGGCAGACCTCCGGGCGCAGTACGGTGACGTCCAGCTCCAGCATCTTTCACGGTCGGGCGACCTCGACAGCGAGAACCTCGTCCTCGTCGACCGGGGCCGACTCACCGAGCGACAGCGCGAGGTCATCGAAACCGCGTACGAGATGGGGTACTTCGAACATCCGCGAGAAACCAACGGCAGCGAGATCGCCGAGACCCTGGATATCTCCCTGTCGACGTTCACGGAGCACCTCACTATCGCCCAGTCGAAGGTCCTCGACGCACTGGTCGGGACGAACTGAGACTCTCGGACAGAAGTACGTGAACACCGGATCGATGCTCGGGCAGACTTATCGTGCTTGCTGCCCGCTCGACAACCGTCGGTTGCGAACATTTCTGTCCGGCAGTTTGACGGCTGGTGGGTTTTCTCGGGTGTGTCGCGTTGAGGGCTACGCTTAAGAGTGCGGCGTACCACCGCCAACGTAGTCATGGCAGACGACACGCCAGTCAGCGAGATCATGAGTTCGCCGGTCAAAACCGTCGAGCGGGAGACCACTATCGACGACATTGCTCGCGTCTTCGCGGAGGAAGGTGTCGGATCGCTCGTCATCGGGGAGAACCCGATCGAGGGCATCATCACCGAACACGACGTGGTCAAGAGCATCGGAAACGGGCAGGACCCCCAGTCGACGACGGTCGAGGAACTGATGTCCGACCCGGTCGTCACCATCCGGCCCAGCGACACCGTCGAGAACGCGGGCGACCGCATGGGGAACAACGGCGTCAAGAAACTCCCCGTCACCGAAGGCGGCGAACCGGTCGGCATCGTCACGACGACCGACCTCGCGCACTTCCTGCCACACCACCGCCTGGAGATGGCGAGCCAGCCCGAAACCGACGTTCCCGACGGCGAGTTCGAGTAACCGTTCCCGACTGCGGTGACCGGTACAGCCTACCGGAGCTTCGAACACCGGGCGAACACGGGTTTGCGCGTACCTGTGTCCCCGTTGGCCCCGCCTACGTCTCCACTACCCGTACCGGGGGCGCGATGGAAACGCGGCACTCGGACCCGGTCGCCGGCCAGTCGATAGTCCCCTGTCCGGGCGGCCCCGGTTTGATCCGTTCGAGATGTGTAAGCTAGCCCACCCCTAAAGGGTGGGTTTCCGCGCTGTATCCGCTATGAATCCCCTCGTATGACTGGCGAAACTGCAATACAAACTACACACTTACGGACAGTTGCTGGTGGTCGGACTCTCCCGATACGAGTATCCGTGCCACTGGCATCGCTCCCAACTCGTTTCCAAGTGGGTCTCTCCCCACTTCTTCGGGCGATAGTACCGTGCCAGAGCAGGATCTGTGAGCCGGGACCGCTAACAGCAACGGTTGCCGCCGTTCGATACCGAAGCAGAGAAAGAAGAGAGATTACTGGGCGCCGTCCCAGTCGAGTCGGCAGTCCTCGTCACAGAAGTGTGCTGACTGGACCTGGCCGTCCTCGACCCACGTGATAACGCGGTGGTTCGGTGAATCCACGATCGGTTCACCGCACGTCCTGCAGGTGGGTGCGTCGTCCTCTGATACGTCCTCGTCGAGATCCGATGTCGGGTCAACCATTATTGGAACCTGTGCAACCGACCTACTTAATCCCACATATCGCCATCGACGGGAGGCCCCGAAGACAGCGATGTTTCACGGTGGCGTTACTCCGACCGGGAGTAGTCGGGGTCGAATATCTGTGCGGACATCGGTGCCGGGTCACCCTCGGTGAGGTTGTACTCCGAGAAGTCGGAAACGCCGGCCTCGCGGAGGAGTTCCTCGTCGTAGACGTACTCGCCGGTGAACTCGGCCGGGTCGCGGTTGAGGATCTCCAGGACCGTATCCGAGACGATCTCGGGGGTGCGCCAGTCGTCCTCCGTGCCCATGCCGAAGTAGCGGGTCGCGCGCGTGTCGATCGCGGTCACCGGCCAGAAGGAGTTACAGCCGATGTCGTAGCCGCCGACTTCCTGGGCCAGCGAGAGCGTGATGAACGACATTCCCATTTTCGACCAGGAGTACGCGGCCTTCCCCGGCGCGCGGTCGATCTTGACCGGCGGCGCGTTCGTCAGGATCCAGGCGTCCTCCTCGACGTCCTGGAGGTGGTCGATGAACCCGCGGGAGACGAGATACGTGCCGCGCACGTTGACCTCGTTCATGAGGTCGTACCGGTTGGCCGGCATCTCCTCGACGTTCGCCATCTGGATGGCCGAAGCGTTGTTGATGACGATGTTGATCTCGCCCATCTCGTCGATGGCCTCCTCGATGGCCGCGTCGACGACGTCCTCGTCGCGGACGTTCAGTTGAATGGCGTGCGTGTCCACACCCTTCTCGGCGCACTCCTCGGCCGTCTTGTGAATCGTTCCCTCAAGGTCCGAGTCGGAGTCGTCGACGGTTTTGCCCGTCGAGACGATGTTACATCCCTGCTCGGCGAGTGCGAGCGCCAACTGCTTTCCGATGCCGCGCGTCGTTCCAGTGATAAAGGCGGTTTGCCCGCTCAGGTCTGGTTTATCAATCATCCGTGAGTGGCACACTCTCCCAACTCACTAATAACTCCTGCAACGGCGCACGCTACCACGTGGAGTGGAAAAGCGGTATTACCCCTCCCCCAGTAGCACCCGGTATGCGAACTGTCGTGGTGTCGAACGGAAAGCGCGCTATCGTCTGGCTGCTCGCCGTCATGGTCGTCGTTGCGACCCTGGGCGTCGGCTGGGCCGCCAACCCGCACCAGCCCCGCTCGGGGTCCGTGGCGGCGGCCACCGACGACGCGAACGTGACCGTCGAGGAACGCCGCGGCAGTTACGTCATCTCCCAGACCGGCGACGAACCCGCGAGCGTCGGCCTCGTCTTCTATCCCGGCGGTCACGTCGACCCCGAGGCCTACGTCCCCGTTCTGGCTC
Organism: Halorientalis salina; assembly: GCF_005049285.1. Classification (GTDB taxonomy): domain Archaea; phylum Halobacteriota; class Halobacteria; order Halobacteriales; family Haloarculaceae; genus Halorientalis; species Halorientalis salina. The sequence continues at coordinate 581,811 of NZ_SOSC01000001.1, read as the reverse complement.
CCTACGCCGCCGAAACCGGCGTCAGGGTGTACGTCCCGAAGATGCCATTCACGCTGTCGGTCCTCGACCCCGACCGGGCCGGCGTCTTCCGCGAACAGGCACCCGAAATCCGCACGTGGTACGTCGGCGGCCACTCGCTCGGCGGCTCGATGGCCTGTCAGTACGCGAGTAACAACCCCGAGCGAGTCGACGGTGTCGTCCTCGCGGGCTCGTACTGCGAGCAGTCCATCAACGGGACCGACCTCTCGGCGTTGCAAGTCCTGGGCTCACGTGACGGGGTCGTGACGAGCGCGGAGTCCACCGCGACCGACCGGAACCTCCCGGAGAACGCCACCGTCATCACTCTCGAAGGTGTCAACCACACCCAGTTCGGGAGCTACACCGGGCAGGCAGACGACCTGCCGGCGAACGTCAGCTACGAGGTGGCCCACGAACGCATCCGTCGGGTCCTCTGGGCATGGAGCGCGGCACGGAGCGACGACATCGACGCGCCGGAAAACGGGACGCTCGCGCCCGAATCCGAGGACGACTCCAGCGGTCTCAGCGGTCTCGAGTGACCGACTCGCCGGGCTTCGTCACCGCGCCGGCCGAGAGTTTCGTGCCCGCGTTCAAACTCGTGTTGATGGCCGTCTTGACGCCGTCACCGGCGACGATCCCGAACTTCCGGCGTCCGGTCGAGACCTGCTCGCCTTTGACCATCAGTGTCACGTCCGCGTCGTCGTGTCGCAGGTTCGCGACCTGGGTCCCCGCACCGAGGTTCACGTCCCGTCCGAGAACGCTATCGCCGACGTAACTGACGTGTGGCACGTTCGTCCCCGCCATGACGACGGTGTTCTTCACTTCGACCCCGTGCCCGACCTCGGTGTCCTCGTCCAGAAGCGTCGCGCCGCGAACGTACGCGTTCGGACCGACCTCGGCACCGCTGCGAACCAGGACCGGTCCCTCGATGACGACGCCCGGTTCGATCGTCGCGCCCTCCTCGACGACGACCGTCCCCCTGAGCTCGGCGTCGCCGCGGACCTCGCCGCGGACCGACGACTCCATCTCGGCCAGTTTCCACTCGTTTGCCTCCAGTAGCTCCCAGGGCCGCCCGACGCCCATCCACCGCTCGATGTCGACCGTCCGGACCTCGAACGCCTCGATGACCCGCTCCAGCACGTCCGTGATCTCGTGTTCGCCGCGCTCGCTCCGGGGCACGTCCAGCCAGTCCCGCGCCTCCGCGGGGAAGACGTACGCGCCCACGTTGATCCGGTTCGACGGCGGGTCCTCGGGTTTCTCCTCGATGCCCGTCACCGCGCCGTCTTGGATGGAGAAGACGCCGTACGGCCGGGGATCTTCGACCTCGTAGGTACCGACGGCTGGCCCGCCCGAGAACAGATCGGCGAGCCCGGCCGGATCGTACAGATCGTCGCCGTTCAGCACCGCGAACTCCCCGTCGAGGTGCTCGCGCGCGGCCTGGACCGCGTGTGCCGTCCCGAGCTGTTGCTCCTGGACTGCGTACGAAACGGGAACGCCCCGGTAGCTGTCGCCGAAGTAGTCCCTGACGACCTGCTGTTCGTACCCGACCACCAGGACCAGATCGTCGACGCCGGCCTCGACCGCCGCGTCGGCGGTGTGGGCGACGAGCGGCCTATCGGCGACCGGCAACATCGGTTTCGGCAGCGACTCGGTCAGAGGACGCATTCGCGTCCCTTCGCCCGCAGCGAGAATCACAGCTTGCATGGTCGGTCCGTCCGCTGGCACCCACTAAGCCCTACCGACCGTTCGCCGCCGTAGTGACCGCCTTCGACTCGCGACCGGACGAAACGCGGTTCGTACTCGTCTGCTCGGTCCGCCGACCGCTCAAAACGGCGTGATCGATCGCAGCGCCAGCGCCGCCTCGCGCGTGAGTTCCTTCTGGACGTGAATCGGCTTGCGGAGCGACTCGTCGAGGACGAACTGGCACAGCGAGCGATCGTAGGTGGGAAACAGGAACTCCGAATCGACGTCCTCGGCCGCGATATCACAGAGCAGTTGCAACTCCGCCAGGTGTTTGACCAGCAGCAATCGATTCCCGAAAATTTCGAGATCACCGCTCGCCACGGCCGCCGCGGCCGGCCGTCCCGCGACGATGGATTGCCACGTCTTGGCAGGGGCCCGAAACACCGCACCGTATTCGAGTGCCGCCGGGTCGTCGACGAGTGCCGGCCCGAAACAACTGCCACGGTCCAGTTCGATGTAGACGAAGATGGTCCCGTTCTCGACGTACCGGTCCGCCTGATCGACGAGCTGTCCCACCGATTCCGGCAGCGACGACCGGACGCTCCCGTCGAGGCTATCGACCGCCTCCGCCAGCGTCATGTCGGACAGACGCTCGCGCACGTCGGTTGGAACCCCATCGAGGGCGTCCCCGCTGAGGTCACCGATCGTGAATTCGTCCAGGCGGAGGTCGGTGACGACGAGCAGTACGTCCTCGCTGAAGCCGAACGCCTCGAAATCGTCGCTCTCGTTGAGCGCCCGACAGTACTCGTGCAACCACTGTTCGCTCGGATACAGGACCATCGGTACCGGTGATATTTCGTCCCAGCCGTCCTAAATACGACGTGTTCGTGTCCGCGGCGGACACGACCTCGCGGGTGCTGTACAGAAAGTGGACGGGGCGGGATTTGAACTACGCCCAGACGTGCTCGCTTCGCTGTGCGCGACTGGTCTACTTCAAATCCCTTGCTCAACTTCTGCACAGAGGTACCGCTCGGCGATGAAACGCCTCGCGTGGTCTGTGCAGAAGTGGAAGGGGCGGGATTTGAACCACGCGAAGCCCTGAGCGGGGTAACCCACGGCCGGGTTTCTGGCACGTCCGACCGTCGGCGCTCTACCACTGAGCCACCCTTCCGAGCACTCTGTCCTACGGGTAGCAACAGTATCAACCCTGCGATGCTCCCTATTGGGACCCCGTGTTCGCGCCATTGCTCGGCGTGGACCGCAGTTCGTACTCGCGTGCTCGCTCCTTGATCCGCGCTGCGTCGACGGCGACGTGTTCGCCGTCGTCGTACACCACCCGTCCGTCGACCATCGTGAACGCCACGTCGTCGCCGTGAGCCGCGAACACGAGATGAGAATGGACGTCGTGGACCGGCGTCGCCCGCGCCGCATCGGTCCGAATACCCACGAGATCTGCCTTCCATCCCGCCCGGAGTTCGCCCACCCGGTCGAACCCGGCGGCCCGTGCACCGTTCCGCGTTGCCATCTCGAATATCGTCCCCGCTGGCGTCGTCGTCGGGTCCAACCGGTCGACCTTCTGGAGGAGACTCGCCTGGCGCATCTCCGTGAACGGATCGAGCGTGTTGTTGCAGGGCGGCCCGTCGTTGCCCAGGGCGACGTTGATCCCGCGGTCGAGGTAGTCGGCGATTGGGGCGATACCCGACGCGAGCTTCATGTTCGAGGACGGGCAGTGGCAGACGTGCGTCCCGGTCTCGGCGAGAACTTCACGCTCGGAGTCGTCGGTCCAGACGCAGTGGGCCAGGACCACGTCCTCGCCGGTCAATCCCACTTCGTCGAGCCAGTGGATATTGCGTTTGCCCGTCTCCGACTCGACGGTGGCGATTTCGTCGCGGTTCTCGCTGGCGTGGGTGTGGATCCGTACCCCCTCGTACTCGTCCGCCAACTCCCGCGAGCCGCGCAGGCAGGCCTCGGTACAGGTCACGGCGAATCGCGGCGTGACCGCGTATTTGATCCGCCCGTCCTCGGCCCCGTGGTACCGGCGGATGAGCCGTTCGCTCTCGGCCAATGCCGCGTCGGTCGACTCCGACAGGCCCGGCGGGGAATCTTTGTCCATCAACACCTTGCCCATGCGGGCGCGGATGCCAGATTCGATCGCCGCCTCGAAGGCCGCGTCGGCGTGGTTCACCGAGAGGTGATCGACGACCGTCGTGGTCCCCGACTCGATACACTCCAGGTAGCCGAGTTCCGCCGCGAGTCGCATCCCCTCGGCGTCCAGTTCGGCCTCCATCGGCAGGACGTAGTCGACCAACCACTCCATGAGCGCGGTGTCGTCGGCGATCCCCCTCCCGAGCGATTGCACGGAGTGGACGTGGCCGCCGACCAGGCCCGGCATGACGATGTCGAAGCGCCGACGCTCGCGGTCCGGATACTCGACTTCGAGGTCGGTTGCCGGTCCGACCGCTTCGATTCGATCACCCGAGACGACCACCGCCCCGTCCCCGATGACCCGCTCGGCGTCGACGACGATTGTTCCCCGGAGTAACATCTCCTCGATACTACCGGACTCGCGCTCAAAATTCCTCGGTCCGCACCACCGACAACACTACCTCCTGGAACCCCTACACGCGACTATGTGCGGTCGCACCTCACTGTTCGCCCCGCGGGCCGAACTCGAATCCCGATTCGGCGCTGCCGTGCCGGAAGCGTACGAGCCCCGCTACAACATCGCCCCGACCGACCCGGTCGAGGTCGTCACCAGCGACCGGCCGGACACTATCCAGCGGTTCGACTGGGGATTCCGGCCCAGTTGGGCCGATCCGGACGACGAGGGCTTCATCAACGCCCGCGCCGAGACCGCGGGCGACAAACCGGCGTTCAGCGACGCCTGGGAGTCCCGTCCGTGCCTGGTCCTCTCCTCGGGGTTCTACGAGTGGAAAGAGACGGCACGGGGACCGAAACAGCCGTATCGGGTCTATCGCGAGGACGACCCGGTCTTCGCGATGGCCGGCCTGTGGCAACGCTGGGAGGGAGACGACCGGCAGCGCGATACCGTCACGGTACTGACGACGGAACCCAACGACCTCGTCGAACCGCTCCACCATCGGATGGCCGTGGTCTTGCCCCGGGACGAGGAATCGACGTGGCTCACGGCCTCCCCCGACGAACGCGCCGAGCTGTGTCGCCCCTACCCGAACGACGACCTCGACGCGTACCCCATCTCGACGGCCGTCAACGACCCCACCAACGACTCCCCGGGAGTGATCGAACCCGACGAGTCCGAACAGACCGGCCTCGGCGAGTTCGCAGGCTGACCGTCACGGCTGTCGTCGCACTCCGAGCAGGACGACCCCGAGGAGCGCCAGAAGCGCCACGCCGACGGTGAAGCCGGCCCCGTCCTCGGTCGTGTTCCCCGCGGTGGTGTCCCTCGGTTCGTCGCTCGCGTTCGTTGCCGTGACCGTCCCTGCCGTGGTGGTCGTCGGCTCGACGGGTTCTGCCGTCGTTTCGGTCGTCTCTTCCGTCGTCGTTTCGGTGGCGTCACCTGTCGAGCGTTCGGTCGTTGTAATCGGCGATTCTGTGATCGGTGTCATCGGCTCGCTCGGCTTCTCGGAGGCCGCCTGCACGACGCCGCCGGCTTCCGCATCGAAGTCGCGAAGACTGACGCTCACGTTGGTTCCGGGGTCGGTGTCCGACAGGTCGACCAGCGCAGCGAAGGTCCCGTTTGACCGGACCTCCGTTTCCGTGGCCCCGCTCAGGAGCCCGTCCAGTCGGTAGTTGAACCCGATTTCCGTGCCGGGGGCGACCGTCGTCGAGCCGTCGACCGTCGCGTTGCGCGTCGCCGGCAACCAGAGCTGGTCGCTCTCGCCCGTCTCGATGGTGGCAGTTCGCTCGGTGAACTCGACGGTCGAACTGACCGGCTGGTCCGACGAGACGACCGCACTGTCCCCGTCGAGTTCGAACCAGACCTCGTAGCGTTCACCAGTCTGTATCGATGACTGGCCGTTCCTGAACGCCAGCGACGCTTCGTCCATCACGACAGTAATCGTTCCGTTTTCCGGATCGGGATACGCCCGAATCGCGTCGTTCTCGAAGCTCTCGGCGGTGTCCAGACGGGGTTGCTGGTTCCCCAGGGTCTCGTCGAGTTCGAGCCAGAACGACGCGTTCCGCGACCCGACCAGCGACCGGAACCGCTCGGTGTCGTCGTCCCCGGGCTGGGCGTCCAGCAGGCCGAACACGCCCGTCGCGTTCACGTCGGCGATCAGCACGTCGTCGACCGCGACCCGGTCAGTCCGCGTGCGAGTCATCTCCGATAGCGAATCCTCGTACTGGCGCTCGGGCGCGGTCCGAAGAGTGAGGTTCGACACCGACGGCTCGTGGAGATCGAACAGCCCGACGTCCTGTAGTTCGCCGCCGGAATTGACCGCCATCTCGTAGTCCGTCGCCGCGAGGTGCTCGTCCAGCGCGGGGGTCGTCAGGTCGACGCCAGTGATCACGTCGCCGTCGTCGGCGCTCCAGGCCGTCCGCTCGCCGCTCCCCGTGCGATTCCCGGCGAGGAACGTGTTCACCGTGAGCGAGACGCGGCCGTCGTCGTCACCGTCCTCGAACTCGACTTCGGCCCGGTAGCCCTTGTCCGCCGATCCGACGACGAGGGTCCCACTGTCGCCGGGTTCCGTGCTGATATCGATCGTCCGCGTATCGCCGGCGGCTGCCCGAACGTTGTCGTCGACGAACGCCATCTCCTCGGCTTCGGAGACGGTGATCGTCGCTGTCGAGTCCTCGTCGGTGTCGGTCACCGAGAACGTGAACGTGTACGTGCCGGTGTCGACGTCCGTCAGATCGGCTTCGATCTCGTCGGAGACCTCCGAAACTCGCGTTCCGTCGTCGGTCTCCGTCCCGCCGAAGATTTCCCGCAGTTCGCCGCTGGAAACGTCCGTGGCCGTGATCTCCACGTCGTACTCCCCGCGATTCGAGTCGACGTCGAAATCGAGACTGGAGCCCGGGGCCGACGTGTCCTGCTCGGGCGTGACACTGAACTCCTGCTCGGCGATTCTGAACGCCGCCTCGTCGACCGCGTCAGTATCGCTCTGCGGTGCCGTCCCGGTCTGGACGCCCCGATCGTTCGTTCGGACGACTCTGTCCTCGTCGTCGAGGAGGACGTATTCGCCGGGTTCCAGGGACGACGAATCGACGACGGCCGACGCGCGCTCGTCGAGCGTGACGGTGTCGACGAACTCGTCGACGGTAGCTTGCCCTCCACTGTCGGACACCGAATGGAGTTCGTACGTGACCTCGCTGGCGTTGCCCTGGACGTAGAGGTCCTGTCCCTGCCAGTGCACTACACTGGACGTGAGGTTCGCGTCGAAGTCGTAGCCGTCGTGGTGGTGCTCCCCGTCGTCGTGGCCGGCGAGAGCGACGCCGGATACGGGGCCGGTCGCGACGAGACCGGCACAGAGGAGAAGCGATACGAGAATCGAAGCGTGAGTCGTCTCGGTCATCGTTTGTAACGAATGCGGTGATCGGCAGTGGCCGTGGCTGCTCCTCATTCGCTACCGGTTTTGTTACTCGTCGGCTTCCGGTTCGTAGCAGTTACCTAGCAGACGCTACGGGGTTCAGAGGGTGAGTAGTACAAAAGAGTGCGTAGCGTGGGGTCTGTGTGCTGTAGAGCGGAAGCGCGGAAATTCCCGTTAAAAAAGGGAGGTTAGTAGGACCGCTCTTTGGGCTCGTAGGTCTTGTCCTCGCCTTCGAGGACGACGGGCTTGTAGTAGAGGTCCGGCCGGCCGTCGTTCCAGGAGACCATCGTGTGCTTGATCCACTCGTCGTCTTTGCGCTCCTGGTGCTGTTCGCGCCAGTGCGCACCGCGGAACTCCTCGCGGGCCAGCGCACCGAGGGTGATGGCCTCTGCGACGTCGATGATGTTGCGCGTCTCGATGGTGTGGATGAGGTCCGTGTTGTACGTCCGTGACGGGTCGCGGACGTAGACGTCCTGATAACGCTCGCGAGCGACGCGGAGGTCCTCGACGGCTTCCTTGAGGTTCTCCTCGTTGCGGAAGACGTTCACGTTGTCCGTCATCGTCTCCTGGACGTCGGCGCGCACCTCCGCGTGGTTGACGCCGTCGTCTTTCTCCAGCAGTTCCGTGACGCGGCGCTCCTCCGCTTCGACGTGGTGCTGGATGACCTCTTGGGGTTCGACGAGGGCACCGTCCGCGGCGACGTCCCCGTCGCCGGCATCGACGGCACCGGGCGAGACGGGCGTATCGACGTGGCCGTCCTCGCTTTTCGCCGAGGGACCGGTCGGGATCTTCGCCTCGCCGAGGTCTCGGCCGCCCGCGTGATAGCCCGCGCGGGCACCGAAGACGAGCAGTTCGGGCAAGGCGTTCCCGCCGAGGCGGTTGGCACCGTGCATACTGACGCAGGCACACTCGCCGGCGGCGTAGAGGCCGTTGATACAGGTTTCGCTGTTCTCGTCGACTTCGAGCCCGCCCATCGCGTAGTGCTGGCCGGGCTTGACCGGCATCGGCTCTTCGAGGCCGTCGACGCCCTCGAAGTCCTCCGCCAGGTGGAGGATGTTCTCCAGGCGGTCGAGGATGCGCTCTTCGCCCAGGTGGCGCATGTCGAGGTGGACGTACTCGTCGTCGATCCCGCGGCCCTCGTTGACCTCGGTGAGTTCCGCGCGGGCGACGACGTCACGAGAGGCGAGTTCCCCCTCGTTGTTCGCGTAGCCGTACTCGAACATGAGGCGTTCGCCCTCGTCGTTGTAGAGGATGCCTCCCTCACCGCGGACACCCTCGGAGATGAGCACGCCAGTCGAGGGGAGCGTCGTCGGGTGGAACTGGATCATCTCCATGTCCTCAACCGGGACGCCGGCGCGGTACGCCATCGCCGGCCCGTCGCCGGTGTTGGCGACCGCGTTGGTGGTGTGGTCGAACGCCTGTCCGAGCCCGCCGGTCGCGAGGATCACGCCACCGGTCGCCTTGAAGCCGGCAATCTCGCCGGACTTGATGTCGTAGGCGACACAGCCGTGACAGACGCGGTCTTCCGGGTCGTCGTGGTCGGTCACGGCGAGGCGGCTCACGTACCACTCGTCGTAGACCTCGATGCCTCGCTTGACCACCTGCTCGTACATCGTGTGGAGCATGTGGTGGCCGGTTTCGGCGCCGGCGTAGGTGGTTCGCGGGAACGAGAGGCCGCCGAACGGACGCTGTGAGACGCGCCCGTCGTCCTCTCGGGAGAACGGCATCCCCCAGTGTTCGAGGTTGATGACTTCCTCGGGAGCGGTCTTCGCGAACGTCTCGATCGCCGGGGCGTCGCCCAGGAAGTCCGACCCCTTCATCGTGTCGTAGGCGTGGTCTTCCCAGGAGTCGCCGTCCCGGAGCGCCGCGTTGATACCGCCCTCTGCCGCACCCGTGTGACTCCGAACGGGATGGAGCTTCGTCACGATGGCCACGTCGGCACCCTCTTCGTGGGCCGCGATCGCGGCTCTGAGGCCTGCACCGCCGCCGCCGATGACCAGAACGTCGTGTTCGTACATGTGTGATTGGTGTTGCTAGGGGTTACCAGAACTTCAGGTTGTTCTTGACGGCTTCGCGTTTCAGTTCCTGGATGTGCTCGGTGAGCGGGATGTCCTTCGGGCACACCTCGGTACAGGAGAACTGGGTCTGACAGCGCCAGACACCGTGTTCCTGCTCGATGATGTTCAGCCGGTGCTGTTTCATGTTCTCGCCTTCCCGCTCGTCCATCGCGAACCGGTAGGCCTTGTTGATGGCCGCCGGACCGAGGTACTCGTTGTCGCCCGCGGCGATGTTACACGAGGACATACACGCGCCACACCAGATACACCGCGTCGACATCTTGATTTTCTCGCGGTTCTCGCGGTCCTGGCGCTGCTCTTCTAAGTCGCTTTTCTTCGGCGTCTCCTCGGGGTCGAAGTACGGCTCGACGGACTCCATCTGGTCGTAGAAGTGCTCCATGTCGACGACGAGGTCCTTGACCACGTCCTGATGTGGGAGCGGCTCGATGCGGACCGGCCAGTCGAGGTCGACCATCTGGGTCTTACAGCCCAGTCGCTGCCTGCCGTTGATGAATAACGCGTCTGACCCACAGATCGCCTGTCGACAGGAGTGTCGGAAGGTCAGACTCGAATCGAAGTGGTCGCGGGCGTAGATGAGCGCGTCCAGTACGGTCATCCCCTTGAAGAAGGGGACGTGGAACGTGTCGAACCGCGGCTCCTCTTTGCCCTCGACCTCGGGGTCGTAGCGGAAGACCTTCAGCTCGACCGCGTTCTCGGAGTCGTCGAGTTCCTCCTCGGCTTTCTCCTGGAGGTCCCGCTCGGCGGCGCGCTGGCGTTTCGTCTCCATGCGCTGTCGTTGGGCCGCTGACTCCTCGGCCGCAGTGTCCTGTTCCTCTGTGTCGGCTTCGGTTTCTGATTCCTGAATTCCGGTACTCATGCGATGATCCCTGCCATGTAGAGCGCCGTTCTGGAGCCCTGTGCGACCAACACGAGGCTGGCCACGACGAGCACCCACTTGACGGCCTGCTTCTGTGTGCCTTCCAGGCCCTGGTTGATGAGCGCGTTGTAGACGCCGTTGACGCCGTGGAACGTCGCGGTCACGAGAAAGGCGATCATCGTCCCGAAGTAGCCCACCTGGCTCATCCGTGCCTGGGTCCCGAGGAAGGTGATCTCGGCGGCGTGATTCACGAAGTGCAACAGCATGAAGTGGAACGCAAGCACGCCGATCAGGAACACGGCCGTAATTCGCTGGAGGAACCAGCGGGTGTTGCCCCTGTTGAACGAGGAGTAGTGCTCTGCCATCTCAGAACGCCCCCGAGACGAACGTCGGGACGCTTGCGACGACGATGGCGCCCGACAGCACCAGCGACGCGTAGAAACTCTTGTCCTGTGCCTCTAGACCCACGCCGAGGTCGACGAACAGCAGTCGGACGCCGTTGAGGATGTGGAACACCGCAACGGCCAGCAACCCGACTTCGAGTACGCGGACGATTGCCAGGGCTTCCAGTCCCCGGATCGTCTGCGTGTACGTCGTCGCTCCCTGCGTTGCGGTGCTCAACACCGCGATGTGGGTGAACAGATAGCCGACCAGCACCCAGCCGGTGAACTTGTGGAAGATCCATGCCCACATACCGGCGGAGAACTCTTTCCACCGTCCGAAGTCCTCGACGGTGCCCCGGTCGTACGACTGACTCATAACGTTCTGAGCCAAGGACCGGGGGTGTTTAGTAGTTTCTACATGGTCCTGCAGCGACCCGCTAAAATCGCCCGCAGAGCCGCTCATGTTCGGGCCTTCCTTCCGTGCCAGGCCACCGCTGTGGCCGACGGGTACCGCACGTCAATAAGGCGGTCGAAACGTCGGCCTGGACCGACGTTTCTCGGTACCACCACCCACCAATCGAGGTGGTTCCACACTCCCCCGGATGAACGCGCTCACCCCACCATCGTTGTAAATCGGTGACTAACTGGTTCGTTTCGAGGTTAATTTCGGACTACTGTCCGGATAGATGTGTATCGTTCCCCGAACAATGCGACCAGTCGATCCGATTCGGTCGGGATCGAACTGTGCCTCCTCGCTCACGACTCGGTATACAACTGGCCCAGGGAAAGTGCGAGAACGCTGCCGACTACGGCGGCTGTGATCGACACTGGATTCAGCACGGCGGGTCCTTCGAGTAGCAGGCTCGCCGCCAGCGCGAGTCCGCCACACCCCGCGACGACGAGATCGTATATCGGCCACCGATTACCGCCGGTTCGCCCGCTGGATGAATCGGTCTGGAGGTAGGTTTGTAGTTCACGTGCGCGGTCACATGCCTGAATCCGCTTTCGGTCCGAGTCGAAATCGACGACGCCGACGGCGTCCATCCGTGGCAGGTGGTTCTGATAAAGCCCCACGTACACTCGCTTTCGCTCCGTTGAGGTGATCTATGAAACCCGCTTGTCGTTCTCCTGCGCCGCGATGTGCTCTGCGACCTCGCCGAGTTCTGCGCTCTCAGAGTCCGAATCGAGCAGGTACTGTAACACGCGCAGTCGCCGCGAATTGCGTCGGATATCGAACGTTTCGTCGAGAGAGATCGCTGTGTCAGTTTCGGTCTCACCCTTCCCCGTCTGCGAGGGAGACTCCGCTTGTTCCCGGGAGAACTCGGACGCCGCGTTCTGGCCCCGCTGGGATTATGGCATGTCGTGTCGAAGTTTTCCCCGACCGTTCTGTAAACTCTTCCCTAGTTCTAGCTAGTTTGTTAATATGGCTTAATGTGTTATTTGACAACACGTTCTCGGACGAACTACGAGCGCTCTCCGTTCTCCGCTTCGCGTTCGACGGCTCGCAGCGTTCGCTCGTCGAGTCGAACCAGGTGACAGATCGGGTTCCCGGGGTACACCAGCGGGTTCTCGACCGTTCCCACGAGGACACCAGTGAAGGGGGCTCGAATGGTGTCGGTCTCGGCTTTGAACGGGTTCGTGATGGTGCATATTTGGTCGTCCTCGTAGACCAGCGAGCCCTGGCTGTAGTGCATCTCGACGAGGCCGCCGGCGTCGGCCCGCAGCCACGTCTTCTCCTCGTTGCCGTCGATGATCGTCCGCCACCCCGGCCAGTGGACGGCCTCTGCCGGGCGCAGTCCGTACTCTGCGAGGACGCTCTCGACGCCCTCGAGCGCCCGGTCGATGAGTTTCCGCTGGAACCGGTGGGCCTCCCCCATTTCGACGGTGATGGTCGGGACGCCGGCGTCACTGGCTTCCCTGCGCAGCGAACCACTCGGACCCTCGCTGGAGATGATGACGTTCGAGGCGAACGCCTTGGCCAGCCGACCGACCGCCGGATCGTTCGTGTCCGCCCGGACGTGTAGCATGTTCGTCCGGCCGCGCGTCGACGTGTGAAAATCGATGCCGACATCACAGGGTTCGATGAAGTTCTCGAAGATGCGGGCGGCGATCCGTTTGGCGTTGGTGCTTTCCTCCGCACCGGGGAACGACCGGTTGAGGTCCCGGTCGTAAATCGGGAGGTACCGCTCCTGGGCCATGAAGGCCGGGACGTTCAGAACGGGAAGACAGACGAGTGTCCCCTCAAGCCCCTCGTGGGCCCACTCCTGTGCGACCGCTCGGACGACCTCGATGCCGTTGAGTTCGTCGCCGTGGACCGCCGCACTGAGAAACACCCTCGGGCCGGGCTTCTCGGCGTTGATGATCGTCACGGGGATTCGGATGGGATCACCGAGATACGTCTGGCTGACGCTGTACCGGATGTCCGCGGTCTCTCCGGGAGCCACCTCGCCGTCGCTGTAGGTGAACGCCCGTGATTCGCTCATGCCCGCCCTCGGACTGGGAGCTATAAAAACAGTCGACCTAGCTCGGTCACGATAACGCTCCGTTCGATCGAAATGGCGTTTACCCGATGTTTTACGGGGTGAGTAGTAGCCCTTTTTCCGGGCAGGGTTCTACCCAGTCTATGGCCGACAACGCGGACCTCACTGTCGGGGTCCTCAGCCTTCACAACAGCAAAGAAACCAAGGCAATTCTCAACGCGGTGGCCGACCTCGGGTACGACACGGCGTGGCTTCGAGCCGAGAACACGGCCGTCGACATCCAGGACGGCGTCGCGAGTCTCGAACCGGACGTCGACGTCATCGCCAACCGACTCCTCCTCTCGAAGGACGAACATCCCGCTGAGGGACTGGGTCTGGCACAGACGTTCGAACAGCTCGCTCCGATGCTCAACCCACCGAGCGCGACGCTGACGGCGATGCACAAGTTCGCGACCGGCGTCGCACTCGCCCGGAACGGCGTCCCCGTCCCCGACGCCCTGCTCGCCCTCTCGGGCGACCGACTCAACGCCGACCGCGACCGCTTCGGCGACCAGGCGGTCTACAAGACCGCCATCGGCACTCACGGCGGCGGTGCCTGGAAGGTCGATCTGGACGACCCGGTCAACCCCCAGGTCGGCTCCCGGCAGGCGTTTCTCCAGGAATATCTCGAACACGACGAGAAGCGTCACAGCGACCTCAGGGTCTACGTCGTCGGCGACACCATCGTCGGCGCGATGAACCGCTACGCGCCCGACGGCGAGTGGCGCACGAACGTCGCGCTCGGCGGGTCGGTCGAGGACGCGACCGCCGGCATCGACGACGAGGTGGCGGACATGGCACGCCGGTCCGCCGATATCGTCGGCCTCGACTACGCCGGCGTCGACATCGTCGAGGGGGCTGACGGCTGGAAGGTCCTCGAAGTCAATCCCACCGCGGGCTTCAAGGGGCTATTCGAGGCGACGGGCCGAAGCCCCGCGCCGTACATCGCGAAACTGGCCATCGAGCGGGCCGGCGGCGAGGTCGACGACGAGACGGTCGAACGACTGGCTGCGTCGCTCGACGATTCCCGACCCGCCTGTATGCCGCGACCCAAAAAGAACGCCCAATCGAAACCGGTCGTCGTCGGGTACATCGAGGAGGTCGTCCTCAGCGGCACCCGCGGCTCCGAGACGGTGATGGCCAAATCCGACACGGGAGCCACCCGGACGAGCATCGACTCTCGCCTGGCCGCCGATATCGGGACTGGTCCGATCAAGGACATCGTGAAAGTGAAATCCGGGAGCCTCAAGTCGGGCAAATCCCGTCCGGTCGTCGACCTCGTCGTCGGCGTCGGCGGCACCCAGCACACCGTCACCGCGAGTGTCGAGGACCGCGATCACATGGAGTACCCCCTGCTACTTGGGCGGGACATCCTCGAACACTACCTCGTCGACATCAACCGCCGCGCCGACGAACAGGGCGGCGAACGGAGCGAGCGGGAACTCGAAGAGGAGTAAGTTCACCTTTCGGGGAACTCCCTGTCCGCAGGCACCTACAGCCACAGAGTTACTATTGACGATGCGGGCATCGGGTTTCGCATGTACGACACGCTCTTGGTACCGCTGGACGGAAGCGACGGCGCGAACCGAGCGGCCGAGCACGCGCTCGAACTCGCCGACCGCTTCGATTCGGAGCTGCACTCGATGTTCGTCGTCGACACGCGGCTGTACGGTGAACCGAGTCTCAGTAGTACCGAGATCGTCGTCGACGAACTCGAAGACCAGGGACACGCGCTGGTCGACGACTTCGCCGACCGCGCGGACAACCTCGGTATCGAGACCGAAACGCGAGTGTGTCACGGCGTCCCCCACCAAGAGATCATCGACTACGCCGAAGATGTCGACGCCGACGCGATCGTGATGGGGTATCAGGGCCAGACGCACAGACAGAAGATCGGGAGCGTCTCGGAACGCGTCGTCAGGGACGGCAGCCGGCCGGTGTTCACGGTCTGACAGTCGTCACTTCTGCCCGTTGACTTCCGCCACGCTCTCGGTGATGTCCTCCTCGGCCCGCCAGAGATACAGGCTGGCGTAGCTCCGAAACGGGGCCCACCGCTCGGCCCGTCCTCGCATCTCCGCCCGGGTCATCTCCTCGCCGAAGACTGTTTCCATTCCCTTCCGGATGCCCAGGTCGCCGACCGGGAACACGTCCTCGCGACCCAGCGAGAACACGAGTTGCATGTCCGCGGTCCACGCTCCGACACCCGTAATTTCGGTCAACTCGGCTCTGACCGCGTCGTCGCTCATGCTCGCGAAGCGATCGCGACTCGCCCTGCCGTCGACGAACGCCTCGGCGATGTTCTCGACGTACCGCGTCTTCTGGCGGGAGAGGCCGGCGTCCCGCAGTACCGCCTCGTCGGCCGCCAGAACGCCCTCGGGCGTCACCTCGACGGCCTCGAACAGCCGCTCTCTCGTCGCGGCGGCCGACGCCATCGACACCTGCTGGCGCAGCACCGACACGACGAACCGCTGGAAGAAGTCCGCGGCTGGTTCGATGGTCAACGTGCCGTGGCGCTCGACGAGCGGTCCCAGGTAGTCGTCAGCAGCGAGCGTCTCGTGTGGGTCCGACACGAACGACGGCAGGGACCGAATCGAAAAAGGGGTTCCGCTAGCAGTCGGCGAGCCAGTGGGGTTGTTCCGGTTCGACCGACTCGTCGCCGGGCGCGTCCTCGGTCACGTCGACGTTCTCGGTATCCCCTTCGATGACCTTCGCCGGGTTCCCCGCGACCGTGACGCCCTTGGGCACGTCCTCGGAGACGACCGCTCCCGCCCCGATCGTCGCCCCCTCGCCGACGGTGATCGGCCCGATCAGCGTCGCGTTCGCCCCGATCGTCGCACAGTCCTCGACGGTCGGGTGTCGTTTCTCCCGCCGCATCGACTTGCCGCCGAGCGTGACGCCGTGATACAGGAGCACGTCGTCGCCGATGTCGGCCGTCTCGCCGATGACGACGCCGGTACCGTGATCGATGAACAGTCGCTTGCCGATGGTCGCCGCCGGGTGGATTTCGACGCCGGTGACCGCACTGGCCAGTTCCGAGAGCCCGCGGGCGAGCAGGCGGTGGTCCCACTGCCAGAGCACGTGGGCGAGACGGTAGCACCACACGGCGTGGATCCCCGGATACAACAGTGCGACCTCCGGGGCGCTTTTGGCCGCGGGATCTTTGGCGAGTGCTGTACGGACGTCTTCGATGATGTGTGTGCGTATCGCGTCGAGTCGTTCAAACATTGGTGAGTGTAGTCGCCGGTTCGGTGGTGTTTTCGGTCGATTTCGAGCCCTTCACGAGCCCCAGCCAGTTCGGCTGTGGCGGAGAGAATCAGCGACACCGACAGCGCCGTCCCGGCCGGACGAGCAACTGTCCCGCGTTCCAGCGCACCGAACGTGAGGGGCCACGGCCCATGATACTGAATACTCGCGGCTCCTGGTGCTTAAAAGCTATCGGGAACGCCCGACTCAGAAGCCCTTGCCGAGGAGCTCGCGGGCGATGATGTTCTTCTGGATCTCGGTGGTCCCCTCGTAGATCTGGGTGATCTTCGAGTCGCGGTAGAACCGTTCCGCGTCGAAGTCGTCGACGTAGCCGGCACCGCCGTGGATCTGGACGGTCTCGTTGGCCACGTCGACGGCCACGCGGGAGGCGTACTCCTTGGCCATCGACGCCAACTGGGTCAGCTGTTCTTCCTCGTGGTCGACCGACCACGCCGACTTGTAGGTCAGGTTCCGCGCTGCCTCGGTCCGGGTGAACATATCGGAGAGCTTGTGCTGGATGGCCTGGAACTCCCCGATCGGTTGGCCGAACTGCTCGCGCTCCTGGGCGTACTCCAGGGCGCGCTCCGCAGCACCCTTCGCGATCCCGACGCCCTGGGCCGCCACCTGCGTCCGCGTCTCGTCGAAGAACTGCATCTGCTGTAAAAAGCCCATGCCGCGGTTGCCCACGAGGTTCTCCTCGGGGACGCGCACGTCGTCGAAGATGAGTTCGGCCGTGTCGGAGGCACGGATACCCAGTTTGCCCGTGATCTTGTCGGCCTCGAAGCCGTCGCGGTCGGATTCGACGATGATCTGGGAGAAGCCGTTGTACCGGCCGTCGGCGTCGGGGTCGGTCTCACAGAGCACCACGAAGAAATCACCGACGGAACCGTTGGTGATCCACATCTTGTTGCCGTTGACGACCCACTCGTCGCCGTCTTTCTCCGCGCGCGTGCTCACGGAGGAGACGTCCGAGCCGGTATCGGGCTCGGAGATCGCCGACCCCATGATCTTCTCGCCGTTGGCAAGCGGTGGCAGGTACTTTTCCTTTTGCTCCTCGGTCCCGAAGCCGACGATTGCTTCGCTTCCGAACGCCGTTCCGAGGATCGCCCCGCCGACCCCGGGATCGGCGGCGTACATCTCCTCGATGATGATCGCCACGTCGAGGGCGTCGTATCCCGCCCCGCCGTACTCGATGGGGATCTGCGCCCCGGTCAACCCCATCTCCGCCCCCTTCTCGATGAGGTCGTGTGGCGTCTTCTCCTCGCGGTCGTACTCCTTGGCGACCGGCTTGATCTCGTTTTCGGCGAACCGACGCACCTCGTCGCGGATCTGTTGTTGCTCGTCCGTGATCTCGAAGTTCATGTGATGTGATCCCGTACCCACCACTACTTTCCAAACCCATTCATAATTTTCGGTCTTGCTAACGACGTTCGGCAATTCGAGAGTTAACTTAACAGTGTGTCTGAAACGAGGTGGCCGGGTCGCACGGCTCCCGGTCGAGTCGCGAAAGAAAAGCGTGGTGTGCCGACGTTAGAAGCCTTTGCCGAGGAGTTCGCGGGCGATGATGTTCTTCTGGATCTCGGTGGTCCCCTCGTAGATCTGGAGGATCTTCGAGTCGCGGTAGAACCGCTCGACGTCGAAGTCGTTGACGTAGCCGGAGCCGCCGTGGATCTGGACGGCCTCGTTGGCCACGTCGACGGCGACCCGAGAGGAATACTCCTTGGCCATGGAGGCGAGTTTGGTGATGTCTTCGCCCTGATCGACCTGCCAGGCGGACTTGTAGGTCAGGTTGCGCGCCGCCTCGATGTCGGTGAACATGTCCGAGAGTTTGTGCTGGATGGCCTGGAACTCGGCGATGGGCTGGCCGAACTGCTCGCGTTCCTGGGCGTACTCCAGGGCGCGCTCGGCGGCACCGCGGGCGGTACCGATACCCTGCGCGGCGACGCCAGTCCGGGTTTCGTCGAAGAACTGCATCTGCTGGAGGAAGCCCATCCCGCGGTTACCCACGAGGTTCTCCTCGGGGACGCGCACGTCATCGAAGATGAGTTCGGCCGTGTCGGAGGCGCGAATGCCCAGCTTGCCCGTGATCTTGTCCGCTTTGAAGCCGTCGCGGTCGGACTCGACGACGATCTGGGAGAAGCCGTTGTATCGGCCCTCGGCCTCGGGATCGGTCTGACAGAGGACGACGAAGTAGTCACCGACGGACCCGTTGGTGATCCACATCTTGTTGCCGTTGATGACCCACTCGTCGCCGTCCTTCTCGGCCTGGGTCGACACCGAGGACACGTCCGAACCGGTGTCGGGCTCGGAAATCGCCGCGCCCATGATGGCGTCGCCTGCCGCGACGGGTTCGAGGAACCGCTCTTTTTGCTCTTCGGTCCCGAAGCCGGTGAGGGCGTCGCTGCCGAACGTCGCCGACTGGATACACAGGGCGATACCGGGATCGGCCGCGAACAGTTCCTCCGAGAGGATCGCGACGTCCAGCGTCGAGTAGCCCGCGCCACCGTACTCGATCGGAATGTTCGCGCCGAGCATCCCCATCTCGGCGGCCTTGTCCATGACCTCGTGGGGATACTTCTCGTCGACGTCGTACTCCGTGGCGACCGGTTTGATCTCGTTCTCGGCGAACCGCTTGACCTCACTGCGGAGCTGCTCTTGTTCCTCCGTGATCTCGAAATCCATGTACGTCCCTTCGGAATATTAGTATAATACTTCTTTGCAATCTCGCACTAGCGAGTTAAAAACTGTTTATAATGTTGTGGACAGGAATCGCCGGACTGCACGCCCCTATCTCGGTTCCGTTAGCTATCTCAAAAAACGCATAAACGAGAAAACAGAATCCGGTCGAGGACCGTTCCGTTTAGAAGCCTTTGCCGAGGAGTTCGCGGGCGATGATGTTCTTCTGGATCTCGGTGGTCCCCTCGTAGATCTGGGTGATCTTCGAGTCCCGGTAGAACCGCTCGACCGGGAAGTCGTCGACGTAGCCGGCGCCGCCGTGGATCTGGACGGCCTCGTTGGCCACGTCGACGGCGATGCGGGAGCCGTATTCCTTGGCCATGGAGGCGAGCTTGGTGATGTCTTCGCCCTGGTCGACCTGCCAGGCGGCCTTGTACGTCAGGTTGCGGGCCGCCTCGATCTTCGTGTACATGTCGGCGAGTTTGTGCTGGATGGCCTGGAACTCGGCGATGGGCTGGCCGAACTGCTCGCGTTCCTGGGCGTACTCCAGGGCTGCATCGGCGGCGCCCTTCGCGATCCCGACGCCCTGTGCGGCGACGCCGGTCCGGGTTTCGTCGAAGAACTGCATCTGCTGGAGGAAACCCATCCCGCGGTTACCCACGAGGTTCTCCTCGGGGACGCGCACGTCGTCGAAGATGAGTTCGGCCGTGTCGGAGGCCCGGATGCCCAGCTTGCCCGTGATCTTGTCCGCTTTGAAGCCGTCGCGGTCGGACTCGACGATGATCTGGGAGAAGCCGTTGTACCGGCCGTCAGCATCGGGATCGGTCTGACAGAGGACGACGAAGAAGTCGCCGACGGTCCCGTTCGAGATCCACATCTTGTTGCCGTTGATGACCCACTCGTCGCCGTCTTTCTCGGCCTGGGTCGATACCGACGAGACGTCCGAACCGGTGTCGGGTTCGGAGATGGCGGCACCGGAGACGGCGTCGCCGGCCGCGACGGGTTCGAGGTACTCCTCTTTCTGTTCCTCGGTCCCGAACTCCATGATGGCCTCACAGCCGAAGGAGGCTGCCGAAATACAGAAGCCGATACCCGGGTCGATCGAGAACAGTTCCTCGGAGATGACGATGGTTTCGAGCGTCGAGTAGCCGGCACCGCCGTACTCGACGGGAATCTGGGAGCCGAGCAGCCCCATCTTCGCGGCCTCGTCCATGACCTCCTGGGGGTACTTCTCCTCGCGGTCGTACTTGCTAGCGACCGGCTCGATCTCGTTTTCGCCGAACTTCCGGATCTCCTTGCGGATCTGGGTCAGCTCGTCGGGGAGTTCGAAATCCATGCACGGGTATGAGGGAACGTGACATATAACAGTTTGTAATCGTATCCAAACTTGGAAGTCGTTGTCGGCCACCGGCTAAACAATGTTAAATACAGGAATTTGCGTTTAAACAGGCAGCTCAGTGTCAAGCGTTGGCATATAGAACGAAAACGTTGAAAGCCCCCGACAGAGAGAATAACAATGTTCGACTTATGCAACTCGACGACATCGAGACCATCGCGGTTCTTGGCGCTGGCAACATGGGCCACGGAATCGCAGAGGTCGCTGCACTCGCGGGGTACGAAGTTCGACTGCGTGACATCAAAGAGGAGTTCGTCCAGAACGGCTACGAGGACCTCGTCTGGAGCCTCGAAAAGCTCGCCGAGAAAGAGCAGATCTCCGAGGAAGAGGCCCAGGCGGCCGAAGACCGTGTGACACCGCTGGTCGACATGGAGGAGGCCGTCGGCAGCGCCGACGTCATCATCGAGGCCGTTCCCGAGAAGATGGAGATCAAGAAAGACGTCTACGGCGAGGTCGAGGAGTACGCCCCCGACCACGCCATCTTCGCGACGAACACCTCGTCGCTTTCGATCACGGACCTCTCGGAGGTCACCGAGCGTCCCGAGCAGTTCTGCGGGATGCACTTCTTCAACCCGCCGATCCGCATGCAGCTCGTCGAGGTCATCAACGGGGAACACACCGCCGAGGAAACCATCGAGGTCATCGAGGACCTCGCAGATGACTTCGGGAAGTCCCCCGTCCGCGTCCGCAAGGACTCGCCCGGGTTCATCGTCAACCGCATCCTCGTTCCCCTGATGAACGAGGCCTGCTGGATCGTCGAGGACGGCACGGCCACCATCGAGGAGGTCGACTCCACCACCAAGTACGACATCGGCCTGCCGATGGGCGCCTTCGAGCTGGGCGACCAGGTCGGCAACGACATCACCTACCACGTCCTCGAGTACATGCACGAGGTCGAGGGCGAGGCCTACGAGCCGTGCCCGATGCTCGAGGAGACCGTCGAGAACGAGAACCTCGGGAAGAAGACCGGCAAAGGCTTCTACGACTACGAGGACGGCGACGGTGCCGACGTGCCGACCGACGAGATCCGCGAGGACGTCAAGGAGCGCCTGATGGCCACGATGGCCAAGGAAGTCGCCTACCTCGTCGGGGACGACGTCGCGCCGGCCGAAGACGTCGACGAAGCGACGATGCTCGGCGCGGGCTTCCCGGACGGCCCGGCCAACCTGTGTGACGATGCCGGCCTGCAGAACCTCGCCGACACGATCGACGAACTCTACGAGGAGACGGGCGAGGAACGCTACGACGCCCACGACTACCTCTACGAGGCCGCAGAGGCGGGCGGCTTCTACGGTAGCGACGAGGACGAGGACGGCGAGAACTTCGAGGTCATCACCTTCGAGCGCAAGGACATCGACGTCCCCGAAGGCCACAGCGAAAAGCAGGTCGCGCACATCGAGATCGACCGCGCCCACCGGATGAACACCATCAGCCTCGAAATCCTCGAGGAACTGCAGGACGCAGTCGACATCGTCGAGGAAGAGGACCAGATTCGGTCGGTCCTCATCACGGGCGACGGCGAGAAGGCGTTCTCCGCCGGTGCGGACGTTCAGGCGATGGCGACCAGCGCGGACCCGATCGACGCCATCGACCTCTCACGGACGGGTCAGGAGACCTTCGGCAAACTCGAAGCGTGCTCTGCACCTGTTGTCGCCGGTATCGACGGCTACTGTTACGGCGGCGGCATGGAACTCTCGATGTGTACGGACATCCGCATCGCGACGCCGCGGTCTTCCTTCGGACAGCCCGAGCACAACCTCGGCCTGATCCCCGGCTGGGGCGGCACGCAGCGCCTCTCCAACATCATCGGCGAGGGCCGCGCCAAGGAGATCATCCTGACCGCGGACCAGGATTACGACGCCGAGACGATGCAGGACTACGGCTTCGTCAGCGAGGTCGTCGACAAGGACGACCTCTACGACCGCGCCTTCGAGCTGGCCTCGGAACTCGGGCAGGGCCCGCCGCTGGCCAACGAGTTCTCGAAGAAAGCGATGCTCAAGGGTCGCGACGACACGGAAGCCGGTCTCGAAGTCGAGGCCCAGGCCTTCGGCCACCTCATCGGCACCGACGACATCATGGAGGGCATGACCGCCTTCATGGGTGACGGCGAGCCCGATTTCGAAGGTAAATAATCGGGCGAACGTCGTCAGACCGGAGGTCTGACGGAAGCGAGCCGGACTTCCAGGGCGATTGACATCCTCCCCGCGTTAAAGGGCGAGGATTCCCCGAAGGGGATATTCAGGTTGCGCGTTTCCTCGGTTCTCAAGTACGCTTTCGCGTGGAACGTCAGAGGTAGCCGTCCAGTTGTGACCAGGGACGTGCGTTACAGCGCGTACAGCCCTGTCAATGGGGCCTGCCTCCCTGCATACAGCAGGCGTCAACAGCGTGGAACAACGTTCCACGAGCAATCGGGCGTAGTCGTTCGAAAGGTGCGGAGCGCCTTTCGTGATGACGAGAGAGCTTTGCTCTCTCGAACCACCCGATGACGACGACTGGTTGTTCAGCCAGCGAGGTAGCACGGTTCGCCTCACCCGAAGTGTTAGGCCGTGCATGGTTCTCCCTCTCGTTGTGCGATATTCTCCGAAGCGTTCAGGTCGGCGTGGCGTCCACGGTCACACTCCGAGCATGAGAAGTGGTCGCCATCACGGGTTCCCATCGAACCACACGCCGAACACCGCTGGCTGGTATGGTACGCATCGACCTTTTCGACGCGAATACCAGCGCGTTCGGCCTTGTACGTGATGAACTGTTGGAGTTGGTGGAAATGCCACGAATGAACGCCCGCCCACGAACTGTTCTCGCGGATACCTTCGAGGTCTTCCATCCGAATGACGGGGTTCTCGAACTGGTCCGCGAACGTGATGAGGCGACGGGAGAGTTTATGATTCAGGTCTTTGATTCGACGCTGTTCTTTGTCACCCACACGGTTTCGTGCGCGAAGCGCACCCGCTTGTGAAAGCGAATCGCGTAGGGAACGATATTTGCGCCGAACATACTTCGCCTCACCACCCGACACCAGCATCGACTCGTCTTTGCCGTAGGCCGTCACAGCGAGGATGTGCCGTTCCCCAATATCGACACCGATGGGCGTTTCACCCGACGTGTCGGTGTCGTACTCGATGTTGAAGGTACAGTACCAGTCGTCTCCGCGACGGTAGACCTGTAGGCGGGTCTTGTCAACGTCTCCATCAACCAGCTTGTCTACGGGGTCAGCAATGTCGTCGTACACTTCTATTGGAGTGTACCACCATTGAGAGACACATGGGAATCCAACAACGACCGTGCCGTTCTCGGTCGTGTCGAGTTCCCAGTTCTGGTTGTTGACGGCGAACGGTTGACTCTCTCGGTAGCGAACCGCTCCATCCTTGCTGTGGTCAGATTTGGCCTCTCGGATGGCTTGGTTCTGGATGGCCGAGTAGAGGTCGTTGTCGATGCTGGCCGTGGTCACGGACTTGTCGAAGTCGCCACTCTCCCATCCGTCGATACAAAACTGCTTGGTATCACGGTAGAGTCGGGTGGCGTGTTGCCACTCTTTCCGTCGTGAGAGGGATGGATTGTGGAACTTCGCGGTGACAGTCACCGTGACCATTACAGTGGTAATTAGATGGGCTGTATTACGTATCTGTTGGAATATCAGGCCGTGCTATCGTCGTTGGTTTGTGTCGTGGAGTGTCGGACTCATCCCCGCGCTAAAGCACGGGGCTTTCTCCTTGATTTTCCGTAACGCCCCCGCCGACAGTCGATTTTTCTTTCGCTGCCGCACCGGACCGTGCGCGTTTCGAGTCGCAGTTGGTACATACCAACCGAAGCTATACGGGTGCAGTTCGCAACCGTCCTCTATGCGCGAATTCGTCTTCACGATCGAATACGAGAAAGGGGTCGACGAGGTGATGGACCTCTTCATCGAGAACCCGGAACTCCACGGCCAAACGACGGCGGTCCACGCGACGAGTGAGGCGATGTGGCGTCTCAACCACATCACCGGTCCGAAGGAAGTGCTCGACGAGTTCGACGACTTGCTCGACCGCATTACGTTCTGCAGGGAGACCACCGGGATGTGCGGCTCGCCAGTCGTGGAGTGGGACTACGAAATCCTGGCCAGTGCCCCGAACGACCGTGTCGTCTACACCTGTCAGAAAGAGGGTGGCGGCGTTCGCTCGATTCCACACGTGGCTGCCAAACACATCGGTGACGGCTTGCTGATGCAAGCGGAGCGCCGCGGAAACCAGTACCAGTGGCGACTCCTCGTCGACGACGAGGACACGGTGGGGGCGATCTACGACGAGGTCCGCAACGGGCTCTGTGACGGGCTCAGTATCACCGTCCAGCGGTTGAGTGATCCCGAGTGTTTGACCGACAACGGGTTGGACGACGACGATCTGCCGCCGGAACAGCAGGCCGCACTCGAAGCCGCAGTCGAGTACGGGTACTACGAGACGCCACGACGCAACTCGCTGCAATCGATCGCGGACGCGATCAACGTCCCGACGTCGACCCTCCAGTACCGAATCACGCGAGCCGAAGCGTGGCTCGCCACGGAGTTCGTCTCCAATTCGCTCAGCGCACGCCCGGAAGACCAGCGAGACGCGGACGACGTTCCGGTGGAAGCGTAGGACCGGGGCGGTCTGTAAACGACGTGGGGCCGGACGCGAGAGCGGGCCGACGTGGCCGTTCGTGATGTACCAAACGAACTCCCATTGTCCCGACTCCCTTCTCTATTATCACGCAGCACATGTCTGAATCGACTCGAACCCGCGGGCGTCTGAACACCCGAGACGACGACGTCGCCAGCAACGAGGCGGCGGAATCGAGAACCGAAGCGTCCACGCGATCGGACGAGGAGATCGTATACGACGAGCAACACGGTGAGTGGATCAACACCGAAACGGGGGAAGTCGTACGCGACGAGGAGATCGACCGCGGCCCGGAGTGGCGAGCGTACAATACCGCCGACCGCGAGGAGAAATCACGCGTCGGAGCCCCGGTCACGAATATGATGCACGATCAGGGGCTTTCGACGAACATCGGGTGGAAAGACAGAGACGGCTACGGTAACACGCTGGACACTGCACAGCGCCAGAAGATGCAGCGGTTGCGCACCTGGGACGAGCGCTTTCGGACTCGTGACTCCAGAGGGCGCAACCTGAAACAGGCCCTCGGGGAGATCGATCGGATGGCCTCCGCGCTCGGCCTCCCCGAGACCGTCCGTGAAACCGGGAGTGTCATCTACCGGCGCGCACTGGACGAAAACCTGTTGCCCGGGCGCTCCATCGAAGGCGTGGCGACAGCCGCGCTGTACGGGGCAGCGAAACAGGCAAACGTTCCCCGGTCTCTGGACGAGTTCCAGCGCGTCTCGCGCGTGGAGAAACTGGAACTTACACGGACCTACCGGTACATCGTTCGGGAACTGAACCTGGAAATCCAGCCGGCAGACCCGGCACAGTATCTGCCACGATTCGTCTCTGCACTGGAGGCGAGTGCGGAAGTCGAGCGAACGGCCCGGAAACTGCTCGAGCAATCGAAAGAACGGATGGTCCACAGCGGCAAGAGTCCGGTCGGACTTGCAGCTGCCGCCATCTACGCCGCTGGTCTGCTGGTCGAGGAAGAACTCACCCAACAGAGCGTGAGCGAGGTGGCGGATATCAGTGCAGTCACGATCAGGAACCGGTATCAGGACTTCTTCGACGTTCTCGAGCGAGACCAACTGCGCAACCTGCAGGCGGAACCCGCTGCGTGATTCCCGCTGACACTGTACGGGTTGTTGTCGAACGCTGCTGAGTTACGATCACGACCCGGGCCTCCGAAGACGACGGTTCCGGTGTGTGCCCTTTTTCTCTTTTAGTACTGTGATTGATACGGCCCGCAGACCAGTCCCACGTCACCACGACCGTCACGAAGATCAGTGAGAGTGTGGATTTGGAGAGCGAAACGAACGGGTATATCGCGGATGTCTGGACTGATCTAGCCGATGGCGCGGACCTCTCTCCGGTTGCGTATCCCGAACCGCTCTGTAGTCGGTGTCCTCAATAGCTTGATTACGGCCGTATCGATCTCGAATCGGGCATCGAATCATCTGGAGAACGACACTGTCAACGGCACACAATCCGGCGACGAAAAACAGGGTTTATTAACAACCCACTCGGAGAACGAAGTGCGCACCGTTGGTGTAGTCCGGCCAATCATCTTGGCCTTTCGGCAAAGATGCGACATTCGGCTCGCCTTTGGAAGAAAGCCGAGGACCTGGGTTCAAATCCCAGACGGTGCATCCTTCTGTGGTGACTGCTCGTGAGTCGTGACTGCTACCGTCGACTGTGGGGTCTGAACATCGTCCCGACGAACTGGTCCGCTACCGTTCCGGTCACTACCGCTCGATAAACTCTATGTCTGTGGTATAGCGTTCATCGCGGCCGCGAGAGCGGGTGTTCGAGAGCGGGTACCAACCCTGGTATATTTAACGACAGATACGAAAACAGATAGCATGTCACCACCCGACACTGCACAACATTGGCGGGAGGCCGAGAAGGAGTACACGGACGAAGTCATCGGGAACACGACGATCTCGCAGTTGTTCGAGGAGAGCGCGGAGCGAAACGCCGATCTCGACGCCCAGATGTACAAGGGTGGTATCTATCCGCGGGCGATCACGCCGGAGATCCTCCCGGAGCCGAAACCGGGCGAGTACACGACGATCAGTTACGAGAAGATGTCCGAGATCGTCCGGCGGTTGGCGATCGGGTTCCGGGAACTGGGGATGGATCCCGACGACAGAGTGGGGATGTTCTCGAACACGCGCATGGAGTGGGCGCTGTGTGACTTCGGACTGCTGGCCGCGGGGGGCGTCGTCACGACCGTCTACACCGAGTCCTCGCCGAAACAGATCAAGTACCTGCTGAACGATCCCGGAGCCATCGGCGTCGTGGTGGAGAACGAGAGCCTGCTGGATCGTATCATCAAGGTTCAGGACGACCTGAGCCTGGAGTTCGTCGTCGTACTTGACAACCTCACGAAGTACGAGGACGTCGACCAGATCCACACGCTGGACGAGGTGTACGAACTCGGGCAACAGCACTACGACGAGGCGGACTACTACTCGATGGTCGACTCCCGGAACGTCCACGACCTGGCGAGTCTCATCTACACCTCGGGGACGACGGGGAAACCGAAGGGCGTGAAGTTGACTCATCACAACTTCCGGGCGAACGTCAACCAGATCCGCAAGCGTGCAGGTCCACGACCGGACAGGGGAGACGACATTCCGGTGATGGACGCGGGCAAGCGGTCGATATCGTTCCTGCCGCTGGCTCACGTCTTCGAGCGGACGGTCGGTCACTTCTACATGTTCGCTTCGGGGGCGACAGTGGGGTACGCCGAGAGCCCGGACACCGTCAGCGAGGACATCAAGAAGATCGAACCGTACGGGGCCGCGAGCGTCCCGCGGGTGTACGAGCGCATCTTCGACCAGATGCGCGACCAGGCGAGCGGCTCCGACCTCAAAGAGCGCATCTTCGAGTGGGCCGTCGATATCGCCCGCGAGTACGGGAAGACAAACGACCCGAGCCTGACGCTCAAACTCAAACACGGGGTCGCGAACCAACTGGTGTACAAACAGGTCAAACAACAGCTCGGGGGGAACACGGAGTACCTCCTCAGTGGCGGCGGGAGCCTCGACAAGCGGCTCTCGGAACTGTTCAAGGGGATGGGCATCCCGATCTACGAGGGGTACGGCCTGACCGAGGCGTCGCCGGTCGTCTCCGCGGCGGCACCGGAGGACATGCGACCTGGGACGCTCGGGACGCCGGTTCCGGACGTCGAGACGAAAATCGACGACTCGATGGTGTCGCAAGATCAGTTCGAAGAGGCGAAGGGAGACGTCGGTGAACTCCACATCAAAGGCCCCAACGTCACCGAGGGGTACTGGGAGATGCCCGAAAAGACCGAGGAGGCGTTCACGCCGGACGGCTGGTTCAAGACGGGCGACATCGTCGAACAGCGTGACGACGGCTACCTCGTCTACCACGACCGCTTGAAGAACCTGCTCGTGCTCTCGACCGGGAAGAACGTCGCACCGGAACCGATCGAAAGCGAGTTCTCCACGTCCTCACGCATCGAGCAGATCATGGTGATGGGCGACAACGAGAAGTTCGTCAGCGCGCTCATCGTCCCGAACTTCAACGCGATCCGTCGCTGGGCCGAGAACCGCAATATCTCGCTTCCGGGGACCAAAGAAGAAGTCTGTGAGAACGACCAGGTTCACGAGTGGGTCGAAGAGGACGTCGAACTGGTCAACCGGAACCTGGAGAAACACGAGACGATCAAACGCTTCGAACTCGTTCACATGGAGTGGACGCCCGAAAACGACATGCTGACGCCCTCGCTCAAGAAGAAACGTCGCAACATCACCGACGAGTTCGCGGAGAAAGTCGAGCGGATCTACGACGAACAGAGTGAAGCGGCGACTGCCGACGACTGAGCGGGTCCGGTTCTATTACCGCATTAGCGCCGACAACACGCGCGATTCGGCTTTTCTGAGGTGTTCGTCGACGGTGCTTGGCGCACAGCCAAGCGAGTCGGCGATGTCCTCGTGGGTCGCCTCGCGTGGAATCTCGTAGTACCCCTCCTGGATCGCCGTCTCGAACACCTCGTGCTGGCGCTCGGTGAGGATCGAGAGGATGTCCTCCCGGTCGGGCGAGTACTGCCCGGCCTGTTCGACCGCGAAGCGAACGCTGTCGGGCGTTTCCCCCAGGGCCTGCCGGAGCATGTCGTGGGTCCCGACGACGGTGGTCCGGAGGCCGCCCTGGTCGGTGTATTTCAGCGGCGTGTCGATGATGAGCGCGTACTTCTGGGCGAGCGCCATGAGACTGCCGGCGGGTTGGCCCGGCGGGACGTGGAGGTAGAGATGGAACACCTCGTCTTTGACGTCCAGTACGTCCCAGGCGAGGACGGTGTTGCTCTCCTCGATCTCGTCGGTCAGTGACTCGTGGTCACCGCGGAGTCGGTAGAGGAGCACACCGGTCCCGTCGCCGAGTCCGTTGACGTGCATCAGCGATACGCGAGAAACCCCCGGGTGCCCGGCGATGATCTTCCCCGCGGGATGAATGGCCCCCTCTTCCGGTGTGATCGTGAAATCGAAATACCTCATGTAGCCCCCTTGCGATTGAGTGTCTCGGATGCTTTCACACCCGTCACATTATGTGTTTCGGCACACATCTCGCTTGCCGCCAGCGATGCGGCACCACCCCTGGCGGGCCGTCTCAGGAGTCAGCGTCCCGCTCTTTTTCCCCGTCGAGTTCGACCATCGGCCGCGGATAGTCGACACCGAGTTCGATGCCGTGGTCCTGCCGGGCCGTGTCGTCCATCGTCCAGGGCTCGTGGGCGTACGCCGCGGGGAGCCCGTCGAGTTCCGGTAGCCAGTGGGTGACGAACTCTGCGTCCGGGTCGTACCGCTGAGCCTGCCACAGCACGTCGAAACTCCGGTCACGGGAGTCGTTGCCCGTGCCAGCGACGTACGCCCAGTTGCCCCAGTTGTTGGGGGCGTCGTAATCGATCAGCCGGGACTCGAAGTACGACGCACCGCGCCGCCAGTCGAGTCCCAGGTCGTTCGCGAGAAAGCTCGCGACGTTCTGTCGCCCGCGGTTCGACAGGTACCCCGTCGCGTTTAGCTCCCGCATATTGGCGTCGACGAACGGGACGCCGGTGCGACCGTCCGCCCAGCGCCGGAATGCCGTCTCGTCGGTCCGCCAGTCGATGTCGCGGTCCCGGATGCCGCCCTGTTGGAAGAACGCGGCCCCGTGTTTCGCGAACTGGAACTGGAAGAAGTCCCTCCACAGGAGCTCGAACCCGAGCCAGTACGTCGAGTCGTTCTCGACGCGTTCGTGTTCGTACCGGGTCACTTCGGCGTAGATCCGACGCGGCGAGAGGCCGCCGCCCGCCAGCCAAGGGGAGAACTTCGAGGAGTAGTCCGGCCCGAGCAACCCGTTTCTGGTCTCCTTGTACTCCCGCAGGCGGTCGCGTTTCCAGACGTACTCCTCGATGCGTGCCAGGCCGGCGGATTCGCCGCCTGCGAACCGATAGGCCGCCCGGTCGTCGGTCGTCGGCTCGGTGTCGTACCCGAGCTCCGCGAGCGATGGGACGCTACCGGCCTCGACGGGCGGTGTCCGGACGCTGTCGGGCGCAGGGATCGGATCGCGCGGTTCGATGGTCGCTTCGACCGCCTCGCGCCACGGCGTGAACGTGTCCTCGATATTCGGTATCGGCGTCGGCAGATCGGCCGGATGGACGAGCGTATGCGTCCACCGCGTTCGAAGCGCTCGTCCCGCGTCCCGCAGCGCGGTCGCCAGGGCGTCTTCGACACCCTGTTCGTCGGGTGCTGGGAGCGTCTGGCAGTGGACGGTATCCGCGTCGTGCGCGGCCGCCAGGTCGGGGAGCACGTCCTCTGGTCGTCCCTCCCTGACCACGAGTTCGCCTCCACGGTCCCGCAGCGAGTCACGCAGGTCCTGGACGCTCTCGCGGCAGAACTGGGCGCGTCGAGGACCGGTCTTCGGGAAGCCGAACTCGGTCGTGCCGAACGCTCTCGGATCGAAGACGTAGACGGGAACGACGGCGCTCGCGGCGTCGACTGCTCGGGAAAGCACGGGGTTGTCGTGTAGCCGGCGATCGCTCCTGAACCAGACGAGTGCGGTGTCTCCTGTCATCGGTCGACCGACCGGCGAACCGGTCTACCATCCCTTGGTCGCGAGCCACATCAAACCGGGGGTCACTCGACGACGACGGTCACGGTGCGAGTCCGCGGCCCGTCACACTCGACGAGCAACACTGCCTGCCAGGTCCCGAGGTCGAGTTCGCCGTCGATGACGGGGACGGTGACGCTCCGACCGAGCAGCATCGACCGGAGGTGAGCGTCGGCGTTACCGTCGAGCTGGTCGTGATCCCAGCCGTCGGCCGGGACGAGCGATTTCACTGCGTGCTCGATGTCTCCGAGGAGCCGCGGCTCCGGTTCGTTGATCTGGAGCCCTGCAGTGGTGTGGCGAACGAACACCGTACAGGTGCCGGTCGCGTCGGCGGGCAGTTCGGCGGCGACCTCGTCGGTGATGTCCACGACCGTTTCCCGGTCTCCGGTCGAGATCTCGATGTCCGTGCGCGTCTCCATACGCGTCCGAACGGGCGGCGAGAATTTGAACGCTCGGTCGGCGGTTACTCTTCGGTCTCGGGCGACTCGGCCCGGGAACGGAGCCCCTCGAACAGCTGCCGGTCCTGCGAGTTGACGTGGTAGGCGGCCGAGCCGACCAGGATGAGCAGGTACACCGTTGCGACGACGGGGACGCCGAGGGCACCGAGCAGCGGCGTCTCGAACGACGCCGACAGGACGGTCCCGAACCCGAGGATGCCCAGGACGAGGTAGTACTCCGCCCAGGTGATCCCGTAGCGGGGAACGACTTCCATGTACGTCGTGACCTCGGCCGCCTGGTCACGCAACCGGACTTCCTTCGCGTCCGTATCGTAGTCGATGATCCCGAGATCGTCGAGCTTGGGGAGATGCGTCTGGTGCAGTGAGACGTACACGCTGCGGCGCTTGTCCCTCGGCGCGGGCGTCTCGCCGGTCTCGCGACTCGCGACGTCCTCGGAGAGGTCGCGGACGCTCAGGACGTCCCCGTTCTCCCGGAGGCACTTGATCGCCAGTCGCCGCCGGTCGTTCCGCAATATATCGTGAATCTGGCTCGCTTCGAGCGTTTCTCTTGTGGTAGTCTGAGCGACCATGATCACCTCACGGGGTCGGTGGCCGAGACCCCGTCTGCTCGCGACTGCTCGTCCCGCACTGATACTTGTAACTCCACGTATCCTATTCCATAAACGGTTTTCGATGTTGTTAATCTCCCCTGAAAACTCACTTCCCTACATCACGAACAGATTGATATAGGTGGGCCGAGTTCGCGACTCGGGTTCCCCGGCCGTCCGACGTTCGCCTAGGCCAGCCACTCGTCGGGCTTCGTGTCGTAGTCCACCTCGGTCGCGGCGATGTCCTCGACGTCCTCCCAGTCCAGGTCGCGGACTTCGACCTCCTCGCCGTCGTAGCGGATGAGTTTGCCCCGTTCCTCGGGTTCGGGTTCCCGGTCGCGCCGCTTCGCCACCTCGATGTCGTGTTCGTCGAGTTCCTTGACGATGGTCTTCAGGTTGACCGGCCGGCCCCAGAGGTGGAAGACGCGTTTCAGCGTGTCCTTGGCCTGCTCGATGTCGAGCATCACGCCGTTGTACTTGTGCGCCAGCAGCAACTCGTTGCGGTTGTTGTAGTTGCCGTCGGCGACGACGACGGTGGGCTTCCCGAAGTTCGTGAACCGGAGCATCAGTTT
This sequence comes from Halorientalis salina, assembly GCF_005049285.1. Classification (GTDB taxonomy): domain Archaea; phylum Halobacteriota; class Halobacteria; order Halobacteriales; family Haloarculaceae; genus Halorientalis; species Halorientalis salina. The sequence goes on along the minus strand of NZ_SOSC01000001.1, from coordinate 549,108 downwards.
CTTCTTGACGTCCTCGTAGTCCGTGCTGGTGACCCGATAGTCGCCCGTCGACTGGGTGAACTCGTAGGTGAAGTAGTCGTTGTCGTCGACGAACTCCTGGGTGAGGAACTCGTCCAGGAACGTCACGTCGTTGTGACTCTCCCGGATCTCGCGCATCCGGTCCCAGCCGCGGGTGTAGTCGATGTCGGCGAGCGCCTCCTCGACGGTCTCGTAGCGGCTGTCGTCGAACATGTACCGCGAGACGCGCTCTAACTCCGCCTGGCTGACGCGGCTGACGAACCCGCGGTTCTGGGGTTCGACCAGCGAGTAGTGGCGTTCGGCCAGTCCCTCGTAGGTCAGCACCTTCCAGGGGTACGTCGAGACGTCGAACTCGCCGGCCCGGGCGCTTTCGAGTCCCTCGGCGTCGATGCGCGGGTCCTCGGCGTCCAACTCGTCGAGCGAATCCGGCGTGATCGAGGTGATCGCCGAGTCCGGCGCGATCAGGTCCTGCACTGTCTCGAAGTCGACGCGGTCGTGGACGTTCCGCCAGGTGATGCCGTCGACGCGGAGGATCCGCTCGACGACCTCGCGTCGGTTCGTCGTGTTCTCGACGTACTGCCAGAGTTGCAGTCCGAGTTTGTAGGGGTTCAGCCCGGGCGAGCCGAGCACTTGGGCCATGTGGTCGGCGTAGCTGATGAACTCGTCGGTGCCCGCGAAGGCCTCCTTGGTCATCATGACGGACTCCCAGTAGGCGGCCCACCCCTCGTTCATCACCTTCGACATCTTCTGGGGTGCGAAGTAGTACGCCTCCCGGCGGAGGATCTCCAGGATCTCGCGCTGCCAGTCGGTCATGCCGACGGCCTTCCCGGCGTCCTCGTCGTACTGCATGCCGTGTTTCCGGAGGAATCCGAGCACGTCCTTCTCGGGTTCGGCCGGGAAGGTGACTTCGCCCTCGGACCGCTGGGCTTCGAGCCACTCCTCGTCGAACACCTGTCCTTTCACTTCCTCGGAGAGGTCCAGTTCGTCCAGGCGCTCCGAGAGGTCCTCGGCGTCCTCGTCGGCGTCGACGAGTTCGTCGCGGTGTTCGGTCTCGACCGGGCCGAAGACCTCGTGCTGGTCGATGTTGTCCTCCAGACAGAGGACGTGGTCGATCCACTTCTCGACGGCCGCCCGGTCGATGTCCGGGTCGAGCATGTACTCCCGGATGGCGTCGGCGTGACGCGCCAGCATCGCGGCGGCGTCGGGATTGTCGGCGAACATCCCGAACCACTCGTTGTTCGCGAAGAAGTCCGCGTGGGCCTCGACGTGGGTGATGACCGCCTTCTGGTCGGCCATGGTGTTTGACTCCTGCAGGAAGGCATGCGAGGGGTTGTCGTTGTTGACGATCTCGAAGGCCTTCCCGCCGAGGAACTGGCTCTGTTTCTGCTGCTGGTCGTACTGCATGCCCCAGCGCCAGTGCGGGTAGCGCTGCTGGAAGCCGCCGTAGGCGATGAGTTCGTTCATCTCGTCGTAGTCGACGATCCAGTAGTTCACCGGGTACGGCGACAGCCCCAGTTTGTGGGCCAGGTTCGAGGCCTCGTCGACCGGTTCCTCCAGTTCCTCGGCGATCTTCTTCGCTTCGTATCTATCAGTCATGTTGCTCCTCCGTCGAGAGGATGGTGTAAATCGCGTCGACGACGTCTGCCGGTTTGGAGACGTACGCGACGGCGACGTCCCCGCTTTCCCGGAAGTGTCGCTCGACTTCCTCTGCGTGGGTCGCGTTGATGGCGTTCCCGCTGGGCTGGGTCTCCACGTAGGCGTGGAGGTTCGCGGGGATCTGCTCCATCAGCGGGATGACCTGTTCCTCGGTGTCGTTCGAGGAGTTCTCGGAGTCGCCGGCCGCGAACACGTACCGGTTCCAGTCGCTCCATGGGTACTCCTCCTCTAGGACCGCCGCCGCGAGTTCGTACGCGCTGGAGATGCGCGTCCCACCACCGGAACGGATGCCGAAGAACTCGTCGCGGTCGACCTCCCAGGCCTCGGCGTCGTGGGCGATGTAGACGAACTCCGCGTTGTCGTACTTGCCCGTGAGGTACCAGTCCAGCGGCGTGAACGTCCGCTCGACGAGTTCTCGCTTCTTCTCGCGCATCGACCCGGACACGTCTCGGATGTTCACGACGACGACGTTCTTCTCGCGTTCCTCGATGATCTCGGGGTAGCGGTACCGCTCGTCTTCGCGCCGATAGGGGATGCTGTCGATCCCTTCCCGGCGAATGCGGTCCGCCGTCGAGGTCCGCTCGACGTTGTCCTCCATCTCGTCCATCGAGGCCCACGCCGTCTTTTCTTCGGAACTGAGTTCGCCGTACTCGTCTTCGAGCCAGGCTTTCGACACCGGAATGTGCTCCTCGCGTGCCCACTCGAACACCGAGGCCGGACCCATGCCGTCGACTTTCAGCGCCTCGCGGACGAAGTCCCGGTCGAAGTCCATCGCCAGCTTGCGCTTGAGTCCCTTCTTGAACAGTTGCTCGAAGTCCAGCGTCGAGGAGGGACCGGTCCGCGTCATGTCCGTGAAGTCGCCCTCTTTCTCCTCGACGACCTGCTTGCCCTTGGGTTCTAAGTCCAGGCCGAGTTCCTCGTCGAGTTCCTGGGCGAACTCCTCGGGGTCCATCTCGTAGTACTCGTGCTCGCCGCCCTCCTCGCCGGGTTCGCCGTCCTCGTCGCCGTCACCGGGTTGGGGCTGGGGCTCGCCGACCGGTTGGCCCTCCTCTGCGCCCTCGCCCTGGCCGACGCCGCCCATGTCCCGCTGGTCGTAAGCGAACTCCGGGAGATCGACGATCTTGATCGGGATCTTCACCTCGTCCGGCCGCGACTGGCCCAGATCACCGTACTGGATGAACTCGGCCAAGTCCTGGCGGCGTTCTTCGCCGACCTCGCGGTAGCGTTCGAGGTCGTCCTCAAGTCCCATGGCGGTCCTCCGCGTTCAGTTCCATTTGTAACTCACCTGGCTCATGACGTGTCGACTGGTCAACTCGGCCGAGGCCTCGCTGTACTCGAACATCTCGATCATGTTCCGGATCGTGTCCGCCTTGACCGCGGCCGTCTGGGTCTCGCTCGGCGGGTTGTCCCACTGCCGGGGATCGAAGTCCTCGAAGGTCCGGCGGACGTCCTCCCAGTCGTGGGTGCCCAGCACCGACTTGATGACCGGGATCTCCTTGACGTTCACGTCCGACACCTGGAACTCCTCGTCGCGGTTGTGCCAGGCGTGGCGGTTCAGCGCCGTGATGATCTTGTCCGTCCGGAACTCCCTGACCGCCTGGTTGGGCTCGTTGCCGTCGTACTGTTCCTCGCTGAACCGACCGAGGTGCTCGACCTCGAAGACCTTCATCTTCAGCGGGTCCGGATCGACGAGTTCCCCGCGCTCGTTCTCGATCTGATCGTCGGCCGCCCAGGCGTAGACGTGCGTGATGTACTCCTCGACGGTGTCCTCGTCGACCCGCTTGTCGCGCATGATCGCTTCGAGCACGTCCGCCTCCTGCTGGCTGAACACGTGGTTTTTCACGGTGACCACCTGGTTCTCGAACTCCACGCGCTCGCTGCCGGAGAAGACAGGCGCGTCGGCCAGCCCCTCGGCCATCGCGTTGAGGATGTCCCGGGGCATGACGACGTGCTCGACCGGGAGGTCCGCGTGGAACCGGTCTTGCTCCTCGTGGAGCAGGTCCGCGATCACGTCGCGCGTGAAGGTGACGGGGATGCCCTGTTCGCCGTCCTCGGCGTCGTCGTCCCACTCGAAGTCCTCCATCTCGATGCGCTCGTCGCCCTCGCGGAGATACCCGCGATCGAACAGCAGGGCCTTGTCCACGAGGTCGAGCCCACTTGGCACGTCGTCGTCGTCCAGCCGAGTCACCACGGCGTACAGTGCCGCCGCCTCGATGGCGTGGGGGGCCAGTTCCTTCTCGTTGACGACGGCGTCGCTGTCCCGGACCCGGATCGAGAGCGGTTCGCGGATCCACGACTCCAGTTCGTCCCAGCTCTCGGCGGTCCAGACCTCCGTCTCGTTGGTCAGTTCCCGCCGAAGCAGTTGGGCCTCCAGCGAGAGGTTGGTGAGGTAGATGAACTCGTGTTTGTCGAGCCGCCGCTTCAGGGCCTTCAGCGGGTCCTGCCCCTCGCGGTCGGCGTGCTGGTTCAGGCGCGCCTCCAGGTCGGGGTTCGAGATGATGATCATCTGGGTGTCGATGTCCATCCCGATGCCCTTGTCCAGTTTCACCTTGCCCTCGTCGGGCACGTTCAGGAGTTTCTGGAGCAGGTCTGCGTGCTGGGCGGCGTCCTCGACGATGGTCAGCAGGCCGTTGCCCTGCGAGAGGACGCCGTCGTAGGAGAAGGCCTGCGGGTTCTTCCGGCCCCGCGAATCGAGTTCCCGGAGCATCCCGGCCATCCAGGAGCCCACGAGTCGTTCCTTGGGCGACCCGTCGTCCTCGCTGTGGAGGACGCCGATCCCGTTGCCCACGTCGACGACGAAGTTCTTCACTCTGAGGTGCGTGGGATCGGTCACCGCCGAGAACAGGTCCTGGATCTCCTGGCGGCGGTACTGCTCTTCGAGGTAGTCGTAGGCCTCCCGGCAGAACGGGTCGAGTTGCCCGTCGACGCGGATCTCGACGTGGTCGTCGAGTCGCTCGTTGAGTTCCCCCAGGAGGTCCGCCCGAACGTCCGGTGGGAAGACCGTCAGTGGGTGGGACTGGACCGGACTCTCGTACCAGTCGTCCTCGTCGCTGGTTGGGACGTCGCCGTAGGTCATGCCCGAGGAGCCCTCGCCGGCACCGGCGACGTTCCACTCGACCGTGTAGCGCCGGCCGTCGTCGGTCTTGGAGTACTCCCGGAGGCCGTTGATGAGACACCGCTTGAGTTCGGACTTGCCCGTGGCGGTCGGTCCGTCGAGCCAGATGATCTTCTCGTCTTTGCCGCGCCTGGCCGCGATCGAACGCAGGTCGTCGACGAACCGGTTGAGCGTGTCCGTGTTGCCCAGGATGGCGTGTTCCCCGTCGTTGTGCGGATCGTCGAAAAACCGGTAGCGCTGTTTCTCTTCGCCCTCCTCGATGACTGTCCGGGTGCCGGCGGCCTCGATGGCCGACAGCAGGTACTTCGAGGCGTGGGCGGCCAACTGGGGGTCCTCCAGGACGAGGTCGACGTACTCCGGGAGGCTCATCGGCTCCTGGTAGGTCGCTTCCAGGGCGTCGTCGGCGGCGTCGATGAAGTCGTGTCCGGCCATCAGTCTTCCATCTCTGCTTTGGCGACCTCGGCACCGGCGAATTCGAGCACCTCCTTGGCTCCTTCGCGGGTGTAGCCCTGTTCGATGAGCGCGTCGACCCACGCGTTGCGCTCGTCGTCGTCCATCTCGCCGGACGAGACCAGTGCCGAGAAGTTGATGTTGTGTTTCTTGTCCTCCCAGAGCTTGCGCTCCAGCGCTCGGCGCAGGCGGTCGTTGTCCTGTGGGTTGAACGTATCACCCTCGCGTGCGCGGCGCGAGACCCAGTTCGAGACTTCCTGCCGGAAGTCGTCCTTGCGGTCCTCGGGCACGTCGAGTTTCTCCTCGACGCTCCGCAGGAACGTCTCGTCGGGGTCTTGCTCGCGGCCGGTGATCTCGTCTTCGACGGTGTCGTCGTCGATGTAGGCCATGACGTGGTCCATGTACTTCTCGCCCTGGCGCTGGATCTCGTCGATGTCGTAGGCCAGCGCGTGGCGCACGTCCTCGATGGCCCGGTCCTTGTACTCCTCGCGGACGAGTTCGAGGTAGCGGTAGTACTTCTCGAAGCGGTCCTCCGGAATGGAGCCGTGATTTTCCAGGTTCTCCTCGAAGTGGTTGAACGTCGTCAGCGGCGAGAGGAACTGGCGGTCACGGTGCATCGAGTCCATGATGGCCTCGGCGATCTCGTCGCCGATGAATCGGGGCGAGACGCCCTCCATCCCCTCGCCGATCTCGGCCATCTCGGCGGCCTCGTCGCGCAGTTTCTTCACGTCGACGTCCTCCTGCTCGTCGACCTCGCCGTTGTAGGCCTTGGCCTTCTGGAGGAGATCCACGGTGCCCGAATCCGGCTCTTCGATCCGAGTCAGCACACCGAACAGCCCGGCCATCTCTAAGGTGTGTGGTTCGACCTGAATGTCCGGGAGGTCGGCGTTGCGCAGCATCTTCTCGTAGATCCGGGACTCCTCGGTGTACTGGAGGACGTACGGGAAGTCGATCCGCTTGGTCCGGTCGTTGAACGCCTCCATCTTCTCGTCGCCCTTCTTGTCCTTGTACTCGGGCATGTTCGTCCGCCCGACGATCACCTGGTCGATGTCGATCCGGGGGTTGTTCTTGGGTTTGATCGTCTGTTCCTGCGTGGCGTGCAGGAAGTCGTAGAGGAACTCACGCTGGAGTTTCAGGAGTTCCTCGCCGGAGAAGATGCCCCGGTTGGCGTTACAGAACGCGCCCGAGTAGTCGAACGCCCGGGGATCGCTCTCGCCGTAGATGGCGATCTTCGAGTAGTTGACGTCGCCGGTGAGTTCGGTCTCGTCCTGATTTTTCTTGTCCTTGGGCTCGAAGGTCTCGATGCCCTGGCGCTGGTTCTCGTCGGCGACGAGGCGGATGATCTCGACGTGGTTCTCCAGGACGTCCTGGAGGTCGTCGTTGTAGTGGGCCAGCAGGCGGTCCATGTAGAACTCGCTGGCCGGGTCCAGGGCCTGCTCGTTGCGGATGGTGTAGGGCGCATCGAGGATCTCGTTGATGTCCTCGATGATCGACTCTCGTTGCTCCTGGGGGAGCAAGACGATCGGGTCCTGGTTCATCGGGGACCGGACCACGTCGTCGGCGGGGTCCTGGTCGGGGATGACGTCACAGAGGTTCGTCCAGCGGAAGGTGTACATCCGCCCGTCCTCCCGTCGGGTGTAGTCCTCGAAGTACCGCCGGACCTGTCGGTCGAAGTCGGACTTCCCGGAGCCGACCGGTCCCAGGAGGAGTTTGATGCGTTTCTCGGGGCCGAGGCCTCGCGCACCGCTTTTGACCTTGTTCACGAACTCGTGGATGGCCTCGTGGATGACCTGGCCGTAGAAGGTGTTCTCACCGTCGCCGAGCGGGTCCTCGGCGGCGAGTTCGTACTCGACGACGCCGGCGTCCTCGTCGTATTCGGTGCCGTAGTAGTCGAACATGTCAGCAACGCGCTGGTGTGCGTTGCGAGCGATCCGCGGGTCGTCATAGAGCTTGTCGAGGTACCAGTCGAACGAATGGGTCTGCCGAAGATCTGATGGGATCGAATCCTGGTACTCCCGACTCAACTCTGCGAGGGTGTCCTTGTTACCGGTCATGCTATCACGGACGGTTGTGGAATGCGGGCGCGACCGACACTGTGTGGTCCGACCCGCTGCTCGCGGGCTCGCGCCCGCGTGTCTCGATGGTGCCCGACCGAACCACCCCACCATCGCGGACCGACTGACTCCGTCTCCGAGCGTGCAAACGGCCCGCGCGCCCGTCGTCGACGGGGGTGTCGATTGTGTGGCATGAATAACCATACCACCCGCACGTCGCAGCGACCCGGTTGCCGAGTGGCAACAAAAAATCACCGGGGACGCTGGGCGGCGAGGGTGGGGGCGATGGTGGGGGTATGGGTGGGCTTACCACCGATACTATTTATTTATTGAGTGCTACGCATACATAAGACTTCTCCCAGACCCGGTTTTTCGCCTCGACTTTGAACCCCGCAAATAACTGCAAAATACAGTTACGCCGGGCGATACGTTCGATTCCCGTTCGCGGGCTCGTTCGAGTGCATTTAAGTACTGGCGTCTGACGCGTGGCGGACGATCGTTCCCTCTCCGGGTTCGGCGGTCATCGTCCGTTCGTGGTCAACCGCGTCACTCATTGTGCTTCCGGGGCTACGGTCGATAGATGACGTTCGAGGACCTCGCGGACGGGTGGGTCGTGTGGAACGAGGAACCCACCAAGTGCATCCTGGCGTACCGGCCGGACGTGTTCGACAGCACCGCGTTCCCGGCCCCGTGCCTCCCCACGATCTACCTCACGAAGGGGCAACGGGGTCGCAGACCCGGCCGCGACGATCCCGCACCGACGGACCCGTGGTACGTTACGCTCTACCTCGAACCCGAAATCGACCACGGGGGCGAGACGTACGACTCCCGCGCCCAGGCCGTCGAGGGTGCGATGGACCTCGCGGAGCGATTCGCGCGGGGAGAAGTCGATTTTCGTGAGCTGTACCAGATCCCCCGCGAGGAGTATCTCGACGAACTGGCGGCGTTGACGGGCCGAACGGCGTAGCCGCATTGCTTTGCGGGTTCGAACGCCCTTGGCCGGCCGGTGACCCTGTCACAGATTCGGGGCGGGACACTTAACCGCCGTGCGGGAGTACCGGGACCCATGTCGACGGTCACGCTCATCGGGACTCGGCTGGCCGACGTGGGGACCGAGTTCGTCTACCAGGGGGAAGCAGACGCCTGTGAGGGGTGCCCCTATCGCGACCAGTGTCTCAATCTCACCGAGGGGCAGAAATATCGGGTGACGAGCGTCCGCGAGAACGCCAGCACGCTCGACTGTGGCGTCCACGACGCCGGCGTCACTGCCGTCGAGGTCGAACCCGCGCCGGTCCTCGCGAACGTCGACTCGAACAGCGCCTACGCCGGCAGCAAGGCTGGCCTCGAAGGACCCTGCCCGTACACTGGCTGTCCGAGCCACGAGTTCTGTGAACCGGCCGGGACGGAGTTCGACGAGGAATACCGGATCGACGAGGTCGTCGGCGATCCGCCACACGACTACTGTATGCTGGAGCGGGACCTGACGCTCGTCGAGTTCGCGGCCGACGCGGACGACGCCTGATCGCAGTTACACGTCGAGCGTCCCGACGCGGTCGGCCGAGTATCCGAACACGTCCTCGTAGCCGTAGGCCGACAGCAAGACGGGGTAAAACGGTTCCTCGGCGACGTACTCCTGCTCGTCGGCGGCGGCGTACGTCTGCCCGGCCGCCACGCGTGAAAAGTTCGTCGCGAACACTTCGTAGGAATCGGCGGCGACTTTCGGCATCGGTTCGGCGAGCCGATAGATGGGGCGATCTTCCAGTCCGCCGTCGGCCGCGGCCGATACGCGTTCGGGGAGTGCGCCAGTCGCCGCGAGGAACTCCCGTGTGATGTCAACGGCGTTCTCCGCGGCCGTCTCGGAGCGCTGGTAGCCACACTCGACCTCGACGAGTCGGCGGGAGACCTCGAACAGTCGTCCCTCAGTGAAGTCACACGTCTCGACGACGGCGTCGACCGAGAGGTGGGGGCAGACTCGTCGTTCGAACTCCCGGACTCTGTCCACCAGCGCGAACTTCCCGCCGTAGGACTGGGTCGAGTGCAGCGCCAGGATCTGACAATCGGCGACCTCTCTCCCGAGTCGGTGCGCGAGTCGACTCTCGTGGGTGTCCCCGTCGGGATCGCCGGGGAACGCACGATTCAGGTCCTCGTCGACGTATCGCGTGTCCGCCTCGATGGCTCGCTCGTTCGCGATGACGAACTTCACGGCACGCTGGAACTCGGGGTCCTCGTCGAGCAGTGTCTCGACGGCGTGGACGCCACAGGGTTCGTCACCGTGGATGCCCCCGATCACCGCGATCTGGGCTGGTCCATCGCCGACCGTTTCGACGCGCATTCGTTTCGGATAGTGACCGGTCACCGGTCTTAGTTCCCACGGGTTCGACCGTACGGGCGGCTCGATCAGTGGTCCAGGGACTCGGCGTACCTGTAATCCGCTTCACGTGCGTCCGGCCGTTCCCCGTCGAGGACGACCCGCCACCCGTCCAGTACCGTCGGGTCGGTGAGTGCGTTCGTGATCGTCGTACGTACGTCCAGCAGGTCGACGCCGTAGAAGTCGTTCGGGACGCCGTGTAAGTACTGGAGCGCGGTTCGGAACAGCGACCGCATCCCGTCGTCATCTTCGAAATCGTAGTGTTTGTACGCACCTGCGGCGACCTGGACCATCCCGTGGAGGAACTTGCTTTCGGGCCGCCCGCGACCGTAGTTGTACCATTCGTCTTCGAAGCAGTCGTGTGATTCGTGGAACTCCCCGGCGTTGTAGAGGCGCACGCCGTGAACCGTCGCTCGTCGAAGCGTGTCGTGTTTCCACCGGTTCTGTTCCGGGAGCCACCCGGTCGGCGTTCCCGCCGTCGGGCGGTCCACCGAGTCGTCGCGGGTGTGGTCGTCCATTGGGAGACACTACGCCCGAGCCACTGGTGAATCCGTCGGTCGGAACCGTTCACAGGACAGTCGTTGGAGGGGACTGCAGGCAGGGGCCACCGAAAGTGGACCCATGGTCGCCCTGCCTGACTCAGGCGTGTTCTCGTCGGGATCTCGCAGGAGAAGGCCCCGTGGTGCGCAACGGGGCCCGTGGAAGGTTCGGAGTCCGGCCAGGGCGGGCCGGAGTCGCGACGAGTCACGAGTTGGCTCGGTGCGGCCGAATTGCCGACAGGGCGGCTGTCGGCACAGTACCGTACCGGGTGATGGGAAAAAGAACCGATGATAACTCAAATTCCTGGTTTTGTTACTCGGTACCACGGGGTCTGCTGTGACCGTTTCGACCGCGGGACTCGTGATCCGGCAGTCGAGACCGAAAACGCAGGTTATTCAAGGAGAAGCATCGAAGAATCGGTCGCGTGCGAGGGTAGCCAAGCCTGGAAACGGCGGCGGACTCAAGATCCGCTCCCGTAGGGGTCCATGCGTTCAAATCGCATCCCTCGCACTGTGGACCATACGGTCCCTCGCAAACAGTGCAGGAAGATCCCGAGGTCGCCCGAACGGGTGACCTCGTTGCGAGCGGGGAGCGTGACGCGACCCGCGAGTGGAGCGATCTTCCCTCGCAATTCTACTACACCCACACAGTAGCCGTGCCTGTGAACTCGGGGGCAGACTCAAGATCCAGTCCCGTAGGGTCGTCGCGAACATCGTGAGCGACGGCTCGGAAGACGAACGGACGCGGCGCTCGCGCCGCGTATTGCGAACGTCGACGCCGTGAGCGAGTGAGTCTTCCGGTGGTCCATGCGTTCAAATCGCATCCCTCGCACTGTGGACCATACGGTCCCTCGCAAACAGTGCAGGAAGATCCCGAGGTCGCCCGAATGGGTGACCGCGTTGCGAGCGGGGAGCGTGCGCGGTCGACCAACGGGAGACCGCGAGACGGAACGGTGAACGGAGTGAACCGTGAAGCAAAGCGACCCGCGAGCGGAGCGATCTTCCCTCGCAATTCTACGATCGAGCCATCCCGGGTAGCCACGCGTGTGGAACTGGGAACCGATCGGCTACTAAAAAGAACCGTCTCTAGCCGGCGCATTTTTAAATAGGGTCGGACTGGCAAGTAGACAGTAGCTATAATTATGCGACGTCGCGCATTCCTTGCGACAGCTGGGACGTTACTCACGGCGGGGTGTGGGGCATTAACCGGTGGGAACGGTGGTGACGGCGGTTCCAGTGGCCCGGGATTACACTCGGACGATATGGGGGTCGATTCGTCGATCGGTGACGAGCGGATCGAAAACGACGAGATCGGCGTCGACGGCAACTGGTCCGACCCCGATATCGACGTCGACGATATCGGGAACGACATCAACAACAGCGATATCGACGCGGATATCGAAGTCGAACTGGGGGACGAAAAGGAGACGGCGACGCCGGAGAACCCGAAGGCCACGAAACACATCGCCGAGGCACGCAAGAAACTCATCGCAGCACACGACACGTATACGAGTCAGTCGACGGGTCGGAACGCTCGGATGGCGGGTGTCAAACCCACGACGGATTCGTTCCAGTGGGTGAGTATCAGGACTGACGTGGAAGCCGCCATGGCTGCCCTCGAGCGCGCCTCCGAGCACGCGGAGGGGGGACAGGCCGTCAACGTGCTCGCGCTCGAACAGGTGGGATATCTCCTCTTGCTGTCGGCGAAAACCGACCGGAAACTCATCGACGCCTACGAACACTTCGAGTTCGCGACCGAGCGGCTGTTCAACGAGAGTTTCGGGCAGACCGAAACCGCGCGCAATCGAATGGCCAACGACTACGAGGAAGCCAACGAGATCTATCAGGAGCTGACCGAGAAGATCGAGCCCAAGAGCGCCGGGGTGTTTTCGCAACTGAGCGAGCGACTGTACGAACGGAAGATCCGCCAGCTCGACGGTGCGATCGCGGCGTTCCAGGATTTCGACACCGGCCTCGAGTCGGCACAAAGTGCTATCAAAGGCGTCAAGCCCGCAGTCGACGCGTATCACAGTGACGAGTACGAGGACGCTCGCGACGGCTTCATGCGTGCCAGCGCCGAGTTTGCCGGCGCTTCGATGTCGTTTACGATCGTCGGCCAGTCGACCGGATTGCAGTCACGGGCCTCGGATCTGCACGCGACCATCTCGACGATGGAACAGGCTACCAAGGACCTGCAGCGAAGCGCCCAGGGGAGACTCGACGGCGAACGTCTCATCTACTACGAGGCCAAGCGCGCGGCAGAGGAACACATCGAGTCGGACGAGCGCGTCAAGAACATGTCGGCGTTCCGCGATATCCTCTTCTGATCGCCCGCTATCGGTTTTCGGACAGTCACCGCAAACGAACGAACCCCAGACCGCGGGGCTCTTTGTGCAGTGTCGGCTTCCACCGCACATGGACGAGACACGACTCTCGATCGCACGGGCGGCGGCCCGAGCCGGCGGCGCGGCTGCCGACGAGCGCTTCCGGCGGTCGGTCGACGTCGAGACGAAAGCCCACAAGAACGACCTCGTGAGCGAGGCGGATAGGGCGGCCCAGGAGCACGTCGTCGAGCGACTCCGGGAGTCGAGCGACGCGCCGGTGGTCGGCGAGGAAGACGAGGAACGGACGGCGATTCCCGAGGCGGGTCCGGCGTGGGTCGTCGACCCGATCGACGGGACGGCCAACTACCTTCGCGGGCTCCGGGTCTGGACGACGACCGTCGCGGCTGTCGAGGACGGTGACCCGGTCGCCGGCGCGACGGTGATGCCGGCGCTCGACGACGAGTACGTGGCCGGACCCGACGAGACGCGGTTGAACGGGGACTCCGCGACCGTCAGCGTGCGCGACGACGTCGAGACCTTTGCGGTTGCGGTGCTGGGGTGGGGTCCCCAGGGCCAGCGAGCGGCGTATTCGGCGCTCAGCAGCACCGTCGTCGAACGCTGTGGGGACATGCGGCGGTTCGGGAGCATGCAGTCGGCGCTGGCTTTCGTCGCCAGCGGGGGCCTGGAGGCGGCAGTCACGACCCGGCAGCCCAACCCGTGGGACTCGGTCGCCGGCGTGCATCTGATCCGGCAGGCCGGCGGGACGGTGACCGACCTCGAGGGGAACCGCTGGCGTCACGACAGCACCGGCCTCGTCGCGTCGAACGGGCGGGCACACGAAGCGGTCCTCGACGTCGCGCAGGACGCCGCGGCGGCGGGCGAGCGGGAGTGAGTGGGGCCGAGACGCGTCGTCGTCTGTGCAGTGGGCGGACACGGGACCGGAACCCTGAAACGGTCGGCTCGCGGGGATTCGATTATGCAGGTGACAGAGCAGTTCGATACCGGCCGCGCCTGGGTCGGGACTGCCCTCGCCGCCCTGACGGTGTTCGTCGTCGGCTCGCTGGCTCTCACTGAACAGGTGTACTGGGGGTTCATCTGGCAGTACTTCTGGGGCCCAGTCTATGCCGACGCACACAACGCGATCTGTGCGGCACACGGGAGCGGCGGAACCGAGTTGCTGTACCAGCAGAGCGCCTGTCGAGTCGCGGCATCCGAGGGCGCTATCGTCGCCGAGCCGGGCTATACGCTCGTCTCGGAGGTCGGGTACATGGTCCTCCTCCTGTTCTCGCTGGTGGGCGTCCTCCAGTTGATCGAGTATCTCGACTTCGAGGCCGACCGGCGGACCTTCTATGCACTGATCCCGTTCATGCTGTTCGGCGGTGTGCTCCGGGTCGTCGAGGACGCGAACGACGCGGTTCCGGAGGGGGTCTCACAGGCCATCGCCTATCCCTGGAACTCGCTGATCATCAGTCCCGTCATCTACTTCACCGTCTTCGTCGTCACGTTAGCCGCGCTGCTGGGGACGCTCAAAATCTACCGGGCTGGATATACCGAGACGCACGCGCGACCGTTCGCGGCCGTCGGCGTCGCCGCCTTCCTGGGCACGTTCGCCTATCTCACCGTCCTCGGAGCCACGAAGGATTACGTGGGGCTGTACCCGCAGGTACTGGTCTCTACGGTTCTCATCGCGACGCTCCTGGCGGTCGGCATCTGGAAGGGCGTCGACCGGGTCGCACCGTCGATCAACGAAGGGACCGGTGCGATCGGGCTGGTCGTGCTCTGGGGCCACGCCATCGACGGCGTGGCGAACGTCATCGCCGCCGACTGGCTGGGGGTCCTCGGTGTGAACCTCACCTACACCCCGAAACACCCGGCCAACGAGTTCATCATCGGTGCGACGGAAGCGATCGTTCCCGCGTCCGTGCTGGCGACGCTGGGTTCGTCGTGGCCGTTTCTCCTGGTCAAACTGGTCGTTGCGGTGGCCGTCATCTGGATCTTCGACGCGGAGATCTTCGAGGAGAGCCCGCGCTACGCGCTGTTGTTGCTGACCGCGATAGTGGCAGTCGGTCTCGGACCCGGTACCCGAGACATGATCCGGGCGACCTTCGGCATCTAGAGCCGTTCGAGCGCCGCTTTCGGATAGTACTGACCGCCGCAGTTCGGACACTGTGCAACGGTGACTGATTCCCCCGCACGCAGCACCTGCCGGCGGACCAGGTCCTGCCCACAGTCCGCACACGGGAGATCGAATTCGGTCGTCATGACGAACACGGGGCGCTACCGAGCGGAGTACGTCCCCGTGTAAATTTGTGACACTCTAGCGCATAAATCTTCGCCTCAGACGGCGAATTTTGGATGTTCTCAGGGGAATGGGTGGTGATCGCGGTCGAGACGCGGTTCGAACCCAATCTCGGGTGGCACCGTTTCGGCCCGCTCCCCGAAGTAGGCGTTCTCGAAGAAGAGCGGTTGCGCGGAGGGGACGAGCGCCCGCACCGTCTCGAACCCGAGCGCAGCCACGTCGGGGGTCGTCGTTCGGGACGCGTACACGTCGAGGCCGGCGTCGTCGAGGCGGTCGATGACGGTGTCCAGGTGAGCCTGTCCGGTCGGGACCTCGTCGGCACCCACGCTCTCCCCGGGGACGGTGCCGTCCGCGTCGATGAACGCCTCGGCCGCTTGCGGGCGGTCGGCGTAGTGGCCGATCGCACCGCTGGCGTCGGCGGCCTTCTCCGGTCCCATGCCGCGGAGTTCGAGCCAGTTCTGGACGGCTTCGGCCAGCGCCGAGCGGGCGGCGGACGCCGCGTCGAGGTGTGCGGCGGACCCGAGCGCGAAACGGGGCCACTCCTCGCGGTGGACAGCGACGGCGACGACGGGCACGTCCACGTCCTGGGTGAGCAAGAGCGGTGTGACCGACAGCCCTTCCGAGCGCGCACGAGTCACCAGCGTCTCGAAGCCGTCGTCCACCACGTCGAGTTCGAGCGGGTCGAACGTCGAATACCAGGCCAGCATCGCCGCGTCGCGTTCGATGACCTCGTAGAGCCCGGAGCGCAGGGCCTCGACGCTGCCGTTGCCCAGGCCGAGGCCAGTCGTCACCGCCGAACGGAACCGCTCGGCCGGCGGCGGGAAGTGGACGAACTCCGCGGGCAACTCGACTTCCCCACCGGTGATCAGGTTCTTCCCGGGGACCCACTCGATGGACGTCTCCTCGCCAGGGTTCGTGTATAAATCGCCCGTCGGGCGGACGAACGTCGAGGGCGGCACGGCGTTTTCCACGTCCGAGGGCGTGCCGGTCGCGAACGTGCTCGTTCGATAGACGCCCGCACAGTAGCGTTCGAGACCCTCGCCGAGCGCCTTCATGAACGCGCTGTTCCAGTCGGCGTCGACGCCCGCGGCCTGCTGGGCGGCCGTCGCGTCGCTAAAGCCCGTGGTGTCCGATAGCGTCGCTAAATAGTAGGGAACCGGGAACGACTCGGCTTCGCCCACCTGATTGACGATGCCGACCCGCTCGTCGAGCGCGCCCTCCGCGCGGGCCAGGGACTCCTCGACGTCGCGGTCGACGACCGTCCGCTCCAGCGTCCGGTCTCGTTCGGGCTGGCACTCACAGTCCGGCACCGGGAGGACGCGCCGCTCGGCGTGTGGAATCTCGATGACGCCGCCCAGCGCGACCGACTGCTTCCCGGCGACGAGTCGGGCCGCCTCCCGGCCGGCGAGGGCCCCCGCGAACCGCGTGGTCTCGGGGCTCGGGGCGGCCTGGGGCTCCTGAGAGGGGTCGGCGTTCGCCCTGACTCGCGTCCGCAGGCAGTCGTAACAGCCGGTTTCGGGACCGAATCCGGAGACGGCTGCCTCGACGACCGGATAGCCGCCGAGACCGCCGATCTCGACGGCGAGCCACGGGGTTCCTCGGTCGATTGCCGTCGTATTCACCGTCTCGAAGGCGACATCGCCAGCCTGCCCGACGACGACTGCGAGGTCGCAGTGCTGGATGTCGTCGGGAGTCGCGTCGGTCACTGCGACGTCGACGTCGTCGAGCGCCGCCGCGACCGCGTCACGCGCCGGTCCCGAACCGACGAGGGCCACTGTCATGTCCCGTCGATAGAGACCCGGGGGAGAAAAAGCGCGGGGGTCAGTTCGAGAGCAGACTCTGGGAGACGTTGGCCAGTTGGTCGGCCTCGGCGTCCTGAAGCCGGCTGTCACCGAGCATCAGTCGCAGGCGCGGCCGTCCTACGTCGATCGGGACCTTCTCGGTGTCGATCAGGCCCATGTCCTCCAGCTTGGTCTTGGTGCGTGAGAACGTCGCCTTCGAGGCGAGCCCGATGTCCTCGCCCCACTTGCTGATGTCGTACAATAGCTCGCCGTTCTTCGCTGCAACGAGCAGACTGATCGTCACCTCGTCGAGCCCGTCCCCGTTACCGCGTGCGGTCTGAAGCGAGGCGAGCACCTCGTCGAAGTCGGCCGCCGTCGCTTCGCTGATGTCTGCCGAGAGGGTGTCACGGACCTCCGTCAGTGGCGGCGTCCTGAGCGCGTACTCGTCGGCGTCGTCCCAGACCGTCGCGTACCGATCCCGGACGCTGGTGACGAAATCACTGTCGTCGGTCGTCAGCCCCGCGACTCGGTCACCGGCGGTAACGATCGAAACGACTTCGTTTTCAGTGATGAAAAGGGAGTTCTCGGGCTGCGACGAAGTTGTTCGAATAGAAAGGTGTCCGGCTTCGACCAGGTTCGCCGCCCGACTCGCAACGATGAAATCGTCCATCACGTCCTTCAGCGATCGCTCTCCGGCCAGCAGGTTGACGGTCGGCGGCGATTCGAGATCGGTCATCACCGAGATCAATTCCTCGATCGTCCCCTGTGAGGGGTTTACCACGTACAAATCCGTACTCGCCGCGTCCAGTACCGAATCCAGCAAGTCCGCGATTCCGTCCGTGAGCAGGTTTTCACTCATCGTCCTATGACTGTATATATTATTTAACCGTATTTAATTTTATCGTTGATAACGAGTTGAATTACGCGGCGAACTCGTAAACACCGTCAGTTGAAGGACAGTAAATATATGTCTTGCGAGCCGATATCAAAAATGAATATCCTCGATGGAGAAGGTGCGCGGTCGTCCCGACTGGGGGAGTCCTGCCGGTGGTGAGGTGTCGCCAGAACAGTGATCGATCAGTTCCCGTCGGTGAGTTTCGCGGCGAGTTCCGCCGACCAGTGGAACTCGCTGTCGTAGATCACGGGGAGTGCCTGCTGTCGGAGGACGTCGAGCAGTTCGTCGGTGTCGAGGACAGTCTCCGTGGCAGTGCCGTGCAGAAGCGCATCGTCGCTGACGGGTGGCCGGTAGCTGTCCCCGATATCTCGGGCGGATACCGCCTCACAGCGGAGCCGATAGTCCGTCCCATCGCGTTCGAGCCAGCCGACGGTCGGGCTCTCGGGCGTCGGTGCGAGCGTGTAGGTACCGTCGCCGACGACGGCGTAGTCCTTCCCCATCATGATCCGCCGCCGGGCGAGTTGCATCGCTGGTTCGAGGCCGAACCCGTGGACGAGCAGGCGCGCGAAAGCCGTCCCCACCTTCGCGGCCTGTCGGTCGAGAACCTTCGTCAGCGTCACCGCGCCCGCGACGCTGCCCCGCTCGACCAGATCGAGCCCCTCGTGATAGGACCCGCAGGCGTTGAGGAAGAAGGTCCGTGCGCGGCAGGCGTCCAGCGACGACGCCGAGAGGGTGCCGTCCACGCACTGTAACCCCTGGGTGTCACAGTGGCCGATGTAGTGGACGAAGTCGTTCGGCGTGGCGAACACCTCGGCCAGTTCGTCGCGCCCCAGGTGTTCGTGGACGGTCACCGACAGCGGGAGATCGGCCGACCGCTCCCGGTAGATCTCCGAGACCGTCGCGTGCTCGTCGGCCATCTCCTCGTCGTTGAGGATGACGGCCACGGACAACTCCGTCCCGCTGTCGTTCTGGTAGCGGCGACGGTTCTCGTACGCCCGAGGCGTGGGTTTGAACGCGTCGATTGGTGCACCGGGTGCCAGCCAGGCGTGCACGCGCCCGGCCTGGAGTTCGGGTTTCACCACGTCGACCGACGCGACCGATCCGCTGGTCGCGCTCCCCGACCGGTAACAGTCGTCGAGGGTCCGCTCTAACAGTTCCGTTCCCCGGAGCTCCGAGGACTCTGGCAGGTAGACCAGACTCAGCGCGTCGAGCAGGTACGGCAGACACCGGACGTTGCGCGTTTCTGGTGCCGCGTACGTCGAGAAGTGCCACTCCGGGAGCGCCTGTGGGAGGTCGGCGTCCGACACCCAGAAATACCGCGCCAGGCGCTCGGCCGGCGAGCACCGCCGCAGCGCCTCGGTGTCCAGGCCGTACCGTGACGCCAACCGTGCCCGCTGGTCGGTCGCGTCGCCGTCGACGTCGCGGACGAGCGTATCGAAAAAGAACGTCTGTCGGAGCAGTCGCGCCACGCCGTGTTGAAACGTCGGTAGCTCCCGGAACTGGTACTCGAAGTCGATCGATGGCGCGACGAGTCGCGGGTGGGTCCGGTCTGTGACAGTTACCTCGGCGCCGAGATAGTAGGCCAGCGGCGCACCGACGAACAGGTACTCCATCGAGGGCGGCACCTGGAGTTCGAGACCCGTCTCCGGCGTCGCGTCCGCGACGGCGTCGGGGATCGATACCTCGTCTCCGAGTTCGACCATCGGCGGGGTGTCCCGGTGTGACGGGTGCGACCGCTCGGGACCCGCCGTCCGTAGTGCTGACGAGAGGTGCGTGATCGCGGTGGCCACCCCGTCCCCTGTTCCCGGTACAGTTATCGTCGCCGGATCACTCCGACACTCGGAGAACCCCACGGTCACCGGCTCTTGCCCCTCGAAGGCGACCGTCAGGTCCCGTCCCGAGCGGCGGATCGCCACGGGACCGTCGAACCGGATCGCCAGCTCCGTGCTGCCGTGCTGATCCCCCCGAGCGGACCGATTCCCGTCGGAGACTCCCATCGCCGGCCGGCATTCGAGGACGTACGGTCCCGCATCGAGGGTGACGCCGTCCCCGAGGTCGTACTCCTGCCCACTCGCCCTGTCGGTCACTGTTGCGCTCCGAACCGGAACGGTGAGCGACGAGACCTGGCCGGTGACCGTCTCGTCGACCGGTCGCCCGAGCGTCGGCCCGGTCGCACTGTCCTGCCAGTCCGCTGTCTGGACAGTTACCTCACCGGCGTCGCCGATGGCTCTGACCCCCCCATTGGCCGCCACCCACACCATCATGGTACCGACATGAAACGCGCTACTGGCCCATTACTTTTCGGCTGGTGTATTACCGGGTTATTAAGACGAATCGACGAACGCCTGGTCGGTCTCGGGACGTATGTGTACCCCTCCCATTCCAGACGCCGGTTAGGTAGATTATTGACGGGCCGGGTCGGACCAGTCCACATGAACTACGAGCACGTCCGGGAGACGGACCCGGCCATCGCGGACGCCCTCGAGGGCGAAGTACAGCGACAGAACGACACCCTGGCGATGATCGCCAGCGAGAACCACGTCAGCGAAGCGGTGCTCGAAGCCCAGAGCAGCGTCCTGACCAACAAGTACGCCGAAGGATACCCCGGCGAGCGCTACTACGCCGGCTGTGAGTACGCCGACGAGGTCGAGGAACTCGCCATCGAGCGCGCCAAGGAGCTGTGGGGCGCAGAGCACGTCAACGTCCAGCCCCACTCGGGCACGCAGGCCAATCAGGGCGTCTACTACGCTGTCCTCGAAGCCGGCGACAAGATCCTCTCGCTGGACCTGAACCACGGCGGCCACCTCAGCCACGGCCACCCTGCGAACTTCACCGGCCAGTTCTACGAGGTCGAACAGTACGAGGTCGACGCCGATTCGGGCTACATCGACTACGACGAACTCCGCGCCCACGCCGAGGAGTTCGAGCCGGACATCATCGTCTCGGGCTACTCCGCGTACCCGCGCGAGGTCGACTTCGAGGCCATCCAGGAAGCCGCCGACGCCGTCGACGCCTACCACCTCGCCGACATCGCACACATCACCGGACTCGTAGCGGCGGGCGTCCACCAGTCGCCGGTCGGCGTCGCCGACTTCGTCACCGGCTCGACGCACAAGACCATCCGCGCCGGTCGCGGTGGCATCATCATGTGCGACGAGGAGTACGCCGACGACATCGACCCCGCCGTGTTCCCCGGCGGCCAGGGCGGCCCGCTGATGCACAACGTCGCCGGCAAGGCCGTCGGCTTCAAGGAGGCCCTCGAACCCGAGTTCGAGGAGTACGCCGAACAGACGATCGAGAACGCCAAAGCACTGGGCGACCGGCTCCAGGAACACGGCTTCGAGCTGGTGTCGGGCGGCACCGACAACCACCTCGTCCTCGTGGACCTGCGCCCCTCGCACCCGGACACGACCGGGAAGGACGCCGAGGAAGCCCTCGAAGAGGTCGGCATCGTTCTCAACGCTAACACGGTCCCCGGCGAAAGCCGGTCAGCGTTCAACCCCTCGGGCATCCGCGCGGGCACGCCCGGACTGACGACCCGCGGCTTCGACGCCGAGGCCTGCCGCGAGGTCGCCGACATCATCTACGAGGTCGTCGACAACTACGACGACGAGGACGTGAAGGCCGACGCCGCCGAACGCGTCGACGAACTCACCGACGAGTACACGCTCTACGAGTAAAGCGCGTGTAGCTGAGGGTCTTTTCGGGGGTTGGGTTCGCCCTGCCCGTCCTCTCACAGCGAGATCGATCACCGATCAGTATATCGGCAGAGACGCAATAACCCCGATTAGACCGCTGAAAAATCCCGCGAGAAGCACCCAAAACGAACCGTCGCCAGCGAAGACACCGATCAGCGTCAATTGGAGGGCAAAAAGCACGAAAACCATGCCCCTGAGCGTAGCGAGGATATCGGACCGGATCGGATTCGTCTCAGTCATTGCTGACAGTCGCGGTGTTTGATGCATCTCGCTGTCGTATCCAGAACTTACTCCTCATGATGGATCTCCTCGTAGCGGGTTGTTTGAACCGAACCGCCGGACTCGAAGGCGGTCTGAGAAGTGATCGACACGGTGTCTCCCTCCCCCATCTCGGCAGTGAGCGTGCCAGACAGACGGGTGTCGTCTTCCCACTCTTTGGTCCACTCATCGGCAGTCGAATCAACTGCGAGGCTGACGGTCGCTTCCTCGGGTCGGCGGTCAGACTCATCCGGGAGACCGAGATCGACAGTGGTGAGGACATCGACGCGACCGTTGTCCACCACGACGTCGGGAACGAACACAGTCTGCTGGATCGTTTTCGGAACGCCATTCCAGACTGATGTCGACCGTAGATGTCGGTGAGTCCCGCTGACCGCTTTTTCCGTTCGAACTGCAGTACACCCACCGAGACCAAGGGCCGAACCGAGACCTACGACCTGGAGGAAGGTACGCCGGTTCATGTGGCAGAACGGTTCTTCGGCTGGAAAGTGTCTTTGATCTATACTTTCACGACTGGGTCGCACACGTCTACCCCAGGAACTGAACAACGCGTTGCGGTCGATGTGATCGAGAGCGTATAGAGAGACGACAGGCGTCCAGCAGGGGAGTGACCAGTCGCGCGTGATCCGAGCCTTTGATTACTCGCCGCGGTCCCCGTTAGGACATGACCGAGGTAATCGACGGCAACGCCGTCGCCCAGGACGTTCGCGACGGGCTCGCGGACGCCATCGACACGCTCGACGACGCGGGTGTCACGCCAAGTCTCGCGACCGTTCTGATGAGTGACGACCCCGCCAGCGAGACGTACGTCTCGATGAAACAGGACGACTGCGAGGAGGTGGGCATCGAAGCCATCGACATCGAGATCGACCCCGAGGCCCCAGCCGAGGAACTCTACGACACCATCGACGAACTCAACGCCGACGACGACGTCAACGGGATCCTCGTCCAGATGCCCGTGCCGGACCACGTCGACGACCGGCAGGTCCTCCGCCGCATCGACCCCGCCAAAGACGTCGACGGGTTCCACCCCGAGAACGTCGGCCGGCTCGTGGCGGGCAACGCCCGGTACAAACCATGTACGCCTCACGGCATCCAGAAACTCCTGGCCGACGCCGACGTCGAGACCGAGGGAGCCGACGCGGTCGTCGTCGGCCGCTCCGACATCGTCGGTAAGCCGATGGCCAACCTGCTGCTCCAGAAGGCCGAGGGCGGCAACGCCACGGTGACCGTCTGTCACTCCCGAACCGACGACCTGGCCGAGAAGACCCGGGCAGCCGACATCGTCGTCGCCGCCGCCGGCGTCCCGGAGATGATCTCCGGCGACATGATTTCGGAGGGAGCGGCCGTCATCGACGTGGGGATCAACCGCGTGGAGGCGGACAACGAGAAGGGGTACGAACTGGTCGGCGACGTGGCGTACGAGAGCGCCAGCGAGAAAGCCGGCGCGATCACGCCCGTTCCCGGCGGTGTTGGTCCGATGACGCGTGCGATGTTGCTCTGGAACACCGTCAAGGCCGCCGGCCTGCAGGAAGACATTGACGTGACGCTTCCCTGAATGACCACTCCGGATTTCGAGACGCTCGCCGCCCGCGAGGACGTGTGGCACCGCGAGACGACACACGAGGTCGACCCGGACCGACTGGCCGAGGCACGTGCGAGCATCGAGGCGGGGTGGACCTGGGCGGTCGGCGCCGTCGTGACCGACGACGCTGGGCGCGTGCTCCTGGTCCGGGAAGACGATCAGTGGCTCGCACCCGGTGGCAAGGTCGAACCCGGCGAAACCCACCAGGAGGCCGTCCGCCGGGAAGTCCGCGAGGAGACGGGGGTCGAAATCGCGGTCGGTGATCTCCTCGCCGTGACCGAGGTCGGGTTCGAACACGGGACCGACCGCGTCGCCTTCTGGTTCGCACACTACACCGCCGAACCGGAGACGACGGCGCTCGCTGCCGACCCCGGCCGCGACGGCGAGGGGATCGACCGCGTCGAGTGGGTCGAAACGGTCCCAGAGGAGACGGTCGACCGCGAGGTCGTCGTCGCTAACCACTGACCGTGCGTTGTGTGGTCGCCAGCGCCTGGAAAGACGTTCGACAGGACTGTTACCGACCGTGACGTCGAGCCGTCGGATGGCGCGTCGTTCTGGCCGGTGATCGGCGGTCTACCCACCGAGCGTGTCGAGTCGGTGCTGGGCCTGGGCGAGTGAGCTCTCGTCGCCGGTCGCGAGATACTCGCCCAGCGATCGGGCCGTCCCGACGAGTGCTTCCGAGGTCGAGAGGGGTACGTCGCCGTCCAGCGCAGTGATGCGCTTTCCGTGTTCGGCGAGCGTCGACAGGAGTTGTCGTGCGGTCTCGTCGGGGTGGTCGTCCAGATAGACGCGGAGGTCACTCCGGTAGTGATCGACGGCCGTCGCGTACGCCAGTCCGCGCGCGTCTCGGACCGAGTCCGGGACCGCCGCGGGTTCGGGCCGCTCCCCCTGATCCGCGCCCCTGATGAGTTCGAGCAAGTAGTACTCCTCGTCGTCGGTGAGCCGCATCGTGTGTTCGACGTACCCGGCGACGTGGCGCAGTTCGCGGGCGGCGAGATACGCGTCCGACAGCGGCTGTAGCTCTCCGGCGTCGATGAACCCGTACTGGCGGACGAACGATCGACATTCCTCGGCCGCGTCGGCGGCGAGTTCACTGATCGGTACGTCGTCGATCCGGTTGCGGACATCGGTCAGATCCAGCGTGACGGGACTGGCCGTGTGTTCTTTCCGGTCCTCGACACCGACGCTCCTGAGACTCCCACACTCCGGACAGGTGATCTCTCCAGTCTCGTAGTAGGACCAGCGCGTCTCACACTCCTTGCACTGGCGGTCCCCGCGAATCTTCATGCCTCCGGCTTGGGAACCGAGATGCAAAACTGGCCCGCCTCCGACCCTGGGACCGGGCCGAGTGTGAAGATTCTTCCATCTCGTTCCCTAATTGCCACGTATGCGTGACGAAGAGGAGATCCGAGAGCAGTACGAGTTCCTGAAAGAGCAACTCGACGACGAGAACATGAACCATCAAGGGGTGCGGCAAATGTTCACGTATTACAAACGGGCGCTGGGATGGGTGCTCGAAGAGGAGTATATCTGATCGTCGTTCTTTCGGGCGTAACTGATGACGAACGCCAAGCGATCTCGCGTCGAAACGAAAGCTCTCCATCGTGTGATTTTATTGACTGTTCTCGACGATGCCGGTACATTTAAGTGATTATGGCCACTCGATTCAGGTGACGCTTCGCTTGGAGGGCCGAAGCGTCAGCGGGGACCAATTCAGGGCGGCAAGCAATCACGCGGGTATTTTCAACCCGCGTGATTTGCTTTCCATTCGACAACTACATACCGAGCAACTGGAGTAGTCACGACGACTCATCGACGGTCGTACGTGACAATTAAATCACAACTTCTGGTCGCCGATCAGCTGATGCTCAGCGACCCGTCGGTGTCCCCGCTCTCGCCGCTTCGATCTTCGTCCCACTCCAGTTCGAATTCGATGCTCAACTCGCCGGGCCCCTCCGATGGGCCCTCCCGTTCGGCTTTGACCTCGAACTCGACGTCGTCCGGGGGGTTCATCGTCACGGACTGGCTCCCCGCATCGAGCGTAATACTGCCGCCAGCATCCAGTTTGTCGGCCACCGCTCTGAGATACTCGGCGACACTGCTCGTACTCTGGCGACGCTCCGTCTCGAAGAGAACCTCCTCGGGCATGGGTTCCAGTACGTCGCCGGGACAGATAAAGACACCCTCCCCTTCGAAGTGACTGCACACTGACTCCCGCCTTGTGTGCGTGAGCCGACATCACGTGGAGTGGTTTGCCTGGGCAGACATGACGACTTCATTATGAATCTGTGGAGTTCGAAACCGAACGGGTCTCTTTCACGTCGCTATACCCTCGTATTTGCGGGGATCGTGTCCCGAGACTCATGTTGCCCGTACCGAAAGTCGATATATTTATGATATTCCGACAGTAATCTACCATTGGACATTACCGATGTACGACCTGACAGGATTCCAGCGTGACCTGCTGTACGTGATCGCCGGCCGGGAGGAGCCACACGGGCTGGCTATCAAGGAGGAGCTAGAGGAGTACTACGAGAAAGAGATCCACCACGGGCGACTGTATCCGAACCTCGATACGCTCGTCGACAAGGGTCTCGTCGAGAAGGGGCAGCGCGACCGGCGGACGAACTTCTACAGTCTGACTCGCCGTGGCCGCCGCGAGATCGAGGCCCGTCGCGACTGGGAACAGCAGTACGTCGACCTCTAGCGGTCGCCCACGACGACTGGTCCCCGATCTCATCTCGTCTTCGTTCTCGACGCTCTCTTCTTCGTCCAGAGTGGCGTCCTCGGTCCGGATTGCACTCCGGTCAGGTCGTGGGAGTCGTTTCGCTACCGTTGTTGTCTGCTAGCTAACTACCGCGACGAATCGAACAGCTATCGATACCGGAAAAGAGCGGGCATCGTCGCCCGTCGGAGGGCCGGCGACTGACGCGGAATGACCGATCGAACCCGCGTCAGGCGTCCTGCTCTTCGGCTTCCTGCTCTTCGGCTTCCGGCTCGTTGACCGGCACTTCGACACTGTCCTGGAGCTCTTCGACGTTCTCTTCGACGTTCTCTTGCAGGTCCTCGAAGCGGTCCTGCATGTCGTCGAGCTGGTCCTGGTAGCGGTCGAGCTGGTCCTCGAACTGGTCACCGAACGACTGGGCCTGCTCGCCGATCTGGTCGCCGAGGTCGTCGGTCTGCTCCTCGATCTGTTCCTGGAGTTCCTCGTACTGGTCGAGGGCGTTCTCGAAGGCGTCGAGGGTCTGCTCTTCGAGTTCCTCGTTGGCGTCGAGGATGATCTCGAGCTGGTCGTTCAGCGCGTCCGTCGCGCTTTCGAGCGTGTCGTCGTAGGCGTCGATCCCCTCGGCGTAGTTGTCGTCGATGGCGTCGAGCGCCTCGGAGTGCTGGTCGAGCAGCGCCTCGAACCCGTCGTTGACGGACTCACGGATCTGGTCGACGGTGTCGTCCTCGCTCGGCGTCGTGGATTCGACGGTGTCGAGGACCTGGTTGATGGCCTCCTGGGCGAACTCGACGGTTCGCTGCTGGGCGTCCTTCTGGGAGCCGACCGTTCCCCGGAGCGTCTCGTTGACGTCTTTGGGGACCTCGAGAGTTTTCTCGACGACTTTCTGCCCGTTCTTGATCGTATCGCGCTGGACCTGGAAGATCGCACCGATCGGAGATGTGTTGTCGCTCATTGGTCTGACCTCGTTCGAACGGATGTTCTGGTCCCCCCTCTACTTGTTGCCAGTAATATACGGGTCTATTAAGTCAAACCAGTCCCGGCGCGAAATAATCCCGGTAGCACTGGCTGCCCCTGTCGAACGGTATCACGGACCGCTCACGACGCCGGGTTCGTCGCGAGCGGACGGGAAGCAACCTGCCTCAAACTTGCGACCTGTTGTCGAACGAATAAAGGTGTTGCCGCGAGAAACACGCACAGGAATGCTCCGGTGGGTCTTCGAGGCGGATGACTGGTCGCTCTCCGATGTCGGAGTCACGCGTGGGTCCGGGGTGGATCGAATCGAACGACCGGTGGTGACCAGCGTATGAGCGAGAACGAACGGACAGCTATCGACGGTGCGGGCGACGGTTCGGACGGCGGGGACTACGAGCGCGACAGTGGGAGATCGACCGGCTTGAACGCAGCGGAAGTCGACCGGCTGTTCTCCGTGCTGGAAACGGCGGTCCGTGAAGGCGGGAAACTGGACACGGAAGCGACCGACCGGCTGCTCTCGGTACTCGAAGCCGCCGTAGTCACCCCCAACCAACTCGATACCGAGGAGATCGATCAGCTGTTTTCCGTCATCGAATCGACCGTGATGCAGGCCCCGGATTCCGAGAGCGCAAAGCAGGTGCTCTCGGTGCTGGAAGCGGCCATGACTGGCCCGGTCCAGGTCGAGGGGACCGAAAGCGAGGGCTTGCTCTCGGTGCTCGAAGCCGCGCTCGTCGACCCGACTGACCCGGCACCGGCGACCGAGGACGTGTTCTCGTTGCTCGACTCCGCGCTCGGGACCGGGGGAGAGGACTCCAATGGCGTCTCCTCGCTGTTTCGGTCGGCCGGGATCGACCCGGAGGACATCGACAGGACCGCTGACAACGTGTTTTCGCTGTTCAATCCGGATCGGGACCGAGCGAGGGAGTCGGCGGACGGGCTGTCCGACGGGGTCGACTCGGCTCGCGGGGCGAACGACAACTGGTCGAACGAGAACCTCGACCCGTTCCGCATCGCACGGATCGCCGCCGCTGCCACGCAGCGCAGCACGGAGTACTCGCTCCGGTCGGGCATCCGCACGGGGACGAGCATGGTCCGGGCAGCGTCGACCGCCGAGTCTCCGGCCGACCTACTCGATGAGATCTCGAAGATCGCGTATCGCGAGATGTCGCGGCTGGGTCTGGACGTGGACGACCGCCTCGAAGACGACGACGAGGAGTGGGGCGGCGAATCGCGAGTCCAGACGAAGGAAGTGCTCCGGGAACGCGGTTCACGACTGCTGGAGATGTCGGCCGACGTCACGTACGACGAGGACGTCCACCCGTCCTATCCGCGGATCCTCGACAGCCTGGCGGCCGACGAGGCCCGGATCCTCCGGTTGCTCGCCACCGAGGGGCCACAACCCTCGATCGACGTGCGGGACGTGGGCTGGGTACCGATCTCCTCGGAACTGATCGGCGCCGGGCTGACGATGATCGGGAGCGAGGCGGGCCTCAGTCACGAAGACCGGACCCAGGCGTACATGAACAACCTCAATCGGCTCGGGTTGGTCTGGTTCTCCGACGAGCCGGTCGCGAACATCAAACGCTACCAGGTCCTCGAAGCCCAACCCGCCGTCGAGGCGGCCGTCGAGGAGGCAAAGCGCGCCCGGACCATCTACCGAAGCGTCCACCTGACTCCCTTCGGCGTCGACTTCTGTCGCGTCTGCATGCCGTTCGACGTGACTGCAGAGGACGCGTCCAGCGTCTACGAGTCTCCCAGCCACTCGGATCGCCAGTAATCTTCTCTGTCGGCTGGAAAACGGCGACTGAGCCCCGGAGAGTCAGACTCTGAGAGCCATTCCTTGCAGTACTGCCCCGAAAGATCTGGACACCCCCGGAGCCGAAACAGTGACTTTGGTAACAATTAAGTATGTCACCACCTCGACTGTTAGTAGGGACCACTGGAAAACCGTCTGCAGTCCAGTGGTTCGGAGCTCGGAGCCGGTCGATAGTACACCGGTAGTACGAGACGCGTGATACGACACGGGCGGGTCGTATCGAGCGACTAGGACGGCGGGAATCCGCGATACCGGGGACCGACGGCGGACGGATCTGGAACTCGTAGTCAGGTTCGTCCCCTCGTCGCTTTCCCTGTCGTCTGCCATCACCCAGTCGTCCCGTCACCGCCGCCACAGAGAAACCCGTAGTATGACAGAGAACACCACAGAAACGAAGGTCGACGTTCAGTTCGCTAATCTGAGTGCGTTCCAGCGCGACATCCTGCTCGTTTTGCTGCGGCTGGAGAACAGCGACGAGGATAGTTACGGCCTCGCCATCAAGCGGCGTCTGGAAGCCCGGTACGACAGCGAAGTCAACCACGGCAGACTCTATCCCAATCTCGACGAGTTGATCGAGAGCGAACTCGTCGACCGCGGTCAGATCGACAAACGGACGAATCGGTACACGCTGACGGAGACGGGGCGTGACCTGCTCCGCGCTCACGGCGAAGAAGTCGCCGAACTCTTCGAGTAGCGTCCTGGACACCGATGACCTCGTCGTCAGGGGACTGACGAGGTCACGTCACTGTTCTCGACAGTTTCGAGCGGTTTATGCGGGCTCTTAGTTCACCCGTCAGTCGTCGCTGAGGTGCCCCTGTGGCGGTCGTGTGTGGCCGCTGGGTGCTTGCTTTGTGTAGAGCGAGTACGTGAGGACGGCGAAGCCGGCGGCCGTGAACACGCTCTGAATACTGACGCTCAGTTCAAGTGGGAGGCCCACGGCCTGGTGGAGTAAGCCACCGAGGATGACGCCACCGGTCACCATGCCGATACCGAGTGTCAGCGCGCGCAATGCGGGCGACCCGGTCCGACGGTAAGCCCTGTACGAGAGGAACGTGATCGTCCCCCCGAAAAATAGCGTGACCGTCTTTGTCGCCGCGAGGAGGGCTGTGCTCCCGTTCATAAACACTGTTTCGATGTCATCACTGTTATAAACGCTAGGGCGTTTCCACTCTTCGGGAATCAGCTCGTCCCGTTCGTTACGCGGGTGCCTCCGAGGCCCCTCAGCCCGATCGAATTTGACGACCACGAACACCTTCGGATCAAGCCCTACGGTGGTCGCTGCGGTAGTCTACGCTGAATGTCGGAACAACGACTCGACCTCAGAGAGATCCCGCCGCCCGAGCGCCATCCGAAGATCTTCGACGCTTTCGAGGACGTAGAGAGCGGCGAGGCGCTGACCCTGGTCAACGATCACGAGCCGGCACCGCTGTACCATCAGATGGCCGCCGAAATCGACGCCTTCGACGCGGAGGGGTACACTGTCGACAGAGTCGGCCCCGAGGAGTTCGTCGCGACGCTTCCAAAGAAGTAGCGCGATCCCCGTCGTACCCCGCGACCCGTTCTTCCGGTGGTCGCTACTGTAGTTCGTCGACGGTCCGGATCGTCACGTCGTAGTGTCGGGGCACTGCGTCGAGATCGACTCGGATGACCAGTACGTCGGTGTCCGGGCCGCTCTCGGCGTCGAACCGATCCATCGCCTGGCGCTGGTTCCGTCCGAAACTCGCCGACCCGTGCTTGACTTCCGCGACGTACCGACGGAGCACTGGCCCGTCGTATCCGTATGGATGGTCCGCTGTCTTCCGCCGAACACGGAACTCGAAATCAGGATGCCAGTGGCGACTCGACGCCTCTCCGCCGACGGGCGACGGAGCGTGTTCCACCGTGACCCTGAACGCGTCGGGGTCCATGTCCAGTTGTCGGGCCGCGTACGCGACGATCGGGGGCGGGTCGTCGCTGTGTGCGCCGAACACTGCTTCGGCCAGCGCTCCGACCTGTTGGGCCCCGAGTTGATGTGTCCAGCCGTCCTGCGGTGGCCCTCGTTCCCCGGGATCGGGCTTCAGTTCCCGACCCTTGATGAGGTAGGCGTCGACCGGCGCGGGGTCGTTCGGCGCTGCCTCCTGCAAGCGGAGGACCGGGCAGTCGATCGAGTCCAGTAGCTTCCGCGTCGCCGCTTCCCGGGATTCGTACGTGACGATTTCGCCTGCGTCTTCGCGACGCGACGCGACTGCCGGCGACACCTCACACGCCGACCGCTTGAGTGCGACACGGTATGGCCCTTCCTCCTCGTCCGCTTCCTCCGACTCCTCGTCGATCGGTTCGCCCGGGATTCCCGGCCACTCATCCCTCCAGGACATACTCACGCTCTCACCGCAGAGATCAGCCGACGCTGCCGATAGAAACGACACATGTATCTCGTGGTTCAGCCACCCCGATTGTTAGTTCATCGATTGCGCCCGTACGAGCAACGCCAATACGCAGTGGTTGCCCGTTTAATTCTCCAGGATACGCTCGAATAATAGCGAAAACAGTCACATGAGGTACAGTAACTGCCGTATTCTGCCGTTTATTTGGTCAGTTTGAGGGGCAGTGAGTATTAAGAGGTTGCTAACTGTTACCAAAAATATGTCGAGCACACCCGAACGGGACAACACCGAACAACAACTATCGCGCGTGTGCGAGGAACTCGGGATTCCGGAGAGTACGGCACAGGCTGCGCGGGAGCGGTTCGACCGAGTCAGATCCGTGACAGTCCTCGAAGACAAACCGGCCGCCGTCATCGGCGCGGCCGCCCTGTCACTGACCTGTCGGGAGGACGGGTTGCCGATCACGGTCGCGACCATCGCCGACGCCTGGTCGACGACGCTGCCGGACCGTCGCATCGAACCGGACGAGATCACCTCGTTGTTCGGCGTTCTCACGGCAAATCTCGATTTCCAGGGAACGCCGCCGCAACCGCGCGCGCTCATCGAGCGCTTCGGGACCGATCTGGGCCTTCCCGACGGGATCATCGTCGTCGCGAACCGCATCCTCGTCGACGTCTTCACCGAGGACCCCGAGATGATCGCGGAGGGAACGTCGCCGGACGGGATCGCCGGATCGATTCTCTATCTCGCCGCCAAACTCAACGGGTACGACGACATCACCGAGAGCGACATCAGCGACACGCTCGGGACGGGCCAGTTCACCGTCCAGAACCGGAGCAAGAAACTCCACGACACGCTCGGGAAAGAGCGGCTCGCCAACGCCGACCGCTACCACCTCAATCCGGAGACTGGCGCGCCGAAGCCGGTCGATTCGGGTACTGAATCGGCCGAGGCTGGGGAGCCCGGGCCGCGAGCGAGGGCGGACGGCTCGGCCGACTCGGAATCGGGGCCGACGGGGGAGGCTGGTGGGGAGGCCGACGAACCAGCGGACTCGGGTGAGCAATCCGACCCGGACCAGGCCCAGACCGAGCAGGTCGCCGACTCAAACTCCGACGGGGAGGAAGTAGCGTTGGATCTGGACGGGGAGTACCGGGACATCAGGGAGGTCGTCGGGTCGCTGTTCCCGGACGCGCTGCCCACCACCGAACACGTCGCCGAGGAACTCGACGTTCCGACCACGACGGCCAGGTCCGCGCTGGAGCGCGCGGACGCGGACGACGAGATCGAAGGGAAGGAGGCGGGTTCGACCGTCGTCTGGCTGCCGGGTGACCGGACGGACCTGACGCCGGACCTGACCGAGGACGCCGTCCAGAACGAGGTGGACGAACTGGCCGAAGCCCTCGGCCTGGACGCGTCGCTTCGCGTGTTCGCTCGCGGTCTGGTCAGCGACGCCGTCGACACCCTTTCCGTCGAGAACGCCGACGAGATGGCCGGGGCAGCCGTGCTCGCGGCCTGTCGCATCCAGGACATCGAGGTCGAGCCCGGGGAGATCGCCGCGGCCGGGGAGTTCGAGGTCCGCGTCCTCTACACCTGGCTCGACAAACTGGCCGAGACGGTCGACGTGGACGTTCCCCGACCGAGCCCCGCGACGCTCGCCGAGGACCTCGCCGAGTCGCTGGAGCTAGACGAGGGCGTTCGGACGGAGGGACTGCGCGCGATAGAACAGTACGACCCCGAGGAGTCCGATTCGGGCTACACCGCGCGGGAACTGGCCGCCGGCGGCATCTTCTTCGCCGCGACCGTCGGCGGCGTGTCCGTCGATCTGGACGAACTGAGTGCCGAAAGCGGCGTCGACGTTCAGTACGTCACTGACGCGATGCACAGCATCCTGACCTCGCTGTGTCTCGGGCTGGTGGGCGGCGACCTCGACTACGACGAGACCCCATGGACGGCCGACCTGCTCGAATCCGATCTCTCAGGGGACTTCGGAGATGACGAAGTGGAGACCGCGATCGCACTGGCGAAAACCCACGTCGCCGGCCGCGAAGGGCAACCGGTCGACGAGGCCACCATCGACGTGCTGCGAGGGTCGTAATCACTTTTTGAGGCGGGCGACCGTCTCGCCCTCCCGTTCACCCGTCTCGACCAGTCCGTCCTCGGCCAGGTCGGCGACCAACTCCCCGAGCCACTCCCGGCCGAACTGCCCGTCCGGCGCGTAGTCGACGCGGACGCGCGGGCCGAGGTCGTCGAGGGGCAGTTCCTCGTACTCCTTGAGCGTCGAGACGACGCGTCCGCGCATCTGCCGCCGACTCCCCTCGAAATCCGGCTGGGTCGGCACGTCGGGCGCGGTGAAGTCTCCGCTCTCGTAGGCGTGACACCTCCCTCGCCAGGGACAGCCCGCCTCGTCACAACTCGGCGTCTTCCCGCAGGCGACCCCGCCGAGTTCCATGACGGCGTTGTTCCAGACCCGGGACTCCCCGTCGGGCATGAGTTCGGACGCGACCCGCTCGAACTCGCTGTCCTCGTCGGGGACGCCGAAGGCGCGATAGAGGACGCGCTTGACGTTCGTGTCGACGACAGCGTCGCCGTTGTTGAAGGCGAAACTCGCCACGGCGTTGGCGGTGTAGGGACCGACGCCCATCAGTTCGGAGAGTTCGTCCGGGTCGCGGGGAAACGCGCCGTCGTAGTCGGCGACGACCTGATTGGCTGCTTCGTGGAGGTACTTCGCGCGGTTGTTGTAGCCGAGGCTGTGTTCGGTCCAGAAGCCGACCACGTCGGCGCGGTCAGCCTCGGCCAGGTCGGCGACGGTCGGCCAGCGCTCCGTGAAGTCCGTCCAGGCCGAGACGACTCTGTCGAGTTGGGTCTGCTGGCTCATCACCTCCGACACGAGGATCTCGTAGGGGTCGTCGGTCTGCCGCCAGGGGTAGGCCCGGTGGTCGGCCTCGTACCACTCGATCAGCGCCCGCTGGACGGCCTCGGTGTCGGCGGGAAGCCGATCGCCCTCCTCGCTCATCGCTGCGGGCTATGGATCGACTCCGCTTACCGCTGGCGGTTCGCCGTGCGACCGCGGACTCAGTCCCGTTCGGCGTGGGGGAGGCAAATTCGTGCGATAGTCCCCTCGGGATCCCGGTCGCGAATATCGAGGGTGCCACCGAGGCGGGAGACGGTCCACTCCGTGAGCCAGAGGCCGACGCCAGTCGCGTGGTCCAGCGGCGTCTCTTCGCCGGTCTCGATCGGCTGCCACTCGGTCGGTTCGATACCCGGCCCGTCGTCCGCGACGGTCAGCTCGATCGTGACGCCGTCCGCTGCCATGCTGCCCGCTATTTTCACCGTTGGCTCGTCCCCATGTTTGATCGCGTTTTCCATCAACTCGTGGATCGCCACCGCCAGCGCGTCGTCACCCTGGACGTACAGCCCATCGGGAACGTCGATATCGAGGGTCGCCGTCGGGTAGACATCGGCTAACAAGGACTGTTCGTCCGCGACGAGCGCCGAGAGGTCGATCGGACGGGTCGCCGGGTCCTCGGCCATGACCTCGCTGGCAGTCATCCCTTTCTCGCTGACTTCCCTGAGTCTGGCCGTGGCGTCGAAAATACCGGCCGCGATGGTCTCCAGTTCGGGGTCGTCGACGGCCGCTTGCAGTTCATCGGCCCGCCCTTCGATGACCGTCAGCTTGTTTCGGAGGTTGTGCCGGAGCAACCGGTGGAGGACGTTGAGTATCTGGTCTTTGATCCGGTACTGGGTCACGTCCGTCTGGACCGCCACGTAGCCGTCGATCGCGCCGTCCCGGTCCAGTATCGGGGCGATGGTCTGGTGGGCGTAGTAGAGTTCGCCGGACGCGCGGCGGTCGACGATGTCTTGCTCCCAGACCTCGCCGCTGGTGATCGTCTCGTAGAGCCGTTCGTAGTACGCGTCATCCATCTGCCCCGACTTGAGGATTTTCGGCGTCCGGCCGATGGCGTCCGTGCCGGTGTAACCCGTCAGCTCCTCGAACGCTGGATTGACGTACTCGATGGTCCCGTCGGCGTCGGTGATGAAGATCGCACTGGCGGCGTGTCGGACGGCTTCTGCGAGCTGGCGGTGCTCCTGTCTGATGGATTCGGCGTCGGAGACGTCACGGACACTGGCGAGCACCCGCACGTTCCCGTCCAGTTCCACCGTCGAGAGGTGGACCTCGACCGGGAACTCGCGCCCGTCACGGTCGACGTGTCGCCACTCGAACAGCAGCGGCCCGTCCTCGCGGGCCTCGCGAATCCGATCGAGCGCTTCCGTCCTGGTGTACTGCGGGTCGTCTGCGCTGACGAGGCCGATGTCCGCGCCGACGAGTTCGGACCGATCGTACCCGTTCATCTCGCAGTACTGGCGATTCACGTCCAGAATCTCGCCGGTGGCGGGGTCGTGTAGGACGAGGCCGTCAGCGACGTTCTCGAACAGTTCCCGGTAGACCTCGTCGTCCATGCCACGCCTATAAACGGGGCGGACATATCCGGTTTTCCCTCGCGTGGCAGTTCTCGGTGTCGGTGAGATCGTGTGACTCGACGTCCGCCTCCGAAAGGTGTTTCCACCGCCACATCCTCCAGTCGGCCATGAGCCTCGACGACCTCAGGGACGATTTGAGCGAGGAGTACGACGACATCGGCGAGTCACTGGACGTGTCGCTGGACGGGGAGACGCGCAACGAACTGTCGATGTTGGTCGCCGCGATGGACCCCGACGACACCGACGAACTCGTTCGGCGCGCCGTTCACATGCTCTTTCAGACCGCCGTCGAGACCGGCAACCTGGATTTCCACCTCCGCAGCAAATACGACGTAACCTACGACGAGTACCTCTCGGGGATGACCTTCGAGGAGATGACCGGTAACCAGTTCCCACAGCCCCAGCAGAAAGACGACCGACGCTACCAATTCTAAGCCCTCGGCGGCTTGGCAGCCGCCTCGCCCTTAGTCATCCAACAGGTCGGTCCCCGCAAGGGGGTTCCGCGCGTCGCGTGGCACGCGACACGCGGTTCCTGCGCGGCGCGTGAACGCGCCGCTCGTGTCTGGCTGATGACTCACTGCACCGTACTGCACCCGCGGCCGGGATGGCCGCGGGAGCGCCACCACTCCTCCCCGCGCGCCGCGATGAAACGCGGCGCTGGCAGCCTGATCGTCTCGTGCTGTCGTTTTCGAAGCTGGAGACAGCGGCTCCTCTACTATCGAGTCACGTCAGCTATCGCGGCTTCCAGCAGGTCACATCCGAGCTCGATCTCGCGCTCGGTCACGTCCAGTGGCGGCAGAATCCGGAGCGTCTCGTGTCCACAGCCGAGCGTGAGCAATCCGCGTTGCATCGCCGCGGCCATCACATCGTCCCGGCGCTCCTCGCTGTCGAACTCGACGGCGAGCATCAGCCCGAGTCCGCGCACGTCGGTGACGCCTTCGGTGGTGCCGTCGAAGGAATCTTTGAACTGCTCGCCGCGCTCGCGTGCGTTCGCGAGCAGGTTCTGTTCCTGTACGACGTCGATCGTGATCGCGCCCTGGGCCGACGCCAGGATGTCGCCCGCGCCCCAGGTCGAGGAGAGCCGACTCCGTTCGTCGGGAAACACGTCGCTGTTCGCGATGGTCGCGCCGACTCGCAGTCCCTTCGCGGCGGCGATGACGTCGGGTTCGATGGGGTAGTGGTCCGACGCCCAGAATTTTCCGGTCCGTCCCATGCCGGACTGGATCTCGTCGGCGACGAGCGTGAAGTCGTGGGTTTCGACCAACTCGGCGAGTTCCCTCACGAAGGCGTCGCTGGGGAAGCGGTACCCGCCTTCGCCCTGGACGGGTTCGACGATCACGTAGGCGACTTCTTGGGGATCGATGTAGCCGGTCTCGGGGTCGAGCATCCGGCGTAGCTGGGAGCCGTCGTCGGTGAAAAAGCCACAGCCACAGCTGTCGGGGTCACAGTCCCGGTCGCGACAGAACGGCACGTCGTGAACGCCCGGGACTTCGGGGAACTGCCGGCGGTAGACGCCCTTCGAGCGGTTGAGCGAGAGCGCGCCGAGGGTTCGGCCGTGGAAGGCCCCCTGGAACGTGACGGCGTACTGGCCGCCGGTGTGGTCGTAGCTGATCTTGATGGCGTTCTCGATGGCCTCGGCACCGCTGTTCGAGAGGAAGACGGTGTCCATGTCGTAGTGGCTGGTGACTGCCGTGAGCCGGTCCATCAGGTCGGCGGGGCCGGGGAACGGTGCGTCGTCGACCGGGCCGCTGGCCGCGTAGAAGTCCTGGCCGGCGATCTTCAGCGGCTCGACCAGGTCGAACTCGGAGAGCCGGTCCAGTAGTTCGGGGTTGTTGTAGCCGAGCGGGGCCGCACCGACGTGGCCCGTGAAGTCCATGAGGACGTTCCCGTCGAGGTCGGTACAGAACGGCCCCTCGGCCGGAGCCGTGTAGTCCCAGACGAAATCGTAGACGTACGTGCTCGGCGCGGCCGTGCTGTGGTGGTACTCGACCTGTCGTCGGGCTCGCTCGCCCGGTATCGTCTCGACGCGCGGCTCGACGCTCTCACGGTCCATGCTAACAATTCGACTGGCTGGCCGATAAACAGTTCGTCCAGTGCTGACAGAACCCGGGGCGAAGGCGGTCGTCTTGGTCACAGCGTGATAGCCAGGGTGACGACGGTGGCACCCACGAGCAACACGCCGCTCCAGACGGTGACGCGGTAGGCGAACTGGCGATTCGGGCTCGCCAGCGTCAACCCGGCCTTGACGATGATGCTCGCACCGGTCGCGAGCAGGATCGCCAGGACGGCCTGTGAGGCGACGAGGCTCCCCGAGCGATACAGAATGACCGCCGAGGTGGTCGCACCGGCGCTGGAGACCAGCCCGGAGATTGCCGCTGTAACGTAAAATCCCGCGGTGCCGAACAGTTGCTGGGCGACGCTCCCGGCCAGGACGATAAAGAGGAAGAGCGCGCCGAACGTGAGCGCTCGGCGGAGGGAGAACGGACTCGTCAGGTCCATCTCGACGGTCTCCCGCCAGTCGGCCGTCACCGCGGCGACGAGGACGCTCCCGAGGATGACGGCACCCAGCGGGACGACGGCCTCGACGAGGATTCCGGTCTCGAAGGTGAACACGAGCGCGATGACCAGGTTCCGAAGGGCCATCGCGGCGTCGGCGAGCAGGACCGCGGCGACGGCGTAACTCGTCGCTTTCGGTCGCTGCTGGACGTGGTCGAGCATCGTCCCGACGACGGCCGTCGAGGACGCGAGGCCGCCGAAAAACCCGGTCACGGCGATCCCACGGCCACCGTACGTCTGGACGATGGCGTAGTTGGCGATGCCGATCCCGGCGACCGTGACGACCATCAGCCAGACGACGCGCGGTTCCAGCGAGACGGCGACCGACTCGGGGCCGACCGAAACCGATCCGGCGGGCAGGAGGGGGTAGACGACGAACGCGAGGATGGCGAACTCCGTCGCCGACTGGAGTTCCTCGTGGGTCAATCCCCACGCGAAACTGTGCAGTTCCCGTTTCAGGACGAGCAACAGCGAGGACACCACCGCGACTGTCACGCCCTCGATGATGTAGCCCGCGGCGACCAGCGCTCCGATCCCGTAGGCGACGAGCATCGACACCGAGGTGGTCATCGACAACCCGCCGTCCTCGGAGAGCAGGCCGTCGACGGCGAGGACGGTGCCCTGGACGATGACCAGCACCCCGCCGACCACGAGCAGCGCCTGCTGGTCGAGGACGGTGAAGACCGCCCCGAGGAGACTGATGAGTGCGAACGTCCGGATACCCGCCGTCTTCTGGGACCACTCCCGTTCGAGCCCCAGGAACATCCCGAGGGCACCGGCCAGTACGATCCGCGTCACCGCGATATCTACGGGAGCCGGGATGTTCTGCAGTAGAACCGACACTCGTTATCGTATCACATGGATGGATAAAAACGATACGCCCGGGAACAGGCGACTGCAGTTCGTGACGGCTCTATTCCGGGAGGATGTCACCGATCGCGGCACCGACCGCCATGACCATCGCGGTGACGGTCGCCTGGCTCAGCGCGATCCACGGCGTCGACCAGTCGACGCGCCCCCAGATCGTCATCAGCCCGAAGGCGGTCACGAGCGCGATCGTGAGGATGCTGATGAGCCGCACCGGGACGATCCCGAACAGCAGGTCCGCTTCGATCTCCGTGAAGCGAGCCGCATGGAGGATGCCCAGTGTCAGCGTCAGTCCAAATGCGACTGTCAGGCCGAAGTACAGCGGCGATTCCGCGATGTACCTGCCGACATCGAGCGTCCCCTCCTCGACGATCATGGGAATGCCGACGAGGAAACTGCCGACGAGCGCCTCGCCCGCGTCGCGCGACCCGAAGGCCCCTCGGAGCTGGCCGAGTCGGCTCCGGGTATCGGCACGGGAGAGCGTTCGCATCGTCTCGCGGACCTGCTCGCGTTCTTCGGGGCTGTCGACGATCCCTTCCAGTTCTTCGAGTTCGTCGAACACGTCGTCGATCCCGGTGTCGTCCGCCGGGCTTTCGGGGTGGGGCTCGCGTCGCTGCATGCGTGTCTGCGCTGGTGTAGAGACCCCCCATTGACAGGTTTTCCGGCGGACGAGGGGCGCCCGTCTCTGCAGTCCGTTCCCGACGGTGCCTCTCAGGCGGGTTTCTCCTCGCTGGCTCCTTCCGAGGTCTCGGTATCGCCGCGGGAGAGCAGGATCGCTGACAGCGACTGCGGGCTGTGTTCGCGGATGACCAGCAGCATGTTCGCGGCGAAGACGACGACGCCGAGGGTCACGATGACTCCGCCGATGGCCGCGACGTAGTCGGGACGGTCGAACAGGGCGGTCCCGATTAGGAGAGCGGTGCCGGAGACGAACAGGGTGCAGTCAGCGGCCGCGAGGCGGTCGTCGTAGAGGTCGTCGATCATCGGCACGTCCTCGAACCCGAGCAGGTCGCTGTACCGGTGGACCCAGATGATAAAGGGAACGATGTGGTACAGCGTGCCGAGGACGACGAACCCGATACCGCCGAGCGCGAGGAGGTGGGACGCGCCGGGGGCACCGAACCGGGTCGCCGGGGCGGTGGCGTTCCACAGCCAGTGAGGGATCGTCAACAGCGCCCAGGCCGCCAGGGCGGGAACGACGACCGTGTACCGGGAGAGCATCGGGGTCCACTCGACCCGCGTCTCGTAGAGTTTCCGGCCCAGGACGACGCTGATCGACAGCACCGACAGTATCACGAGGATGCCGCCAGTCCGGGCCAGCGGTGCGAGGTCCAAGAGGCGTCCGCCGGCAAGCCCGACGACGCCCAGGGGGTAAGCCACTTCCTCGATGGTCCTGAGCTGATTGTCGACGCCGTGGAGCTCCGTCTGGGTGAACATGGTCGCCAGCTGGTAGAGCGCCCCGAACACGGTGGTCAGAACGGCACCGAACACCGCCAGTGTCGCGTGCGCGCCGACGACGCCGGTCCTCGTGACGGGCAGCGCATCGAACACCGGCGCGGAGAAATCCGAGGCCAGCAGGAGTCCCAGCGCCGTCACGAGGACGAAGTAGCCGAGAGCCAGCGCGAAATGGCGTTCCGTGACGTCGAAGTCCTCGACGCCGGAGAGGGTCCGACCGACGTTGTAGGCGAACGTCCAGAACCCACAGAGCATGACCGCGCCGAAGGCGACGAGCCAGGGGAACGACACTGCCAGGAGACTGACGGCGAAGCCGGCCAGGCCGAGCGTCACCAGCCAGAGCTGGACGGACGCCAGTTTACGCGAGTGGAGCTCGACGCCCGACCAGACGGGGACGAACTGCGTCATCGCCCCCATGATGGTGAGACAGATCCAGCCGACCAGAAGCAGGTGGACGTGGGCCAGCCCGGCCAGCCCGGAGACGATACCGGAGACGACACCGACGCCGAGGACGACACCGGCCAACAGAAAGCCGAGGCCGACGACGAAATGCCGCAGCGGGATCGTCATCGGCGGTTGCTGACCGGTGTCGATGGACCCGGGAACGACGCTCATGTTCGGATGATGGGTCGCCCGCGCCCTACGCCTACGGCCGAATATGTTCGTCTACGATCGCGCTCACGCGTGTTCGATCTCGACGTGCCACTCGTCGGGTGCCACCTGCTCGGACTCGTGGGTGAACCCGCGCTCATCGAGGACGCCGTACAGCGGTTCCGGCTCGAAGCTGTTGACGAGGAGCAACGTCTCGTCGGGTCCGAGGTCGTCGAGCGCGCTCGTTATCGGGCCGAAGGGCTCGCCGTCGACCTCGCGTGCGTCGAGCGTCCGGTCGGCATCCGGTGGTCGTTTCAGACTCATACTCTGTGAGACGCGGTGTCGCCGGGAGTAGCTTGTGACGAACCCGTTCGGTCGAGGTTACTCGACGGTCCGCTGTTCGTCACCGGTTTCGATCGACGCGGGGTTCGCGTCGTCGTCCAGATCGTGCGTCGAAAAGCGGTGCACGTCGGTCGCCCGGCAGACCCAGATGTCGTCGGCGTACCACGCGAAGAGCTTCGTGGCCTGTTCGTGGGCGATCTCGGCGTCCGGTGCGGTGACGCTCCCGACGTATCGGAGGCCGTCGTCGGCGTCGTCGCGGACGAACAGTTCCCACTCGTCTTCGGTGGCGTCTCTGGGGTGGTCTCCGACACGCGACCGGTCTGGTTTCTCGACCATGCCGGATCTCCGAACCGGAGGCCGCTGGGACTTTTGCCGAAAGCGTTCGGGTCGGTGAGAAGACTCCACAGGATGCGACCGCGAGGGGCGTTCCGACGAACGCTGAGAAGACAGACGACGAGAAAGGTGACAACTGTTGACTCGCCGTCGACGGCTGTGGTCTATCGGCCGCCGCGGCCGGTGCTGGCAGGGTCGCCTGTTATCCTTCGTAGCCGGCGTAATCCATGAGGTTGGCGAAGACCTCCGAATCCATCGCGTCCTCGTAGACGATGCCGCCGACCATGCCGCCGGGGTAGCTGTTGCCGTTCATGGCGTGGCTGACCTTGTGGCAGTGCATGAGGTAGATGCCGGGGTCGGCGTCAGCCTCGAACTCCAGGGTCTTGCGTTCGGCCGGGGCGATGTCGAGGATGTCCTCCTTGTAGCGGGCCGCCTCCGGGATCTGTGAGCCGTCCTTTTCGACTACCTCGAAGCGGTGGTTGTGGGTGTGCAACGGGTGGTTCATGTACCCGTTGTTGGTGTAGTGAATGCGGACGGTGTCGCCCTCCGAGACGATGATCGGGGAGCCGTCTTCGGGGTGGAGCGTCCGGGGCGCGCTCTTGCCGTTGATGGTGAACACGTCGGGGTCCCGGTTCCGGGGACTGTAGCTCACGTCCTCGCCGGCGATCTGGCGGTTGAGTCGCGAGTCCCAGTCCTTGACCGTCAGGAAGTACTCGCGGTCGGCCTCCTCGTAGCCCTCGGGATCGACGCGGAAGATGCCGTACATCCCCATGTCGATGTGCCGGTGGGTCTGGTAGTGGCAGTGATAGAGGTGGGTCCCGGGGACGTTGGCGGGGATCTCGTAGGTGTGTTCCTCGCCGGGTTTGACGGTGATTCCCGTCGTCGTCGGGACGCCGTCGTTCTCCCAGGTCTTGCGCACGCCGTGGAAGTGGACGGTGTGGGGGTGCATCCCGTCGGTGTTGTCCAGTTTCACCTCGACGGTGTCGCCCTCCTGGGCGCGGAGGATGGGACCCGGAACGCTGGGCTCCCGGTCGTCGGCCTGGAACGCCCACACCTCGGGGAGTTCGATGGGGCCGCCCATCGACTCGCCGGGGTGGACCTCGTGGCTCCGCCGCTTGGTCGACAGCGTTACCTGGTTGTTCTGTGCCGCCAGGTCCACGACCTGTGGCGGACTGGTCGTCGGAAGCTGTTGAACGTTACTCGACGTCGACGGCGTCTCGGTCTTCCCTTCGACCGCCTCCGTGGTGTCAGCGTTGGGAGCATTACAGCCTGCGAGGGAGGCGACGCCAGCAGCGCCGGTCGCTTTGACGAAATTTCTGCGCGAGAACCGCGTTCCGGGCGCACTCATCTGATCACTCATGACACCTGGATATTACGGGCTTTGATATATACCCTGGAAGGGATGTTCCTACACCCCGAGAACGAGAGCGAACATATTCGGCCGCTGTTCGACATGGGTATCCTGGCGACGTGCCGGTGACTGGAATGGCCCGTCTCGCCGCGAAACGTCTCCCGCTGTGGAACCACTTCCATCTCACTGCAGTGACCAAAACTTATTTGCCACTCAGCGTCGACGGTGGATACAAGTCCGCTTGGTATAACTCAATTGAGTTTGTAGAGCGGTCGTTACCATGACAGAGGACGCACTCGTACTCATCGGTCGGGAGGGGACACACGCGCCCGCAACACTGGCGACACACGCCAGCAGGCTGGACGGCCGTGGCGTAGTCGATCGGACCCACGTCGTGACGTACGCCGAGGAGCCGGGTCGGGAACTGCGGCGGGAGTTGACGTCGCTTACGGCCGACCGCTTTTTCGTCGTGCCGGCCACGCTGGCCCACAGTCGGGAGACGACCGACGTGCTCCCCGATGCGTTCCGGCATCTGGGCGGGACGGTCCGGTACTGTGAACCCATCGGCCAGAGTCCGGCGCTGACCCGACGAATCATCGATCAGGCCACGGCAGCGGTCGAACCGGGAAGCGACGCCACGCTCGTGCTCGTCGGGCAGGGCAACAGCTCACTGCCGTACAGCCGTCAGATGACCGAGTACCACGCCAGCCGTATCGCCGAGGAGACGGGCTACGCCGACGTGGTGACGTGCTATCTCCTCCAGAACCCGGCCGTCGAGTGTGTCCGCTACAACGTCTCGACCCCGAACGCAGTCGCGATCCCCCTGTTCATGACCGAAAACGAGACGACCGCGACGCGGATCCCGTCGAAACTCGAACTCGACCGCGGCGGTATCACCTACGGCGACCCGTTCGGCGACCACCCGCTCGTGACTGACGCGATCCAGGGCGAACTCGACCGGCAGCGCGCCTTCACTACCGACGAGTCCGACCGACCCGATTCCTTCGAGAACGAACTGGTCCAGCGCCATCAGTCGGTCGCCACCGACGGCGAAGGCGCGATCCGATAGCGCCCGCCATTCGGTTCCCTTGTCCTATCCCGCTCTGACGACCAGTACGGACAGGTCCGAGAACGGTGAGTCCTCGGGATCTGAGCCGCCCGCGTGGTCGGCCAGTTCGCCGAGCGTCGTCCGCGTGATCGACTCGTCCTCGTGGGTCAACCGCTCCAGAACGAGCGCGTCCAGATCCGGCGATCCCCCCGCAGCCAGTAACTCGGCGGCGACATCACCCGGCATCAGGTCGAACGGGCGCGGCAGCACGAGCAGGTGCCGGTCACCGACCGCCCCGCGCAAGCGGTCCAGATCCGCCGAGAGGTCGCCGCTCTTGTGCAG
This sequence comes from Halorientalis salina, assembly GCF_005049285.1. Classification (GTDB taxonomy): domain Archaea; phylum Halobacteriota; class Halobacteria; order Halobacteriales; family Haloarculaceae; genus Halorientalis; species Halorientalis salina. The sequence continues at coordinate 504,807 of NZ_SOSC01000001.1, read as the reverse complement.
CGTGACGAACTCGCTGTCTTCCATGGGTGTTCGCGCGCGCGAGGCGGCCACCTGGAGCGACGAGATGCCGGGAATCACCCGGACGGGAGCGTCCACGCTCTGCTCGACTTTCCCCAGGAACTGATACCCCGAGTGGTTCGGGTCACCCATCAGAACGGCCGTCCCGCGCTCGCCACCGTCCACGCGCTCGGCGAACGCTTCGAGCGTCTCGCCCTCGTCCCGATAGCCGCAGGTCAACAGGTCGGCGTCGGTCAGGTCCGCGACGAACTCGACGACTGTCTCGAAGCCGACGACCACGTCAGCGTCCGCGATGGCCTGCCAACCGCGTGGGTGCAGGAAGTCGGGGTTGCCCGGGCCGATACCGACGGCGTGGACCGGCCGCTCGTCCCGCTCGACCACGTTCTCCGGTTCACTGGCTGCCAGCGTTGCGGGGTCCGGTCCGGCATCTAGATCGTACTCGTCCTCGCTGTCGCTCATTCTGGCAGGTCGACCTCGCCGTTGCGGTAGTCGCTCGCGACGTGGACGAGTTCGTTCGTCAGGCCCGCGGCCAGCCCGCTCCCGCCGCGTCGACCGACGTTCGTGATTGCAGGAACGCCGTGCTCGTCGGCGACCGCCCGGAGCCGTTTCCGGCTCTCGGCGGCCTTGACGAAGCCCACGGGCGTCGCCACGACCACTGCGGGCCGAGTCCCGTCCTCGATACAGTCGGCCAGCGCCAGCGCCGCTGTCGGGGCATTGCCTACGACGGCAATCGCGCCGTCGTACACGCCTTCTTTGTCGAGTTCCAGCACGGAGGCCGCGGTTCTGGTCATACCGGTCTCGGCCGCCAACTCGGCACCGTTGCCGATCGCCTTCCGGACCGGGCAGTCGTGCCCCCGGCCGGTGATGCCGGCTTTCACCATCGTGATGTCCGTGACGATCGGTTGCTCGTCGAGGACGGCGCGTGCACCGGCCACAACCGGTTCGTCATCGTCGTCGGTCGCCCCCGAGAACCGAACCAGGTGCTGGAACTCGGGGTCGCCGGTGGCGTGGACGGACTTCTGGCGAATACGGTCTGCCAGCGTCTCGTCCGGCACGATCCGGCGAACGCGGTCCATCGACGTTTCCGCGATGTCCATGGCGTTCTCGGTCGTGGCTCCGAGGTCGGCGTATTCCTCGAACTCGCCGTCGTCTGTACTCCCTGCTGTCGCGTCGTCCGGGTTAGTCGTCATCTGATGTCACTTCCTGGGTATCTGCGCTCGTTCGCGCTTCCAGTTCTCCATCGACCTCCAGATTGATGTCCCGAAGCCTATTTTCGGTCTCCCGAGCGGCGTCCCAGAGGCCGCGGTCGATGGCCTCCAGGAGGGTATCGGTGATCGAGTCCAGCGCCCAGGGGTTGACGTCTTCGAGCCAGTCCCGTCGCTCGGCGTCGAAGGCGTATTTCTCGGCCACGTCCTCCCAGAGCCTGTCGGAGACGACGCCGGTCGTGGCGTCCCAGCCGAGGACCACGTCGACCGTCGAGGAGAGGTCGCCAGCGCCCTTGTAGCCGTGGTCCGCCATGGAGTCGAGCCATTCGGGGTTCAGGACCCGTGCGCGCATCGCCTTCCGGACTTTCTCCTCGTTGGTGTACACGTCGACGTTGTCCGGGTCCGATGAGTCGCCGACGTAGGAGGCCGGTTCCTCGCCGGCCGTCTCGGCGACGGCGGTGATGAACCCGCCGTGGAACGCGTACCAGTCGGAGCTGTCGAACTCGTCCTGTTCGGCCGTGTCCTCGATTTTCACTGTGGCCTCGACGTTGCCCAGTCGGCGCTCGAAGGCGTCGTGGGCCTCGGAGACCTTTCCGCGCGAGCCCATCGCGTAGCCGCCCCACTGGACGTACACGTCGGCCAGGTCGGAGCGGTCCTCCCAGTTGCCCTCGTCGACTGCCTTGTTCGTCCCCGCACCGTAGCCGCCCGGGCGAGTCGTGAACACCCGGTGTTTGGCTGCCGACTCGGCCTCAGAGGCGTCCATGTCCGTCTCGGCTTCGAGTTCATCGGCCTCTTCCTCGACGTGTTTCTTGACGTAGTTCAACTCCGGCGGTTCGTCGAGGTCGACCACGGCGTCGACGGCGTCGTGGACGACGCTCGCGGCCTGCGGGAAGGCGTCCCGGAACAGGCCCGACACCCGCGTCGTCACGTCGATGCGCGGGCGGCCGAGTTCGTCGAGCGGAATCGGCTCTACGTCGTCGACGCGGCCGGCGTCGGTCCAGACCGGTTCGACGCCCATCAGCGCCAGGACCTGCGCAATCGTCTCTCCGCGCGTGCGTACCGTTGGGGTCCCCCAGGCGACGACGCCGATCTCCTCGGGGTACTCCCCTTCTTCAGTGTGGTGGCGCTCCGCGACGCCGTGGGCGACTTCGCTGCCGACCGCCCAGGCGCTCTTGGCCGGGACCTTGCGGGGGTCCAGCGTGTAGAAGTTGCGGGCCGTCGGCAGCAGATCGACGCCGCCCCGGGTCGGTGCACCAGACCCGCCCGGCGGGACGTACTCGCCCGCGAGCGCGTCGGCGGTCCGTGGGATCTCATCGCTGGCACCGGCGACCCGGGGCTGGGCTTCCTCGCAGATGAACGCCAGTACGTCTCGGAGGTCGTCGTGTGCGCCGGACTTCGCCCGGGCGTCCCCGAGCGGGTCGATATCCACGACGAGCAGGTTCATGTTGACCTCCGAATCGCCGTCGTCGAGTTCGCTCTCGGGCACGTCGAAGTCGTGCTCGGCCAGGGTCGTCACGAGGTCGAGGCTCGTCTCGTACACCGCGTCGGCGGCCTGGGCGTAGGTCATCCCCAGGTCCTCGTCGTAGGTGCCCGGTTCGTCCAGCATTCGCTGGTAGTCGACGCCGAGCACGCCCGCGACGGCTTCCCGGAGGCTCGGTGCGCCGGGGTTCTCCAGACGCGTGAGCGCAACGAGGTACTCGATCAGTCGCTCGTCGGCCGGCGGCTCGCCCATCGTGTGCAGGCCCAGGCGTATCTGGGTCGTCTTGACGTCCGTGAGGTACTCGTGGATACGCTCGACGAGTTCGTCGATAGCTACGTCGTCACCCTCCACAGCACCCTCTGCGAGCGTCGTCCCGGCCTCGTCGGGGCCCCGAACGTCGGCTTTCTCGTCGATCTCGCCCGCGATACCCAGCTCGACGGCGAGATCCAGTTCGTCGACGGTCTCGCGAATCAGGTCTTCGAGGTGGTCGCCGTCGTCGGTCCGGGCGTCCTCCATGCCGGCTTCCCGGTAGCGGTCGGCCAATTCCTCCAGGTCCGCGAGGTCGTCGTAGGTGCCCGCGTTCGACATCACCGGCGTCAGGTAATCGACGATCGCGGCATAGGAGCGGCGCTTGGCCTGGGTCCCCTCGCCGGGGTTGTTGATGATGTAGGGGTAGACGTTCGGAATCGCGTCGATCAGTTGGTCGGGCGCGCTCTCGCCGTTCAGTCCAACGGTCTTGCCGGGGAGCCACTCCAGGGAGCCGTGCGTGCCGAGGTGAACCACTGCGTTGGCCTCGAACGTGTTCTTCAGCCAGCCGTAGAACGCAACGTAGTCGTGTGGCGGCTGGAGGTCCGAGTCGTGGTACACCTTCGATGGGTCCATCCCGAAGCCGCGCGGGGGTTGGACCGTCACGAGGACGTTCCCGAACTCGACGCCGGGGATGGCGAAGGGCCTGTCAGGCGGGTCGCCCCACTCGTCGACGACGTGCTCCTGAAATCGGTCGTCTTTGGCCGCGAACCACTCGGCGTACCGGTCCGGCGTGACGGTGTCGACCGAGCGGTCGCGCACGTCCTCGGGTGCGACCCACCGGTCGTCGAGCGTGAGTTGGGCGGTGAGTTGGTCGATCAGCGACTGTCCGTCGGCGGGGAATTGCCCACCCAGATCATACCCCCGCTGCCGAAGTTCGCCCAGCAGGTTGACCGTGCTCTCGGGGCTGTCGAGGCCGAAGGCAGTCCCGATGCCGTCGTCGCTGGGCGGGTAGTTGTGGAGGACGACCGCGACCTGTTTGTCCTCGTTGGGCGTGTGTCGCAGTTCGGCCCAGTTGACCGCCAGCCGTGCGGCGTGGTCGACCCGGTCGTCGATGGGGAAGTGCTGTTTCGGGGCGCTCCCGATGTCGGCGTCGTCGTCCATCCGCTCTTTCCCGCTGATGGGGTGTGTGATGACGTTGCCGTCGAATTCCGGGAGCGCGACCGAGAGGGCGAGTTCGAAGCCCATGACGCCGGTGTCGCTTCCCTCGTACCGGGACCGCGAGCGCATCGTCGTCACGGTCTGGATGACCGGGACCCCGAGGCGGTCGAGGAACACGTCCTCGGCCGAGTCACCCTCGTCGGCGGCGCTGCGGCCGCGTTCGTCCATCGACAGCGAAAACATGAACGAGGAGAGGACGGCGTCGACCCGGGAGTTCCCGTCGTCGTCCAGCAACCACTCGTCGGTGACGGTTTCGGCGTCCCACTGGCCCTCGGTGTCGGTCGCGGGTTCACAGAAGATGGGCAACGCGTTGGCACCCTGTGACTCGACGGCCTCGACCTGGGCGTCGACGTACCGGGTGTTCTCGTGTGTCCAGTGTGACTCGTAGAACCAGATGGCGACCGTCGGCCGGTCGGAGTCGAACGTCTCGACCAGTTCTTCGTAGCTCGCGGCCGGATACTCGGGGTGATAGACGCCCTCCGTCGGCAGCGTCACGGGGTCGTCGTAGGAGCGCGTTTCATCGCTGTACTCGTTGGCGAGGTATCGCAGACAGTTGGCGATGTTCGTCGTCCCGCCGCGTTCGAGGTACTCGTAGACGCGCTCGCGGTCCGAGTCCGCGACCGTGGTGTCCTCGAACGCGAAGGCGTCCCCAGTGGCTTTCACGACCAGCGGTACGCCGTCCTCGGCGAGTCTGGCGACCGCGTGGTCGTACCCCGGCATGCTGTCCTCCCCGCCGTGGAGCCACAGGACCACCGCGTCCGCGTCGGTCAGTTCGTCGACGAACGCGTCCACGTCGGTCCCGTCGTCGATGTCTCCCTCGGACCGCACCACGAGGTCCGCGTCCACATCCCCCGCCGCTCGCTGGACGGCTCCGAGTTCGTTCTCCGTCGCCGTATATAAGCCGATCTTCGGCATAACGTTGTTAAACCTCTGTTGTCTTAACGCAAGTATGGTTGCATTCGGCGACGGCAAAAAACCTTCGCAGGGGCGAACGCAGCACCTCTCCTTCGGCGATATCGTCGGACAGGCGGAGTTCAAGCAGGCTTTGCTCGTGACCGCGGCCAACGACGATATCGACGGCCTGCTCGTTCGCGGGGAGAAAGGGACGGCCAAGTCGACGGCCGTCCGGGCGCTCGCCGACCTCCTGCCCGACCAGCGGGTCGTCGCCGACTGTCCGTACGGCTGTCATCCCGAGGACCCCGATCGCCAGTGTGGGGACTGTCAGTCTCGATCGGATCCACCAGTCACAGAGCGACCGGTTCCGCTCGTCACGCTCCCGCTCGGAGCGACCAGGGACAGGGTCGTCGGGACGCTCTCCGTCGATGGTGCGCTCGAAGGAAATAAAGAGTTCGAGCCGGGTTTGCTGGCGCGGGCGAACCGGGGCATCCTCTACGTCGACGAGGTGAACCTGCTGGACGATCACCTCGTCGACGTGTTGCTGGACGCCGCCGCCAGCGGCGTCAACCGCGTTGAGCGCGACGGAATGAGCGTCAGCCACCCGGCCGAGTTCACGCTCGTCGGAACGATGAACCCGGAAGAGGGCGACCTGCGGCCGCAACTCCGGGACCGATTCGCGCTCCAGTCGACCGTCACCGGGTGTGATGACGTCGACGACCGGGTTGCGATCATCGAACAGGCGCTCGGCGAAACAGCTGACGGCTCAGCCGACGACCCCGACTACGGCAGACAGCTCAAGGAGGCCATCGACCGACTCGACGCGGTCGAACTCCCCCGCGACTTCGCGGCCGATATCGCCGAGCTCTGTCGCGACGCCGGTATCGACGGTCACCGTGGTGACATCGCGACCGCACGGGCTGCCCGGACACTCGCCGCGCTCGACGGGCGACGGAAAGTGATCGAGCCCGACGTCCAGCGCGCGGCGGAACTGGCGCTGCCTCACCGGTTCCAGTCCCGTCCGTTCGAGGACGCTCCCGACCCCGAGGAGGCCATCGAGGACCACTTCGAGGACCACTTCGAGGACGAGAACGAGTCCAACGACGAGGGAACGGATGGTGAGGAGGCCGACGGCGAGGAGGGAGAACGCGGAGAAAACCGGGAGGAATCGGCTGACCGTGGAACGGAAGAAGACGGCGATCAGTCGGAGACAGGTGGGGACGACTCCCAGTCGGACGGACAGTCCTCGGATGGCCCTGACGCGAAACCGGATGCGGAGAGCGAAAGCACGGATGGGGACGACGACCGCGGCGGCTCCGGCCCGACTGGAACCCAGTCAGGAGATGGCAGTGGTGAGGCCGAAGCCGGCTGTGACGACGACGCCGGCGAGACGCCCGAACGCGACGACGACGCGGAGTCGGCGACCCCGCTCGTCCCGGGTCAGGAACGAGCCGGCATCGGCGAGGCAGCTGCACCGGACCTGTCGGTTTCGGCCGAATTAGAGGCCGACGGTGACAGCGGTGCCCGGGCGCGATCACGTCCGAGCGTCGACAACGAGGGGCCGCGAGTCCGGACGACGACGGCGGATTCCTCTGAGAGCGTCGACGCGGCGGCGTCGGTCAGGGCCGCGGCACAGCGCGGCGGGGACAGGGTCACGACCCGGGACCTCAGGCAGTCGGTTCGGGCCAGCGACGGCGGCGCGCTGGTGCTGTTCGTGGTCGACGCCAGTGCGTCGATGCGGTCGGCGATGCGCACGGCCAAGGGCACGGTGCTGGAACTGCTCAAGGACGCCTACCAGCAGCGCGACGAGGTCGGATTCGTCGCCGTCGCGGGCGAGAGTGCCGACGTCGTCCTGCCGCCGACCGACAGCGTCACGCTCGCTGCTCGCCACCTCAAGGACCTCCCGACCGGCGACCGGACGCCGCTTCCCGACGGGCTGCGAACCGCTGGCGAGGTCATCGACCGAGCCGACCCGACGGCTTGCGTCGTCGTGCTGGTTACCGACGGCAAGGCGAACGTCGCCGACGGAAGCCCGACGGCGAGAACGAGGGACGCCGCGGCGGCACTTGCTGAACGGGATGCGAAGGTTCTCGTCGTCGATAGCGGCGACGGCGACCGGGCCGGCGTTACCGACATCGTGCTCGACGCGACTGGCGGTGATCGCGTCCCCCTGGAACACCTCGCCGCCGAACACCTCGATGCGGCGGTCGGGGACCAAACCTGACTTGGGATACTCGAAAGTTTTACAATCTAACTTGCTGTTATACAAGTGTAGTTTACCATGGCGACAGCCAACGACAGCGTACACGGTCGAATCGAACGGGCGCGGCTCGAACTGACACCGACGCAGGTCGCGCTCGGACTGGCGCTCGCGGCGATCATCGGGTTCACGCTTCTGTTCTTCCAGGAGCCCCTGATGCACGACTCGCTGCACAACTTCCGTCACGGCGCAGGTATCACCTGCCACTGAGATGCTTCAGCAGTACCTCCTGCGGGGGCTGAAAGCGGGACTGGTGGCCGGGCTCGTGCTCGGCCTGTTCGTCGCGCTGGTGGCCAATCCGGTCGTCGGGATGGCCGAGGGACTGGCCGGCGATCACGGGCACGGAGCGGCCAATGCCGGCGACGGCCATCACGGCGCGGAACACGAGAGCGCCGTCTCGACGGCGACGACGAAGGCGGTCAGCGTGCTGGGTGGCGTCTTCTGGGCGCTCCTGCTCGGCGTCGTGACGTTCGGCGTCGCCTTCTACTTCCTCGAACCGGCCATCCCTGGCGCGGGGGACACACAGAGTTACCTGCTCGCCGCGGCCGGTTTCGTCACGGTCTCGGGCGCGCCGTGGCTTGTCCTCCCGCCGCAACCGCCGGGGGTCGAACAGGCGTTCGGAACTGACCTCCGCATCGCGATCTACGGCGGGATGATGGTCGCGGGGTTACTGGCGTGTGGAATCGCCGGGTACGCCTATACCCACCTCCGCGAACGCGGTCGACCGGTCGCGCTCGCAGGTGCAGTCGCCCCGTTCTGTCTGCTTGTCGGCGCAGCGGTGCTCGCTCCGGCCAACCCGGTCGAAGTGGCGGTGCCGGAGACGGTCGTCACCGGGTTCCGGGCGCTCGTGATCTTCAATCAGGCGATGGTCTGGGTCGTTCTGGCCAGCGCCCACGCCTGGTTGCTCCGTCGTGAACGCTCGACTGCGGCGACGGAGACATCGAACACGGGGTACGCGGAACCCACTCCGACTGCGGATTGAACGCGCTGGGATTTCGCGAACCGAAAAATAGCTTACTGCAACTCCTCGACGTGGAGCCGATAGGCTCCCCGGCGCTCGTGTTCGTCGTGGTATGCGACCGGTTCCTCGACCGCCGCAACGAACTCGTCGCCGAGCGCTGCTGCCGCGACCACGCCCTCGGTGTCAGCCGACGAGACGGGGCCGTCCGCCACGCCGAACACACAGAAACCGTGTGCGTCCGCATCGCGGTCGCGGAAGTGCTGGGCACCCGGCACGACTAACAGATCGCCGTTCGTGCCGATGCCGGTCGCGAAGCCGCCGACCGACTCGCGCCACGTCCGCTCACCGCCTGGAGTGACTCCGACTGCGGTGTGTTCGTTCGGATGCCGGGCCTCGGTCTCGCGGCCCTCTTCGGGATACGTGTTCCCGGTGACGAACGCGATGCCGGACTCGGTCGTGTGGACGTGATTCGGATACGCGTAGACCCGTTCACCGTCGACCGTCTCCGGCGTCGCGAGCGGGACGCGCCAGCACTCCCTGCCGCGGTCGTCCAGTCGATACCCATGGTAGTCGCCGTGACTCGCGAGGGCGACGCCGTCGTCGAGGAGCGACACGTCACCGACGCGGCGCTGTCCCGCCGTACCGGGGTCCCAGGTAAGTCGTTCCGTCCCGGCGTCGGCGTCGAGAACAACGAGTCCACACTGGTGGGCCCCGGGACAGCGGTTGAATGCCACTGCCAGCCGGTCGTCACGAACGTCGAGACTGATCGGCGACGCGTCCGTCTCGTACCGCCATGCGACCTCCCCGTCCGGTTCGAAGGCGTACACGAAGCTCCGGAACCGCCGTTCTCCGTCACGCCGCTCGTACCGCCGAGCGGTCACGTACCCGCGTTCGCCGTCGGTCACGATGTCCGCGACGAACGGCAGGAAAAACCGCGTCTCTTTCTGTGGGTTCCCGATGTCCTCGGCCGTCTCGTACCGCCACTGCAGTTCCCCAGTAGATCCGTCGTGACACCGAACGGCTCCGCGCGGTCCGCGCTCGCCGACGAGAATGTTTCCGTTGTGGGTACTGATCGAAACGAGACTTCCGGCACTGTCCCGACCCGGATCACACCACTGTTCGGTGAGGTCGGCGTCGAACGCGACAACCTCGCCGGCGGCCGTTCCGACCACGATCCGATCGTCGTGGATCGACACGGCGGACCGGCGACCCAGATGACGTGATCCAGTCGGGTCAACGTCACCGAGTCCGACGCGTCGCTGGCCGAGACTACTCATCGACTGGGAAGGCCTCGTGGAGGTGGTGGTGTGCCTCGCCGAATCCCTCCAGGATACTCTCGCCTTGGGTCGTCAACCGGTGGACGGCACGTTCGGCGTCCCGAACGGCGACCAGCCGACCCCGCGTGTAGTCGTAAGCGGGGTCGTCGGAATCCATCGATGCCACTTCCTCCTCGAGGTCGACGAGCGCAGCGTCGAGATGCCGTTCTATCTCCGGGAGCGTCTGCGCGTGTGCCAGGGCTTCGATCGGCCCCTCCATGCTCTCTTCGAGTTCTTTCTCCGCGTGTTCGCGGGTGCTTTCGTCTCCGATACCGAGCGCGTTCATCATGCCCAGTCGCAGGGCTTCGAGTTCGTCACAGCTCATGTTTGCAGTATATTCGTTCGTTTACAGCGTCTGATCGACGAGTTCGCTTACTATTCTATCGCGGTCGAGGTGGGACGAGACGATGCGCTCCGAGTCCTCGGTGTCGACGCCGCCGTACCACACGCCGTCGGGGTAAACGGCGACCATCGGCCCCTCGCCACAGCGGCCGAGACAGGAGGATCGAGTCACCCGAGCGTCGCACTCCTCTGAGTCCCGGACTGCCTGTCGGAGGTTCTCCAGCACGGCGGGTGCGCCGTCGGCCGCACAGGTCTGGTTCGTACAGACTGCGACGTGTTTCTCCGGCGCGTCGTGGACGTGCGGATCGTCGTCGACGTTCTCGCGGTCGGCGTGCGTCTCCTGGTGGGTCAACGCACGGAGCATCGCGCGTGCGCCACCGACGTCCTCCTCGTAGCCGTCGAGTTCGACTTTGTACTTGCAGGTGTCACAGGACATCTCGACGCTGCCGGTTCGGGCTTCCTGCCACCGGTCACCCAGCACGTCGAGCAACCGCGAATCGGTGCCGAGCGGATCGCCGCCCGCGGCGTCGACGTAGGGGTACTCGTCGTCGAACTCGGCGGCGCCGTCCCGGATGCGCTGGGTCAGGACGCCGTCCCCGAGCATGTACGGGACGACGACGACGGCGTCGGGTCGTCGTTTGGCAACGCCATGGAGCGTCTCGTCCAGCAGGGGTTCGGTGACGCCGATGAACGAGGGTTCGACGCGCTCGAACGCCCGCCCCTCGTCGAGGAGGCGCGCGAGTTTGTGTACGTCGGCGTTGGCGTCCGGGTCGCTCGAACCCCGGGCACAGAGAACGACCACGACGTCGTCGTCCTCGCGGTCGACGCCCAACTCGGCCTCGACCGTCGCCGCCCGGTCGTCGAGCAGGTCGACGAGCGCCGGGTGGATGCCGAGGTGTGCCCCGTTGTTGACCGTCAGCTCCTCGTGTTCCGTCCGCGCGCGCTGGACGGCTAGCGGCACGTCGTTTTTGACGTGGCTCGCTGCGAACAGCGACAGCGGGACGACCGTCACTTCCGAGACGGTCCCCGCGAGCCCGGAGATCGCGTCCGGGATCGTCGGCGCGGCGAGTTCGAGGAAGCCCGCGTCGACGGGCACGCCGAGCCGTTCTTCCAGGTCGGCCGCGAGTTCGCGGACCTGTTCGTTGGATTTCTCGCGTCGCGATCCGTGACCGACCAGCAGGACGGCCTCGTCGTCGAAGGGCGTCGCGCCTTCGGCTCCAGTCGTGCTCCGACTCATGCGTCCCCGTCGAGTCCCTCGGCCTGGTCGATGCTCTGGCGGAGTTTCCGTCGGCGAGAGGGCGCGAAGAGACCGCTCTCCTCGCTGCCCTCGTAGAGCCAGGAGCCCACAGCCGGGACCGCGTCGTCCTCGAGGCCGAACCAGTAGCCCCCGGAGGAGGTCTCGGCGATTTCGTGCGTCGGTGCGTCGACCGGTGCCGTCGCTAGCAACCGCTGGATGACTTCTAGAAGCTTCCGGTCGTCCGCGACGAACGAGAGGCCGACGGTTCCCGAGGACTGCTTGAAGCAGATGGTGCCACACCCCTCCAGGAGTCCACGGAGTAACTGTCGGTCGTGGTCGGCGAACGTGTCCAGACGGTAGCCGCCCGGCTGGCCGTTCCGCGGGAGGCCGAAGGCCGCCGCCGCGCGACTGGTCAGCTCGCCGAAGACCTGGACGGTGTACTGCTCTTCGCTCCGAATGAGCGACGTGTCGTGGGCGTACTCCCGTTTGCGGATGCGCTTGTCAACCTGCTCGGCCCCCGCGATGGCGGCTAACCGCCGAGCCGCGGTCTCGTCGTTCGTCCGAACGGCCACGCTGTCCTCGCCGAGGTCGCCGTCGCCGACGACCCGGCCCCAGAAGTACGCCGTCTCCGGGTGGCTCGACAGCAGGTCCTTCGGCGTCCCGGTTTCGACCGACATCACGACTCCTCCACGGTGATCGCGTCGACCGGACAGGCGGCCGCGGCCTGCTGGGCGTCGTTCAGCTTCCCGTCGCCTTCGAAGGTAACGTCGACGCTCCGGCCGTCGGTTCGGTGTTCGACGATCCCTTCGGCATCCTCGTCGATGGTGGCCGTGCCGTCGTCGGCCTCGACGAAGCGGTCGTCGCGGACGAGACACGCGAAGATGCCGTCACAGGCGTCGCGGTCGACCGTGATGGTGTACTCCGTCATGGCTCAGTAGTCGTATTTGGTCTCGTAGCCCCGCGGGGTGACCATCCGGTCGTCCCAGACGTAGGTGTCCTCGTTGCCCACGAGCAGCGTCGTCGTCATGTCCACGAGGTCGCTCTCGCCGAGTTCAGGCAGTTCCTCGAGGTCGACGATCTCGACCTGCTCGTCCTCGCGGCCGGCGGCGTGGACGACACCGACCGGCGTCTCGGGGTCGCGGTGTTCCAGCAGGATCTCACAGCACTTCTGGTAGTTGTCCCGGCGCTTCCGGCTCCACGGGTTGTAGATGGAGATGGTAAAGCCCTCCTTGGCAGCCGCGTGGAGGCGCGACTCGATGTTCGGCATGTCCGTCAGGTGGTCCGACAGCGAGATCGAGACGGTGTCGTTGACCAGCGGTGCGCCGACCCTGGCCGCACAGGACTGTGCTGCGGGGACGCCCGGGACCACGTCGAAATCGAGCATCGTCGCCGTGGCACCCTTCGACTCGATGATCTCCAGGGCCAGGCCCGCCAGGGCGTAGACGTTCGGGTCGCCGCTGCCGATGATGGCGACGTCGTTGCCCGCCAGCGCGCGGTCGATGGCCTCCTCGGTCCGGGACACCTCGCCGCACATCGGTGTGTCGTAGATGTCCTCGGCCGACTCGGTGATCTCGTCGGGCAGCAGTTCGACGTAGGTCGTGTACCCGACGATGTGCTCGGCGTTCGCCAGTGCGGTCTTCGCCCGGTCGGTCATTCCCTCCGGCTGGCCCGGTCCGAGGCCGACGGCGATTAGCTGGCCTGGTTCCGCGTCGAAGTCGTCGACCGTCGCGCCGACTTCCTCCTCGTCGCTGTCGTCGCTGGATGCACCGCATTTCGAGCTACTGGCGTCGTCCGTCGAGGATGTCGCCCCGCATTTGGATTCGCTGCTCGAATCTGTCGAGTCCGTCTCCGTGCTCGCGGTCTTGCCGCTCGCTTCCGAGGCGCTCCGCGCCTCACTTGCTCCGCATTTGCTCTCGGTGTCTGTGCTCGCGTCGGTCGTGTCGGTGGTGGTGTCGTCAGTGCTCATACTTAGAAATCGTCAACGTCACGCCCGCCGCGCGGGGTGACGAGGAACTCCCGGTGGTCGTTCTCCCATACTTCCGTCTCGTGGTTGCCGATCAGGATGGACGAGCCCATCCCGCCGACCTTCTCGTCGTGGTCGGTCACGTCGGCGAGGGTCGTGATCGTCTGCGTCTCGCCGTCGACGTTCCGCCCGGCGTCACTCCGCCCGGCGTCGTTGATTATGGCGACCGGCACGTCGTCGGCCCGCTCCTCGCGGACGACTTCGATGGCGCGCTCGTAGTCCCGCCAGCAGTTGTAGAGGACGACGACGAAGCCCGAGATCGCGGCGGCCCGGAGTTTCTCCTCGATTTCGTCCCAGCCGCGCCACTTGTCCGACAGCGAGACGGTGCAGAAATCGTTCGACAGCGGCGCACCGAGGTTCGCCGCCCCGCCCAGCGCTGCGGTCACGCCCGGAATGATTTCGATGGAAACGTCCGTCGCCTCCTCCTCTTTGGCCATCGTAAAGAGCAAGTCCGACTTGCCGTAGACGTTCGGGTCGCCCCCGGAGACGTGTGCCACGTCCTCGCCGGCCCGGACCCGCTCGAAGGCCTCGCGAGCGAGTTCGATCTGTCGCCCCATGGTCGATCGGACGAGTTCCTGCCGGGTCCCATCGGGGCGTTCGAGAAGCGTTCCGTCGTCGGTCGTCGTGGCGGCTCCCCCGTCCGTCGCAGCGTCGACGGCGGCGCTCTCCGGCGGCAAGGTCCCATCTCGCCGGAGGAACTCCTGGTAGAGGTTCGAGGCGATGACACAGTCCGCCGTCGCGATGACGTCCTTGGCCCGCTGGGTCATCGCGTGGGGTAGCCCCGGGCCGATACCGACGACGTAGAGCGTGCCGTGCTCGTCGGCAGTCGATTCCCCGGTCATCTCACCGACCCACCGCGACGGTCACCGCGTCCTCGTGACTGGTCTTCTCGACGAGCAGTTCGTGCTCGCGTCCACCCGCGATGGCGCTGGCCTCGGAGATGCCGGGCCAGCCGATGAGTTCCTTCGACTTCGAGGGCGTCGGTCCCTCGAACTCCTCTAAGGTCTCCTTCTCGAAGGCCACGACGCCCAGACCGAGTTCCTCGGCCGCAGCGAGTAGCCCTTCCTCGTCTTCCTTCCGCGTGCCCGTCGCGACGAAATCCACGTCGGCCATCTCGTACCCCGTTCCTTCGAGGGCACTTTCCCAGGCGTCGAGGAACTGCTCTTTCTTTGCGCCCGAGACACTGCCCGTCCCCAGGACGACGCCGTCGTCCTTGTTGCGCTTGAGGACCGTCACGTCGTCATTGACCATGACGGCCTTCGGGCCGTCGAGTCGCTCGACGGGGCCGAGTTCGTCGTCTAGCACCGCGAGGTTGGTTGCGACCGTCGAATCGCCGTTGACGACGTGGGCGTCCAGCGCCTTGGCCTGCTTTTCGACGCCCTGCTTGTCGGCGGCTTCCGAAGCGGTCGTCATCGCCGGGACGGCACCCATCGACGCGAGGTCGTCGGCGACCTGGTTCGCGCCGTGGTGGCCGCCCGTGATGGGTATGGCCCAGGTGAGTTCCTCGTCGACGACGACGATGGCCGGGTCCTCCCACTTGTCGTCCAGCAGCGGTGCCGTCTTCCGCATCGCGATCCCCGAGGCCATCAGCCCGACGAAACAGTCGTACTCGCCCCAGTGCTCGGCGAACACGTCGCCGTGGTACTCGATGACGTCGATGGACTCGTAGCGATCGCCGATGTCCGCGACGATCTCTTCGGCCGTGTCCATCTTTCGCTCGAAGGAGATGATCGCGATCTCCTCGGCGACCTCCCCGTCGCTGTCGGGCGTCGAACAGTGGCCGCCGCTCGATTCCTCCGCGTCCGTCTCGGTGTCGTTCGTGTCCGTGCTCATGTCAGTCGTCAGCCTCCCCTGAACCGCGATTCGCCCAGCCGTCGTAGAGATAGGATCGCTCGTAGCCCGCGCCGGTCACGGCCTCGCCGATGAGGACCAGCGCCGAGGCGCGATATCCGGCGTCTTCGACCTTCTCGCCGATGGTCTCGATCGTCCCCTCGATGATGTCCTCGTCGGGCCAGGACGCGTGGTAGACGACCGTCACCGGCGTCTCGGGATCGTGCCCGTCCTCGAGCAGGCGGTCCATCGTGTCCGCGACGGCGTGGGTCCCCAGATAGATGCAGGTCGTCACGTCGCCCATCTCGACGAACTCGCCGATGTGGTCTTCCTCGGCGTCGAGCGTCTTGCCCTGTGGGCGCGTGAACGCGACGTGGTTCGACACCTCGTTGAGGGTGAGCTGCGTCCGGAGCGTCGCGCTCGCGGCGAAGGCAGCGGTCACGCCCGGGACGAAGTAGGTCGGGACGCCCTCGTGTTCCAGGGCGTCCATCTGTTCGAGTGCGGCCCCGTAGATGGCCGGATCGCCGCTGTGGAGCCGGACGACGTTCTCGCCGTCCCGGTAGGCGTCCCGCATGAGCGGGATCAGCTCTTCTAAGTCCTTGCCGATGCTGGACACCGTCTCGGCGTCGGCGCAATACTCCTCCAGCAGTTCGCTGTTGACCAGCGACCCGGCGTGAACCACGAGGTCCGCCGCTTCGACGAGTTCCTTGCCGGCGACGGTCAACAGTTTGGGGTCCCCCGGTCCGGCACCGATGAAGGGAACCCCCTCCTGCTGGTCGCCCGCGTTGTGCTCGCGGATTCGGGGATCGCGCTCGGTCGCTCGCGCGTCTCCCTCGGCGTCGATCGCGTCCTGCGGATCAGTCATCCGAGCGCACCTCCGGGGATTCGTCGCCACAGGCGACTCCTTCTGCTCGTTCCGCCGACTGCACGTCGTCGGACACGTCGAATTTCGCGGTCGCGAGGTCCGTCTCGACGCCTTCTTTCTCCGCGTAGGCCAGCGTGTAGTAGTCCCGTTCGTCGATGTCGGTCGGGTCGTCGGTCACGAGCGTCTCGCCCTGTTCCATGAACAGCCGTCGCCCGTACACCACGTCGTATCCGGCGTCGACCAGCCCCTCGTGGGTCGCGGGCGCATCGGTTACCTTGAACAACACCATCCGGTCGGGACCGGTCGGCGACTGGCCCTTTGCGGCCTCCCGGAGTGCGAGCCCTGATCCGGCCGGAATCTCGACGCCGAGTGCGGTCGCAAAGGCCGTCACGGCGCTCACGCCGGGGACGATTTCGAGGTCCACGTCGGGATGGAACGCGTCGAGAGTCCGCCGGAGATGTCCGAACGTCGAGTAGACGTTCGGATCGCCAAGCGTGACGAACGCGGCGTCGCCGTCGCGCGCCTCGGGAGCGATCTCGGTGGCCGCCTTCTTCCAGGCCCGGCGGAGTTCGTCCTCCTCCCGGGTCATCGGGAAGTCGAGGTCGCCGATGCGTTCCTCCGGGACGTGTTCGGTCGCGACCGTCCGGGAGAGCCGTCCGGGCGAGTACACCACGTCGACCTCGCCGAGTATCCGTTTGCCACGGACGGTTACCAGGTCCGCGTCGCCCGGCCCCAGTCCGACGCCGTACAGCGTCATCGGGTGCCTCCGTCGGTCGCCACCTCGTCGGCGTTGTCGCCCACTCCGCCGACGAGCATGTACACCGGGTTGTCCGAGTCGAAACTGGTCGCGCCGGCGAGTTCGTAGCCGTGGCTCACCTGGAACTGGACGACGTCGTCCAGCAGGTCCCGCTCGCGAAAGGCTTCGGTCGCCGCGCCGGCGACCTCCAGCCGCGAGACGTTCATCACGACGCGGTCGATTCCGACCTCGACGGCGTGGTCGAGGACCGCCTCGTAGTTGCGGCTGCCACCGAGGAAGAGGGCGTCGGCGTCCTCGGGCAGTCCGTCGGGGGCCTCCGCCTCCCTGAGTTCGACGTCGGCAACTGTGTCGTTCGCGTCGAGGTTCCGTTCGGTGACGTCCAGCCGATCGGACTTCCGTTCCAGTGCGGTCACGCGACCGGCGCGCCTGGCCGCCTCGATGGTGACCGCACCGGTACAGGAACCGACTTCCACGAAGTGGTCCGTCCCGTCGAGATCCAGCTTCGAGAGCAGGACGGCCCTGACCTCCGGTTTCGTCGGTCCCGCCTTCGCATCGTGTGGGAGCGCTACACGAGACATTACGATAACACAACTTCGCTCGGCCATAAAACAATTTTGTTTGTATTAGGACAATCTAACTTGTGGCTGATCGGGGAGCGGGAGTTCGCAGGAAACTCTCGATGTATTAAGGCAAAAATACTTGAGTTGGCGGTCCGGAACACGGCCAATGGCAGAGGACGCGGGCGGGGCCGGCGAGTCGAACGTGCTCCGGAACAAGCGCGACGCGACGCGGTATCAGATACTCGTCCAGATCGCGGAACGCCAGCCGGCGGTCAGCCAGCAGGAGGTCGCCGAAGCCATCGGCATCACCTCACAGGCCGTCAGCGATTACCTCCAGGACCTGGTCAAGCAGGGTTTCGTTCAGAAGCACGGCCGCGGTCGCTACGAAGTGACCAAGGAAGGCGTCGACTGGCTCATCTCACAGACCGATCGCCTCCAGGAGTACGTCCAGCACGTCTCGACTGAGGTCATCGGCGAAGTCGAGATCGAGACGGCCCTCGCCACCGGCGACATCGAGAGCGGCCAACCGGTCTCGCTGTCGATGGTCGACGGAATCCTCACGGCGACGCCCGGCAGTGCCGGCAGTGCGACGGCCGTCGCGGTGACCTCAGCTGAGGAAGAACAGGACGTCGGCGTCACGGACTTCGAGGGCGTGCTGGATTACGAACTCGGCGACGTGACCGTCGTCTCGCTCCCGCGAGTGGACGACGGCGGGTCCGATACCGTCGCCGCGGATACCATCGCCGACTACGCTGCGGACCACGACCTGCTCGCGACCGCGGGGGTCGAGGCGCTGGCCGCCGTTCGGGCGGCCGACCTCGAACCCGACCTCCGTTTCGGGACGGCGACGGCGGTCCAGGAGGCGGCCACCCGCGGTCTCGACGTGTTGCTCGTCGCCGTCAGCACCCAACTGGCCGCCCACACCGAGAAACTCCGGGATCAGAACGTCAGTTACGAGATGGTCGACGCAGTCGAGCAGTGAGCAGGGGGTCGAGGGCAGCTTTGATGTGCTTTCGCTGGGATTGTTCGAACGATGACAGACGAAAATAACCCGGTCAGCAAGGCGTTCGATCTGCAGCGAAAGACCATCGAGCGGAGTCAGGAAGCGATGAAACAGGGCTTCGAGTTCCAGCAGCGGCTCAACGAGGCGCTGGTCCGGAGCGTCGAGGGCGGTGCCGACGCGAGCGACCGCGGGGCGGAGATGACTCGCGATGCGCTCCACAACACCCTCGACGCCATCGAGCAGATGGTTCCGGACGCCGAGGGCAACCTCGATCAGGTGCGCGACGCCATCGACGAGCAGTTCGACGCCGCGAAGGACGCCAGCGAGGAGGCGAGCGAACGCGTCGTCGAGTTCACCGAAGGGTCGGTCGGCAACGTCGAAGACGCCTCCGAGTCGTACCTGGATTCGGTCGACACCCAGCTCGACACGATGCTGGACGCACACGAGGACATCGAGGCACAGACCCTCGAGTTCATCGAACAAACCGAGACACGGATCGAGGAACTCCAGGAACAGGCCGGCGGCGAAATCGCGACCGAACAGGTCGAACAGCTCCAGGACCGGATGGAGGAACTGCGCGAACAGTTCACGACTGAGCGCGAGTGACGCAGCGAACGACAAGACCCCGAATGCTTGGGTCCTGTCCCTTTCTGTCACACCCACCGTCGTTTCTACATGGAAATCGCTGGAGACGTTACCGAGGAGATCGGTCGGACGCCGCTGGTTCGACTCGATGCGTTCGCGCCGAACCTCGTGGGCAAGGTCGAGGGGTTCAACCCGTTCTCGGTGAAGGATCGCATCGCCGAGGCGATGATCGAGCGGGGCGAACGCGAGGGCGCTATCGACGAGGGCACGACCATCGTCGAGTCGACGAGCGGTAACACCGGCATCGGCCTGGCGCTCGTCTGTGCGGCGCGCGGGTACGATCTCGTGTTGACGATGCCCGAGTCGATGAGCGGTGAGCGCCGGAAACTGCTCTCCGGGCTCGGCGCGGAGTTGCGCCTGACGCCGGCCGACGGCGGCATGGACGCGGCCATCGAGGCTGCCCACCGGCGCTGCGAGCGCGAGGACGACGCCGTGTTGCTCCAGCAGTTCGAGAACGAAGCGAACCCCCGCGTCCACCGCGAGACGACGGGAGCGGAACTGTGGGACGACACCGACGGCGAACTCGACGTGCTCGTCGCCGGCGTGGGCACCGGTGGAACGATCACCGGCATCAGCGAGTACTTCAAGGAATCACAGGACAAGAGCGAGTTCCACACCGTCGCCGTCGAGCCGGCGTCCTCACCGGTTCTCTCGGGTGGCGAGGCGGGTTCCCACGGTATCCAGGGGATCGGTGCCGGGTTCGTGCCCGACGTACTCCGAACGGAACTCATCGACGAGGTCGAAACGGTCACGGAGTCCGAGTCGCTCGACCGAGCGCGCGCACTCGCCGGCCGTGAGGGCATCGCCGTCGGCATCTCCGGTGGGGCGGCACTGGAGGCCGCAGTCCGGGTCGCACGCCGCGACGAACACGCGGACGATCTGGTCGGCGTCGTTCTCCCCGACTCCGCGGAGCGGTACCTCTCGACGACCCTGTTCGAGGACGTGTCGGTGGCCGCACGACGCCCCGAGGACGAACCCCCGAGTCCGACGCCGGACGCGGAGTAGCAACGGTGGCGGCTCACCGGTCACGCGAAACCTCGTATTCGAGTCCCGGCCGCGGTCTCGGTGGCTCCCCAACGATCACGACCCCGCGTGTTTATCCGTTGCCAGTCTGAAACGAACGGCCACATGTCTGATCGCGACACTGGCGGGACGTTGCAGGATACGAACCTCTTCATCACCGTCTCGGGCCCACCAGGCTGTGGCGTCAGCACGCTCTGTGAATCGCTCTCCGAGGCGCTCGACTGCGGATACGCGTCCGGCGGCGAGGTGTTTCGCGAGATCGCCGAGGAGCGGGGAATGAGTCTCACGCAACTCATCGCCGAGGCCGGCGAGTCAGACGAGATCGACCGGGCGCTCGACCGACGCCTCCAGACCATCGCCGAGAAGTGGGGGACCGCGAACAAGGCATTCATCCTCGAATCCAGACTCGCGGGCTGGCTCGCCGGCAACCGCGCGGATCTGAAGATCTGGCTCGACGCCCCCGAGGAGGTCCGCGTCGACCGAACCAGCGACCGCGAGGAGATGAGCGCGGAGATGCGCGTCCGCGAGGTCATCGAGGCCGACCGCTACGAGTCGTACTACGACATCGACCTCTCTGACCGGTCGATCTACGACCTCGTGATCAACACCGCCCGCTGGAGTCCCGAGAGCACGACCGAACTCGTCCTCACTGCCATCCGCGAGTACGACCCAGAGGTCGACGAGGGCGCGTTCCCGACGCCCGATCTGGAGATCTGAGTGGGCGAGAGCGCGCTCGCGCCACGAACGTGTTCGGGGTGGGATCAAGGAGGTCCGAGCGCCAATCGTTTCGTATGAAGTTCCCCTCGCTCTCGTCCTCGGACGATGTCGCCTTCGACGACTACGACGAGTTCGTCCCGGCGCACATCCCCGAACCCGGAAGCCACCTCGCCGGTCACGCGATCCTGACGGGTGAGGACCACGTCGCGTTCCACGAACTGACCCGCGATCTGTTCGACGAGCGCGGCGTCTACGACATGACGTTCGGCTACAACCTCGCCCGCCTGAACCTCGATTCGCGTCACACCGACGCCGGCTACCGGTATGCCGAGTCCGCCGACGAGTCCGGTGTGCTCGTCGCGGAATTCACGCCGACGACCGAGTTCTGCCCGCAGAGCAACACGCTCGCGAAGGGATCGTTCCGGGCCTGGAACGGCCTCTCCGACCGCCACGAGTACGACCTCGTCAGAGTTCGGGTCGACGACATGCACCACAAGGCCGGCATCATCAACGCGGAACTGGAAGACCACGAACGGCGATACGTCGAGTCAGGAACGCTGCCGGGCCCCAACGCCGGATCCGGCGGTGCCGACGCGGGCGTCCCCAACGAGGAAGGATACGACCGAGACCCGGACGCGCCGTTCTGACGCTTTTCGCCGTATGTGGTCCCTGTTACTGCCGAACCAGAAACACCGCGATACCCACGACCAGGAGGCCGATTCCCCACCACACGGAGTCGCCGGGGAGGTACGCGAGGAGGAGCGTGACGATACCCGACGTGATGAGCGACCAGCCGATAGTCGTTCGGTACGTCATGGGACCGCTCGAACCGCGAGCCGATTGGCGGTTTTGTCCGGTTTCGTCCCAGACGGTTGCCCCCAGGCGAGGCGGACTCACTTTCGCGCCCGCTGGACGAACAACCCGATCAGGAGGTACGCGTAGCCGACGGCACCGGCGAGCGCCACTGTTCGACCGGCGACGACGGCGAGGTCGACGCCGGCCAGCGCGCCACCGACTTCGACGACCAGTCCGCCGGCGAGTGAAACGAGGACTGCGGCCCCTGTCCGATCCCCCGCGAGCGGGAACCGGCCGACGGTCGGGGGATAGAACTGGAACGCGACGCCGACGATGGTCAACCCGAGAAACCCCAGCACGGCGAGTCGGTAGTGGACGACGACGAGGTCCGGGGTCGTCCCGCCGAAGGCGAAGGTGAGTCCGAGCGCGACGACCGCCAGCCCGGCGAGCGAGCCGGCGAGGACGCTGTAGAACCCCAGCCGCTCCCGGTCGCTCGCGACGAACAGCCAGCCGTAGGCGGCCGCGAAGCCGACGAGCGCGACCGTCTGGACGAGCGCCCCCACCTGCAGTAGCAGCCCCGCGGGAAGCCCGGCCGCGAGCAGGGCCGGACCGAGCGCACCCGCCGGGAGGACGACGTAGACCAGCGGTTCCGGCGGGGAGGCGACGAGAAATCGGGGCAGTAGACGGAAGCCGACGGCGAACACGAGCAGGGCGGCGGTCCCGGCTGCGAACAGATGGGATGCACGCGGGGCGTACCCGTCGACGAGCGCGGGGAGTCCGAGCGCCGGCGCGAGCGTCGCGTACGCTCCCGCCCCGAGATAGAGGAAGGCGACGGGCATGGCGGCGTTGGCGGCGCGGTCGACGGACCGGCGGTCGGCGTTGTGGTCGCCGGTCGCGGTCTCCGATCCCGTGAGGTTGTCCCGGATAGTCCAGCCGATGGTCACGAGGAAGAGCGCGATGCCGCCCGCCCACAGCACCGCGCCGACGGTTCCGACGACCGGGGGGACGACGGTGAGCGGACCGAGGGCGAGGCAGGCGGTCCCGACGATTGCCAGCGGGAGATGGACCGCCGGGGCGCGGGCGACGGCCAGTTCCCGGTCGAAGTACGACGGCACGAGCGAGTAGGCTTTCCCGAACACCATGTGCAGGACGAACCCGAGGAGTCCGAGCGTCACCGTGACCCGTCGCGGCGCTCGGAGGACGGCGGTGGCCTGCCAGATCACCAGCCAGCAGGCGCTGGCGGCGACGAACCCGCGACCCCACCGGGAGACGGTTCCGCTCGTCGTCACGGATGGGTTTCGACCGGCCGGCCGAAAAGGGTCCGGGGCGAACGTGTTCGGGACAACCGGGAGGCGACGGACGGTCGAAGGCGGACGTATGCCCAAGACGAGCATCGACGACGAGCGGGAGTATTCCGACGAGAAATTCAGCGCCCAGGGGACCTTCCGGAGCGAGCACTCGAAGGTCGTCTGTGGCTACTTCGAGCCCGATCAGTTCATCCCGGTCCACGCGCCCGACAGCGACGTGACCGTCGTGGTCCAGCAAGGGACGGGTATCGTCAGGGACGGCGACGATGAACACGACGTCGAACCCGGTGACGTGGTGAGCGTCCCCGCCGGCGTCGAGCGCGGGGTCCGTGCAGAGGGCGAACGCCTCGAAGCCGTCCTCGTCACCGCGCCGCCGCCCACCGATGCCGAACACGAACCCGTCCGGAAGGGCCTGAAGAACGAAGAGTTCGAGCCATCGAGCGAATAGCACGCACCGCTGTGAACATGTTCGGGACAAGCCGGAGGCGTAGCGGCGGCGAAGGTCCGTGTGTATGCCAGAAATAGACGTCCGGGACCTCCCGCCAAAGGAGCGTCATCCGAAGATCATGGACGCGTTCGAGTCGATGGACAGCGGCGAGACGCTGCGACTCGTCAACGACCACGAGCCCAAGCCGCTGTTCTACGAGATGCAGGCCGAAGTCGACGCGTTCGATGCCGACAACTACGAGTCCCACCAGGAGGGTGAAGACGAGTTCGTCGCCGAGTTCCCCAAGCAATAATGGCCGAAATCACACCGCTGGACGACCTGGAGCCGACACCGCACGCGAGTCCGTTCCCCGGCGAGGAGCCGAAAGTCGTCCGCCTGGCACTGGAGGCCGACGAGCGCGTCAGTCCACACCGCCATCCGGACCGACAGATCATCTGTTACGTGGTCTCGGGAGCGTTGGAGCTGGAACTCGACGACGACGTCCACGAACTCGCGGCCGGCGACGTGGCCAGGTTCGACGGCCGTCGGGATATCTCGCCGAAAGCGACTGCGGACAGCGTGGCGTTGCTCGTTCTCGCACGCCGCACGGACGAGTGATCAGTCCCCGAACAGCTCGAAGGCGACCTCGGTCGCTCGTTTCTCCTCCGAGTCGGCGGCTGTCCGGAGTCCGGTTTTCGGCGGATCGACGAGTTTCGTCGTGAGTCGGTCGGCCAGCGCCGCGACGACGACTCGCTTCTTCGGGGTGAGGTCCCCTCGTTCGTCGATCCGCGACAGTGCACGTGCGACGTGTTCGTCCCTGAGTGCGTTCGCCCGGGCGTCGATTCGGTCGATCGCTTCCTCGGCCGATCTCGGCGTCGAAGGGTCGCCGTCAGTCTCGTCGCTCGTCGACATACTTCGACTCATCATGCCCGCCAGATGACTGTGACGACCGCCGATTCGAACTCGACGGTTTCGTACTCGTACCCCCGGTCGTCGAGTTTCGGATACAGATGCTGGGGCGCGCGGTCGTTCACTTGCACGAAGACGGTGTCGTCCGACAGGTCGGTCAGCCGCTCTAGGGTCCGTTTCAACGGCTTTGGCGGCCCCAGGTCGCGAACGTCCAGTCGCTCGGTGGGCACACCGGCCGGTGCGTCGGTCGCTTCGAGCGCCGCCGTCTCGTACTCCTCGTTTTGCGGTGCCATACCCAGACGTACGGTCAGCCGATGCCCAACCCTTTTGCCGAACTTGTTCGGGCCGGAAGGCGAATATGTTCGGCGCCACCTATTGGAGACGACGCGACGAATCAGCAGGTATTCAACGATGCCACGAGCGAAACTCACAGTCAGACTTCCCCCGGCGGCATGGATCGGCGATATATCGACGGACTACCCGGAGGTAGATTTCCGGGTGCTGGCGGCCTTACCGACCGAGGAAACGGGTGTCGGGCTGGTCGAACTCACCGGTCCAGACCCCGCCTCGGCCGTCAGGGCGATCGAGGCACGCAACGCGATCCTCTCGATCGAAGTGTTGGGTCAATCACCCGACAGGACGCTGATCCAGTTCGAGACGGACGAGCCGCTGCTCCTGTTCTCGGTACAGGAGTCCGGTGTTCCGCTAGAGCCGCCGGTCAACATCAAAGACGGGCGCGCGACAGTCGAGGTGACGGCGTCACAGGACCGGCTCTCGACGTTCGGGACCCAACTGGAGCAGTTCGGCATGAGTTTCGAGGTGGAGTTCGTCCGCCGGACCGTCGACGCCACGGAGCAACTCCTGACGGACCGCCAGCGCGAATTGATTCTGTCGGCCGTGCGAGCGGGCTACTACGACACGCCGCGGGAATGTTCGCTGACCGACCTCGCCGAGCGCCTCGACATGGCGAAATCGACCGTCAGTGAGACGCTTCACCGGGCCGAGGAGACGATCATCATGGAGTTCGTGACCGAACTGGACGAGAGCCTCATCACGAAAGACGTCACATGACCACTTGCCGTCGCCTCGCCGGTCAGTCACCCGAGACGCCCTGATAGCCCTCGGGTTCGTACGGGCAGAGCGGATCGCTCGCCAGCGGATCCCCCGTGTGTGCGAACGCCCGCGACCGACTCCCGCCGCAGACGTGGCGGAACTCACACGCGCCGCACTTCCCCGAGAGGGTGTCCCGATCCCGGAGCCCCTCGAACAGGTCCGAGTTCTGGTAGACGTCGACCAGATCGTCTTTCCTGACGTTGCCCGCCGCCTTCGGCAGGAACCCCGAGGGAAAGATATCGCCCGTGTGGCTCACGAACGCGAAGCCGTCGCCGGCGACGATGCCACTGCGACGCTTCAGGCCGGCCTCGGGGCCGGCGTCCCGCTCCTGGAGTTTGACCCGTCGGTACTGCGGTGCTTCCGTCGTCTTGACGCCGAAGGGTTCCTCGTCGGCAGTCTCTGCGAGCCACGCCATCACTCTGTCGGCGCGCTCGGGGCTGATCGGGTCGAGTAGCTGTCCGCGACCGACCGGGACGAGGAAGAACACGCTCCAGAGGACCGCGCCGATCTCCGAGACCACCTCGCGGATCGCCGGGAGTTCCCCGACCGTCTCCGCACAGACGGTAGTGTTGACCTGTAGCGGGACGTTCGCGTCCCGGGCGTTCTCGGCCGCGCGCATCGTCTCGGCGAAACTGCCGTCCTCGCCGCGGAAGGCGTCGTGATGCTCCGGGTCGCCGCCGTCGATGGACAGCGCCATCCGACGGAGGCCGGCCTCGGACAGTTCCTCGATGGCGTCGCCGGTCAGCGAACTGGTGCCGCTGGGAGTGAGCGACATGCGCAGCCCAAGATCGTCGCCGTAGGCCACGAGTTCCGTCAGGTCCGGCCGCTTGCAAGGGTCACCGCCCGAGAGGACCACAAGCTGGTTCTCGTCGAATCGCGCTGCGGCGTCGAGGACGCTCTTTCCTTCCTCGGTCGTCAGTTCGTCGGGATGGCGACCGGGCTGGGCGTTCGCGCGGCAGTGTTCACACGCGAGGTCACACGCCTGGGTGACCTCCCAGATGAGGACGAACGGTCGCTCGTCGGTGTCGACGCTTCCCCGCATCTCACTGGACGTGGACGCGCGTGACGTGGCCGCCACAGCCACACTGTTCGACGTACTCGTACTCGACCGCGTCGCCGAAGGCGTCGTCGAGTTCCGGATACAGGTACGCCTCCGGGTGCCCGTGGTCGCCATGCGTGACCAGGTTCACGTGGTTCCCGGACGCGGTGTGTTCGACCGCGTCCCTGGCCTGGGCCAGTACCAGCGAGCGGTCCTCGGCGTGGGGCGGTTTCTCCAGGTTGGCCGACCAGGAGTTGTCGTGGACCGATTCCGTCACCGGCTCGACCTCGTCGTGGGATACGGTCATCACCTGTGGATACGGTGCCAGCCCTGGAAAGGACTGACCCGAACACGTTCGGCAGCCGGCACTCGCCCCCAGCGGTCGACCGGTGAACATGTTCGGGGCAACGGTTTCAGGGGTGTGACGACAACGGAGTCCTATGCAGGCCACCGCGAGCGATTCCGACACCGCGGACCGAGGAGACGAGGCCGCGGCGACACAGACGACGGTCACGGTGAACTGTACCGGTCACGTTCGGACGGAAATCGGCAAACACCGGTTCGATTTCACGTTCGCGGGGAACACGCTTCGGGAGTTCCTGACGGCCTTCTTCGAGGAGCACGATGTCTCGGACATGCTCATCGCCGAGACCGAAGCCGAGGCGACCACTCGCGGCTGGGCAACCATCGACGGCGACCTGCCCGGGGACTGGCACAAGAACCCCGAAGGTGAACAGACTCGCGCGTACGCCCGTGTCTGTGTCAACGGGCGATTCAACGAACTGCTCGACGGCTTGGACACGGAGCTAACCGACGGCGACCGCGTCGCGCTCATCTATCCGTTCATGTACTGCGTTTGAAATTCAGTTCTCACAACCTATCTGGTATAAAGAATCCGAAGGTGTTCGTAGATCGCGACGGCGCTTCTCACGGCCCGAGAACGCTTCTTACGGTATGAGAACTCTCCTCGTAGTTTATCCACTTCTCACCACAAATCAAATATGTAGAGGTGACAACCGATGTTTGAATCTTCGAGGCGGCGGATGTTACAGGCCCTCGGCATTGGCGGTGCCGCAGCACTGGCTGGGTGTTCGAACAACGAGCCACAGGAGGCGACGAATACGGGGACGGAAGCGACGACGACGTCCCAGTCCGACCAGGCGAAATCGATTGACGCCGATCAGGTGGCGGCCGACCCGACGGACCTCCCGGACCCCGTCGACTGGAACTCCCCGCGGAACCACGAGGTGACGCTGGAAGCCGAGGAGGTCACCGCCGAGATCGAGGACGGCGTGACCTTCGACTACATGACCTTCAACGGGCAGATCCCGGGCCCGATGGTCCGCGTCAGACAGGGCGACACCGTCACGTTCACCATGGAGAACTTAGAGGAGAACAACCTGCCACACAACGTCGACTTCCACGCCATCTACGGGACCGGCGGCGGGTCGGTGGCCACGACGGCCTCGCCCGGCAGCGCCAACAGCATGGAGTTCGAAGCGCAGTACCCCGGTGCGTTCATCTACCACTGCGCCGTGCCGAACCTGGACCAGCACATCAGCGCCGGGATGTTCGGGATGATTCTGGTCGAACCCGAGGGCGGGCTCCCGGAGGTCGACCGGGAGCTGTACTTCGGCCAGCACGAGCTCTACACCGACAAGGACGTCGGGACGACGGGCCACCACAACTTCGACATGGAGGCGATGAAAAACGAGGCCCCGACCTATGTGCTGCTCAACGGCGAGAAGTACGCCTACGCCGCGGCCGGTCGCGGACCCGTAGAAGTCAACAAGGGCGACCGCGTCCGGGTGTTCATGGTCGACGGCGGCCCGAACCTCTCCAGCAACTTCCATCCCATCGGGAACGTCTGGACCCGGGCCTACCGCGACGGCGGCCTCCCCGACGACGGCGAGTTCGAGGCCTACGCCGACCCGAACATCCAGACGATGAAGGTGCCGCCGGGAAGTTGTATGATCGGCGAGATGGAGACGCCGGTCCCCTCCCGGATCAAGATCGTCGACCACGCGCTGTCGCGGGTCGCCCGCCGGGGCCTCCTCGCCGAGGTCGACGTCCTCGGCTCCGAGGAGGAGTCCATCTTCGACCCCGACGCCAACGGCTCCAGCCACGAGGGACCGATCTATAACTGACTCCCCGATCGCCTCGGGTCGAACACCACCTGACGATGGCCGAGCATCGACCGTTCGTGGCCGAGGCTCGACGCGAGGCTCCGGAAGGGCCGTCTTCCACGCAGACGGTCTGTATTCCGAGTATTCAGCCGCTTCTCTCTTCCTGACACGGGCACCGTAGTTGGGGTGTAACGAGGTAGACTGTTCATAACAATTCCTCCAACTGCGTCGTATTGGGTCGTATCTCATGGCAGAATCACCCCCTCCTACCGACGAGATAGACCACGGCGCTCGGAAACGAGTCCCCAGTCCGTTGCGTCTACGAACCCGGTTGCTACCGGCAACGTGCCACTCGGACGAACGGTGCGGACGCGACCGGACCGACCCCGGTCACGAACACCCCGCAATCGGCAGTTCTGCAGGAGGGCGTTCGGTATGAAACCCGCGCGCGTTCGGTCCTCGCCCGTCCTGCTGGCGCTCCTGGTTGCGGCGGTCGTTCTCGCCGGTCCCGTCGGTGGACAGCCGACGGCTGCGGACCATTCGTCGAGTCCTGCACAGGACGACAACCAGACGGAGTTCGCCGTCACGCAGGGCGGCGAGTGCCACCAGGTCGAACCGATCGGCCGCGCCTGGGAGAGCGTCGAGAGTTTCTACGGCTACGAGAC
Organism: Halorientalis salina; assembly: GCF_005049285.1. Classification (GTDB taxonomy): domain Archaea; phylum Halobacteriota; class Halobacteria; order Halobacteriales; family Haloarculaceae; genus Halorientalis; species Halorientalis salina. The sequence goes on along the minus strand of NZ_SOSC01000001.1, from coordinate 475,823 downwards.
CCGTAGCTCGCGGACGACGACCGACTTCCAGGACAACCAGGTGAGCAACCTCCTCATCTTCCACGGCACCGAAGGGTACAGTCTTGTCGTGTTACACGACGAGTACGGCGACGCGCCGGGCGGAGGCACGGCCACGATGGAGTTCGTGGGCCTCCCCGAGTCCGGCGAATGGGTGATCGAAGACGACAACCACGAGGACCGCGACGACGTGTTCCTCCACCGTGACACGCGGAGCAAGATCGACTGGAAGTGGATCGAAAACCGGACCGACGGCGGTGTCTTCCGGGGACTGGACACCACCGACGACCTCGACCTGACCGTCACGCCCCGGTTCAACGAGCGAGCCGACGCCTGGGGCGAGTGGGACTGGTCGGGTGACCAGGCCAACCGGACCGAAGCCTGGCGGCTGTACACCGACCGGTCGTCGACCGTCGAGTTGGACATGAACCGGAGCATCACGATCACGAAGGGCGCGTGTGATACCGCCGCTCCGTCGGCCGCGCTCGCCGCGTCGTCGACGAGCGTCGCCACCGGCGAGTCGATTACGCTGGACGCGGGCGAAACCGCTGACGATACCGATGTCGAATACCAGTGGGACCTGGACGGCGACGGGGAGGCCGACCGCACCTCGGACACGGCCTCGATCACCCACGAGTTCGAGTCCCCCGGGGAGTACCGGATCGGCGTCCTCGTCAGCGATAGCAACGGTAACACGAACAGTTCGCGGCTGAACGTCACGGTGACGGACGAGGCGACCACGACCAGCAGCGGGTCGGACGGCATCGGCGGCGACGGCGGAGACGGTGACTCGACCACCGAGGCGACCACGACGACGAGCTCGGAGGGTCCCGGCCTCGGCGTCCTCGCCGGGATCGCGGCCCTCCTCTCAGCGGCGCTGCTACTGAGACGGCGGATCTAGGGCGAGAGGACGAGGACATCGGGTTCGACGAGAGGACCCGTATTCCGAGTCTCCCTCGTCAGTCTGCCGTTTTTCGAGGTCGCTACGCCGCCTCGACGGCGTCGATGATCGCGTCGTAGTCCGGTTCGTTCGTCGGGTCCTCGGCCGCCCAGTCGAACGTCACCGTGCCGTCGTCGTCGAGGACGAACACGGCCCGGTTCGCGATTCCGTGGAGTCCGAGGTCCTCGATGTCGACTTCGAGGTCGTAGGCCCGGATGGCCTCGCCGCTCATGTCGCTGACCAGATCGAACTCGATGCCGTGTTCCTCGCGGAACGCGCCCTGGGAGAACGGCGAGTCCGCACTGATCCCGAACACGGTTGCCCCCGCCTCGTGGAAATCGGCGAGGTGGTCCTGCAGTGCGACCATCTCGTTCGTACAGGGCGGCGTGAACGCGCCCGGGAAGAAGGCGAGGACGACCGGGCCGTCGCCGAGGTGGTCGTCGAGGTCGAAGGGTTCGTGGTCGCTGGTGCCGATCTTCGCGGTGAACGTCGGAGCGGTGTCGCCGGTCGAAACCATACGTTCGTACTCCACACGTTTTTCATTAAGTCTGGTCCCGAACGGAATCACTTCAGTCCGAGGCCCGCGTGCCACTCCTGAGCACCTGCCTCCTCGACGCGCTCGTCCATCTCGGCCAGCAACACCGTCGCCAGGCTCGCCGTCTTCGCCGCCTTTCGTTCCCCCTCGGTCCGGAACTCGCCAGTCACGCGGTTCGCGTAGACGGAACAGACCGCGCCCGCCCGGAGCCCGTAGACGTTCGCCAGCGTCAGGATCGTGGCCGCCTCCATCTCGAAGTTCAGCACGTTCGCGGCCCGGAGTTCCTCGACGAGGTCGTCGCTCCCGCGGGCCTCGAACCCCTCGAACCCGGGACGGCCCTGCCCCGCGTAGAAGGAATCCGTCGAACAGGTCAGCCCGACGTGGTAGTCGTAGTCGAGGCGTTCGGCGGCGGCCACGAGCGCGGCGACGACGGCGTGGTCGGCCACGGCCGGGTAGTCCTCCCGGACGTACTCGTCGCTGGTCCCCTCCTGGCGGACCGCCCCGCGAGTGATGACGAGGTCGCCCACGCTGGCCTCCTCCCGGATGGCCCCACAGGACCCCACCCGGATGAACGTGTCCGCGCCGACCCGAGCCAACTCCTCGACCGCGATTGCCGCCGACGGGCCGCCGATGCCGGTCGACGTGACGGAGATCGGGGTGCCGTCGACAGCCCCCGTCGCTGTCCGGTACTCGCGGTGGCTGGCGACCTCCTCGCTGCGGTCCCACTCGTCCGTGATCTTCCCCAGGCGCTCGGGGTTGCCGGGGAGCAGGACGGTCTCGGCGACGTCGTCGGGACCGACTTCGAGGTGGTACTGCTCCTCGTCGTTTGGGTCCTCGCTGTCCATGTGGTCGGCCGCCGTGGGGTCGTCGGTGGGTTCGCCGTCCGTCATTTCCCCAGGGTCTCCCGCGAGATGGCGTTCGGCAGCAGTTCCCCGAGCGCGTACTCGGCGGTCTCCTCGCCCTCGTCGCAGACGACTGGGAACGACTCATCACAGAACTCCGCGAGCGTCTGCCGGCACATGCCACAGGGCGTGACGCCGTCGCGTTCGCTCGACGTGACGGCGAGGCGGTCGAACGACCGGTGGCCGCGCTTGATCGCCGCCGAGATCGCGACTTCCTCGGCGTGTACACTGTTGCTGTAGTTGGCGTTCTCGATGTTACAACCCGTATATACGCTGCCGTCTACCGTCCGAATGGCCGCCCCGACACGATACTCCGAGTAGGGGGCGTAGGCTTCGTCGAGCGCCTCGCGCGCCCGTTCGACGAGTTCCTCCATACCGGGCACCACGCGGGGCCAGTCCAAATAATCTCGCCCGCACCCCGAGGTGCTGAAACAGTAACGGTTTTTAATTTAGTACGGGGCCAGGCAGTAACGTATGGGATACAGCGCGCGGATCTACCGGTCGCTGGGGGGAAGCTACCTGGCGCTCCTCGTCGGCCCCGTGGTTGCCGCCCTCGCGGCCGGCGCTGGGGTCGGGATAGACCCATGGCTGGCGTTCAGTCTCGGGGCGCTGCTTGCCGGCGCGCTGGGGTATCTGGCCGTTGCTGACCTCGATCCGGTTCGGTGGTTCACGAACACGTGGGTCGCCGTAGCGGTGACGCTCCTGCCGCTGGGCCACGCGGTGTGGCTCATCGCGTTACTGGCACACAATCCCGACAGGGCGCTGCTGACGATCTTCGCGCGCCCGAGTACAGCCGGGGCTTTGGCCTTCGGCGTCGCGCTGGTGGCAATCGTCCTCGCTCACCGCCAGCAGACGGTCGAACGGATCAGGGCGGCGACGGTGTACGCGTCGTTTCCGTCCGGTCCAGCGGCTCGCCGCCGACGAGTCAGGTACGGCACGTTCGCCGTCGGACTCGGTGTCGTCGCCGGACTGCTCGCCGTGCTCGCGATGCACGGCGCGCTCTCCTCGGCGCTCCTGGTCGCTGCCGTCCTCATCGGTCCGCTCGCGGTCCTGTCGCTCTACGCGACGCACGATCGGTCGGTGGTCGTCACCGACGACGGCCTCGCCATCGACGGCACCTTCACCGAGTGGACGTACTTCGATTCGTACGACCTGACCGAGCGATCCCTCGTCCTCCGGTTCCGGTCACACTGGATGGGCGACATCGCGCTGGACGTATCCGACGTCGACGCGCTCGATACCGTCCGCGACGCGCTCGACGAACACGTCAGTGAGGCTAAGTAGTCGTCTCTTCGACCGCGCGCTCGATCACTGCGTTAGCGTCCTCGACGAGCGCGTCGACGTCGTCGCTTTCGGCGTACAGTCGGACGTAGGGCTCCGTCCCGCTCGGTCGAACGAGCACCCACGAGGCGTCCGGCCACTCCAGTCGAACGCCGTACGCCGTCGAGACCGACGCCTCGGGGAACTGCTCTGGCAACCGCGCTTCGAGCGTCGCCATCACTTCCCCCTTGTGCTCGTCGGGACAGTCGATGCTTACCTTCCGATACGGGCGCTCGGTCACCGGTTCACGGAGGGCGGCGAGTCCGTCAGTCGCGACCAGTCGCGAGAACACGGCAGCACTGGCGATTCCGTCGATCCAGCCGCCGAGTGCCGGATGGATGTGCTTCCACGGTTCGGCCGCGAAGACAACGCTCGTCTCGTCGGTGGCTCCCTGCTCCTCGGCCGTCGCGCGCACCTCGGCGATCCCCTCGTGGAGGCCGCCGAGGTGGACCCGCTCGACGCGCCCGCCCGCAGCACGTACTCGCTCGTCGATGCGGGCGGAGGCGTTCGGCGTCGTGACGACGACCGGGTCCGACACGTCGCTCCGGGCGACGTAGTGTTCGGCCAGGATGGCGAGGACAGTGTCCTCGTGAACGATGCTGCCGTCCTCGGCCACGATGACGATGCGATCGGCGTCGCCGTCGTGGCCGATGCCGAGATCGAACTCGCCGGCTCGGACGAACTCCAGGAGGTCTTCGAGCGTCTCGGGAGTCGGCTTGCTCTCCCGGCCGGGGAAGTGGCCGTCGACGGAGGCGTTCAGGGCGACCACGTCGGCGCCGAGCGCGCGCAGTACCTGCGGCGTCGCGACGCTCGCAGTCCCGTTGCCGCAGTCGACGACGACGCGAAGTCCGTCCAGCGCCGATCCGAACTCCTCGGCGTAGCCGATGACGGTCTCCCGGTAGTTCGAGAGGACGTCGACCGTCGTCGAGTCTCCCCATTCATTCCATTCGACCGGGTCCGGGTCGTCGGCGACGCGCTCCTCGATCCGGTTCTCGGCGATCGAGTCGTACTCCTGCCCGTCGACGAACAGTTTGAGGCCGTTGTCGGTGGGCGGATTGTGGCTCGCGGTCACCATGATTCCGCGGCGTCCCTGCGAGGCGTAGGCGAGCGCGGGTGTCGGGAGTTGGCCGGCGCGACGCACGCGCGCGCCGCCGCTTTCGAGGCCGGCTTCGACGGCCGCTGCCAGCGCTGGGCCGGTCTCTCGCCCGTCTCGTGCGACCACGAACTCCGCGCCGTCGACGGCGGCGGCTCGTCCGACCGAGAGTGCCAGGGTGGGCGTCACGGTGTCGGTGACCGACCCGCGGATGCCCGCCGTGCCGAAAAGGTCCATACCGGGCCATCAGCCGGCATCTACTTATGTACTGCTGGCCCGACCCGGAACGTCGCTTACAGTTCGACGCCGCTCGGGATCAGGGAGTGCTGGCGCAGGAGGTCCCCGTCGTTGTCGTAGACCAGGAGCATCCGCTCGTCGGTCTCGAACAGTCGGTCGCCGTCCTCCTGGATGCGGACGGTGTAACACTCCGCTGAGTCGCTGGTGGCCTCGTCGTACGCGCGGGCAGCGTCGATGAGCGTGAGGATGTCCTCGGCGTCGGCGTTGACTTCGAGGACGAACTCGCCGGTCATGCGGTCGGCGACGGAGAAGACGCCGCTGGCGTCGCTGTCGTCGACGGGCGTCTGAAAGCGGAAGGCGACGTCGACGTCTCGCTCCGGTGTGAGGCGCGTTTCGTAGGCGTCCGAGGGTCCGTGATACTCGACGTGAACCGTCGGTTGTCCGTCGGCCGTGTCCTCGACGTTCCGCAGTCCGAGGGTGAAGTAGTCGCGCCTCATTCCCATCCACTCGTACGGTTTCCGGCGCAATGAACGTAACGCCCGCCCGGGAAATCACCGGATGCACCGACCGGGGGTAGGTTTTAGGACCGGCCGGTCGGAGGGCGGGTATGGTCTGGGTCAAGTCGGAACTCGCCGAGGAACTGGCGGTGGTCGCCGCCTGGCTGTCGGCGTTCATCCCGTGGTCGGTGTCGGTCGCCCTCGGTTCCATTCAGGGCGGAACGCTCGTCGAGGTCAGGTTCCCGCTCGGGTTGGTCCGCTACCTGTTCGGCATCGAGGTCACCGGTGACGCGTCGCTGCAGAACCCGCTGTTGAAGACGCCCTGGGGCGCAGCGGAGTTCTATGCCGGCAGTCCGGGGTCGCTCCCCTACGACCTCTGGACGCTCGGTGTGGTCGTGATCGCCGCGGCCGTACTGCTGAGCATCGCCATGTACGTCTTCGAGGAGCGACTCGCCGAGTCCGCCGTCGACCCCGTCAGACTCATGGGGGGACTGCTTCTCGTGGGTGCCGTCCTGCTCTCGCTCTCGTCGCTCGTCCTCCAGCTCGGGGCCAGTTTCCAACTCGGATCTCGATCGCTCGCGGCCGATCCGTTCCCCGGATACGTGCTCCCGATCGGCGTCCTCCTCCAGTACGCGTTCGCGTACGTCCTCCTCCGCGTCGAACGGGTCGAGGAGACCTCCGCCGACGGACCGGCGACCGAGGACACCGCCTGACAGCCGCCCGTTATGATCGCTGCGAAAACGGCTGTCGAATTTAAGTAAGTGGGGTCGTAATCGGTAGTAAGAACTGCTTACCGCCGGACGTGGCGGGGCTACGCTAGGGATGTCACGACAGGACACTGGCGACGACGGGACCGCCATGGGTCGGATCGAGGAGCTTCGCCACTGGCTCGACCGGACGGCCGAACTCCTGCGCGGCTCGACGATCCCCGTCCAGAACTACGACCCGGACAAGCACGGCCGACTGCTCTCCTTCGGCGGCCTCTCCGGGTACGAAGAAATCGATCGGTACTGGCTCAACACACCGTTTTCCTTCGTCTCCATCAACTACGACCACGAGGACGACAAACACCTGTATCACGTCGTCGAACCCGACCTCGACGACCTGGAAGTGGAACTGCTGGACCGACTGCTAGAGGACATCCGCGAGCCGTTGCTGTACCGTGACGAGGTCGCCGACGACCCCGAGGGCGCGCTCAGGGACGAGTTGAAACTGCGCCTCGAGGAGTACGGCGTCGAGATCGGCGTCGAGACGTTCTTCCGGCTGTTCTACTACCTCTACCGGCGCTTCCACGGCTACGGGAAGCTGGACCCGATCATGAACGACCCCCACGCCGAGGACATCTCCTGTGACGGACCCGGGCTCCCCATCTTCGTCTACCACGACGAGTACACCGACATCGAGACGAACGTCACCTTCGCGGCCAAGGAACTGAACAACTTCGTCATCCAGCTCGCCCAGCGGTCGGGCCGGCACGTCAGCGTCTCGGACCCCGTCGTCTCGACGACGCTGCCCGACGGCTCCCGCATCGAGTTGGCGCTGGGCGAGGAGGTCACGCCTCGCGGGTCGGCCTTCACCATTCGGATGTACGCCGACGAGCCGTTCACGCCGATCGACCTCCTTGAGTACGGGACGGCGAACCTCGATATGCTCGTCTTCCTCTGGCTGTGCATCGAGAACAACAAGTCGCTGCTCTTTGCCGGCGGGACTGCGGCCGGGAAGACCACCTCCATGAACGCCGTCTCGATGTTCATCCCGCCCCGGTCGAAGGTGCTGACCATCGAGGACACCCGCGAGCTCTCGCTGTATCACGACAACTGGCTGTCCTCCGTGACACGGGAGCGTATGGACGACGACGACATCTCGATGTACGATCTCCTGCGGTCGGCGCTGCGTCACCGCCCGGAGTTCATCATCGTGGGCGAGGTCCGGGGCGAGGAGGCCATCACGCTGTTCCAGGCGATGAACACCGGGCACACTACCTTCTCGACGATGCACGCCGACAGCGTCCAGACCGTCATCAACCGGCTGGAGAACGAGCCCATCAACGTGCCCCGGCCGATGGTCCAGTCGCTGGACGTGCTCTGTGTCCAGTTGCTCACCCGCACGCAGGGCGAGCGCGTCCGGCGGATGCAGACGCTCGCCGAGATCGAGGGGATCGACCAGCGGACCGGCGAACTCGACTACTCGAACACCTATAGCTGGAAGGCGACCGAGGACACCTTTTCCGAGACCCGGAGCGACCTGCTGGACGAGATTCGCGAGGAACGGGGCTGGAACCAGTCGGAACTGCTCCGGGAGATCAAAAACCGCAAGCGATTCCTCCGATATCTCCAGGAGGAAGACGTCAGCGATTACCGTCGGTTCACGGCGATGGTGAACAAGTACTACGCCGACCCCGAGGAGGTCATGGAACGCATCGACGCCACGGGGATCGAGATCGAGGACTGACATGGTCTCACCGCTGGCTTTCCTCCCGTTGCTGGTCGCGGTCGCGGTCGTGAGCCTGCTGATCGCAGTCGGGACCAGCGAACAGCTCCACCAGCGGTTCAAAGCCGTCTCTCGCGTGCTGTTCGGGCGGTTCGTCGACGAGGATCGACTCGAACGCAAACGGCTGCTCCAGTCCGCCTACGTCGCCGAGACCTACAACGCGTACGCCGCCAAATCCTACCTGTACGCCGTCCTCATCGCGATCGCCGGCGGCATCCTCGGCGCGTACCTCCTCGGTGGGCTCGTGCTGGCGATCCCGTTCATCGGCGACGCGGTCGCGGGCCTGCCGAACACGATGACTGCGGTCCTGGGACAACCGTCGACGTGGTCGGTCGAACTCGGGACGACGGCGTGGGTGATTCTGCTCGTGGGTGGCGGCCTCGTCTCGGCGCTCCTGAGCGGTCTCGTCAGTTATTCGCTGCGCTGGCGACTCCTCGCGGGCAGGGCCGAGGCCCGTCGCCGCCGGATCAACGAGAGTCTCCCTCGGACCGTGGCGTTCCTCTACGCACAAGCCCGCGGCGGGATGCCGTTCCCGCAGGTCATGCGGACGCTGGCCGACAACCGGAGCGTCTACGGGGAGACGGCGGCCGAGATCTCGATCGCGGCTCGCGAGATGGACCTGTTCGGGACGGACATGATCAACGCGATCCAGCGGATGTCCAAGCGGACGCCCAGCGAGGACTTCAAGACGTTCAGCGAGAACCTCTCCAGCGTCCTCCAGAGCGGGCAGAACCTCCCCAGTTTCCTCCACGACCAGTACGAGCGCTACCAGGAGGAAGCCGAGGAGCGCCAGGAGGAGATCCTCGAACTGCTCGCGACGATGGCCGAGGCCTACGTCACGGTGCTGGTCGCGGGGACGCTCTTTCTCATCACCGTCCTGCTGGTGTTCGGACTCACCACGACGAGCACGCTCGGCATCCTCCAGTTGCTGGGGTATCTCGCCATTCCGCTGGCGAACATCGGGTTCATGGTGTTCCTGAACCAGCGGCTGGAACTGCTCGGAATCGGCAGCGAGAGCAACGCCTCGGCGCTGGAGGAGACGGAGTTGCTCGCTGACACCGACCAGTCCGCGGCCGACATGCAGACGACCGACGGGGGAACGGTTCCCTCCCTGGCGGCGAACTTCGAGCGGTTGGCGATGTACGACAAACTCGAACGCATTCAGCGGATCCTGCGCCGACCGATGCAGGTCGTCTTCTGGAACCCCACGTCCTTGCTGTACGTGACGATTCCGCTGGCGGTGCTCGTGACGCTCGCACGTCTCCCGAGCGTGTTCACCGGTATCGGCGTCAATATCCGGGCGTTAGACGACATCATTATCCAGGCGCTCCTGTTCGTCCTGGGCACTTACGCGGCCGTTCGATTCGTCTACAAGCGCCGCATCAACCGCATCGAGTCGGCCAGTCCGGAACTGCTCGAACGGCTGGCCAGCCTCAACGAGGCCGGGATGTCGGTCGTCGAAAGTTTCGACCGCGTCAGGGGGAGCGACCTCGGCGCGCTCTCGCCTGAACTCGAACGCATCTGGGCCGACATCAAGATGGGGGCCAACGTGGAGGACGCGCTCGTCCGGTTCGGCCGCCGCGTCCAGACGACGCCGGTCACCCGGGCCGTGACACTGTTGAGCAACGCCATGCGCGCCAGCGGGAACATCGGCCGCGTCCTCCGGATCGCGGCGACCCAGGCCAGGGCCGACCTGCGCATGAAACGCCAGCGCCGACGCCAGATGCTCACCTATCTGGTCGTCATCTACGTCTCCTTCGCGGTCTTCCTGGTCATCATCGTCGCCGTCCAGGAGGTGCTGGTGCCGAGCCTCCCCGACAGCGTGCCGACGCCGGACAGCAACAACCGCCTCGGCGTCAACGCCGACCAGATCACGCGCTTCGGTGAGGTCAACAAGGCCGCGTACACCCTGGTCTTCTTCCACACCGCCCTGATCCAGGGGTTCCTGTCGGGACTCATCGGCGGCCAGATCGGCGAGGGAACCGTCAGGGACGGCGTCAAACACGCCTTCGTCCTGCTTGGGATCGCCTACGTCGCCTTCGTCCTGCTTTCCTCGCCGGTCGCCTCCATGCAGTTCGAGCAACAGTTCGGCGGCGAGACGGTCACCGTCGACTCGGTGTCGCTCTCGGACGGCGGCTACGTCGTCTTGCACCTGCACACGCCCGACGGCGAGGTCATCGGTCGGACCCAGTACCTCGAACCGGGAACCCACAAAGACGTCCAAATCAGGGTGAACAGGGAGTTATCTGACGACGTGACGGTCGTCGCCGTCCCGCACCTCGATACCAACGACAACGAGGAGTTCGACTACGTGGAGGACGGCGAGACCGACCGAATCTATCCGCCCCGGATCGAGGCCGTGAAGGCCGAAGCGGAAATCCAGTAACCGCTCTCGACTCCGGCAGGTCCCCGAACGGAACGCACTTGCCTGCCCGCCCGGAACCGCCGGTATGGACGACCAGTCGGGCCGCGAGGGGGTGCGAGACACCTACGACCGCATCGCCGAGCACTTCTCGCAGACCCGCGAGTATCCGTGGCCGGAAGTCGAGACCTTCCTCGACGGTGCCCCAACGGACAGGCTGGCACTCGACGTCGGCTGTGGGAACGGTCGCCACTCCGAGTTGCTAGCCGGACACGCCGACCGCGTGATCGGTCTCGACGTGAGTCGTGGATTGCTGGCCCAGGCCCGTGAGCGCATCCGTGACGCTGACGTGCGAAGCGCCGTCACGCTCCTGCAGGGCGATGCCTCGGCGCTCCCCCTCTCCACAGATTCCGTGACCGTCGCGGTGTACGTGGCGACGCTCCATCACCTTCCGGACCGGCAACTTCGCGTTGCGAGCCTGGACGAACTCGCCCGAGTCCTCTCGCCGGACGGTCGTGCGCTGGTGAGCGCCTGGAGCACGGCCCACGACCGCTTCGACGCCGAAGCGGGATTCGACACGACCGTCGACTGGACGCTGCCCGGCGGCGAGACTGTCCCGCGGTACTACCACATCTACGACCCCGAGGAGTTCGAGGCTGATCTGGCCGAGAGCGGGCTCGAAGTGCTCGACGCATCCGTCTCCAGCGGGAACTGCTACGCCGAGGTCACCGCGCCGGCGAAGGGAAACATCCATAAATAGGCGCGGGGAATTGTCGGATACGCATCCGCGGTACGGAGGTGCGAACGAAGTGAGCGCCGGTGTCTCACCGAGCGAAGCGAGGTGAGGCTCGGGGCGAGTGAGCAAAGCGAACGAGCGCCGGTGGTCTAGTGGTAGGACCTGAGCCTTCCAAGCTCATGGCCCGGGTTCAAATCCCGGCCGGCGCACTTCTGTCGCTCGCAACTCGCGAGCGACGAATGCGGTAGTAGGCGATTTGAACCCTGGGAGTCGCAGCCCCGGAATGGTCGAACGGAGTGAGACCACATGCCCGGAACGTCTCCATCTGGTTCAAATCCCGGCCGGCGCATTTTGGCGGCGAACAATTCGTGAGCCGCAAATGCGGTTGAGGGATTTGAGGTACGCCACGAGTGAGCGGTAGCGAACGAAGTGGAGGTGGTTCAAATCCCGGCCGGCGCATTTTCTGCGGACGATAGTAAGCAGTGAAATCGTCAGAAGGACGTAAATCCCGGAACAACGACGCCAACCACTGAACGGACGCTCCAGGTACGGACCGACGAAACGGCACCGTGATTTAATTGCCGGAACGCCCATAAACAGGTGAGAGATGTCACGGCCGCACGTGTTGGTTGTCGAAGACAGTGTCTTCATCTCCCAACAGATCGCCGATAAGCTATCGGACCAGTACGATTTCGCGACGAGCACTGCCGAGTCGGCGGCCGATGCACGCGCGGCGCTCGAAGCGAGTGACATCGACTGTCTCCTCGTGAAACACAATCTGCCGGACGAATCCGGCATGGAACTCACGGCGTCGATAGAGTCCGACGTGCCCGTCATCCTGTTGACCTCGTCGGCGGTGGAGTCGGTGGCGATGGACGCGCTCCAGGCGGGCGTCTCGGAGTTTTTCCACAAGGACAACCTCTCGGAGGAGACGGTGGACGTACTCGCCAACCGGATCGACATTCTCGTCGACCTGTACGGGCTGTGAGTGGCCCGAAACGCGGCTGGAGAGGCGGTCCGGCTCAGATAAACTCGCTCTCGGCGAGCGCGAACACCACAGCGCGCTTATAGAGAAACTCCCGCGGTGTCCACGCGCGGTCGAGGTCCATCCGTTCGAGGTAGGGCTGTGCCGCCTCTGGAACCGTGACTGCCTTGCGGATGCTGTCGGCATCGGAGATCTCCGGCGGGAAATCCTCGAAACTGCTCTCCAGGTTCCTGAGCGCCTCGGTGAGGTCGCGCTCTTCGCTCGTGAAGTCCGTTCCGTAGGGGAACTCGGGCAACAGGTCACGGTCGCGGAACGGGGCCAGTCGGTCCGCGACGGTCTCGGGGTAGTTGTTCCGGTAGCCCTCGGGGACTTCCCAGTCTTCGGGGAGTTTTCCCTCCGACTTCGCCCGCTCGACGAGGTCGTCCTGGAACCGGGAGTCGGCGATCTTGATCATCTCCTGGATCACCTCGGCGTCGCACTTGTCGCGCAGGTCGGCGATGCCGTACTCGGTGACCACGATGTCGCGCATGTGGCGCGGGACGGTGATGTGGCCGTAGTTCCAGACGATGTTGGATTCCACGCCGTCGCTCCCCTGGTGTGTGGCGCGAATCATGATGATCGAGCGCCCGTCGTCGAGTTCCTGGCCCATCTCGACGAAGTTGAACTGCCCGCCGACGCCGCTCACCACCTGGTTGTTCGCCAGGCCGTCCGAGGCGATACCGCCCGTGACGGTCGCCTTCATCCCGGTGTTGATGAAGCGCGCGTCGGAGCGCTGGCGACGCTTGAGTTCCTCGTCCCCGTAGAGCTGGTTGGTGAACTTCACGCTCTTCATGCTGATCCGTCGCCGTCGATCGTCGTCCATCTCCCGAACGCCCTCGTAGAAGTCGTTCGAGCCCAGGAAGAAGGCGGCGTGGAGGACCGTGCCGCCGTCGAGGGAGTCGCCGAGCGCGTGCTCGGCGATCGCCTCGCGGGCGTCCGACTCCGAGAGATCCGCGGGGATCGACCGGCCGTCGACGTGCAACTCGCCGTCCGCGAGGGTGACCTCCGACCTGAACAGGCCCCAGCGCTTGAGGTATGCGACGGCGTCCTCGTCGAGGATCGTCGGGATCGCTCCCGTCTCGACCAGCGCGTCCAGGGACGCCGCGTCGATGCCGTCGCCGAGATGGCCCTGATCGACCAGCCGCTGGATGTCCGGGTCGTCGTAGACCTCACGCCGCAGGACCCCGCTCTCGTACAGGTGCAGGAAGGCTTCGACGAACATCTCGGTGGCGGCGTACAACCCGTCGTCGAAGGCGTCGAGGCCGCCGTACTCCTCGACGAGCGTCGGCGCGTCCTCCACGACACCGAGCGCGTCGATTACGTCCCGGTAGGCCTCGGTGTCGTGGTGGCGCAGTTCGGTCGCGTGCCCGATGGCGTCCCCGAGCGAGCCGATGCCGATCTGGAGGGAGCCGCCGTCCCTGAGCAGGGCACTGACACGGAGCGCGATGGCGTAATCGGTGTCGGAGATCGGCATGTTCGGCGGGCCGAAAAGCGGGAACTCGTACTGTTCGTCGTCGAGCACGGCGTCGAACCGGTCGGCCGGGACCGGCCCGTCGCCGTACATGAAGGGCATGTTCCGGTTGACCTGACCGACGACCATGATGTCCCCGTCGCCCGACGACCCGTCGCCGTTCTGCTCGATGAGATCGGCCGAGATGTCCGTGTTCGAACCGAGGTTGAAGTACCGCTCTCCCTCGATCTCGCCGACGCCGACGAGTTGCAAGAGCAGGTTCAGGTCCGCCTGCTGATTCGCCCGCAGGACGTGCGTGTAGTTGACGCTGTGATGGTTCTGCTGGGCGTCGGGATTGCACAGGTGCTTGCCCGGAGGATAGTAGAACTGGTGGACCTCGATGTTCGCCGGTAACTCCCCGTCGCATAGCAGGCGAGCGTATTCGAGTTCCGGGTAGTCGCCGAAGATCCGGTCGGCCAGCGGCTCGACCAGTCTTCGCTCTAGCTCCGAGTCCCAGTCGGGTTTCGAGAGCGTGAGTGCGGACCAGATCGTCAGGTCGATGTCTCGGTTCTCGATCGCTCGCGCGACCAGTTCGTTGAGAACGTGATTCGCTTTCCCCAATCCCAATGGTGCCCCCACGACGATGTCCCCGTCGAGCCGATCGACGATTTCGTCGACCAGCGCCCCGACATCGTCGTACTCTGTCGTTGGCATATATACATCATGCACAGTCGACAGTAAAATAGTAACCAAAAGAGACTGTCCCCGGATTCCGACCGGGGCGGTCAGCGCTCGATCGGTTCCCAGGTGTCTGAGGTGATCGTGGCGTCGTCGCTGTCGGGATAATAAATCGAGAGTTTCCCGTCCGTTTCGGTGGCCTCCAGATCCGGAGCGTTCTCGAACTCGCGGTCGCGAACGGGTTGTGTCAGTGGCCGATCCCGTTTCGGGAACCCGTCGGTCGAGGCGTGCCCGACCTGTGGCAACTGCGGTGGCTCCGTCTCACCGTCGGTCGTGTCCGGTAACCGATCGTCACGAACGAGGGACTCGTCTTCGATCCGGAAAGCCCGCCCGAAATCGAGACCCGAGAACACCGAGAGGCGACGACGAATCCCGTCGACCACGGAGTGGACGGCGTCGGCCACTCTCCGCGTGAAGGACGCGCCCGCTGTCGGTTCGTCCACGTCCGGGGAATCGCCCTCGAAGGGCTGTTGGGTGGGCGTGTTACCCATACACACAGATGGATGCGCCACTACAAAACGGTTGTGACCTGTCGGGTTTTCGTCCGGTAGGCGTCCGAACACCAACGTTATGTCGATACCCTTCGTGCCGAGTGACACAGTGAGTGACACGCAGGCAACCCTCGGCCAGGGCACGGAGGGTCGGGCCCAGATACTCGACACTGATGGGTCGGTGCTCGACGACGCGTCTGTGCCGGACCTCTCGGACGAGCGACTCGTCTCGATGTACCGCGAGATGTGGCTCGCACGACACCTCGACGAGCGAGCCATCAGCCTCCAGCGACAGGGTCGACTCGGGACGTATCCGTCGCTGGCGGGCCAGGAGGGGGCACAGATCGGCTCGACGCACGCGCTCGCGGACGAGGACTGGATCTTCTACCAGTACCGCGAACACGGGGCCGTTATCGTTCGCGGCCTCAGTCACGAGTACCTCCTCTACTGGATGGGCCACGAGAAGGGTAACGAGTGGCTGGCCGACCGCAACGTCTTCCCGCTGAACATCTCCATCGGGAGCCACCTGCCTCACACGACGGGGATGGCCTGGGCGTCGAAGCTGAAAGGCGAGGACCGGGCGTTCGTCTGTCACTTCGGCGACGGCGCGACCAGCGAGGGCGACTTCCACGAGGCGATGAACTTCGCGGGCGTGTTCGACGTACCGGCGATCTTCTTCTGTAACAACAACCAGTACGCCATCTCCATGGGGCGTGATGCCCAGACTGCAAGCGACACCATCGCTCAAAAGGCCGACGCCTACGGGTTCGACGGCGTTCAGGTCGACGGCATGGACCCGCTGGCGACCTACGAGGTGACCCGGCAGGCCGTCCAAAAGGCCAGAGATCCCGACGCCGATCAGATGCGGCCGACGCTGATCGAGGCAGTGATGTACCGTTTCGGCGCGCACACGACCGCCGACGACCCCTCCGCGTACCGGGACGACGAAGAAGTCGAGGCGTGGAAAGAACGCGACCCGATCCCGCGGATGGAAGGGTTCCTCCGGAACCGCGGCCTCCTCGACGACGAGAAACGCGACGCCATTCACGAGGAGTGCCGCGACACGGTCGCCGAAGCTATCGACGAGGCGATGACCTACGAGCCGAACCCCGAGCAGATCTTCGAGCACGCCTACGAGACGCCCACACCGCGCGTTCAGGAGGGGTTGGCCGAACTGCAGCGACTGCGCGAGCGTCACGGCGACGACGCACTGCTGGAAGACGAGTGAAATCCTCCGCGCCGTAAACGGCGCGGCTTCCCGGCATGGGAATACCAGCTACGTTTCGCTGTTGCTGGCAGAGGGTTCCGACCCGTGGAACGTCGAGAGGGTCATCTGCGAGGATTCCTCGCTCGTCTCTCGGTGGGTCGTGGCGCTGTCACAGGCGCTCCCATCCCGTGAGATGTCATCGCCTGCCGGTTTCAGCGGCAGGCTCTCACCCCACGGGTCATGGCGGTCAGCGATGTTGACCGCCGCGTTGATGTCTGCGTGGTACTCCGATACCCAACACTCGTCGTTCGTACACCGGAACTCGTCGCCGTTCCGGTGCCCGATATGAGCGCACTCGTGACACGTCTGACTCGTGTACTCCGGTCGGATGTACCTGACCGGAAGCCCCGCCTCTCGTGCTTTGTCCTCGATGCGCTGTTGGAGCCGAGCGAACGCCCATGCGTGGAGGCGTCGATTCATCCACTCGCCGTAATCGAGGTCTTCACGGATGTCCGAAAGGTCTTCCAGCACAAGGACTGGCTTCTCGAATCGACAGGCGTACTCGACGGAACGTCGAGACGCCTTCTCGATGATGTCTGTGAGTGCGTTCTGGTAGTGGTCGAATCGCTCGTCAATCCGCCACTCTGCGGCGTCACGCTCTTGAAGTCGCTTGAGCGTCGTGAACATCTCTTTGCGAAGGTGACGAGCGCGACCACCGTTGATGAGCAGTGGGTCAGTCGGAGTACCCTGCTCGCAGGCACAGCCCGCGAGCAGGTGTGCTTCGCCAATGTCGAAGCCAACTGGTGTTACATCGTCGTCTGTCGGTTCGTAGTCCGGTTCTTCGACCGGGAACTCGACGGTGACGTGGAGTGTCCACGACGTGCGGTGGCGTTGCAGTCGGAGTTGCCCCGCCGAAGCGTCACCGTGTACGAGATCGTGCCACAGACCGTCTTGTTCAGGGTTGATACGAAGCGGTATCCAGAAATTCGTCCCGCGACCGGGTTGCGGTGCCCACCATGTGAACTCGTAGTCACGCGCCGCCGAGTGGTCGAACTCGGCGGCTTGGTTGGTGAGCCGAACCGGGTGGTCGTCGTCCAACTCCTGCGCGTCGTAGGTGTCGTGAAGTTGTGGAACGTAGTTGCACAGAGCCGCTTTCGCCTGATACGGGAGGTCGTAGGGCGTCACCACATCGCTGGTTGCGCTCATCGTGTCACACCCGGCGTCGAACGCCTCGTGAAGCCCCTCACGGTAGGTGCCGAGCAGGTCACACAGTTTCCGCTCTTTGTGTGCTGTCGGCGGGGCGAGCGTAGCTTCCAGCGTTTTCGTGGTTGTTGCGGTCATGCTACTGGTCGTCCACGTAGTCCATCAGCACGTCAATGCTCACTTGGCCGGTCGTGGCGAGGAAGTACCCCGGTTGCCAGAACGCATCTTCAAGCGTCTGTGTCACTTCAGGAAACTCCGACCGAATCCGGCGAGACGTGACGCCTTTGAGCGAATTGATGAACTTCGTGAGGTCTGTGGTTGGTTTGGTCCGAAACAGAATGTGAACGTGGTCGGTACCGCCGTCCACGTTTGTGATACCGGCCTCGAAGTCATCTGCAATATCGTGAGCGATTTCAGCGACACGCTCCAGCCTCTCATCCGTCAGAATATCGGCACGGTACTTCGTGACGGTCACGAAGTGATACTGAAGCGCGTACACTGTGTGCGACCCGGTTTGCAGATGATACTCCATTTGGCCTTACCAGATACGAGACACCCAATCCAGATAACTCTTGTGACGTGAGGTATTCAGCAGGGAGAAACCGAGTGGTTCGTTGCACAGAGCTTACGCGATTCCCTCCCGCCCTGTTCGCTCCTCGGTTCCGACAGAGCGTCGGAACACCCGTCACTCATGGGAAGGGCGGGATTCTCTCGCTGTATCAAGATAGCGGTCAGTTGGCGGTCGTCCCGACCGCCTCCGGTGCCGGTTCGATTCTGTAGAGGGCAACGAACACCACTGCACCGATGGCGATGAGGGCAGCGGCGGCCCAGAAGGCCGTGAACACGTCGGTCGCGTCCCAGAGGACGCCGACGGTGACCGGACCGACGACCTGACCGACTTTCCAGGCGATCGAGCGCAGCGACATGCTCCCTGCGACGGCCTCGAAGTGCTCGCCCTCCTCGACGAACAGTGCCATGCTCGCCGGAAGTCGGATGCTGTCCGCGATTCCACAGACTCCGAAGGCGGTAAAGAGCGGGAAGAAGGCCGGCGGAAGGACGACAGTCGTCCCGAGGACGGCGACGCTGATTGGCGAAATCACGCCCGCCGCGAACTCGGCGAGCGGGATGAGTGCGGTCCCGAACGCGTACAGTAGCGCCCCGGTCAGCACGAACCAGTGTTTGCGGCCGACCCGGTCGGTCAGGTCGCCGATGAACCCCTGCGTGACTGTCTTCGTCAGCTTCCCGCCAGCGAGGATGCCACCGACCAGCACCGGCGACATGCCGAACGCGGTCCTGGCGTAGATGGGCAGGAAGATGAGGACGGCCATCTTCCCGAAACTGAGTCCCAGTCGGAAGACGACCAGCGCGCGGATCGCGGCCCGGGACAACAGCAACCGGAACGACTCGATGCCGTCGGTCTCTTCGGGGTCGGCTTGCCCGCCGGGGTTGTCCCGGAGAAAGAGCAGGACCATGATGCCCGACGAGAGGGTCACCGCAGAGAGGACGGCGTAGGTGAGCGTGAATCCGTAGACGGTCAGTAGGAGGCCGCCAACCAGATCCCCGGCGAGACTGGAGAACGCACCGACCTGGTTGTACGTCCCGAGCCACCGACCCCGCGTCGCTTCGGGACTGATCTGTCCGGTGACGGTCGTCCCCGTGATCCAGAGGATGCTCGCGCCGACGCCCTGAACGACCCGAACGAGGAGGACGTGCCCGACGTTCGTCACCAGCGAGAACCCGACGAACGCGAGGACGTTGACGCCGAGGCCCACCATGAGAATGCGCTTCGCGTTCCCCGTGTCGATCTTCCGTCCCAGGGGAAGCACGATGAGCAACTGCGTGAGCGCGAAGATGGTCCCGAACAGCCCCTCGACGAACCCCGTCGTGTCGAACTGATCCGCGTACAGCGCCAGGGCGATGATGATGGTCGAGTAGGCCTGACTGCGCGCGAACGCGGTGCTGGCGATGGCGAGGAACTCGCGGTTAGCCAACAACGAACCACGGCCAGCGTCGCCCACGGTGTCGAAGTCAGGTGAGCCGAGCGATAATGGGTTTCGTCTCGGCACTTGTCCGTTCCACGCTAGCAGTTCTCGCTATTGCCGATACTTTTTGTTCGCACCACCGGAGGGGCCAGTATGGGACACCTCCCGGACCCGAACGAGCACTTCCGGGCGACGAGCAACGCGACCGTCGACACGGGTGTCTATCGCGTCGTCGGAACGCCCGACGACCGGGTGACGCTTCTTCGAGTCACGGACGAGAAAGGTCGACGCCGACACACCGGCGAGGTGGTACAGGTAGCAGGTTCGACGCTCGCGACGCGGTTCGAACCGGCCGAGAACCCGGATCTTGGGTTCCACCCGCTGGCTATCGTGGACCGACTGGTGACGAGTATCAAAGCCGTCTACTGGCTCGTTCGGGGGTGAGTTCGGGTAGCCAGTTGCGTCAAGCCACTGATTGCTGGTCCGAGGGACCTTCGTAATCAGAGCTCGATCCGTTCGACGATCCGGTCCGTCTCGTCGGGGACGTTGAGAGCCACGATCTTGATCTTGTCTTCGAGCCCGGAATCCTGTAGCTTCGCCTTCAGGAGGTTGTCGACCTGGTAGACGCCGGCGGCGTTGCTCATCGTAATCTCGACCAGGACGACGCGGTCGTCGCCGGGTTCGAGCGAGACGCCTTTGATGGCCTGACTCGAGACGGTGTTGATGCCGCGCCCGCCGCGCTCGTACGGGATGCGGGAGCGACCCCGCTCCATGTCGAGCGCGTCGGCGACACGGACGACGCCCGCTTCCAGCGTCAGCGGGTCTTCCTCGGTGTGATGACAGAGGATCGCGTGGAGGACTTCGCCCTTGAGGCGGACGGTTTCCGCGGTGTCGTAGTACCCGAGGTCGGGGATGAGGCGGTCGAGCAGGTCGGCGGCGAGCGGAATCGAGTAGTAGGGATGTTCGTCCCGGTGGACGACGTGGCCGATGTCGTGGAGGGTCGCGGCAAGGGCGACGATGACGGCCTCGTCGGCCTCGTCGAGTCCCTGTTCAAGCGCGCCGTTGAACTCGACGCCTTCGCCCTTGAGGAGGTCGTAGAGACAGAGGGCGCGATTGCGGACGATGCCGATGTGTTTCGTCCCGTGGTCGTTGTACTTCTTGCGCGTGACGGGGTTGACGTTCTGAGCTTCCAGGTAGGCAGTGACTTCTTCGTCGTCGTCGAGATAGGAGAGGACGGCGTTGACGCGGTCGTCGGGAAACGCGTGGTCGGCGTCGGGGTCGTAGACGCGACCGTTGCCGCCACTGTCTGCATCACTCATGTCTCTCCGGTCGGGAGCCAGCCGAAAAAAGGTGCGGTACAAAAGCGAACGCCGTGACCGAACTCAGGCGTCGGCAGCCGCGTCCTCGACTTCGTCGTAGTCGGGTTCGACGCCGGGGTCGTCGCTGACCCACGCGTAGGTGACCTCCCCATCGCCGTCGATGACGAACACCGAGCGCTTCGCGACGTCGTGAACGCCGAGCTCGGCGAAGTCCATCCCGATGCCGTACTGCTCGATGATCTCCTTGTCGGCGTCGCTGATGAGGCCGAAATCGAGATCGAGCTTGTCGCGGAACTCGTTCAACGCGAACGGCGAGTCCACGCTGACGCCGTAGACGGTAGCGCCGATGTCCTCGAACGCCGTCAGGCGGTCGCGGAATTCGGTCATCTCGTGGGAGCAAACACTCGTGAACGCACCGGGGAAGAAAGCGAGGACCAGCGGCCCGTCGTCGAGGTTGTCCGAGAGCGTGAACTCCTGGATGTCGCCGTTGGCCAGCGGTGCTGTAAAGTCGGGAGCGGAATCGCCAACTGATACCATAGCACTCCGGTGTTGGGCTACCACTCCAATTATACTGCCGGTACGGAGAACGACAGGCGACAGATTACACCGAAATTAATTACGTACTACGAACAGATAATCCACTGAACATCCCAGGTTTGCCAACTCCTCGGACCAATCCGGTGCCGATTTGAGCCGGACGATACCACTTGTGGGCCATCTACGGACTGTTGTGAACGGTTCTCCGATGGCTACAAAGGCAAAAAGCCTATAATTGGCGTCCGGCTATGCTGAAACAGACATGACCGGTATCATCCCGTTGTTCCCGGGAATTCCCGGTGGGCCGGAACTCATCGTAATCCTGCTCATCGCGATTCTCCTGTTCGGCGCGAACAAGATTCCAGAACTCGCACGCTCGTCCGGGCAGGCGATCGGCGAGTTCCAGAAGGGACGTGAAGAGATCGAAGAGGAGCTCCAAGAAATGAAAGAGGGCGAGACGCCGCCCGGCACTGACGACGCCACGACGGGCGACGCGATGAACGACGACACCACGACCACCTCGACGGACACCGGCACCGAGCCCCAGGTCGAGAGCGAGGTCGAACCGTCGACTGAAGAAACCAGCAAGGAGTAAACGCCTCTTTTTCCGGCCTTCGCATGAACTCCGGAGCGACGCGGAGCGAAGGCCGCGTTCAACGCCAGATACCTTGCGGAGCGGCCGCTCGACTCAGAAGGGTTCAGAACCGCACTGCTGGCAACTGATGTCGAACTGCCCGTCGTCGGTCAGGTCCATCGCGTGGTCGGTTTCTTCCTCACACTCGCTACAGAACAGCAGCGCGTCGATCTCGTCCCAGTCGTGGTGTTGTCCCGGCGCGCCGATGGCGAACCCGCGAACCTGTTCGTCGCTCCGGTTCCCGCCCGTCTGGTACTCGCTGCGCTCGAACCGGATGCAACCGTTCGCGCCGACTTCGACCTCCTCGTCGGGCGTCTCGAACGTCGCCGTCCCCTCCAGGATGTAGAACAGTTCTTCCTGGTCGTGATGGCGGTGCATGCCTCCCGAGAACGATTCCCCGGGTTCGAGCTCGAAGTAATTGAACGCGAACGACTCCGCGCCGAGGGCGTCGGAGACCGGTTTCCGGACCGAGTGGACCTTGAGTGGATTGTTCTCGATCTTCACGTCTTCCAGCGCGACTTTCTCCATGTCGGTGTGATATTGTCCAACAGGTTTAGTCTTTCCTGGAAAGGAAACCCCTTTTTCGTCGCCCTGTCGAAGAGTCGATAGGGCGTGTGGCCTAGTGGACAGGGCGAGAGGTTCCTAACCTCTCGATCCCGGGTTCGAATCCCGGCACGCCCGTTCGTTCGCTTCGCTCACTCACGGCCGTGCCTGAGTCCCCCTCGCTCACTCCGTTCGCTCGCGGGACTCCCGGCACGCCCGCTCACATTGTTCGCTCGCGGGACTCCCGGCACGCCCGCTCACATTGTTCGCTCGCGGGACCCCGGCGCGCTTCCCCACATCAACCGTCCTTTTGAATCACCAGTCGCTTGAGGCAGTATTTTTAAGCGCTACAGTAGTGAACGCACAGGCAGGAAGGGGGAGGGAGATGGGTCTCACAGAGTCGATTAAAGAGGACGTGTTCGGCGTAGAGCAAAGCAACACAGCAGCCCTGAAACACGGGACGCTGATGGTCATGAACGCTGAATTGCTGGCGATGTTCCTGACCAGTTTCGCCTTCGCGAACTTCCTGCTGGTCGGTGCGGGATTCCTCACGGGACTGATCAACCGCGGTGGGCCACGGTCGGCGCTCTGGCACGGGACTGTCGCGGGGACCATCGGCGGGTACGTCATCGCGACGATCTTCGCGGGGCAGTACGGTGCGTTCGGGTATCGCGTCACGCCGATGCTGTCGACGACGACGGTGACTGACCTGTACTGGCTCTACGACCTGACCGCCCTCGTCGCATTCTTCGGCATCATTCTGTTCGTCCTCGTGGACGTCCTCGCCGGCGCACTGATCGCGGGACTGCTCGTCGACGGTGCCGGTTTCGCTGAACCCAGCAGCACCGAAGCCTGAGTGCCTAGTGTTATCTCGCAAGTATTTGAGAATATTTCTTAGCATTTTTGCCTGTAATAAAATATAAGGGTGATAATTAGGGATATTGAAGTGGAGCATGCCCGAGCAAGAACGGTCCCGTACCGAGGAGGAACGGAACGCATCCCAGGACGAGCGCGACACACACCACCCGACTCCGGGGGGCCTCCGCGGAATGGTCTAACGTCGCGAGAGGGGGAGAATGGCCACTCCCGGTCTCGGGACGAACTGTCGCGTTCGAAGTTCGGTTTTTCTGCCGATCCGATATCAAGGTTTAGGAGGGGGAGGACCGTCCGTCTGGGCATGGATAGGCGGATCGTCGCAGTCGGCGGGTTGATCGTGTTGCTGTCGTTGAGCGGGTGCATCGGCTTCATCACTGGCGAGCCACTGGAGTTCGAGTCGTCGCCGGCGGCCGTCTCGAACAGTTCCGCCGCGGAGACGGGATTCACGCTCCAGCAGTACAACGGGACGCAACTCAATCAGTCGATCGACGTCGCCGGCGTCGAGCGTGAGGTGCGGATCTCGTTCCATCAGGCCGTCTATACCCAGCAACTGCCAGCGGAGCTGACGGACGGCGAGATCAACGAATCGACGCTCTCGGAGTCGCAATTGAACGAGACGTCGCCTTCGGACGACTCACTCAACGAGAGCCTCAAACCCGCGGCCGTCACCATCGTCTCGCTGCCCGACGCGCAGTTTTTCGGCGAGTCGGTCAACCCGCTCGTTCGACTGCCCAACGAGCAACTCATCGAGCGATTCGGTGGCAACTCGCAGGGGAGTCTCGAAAACCTCGAGAAGGACGGCGAGCGCTCGGTCGAGCTACTCGGCTCCGAAACGACCGTGACGGAGTTCAACGCGACTGCCGAGAGCGAAAACGGGTCCACCCCGATGCGCGTGTCCGTCACGAAGACGGCTCACGAGGGTGACGTGGTGATCGTCGTCGCGATCGATCCGAACGGAAGCGGTGACGACACCGAGAGCGTCGACGAGTTCATCGCCGAGATCGAGCACCCGACCGAGGCACCGAACTGACTACTCGAACACCGTTCGCCCTTATTGCTCGCTGTCGGGGAACAGCGAGTCGAGATCCGGATTTGACGCGACGACCGCGTAGCCATCGGTCGTTCGTTCGACGATGTCGTGGGCGCGGAGGTGGTCGAGATGCGCGTAGGCTTCGCCCGGGCCGTGGAGGATGTGGATGTTCTCGAGGTCACCGAACAACTCGGCGCTCACGGTCCAGGGATCGGCTGGACCGAGTTTGTCGAGCGCTGCGAGCACGCGCTCGGTACGCTCGCGGTGGTGATCGATGATCGTCCGTGCGCGTCCGCTTGGGTCGTCGATCGGATCGCGGTGACCAGGCCAGGCGCGATCGAAATCGGCCGTCTCGATCCGTTCGAGCGCGTCGAGATACTTCGCGAGCGCGCCGTCGACGCGGACGTCTGCCCCGCCGACGTTCGGGGTGTACTGCGGGAGCAACGCGTCGCCGCTCAGGAGTTCGCGGGACCCGCTCCCTGTCCGGACGAAGCCCGTGAGACCGCTCGTGTGGCCCGGGAGGTGCATCGGGTCGAGGGTTTCCGCGCCGGCACTGATTGACGCGTCGAGATCGATCGGCGCGACCTCGGGGGCGTTCCCGCTGATGGTCGCTTCGTTCTCCAGGAAGCCGAGCAACTCCTCGCGCGGCCCGTCGGGAATCCCCCACTCCGCGAACAACTGGTCCCGCTGGTCATTCATTGCAGCCATGGCCGCCTCGTCCTGTTCGACCAGCGGGGAGTCCTCTGGATGGACGAGCACGCTTGCCCCGCTTTCAGCCTGGATCTCTCCAGCCAACCCCGCGTGGTCGGCGTGGAAGTGTGTGAGCACGACCTGTTCGATCTCCTCGATACGGGAGCCGTGTTCGGCGAGGCCGTCTTCGAGTTGGATTCTGGTCTCCGGAACGGCGACGCCGGTGTCGACGAGCGTGGTCGGTCCGTCGCCGTCGAAGAGGTAGGCGTTGTTCTTGCCCTCGAAGTGCGTGTTATCAAGCGGAAGCCGCTTCATGCGAGCTCACCCGTGACGTGTCGACCGGTGACTCCGACGCTGCAGCCGCCGGCCACTCCCGGTGCGATGCCGACGGTGTCTCCGTCAGAGAGGGTCGTCTCCGACCCGTCTAACTGTCGAACGTTCTCCTCGTCGACGAGGACGTTGACGTTCTCGCGCAACTGGCCGTCGCTGTCGAACAGCAGCGGTCCGAGGGCATCGACCTCCTCGCCCAGGGACTGCACGGCCTGCCCGACCGTCGTTCCCTCACTCAGCGTCCGCTCGAGTCGCTTCTGCCCGACTGCGTCACGGACCGTCGCATAACAGACGAACGTTATTTGCACGACTACTCCCCGGTGTGGCTGGGGCTTAAGCCCATCGGCGAGTATGAACTGTGTAAGATCAACGCGGGACTTCTGTTACTGGTGGAAGCATAACATCTATAAATAGGTGGTTAGTGGAAAGGTCCATGGGACTCATTCGCGCACCAGACGAACGGTTCGAGGACCTGCCTGGGTATTCCTACGACGTGAACTACGTCGACGTCGGGGGGCCGGAGATGGCGTACGTCGATGAGGGCGACGGTGACGAGACGTTCCTCTGTCTCCACGGGGAGCCGACGTGGTCGTATCTCTACCGGAAGATGCTCCCCCCATTGTCGGAGGCCGGGCGGGTCGTCGCCCCCGACCTCGTCGGCTTCGGTCGGTCGGACAAGTGGGAGGATCAGGACGACTACACGTACGACGCGATGTACGAGACGGTCGAGCGGTTCGTTGCCGAACTCGACCTGCAGAACGTCACGCTGATCTGTCAGGACTGGGGCGGCCTGCTCGGCCTCCCGGTCGCGGCGAACAACCCCGAGCGGTTCGCACGACTCGTCCCGATGAACACGAAACTGCCGGACGGGACCCAGTCGATGCCGGACATCTGGCACGATTTCAAGGACATGGCAAAGGACGCGCCGGACTTCGACGTCGCACAACTGGTCGCCGGTGGCTGTCTGAGCGACCTCGACGATGAGGTGCAGGCGGCCTACGGCGCGCCGTTCCCCGACGAGTCCCACATGGCCGGTGCCCGTATCCTCCCGAGCCGGGTCCCGATCGACCCCGACATGGAGGGTGCGGAGACGATCGGCGACGCTCGCGAGACCTTCCGGGAGTGGGACAAACCGGTGTTTGTCCTGTACTCCGATTCGGACCCGATCACGCACGGCTCACGTGACGATCTGCGGGAGTTGTTCCCGACGGCGTCCGAACAACCGGACATCTGGGTCGAGGGTGGCGCGCACTTCCTCCAGGAGGACGTCGGCGAAACGGTCGCCGAGAAGATTCTGGCGTTCGTCGACCGGACCCAGTAGACGCCGGCCGGCCGATCCGATCGGTCGCGGGCGGCGATACGTCGGTCCAGCAGGGGTTAGTTCTCGACCGGCGTCGGGGGTTCGACTTCGTCCCCGTACTTGGTCCGGAACTCCTGAATCAACTGGCCGATCTGGGCGTACCAGTCGTTCAGGAGTCGCTGCATGTCGTCGGCGACCTCTTCCGGGTCGGTCGGGTAGTAGACGTGGTAGTAACCACCCTGATCGTAGTTTATCTGTTCCTTTTCGATGAGGCCAGTTTCGAGGAGTCGCTGGATCGACCGATAGGCCGTCGAGCGCTCGCGTTCGACCCGATCGGCGATCTCGTCGACGGTCAGCGGTTCGTCGCTCCTGGCGAGCGTCTCGAAGCACTCCCTGTCGAGGTCTTTCAACCCGTGGAGACAGTCCAGGAGCCCCTCGCACTTCATGTCCTTGCGTAACATCTCGGCCATCGAGTCGGGCATACCTGTATATAATCAGCGTGTCAGTAAAAGGGTTATGTATGTTCTGTACAACACTACGAACGTGGGGAAACAGGCGTCTAGCAGTCAGACGAGCAGCTGAATGTCGGCTTCGGCCATCGCTTCCAGCGCAGTCGCGGCGCCGACGCCGACGGTGACGTCGTCGTAGAAGTCGTCCTCGTCGTAGTCCATCAGCTCGATGGTCATCTGGCAGGCCTGCATCTCCACGTCCATGGCGAAACAGGTGTCGAGCAACTCGTCGATGCTCGCCGTCTCGTTGTCGGCGATCTTCTTGCGCATCATCTTCGTCGTCACGCGGTCCATGCCCGGGATCGAGGCGATCGCGTTGGGGACCGGCATGTTGGGATTGCCCACGGAACTGAGCTTGAGGTCCTTGGATCGCTCCTCGTGGAGGATGTCCAGGCCCCAGAACGTGTGGAAGACGGTCACGTCCCAGCCGAAGGCGGCCGCGGTCGACGCGAGGATGAGCGGAGGATAGGCCATGTCGAGCGTCCCCTTGGTCGCGACGATGACCATCGACTTCTGGTCGTCGTCGGTTTCGACCGTTACGTCCGCGAGCTCCTCCTCCAGTTCGTCGATGCGAGCGCGCAGTTCCGCTATCTCAGCGGCCTCGTCGTCCGGGGTGAACCCGTCGTCACCCGCCGATTCGTCTGCGTCCGTGCTCATTCTTCCACCTGAACGTAGTGCACGTAGACGGTCTCACCGCCCTCGTCGCGTTCTTCCTGCTCGACCAGCGACACGCCGTCGGTTCCCGACGCCCAGCCGTCGATGTCGCTCATGCTCCCCGAATCGGTAGCGACGACCTCCAGCAGGTCGCCAGCAGCGAGGTCGTCGACGGCTTGCTTCGATTTCACGACCGGCATCGGACAGGATGCACCCTTCACGTCCAGCGTTTCGGTAACGTCTGTTTCGAGACTCATGTTGTGTCTACACTGTACAATACTATACTGGGCCTTGATAATTGTGTCGGTAATGGGCATAACTATAAACTGGAGTTGGCGTAACTCTGCTTAATGGCGGGAATACCGCGATAACGGGCCTTAGTATTGTATGCTATTAGAATTACTATCCGAAGGCTTTTGCGTCCGCAGTGGGTACTGTCGGGCGAGACATGCGTGGCTATCGAATCGACAAAGCTGATCGGCGGGGAGGGTTCGACGCGCGATGATCGGCGCGGAACTGTTCCCGAACGGTATCGCTCGTTACGCCATCGGTGGCGCGTTCATCGGCGGTGGCGTGGCGTTCATCTATCTCGCCACGGGCATCATCGCGGGCGCGAGTACGTTCCTGGAGACGACCCTCTCGTACGTTTCGGACGTCTCCCGGTTCAACCGCGGACCGTACGTCCTGTCCCGTGACTGGCGAGTCGTGTTCACGCTCGGCATCGTCCTCGGGGCCGGGGTGTACGCGGTCGGCTGGCAGGGCGGCGCGTGGACGACCGACGTCCAGTGGTGGCGACTCCTCGGCGGGGGCGTCCTCGTCGGCATCGGCACGCGGCTGGGCAAGGGTTGTACGTCCGGCCACGGCGTCTGTGGCGTGGGCTCGCTGTCCTCGACGTCCATCGTGAACGTCGCGACCTTCATGGCGGTCGCCATCGGGACGGCACAACTGATCGCCGCACTGGGGGTGTCGCCATGACGAACCGCGGGATCGGCTTCTACCTGACGGTCCTCGTGGGCGGTCTCATCTTCGGGTTCGGACTGGGATACAGCCACATGGCCCGTCCCGAGGTCGTGTTGAACTTCCTCCAGTTCGAGGACCTTGGGCTGTTGTTCGTGATGGGCGGGGCCTCGGTCGTCACGGGCATCACCTTCGCCGTCGCCACGCGATTCGGGCACTCGGCACCGCTGACCGGTGATCAGTACGTGCGCCGGCTCAAATCCTTCGACCGAAACGTCATCGCTGGCGGCGTCATCTTCGGCGTCGGGTGGGGCGTCTCGGGCATCTGTCCCGGGGCGGCCTACGCGAGCTTCGGCATCGGCAACTGGCCGATCCTCTGGGCCATCGGCGGGATGTTCATCGGTGCATACGTCCAGGGCCGCGTGCGCTCGCGATTGACGTCGTCCGATCGCGGTCCCGCGACCGCTGATTGAAGTCGCCGTCCGCTATTTCTCCCCGGTTTCGCCTCTCGTCGCAGTGAGCGTCTGCTGTTCTCCCGTTGTCCTACCGCGCGCCGTGAGCGACTGCTCGCTGTAACGCGGTGCCGTAGCTACGCATAACTTATCCATCGGTATGGATTCGTTATCGCGATATAGTATTGTACGACATACCCAAAACCGTTATCACCCCGGTTCCATTAGAGTTGATTGTGCAGAGATTCCACTACACTACAAAACCGTTAACATTGGTGAGTCGCTTTGTTCGGAATTGAATCCCTCAGCGGCAACGCGCAAGCGGCCGCACTCGTCGGTATCGTCCTCTTCGAGGCAATCGTGCTGTACGTCGGGTACGGTGGGCTCGAACAGCTGTTCGGGCCCGCCGTCAAGCGGGTACTGAAGGGTCAGTGTGCCCTCGTCGAGGTGCTGATGCGCCGCTGTTCGGTCTCGGAGAACGGAGGTGGGAATCGATGATGGAACTGTTCGGTGTGAGCGCAACGCTGCTTGCGACCTTCGCCGGGTTCGGCCTGCTCATCGGCATCCTGTTCGGCTTCTTCGGGATGGGCGGATCCTTCCTGGTGACGCCGGCGCTGCTGGTCATGGGCTACGACGCAAACGTGGCGGTCGGGTCCGGGCTGGCGTTCGTGTTCGGGACCTCCGTCATCGCGACGCTCAAACACCGCGACCTCGGTCAGGTGGACTACAAGCTCGGCGTGCTGATGATCGCCGGCACGACGGGCGGGATCGAGGTCGGCAAGATCGGCCTGGAGTACCTCCAGCACATCGGGCTGGCCGACTCGGTCGTCAGCGTCGCGTACGTCCTCCTGCTCGGGGGCATCGGGGCGTTCGTCACACGCGAGGCGCTGAAAGGCGACAGTGACGGCGGCCTCGAACACGACGTCGACGAGGACGCCGACCCCGAGGACGCTGAAATTCCCGAAATCGCACAGAAGATACAGTCCTACAACGTCCCGCCGATGATCTCGGTCCGGGGCGGGTTCACCGTCTCGCTGTGGATGGTCCTCGCGGTCGCGTTCGCGACCGGCCTGCTCTCGGGCTTCCTCGGCGTCGGTGGCGGGTTCATCCGCATGCCCGCGCTGTTCTACCTCATCGGCGTGCCCGTCCCGGTCGCCGTCGGGACCGACCTCTTCGAGATCGTCTTCTCCGGCGGGATCGGGAGCTTCCTCTACGCGCAGTCGGGGGCCGTTGACCTCAGTATCGTGGTCCCGCTGCTCGCGGGCAGCGCGCTCGGGGCCCGACTGGGCGCCGCGGCGACCTCGCTCGTCGAAGAGGAAGACATCAAGGTGTACTTCGGCATCATGCTGTTGCTCGGGGCCATCGCCGTCGCCGTCCGGCAGATCGGTGGCGTCCTCGAGATGCCGGTGCTCGATACGGTGAGCCTGGTTATCATCCTCGGAGCGGCCCTGCTCGTCAGCGGTGCCGTCTCCTACAGCGCCGTTCGCGAACTCCGCGCCGACGCGAACAGCAGCTCGGTCGCCGCCGACGTCTGACCTCCCCTCTTTTCTTCTCGCGACCTCGCTTCGATCGTGGGCCGACAGTCATGGCCATCTATAGTATTGCACAATACACGCAAGATATATGTGGCCCCGGCCCCAAGTGTGGGTTGTAACATGGACGCAGACGACTTCCCGACGCCTGACGTCGAGGTCGAAGAGATGGAACCGGCCGAACTCAAGAACCGGATCGACGACGGCGAGTCGGTGACCATACTCGACGCTCGGATGGAGGGCGATTTCGACGAGTGGCACATCGACGGCGACGCAGTCGAGATCGCGAACGTGCCGTACTTCCACTTCCTGGACGACGAACTCGACGACGACGTGCTGGAGCAGGTTCCCGAAGGGGACCCGCTGGTCGTCCTCTGTGCGAAGGGCGGTGCCAGCGAGTACGTCGCCGGCACCCTCGCGGAACGTGGACGCGACGTGGTCCACCTCGACGGCGGGATGAACGAGTGGGCCCGCATCTACGAACGCGTCGAGGTCACCGACTACGACGGTCCGGGAACGGTCTATCAGTACCAGCGACCGTCGAGCGGGTGCCTCGGCTATCTGGTCGTCGACGGCGACGAAGCTGCCGTTATCGACCCGCTGCGGGAGTTCACCGATCGCTACGTCTCCGACGCGGCGGAACTCGGCGCCGAACTCCGGTACGCGTTCGACACACACATCCACGCCGACCACATCAGTGGCGTGCGAAACCTCGACGACCGGGGCGTCAGAGGCGTCATCCCGGCCGCGGCGGAACCGCGGGGCGTCACCTACGCCGACGTCCTGGAGGACGCTGCGGACGGCGACGTGTTCACGGTCGGCGACGTCGAGATCGAGGTCATCCACACCCCGGGCCACACGACCGGCATGACCTCGTATCTCGTCGGCGACAGCCTCCTGACCACCGGGGACGGGTTGTTCGTCGAGAGCGTCGCCCGGCCGGACCTCGAGGAGGGCGACGAGGGCGCACCGGACGCCGCCCGACAGCTCTACGAGACGCTCCAGGAGAAGATCCTCACGCTGGACGACGACGTCCTCGTCGCCGGCGCACACTTCAGCGACGCCGCAGAACCCGCCGCCGACGGCACCTTCACCGCTCCCATCGGCGACCTCGTCGAGGAGATGGACGCGCTGACCGTCGACGAGGACGAGTTCGTCGACATCGTGCTCGCGGACATGCCGCCGCGGCCGGCCAACTACGTCGACATCATCGAGACGAACCTCGGACAGCAAACGGCGACCGACGAGGAAGCCTTCGAACTCGAACTCGGCCCGAACAACTGCGCGGCCAGCCAGGACGCGCTCACGGGTGACTAACGACGACGACCGATCGCGGCATCGCGGCGCGAACCGCTAACTTCTCGCCCCCCAATATTGGGCAACCCTTACACAAGTGTTTTCAGCAGTGACCGTTTACCCGGAGGTACTGATGAACGTGTTCACTCCAGGTCCGGGCACGAGTGGGAACGGATGGCAGGCACTGACGCTGCGCCACCGACAGCGGGGACCCGTCTGATGGGGCCGGGAGACAGCGCGAACGAGGCCGTTCAGGATTCGCCCGACCAGGCGGAGGGGCTCGACGACGGACCGCCCGACCCGCGGATCGGTGAGGGGCTGCTCGACGTCGACATGGGCCCGAGTTCGGCGTTCGCCCACCTCTACCGCGGGGAACTGCATCGGATGAAGCTGTGGCGCGAGCGACTGGATCGAACCACGAACTGGGCTGTCTTGTTGATGGCGGCCATCCTCACGTGGGCGTTCTCCAGCGAGGGGAACCCGCATTACGTCATCCTCGTGGGTCACGCCGCGATCACGATCTTCCTGTTCATCGAGGCGCGTCGCTACCGGGCCTACGACGTCTGGCGCTCCCGAGTTCGGCACATCCAGCAGAACGTCTGGGCGCCGGGTCTGGACCCCAACGTCGACCTGACAGACGAGGGCTGGCGGGAAGAACTGGCTGCCGACTACCAGCAGCCCAAGCTGAAGATCACGGCCGAGGAAGCGATCGCACACCGTCTCCGCCGGGTCTACTTCCCGCTTTTCACGGTTCTGGATCTGGCGTGGGTCCTCCGGGTGACCGCGTTCTCCGAACAACCGTGGCCAGCGAGCGCGTCCGTCGGTGCATTCTCGGGCGTCGTCGTCACTGCGATCGTCGTCGTCGCCTATGGGCTGGCGCTCTACCTCTGCTGTCGGCCCCGCACGTGGCACACGCGCGGTGAACTGCTCGAAACGGAACTCCGGTCCAACCGGTCGGACGACTCGGAGATGTGACCGACGCCCCGCGTTTGCGCCACGGTCGTGCGATACGGATGCAAACGGTCCCCTTGCTACTTGGTCGTTCATTCCCTAGACCCGAAGGTGAGCGAGTCGCCACCGGATTTCGTCCGCGCGGATCGAGGGTCGGACCTCGTCGAGACGACCCTCGACCTGCTCGCCTACGACACGCAGAACCCGCCGGGAACCACCTGTGAGATCGTCGAGTACCTGACCGGGAGGTTCGCGGACCTTCCCGTCTCGGTCGACCGGGTGGCGTTGGATCCCGAGAAACCCAATCTGACAGTCACGGTCCCCGGCGAGCGCGAGGCGACGCTCCTGTACAACGGCCACCTCGATACGGTCCCGTTCGATCCCGACGAGTGGTCCGTCGATCCGCTCGGGGAACGCGACGGCGACCGTCTCTACGGCCGCGGTGCGACCGACATGAAAGGTGCCGTCGCAGCGATGGTCGAAACGATCAGTGCGTTCGGCCACGCGGAATCGAGGCCGCCGCTGACGCTCCAGTTCCAGTTCGTCAGCGACGAGGAGACCGGCGGCCGCGCGGGACTGGACGCGCTGGTCTCCTCGGGTGCGGTCGAAGCGACCGCCTGCGTCATCGGGGAGACCACCTGCGAGGGCGACCGCCACTCCGTGACCGTCGCCGACCGGGGGAGCATCTGGCTCACGCTCGCAGCGACCGGAGACGGCGCGCACGGCTCACGCCCGATGCTCGGCGTGAACGCGATCGACCGACTCTGGGCCGCCGTCGAAGACGTCCGCGAACTCCTCTCGGGCTACGACCTCACGTACGACCCAGCGGTGCGACCGATCGTCGACGAGTCGGTCGAGTACTACGCGCCCCGTCTCGGAGCCGAACGCGCCCGCGAGCTCTTCGAGCATCCAACTGTCAACCTCGGGACGATCCAGGGAGGCGAGGCGATCAACAGCGTCCCCGCGGCCGCGAGGGCCGAACTCGACGTCCGGCTCACGGCGTCCGTCGACACGCCAGCCGTCATGGCGGACATTCGGACGGTGCTGGCGGATCACGACCGCGTTCGCGTCGCCGACACGAGCTGTTCGATCGGTACGTACGAACCGATGGACAGTCCGCTCGTCGATTCGGTCCAGTCGGTCGCCAGTGCGGTCACCGGTGAACGCGTCTACCGCCGGAGTGCGACCGGCGGCGGCGACGCCAAGACGCTGCGGAAGGTTGGGATTCCAACCGTCGAGTTCGCCCTCGGGACCGAAACGGCCCACGCAGTCGACGAGTACACGACGGTCGACGCGCTGGTCGCCAACGCTGAGGTGTACACGCGACTGCCGTACGTGCTCGCCGAGGCGATGCCGTCCTCCGTCGCCTGACACTTATATCGGGCGCCCGTCAGGCTACGATATGGAACTCCACGCGCGGCAGATCGACATCGGTACCCGGACCCCGACGGTGATCTTACACACCGCGGACGCCCAGGAGCTGGGGGTTCACCCGCTCGACCGCGTCCAGATCGGACACGAAGAGGGCACTGCGATCGGCGTGGTCGAACTGACTGATGGACTCGTCGATCAGGGCGAGTTGGCAGCGACGCGGCCGCTCGGTCACATCGTCGGTGACGTGACCGTCACGATCGCCCCCAGTCCCAGCTCGGCGTCCTACGTCAGGAAGAAACTCGACGACGTCGAACTGGAAGCCGACGAACTCGACGCGATCGTCACGGACATCAAACACGACCGCCTGACGGACACCGAACTGACCGCCTTCGTCACGAGCATCTACACGAACGGCCTCTCCCGGGCCGAGATCGTCCACCTCACGGAGAGCATGGTCGACGCCGGCGAGACGATCACCTGGAACAGCGACCTCGTAGCGGACAAACACTCCATCGGCGGCGTGGCCGGGAACCGCGTGACGCCGATCGTCGTCCCCATCGTCGCCGCTGCGGGGATCACGATCCCGAAGACCTCCTCGCGGGCAGTCACCTCCGCGGCGGGGACCGCGGACACGATGGAAGTATTCTGCGACGTCGAGTTCGACATCGACGAAATCAGGGAGATCGTGGCGGCGACCAACGGCTGTATGGTCTGGGGCGGCGGCGTCAACCTCTCGCCGGTCGACGACAAGATCATCCGCGTCGAGACGCCGCTCTCGCTGGACCCGCCGGGACAGATGATCGCTTCCGTGCTCTCGAAGAAAAAAAGCGCAGGCTCGACGCGGGTCGTCATCGACATCCCCTACGGCGAGGGCGCGAAAGTGCCCAGTCTCGACGCGGCCCGGGAGATGGCCGAAGACTTCGACCGCGTCGGGACGGCTCTGGACATGTCCGTCGACTGTGCCATCACACGCGGGAACCAACCTGTCGGCACCGGCATCGGCTGCGGGCTCGAAGCCAGGGACGTCCTCGACGTGCTGAACGGAAACGGCCCCGAGGACCTCCGGCTGAAGAGCGTCAGCATCGCCGACATGGTCCTCTCCGCGTGCGGGAGCGACGAATCGGCCGCGGAGATCCTCGACGACGGACGCGCATTGGCGCGGTTCCGGGACATCATCGCGGCGCAGAACGGCGATCCCGACGTGACGACGGCCGAGCTCCCGATCGGATCCCACACCGCGACGATCACGGCGTCTCGCGGGGGCGTCGTTACCCACGCGAACAATCGACTCGTCAACGAGACCGCTCGGCGCGCCGGCGCACCGAAAGACCTGGGGGCCGGGCTCAGGCTCGCTGCGAAAACCGGTGACGCCGTCGACGAGTCGGACGAACTGCTGACGGTCTACGCCCACACCGCGGACAAACTCGACGAGGCCGTCCGGTTCGCGCGTGAGAACGACCCGCTTCGCGTGGCCGGACCCGACGAAGCGCTCGTCGAGCAGTACTGACCCCTAGGGCCGGAACTTCCCCAGAAGCTCGTAGTCCTCGTCCGGCGTGTACTGCCGGAACACGAGACTGTTGGCCAGCACGGAGACGCTGGAGAACGCCATCGCCCCGGCGGCCAACACCGGCTGGAGCAGCCCCAGCGAGGCCAGCGGTATCATCGCGGTGTTGTACCCCAGCGCCCAGAACAGGTTCTGCTTGATCTTCGCCAGCGTCCCGTCCGAGACGCGGATGGCCTTCAGCACGTCCACCGGGTCCGACCGCATCAGCGTGACGTCGGCGGCCTCGATAGCCACGTCCGTCCCGCTCCCGATGGCACAGCCGACGAAGGCCGCCGCCAGCGCGGGCGCGTCGTTGACCCCGTCGCCGACCATCATCGCCCGCTCGCCGTCGGCCTGGATCTCGTCGATGGCGTCGGCCTTGTCTTCGGGCAGGACCTCGGCGCTGACGTTCTCGGGCGGGATCCCCACTTGTTCGGCGACTGCTTCGGCCGTCCGCTCGTTGTCGCCCGTGATCATGTGGATCGACAGCCCGCGATCCTGCAGTTGGGCCACCGCCGCCTTCGCCGACTCCTTGATCGTGTCCGCGTCGGCGACGACCCCGACGAGACGACCGTCGACGGCGACCAGCATCGCCGTCTTCCCCTCGGATTCGAGTCGTTCCATCGCCTCTGCGGCCGGCCCCGGGTCGACGTCGTTGTCGGTGAGCAGTTTGCGGTTCCCGACGAGTACCTCGCCGTGGCTCGTGGTCGCGCGCACGCCGTGGCCCGGAATGTTCTCGAAGTCGCTGGGCTCCTCGGGCTCGATGCCGCGCTCGCGCGCTCCCTCGACGATGGCCTGGGCCAGGGGGTGTTCGCTGCCCCGTTCGGCGCTGGCCGCGGCGTCGAGGACGAAGTCCTCGTCGACGGCCTGGAGTTGGCCGCCGTCAGCGGCAGTACCACCGTCTGCCGCGGCACCGTCCACGACTACCACGTCTGTCAACTGCATCTCCCCCTCGGTGAGCGTCCCGGTCTTGTCGAAGACGACCGTCTCCACGTCGCGGACGCGTTCGAGGATGTCGCCACCCTTGAACAGGACGCCGTTGCGCGCGCCGATGGAGGTCCCGACCATCGTCGCCGCGGGGGTCGCCAGCCCCAACGCACAGGGACAGGCGATCAGCACCGCGCTGGCGAACACGACGACCGCGAACTCGAAGGCCGAAACCCCGCCACCGGCGATTGCGGGACCGCCGCCGACCAGCCCCCACAGCGGGAGCGCCTCGACGAAGCCCGCGAGCGCGCCGGGGAACAGGTACCAGACGGTCCCCCACAGCAGCGCGTTGGCGATGACCGCTGGCACGAAGTACGCGCTGATGCGGTCGGCGACGTTCTGGATGTCCGGCTGGCGGCTCTGGGCGTCCTTGACCATCGAGACGATCTGCTGGATCGCGGTTTCCGAGCCGATCTTCGTGGCCTCCACCACGAGGACGCCGTTCTGGTTGACCGTCGATCCGACGACCTCGTCGCCCTCGCCCTTGTCGACCGGGACGGACTCGCCGGTCACCATCGACTCGTCGACGGAACTCTCGCCGTCGACGACCTCGCCGTCCGTCGGAATCTTCTCGCCCGGGCGGACTTTCATCCGGTCGCCGACTTCGATGTCTTCGACGGGGACCTCGCGTTCGGTCCCGTCCTCCTCGACGATCGTGGCCGTGTCGGCCTGCATCGCCAGCAACTCGCGGATGGCCTCGCCGGCCTGGCCCTTCGAGCGGGCTTCGAGGTAGTTCCCCAGCGTGATGAACGTGAGGATGAGCGCCGCCGTGTCGAAGTACAGTCCCTCGGTGGCGATGAGGCCGATCAGTGCCGCGACGCTGTAGAAGTACGCCGTCGAGGACCCCATCGCGATGAGGACGTCCATGTTCGCGCGGCGGTTCTTCACGAGCGCCGTGTAG
Organism: Halorientalis salina; assembly: GCF_005049285.1. Lineage (GTDB taxonomy): Archaea > Halobacteriota > Halobacteria > Halobacteriales > Haloarculaceae > Halorientalis > Halorientalis salina. Next base: position 438,183 of record NZ_SOSC01000001.1, on the reverse strand, counting down.
GAGTTCTCGTAGAACTCCCGCCCGAGGAGGACCTGGACCGGCGTCGCCAGCAGGAAGGCGACCCAGCCCATCGGGATCGGACCGACCGACTCGGGGAGGACGCCCAGCGAGAGCAACTCGACGGCCATCATGGCTACGAGCGGGAGCGAGAGCGCCGCACCGAACAGCGTCAACCGCTTCTGGCGGGCGATCTCCTCGTTGCGAGCCATGTCCTGTCGGTCCTGGGACGACCGGCCGTCGCTCTTTTCGTCCCCGGTCTCCGAATCGCCGCGGATCGGACTGTAGCCCGCCGCCTCGACAGCGTCGTACAGTGACGACACGTCCGTCTGGGCGGGGTTGTACTCGACCTGTGCCTCGTCGGTCGCGTAGTTCACCGTCGCGTCGATGACGCCCGGCGTGTCCAGCAGCGCCTCCTCGTTGGTCGACGCGCAGTTCGAGCAGGTCATGTCCGTGATACCGAACGTGACCGACTCCCGAACCACGCCGTAGCCCGCGTCTTCGACGGCATCGAAGATCGAAGCCAGCGCCGTCTCGTCGGGGTCGTACTCGACCGTTCCCTCGTCGGTGGCGTAGTTGACGGACACGTCCGAGACACCGGGGAGCTCGCCCACGCGCTCCTCGATGGTCCCGGCGCAGTTCGCACAGCTCATGCCCGTCAACTCCAGCCGTGAGCGCCTGATTGTCATTCTTGTCTCTGTATAGTGGCCCCACGTTCAAGCGGTTTGCTCCTTCGAATATGTTGTCGTCACCGGCCGATATCTTCGGTTCGAAGACGAAATCGCGGTGTGAGCGAACTATTTTAATCGGCCGGCGACGGTCCGTGCCACTCCGGAACTTAATGGTTAACACGCTGGCACGTGATTGGTGGAGTGAATGCGGTGGCACAGTGTGTCGGCCGACGCCGTTCGCGAGGAGGTTGGAACTGATGCCGAGGGGTTGTCGAGTGCGGAGGCGCGACGCCGACTCGACGAGCACGGCCCGAACGAGATCCAGTCGGGGGAGTCGGTATCGCCCCTGGCCGTGTTCGTCGCGCAGTTCCGCGACGCGCTCGTCTACCTCCTGATCTTCGCCGCGTTGCTGGCGGTCGCGGTCGGCTTCCTGCCGGGCCAGGAACCCGAGTACGTCGACGCCGGCCTCATCCTGCTCATCCTCCTGGCCAACGGGGTCTTCGGCTTCGTCCAGGACTACCGCGCACAGCGATCGATCGAGGCGCTCCGCGAACTCGCCTCGCCCGACGCCACGGTGATCCGGGACGGCGAGCGCCGGATCGTCGACGCGCGCGAGGTCGTTCCGGGCGATTTGATCGTGATCGAACAGGGTGACGCGATTCCGGCCGACGCGCGCGTCGTCGAGACCACGGGCCTGGAGGCGAACGAGTCGGCGCTGACGGGCGAGAGCGGTAGCGTCGCCAAACGCGCCGACGCGCTCCCCGACGAGACGCCCCTGGCGGAACGCGAGAACATGGTCTTCATGAACACGACCGCGGTTCGGGGTCGCGGCCGGGCCGTCGTCGTCGGGACCGGGATGGACACCGAGGTCGGAGAGATCGCCACGCAACTGGGCGAAGTCGAGGAGACCGAGACGTCGTTCCAGTCCGAGATCGACCGCCTCGGGACCCAGATCGGGGCCGGCGTCCTCGCACTCATCGCGCTCGTGGCGGCCACCCAGTTCCTGCTGACCGGCACCGATCCGATCACCGTCCTGCTGGTCGCGGTGACCCTCGCCGTCGCCGCCGTCCCGGAGGGGTTGCCCGCCGTCGTCACGTTCACGCTGGCGCTCGGGTCGCGGACCTTGCTGGAGAAGAAGGCGCTCGTTCGCCGCCTCCCGGTCGTCGAGAGCCTCGGCTCGGTCGACGTCATCCTCACCGACAAGACCGGCACGCTCACCGAAAACCGGATGACTGTCACCCGGGCGTTTGCCGACGAGACGGTCTTCGAAACGGACGCTGACGACGACGGACGGGCCTTCCAGACCGACGGCGAGGACGCGCTCGAGGCGGTCCTGCGTTGCGGTGGGGTCTGTAACAACACCGAACCTGCGCCCGAGGACGAGGACGCGGCCTACCACGGTGACCCCACCGAGATCGCCGTCTACGAGGCGGCCGTCGAGGCGGGGGTCGATACGAGCGGCGAGCGACTTCGCGAGATCCCCTTCTCCTCGGAGCGCAAGCGGATGACCGTCGTCGTCGACGAGGACGATCCGGTCGCGTACATGAAAGGTGCGCCCGAGCAGGTACTCGAACACTGCGAACGCATCGTCGTGGACGGGGAGCCGGTCGCCCTGACCGACGAGCGACGGGCGGCGATTCTCGAACGGACGGAGTCGTTCGCCGCGGACGCACTGCGAGTGCTCGGGTTCGCGCGCAAGACCGTGCCGGACGCCGAGGCCCCCGACGCCGAGATCGAGTCGGGCATGGTGTTCCTGGGCCTCCAGGGGATGATCGACCCACCGCGACGCGAGGTCGAGGACGCGGTCGCGGACTGTCGACGCGCCGGCATCGACGTGGTCATGGCGACCGGCGACAACCTCGCCACCGCTCGCGCCATCGGCGAGCAGATCGGCTTCGATCCGGACGGCGCGATGACCGGCGGGGAGTTCGCCGCCCTGTCCGAGCACGAACGGGCCGAGGCCGTCGAGGACGTGGAGGTGTTCGCCAGGGCCGAGCCCGAACACAAGGTCACCGTCCTCCAGACCCTGCAGGAGAACGGCCACGACGTCGCGATGACCGGTGACGGGGTCAACGACGCGCCCGCGCTCCAGGGGGCTGACGTGGGCATCGCGATGGGCCAGCGCGGGACCGACGTGGCGAAACAGGCCTCGGACATGATCCTCCAGGACGACAACTTCGTCACCATCCGGGACGCCGTCGAGACCGGTCGCGGCATCTTCGACAACGTGCGCACGTTCGTCAACTACCTCCTGTCGGCCAACGCCGGCGAGGTACTGGTGGTCTTTTTCGGCGTCCTGCTCGGGAGCCTGCTGTTCCCGGACCTGTTCGAGGGGAGCGAGGCCGTCGGTCTGGTGTTGACGCCGGTCATGTTGCTCTGGGTGAACCTCGTCACCGACGGGTTGCCCGCGCTGGCGCTCGGGGCGGACCCGACGGCGCCGAACGTGATGGACCGGCCGCCGCGGGGCCGGGGAGAGCCGATCATCGACCGGCGCGTGCTCGCGTCCATCCTGGCCATCGGCGTCGTGATGACCGTCGTCGGGCTCGGACTCTTCTTCGCCCGGCTCGCCGCGACGGGCTCGCTGGTGCGCGCACAGACGACGCTGTTTACGTTCCTCGTGGTCATCGAACTGGCTCGCATCCAACTCATCCGCCGCCGGTACGGGAAGTCGCTGCGCTCGAACCCCTGGCTCGTCGGTGCCGTCGCGCTCACGCTGGGACTGCAACTGCTCGTCCTCTACACGCCGCTGGCGGACCTCTTCGACGTCGTCCCCCTCGCGCTGGAAGCCTGGGGTTGGCTCGCCGGCGCGTTCGTCGTCTTCGTCGCGCTGAACTCCCTGCTCGTGGTGGCGCTGGACGCGGCGCTTCCCGCTAGCCGGGCAGCAAGACGTTGATGACGGTGACGACGACGCCGGCCAACCCCATCCGCAGGCCCGCCACGACCCACGACTGGCCGGATATATCACCCATGTAGGCACCGAACAGGAACAACAACAGGACGCCGATGAGGACCGCCAGGGCGGTGGCCTCGAACATCGTGATGACTGCGGGTGCGAACAGGTACGCGCTGATGGGAAACAGGATACCGATCAGCGGCCCGATGCCACTCATCGTTGCGTGTTTGACCCGGTCTCGCCGGTTCTGTTCCTGAACTCGGGTGTCGCCGAGGTCGGTCAACATCGCGGCCTCGACGTCCCGGCGTTCGATGCGTTTCTCGGCGCGCTCGATCTCCCAGACGCTCCAGACGCCCGACGTGCTCAGCCCGACCGCCGCGCCGATCCCGACGGTAACGACGGTGGCACCCTCCGAGACGCCGGAGAGATACGAGCCGACGGCGACGCCGGTGCTGGTCAGCGTCCCGTCGAACCCGTTGGAGACGAAGTAGCGGCGGGAGATGGCGTCGAACAGCGACCCGACCCGCTCGCGAATCGACGGTCCCGCCATCTCAGTCCTGGGGCGTTTCGCCGGCTTCGATCAGCGTCTCCCCACAGGCGAACTCGTCGATGGAGTGGACGCTCGCCCCGAACTCGTCGACGGTCGACCTGACAGCGTCGTAGTCGATATCCTCGCCTTCGAGGGTGAGTTTCACGTTTTCGACTTCCCGATCACTTTCGACGAGCGAGACGTTCACGCCCTCGACCCCCGGACAGTCGGCTACCCCGTCCGCGAGCGCGGGGACGGCTGGTTCGTGCGGTTTCAACACGTCGAGGACGAGCCGACGGATCTGAGCCATACGGGAGAGTTTCACCGCTCCGAAGAAAGTTCCAGGGGTTCAGAACGCGGCGGTATATCTGCCGGCGTCAGGAATCGGCACCCTCGCGTAACTCTTCGAACTGGTCGACGAACCGCGATTTACAGGACGAACAGCAGAACTGGTAGCGGGTTCCGTCGAGGCGAGCCGTTTCACCCTCGGTCGTCACGGTGTTCCCACACTCGGCACAGGACGCTGCGAGTTCCGCGTCGCCGATCGAGGGCGTCCAGGACCTGTCGGTCAACAGGTCGACCTCGTAGCTGACGACGGCTTCCACGTCGACCGTCGATTCGAGCAGCGATTGAACGTCGGCTTCGGGCACCGTTGCCGTGGCGACCACGCGCTCGTCGGCGGTCGCGAACACGTGTTCGGTGATCTCCCCTGCCGACAGTGCTGACCTGACGGCCTCCGCGTTCCCCGGTTCGACCTGTACGTCGACGAGGACGGGGACGCCTTCCCGGAGCATCGACCGGTCGATGTCCACAGTGAACCCCCGTAGGAGACCCAGTTCCTCCAGTCGGTCGATACGGTCCGAGACCGCCGGCGGCGAGAGATCGACGCGTTCCGCGATGTCGCTGTAGGGTCGCCGCCCGTCGTCGAGTAACAGCGACAGGATCTCTCGATCGGTGTCGTCGAGTCCCCGCATTACTCTATGTCACCGAAGGCGGTGGCCCGGCAAAGCGCTTGTGGCTATCACGGTATCCACTCACTCGCCTCCGACTGCATCGCAGAACGTTCATCGGGTTCGGGGTGTAACCCCCGCTTGTGTACCGCGCTGGCCACCTCGGCGTGTCACTGCTGGTGTACGCCCCGCTCGGGTTCGCCCTGGTTTTGCTGGGTCGATCCGACCTCGCCGTCCTCGGCGAACTCTGTATGCTCTCGCTGGCGACCCTTCCCGATACCGACCACAGCATCCCGTTCGTCTCCCACCGCGGCTCGACCCACACCGTCGGGTTCGCGCTGCTCGTGGGCCTGGCAGCCGGTGCCGTCGGGTGGGTGTTCGGCGGGCAAGCCGTCGGGATGTCCAGCGAACTCGCCGTGTTCGGGTTCGCTATCGGGACCCTCGCTATTCTCGCCCATTTGCTCGGTGACGTGCTCACCCCCATGGGCATCGCACCGTTCTGGCCGCTCTGGAACCGACGGTTCACCCTTCGAGTTACGCGTGCGGACAACACCATCGCCAACTTCTCCCTGTTCGGCCTGGGCGTGTTCGTCACCGCCGGGCTGATACTGGCGACGGAAGTCCTCTGAGGTCGGAAACTCAGCTCTTCAACGGCGAGAGCGCCGACGGCGGCACCAGCGTCCGGACTCCCCTCCCGAGCAGGTAGCCGACGAGGCCAATGCAACCACCGTACAGAACCGCCATTTCGAGCGGGAAGGTCGCTGCGTACTGTGGGGTTATCGACGAGGAGAAATGGTTGACGGCCCAGCCGAACACGGGGCCGCCGGCCAGGAACGCGGTCGGGGCCAACCCGGCTCCGACGTACGCACTCAGTGCCGCCAGTCCGACGAGAACGGCACCAGCGGTGACGGCTATCGGCCCGATGCTGCCGTCATAGGTCGGTAGCGCGTACTGTATCTGCAGGTACGTGTCCGTCGCGGCGACGCGTCTCGCCGTGACGACGGCAGCCACGACGGCGAGGGCGATCACCGCGACAGCGCTCGCCGGCCGGCCGACGAGTCGCCCGGCCACCGCATCTGCAACTGTTCGTACCCTCGGACGGGCTCGGTGTTCCGCGATCTTCATGTGTCCAGTCGAGCGTTCTCCGGGAATTGTTGTAATATTGAGCAAAGCTAAAACGGTTGTTGTAGTCACCACCGGTCGACGGAACCGTCGTTTCGGGAACGGTCACCGGCTCGGAAGGTCCCGCACTCGGGAAAGAACGGGGCTGAAAGATGTCAATCTCGGAGCCAGACTTAATACCCTGCCCGGTGTGCCTGTTAGTTGCTAACATGGAAGTATATCAAGGCGAACCCCTCCGACACATGGGCGACCTCCTCGCGATGGCCGCCCACCGGTACGAAGACCAGCCAGCGTTCGTGTCCTTCGGTCAGACGCGGACCTACGGCGAGGTCGACACGCGGGCGAACAAAGTCGCGAACGTGCTCGTCGATGAGGGCGTCGAACCCGGTGATCGCGTCGGCCTGTTCGTCCCGAACACGTCGCAGTTCCCCGAATCCTACTTCGGTGCAATGCGTGCCGGTGCCGTCCCGGTTCCGCTGAACCTGCGGATGGACCCGGAGACACTCGTCTACGTGGTTCAGAACGCCGAGGCCGACCACGTCATCGCGTCGCCGCTGCTCGCGGACGAAGCCCAGAACCTCGCGGCGGCCGCCGAGGTCGGGACGCTCCTGCTGGGGGGCGTCAGCGGCGACGGGATCGTCAACTACTCCCACGCGATCGACGACGCGAGCGGTGAGTTCGAGCGCGTCGAACGGGCCTACGACGACGTGGCCTGCCAGCCCTACACCTCGGGGACGACCGGCAATCCGAAGGGCGTCCTGTTGACCCACGAGAACCTGCTGTCGACCATCGAGGCCTACGACAACGGCGGGCTGGCTATCGACCCGGAGGACAACATGCTGCTCGTCCTCCCGCTGTTCCACATCTACGCGCTGAACGCCATCATGGGTTCGTACATCTACAACGGCGGGACGATGGTTCTCCAGCCACAGCCCGAGGCAGTCCCGATGTTGGACGCCATCGAAGCGCACGACATCACGCAGTTCGCCGGCGTCCCCGCGATGTACACGATGATGTGGCGCGAGTACCGCGAAAGTCCAGACGAGTACGACCTCTCGTCGCTGGACGAAGTCACCTGTGCCGCCGCGCCGCTGGCCGACGAGGTTCGCCGAACCATCGAGGACGCGTGGGACGTGCCGATGGGCGAAGGCTGGGGGATGACAGAGACGAGCCCCGCGGGGACGCTCGAACCCCTGCGTGGCGTCCGGAAGGAAGCCGGCTGTATCGGGCCGGTGCTGGGCGACATGGACATCAAACTCGTCGATCCCGACACGCGGGAGACCAGGATCTCGACCGACCAGCTCCACCCGAGCGTCGACGACGACATCGACTTCGAGGACGAGGACGCCGTCACCGGCGAGATCGCGATCCGCGGCCCCAACGTCTTCGAGGGCTACTTCAAACTCCCCCAGAAGACCGAGTCGGTGTTCGACGACGAGGGCTTCTTCTACACGGAGGACATCGCCCGCGTCGACGAGGACGGCTACTTCTGGATGGTCGACCGCGCTGACGACATGATCATCGCCGGCGGGGAGAACATCTACCCCGCGGAGGTCGAGGACGCCCTCTACGAACACCCGGACGTGGCCGAAGCCGCCGTCGTCGGCGCACCACACGAGGTCAAGGGCGAAGCCCCGGTCGCCTTCGTCGTGTTGGAAGGGGACAGCGATCTGACCGAGCGGGACCTCCGGGAGTTCTCGCTCGATCACGTCGCGAGTTACGCCCACCCCCGCCGCGTCTTCTTTGTCGACGAACTGCCGCGCAGCGCCACCAAGAAAGTCCAGCGCTACAAACTCGAAGAAGAGGTCGACGAGCGCCTCGACGACCCGATCCAGTCGACGGACGAGGAGCTGTAGCTACCCGGTAGCGGTCAAGAGAACTGGAAGGCGAACCGATTGGTGTGCAGACCTCAGAACTCGCCCTGGTCCTCGAGCTCCTCGAGGATGTCGTCGACGAAATCCGCTGCGGAGTCGTAGGGGAACTCCCCGCCGCTGAGCTTCGTGTTGAGCTCCATGGCCGTCATGGAGAAGTCGCCGGACTCGAACTTCGTGGACGGGCCGTTCGGGAGTGCCGGAACGAGGTCCATCGGCGAGGAAATCGGGTAGTCTGCACCTTCGAACGCTTCGATCATCTGCTCTCGGAGGTCATCCTTGTCTGCCATAGTACATGACATCCATTGTCCACTGGTATTAAAAAACATTCGAGTTTGCCAACTGAACACATTGTTTGTAGTTTATTCTCGCCCACCGTACTCACAGGCCGCGAATCGTTCGATATTTCCGAGTTCGACCGCTCTCACGGCCAACACTCTGATTCCAACGTTGGAAAACAGAATTTCAATTGTGTGAACGATGGTAACTGTAAATTGTTTTTTCAATCTAGGATGGAAACAAGAGGTCGGGGCGTCGGGTCGGGCCCAACGACTCGGTGATCAGTACGATTTCGGCAGCCCGAGTTCGTGTTCGGCGATGTAGTTTTTCACCATCTCGTTGGGGACCGGGACCGTTTCGGTCACGCGGGCGTTCTGCCAGATGTCGTAGACCTCGTACTCGTGGGTGAACCCGTTCCCGCCGTGGGCCTGAATGGCTCGACTCGCGGCTTCGGTCGCGAACTGGCTCGTCAGCAGGTTGGCCGCGTTGGCCGCCATGCCCTCGTCTTCACCGTTGTCCCACTGCCAGGCCGCCTTGTACATCATTTCGCGCGAGGACAGCAGTTTCGCATACGACTCGGCTAGCGGGTGCTGAATGCCCTGGTGTGCGCCGATCGGTCCGCCAAAGACCTCGCGGTCGTTGGCGTAGTCGACGGCCAGGTCGATGGCCCGCAGGCCGCCGCCGACCGACGAGGCCGCGCCGGCGATCCGTTCGGTGTTCAGGGTGTCCCACAGCATGAGCAGGCCGCCGTCCTCGTGGCCCAGGATCTGGTCCTCGTGGACGCGTAGCCCGTCGATGTCGACCTGGTACTGTTTCTCGAACCACGGCGCCGCCACGTCGACTTTCGAGAGGTCGATGCCGTCCCGGCCTGCGGGGTCGTCGACGAGGAACAGCGTGACGCCGCTGGTCGGGTTGTCCGGGTCGAACTCGGAGGTCCGGGCCACCAGCAGCATGGTGTCGGCGTTCTCGACGCCGCTGATGAACATTTTCTGGCCCGAGAGGACGAACTCGTCGCCGTCGCGTTCGCCCGTGGTCTCGATCTGGAGGGTGTTGACGCCGGCGTGGGCCTCGGTCAGCCCCATGCAAAAGCGCATCTCCCCGTTGGCGATGGCCGGGAGGTACTTCTCCTTCTGTTCCTCGTTACCGTGGCGCTGGATACCGATGCCGCCGAAGACGGGGGTCAGGACGAACACGATGCCACCCTGGCCGCCGCCCCGGGAGAGTTCCTCGATGATGATGGACATCTCCAGCATGCCCATGTCCGCGCCGCCGTACTCTTCGGGAATCGTCACGCCGAGCCAGCCGTCGCGTGCGAGGTCGTCCCAGTACTCCTGGGGGAACTTCTTTTCCTCGACGTGCTCTCGCCAGTAGTGCACGTCGTAGTCCGACGCGATGTTCCGGCACGATTCCCGGATCAGCGAGTGTTCCTGTGTCTCCTCGTATTCCATACCATCTACACAGACCCGACTACCATAAACGTCCGTTACACTCCGGACAACGTGTCGGGTGTGTATTAGACTACGTAGATTAACTAACAGATACGAAGGAAAACCGATATTCGTCGGGCTGAAAGGGAGTTCTCCAGAACCACCGGATCGAGTGAAATACGTGAAATGGGGTCAGCTTGCCGATAGAACGTTCAATGCCTACCCAGTTTCGGGCAGTTCTCGTAACGGTACCGAGGCCTCACCGTTCGACGTTCAGTTATCTCTCACGTTCCTCGGTTTTCCCGTACCTCTTTTTCGCGAAGTTGGAGGAGTGTTTCCCACCCGAATTCGGGGTGGGTCCAATACGCGAACCCATTGAGTGGTTTATCCGTATCGCGATCTACCAGTTGGCGTAGAATTTCCTTTGTCAAGCCCGTAAAGGAGTACATATTGCCGTCGTGCAACCATTCGACGTTGTTCTGCTGACCGGTCATACCGGTAACCCGGGCGCGCCAGAAGTCGTCGTTCGGATCCCATTCGCGGTCGGTTCCGTCCGGGACCTCACTTTCATCGAACACAACAACATCGCCTTCCGCCAGAACCTGTCGTTCTAGAAGTGCAGGTAGCGTAAAAGTAACCGACGTTTGCTTTTGTTTCTCCTGTTTTTCACGTCGTTTAGTGAGGTACTCTTCGGCTTCCGGGATCGGAATCACCTGCTGACTGTTCAAAATGAGTCGGTCTCGGTGAGAATACGCCTCGATTCGGGTACAGGTTATGTCCATGTCGAATTCCTCGATGAGCCACATGACCGGAGACGTTATTTCCGGCCCGAAACTCCCTGCAGCGAGTAAGATACGCGGGGTATCATCGAGTTCGAAATTCGCCCACCCATCGTCCAGATACGGAGCGTCTTCGATCACAGTCTGCTGCAGGAAATCGACGAATTCCCGACCTACGTCCTCGGGGGATCGATCAGTTCCCTCACGTCCGTTCCAGAACGCTCGATAGTCCTTTTGTACGTCTTCCGCTGTGAGCGTCGCGCAGTAACTTGCGTACTTGATGGCCTGTAAATCCGTCGTTCGGTCCGCCCTGTCGCGTTTCAATTCAACGACAACTAGTTTCCCTTCGGTGTCGATCGCCAGAACATCGAGCCGGTCACGTAAATCAGCGAAATTCGAGTATTCCGATGAGATGACCAGAAGGTCCTCGCCGAGTATCCGCGGTTCTCTGATCACCCACTCCTCCAGATCGGCCCGCTCGAGAACGTTCAACTGTGCGAGTTGCTGTTCGGGAAGGCGATCGAGCGTCTCGGTATCCTGATCAACTGAGAAAATCATCACCCGTGTTGTTATCCCGTGTCGGCAAATGAGTTGCTGCGATCTGAGGGTCGATTTCACTTCATACCGTCGCACAGATCCGGATCGGTTTCTCTTCGACAGACCTCCAAACTCGTGACAGCGTCCCGTCCTGACAACGGACAGTGGGACAGTGGCGTTTAGCGACTGGCCGGCCAACGGTGGCACATGGGTTCGCCAGAGTCCGAGACCGACGAGTCCAGCCATCACCTCCCGGCCGTCGAGGACTGGCCCAAGGGATTCGGCGAGGCCAGTTGGTGGCCCATCGTCACCACCGTCGGCGCAGTCGGGATGTACGCCGGGGCCGGGCTGTTCGTCCTCGCGTTCGGCCAGGAACCGCTTTTTGCACCTATCTTCGGCCCGTTCGTGTTCGTCCTCGGGACCGGGCTCTTTCTGATCGGCCTCTACGGCTGGACCTACCACGCCTTCGTCCATCACTACTGGTCGCGTGCGACCGGCGACGACGCAAAGTATCGCTGGGGAATGGTGCTCTTCCTCGCGACCGATCTGGGGACGTTCGGCGCTGGGTTCGCCTACTACTTCTGGGTACGATACGGGACGTGGCCGCCGGGCGAACTCCCGCACCTGCTCACCTCGCTCGTCCTCTTCAACACCGTCATCCTGGTGACGAGCAGCGTCACGATGCACCTCGCACACCTCCGTCTGCGCGGCGGTGACCGCAAGCGGTACGTCCGCTGGCTCGCGGTAACCCAGTTGCTTGGAACGGTGTTCCTGGGTGGCCAACTCGTCGAGTACTACGAGTTCGTCGTCAGGGAGGGCTTCACGCTGGGGAGCGGTATCTACTTCAGCGCGTTCTACGGGCTGACCGGGCTCCACGGGATGCACGTCGCGCTCGGGCTGGTGATCATCGGCATCGTCCTGCTCCGATCCGTTGCCGGTCAGTATTCTCCGGAGCGGGACGCCTCCGTGACGGTCGCTGCAATGTACTGGCACTTCGTCGACGTGGTGTGGGTGTTCCTGGTCGTCTCCCTGTACGTCGGCGCGGCGGTCGACTGACGAACTCGACCTCGCCGGTTACGACTCGGGGAGTCCGACCCGCAGGCCGGACTGGTTCCGCTCGGCCCGACCGCGAAGCCGGTCGACGCGCTGGCGGTACTCCTCCGGCGGTAGCGCGCGCACTGTCGTTTTCATCCGCGCGTGCCCCTCGCCGCAGTACTCGCCGCAGTAGAGCGTGTAGTTCCCCGGTTCGGTGACGGTCGTCCGAACCAGGTTCTCCTGGCCGGGGATGGCGTCCTGTTTCACACCCAGGTCCGGGACGTAGAAGGAGTGGATCACGTCCGTCGTGGTCACGCTGAACCGGACCGGTCTGTCGGTCGGAACGTAGATCACGTCGGCCCGTTCGTCGGAGACGTTCGCGTCGGCGTACCCGGCACTGTAGTACCACTGATGGGAGACGACCTCGATCTCGGTGACGTTCTCGCCCACCGGTTCGGCGGTGTCCGGCGTCGAGGCCACGTCTGGGTGGGCCAACACCTGATAGGAGATCACGCCGACGAACACGAGCACGAACGCCGTCGCGATCGTCCACGCGATTTCGAGGTTCCGGTTCTCCGGGGTCGGAACGGGGGTTTCCTTCCTCCGGAACCGCCAGACGATGTACACCAGGACCGCCTCGACGAAGACGATGAGCGGGACGGCGACGAGCAGTAGCTGTCGGTTGAGCGTCCGGATCAGCGTCTCGGTCGTCGAGTCGAACCGCGAGAGCGGCAGGCCGACCTGTCCGACGGCCGCCAGGGCGACGATGCCGAGGAAGACGACGCCGACGAGTTTCATCCCGCCGCGCTCGCTGACCGCCGTCGGAACCGTCGGCTCTGACGGTCGCTCCTCGTGTCCCGGTGTGTCGCTCGTACCGGGTGAGACTTCGCCCTCGTCGGATCCATCGCCTGCGTCTCCGCCCCGTCCCTTATCGCCGTCCAGTCGGTCTCGGAGGTCTGTCCACTCCCTGGTGTACTGGCCGGTCGCGCCCAGGTCCCAGGGGTCGCCGTCCTCGACCGGCGTGCCGACACGGTAGGACTGCAACATGTTGAACAGCCAGACTACGGCGCTGAGCCCGATCAGCACGGCCCCGACCGTGGCCGCCTGTTGGAGGGGGAGGAACCGCTCGGGGTAGAGCGCGGACCGGCGCGGGAGCCCTTCGGCTCCGACGACGAACAGCGGGAGAAAGGTCACGAAGACGCCGACGGTCGTCAGGACGGCGTGTATCAGCGCCAGGGGCCGGCTGTACATCCGGCCCGTGATCAGCGGGAACCAGTAGTAACTGGCCGCGAACATCCCGAACGGGATGATCCCCACGATGATGAAATGGAAGTGCGCGACGACGTAGTAGGTGCCGTGGACGACGATGTCGTAGGGGACGGAGGCGAGGAACACGCCCGTGACGCCGCCGACGACGAACAGTGCGATGCCGGTGATACAGAAGACCATGGGTGCCCGGAGTCGAATCCGGCCGTTCCACATCGTCGTCAGCCAGTTGAACGTCTTGATCGCCGAGGGGACGGCGATGGCGATGGAGACGACCATGAAACTCATGCGGATGCGGGGGTCGATCCCGGTCGCGAACATGTGGTGGGCCCAGACGCCGAAGGAGAGGACGCCGATGGCCAGCGTCGAGTAGACGACGAACCGGTAGCCGAAGAGTCGCCGTCCCGCGAACTTCGGGAGGATGAGACTCACCAGCCCCAGGGCCGGCAGCGCGAGGATGTACACCTCGGGGTGGCCGAAAAACCAGAAGAGGTGCTGGTAGAGGATCGGGCCGCCGCCGTCGGCGACGAAGAAGGTCGTCCCGAAGTTGCGGTCAAGCAGCAACATGATGAGCGTGCTCCCGAGCACCGGGAACGCGAACAGGATGATACCCGACTGGGTTAGCATGTTCCAGGAGAACAGGTCCAGGTTGGCCCAGGACACTCCCTCGGCGCGCTCCGTGAAGATGGTCGCGATGAAGTTGATCGCTCCCATCGTGGTCGAGATGCCACTGAGATGCAGCCCCAGCAAGAGCAGGTCGATCTGCTCGTTCGGTTGCTGAATCGACAGCGGCGCGTACAGCGTCCAGCCTGTCGTTGGCGGCTCTAACGCGAGTAGTTTCTGGACGAAATCCAGCACGCCGACGAACGGCGTCCCGCCCAGGGGGAGTTGCCCGACCGTAAACAGGAACGTCTTCCCCGCGACCTCGGTGATGAGGCCGGCCCGGACCAGAAAGAGCGCGGGCGGGAGCAACCAGAACGCGATGGCGTTGATCCGCGGGTACGCCATGTCGTCGGCCCCGATGAGCAAGGGGAGGACGTAGTTGGCGATGCCCGCGAACACCGGGGCCGCGAAGAAAAACAGCATCATGATCCCGTGGGTGGTAAACAGGGCGTTGTAGGTGTCGAGCCCCCAGACCGACGGCTCGGTCGTCCAGAGTTCGGCCCGCATCATCATCGCGTCCATGCCGCCCCACAGACCGGCGAACGTGCCGAACGCCAGATACAGCAGCCCGATGTCCTTGTGGTCGACCGTCGTGAACCACCGGACGAGGCCGCTCGGTTTCTCCCTGTCCGGGGCCGAATCCTCGCTCGCGGCGCTGCTCGTCGGGCCGGATTCGTCGGTACGATCGGCCGTGAAAACGACGCCGACGCCACCCACCGCTGCCACCCCGACGAGCAACCCAGCGGTCATCGTTGGTGTCTCCCGGGACGCTCAGTACTTTGGTATGAGGCCGGTATACTGGAACGGAACGGGTAAGTCGGGCTTTCCCGTCACGTCGGCTCTTCCGAGAGCCGGTCGTACACGGCCCCGAGTGTGAACCCGTAGGCCAGATGTGCGAGCAAAGTGAACACGAGATAGACCATGAGGAGGACACCGCCGACCTCTCCCCGGCCGATGACCGCGAACCCGAACCAGAGGAGCAGCCCCATCCCCATTCCCGTGACTGCCGAGTCCCGTTCGGGACCGACGTACCGTTCGAGACCGAGAAAGAGGAGCGGCCAGACGACCACGCCGACGACGGCGTAGACGACGAACCCGAGGAACTGGTTCCCCGGGACGCGCGCGAACCGCGCGATGGCGTCGAACAACCCCATCACGCCCCTGGCCTCTACCTCCATGATCGCGAGCATGACCGACATCACCGTCGTTCCGACCGCTCCCCCGAGAATCGCACTGGCTGGCCGGTTCATTTGTCCTTCCTTCCACGATGAGCGGGAAAAAACACTGCCCCGACTGCGACCTCGCTGACACTCGCGACCGGCCGGACGATCCGCTTCCACCCGACCCCTCGATACCCCGCACCCCAGTTGTTTTATCACCCACGGGTGAATGTGTCTACCATGGATATTCGAGGCAATTTTAAACTGTTGTCGAGTTTCGCGGTTGCAGTTGTCGACCCGTTCGGAGGTGACCGCGCGTGGAAATCCGCGTGAACGACGAGGCCGACGAGGAGACCGCTCGCGTCATCGCGACGGCCGTCGCCGAACACCTCGGCCAACCGGTCGACATCGTCGACGACGGCGGCGAACGGGTCTCCGCCGACGACGGCGACTGGGCGGAAGGCGGCGCGGTCGTCACGGACCGAGAGGAGCGCATTCGGGAGGACGTCCAGTCGATCCTCGAAGGCGGTCCCGAGCGGGGCCACGAGAAGATCGAGGACCTCGGGAAACTGTTCGTCAGGGACCGCCTGGAGATGCTGTTCGACGACATCGCCTACGAGGACGGAACCTTCGCCCGGTACGCCGACGACGACGAGCTCCCCGGCGACGGCCTGCTCACGGGCGTCGGCAACATCGACGACCGCCAGGTGTTTTTCACGGCCAACGACTACACCGTCAAGGCCGGCTCGCTGGGCCAGATGGGCGTCGAAAAGGAGATCCGGCTGGCCGAGCGCGCCGTCGAAGCGGGCGCACCCATCGTCAGGCTCATCGACTCGACGGGGGCGCGTCTGAACGCCGAGGAGCGCGACGAGGGCGACACGCACATGGACCGCTACCGCGGCGGGAAGATGTTCTACAACCAGTGCATCCACTCAGGCCAGGTGCCCCAGATCGGCGTCCTCTACGGCCCGGACATCGCCGGCTCGGCGTACACGCCGGTCTTCTGTGACTTCCTCATCATGGTCGACGACATCTCGGGCATGGCCATCGCTTCGCCCCGCATCGTCGAGGCGATGACCGGCGAGGCCATCGACATGGAGGGGCTGGGCGGTCCCGATGTCCACGCCAGACACAGCGGGAGCGCCGACCTGGTGGTCCCCGACGAGGAGTCGGCCGTCGAAGCCGTCAAACATCTGCTCTCCTTTCTCCCCCAGAAATACGACGCGTCGAACCCGACGCGCGAGCCGAAACCGCCGGTCAAGAACCCGAAGGGCCTCGATCAGGTCATCCCGGACGAACCCAACGAGGCGTACGACGTCCACGAGGTCATCGATCGAGTCTTCGACCGGGAGTCCTTCTTCGAGATCAAACCCGACTTCGCCCGCGAGATCGTCACCGGCTTCGCCCGCCTGAACGGCAAACCAGTGGGAGTCGTCGCCAACCAGCCCGACCACGTTTCCGGGGCGATCTTCCCCGACTCCGCGGAGAAAGCCGCAGAGTTCGTCTGGATCTGCGACGCCTACGAGATCCCGCTGGTCTACCTCTGTGACACGCCGGGCTTCATGGTCGGCTCGAAAGTCGAGAAGGAGGGCATCCTCCAGCGCGGTCGGAAGTTCATCTACGCCACCTCGAACGCGCAGGTCCCGAAGTTCTGCGTCATCACCCGCAAAGCCTACGGCGCGGGCATCTACGCGATGTGTGGGCCCTCTTTCGGCCCGGACGCGACGCTCGCGCTCCCGAGCGCGGAAATCAGTGTGATGGGTCCGGACGCCGCCGTCCACGCCCTGTTCGGCGGCCAACTGGAGGACATGGAGGGCGAGACGCGCGAGGCGTTCATCGACAGCGCCAAGGAGGAGTTCCAGAAGTACATCGACATCCGGAAGCAGGCCTCGAACATGCAGGTCGACGAACTCCTGCCCGCCGGCGACCTCCGACAGCAACTCGTCGCTCGCATGACCGCCTTCGAGAACAAGCGCCGCACCCGGCGCGACCGCCATCACGGGACGATACTGTTCTGAGCCGCGCGTTTTCACGTCGTGGGAATACCCGCCCTCAGTTTTGATGGGGGACCTACAACCACAGGGTGAACATGACCTATCGGACGAAAGCGGAACAGATCGTGGTGGTACTCGGAGCAGTCGTCGCGGTGGTGGCACTCGCGTTGCTGGGACTGGCCGCGTACGCGACCGTCGGCCCGGCCGGGCTCAGTGGCTCGTACGGCGTCGTGTTCGGTGGCGCGGTGTTCGTCGGTCTCGCCGTCACCATTCTGTACGCCAGTTCGGGCGTTCGCGGTCTCTTCGAGCGCGAGTATCGCCGTCGCACCTGAGAACAGGACGTCGATTTTCGGGACGGACGTCGAACAGGCCAGTGCCGATAGTCTCACGAGCACCCTCCTTTTGAACACGTCGTTCGCGAACCACCGAGTCTCGGACACTCGATGATCGCCAGTTTTCGGACGACCGAACGTATCGGAGGATGTCGGTTTGACGCCCGTGAATACGAGAACGGTGCCCGGAGCTGAAACAAGATAGCGGCCCGTTCGAGTTGCCCGTGGCTCCGAAACCGTCGGTCAGTACAGAAACGAACTGCGAAAACGGTGGTGTGTCGCGGGCCTCAGGACCCCGCCGAGGAGCCGATCACATCAGCGACTTCGGACCACACGAGGATGGCGAGGAACACGAGGCCGAACAGGGCAAACGAGAGCCCGAACGAGAAGTTCCGGATGCCCACGAACGTCAGGATGACCGGGAACTCGATGGCAATCGGGACGAGCGCGGCCCCGATCAGCAACAGAGCAGCTGGCGACAGACGGCTCATATCAGCACCTCCAGAACCGGCTGGACCACCTGCGGTGAGGCGGTGATGCCGTCCTGATAGAAGCCGGCACCGTTTATGATACTCCACAGCGGCAGGCTGTAGGCCAGGATCACCAGGACGATGGCGATGATCGCCCACAGCTTCAGTTCGTCGAGCACCTGCGGTGACTGCTCGGGGCCGGACAGCGCCGGCGGCAGGTCAGTCTTGAGGCCCGTGGCAGGCTCGTTGTTCGCGGCGGTGAGTGCGATGTTCGCGAGGAAGATCACGAGCGAGACGAACAGCAACACGCCGCCGAAGGCGATCTGGAGCCGCAGGCTACTGATGGTACCGACGACGGCCTCGAACGTGAACTTCGAGTACTCCGGTTCGGCCGTTCGGCGCGGGATGCCTGCGAGGCCGCCCCGGTGCATCGCGGCGGACATGAACGTCATGCCGATGAACCAGAGCACGACCTGGAACAGGCCGATCGGTCGGCTGTAGAGGGCCCGACCGGTGACTCGCGGGACGAGCCAGTAAGCCGCTGCCATGAACGTCAGCGCGACGGCCGTCCCGACGGTGAGGTGGAAGTGGCCCGGCACCCAGATGGTGTTGTGGACCAGGTAGTTGATGTTCATCCCTGCGTTGACCATCCCGGAGAACCCGCCGGCGGCGAACATCAGGCCGGCGAGCATCATTCCGGTGAATGCCGGATCACGCCACGGAAGCGCTGTCAACCAGCCGAAGTATCCCTCGCCGCCGTTCTGACGTGCGCCGTGTTCGACGCTCGCGACGACGGTGAACGCTGTCAGCAGCGACGGGAGCAGCAGGAACATCGTGTTCGTCATCGCGATGAACTTGAACCCCTCCGCGATCCCGGGGTCCAGGTACTGGTGGTGGATCCCGACCGGCGTCGAAAGCAGGAGGAAGAGGACGAACACGACGCGAGCGAGCGGGTCGCTGAACAGCCGGCCGCCCGAGAGTTTCGGCAGGACGGTGTACCACATCAGGTACGCCGGCATCAGCCAGAAGTAGACGACCGGGTGGCCGAAGAACCAGAACAGCGTCCGGGTCAACAGCGGCGTCGGGGCCGGCATCAGTCCGAGCGACCACGGGATGAGGAAGACGACCACCTCGATGGCGACCCCCAGCGTCGAGAGGTACCACATCAGCATCGTCGTCAACACCATGAACGACTGGAGCGGGATGCGCTCGTCGGGGTTGTCGGCCCGCCAGTCGAGGTACTGGCGGAACCAGTCGATGCCGGCGAGCCACGTGCCGACCACGAACAGCGCCAGCCCGATGTAAAAGAGGGGATGGGCCTGGAGCGGCGCGTAGAACGTAAAGAGCACGTCCGCGCTGACGTCGATCTCGGCCACCAGCCCTGCGAGAATGCTCCCGCCGGAAAGCAGCGTCCCGGCCGACATCGTGCCGACCCAGAGCCACGTGAACCGTGGATTGAGCGGGGGCCGTTCGAGGCTCCGCGTGTTCGCCCACGCGAACACGCCCGCGAGGAAGAAGATGGTGAACACGATGGCGAGGAAGACACCGTGGGCCGTCAACAGCGTGTAGTAATCGGCCGAGTCGATGACCCGGATGACGTTCGTCCGGTGAAGCGCCTGGATCACGCCGAAGAGGCCACCGACGGCCAGTGCGACGAAGGCGTAGGCGAAACAGACCCGCACGACGCGGGCCACTGTCGGGTACTTCACGATGAACGATTCGGCTGGTAACGCGGTCTCATCGTCTGTCCGTCCGATGTTCAATATGGATTCAGTTGGCGTACTCATGATTCACCCGTCCCGTTCGCGGTCTCGTCTGTGCCGTTCGTTGCCTGCGCTGTCGTCGACTCGCCCGCGTCGTCCAGCGTGAAGTTCCCCGGCTCCTTGACGATGACTTCGCCCGCCATATCGTGGTGCGCCTGGCCGCAATACTCGTTGCAGACGACACCGTACTCGTCAGTCTCGTTGAACTCGACGGTCATCTTCGAAACCTCGCCCGGGACGACCATCGCGTTCGCGTTGGTCCCTGCGACCTCGAACCCGTGAACCACGTCTCGTGACGTCACGTAGAACGTTACCGTACTGTTGGCGGGCACTTCGATGGGATCCGGACTGAACGCGAACTGCTGGGCAACGACGTATGCCTCGTATTCGTTCGGACCGACCTTCCGGACTCCGGGGTCGTTGAACTCCGGATGCTCGCTCAGCCCGCTCGCGTTGACCTGGCCGCCCTCGTCGTTGACCATCACGACGCCAGCGCCGACGGCACCGTAGACGATGGTCGAGATGAATCCGACGATCAACGCCAATGACGCGAGCAGCCAGAGTTTTTCGTAGTTGTGTACGTGCATAGGATCACCCGATGACCGTCGGCCCGTTTCCGAGGAACTCGACGTAGTACATGAACGTCCACATCAACGTGAGGATGATGAAATAGACGAGTAACAGTGCTAGCGTTCCCTTCGGGTCGAAATCCTCCTGCCCGAGCGGATTTTCGACCTCGGGATCGCGGACAAGCGTCCCGTCAGCGTACGCGTCCGGCGCCTGTACGTCCGCGGGTGTTTCTGAACCAGCTTCTGCCTCTACCATATGCGCTCTTACGAAGATGTTCATATAACTTTTGAGGGACTGTTTTCACCTTCTGGGAATGGGACGTATCGTTTTATTTGACCGGCCTGTCTCTTTCGGATATGCCTAGCCTGCTCACCCGGGTTCCGGCCCGGATCGCCGTCGCGATCGCGCTCCTGGCGCTCGTTCCTGTACTGACGTTCGGACTGCTCAAACCCGAGTATCTGGCAGCTGCCGTCACCTCGGTCAACGTCGTCCTCATCGGGACGAGCCTGTTCCTGCTGTTCTCGCCCCACGGCGACCACGCCGAACACGACGCGCACGGATCGGAGGTCTGAGCGTCAGTGGTGACCGCCCGACTGATTGGTCGGTGATGCCCGTGCGTCCAGGACTCACGCTCCAGCTGGCCGGCGTCGAGCTGGTCGGGGCGAACGCCGACCTGCTGGCCTTTGCGGTCATCGGCCTGCTTGCCGGGGCGCACTGCCTCGGGATGTGTGGCCCGCTGGTGACGCTGTACGCCGACCGCATCGACGCAGGGACCGAGCGGCGACGGGGCGACACCCTCACGCCGTTCGCCGTCCGGCAACACGCGCTGTTCAACCTCGGTCGGACGCTGAGCTACGCGGCTATCGG
Organism: Halorientalis salina; assembly: GCF_005049285.1. Lineage (GTDB taxonomy): Archaea > Halobacteriota > Halobacteria > Halobacteriales > Haloarculaceae > Halorientalis > Halorientalis salina. The sequence goes on along the minus strand of NZ_SOSC01000001.1, from coordinate 417,008 downwards.
CGCACTCGCCGCGGTACTGGGCGGTGCCCTGTTCGCCTCGGTCGGCGGCATTCCCCCAGTCGAACGCGCGGTTCGGATCGTCGCCGGCCTCACCGTCGGGATCGTCATCATCGCCGCCGGCCTCCAGTACCTCCTTGGCGGGACGGGGACGCTCGACCGCTTCACCCCCGAGTTCGTCGGGACCGCGTTTCAGCGGATATCCGGTGTCCTGACGGCACGCGTCGACTCGCTGGTCGGGTCGCCACGCATCGTCGGACTCGGCGCGATCCACGGACTGCTCCCCTGTCCGATCTTGTATCCCGCGTACGTGTACGCGTTCGCGCTTGGTGATCCGATCCGGGCCGCCCTCAGCCTCGGTATCCTCGGACTCGGGACCTTTCCGACGCTGTTCGCCTACGGGACCCTGTTGGGGTCGATCGGGGACGCGCATCGCCGGAGCCTCCACCGACTGCTCGGGGCGGCGTTCCTCGTGCTCGGGTACATCCCGCTCTCGCACGGACTGATGCTCTTGGGCATTCACGTCCCGCACGTCCCGGTCCCGTTCTATCAGCCGCTGGTGGGATAGATGACCGAGTGTACCCTCTGTGATCGGCCGACGCCCGACCCGCCGGTCACTGGCGAGTCCGTAGACGGCGACTTCTGCTGTCGCGGCTGTCTGGAAGTCTCGAAGGCACTCGACGGGGCGGATGCCGACGCCCCGGACGAGCAGACCGTCGAATCGCGTCTCGACGGCGAGGCCACGGCCGACGTTCCCGAGGACGCCGACGAGGCGTATCTCGCCGTCGACGGGATGCACTGTGCGACCTGCGAGGCGTTCCTCGAATCGCGGGCGGTCGACCGCGAGGGCGTCTACGACGCGACCGCCAGCTACGCGACCGACACGATGCGACTGGCGTACGACCCCGAGGCGGTGGACGAACGCGAACTCGGTGAGACCGTCTCGGGCTACGGGTACCAGGCTCACGAACGCAGTGCGGGCGACGACACGGAGGCCGACGAGTCCGTCTGGTCGCTCGTCATCGGCGGCTTCTTCGGCATGATGGTGATGCTGTGGTACGTCGTCTTCCTCTACCCGACCTACTTCGGGTACGATCCGCCGTTCATCGACCTCGGCGGCATCGCCGGCCTCTACCTGTTCGGGAACGTCTGGCTGTTCAGCACGGTCGTCCTGGTCTACACCGGGTGGCCGATCCTCCGCGGGGCCGTCGTCAGCCTCCGGGCGGGCCATCCGAACATGGACCTGCTGGTCGCGCTTGCGGCGGTCAGTTCCTACGCCTACAGCACCGTCGCGATACTGCTGGGCCGGACCCATCTCTACTTCGACGTGAGCGTCGCCATCGTCCTCGTGGTGACGCTCGGCAACTACTACGAGCGGCGGGTGAAACGACGCGCGGCCGGCCTGCTCTCGGAGTTGACCGAATCGCGGGTCGAGGAGGCCCGCCGGTATCGGGACGGCGACACCGAACCCGCCGACGTGGCCGACCTGACTGGCGGGGACCGCGTGCTCGTCAAGCCCGGCGAGCGGGTTCCCACCGATGGGGCCGTCGTCGACGGCTCGGCGGCGGTCGACGAGTCGCTGCTGACCGGCGAACCGATGCCCGAACGCAAGACCGCGGGCGACGAGGTCGTCGGGGGCTCGGTCGTCACCGACGCGCCGCTCGTGGTCGAGGTGAGCGCAGACGCCACGAGCACGCTCGACCGGCTCGTGGAACTGCTCTGGTCCATCCAGAGCGCCCGTCCCGGCATCCAGCGGCTGGCCGACAGGCTCGCGACGGTGTTCGTCCCGACCGTCGTCGTCCTCGCGGTGCTAGCCGCCGCCTGGACGCTCGCGACCGGGGGAGCCGGCGTCGCCGCGCTCCTGATCGCCCTTACTGTGCTCATCGTCTCCTGTCCCTGCGCGCTGGGGCTCGCGACGCCGCTCGCCATCGCCGCGGGCGTGCGCGAGGCTTCGGCGGCCGGCATCGTCGTCGCCACCGAAGCGGTCTTCGAGGAAGTCCCCGAGGTCGACGTGGTCGTCTTCGACAAGACGGGGACGCTCACGACCGGCGAGTTACAGGTCGTCGACGTCGCTGGCGAGACTCCTGATGAAGCGCTCCGCCGGGCCGCAGCGGTCGAGTCGCTGTCGAGTCACCCGGTCGCCGAAGCCGTCGTCGACGCGGCCGACGATCCGCCGACCGCCACCGAGTTCGAGAACCACGCGACCGGCGTCAGTGGGACCGTCGACGGCGAGCGCGTGGTCGTCGGGACCACGGAACTCCTCGACGCCGAAGGGCTGTCGGTCCCAGAGTCGCTCGAACGGCGGGCCGAGCAGGCACGACAGGACGGCAACCGGCCGGTCGCGGTCGGCTGGGACGGGCAGGCGCGGGCGATCCTGGTACTGGGCGAGTCGCCGCGGCCGGAGTGGAAGTCGGTCGTCGAGTCGCTATCGGCCACGCGAGAAGTAGTCGTGCTGACCGGCGACAAGGGTCAGGCCGTAGAGCCGTTCCGGAACCACCGGGGGATTGACGACGTCTTTGCGGGAGTCCCGCCGGAAGCGAAGGCAGAGACCGTCGAGCGCTTGCGTGGCCGCGGGACCGTGGCGATGGTGGGCGACGGGAGCAACGACGCCCCCGCGCTGGCGGCGGCGGACCTCGGGATCGCGCTCGGCAGCGGCACCGACCTTGCGACCGACGCCGCGGACGCGATCCTCCTCGAAGACGACCTGCAGGGCGTGCTCACACTGTTCGAGATCTCGGAGGGCACGCACGGTCGCATCCGGCAGAACCTCGGGTGGGCGTTCCTCTACAACGCCGTCGCCATCCCGCTGGCTCTGACCGGCTTGCTCAACCCACTGTTCGCCGCGCTCGCGATGACGACCTCGAGCCTGCTCGTCGTCACGAACTCGGCTCGCTCGCTCCGGTAGCTCCGCGACCGTCGATTGCTCCATTCCACGGTCGACACGTCGCCGCTCTAACCGCTTTTCGGTCGGACTACAGTACTGCCAGCAGTTGTCCGCCCAGTATAAACAGCACGAACAGGAGGATCATGCCCACGACGAGGTACAGATGAAGGCTCCTGTGCTCGGCATCGCCGTGGGACTCATCGTGTCCGGCCATCAGTCCGTGTCTTGGCGGACAGCCTTCCTATGTGTTCTGTTCGAGAGACGGGAGTGCCACCGGATCAGTCGTCACCCACCGCGCGTGGCCGCGTCGCGTCGTCGCCGGACCAGGACACACGCCGCCAGCACCAACAGGAAACCGTAGAGCGGCGGCGTGCCGACCGTGAACACCGGAGCGGCGACAGCGAGAACGCCGTCAGTCACTCCCGAACCGACTGGCAACAGTTCGAGGACCGCCCGGAGGTCGTCCAGTCGTATCGAGAGATTCGCGAGCAGCGCCCCGCCGACGAACAGCGAGCGTGCCCGCCCTGATTCGAGCAGGTAGAGCAGCGGGATCAGTGGAAAGTAGAGGATCACGGCGTAGATGGGAAAGGACGGGAAAAACAGGAGGATTGCCACGAGCGTCCCCTGGATGGCGACGAGTCGGTCTATCGCCGCGTCAGTGTCGCGGTAGAGGTACGCGACCGGCGGGGCGAGCAGGCAGAGCGCCCCGGCGACCCACAGCAGTGACGGTCCCTGCGGGAACAGCACCGACAGCGGCCGGCGGAGCGTGAGGTACGTCGCGGACGGGTCGAGCCCGCCGAGGAACTGCTCGTGTTCCAGCCGCGGGAGCAACGCCTCGGTGACGTAGAAGACGTTCAGGTCAGGGCCGTACGCCAGGACGGAAAGCGCCATGAGTCCCAGTCCGGTCCCGATCGCAGTCCCGACCGCGCGCCAGGCGCGCTGGCGGAGCAACCAGACGCCGACGGCCGCCGGGAACACCTTGACGAACGCCGCCGCCGCGAAGGCAGCGCCGGACAGCCCGTCACGGCCCCGTTCGAGCGCGAGGAAGCCGAGCGTCATGGCGAACGCCAGGTGGTGGTTCACCTGCCCGAACACGAGCGAAGGGATCGAGTGGCTCGACGCGACCACGAACCCGGCGATCAGCACCCGGTCGGTCCAGGGTAGGTCGACGCCGCGGGACTCGACGTAGCGGACGAGCAACACGGCGGTCGCGACACCGAAACCAATAGTCAGCAGCGTGTGGATCGCGAACCCGACCTGCCAGGAGCCAAGCAGGGCGAAGGGGTAGAAGAACGGTATCGTGAGCGGCGGGTAGAGGTAGGTGAAATCGGGGCTGCGAGCAGGTGCGACCGCGAGGAAGTTCTCGCCGGCGAGGCTCGCCCTGGCGGCCACGTAGTACACCTCGAAGTCGATGCCCAGTTCGTGGGGACTGGTCAGGAGGATGTAGGCGGCGTAGACCAGCCCGAAGAGGAGGCCACTGCCCAGCACGAGGCGAGCGCCGAGCCGGTCCGAACGCCCGAGTGGCCGGAGCATGCCCGCCGGTTGGTCGACCCCTCGTTTCAGCCTACCGACTTCCCATCCGAGCGTCGGCCGCTGCTACTCGATGCCCATGATCTCGCGTGCCTCGTCGGGCGTCGCAGGCTCCCGACCGATGTCGCGGGTCATCCGGGCGGCCTTCTCGACGAGTTCGGCGTTGTCCGCGGCCATCCGGCCCTCCTCGACGTAGAAGTTGTCTTCGAGGCCGACGCGGACGTTCCCGCCCATCGCCAGGGCGGCCCCGACCAGGGGCCACTGGTCCTCGCTGATGCCGATGACCTGCCAGTTGGCGTCGTCGGGGACCTGTCGCACCTGGTGGGCGAGGTTCTCGACGGTCGCCGGAATCCCGCCGAGGACGCCCATGATGAGCGAGAAATGCAGCGGCGTCTCCAGTTCACCCTTCTGGAGGATCGGTCGGGTGTTGCCGATGTGGCCCGTGTCGAAACACTCCAGTTCCGGTTTGACGCCGTTTTCCTGCATCGTCGTCAGGAGTTCCCGAATCTCGTCGAACGGGTTCTCGAACACCATATCGAAGACGAAGTCCTCGCGGTCCTCGGAGTACTTCGCGTAGTTCATCGAGCCCATGTTCAGCGCCGCGATGTCGGGTTCGACCTCCCGGACGTACTCCGCCCGTGTCTCGACCGGTTCGTGGAGCGCCCCCGTCGAGAAGTTGATCAGGATGTCCGTGCGGTCGCGCACCTCGTCGTAGATCTCCTGGTAGGTCTCCGTCGAGAAGGTCGGTGAGCCGTTCTCCGTCCGGGCGTGGATGTGCGCGACGGCCGCGCCCGCCTCCCGCGCGGCCGCGGCGTCCTCGGCTATCTCCTCGGGCGTGTACGGAATCGCTTTGCACTGGTCGCGTGTCGTCAGCGCGCCCGTGAGTGCCGCCGAGATGATCGCTTTGTCCGGGTCGTTCCCCTTGATGGATTCCTGGTTTGCGTATGTCATGTGTGGTGTCTCCTCCGTCGTCGGCTACCGCTGCTTCCAGTCTGGTTCCTCGTCCACGAGGAACGAATTGATGCCCTCTTCGGTGTCGTCGCTCATCGCGATGAGCGTGATCATCTCCTTCAGATAGGAGAGCGCCTCGCCGAAGGCCATGTCCCGCTGGGTGTAGTACGCCTCCTTCCCCATCGAGATGAGGACCGGACTGTTGTTCGCGAGTTGGTCGATCAGTCCGTCGAGGGTCGCCTCGAACTCCTCGGCGGATGCGAGTTCCGTCACCAGCCCCATCTCGTCGGCCTCGGTCGCGTCGATGTGCTCGCCGGTGAACAGGAGTTTCAGGCCGGCTTTCTCGTCGACGGCCCGCATGATGGGAGCCATCGCCTGGGCCGGGAACAGGCCGATGTCGACCTCGGGCGTCCCGAACGTCGCGTCCTCGTGGGCGACGACGAACTCGCAGGCCGCGGCCAGTCCCAGGCCACCGGCCAGGCAGTACCCTTCGACGGCCGCGACGGTGAGGACGCTGGCCTCGGTCATCGCCTCGATCAGGCCCGCGAGCGCGGAGAACTGCTCGCGGTAGGCCGTCGAGTCCTCGCCGAAGACGCCGGCCATCGACTTGAGGTCGCCGCCCGAACAGAACGTCTCCTCGGCCCCGCGGATGACGAACACCCGGGGGTCGCCCTCGTCGGCGAAGGTTAGCGCGTCGGCCAGGCCGAGGATCACGTCGTCGTTCAGGGAGTTGCGTTCCTCGGGCCGCTCGATAGTGGCACGCACGACGAGGCCGTCCTCGCTGACCCGTACGTCCAGGTCGTCGTTGCCCAGATCACTCGCATCAACCATGTGGTTATATCACATGCGACACCCCTCCGGATGAGTATTTCGGACAGGGGTAAACGGACTGGGTGTTGTCGTGTGCCGACCGACCGGGGAACTCTCACCGAATGGCCCCGTTCTTTTCGGCGTACCCGGCTTCGCAACGGGTGAACTAACAACAGGTTTGACGTATGTTTATGTGTGATGGTGTCATATTTCGTGCTATGTCAGGCCGACCCATAGACTACGCCTCCCTCGAAGCGGGGAGACACTGCAACTACTGGGAACTGGACGACACGCTCCGTTCCGAAGCCGAACGCGCCTATCCGGACGCGGAGTTCGAGTGGGCAGAAGGGGAACTCTCGGAACTCGGTGCGGTCACGGGTAATACGATCGCGGACAACTCCGAGATCATCGACCGCGAGGGACACGAGCTGCGGACCTACGACAAGGAAGGCGAGGTGCAGAACCACGTCGAGTACCACCCGCTCCAGCACGAGAACGACGAACTCGTCTACGAACGAGGGGTGACACACGACATCTTCCACGCGCCGCCGGGACGGGACGAACCGCTGGGGTTCCAGCACGTTCTCACCCAGCAAACGATCCTCTCCTTCGTCGACGGCGGGTTCGTCTGCCCCATCTCGATGACCACCGGGGCGGCCATCGTCTTGGAGAAGTACGTCGACGACGACCACCCGAACGCCGATCTGCTGGACGACTATTTCCAGCGCCTCACCAGTCGCGACTACGAGGACCACATCGAGGGGGCGATGTTCCTCACCGAGAAACAGGGCGGCAGCGACGTAGGAGCCAACGAGACGACCGCAGAACCGACTGACGAGGACGGGGTCTACGAACTCCACGGCGAGAAGTGGTTCTGTTCGAACATCGACGCCGAGGGGACGCTCGCGCTGGCTCGCCGGCCCGAGGCTCCCGAGGGGACCGAGGGGCTGTCGCTGTTCCTGGTGCCCCATACGAAGCGAAACGGCGAGCTAAACGACCAGCTCTACCGACGACTGAAGGACAAACTCGGGACCATCGCGGTGCCCACGGGCGAGGTCGAACTCCAGGTTGCGGAAGGTTATCTCGTCGGGGAACCCGAGGCGGGGTTCAAGCTGATGGCCGAGATGATGAACTTCGAGCGGCTGACCAACGCCACCGGCTCCGTCGGGTGCATGGGTCGTGCGCTGCTCGAATCGAAGGTGCAGGCGGCAAACCGCGAAGCCTTCGGGTCGACCATCGACGAGTACCCGCTGATGCGTCGCGACCTCGTCGACATGCAGGTCGACTACGCCGCGGCCCTGGCCTTCGCCTTCGAGTCGGCGTCCCACTACGCAGACTACATGGACGACCCCGACGACGAGACGGCGTTCAAGCTGATGCGGTTGCTCGTCCCCATCGCGAAGTACAAGACCGCGCGGATGGCCGTCGATACGGCCTCCTACGCCTGCGAAATTCAGGGCGGGAACGGCTACGTCAACGGCTACACTACCGAACAACTCCTCAGGGACGCACAGGTGCTTCCCATCTGGGAGGGGACCTCGAACATCCTCTCGCTGGACGTACTGCGCGTGCTGAACAAGGAGGCCGCCCACGAGGCACTGTTCCCGTTCGTTCGCGAACGCATCGAGTCGGTGGATCACCCCCGGCTGGCAGACCTCGCCGACACCGTCGAAGACGAGTTCGCCGACCTACAGGAGGCAATGGTCGCACTCGCCGGCGAGAGCCAGGAGTACGCCCAGCACGAGGCCAAGGAACTGGCAGATTACATCTTCGACGTGGTTACCGCGGCCCTGTTGCTCGAACGCGCACAGACCGAGATCGACGAGAACGACGACGCCCGCCGCGTGCTGGTCGCGGAGTGGTTCGCCGAAACCCGCTTCGGCCAACCGGATGCGCGAGGAATCACGAACGGGGAATCACTGCCCCACGAGTACTTCGACGAAATCGTCCGGTACGGGCCGATCGACCCGACGGAACTCGCCGACTCAGCCCCGGCCGACGATTGAGCCACGGAACCGTTAGAACCCGCTCGAATCGCTGGAGTTCCACTCGTCGAGTTTGATCGTCTCGTTGCCGCCGGTCCAGTAGATCCGGACGCGGTCCGAGGACCCGATCGTGTCGCCGAACGCGCTCCCGCGGCTGAGCTGGATGCTATCTCCCGGTTTGAGGGCGGTGGTGTTGTTGCTCCCCGCAACGGTCGCCCACGTCGCGTTGGAATCACCGTTTGTCAGCAGGACCTCACCAGCCTCGAACTCGTCACCCTCGTCGAACGTGACGAGAAGCGCATCGTTGTCGTCGAAGTACTCGTACGTGAAGTTCCCACCTGGGGGACCGGTGTCATCTTCCTCGGCGAACAGTACCGCGGCTCCGAGTCCACCACCGATGAGGACCGTAAACACCAGCAGCGTCGCAACTGCTGCGGTGTTGTTGATGGTGACACCTCGTCGGTCGGCGACGAGCGAGTCGATAGGGCCTCTATCTCCGGACATCGTTTCTTCACGAACAACTTGTTTTCGCGGTGGTCTGCGGTCGGTGTGCTTACCGATGGCGTTCGAAGCACCGTGAGCCTTGCGGGAGACTCATCACCCGAGTCGGGGCGCCGATCGACCCTGCCGTGCATTTGAATTGACAAAGCTTATCCGGGCGTTCGTTTTTACCCCGGGCAATGAGTCAACGCCGGGGGAGCATCGACGATTTCGATATCGGGAACGCCTTGAGAGACGTTAAACGGTGGTATCACATTCCGACGCTGGTGGTTTTGCTCGCGTTCATGTTGTGGGTTCGGGTGCGCGGGTGGTCCAACTTCGTCAGGGACGGGACCGTGTTACTGTCGGGTAACGACGCCTGGTACCACCTGCGACAGACGACCTATACGGTGAACAACTGGCCGGCGACGATGCCGTTCGACCCGTGGACGTACTTCTCCTACGGGACGAGCAACAGCCAGTTCGGGACCTTCTTCGATCAGCTGATCGCAACGGGGGCACTGATCGTCGGGTTGGGGGACCCGAGTCAGGAGACCATCGCGATGGCGGTCCTGCTCGCCCCAGCGATCTTCGGCACGCTGGTCGCGATTCCGGTGTACCTGGCCGGCAAGCGGATGGGTGGTCGCTTCGGCGGTCTCGTCTCGGTCCTCGTCCTCGCGCTCTCGACGGGTGGGTTCCTCCAGCGGAGCATGGCCGGCTTCTCCGACCACCACGTCGGCGAGATCCTCTTCCAGATGATCGCGGTCGTCGGTGTCATGGTGGCGCTCTCGATCGCACAGAAGGAACGACCGGTCTGGGAACTCGTCGTGAACCGCGAGTGGGGTGCACTTCGCCGTCCTGTCGGCTGGTCGATCCTCGCCGGCGTCGGCATCGGGGTCTATCTGTGGGTCTGGCCGCCGGGGGTCCTCCTGCTGGGGATCCTGGGGCTGTTCTTCCTGCTGCAGCTCATCGCGGACTTCCTCCGCGGCCGGAGCCCGGACCACATCGCCTTCGTCGGTGTCGTTTCACTCTCCGTCGCGGGCCTGCTCGCTTTCGTCCCGTTCAACACCTTCGAGATCACCGCGACCAACTTCTCGCTGTTGCAGCCGCTCCTGGCCTTCGCTGTGGCCTTCGGCTGTGCGTTCATGGCCTGGCTCGCGAGGCAGTTCGAGAGCCGGGACATCGACAACCGCGCGTACCCGTTCGTCGTGTTCGGCATCATAGCTGCGATCACGCTGCTGTTCAACCTGCTGGCACCGGACCTCTACGGGTTCTTCGCGAAAAACGTCCAGCGGGTCGTCGGGCTCGGAACGAGCGCGCAGGCGGGCACCGTCGGCGAGGCACAGCCGCTTTCGGCCCCGATCACGACGCTGTTCGGGAGCTTCGGGCTGACGTTCGTGAGCGCGTTCGTCAGCGTCCTCATCATCGTCTACGCGCAGATCCGGTACGACGACGCCGAGGCCGAGTCGCTGTTCGTGGCGGTCTGGGCGATCATGCTCCTGCTCGCGACGCTGACCCAGTCTCGATTCGAGTACTACCTCGTGCTTCCCATCGCGGTCTTGAACGCCTACCTGATCAAGCTCATCTCCCAGTACATCAGCACGAGCGAGGACACACAGGGAATCGAGACGTTCCAGGTGCTGACCGTAGTGACGGTCCTGCTCCTCATCATCGCGCCGCTGGCGGTCAGTTCCGGCCAGGGCGCGTCGACGGCCTGGCAACAGGGCCAGGCGAACCAGCCGAGCCCCGGCGTCATCGGCTGGGACGACAGCCTGTCCTGGATGCAGAAGAATACGCCAGCCGAAGGGACGTACGGCGGTGCGGACAACGAGATGGCGTTCAACGGGACGTATCCGCGCCAGGACGACTTCGACTATCCGGAAGGGGCCTACGGTGTCATGTCCTGGTGGGACTACGGCCACTGGATCACCGAACGCGGTCAGCGGATTCCGAACGCCAACCCGTTCCAGCAGGGGGCGACTGAGGCAGCGAACTACCTGCTCGCGCCCAACGAGACACACGCGAACGACGTACTGAACCGGATGGACGAGGACGACGCCAAGACCCGGTACGTCATGGTCGACTGGAAGATGGCGAACTCCCGCAGTCGCTACGGCGGGAAGTTCTTCGCTCCCATCGTGTTCTACGACGACAACGAGGTCTCCCAGCGGGACTTCTTCAACAGCGTCCTGACCCAGCAGGGGACGTCCGTCAGGACGGCCTACCAGATCAAGAACCAGCGATACTACGACAGCATGGTCAATCGGCTCTGGCACTTCCACGGAAGCGCCCAGGAACCGAACCCGATCATGATGAACTACTCGACGATCCAGACCCAGCGGGGGACGGCGTACACGATCCCGCGGAACGAGTCGCGCTACTCGATTCCGCGACTGCCCCAGCCGCTGTGGTATCAGCGGGTCGATCGGAACTCGACCAACGGGACGTTCGATCAGGTCCAGCAACAGGCCCGAGAGGACGCCACTGAGGGCGCGCTCTCACAAGTCCGCCAGCGGGTCAACGAGACCAACACCGCACAGGTCGGCGGTGTCGGACCGAACCCGCCGGAGTACGTCGAGGCGCTCGAAAACTATCGGCTCGTTCGCAACGCTGAGCGGAACGCGACAGACGGCCGCGCGTACACGGCTGCACTGTTCGCCGACCGGAACGGGCTGATCGGGAACACGGACGTGCAGAACATCTCCGACCGGCAGCGGGCCCAGCTCTCACAGGACCTCGAGACGCTGCTGTTCCCCGACCGGGGCGGCACGCCGCCGTGGGTGAAGATCTTCGAGCGGGTCCCCGGTGGCACCATCGAGGGCACCGGGCCGACCAACGAGACGGTCACGGCGGAAGTCGAGGTGCGCTCGCCGACACGGAACGCGACGTTCACCTACACGCAACGGGCCGAGACCGGGGCCGACGGGCAGTTCAGCATGACGGTGCCGTACTCGACGACCGGCTACGAGAACTGGGGCACCGACGAGGGCTACACGAACGTCAGCGCCCGGGCCACCGGCGACTACCGGCTGTACACGGACGCCGAAGTGACGAACGAGTCGGTGTTCGAGTACAACGCCGACGCGACGGTCACCGAGGCACAGGTCATCGGCGAGGACGACGCGGCGACCACGGTCTCGCTCGACCGGCAGAAGATCGCGGACCTGCGGAGCCTCGAACAGGGTGGTGACGAGACCGCCACGGACGGCAACACCACCGAGGAGAACACCACGGACGGGACGACCGACGACGGGAGTACCGACACCAGTACGTCCGACGGCAATACCACCGACGACGGGTCGACCAGCGAGACGACGACAACGGAGTCCCCGTCGAGCGTCGGTCTCCCCGAACGCACGCTGATCCAGCCCTGAGTGAGTCGTGGTCGATTCAGCCCTCCGTGACTGGCTCGCGGTCTACCTGAAAGGCCTGTGTATGGGTGCCGCCGATTCCGTTCCGGGCGTCTCGGGCGGAACGATCGCCCTGATAACCGGCATCTACGAGCGTCTCATCACGGCCATCACGTCGCTCGATCCGCGGGTACTCGAACACGTCCCGCGTCTCCACACCGGTGCGGGTCGGCGGGCGCTGTGGAACGATCTGGTCGAGATGGATCTCGGCTTCCTCATGGCGCTCGGGTTCGGTGTCGTTTCGGCGCTGATCGTCGTCTCGCGAGCGGTACAGTTCGCGCTGTCGACCGCTCGCGGACCGACGTTCGCCTTCTTCTTCGGACTCATCGCCGCCTCGGCGATCGTGCTGTACGGGGAAATCGAAGTCACGACGCCGTCACGGATCGCCGTCGCCATCGTCGGGTTCGGCGTCGCGTTCTGGGTATCCGGGATCACGCAGGGGAGCGGGCTGCCGAACTCGCCCGCGTTCGTGTTCGTCTCCGGGATGATCGCCATCACGGCGATGATACTGCCGGGGATTTCGGGGGCCTTCTTCCTCCTGTTGCTCGGGCAGTACGACTACCTGACGGCGACGCTCACCTCGTTTACGGACGACGTTCTGGGACTCCTGAATGGGGGCGGGTTCGAATCGCTGGTCGAACCGGGGACGACCATTCTGGCGTTCGGCGGCGGGGCGATAATCGGTGTCGTCACGATCGCTCACGTGATCAGGTGGGCGCTCTCGACGTATCGGGGCGCGACGCTGGTCTTCCTCGTGAGCCTGATGGTCGGCGCGTTACGACTGCCGGCAGTAGAGACCATCGAGAGCACGAACGCCTGGACGCCGCTGGTCGTACTCGGGACTCTGGTTGCAGGCGGAATTGGCGTCGGAGGCGTCCTCGTCCTCGATCGGTACACGGACGACCTGGACTACTAATCCCACTGCTCGGCGTCGACGGTCGGCTGGCTGGAACCCGCCGTGTCGATCCACGCGGCCCCCAGCAGTGCGATGAACGCGACGACGCCGACGTGTTCGAGGGGCAATCCGCCGGCTGAGCGGCTGGCGACCGCAAGCATCGGACCGAGTTCTAACCCCGGCAACAGGTAGATCGGAGCGAATCCGGCCAGAACGAGCCCCGAGACGAACACGGCGATGTCTCGACCAGTAGCGGCCATATCTTATTTTGGCCGTCGATACGAATAAATCCCTCCCCGAGATTACACTATCTGATAATTAACCGGTTTATCAGTACTTTCGTCGATGAAATCGGTGCCGGGGGAAGGTGGGGCGGGTGAGTGTGGGGGCGACGTTCGGCTGCTGTCTGCCGGTTTGTGAGCTGCGGTCCGATCTTCCGGGCCGAACATGTCTCGGATCGTGAAGATTTATGTGTTCGGAAATGAGAGGGTCGACTACCCGCGATGGAACCGAGTCAAGCCCCTCCACCGATCTCGTTCCCGCCTCCGGTTTAGTATGGTTGTCTCCGAGTCACGACCGCCGTCCCCGGGACGATTGGCGACGCGGATAGTCCTGACAGCCGGATTACTGGGTGGCGGTCTCATTCCGACGTACTTCGCGCTCTGGGCACCGGAGTTGCCGCTGGCCTGGGATTTCCGTGCGTACCTCCACGCCGTGGACCTGTTTCTCTCGGGTGAGCCCTTCGTCGGTGTCAGTCCACCGGTCGGAAACGGCGAGTTCGTCTATCCGCCGGTCATCGTGGGCATGTTCCTTCCCTACGCCGTCTTCCCGGACGTGGTGTCGGCGTTCGTCGTGCAGTTACTGATCATGGCCGGGTTCTGTCTGGGAACGGGGTGGATCATCGTCTCGGTCATCGAACGACACAGCGGGCCGGTCCAGCACCTCGACAAGCTACTGATCTACCTGTTCTGTCTCGCAAGCACGTACCCGGTGATCGTCCTGGGACAGGGACAGGTCGATCCGCTCTTGCTGTTCGTTCTGAGTCTCGCCTTCCTGGTCGAGGAGCGGGGACGGGGGTTCCTGGCCGGCGTCCTGTTCGCGATCCCGGCGATCGTGAAACTCTTCCCCGCGTTGTTCGGCGTCTGGCTCGTCCGGAAGCGCTCCTGGCTGGCCGTCAAATCGGCCGTCGCGACGGGCTCGGCAGCCGTGGCCCTCAGCGTGCTCGCCTTCGGACTCGACAGGAACCTGAACTACGCGTGGTTCATACTGACGGACCGAAGCCGGATCGAGGACCTGGGGACGACGCTGAGTCCGAACTTCTCGGCGCTGACGTTGAGCCGGCCACTCTCCGTGGTCGTGCCGAACGTCGATCCACGCTTCTATCCGGCGATCGCGCTGACGCTCGTCGCCCCCGTTCTCGTGGTCCTGTGGCAGCGGATGGAGACCGTCGAATCACGGTTGCTCGCGTATCTCGGCACGCTCGGCGGCGTACTGTTGCTCTCCCCGGCGTCGAACATTCATCACGTGATCTTCCTGTACTTCCCGCTCGTGCCGCTGTTGTTCCTGCTGGACCACGAGCCGACGCGGACGTTGCTCCACGTCGGGACGCTCGTCATGCTCTTTCCCGTTCAGCCGATGCAGGTCGAAACCGTGTTGGGGATGGCCCCGTTGCCGCTGCTCATCGAAACCGTTCTGGCGGACGCCGTGCGTGAGGTTCTGACCACCGGAACGATGACGCTCTGGGGACTGCTGATCGTTCTCGCGGGCTGTCTCTCCTTTACGCTCTGGGCCCAACCGGAGTCGACGAGCGTTCATCTCACGACCGACGACGATTGACCGGTCCCGAACCGGCTCGGCGGACCGCGACCGGCAGTTTTTATATGTGAACCGTGGGAAGCACTCACGAATGATACGGTCATTCGACGGGACCGAACCCGAAATCGCCGAGTCCGCGTACGTCGATCCCGAGGCAACCGTCATCGGTGACGTCACTATCGAGGCCGACGCGAGCGTCTGGCCAGGGGCAGTGCTCCGGGGCGATCACGGGGAGATCGTCCTCCGTGAGGGGGCCAACGTCCAGGACAACGCGACGCTCCACGAGGGGGTCGAACTCGGGCCGAAGGCCACTGTCGGGCACAACGCCATCGTCCACGCGGCCACCGTCGGTGAGCGAGCGATGGTCGGGATGGGCGCGATCGTCCTCGACCACGCCGAGATCGGTGCCGAGAGTCTCGTCGGAGCCAACAGCCTCGTCACCGAAGGAACGGAGGTTCCGGAGTCGGTCCTCGTCGCCGGGACCCCGGCCGAACAGGTCAAGGAAGTCGAGAACTCGCCGTGGATCTACGCCGGCGACAGATACGTCGAACTGGCGAACGAACACGCCGCAACCGACGAGGTCCTGGCCGACAGTCACGTCCCCGAAACCGACGAGGACTGAAAGCGCGCTCGACGATCACTCGGCTGGGTCGACTGCGTCGGCGCGCCAGTCGGCGAACGCGTCGAGCGTCTCGGTCTCGTCGAGTCGTTCGATGCAGGGAACGTCGTAGGGGTGGAGTTCGACGACGCGCGCTTCGAGTGGCTCGTAGGCCTCCTCGGTCGTTTTCACGAACAGCACCACCTCCTCGTCGTCCTGTATTTCCCCGTCCCAGCGATAGACGGACTGGCAGGGGACGCGATTGACGCAGGCCGCGAGTCGTTCCTCGACCAGCGTTCGGGCGATGTCCGTGGCGGCCTCGGGCGGTGCAGTCACGTAAGCTGTCGGCATACCCGTCCGTTGGGGCCCGCGCGTCCAAACGGATTGTGATTGCCCGCCCCAACTGGGACTCAGATCTCGACGGGCCGATCCATCGCTCCCTGGCGTCGGTTGGACAGACCTCTTCGTGATTCCGTGCGCAGTTCGGGTCCAGACACAGCCACACTGGCAACCGGCGTCGTGTCCGCGATCCACGAATCGTCTGCAGAGCGTGCATCGAGTTGTCGTGATACTAGACACCACGCATTCTCGGATGACAAAACGCGTTGGTGGTTCGGAAAAATATAGAGTTTCCGACAGAAATCGGGGTGCGCCAGTGTCTCCGTAGTTATCTCCGGGTTAGACTCGGGCTAGTCCCTGTCCTCGAAAGGATTGTAGTTCCCGTTGATGTCCCACTCGTGGAGACAGTGGGGGTTGCCGACCTGCTTGTCGTCGTCCTCGGTGACGATGAGCCAGGCGTCGGCCGCATCGTCCCAGACGTCGTGTCGGCCACACCGTTCACAGACGCGCTCTTTCGGTGGGATGACAGTTGCCATAGCTGAACATGGACCGTCACCCGTAATGAAGCTCTCGACTGGCACTCGACGGGGCGTGCGAAACCGGGACTTCACGTCCAGACGACCGGGGCGTCCGAACGCCGACCTGCCACAATCTGTATCCTTATGACTGTGCCCCCCGAATCGACGGACATGGGTTTTCACACCTTCGACGTTTCCCGAGCCGACGCCCTCGAAGATCCCTCGCGATACGAGTTCCTCTCGGTCGACGAGTTGCTTGCGCTGCTCGACCCGCAACTGGACGACACGATCGCAGACCTCGGGAGCGGCACCGGGTTCTACACCGACGCCATCGCGCCGTACGTCGAGACCCTGTACGCGGTCGACGTTCAGGCCGCGATGCACGACGCATATCGCGAGAAAGGAGCCCCCGAGAACGTCGATTTCGTCACGGCCGAGGTTCAGGATCTCCCGTTCGACGACGACGCCCTCGACGGGGCCGTCTCGACGATGACGTACCACGAGTTCGCGAGCCCCGAGGCGTCGGCGGAACTCGCCCGCGTCATCGCTCCCGGCGGTCGCCTCGCCATCGCCGACTGGACGGCGGCCGGCGAGGGGATCGAGGGACCGCCAGTCGACGAGCGATACAACGCCCAGACCGCGACGGAACACCTCGAAGCCGTCGGATTCGAGGTCGTAAGCGCCCAGGACAGGCGAGAGACGTTCGTGCTCGAAGCCCAGCGATAGGCTCAGAAGTCGGGGAGGTCGTCCGGCGGTTCGTAGTCGGTCTCCCAGTCGATGTACTCGTCTTTGAGGAGTTCACAGACGAGTTGTCCCAGTTCCGTCAGCGAGGCGTTGATGCTCGAGACGGTCCCCCACGACTCGATGTCGTCGTGATAGTTCCGTTCCTTCCAGTCCTCCGGGATTCCCGGCGCGTGGTAGCCGACCCGTTCCGCATAGGAGTCCCAGAAGAAATCGAACCGCTCCAGCAGACCGAGATCGATCACGACCGCGAAGTCGGACTCGTCCAGTCCGGTGTCCTCGGCCCACTGGGTAAAGGCCTGTTCCCAGGCCCCGTCTCGCAGGAACCGCTCGATCTCGTCGCGTTTGTAGTCGGTGTCACCGACCACCTCGGCGTCGTCGTACTCGTTCGGGTCCGTCTGTTCCAGTTCGGGCGGGTCCGGCGTCGGCACGTCGAGTCCCATGTGGAGGGGTTGGTCTGGACGGGGGATAAGGATTGATTCGAGTCGCGACCTCATACGGAATGCTGTAGAACAGTTCCGCATCGACCGCCCGACTGCGGGCGGTCGTAGCGGTACACAGCTACAGCAAACCGTATCAGCGATCCCGGTCGGAACTGTCCAGGGCCGTCTCCCGGAGTTCGCGGCCGCGCTCGGAGTCGACGACGAGTTCCGGGACGGCCGTCGGTTCGTTGTCGTCGTCGATGGCGACGAAGACCAGATGAGAATCCGTGGTCAGTTCGGCGTCGGCCGTGTGCGGGTTCTCCCGGAACGCGCGGACGCGAACCGAGACGCTGGTCTCGCCGGTTTCGTACACGTAGCTCTTCAACAGCGCGTTGTCCCCGACCGGGATGGGGCGGCGGAAGTTCACCTGATCCATGCGGGCGGTCACGCAGTCGCTGCCCGCGAACCGCATCGCGGACATCGCGCCCACCTCGTCCATCCACTTCAGAACGGTGCCGCCGTGGGTCGTCTCCAGATTGTTCGCGTGGTTCGGGTGGACCATCTCCCGGTTCTCGATGTAGGTGTCCATCAGCGTGGGCATACCAGTCGATTTCCCGGGGACTCGAAAACGAGTACCGACTTCGAACGGGCACAGTAGCTGGTACGTAGTTGGGTCTCCGTGGTGTCATGCCGACAATCTCAAAACGGGGGGTTGTCTATGGTCCGTCAATGAGTGAACGGTCGGCGCCCACGCCGAACGCACCGGGGGACCCTTCGGGGGAAGGGAGTGTCACGGTTCTGGGCACCGCACACGTCTCCCAGGACAGTGTCGAGGAGGTCGAACAGACGATCGATGAGCGCCGGCCCGACGTCGTCGCCGTCGAACTCGACGAGGGCCGCTACCGCCAGATGAAAGGCGAGACGCCCGACGACATGGACCCGGGCGACCTGCTGGAGGGCAACACCGTCTTCCAGTTCCTGGCGTACTGGATGCTGTCATACGTCCAGGCACGGCTTGGTGATCGGTTCGATATCGAACCCGGCGCGGACATGATGGCGGCCGTCGAGACGGCCGAAGAACTGGGACTCGGCATCGCACTCGTCGACCGGAACATCCAGACGACGATCCAGCGGTTCTGGGCGCGGCTGTCGGGACTGGAGAAGTTGAAGCTCATCGGCGGCTTGCTCACGGGCGCGGCCAACCCCGTGACCGCCGGCGTCAGTATCGGGCTGGCGATCGGTCTGTTCGTCGCGCTGCCCGCCGAACTGCTGGCCGGCCCGCTCTTGCTGGGCGGCCTCGGCCTCGTGGGCGGGATTCCGCTGGCGATCCTCGACGGACTCGCCATCGTCCTCACCATCGGCGGGGCATTCGGACTGCTCTTTGCCGTCCTGTTCACCACGACCACGGAGGGAGCCGACCCCGAGGACATCGACATGTCTGAGCTGACCGACGCCGACGTGGTCACCGCGATGATGGAGGAGTTCCGGCAGTTCTCCCCCGGCGGGGCCGAGGCGCTGATCGACGAGCGCGACGCCTACATCGCACACAACCTCGTCCAGCTCAGGAGCGCCGGCTACGAGGTGGTCGCCGTCGTCGGGGCCGGGCACCGCGCCGGCATCCAGGAGTATCTGGACCATCCCGAGACGCTCCCGGATTTCGAGTCGCTCGTCGGCGTCGAGTCCGGGAGTCGGTTCTCCTTCTTCAAGCTCTTCGGCTACCTGTTCACCCTGGGCTTTCTGGCCTTCTTCGCGCTGCTGGCGCTGGCGGTCGCGACCGGCGTCGAGGGTGCCTCGACGGGCTTTTTGATCCAGCTGTTCGGCGCGTGGTTCCTCATCAACGGGATCATCGCGTTCGCGCTGGCGAAACTCGCCGGGGCACACTGGCAGAGCGCGACCGTCGGTGGGGCCGTCGCCTGGTTCACGAGCGTGAACCCGCTTCTCGCGCCGGGCTGGTTCGCCGGCTACGTCGAACTGCGCTACCTCTCGGTCAACATCAGCGACATCAACACGCTGAACGAGATCCTGGACGACGAGCAGGCACCCATCCGTGACATCTTCGCCCGGATGAAGGACGTGCCGCTGTTCCGACTCATTCTCATCGTCGCGATGACGAACGTCGGGAGTTTCATCGCGAGCATGCTGTTCGGGTTCGTCCTGCTCCCCTACTTCTTCACGCAGATCGGGGGCGTCGACGAGATCACCCGCCTCATGCTGCAGGGTGCCCGGAACAGCATCGACATCATCTGGGGCCTGATAGCGTGAACGTCCGGTTTTCGACGCGCGAACTGTTCGACTTCGCGGCCGCGTGGGTCGCCCTGAGCGTCGCCTTCACGATCTTCTTCCAGCGGCCGGCGCTACTGCGCTCGGACATCCCGCTGTTGACCCGGATGCTCGCGTTGAGTTTCCTCACGGTCGGCGTCGGTTTCCTCCTCCACGAGATGGCCCACAAGGTCGCGGCCATCAAGTTCGGGAAGGTCGCCGAGTTCCGGGCGGACTACGGCATGCTGTTCATCGCCATCGTCTCGGCGATGGTCGGGTTCATCTTCGCCGCGCCCGGTGCCGTCTACCACCGTGGACGGTCGACCGAGCGGGAGAACGGCCTGATCGCGCTCGCCGGCCCGGTGACGAACCTCGGTCTCGCAGCCCTGTTCCTGCCGCTCGCGTTCCTGTACGGCGGCTTTCTCGGCCAGGTCGGTACCTTTGGGCTGGTCATCAACCTGTTCCTGGCGGGGTTCAACATGATCCCGTTCGGGCCGCTGGACGGCAAGACCGTCTGGAACTGGGACAAGGCCGTGTTCGTCTTCGTGTTCGTCCCCTCGGTGGCGCTGGCGATCTGGTCGATCACGACCGTCGGGTTGTTCTGAGGACGAGATAGAACAGGATGTTTTAACAGCGACAGGTCTCTGTGGCCGAATATGAGCGAGTCGAGTTCGACGCGGCGACGATACCTCCACGCGGTGGGCACACTCGGCGTCGTCGGCGTGGCTGGTTGTTCGGAGGCGATCGACAGCTATCGGGACCAGGGCCAGGGGACGACGGTAGAGACGGTCGTCAGCGACGGCACTGAACCGGAGCGGACGGTCAGGGCCTTCTACGCGACGCTCAGTGAGGGTGATGTGGCAGGCGCGAACGAGATGATACACGCGGATTCGGACATCGGAATCACCGAGCGGACCGTCGCGCCTTTCGCGGCCAGCGAGGTGACGGTCCCCCGGACGAGCGTCGGCACGAAACTCGTCGAGCGGGCGGAGGTGTCCACGGTCGTCAGCCTCTCCCATCCCGACTTGGAGAGCCCCGTCGAAATGGGCAACACCATTCGCCTCCGGGTCAACAATCGATCGGACCTGAACTGGAAACTCTACGAGAACGTGCCGCTGAACGTTCGCGGCGACTTCTGGGAAACACCGACATCCACACCGGACCCCGGTCCGCAACTCCCGGCCGACGCCCGCGACGTCATCGACCGATATCACGAGGCCCTCGACGACGGGGACCGGCAGGCCGCGGAGCGACTTCGACACAGCGACGCGCAACTCCCCCCGCTGTCCGACGACCGACTGGAGCGTACCCGGCGCGACGACGTGGACTTCGTGGACATCAGGTCAACCAGTGTCGGGAGCAGTACAATCGAAGTGCGAGGGACCTACGTCGACGGCTCCGGCGACGGACAGTCGCAGATACTGGAACTCCGAACGGAGGCCGGGGAATGGCGGCTCTACAAGCGGCTCGGATACGGCCGTCCGTGATCCGTCGGCCGACCGAGAGCGGGGACCGACGGGCTTTTGCGCTCGCCGCGCGGCCACTCGGACATGACCGAGGACAGCGAGGCGTCAGAGACGCCTCGGGACGGCGATAGCAACGACGCGGACTCGGAAGAGGGGCTGACGTACGCCGAGGCGGGGGTCGACATCGACGCCAGCGAGGCGGCGACGGCCGCACTGCTCGGTGCGACCGAGGAGTTCGAGGGCGACTTCGCCGGCCTGCTCGACATCGGGGACCGCTACCTTGCGCTGGCGGCCGACGGCGTCGGGACGAAACTGCTGGTCGCGGAGGCCGTCGACGACTACTCGACCATCGGCATCGACTGCATCGCGATGAACGTCAACGACCTCGTCGCGGCGGGGGTCACGCCGGTTGCGTTCGTCGACTACCTGGCGGTCGAGGAACCCGACGACGAGACCAGCGAGCAGATCGGCGAGGGGCTCTCGACGGGTGCCGACCGGGCCGACGTGGCGCTGGTCGGCGGCGAGACCGCGGTGATGCCCGACGTCATCAAGGGGCTGGACATCGCGGGCACCTGCGCCGGTCTCGCGGCCAAGGACGACGTGTTCCCGGGGGAGGCCCAGCCCGGCGACGCGCTGGTTGGATTCCCCTCGACGGGCATTCACTCGAACGGACTGACCCTCGCACGCGAGGCAGTCACTCGGAACCACGAGTACACCGATCCGTTCCCGGGCGACACGGACCGGACAATCGCCGAGGAACTGCTGAAGCCGACCCGAATCTACACGGACCTGCTCGACCCGCTTCTGGCCAACGAGACCCACGCGGCCGCCCACGTCACCGGCGGCGGGTGGACCAACCTGGCCCGGATGGGCGAGTTCCGATACGAGATCACGGACCCCTTCGAGGCCCAGCCGGTCTTCGAGTTCGTTCAGGAGGAAGGGTCGGTCAGCGACGAGGAGATGCACCGGACGTTCAACATGGGCACTGGGTTCGTCGCTGCGCTGCCGCCAGAAGACGCCGAAGCGGTGGTGGATGCGACCGAAGATGGGAGAATCATCGGCGAGGTGCAGGACGACGAGGAGTGCGTCGCGATTCGCGGGCTGGAACTGGTCTAACGCAGTCCGACGTTATTCTGACAGGTGGGCGGCGATGTCGGCGTCGGTGATGATGCCGACCATCTCCCCGTTCTCGATGACGATGACCGCGTCGTGGTGGTCGAGATGCGTGTCGACCTCGTCGAGGGTCGTCTCCCGCGTGACGGTCGTGATGCTCTCGCGCATCACGTCCGTAATGGGGAGGTCGCCGGGATCCTCGGCGTCGACGTGGCGAACGTCGCCGAGACTGACGATGCCCACCGGGTAGTCGTCGCGGATGACCGGGAGTTGCGAGTACCCCTCCTGGTTCATCGTCTCGATGGCGAACTTGATGCTGTCGTCGGGTTCGATGCCGTACACCGGGCTGTGCATCAGGTCCTCGGCGCGGAGGATCCCGCCCTCGGCTTCCTCCAGGGCGTTGACGATCCGCCGGAGCGTCGAAAGGCGGGGGTCGACGTCTCCCCCCTCGATGCGGGCGATGAGTGGCTGTGAGACGTCGGCCCGTTCGGCGAGCTCGCTCTGGGTGAGATCGAGCTCGTTGCGCCGTTCCCGAAGGTCCGCTGGCGTCGGTAGCTCCATACCGTCGGATAACTAACGGTAATACAAAAAGCTTCCTCAGTCGCGGTCGCCGTTCAGACCTCGGCTTCCTCTTCTTCCTCGAACTCGATGGTCTCGATGACTTTCAGCGGCACGTCGCGGAGGGCGCCGCCGATCTCACTTTTCGCGATGCGCTGTGCGTGTTCGGTGTTCTCGGCGTTGAACACCTTCATCTCCAGGACGAGACCGACCAGCGCCGTGTCGGCGGCGATGAATGCGGAATCGAACGGTTCCCCACAGGCGGGACAGCCGGTCGCGCCGACCTCGACCTCGATGTAGTCCATGTCCTGGTCGTTGAGGCGCTTACCGGCTTCGCTGACGGCGACGCCAATGGCGTCGTCGATGTCTTCGACGTCACGGACCAACCACGCGGCTTCCATCGCTACCAGAT
The DNA here is from genome assembly GCF_005049285.1 of Halorientalis salina. Lineage (GTDB taxonomy): Archaea > Halobacteriota > Halobacteria > Halobacteriales > Haloarculaceae > Halorientalis > Halorientalis salina. Next base: position 393,825 of record NZ_SOSC01000001.1, on the reverse strand, counting down.
AGTTCATACCCATCCCTCTGTCGTCCTCCCTCTCGTGCTTTGTGATTTGACTCTGCCCGCCGATTGAACGTGATATGCCACGGAGAACAGTTCTACCTACTAAATTCGAGGCGCATGGGATTACAATCATCCCTATAACTTATGGCTGCATCTCCCGTCGATTATCTCCCCATTACCGTTCTCGGCGCACCCATCGCAAGGGGAGTTGCCCGAAATACGACTCGAATGGAACCACAGGACGGCGGTCCGATGAAATACAATCGAAGAACGTTATGGATTATAAATTAGGGAAAAGAATATATAACCCAATCACCCCATCACCAGCGAGGACAATGGAAAACCGCCTGTTCAGAAGCGCGCTGTTCGCGACGTACCAACTGACCCTGCTGCTCGGGATCACGCTGCTTCCGGTCGCACTGGTCGCCCGCCAGTTCGGGGTCACGCTGCCCATCCACCGGATCGTGACGCGACTCGCCGACGCATACGAGGACACCGCCCCCAACTCAGACTGATTCTGCGATTCCTGTGATAGCTTCGCTCCGGGCGATTTAACTCGGGGACCTGACTACGAGAGACCGATGGAGTTCTCCGCGTTCGCCGACCGCGCAGCAGACATCGAGGCCGAGCCCGCGGATCTGGAGACCGTCGCCCTCGTCAGGGACCTGTTCGACGGTGCCGGCGACGACCTGTCGACCGTCACCCGGTTCGTCCAGGGTCGGGTGTTCCCGGCCCACGACTCGACGACACTCGACATCGGCCCGAGACTGTGTTACGAGGCCATCGCACGCGCCGCCGGGCAGAACGTCTCGGCAGCCGACGTCGAGGACCGACTGGCCGAGGTCGGCGAGATCGGCGCCGTCGCAGCGAGCTACGAGTTCGGTGGCCAGCAGGGCCTGGGAGCGTTCACCGGGAACGGCCCTGACGACCTGACCGTCGGCGAGGTCGACGAACAGTTGCGGACGCTGGCGGCCGTCGATGGGAGCGGGAGCCAGGACACGAAACTCGACGTCCTCTTCGGCCTGTTCAACCGCGCGAGCCCCGAGGAAGCCCGGTATCTCTCCCGACTAGTCCTCTCTGAGATGCGCATCGGCGTCGGGGAAGGTACCGTCAGGGACGCGATCGCCGAGGCCTTCGCGGTCCCGGTCGAGTCAGTCGAGCGCGCCCTGCAGGTCTCGAACGACTACGGCCTCGTCGCCGACGTGGCCCGCGAGGAGGGGCAGTCGGGATTGGACGCCCTGGACCTGGAGATCGGGCGACCGGTGCAGGCGATGCTGGCCCAGGCCGGCACCGTCGGCGACGCCGTCGAGGCGTGGGACGAGACGGCGGTCTCCTGGAAGTTCGACGGCGCACGGATTCAGGTCCACTACGACGGCGAGACGGTGTCGCTGTACTCCCGGAACATGGAGGACGTGACCGACCCGCTTCCCGAGATCGTCGAGTACGTCGAGGCGAACCTGGACGTCCCTGCGATCCTCGACGGCGAGGTCGTGGCCGTCGACGAGAGCGGCGACCCGCTTCCATTCCAGGAGATCCTCCGCCGGTTCCGCCGCAAACACGACGTGGCGAAGGCCCGCGAGGAGGTCGCGGTCGAACTGGAAGCGTTCGACTGCCTCCACGCCGACGGCGAGGACCTGTTGGACGCCCCGCTCGTCGAGCGTTACGACCGATTGGACGCGGTGCTCGACGACGGCGTCGCCGACCTCTGGCTCACCGACGACCCCGTCGAAATCGCCGACATCGAGGCCGACGCGCTAGCGGCGGGCCACGAGGGGATCATGCTCAAGAACCCCCAATCGACGTACTCGCCCGGACGCCGCGGACAAAACTGGCTCAAACGGAAGCCCGACGTGGAGACGCTCGACCTGGTCGTGACTGGGGCCGAATGGGGCGAGGGCAGGCGCGCGGAGTTCCTCGGGACCTTCCTGCTGTCGGTCCGGACCGACGACGGCTACGAGACCATCGGGAAGGTCGCGACGGGGATCACCGACGAGGAACTCGCCGACCTCACCGAGTTGCTGGAACCCCACGTCCTGACCGAGTCCGGGCAGACGGTCGACATCGAACCGGCGGCCGTCTTCGAGGTCGGCTACGAGGAGATCCAGGAATCGCCGACCTACGAGTCGGGGTGGGCGCTGCGGTTCCCGCGGTTCCTCGGCGTGCGCGACGACAAGGACCCCTCGGACGCCGACACCCGGGAGCGCGTCGAGCGGCTGGCCGACGAGCAGTAGCTCGGTTCGGGACGGGAATTCGTTGACGCGGATTTCAGACGAGTAATCACCATCGTAGATCGCTCACTGTGTGTCCCCACTGAGCAACTGTGAAGAGCAGGAGCATACGCCGAGCGAAGCGAGGCCAGCCTGTCAGTACTGTATCACTCGAATGCCGAACGGTCTTCCGGTACTGTTCGAGAGTCGTTTCGACTATCGATTCTGCAGTCGCACTGATACGCGCAAGCCAGAGGCGGCTTTTACCATTGTATGTGAGAAAACTGAATTATATTGTATTTCATCTAAACTCCGACTACAGAGTAGCATTTAAGACAATATTGTCGGTAGAAATAGTACTATTATTATCTGAATAACTCTTCCGACGATGAGTGTGCTTCTGCGTTTCTGGGAGGGAGTCCAGTGAGTAGCGCGGCCGATCAGATGATCGAGACCATCGAGGATCCAGCGATCGAACACGTCTTCATCGAATTTGCAGACGTCAACGGGATTTCCCGGTCGAAACAGCTAACCGCAGACACGTTCCTCGAGAAGTGGGACGACGGGTTTGCGATGAACCTCGTGATGTTGGCCCAGACCCCGAACAATCACGTTCCGGAGGGGTCCGGACTCGGTGCAGAGACCGGACACGGCGATGGAGTCGTCCACCCGATCCCGGAGACGACAACGCGACTGCCCTGGCGGAAGAACGCTGTCCGAGTCCTGTGCCGGTTTTTCCACGAGGGCGAGCGGCTATCGTGCTCACCGCGGGCGGTCCTGGAGTCGGTACTGGCGACCAACGACTTCGAGTTCGACTTCTACGTCGGGAGCGAACTCGAGTTCTACCTTCTGGAGGAAGGCCCCGAGAACGAGTACGTCCCCGCGACCGGCGGTGACCACGAGTGTGTCTCGTGGGCGACCGAAGAGGTCGCCCCTTTCTACGACCGGCTCGTCGAGTGGGCTGGCGACTACGGAATCGACCTCACCGCGCTCCACCACGAGCACGGCCCCGGGCAACTCGAAGTGCTGTTCGACTACGGCCGCCCGCTCGAACAGGCGGACACGACCCTCGATTTCAAGCGGCTCGTCAAACAGGTCGGCCGGAGCTTCGATCAGTGGCCGACGTTCATGGCCAAGCCGTTCGCCGATCGATCGGGCAGTGGCTATCACCTCCACGTGAGTGCATTCGACGACGATGAGAACGTCTTCGAGGACGGCACTGATAGTACACTCTCCGCCAACGGGCGGCATTTCGTCGGCGGCTTGATGGAACACGCCGACGCGTTGACCGCACTCGGGACGCCAAGCGTCAACGGGTTCAAGCGGTTCGAGCCAAGCTCGTTCGTCCCTTACACCGCTTCCTGGGGGTACGACAACCGGATGACTGCAGTCCGCATCCCGTCAGGAGACGTCCGTATGGAGACGCGGATTCCGAGCGCCGACGCCAACCCGTACCTCGTCATCGCCGGGATAATCGCCGCGGGTCTCGACGGGCTCCGACGCGAACTGGAGCCGCCGTCACCGTCCGACGGTGATCCGACCGGCGACCGCCCCGAACTCCCCCACTCGCCCGAACTCGCCTTGCGCGCGCTCGAGACGGACGACGCACTCGTCGACTTGCTTGGCGAGGATTTCGTGCAGATGTTCACAGCATCGAAGCGGTGCGAGCTGCGAGCGGTTCGGGATCACGTCACCGACTGGGAACGTGACCAGTACGTGAAGACGGTTTAGTCCCGTCCCAAGCTGGACGCGGACGGGAAAGACTCAATAAAATTATATTTAAAACGAAATTGTGAACGACCGATGACAGAGACACCCACGTTGTTAGAACCGTTTACTGTACAGCCCCCGACGTTAGACGAACAGCAAGCTGCACGGATTGCCGAACACGAATTCGGGAAAGAGGGGACGGCAACGGAAATCGGGGGCGAGCGCGACCAGAACTTTCGAATCGACGTCGACGACGGCGAGGCGTACGTCCTGAAGATCTCCAGTCCAGCCGATGACGTTGAGTCACTCGATCTACAAACTGAGGCCCTGCACCACGTGAATCGGACCGATCCCGACCTTCCAGTGATGGAGCCCATTCCAACGGTCGATGGCTCGTTCTGGACGACTATCGATGTCGGCGAGGCATACCACGTGCGGATGTTTACCCACGTTTCGGGACGACCGGTTTCGGGCAGCGATCTCGACGACGAGGCCCTATACGACTACGGAGCGGTCGTGGCGAGACTCGGCAAAGCACTCCGCAGTTTCTTCCATCCGAACGCGGACTACGACATCCTGTGGGACCTGCAGCACACCGCTGAACTTCGATCACTCCTGGACAGCGTTACCGACCCGGAGCGACGCGAGCTCGCCGAACGTATCCTCGATCGGTTCGATAATCGAGTTGCACCGGTTTTCGACTCGCTCCGTGCGCAGGTGATCCACAACGACCTCACGCTCGACAACGTACTGCTGGACGAGTCCAATCAGGTCAGTGGGATCGTCGACTTCGGCGACCTGACTCATACGGCTCTCGTGAGCGACCTCGTAATGGCTATCGCGAGCGTCATGTACCGTCGTGATGACCCGATCGAGGCGGCTCAGGCAGTGATTCGAGGGTACGTCAGCGTGACACCACTCGAAGCGGAAGAAGCGAAACTGCTGGTGGATCTCGTTGCGGCGCGGCATCTCGCGTGGGGCGTTACGGTCGCCTGGCGGATCGACGAACATCCCGACAAGATCGACGACCACAGCGCCGCCGGTGTTGACGACGGCTGGGCGCTGTTGCGATCGCTGGAGGACGCAGGGCTGAACAATGTGGGCCGCCGGCTGCGAACCGCGGCGCTCTCGAGTAACGTCCCGTACCAGCAGATGGAACGGTCGGAATTGCGCTCCCGACGGCGCGCCGTGCTCGGGGAATCACCGCTCTTCTACGAGGACCCCGTTCACGTCGCCGGTGGAGAGGGAGTGTGGCTGTTCGATCCCGATGGCCGGCGCTACCTCGATGCGTACAATAACGTACAGGTTGTCGGTCACGCAAACCCCGCCGTCGCAGACGCCATCGGCGGGCAGGCGCACAAACTGGCGACCCACACCCGGTATCTGCAGGAAGCCCCGGTCACGCTGGCCGAACGCATCCTGGCGACGATGCCGGACGAACTGAACAGAGTCCTCTTCGTCAACTCCGGAAGCGAGGCAACCGACACCGCCTGGCGATTGGCCAAAACTGCGACCGGAAGCAACGGCGCGATCGTTTCGGAGAACGCGTATCACGGGATTACCGATACGATAACGGAACAATCTCCGACAATATGGCCCGAGGATTACTGTCCAGAGCACGTCGAGACAGTTACACCGCCCGTCGACGAACGTTCGCATCGCAGCCAGGCGGATACCGATCCAGTCGAAAGCATGACCGAATCGGTCGAAACACTCGAGAGACAGGGGTCGGGGACAGCGGCGTTCATGTTCGACTCGCTGTTCACCAGCGACGGCATCTACCCGCCTGATGAAGACCGGTTAGGCGGGATGATCGACCGTGTCCGCGAGGCCGGCGGGCTCGTTATCGCGGACGAGATACAGTCAGGGCACGGCCGATGTGGCTCGGACCTGTGGGGATTCCAGAGTGCGGACGTCGTTCCCGATATCGTCACACTCGGCAAGCCGATGGGCAATGGACACCCTGTCGCGGCCGTCGTGACGCGGTCGGACATCGCGTCAACCCTGTTCGATCAGACGGGGTTTTTCAGCACGTTCGGTGGGAATCCCGTCTCATGCGCGGCTGCATTGGCGGTGTTGGATCAGATCCAGGAGAACGATCTATTGCCCCACGTCGCTACGGTCGGCGAGTACTTGCATACTGGCCTGAAAGAACTCGCTGCCGAATGCGAACTCGTCGGTGAGGTTCGGCAACGAGGACTGATGGTTGGTGTCGAACTCGTCACAGACCAGGAGACCTGGGAGCCGGCACCGCATCAGACGAAGGCAGTAGTCAACGGATTACGTCAGCGGCGAGTTCTCATCGGCTCGACCGGCGAACACGATAACGTGCTGAAGATCCGCCCCCCGCTGGTGTTCGAAAAAGAGCACGCGGACCTCCTCCTGGAAGCGCTACACGAGGTCCTCGCAGAACAGAGCGCGGGGGACTGAATCGAGACGGACCGACAGTGATTTTGGCCGGTCTCGACGAACGCTCGACAATGACCGTCGAACACGAGGGGTTGACCGTCGACTGGTTCGGTCTCGCGAGCGTCAGAATCGAGTCCGCCGACGGCACTGTCGTCTTTTTCGACCCCGGCCGGTACGGACTCCTCGACGACTACGAGGGCAGCGACGCCGACCTGGTCTGTGTCTCGCACACGCACCACTACGATCCCGACGCGATCGAGCGAATCAGCACGGACGAAACGACGGTCGTCGTCCACGAGGCCGTCCATCACAGCGAAACCGACCGGGACGTGACCCAGGTTCGGGACCTCCCGGGCGAGGTCCACCGAGTCGACGACGAGACCGACACCGTCGCGGCGGGCGTCATCCTCCGGACGCTCCCGGCCTACAACCGCCCGGACGGGCCACACGTCGACGACTCCGGCGAGCCGTACCATCCCGAAGGCCGGGGCTGTGGCTTCCTCTTGAACGTCGACGGCGTCGAGGTCTGCTGGCCCGGTGACACCGACGTGCTCGATGGCCACGCCGAACTCGACGTGTCGCTGTTCCTCCCGCCCATCGGCGGGACGTTCACGATGGACCGGCACGAGGCCGCCGAACTCGTCGGTGACCTCGAACCCGATCTAGTCGTTCCGGTTCATTACGACACCTTCGAGGAAATCGAAGCCGACGCCGGGGCGTTCGCCGACGACGTGGAGCGTCGGGGCGTGTCCGTCACTCTGGAAGACCCGTAATCCCGCCCTCGCCTCACCTGTCGTGATGGGGCCAGTCCCCGATTTTGACGAACTCCGATCCCTCGCAGGCACCGCACGTCGTCGGTTCCTCGTACGTGTAGTTCCCGGCGTCGTGACTGGTGACGGTGCCGGCGTGGACGACCTGACAGTCGGTACAGACGTAGGTCCGCGGCTGTTCTGGCGCGTGTGCCATACCGCAGTTTGAACCCACGAGAGTAAAGGTCCAATCCACCCTGTACCGACACCTCACGGGCCGAGAAGGAGTTCCCGATCAGATGATGCCCATCGCGTCGAGCCGATCCGGCAGGTAGGTATCGGTCACGAAGTCCAGGCCGCGGGAGGCGAGCGACTGCTGTTCGGCCTTCTTTCCGATGTCGAGTTGCAGTTCGATCTGTTCGTTCCAGTAGTCGGTCTGGAAGCGCGGGTCCTCCAGTTCCGACTCCAGGGCGTTGATGTCGGAATCGCCGAGTGGGTCCGTCGGGAGGTCGTACTCGACGATGTCCTCGGGCTGGATGCCGATGTACTGGGCCTCCGGCGTCGCCAGGTACTCCGAGAGGTGGGCGGACTTGATCGAGCCGTAGGCCACGGAGCCGTAGATGCGGTACGACCACGGGTCGCCGTCAGTGAAGACCGTCACCGGCAGCCCGAGTTCGTCGTGGAGTCGCTTGGTCAGCCGCCGGGTCGCGCGTGCGGGCTGCCCCTTGAGGTGGACGATGATGGCGTTGTACTCTTCGTCGAACCCGTTCTCGACCAGTCGGTCGCGCATCCCACCGGTCTCGACACAGAGGACGAAATCCGCGTCGTTCTCCAGGAACTCGATCGTGTCGGGGTCGTTGGGGATCTGGTATCCGCCCTCGCCGACGTCTTCCTGGCAGTGGATCTCGCGTTCGCCGCGACGCGTCTGCTCGCGGATCTTCAGCGGCCCCATCACTGTTGCGCCGGATTCCTCCGGCCGCATGTGGAACTCCTCGCGGCGCACGTCCGAGACGATCTCTAGGTCCTCGATGAGCTGGTTCGACTCGTCCTGGCTGTTGAACTGCGCTTCCTGCTGTTCGAAGGACTCGCTCAGGTAGTAGAGTTCACGCAGGGTCGACGAGCGGTTCTCTTCGAGTTGCTGGGCCAGGAAGTCGATCGTGTAGATGGCCTTCAGCAGTTTCTGGGCACCGCTGACGGTCTTGGCCGAGCGGGTGCTGTTCCGGTCGCCGTACACCCAGACCCCCTTCTCGTCGTCGAAGACGATGTTGCTCTTGGTCCGGGTGGGGATCGACATCGTCGGGACGTCCCCGTGCTCGAACTGGTCGTAGAACTGTGCCGCGAGGTCGATGAGCCGCTCGCGGGCGTCGCCGTCGTCTGCTGTGGAATCCGTGCTCATTGTTATGCGTCCACCGTCAGTTTCTCGTCCTCGATGCCCTCGACCTGGATGTCGAAGGTCGCCTCGCCGTTGACCGCGTACTCGATGGTCGCTTCCTCACCCGCCTTCACCGTCGGCGACCACTTCACGAACCACTCGCCGTCCATCTCGACGACGTTGGCACCGTCGACCTCTCCGGGGTCCTCGGTCACAATGTCGGTCACCTCCAGTTGGGCGTTCGTGCTGTCGTTGTTCTCGACGGTCAACTGGACGGAGTCCTCGCCGTACTCGCGTTCGACCAGGACGTTGTTCATGATCCGAGCGAGCGTGTCGTCGATGTTCAACTCTCCTTTGCCGGTCACGCCCTCCAGTTTGTCCGCCATCGCCGGGAGGATCGTCGCGAGTTTGTCCTGTTTGCGCCGGCGTTTCTCCATCGACCGGCGCTTCTTGAGGTAGGATTTGAGGTCCCGAGCCGAATCGCGGATGGCGCGTTCGATCTCGTCTTCGATCTCGGGCACGTTCGCCACCGCGTCCTTGGACTCGCTGGTGAAGGGGACGTTCGTCGAGGCGACGTGGACCATGATGACCGCCGGGCCGTTCGGGATGCCCCGTCCCCCGGGCTGATCGAGTTTGTAGTTGCGCCAGTTGATGTCCTTGACCACGTCGGTGATGGCACAGGCACCGCGCTGGTAGACCAGCGGGACGCGGTTGGCAAAGCGCATCACCTCCGATTTGCCGCCTTCCTCCATGTCGCCGCCGTAGGCGATACCGGCCTCGACGATGAACGGGTCGCCGCCGTGGACGGAGGCGTCACGGGTCGTCGACGAGTAGAAGTCCGCGTCGAACTCCTTTTTGAGTCCCTCCAGGACCAGGTCGTCGGTGATCGGCGAGAGACATCCCGTCGGCGGCGCGATGATGTCGGTCGCGCGCATCGCGTCGTGGAGTTCGCTCGCCATGTCGCGGTCCTCGGCGATGGCCGAAATCTTGGGCACCTCGTCGGGTACCGTCCGCATCCGGTCCCAGAGCGCGTCGACGACCTTCCCGCGGGCCTTCTCGCCGAAGGTCGCGTCGTCGTACTCCTCGGTGTCGTCGGCGGACTTGTCGACGTACTCCTCGAGTTCCGTGCGGGTCATCCGGTCGCGCGGGTCGTCGTCCCGGTTCTCGAACTTCGCGGCGACCCGCTCGGCCAGTCCCTGGACGTGCGCGTCGTCCTTCCGGTCCGTCGTGGCCCCGTCGACGAGACTGTACACGTCCGCGGTGCGTTCCAGGGTGATCTCGGTCCAGGCGGCCTCGACGGCGTTTTCCTGCACCGTGTCCCCGAAGGTCGTGTCGTGTTTCTCGCCGACCGTCTCCGCGAAACTCGCGACCACCTCGACGAGCTGGTGGTGGGCGACGAGTTCCCGCTCGTCGACGGCGTCGGCGACGGCTCCGGCGAACTCGCTCGTGGCTTCCGAGCCCTTGTTGGCGACAGCGTCCTCGACGGCCGCCGCAACGTCTCCGTCTTCGTGCTCCCGCGGCGCGTTCCAGGCCATCTCGCGCCCGAAGTGCCGATCGCGGAAGTTGTCGATGATCGAATCGGCGGTCTTCCCGCCGACGCGGGTGAACTCCTCCTGGACGAAGCCCGAGACCGAGTACGAATCCGTGGCGTCGAGCATCTTCTGGAGGGTCCCGAGTTCGACGCCGTGGGGGTGCGGGCGGATCTCCTCGGTTTCGGCGGGGAGTTGGTCGGTCACCCGCTCGTATTTCATGTGCTCGCTGGGCTCTCGGAGTTCGATGCGGGCGTGGGGGTTGACGACCGCCGTGTGTTTGATGTAGTCGTGGAGCTGCTGGCGGGCGCGCATGTTCCCCTCCATCTCCAGTTCGATGCGCGTCCCGTGCGGGCGGTCCCAGGAGGTCGTGTCCTCGCCTTCGATCTCGGGTTCGTTGCTGTCGGTATCGATGGTCAGCTCGAAGTACTTCGCGTCGGTTCCGCGCTGCGTGCGGCTGGTGATTTTGGCGGGTTTGCCGCTGGTGAGCTGTGAGTAGAGAACGGCTGCAGAGATCCCGATCCCCTGTTGCCCGCGGTTCTGCTCGCGTTTGTGAAAGCGCGAGCCATAGAGCAGTTTCCCGAAGATCTTGGGGATCTGTTCTTTGGTGATCCCCGGCCCGTTGTCCTCGATGATGAGTCGATAGTAGTCGCCGGCTTCCTGGATTTCGACGTAGATATCGGGGAGAATACCGGCTTCTTCGCTCGCGTCTAGGGCGTTGTCGACGCCTTCCTTGACGGCAGTCACGAGCCCCCGGGCACCCGAATCGAACCCGAGCATCTGACGGTTCTTCTCGAAGAACTCGGCGATAGAGATCGACCGCTGGGACTCGGCCAACTCCTCGGCGATCCCCTCTCCCTCGGCGAGCGTCGATTGAAACGAGGTCATCTTCTGGCTGTTTGTACCCCGGGAGGGGTTAAATGTTGCACGGCAGCGCGGTGAAAGTGGAGCGAAAGTGGGTAGGTAATTTCGCGCGCGCGAGCGTGCGGGAGTTTTATCAAGCCCGGTACCCTACGACGCTATAGATTTCATGTCTAAGGAGCCTGAATACGGAGCCAGACAAATCCAAGTCCTAGAAGGGCTGGAGGCCGTCCGGAAACGGCCCGCGATGTACATCGGCTCGACTGACTCTCGCGGTCTGCATCATCTCGTCTACGAAGTCGTCGACAACTCCATCGACGAGGCGCTGGCCGGCTACTGTGACGCAATCGATGTCACGATCCACGAGGACAACTCGGTGAGCGTCAGCGACGACGGCCGCGGCATCCCCGTCGATACACACGAAGAGCACGACAAGCCTGCCCTGGAAGTCATCATGACGGTCCTTCACGCCGGCGGGAAGTTCGACAACAAGTCCTACCAGGTCTCCGGTGGACTCCACGGCGTCGGCGTCTCCGTCGTCAACGGCCTCTCGAAGTGGCTCGAAGCCGAGGTCAAACGCGACGGGACGGTCTGGAAGCAGCGCTTCGATCACGGCGAACCGGAGTACGACCTCCGGGAGGAACGGGCGATGGAGCCCGACGAGGAGACCGGGACCACCATCAGGTTTTGGCCCGACGACGAGATCTTCGAGACCGACGAGTTCGAGTTCTCGACGCTCGAAAACCGGCTTCGAGAACTCGCCTTCCTCAATTCCGGCGTCGAGATCACCCTCTCCGACGAGCGCGACGGGTCGGAGACGACGTTCATGTACGAGGGCGGCATCCGCGAGTTCGTCGAGTACTTAAACGAGACGAAAAACCCCCTCCACGAGGACGTCATCTACTTCGAGGACGAAAGCGAGATCGACGAGGGTGCGGTCCACCTGGAGGTGGCGATGCAGGCCACCGACGAGCTACAGGGCTCGATCCACGCCTTCGCGAACAACATCAACACCCGCGAGGGGGGGACTCATCTCACGGGATTCAAAACCTCGCTCACGCGGGTCATCAACGATTACGCGCACGAACACGGAATGCTCGGCGACCTGGACTCGAACCTCAAGGGCGAGGACATCCGCGAGGGGCTGACCGCGGTCATCTCGGTCAAACACCCCGATCCGCAGTTCGAGGGCCAGACCAAGACGAAACTCGGCAACAGCGAGGTCCGGGGCATCGTCGAGAGCGCGATCCACGAGAAACTCTCGACCCATTTCGAGGAACACCCGGACGTGGCCCAGGCCATCGTCTCGAAGGCCGTAGAGGCCGCGAAGGCACGGAAAGCCGCCAAGAAGGCCGAGGAGCTGACGCGTCGGAAGAACGCGCTGGACTCGACGGCGCTGCCCGGCAAACTCGCCGACTGCCAGACGAAAGACCCCACAGAGTCGGAACTGTTCATCGTCGAGGGCGACTCGGCGGGCGGAAGCGCCAAGCAGGGCCGGAACCCGGAGTTCCAGGCCATCCTCCCGCTGGGCGGGAAGATTCTCAACGTCGAACGGCATCGACTGGACCGGATCCTCGAAAACGACGAGATCCGGAGCATGATCACGGCCATCGGGACGGGCATCGGCGACGAGTTCGACATCGATGACGCCCGGTATCAGCGCATCATGGTGATGACTGACGCCGACGTGGACGGGGCACACATCCGGACGCTCCTGCTCACCCTGTTCTACCGGCACATGAAGCCGCTCATCGAGGCGGGGTACGTCTACGCGACCCAGCCCCCGCTGTACCGCATCCGCTATCGCGGGAATACGTACGACGCGATGACCGAGCAGGAGCGAGAACAGATCGTCACCGAGAAATGCGACGGGAATCCCACCCAGGTCCAGCGGTTCAAGGGGCTGGGCGAGATGAACCCCGAACAGCTCTGGGAGACGACGATGAACCCCGAGAACAGGCGGCTGAAACAGATCACCATCGAGGACGCCGCGGCGGCCGATAAGATGTTCTCGGTGCTGATGGGCGACGCAGTCGAACCGCGCAAACAGTTCATCAAGGAACACTCGCCGGAAGCCGAGTGGGTGGACATATGAGTTCAGACATGCCGGACGGACCGGACGACACGCCGGCGGTACCCGCGGCGAACGTAGAGCGGGTGCGCGTCGAAGACGAGATGGAGCAGAGCTACATCGACTACGCGATGAGCGTCATCGCGGGCCGGGCGCTCCCGGACGTACGTGACGGGCTGAAACCCGTCCACCGGCGCATCCTCTACGCGCTGGACGAGATGGGCGTCTCCTCGGGGAGCAGTCACCGCAAGTCCTCGTCAGTGGTCGGCGAGACGATGGGTAACTACCACCCCCACGGCGACCAGGCCATCTACGACACGCTCGTGGGCATGGCCCAGGAGTTCAGCATGCGCTATCCCCTCGTCGACGGCCAGGGGAACTTCGGGTCGATGGACGGCGACCCCGCCGCGGCCATGCGGTACACCGAGGCTCGGATGGCCCCCATCGCCGAGGAACTCCTGGAGGACATCGACAAGGACACCGTCGACTTCCAGCCCAACTACGACGACCGCCTCCGAGAGCCGGACGTGCTGCCGGCGGCGTACCCGAACCTGCTGGTCAACGGCTCGACCGGGATCGCCGTGGGTATGTCGACGAAGATCCCACCGCACAACCTCGGTGAGATCATCGACGCGACCGTCCACCTCATCGACAACCCCGACTGTTCGGTCGAGGACCTGATCCACATGGAGGGGAGTCCCGGTCCGATCAAGGGGCCGGACTTCCCGACTGGCGCGAACATCGTCGGGCGCAACGCCATCCACAAGGCGTACAAGACCGGTCGCGGACGCATCACCGTTCGCGCCGCCTACGAGATCGACCACGAGGACGGCCGCATCGTCATCACCGAGATTCCCTTCCAGGAGAACAAGGCTCGGATGGTCGAGCGCATCGCCGAGAACGTCAACGAGGGCAAAATCGAGGGGATCAGCGACCTCCGCGACGAGTCCGACCGCGACGGCGTACGCATCGTCGTCGAACTCAAACGCGGCGCGAACGCCGACGTGGTGGAAAACCAGTTGCTCGAACACCACCTGGAATCGACCTTCGGCGTCATCAACCTCGCCCTGGTCGACGGCCAGCCCCGCGTGCTGACGCTCAAGGAGACGCTCGCGGAGTACGTCGACCACCGGAAAGAAGTCGTCCGGCGGCGCAGCCAGTTCGAGTTGGACGAGGCCGAGGACCGCGCACACATCCTCGAAGGTCGACTCACGGCCGTCCAGAACGCGGACGACGTGATCGAGATCGTCCGTGACGCCGACGACCGGGACGCTGCCAAGGAAGCCCTGCGAGCCGAGTACGACTTCTCCGAGGACCAGGCCGACCACATCGTCCGCATCCAGATCGGGAGCCTGACCTCGGCGGAGGTCGCGGAGATCGAGACCGAGTACGAGGAGGTCAACGAGCGCATCGACCGTCTCGAAGAGATCCTCGGCGACGAGCAGGAACTGCTCGACGTCATCAAGGACGAACTCGAGGAGATCAAAGCCGAGTACGACGACGACAGGCGGACGAAGATCATCGAGGACACCGGCGAGGTCACGCACGAGGACCTCATCCCCGAGGAGGACTGCGTGGTCGTCATCACCGAGGACGACTACATCAAGCGCATGCCCGTCGAGAAGTTCGACCCACAGGGTCGCGGCGGGAAGGGGATCATCGGCGCAGACCCCAAGGAGGGCGACCGCGTCCACGAGGTGTTCCGGGCCAACAGCCACGACTACCTGCTCTGTTTCACCAACCAGGGGCAGGTTTATCGGCTGAAGACCTACCAGGTGCCCGAGATGAGCCGGACGGCCCGTGGCAACCACATCCGGAACGTCATCGAGGGAATCGACGACGGCGAGGAGATCACGGCCGTCGTCAACACCGACGACTTCGAGTCCGACGAGTGTCTCACGATGGTCACCCGCGACGGTTACGTCAAGCGGACCTGCGCCGACGAGTTCGAGAACATCATGTCGACGGGGATCATCGCCGCCTCGCTGGAGGAGGGCGACGAACTCGTCGACGTCGAGGTGACGACCGGCGGCCAGGACCTCGTCATCGCCACCGAGGACGGGATGGTCATTCGCTTCGACGAGGACGAGGCCCGACAGATGGGCCGGACCGCACGCGGCGTCGGTGCGATCAAACTCCAGGACGGCGACGCGGTCGCCGGTCTGGTCGCGACGAGCGACGACGACGAGCGCGCGCTGTTGACCGTCACCGAGAACGGCTACGGCAAGCGGACGAAACTGAGCGAGTACCGCCGCCAGTCCCGCTACGGCAAGGGACTCATCGACATCAAGACGGAGGGACGCAACGGCCCGGTCACGTCCGTCAAGGCCGTCACGGATGCCGACCAGCTCATCATCATGAGCGAACTGGGTCAGATCATGCGCATTCGCGCTTCGGAGATCTCGACCTTCGGACGGAACACGATGGGCGTCACCATCATGGAACTGGACGCCAACGACGGCGTCGCGAGCGTGACGGTGGTCCCAGCCGCCGACAGCGACGAAATCGAGGAATAGGGTTCAGGCGTCGAGACCGACGGTCAGTACGGGGACGGGCGACGTCTCGACGACGCGCTGGGAGACGCTGCCGACGACGTTTCGCTCGTAGTTGTCGCCGCTGGTGCCCATCACGACGAGGTCGATGTCGGACTCCTCGACGTAGTCGACGATACACTCGGCCGGGTGGCCCACGTCGACGGCCGCGGTCGCGTTGATGCCCTCCTCCTGGGCGTTCGTGACGGCCTGATCGACCGCGTGAAGCGCGTCTTCTTCCAGTTCGTTTCGGACTTCCTCGACGCGGTCGTCGTCCAAGACCAGGAAGGCGCGGTCGTCGACCACAGAGAGGACGTGCAGCGTCGCATCCCGCGTTCGCGCGATATCGATGGCGTGTTCCCCGACTCTGTCGGCGTGATCGCTCCGGTCCGTGGCGAAGAGAATCGATTCGTACATCTACACGCCATTACTCGTAAGGGGGATAAAAAGCAACATATCTCTGGTCTCAGTTCGTGAAAACGTGTGGGGAGCGTACTGGTCGATCGATACGTTGGCGGAGTCCACTCTGGTGGGGCGCGCACCGTCGGAGATCCGGCTGTCGAAGGAAAACGGTTTTGGGACCCGACCGCGCACGCCGCACCATGCGCGTCTCGGTCGTCCTCTGTACGCACACGCTCGACCGCTACGACGCTTTCACCGAAGCGGCCGAGAGCGTCCTCGACCAGACGTACGAGGACACCGAACTCGTCCTCGTCAGCGACGGGAACGAGGCCGTCGCCGACCGGTTCCGCGAGGACTACGGCGACCGCGGTGACGTGGTGACACACTGTAACGACGAGAACGTGGGCCTGCTGGAGAGCCGGAACAACGGCGCGAGGGTCGCAACTGGCGACGTGGTGGCGTTCATCGACGACGACGCCATCGCGGACTCGGAGTGGATCGCGGAACTCGTCGAGACGTACGAACGCGAGGACGCCCTGGCGGCGGGCGGGAAGATGACGCCAGCCTGGGTCGCCGGCCGTCCCGGGTTCCTGCCCGAGGAGTTCTACTGGCTCGTCGGCGTCACGCACCGGGGGTTCGCCGACGGGGCGGGCGAAGTCCGCAACACGTTCGGCTCGAACATCTCCTTCCGACGGGACGTGTTCCTCGAACTGGACGGGTTCGATACGGACATCGGCGGCCGACAGGGCGACAAAAACCTCCAGGGCGGCGAAACGGAGCTCTGTGCGCGCCTCGCCGACGAGTACGGGAATGGGGTGTACTACAACCCGGAGGCCCGCGTCGCACACAAAGTCTACGAGTACCGAACGGACCCGTGGTGGCTGCTGGATCGGGCGTTCTGGCAGGGCTACTCGAAGCGCGGGATGGAGTACCTCGTTCCCGACTCGACCGGGGAAGAGTCGGCCTTCCTCGGCGATCTCCTGTTCGAGTTCGCCCCCGAACGCCTCCGCAACCTGGTTCGGGGACCGAGCGTCGAGCGGCTCACGCAACTGGTCATGCTGTTCGTCTTCACCGCGGTCGTCGGGTTCGGCTATCTCTACGGGGCGACGAAGTACAACTCCCTCCGGGGGGCCGGTTCGTGACCGGTCGCTCCGTCCTGTGGCTGACGCCGGACAAGCCCGACGACATCAGTGTCGGGCGGGACCGAATCGCGACCCATCTCGAAAACGAGGGTTTGACCGTCGAGGTCCGCGGGACGACGGCGATGACCGTGGCGAAATCCCTTCGTGAGCGGGGCCGGTTCGACGTGGTCGTCGGTACGACTCGACTGGGGGCGATCACCGCACTCTGCGTCTCGAAGGCCCACGGGATTCCACTCGTCGTAGACCACGTCGATCCGATCAGCCAGCTCCGGGAGACCGAATCAGCGCCAGTCGTCGCACTGGTCGAACGCCTCGAAAACCTCGCGTTCAGGCTCGCCGATCACGTCTTCTACGTCTATCCCGAGGAAGCCGCACGGATACAGGCGCGGGCGTCGTCCTCCACCGAGACCGACCTCGGCGTCGACTACGACCGATTCGCCACCCCCGACGAGTCGGTCGTGGACGCCGCCCGCGAGCGACTGGGGACCGTCCCATCGAACCTGGCGGTGTACGTCGGGGGACTGGAACCGATGTACTCGGTCGAGGCCATGCTCGAGGGCGTGGCGTGCCTCGACGACTGGACGCTCGTGGTGGCGGGAGCCGGGTCGCTTGAACCGCAGGTGGAAGCCGCTGCCGAACGTTCGGTGGAGATTCGGTTCCTGGGAACAGTGCCACACGAGGAGGTTCCGGGGCTCTTGCAGTTAGCGGATGTGGGCCTCTCGCTGGTCGACGACCCGCACACGCTGAAAGTCCTGGAGTACGGGGCGGCGGGGCTGCCGGTCGTCCAACTCGCCGGCAGGGCCGAATCACGGTTCGGGGGCCTCGTCGAGTACTGTACGACCGATCCCGAATCCGTAGCCGGCGCGATCGAGCGGGCGGACCGATCTGGGAAGGGGCAGGCGTTACAGACGTATGTCGCCGGGTTCGACTGGAGAGAGATAACGAGAGACTATGTCCTGGCTCTGGAAAGCATTACGGCATGACAAAGTCCATGCTTCAGCGATTGGTGCATAGAAAAATATTCCTTCTCCGGCACA
This sequence comes from Halorientalis salina, assembly GCF_005049285.1. Lineage (GTDB taxonomy): Archaea > Halobacteriota > Halobacteria > Halobacteriales > Haloarculaceae > Halorientalis > Halorientalis salina. The sequence continues at coordinate 375,808 of NZ_SOSC01000001.1, read as the reverse complement.
AGCATCGGATGTATGACCGATATCGTCCTCGTTACCGTCGATTCTCTCCGTGCTGACCACGTGGGGTGTTACGGGTACCACCGAGAGACGACACCGACCATTGACGACTTGGCGGCAGAAAGTCGACGGTTCACAAACGCGTTCTCTCACGGCTGCTCGACGCGGCCGTCCTTTCCCTCGATTCTCACCTCGTCCTACGCGCTGGGTCACGGCGGATTCCATCAACTCTCAGCTGACCGGACGACGCTCGCGGAGTCGCTCTCCGAAGCAGGGTACGAGACTGCTGGCCTTCACTCGAACCTCTATCTGTCGGCTGACTTCGGCTATGACCGCGGGTTCGACCGGTTCTACGATTCGAAATCCGACCCTTCACTTCTCGCGCGTGCTCGACAAGCCATCAAGACCCACGTCGACAACGACAGCCAGATTTACCAGTTCCTCCAGACGGCGTTCAACGCCACTGAGCGCCGTGCCGGCGTCGAACTCGGCTCGGCGTACGTCTCCGCCGATGAGATGACCGACATGGCCCTGGAGTGGGCCGAAGAGATGGGCGACGGGCCGCGTTTCCTCTGGGTTCACTACATGGATGTCCATCACCCGTACACGCCGCCCGCCCAGTACCAGCGGCAGTTCCGAGACGACTCGGTTGACGACGAGCGCGCTATCCGACTGCGGCGGAAGATGCTCGAAGATCCCGAAGGCGTCACCGATGAGGAGTTCGAGGCCATCGTAGACCTGTACGATGCGGAAATTGCGTTCATGGATGCCGAAGTCGACCGGTTGCTGACCGGCGTCCGCGACACCTGGGACAGCGAACCGGTCGTGGCATTTACGGCCGACCACGGCGAGGAGTTCCTCGACCACGGGCAGTTCAGCCACGCAGCAACGTTCTACGACGAAGTACTACACGTTCCGCTCGTCGTCGACGATGGAGAGACGGGAGGTAAGGTCGACGGCATGGTCGGACTACTTGACCTCGCACCCACCCTCGTCGATTACGCTGACGCGCCGACGCCAGCTGCCTTCCAGGGGACGAGTCTCGCACCAGGCAGTGACCACGACCGCAACCGCGTCATCGCAGAGTGGGCCGACTACGACGAAGATGACCGCCGGTTCGGTCTCCGGACGACAGACTGGAAGTACGTCCGCATGGAAGACGGCGAGGAACGCCTGTTCGACCTCACAGACGACCCGGACGAAACACGAAATGTCGCCGGAGACTATCCCGACGTTCGCGCTGACTTCGCGGAACAAATCAATGACCACGCCCAGCGCGTCGGTACCGAAGCGGTCACAGCCGAAATGGACGAGCAAGTGGCACAGCGACTCCGGGACCTCGGCTATCAGGAGTAACGACCCCGTTTGCCGCGCTACCGCTGTCGCACGCGGTCCCAGACGTCAACGTGCCCGGCGACGCACTTTTGATTGTAGGTGACCATTTTTTCCCGGCTCTGGGCCGCGAGCGACTCCCGGTGGTCGTCGTCGGTGACGAGTCGGTCGAGCGCATCGCGAACGCCGTTAGGCGTTGGAGGACAGATGTCGCCAGCGTCTCCAACCACGTCGGGGACGCCGACTGCGTCACCACCGACTACGGGTAGTCCTGCAGCCTGCGCTTCCAGCACCACGGTCGGATAGGCGTCGAGGAAACTCACGTATACGAATCCGTCCGCGCTCGCGAACTCGTCTTCGACGGCGTCGACGAAACCGAGGGCCTTGACGCGGTCCGCAAACTCATAGTCCTCGAGAAACGCGTGCAGTTCGTCCAGATACTGGCCACCGCCAGCCACCCGATATCGCAGGTCCGGACGTTCCGCAAACAGTGGGCGGAGGGCACGTAATACCGTGAGTACGCCCTCGTATTTCTCCTCGTATCGGAGATTCGTGACAGTGAGAAGGTCGAACGTTCCCCGTTCGGTTGCTTGCCCGGTCCCGTAGCGGTCGACGTCAACAGGTCTGCCGACGACAGAGTACCGGTCGACCGGATACTGTGCCCGGAACGTCTTGCGTGCAGTGTCGCTGATGAAAATCGTCTCGGACGCCTGGCGGAGGGCAAGTCGCGTGCGCGCACGAATACTGGCGTCTTTGAACCAGCCGTACTGACCGTGGGCGTTCGTGTAATCGGCCCAGCCGCGAATCGCGGCGACGAGTGGCACGTCGAAGAGAACTGACGCACCGGTGGCGAGCATCCCGTTGACAATGAGTTCGTCCGTCTGAACCAGGTCGAAATCACGGGTCCTGAGCGCTCGAACCCGGTGCGAAACGGGAACTCGCGAGACGACTTCGACGTCGTAGGACGGATGATCTCGCGAGGCGATTCGGGCTAGGGTTTCCGCGTACGATTTGTTCGTATGGAGGAGGAGGACCCGAACCACGTTACATTTCCCTCATAAATCGAAAGGTAGCCGTTTCAGACTTGAACCTGTCGGTGCCGAGTAGTCGAAAGTGATTTATCCGCAGTTCAGGATTGATACGCACATCCTCGATGCTAAAGAAGCTACAGTACGCCGTCAACGAGATCGCGGCGAATTACGACCGTCCGACTTGGTGGCAAAACAGAGCAGCACATCGAATCGTCGGCCCGCTCCAGTCGCGATTCCACGAGCACGACGGTATTCACGTGCTGGACCGAGAGTGGGACACGCTCCTCGTGCTGGACGCCTGCCGTGGAGACCTGTTCGAGGAGATCGCAGACACGAGTACCTACGACAGTTACGAGCGAGTATACAGTGCCGGGAGCGCGACACACGAGTGGGTGAAGGCCAACTTCGGCAGTCCAGCGAAGACTGACTGCGTGTACGTCACCGGCAACCCCGTCGTCTCGCGGCAGGTCGAGACGGCGTTCCATTGCTTTCTGGAGCCCTGGCGAGAGTCGTTCGACCCAGAAATCGGAACGGTTCCACCAGAAGACGTCACTGAGGCGGCGCTGGATGCCCGCGAACAGTTCCCTGAAAAGCGACTCATCGTCCACTACCTCCAGCCCCACTACCCGTTCCTCGGTGCCCCGCACCTGCGCTACGCCGAGTTCAATGGGACCGAGGAAGTGACGGTTGAGGGGGTCAAGCAGGGTGCCACCGATGTCTGGGAGGCGGTGGGACTCGGGTACGAAAACGCCGACGAGGTCTGGGAGGCTTACGGTGACAATCTCCAACGCGTATTAGACGCTATCGAACCCCTTCTTGACCACGAGGGTCGTACCGTCGTAACGTCCGATCACGGAAACAATTTAGGCGAGCGCATGCCTCTGCTTCCAATGCGACTCTATGGTCATCCGACCGGCATTCATCACCCGGCCCTCCGTGAAGTTCCCTGGGCAGTTATCGAGGGGGAGACGGTGGACGAAGGAGACCGGCAGATGACAGCCGACGTCGAGGAGCAACTCCGTAGTCTCGGCTACGCCGACTGACTCCAGTACCGCTGCGAAAACACTTCGTGTGACCGGTCGTTCCAGATTCCACGTTGGTATGTTTGAGAAACAGAATTCCATCGTTCGGCGACTGTTCAAGAGTGGCGTCCTGTTGTTCGCCGGACTCGTTCTCGAACTCGGAATCTCGTTCGTGGCGAAAGTTCTCATCGCACAGTTACTCGGTCGGACCTCGTACGGCGTGGCCACCATCGGCATCACTACGCTGTCGTTTGTTTCCACCATTCTGTTGTTCGGGATGAACACGGGCGTCGGCCGGTATTTGCCGCGGTTCGACGACGAAGCAGACCGAAAGGGCGTCATGGCGTCCGGCCTCCAGGTCGTGACTGGCCTGTCTGTCGGTTGTGCTATCCTGCTGTTCGTATTCGCCGAGCCGTTTGCAACGTATGCTCTCCGTGCGCCGGAAGCGGTCGGCGTCGTCCGAATCGCCGCTCTGGGCATCCCCTTCGCAGCGCTGATGAAATTCACTATCGGGATCGTCCAGGGGCTCCAGCGTTCACTTCCAAAGGTACTCATCAGGAACATCGGACAACCGATTGTCCGCTTTTCGCTTGTCCTCGTCGTGCTGTACTTCGGCCTTGGCGCTGTGGGAATCGTCGGAGCCTACTCGGTGACGTTCGCCGCCGCCGGACTCGCTGGCCTCTACTACGTGGTGACCCGGACGAACCTCCGGTCGTCGGTCACCGCGAACATGCGTCGACGTGAACTCGTCTCGTTCTCGGCGCCGCTGATGCTCACCGCGGCGATGGTGATGGTCCTCTCGTATTTCGACATCTTCATGCTGAGCTACTTTCGCACCTCGGGGGAAGTCGGGAGTTACAACGTCGTGTATCCGCTGGCCGAACTGCTGACGGCTACGCTCTCGGCGTTCAGCTTCATCGCCATGCCTGTCCTCTCCCAGTTACACTCCGACGAACGGACAGATGAGATGGATCGAACCTACAAACTCGTCACCAAGTGGATATTCATGGCAACGCTGCCCCCGGCACTCATCCTCGTGTTCTTCCCGACGGCGTCGATTCGGCTCACGTTTGGCGTGGAGTACGTCGACGGGTCACTAGCACTTGTGGTGCTCGCGCTCGGATTTTTCACCCACTCGGTGGCGGGCCCCAACGTGAACACGCTCACGGCCATCGGCCGGACTCGGGTCGTCATGTGGGACAACCTTCTGGCCGGGGCGACCAACGTCGTACTCAACTTCGCACTAATTCCGGAGTACGGAATTCTGGGTGCAGCCGTCGCCACCGCCGTGTCGTACACAGGGCTGAACGTCCTCTACTCGGCGCAGGTCTATAGAGCAACCAGCATCCATCCGATAACGGCCGCGCTGGTAAAGCCCGCCACGGTGGGCATTTTGTCGATGGCAGGCATCTACTACGTAGTCAACCGATTCCTCGATATGACCGCACCCGTGTTGGTCGGTATGGGCATGGCCTTCGTCAGTATCTACGGCGTCGCAATTCTCGCGCTCGGTGGCATCGAGGAAGAAGAGATAATGCTCGTGTTGAGCTTCGAGGATCGGTTCGGCGTCAACCTCGGCCCCTTCAAGCGCGTTGCGCGGTTGTTCGTCGACGAATAAGTGCGGTGCGCTGCCGAGATACTTCGATGGTGTTCAGCTGTTCGCCAGTTCTCGCATCCACCCGGGGAGCGCACGGCCGAGGTATTGGACAGTGGTCTTACAGGTTCGTTGACTGGGGCGGTACACCGGTCCCAGTTTTTCAGGTAAGTCAACGGCGATGCCGTCGTCACCGAGTTTGTCGAGTCCGTCAACGAGAAGTCTAGCGCTCGCCGTACAGAGGCGACGACGAACCGACCGCCAAGTGTGGGCGTCGTCGACGTCCACCGTCCGTTCGGCAACGATTCCGCCTGCATCCAGGTCTTCGGTGTACCGCTGGAGGGTCACTCCTGCTTGGTCGTCGCCGTGGAGGTACTCCCAGAATCCTGGTGGCCCACCACGATACTCCCGTACGTTCCCCTGATGGACGCCCAACACGCCGTGTTCTGGAGCGGACAGGACTTCACCGGTGAGAATACCGATGCCCCAGTGGAACGCAACATCGGTTCCGGTGAGCGCATCCACGGCCGATGCCGAGAGTTCGCACCGGTGTTCCGATGGCCGTTCGAGACCACAGGTCTCGATGCGTTCCTCGTCTACGGAGTCGATGGTCATGACGGGGACGCGTTCGAGCGCGGGCAGCGGGCCGAGAACGGCGCCGACGAGTTTCTGTCCCGCCGCGACTGGCGTCCAGCACCCTTTCTCTCGGACCTGATCGACGTAGAATCGGAGCCCCTTGTCCGGTGACGCTGGCGACGTCGTTTCGGGAACAAACACGTTCTCGACGCAGCCGGTCCCGTTCCGTTCGACGCGATCGATGGCGTCGACGACCCACCGGGGAACTCGTCGGCTGCCGAGAAGAAGCGCCAGCGAGTGCGACATGGTGATGTTGTCGTAATCAGTAGGTATAAATTCCCGAGATTACCAACTGAACACAGTGAATCGAGCCGTCAGAACGTTACGACGATTCTCTCGGGCTGGGTTACGTGGCCTCCACCATTCGTTCGGCGGTCGAACGCAGCACGGCTTTCGATTTCACACGACAGACATCCGGACCGCACTGAAGCAACTCCGACGTGCGGACCTACACGGTTCAGGCTTCACTGCCAGCAACGTGACGGACCACGGCGAACTGGGGTTCGTCGCCGACCCGTTTCTGCATTCGGTAGGCGACGAACTGCACCTCTTTTTCGAGGTGTTTAGTCCGCTTCGAGACCCGACGGCAGCGATTGGGCACGCAGTGAGCGAGAACCCAGGCCAGGAGTGGACGTACACTGGACTGGCATTGAGTATCGACAGGCACCTGTCCTTTCCGTACGTCTTTGCAGCGGACGGCGAGATATATATGGTCCCCGATATCGCGAACTCGGGGAAGTACAGGGCACCAGCGCGACTGTATTGGGCGAGTGAGTTCCCGCACGAGTGGGAACCCATTGCAGACATCATCACCGGACCGGACAAATACCAGGACACGGTTGTCTTTCAGAAAGGGTCTCGCTGGTGGGCCATCGCGGGAACGGGGGCCAACGACGAAATCAGCGTCTATTATTCGGAAGACCTCACCAAACCCAACTGGACGCCACACCCCGACAACCCAGTCGTGGCGGATCGACCAACCGCTGGCCGTCCCGCAGGTCGTCCCATCGTCACGGACGACGCCATCATCGCGTTTTTCCAGGATTCTACCGGCGAATACGGGAGTGGCCTCCGTGCCTACGAGATTACCACGCTGGATACGTCGACATACGAAGAACGCCCGCTATTCGAGGAACCAGTTCTGGTCGGAACGGGCGGTGTCGGGTGGAACTCCGGTCGTATGCATCACCTCGACCTCAGGATGATAGACGGAGAACTCTACTGTGCGTACGACGGTGACGTCGGTTTCGGTCGCAATCGAGTCAGCGGGTCAATGTGGGCGATCGGCTTTGGGCTGCCGGCAGAATCAGTTCCTTCCGACTGACCGTTACGGTTCGTACGTCGACGTGTCACTTTCGTGTTCCCAGACCAACTCGAAGTAGCGCTGGAGGCCAGCGACGAACGAACCGTTCTCGGTGATCGCCGCTTGGCGCATGTGGAGCGGGATGTCCTTTTCCTCGACGAGGAAGAGGGCGTTGCCGGTCTCGTACTCCATGCTCGGGTCGACGATCGTGCCCCGCCAGGGGAGTTTCGACTCGCTGAACCGCAGGTCGACCGACGGGTACTCGCCAGTCATGCGCTCGACCATCCGTTCCTGTATCGGACGGTTCTCGTCGGAGAGATGTTCGGGGTGAAGAAAGAGAACGTCGACGTCGATACCCCGGTCGAGCGTCTCCTCGAAGGCGGGCCTGACGGCGTCGAAGTACTCGAAGCTCTTGGTGATGACGCGGACGCGTTCCTCGGCGTCGTGGTAGAGTCGGCGGGTCTCCCGCTCGCTGGGTTCCCCGACGTCGACGACGTGGAACAGTTCCTCGGTGGGCGTGATGTCCTCGCTCGCCCGCTCGAAGCGGGGCCGGAACTCCGAGAGGAACGCCTCCCGGTGGTCCGAGAGGTCCTGGCAGAACTGCTCGTAGTCCTGTCGGCGGTTCTCCCTGGCGCGGTCGAGTATCTCCTCGGGGGATTTTGGTTGATACTCTTTGGGTCGGCCCGGAACGATTTCGATGTAGCCCCGATCCGAGAGCGAATCGAGGACGCCGTAGATACGGGCTTTCGGGATGCCGGTCGCCTCCGCGAGGTTCGGGGCCGTCGTCCGGCCGAGCGTGAGTAACTCCGTCAGCGCGGTCGTCTCGTACTCGGTCAGCCCAAGCCGGTCGAATATCCCGGCCGCTTCCTCGGTCATGTCGCCCCGATATGAACCCCCTCCCCCTAAGGGTGCCGAAAGATACTTATCAAAAGAAATCACTACAGTTACTCAGAGATCGAGTAACTATGCCGAGAGACAGGGAACCCGACGACGCGGATCACCTCGCGGACGTCGACGACGGCTGTGGGTGCACGGAGATCTGGGAACACATGAGCGACCAGCGCACCGACGAGTGAGCGGCACGGACGGGTGTCCGACCGAGAACACGGCGACGGAACCGTACCTTTTTGCGAACGTGGTGACCATACCCCGACGATGCCCGACCGCTCGGACGTCTGTGTCCTCATCCCGACGCTGAACGAGGCCGAGACCATCGGCACCGTCATCGACGAGTTCACCTCGCGGGGCTTCGAGGACGTGCTGGTCATCGACGGCGACTCCGCCGACGGGACCAGAGAGATCGCGGCCGAGCACGGCGCACGCGTGGAGATTCAGTCCGGGAACGGGAAGGGACAGGCCGTCCGCGAGAGCCTCCGGTACATCGACAACCCGTACGTCCTGATGCTCGACGGCGACGACACCTACCGGGTCGAGGATGCGGACGCGATGCTCGAACCGCTCTTTGCGGGACGAGCGGAACACGTCATCGGCGACCGGTTCGCCGACATGGAGTCAGGGGCGATGTCGCGGCTCAACCGTCTCGGGAACCGACTCATCAACGGCGCGTTCCGCTGGATCCACGGCCGGAACCTCCAAGACATCCTGAGCGGCTACCGCGCGTTCACGCGGGAGTCGATGGAGCGACTGAACCTGACCGCCTCGGGATTCGGTATCGAGACGGAACTGGCCGTCGAGTGTGTCAAACACGGCGTCAAGACCGAGGTCGTGCCCATCCGCTACGAGGCCAGACCGGACGACTCCGAAACGAACCTCCGGCCGTTCCGGGACGGGGGCGTCATCATTCTGACGCTGTACCAGATGGCCAAGACCAACAACCCGCTGTTTTACTTCGGGAGCGTCGGCGTGTTGAGCACGCTCGCCGGCGTCGCGCTCGGGGCGTACGTGGCTATCGAGTGGATCACGACCCGGACCTCACACGAAGTCATCGCCATCGTGGGGACGCTTGCGATCATCTTCGGCGTCCAGCTGCTGATCTTCGGCGTCCTATCGGACATGATCGTGGCGATCAACCGCGAACAGACCCGGCGTCTGGAGGAACTGGCCGAGAAACTGAGCGAGCAGCAGCCACAGGCCGCCGAGTCAGCGGGAACTCGGGAGACGGAATCCGATTCTTCGGAGGAGCTGACCGCCCCGGGCGAAAGTGCAGAACGGGACTAGAAGGGGACCAGGGCACGCAGTTGCATGAGGATACTGGACGACGCTGATTCACGCATCTCCTCGAAGACCGGGTGGAGGGCGTTGAGCAGTTCCTGCTCGGACTCGAAGTGGGTCTTCCCGGACTGGTCGATGGCCTCGCCGATCGAGACGGTGTTTCCGGCCGCGTTGTACGGGATTTCAGTGTCGCCGAGCGTCCTTCGAATCGTCTCACCGTCGGTCGGGTACTCGACCGCGACCTCCGAGAGGCGTGCGTCCAGCGCCGCGATGCCGAACTCGATGGCATCCGGTTCGTCGTCGTCCTGTTGTGGTGGCCGAACTCCCATTGGTTGAGTCTATCTGCTCGCATCCCGAAAACCCTATCCCTCCCGACCGAGCGCTCGGCAGCACAACGCCTATCCGAGCGGTCGACCTTGGGAGCGACATGACCGATTACACGACGGTCTCGATCCCCACCGATCTGGCCGATCGCGTCGACGAGACTATCGAAGGCACGAGTTTCTCCAGCACCAGCGATCTGGTCCGGTTCCTCCTGCGAAGCATCGTCATCCAACACCAACAGCAGGACGAACTCACGGAGTCGGAGTTCGCTGAAATCGCCGAGCAACTGCAGGACCTGGGCTACCTGGATTAGCTGCCGAGGACCGGGACCGCTACAGCGACACCGATTCTTCCGGCGGTTCGGCGTCGACGAGTGTGAGTTCCTGCCGTCGACCGCTCCGGTCGAACGCGGCCAGCGAGTCTAGGTCCCACGGTGGGACGGCGACGAACACCACCTCCGCGAGGTCGTCGCGTTCGGAGACCGAGAGCTTACCCGACGGGTGCGAGACGAACCGACCCTGTGTCTGGCCGGCCGGCGTCCCGAGATCCATCCCGAACACCGCGTTGACCGATCCCCCCGCGTTCGGGAGGTAGAAATGCGTGAATACCGGGGTATCGTCCGGGAGATCCGTCTCGTCGAGTTCCCCTGCCGGCCGTACTGAGAGGGCGATCGTCACGGACTCCGGGTCGCGGTCACCCCCGAACCGGACTAACGTCTCGGCTAAACCACGAGTGATGTTGACCACAGTTTCCATTTGGGCCCCCTAGATATAATTTCACCGACCGGCCCCTGAGCTTGAAATATTTGATTTGAAACATGAACACATTATCGAACAGTTGGGAACAATCGGTAGGTTAGGTAACTGTAACCGGGTTTTGGACTGCCAACAATTTTATCTCTGTCAAAACACAACAGCTATATGAACAATGCACGACCTTACCGCGTTCCAGAGGGACGTCCTCTACGTACTGGCCGGACTCGACGAGGCGTACGGCCTGGCTATCAAGGCCGAACTCGAGGACTACTACGAGGGCGACGTCAACCACGGGCGGCTGTATCCGAACCTCGACGAACTCGTCGAGCGTGGCTACGTCGAGAAAGGACAGATCGACCGTCGGACCAACTCCTACGACCTGACCGAGTCGGGCGAAAGCGCCCTCGTCGACCGGCGCGAATGGGAGAACTCGTACCTTCAGGACGTCGAAGTCGCCATCGCCTGACGGTGACTCACCCCAGCACGAGGTTTTTCAAATTCTTCACGTAGAGCCCCGGCGTTCGCGCTCGCGCTCCCGAGACAGCGCTGGAGAGTGCCTCGGCTGCCCCCTCGTGGACGCCGGCACCGTGTCCGACGAGGACTCGGTCCGGTGAGAACCGCTTCAGCCGTTTCGGCGGTTTCAGCCGGAGCATCGGATGGACGCCGAGCCGTTCGCTCCCCGTCCGGAAGTAGTCCGCAGTCCCAACCGACTCCGGAACGATGAGTTCGTCACGTTCTTCGATGTACAGGGCGGCTTCCTGCCAGAACCGGTTGTCGACGAGTTTGTGGACGCCGACGCCCGTTTCCCCCAGTTCCACGTGGATACGCTCCGTCGGCGCGTCGATGTCCTCGACGACGCCGTCCATCCACTCGGGGACGTGAACGGACACGTCGTGTCGGTTCGCGACTTCGGCGGCGTCGCGTTTGTGCCTGTCCAGCAGTATTACGACGCCGGCGACCTCACCGAACTCCCCGAGCAACTCGTCGAGTCCGTCGACGTCGATCGGGTCACAGACCCAGACCTCGCCGTCGACGGCGAATGCGTGACTCGCCCGCTGCATCGTCTCGTTCGGGAACGCGATCCAGCCGACGCCCTCCTCACGGCGGTCGATTTCCCGGTACTCCGTCGCCGTCCCCGATCCTTTCATCGGCATGTCTCACGGGTTGGGTCTACTACCTTAAAAATGAACGTAAACTGGCAACACAGCTATATAATCAGCCACCAATGTTTCAGTTCGCCGGATCGGAAACACCATTGTAAATTCGGTGGTCCCGGGCCGCGGTCGTCCTGGGGCGGCCGCTCGGGGTTCGGTGCTTGCCTCGCTAGTGATCGTGTTCTGGTGACTGGTGCTGCGGCCCTCTTTGTGTTCCGGGGGCTTCTGCGGGTCGGTAACTGGGGTCTGCCCGTCGTATTCGAAGCCGGCCTTCGCCACGTGTGTTCTCACCGCCCGGGAGCGCAGGACCACTTATTTACACGCCGCCATCCTCACTCCGAATATGTACGAGCGTATACTGATCCCCACCGACGGAAGCACGGGTACAGCACACGTAGCGATGCAGGCCATCGACCTCGCCGAGCAGTACGGGGCGACGCTCCACGTCCTCAACGTCGTCGACTCGGACGTCAGTTCGATGCTCGGGGACGGGGAGTCGACTGACGAACTGGAACAGCAGGGACAACACGCCGTCGAGCGCATCGAGACGATGGCCAACATCCACGGTGTCACCGCCGAGACGGCGGTCAGGGACGGCGACCCCGCCTCGGAAATCCTCGACTACGCCGATGACATCGGCGCCGACGTCATCGTCGCCGGCACCCACGGCCGCACCGGCGTCAAGCGGCGACTCATCGGGAGCGTGGCGGAGCGACTCGTCCGTCACGCGTCCTGCCCGGTCATGACGGTTCGACTCCCCGAGTCGGACGTCACCGTCGAGGACGACGACCACGCCCGCGAACTGGTCGAATCGGCCATCGAGGACGCTGGATACGACGCGACGATCACCGGCGTCGACCACCAGGTGAGCGTCTGGGTCGTCGAAGCGGACTACGAGGACGGATCACTGATTGCTTACCTCGACCCGGTGACACAGCGGACGAGCGTTGTCGAACGAAACTGACCTGTTCGCGACCAATAACTGTTCTTCGTTTCCGGCACGTCTCTGTCCCCAGAGGCATAAATTGACTGTTCTGGAGGTGTTAATTAAAATACCATTATATACTTTTGAAAATAGTCATACTATTATATATCATCAGTCCTCAAAAGTATACATGTAGAGGTGACCGAACATGTCCACACGCAAATTAGAAACTGACTTATTCGGCAGAGAAACCGACTTCGAGTACTCCGAACACTGGATCGGGTACGCACTGCTGGGGCTCCGGCTCGTCATGGGCTGGACGTTCTTTTACGCCGGCATCACGAAGGTGCTGGACCCAGAGTGGACCGCAGCGGGATTCCTGCTGAACGCCATCCCCGAAGGGAACCCCTTCGGCGGGCTCTGGGCGACCCTGGCTAACGAGTGGGTCTGGCTGATCGACCCCCTCAACGCGTGGGGACTGATGCTCGTCGGGCTCTGCCTGCTGCTCGGCGCACTCGTTCGCTGGGCAGCCATCTGGGGCGCCGTAATGATGCTGTTCTACTGGGCGGCGGCGCTGCCGCTCGCGAACGGCATCGTCATCGACGACCACATCGTCTACGCGCTCCTGCTGTTCGGTCTGGGCGCGTTCGGTGCCGGCCGCATCTTCGGCCTCGACGGCTACCTCGAGGAGACAAGCCTGGTCCAGCGCTACCCGAAACTCCGGCTGTTCCTCGGGTAATTCCCGGGGCGTCGGACTGTCTGTTTTAGCCTCCTCTATCAGTGCCAGTACGCTGTGCGCAGTTGTTTCAGTGTGAGTCATCACGCGTCGAGATGGCTGGAGAACAGGAGACCGATCAGTACAGCCACCTTTTTCATCGTCGGGTGACCTCGCTCCGCTCGATCACCACTCCTCGAAAAACGTGGGCGAAAAAGACTGAAGCCTCACTCTGTTCGATTTCAGTGAACCGCACTCACTACGTTCGCGCGGATGCTCGTGTTCAGTCCGCAGACACAGTAAGTAGTCAAGCATCCGGCGCGCAAGCGCGCCGGTTCACCGGACGCGACGAACGCAGTGAGCGAGTCGTCCGGCAGTTTTAGTCCAGGTTTTGCGACCGAGTGGTGGCCGCAGGCCACCCGAGAGAGTAAAAAGTGGAACGCAAACGCTATTGTCCGAGGGTTGCCATCGGAGTGATAGCATGGAGGAACGAACGCGAGCGTACCTTCGGGGTCGGTTCGGTGACTACTATCGCCGGACGGACCTGTCGCCGCCGCCGGACGCCAACGAGCGCGAGTGGGGGTACATCCCCTGGACGGAGAGTCCGGGGACGACGATGGTCCGGCACAAGTCGCTCCTGGACCTGGGCGACCTCGAATCGTTCCTCGAACGCGAGCGGCCGCGTCACGTCTACTTTTCGGCCGGCCGCTACGACGCGCCCGGCGCGAGTTCGATGGGCGAGAAAAACTGGCGCTCCTCGGACCTGGTCTTCGACCTGGACGCCGACCACCTCCCGTCGGTCACGCTCGGCGAGGACTCCTACGCGGAGATGCTGGCAAAGTGCAAAGACGCGCTCTGCCGGCTGCTGGACTTCCTCGAAAACGATTTCGGTTTCGACGACCTGACCGTCGTCTTCTCGGGCGGGCGAGGCTACCACGTCCACGTCCGCGACGAGGGCATCCAGCGACTCGAAAGCGACGCCCGCCGGGAGATCGTCGACTACGTGCGGGGCATCGGCCTGGAGTTCGACGCGCTCATCGAGGAAGAAGCCGTGGGCGGTGAAGCGGGCCGGAAGAGCCCGGCCCAGAAGCGAACCCTCTCGGCGGAGGGCGGCTGGAGTCGCCGCGCACTGGACCACATCGAGTCGTTCGTCGACGATCTGCTGGCGATGGACGAGGACGACGCCGTCGATCGACTCCAGGAGTTCGATGGTATCGGCGAGGGGAAGGCGACCGCGGCGCTGAACGCCGCCCGCCAGAACCGCGAGCAGATCCGGGCCGGCAACATCGACGTGCATTCGGCGTTCGTCCAGGTCGCGAAGGTGCTGATCGGGGACGTCGTCGAAGCGGACAACGCTCCCATCGACGAGCCGGTCACGACGGACACCAACCGACTGATCCGGATGCCGGGTACCATCCACGGTGGGAGCGGGCTTGCGGTGCGCCGCATCGACCGGGGGGACATCGAGGCGTTCGACCCGCTGGTCGATGCCGTCCCGGAGACGTTCCGGGGCCACGACATCTCTGTGGAAGTGACCGACGGTGGAACGGTCGAACTCGGGGGCGATAGCTTTACACTTGCGGAGGGTGTTCGTACCGTTCCAGAGCACGTGGGCGTGTTCCTGATGGCACGGGGTCGCGCCGAGAAGGGCAAAGAGTGACACTACAGACCGCATGAACCTGGACGAGCTGCAATCGATTCGGGACCGCGAGCGACAGAGCGACAGCCTCCAGCAACTGCGCGAGACCTTTTACGCCGACGCCGGCGAGTTCGTTCAAAACCTCCGAGAGGAACGGGAAACGGCGGCCGCTCGCGCCGACGACCCGTTCGACTCCCCCGAGGTCAACCGACTCTCCGACGACATCAAGACGGCCGAACAGACCGTCGAGGCCATCTACGAACGCCGCGTCGGGAAGTTGGTCAAGATGGCTTCCTTCGCCGCCGCGGACATGCCCACAGAGGACGAAGGACTCACCGCCGAGGAACGGGAACTGTTCGAACAGCTGGTCGCATCCATCGAGGCGAACCGCGATCAGGTGTTCGGCGTTCTCGACGGCGACGACGCCGAGTCCGGGACCGACTCCGGTCAGACGGACGCGAGCCCTGCCCAGGAGTCACCCGAGCCGACGGCGCCCGACCCGACCGACGGCGTCGACGCCGCCGACCTCATGGGCGGGACGGACTCGGCGTCGACGGCCGAAACCCAGTCGGACGATCCACAGTCGGATACCGACGGGAAGCAACCATCGTCTACCGATGGTTCGAGGTCGAGAGCCGAGATGGACCCGACCGACACGGACCGACCGGCACCCGAAGCCGGAGTGGGATCGGACGGCGACTCGTCGGAATCCACACGGAACGGCACACAGGCAGTCCCACCGGACGGCCCCGATGGCCAGGCGAGCGAGCCGGACGTCGTGTCCGTCGGGGACGGTCCCGACGCCACTCAGTCCGCCGGAGGAACCGACGAACCCCAGGGGGGCAGAACCGGGACGACGCCCGAAGCGGAGCCCCGGTCGGACGGTGGTGGCGATCGGCGAGTCGACCGGACGACCGTTCGCATCACACGCGACGTGGGCGAGATTCTGGGCGTCGACGACCGCGAGTACGATCTCTCCTCGGAGGACGTGGTGACGCTGCCGGCGACGAACGCCGACCCGCTGGTCGAACGCGACGCCGCCGAGCGCCTCGACTGAGGTCCGAGAGCGGTTGATTGATGGCCCTGGCTGGGGGAGTGAATAGCAAATGCCCGCAGCCATCGAGACCGACTCGTTGACGAAGTCCTACGGTGACACCGACGCCCTGGCGGGGTTGTCTCTCTCGATTCCCCGCGGCGTCGTCTACGGCTTTCTCGGCCCCAACGGCGCGGGCAAGACGACGACCATGCGCATTCTGACGACGCTGACGACGCCCACCAGCGGTGACGCGTGGGTCATGGGCGATCACGTCAGCGACCGCGACGCCGTCGTCGACCACATCGGGTACATGCCCGAGACACCGCCGGTCTACGACGAACTGACCGCTCGCGAGCAACTGACCTATCTCGCGGACCTCCGCGATCTGGACGCCGACCAGCGCGAGCGCATCGATCCGCTGCTGGACCGGTTCGACCTGGCCGGTGCGGCCGACGATCCCATCAGGACCTACTCGAAGGGAATGCGTCAGAAGGCCGCGCTCGCCGGGACCGTGTTGCAGGACCCGGACGTGATCTTTCTGGACGAACCGACGAGCGGCCTGGACCCGCGAGCGGCCCGAACGGTTCGTGATCTCATCGCGGAACAGGCCGACGAGGGGCGGACCGTCTTCCTCTCGACACACATCCTCCCGGTCGTCGAGGAACTCGCCGATACCGTGGGAATGCTCGCCGACGGCAGTCTCGTCGCGGAAGGGTCGCCTGCGGCCCTCAAGCGCCGGGCCGAAGCGGCCACGGCCGGGAACGGGACCGACGACGCCGTGGAACGCACGCTCGAGGACGTGTTTCTGTCGGTCACCGACGAACGGGCCTGGGACGGCGAGCCGGCCGACGCGGAGGGGTGACCGATGGCCGGACGGCTCGGAACCGACCTGCGCCACGGCGTTCGCATCGCCGGCGTCGAGGTCCGCCGGAGCGTCCGATCGATCCTGGCCAGCCGCCGCCAACTGCTCGGTCTCTCGTTCATGCTGTTGGCGTTCACGCCGGCCGGCTTCCTGTTCGTCAGCGGGAGCTACGCCGCCGGTACCCGGTTGGCCGACGGAACGACGATGCCCGTCATCACGCTCGCCAGGGCGCAGATCACCGCCTGGCTCGGGTCGATGACGGCCCTGTTCGGCCTGCGGATGATCGAACGCGCCGGGGACATCGACCACGCCGACCTGATGCTGACGACGGTCCGGCCGCGTGCCGTCGTCACGGGACTGGTGCTCGCCGAGTATCTCCGGATTCTCGCCGTCTTCCTGACGCCGATCGCGTTCGTCGTCGGTGCGTTCGCCTACGGGGCAGGCACCCCGCTGATGGTGCCCGTCGTCCTCTTCGGGCTGCTCCCGATCCTGGCTGTTGCCCTCGCGGGCGGGTTCGTCCTGGCCTACGCTGTTCGCCTGCTCTACCGCCGACTCGGCTGGGGCGACGTCCCTCAGACCGGCGTCGCCCTCGTCGTCATGGTCGGCGTCGTCTTCGGCATCAACGTCTACCTTCCCGAGGACACCTCGCGCATCCACTACCTGCTCGAACCGCTGAGTGTCGTTCCCATCGGTCCCTACGCCGACTTCCTGCTCGTCGCGTCGCCGTTTGCCGTCGCACCTGGTCTCGAATCGATCGTTGCAGCGGGACTCGTCTTCGGTGTGTTCCCGTTGTTGCTCGGGACGGCCTGGCGGCTCGGACCCGCGGTCTGGTACGGTGACGGTGAGGCCACGACGACCGAGGAGGGCGACGCTAGCGACGATTCGCCGCGGTTCGGCGGGGTCGGTGCGCCGGGTCCGCTCGGCGCGACCCGGACCATGCGGCTGATCTGGTGGCAGTGGCTGCGCGGTCTCCGCGCCCCGGGCCAGTTCGTTCACTTGCTGTACTTCCTGTTCATGGGCTTCCCGATCCTGCAATACACGTTCGAGCATCCGCGGTCGGCCGTCCTGCCGATGTTCGTGGCCGTCCTGGGCGCGTTCCTCGCCGGTGGGACCTTCGGGCTGAACCCGCTGGGCATCGAGGGTTCGATGCTTCCCGCGATCGTGACGACGCCCTCGCCGGGTCGAACGATCGTTCGGGCGCGCGTTCTCGCCGGGACGCTGCTGTGGCTCCCCCTCTCCCTTCTGCTGGTCGTCGCCCTCGGCTGGTTCAGCAGTCTCGGAGCCGTAGACGTGGCGTTCGTCGCAGTGCTCGCCGTTGCGCTCACCTGGTTCAGCAGTACGCTGGCTCTGGCGCTCGGCGCTGCCGCGCCGCGGTTCGAGTCGGTCAGGGCCTTCGGCGGGGTCGAAGCGCCGACGCCGACTACCGTCGCGCTGCTGGGCCACTCGTTTCTGACCGCGATCCTGGCCGCGCTGGGCTTTGCCGCCGTCTTCGTTCCGGCCCTCTACGACGGCCCACCCTTCACCGGGACGACTGAACTGCTCGCCCAACTCGGTGCGCTGGCGTTCTGGGCCGCGAGCGTCGGGGCCATCGGTGCGATCTGTTATCGGTACACGATCAGACGGGTGAACGCGTTCACCTACGAGTGATCCGCGGCCGACCCAACGCTCGCGGTACGTTAAATTGGCCCGAGCCCCAATTCCGAGTATGGACGGGACGGCGGGCGAACGCGCCGCGTCGACGGCCGCGGTACAGCTCAGCGATGTCAGTCGCACGTATCAGCGCGGCCAGCCGGTCCACGCGCTGGTTGACGTGTCCCTCACCCTTCCCCACGGCTCCTACACCGCGGTGATGGGACCGAGCGGGTCCGGGAAGAGCACGCTGTTGAACTGCATCGGCTGTCTGGATACCCCAGACTCCGGGACCGTTCACGTCGATGGCCGTGAAGTGACCGGCCTGAGCGACCGGGACCGGGCGCGGGTCCGCGGCGAGGAGATCGGCTTCGTCTTCCAGACGTTCAACCTCATGCCGCGTTTGACCGCCGAGGAGAACGTCGCGCTCCCGCTCGTTTTCCAGGGCGTCGACCGCGACGTACGACTCGACCGGGCACGAGACCTGCTCGACAGCGTCGGCCTCGCCGACCGCACGGACCACCGGCCGTCGGAACTCAGCGGTGGGCAGCGCCAGCGGGTCGCGATCGCCCGAGCGCTCGCGACCGACCCGGCCCTGCTCCTGGCCGACGAACCGACCGGCAACATCGACACCGAGACCGGCGCGACGATCATGGACCTGTTCGACGACCTGCGGGACGAGGGCCACTCGATCCTCCTGGTCACTCACGAGCGAACCATCGCCGAACACGCCGACCGCATCGTCCACCTCCTGGACGGCGGTGTCGAGCGCATCGAGGAACTCGGGAACAGACAGCCGGAAGGAACGCCCACCGACGACCGAACGGAGGGGTCCTGATGGAACTCGGCGAGAGCCTGCGGATGAGCGTCCGAACCATTCGGGGCCACAAACTCCGGAGCGTGCTGACGACGCTGGGCATCGTCATCGGCATCGCCGCCGTCATCACCTTCGTCACGCTCGGCGTGAGTCTCAAGGCCGACATACTCGGGGAGTTCGGCGACTCCGGCGCGAATCGGATCTTCCTCGTCGCTTCGCCCAGCGGCGACGGCGGTGGGCCTGGATTCGGCGCACAGTCCGTATTTACCGAACGGGATCTGGACCGGCTTCGTGCCGTCGAGGGCGTTCGTGCGGTGATCCCGGTCGGGTCGATTCCCGTCTCGGCGGTCGACCACGGCGATAGATCGGTCGCGACGGCGGACGTGACGGCGACCTCCCCGGCCCTGTTCGACGGAACGGAGTTCGCCGCCGGTGGCCCCTTCAACGAGAGCCGTCCGGGGATCGTCGTCAATCGTGACGCGGCGTCCCAGTTCCCCGGAAACCTCTCGGTCGGTGAGGAAGTGACCGTGGCGTATCGCAACGGCACCAGCGTCAACGTCACCGTCGTCGGCGTGCTAGCTACCGACGCGAGCGTCTCGCCGTTCGGCGGCTTCGGCTCTGGCGGCCCCGCGTTCTATCTCCCCACGTCGTACTACGACCAGGTCGTCGAAAGTCCCTCGACTGGCGAGACACAGCGGGTGTATCCCCAGGTGACCGTCATCGCCGAAAACCCCGGCGAGATCGGAGGCGTCCAGGAGCGCGTCCAGCGGTCCCTCGCGGCCTCGGACGCCGCCCAACTGGTGCCCGACGGCTACGAAGTGACCGCTCGCACCAACGAGGACATCGTCGAACGCATCGGAAACGTCGTCGACCGACTCACCCAGTTCGTCACCGGTATCGCCGTTATCTCCCTGCTGGTCGGGGCCATCGGCATCGCCAACATCATGCTCGTCTCAGTCCGGGAGCGCACAAGGGAGATCGGGATCATGAAAGCCGTCGGCGCGACGAACCGCGACGTCCTCCAGTTGTTCCTCGTCGAAGCCACGCTGCTGGGCCTGCTCGGTGCCCTCGTCGGGACGCCGCTCGGAATCCTCGGCGGGTGGATCGTCACACAGTACGCCGACCTGCCGCTGGTGCTGGCTTACGAGTGGTTCGCGCTCGCCATCGCCGTCGGCGTTCTCGTGGGCATCTTCGCAGGCCTGTACCCGGCATGGAGCGCGGCGAAAGTGGACCCGATCGAAGCGCTACGGTACGAATAGGCGGGCTTTCTGATGCTACTGGCTGTTATTTGTCCACTATCCACTCGGGGTTCGATCATGAGACGTATGCCGTCGTCAGCTCGTCGTCGCGGCGCTGGGCCGACTTGGCAGCGTCGTAGAGGGCATACAGCCAGATGGCCGGCACGAGCACGATGCCGATGAAGACGATGAGCGAGAGCACTGCAAGGATGAACGAGACGGCGAAAAACAGCCCCGTCTCGATTTCCCGGGCATAGATGTGTCCAAGCCCCGGAAATAGCGCTGACAGCAGTGCAGCAACGAGGGGATTCCGGCCATCGAGGACCGATTCTACGGCTGGCGATGTCGGCGGCGGGCGCTGCCGAATGCCACAGTCCGGACAGATTTCTGCTGCCCGCCGGATTTTCGCCCCACATTCCCGACAGTAGACCCAGTCGTCCGTTTCCTCGGACATACTTTTCGAGAAGGCGGGTCCGCTCATAAGCCATCCCACTGCAGCCAGTCGGACGGACTCATCAGAGTATCAGCGCGACGCGTATAGAGTCGCGTCCTGTCTACAGTACGACACCGTCGAAGAATAGTTCGATAGAATCGCTAGCGCTACACTGACACACAGTTAGCTACGGTTGCGGTCAAGCATCCGGCGCGCTCCGCGCGCCGGTTCACGGAACTCGCGCGTCGCGCGAGTTCCGCTTTTTTAGCGTAGATTTTTTACGCGAGAGGTTCGCCGAAGGCGAACCCGAGCGTAAAAAAGGTACTACTTCATTGGAACGTCCGGCTGACGGTCTCTTCTTCCTCGACGCCGGCGTCCCGCTTGTCGAACTGCTCTTCGATCTCGTCGTAGCGTTCCCGGGTCTCCTCGGTGACGCTCGCGCCGACTTGATCGAGGGCGTCCTCGAAGTGGTCCATGGTCACGCGGACGTTGCCCACGCTCTCGTCGACCTCCTCGGGGGAGACGCTGTTGATGAACTCCCGCGAGGCGGCCATCGAGGCCTCACGCGCGAGCGCTTCGATGTCCGCGCCGACGAAGCCCTCGGTCTTGCGGGCGACCTTGTCGAGGTCGACGTCGTCGGCTAGCGGCTTGTTCCGGGTGTGGACCTCGAGGATGGCGCGGCGCGCTTCCTCGTCGGGGACCGGCACGTGGACGTGCCGATCCAGGCGACCGGGGCGCAACAGCGCCGAGTCGATGAGGTCCGGCCGGTTCGAGGTCGCGATGACCACGACGTCTTCCAGGGACTCGATGCCGTCGAGTTCCGTCAGCAGCTGGGAGACGACGCGTTCGCCGACGCCCGAGTCGCTGGAGTTGCGGCCGCGTTCGCCCGCGATGGCGTCGATCTCGTCGAAGAAGACGACGGTCGGTGCGTTGGCGCGTGCCTTCTCGAACACCTCGCGGACGCCCTTCTCCGACTCCCCGACGTACTTGTTCAGCAGTTCGGGACCTTTCACCGAGATGAAGTTGCTCTGGGCCTCGTTAGCGACGGCCTTGGCGAGCAGCGTTTTCCCTGTGCCCGGCGGGCCGTACATGAGCACGCCCTTGGGCGAGGCCATGTCCATGGTCTCGAACACCTCGGGGTACTCCAGGGGCCACTGGATGGTCTCACGGAGTCGCTCCTTGGTGTCTTCGAGTCCACCGACGTCGTTCCAGGTGATGTCGGGGACTTCGACGAACACCTCGCGCATCGCCGAGGGCGTGATGCCCTTCAATGCGTCCTTGAGGTCCGCCTCCGTGACTTTCAACCGCTCCAGTATCTCGGCGTCGATCTCGTCGGATTCGAGGTCGAGTTCCGGCCGGATGCGGCGGAGCGCGTTCATCGCCGACTCCTTGGTCAGCGATTCGAGGTCGGCCCCGACGAACCCGTGCGTGCTCTCGGCGTACTCGTCCAGGTCGATCTCGTCGACCAGGGGCATCCCGCGGGTGTGGACCTGCAGGATCTCCTTGCGGCCCTCCTTGTCCGGGACGCCGATCTCGATCTCGCGGTCGAAACGACCGCCCCGGCGCAGTGCGGGGTCGATGGCGTCGACGCGGTTGGTCGCCCCGATGACGACGACTTCCTTCCGGGACTCCAGGCCGTCCATCAGCGAGAGGAGCTGTGCGACGACGCGGCGTTCCACGTCACCGGAGGTCTCACCGCGCTTGGGTGCGATGGAGTCGATCTCGTCGATGAAGACGATGGCCGGCGCGTTCTCTTCGGCCTCCTCGAACACCTCGCGGAGTTGCTCTTCGGATTCCCCGTAGTACTTCGACATGATCTCGGGGCCCGAGATGTTCGTGAAGTAGGCGTCGATCTCGTTGGCGACGGCCTTGGCCATCAGGGTCTTCCCGGTGCCCGGCGGCCCGTGCAGGAGCACGCCTTTCGGCGGCTCGATGCCGAGCTGCTGGAACAGTTCGGGGTGTCGCATCGGCAACTCGATCATCTCGCGGACCTGTTCGAGTTCGTCGTCGAGCCCGCCGATGTCCTCGTAGGTGATGTTGGGCGTGTCGGCGTGGTTGCCGCCACCGGGGGCTTCGCCGGCGATCTGCTCGGCCGGCTTCTCGCTGACCTCGATGTCCGTCGAGTCGGTCACGACGACCGTCCCCTCGGGGTCGGTGTCGGCGATCTTCAGCGGGATCTGCTGGCCGGACATCGACGAGAGGGGGCCGAGCCCGAGCGAGAACGGGACGGTCTGGCCCTTCGTGACAGCCTGCCCGGAGAGCTTGTTCCGGATGTGCGGGCCGACGTTCCCGCGAACCCGGAGGTTCTGGGGGAGCGCGACGGTCACGGACGTGGCCGGCTGGACGTCGGCGTCCTCGACTTCGACCGTGTCGTCGATTCCGACGTTGGCTTCCTGGCGGAGCTGGCCGTCGATTCGGACGACGCCCCGTCCCTCGTCTTCGGGGTAGCCGGGCCAGACGCGAGCGACCGCTCGGCTGCCCTCGTGGCCGTCGATGACGATGTAATCACCGTTTTCCAGCCCCATCTCGGACATTGCGGCCCGGTCGATGGCGGCCAGTCCGCGCCCCGCGTCTTTCTGCTTGAGAGGTTTGACAGTGAGTTTCATGCTTCTACCTCGACAGTGAGGACGCCGTTTTTCATAAACGCTTGCGCGTCCCCTTCGGTTTCGGTCTCGTCACCCGAGAGCTCGAACTCGTACTGGTCGTCGTCGGTCACGACGATGACCGTGTCGCCGACCACGTCGACGGTCGCCTCCCGGTCGGCGCCGACGTCGGCTGCCAGCACCATCGACCCGTCGTCGTATTCCATCCGGCTCACGGGTCCTTCCTGCTCTCTGAACTGCTCTCTTGAATTCATACTAACTCAAAGTAAGCATCGATAGTATATAAATCTATTGCCCAGAAACCGGCAAAGGGCGGCGGAAGTCCAACTTATCGGTCGAAATGCGGTTCATGTCCTAACGTGTCGATATGTGTCGCGAGCCTTTATGACTGTCTCGGTGCAATCGGGACCATGCAGACGATTACACACGACGGCCGGGAGACGGCCTACAGGCGGACGGATTTCGGCGACGAATCGGCACCGATCCTCTACGTCCACGGCAGCGGCGGGACACACGAGGTGTGGACCGCACAGTACGGGCGCCAGGAGAACGACGCGCCCGCTGTTGCGATCGATCTGAGTGGTCACGGCGATTCCGACGACGTCGATACGGCTCTCGGGGACGAGACGCTCGATGCGTACGCGGCGGACGTGCGCGCGGTCATGCGTGAGACCGGGGCGGAGATCCTGGTCGGCAATTCTCTCGGCGGAGCCGTCCTCCTCCACCTCGTCCTCGAAACCGATGTCGACCCCGGTGGTCTGGTACTGGCAGGAACGGGCGCGAAACTCACTGTCCACCCGGACCTCCGGGAGCTACTTGCCGAGGACTTCGAGCGGGCGATCGACGTGCTCCACGGCGACGACATGCTCTTTCACGACCCCGATCCGGCTCACGTCGAAGGCTCGAAGGACGCGATGCGTGCGGTCGGCCGGGCCGTCACCGAGCGGGACTTCCTGTCGTGTCACGAGTTCGACGTACGCGACAGGATCGACGAGATCGACGTGCCGACGCTGGCGCTGGTTGGCGAACACGACTCGCTCACGCC
The DNA here is from genome assembly GCF_005049285.1 of Halorientalis salina. Classification (GTDB taxonomy): domain Archaea; phylum Halobacteriota; class Halobacteria; order Halobacteriales; family Haloarculaceae; genus Halorientalis; species Halorientalis salina. The sequence goes on along the minus strand of NZ_SOSC01000001.1, from coordinate 351,546 downwards.
CGTCGACTTTCACGAATACCTCGCCGACGAGATACCGGACGCCGAACTGACGACGATCGAGGACGCTGCCCACCTCGCGATGATCGAGCGACCCGACGCGTTCGACGCCGCGGTGGACCGGTTCCGGCAGCGGCTCTGACTCAGTACAACTCGTCTAGCTCGTCCTCGTGGTGGCTGTGTTCTTCGGCGGGGAACTCGCCGGATTCGACGGCGTCGACGTACCCTTCGACCGCTCCTTCCATCTCGCTGCGAACGTCGCCGAACTGTTTCGCGAAGGGCGGCTCCCACTCGCTCAGGCCCACCACGTCGTTGATGACCAGTACCTGACCGTCACAGGCCGGTCCCGCACCGATGCCGATGGTCGGGATCGTGAGCGCGTCGGTCACCCGCTCGGCGAGGTTGGCCGGGACGTGTTCCAAAACCAGCGAGAACGCGCCCGCTTCCTCGTGTTTGTTGGCCAGGTCGAGGATGCGCCTGGCCGCTTCCGGCGTGGTCCCCTGTCGGGTGTAGCCCCCGAGCTGGTTGACTTTCTGGGGCGTCAGCCCGAGGTGTGCCATGACCGGGATGCCGAGTTCGCTCAGCCGTTGAGTCAGTTCGACCGTTCGAGGGCTGCTCTCGATCTTGACCGCGTCGGCACCTTCCTCTTTCAACATCCGCCCGCAGTGTTCGATGCTTTCGGACTCGTCGACGCCGAAAGAGAGAAAGGGCATGTCGGCGACGACCATCGCGTCCTCGGTCCCCCGAACGACGGCCCCCGTACGACTCGCCATCTCGTCGACCGTGACGGGCAGCGTCGAGTCGTGGCCCATCTCCGCGTTGCCCACGCTGTCGCCGACGAGGACGATGTCGGTGCCCGCCTCGTCGACGATGCTCGCGGTTACCGCATCGTACGCCGTGAGCATCGTGATCTTCTCCTCGCCGGCCATCTCGCGTATCTCTGTGACTGTGGGCATACGAACCCTCTCGCGGCCCGGGTTCCTAAACGTGTCCGAATATCGGTCACCGGAGCCCGCGCTCGCAACCAATAGACGCTTATTCCGTCCGCTCACAGGCCCATCCGTGCCGACACGCGTCGACGATCCGGACGAACCCACCGACCACGAGACCGTCGACTACGGGTGGGTCATGCAGGTCACGTTCGTCACGACGATTGTCCTCGGGGCGCCGATCGTCGCCCTGCTTTCGGCCGGCGTCGAACTCCCCTCGTGGGAAGCCCGCGTCAGCTTCGCGGTCCGCGTCGGCGCGATCGTCTGGCTCTGTACAGCAGTCGCGGTGTTCCTCTACGCCCGCCGGTCGAACTGACTTCGGCAAATCGGACTCAAACGCGGTCCAGCCACTCGGACTCGTAGACGAACGCAGTTCCGGCGTTCTCCGCCGTCTCGTAATCGCGCTGTGAATCGCCGATAAAGAGCGTCCGCTCCGGGCTGGCTCCAAGCCCGTCGATCGTCGCCAGAAGCGGCTCGGGGTCGGGTTTCTCGGTCGCTACCGAGTCCCGGCCGACGATGGCGTCGACCGCACTGTCCAGCCCGTAGGTCTCCAGTGCGATGCGACAGGCGGCCTCGCAGTTCAGCGAACAGACGCCGACCGGCTGGTCGTGGGGCAGCGCGTCGGCGAGCGGGAGCTTCGCGGACGTGCGTGCCCCCTCGCGCTCGAACTCGGCGATGGTCTCGTCGACCTTTCGCCGATAGCCGTGCTCCTCGGACAGTTCGAGCATCGACCAGAGGTCGGCCCCGTCAACGCCGACCCCGCGGGCTCGCAACACTCCCGCAACCTCACGGGCGACCTCGTCCCAGTCGACTGCCAGCGACACCAGCGTCCCGTCCAGGTCGTAGACGTACGCCTCGTACTCGTCCGTCACGAACTGCCGTATGGACGGCCGGTAGATATGTGTGTCGGGGTCAAAGCAGGTCGCGCGCGATGATCCCATTCCGGCTCTCCGTCGTTCCCTCGTAGATGGTCGTCACCTTCGCGTCCCGGTAGAACCGGGCCGTGATGAAAACCTCAGGCCGACTCCGAGAGCTCGATGTCGAGTCGGTCTTCGAGTTTGGCGACGACGGACCCGCCGACGCCGGCCTGAGTGGCTCGGCCCTGCTCGACCGCTAACAGGTCGCCCTCGTCGATGTCGAGTTCCTCGGCGAGTTCTTCGAGTTGGAGGCCTTCGTCCTGGCGGGCCTCGGTGAGCCGCTTCCCGTAGCCCGAGACGAGATACGGGAGCTGGTCGTCCTCGTAGTCGGTCCCGCCTTCCTCCCAGTGTTTCGGGTCGCCCTTGCGCGCGTCTTCGACTCGGGCTGTGTTCTGTGCGGCGCGCCGCTTGCGGTCCTGTTCGCTCCGCTCGCCGTCGTCACCGCTGGACCCGCTGTTGTCCTCGGTCTCACCGTGTTGGGCGCACTCGCTACAGACTTCCAGGGTGGCACCGGCGACGTTGGCCGTTCGGAGGTCCGACTCCTCCGCGCCACAGAGTTCACAGTTCCCACCGGCGCTGCCGCCAGCCCCGCCGGTCGAATATTTGGCCATGTCACCGGTAGTAGCTTCCCCGTATTTGAAAGGTCCGTTTCCGAGGGCCCTCCGGCCGATGGCAAACGAAAGCCCTTTTATGCGGCCACGGATACGGATTCAATGCAGACAGAGACCACGTGCGTGGGTAGCCAAGCCAGGCCAACGGCGCAGCGTTGAGGGCGCTGTCCCGTAGGGGTCCGCCGGTTCAAATCCGGTCCCACGCACTGCAAAGTGCAGGTGACGTCCTACAGGACATCACCCACGCAAAACCTTACTTCCGACGCAACTTCACACAGTCACAGCTTCGGCGCTCTCTCAATGGTCCGCCGGTGAGCGGTCGGCATCGCCGTCGCTGTTGGCTCGCTACGATGAGAGAAACGAAACGCGCCGCGATCAGTCCTCGTCCTCGGAGTCGTCGTCGATACCCGGGATGTCGGGTGCGTCGTCGCTTCCGCCGGAGATCTCCTCGGCGACTTTGACGCGCCCCGAGACTTCGGTGAAGTCCCGTTCGAGATTCGAGAGGTCGACGCCCACCTGCTGGCGGCGGTCCGAGAGCCGGTCCTCGATTTTGGCGTACTCGTCGCTGGCTTCCAGTTCGGCGCTTGATTTCTCCTCTTCGAGGGTCGCTTTCTTCGAGACGAGCGCCAGGAACCGGCGGAAATCGTCGTCGTAGGTCGCGCGTTCCAGCATCTCCTCGACGACTTCGTTGAGTTCCTCGCGTTCGATGGGCTTGACGAGGTACTCGTCGAACCCCATGTCGATGATGTCGAAGTCGGGGTCGACGGCGGTCAGCATGACGACTCGGCAGTCCAGCTGTCGCGACTGGATCTCTTCGAGAACGGCGTCTCCTGACACCTCCGGCATCCGCCGGTCGAGCAACACGACGTCGACGTCCGGCCCCAACTCTTCTAGGGCCTCCTTCCCGTTGTAGGCAGTTCGAACCGAATACTCGTCCGAGAGAAACGCCGTATACGTGTTCGCGATCGCCTTGTTGTCGTCCACGACGAGTACGACTGGCGATTCGCTGCTCATAGATCCCCCACACCGGACAATTCGTCACCCGATAGCGACACGACGGTATCGCTCACCATTCTTATACCCACCCTTGGCGGTAAGTCAAGAAATAGATTGTGGCAACTACAATCTCCGATACCAGCAGGCGTCCAGACCAGCAAGCCCGAGTAGCGGCTTTCTACAGGGAAAGAAATCCGTTTCTGTCTGTCTCGCGCCGACTTATTCTCAAAACAGAAAACTGCGGAGATATCTTTATTACGAATCGTCTGGAACGGATGTATGCTGGCACAGCGGTGCCACGTTCACCCACCCACCCCTTACCCACCCCTGCTCTCCCCACCCTTTCCTTCGACCGTTTCTGTCACTGGGCGGTAAACCACTCCGTTCGTGAGCGCCTGGAACCACTGGACTTTATTCGGCGCTCTCCTAACCGGGCGGCATGGACGAACAGCGGTTGTCACGGCGTCGTTTTCTCGCCGTGGCGGGAGTGACGGTTGGACTCGCTGGCTGTAACGCACCGACCACGGATTCGGCAAAAGGGCGAGGAGCCAGTCCCAACGAACAAGCAGACCTCATCAACTCGACGCCGACGTCCCAGTCCGTCTACACCGACGTGTACCGACAGACCATCGATTCGGTGGTTCGAATCAGGGTGTACACCGACGCCGGACGGACCGGCCAGGGCTCCGGGTTCGTCTACGACGACGGACACGTCGTAACGAACCAGCACGTCGTCGACGGTGCCGCCTCGATCGAGATCCGATTCACCGACGGAACCTGGCGGGACGCGACGCTGCGGGGGACCGACGTCTACAGCGACCTGGCGGTGCTCTCCGTCGACGGAATCCCCGACGCCGCGACACCGCTGCCGCTCATCGACGGCGAAGTCGCCGTCGGGCAGGAGGTCGTCGCCATCGGGAACCCGTTCGGGCTCTCGGGTTCGGTCTCGTCGGGGATCGTCAGCGGCGTCGACCGGACGCTTCCGGCGGCCAACGACTTCACGATTCCCGACGCGATTCAGACCGACGCCGCCGTCAACCCCGGCAACAGCGGCGGCCCGCTGGTAACCCTCAACGGTGAGGTCGCGGGCGTCATCAACTCCGGCGGGGCCGACAACATCGGCTTCGCTATCTCGGCGGCGCTGATGCGACGCGTCGTGCCAGCACTGATCGACTCGGGGGCCTACGAGCACTCCTACATGGGCGTCCAGCTCTCGAACGTCACGCCGCTGATCGCCGATGCGAACGACCTCGACGACGCCCAGGGCGTGTACATCAGCGAAATCGTCGACGACGGCCCCTCGGACGGCGTCCTCCAGGGCTCGACCGACGAACGAGCGGTCGACGGCGTCCGCGTGCCGGTCGGCGGCGACGTCGTCGTCAGCATGGGCGGGAACCCGATTCTGACCCAACAGGCGCTGTCGACGTATCTCGCCCTCGCAACCAGCCCCGGCGACACCATTCCGGTCGGCGTCGTCCGCGACGGCGGCGAGACGACCGTCGAACTCACGCTGGGCAGTCGGCCCGAACCCTGACGGCCCGGCCGAAAAGTAAGGTCCTTGCCCGTCGAGTTCTCAGGTTCAGCTATGCAACTCCAGGCGCGGGACCGCGTTCCGGAACTCACCGGGCTGTTGACCGCCGTGTCGCTCGCGCTCGTGTTCGGGGCAGTTCTCGGCGCGATCCCGACCGGACTGATACCACACGCACCCGAGTGGGTGCTCACGGCCATTCCCCACGTCAACGCCGTCGTCAGTCTCGCGGCCATCGTGACCATCGTCTCGGGGTGGCGCAACGTCCGCGCCGGGAACGTCGACCGTCACCGCAAGGCGATGGTCGCCTCGCTCGTCCTGTTCGCCGTGTTCCTCGTCCTCTATCTCTACCGAGTGACCCTCGAAGGACCGGCGCAGTTCGCGGGTCCTGCGGTGCTCGAACAGTACCTCTACGTCCCGATCCTTGCCGTTCACATCCTGCTCGCCATCGTCTGTATCCCGCTGCTGTACTACGTGTTCCTGCTCGCCGTGACGCGCCCGGCGAGCGAACTCGGCGAGACGCTCCATCCGAAAATCGGTCGCGTCGCCGCGTCGCTGTGGCTGATCTCGTTTTCCCTCGGGACGGTCGTCTACCTGCTGCTGTACGTTCTGTTCTGATCGATGCCGCGGGAATCGACCACCGACGCTCGAAAAACGGCCCGTCGTCAGTCGTCGGCCGGTGTCGCGGTGTCGATCCCGGGGCGGTCGACGTCCCTGTCGGTCGCCTCGCCGTCGATGTCGTAGGGGTACTCCCCGGTGACACAGCCGAGACAGAGGTCCGTTCGCGATTCCGACAGCGCCTCGGCCACCGAGTCGATGGAGAGATACGACAGGGAGTCGGCCTGGATCTCCTCGCAGATCTCCTCGATGGACTGATCGGCCGCGATCAGTTCCTCGCGCGAGGCCATGTCGATCCCCATGTAGCAGGGAGCGATGATCGGCGGTGCGCCGATGCGGACGTGGACCTCCTCGGCACCGGCGTCGCGCATCAACTCGACCAGTTGCGTCGAGGTCGTCCCGCGGACGATGGAGTCGTCGATGAGCGTCACCGTCTTCCCCTCGACCGTGGACTTGATCGGGTTGAGCTTCATCCGGACGGCCCGTTCGCGCTCGCTCTGGGTGGGCATGATGAACGTCCGACCGACGTATCGGTTTTTCATCAGTCCCTCAGCGAACTCGACGCCCTCGGCGTTGGGGTCCTCGTTGGCGGCTTCGGCGTAGCCGGACGCGAACGACCGACCCGAGTCCGGGACGGGCATCACCACGTCGGAGTCGATGCCGTTTTCGTCCCACAGTTTGCGGCCGAGTTCGCGTCGCACCTCGTAGACGAGTTCCTCGTCGATGACCGAATCCGGCCGCGCGAAGTAGACGTGCTCGAAGAAACAGTGGGCGGTGTTCTCCGTCTTGACGAGTTGATACGTGTCGTAGCCGCTCCCGTCGTCGTGGAGGACGACGAGCTCGCCGGGTTTTACGTCACGGACGAGTTCCCCGTCGAGCGTGTCGATCGCGGCGCTCTCGGAGGCGAGCACGTACCCGTCGTCGAGTTCGCCGATACAGAGCGGTCGGTTGCCCTGCGGGTCGCGCACGCCCATCACCGTGTCGTCGTGCATGATGGTCAGCGCGTACGACCCGTGGATGCGCGCCATCGTGTGTTTGACCGCTCGGATCAGGTCCTCCTCCAGGAGGTTGCGCGCCAGGTCGTGGGCGATGACTTCGGTGTCACCGTCCGAGGTGAAGGCGTGGCCCTGCTCGGCCAGTTGGTCGCGCAACTCCTCGGTGTTGACGAGATTTCCGTTGTGGGACAGTCCGAGCGACCCGCTCTTGAACGAGACCGAAAACGGCTGGGCACAGCTGTTGTCGACGCTTCCCGAAGTGGGATAGCGGACGTGGCCGATGCCCTGCGGGCCGTTCAGCTGTTCTAGGTCGGTCTGGTCGAAGGCGTCGCCGACGAGCCCCATCTCCACGTGGGAGTGTTGCTGGAACCCGTCGTGTGTGACGATGCCTGCCGACTCCTGACCGCGGTGCTGGAGGGCGTAAAGAGAGTAGTACAGCGGTCGGGCGGCGCTCCGGTCCTCCAGAGAGATTCCCACAACGCCGCACTTCTCGTGCATTTATTCGCCGGCCTTCTCCTGCCAGGCGTAGTCTCGGCGCTTCGCCGATTTGCCGAAGCCACAGGAGGAACAGACCTTCTTTTGCTTGTGGTATGATTTTTCGCCACAGCGGCGGCACTTCACGTGTGTCGTTTTGTTCTTTTTGCCCTGGCTCGGGGTTCCTGCGCCAGTCATGGGTTGATAGACACCACGTTATCGCCGCGTATAATCGTTGTGTCTTCGTCCGCTTCGATGACCAGGTTCATGTGCTGGTCGTACCCGGTCAGTTCCCCCTCGAAGCTCTCGCCGCCTTTCAGTTGCACTGTCACTGTCTCCCCGAGGGAGTCCTCCAGGATGTCCAGTGGTCGTCCACTCATACGCCAACGGGGTGTCGACGAACCCATAAACGTACCGCTCCACTGCGAATCCCTGCAGGGCCGACGAACACGGCTTTTGGTCTGTTATACCCCTCGATTTCGGCGCTTCACGGCCTGCATTCAAATACGCGTCCGGTACGGAGTAAAGTCCGCTGCCCGCTCGACGAACCCGCCGGCTAATTCGACCGTCGCCGTCAGGTCCTCCGAATCGACGACTTCGACCGGGGTGTGCATGTACCGGGTCGGAATCCCGACGTTCACCGAGGGGATGCCGCCGCGCTGGACGAACAGCGAGTTCGCGTCGGTCAGGGTGGTGTTGCTGCCGGCCTCGATCTGTATCTCGGTTTCCTGGTCGCTGGCGACGGTCCGCAGGGCGTCGACGAGGACTGGGTGATCGGGCTGACCGCGTCTGACAGACGGGCCGCCACCCAGTTCGACGTCGATCTGTTTCTTCCCGGGGAGCCCCGGCGTGTCCGTCGCGTGTGTCACGTCGACCACGACGGCGGCGTCCGGTTCCAGGTCGAAGCCGACCATCTGCGCGCCGTTCCCGCCGACCTCCTCCTGGACGGTACTGACCGCGTACACCGTCGCCTCGGTGTCGGCCTCGTGGGCCTGCCTGAGCGTCTCCGCGGCGGCCCAGACGCCGACCCGGTTGTCCATCGCTCGGCCGGTGAGCCGCGAGCCCTGGAGGTCCTCGACCGTCGACGAGACGGTCAGGGGGTCGCCCACGTCGACCAACTCCGTCGCTTCCTCGCGGTCGGCCGCCCCGATGTCGACGTACTGTTCGGTGATGTCCGCGACCTCGCTGTCCTCGTCCCGGTCGCGCAGGTGGATGGCGGTCTGGCCGACGACCCCGTCCACGGACTCGTCGCTCGCGTGGACCGTCACGTGTTGCCCGCGGGAGACGGTCTTGTCGGTCCCGCCGACCCGTGAGAGATGCAGAAAGCCGTCGTCGTCGATGCGGCGGACGACGAACCCGATCTCGTCTGCATGGCCGGTCACGGCGATTTCGGGGCCGCCGCTCCCCTCGTGGACCGCGATGGCGTTGCCGTACGCGTCGGTCCGGACCTCGTCGGCGAACGACTCGACGTAGTCGATCCAGACGCGCTGTCCGGCAGCCTCGAACCCGGTCGGCGAGGGCGTTTCGATCAACTCGAAGAGGAACTCGCGCTGTCTCTCGTCCATACCGGCCATGACGTGGGGATCACTATCAAGCCGACGCCTGCGGTCGGCGAGACTGACAGACCGCCGATGCGCCCAAACGATAAGAGCGGTGCCGTGGATGTATCGCTATGGTCGACGTGACCCTGGTCGAACTCCACCTGGAAGACGCATCGTTCAGTGCCAAGGCACCCTTCAGTGGCGAGGGCGGCGAGTCCAGCGAATCGGGCGGTGGGGCCACCGAGGTGTCGATCGGTGAGGAGGAGTCGACCGGCGATGGACCGAGCAAACTCCTGCTTGCAGTGATCGGACTCGGACTCCTCGGTGGCGTGGGCTGGTGGCTCAAGCGCGGCCGGATGCCGGACATCGACGAGGAACTCGAAGTAACCCCCTGACTACGGCAGGGGGAAGACATTTCACCGACGCGACCCACCGCCAACCATGGGATTATTTCGCAGTGTGCAGGCGGTAACGGGAGCCTCGGGCGACGGGCCGGTCGACTGGGACGCCGTCGCCGAAGCGTCCAAGGCGTCGACCGATCCAGGCTCGCTCGACCTCCCGGCCGACGTCCGCGAGGCGTACGCGGCGGACGTCCGTGATGCCCGGACGCGGGTCCGCGATGTGGCCGCCGTCGACTTCGACGTCCCCGAGACCATCGAGATACAGAACCGTCACCACTGGATCGACGCCAACATCGGCACCTTCCGTCGGGTGATGGATCCCCTCGGCGAACAGGTCGGGATGCTCCCGGGGTTCGCCAGGGTCGCCAACACGGCCTCGATGTCCGTCGCGCTCTCCTTTCTCGGCGACAACGTCCTCGGCCAGTACGACCCGCTCTTGCTCGCCGACGGCTCGGACCACGCGCTCTATTTCGTCCACCCCAACATCGGCCGGGTCGCGTCGATGCTCGACGTCTCCGAACCCCGATTCCGCCGGTGGATCGCGTTCCACGAGGTCGCCCACGCCGCAGAGTTCGGCGCGGCTCCGTGGCTCTCGGAGAAACTCGAATCTGACCTCCAGACCGCCATCGACGCGCTGGGCGAGGGCCACATCGACCGCGACGCCCTGACGGCGCTCGATACGACCATGACCGCCGTCGAGGGGTACGCCGAACTCATCATGGACCGGGCGTTCGACGACGAATACGCCGACCTCCGACGCAAACTCGACGAGCGCCGGAGCGGTCGCGGCCCCATCGCTCGTCTGGTCCGTCGCCTGCTCGGCCTCGGAATGAAACGCCGCCAGTACGAGCGCGGGAAACACTTCTTCGAGTCCGTCGCCGACGAGCGCGGGATCGAGGGCGCCAGCGAGGTCTGGGCGCGCGAGGAGAACCTGCCCACCGACGCGGAGATCGACGACCCCGCGGCCTGGCTCCGCCGCGTCCAGTAACGCCGCTTCGTTCTATCGCCGTCGTCGACTCTCCCGCTGGGTGAGGCCGCTCGTATCCGGGAACACGTACCAGACGAGCAGCCACCCGACGACCAGTCCGCCGGCCAGCGCACTGGCGAACACCAGCGGCGACGGGTCTACCTGCAGCGTGACGAGCGCCGCCGAGAAACCGATGAGCGCCGTGAAGGCGAGTTTGACCTTCGTGGTCGCGGACTCGCGTTCCTCGTCGGACACCGGTCCGACCATCAGAGCGACCCCGCTGTGCTGACGTGCATCCCGACGAACTGCCAGTCGGCGTCGTCGTTCCGGTCTTCGACCGGCGATCCATCGTCCGTTCGGCGTTCGAGCGTCCCGCTCCAGCGCGTCTCGAACTCGTAGCGGATGCCCCGCTCGGTGTCGGTCCAGGCCATGAACACGTCGTCGCTGAACCAGGCGTGACGGGGCCGTTCGGTGACCCGGAGGGCGCGGCTCTCGACGGTCCAGCCCGTCGTCGTCTCGGTTTGCTCTCCGAGGCCGGATCGGATCTCGTCCGCCCCGACCAGTCGCTCGGAGATGCCGAACTTGACTGGCTGGTCCCCGTCGGAGGTCTCGTCCCCGAAGAACTCGCCGAGGGGCTCACCGGCTCGGAGGGCGTCGTAGTACTCGCGGATGGTTGCCGCGGCGTCCATGTCGGGAGGAACCCACCGGTGGGACTTACGGCTGTGGGTTCTCGACGCCCGTGTCAAAAACACACACCGTCACTGGAACCCGCGGTCGACGGACTCGTCGACGATCTCGTCGAGTTCGGCGTCCAGGAGTTCTTCGGCTTCCTCGAACGTCGTCGAGAGGTCGTCGACCGAATCGGGCCGGTCGTAGGTGTCGATCTCGGCGGGACCGAACGCTGGGCTCTCCAGCGTCTCCATCACGTCGTCGAAGAGGTCGTCCGGCGTCGTCGGCGCGTCGGCGTGGGCCTGTAGCACTTCCGAGAGCTCGTTCGCTTTGTCCTCGGCGTCGTCCGCCTCGATGGGTTGTTGCACGCCGAACCGACCGGCGTCGTCGGCGGGGAACAGCGGGTCCAGGTCGTCGTCGATCCGACGGGCGACCTGCGCACCGACGCCCTCGACCTGGAAGGGGTTTTTCGCGTAGGTCTTGAGATGGAAGACGCCGGCGCTGGGATGGCCGACGTAGAGGTCCTCGCCGATACCGTTGGCGCGGTCGCCGCCGACGGCTCGCCACCCGTCGGGTTCGGCGTTGCTCTCGACCACCTCCTCTAAGATGTCCTGCCAGTCTCTGACGCGCATGCTGTTCACGTCTTGGACACAGTGACCGAAGAACGTGTCGGAAGACGCCGTTCTCTCCGTCCGCCAGTCGCGCTCACGGACTCGATTCGAGGGCGTCGTCCTCCGGATAGATCGCGTCCAGCAGGTCGGCCGTGACGCTCTCGTTTCCACTCGCGGCGTCGACTGCGAGGTCGGCGTCGGCGCGGTACCAGCCGTACAGATCACCGTCGGGGCCCCGGATCGTCACTTCCATCGCGGTCGTGTTCCAGCCTCGGTCGACGTGTGTGCCGTAGGTCGCCGTGAGGTTGCCAAGCGTTCTCTCCAGCGTCTCGTCGTCGGTGTCGGTTTCGATCGTGAGGAACACCGTTCGACCGCGTCGGTCGACTTCGGTCACTGTTCCATCGGCGTCCGCCGTCACGGCCGAACGGAACGACCCCGTTCGTTCGTCCCGGTCGGGCGTGTCAGCGCGGACGGTCTCCGTCGCGTTTCGGAGTCTGGCCGCGAGTTCGGTCGCGTTGAGTTGTCTCTCGGCCGTCTGTCGGGCCCAGTACGCCGGCATTCGGAACCGGGCGACCGGCGTGCCGTCGCCGTCCAGCGCGACGGCGTCCATCCGGCTCGCGTTCCACGTCAGTCCGCTCGACCACGTATCGTCGACGGCCTCACCGTAGGCCAGCGCGAGGAAGAAGACGGTCTCGTCCCGTGACCCGTTCGTCGCCTCGTAGGTCAGGTGGACGGTTCGATTCCGGGTTTCGACGGATTGCACCGGGAGGTCTCGCCCGCGGATCACGTCGAGGATCGCTCGCCCGCGTTCGGTGTCGGCGACCCCCGGTTCGAACGGGGTCGCCGTCCCGCTCTCGAACGGCGTGGTCGCCGTTCCGTTCTCGTCGACTGTCGGTGTCTCGACCGGTGGCGGACTCCCGTTCCCGCTACACCCCGCCAGGACACACAGGACTGCAACCCCACAGACCGCCAGCGTCGAAGTACCCCATTGCATGCCAGGTGGTTGTCACCTACCCGGTAAAAGGTGTTGCCCCTGAGCGAGAGGACACAGAGCTGGAAGGGTGTCGCTCGGTAGAACCGTGTTCGACTGTCCGCTTTTTCGATCGCTCGAAGATCAGCCCTCCCGTATGTAGTTCCGTGCTCGTCGAGTTTGGACGGCATCGATTGGTACTGTGTCGGTCACAGCATCTTCGCATGTGAGAGGGAGCCACAACGATCTCTCCCCCCAACCCAGATTCGATGAGAATAAAGATCGAGTCTTCTGCGAGGGGTTCCGAAACTTACCGAAGAAAGGACCAGAGGAGGACAGCGAATCCACACGCCAACGCGACGGATTCAGCGATATGAACCTGCGTGAGCGGTAACGCTGTGAATTGGTAGAGAAACCCCTCTATGAGGACGCCGAGCGTAATGAACCCGAAGCCGATCGTGGCATCACGCAAGTATCGAGTCCGTTCCCGACGATACGCGCGAAAACTGATCACTGTCGTGGCAATACCCAATAAAAGTAGCAGGACACGGATTCCAGTCAGCGTGAATTCCCACCCGTTGGTCACGAGTAATCTCCTCCATCTGCTGGTTGGGACATTCGTCCGTATAGCGAGTAGAGAACGATGAGCATGCCCACCGCGACAATAGACGTCTGGATAGTCCCTGCCACGAAGATGGACAGCCCGAGTACGTCGAAGAGAACACCTTCGATTACGGACCCGACACTGATGAAGAGGAATCCGATAGCCACGTAAATCATCGGTTCGCTACCGTGGACTCTGTACCCACGGTATGCCTGATACGTTATCAACAGTCCCAGTCCGACTGTGATGAGTTTCGCGATGACGAGTTCGATGTGCATGGTTAGGTGTCCCGGATGTCGTTCCAGATGCGCGAGAACCGCTGAGATGCATCCTCGCGAACGTGTTTCCGAATCTCGATCGTTCCGTCCTCGATATCGATGTCGAGGTGATCGACGTTCGCCTCGTAGACGCTGTGGTGGCTCCCATCGGCTTCGATATGTGTCTGTTCGACGAGCAAATCGGTGGCAACCATGTCCTCTACACGGCGATAAATCGTCGAGGGCGCAACGTCACATTCCTCACTCAGTTCTTTCGCTGAAAGTGGCTCACGGCTCGTGGCTGCCAGAATCTGGCGGACGCGCTCCTCACCCAGAAGTTCCAGAAGCTCCTCAGCACGATCGTCTTTGGACACAGCTGTTCCTCGCGATGCTAGCTACTCGATCAACTATACTTAAGTAACGGACCGTTTTGCGTCGCGTGCAAAACAGGGTTCTCGTCTTTTTGTAGCCCTCTCGTAGTCACATATGTAAGGTGACCGACGATGCCAACTGATTTACAGTATACGCGCCGACGGGTGCTCGGAGTGACCGGTAGTGCGGCGGTCGTCGGGCTTGCAGGATGTACGGGGACACAGAACAACAGCAGCCCGGCGGACTCGGACTCGACGTCCACCCACACGGAAGACCAACACGATGAAGAAACCGAGGGGTCCGGACACGATGACGGGGGAAGTGGCCACGAGGATGACGGACACGGACACGACGAAGCGGTTGGTGACCCGACCGACTCCGCCAGCGTAGCGATGATAACAGCGGACGATGGGGAGCACTTCGAGGCCCACGTCGCCCGAGTCAACGTCGGTGGGACGGTAACGTTCGTCAACGAGAGCGGCAACCACTCCACGACGGCGTACCACCCCGATAACGACCAGCCACAACTCGTCCCCGACGGTGCCGCTGCCTGGGATAGTGGCCTCCTTTCGGAGGATGGAGCGACTTTCGAACACACATTCGAAACCGAGGGTGTCTACCACTACTACTGCACGCCCCACGAGACTACTGGCATGATCGGTAGTGTCATCGTCGGCGAACCCGACGCACACGATCAACCGGCGCTCGAAGACTCCCCAGAAGACAAGCCGGAGCGGGTCCGCGAGAAGATATCGGAGCTCAACGATATGTGCAACGAAGCACTGGGCCATACTCACTAACTCGGTAACGACCCAGTTTCCCGTCTCTTGACGCTCCCGACCGGTATAGAGACAGCAAAGTGAATACACCTGCCTTTCGGCGGGTGAGGAAATCTGGCGAGTGCGTGACTTTTAGCGTTCGGTTGCGGACCGGAGTTTCAGCTTCCCCGATCAGTACAGGCCCAGTGTCCCGAGATGATTCGGAAACAGAAGGGGCTTCGTGATGACCCGAACCCGGGGTTCTCGAAGCACTGGGCATCGACTGAATCATCGATTTCAAACAGATATCATTCAGAGGAGTCCTCACCAGTACCATCCAGGCGCTTGCGGCGACGTCGATACTCTTCCTCATCGATTTCCCCGCTCGCATAGCGGGTCTCGAGGACCTCTCTCGGCGAGCTATGATTCTCCGATGGGGTGCTTCGACCTCGAAGCCAGTAGAGTGCACCACCGAGAATCCCCAGCATTCCGAGCCCCCCGCCGACAACGGGAACCCCCACTCCTCCCCCATTGCGGTCATTCATCATTCCGTGGCCGCTGGGTCCCATCATTCCATCGCCCCCATCTCTGCTCCCGTCACTGGTCGAGCCGTAGGCTACTGCTCCCTGCTCGACGATGGCCTCACTCGACGGGACCTCTCCATACGGGATCGAGCCCTCCTCCGCCGGCCCTCCAGGGCTACCCACGACGATCCGTCCGACCATCCCAGTCGACTCGTGCGGGATGCAGTAGTAATCAACCGTCCCCGGAGTTTCGAACGTGTGTTCGAAGCGTCCCTGTGAAATCGTGCCGCTATCGAAGGCAGAAGCACCGTCCGGAATGCGATCCGAGTAGGCCGTGGCGGAATGTGCCCCTTCTGCGAGTTCAAATCGAACGGTTGTCCCGGGATCGACTCGGAGACCGATCGGGTCGAAGTAATTGTTCCCCATCTCCACGACGGGTGTCTGCTGTGCGTGCGCTGACTGAACGAAGCTCGTGCTAGCGACTGCGCCGGCACCGACGAGCCCCAAGAATCGACGTCGAGTGTGATGTGTCATGATTACTGGGCCGTTTGATCCGTGGTTAGCGACAAGCGACATCCGTGCGAAGTGGGTGGCATCCACCGTACTGAAGGATACGTGATTGTGGTTTATTCCCATTACTACTCGCGATCACAAGCTGAAACGGGCTCGTTTCTTCGATTCGAAGCTCGCTCCCGCCCAGACGTGTCGTTTCGATACTCCTTGTTCGATGAGAGCCCGCTCGAACGGGTTCTATGTTGGTTCGGCAGCGGTCACTCTGATCGTTCGAGTTTCTCGCGGCGGGCTTCGAATTCTTCGTCGGTGAGATCGCCACGAGCGTACGCCATTCGGAGCTCCTCCATCGCGGAGTTGTGAGGCGACTGCGTCCCGCTCGTGCGCCGAAAGACGAGGTAGCCACCGCCGATGAGCACGAGCAGGAAGGCGAGTGGCATGAGCATCCCGACGAAGGGCCACCAGCCACCTGTACCGCTATACTGGCCCATCATCCCGCCGTATCCCATCATCCCGCCGAAACCCAGCCCCATCATCAGCATGGGTAGGAGGATGACCGCGCCGAGGACCAGGAGTAGTATCGTCGTCGGATCCAGTTGGTCGGATGCTGACATCCCAAATCAGGCCTCCGGTGCGGGTTCGAACTCATCTGTCACAGCGGTCAGTACGCGGTCGAATCGCTCGGTGACCTCTGTCGCGATTGAATCGAGCGCATCGTTGTCCGCGATGCCGACCAACTGTCCCGGGTCGACCGCACTCACCACGACGTCACCATCATCACTCTCGTAGACGATGACGTTACAGGGTAAAAGGGCACCAAGTTCGATTTCCTCGGCCAATCCGCTAGATGCAAGCGAGGGATTACACGCACCGAGGATCCGATACTGACGGAACGCCTCACCGAGTTTCTCTTCGAGTGTCGCCTGGATGTCGATGTCACAGAGGACGCCGAATCCCTCGCTTTCGAGTGCAGCGTTCGTCGCGTCGACGACCTCGTCGAATTCCCCAGTGACTGCAGCCTGTATTGTGTATTTCATGAAATATCATAGACCGTCCATGGGGTTAACGGTTGGGTCCATCCGAGGTCGGACGAACGCTTTTGCGTGCGGCCGTGGAACCGGCGAGGCGAATGAAACGGGTGTTTCTCGTTACCCTGTTGGTGGTGTTGGCCGGTTGTTCGGCGCTCCCGGGGGCGACCGGGACAGCCGAGACTCCTCGTGTCACGGACGGTGACGGCGGCGGAACCGACTCGACACCGGGTCCGCAAGCCACCGAAACCGCGTCGAGACCGACGACGGCGGGAGCAACAGCGACCGCTGAAACCACGTCGATGACCCGGAACAGTCCGGAGACAACGCCGACGCCGGACATCGACCCCGCTGATACCCCCTGGGGAGTGGACACGGTAACCGTCGCGCTCGTTTCGGAAGGCGACGGCGAAATCGACTACCGAACCCCGCTCTCGGACGCCCTCGACTACTGGAACACGAACGCCCAGTACGGGGATTACACGGTGGAGTTCGTCACCGTCGACGACGCTGACGACGCCGACGTACACGTCGAGATCAGAGATTCGGTCGATAGCTGCGGGATCGAACAGGGCGAGCGCGTGCTAGGGTGTGCGCCGCTGCTCACGGAGGACACTACTGCGGACCCGCCGGCGGAGGTACTGATCGAATCGGGGTACGACACGGCGAGTACCGAGGAGATCATGATCCACGAGTTCGGTCACGTCCTCGGGATTCGGCACGGTGAGGACCCCGAGCAGTACATGCAGCCGACCGAGACGGTGAATCGAACGGCCCGACCCAACGCCAGCGAGCGCGGCTATCCCTGGGAGACGACCGACTTCCGCGTCTTCGCCGCGACCGAGGACCTCCGAGCGAGCGACCGCGCCGACGCCCGCGAGCAGGTCGGGCACGTCATCGACTACTACGAACGGATCAAAGACGAGGACGACGACGTGCCCGAGAACGTCACGATCGTGCGGGTCGACAACCGAAGCGACGCCAACGTCGTCGTCGAGTTCCCCGACCGGTTACGGCACGGCGAAACCGAACGGAGTTCGCTGGCTCGGTTCGGATCGGATACCGACGGCGACGGAGCCATCGAGTACTACACGAACGCCACCATTGCGCTGGCTGACATCGACACGGAGGCCGTCGGTTGGCACACCGGGTACTGGTTCGGTCAGGCGCTCGGCCTCGCCGAGCGTGACCTCCCAGCCCCGTTCCGAAACGCCGACGCGAGCGACAGACGCGACGAGTGGTGGACCGAATCGCCGTGACTGGGACTACCGGTCGGTCTCCTGACCGGCTGTGGTGTATCGAAACCGTCTGGGCTCCCCGATCGTGAACCCGATTCCTCTAGTGTAATTGAGATCACCACAAGGTTATCCGACTCGCCGGCCTACTATCTCGGATGGCAGACGACAAACGAGGGCGAGAGGAGCAAGCGCGGGACGAAGATCGTCGTCAACGGGAGCGGGAGGTCCTCGCGGCACTCGAACGAGCGGACGAAACCGAGCCCCCGGTCGACGAGCGGGACCTCGGGGAGTTCGAGTCGGAACTCGACACCCTGGCGTTCCCGGTGACGGGTGCCGAGGTCGTCGATGCGGTCGGCGATCAAACGGTCGAGTCGGTCGAGGGGACGTACACCGTCTCGGAACTCGTGGCTGAGACGGACCAGGAGACGTTCGACGCCCCCGACACCGTTCGAATGCGGGTCCAGCGGCCGACGATCGCCGCGGCCATGAAGCGGGTCGTGGAGGCGGTCGAGACGGTTCCGAACACGGACCTCGGCAAGTCACAGCGCGAGGCCTACGAGAAGACGCTTCGAGAACTCAAGGCGATCGACGCCGATGACGACGACGAGGGAGTCGCGGCGATCAGCGACTGGATCGTCGAGCGGATTCACGACGAGGGAAAAATCCCGGGCTCCAGAGCGGTTCGACGGCAGGCGGCGAAGTTCTGTCGGTCGAACGGCTACGAGGTCCGCAACGACGAGTGGCTGGGCGTGTAGGCCGGCGTTCGCGGGCCATACCCAGCGATGAGGGGTGGGGGAATCCATCTCGTGACGCAAACCGTTTGACGCTCGGCGGCCTACCCACGCGCAGTGACCGACAACGAGGACTCCGCCGAAACGGCTCCCGACGGCGAGGAATCGGCTTCCGCGGACGTTGACACCCCATCCCCGGACGCCGACGCGTCGCCCGTGCTCGACGGCGACGGCTTCACCGACGTCATTCAGGACATCGGCCGACCGGTCGTCACGGCGACCCGGGTCGCACAGACACTGGAGTGTTCCCAGGAAGCGGCCAGCGAGGCACTGGACGCACTGGCGGCGGAGGACCTGATTCAGAAACTCGACGTGTCCGCCGACCCGGTGGTCTGGTACCCGACCGACTGGTCGCGGCTGACCGACCGAGAACGCGTCATTCTCTTCCCCGACCGCCGCCAGATCGTCGTCGACCACCCGACGCAGTTCACGCGGGCGCAACTCTCACAGTTCGCGCACCTCGTCGACACCACCCATCGCGGCGGCTACCTCTACGACGTGCGCCGCGAGGACATCTGGGGCGCGCCCTACGAGGACTTCGAGGGACTGCTCGGCACCGTTCGGGACGTGCTGCCCGAGCGCTCGCCGGCCTTCGAGGAGTGGATCGAGGATCAGTGGAAACGCGCCCACCAGTTCACGCTGAAATCACACGAGGACGGATACGTCGTCCTCGAAGCCGCCACGGAGAACCTGATGGGCAACGTGGGGCGTGAGAAACTCGACGACGGCCAGTTGCGCGCCCCGATCTCCGACACCGAGAGCTGGGTGGCCGAGGAGTCCGTCGCCGAAGTCAAGCGCATCCTCTACGAGGCGGGCTATCCCGTCCAGGACGAGCGCGACCTCGACACCGGTGAGGACCTGGCGCTCGAACTGAACCTCGACCTCAGGGACTACCAGCACGCGTGGGTGAGCCGGTTCATGGAGACGAAATCCGGTGTGCTGGTCGGGCCGCCGGGAGCGGGGAAGACGGTCGCCGCGCTGGGCATTCTCGCCAGGGTCGGCGGGGAGACGTTGATCCTCGTTCCCAGTCGCGAACTCGCCGGCCAGTGGCGTGACGAGATCCTCGCGCGCACGACGCTTTCCCCCGACCAGGTCGGCGAGTACCACGGCGGGACAAAGGACGTGCGGCCGGTCACCATCGCCACCTACCAGACCGCCGGGATGGACCGTCACCGCCAGCTGTTCGACAGCCGCGAGTGGGGGCTCGTCGTCTACGACGAGGTCCATCACGTTCCCGCATCGATCTACCGGCGGAGCGCGAACTTACAGACCAAACACAGACTCGGACTCTCGTCGACGCCAGTGCGGGAAGACGACAAGGAAGAGGACATCTACACCCTCATCGGACCGCCCATCGGGACCGACTGGGACTCGCTGTTCGACGCCGGCTTCGTCGCCGAGCCGGAAGTCGAGATCAGATACGTCCCGTGGGCGAACGACGACGCGCGCAACGAGTACGTCAGCAGCGACGGCCACGAACGCCGGCAACTCGCTGCGACCAACCCGGCCAAGATCGAGGAGACGCGGCATCTCCTCTCCCGACACGTCGACAAGAAGGCGCTCGTGTTCGCCGACTACCTGGACCAGGGCCGAGCGTTCTCGGCGGCGCTGGACGTTCCGTTCGTCAACGGCGAGATGCCACACAGCAAACGGGAGCGATTGCTCTCGGAGTTCCGGCAGGGGACCCGGGACACGCTCATCGTCTCCCGCGTCGGTGACGAGGGGATCGACCTCCCGGACGCCGAACTGGCGATCGTCGCCTCGGGGCTCGGCGGGTCGCGACGGCAGGGCGCTCAACGGGCCGGGCGAACGATGCGGCCCGAGGGCCGATCGCTGGTGTACGTCCTCGCGACGCGGGGAAGCAACGAGGAGGACTTCGCCCAGCGACGGATGCGTCACCTCTCCTCGAAGGGCGTCCGCGTGACGGAAGGCGAAGCAGAGGCTGTCGAACCCGAGGACTGAGCAACTGCTGGCTGGTTGTCACCTGGTGCGGTCACGTCGGACGGAAAACGAAGCCGTCAGGCGCGTCCCGCACCCTCCGGCGGGTGCAGGAACAGCGCATCGACCAGTGCGATCACGCCGACGAGCGATGCCCCGGTGAATGCCGTTTGAACACCGATTGATAGCAGGTTCCCCACGACGATACTCACGAGGAAAACCGTCGGCATGAACGCTAGCAGGAGGTCGTATCGTGACAAGGACCGAGTCAATCCGGGTCTGTTCTCCTGCCGTCGAGTGATAGAGTCATCACTGCGTGTCATATCTGGCATTCACCTCCACGTATAGAGATTCAGAACGATTCTACAAAAACGTTTCCCCGATTCCTTCCCATGAAGGCATTTGAAATGATGATTGAACCACTGTTTGAAATCGCCATAACTTATGCAGATAATCCCGACTCCACACGGACGAAATCCTCCGCGAGTAGCGCAGACCGAGGGGACGGTCAGAACCCCCAGAGCGGTTCTGTTCAGATCGTGTTCCGATCTGGTCGCCCTGCACGGCGGAGGTTTCCACGCGAAAAATCGGGGTTCGACCGTAGCCCATTGATATCACTCACGTAGCAAATGACTATAATGTTCTTTGGTAACGTATACCATATTTCGCCGTTTCTGCCATGGAATGATATCGGGGCCGTCCTGTGTGTCGGGTCGAAACCGTGGTTTCGGCTGGAGATATCGGACGGTTGGAGTCACCCGTCGGAACTGGTATTCTCGACCCGCCGGGTGACGCTTCGCAACATCCAGGGGCAGTGAGTGCTGAGTCTCGGGTATGTCAGACGACCTGGCCGAGCGATTGCAGGGCCGACGGGCCACCGCGACCGTCGATGGCGAAACGCGACCCGGGACGATCACGTCGGTCACCTACACGCCGAAGAAGGGAAACGTCGTCGTCGCGCTCTCCCTGGACGACCCGACGCCGGACGGACGATCCTCGGTCGCACTCGCGCTCGATGACGTCGAACCGATCGGGAGTGAGTGACCGCGAAAAGTATTCTGCGCCAATACATCTAGCTGACCCTCGTTTTCGAGGGCGGTATCGACTCCTCTACGGCCGGTTTCACCGGAAACCCGGTGTGTGGGACGGCTGAGAGATGCCTGTCCTGTGCCGCGTCAGTTCGTCCAGCGAGCGTCGGCCAGCGTCCGCTGGACGGCCTCCTCGCCGACGGCCTGAGCGAGCGTCTCGAAGCCGGCGCGTTCCTGGCGGTCGCCGGCGTCGGCGACGAGTCTGGAGACGATGAACTCGGGCGTGGACTTCCCGACGGTGCCAAAGCGTGGCTGGTAATCGACGGCCAGGTCGAGGTCGGGCGTGAGCCCTTCGGCGAAGATGCCGTCCGTTCGAGCTTCCTCGGGTAGTGGTTCTAGGTCGTCCGCGAGGTGCGTGACGAACACGCCCATCGCCCCGCGGTCGACGGTCAGCGTCACCAGCCCGTGGAGCAAATCGGCCGCGCTCCCGGGTTCCGTGATCGCCTCGAACTCGTCGACGAGCATCAGGGTCCGGTCGTCGCTCGACAGCGGCGGGACGACGGTTCGCAGGGTCGATTCCAGCACGCCCGCGTTGAAACTGGCGTGTCGCCGGTGGAAGACGACCACGTCGACGACGCTCACTTCGGCGGCCGCCGCCGGAACGGGCAGCCCCATCTGGGCGAGCAGTTGGACCTGACAGAGCGTCTCCAGCAGTGTGGTCTTCCCCCCGCTGTTGGCCCCGGTCAATACCGTGACCTGATCGCCGTTCGGCGGGCCGTCGGCGTTTCCGACATCGAGGTCGTGCTCCCCGACGGCGTACGTGATCGGCTGGACGGACCCCGCGTCCGCACCGAGCAGTTCGAGGTTCCGGGCGTCGGCGACGGCGATCGTCTCCCGGTCGGTGACGAACGTCGGCCGCGTGAGGTCGTACGCGAGCGCGAATCGAGCCAGCGACACGTAGAACGCGATGTCGTCGATGGCCGCGACTGCGGTGTCGATGTCGTCACGTGCTTCTTCGATTGCCCCTTCGAGGTCGGCCGCCACCTCGTCGGCCCGATCGGTGGCCGATTTCCGTCTGTCGTCGGCCAGTGACCGCAGCGTCTCGCTGACGAACCCCGACGCGTCGGTCGCGTCCGACGGCATGGCCTCCCTGACTGCACTCAGGGGAATGCCCGTTTCGTCGCTGACGTGCCGGACGAACGCCTCGCGGAACTCGTCCGTCCCGCGGACGCCCTCCTGGACGGATTCGAGCACGTCGGCCTGGTTCGCGGCCAGTTCCTCGACCGCAGTCTGCTGATCGCGCAGGTCGTCGAGTCGGTCGTCGGCCCCCTGTCCGACCCGTCCGTCACCCAGCGCAGCCAGCGCGTCGGCCGCGTCGTCGAGCGCGTCCGCATCGAGCGGTGCCAGCCGATCGAAGACGCCCCCGGAGACGCCCACGTCGAGCAGTTCGAGGACCGTCCGCACGGCCGACCGTTCCCCGCCGTCGATGCTGTCGTGACGCTTGAAGGCGTCGACGACCGCACCCCTGGTCTCCTCGTCGAGTCCTCGCCAGGCGTCGACGGCCTCGAGGACGGTGTCGAGCCGGTCTTCCATCGCCTCGCGGTCGCGCAGCGGCGTCAGAACCCGAATGCGGTCCTCCGCGTGGCGCGTCACCGCGTGTTCGCTGGCCAGGTTGAGAATGTCCTTGTATACGTCTCGCGTATCCCGCGTGGCGAGGACGTCCATGCCCTCGCCGCCCTGTGCTCGCCGCAGAATCCGGGTCGCCCGCCCGCGGCTGAGCCCGGCGGCCATGAGGGCTCGACTGTCCGCGGATTCGACGGCTTCGATGGCCGCCGACTCGCCGATGGACTCGGCGAGCAGGTCCCGGGTCTTCGGCCCGACGCCCCAGTAGTCCTCCAGTCGCATACCCCGCCCGAGGACCGGCGGCGTCTTAGGCGTTCAGGAATCGGGCAGGACGACTCGAATCCCCGTGGTCAGGAGACTGCGAACGGGAAGCAGTCACTCCAGTAGTTGCTTCGTCTGCCGGTGACGGTAGCGGAACATCGGTTCGAGGCCGACGACGGCGAGCGGTCCGAGCCGCCGACCGAGGCTCCCGAGCGGGAGTTGATACTCCACCCGGTCGTGCACGACGGTCTCGTCACCGTCCGCGTAAAACGAGTGGGTGTGCTGCCACTCCCGGAACGGCCCGCCCTCCATCTCGTCCGTGAACATCGCGGACCCGTCGCCCGCCTCCCGCTCGACGATGACCGAGGTCCAGCGCTGTTGGGGGGCAATCCCGAACGGCTTGATCGACGATTCGATACGCGACCCGACCGCCAGAATCCCCGGATCGGGGTCACCGTCAGGACCGACCACTGATTCGACGTCGAGGTTCATCCAGCTGGGCGTCAGTGCCTCTAATCCGCTGACTCGCGAGTGAAACTCCCAGACGTCGTCGAACGGCGCAGCGACTCGGACCTCGCGCTGGTAGACGGACATGGCAACTGCTAGGGGCGGTATCCGTAAAACGAACGTGGTACTGGCGAATCAGGACCGGGATCGACGGGCGGCTACGGGAACTGTCCGGCCTCTTTTGCGGCGTGGGCGACGCGTTCGATCGAGACGACGTAGGCGGCGGTTCGGTAGTTCGGGGCGTCCGTTCCCTCGTATCGGTCGGTCAGCGTATCGAACGCGTCACAGATGATCCGTTCCAGTTCCTCGTTGACGCGCTCTTCCGTCCAGTGGAACCGCTGGCGGTTCTGGACCCACTCGAAGTACGAGACGGTGACGCCGCCGGCGTTCGCGAGGATGTCGGGGAACACGGCCACGTCACGGTCCGTGAGCTCGTCGTCGGCGTCGGGGGTCAACGGACCGTTGGCTGCCTCGACGATGATGTCGGCCTCGACGTCCGCCGCGATGCTCGCGTCGATGGCGTTCTCCAGGGCTGCGGGAACGAGCAGGTCCACGTCGAGCGTGAGCAGTTCCCTGTTGGTGAGTTCCTTCGATGCGCCCCCGTAGCCCGAGAGCTGTCCGGTCGAGTTCTTGTGGGACCTGGCGTCTGCTATGTCCAGCCCGTCGGAATTGTAGATGGCGCCGCTCGAATCCGAGACGGCCACGATATTCGCGTTCAGTTCCTCGTCGATCAGCCCCGCGGCGACCGAACCGGCGTTACCGAAGCCCTGAACGGCGACGGTCGCCGATTCGACCTCTTTCCCGAGGTACTCGAAGGCCTCCCGGGCCGTGAGCATGACGGAGCGACCCGTCGCCTTCACTCGGCCGGCACTGCCGCCGCTGGTCGGAGCCTTGCCGGTCACGGTCCCCGGTGCCGTCGTGTTCTCCAGCGTCTCGTACGTGTCCTTGATCCAGTTCATCTCGCGCTGCCCGGTGTTGACGTCCGGGGCGGGGATGTCCTTGTCCGGGCCGATAATCGGCCGCAGTTCGGTCGCGTACGCCCGTGTGAGTCGCTCGATCTCGTTTGCCGAGTACTTGCGCGGGTCGATGACGATCCCCCCTTTGCCACCGCCGTAAGGAATATCGACTGTCGCGCTTTTGTACACCATCCAGCCGGAGAGCGCTTTCACTTCGTCGCGGGAGACGTTCGGGTGGTATCTGATGCCGCCCTTGTACGGTCCACGGTCGCCGTTGAACTGGGACCGGAACGCTTTGAACACCTCGATGGAGCCGTCGTCCATCTCGACCGAGAGGTTCGCCTCCAGGACGCGCTCCGGGTGTTTCAACCGCTCCAGAACGTCGGGAGCAACGTCAATGTAGGCGGCAGCGTCGTCGATCTGCTCCTGCAGACTCTCGAACGGGTTCACGTCGTCGCTCATGGCCGACCCATCACTGACTGTACTGAT
This sequence comes from Halorientalis salina, assembly GCF_005049285.1. Lineage (GTDB taxonomy): Archaea > Halobacteriota > Halobacteria > Halobacteriales > Haloarculaceae > Halorientalis > Halorientalis salina. The sequence continues at coordinate 326,378 of NZ_SOSC01000001.1, read as the reverse complement.
AAACGTAATGTCGAATTTATAATATACTTATATTAATAGACGCTTCGTCACTGGGTCTCGGCAACGCGAGCGCGTTCGAGGATGCGTTCGGCCTGTTTCACGAGCGGTGCGTCGATCATCTCGCCGTCGACAGTGAAGACGCCGCGTCCCTCGGCCTCGGCCGCGGCCTTCGCGTCCATCACCCGTTCGGCCCAGTCGACCTGGTCGTCGGTAGGGGTGAACGCGTCGTTGATGACGGGGACCTGGGCCGGGTGGATCGCCATTTTGCCATCGTATCCGAGTTCGATGGCGAAGTCGGTCGCCTCGCGGAGTCCCTCCGTGTCCTCGATGTCGGCGTGGATCGTATCGATCGCGTCGACACCGGCGGCACTGGCAGCCAGGACGACGCGTTCCCGGGCGTAGAGTACCTCGGTTCCCGCCTCGGTTCGGGTCGCCCCGATATCTGCGGCGAGATCCTCGGCACCGAACGCGACGGCGGTCGTCGCGGCCGACGCGGCGATCTCCTCGGCGTTGAGGACGCCGGCAGCCGACTCGATGATGGGGACGACCGGAAGCGAGACGTCGAAGTCCGCGAGCATGGACGCGATCTCAGCCACGTCGTCGGCCCCGGACGCTTTCGGGAGCATCACGCTGTCGATACGTGGCGTCCCGTCGAGAACGGTGTCGAGGTCTTCGGTGGCAGCGACCGACGGTGGTGTGACGCGGACGCAGACTTCACACTCGGGATCGAACGACTCGTCGGTGAGCACGTCGTTGACGGCCGATCGTGCGTGGGATTTCCGATCCGGCGAGACGGCGTCTTCGAGATCGAAAACGACGACGTCAGCTCCAGTTCCGGGCGCTTTGCGCATGAGGTCCGGCTGGTCTCCTGGAGAGAACAGAACGCTTCGTCGGGCCATGGCGACTCATACGTCGCCAGAAACGTGACGTTTCCGGGACAGTCGTCGGTTTCGAAGCCGACGGACCCCACTGTCCGATACCAATAGAACGATATTTTGATTCCGACCTGAAGGCTGAACCCCGATACGACGAGTTAGGTAGCCATTAACACCGCGCTACCCATCATGAATCGTCGTGCTATTGGAACGGGTCCGCTAGGTACTATTGGCCGACAGATCGACCGAAGGACCTCGTTTATGCTGGCTCCTCCCGAGAACGGGTATGTTAATGTATCCTTACGATCCGGCTGGTCGACGCCGTTCGTGTCGTGTCGACAACCTGAGCGGTACCCAACATTGATTTACTCGCTGGATATAACGTAGGCAGTATGGTGAACAAAACGGCACTCGCCGTCCTCGGGGTCATCGTCCTCGTTTCGATGGGTGTCGGTATCCTCATCGGAATGCAACTCGGTGGACCGACCAACAACCAGGCGAGTGATGGCGGCGGTAGCGGAACCAACGGCGGTAACGGAAACGGCGGGGACAACGGGGACAGCGGCAGTCCGACCCCGATCCCCGGCGGTGAAACGGAGGTGCCGACCTCGACTGCCGGTCCGAGTTCTCCATCGGTCACGGAGTCCGGGACGCCTGAACCGGGCGAAACGCGAACGGTCGTCGGATTCAGGCGGTACGACAGCGACGATATCGAGACCGAAATGGAGCGGTTCATCAACGAGTATCGGCAGTCGCGCGGCCTCGACCCGCTGAGCACCACCGGACTGACCGCCAAACGCGTCGACTGGATGGCGAGGAACCACAGCATCGCCATGGCAGCCGAGGGGAAAGCGATCCACAAAATCGACGGCCAGTCGAGCGCGGATCGATACCGTGAAGCTGATCTATACGGTGTCTGTCAGTTCCAGAAGGACGGCGGTGGTGCCACCATTTCTGTCGACAACGCCATGTTCGAGAACGTCGAGACCGTCTCCGCGGAGTATTACCTGAACGATACCACGATCGCGCGGGAGATCGTCGACCAGTGGACCAGCAACCAGTACCTTCGCACGCGACTCACCTACGAGAACGCGAATCAGATCGGCACCGGTGTCGAGATCACCGACTCCGGCGACGTGTACGCCACCGCGAACGTCTGCTGAACCACGAGCGACGTTTTCTTTCGTCCGTACTGTTGTCGATGACTGTTGTTACTCCAGTCGTACTGTCCATGTTGTCCGTCCAGATGTGTCTGTCCTCTGGACCGCCGTGTGGCGTGTCTGGACTGTTCGACATCCGAACCGGCGAACCGACCGAACAACGTGCAGAGGGCGATTGCAGTCGGACGTGACTGCTCAGCGATCGAGATAGAATACGTCGGTTTCCGAAGCGAGCCAGAACATCCAGTTCGTGTCTCTGCTTTCGACAGTGGTGACTGTCGAGTTCGCGAACACGAGTACCGGAAACGTAGAAACGGAGCGTTTAGTTACTGCTGGTCTTCGAGCCAGGTATCGACTTTCCACTCGCGGTACTCTTCCTGGGAGACGACTTCGACCTGTCCGAGCATGTCGGAGTGGCCGGAGCCACAGTACTCGGCGCAGTAGAGCTGGTGTTCACCGGTTTCGGTCGCTTTCGTCCTGATCTGGTTCCACTCGCCCGGGAACGCGTCCTGCTTGAGGCCGAGGCCCGGAGCGTGGAACGAGTGCAGCCAGTCGTTGGAGGTGATGTTCAGCGTGACCTCACGGTTCGCCGGCATTTTCATCGTCTCGGAGGAACTCACTGTCCCGTTCTGGATGGTCGCGTCCGAGATGGTGGCCGACTCGACGGTGACGTCCGAGAACGTCTCGGTCTCGTTTTCGGTCAACGAGTCGCGGGTCTCGTTATCGAGGCCCGTGACGACGCCGTTGAATAGCGTGCCGCTCTCGATCTTCTCGCCGGACACCTCCGCATCTTCGACCTGGATTCCGTCTCCAGAGGTGTTCGTTACGGTTGCCTCATCTAACGTGACGTTTTCGAGCGTCAGATCGGAGGCCGTGACTCCCTCAGCGTCGACCGAGTACTCGAAGTTCCAGACGTACTTCTGTCCGTACACCTCGATCTCCTCGACGTTGCCCGGCTCTTCGATCGCCTGTTGTGACCCGGCGGAAACGTAGGGGCTTCCGAGCACCTGGTAGGTCGCCACGCCGACGAAAAGCAGGATGATGGCGGTGGCGATCGTCCAGGTGATCTCCAGTCGGCGGTTCTCCTGGGTCGGTTTCGCCTCGTCGTTCTTGCTGAACTTCCAGACCGTGTAAATCAGGATCCCTTCGACGAGGACCGTGATGGGGACTGCAGCGTAGACGAGTTTCTCGTTCAGTCCCCAGATCAGTCCCTCGGTGATCGTCGACTCCGTCGACTGTGCTGTGGCCGGTTCGACCGCAGCCAGAAACAGGCCAAGGCCGAAAAGCCCCAGGAGCCCGGCACGCTTGCGGTTTAGCATTGTTCGGGCGTTAGGAATTCGGGCTTAAATAGCTGCTGTCTTCTCCCGAGGACCCCCTCCCTATAGCGGTTTCCACGAAGGTGTTCGGCAGCCTGCGCGGGTAAAGCGGGGGGCATAAGTGGTCGCGCTCCAAGATTCAGATAGTGAGAGAATCAGCCGTGTTCCAGCGCCTCCCCCGTCCACGGTTCGTGACTCTACTGGCCAGTACCGCGATGGGGGTCTATTTGCTGGTGGTACTCGGTGCGACGGCCGCGCTGACGGACGCCGCTGCGGCCTGCTCGAGTTGGCCCGTCTGTCACCGGACGCCCACGCTCTCGACGCCGACGCTACTGGTCGCGTGGACCCACCGGACCGTGGCGTCGCTGGTGGGCGTCCTCGCCGTCGTCACGGGAATCGTCGGCCTGCGACGAGCGGACGTTTCCACTCGTGTCAAGGCCGCGCTCGCCGCGTCGCTCGCGCTCTATCCCGTCCAGATCGCGATCGGCGCGTTCGTCGCACTCAACGGCGCTGCCGATCCGCTCCCGCTGGCACACCTCGTAACCGGGATGGCGATTTTCGCCGGGCTGACGCTGGCTCTGGCCTGGCACCTCGAACCCGAACACGAGCGAAACACGGCGACCAGAACGGCCGACCTGACCCTCGACGAGGAACCAGTGGCGACGGCGAACGAGGGCGAGGAGACGACCGAGGCGGTCCTGAACGCGGGCCCGCTCACGCGTGCGAAGTACATCGGGTTGGCGTACTTCCGGTTGATGAAACCGCGACTGATGTGGCTGCTCTGTCTCGTCGCGTCCGCGGGGATGGCCCTGGCAGCGGGGCCGGCGCTGACGGTCCGAACCGTCGTCCTCACGCTCGGTGGTGGTGTACTCGCGATCGGCGCGAGCGGGACCTTCAATCACGTCCTCGAACGGGAGAAAGACAAGCGGATGGACCGAACGAGCGACCGGCCCGTGGCGACCCACCAGATTCCGGTCCGGAACGCGGTCGCCTTCGGCCTGGCGCTGGCGGCCGTCTCCGTCGGCGTGTTCCTCCAGATCAATCCACTCGCGGCAGCGCTCGGGCTGTCGGCCATCCTGTTCTACAGCGTCATTTACACGCTGGTCCTCAAACCGAACACCGTCCAGAACACGGTCATCGGCGGGGCGGCGGGCGCGCTCCCTGCGCTCATCGGCTGGGCGGCCGTCACCGGGAAGATCGGACTCCCCGGGCTTGCACTCGCCGGCCTCATCTTCGTCTGGACGCCCGCGCACTTCTACAACCTCGCGCTGGCGTACAAGGACGATTACGAGGCGGGCGGCTTCCCGATGATGCCAGTCGTCCGCGGTGAGGCGACCACGCGCAAGCACATCCTGCTCTGGCTGTCGGCGACGCTGCTGGCCGCGACGGTCCTGGCGACGCTGACAGACCTGGGCTGGCTGTTCGCCGCGACGACGGTCTCGCTGGGCGGGGTCTTCCTGTGGGCAGTCATCAGGCTCCATCGCGAGCAGACCGAGGACGCGGCGTTCCGTGCGTTCCACGCCTCGAACGCCTACCTGGGTGCCGTGTTGGTAGCTGTCGTCGTCGACGCACTCGCGCTATGACAACTGACACAATCGCCGCTTCGCAATGGTACGACCGCTTGCGCCCCGACACGGAGACGCTGCTCTGGGTGGCTCTCGTCTGTAACTTCGAGTTGCTGCTCCTCAGCCTGTACGTCGTCGGGTTCGACGGTACGTTGACCAGTGCCGGTGCCGTCCGCTACTGGCTCTATCCGTTCGTCTGGATCAACGTCGGCCTCTGGGCCATCGTCCGGACCACACCCGCCGCCGCGAGCGCTCGCCACCGGCGCATCGGTCTGGTGCTCGCAGTGGGCTACTTCGCGGTGCTTGCGTACGTCGGCGGTCTGATCAACGGCCCGATGGGCGGGCCAATGGCGGGGTTCTCGGCCAGCTTCGACCTCCCGCCGGGATGGGGTCCGGCCCTGTTCTACAGCGGATCGCTGTTCACCGTCTCGATACTTCCGTTCAAGGCCGTCGGCTACGTCGCGCTGGCGTATCTGGTCTACGCGACGGTCCTCGACGCCGCCGGGTCGGCCGTGACGGGACTGCTCGGGTTGCTGTCCTGCGTCAGTTGCACCTGGCCGGTGCTGGCAGGCATCGCCACGGGCGTCTTCGGCAGCGGGACCGCGGTCGCGAGCGCCGTCTACTCCCAGTCCTACGGGCTCTCGACGATCGTGTTCGTGGTGACGGTCGGCCTGCTGTACTGGCGGCCGTTCGGTCAGTAGGAGGGTTCAAACCTGCGCCACTCCATGCCTCTCGTATGACCACCGTCGAAATCGAGTACTGTGTTCCCTGTGGCTTCCTCGACCGCGCCGAAACCGTCCAGCACGCGCTCCTGACGACGTTCGGCGAACAACTCGACGCGGTGACGCTGAAAACCGGCGACAACGGGGTGTTCACGGTGAGCGTCGGCGGGGAGACGGTGTTCGACAAACACGAGGACGCGTACGACGTGGACGACATCGTTCGGCAGGTTCGCACGTTCGTCTGAACACGGGACGTACCGGTGCTTTTTGACGGTCCCGGCAGAGAACCGATACGTGACTCCCGGCGTCGCCGTCGATCTGGCCGTCGTCCTCGTGACCATCGTCGGGTTGTATTTCGGGGCCGACCTGCTCGTCACGGGGGCAGTCGCGGTGAGCGACCGGCTCGGCCTGTCCGGGCTCGTCGTCGGCCTCACCGTCGTCGCCGTCGGCACCTCGATGCCGGAACTGGTCGTCACGTTCGACGCCGCCGTCGAGGGACAACCGGCCATCGCGGTGGGCAACGTCGTCGGGTCGAACGTGTTCAACCTGGGGATCATTCTCGGTGGCGTGGCGCTCTCCGGTCGGCTTCCGATCCCGCGCCGGGTCGTGAGCCGCGACGGCCTCGTCCTTCTGGCTGCCGGCACGCTGACGACCGCGTTCTTCCTCGACCTGCGATTCGGTCGGCTCGAAGGCGCGGTCCTGGTCTGTCTGTGGATCGGATATATCGGCGTGCTGTTGCGAGGGAACCGGGACCGAACACCGACGGCGACGGCCGACGCCGTGCCCGGGCCGGTCGCTGCCGACCCCCGGGAGCCGTGGCTGCTGTCCGCCCTGAAACTCCTCGGGGGACTCGTCGCCGTCGTGGGGAGTGCGCACTTTCTCGTGGGGTCTGCAGCCAACCTCGCACGGACAGTCGGGCTCTCGGAGTGGGCTATCGGGAACACCGTCGTCGCCATCGGGACCTCGACGCCGGAACTGGCGACGGCAGTGGTCGCAACGACGCGCGGGCAACGGGACGTCTCGGCGGGAAGCCTCGTCGGCAGCGATCTCACCAACCTCACGCTCGGACTCGGCGGTGCGGCAGTCCTGGCACCGCTGTCGGTCGGGAGCCAGGGTCCCGGTCGGGATCGGGTTGCTGGCGGTCTCCGTGGCCGTCGTCGTCCTCCTGGCCTGGACCGACGCTGCGTTGTCGCGCGCGGAAGGAGCTGTCCTGATCGCGTTCGCGGTCGGCCGGTGGGCGGTCGCGGTGGTCTGAACCGAATCCCTTACGCCGGTCCCGGTCACGTCTCCGGACATGGCAGACACCGTCGTCGCCGAGGACGTCCGCCGGGTCTACGGCGACACCGTCGCAGTCGATGGCGTCTCGCTCTCGGTCGGCGAGGGCGAGGTGTTCGCGCTCATCGGCCCGAACGGGGCCGGAAAGACGACGCTGGTTCGTGCGTTGCTCGGAACGACTGACGCCGAGGGGACGGTTCGCGTGTTCGGTCAGGACCCCCGCGACGTCGACCGCGCTCGCATCGGACTGCTCCCCCAGAGTTTCGATCCGCCGGCGCGACTGACCGCGCGCGAACTCGTCGAGTACTACGGCGGCCTGTACGACGACTCGCGACCGGTCGAGGACGTGCTGGCCGACGTGGGGCTCGCCGACGACGCCGACACCTGGTACGAGAACCTCTCGGGCGGCCAGCAGCGCCGGACCTGTCTCGCGACGACGCTGGTCAACGATCCGGACCTGCTCGTCCTCGACGAGCCGACTACGGGTATCGACCCGGCCGGCCGCCGCGCGGTCTGGCGACTCATCGAGGACCTGGCCGCCGGGGGGACGACGGTCTTTCTGACGACCCACTACATGGCCGAAGCGGAACGGCTGGCCGACCGCGTCGGCCTGCTCGCCGACGGGCGACTCGTCGCCTGCGACTCGCCGGCCTCGTTGATCGAAACCCACGGCGGGGACAGTCGGCTGGTCGTCGAGACCGACGCCGACCCGTCGGTCACGAACGCGCTCGGCTACCCCGCCAAGATGGCGGACGGACAGCTCACCGTCTACGACGTGCCGCCCGAGGCCATCGGCGATATCGTTTCGACCCTGGAATCTCAGGGGGCGACCTACGACGCGCTGAACTGGACCGAACCGGACCTGGAGAACGTGTATCTCGACCTGACCGGGCAGGCGGTCACCGCCAGCGGGGACCCCGTTACGGCCGGCGAGACGCCCCTGGCCGACGGCGGACGAGTCCAGAACGGGGCCGACGATGACACCCACCAGGGGGCCCAACGATGAGCGCACCCGGCCGGATCGGGGCGGCGTTCGTCGCGGCCTGGTACTCCTTCCTGCGCCGTCGAACGGCGGTCTTTTTCACCTTCTTCTTCCCGGTCATCATCATCCTCATCTTCGGCGCAGTGGTCCAGACGGAACCGACCGGGAGCGGGCTGTTCTCCGAACCGGCGGGGTACTACGTCCCCGGCTATCTGGCCGTCGTCGTCCTCTTCACCCCGCTCTCACGGGTGGGGAGCGAGGTCGCGCGCCACCGCGAGGGCAACCAGTTCGAGAAGCTGGCGACGACGCCGCTCTCCCGGTGGGAGTGGCTGCTGGCACAGACGCTCGTCAACGTCGTCGTCATCGGCCTGGCCGGGATACTGCTGCTCGGCCTCATCGTCCTCGTGACCGGCGCGGAGATCACGTTCTCGCCGCTGCTCGTTCCGTTCGTCGGCCTCGGCGTCGCGCTGTTTTGCGGCCTCGGCGCGATGCTCGGGAGCTTCGCGGACTCACAGGACGGCGTCATCGCGGCGAGCAACGCGCTCGCCCTGCCCTTGCTCTTCCTCTCGGAGACGTTCGTCGCGCCGGCGATGCTCCCGGCGTGGCTCCCCACGGAGCTCTCGCCGCTGACGTACTTCGCCAGAGGAGTTCGGTGGGTGACCTACGAGGCCGGCACCGAGCCGTTCCTCGGGATGGCCCCGCCCGGACCGCTCTTCTATCTGGGCGCGCTCGCCGGACTGACGCTCGTGTTCTTCGCCGGCGGTGCGGCGGCTCTGCCGCGAACGGACTGACGCTCGGGGGCGCGCGTGGTCGCGGTCAGTCGCCGTGGCAACCGGGACCTCACTCCGTCGTGATCTCGAACCGCGCCCCGCCGGCCTCGCCGTCGGTGGCGGTGATCTCCCAGCCGTGGCCCTCGACGATGTCGCTCACGATGGAGAGTCCCAGTCCGGTGCCGTCGTCGCTGGTCGTGTACCCGCGATCGAACACCGCGTCGCGCTCGTCGTCGGGGATGCCACTGCCGTCGTCTTCGACGTAGAACCCGTCCGGAAGCGTGCCGACCCGGACGGTCGGGGGCGCGGTGTTGTGGTCGGTGGCGTTGCGAAACAGGTTCTCGAAGACGTTCCGGAGCCGGGACGGGTCGGCCGCGACGGTCGTGTCCGGGGGCAAGTCGCTGTGCAGGGTGGCCCCGTCGGTCTCTGCCGTGTCCCAGGCCTCCGCGACGAGACTGGGCAGATCGACCGGTTCGGTGTCTTCGACGTCCGCCCCAGCCCTGGCCACCGTCAGCATGTCGTCGATCATCCTTTCCATCCGGTCGAGGTTCCGTTCGACCGCCGCGGCGTGTTCCTCGGTCGCCTCGTCCCGGATGATATCGAACCGGAGTTGGGCCGCGTTCAGCGGGTTCCGCAGGTCGTGAGAGATCATCGACGCGAACTGCTCGAGGCGCTCGTTCTGTCGCTCGAGTTGCTGCTCGTGTTCTTTGAGCCGTGTGACCTCCCGGAGAACCACGAGCCGTCCGCGCTCGTTGCCCCGGGCGTCGGTGAGCCGCGACACGTCCGGCACGAAGTGTCGGTCCCGGCCGTCGCGGGTGACGGTCACGTGCGTCTCGTCGTCCACGCTCTGCCAGGCACGGTCCGGGAGGAACTCCGACGCCTGTACACCCGTGTATTCCGATTCGACCTCGGCGAGCGCCCGGGCGGCCGCGTTGCTGTCGATGACCTGCCCCTGCTCGTCGAGGGTGAGCATGGGGTCGTGCATGGTCGCGACGAGTTCCTTTCGGGCGATCGGCACGATATCCAGGAAATCACTCCGGAAGAGCGCCCAGGTGACGATGAACACCATCCCGACGAAGCTGAACGGGGACAGGCTGACCTCGGGAAACGCGAACACGCTGATGGACGAGAGCAGGACGATCGGCAGCGTACTCGCCAGTAGGAACACACTCTGTTTCCGGCGAACGCCGCCAGCGGTGAGCACCTCGGTGAGGAGGACGAGGAAGCCGACGGAGAAGAACGTGTAGCCGACGACGACGAACACCCAGAACGCGGGACCGACGTCAGTCGACGCACTGGTCAGTGACGCCGATGGCGCTATCGACTGGTAGTAGAGCCCGTGGAACGGGTTTGTCCAGGCGACGAGTTGCTGCGGGACGACCCCCACCCCGAGCACCGCACCGACCGTCGACCGTGACGGGACGACGATGCCGGCGTACTCGGCCGCCATGAGGACCCAGCCGGTTCCGAGGACGCCTGCTCCCAGCGACGTGAGGTTCTCGCCCACGAACGCGGGTGTCCCCGTCGTCGCCATCGTGACGACAGCGGTGGCTACGCTCCAGACGGTGGCTCCGAACAGCAGGAGGACCAGCCCGGTCGCGCCGGGTTTATCACGGTTGTCCAGGACATACGGGAAGAGAAAGAGCGGGAGCAGTCCAGCGACGATGTAGAGGCCGACGAGCCAGACCCGAACCGAGGCCATGTGCGTGACCGAACCTGGCCGCGCGTATTTTTATGTTTGTCTGTTCGACCGTCCCTCCCTCACTCCCGGTCGAGGAGCGGCCGGGTGGAGAGAAGCAGGAGGGCCAGACCGGCGCTGTGGCCCCGTGGCGTCCACATGTAGACGTGGTTGAGCAGAATGTACGTGATGACGCCGAGCGCGAGCGAGAGGCCCCAGGCGGCCACGGCGATGCGGCCGACGCGGGCGTGGACGGTCTCACGGAGTTCCTCCGGCGAGTGGGTCAACCCCAGGACGACGGCGTGGAGGACGACCGGCACGGCCAGGGCCGACAGCAGGATGTGAACGGCGAGCATAATCAGGTAGGTGTAGTAGACCGCACCCTCTGCGAGGATGGCCTTCTCGAACCCGCCGCCGACCTTCAGGAGGTACAGCACGAGGAAGACCATGATGAGCGCGAAGGCGGTGAGCATCGCGGCGCGGTGTTTGCGGACCTCGCCCCGTTTGATGAAGTAGACGCCGGTCAGGATCGCCGCCAGCGCCAGGGTGTTGACGACGGCGATGGCGTCGCCCAGGAAGATGACGGCGTCGCGGCTGATCGTCGGAAAGGGGAGCAGGCCGCCGAAGGCACCGACGACGAGCGCGTATCCGAGAACGGAGAGGACGGCGGTTACGGCGCGGGGGTGTGACTTCGGCCAACTTTGGGGTTCATCGGCGACAGCCATACGGGGTTCTGTGGACGGCACGCCCATCAGTCCGTCGGGTTCGGATCGGTCGGGGACGGCAACGGCAAGAGTGAAAGCCCACAACGTGCTACAAACCCGCATGAGCGCTGACCAGGAGCAGCGGACCATCCGATGTCTCGTCGGCAAAGTCGGGTTAGACGGTCACGACCGCGGGGCACACGTCATCGCGCGCGCCTTCCGCGACGCGGGATTCGAGGTCATCTACTCGGGGCTACACAAGGCACCCGACGAAGTGGTCCAGGCCGCAGTCCAGGAAGACGTCGACGTACTCGGCATCTCGATCCTCTCGGGTGCCCACAACACGCTGGTGCCGCGGATCATGGAGGGACTCGAGGAGTACGGCGCGCTCGACGACACGCTGGTGCTCGTCGGCGGGATCATTCCCGACGAGGACCGCGACGAGTTACTCGACTCGGGCGTGGCCCGCATCTTCGGACCCGGCGCGTCGATGGACGAGATCATCGAGTTCGTCCGTGAGAACGCACCGGAGCGATGACGGACGAACTGATCGAGGCCCTGCTCGCGGGCGAACACAGAGCCCTGGCTCGCACGATCACGAAGATCGAGGACCGCGCGCCCGGCTATCGGGAACTGGTCTCGCGGCTCCACGAACACACCGGCGACGCGGACGTCATCGGCGTCACGGGCAGCCCTGGTGCCGGCAAGTCCACGCTGGTCGACAAACTCGCCGAAGCCTACCGCGAGCAGGGACTCACCGTCGGCGTCATCGCCATCGATCCGTCCTCGCCCTTTACCGGCGGGGCGGTGCTCGGTGACCGAATCCGAATGGCCTCGAACACCGGCGACATGGACGTGTTCTTCCGGTCGATGTCGGCCCGCGGATCGCTCGGCGGGCTCTCGACGGCCACGACGGACGCCGTCAAGGCCCTCGACGCGTTCGGGAAGGACAAAGTCATCATCGAGACGGTGGGGGCCGGCCAGAACGAGGTCGACATCGTCCGCACCGCCGACACCGTCGCGGTGCTGGTCCCGCCGGGCAGCGGCGACGACGTGCAGATGCTCAAGGCCGGCATCCTCGAAATCGCGGACCTGTTCGTCGTCAACAAGGCCGATCTGGACGGTGCCGATCGGACGGTCCACGAACTGCGCGAGATGATCGAGGGGCGACGCAACGAGGTCGCGGTCGCGACGGGGCACCACGGCGCGGTCGAGACGGAACCGGACGGCACGGACACCGACACCGACGGGGAGCACTCGTGGACGCCGCCCATCGTCGAGACGGTCGCCAAAACCGGCGAGGGCGTCGGCGAACTGTGCTCGGTGCTCGAGGACCACGCCGAGTACCTGACGGCGTCGGGACAGCTCGAAGCCAAGGCCCGCTCGCGGTACGCCGCCGAGATCCGGACGCTCCTCCGTGAGGACGCCAGCGACCTGCTGGCCGCGGAGGTCGATCGCCGTGGCGGCATCGAGGCGTTCGTCGACCGCGTCATGGACCGCGAGACCGATCCCTACGCCGTCTCCGACGAGATCCTCGCGCCGATCGAGGAGTGCGTTCGCGAACGACGTGACACGTAAGCCCTGTCGGTACGTGGACGCCCGATCGGTTCTCATATTGTGAAAACAGTGAATACCCAATTAGGTAATGAGCGAATAGATCCAGTGAAGTAACGGCCTGAAACCAAATGCCTGTGACGTAGCTGTCCACAACGTATGCAAGACGACAACCCTCACGAACCCTGTTCACACGGACGGACGACCGGACCCTGCGAGCACGAAACGCGCGGAGCTTGTGGAACGACGCCGACGGCCGGACTCTCGCGGCGACGGCTGCTCGGCGGCGTCGCTGCCGGCGCGGCCCTGGCGCTAGCGGGTTGTTCGGAGACGACCGGCCCCGGCGGCGAGACGACGACTGCGGACCTGCCGGACGCGATCACCCTGACCACGGACGACGCCTGCGAGGTCTGTGGCATGATCATCCCGAACCACCCGGGACCGACCACCGAAATCTTCTATCCCGACAACGAGCCTTCCGGCCACGAGAACCCGGCGCGGTTCGACAGCACCTGGGAGGCGTTTCAGTACGACTTCGAGCGCCAGGACCGCGGCTGGGAGCGATCCGTCATGTACGTCACCGATTACTCGACAGTCGAGTACGACGTCTTCGAGGACGAGGGCACGACGATGATTTCGACGCATCCCGAAGCCGACGCCTTCACCACGGCCAGCGAGGTGACGTTCGTCGCCGGCTCGTCGGTCGAGGGCGCGATGGGTCAGGACCTCATCGCGTTCTCGGCCGACGACGACGCGGGGTCGTTCGCCGACGAATACGGGGGCGAGCGTGTGGCGGTCGAAGACGTGACACCGGAACTGATCGCCCAGCTCGGGATGTGAGGGATGGACGTCAAGTACGCGCTCGTCGCCCTGTTGGCCGTCCTGGCGGTGATGGCGACCGGGTTCACCGTCTCCCCGGACGTCGACCGGAGCGTGCAGCCAGTGCCGTTCGACGAGACGCTGCGGCTCGGCTTGTCGGGCGTGGACGTCCTCCAGGCCGAGGACGCTGGCTACAGCATCCCGCAGGCACAGGTGTTTTACACGCAGTATCAGTACGTCGTCGGCTACTACGGCGTCGACGCGGCGGCGGACCACCTGGCTGCCCGGGGAACTGCACGGCAGTTCGGGCGTCCGATCGAAGTACTGGTAACCGATTACACCGGCGCCAAACCGACCCTGGCGGCAGGTGACTATCTCGTCGCGAACAGCAGCATCAACATCTCGTGGGTCCCGGCGCGTCAGGCCCACTTCGTCGTCGAGAGCCGCGCCCGGACACCGGGTGGTCCAGCCGTCGTCCCCTTCTCGTCCCCGGACGCAGCGCGGTCGTTCGCAGACGAGTACGACGGCAGGGTCGTCGAGTGGAACGAACTGCTGGCTCGGACCGATACGCAACGCACGGATCCCGGGGAGCAACGCGACACCATCGTCAACAACCGCTCGGCGTGGGCTGACGAGAGCGTGCGGCGGACAGCCACGCTGGCCGACCGGCCGGTCTCCGTCGTCGTCGGCGAGGACGCGCCGAACCTGTCGACAGCCATCGAACGGGCGGAGCCGAACACGACCGTCCGATTGCCGCCGGGGACCTACGACGTGAACCTGACCGTCGACAAACCGGTGACGATCACGGGCGCGGGCAACGAGACTCATCTCAGGGGTCCGGGGACTGGGACGGTCCTGGAGATGCGAGCGTCGGGGTCGGCAGTCACCGACCTCCGCGTATCGGGAGTCGGGCCGAACGGGACGCGGTCGCTCGCGGAGGTGGGCGACGACTGGGACGAACGCATCCGGGTCGCCTACGGCCGCGGCGACTCGGCCATCAGGTTCGAGAACGCATCCGGGTCGCTCGTCTCGGGCGTCCACGTCGACACGCCGGCCACGGGGCTCATCGTCCACAACAGTTCCGGGACGGTGGTTCGCGACAGTACCGTGCGCGGCAGTGAGGAGTGGGTCGAGGGCTTCATGGGCGTGGTCGCGATGTACGATCCCATCGTGGTCCAGAACATCTCGGTTCAGGGCGGTCGAGACGGCGTCTACACCCACCGCACGCCGGGCATCGTCGTCAGGGACAACCGTATGGTGGACATGCGGTACGGCGTCCACGAGATGTACACCTCCGGGTCGGTGGTGGCGAACAACACCATGCGGGGGACGAACGCGGGCGTCATCGTCATGACGCGTCCCCGCGGGAACGTGCTCCTCGGGAACGACGTGCGCCGGAACGATATCGGACTCTCGATGTCCGGGTCCGCCTCCTACATCGCCGACAACGTGGTCGTCGACAACGGCATTGGAATCACCTTCGGCGCGGACCGGTCGGTCATTACGGGGAACGTCGTCGCCGGGAACGACCTCGGCTTGCGGGCGAGCACGCTGTTGCCCTCCAACGAGGTGGCCCGGAACGACATCGTCGACAACGAGGTTCAGGTGCAGCCCCTTCGCGGCCCGATTCGCCTGTGGACCGAGGACCGCGGTAACTACTGGGGGCCGCTTCCGGGCCGGGACGCGGACGGCGACGGGACCCTCGATGCGGCCTACTACCCGACCGATGACATCGAGGGGGCGCTCCTGAACGCGAGCGGGACGGTCACGCTCAGGGAGTCGCCCGCGGTCGGGATGATCCGGAACGTCCAGAGCGCCGTCCCCGGGCTCCGCGAAAGCGGCATCGTCGACACTGCAACGCTGGCACAACCGGTGAATCCGGAGCAACTATCGAAACTGAACGCAACACACCCATGACAGAGACAGTCGGACTCAGCGTCGAGGCAGTCACCGTCAGTTTCGGCGACCTCACCGTCATCGAGGACGTTACCTTCGGCGTCGACCCCGGGACCGTGACGTGTCTCATCGGCCCGAACGGCTCGGGCAAGACGACGATGCTGCGCGCAGTCGCGGGACTGCTGGTTCCCGACAGCGGCAGCGTCGACCGACCGTCGACCGGGACGCGTCCGGTCGGCTACCTCGCCCAGGCACCGGCGTTTCGCCCGCAGTTTACCGTCCGCGAGACGCTGTCGTTCTACGGCGACCTCGTGGGCGAGTCCGTCGACACCGAATCGGCCATGGACCGCGTCGGACTCAGTGGCGTCCCGGACCGGCGCGTCGAAGCCCTCTCGGGCGGTATGACGCGCCTGCTCGGCATCGCACAGGCGACCATCGGCGATCCGGGACTGCTGGTCCTCGACGAACCCTCCAGCGGCCTGGACCCGATGATGAGTCACCACATCACCGAGACCATCTCCGAACTCGCCGACGACGGCGCGGCCGTCATCGTCGCGACCCACGACCTCGGGGCCGTCTCGCGAATCGCCGACGACACCGTCCTGATCGACCGCGGGCAGATCGCTGCGACGGGCGCGCCCGACGAGTTGCTCGCGGAGACGGGCGCGGCTGACCTCGAAGACGCCATGTCAGCGCTCGTGAGCCATGAATCCGGCGAGGTGGCGACGCGAGTCGACGGGACGGGAGGGTCAGCGTGACCGTGCGCGAGGCCGGTCGGACCGCGCTGGTGTTCGCCCAGCGGGAGTTCCGCACGCTCCTGCGGACCCGGACCATCGCGGTGCTCGCAGCGGGCTATTTTCTGGTGATCGTCGGCCTGGTCGTCGCCGCCGGGACCGGCGGGTACCTTCCGCTCACGCTCGACCTGCTGCGACCGGTCGAGGTGCTCGTCCCGGTGCTGGCCTTTGCCTTCGGCTATCGGGCGATATTCGCCGACGCCCAGCGCGGCGAACTCGAAACGATACGGACCTATCCCGTCTCGCGGACCGCGTTCGTCGGCGGCGTCTATCTGGGCCGGCTCGCCGGGTTTCTCTGGGTCGTGCTGGCACCGCTGCTCGTGGGCGCTGTGCTCGTCGCGACCAGTCCGAGCGAACAGGTGACGGTCATCTCGGCCCACGAGACGGTCGACTCGCCGGCGATATACCTCCGGTTCGTCACACTGACCGCGGTGTTCGGGCTTGTGACGCTGGCCATCGCCACGGCCGTCTCGGCGGTCGCACGGTCCACCCGCGAGGCGCTGGCGCTGGTCACCGTCCTCTTTATCGCACTGGTCGTCGGATTCGACGCGACGATCGTCGCCGCACTCTCCGGCGGTATCATCTCGGCCGGACAGGTCGAACCGTTGCTAATATTCAGTCCCAACAGCGCGTTCCGGGGGCTGGTCCTCTCGGTCGCCGTGGGGGACGTGTACACGCGCGGTGCGATGGCTGGTTCACCGCTCGCGTATAGCATCGGTCTCGCGTCCTGGTTCGTCGTTTCGCTGGCGGCCGCGATGCGAACCGCCTGGCGGACGTAGGCCGTCCCGGCGGACGACCGGCCGGCGACACCAGAATATAAGCGCCCGACGGCCGATTGGACGTGTATGAAGCTCCGAACGCTCGCTGCTGGAGCCCTTGGGGGTATCGGTCTCACCGCGGGAGCGAACAGGCTACTGACGCGCCGCGCCGGCGACGCACCGCGGCCGCTCGACGGCAGGCAGGGCCAGTACCGCTGGCGCGGGTTCGACGTCAGTTACACCGAGGCCGGCGACCCCGACGCCCACGACCTCGTTTTGTTCCACGGCGTCAACGCCGCCGGGAGCAGCTACGAGTTCCGGGAGATCTTCGACGCGCTCGCCGAGGACTTCCACGTCATCGCTCCCGACCTGCCCGGTTTTGGCCG
This sequence comes from Halorientalis salina, assembly GCF_005049285.1. Taxonomy (GTDB): domain Archaea; phylum Halobacteriota; class Halobacteria; order Halobacteriales; family Haloarculaceae; genus Halorientalis; species Halorientalis salina. The sequence continues at coordinate 309,124 of NZ_SOSC01000001.1, read as the reverse complement.
GTCGGATCGGCCGCCGCTCATGTACTCCGGGTCGCTGTACACCACCTTCGTCGAGGACTTCCTCTCTGCGATGGCCGACGAGCCAACGGTCATCGCCTCCTCGCTCTCGGGAGCCTACGTCGGCGTCGCTGCCCAGTCGGTCCCCGTCAGGGAACTCGTTCTCGTCTGTCCGACCGCCGAGACGATGCCCGGTCGCCGGGTGTGGCTGCGGTCGCTGTTTCGCTCCCCGCTGGTGGGGAAGGCGCTGTTCAACGCCGTCGCCAGCAAGCCGTCGATCCGACACTTCAACGCCGACCACGGCTACTACGACGAGGCCAACATCACGGACGAACTGGTCGACTTCCAGTGGCGGACAGCCCATCAACCGGGCGGCCGGTTCGCCGTCGCCTCCTTTATCAGCGGCTTCCTCGACCTCGACGTTGACCTGGGAGCGGTCCTGTCGACGGTCGACGCGCCCGTCACCATCGTCTGGGGGCGGCAGGCCGAGATCACGCCGGTCGAATCCGGGAAGGAACTGGCGAAGGACGCAAACGCGCGGCTCATCGTCTTCGACGAGTCGGACCTCCTTCCCCACGCCGAACACGGCGCGCAGTTCGTTCGCCAGGTCGTCCGCGGCGAGGGACTCGGGTCGATGACCGAGATCGAGATCGAAGCGGTTGGCGGCGAGGACGCCACGACGCAGGAATGAACCGCTGGAGGAGTCGCCTGGTCGGCATCGTGGCCGCCGGTGCCGGCGTCGCCGTCCCCGTCGCGCTCGGGACGCCGCTGGTCGCCATCGGCCTCTCCCCGATATTCGGGGTCACCGCCTGGCTGCTCGCCCGGTATCACGTTCTGGTGCCCGAGACCGACTCGTGGGCGACCCAGCGCTGGAACGCACTCTGGACGCTGGTCATCGTGTCCGGCGTGTTCGCCGTCCAGAACGACAGCATCGGAGTGCCGATAGAAGCAGGAATCGCGCTCAGCCTGGTGGTCGGCGGCGTCGCGTTTGCCTCGTTCCTCCTCGGAATCGTCGTGGCGAGGGAAGCCGCCGGCGATGACGCGCCGACGCCGCTGGTCACCGACTAACGCGGCTCGAAGACGATCAGTCGTTCCTCGTTCGTCACTGTCTCGCCGACGCCGATTCCGACGACGTCGCCTGTTTCGACGTCCTCGGGCTCTGCGTCCCTGATCTGACCCGTCACCGATACCGGTCCGAAATCGGCGATCGCGGTCACGTAGGGCGCGTCGTCCTCGAACTGCGGCGTCGGGACCGTGACCGTCGTGTGGGTCGTGATCTCCCCGGAATCGGGGAGCGGTTCCTCGGAGATGTCCTGGGAACCGCACTGCGGGCAGGCCAGTCGCGGTGGGAGCGAGCCGTGCCCGTTGTCACACTCGATGTAGTAGCCCTCGCCCTCGGCGATGGCGTCCAGCAGGTCGTCGTACTTGTCGTCACGTGCGTCAGTCATTCTTGTACCTCCAAGACGTGAACGGTCGCACTCGCGACGGTGCCACCGGCGTTGTGCGCCAGGGCCGTCGTCGCGTCGGGCACGTCGTCGGCCCGCTGGTGGCGACCCTCCAGCAGTTTCGTGATCGAGACGACCTGTGCGGCCCCCGTCGCGCCGACGGGGTGGCCCTTGGCCTTCAGGCCGCCCGAGAGGTTCACCGGGAGGTCGCCGTGACGTGTCGTCTCGCCGCGTCCGGCCGCGCCGATGGCCTCGCCGACCTCGTAGAGGCCGAGGCCTTCCAGCGCCAGCACCTCGGCGATGGTAAAGCAGTCGTGGACCTCCAGGAAGTCGACGTCGTCCGGGCCGATCCCGGCGTCGGCGTAGGCCTCCTCGCCGGCGTCCTCGGTCGCTGGCGAGCGGGCGTGGTACTGCCGGTCCTGCAGCGCCATCTTGTCGCCGCCCTGGCCGGTGCCGGTGACGGCGACCGGCGCGTCGAGGTCGTGTTCCTCGGCGTACTCCTCGCTGGCGACGACCACTGCGCTCGCGCCATCGGTGATGGGACAGGAGTCGTAGAGGCCGAGCGGGTCGGCGATGATCGGCGCGTCGAGGGCGTCCTCGACGGTGATCTCCTGGCGCATCTGTGCGTGTTCGTTGGGCAGCGCGTGTTCGTGGTTCTTGACGGCGATCTCCGCGAGGTCCTCGCGGGACCCGCCGTGCTGTTCGAAGTACGCGCGGGCCATGAGCGCGTACGCGCCGGGGAACGTCATCCCGGCACGGATTTCGTAGAGGTCGTCGGCAGCGATAGAGAGCGCGTCGGTCGCACCGGCCGTTCCGATGTTGGTCATCCGCTCGGCACCACCGACGAGGACGAGGTCGGCCTCACCGTTGCGGACCGTCTTGACGGCTTCGCGGACGGCCACACCGCTGGAGGCACAGGCGGACTCGTAGCGCGTCGCGGGAACGTCGAGGCCGACCGCTTCGGCCATCAGCGGGCCCTGGTGACCCTGGTGTTCCGCCAGTTCGCCCATGAAGTTGCCGTAGTAGAGCGCTTCGACGTCGTCGGGGTCGGCGCCCGCGTCGTCGAGCGCGGCCAGGCCCGCTTCGGCGAACATGTCTCGCCCCGTCCGTTCGGGGTGTTTGCCGAAGTGGGTGAGGCCGATACCGGCTACACGTGGGTCTGACATCACTCACCGGTAGGGGTTGTTCTCCTTATAGGCTTGCCGATGCCGCATGATGTCTATTCACGTGGTACGTAGCTGTCACGAACTGGGATCCACCGTCGTGGGTTCGGTGGACTCACATTCCCATGTCGGCGGCCGGTTCCGGTACTGGGAGGTCGTGCGGTGACACGCCCAGCAGTTCCGCCGCGTGGTCGAGCGCCATGTCGAACCCGTAGTAGCGTTCGAGTTCGTCGCCGTCGGCCGACGGTCGAACCTTGAGCATGGCGTACCCCTCGACGTTCTGGGCGATGGCGGCCGTCGCACCGTCCCGCTCGAAGTCGAGTCGGCGCTCGGTTTCGGTCTCGTAGTAGCGTGCGGTGATGCCCTGGTCGGTCACTTCGGCGTCCGTCATTATCGGGGGTACGGACCCAATCGGGTCGTACCTGTCGGTCTCCGCCATTCGCACTCCCGTCCTGACTGCTGCCCCGGGCTCTCGTCACTGGGTGACCGTTCGAGACCGTGTCGTGCCACCGACCGACATATCCTTTCGCGTCAGCGCACAACTGTATGCATGGCCAGACAGACTGACGTGCTCGTCGTCGGCGGCGGGGCGACCGGCGTCGGCATCGTTCGCGACCTCGCACTTCGTGACGTCGACGTCACGCTCGTCGAACGCGGCGGGCTGTCGGCCGGAACGTCCGGCCGCTCGCACGGCCTGCTCCACAGTGGTGCCCGCTATGCCGAGTCCGACCAATCGGGGGCGGCGGAGTGCATCGAGGAGAACCGAATCCTGCGTGACATCGCCGGCGCGTCCATCCGGGACACTGGTGGGTTGTTCGTCCAGCTGGACGCCGACGACCCCGCATATTTCGAACGCAAGCGCCGCGCCTGTGAAGACGTGGGGATTCCGACCGATGTGATCGACGGGGCGGCGGCCCGGGAACTGGTTCCGGACCTGGCCGACACGGTCGAGCGCGTGATGGAAGTGCCGGACGCCGTGGTGTACCCGTCCCGACTGGTCGCGGCCAACGCCGTGGACGCACGCGACCACGGTGCGAACGTCCTGACTCACGCGCCGGTCGAGGGAGTACGCGTCGAACGCGGGTCCGTTGTGGCGGTCACGGTCGGCGGTCGCGTCGACGACACCATCGAACCGTCGTGCGTCGTGAACGCGGCGGGGGCGTGGGCCGGAGAGATCGCGGCGATGGCCGGGCTGGACGTTCGGATGTGTCCCACGAAGGGAGTGATGGTTTCCGTCGAGTACGACGGGCTCGACCCCGTTCTCAACAGGTGTCGGCCGCCCAGCGACGGCGACATCGTCCTGCCCCACGACGGCGAGGTCGTCCTCGGAACGACCAGCGAGGCCGTCGGCGATCCTGACGAGTACAGCCAAACTGACGCGGAGATCGAGCGGGTCGTCGCCGAGTGTGCCGAGATGCTCCCCGCCGTCGCAGAAGCGACACAGCGGCGGACCTGGTGGGGCGTCAGGCCGCTCTACGAACCGGACGAGGTCGACCGCGAGGAACGCGCCATCTCGCGCGATTTCGTCCTCCTCGACCACGCCGAGGACGGCGTCGAGAACGCCGCGGCCATCGTGGGTGGGAAGCTGACTACGTACCGGCAGATGGCCGAAGCCACGGCCGATCTCGTGTGCGACCGCCTGGGCGTGGATGCGGTCTGCCGGACCGCAGACGAGCAACTCCCGGGATCTGATGACCCCGACCGACTCGACGAGTTCGTCGCGGAGTTCGACGGGCAGGGTCCCTCCGACGAGGACGTGGTGTCCGGTCGCTCCTGAAACAGACTCGTCCCCTCAGCGTCTCGACGGCAGCTACGATCCACGAAGTCGGGGCCGAATTTATTACCGCAAGCTCTCATATCCGAACCAGGATGAGTTTCCGGGAGATCATCGAGTCCGTCAACGGCTCGCGGTCCACCGTGACGCTGTTCAACCTGGACGCGCCGCCGTCTGCCGTCGAGCAGGTCGCGAGCTATCTCGAGCCCCAGCAGGTGCGATTTACGCGGGACACATCCGAGAAGGGGCGGCCCGCGAACTTCGTGGTCCTCCACGATGACGGTGACTTCGTCGCGGCCTCCGACTTCGCGGACGTGTACGAACACGTCGACATCGAGGGCGGGCTCCACAGGAGGCAGGACCTCGACTTCGAGTACCCGGAGGTACTGGGTCACATCGACAACACCACGTTCTCGGAGTTCGGCAAACGGCGGATGATCATCGCGTCCCGTGAAATCGAAAAGCGGGCCTGGGATGCCGGCCGGGGAACCCTTTACACCGGGTTCCAGCGCCTCTCGCTCGTCGCGAGCCAGGAGCGAATCTACCGGAAACTCGGCGAGAGTCCGGTCGAAACCCACGTCTACGGCCTGCCGAACGCGGACGTTCCCGACAGCGTCGACGTACACGTCCACGGCATCGACGACGAGGAAATCGGCCGGTCGTGGTTCGTGCTGTACGACGGCGACGGTGACGACGACGAGAAGTGCGGCCTGCTGGCCGAAGAGGTCGGCCCGAACGTGTACAGCGGCTTCTGGACCTATCGCGCCGATTTCGTCGACGAGATGCTGGCGTACCTCACCGAGACGTACCACGTGGAGTGACACGCGACCGACCGGAATGGAAAGACCCGTATCGGCGGCGTTCCGCTCGTTCGATATGACCCGGTGGCTCCAGAGCGGGACTCGTCGCGACATCTGCGTCCTCATTGCGGGCGCGGACGACGGGGAACTCCCGGCACAGAAACTCAAGACACGACTCGAACGGCACTACGACACCCGTATCGAACCCAAGCGGTTCTACGGGTCGATCGAGGACCTCGAACGGAAGGGGTTCCTCGACTCCAGAACCGAGGGGTTGACCGACGTGTACTCGCTGACCGAGGCCGGCCAGCGCCGGCTCCGAGACCACTACGAGTGGCTGCAAGACCGGTTAGAGGGCTGAAACACGAAGGTCGTCGCGACGCACGTTCACGTCGGGGCCGTCGAGGAGCACCCGACCGTGAAACACTCGACGATCCAGACGGCGGTGAAAAGGGCACTGAAAAAGAGGACCGTCACGACCGAGACGACGAGTACTCGGCGTATCCGACCGCTGACAAGGGCGCTTTTTCGCCCGCCCAGCCACCGACAACAGAGATACGCGGGTACGGCGAACCCGTTGAGAAACGGGACCGCTACGACGAGTCGCCAGCCGGCCGCGTTCGGTCGCCAGGACGTTCGCAGGCGGACGTATCGCAGATCGAAATGGACCGCCACCGGAATCACGACGAACGACAGTAACGCGACCGCTCCCGCGACCGATCCCGGCAGGCTGAGGAGCAAAAACATGGCCACGAACAGCGCTTCGCCGGCCACGACGGCGTAGAAACTCCGCCCGTTCCCCAAGAAGCCGTCCGGTTCCCGGTTCTGGTCGGCCCCGCACTCCGGGCAGTACGCATCGTCGGAGCCCACTGTCGCGTCACAGTCCCAGCAGTCTCGCGTCTCGACGTCCGAGTGACCAGTCATGTGCTCGCTCGCCGTCCGACTGGTTCCGACTCGTGTCAGATAACAGTGCCGTCTGTCGCGGGCTCACTCCAGGAGCTGCTGGCCGATCGTGTTCCGCAGGACCTCGCTGGTCCCCTCGTAGATCTCGTTGAGCTTCGCGTCCCTGTAGAACCGTTCGGCGGGGAAGTCCTTGGTGTAGCCGTAGCCGCCGTGGATCTGGATGCCCTCGTTTGCGACCTCCCGTGAGATCTCGGAGGCGTAGAGCTTGGCCTGTGCGGCCTCCTTGATGAAGTTCTCGCCGCGGATCTTCTTGTCGGCGGCGTCGTGCATGAGCAGACGGGCCGCGCGGATCTTCGTGTCCATGTCGGCGAGTTTGTGCTGGATGGCCTGGAACTCGCCGATGGCCTGGCCGAACTGCTCGCGGTCGCCGGCGTACTTGGCGGCCTCGTCGATGGCTGCCTGGGCGATCCCGACCGATCGGGCAGCGATGGTGATGCGACCGCCGTTGAGCGTCTTCAGGGCGTGGACGAAGCCAGCGCCCTCCTCGTCGAGCAGGCGGTCCTCGGGGATCCGCATCTCGTCGAAGCGCAGTTCCGCGGTGGGACAGCCCTTGTCACCGAGTTTCTCCTCGGTGCCCTCGACGATGAAGCCGTCGTCCTCCTCGGGCCGGACGATAAAGGAGGAGATGCCCTTGTTGCCGGCGTCGGGGTCGGTCTTGGCGAAGAGCGTGACGGTGTCGGCGACCGAACCGTTCGAGATCCAGAGCTTGTTCCCGTTGACGACGTACTCGTCGCCGTCCTTCTCGGCGGTGGTCTCCATGGCGGGCACGTCAGAGCCCGCACCGGGCTCGGAAAGCGCGAAGGCCCCGATGTCCTCGCCCTCGGCCAGCGGCGTCAGGTACTCTTCTTTCTGCTCGTGGTCCCCGAACTCGTAGACCATGTTGCCCGCGAGGCTGATGTGGGCGGCGACGATGGTGCCGAGTCCCCCGGAGCCACGGGAGATCTCTTCGAGCGCCATCGGATAGGCGTGGTAGTCCAGTCCCGCGCCGCCGTACTCCTCGGGGAAGGGCATCCCCATCAGGCCGAGTTCGGCGAGTTCGTCGACGAGGTCCCAGGGGAACTCGTCTTTCTTGTCGATCTCGGCGGCCCGCGGCTTGACCTCGTCGTCGACGAAGTCGGACACCATGTCCTTGATCTGGCGCTGTTCCTGCGTGAGCGATAGGTCCATACCAGCTAGTGTCGGTCAGTCGTTCCTTTACTTTTCGCATTGGGACGTTCGAAGGCAATCGCCGTCCCGACTCGTCCGGGGGCAGTCACCGAACCGTCACCGTGGCCCATTCGACCGAGAGGGAAACAGTCGTCTCGGACCTGGGGACGCGCTGTCGGCGTCGGGCGTCTCTGCGGGAGAAGGTTTAACCGTCCGTGTTCCAACCGTTGTTCCAATGACGATACATCGACGGCAGTTCCTCCGGGCGGCAGGCGTCGGTGCGGTCGCGGGACTGGCTGGGTGCTCGCTTCCGGGGAGCAGAGGGTCGCAATCGGGGACGGTCGGTGACGGCGAACTCGTCCTCGCGACGACGACGAGCACGTTCGATACGGGACTGCTCGGCGAACTCAATCCCGCCTTCGAGGACACGTACGGGATGACGATGAAGACGATTCCGAAGGGTACGGGTGCGAGCCTCAGGACGGCCCGGGACGGTGACGCGGACGTCATCCTCGTGCACGCACGCAACGCCGAGGACGAGTTCATGCAGGACGGGTACGGCGTGAACCGACGGGACGTGATGTTCAACGACTTCGTCGTCGTCGGCCCCGAATCCGACCCGGCGGGCATCGACGGAATGGAAAGCGCCACGGAGGCGTTCCGGACGATCTCCCAGGAGCAAGCGACGTTTCTCTCTCGCGGCGACGACTCCGGGACGAACAAGAAGGAACGCATCGTCTGGGACGAGGCCGGCGTCGAGCCCAGCGGGCAGTGGTACCGCGCCGTCGGGAAGGGAATGGGTGATACGCTCGTCCAGGCGAGTCAGAGCAGCGCATATACCATCGCCGACCGCGGGACGTACCTCTCGATGCAGGACGAGATCGACCTCACGATCCACGTTCAGGGGCCGCTTCAGGACGGTCCGGTCATCCTGAAGAACCCCTACGGCGTGATGGCAGTCAATCCCGGCCAGTACGAGGACGTGAACTACGAGGGCGCGATGGCGTACATCGGATTCCTGACCAGTCAGCGGGGCCAGTCGATGATCGCGGACTACACGGCGAACAATTCGCAGTTGTTCTTCCCGAACGCGATCTCGGAGGAGCCGAACCTCGGGCAGTACGTCCCGCAGGGGTACTCCGCACAGCAGGCGGACAGTCTCACACGGGCCGACAGGCAGTACCTCTACTGGGTCGACGAACAGGTGCCGGCGGACTACTGAACAGATATGTTCCTGCAGGTGCTGCCGGACGGCGGTTGGGCGTACGTTTTGAGCGTCGTGATCGTCTCGCTGTACGTCAGCGTCACGGCCGTCGGCCTGAGTACGCTGGTCAGCCTCCCTGTCGCGCTCGTGCTCGGATTCACCGACTTTCCGGGCAAACGGGTGGTGACGGCCGTCGTCAACACCGGGATGGGCTTCCCGAGCGTGGTGGTCGGGCTGGTCGTACTGATGGCGATCTCGAACAGCGGCCCGCTCGGGTCGCTCGACCTGGCGTTCACGCCGACCGCCATGATCGCATCGCAGTTCGTGCTCGCGACGCCGGTCATCATGAGCATCAGTCTCTCCGCGGTCGAGGGCGTCGGCCAGCCGGTCCGCGACGCCGCGTACGCCATGGGCGGGACGAAGGCGGACGTGGGGCTCGTCGTCATCAAGGAGGCCCGGTACGGCATCGTGACCGCGGTGCTGGCGGGCTTCGGCCGCGCCATCAGCGAGGTCGGATCGATCCTCATCGTCGGCGGGAACATCGTCTACAGCGACGGGCAGTCCTACACCCGGACGCTCACGACCGCGATAACCGTCGAAGCGCGCCAGGGCCGCTACGAGATCGGGCTCGTCCTGGGGGCGATCCTCCTGGTGCTGGTCCTCGGAATCAACGGTCTCGGATCGTGGCTCCGGAGCAAAGGCCGGGGACGGGGTGCGTCGTGACGCTGCGCGCGAGCGGCGTGTCGGTCGCGTTCGACGGACAGTCAGTTTTAGAAGACGTAACGCTCGGCGTCGACCCGGGTGAGGTCCTCACGGTCGTCGGCCCCTCCGGAACCGGCAAAACCACGCTTCTGCGCGCGCTCGCCATGTTCCAGCGTCCGGACGATGGGACCGTCGAGTGGACCGGCGACGACGTCTGGGCGCTCCCCGACGAGGACCGACTGGCCGTCCGCCGGCGACTGAGCATGGTGTTTCAGGAACCGAGCCTGTTCAACGCGCGGGTGGCCGAGAACGTGGGATACGGGCTCCGGATCCGTCGCTCGTGGCGCGACCGGATCGGGGAGCGACTCCGCACCCTCCTCGGCAACTCGTCAGTACCCGAGTCCGTCCACGACTCGCTCGAAACGGTGGGACTCACCGAGAAGGCCGAGCAGAACGCGCTGGCGCTCTCCGGCGGCGAGGCCCAGCGGGTCGCGTTCGCACGGGCGCTGGCGGTCGACCCGACCGTCGTGTTGCTCGACGAACCCACGTCGAACCTCGACCCGCGGAACACGGCCGTTCTGGAGAACGCGGTCGACCGAGCGCGCGACCGGGGCGTCGGCGTCGTCGTCGCGACCCACGACATGCACCAGGCACGGCGTCTCTCCGACCGCGTGGCCTTCCTCTACGACGGGACTGTGGTCGAATCCGGCCCGCCGGAGCAGGTGTTCGAGGACCCGGAGGACTGGCGGACCGCGGCGTTCGTCGCCGGCGAACTGCTGTACGAGTCCGATTCGGGACGGCCGATGGCCGCACAGTCCCCGTGACGGTCGGGATTCGCCGGAGGTACCGAGTCGGAAACCCTTACCCGCCCGGCAGTCCTCGGCGTCGGTACGAATGTCTCCGACGCTATCCGAACTGCAGGACGTACTCGACTGGGAGGCGATCGTCGTCCTCCAGGCACTCGACGACCGCGACGGTGCGACGGTCGAGACCGTCGTGACGGCCACGGACATCGACCGGGACCCCGTCGAAAACCGGATCCGACAACTCGACACGCTCGGGTTGATCACCGAGGTCGACGAGCGCGAGGGCGAGTGCTACGACGTCACCGGTGTGGGACACGGCGCGATCGGCGAGGGACTGTACGACGACTACGACCTCGTCGGCGACGCCGATCTGGACGAACTCGCCGAGCAGGTCGCGGAACTGCTCGATCGACGGGACACGCTGGCCGAGGAACTCGATGCCCTGCGCGACGACGCCGAGGAGGTCCGGACGCGGGCCGAACGACAGTTCGGCGACCGGGAGGACGTGGCCGAGGAGTTCGAATCGCTCCAGTCCGACATCGATCGACTCACCGACGCCCTCTCGGAGACGTAGCGGCTCGTGTCAGCGTGGCGAAAACGCGAGGGCTATTTCCTGCTGGCGACCGTAAGATCGTTCATGAGCCGCCGACCAGGAGACCGCGACGACGACTCGTTCGAGGACGTGTTCCGGCTGATGGAACGAATCATCGAGGACATGACCGACAACGTCGACCGGATGATGGGACCGTACGGACACGTCGATTTCGACGTGCACCGGCGGGAGACACCACGTGGGGGCCAGCGCCGAGAATCAGCTACGGAGACTCACGTCGACGTACAGGCGGACGACGACGAGATTCGGGCCGTCGCGGACCTTCCCGGCGTCGTGGAAGCCGACATCGAGGTCCGATGCGACGGTCGCGTGCTGTCGATCGCGGCATCGGGTGACCGCCGCGAGTACGACGAGCGGATCCGACTCCCGGCCGCGGTCGACGAAGGGGCCGCCACAGCCACGTACAACAACGGCGTCCTCGAGGTTACGCTCCCGCGGGACGACACCGATGGGACCCAGATTCAGGTCGAATAGTCGTCGGTCGGTCGGGACGTGACCGTCACTCCTCGTACTCGTAGAACCCGCGGCCGGACTTTTTCCCCAGGTCGCCGGCTTCGACCTTCCGTTTGAGCAGGTACGGCGGCTGGTAGCGGTCGCCGAGTTCGGTGTGTAACGTCTCCATGGCGTCGAGGCAGATGTCCAGCCCGATGTGGTCGGCGAGCGTGAGTGGCCCCATCGGGACGTTGGTACCCAGCGTCATCCCCTGGTCGATGTCCGCCTTCGAGGCGACGCCCTCGTCGAACGCCCGGATGCCCTCCGCGAGCCAGGGCATCAGGATGCGGTTCGTGACGAAGCCGGGTTTGTCGTCGGACTCCCAGGTTGTCTTGCCCATCGAGTCGGCGAGTTCGTGGGCCAGGTCGACGACCTCGGGGTCGGTCTTCTCGCCGACGACGAGTTCGACGCCCTCCATCAGCGGGACGGGGTTCATGAAGTGCAACCCGACGACCCGACCGGGTCGGTCGGTGGCGCTGGCGATGGACGTGATCGAGAGCGTGCTGGTGTTCGTCGCCAGCACGGTCTCGGCCGGCGTGACCTCGTCTAAGTCGGCGAAGACGTCCTGCTTGACGTCCATGTTCTCGACGACCGCCTCGACGACGAACTCGCAGTCGGCCAGGGCATCGAGGTCGGTCGTGCCGGTGATGCGCTCGCGGGCCGCATCGGCTGCTTGTTGGTCCATCTCGTCTTTCTCGACGAACCGCGAGAGGCTGTCCTCGATCCCGGCGATCCCCTCGTCGACCAGTTCCTGTTCGATGTCGCGCATCACGACCTCGTAGCCGTTGACTGCTGCGACCTGCGAGATCCCGTGGCCCATCGTTCCCGCACCGACCACGCCGATCGTGTCGATGTCGTCGACTCCGTGCATGCTTGGATTCTCCACGCGGTCCTGTGTAAGTATGGTGCCGACCGGAGTCGGCTGGAACCTGTGCCCGAGCGATCCTCCGTGGTCGCGGTTCCAGCGACCACAGCAGCCTTATAGTTAGTGACAGCCATCCCGCGCTCAATGGTTGTGGGGTTATTTGCAGCGAGAATCAGACCACTGCAAGCATGGCATCAATCGGGTCTGCAGCCGCGACCACCACGCCCCTCCAAACGACCCAGGCTGACGTTCTGTCCGAGATACGGAACGATGTCGTGCTGAGTTCCTCGCTGTGGGCCAACATCGCGCTGGCCGGGGTTTCGATCCTCCTGTTCGTGTACATGGGCCGCCGTGTCTCGGCCCCGCGCGCTCGCTTCATCTGGGGGGCGACGCTGCTGATCCCCCTCATCTCCCTCGCGAGCTACCTCGGCCTGCTTTCGGGCCTGACGGTCGGCGTCGTCGAACTCCCGCCGGGTCACGCGCTCGCGGGCGAGGAAGTGCTCAGCCAGTGGGGCCGGTATCTCACGTGGACGCTGTCGACGCCGATGATCCTGCTCGCGCTCGGCCTCCTTGCGGACGTCGATGTCGGGAGCCTCTTTACGGTCATCGCCGCCGACATCGCGATGTGTGTGACTGGACTGGCGGCCGCGCTGGTCACGTCGTCGTACCTGTTCCGGTGGGCCTTCTACGCGATCAGCTCCGCGTTCTTCCTCGTCGTTCTCTATGCGCTACTGGCGGAATGGCCAGCGGCCGCGGCCGACGCCGGAGCCGGCGAGATATTCGGGACGCTCCGTTCGTTGACCGTCGTCCTGTGGCTCGGGTATCCCCTCGTCTGGGCCGTCGGTGTCGAGGGGTTGGCGCTCGTCGAGTCGGTCGGCCTCACCTCGTGGGGGTACTCCGTTCTCGACATCTTCGCGAAATACGTGTTCGCGTTCCTGTTATTGCGATGGGTCGCCGCGAACGAGTCGACGGTCGCCGCCCGGACCGCTCGATCCGGGACTGACCCGACCGCGACTGACGATTGAGTGCCCGACCGAGCCGGCGAAAATCGGCAGTGGTCAGCGACGGTTGGCCGGTGCTGTCGACGGTGGCTCGAAGCGTCCGAGCTCCATCCCAGAAATCGAAACTCGAATCTCGATAAATATCTGGCCAGGAGGGTCCAACAAGATTATTAGCGAACGTGGGGGAGCAACTGGTGTAATGATCCCTATCGACGACAGCCCGCTGACCCGGGACGGGAAGGTGCTGATCCTGGCGTACGACCACGGGCTCGAACACGGCCCGGTCGACTTCGAGGACGTGCCCGAGAGCGCGAACCCAGAGCGCGTCTTCGACGTGGCGACCCACGACGCCGTCACCTCCCTCGCGGTCCAGAAGGGCATCGCCGAGGCCTACTATCCCTCCTACGAGGACGACGTGAACCTGCTCGCGAAGTTAAACGGCACGTCGAACCTCTGGCGGGGCGAACCGGACTCGGCGGTCAACTGGTCGGTCGACTACGCCCACGAGGTCGGTGCCGACTCCATCGGCTTCACCGTCTACGGCGGCTCGAACAACGAGATCGAGATGGTCGAGGAGTTCCGCGACGCCCAGGAGAAAGCGCGCGAGTACGACATGCCCGCCGTCATGTGGTCGTATCCGCGCGGCCAGGGCCTCCGGAACGCGAAGACGCCCGAATCGATCGCCTACTCCGCACGCCTGGGGCTCGAACTCGGGGCCGACGTGGCGAAGGTCAAATACCCGGGGAGTCAGGCGGCCATGGAGGAGACCGTCCGAATGGCCGGCAAGACGAAGGTCGTCATGTCCGGCGGCTCCAAGCGGTCCGACGAGGAGTTCCTCTCGAACGTCAAGTCCGTCATCGACGCCGGCGGTGCCGGATTGGCCGTCGGTCGAAACGTCTTCCAGCGTGAGAACCCCGAACGCCTCCTCGACGCCCTCGAGAAGGTCATCTTCGAGGAGACCTCGGTCGAAGCGGCGCTCGACGCCGCCGAGGCCGCTGCGCCGGAAGCCGAATGAGCGACGTCATCACGGCGGTCCTCGACGAAGTGACCGAGACGGCCCCGGAGATCCGGGCCGGGCTGACCGGCCGCCGCGAGTACCAGGCCGACGAGAACCCCTCGGGCGAGCAGATGCTGGCGGCGGACGTTCACGCCGACCAGCTCTTGGAGGAGCGCATCCTCGCCGTCGACGGCGTGGGAAGCTACGCCAGCGAAGAGCGCGACGAGATACAAGAGGCCGAGGAAGACGGCGACATCCACGTCGCCTGCGACCCGCTCGACGGGTCGTCGAACCTCAAATCGAACAACGTGATGGGGACCATCGTCGCCGTCTACGACGAACCCCTCCCGGCGCCAGGCCGGGCGCTCCGGGCCGCCGCCTACGTCCTGTACGGACCCATCACGAACATGGTCGTGGCACGGGACGACACCGTCACGGAGTACGTCATAGATTGCGAGACGCAGAACGCTCCGGGAACTGGCATCGAACGCCGGCCGGTCGACGGGGACGTGACGCTCCCCTCGGACCCGGTCGTGTACGGCTTCGGCGGGCGCGTCCCGGACTGGCCCGACGATTTCGCGTCCTACGTTCGCGACATCGAGCAGGAACTCAAACTCCGCTACGGCGGCGCAATGATCGGGGACGTGAGCCAGGTCCTCGAATACGGCGGGGTCTTCGCGTATCCCGCGCTCGAATCCGCGACGAACGGCAAACTCCGACTCCAGTTCGAGGGCAACCCCATCGGATACATCATCGAGTCGGCTGGTGGCCGCTCCTCGGACGGGTCCCAGTCGTTACTGGACGTCGAGCCGACCGAACTCCACCAGCGCGTCCCGGTCCACATCGGCAACGCCGACCTCATCGAGCGACTGGAAACCGCGCTGAGTGACTGACGACGGGCAGTCAGGAAAACTGAAGCTTCGTCTCGCCCCCATGCGCCCCGAACACGTCAGTCCGGATGGTTCGTTCGATGGGTTCCGGGGACACCGTGCGGTTTTGCCCGCCGTAGGCCGAGAGATCGAGGCTAACGGCGTAGTCGACGCGAACGGTCGTGGTCTGGTTGCGCCTGACGTGGCTGACCCACCACTCGTCGAGCCTGCCGTTGTCGACGACGAGTCGGGCGGTGACGTTGCGATGTGACCGGGGCGGGATGGCACTGAGGTCACGCGTCGATCCGTTGGCGACGGCGACGTCGTTCATTCCGACGTCGTACCGGACGCCCGTGATCGGGACGGCGTACGTTTTCGGATTGTAGACGCGCAGTCGGGTGTGGATCACCGTCCGGTTCGTCGTGACGTTCCCCCAGCGTGCCGTGGTTTCGTTGACGTACAGGACCGGGTCCGAGACGACGGCTCGGCTGGCGTTGACGGGGATGGTCTCTGACCGGTTGAACGTGGAAATGATGTCGGTTCGAACGGTCCGGTCGGTCACGCGGCGCGACACCGACCGGTCGAGGCGGCCCGACTCGACGGTGGCGTCGACGGTGAGGTTCGTCCGTTCGCCCCGACGAACGTGTGTGACCCACCACTCGTCGATACGGTCGTTTTCGAGGCCGGTTCGGACATCGACCGAGGAGTTCCCCGGGCCGAGCGACACGCCCGACCGCTGGCCGTCACCGACGGCAATCCCGTTCAAGAACACGGTGTGTGCTACGTCGGCCCGACGCAACGTGATCGGGAACGGGTTCGGATTGGTGACCGTTAGCTGGGACTGGACCTTCGTCGTCGTCTCGTTCGCGCCGACGAGGTGGTTGTCGATGGCGACCACCTGCGGCATCCCGAACACGCCGATGGCCGTCGCCGCGCCGACGAGAACGACGCTCGCTGCGAGGACCGCGACGACCGCTGCGAGGAGCGTTCCGGAGTCGCCGGACAGGAGTTCCCTGAAGTGACTGCCGGGCATCGGCTCACGTTCGACGGCCACGGGGAATCGACCTTCGACGCTTCAGGTTCGTTTTCGGCCGTAAGCGCGCCTTACCTGTCCAAGCCCCGAGGTAACCCGGAACCACAGTCAGTCCTGTCCCGTCGCTCCTCAGTCGTCGGCCGACAGTTCCTGTTCCGGGGCGGTCGAGACCACGGTTTCCAGCACGGAAGTGGGAGGTGTCACGACTGCCCGGTCCCGAAGCCGTTCGTACGCCGTCGAGCTCCTGTCGGACGCCCGGCCCGTTGCGGGATCGGACTCGACCGCGATCAGCTGGTCGGTATCGGCCGCTGCCTCCGCCACGGTCCCCGCCGGGTCCAGCGGTGGGTCGACCAGAACCGTCGCGGCCGCGGCTTCGATATGGTCGATCAGTCGCCGCTCGGTGTCGGCGTCGACCGTCCCGAACGGCGGGACGGACAGCGCCTCGATGGTCCGTCCGCGCGCGGTTTCGAGCGCGACGTCCCCGTCGGGAAGCGGGCCGACAGTTACGCTCAGTCCGGCTTCGTGCAGGCGAGCCAGGACAGTCGCAGCCACGGGACCGCTCCCTATCACGTGGACACGAGGGTCCCGGTCGGGTGGGTCCGTCATCGCGGTGACCGACGGCGTTCCCGTCACGGGGTCGGTGGCGACGGCCGTCGCGGTGTCGAACGCGTCGTCCAGATAGCGACTGTCGAGGACGGTCGCGGGGTCGCCGCTGGCCGCGACCGACCCGTTCGCGAGCAGAAAGAGCCGGTCGCAGAACCGGGCGGCCAGATCGAGGTCGTGGATGGCGGCGATGGCCGTTTTCCCTTCGGCGACCAGGTCGGCGACCAGCGAGAGGGTCCGGACCTGGTGGTTGATGTCCAGACTGGCAGTCGGCTCGTCGAGCACGAGCGCGGGCGTGTCCTGAGCGAGCGCGCGAGCCAGTAGTACCCGCTGTCGTTCCCCGCCGCTGATCGCTCGGATCGAGCGGTCGGCGAAGGCCGCGGTCTCGGTGCGTTCGAGCGCCGCCTCGACCTGCCGACGGTCCTCGCGGTAGTCCCCCCGACTCAGCCGGGACGCGTACGGGGTTCGGCCCATCTCGACGATGTCCCGCACGTCGAACTCGAAGCCGACGGTGGCCTCCTGGGGGACCGTTGCGACCCGTCGGCTGAGTTCTCGCGCCGACGCGTCACGAACGTCCAGCCCGCCGACAGTGACAGTGCCGGAGTCCGGAGCTAACACGCCGTTTATCGTCTGGAGGAGCGTCGTCTTCCCCGCGCCGTTCGGGCCGACCAACCCGACGAACTCCCCCTCCGAAACCGACGCGGAGACGGATTCCAGAACGGACTGGTCGCCACGCGTCACGCTTACGTCGTCGAGCGAGATCACAGCGCGTGCACCTCCCGGGTCCGGAGGAGATAGAGGAAGAAGGGCGCGCCCAGCGCGGCCGTGACGATGCCGACCGGTACCTCGGCCGGCCCCGAGCGGGCGAGGGTGTCGGTCGCGACCAGGAACGAGGCACCCGCGAGCGCGCTCGTCGGCAGCAGGACGCGGTGGTCGGGACCGACCAGCAGGCGCATCACGTGGGGCACGATGAGGCCGACGAACCCGATGACGCCCGCCACGGCGACGGCGGCAGCGGTCATGACGCTCGACAGCGCCAGGAGGAGTCGCTTGGTCCGCTCGACTTCGATGCCGAGGGTCCGGGCGTCGACTTCGCCCAAAAGGAGGACGTTGAGGTCGCGCGCGTACGCCAGCAGGACGGCGAACGCGAGCACAGCCAGCGGCAGCGTGAGTTCGACTTCGGCCCACGTCGAAGCGTGGAGGTGTCCCATCAGCCAGTAGACGGCTTGCCGGAGGCTTTCCCCGGCGTGCAACAGCATGTACGAAACCATTGCCCCCAGGAGCGTCTGGACCGCGACCCCCGCGAGCAGCAGGGTCGCGACTGGGGTCCGGCCCCCCTCGCTCGCGATGAGGTAGACACCGAACGCGGCCGCGAGCGCGCCGGCGAACGCGGCGGTCTGCAGCCCGAAGGGGAGCAAGAGCGGGAAGGCGATGGTGGCGACGGCACCGACGGCCGCGCCCGAGGAGACGCCGATGATGGAGGGGTCAGCCATCGGATTGCGGAAGAAGCCCTGCATCACGACGCCGGCCCCCGCCAGCGCGAAGCCGACGACGGCCGCCAGCGCGATGCGCGGGAGTCTGACCTGTCGGACGATGATCTCGCTCGACTGGGGCACCGAAAACGAGAACGGATAGGCGTAGGTGAGATCGAGGACCGGAACCGGGGCGGAGAGCCACAGTAGCCGCGTCGACTCGCTGGAGACGGCCAGGCCGGCCGGGACGCCGACGGCGTTGAGCGCGGCTTTCGCGACGACGAGCGGGGCGACGTCGACTGGCCCTATCGTCGCGCTGGCGAGCGTGACGGCGATCAACAGCACGAGGAGGCCGCTCGATAGCCCGGCCGTCCTGGCTCGCCTGTGCATGGCTTACAACCCTGGTTGCAGTATGCAAATATTTATTGGATACGGGCCGAGCAACTGAGCGATGACAACACACGCGACGCTGTTTACGGTCTGTCTGTTACTCGCGAGTCTCTGTGTGGGCGGAGTGGGAACGGCAACGGCAGCGGCTCCGTCGGCAACGGATGGGGCGGGATCGATGGACGCCGCCCAGTCGGAGTGTTCGTTCCCGGTCGAACGGACTGACGCGACCGGCGAGACGGTGCGCATCGATTCCGAACCCGAACGCATCGTCGTCCTGCAGCCCAGTGACGCACAGCTCGCCTGGGAAGTCGGCGCACAGGATCGCGTCGTCGGAATGGCCCGGACTCAGTACACCTCGTACCTCGACGGGCGAAGCGGGAAGACGAACATCAAAAACGACGACGGGACCGTCAATATCGAGCAGGTCATCGGCCAACAGCCCGACCTCGTGATCGCCTCGAACACGACGGATCCCGAGACGGTTCGGGAGCTCCGACGTGCTGGGTTGACCGTCTATCACTTCGGACTGGTCACCTCGCTCGACGAGATCGCGCGAAACGTCGAGACCGTGGGCAGTCTCGTCGGCGAGTGCGAGACCGCGACCGAGCAGGCAAACGAGTTCCGACTCGACGTTCGGACCGTCGAACGCGCCGCCGAACTCGCGGACGAGCGACCCAGCGTTCTGTACTACTTCTTCGGCTATACGGCAGGGAGCGAGACGCACATCCACGACGTCATCGAGACGGCAGGCGGTGACAACGTCGCTGCCGAGGTCGGGATCGAGTCATACGCGGAACTGAATCCCGAAGTCGCCGTCGAGCAGGACCCCGACTGGATCCTCTACCCGGGTCACGCCTCGGCCCCGAACACCGCGGCGTACAACGAGACGACGGCGATACGGCAGGGTCAGACCGTCGAACTGAACGAGGACTTCATCAGCCAGCCCGGGCCGCGTGTCGCGGGTCCACTCACGCAACTGGCGAAACAGTGGAACTCCGAGGAGTTAGCCCAGGCCAACGAGTCGGTTACGATGGCGAACGTGACGACGCCGAACGAATCGACGACGACGGGGAGCAGTTCGAGCGGTCCTGGGTTCGGATTCGCCGTCGCCGCGGCGTCGCTGCTGGCGACCGCGCTGCTCGCGTGCAGGGACTGATACTGCCGGCTATAACTTCGTGGCAGATTTCGACACCCCGAGGTGTCGAAACTCTCCATGTGAGTATAGCCGGTAGTATGAGTCACGGTCAGACCAGAAAACCCCTTAAGCGACGGGGAGTTTTGGAGTACACATGGTGGAAAACGTCATCTGGCCCGCGTTTCTGGACGCGGACCTGACCCGCGCGGAGGGGCGGCGGGTCAGCGAGGACCTCGCCGTATCGGACCCGACAGTCGACGAGATCGCCCAGGCCGTCCAGCAGGTCGGCTACGACTCGAAGATCGAACGGGACAAACAGTACTCCCGCGAGTGGGAGCCCCGCGGCCGCGTCCTCGTCAAGAACGCCGAGGACGCGACCAAAAGCGACCTGCTCGGCGCGGTCGCGGCCTACCTCGACGTCATTCGGTCATGAAACGCATCGGTGAGGTCGTTCGGACCGCCCAGAACCTCGCGGTGGTGCGCTGCCCCGACGACGACCACCCCGATTTCGGGATGGACGTGGTCGACGAGAACCTGACGGAGATCGGCAGGGTCGTCGACGTGTTCGGCCCCGTCGACAGGCCGTACGTCGCGGTCTCGCCCGACGAGGGCGTGCGCCTGCCGACGCTGCTCGGGCAACCGCTGTACGCGCGGTGACCTGTCAGCGCAACTGGGTGGCGTTCGGTTCGCAATCCTGAAACCACTGCCCCGAGGACGTGGAGCCATGCAACAACGCACGCGAGCACTGCTGGCCTCGGGCTTTATCGGGGTCATCTTCCTGCTCGTCCAACTGGGCTCGCTGGCGCTGGTCGAACCGTTCCAGCAGGCCGGCTATCAGGCCGTCGAGGACCCCCAGGACCCGACGAACAGCCTCGTCTACGTCGCGGCCATCCTGGTCATGACGGTCTTCATGCTGCTGGTCTTCCGGTACGACGTCGAGTTGCTCATCCGGGCGCTCATCGTCTTCGCCAGCGTCTACCTCTCGTGGTACGTCTTCAGCGTCGTCGTTCCGCCGGTGGCGACCTATCAGGGGGTCAACGTGCTGGCAGTCGCCGCTGCGCTCGCGCTCGGCATCGCCCTCTACGCCTACCCCGAGTGGTACGTCATCGACGCCTCGGGGATCGTCATGGGTGCGGGCGCGGCCGGCCTGTTCGGCATCAGCTTCGGGCTCCTGCCCGCACTCATCCTCCTCACCGTCCTCGCCGTCTACGACGCGATCAGCGTCTACGGGACCGAACACATGCTCACGCTCGCCTCCGGCGTGATGGATCTCAAAGTCCCGGTCGTCCTCGTGGTCCCGCTCACGCTGTCGTACTCGTTCCTGTCGTCGGACACGCCCGACCCGACCGACGACGGCGACGGGGCCGCCGCCAACGGCGGGGAAGACCTCGCAGAGACCGACGAGCACGACGAGTCCGACGAAGAATCCGCCGCCGACGACATCGAGGCCGACCCGATGGACCGTGACGCGCTGTTCATCGGGCTCGGTGACGCCGTCATTCCGACCGTTCTGGTCGCCAGCGCTGCCTTCTTCTCGCCCGAGAGCGTCCCCTCGCTGGGCGTTCCCGGGCTTGCGCTGACACTGCCGGCACTGATGGCCATGATCGGGACGCTCGTCGGACTCGCCGTCCTGTTGCGGATGGTGCTGAAAGGACGCGCCCACGCCGGACTGCCCCTGCTCAACGGCGGGGCGATCACCGGCTACCTCATCGGTGCGCTCGCCAGCGGTATCCCACTACTCGAAGCCATCGGGCTGGCGACGTACCTCTAGGATTACCGCCCGGTCAGCGCCTCGCTGGCCCGCGCGAAGGAGAGCGGCTCACCCAGGTCCTTCTCGACTGCCTTCTCGTAGAGCATGTGCGCCGACGCGACCGTCTCGATGGCGGTGCCGCCGCTGTCGAACAGCGTGACGTCGTCCTGGCTCTCGCGGCCCGGTGCTTCGCCGGCGACGACCTCGCCGAGTTCGGCGTGGACGTGATCCTCGCCGATGGCACCGTCCTCGACAGCCTGGATGAACGCGCCGGCGTCCGTCTCGGTCCGCGCCCGGAGGTCAGGGACGTATTTCGCACGCGAGACGGTCGTCGCGTCGACCTCGCGCTTGTCGCGGTCGTACTGTCCCATCGCGGTGACGTGGGTCCCGTCTTCCAGGAGGTCGCCGTCGAACACCGGTTCCGTCGCTTTGGTCGCGGTGATGACGATGTCTGCCCCTTCGATCGCAGCGGCACTGGACGCGACGGCCGCGACCGTCGGGTCGAGTCGTTCGTTCATCTCGGCGGCGAACGATTCGCGGTTGTCCTTCGTCGGCGAGTACACGTCCACCCGATCGAGATCACGGACGGTGACGGCCGCTCGGAGCTGGCCGCGGGCCTGCGCGCCGCTGCCGATCAGCGCGAGCGACGAGGCGTCGCGTCGTGCCAGTGCGTCGACGCCGACCGCACCGGCAGCGCCCGTCTTGAACGGGTTCATACTCGCACCGTCCATCAGGGCCAGGGGTTCGCCGCTCTCGGCGTCGAACAGCGAGAGCATGAAGTGTGCATCCTGAGCGCCGAAGCCAGCGCCGTAGGTGTACGTGCCCATCGCACCCGTGTCGGGCAGGACGGCGAGGTATCCCGTGAAAAATCCAGGTGGGTCGCCGTTCAGTAGTTTCGTACGCGGTTCGGCGGGCGCACCCTCACCGCGTTGTCGATAGCCGTCACGGACGGCCTCGACGTACTCCGGGGGCGTCGCGAGGTCCGCGAGTTCGTCGCTCTGGAAGAACAGCGCCTCGACTGTTCCGTCGTCACTCATGTCCCCCTGTTCGTGGGTGGGTATCTTAGAAGTGCGGGAGTCTCGCACGGGAATCGCGAGAGCTGCGAGAAATCGAAACGAAGAACGCGAATCGAGTCAGTTTGCCGGGAGTTAGTCAGCGGAGAACGACGAGTCCTGTCTGCTCGGCGATTCGGCCGGCGAATCGACCGGAGCCCTGACGAACATCGCGTGGCCGACGAGGCCGAGCGCGACGACAGAGGCGAGCGGCACTGCCGTCGTCAGGCCGAAGCCCGCTACGCTGAGCGCGCCAGTGATTCCAGCGAGTGCGAGCGGGATGAGGCCGAGAACAAGGTCGTAATAGCCCGTCATAAGTGAATAAATAGAGGATAGGTAGGGGTATAAGTGTTTCCCATAGGCGCTGTATAATATTCCTTGTAGGCACCGAGTATTTACTCTGAGGTTTTCTACTACCCAATTCAGTGGTTACTCATAACTTATAAGCCGGAAATCGGATGACAGCACCGGTACGGTACTGCGAACGGCGGATTACGGATCAGATGAATCCGATTCCGATACTGGAGGGCCAAATATCACGAATCGAAACTAGAGGAAGAGTAATAATATGCGGGATATGTCGGTTTTCGGCCGTGATAATCGGGGGGTAGTACTTATCCGTTATCATGAGTGAAGTTCACATGGAGATAACGTGTGGCGGCACGCAGCCCGCTGAGTTCACCCATGAGCATCCACAATACGGACCAGGACGAGCCCGCAGGCGATAGCACGGGGCGGCGATACGCAGAGCTCAACATCGGCGAGGAGGAGTTCGTCATCTACGACCGGGAGAACCACCAGGCGTGGATTCAGTCCAGCGTCGCTGTCTCGATTACAGAGCAGTGCTGAGTGGGACCGTCGTGGGCGGTGATTAGCGAGCCGAGCAGTGACGGTTCCCGGGCGACAGTTCCGCCGATCGACTGTCTCCCGTGGTTCCTGTCAGGTTTGGGTCGGTCCGGCGGCTTTTCTCCCAATCGACGCGTTCAAGCATTCCAGCAGTGAACACTCGGGCGTGAACAGCAACGACCGGTCCATCGTTGGACTCGTCATGGTTGCACACGCGATGGTCCACACCTACGAGCTGTCGATTCCCATACTGGTGCCCATCTGGCTCTCGGAGTTTTCGGTCATCGACCTCGGTATCCTCCAGTTCCCCGTCAACGAAGCGACGCTCGGTGCCCTCGTCGCCATCGGCTACGGGTTGTTCGGACTCGGCGCGCTCCCCAGTGGCGTCCTCGTCGACCGACTCGACGCCCGGCTGCTCATCACCGGCTGTCTCGTCGGGATGGGCACGTCGTTCCTCGTCCTCGCCGTCGCCCCGTCACCGGCGTTCCTCGGACTCGCGCTGGCGATCTGGGGCGTCGCCGCCAGCGTCTATCACCCGTCCGGGCTCTCCCTCATCAGCCGGGGCGTCGAGGAACGCGGCAGTGGGTTCGCCTACCACGGCATGGCCGGGAACGTCGGCATCGCCGTCGGCCCACTTTTGACGATCCTGCTGCTCATCGCCTTCGACTGGCGACTCGTCGCCGGAGTCCTGACGATCCCGGCAGTCGTTGCGGCCACGTACGCGATCCGTGTCGACATCGACGAGCGAGCGGCGGTCGCCGCTGCCGACGGCGGCGACGACCGCACCGACTCCGGGGTCGATTCGCTCGGTGAATTCCTCGCAACCGCGAAGACGCTGTTCGCCAGCGCGTTCGTCGTCGTGTTCCTCGTCACGTTCTTCTCCGGGCTCTACTACCGGGGTGCCCTCACCTTCCTCCCCGAGCTACTTCGCGACGTGCCGGCGTTGACGCCCGTCGAATTCGGCGGGGAGACGTTCGAACCGGGCGATTACCTCTACGTCGGGCTGTTGATGGTCGGCGTCCTCGGACAGTACGCCGGGGGCAAACTCACTGACCGCGGCCGGCCCGAGATCGGCATCTTCGCCGGCTTCGGCGCGCTCGTCGTCGTCGCGCTCCTCTTCCTTCCGGCGGCGGCCATCGGCCTCGTCGCGTTGCTGCCGGCGGCCGCGCTGCTCGGCTTCTTCCTGTTTTTCGTCCAGCCGTTCTACCAGGCCAGCGTCGCGGAGTACACGCCGTCTGAAGCCCGCGGACTGTCCTACGGCTTCACGTATCTGGGCGTGTTCGGCGTCGGTGCGCTCGGTGCCGTCGTCGCCGGGACGATGCTGACGTATTTCTCGGCAGAACAGTTGTTCGTCGTCCTCGCGGCGCTGGCAGCGTGTGCGTCCGGGCTGGGTGCCTACCTGGTCACGCGAGCGCCGTCGACCGCCGTCGGGACCTGACCAGCGTCGTGCCCGCCCGCCAGGCCACGAGCAGCGTTCCACCGACTGCAAACGAGATGAACCCGAAGACGAGAATCGCCTGGAGAGACGCACCACCCTGAATATAGGAGGTCGACCGAATGGCCTGGGCGATCACGTCGGCACCGAACCACGCGCCGGCGGTCCTGAGTGCGACCCTGGACGCGGATTCACGCGTCGCCACACCGTACATCCCGACCGGGATCGAAACGAGCAGCCAGCCGACGACGAACGGTGCCAGCGTGTTCGTCACCACGTACCCGGCCAAGGCGATCGGGTCGACGCCGTGGCTGATCTCGCCGACGACGACGAACAGCGTTATCAACGCGAGGTCACCCGCGAACAGTCCCATCGTCGTCCGGGACACGTCGACGCGGTCTCCGAGCCACTCGGTCACCGTGTTCATACCCGCCGGTTCGGACTGCCGGAACTTGTGTGTCCCGCCTTCGACGTGTCACTCCCCGCGTCGCTTGCGCCCGACGACCGTGTACTCGAATCCCGTTCGGGGGACCGACGCGTCCAAGCCCGCGGCCCGAACCATCGCTTCGAGGTCACCGGGGGCGAAGAATGCCGAGTCCATGCCGACCAGATGCTCGCCAGCGACGAGCGCTCGTCCCAGTACCGTCGTCGGGTCGAACTCCAATATCACGAGGACGCCGCCGGGCCGAAGGACCCGAGCGGCCTCCCCGACGACCGCCTCTGGCCCTCGCATGTGGTGGAGCGCGTCGAGGATCAGCACGGCGTCGACGCTCTCGTCGGTGAGGGGGAGAGTACCGGCGTCGGCACCGACGGCGTCGAGGCCGCGTCGCCGCGCCCGTCGGAGCATTCCGGGTGCGGCGTCGGCGACGATCCCCTCGGACACATCGAGTGCGCGTACGCCCTGGCCGGACCCGCCGCCAACGTCGAGGACGCGCTCGATCTCCCGGTCGGCACGGTCGAGGCCGGCGTCGAGTTTCGATCGGTCCGTGGCCGGCTTGAATCGGTCGTACAGCGGCGAGAATCGGTCGAAGACGGACACATCGCCGGTCCGTGTCCCGTCGGTGGCGTGGTCGGGCTTGGCCATACCCGAGCACAGCGGGCCACGGCCTTGAGCACTGGGGCACAGCGTTCAAGCGCTCGCGGGTTCCAGGTCGACCATGGAGTACGTGGTCCGTGGCTGGCCCCCGGACGGGCCGAAGCTGCGGCTCGATCACGAGCGGTTCAGCTACGCCGGGAAGTTCGTCATGACGAACACCGGCAAGGCCGTGGCCCGAGAGCCAGTCGAGGGAGACCAGCGTATCGTCGGTGCCGTCGCGTTCAACGAGGACCGAACTGACGCCAGTACGCTTTGGCTCCGCTACATTACTGTCCGGCGCGACAGACGCGGCGAGGGGATCGGTCCGAAACTCGCCCGATTCGTCGCCGAGCGCGCCCACGAGCGCGGGTACGAGTCCGCTCGAATCGCAGTGAACAACCCCTTCGCCTACGAGGCGATGTATCGCGCTGGGTTCGGCTACACGGGCGACCAGACCGGGATGGCGGAGCTCGTACTGGAATCCCCGGGGGAGCGTGACCCGGCGACCTATCAGTCGGGGCTGGACCTGTTCCGGGAACGGGACCTCTCGGAGGGGGAGGCGGCGTTTCTGTCGGAACGGGTGGAGTCGATGCCGCCGTCGGTGGTCGACGCACCGTCGTAGTCGACTGTCGGGGGATTCAAGCGATGGCCGTCCCAACGGGAGTCCAATGGGAAACGCAGATCTGCGGGACGTCGCGGTCATCGAGGACGTCGCGTACGACGACCTGGCCGGGTCGGTCGTGGCGGTCGACGCCCACAACTGGCTCTACCGCTACCTGACGACGACGGTCCGGTTCACCCGTGAATCGGCCTACACCACGGCCGACGGGACGGAGGTAGCGAACCTCATCGGCGTCGTCCAGGGGCTCCCGAAGTTCCTCGAACACGACGTGACGCCCGTGTTCGTCTTCGACGGCGGCGTCACCGACCTCAAGGACGACGAGATCGAGAAGCGCAGGGACCAACGCGAGAAATACGAAGCCCAACTCGAAACTGCCCGGGAGGAGGGCGACTCCGAGATGGTCGCGACCCTCGAATCCCGGACCCAGCGACTCACGGAGACGATCATCGAGACGACCCGCGAACTGCTCTCCTTGCTCGACGTGCCAGTCGTCGACGCGCCCGCCGAGGGCGAGGCTCAGGCCGCACACATGGCTCGAACGGGGACGGTCGACTACGCGGGCACCGAGGACTACGACGCCTTGCTCTTTGGCTCGCCGCTGACGCTCCGCCAACTCACGTCCAGCGGCGACCCCGAACTGATGGATCTCGACGCGACGCTCGCGAACCACGACATCACCTGGGAGCAACTGGTCGACATCGGCATTCTCTGCGGGACGGACTTCAACGAGGGCATCTCGGGTATCGGTCCCAAAACCGCAGTGAAGGCGGTCAAGGAACACGGCGACATCTGGGGCGTCTTCGAGGACCGGTCGGTCCACATCGAACACACCGACCGCATCCGCGAGCTGTTCCTGAACCCGCCGGTGACCGAGGACGTGACGTTCGAGACCGACGTGTCGCCGGACATCGACGCGGCCCGCGAGTTCGTCGTCGAGGAGTGGGGCGTCGCGGCCGACGAGGTCGAACGCGGCTTCGAGCGCATCGAGGACGCGACGGTCCAGACCGGACTCGACGACTGGACCTGAGGGTCGACAGTTCCGCGCCGGCACCGGAATCGCGTTCCGGTATTTTTTCACCGCCTCGACCGTTCAGTCGAATTATGAATGCCCTCCATCCTCGCGTGCGACTCCGATGGGGACTCCTGGCGCTGGTCGCGCTCGCTGTCATCGGTGGGCTGGTGACGGTCGTAGACCGGTTCCTGCTCGGGATCTCACCGCTTCTCGGCGTTGGACTCGCGCTCGTGCTGATTCCGCTCGTCGTGCTGTACGTTCTGGCCCTGTACCGGCGGTGGCGCTACGAACTCCAGTCCGACGCGCTCGAACTCGAACGCGGCGTGGTGACCCAGGTCGAGACGGCAGTGCCGTACGTCAGGGTGCAACACGTCGACACCCAGCGGGACCCGCTGGACCGCGTGCTGGGACTCGGGAGCGTCGTCGTCTACACCGCCGGGTCGCGCGGCGCGGACGTCTCGATCCCCGGTCTCACGGCCGAGGACGCACGCGAGTTGCGGAATCGCCTCCGCGATCTGGCCATCGAGAGCGAACCCGAAGACGCAGTGTGAGGGTTCCTCATACGGACTGCTGTAGATCATTTCCGCATCGATCGCCCAATTGCGGGCGATCGTAGCGGTACACAGCTACAGCAAACCGTATCAGGCCGCCGGTTGTCGGTCGTCGGTCGAGAGGCCGGCCATGAACTCGGCGAGGGCGGCGTTGAACGCCTCGGGATTGTCCTGATTGACCAGGTGGCCGGCGTCGGGTATCTCCCGGACCGTGCCATTGGGGACGGCTGACCCGAGTCGTTTGCCCTGGTTTTTGACCAGCGACACTTCCTGGTCGCCGTACACGACGAGCGTCGGCGTGGTGACGTGGGAGAGGGTCGGCGGATCGTACTCGTAGAGCGCTCTGAAGATCTTCCGGAACTCGCTGCTGTCGATGTCGCCGACGGCGCTTCTCGCCCACGAGTGGATCGAGGGGTCGACCGAGAGCCAGGGGCCACCGTTGACGGGCCTGATGGAGGCCAACAGCGACTGGAAGGTGGCCGCCGACCCGGCGACAGACAGCGTCGTCGCGAGCATCGGGAGCGGCGAGACGAACGGTTTGAAGCCGCTGGGAATCTCGAACGGCGGCATCGACCGGACCGGGCCGGCGACGATCGCACCGGCCGCCCCGTCAGGGTGCCGGTCGAGGTACTCCTGGACGACCATTCCACCCAGCGAGAGCCCACAGAGTATCGGCCGCTCGACGTCCAGGTGTGCCAACAACGCTTCGAGGTCGTCGGTGAACAGTTCGATCGAGTACTGCCGCGTATCTGTCGCGCCCGTCCGACCGTGCCCACGGAGGTCGACGGTGATCACCCGGTAGTCGGCTGCGAACCGCTCGACCTGTGTCCGCCAGGCGTCGCCGTTCATCCATCCGCCGTGAACGAAGACCAGCGGCTGGCCCTCGCCCGTGACTTCGTACTGGAGATCGACGTCGTCCAGCGCAAGTGTTGGCATTGGATCCGATACGGCCCGGAGCTACGTGAAGTGTGGGAATCGATCCTGTCTCAGCGGGAGCAGTTAATCCCGCCGCGCGAGAATCGGCATATCGTCCCCGAAACCCAGCACGTCTCTCCCGGCGCTCCTCGCTCGGTATTCGGCTCTTAGCGCCCGGATGGAGACGCCACGCGAACCCTTTTTCCCGCTCCAAGTCAATCTCCCCACGAATGGGTTTGAGCCAAACCGTCGTTAGCGTCGACAGGTGTTCGCGTTGTCACTCCGGTACAACGGTGAATCGTGGTTGACATCGTTTTCTGGGCACTGGTCGCGCTCGCGACGGTCACGGGATTGGTCACGGCCTGGGCGCTCGGGGCGAACAGCAACTCGCCGCCGTTCGCGCCCGCGATCGGTGCCAACGCCATCTCGACGATGCGTGCGGCCTTCCTCATCGGTATCCTCGCGGCGCTGGGCGCGGTCACGCAGGGTGGCAGCATCTCCGAAACGGTCGGTGCCGGCCTCATCAACGGTGTCGCCTTCTCCTCGCTGGCCGCGACCGCCGGCCTATTGACCGCGACGGGGTTCATGATCTTCGGCGTCTACTCCGGGTATCCGGTTCCGGCCGCGTTCGCGACGACGGGCGCGATGGTCGGCGTCGGCCTCTCGCTGGGTGGGTCGCCGGCCTTCGACACCTACCGCCGAATCGTGACGTTCTGGCTGCTCGTCCCGCCGGTATCGGGCGGCCTCGCCTACCTGACCGCGACGCTGTTGCGGCGTGAGGACATCCCCGAGACCGTCGGCGTTCCATTGCTTGCCGCCGTCGTCGGTGGCATCATCGCCAACATCCAGATGAGCATCATCCCGTCACCGGCCGGAGCGACGACGGCCTCGCTCGCGAGTTTCCTCTCGCGACTCGTCGGCGTCCCCGCAGTGGGTGGGGCACCGGTCGGGATCGGGGTCGTAACGGTGCTCTTCGCGATCGGGAGTTTCGTGTTCATCCGTCGACGGACACAGGACTCGGTCGACCGTGGCGTGAAAACCTTCCTCGTCATTCTCGGGAGCGTCGTCGCCTTCTCCAGCGGCGGGAGTCAGGTCGGTCTCGCAACGGGGCCGCTGGAGAACCTCTACACGGCCGAACTGGGGTTGCCGGGGCTGGTCCTCCTCGCGATCGGGGCCACTGGCATCCTCGGCGGCGCGTGGATGGGTGCTCCGCGGCTGCTTCAGGCGACCTCTCGGGAGTACGCGCAACTCGGGATCAGACGGTCCATCGCGGCGCTGGTCCCCGGGTTCATCATCGCACAGGCGGCGATCGCGCTTGGCATCCCCATCTCCTTCAACAACATCATCATCTCCGGGGTCATCGGCGGCGGACTCGCCGGCGGCTCGGCGGGCGTCTCGCGCCGGAAAATCGGCGTCACGCTCGCCTTCTGGCTCATCACGCTCGTCGCGTCCATCGCCATCGGATTCGGGCTGTATCGCGTGTTCGCTGCAGTTCTCGGTGGCTAAGCTCCGACCCGCCGAGTCAGCGGACGACTGTGACCGTGACGGGGGCCTCACCGACGACGGCCGTGGCGACGGTGCCCAGCAGTCGACGGGTGAGTCGATGTCGGTCGCCGCCGTGACCGCCCATGACAACGTGATCGACGTCTGTGTCGTCGACGTACGCCAGGATGGCCTCGGCCGGGTCGCCGGTCTCGACGACTGTCTCCACTGTTCTGTCCTGGTCGGCCGCGCGGTGCTTGGCGCGATCGACGACGGCGTTCGCCCGCTCGCGTCCTTGATCCTGGCGCTTCTCGTCAGCTTCCAGTACGCCGCCCTCGCTCATCGACTTGTCGAGGGGTGTCACCACGTTCAACACCGTCACCGCACAATCGAAGGTGTCGAGCGCGTGAACCAGCGCGTCTTCGGCGAGCGGTGACCCGTCCAGCGGGACGAGTACGTGCGACGGAGCCATACCCTCACTCGTGGACCGACACACAAGTATACCCACGGTACCGGACCTTACGTCTCCGACCGAGCCGTTATCCCCGTACAGCACCTACGTCAGCCAATGCTCCTTGACCCGTTTTCGATCATCGAGGAGGAGTCCGAACGCCCGGGCGAGTTCCAGGGGACGATTCAGCGGGCCGACGGCGCCACCTTCTGGGCCTTTCTCGCCGCCGTCGTCCTCGCCCAGGTCGGACTCTTCGCCGCGAGTCTCGGACTCATGCTCGTCTATTTCCAGGGTCAATCGACGATCGGTGGCTCGCTCTTCGTCGGCGGCGTGATCGCGCTGGCGCTGACCGTCGGCATCTACTGGTGGCATCGAACGCGGGACGAGTACGCTACTTGAACACGGCGTTGACCAGCGGGACGACGCCGTCGGCCAGGACCGTCACGGAGAGGTCGGCCGCCTGTGCGGAGAGGTGCCCGGCGAGTCTGAGGCCGCTCAGGTACGTAAAGATCGGGAAACTGGCGACGCTCATCGCCGCCGTCATCGCCGGGACGTCCGTCCGCGCGTGGCTCACCGGTCGATAGTGTGGGTTCGAACGGTCGCGCTGGACCGTCCAGTAGTCGGGGAACTCACGGATCTGGAGGTGCGCCCCGGCCTCGTTTTCCCGGAACACCCGGATCGCGCCCTTGTGGATCGACCAGGGGAAGTTCGACGACCGGAGATCGACCGTTCCGGGAAGCGTCGGCTCCGAGGACTTGGGCACCCGGATGTCCGTTCCGAAATCGACGCCGTGGACGGCGGCGAGCGCCTCTCCCCAGGAATCGACCGTCAACTCTCCACCCATACTTCTATGTAGTCACGAGTGGCGTATAAGCACTCCGCTGCGCGCTGACTGCCGGACCTGGGTCGGGCTGACTGGGACGGTTACTCCTCCCCGTCGCGCTCTTTCAGCCACTGGTCGAGGAGGTCGCGTATCGCAGCGTCGCGGTTCTCCCGATGGTTCTCGAAGGCGATTTGGTCGATTTCCTCGAGTTCCGCCTCATCTAACTCGATCGTCACCTCGTCCATGTCGAGGAAATTCTCTGCCATCGGTGGTACCGGGGGCCGAGGGACGTAAATAACTGAGTCAGACACCCGTCGGGCAGACGCAGGACGCTGTCGGGGTTCGATCCGTCCGCCCGACCTGTGACCGCGTTTCGCACGTCGGTACGCGGGTGACATTTAACCTCCCCGAGTACGAACCGTCGAGCAATAGCCCCGCGCATGGCAGAGACGTTCTATAGCGTCCTCGGCGTCGACCCCGAGGCCGATACGGAGACGATTCAAGCGGCCTACCGGGAACTGGTCAAGACCCACCACCCGGACGTCAGCGACGCCGAGGACGCGGTCGACCAGTTCAAACGCATCACGCAGGCGCGGGAGGTGCTCGTCGACGACGCAAGCCGCAAACAGTACGACCGGGTCGGCCACAACACCTACGTCCGCCGGTACATGGACGGGAACGCCTGGACCGTCGACCACACTGGCGGTACAGGAACGGCCAACGCCGGCCGGTCCCGGAACGCGACCACCGGGAACGCGGCGGATGCCGACCGGTCGCGGGCCCGATCCGACACGTCGGGCGAACGCGGCCGCCAGTCCGGCGGTTCGACGGCGTCCGGCTCACGCAGGAACTCCCGTCAGTCCCGGCGGACGGGCGCGTCCGAAACGGCTCACAACTACGACCGATACCGTTCCGAGTACTCGACCGACGACGGCCACGGCTCACGGCAGTACAGCGACGACTGGCGGGACCGATCCTGGACCGAGGACTTCGACTGGGACCCTGACGGCGACACGACCGCGTCGGCTGATCCCGGTGGCACCGGCACGGACGACGGGGCACGGGCCGACGGCTGGCAGAACGCACGCGCGACGGCGAGCGGGTATCGGCCATCGGGTCACGACGCCACTGGACCGATGACCGGCGGCCCGTCCAACGTGGGAAGCGTCAAACTCGCACTCCGGAACATCGGCCCCTGGCTTATCTTTCACTTCGTGTTTCTCATGAGCGCGTTCGTCACGATCCTGCTTTTGATCCGCTGGGAGGCCTCGGTCCCGACGGTGTTCGTTTCGCTCGTCCTGCTCGGCGGGGCCGTGTTCTTCTCGGTCCTCCACATGGTCTCACGCATCTACTCGTGAACCGTCTCCCGAGGCCGTCAGTTCGCTTCCGTTCCCTCAGCGACTGCTTTTGCCTCGCTGAACGTCACGTCCCCTGCCTCCGTCCAGTCGACTTCGTTGTAGCACGTGCAGTTCTCACACTGGTCCGAGAACACGTCGGCCGCCGCGGTTACGTTGCGGGCCTCGCAGTACGTACAGTACCAGACCTTCGTCACGCTCCCGACGACGTCGGAGTTCATACCAGAGGGTCCCGGCTGGAGCGGCTAAATTCCCCAGCAGACGGGCGTCTGACGCTGTGTGCGGCGAGCTAGGGGAAACGCGTTCAACGTTTTAATCGTTGTCGAATATTTCCGAAATTTAATACGGAGTTTCGTGCAGGTTTGACGTGGGGGAGTACAGATGGACCTTTCGAGACGGACGTTTTGCAAGACAGCAGTGGCAGGAACAGTAGCCGCAAGTGGGGTGGGAACGGCGTCGGCGACCGAATCGACCTTTTTCGAACAATACTCGGGCGTCGTGACCACGCGCGGGCACTACGATACCACGTGGTACGGCGACGTGTACGTGACCGACGGCAACGACCGGACGAACTACGAGACGACGGGGACGGTTCCGGGCGTGACCAACGACGAATCGCCCGAGGAACTGATCGTGTTCGTCCACGGCTGGAAACACGACGCCGTCCAGGCCCGCGAGAAGTTCCGACAGGTCACCGAGGCCCTCCGCGGCTCGGACGTGACGGCACCCGTCGTCGGGTACTCCTGGGACTCTGACGGCGAGACGCTTGAGTGGTGGGATCAGGTCGATGTCGCGGACCGGAACGCGGACAAACTCGGCACGTTCGTCCGCGACCTCCAGGCAGCTAGCCCTGAGACCGACGTGCGCGTCATCGCTCACTCGCTCGGTGCCAAGACCATCGCCGAGTGCCTGGAGTTCTTCATGGACCGCGGGTACGACACGTCGGTCACGTCGGTCGACCTGCTCGGTGGCGCTATCGACGACGACGAGGTGGCCACCGACGGCGAGTACGGGCAGGCCATCGCCGACCACTGCGAGCAGTTCCGCAACTACTACAAAACGGACGACGAGTCGCTGAAATACGACTACCGGGCCGCGATGTGGGACACCGCAGTCGGCCACGAGGGAATCGAAGGCGAAGCCCCGCACAACTACGAGGAGTACGACGTGAGCTACGTCGAGAGCCACGACGACTACCCCAAACGCGACGTGGGTTGTATCCCCGATGTCGTGGGCAACTGGGAATAACGACGAGTTCGACAACCGTTTTTAACTCGCTCCCGAACGGGGTGACATGAACGTACGGGAGATTTCGGACCTGGCACCCGACGAGCGGGCCGCACTCTTCGACCGGGACGCCGGGATCGAGGAGGTACGGGACGACGTCCGCGACATCGTCGACCGGGTCCACGAGGAAGGCGACGTGGCCGTCCGGGAGTTCACCGAGGAGTTCGACGGCGTTTCGGTCGGCAACCTGGACGTGACCGACGAGGCCGAACGGGCGGCCGAGGAACTCGACGAGGAACTCCGATCCGCCATCGAGTCCGCGGCCGAGAACATCAGGGCGTTCCACGAGCGCCAGGTCCCCGAAGACTGGCGCGAAGACTTCGACGGCCGGGAACTGGGCAAGCGATACCGGCCGGTCGAACGCGCCGGCGCGTACGTCCCGGGGGGCACCGCGGCGTACCCATCCAGCGCCCTCATGGGCGTCATCCCCGCGAAGGTCGCCGGCGTCGACCACGTCGTCGTCACGACCCCGCCCGCCGAGGACTTGAATCAGGTGACGCTGGCCGCCATCCACATCGCGGGTGCCGACGCCGTCTACCAGGTCGGCGGCGCACAGGCCATCGCCGCGCTCGCGTACGGAACCGAGACGGTCGATCGCGTCCAGACGATCGTCGGGCCGGGCAACCGCTGGGTCACCGCCGCCAAGGCCGAGGTCCGGGGCGAGGTCGAGATCGACTTCCTCGCGGGGCCGAGCGAGGTCGCCGTCCTGGCCGACGAGACGGCCGACCCGGAACTCGTCGCCGCGGACGTGGTCGCCCAGGCCGAACACGACGCTCACTCGTCCGTGGTCGCGGTCACCGACGACGAGACCCTCGCCGAGGCGGTCGCCGAGGAAATCGACGCGCAGGTCGGCGAACGCGAGCGCGAGGAGACGATCAGCGCCGCGCTGGAAAACGACGCGAGCGGGGTGTTGCTCGCCCGGTCGATGAGCGAGGCGGTTCTGTTCACGGAGGAGTACGCCGCCGAACACCTGACTATCGTCGCCGACGACGACGAACAACTGCTCGACCGCATCGACAGCGCCGGGAGCGTCTTCCTCGGCCCGTACTCGCCGGTCGCCGCCGGCGATTACGCGAGCGGACCGAACCACGTTCTACCGACGGGCGGCGGTGCGCGCCGGTACGGCGGCCTCTCGGTGGAGACGTTTCTCCGGGCGACGACGGTCCAGCGACTCGACCGCGACGCGCTCGCGGATATCTCGGAGACGATCACGACCCTCGCCGATGCGGAGGGGCTGGAGGGACACGCCGAGAGCGTTCGGCGACGGTTCAGCGAGTGAGAAGATACGAGAGCACGTCCGCGCTCTCCCCGTTCAGATGGTCCAGACGGGCACCGAACGTTTCCCGCACGAGGACGACGAGCGGGTTGGTGTGCCCCTCGCCGGTGAGCGCCCGCTCGCTGTAGTTCCCGTTCGCCAGTTCGTCACCGAGCAGGCCGAGCATGACCGCTTCGCGGTCTGCCATCACGAGTCGGCTCACTGTCTCGTCGGTCAGGGGAAGGTTCAGCCAGTCCAGTTGCGGTTCCCAGATCATGACCCGGGAAGCCTCCGCCCGAACCAGATCACGAACCGCCTCGTTCTGTGACCCGAGGTAGACGTCGACACCGCGGTCGAGGGTGTCGTGTAGTTTTTCGATACACGTCGGCTCCAGAAGCCCGTCGGACGTTATCATCAGGAACAGTTCCTCATCAGCCCGGTCGAACAGTTCCTGCCCGCGATCGACGATGTGCTCGTGGCCGCGGACCGTCCAGATGTCGGACGGATCACTGTTGTCGGTCCATTGGCTCGGTCGCGTCTGGTCGCCCAGCAGCCGGTCGAGCCAGGTTTCCTCGTCGACGGGGAGGCCCTCGTAGCTGACTGTCTCGTCGTCGGGGTCGTAGTCGACGATCCCCGCGTCGTCGAGTTTCGGGAGGTGTCTGTGGTGGAGTCCGATCGCCAGGTCGTCGGCGCCGGATTCGCTGGTCTCTTCGAGACGCGTCGTCAGCGCTGTGACACTCATCGTGCCTTCGGTTCTCAGCCGTGCGACGAGCTTCCGGCGCGTTTCGGAGGCCAGTGCATCGAAGGTGGCATCGATCGCGTCATCGGTCCCTCGGAGATCGAGTGCGACTGCGAGAGGGCTTTCCAGCGGTGGCGGTGAATCGGCCAGGATCACTCGACCACCGTCGGTCGTGACGAGCGATACAGATTCGAGCTTCGGGAGCTGGTGGTGTCGGAGGCTCGTCAGTACGCCTTCGACCTGTTCGTCAGTCACGGCCCGAATCGGAACGTCGTGTTCAGCACTGGCAATGCTGGCCGCGAGTTGCCGGGGCGCGAGTCCGTCCGGTCGGTCGCGCAACGTCGCCAGGACGCTTCGGGTTCGTCGATTCGAGAGGAGGTCGAACCAGGTAGTCGTATCCAGTGTCGGACCAGTGGTTTGGTTTCCAGGTGCAACGGCAGTCATGTATCCATTACTCAGTGGTACGGTCGCTTGATGATGACGCCAAAACGATTAGGATCGGCCGAACTACAGCTCCGCCGAATCCGCCATTCGGGCCCGCATTAGCGGCTCTCCTCGCTGGTACGGGAACCGTTCTGAAACTCGTCCCCTGGTCGGTCCGTGTAACTGATTCTTACCGAAAACGACTGTCCCGTGGCCGTCGGTTCTGCGCGAGTTCCGTATTCTCGTCCAATCGGGCCTCGATACTGGTGGAGTGTGGCAATACAGTTAACAGGCTCCCTGAACTAGAGTGGCTCATGAGCGAAACGACTGCGGCTGTCGAGACCGAGATCGAGGTCAGCGAGACCGCCGCCGAGGAGGCGATCCGCCTGCTCGAAAGCGAGGACATGGACACGGCGGTCGCCGGCCTGCGACTGTTCGTTCAGCAGGGCGGCTGTGCCGGGCTCTCCTACGGGATGCGGTTCGACTACGAACCCGAGGACGACGACACCGTCTTCGAACACCACGGCCTGCGCGTCTTCGTCGACCCCGCCAGCATGGACTACATCGGCGGGAGCCAACTGGACTTCGAGGACGGGCTCCAGGGCGAGGGGTTCCACGTGGAGAACCCCAACGTGGTCTCGGAATGTGGCTGCGGAGAGAGTTTCAGAACGTAACGACGGGAACCCGAACCGAAGGGTGTTACTCTGCCAGTTCGAAGGCGACTTCGACTTCCGCCTGATACTGTCGCTCCGGCGCGCTCGCGATTTCGACGCCCATCTCCTCGACTTCGACCCAGTAGACGTTGTCCAGCGTCGCCTCAGCGCGGTCACACGCGTCGTCGACCGCCTCGTCGAAGCTCTCCTCGCTCGTTCCGATCAACGTGATTTTCTTGAAAACCATCGCGTGTCAATACTTGGCATAGCGTCATAAAACCCCCTCCCGAACCGGGATCGAGTCAGTCGCTCCTGGCGGGTCGGTCGGACTCGAAGTACTCGGAGACGGCACCGACGACGTCGGTGAGGTGGGCCGTGCCCCAGGTCGCGACGATGATCGCGCCGACGGTGTTGAAGATGAGGTCTTTCATCGTGTCCTCGATCCCGTGCTGGGCGAGGATCGGTTGGCCGCCGGCGAGCCGTGCGATCTCGCCGAGGGCGAACTCGATGACCTCCCAGAAGACGCCGAAGGCCAGCACGAACAGGAGGATGAAGACGAACATGAACTTCGGTGGGAGGTCCACGTCGTCGTCGTGGAGGTCGAACGAGCGGGCGGTCGCGTAGCCGACGGCGGCGACGACCGACGCCGAGAAGGCGTGTGTCATGTGGTCCCACCACGGAACGGACCGATAGAGGTTCTCGGCGCCACCTGGGAGACCCATGACGCCGAGGGCGTGCAGGAAGACGGCGGACGTGATCCAGAGGGTCAGCGCCGGGTCCATCGGGATCTCGTAGTCGCGTTCGAGGATGGGCGGGAGCTGGGTGGCCAGAATGCCGACGCCCGTGTTGATCATGATTCCGACCTGTAGCTCGTAGAGGCCGACGAAGAAGATCCCGATCATCGCCGTTTCCATCAGCCACGTCAGGCGGTGCTGCCAGGCGACCGAGATCCCCAGGCGGTCCCTGAACTTCACGAGGGCCTCACCTCCTCGGGGAGCCGCTCGCGGGGATCGGCGAGGCGACGGAAGTAGAGTACGAACACGATACCGGCGAACACGCCGGCGACCGACGAGGCGACGAACTCCAGCATCAACGCCCGCTCGGTCGTCAGGAATCCGGTCCCGAGGAGCACGTCGGACCCCCAGCGCGTCACGGCCCAGACACCGGCCGTGGCCATCGTCGTGACGACGACGAAGAACACGGCGAACCCGTCGCTCATCTCGATCGGCGTGAAGGCGTTGAGATCGACCGCGACGAGCAACGCGAGCGCCGCGACCGAGACGTACGTCGCGACCCGACCAGTCACGAGCGTCGTCGCGAACAGCCGTCCGATGGTCGGCAGCGTCGCCAGCAAGAGCACCTCCCAGGGCGGCATCATCCAGACGTTACGCAGGCTCACCGCCGGGAACACGGCGATGGCCACGACTGCGGCCGTAAAGAGCGCCCAGAGCAGGTACCCGGTTATCAGGCTTCCGACACTGACCACGGCCACGAGACTGACCAGTATCCAGCCGAGTATCGCGTTGTTTCGCTGGTCCCTGACGATTCGAGCCAGCCCGACTGTATCCATATCCCGAACATTCGACTGTGGGCTTGAAATCCTATCGCCCACGGAATGGGTAGTTAGACTATCAGGTACGCGATCGTGTACCCGGTGACAGCCAGCGTTACCGCCGTGAGTCCGGTGACGAGCGCTGTCGGCACGTCCGCGACCGCGACCGGCCGCCGATCGGAGAACAACCACCCGTATCCACGCGTGAGAACGGCCCTGTCGCCGGTGCGGAACGGGGCGGCTCCCCCTCGGAAGCTGTCTCGCTTGACGCCGACGGAGCCGACGAAGCCGACGGCGAGGATGCTGAAGACGAAGTGTGAGGACGCTGCGAGCGTCGGTGCCGGAATGAGGAGCGCGGCCGCGGCGTAGCCGACGCCGACCGCCGCACGGGGCGACACGTATTCGCGGACGCGTTCGTCACGAAGCCGACAGTACGCGTACGCAGCCAGCCAGAACGTCGACAACTCGACGACGAAGGCCCCCACCAGGTGGAGCGTTGGATCCGGATGGAGGACGAAACGGTCGGCGACGAGCGTCAGATCGAACGGATACAGCAGGGCCGGCGGCGATCCGGTGACCATGTCGCCGAAGGGGTGGCTCAACAGACCCACGAGCGCCATGCCGACCATCTGTCCCGAGGTGACCCCGCGCCTCGCGGCGACGGTCGTGAGGCCCAGTCCGGCAGCGACGAAGACGGCCATGATGACGCCCGCGAGGCCGCCGGTGGCGAGCGTAGCGCCCCCGACGAGACCACCGAGCAACGCGATCCCGGCCCCAGCCAGGACGCCCTGTCGTCGGGTCCAGTGGCCGCGGAACCCGGCGCCGTCCCAGTCACGGGCCGCCGTCCAGCCGCCGAACGCGACGGCCGCGACGAGGCCGACCACGAGCGAGTGGGTGAGAACCCGGTGGACGACGTTTCCGGTCTGCCAGAACGCCTCGGCGGCCCCGAAGGCCCCGCTCGCCCCGCCGAGCAGCCCCACGGGCGCGTAGACCATGTCCACGTCGGGAAGCGTCGCGAACCCGCCGGCAAGCACTGCCAGCCAGAGCGTCCCCTCGCGAGACCAGCCGATACGTCGGCCGAGGAGGGCGACCACCGCGAACGCGAGCAGTCCGTGGCCGATAAACATTCGTTTTCTGTTTGGTTTCCCGCAATATAAGCTGTTCGTGGCAGCGAGTGACAGTATCCGTGGTAACTGTTGTCTCGAACCACTTTTAACGGAGTCTGTGGCTAGTGCCTGTATGGAGCGACCGAGGGTAGGGGAATTAGCACCGCCGGACCGGTTGCTGATGGGGCCCGGTCCAAGCGAGGTCCATCCGCGCGTCCTGCAGGCGATGAGCACGCCGCTCGTGGGCCATCTGGATCCGGCGTTCATCGACATCATGGACGACGTGCAGGACCTGCTGCGGTACACGTTCAGGACGGACAACCAGTGGACCATCCCAGTCAGCGGTACCGGGTCGGCCTCGATGGAGGCCGCCATCGGCAACCTCACCGAACCCGGTGACACCGTGCTGGTGCCGGGCAACGGCTACTTCGGCGAGCGGATGGCCGCGATGGTCGAACGCGCGGGCGGGGACCCGGTTTTCGTCGAGGCGCCGTGGGGTGAGCCACTCGACCCGACCGACGTCGCCGACGCGTTCGCCGAACACCAGCCGGACCTGTTCGGGTTCGTCCACGCCGAGACGAGCACCGGCGCGAAACAGCCACAGGTTTCGGAACTCACGCGCATCGCCCACCAGCACGACGCGCTGGTCATCGCCGACACCGTCACGTCGCTGGGCGGCGTCGAGTTGCGCGTCGACGAGTGGGGCATCGACGTGGCCTACGCCGGGCCCCAGAAGTGCCTGTCCTGTCCGCCGGGTGCCAGTCCGCTCACCCTGAACGACCGGGCGATGGCAAAGATCCTCGACCGCGAGACGCCGGTCCGGTCGTGGTATCTGGACCTCTCCTTGCTCCAGGAGTACTGGGGCGACGAGCGAGCCTACCACCACACGGCACCGATCACGAACGTCTACGCGCTTCGGGAGGCGCTGCGACTGGTCGCCGAGGAGGGCATCGAGAACCGCTGGCAGCGTCACCGTCGGATGGCCGGCGCGTTGAAAGCCGGCGTCGAAGGGATGGGGATGGCACTCAATCCCGCGGACGACTGGTGGTTGCCGAGCCTCAACGCCGTTCGGCTCCCGGACGGCGTCGACGACGACGCGGTCATCGCACACCTCCTGGGGGAGTACGGCATCGAGGTGGCGGGCGGCCTCGGCGACCTCTCTGGGGAAATACTCAGAATCGGCTGCATGGGCCACAGCGCGCGGCGGGGGAACGTCCTGACGCTTATCGCGGCGCTGGGCGACGCGCTCGAAGCACAGGATGCCGCCGTCGACGTCGAAGCTGGCCTCGCGGCGACCCGAGAGACCTTACGCGGGTAACGGCGTCTGCGGGGCGTGGTGTACCTCGTACCCGCCGTTTTCTTCGATACCGATGACGGCCCACTCGTAGTCCGGTTCGGAACTGGCCAGACGGTCACGGAGTTCGTCGGCCCGGTCTTCCCAGGTGACGAAACAGCGCAGGTCCCCCGACGCCGGGGCCTCGGTCGGCGTATCGACCGGTGTGATCCGGACGTTGCGCCACTTGCGCTGTGCCCGAAGCTCGCGTCCGTCCCGGTCAACCACGTATCCCAGGTCGGTGAAAACGGTCTCTGCCTTCTCGGCTAGTGACGTGGTAACGGTCGCCATCTGGTAGACGTTACCATCCCCCTGGTCTTAAGCCTATCTACCTGACAGTTTATTTGAAC
The DNA here is from genome assembly GCF_005049285.1 of Halorientalis salina. GTDB lineage: Archaea > Halobacteriota > Halobacteria > Halobacteriales > Haloarculaceae > Halorientalis > Halorientalis salina. Next base: position 267,587 of record NZ_SOSC01000001.1, on the reverse strand, counting down.
GTCCGTCCGGTCGACGGTCCGACGGTCACTCGTGGGCGGCGTCCCATTCGTCGGCTTTCCGGAGGTTGCGGCAGTTGTTGCACTCGATGCGACCCATCGAGTCCATTGCAGTGTCGAACGACTCGCAGTTGCTACAGAAGTAGCCCCACTTCGTCTCGCCGGCTTCCGAGGTGTAGACGGCGTAGAAGGGGCCTTTCGAGCCTCGTTCGACCGTCCGCTCGTCCACGTACAGCGTCTCGCCGTCCGCCGTCGTCCGCGCTTGCATGCCCGTCGGTAGGTGACGGCGTCCTAAAGCCTTGGCTGTCCGCTGTGGTCCCTCCGTCCTGCTCACACCCAAAGGAGACTTGAACGCCGGCGTCCTACTGGCTCCGCATGTCTGTTCGTCTCCTCCACTATTCCGATCTCGAGAACGGCTACGACGACCCGAACCGGGTGGGTCGGCTGGCCGGACTCATTGCCGCTCGCCGGACGCCCGAGACCGTCGTCGTCGGCACCGGGGACAACACGGCCCCGGGCGTGTTGTCGATGGTCTCCGAGGGACGGCAGGCACTGGATTTTTTCTCTGCGGTCGAACCTGTCGCCGACACCTTCGGGAACCACGACTTCGATTACGGACCGGACGCGATTCGCGACATCGTCGCCGAGTCGCCCCAGACCTGGGTGAGCGCCAACGTCGAACTGGACGGGGACACGTTCGGGGCGGACGTGGGCGTGGTCCCCTCGACGGTCGTCGACGCGGACGGAACCAGTCTGGGACTCGTCGGCGTGACCGAACCCGAGACCGCGTCGATGTGTCCCGGCGCGAGCGATCTGACGTTCACCGACCCGGTCGCGGCGGTCTCGGATGAGGCCGATGCACTCCGTCGACGCGGCGTCGACGCCGTCGTGGTCCTCTCACATCTCGGGAGCGGCGACGACGAACTGGCACGACGGACCGACGTCGACGCGGTCCTGGGCGGACACGTCCACTCGAAGCGGATCGACCGCGTCGACGGAACGATACTCACGCGTCCAGGTGCCAACGGTCACACCCTCCTGGAAATCGACCTCGGCTCGGGAACGGTCGACGCCCACGCCGTCGCGGACGGGCCGAAAGACGAGGCGGTCGAGGCATCGCTGGTCGCTCGCCGCGACGACGCCGGCCTCGAGGAGGTCGTCGGCCACGTTGCGACGCCCCTCGTCCGCGACCGGGAGCAGAAAGGGCGCGGCGAGTGTCGAATCGGGAACTTCATCGCGGACGCCTACCGCTGGGCGGCGGACGCCGACGCGGGTCTCCAGAACTCCGGCGGGATCCGAGAAGGGGCGGCGCTGTCCGGTGCGGTGACCGTTGCGGACCTGGTCAGCGTCGTTCCGTTCGACGAACCGGTGACGGTGACCGAGTTGACCGGCGCGGAACTGCGGACCCTCTGTGAACAGGCCGACGGTTGGCGGTTCTCGGCGCTCCCGGACCGCTGGCACGCCCACGTCAGCGGCCTCGCGATCCGACAGGACGGCGACGGGCGCATCACGGCCACCGTCGACGGCCAGCCCATCGAGGACGAGGAGACCTACACGCTGGCCACCTCGGAGTACCTCCTGTACACCGACCACGAGTTCCCCGTTCTCGACGAGCACCACCGCGTCGACCGGCTCGACACCCAGTACGAGGTGATCGCCGAGTACGCCCGCGAGCGGGGAATCGACCCCGAGATCGAGGGTCGCATCCGCCGCGTTGCCGCCGAGAGCCCGGAGCGACCGGTCGGCGAATCCGTCGACTGACGAGCGCACGACCGCGGTCTCGCCCAGACCGGCCAACCGGCGGCTGAAGGGAAAAACTTGACACCGACCGGTAGCGTGGCAGTGAATAATGACACAGGTGGTCGTCCCAGTTCGATACCCTCTCACCGCACACTCGAAAGCCACGCTCTCGCGGGCAATCGAGGTCGCCGAGGAAGCCGGCGGAAGTCTAACAGTCCTTCACGTCAATCTCTACCACAACAACGATCGCGTCTCGCGCTCGGAACTGAAATCGGCCGTCGAATCGCAGTTCGGTGACCTCCCCACCGTTCGGTACGTCGTGCGGACGGGGCTCCTCGTCGAGGAGACGATCCTCGACGAGATCGCCCAACAGCGGGCCGATATCGTCGTCATCGGACAGAAACAGGCTAGCCGGTGGCGAAGGATGGTTCGCCGCCTGATGGACGACCCGGACATCGAGCAGTTCCTCCAGAAGGAAGTCGACGCCAAGATCATCACGGCGTCGGTGTCCTGACCCGGGCCGTCGTCATCGATCCAGTTCGTCGTTCGCGCCTGTCGGGCCGCTGTGTCCCTGATCGGACGGCCGCGATAAGTTGTCCATTCTGACGTCCATCCGCCCGCTGGTATCGTCGAAGACGTGGTGCTGGTGGGGGTAGGCGATTTCCACGTCCGCGTCGGCCAGTCGTTCCCAGACGTTGGTCTGAACCTTCGAGCGGAGTGCCAGGAGTTTGTACGGCTCCTTCGCCCAGTACCGCAACCGGAGGTGGACACCGTGGTCGCCGAACGTATCGATGTAACAGGTCGGCGCGGCCGGATACCGCGCGCTCCCGACGCGGATGTCCGGTCCGCCTTCGATGACGCCGTCCACGTCGCGAGCGGACTTCTCGATGAGTGTCCGCGCTTCGGCCAGATCGCCCTCGTAGGTGACGATAATATCTAGTTCCAGTCTGGTCCGCGTGTCCTCGGCGGAGTAATTGATCACGTCCCGATTTCGCATCTCGCCGTTCGGGATGACGATGAACGTGTTGTCGAGCGTGAACATCCTGGTGTATCGGAGCGTGATGTCGTCGACGAACCCCTGCTGTCCGCTGTCAGAGATCTCGATCATGTCGCCGATCTCATAGGGCTGGTCGGCCAGCAGGAACACCCCGCTGATGATGCTCCCGACGATCGGCGCGAGCACGACACCCACCACGGCCGTAAACACCGTCACCGACAGCGCGATGTTGCCCAGGTCCAGCCCGTAGATGCGCATGATCGTCAGGAGAGCGAAGAGGAACACGCCCACTCTGATCCCGCGCAACACTGTCCGCGTGAGACTCGGCCGGCGGAACCGACGTGCGACGCGTCGTCCCACGAGTTTGATGATGAACCGCGAGACGGCCCACGCGATGAACAGCACGATTACCGTCGCCAGGATGTCGGCGATCCACTCCGGAATCCGGAACGGCAACCACTGGAAGTTCGAGACCGTGTCGCTGGCGTCGCGAAACGGGACGTTCCCCGCCTGGAGCAGTCGTACGACACCGTCCAATAGCGACCCGGTCATTACGTGAGAACACTCTCGCGAGGCGAGTGCAAATATGTTGTGCAACCGGCTTTTGAGCCACAGCCCCCCTCTGTTCTGGCCACATTCATCAGGAATATTTTAATCAATTCTGGCTTCGAACGCCGGGTGGAACGTCGTGAAAAATCACTATAGACCGTCTATAGACGGCTATTTACTATCTACTGCTGTCGGATTTGGGTCATATCCACACAGTACGACGACAGGTCTTTCGGGCTCGGGCCCCTACTGTCAGTTGATGGATTCCCACGATAGTTTCCTGGTTCCGTCTCCCCCGGCCCAGGACGAGAACGTCCCACCCCCGAACGAGCGAAAAGCCGTCCTGTTCTGTCCGGACTGTGAGTACGATGCGCCGGTAGACGGTGACTGGGTCGAACGCGACGACCGGACGGCGGGCGTCCGCAAACTCAACTGCCCGAACTGTGCTGCGACCGTGACTAGCCGCCCGCTGCCAGAGGACAGCGAGGCGACGACGCCGTCGGATGACAACGGTCTCCGGAAGCAGGTCGACACCTGGGGTTCGCTCTGGGGTTCGCTCTGGGCTTCGACGCTTCGGTTCTGGAGTACCACGCTGGAACCGGTCGAGGTACTTAAGCGAGCGAACTGATACGGCTCAGTACTGTTGTATCCCGTCGTCGGTGACGACGGAATCGAGCAATCGAGTCGGCGTCGCGTCGTAGGCCGGGTTCTCGACGGAGAACCCTTCTGCAGGTTCCCGCATCACCTCACTCGGTGACCGGATGTCGTTCTCGAAGGCGAACCCGCCATCGATGATCTTCGCGCCGGAGCCGATGACCGTCATCGGAACCCCGAGGTCGTCCGCCGTGGCGGCGATCGGATAGGTCCCGACGCGGTTGTACAGCGTGTCCTCGACGATACAGCTCATGCCAGTGACGACGCGGTCACACTCCGGGAGGAAGTGCCCGGCGGCGCTGTCGACCACGAGATGCGTGTCGATCCGGTCGATGGCCGAGAGGACCCGGGCAGTCTTCCGACCGAGGTATCGGGGCCGGGCCTCCGTGACGTACACCTCCATGTGGATGCCGTCCCGCGCCGCGGCTTCGATGGCTTCCAGCACCGTCGAGGAGTAATCGTGTGTGAGGATCGTCATTCCGTCCTCGAACAGTTCCTTGCCGTTCTCGGCTGCCCGGCTCTTCCCGCGCTCGATGGTGTCGACGACCTCGTCGATGGTCTCGGACAGGACGGCCTGTGCCTCGGCCACGGACTCGGTGTCGGCGTCGTCGACGGTGTCGACGATTTCGAGCATGGCGTTCTGTAACGACGCGTGCGAGGGGTTCGCACGGCGGAGCGCGCTGCTGTTTCGTTCCAGGGTCCGCTGGAACTCCTCGACAGTCGGGTACTCGCCCTCGGTGAACGCCCGGAGCGCGTCGGCGGCCTTCACTGCCACGACCGACGAGGAGTGAGTCTGCATCTGCTCGATCTCCTCGACCGTCTCGTCTATCATACGCTCACGGTCGGTGCCTCGCGGGAAGTACCTTCTGGACCCAGCGACCGCTTCCGGCGGACGTTGCCGGGTTCGGGGATGTGACCGGCCCCCACGCTGCACTGAAGCGTCTCCCGCCCCTACCGTGTGTATGGTCGAAGTGACCTATCACTGCCCGTACTGCGGCGCGGTGACGGGCATCGAACGCGAGGGGTATCTCGACGACAAGTGCGTGACTCGCGAACCCCTCGCCGACTGGGAGTACGCCTCGACTACCGGTGATATCGAGGCCGCCGACGGGGTCGAATTCGTCTGCCTCGGCGACGCCGGTTCCGGCGAACCGATCGGCGAGGGCGGAGCGAACGACCCGGACCCGTCGAGAGACGGCTGCGGACGGACCTTCTACCTGAGTTTCCTGCGGTACGAGGACGGGCGACCGGTCGACCACCGCACGCCCGACATCGACCGGCCGCGGTTCGACTTCAGGCCGTGATCGCTATTTCGGACACCCCTTCTCACGCTCGCCGTTCGGATCGTTCCGCGTTTCCTCGACGGCTTTCTCGGCGTGCCAGACCAGCGAGAAATCCCGGGGGCTCGGCAGTGCACAGGCGAGCCAGCCGACGACGACAGCGGTCCCGGTCACGTTGCCGCTGGCCACGGGGTCCGGGAGTATCCCGAGGAGAGCCAGGACGACCGGTATCGTCATGAGCACGGGCATCACTGCCGCGGTCCGCAGTGCAAACGGGGAAATGTCTCGTCGCGTCGGCAGGGGACTGACCGACGCTAGCGCACCGAACGGCCACCCGTTGTGAAACCCCTCGTTCTCACCCGGGAGCCACGTGATGGCGTAGGGAACCCCGAACGCTCGGAGGGCGGCGGCGTGGGAGAGTTCGTGGATCACGGTTCCGATGGCGACCGTTCCGAGCAACACGCAACCGGCGGTGAACAACTCGATCGTGCTCATGCGCTTGCCTCTCGCCGCTCGCCCGTCTGATATCAACTCTCCGGTTCCCCCCGGTCGACCGCCGGGCCCGCCCGTGACCCTGCGTTTGCAGGCCGTAGCTTCTCGCACGTCCGGGGCGAAGTCGTACCTGAGCATGTTCGAACAAACGACCGCTGAGCGGGTCTCCGACAGCCAGCACGACCGAGCGACTACCGTTCTTGGGGCGTGGAACGATGGCACTGCTTGAACTCGCCATCGCCTTTTTCGTCCTCGCCATCATCGCCGGCGTCCTCGGTGCCGGTGAGGTCGCGGGACTGTCGATGGACATCGCGAAGTGGCTGATAATCGGCTTCATCGTCCTTGCCGTCCTCTCGCTGGTCTGGCCCGGGTAACGTCTCCACGAACACCACGCCTTCCCGTCGTCCGCAGTCCGACGAGCGAAGTATCTAATATATCAACTATTCATGTAGTATTCCGAGACACCGGTATTAAACCGCCATTGATTATCGAAGCTAAAAACCAGAATGGGTTATATTGTCATGAACTGATTAAATGGGCACCTTACCAGCGTTTTCACAATCAACTATATTTTCAATATTGATAAATTTCGGAGGGGGATCTGGTGAATTGGTACCATGGATATAAGAAGTATTGGAACGCAGACATTGATTAATGACGGAGTCCCTCCACGTCGTGATCGTTGACGACGACGCCGAGTTTAGCGAGACGGTTACACGACGGTTGGAGCGAGAGGGCGAGCAGTTCTCGGTGTCCAGGGAGCGGCGGGCCTGTGACGCACTCGATACCCTTCGGACGGAGTCGGTTGCCTGTATCGTCAGCGATTACGAGTTGGCGTCGACGGACGGAATCGCCTTTCTGGACGACGTCCGAGACTACGACTCCAACCTCCCGTTTATTCTCTTTACCGGGGACGGGTCCGAGTCGCTGGCGAGCGAAGCGCTCTCACACGGTGTCACCGACTACGTTCAGAAGTCGGGGGCCGGAGAGGTCGGCACGGTGCTCGCCAACCGCATCCGGAACGCCGTCGAGTCCCACCGGACGCGGCAGACGCTTGTTCGGGAGCGCGAACGGTATCGAACCTTCCTCGAACAGTCGACCGATCTCATGGTGGTCGTCGACGGGTCTGGGACCTTCACGTACGTCAGTCAGTCCTGGCAGCGACTCATGGGCTACGAGCCGTCGGAGTTAGTCGGACGGAACGCCTTCGAGTCGATGCACCCCGAGGACGTGTCGGAGGTCTGGACCGTGTTCAAAGGGGCCGTCAGGAACCCCGACGAGACGCGGACCGCCGAATTCCGGTTCGAAGACGCCGATGGGTCCTGGCGGTGGCTCGAAGCGATCGGCAACAATCAGCTGTCGAACCCGCGGATCGAGGGGTTCATCGTCAACATCCGGGACATCACCGAACGGAAGGAACGCGAGCGGGAACTCCGCGAGCAGAACGACCGCCTCGAACAGTTCGCCAGCGTCGTTTCTCACGACCTCCGCAACCCGATGAACATCATCTCGGGCCGCCTCGAACTGGCCCGTGAAACCGGCGACGACTGCCACTTCGAGGCCGCGGAAGCGGCCCTCTGTCGGATGAGCGAGATGGTGGACGAGATCCTCGATCTGGCCCGTGAGGGACTGATCATCGAGGAGACCGAACCAGTCGAACTCGAGCCCTTACTGGAGCGTTGCCGGGAGGTCGTCGACAGCGACGATCTGACCCTGGAAGTCGCGACGGCGACGACGATTCACGGGGATCGCAACAGCCTTCGGCGCGTGTTCGAGAACCTGCTCCGCAATGCCGTGGAACACGCCGGCCCGGAGGTAACCGTCACCGTCGGGACACTGGACGACGAGTCCGGGTTCTACGTCGAGGACGACGGCCCCGGAATCCCTCAGGGCAAGCGGACCGAGATTCTGGAAACCGGCTTCACGACCGCCAACGACGGGACCGGTCTCGGACTGGCCATCGTCGAGAACATCGTCGACGCTCACGGCTGGTCAGTCACAGTGACGGACGCCACCGACGGCGGGGCCAGGTTCGAGGTGACCGGCGTCGAAGCGGCTCCCCGGGCGTGTGAGCGTGAGTTCCCTGACCGGGACGCTACCCCTTGATGTTACAGACCGGGAAGGTTCGGGCCACTTTGTCGCCGATACCGAGCGCGTCGGAGACGCGAACCACCTCGTCGACGTCCTTGTAGACGCCGGGGGCTTCCTCTGCGACCGTCGCCCCGGAGTTGGCCTTGACGTAGATCTGGTTCTGTTCGCGCAACTCGTCTCTCACGTCCTCGCCCCAGTACTCGTTTTTCGCCTGCGTGCGGGACATCAGCCGGCCGGCCCCGTGGGCCGTCGATCCGAACGTCTCCGCCAGGGAGTTCTCGCCGCCCCGCAGCACGTAGCTGCCCGCCCCCATGCTACCGGGGATGATGATCGGTTGGCCCACGTCGTTGTAGGCCGGCGGGACTTCCTCGCGACCGGCCGGGAACGCCCGCGTCGCCCCCTTCCGGTGGACGAACAGTTCGCGCTCCTCGCCACCTTCCACGGTATGAACCTCCTTCTTGGCGATGTTGTGTGCCACGTCGTACAGCAGGTCCATCTCCATCTCCTGCCAAGATTGGTCGAAGACGCGCTCGAACACCTGTCGCGTCCGGTGCATGATGAGCTGGCGGTTGACCCAGGCGTAGTTGATCGCCGCACACATCGCCCCGTAGTAGTCCTCGGCGAGCTGGGAACCGGCGGGTGCCGCGGCCAGTTCCTTGTCCGGTAACTGGTTCAACATCCCCTGATGAGCCTGCTCGATCTCCCGGAGGTAGTCCGTACAGACCTGGTGACCCAGCCCACGGGACCCGCAGTGAATGAGCACGACGATCTGGTCGGGTTCGAGCCCGAACGAGTCGGCCACGTCCTCGCGGTAGACGTCGGTGACACGCTGGACTTCGAGGAAGTGGTTACCGCTGCCGAGACTACCGACCTGGTTCTTCCCGCGATCCTTGGCCTTCTTCGAGACCTTGTCGGCGTCGGCCTCCGGCCGGAACCCCTCGTCCTCGCAGTGGGCCAGGTCGTCCTCGACGGCCCACCCTGCTTCGAGCGCCCAGTCCATCCCTCGCTCCAGGATGGCCTCGATGGTGTCCATTCCCGTCTCGACGACGCCGCCGCCGCCGAGACCCGACGGGATGTTCTCAAATAAGTTGTTGACGAGTTCCTCTTCACGACCCTGGACATCATCATAAGAGAGATTAGTTGTCATCATTCTGACTCCGCAATTCACGTCGTAGCCGACCGCTCCCGGCGATATACAGCCGTCCTCGGCGTCGATACCGGCGACACCACCCACCGGGAAGCCGTAGCCCTGGTGGCCGTCGGGCATGCAGATGGCGTGTTTCCGGACGCCGGGGAGATGCGCCGAGTTCTTCAACTGCTGGAGGGTCTTGTCCTGTTCGATCTCCTCCAGAAGGGCCTCGCTCGCCAGCACGCGTGCGGGCGCGTTCATCCCGCCCTCCTGTGGAATCTCCCAGACATAGTCCCGTACCTTCTCCAGGGTAATGCCGTCCGCGTCGTAGGTGGTCATAGGAGATACTCCCGCGGGGACGGGGGTATAAATTACGACTGGCAGGGATCCGAGGGGAGCCTGTCAGTCGGCGGGCGTCGGATGATTCGTCCGGTGTTCGGCGTCCGTCACGAAGTTGTCGAGTGCCAGTGGTCCGCTCCCGAGGGTGAACACGGCCGACGCCAGGCCGAACATCGTGACGTGGGCGAGCACGGGATCGTCTGGGAGGCCGAACATCGTCAGCGTGAACACGACGAACGCGGCCGCGGCCACGCCGCGCGTGAGCAGTCCCCCGATCAGCAGGACGCCGAGCGCGATCTCGGCGAGGCCCGCACCGAGGACCCACGCGCCGGGGTCGACCGGCACGATCGCGGTCAGGTCGTACTGCTCGACGACCTGGAGCGCCCGCCCGGGCTGGAGGATTTTCTCGACGAGGCCCAGGTAGACGAAGGTCACCCCGAGTCCGACGCGGATCACCGACGGCGCGTAGCGGGCGAACGGTGCCACTCGTTCCGCGAACCAGTGGCCGAGGCGGTGGAACGGGTCGACGCGGCCGTACAACGTTCCCTCCGCGTTCGCGACCGCGCCGAGCATGTGGTCGGCGCTGGGTCGGCCACCGCCCAGGAGGACGATAGCGAGCAAGCCCGGAACGTACTCCATGGAGAGCAGGAGTCGCAGGTCGGATGCCAGACCGACCAGGTACGCGACTAGGCCAACGGCGGCCACGAACCGGGTCGCCAGCCCGAACAACAGGAAGAATCCGAGACCGATCATCAGCAATCGCGGCGCGGTCTCGACGGCCGGGCTGAAGTAGTAGCCGGCGAAGCCGGCACCGATCAGCGGCAGGCCCATGCTGAGCCGGAGCATCCACGGCACGAGGTCACGGTACTCCGAGAGCGTGGCCCGCAAAACGTCGATATCGGGAATCGTCGGTCGAACCCACAGATACCCGAGCAGAGCGACGCCACCGAGGAGTCCCGTCCCACCGAACAGCAGGGCGTTTTCGGGCTGTGAGAGCACTTCCACGGCGAACGCGATGGGGTCACCGGTTTCTCCGGCCCCATCGGTGACGTAATCGATGTGTGCCGTCGCCGAATCGGTCGCGATGACGGCCAGTGCCGCGAGCGACAACACCGCACCGAGCGTCGACGCCACGGGGGACCGTGCGGACGAATTACCCATGGGTTCGCTACGAACTCGACGTGGGTAAGCATCGTCATCGCGGCCGGGGCTTCCCCCGATTTGAGGGTCTTACACGTCGAAGACGACGTACGCGTGCCATCCCTCGTCGGTCTCGGCGAGGTCCATCTCGGAGTAGGTGACGGCCTTGATCTCCCGGGCCGTGATAGCGTCCAGCGGGACGCCGCGGGCAGTCGCCTCGCAGGTCCACTCGTCGCCGTCCCGGCTCACCGTCGCCTCGTTGTCCACGGGGAGCACGCCGCGCACGTCGCGCTCGTAAATGAGTTCGTCGAGGTAATCGAAGAGCAGCGCCTCGCGGCTCTCGGCGCTGACCGACAGCGAGAACCGCTCGCCGTCGTCGGGCACGTCCTCACACATCGCGGCGGCCAGTCCGTCGGCGACGGCGGCGAAGGCGGCGTCGAGGTCCGGGCCGGTCGCCTCGACGGCCACGTCGGCCGTGTGTTCGCGCAGGTCGAAGCTCATTGCTCGGTCGGTTCGACGCCGGCCCCCTTTGCTGCTTCCCTCCGCGCTCAGTGTGACTGGCGCGTCGCATGCTCGATGTCGTCCCTGTCCTCGATGGCGACGCCACTCGTGACGATGGTCCGGATGCCTTCCGAGACGGTCATATCGACGTCGACGACGCGGTCCGCGTCGACGCTGACGACGTGGCCACCCATCACGGGGTTCGGGGCCATCGGGAGAAAGAGGGTCTCCATCTCGTCGTGTCCGGTCGCGTCCTCGATCGATGCGGGCGTATGGGCCGTGAGGAAGGCGATGGCGTAGGACCCCTCGCGGGGGAACTCGACCAGTTTCACGTCCCGGAAGCTGTCCGTGTCGCTCTCCAGGAGGAGCCGACTCATCTCGTTGAAACTGGTGTAGATCGACCCGATCCCGGGGATGCCGGCCATCATCCGGTCGAAGCTGTCCTCGATGGCGCTTTCCTCGGGCTGGCGGTCGGCGACGAGTCCGACGAGCAGGATCACCAGGAGCAGCGTGACGAGGACGACGAGCTCCACGGCCAGTTTCGGGACGTCCGACGTGACCGGTGCGGATTCGGCCACGACGACGAGCGGATTGAGCGTTCTCGACACGAAGTCGACGACGAACCCGAGGACCAGGAGCGTCACGATGAGCGGCACTGTCACGGCGATGCCCGTGACCATCGCGCTTCGGAACCGCTTCCGGACGACGTCCCTGTTCGAGCCCCGGTCGACGGTCGCTGTCGGTTTCGACATGGCAGAACCGACACTTGACAGGGAAAAAGGAATTGTGGACCGCGAACGCGACCACGACGGTCCGGTCGTTTGTTACCGACGCCGGTGGAATTATAGTAACGTATCCGCTTAGTACCGGGTAGTGAGTGCCACGATCGAAAGCCGCGTCGTCGAGTCGGGAGCCGACGACTACGTCGACGAGGCTTGGGCTCTCAAAGAGCAGATCAGACGCGAAGACGGCGTTCTCCGCCAGCGACGCGGCTTCTTCAAGGACGCCTATCGCCGGTCGACGGTCTACTGCTATCTGGAGACGGGGCAACTCGAACCCGAACGGCTCGTCGGCTTCGCCGCCGTCCGCCGTGACGGGTACATCCTGTTTCTCGCCGTCAGCGAGGAGTACCGCGGTAACGGCTTCGGCAAGCAACTCATCGCCCGGGTCGCCGACAATCACTCCTCGGTGACCTGCCACGCGAGGACGACCAACGAACCGGCCATCGGGTTCTACAAGCACATGGGATTCGAGGTACAGCGCCGGATCGAGAACTACTACGAGGACGGCGGCGACGCGTTCTACCTCAAACTGGGGTCCGGCGGCGGTATCACTGACCGACTCTCCCGACTGTTGCGTTGACCGAAACGGTTTGATCGCCGATCGAATCCGACAGTACACTGTTAAGACCGTCGGGCGCGAACGTGTGCTATGCTCACTGGCCTGGGCTGGCTCGCGCTCGAGGTCAAATATCTCGACCGAGCGCGGTCGTTCTACGAATCGTTTCTGGACCTGCAGACGGTCCGAGAGACCGAGACGGAGGTCGCGCTAGCGGCCGGTGACACCGATCTCGTCCTCCGCCGCCCTGAGGCCGTCCCGCGCGGCGGGCTCCACACGCACTTCGCGCTCTCGACCCCACACGAGGAATACGACGCCTGGAAGGCCCGGCTCTCGGAGTCGTTCGATCTCGTCGAACACCAGTTCGGCGACGCGAAGTCGCTGTACTTCTACGACGTGGACGGCAACTGCGTCGAGATCGGCCAGCGAAGCGACGAGGGGGCCGGCATCACGGGGGTCTTCGAGATCGTGCTGGAAGTCGCCGATCTCGACCGCGCCGAAGCGTTCTACCGCGCGCTCGGACTGGAAGTGATGGGTCGCGGCGACGAACGCCGACGCGTTCGGCTGACCGCCGGATCGTTCGACCTCGAACTGTGGGAACCACAGCTCGGTCTCGCCGACGGTCGCGGTGGTGTCCACGTCGATGTCGGGTTCGAAACGGACGACCCCGACGCCGCAGTCGATGCCGTCGAAGCGGACGCCTGCAGCGTCGAACGTCTGCCCGACGAGGCTCGCATCGTGGACCCCGACGGCCACCACCTCACGTTTCGATAGGAATTCGGGACCTGCATTCCGTGTGAACGCCACATTCGGGCTGAGACATCGGCGGGCAAACCGCCGAGACAATACGCGTCGGGTTCACTGACGGTCGGTTCGGGGACGGCACCAGGCGACTGAGCAAAATGACCCAGTACCGGACGTTGCCCTCGACGACGATCGGATACGGTTTTTCGCGCCTGATCTGGTTCTCCTCGGCGGGACCACCGACGCCGTCGCGAGCAGCGACGACTGAGCAGGCTCGGTGGCACCGGCTCCGCTCGCCGGGACCGGTCCGGCCGTAGAAACTGTAAAAGGGGCTCGGACGGGACTATTCGAGATCGAAGCGGTCGAGGGACATCACTTTGTCCCACGCGTCCACGAAGTCGTGCACGAACTTCTCCTCCGCGTCGTCGCTCGCGTAGGCCTGCGCGAGGGCGCGAAGCCGAGAGTGGGATCCGAAGATGAGGTCCACGCGCGAACCCTTCCACTCGACGTCGCCCGTCTCACGGTCGCGTCCCTCGAACACGTCCTTGGAGTCCGAGACCGGTTCCCACTCGTAATCCATGTCGAGCAGGTTCACGAAGAAGTCGTTGGTCAGCGTCCCCGGCTCGTCGGTGAAGACGCCGAGGTCCGAGTCCTGGTAGGTCGCGCCCAGCGAGCGCATACCGCCGACCAGCACCGTCATCTCGGGGGCTGTCAGGTTCAGGAGCTCGGAGTTGTCCACCAGCACTTCCTCCGCCGAGCGGTCGAGGTCGTCGCTCGCGTAGTTGCGGAACCCGTCCGCGTCGGGTTTGAGCGCCTGGAACGATTCGACGTCGGTCTGTTCCTGCGAGGCGTCCGTGCGACCCGGCTCGAAGGGCACTTCCACGTCGTAGCCGGCGTCGGCCGCCGCCTGCTCGACGGCCGCACAGCCGCCCAGCACGACGAGGTCGGCGAGCGAGACCCGAACGTCGTCGGATCGGGCGCCGTTGAACTCTTCCTGGATCCCTTCCAGGATCGTAAGCACCGTCGCCAACTGGTCGGGCTCGTTGACCTCCCAGTTCTTCTGCGGTTCGAGGCGGATGCGGGCGCCGTTCGCGCCACCGCGCTTGTCGCTGTCGCGGTACGTCGACGCCGCTGCCCAGGCGGTCTTGATCAATTGGGAAGTGGACAGGTCCGAGTCGAGGATCTCCGTTTTGAGTTCGGCGATCTCGTCGTCCCCGATCAGGTCGTAGTCGGCGTCGGGGATGGGGTCCTGCCAGATCATCTCCTCGTCCGGGACCTCGGGACCGAGGAACCGCTCGGGCGGCCCCATGTCGCGGTGGATCAGCTTGTACCAGGCCTTCGCGAAGGTCATCCCGAACTCCATCGGGTTCTCCTGGAACCGTTCGAGGATCTCCCGGTAGTCCGGGTCCCGTTTGAGCGCCACGTCCGTCGTCAGCATCATGATGTCCTCTCTCTCGGACGGGTCCTCGACGCCCTCGGCGCTCTCGTCGAGTTCGCCGTTCTCGGTGGTCCACTGCCACGCACCGCCGGGCCCTTTCTCGGGCCACCACTCGTATTCCAGCAGGTTGTCGACGAAGTCCATGTCCCAGTCAGTGGGCGACTGGGTCCAGGGACCCTCGATTCCGCTGGTGATCGTGTCGGGGCCTTTGCCCTCGCCGTACTCGTTCTCCCAGCCCAGGCCCTGCTTCTCGATAGGGGCCGCTTCGGGCTCGGGGCCGAGGTTGTCGTCGGAATCTGCGCCGTGGACTTTCCCGAACGTGTGTCCACCGGCGATGAGCGCGACCGTCTCCTCGTCGCTCATCGCCATCCGGTCGAACGACTGGCGGATGTACTTCGCCGACTCTTCGGGGTCCGGCTCACCGCCCGGGCCTTCCGGATTCACGTAGATGAGGCCCATGTGGTCTGCAGCGAGATCGCCTTCGAGGTTCCCCTCTTCGTCGTGACGCTTGTCCGCCATCATCTCCTCTTCGGGGCCCCAGTCGACGGCCTCGTCGGGCGCCCAGGCGTCCTCGCGCCCGCCGCCGAACCCGTACGTCTCGAAGCCCATCGACTCCATGGCGACGTTCCCGGCCAGGACGATCAGGTCGGCCCACGAGATCTTGCGGCCGTACTTCTGCTTGACCGGCCAGAGCAGGCGTCGCGCCTTGTCCAGGTTCGCGTTGTCGGGCCAGCTGTTGACGGGTGCGAAGCGCTGGGTCCCGCCGGACGCGCCGCCGCGGCCGTCGGTCGTGCGGTACGTACCGGCGCTGTGCCACGCCATCCGGATGATCAGCGGGCCGTAGTGCCCGTAATCAGCCGGCCACCAGTCCTGCGACGTCGTCAGAACCTCTTCGATGTCCTCCTTGAGGGCCTCGAAGTCGAGTTTCTGGAACTCCTCGGCGTAGTCGAACTCCTCGCCCATCGGATCGACTTGCTGGGCGTTCTGATCGAGAATTCCCACGTTCAACTGATTCGGCCACCAGTCCTGGGTTGACCTATTCATCACCTGCTAGTTGTTGCTTTGGCATATTAATCTGTCCAATCCGGGAAGAAAATCTTCGCTTACCCCCAAGCATTCTATCGGATGTGTGAACGATCGGCACTGAGCACTCGCCCCCGTATTCTACACCTCGTTCGGCCCAGCATCGGTTCTGAGTGGCAATCGTCCCGTTCGTATGCCAACTGCGTACGCTGGTTTTCTCGAAATACTGGGGCTCCTCGACGAACTGGTACTCGTGCTTCGATTCGACCTGGACCCTCGAACCCTCGGGGCAGTGACAGAGGGGGCCCGCTCAGAGCCGTTCGGTGTCGATGACGACGCCCGGCGGTGTGACGATGAGGAAGTCGCGGAAGTGGACGAGGTCGCCGCCGTCGGCTTTCACGTCGCGGGCGAACCCGGAGGCCAGTTCGTTCACGTCTCCGTCGACTGACAGCACGAGTACGGCGCCGCTTGCGATCTCGGCGAGCCACTCCCCGTCCGGCGTCGAGCCGTCGAGGATGCCGAGCACGATGTGGCTCCCCTCCCGTTCACCGTCTTCCATCTGGTCCTCGACTGCCTGCAGGTCGAGGTCGAAGTCGCTCATACCTCCTGCTGGTGTGCGGGTGGCAAAAAGCCTCGCCACTTCCCCACGGCCGACAACTGCTCGACCACTCTCGACGTGGACGCCCCGTGTTCACCGAGGAACGTCGGATTGTTGCAAGGACAGGTTTATATAGGAGGCATGACCTTCGTTTGGGTGTAATCATGTCCAACAATGAGGGCACGTCGGGATCCCCGGCGGATCGAGTTCTTCCAGGGCACACTGGATTCCACTTCTGAGATAACAGAAGCACGAGTTTTCGACACCACGCTGCGCGACGGTGAACAGTCGCCTCGCACGTCGTTCTCCTACGACGACAAACGCGAGATCGCGGCTGTACTGGACGACATGGGCACTCACGTCATCGAGGCAGGGTTCCCGGTCAACTCGGACGCGGAGTTCGAGGCCGTTCGCGACATCGCCGAGTCCACCACCCGGAGCGAGGTCTGTGGACTGGCACGCGTGGTCGAGAAAGACGTCGAGGCTGCAATCGACTCGGGCGTCGACCTGGTACACGTCTTCGTGTCCACCAGCGACGTCCAACTGCAGGACTCCATGCACGCGACTCGGGAGGAGGCCAAGCAGGCCGCCGTCGAGTCGATCGAGCGTGTCACGGAGGCCGGGGTCGAGTGCATGTTCTCGCCGATGGACGCGACGCGTACGGACGAGGACTTCTTGATCGAAGCGGTGCAAGCCGCGGACGAAGCCGGCGCTGACTGGGTGAATCTCCCGGACACCGTCGGTGTCGCGACACCGCGGCGACTCTACGACATGGTCGAGAACGTCGTCGATGCGATCGACGCGCGCGTGGACGTTCACACACACGACGACTTCGGACTGGCAAGCGCGAACGCGCTGTCCGGTTACGAAGCTGGCGCGAGCCAGTCGCAGGTGTCGGTCAACGGGATCGGCGAACGGGCGGGCAACGCGGCCTACGAGGAGGTCGTGATGGCTCTCGAAAGCCTGTACGACGTCGACACCAACATCGACACGACGCGGATCACGGAACTGGCACGGCTGGTCGAGGACCGGTCGTCGATTCCGGTGCCGGCCAACAAGCCGGTCGTCGGCGAGAACGCCTTCTCCCACGAGAGCGGCATCCACGCCGCGGGCGTCATCGAGAACTCGGACACGTTCGAGCCGGGTGTCATGACGCCGGAGATGGTGGGGGCCGAGCGCGAACTCGTCCTCGGGAAACACACCGGCCAACACTCCGTTCGCGAGCGGTTGAGCGACGCCGGGTTCGACCCGACCGAAGAGGAAGTTCGGGAGGTCACCCGACGCGTCAAGGACTACGGCGCCGAGAAACAGCGGGTCACGATGGACGTTCTGGAGAAGTTCGCCCGCGAGGTCGGCGTCAAAGAAGAGGAGGTCCGGATCTGAGATGACCTCCCGTCCGGTTTCGACCTGTCCCGAGCGGCGGCTAAACGGACCGTTCGTCTCGACTCGGAAGAATTATACCGCTCGGACGATGTACTTTCGTACCGATGACATCGCGCGCTGGCAGTCGGGTTCACTCCTCGGCCAGCGACGCGCTCGCACTTCTGCCGATCATTGTAGGGGCCGACTAGCCCCTATACCACACACATTTCGGCTTTTGAGGCATCGTCAATCGACGAGCAACGGAGGGTACTAGACATGCACGACACGCACTATCGACCACACGCACTGGAGGACAGAACATGAGCGAAGGCGCGCAGACACCGCACGCGGACGAAGTCGAATCGGAAGCCGAAGGCGGCCCGCCGACCGAACCGGAGGGCGAATCCCACGTCGAACCCGTCGAGACGGGTGCTGACGCGGTCGTCGCGGCGCTGAAGAACGCAGGCGCGGAGTACCTCTTCGGCGTCCAGGGCGGGGCGATCATGCCCGTCTACGACGCGCTGTACAGCGAATCGGACCTGAACCACGTCACGATGGCCCACGAACAGGGCGCGGCACACGCCGCAGACGCGTTCGGTATCGTCTCCGGCGATCCGGGCGTCTGTATGGCTACGTCCGGGCCGGGCGCGACCAACCTCGTGACCGGGCTGGCCGACGCCAGCATGGACTCGGACCCGCTGATCGCGCTGACCGGGCAGGTGCCGACGAACTTCGTCGGCAACGACGCCTTCCAGGAGACCGACACCATCGGCGTCACCGCCCCGATCACGAAGTTCAACTACTTCTCGTCGAGCCCCGACGAGGTGGGCGACGACGTCGGGACCGCGTTCGCGCTGGCCGACGAGGGCCGGCAGGGGCCGACGCTAGTCGACCTGCCCAAGGACGTGACCCAGGGCGAGACTACCCGGGAGCCGACGAAGCCGAAGACGCCGGACACGTACAACCCGCCGGAAGAGGCCGACGAGGACGCCGTCGAGGCGGCCGCGGACTGTCTGATGGACGCCGAGAAACCCGTCATCCTGGCGGGCGGTGGCGTCATCAAGGGCGAGGCCTGGCACGAACTGTACGACTTCGCCACGGAGTACGAGATCCCGGTCATCACGACGATGCCCGGCATCGGCGCGTTCCCCGAGGACCACGAACTCAGCCTGGAGATGGCCGGCATGCACGGCACCGGCTACGCCAACATGGCCATCACGATGACCGACTGCCTGCTGGGCATCGGGACGCGTTTCGACGACCGGCTGACCGGCGGCCTCGACTCGTTCGCCCCGGACGCGGAGGTCATCCACGTCGACATCGACCCCGCGGAAATCAGCAAGAACGTCGAAGCGGACTACCCGCTGCTGGGCGACGCCAGCGAGGTCATCGACCAGCTGGACGACGCCATGACGCGCGCGCCGAAGGCCGAGGAGTGGCGCGAGCAGTGCCAGACCTGGAAAGACGAGTACCCGCTGGACTACGAGATGCCGGAGGACCGCCCGCTCAAACCCCAGTACATCGTCGAGCAGTTCGACGAGGCGACCGACGACGACGCCATCGTCACGACGGGCGTGGGCCAACACCAGATGTGGGCCTGCCAGTACTGGACGTACATGGAGCCTCGGACGTGGGTCTCCTCGCACGGCCTGGGAACGATGGGTTACGGCGTGCCCGCGTCGATCGGGGCCAAACTCGCCGAGCCGGACAAGGAAGTCGTTTCCTTCGAGGGCGACGGCTCGTTCCTGATGACGAGTCAGGAACTGACCGTCGCGGTCCGGGAGAACTTGGACATCACCATCGTCGTCCTGAACAACGAGGCCATCGGCATGGTCCGACAGTGGCAGGACGGCTTCTACGGCGGTCGACACATGGCCTCCCAGTACCCGTGGATTCCGGAGTTCGACAAGCTCGCGGAGGCATACGGGGCTCGCGGCTGGCGGCTCGAAGACCAGGAGAACGTCGAGGAGACCATCCAGGAGGCCATCGAGTACGACGGGCCCTCGGTCGTCGACGTGCTGATCGATCCGGAGGAAAACGTCTACCCGATGGTCCCCAGCGGTGGGGACAACGGGCAGTTCGCCCTCTCTGAGGACATGCTGGACGACATCTAGAACGATGACAGGAAAACTCCCAGGACCGTCCCCGGACGAGCGGCAACGCCCGGCGGGACGGCGCAACGAGCAAGGCATTCGTATCGACCCGGAAGTCGAGGCGGAACACGAACCCCGACGCGCGGTGCTGTCGGCGCTGGTCGAACACCGGCCCGGCGTGCTGGCCGACGTGTCCGGACTCTTTAGCCGACGGCAGTTCAACATCGAGAGTCTCACCGTCGGGACGACCACCGACGAGGACCGCGCCCGGATGACGATCGTCATCGAGGAGCCCGAACCCGGCATCGAGCAGGCGAAAAAACAGCTCCAGAAGCTGATTCCGGTCGTCGACGTGCGCGAACTGGAGCCGGACGCCGTCCAGCGCGAACTGGTGATCCTGAAACTCAACGGCGACGAGCCGGACAAGGTGCAGGCCATCACCGAGATGTACGACGGCGACACGCTCGACGCGGGGCCGCGGACCATCACGGTCGAGATCACCGGCGACGAGCAGAAGATCGACGACGCCATCGACGCCTACGCCCAGTTCGGCATCCGCGAGGTCGTCCGAACGGGCTACGCATCGCTCTCACGTGGCGAACAGCCGACCGCAGCAGTGAACGAAGACGGAACACCGAAACAGGTGACAGCAGACGATGACTGACGACTTTACCAACCCTATCTACTACGACGAGGACGCAGACGTATCGAACATCGAAGACGAGACGGTCGCCATCCTGGGCTACGGCAGCCAGGGCCACGCTCATGCACTGAACCTCTCTGACAGCGGCGTCGACGTGATCGTCGGCCTCCGGGAGAGTTCTTCCTCACGAGCCGCCGCGGAGGACGAGGGCCTGACGGTCGAGACGCCGGTCGAGGCCGCCAGCGAGGCCGACATCGTGATGATGCTCGTTCCCGATACTGTACAGCCCGACGTCTACGACCAGATCCGGGACGAACTCGACGCTGGTGACACGCTGATGTTCGCCCACGGCTTTAACATCCACTACGGCCAGATCCGCCCCGACGACGACGTCGACGTGATGATGGTCGCCCCGAAGTCGCCCGGTCACCTCGTGCGCCGCAACTACGAGAAAGGCGAGGGGACCCCCGGCCTGCTGGCCATCTACCAGGACACCACCGGCGAGGCCAAAGCGGAAGGCCTCGCGTACGCGAAGGCGATCGGCTGCACGCGGGCGGGCGTCATCGAGACGTCGTTCCGCGAGGAGACCGAGACCGACCTGTTCGGCGAACAGGCCGTCCTCTGTGGCGGCGTGACCGAGATGGTCAAGGTCGGCTTCGAGACGCTGGTCGACGCGGGCTACAGCCCGGAGATGGCCTACTTCGAGTGTCTCAACGAACTCAAGCTCATCGTCGACCTGATGTACGAAGGCGGCCACATGGAGATGTGGAACTCCGTTTCTGATACCGCCGAATACGGTGGTCTCACGCGCGGCGAGGAAGTCATCAACCGCGAGGGCATGGAGGAGATCCTCGAAGGCGTCCAGAACGGCGAGTTCGCGCGAGAATGGATCAACGAGAACCAGGCCAACCGGCCCGCCTACAAGCAGTACCGCGACGCCGAACAGAACCACCAGATCGAGGAGGTCGGCGGCCGCCTGCGCGACCTCTTCGCCTGGGACGAGGACGCCGAGTAACAGCATGACGGACGCTATGAACGCGGTCAGCCACACGAACCCCTACACCGACGAGCCGTTCGGTGAGACGGTCACCTTCCGACGCGGTCAGACGGTCGTTGCCGACGGGGGAGAGCGAACCGGAACGGACGAGCAGACGATGAAAGACGTAAGTCACACACCCCCGGCAGGAGACGGTGCCATGCGAGTCTTCGAGCGCGGGACCGAAGGACGCGACGAATCAGTATGAGCGAAGGTACACTGTACGACAAAGTTTGGGAGAATCACAAGGTAACGACGCTGCCGAACGGACAGGACCAGCTGTTCGTCGGCCTGCACCTCATCCACGAGGTCACCAGCCCGCAGGCGTTCGGGATGCTCCAGGAGCGCGACCTCGAGGTCGCGCGACCGGACCTGACGCTGGCGACGGTCGACCACATCGTCCCGACGGCAGACCAGTCCCGGCCCTACAGCGACGACGCCGCCGAGCGGATGATGTCGGAACTGGAGGAGAACGTCCGGGACGCGGACATCAACTTCCTCTCGCCGGACACCGGCGATCAGGGCATTGTCCACGTCATCGGTCCGGAGCAGGGACTCACCCAGCCCGGCAAGACCATCGTTTGCGGCGACAGCCACACCTCGACCCACGGTGCCTTCGGCGCGCTCGCGTTCGGGATCGGGACCAGCCAGATCCGCGACGTCCTCGCCACGCAGACCATTGCGATGGACAAACAGAAGGTCCGGAAGATCGAGGTCACCGGCGAACTGCAGGAGGGCGTCGAGGCCAAGGACATCATCCTCGAAACCATCCGCCGACTGGGGACCGAGGGCGGCGTCGGCTACGTCTACGAGTACGCCGGCGAGACCATCGAGAACCTGGGCATGGAAGGGCGGATGTCCATCTGTAACATGTCCATCGAGGGCGGCGCTCGCGCCGGCTACGTCAACCCCGACGAGACCACCTACGAGTGGTTAGAAGAGACCGACTACTTCCAGGACAACCCCGAGAAGTTCGAGGAACTCAAGCCGTACTGGGAGTCCATCCGGTCCGACGACGACGCCGAGTACGACGACGTCGTCCAAATCGACGCCGACGAGCTGGAACCGACCGTCACCTGGGGGACCACCCCCGGCCAGGGCGTCGGCATCACCGACCCGATTCCGGAACCGGAGTCGCTGCCCGAGGAGAAACAGGAGACGGCGAAACGTGCCCAGGAGCACATGCGCGTCGAACCCGGCGACACGATGGAGGGCTACGACATCGACGTGGCTTTCCTGGGTTCCTGTACGAACGCCCGACTCCCCGACCTGCGTCGCGGCGCGGAGATCGTCAAGGGCCGCGAGGTACCCGACGACGTGCGTGCGTTCGTCGTCCCTGGCAGCCAGCGCGTCCAGAAGGCCGCCGAGGAGGAAGGCCTCAAAGAGGTCTTCGAGGAGGCCGGCTTCGACTGGCGCAACGCCGGCTGTTCGATGTGCCTGGGCATGAACGAGGACCAGCTGGAGGGCGACGAGGCGTGTGCGTCCTCCTCGAACCGGAACTTCATCGGTCGTCAGGGCTCGAAGGACGGGCGAACCGTACTGATGAACCCGCAGATGGTCGCGGCCGCGGCCGTCACCGGCGAAGTCACTGACGTTCGCGAGATGGAGGAGGTGATCAGCGTATGACTGACACAGATGAAGTCGAAATCCCGGAAGTCGAGGAGGTCTCGGGGACGGGTATTCCCATCCGCGGGAACGACATCGACACCGACCAGATCATCCCGGCGCGGTTCATGAAGGTCGTCACCTTCGACGGCCTGGGAGAGTTCTCCTTCTTCGACCTGCGCTTCGACGAGGACGACAACGAGAAAGACCACCCGATGAACGAGGAGCGGTTCCAGGACGCCAACATCATGGTCGTCAACAACAACTTCGGCTGTGGCTCCTCGCGCGAACACGCGCCCCAGGCGCTGATGCGCTGGGGCATCGACGCGTTCATCGGCGAGTCCTTCGCCGAAATCTTCGCCGGCAACTGTCTGGCCCTCGGGATGCCGACCATCACCGCCGACCAGGAGACGGTCGAGGCCATCCAGGACTACATCGACAAGTACCCGGACACCGAGATCGACATCGACATCGCCGAGGAGACGGTGACCTACGGCGACACGACCGTCGAGGTCACGGTCAACGAGGGCCAGCGGAAGGCCCTCGTCGACGGGATCTGGGACACGACCGCGCTGATGAAGGCCAACCAGCAAGCCATCGACGAGACGGCCGACGAACTGGCGTACCTCTGAGCTGAAACCCGCGTTCGGCTATTCTGCGCGCGAATTCGTTCCTGCATTCTCAATCGTCGGCGACGATTCCGCCGCACCCGTCGATCGGTGCGGTATAGTCGAGGAACAGGTCGGGGCCTTCGGTTTCTTCGAGTTCGACTGTGTTCCGGTTCGAGTCAGTGGAAACGATGCCAGCAGCTTCGAGTTTCGGCAGATGAGTGTGGTGGAGCGTGGTCTTGATCGCCTCGATGTCCCCCGCGCGACTCGTCTCCGTCCGGTCCCCTTCCCAGTCCGCGATCGTCGTCGCGAGCGTCGCGACGTCGACGACGTCCGATTCTCGTGTCAAGTAGTACAGAACGGCGCGTCGGTGTGGGTGTGTCAGGAGGCCGAACGTCTCAGTTAGTCTCGAAGAATCCAACGGTTCCATACCCATACTCAGTTACGAACGGCCTTAACCTCTTTTTTCCGATAATTTAACCTATTTGAGAAATACGGATAGCGTCGGGGTATTGGTTGACTTTTCCAAGCAGAGGAGGGGGTTCAGTCGAGCCGCTGTCGACAAGGATTCAATAACGCAACTAGTCCCGCCTTACCGAGCGGTCCCTAGTTGGTGGAATCAGACGGTTCCGAAATGTCGTCGTCGTGAACGCTGGCCATCTCCTGGTGAAAGTGATTCCAGGGTTGAATGTGCTCTTCTGACAGAATATTGCTACTTACGATCCGAAGGCCGAGACTATCCAACTGTTCGGTACTCTGTTTCACGTCGGAGGTGGATTCGGCGACGACCTCGATGTGGAGGTTCTCCTCGCCGGCCAGCATCTCCCGGACGTTCACGACGCCTCGGACTTCGAGTGCTTCCGTCGCCATCTTCGACCGATCGGACAGGTACGTCGAGCAGATGAACAGGACGCGCATCGGGTAGCCCGCTTTTTCGTAATCGATCTCCGGGTTGTATCCGGTAATGACGCCTGCCTCCTCCAGTTGCATGATGCGATTATGAATCGTCGTTCCTGTTACGTCCGTCTCCTCGGCGATGTCCGTGTCTGTCGCACCGCGGGCGTCCAGCTGGAGCAGGTGGAGGATGCGACGGTCGAGATTGTCGAGTGGATCCTCACTCATACAAACCGATTCGATGCGCAGATAGTTGAACGGCGTGTCCGATCAGGGTTGGGCCGGGAGACAGCAGGGGGAACATCGACACGCTCTTTTCACGGCCCTGCGGACCTCCTGGCATGACAGAGCAGATCGCAGTCATCCCCGGTGACGGCATCGGACAGGAGGTCGTCCCGGCGACGCTCGACGTACTGGACGCGCTCGACCTCGGCTTCGAGTTCGTCGACGGCGACGCCGGCGACGCCGTCCTCGAGGAACGTGGCGAGGCACTGCCCGACGAGACCTACGAACTGGCCGCGGAATCCGACGCGACGTTGTTCGGTGCGGCCGGCGAGACCGCAGCGGACGTGATCCTCCCGCTCCGTGAAGCGGTCGGCTCCTTCGCGAACGTGCGTCCGGCCCGCGCGTACCCAGGCGTGGACGCGGTCAAACCCGAGACGGACCTCGTGTTCGTCCGTGAGAACACCGAGGGCGTCTACGCGGGCATCGAGAGCCAGCTCTCCGACGACGTGACCACGCTGACGCGACTCATCACGGACTCGGCGTCCCGTCGCATCGCCGAGTACGGCTTCGAGTACGCCGAGGCGAACGGCTACGAGGACGTGACGGTCGCGCACAAGGCCAACGTGATGCGGACGACGGACGGCCAGTTCCTCGAATCCTGTAGTGCCGTCGCCGAGGAAGGGAACTACGAGTACGACGAGGCGCTCATGGACGCCCTGGCGATGCACCTGATCATGCACCCGGAGGATTACGGCGTCGTCATCTGCCCGAACCTGGCCGGGGACATGCTTTCGGACCTCGCGGCCGGACTGGTCGGCGGACTGGGACTGCTTCCGAGCGCGAACGTCGGCCCGGACAACGCGCTGTTCGAACCGGTCCACGGCTCGGCCCCGGACATCGCGGGCCAGGGCATCGCTAACCCGTCGGCGATGGTGCTGTCGGCGGCAATGATGCTCGAACACCTCGACTACGCCGACGAGGCGGCCACGCTCCGGTCGGCAGTCGAGTCGGTCCTCGAAGACGGTCCGAAAACGCCCGATCTCGGCGGGGACGCGTCTACTGAGGACGTAAGCGACGCGATAATCGACCGCCTGTAATTAGGCCTCGTCGGCGCTCGTGGACCGCGCCGTCGACCTCTCTTCGACGACACCCGCCGGCGAGACGGTGACCGTACCGGTGGCCGTTGCGGTGATCTCGTATCCGGCGTGTGTGAACTCGACCGAACCGGTCGCTCGGTCGTTGTCGGGAGTCGAACTGAAAACCGCATCGAGCGCGTCAGTATCGACCGTCTCGAAGAGCGGTGCCATCGGGTCGTCCCCGTCGCGATTCGTCCCGTGGACCGGGGACGTGGTGCCGTCCGACGCCGACCGGAGGGCAGCGAGTACTGCCTCGGTCACCGTTTCGTCGTCACCTGCGGTGTAGGTGATTTCGTCCACTGTGTCCCCCTCGGTGGCCTGATTGTAATTCGTAGCCATCAATCTACCAAAGCAGAGTGTAGAGAGGGCGGTATGGATTCGGGTTCACGCTCCAACCTTTTATATAGTCGCGGTCTAGCCGATCGTGTTCTCCAGAAGCGTGGCCTGTCCCCGCCGAAGGAGTGCGGAGAGGGCCTGGCTGGAGACGTCGAACTCGTCGGCCAACTCGGAGACCGACGTGTTCCGGGGGACCTCGAAGTAGCCCTGTTCCAGGGCACGGCCCAACACGTCCCGTTGGCGATCGGTGAGCCCGTAGCCCCTCGCCACGGCGTGCTCGCTCCGATAGAGTCGACGCAGTTCGAAGGTGAGACCGCGTTCCTGGCACTGTTCGCGGTACGCCGACAGCGACTCGCGGTCCGGAACCTCGGCACGGTACTCCACTCCCTCCCCGGACGTTTTGATCTCTAGGAACGTGATCCCGCTCTGTATCGCGTCGACGTACGTCATGCCCTGCTCGGCGTTCGGGGACAGCGTCGCTCGGAAGAGATACCGCTCGGGGGCCGACGAGAGGATCTCGAAGTCCCTGATGGACGGGTCGGCGGGCAGCGCCTCGAAGAATCGGTCGAGGTCCGCTTCGTCCCCACGCGCCCAGAAGACGAGTTGTGACGGGTTGGTCGTGGTTGGCTGTTCGTCCTCGACCTCGACTTCGACGCTCGGTACCGCACGGCGCGTTTCCCGCAGGATCGGATTCGACAGCGTGTACTCGGCGATCAAGCTCATGTCACCGATTTCCGCACCGACCGACGGATCTCATACACGCGGCCCCGGTCGAGTGGACCGCGTGAAAACGCGTGATCGATCCCTGACATCTCCGCGAACGCATTATTGGAGGCGGACGGTATGTCTGTGCATCCGTCGACGAATTCTCGTCGTGTCGACGGAGCCAGAGCGCCTTTCGGTTCGCTTCCATTCTGTCCCGATTTAACGAATCGGGTTCGGGAAAGCTCTCTGGCCACTTGGGTCCCGGTTCGCTACGAATACCGGCGGAAAACCCGGTTGGACGCCGCCGAGTGCCCCCTCGCCCGCCGCGGGGCTTAAGACCCTGCCAGGCAATGCCTCTTCTATGTCATCCATCGATCTCGACGAGGAGACGATCGAGCGATTAGACGGCCTCCGGGTCGACGACGAGAGTTACGACGAGGTCATCAACGAACTCATCAACATCTACCAGGCCGAAGAACTGACGCTGTTCCGTGGGAGCGACGAGGACTACTGATCCGTGGCGGCCGCAACCGTCCTGACTTCCTCCCACTTGCCGGTGTCCTCTAACTGATTCTGTAACTGTGTCGCGTACTCCTGGGCGAGTCGGTCGGCCGCTTCGAGTTGGTCCTGGTCGACCTGGTCCGTGTCGCCATCGCCGCCACCGCCGAGTCCCAGCGCGTCGGTGATGCCGCCGAGAAGTCCGGAGCTGTCGCCGCTTTTGTCGCCGCGTCCCGCCCCGCCACCCATGGGGCCCTGCTGATCGACGGCGTCCAGTTCGGGGATGATCGACGGGAGATTACTGGTGTCGGCGACGAGTTCCGCACTCTCTTCGTCGTCCGGTCGTTCGATGTCGAACTCGACGGCGGTCATGACGAGTCCCCATTGTTGCCGGGAGAACTGCGAATTGGCGACGCGGTCGGTGAACTGCTGGTCGACGGTCATGCGGTCACCGACGATGAGGTCGGTCCACTGGTCGGTCATGCTACGGGCTTACGGCTCCCGGCGTATCAGCGTTCCCTATAGTAGCCTCCAGAAGGCTTTGCTCACAGTGTCCTCGAACGGAGCGTTTCGCACCGGAAAGCTGGCCTGCAAACGCTCCTGGACGGTGAAAATTTCTGCAGACTACTATAGAAGTCGTCCGCTTCGACTCCGCCGGACGATGCGTCGTGTGCCACCCCTGTGGCGCGGGTCCCCACCCATGGTCTGTCGTCGTCCGCCGGGGCTGTGCCCCTTCGAAGCCGAACGCGGCGTCGCCCTCGGTCCAGGCCCACCCCCCGACCAAGGCTGCACCTACACGTAGTCGGCTATCCACAGTGATAGTTCCGCCGGCTATGAACGGGGGTTTATATTAAACGCCGATTCGGGTTCCCCGTGATGTCGACGGTCGTCAGAACGCGTCGGCTTCGACGGTGACGTCGGCGTGCAGTCCCTCGCGGAGCGCGGCGTGGACGTGGCAGATGTCCTCGGCTTTCGCGAGGAGGTCGTCGACGTCCGCCTCGGAGAGGTCTGCCTCGACGAGCATGGTGAAGGCGATATCGGACAGATCGTCCTCGTCGTCGAGGTTCGCCTCGGCTTCGGTCTGTATCCGACCCAGGTCGTCGTAGTCTCCTCGCATCGCGCCGGCGCGGAACGCGAAGGTGAAACACGAGGCGTAGTCGGCAACGAGAACCTGATTG
Source organism: Halorientalis salina (assembly GCF_005049285.1). Taxonomy (GTDB): domain Archaea; phylum Halobacteriota; class Halobacteria; order Halobacteriales; family Haloarculaceae; genus Halorientalis; species Halorientalis salina. The sequence continues at coordinate 239,218 of NZ_SOSC01000001.1, read as the reverse complement.
GGGTTCGGCCCCGTCTTATCCTGTGCGTCGATGTCGATCTCGTACTCGCCGAGGTGGTTGCCCGCCGCGAACCCGTCGTCGTTGGTCGTGGTCGTCTCGATGTCTGGCATACCATCTCAAACAAGACCCGGACGGGGCTAAGGGATTGGTAAGCGGAAAAAACGGCTGGCTATCTCGGACGATCCGAGCCGCGAGCGACTGGCCCGCGTGCGCAGCGAGCGCGCGGCGGCTACAGTTCGCTCAGGTCGACGGTCTCGTCGCCGGCCAGGACGTGTGTCTCGGCGTCACTGCCCGTGGCTTCGACTTCGCGCTCGAAGTCGTCGGTGTCGATTTCGATGGGCGGGAAGGTGTCGTAGTGCATCGGGAACGCGTGGTCGACGTCGAGCCAGTCGACGGCGACCGCGGCCTGCATCGGCCCCATCGTGAAGTGGTCGCCGACCGGGACGGCGGCGGCGTCGGGTTCGAGGAACGGACCGATGACGTCGCGCATCTCGGTCATCAGGCCGGTGTCGCCGGCGTGATAGAACGTCGTCGCGTCCGCGTCGGCGACCTGTGTAGGCTTGGTGTCGCCGATGATATAGCCCGCGGGCATCCCTGCACTGGGTGCGTTGAAGCCGGATTCGAGCCCGTTGGTGTGGTCCGCCCGATGCATCGTCACGAACGCGTCGCCGAACTCGACGGTGCCACCGATGTTGAACCCGACGACGTCGTCTTCGGCGAAGCCGTGCTGGTCGGCGAGGTGGCCCACAACTTCGGGCGCACCGCCGAGAGTCGCGTCGGTAAATTCGCCCACGTCGGCCACGTGGTCGTCGTGCCCGTGCGTGATCAGGACCACGTCCGGATCCAACTCGCCAGGATCCGTCTCCGTCTTCGGATTGTCGAAGAACGGGTCGATGAGCAGGTCCGTCTCCCCGACGGTGACGTACCACGTCGAATGACCGTACCAAGTGAGTTCCATGACGTGAGGCAGTTCGACTGTCAGCCACTTAATACTGGAGGCAGAGGCAGCGACGACCGCTGTCTGCTACCGCCGCGTGAGCTGGTAGACCCCGCCGACGAGGACGGCCAGCAGTCCCGCCCCGAGCGTGAAGCCGCTGGTGGTCGCGTCGGTCGTCACCGTCTCGTAACTGCTGGAGTTGTTGCTCCCGTCGTCCCCGGACTCGGCAGCGGCACTCGCGACGCCAGTCGCCGCCAGACACGCACTCACGACGAGGAGCACGACGAGGAGCGTCCGCAGTATTCCGATTGGTCGCATATCTGGACGGTAATACGTGGGTGCTTGTAAACGCTTATCAGTCGCGACTGTGATTCGCAGGACATGAAGCGCGTTCGTTTTCGGGACTCGGCTGGGAACGTTCGGGGTGGCCGCTGGACCGTCGAGGACGGTGAGGAACTCGTCACAGCGGCGGCTGGCCCGTACGGACGCATCTCCTTCGGTGACGAGACGTTCACGCCCGACGAGGTCGAGATCCTCCCGCCGTGTGAGCCGACCAAGATCGTCTGTGTCGGCCTCAACTACGCCGACCACGCCGACGAACAGGACAAAGACGTTCCCGATCGCCCGCTCCTGTTCCTCAAACCGCCCAACACCGTGACGAGCCACGGCAAGCGCGTGACCCTCCCAGCGGGGAAAGAACGGATCGACTTCGAGGCCGAACTCGGCGTCGTCATCGGCGAGCAGGCGCGCAACGTCAAGGCGGCCAACGCCGACGACGTCATCGCAGGCTACACCTGCGTCAACGACCTCTCGAACCGCGACGACCAGCAGCGAGAACAGAACTGGGTCCGAGGGAAAGCCTTCGACAATGCGGCGCCCATCGGCCCGCTCGTGGCCACGTCGGAACACCTCAAAGACGACGCCACGATCGAGAGCCGCGTCAACGGCGAGATCAAACAGCAGTCCTCTATCGACCAGTTCATCTTCTCGATCCCGGAACTCGTCGAGGAGATCACCGAGTACATGACGCTCGAACCCGGCGACGTCATCTCGACCGGCACGCCCGCCGGCGTCGGCCCGCTCTCCGACGGCGACGAGGTAGAAATCGAGATCGAAGGCATCGGCACGCTCCGACACACCGTCCACATCCCCTGACCAGCGGTCCACATTGGGGGACCGACCCCGATGTCGCGTTACGGTAACTTCAGATAGTTCTTTCCGGCTTTCTGGGCGCGGAGCACTTCGGCGACGCCCGAGGGGACGGGTGTCACTCCCTCCGTCATGTCCTCTATCTCGTAGCCGAACCGCGCCAGCGAGTTCGAACAGACGTTTATATCGACGTCGGCTTTGACCATCTGGGCGATCTTCGATGCCTCGGGCGAGGACGCCAGGAGGAATCGAACGGCGGGGCCGTTGACCACGACCTGCATTCGCTCGGGCGGCGTCGACACCGATTCGTCCCCCACCAGGTTCACCAGGTTTCGCAACGCCATCTGCCAGTCGCTCACTTCCCCGCTCGTGATGTGGACGACGATCCCTCCGTTCATACGTGGGACGTATTCGGGAAACGACAATAATCTGTGGGTCCTCGCGAACAGTTTGGACCGACAGGGTTCTCGCCTGTTCATCGGTCGGGTATCGACGATTGAACTGCCGAATCCCCAATGAGCCACGCGGCGCTCACACGGACCAGGGTCCGGACGGCGAAACATCGTATGACAAGCCATAAGTTTAGGCTACCCTAATCCACTGACAGATGGAACTGACTCGCCGCGATGCGCTCGCAGCCCTCTCGGGTGCGGGGATCGTCGTCGGCGGGACCGCGTCGGCACTCCGGCGGAATCCGATCTCCTTCGAGGAGCAGTCAACGTCGCTGCCCTCTGGCGAAGAAGTGATGGAGACGCTCGTCGCGGTGGCGGACCTCGTGTATCCCTCGGCGATATCGAACGTCCGGGAGTTCGTCGTGGGCTATGCGGGAACGCGAATGGCGGAGCGGGCGGCCTACCGATCGGGCGTCCGCGACGCGGTCGCAGATCTGGACAGTTATACGGCGGTGCATTTCGACGCCGAACGGTTTGCCGGACTGGACGCGAGCGACCGATCGGTACTGCTCGACCAGTTGGGCGTACGAACGGCTGACCCTTCGCCGGAGGGGACGATCACCCAGCGCGTCCGGTACTACCTCGTCAACGAACTGCTGTATGCGCTGTACGCCTCCCCGACCGGCGGTGAACTGGTCGGCATCGAGAACCCGCAGGGCCACCCTGGGGGCCCAACGAGTTACCGGCAGGGGCCGCCAGAATGACCGCCGAGGACGCATCTGACGCCGACCGAACCCCGAGCGACCGGGCGGACGTCTGCGTCGTCGGTGCTGGCCCTGCGGGCGCACTCGTCGCACACCGCCTGGCCGAGCGCGGTCGAGACGTGGTCGTGCTCGAAGCCGGACCGCGATTCGAGTTCGAGAACCGCGAGGAGCGCATGGAACGGGCCATCCGCCCGGCACACGACGAGTTGACGGTCTGGGACATGGGCGGGGAGCGGGACCGGTACACGTCCAGTGGAGAGTGGTACTACCCGCTCAATCACGCTCGCGTCAAGGGCGTCGGCGGATCGACGCTCCACTGGCAGGGGATGGTGATGCGCCACCACCGGTCGGACTTCGACCGGCGGACCCAGGACGGCGTCGCCGCCGACTGGCCCATCGACTACGAGGACCTCCGTCCGTACTACGGGTCGGCCGAAACCGAGATGGGGGTCGCCGGTGCGTCGGACAATCCCTTCGCCCCGCCGCGCGAGGAGCCGTACCCACTGCCCGCCTTCGAGCCCTCCTACAGCGATTCGCTGTTCGCCGAGGCCTGCGAACGCCTGGGCGTGACGATGCACACGGTGCCCAACGCCCGCAACTCCGAGGGCTACGACGACCGGTCGGCCTGCGTCGGCTACGGGACCTGTAAACCGGTCTGTCCCTCCGGCGCGAAGTACAGCGCGGACGTCCACGTCGAGAAGGCCGAAGCCGAAGGCGCGCGCGTCATCGATCGTGCCCCCGTCCAGCGGCTCGTGACCGACGAGTCCGGCGAACGCGTCGAGGCCGCGGTCTACGCGACGCCCGACGGCGTCGAACACCGCCAGGAAGCCCGCGAGGTCGTGCTGGCCTGCGGGGGCGTCGAGATACCGCGGCTCCTCCTGCTCTCCGAATCATCTGCACACCCGGACGGGCTGGCAAACAGCAGCGGCGCGGTGGGTCGGTACTTCATGGAACACCTCTTCGCCGGTGCCGGCGGCGTGCTCGACCGGGAGACGCGCCAGAACCACGTCGGCTTCCTCACCAGCGAGAGCCACCAGTTCTACGACGACCCCGGCCAGTCGACGAGCGGAACCGACGGCGGCGTACCCGCCAGCGACGCCGACCTCGGACCGATCAAACTGGAGTTCCTGAACTACGCCGGGCCGTCACCCGTCGAGATGGCCCTCCACAGCGACGACTGGGGTGACGAACTGCTCGCCCAACTCCGGGACTCGTACGGGACCCACGTCGCGATGGGCGGCCTCGTCGGGCAGTTACCCAGGAAGGAAAACCGAATCACGCTCGATCGATCGAGGACCGACGACCACGGAAACCCAGTCCCGGACATCCAGTGGTCGATCGACGCCCGGACGCGTCGGACCATCGAGCGAGCCAACGAGATCCAGCGGTCAGTATTGGAAGAACTCGGTGCGACCGACGTGAGCGTCATCGGTCCGGACCGGACCGGGCCGGCCTATCATCACATGGGGACCACACGGATGGGGACGGACCCCACGGAGAGCGTCGTGAACCCGAACCTGCGGACCCACGACGTTCGGAACCTCTCGATTGCATCGAGTAGCGTGTTCGTCACGAGCGGTGCGGTGAACCCGACGCTGACCATCGCAGCGCTGGCGCTGAAGTGTGCTGATCACGTCGACGAGCGACTGTAAAAGGAGTCCGGGGATCAGGCGTATGGGAGACCGATCAGCAGGCCGGCGATCAGGAGCAGGCCGAGCGCCACGACCGAGGCACCGAGGAAGAACGGGCGGCCCTTTTCGGCGGGCGTTCGGACCTTCCGTTCGCGCAGACCGGCGCTGATCTTCTTGGTCCCGACCTCGACGAGTCCGGCCATGACGAACCAGAGGGCGAGCATGCCCAGGACGAGGTGACCCCGCGTCGATCCGGTCAGCGTCTCGACGGTGTAGAGTTGCGCGGCGATGTGGCCACCCGTGAGGAACAGTACCAGCGCGGAGAGCCGCGAGAGAGTCAGCAGACGACTCGTGATGTCGGCGAACGGGTCGATGTCGATGTTGCCCGCTCGCGCGACCGGAATGACCCCGTAGGTCATGAAGATGATCGCCCCGGTCCAGATGGCGGCGAACAACATGTGGATCACAAACCCGATTGTCACGTCGATTGCCATAGATGACGCTTGTCTCTCCGGACCTTGAATCTGGTGAGTTACGACGGGGAACCGTCAGCATAAGCACGCTTAAGAACCGCGGTCCGCTTTGCCCATCTATGGAACCACGGGACCTCTCCGCCCACAGCGTCTATCGGGCCGGTCGGGGCATCGAAGAGGTCGCCCGCGAACTCGGACTCGATCCCGACGATCTCGTGAAACTCTCCTCGAACGAGAACGTCCTCGGACCGAGTCCCGCGGCGACCGCCGTCATCCGCGAGTACGCCGACAAAGTCCACATCTACCCGAAGAGCTCACACACCGATCTCATCGAGCGACTCGCGGACGACTGGGACCTCGCCCCCGAGCAGGTCTGGCTGGCCAACGGCGGCGACGGCGTCCTCGACTGCCTCTGTCGCGCCGTCCTCCGGCCCGACGAGCGCATCCTCGTCCCGCGACCCGGCTTCGCCTACTACTCGATGAGCGCCCGCTACCACCACGGCGGCGTCTCCGAGTACTACCTCGACGAGGACGACGATTTCCGTCAGACCGCTCAGAACGTCCTCGACGCCTACGACGGCGAGCGCATCGTCGTTGTCACCAGTCCACACAACCCGACTGGCTCGGAGATCCCCATCGGCGAGGTCGAAACGCTCGCCGAGGAGACCGACGAGGAGACGCTCGTGCTCGTCGACGAGGCCTACGGCGAGTTCTCCGACCGGGCGAGCGCTGTCTCACTCGTCCGCGAGCGCGACGACGTGGCGGTCCTGCGGACCTTCTCGAAGGCGTACGGATTGGCCGGGATGCGACTGGGGTATGGACTCGTGCCCGAGGACTGGGCCGACGCCTACTCCCGGGTCCACACGCCCTTCGACACCGGCGAACTCACGTGTCGGGCCGGCCTCGCCGCGCTGGACGACGAGGACCACCTCGAACAGACGCGCGCGATGGTCCGGGATGCCCGCGAGTACCTCTACGAGAACCTCGACGCGCCAACCTGGGAGAGCGCCGGCAACTTCGTCCTCGCCGACGTTGGCGACGGGGCCGCGGTCACCGACGCCGCACAGCGCGAGGGCGTCATCGTCCGGGACTGTTCGAGTTTCGGCCTCCCGGAGTGCATCCGCATCACCTGCGGGACGCAGAGCCAGATGGAGCGAGCGGTCAGCGTCCTCAACGAGGTGATCGAGGCGTGAGAGTCGCGGTCACGGGCACGCCGGGGACGGGCAAGACGACAGCGACGGACCTCGTCGAGACCGACCTGGACGTAATCCACTTGAACGAGGTCATCAAGTCCGAGTCCGAGGAGTTCAGCCTGGGCGAGGACGCCGAACGAGACACGCTCATCGCCGACATGGACGCCGTCGAGTCGTGGCTCGACGACCGGGACGACGTGCTCGTCGACTCCCACCTGGCCCACAACCTCCCCGTCGACAAGGTCGTCGTCCTCCGGTGTCGCCCCGAGGAACTCGAACGACGACTCACCGAGCGGGGCGAACCCGAGTCGAAAGCCCAGGAGAACGCCGAAAGCGAGGCGCTCGACGTGGTCCTCTCGGAGGCCGTCGAGGAACACGGGCTCGATTCGGTGTACGAGATCGACGCGACAGAGCGCTCGCCCGAGGACGTCGCCGGTGAGATCGAGGGCGTCCTCGCGGGGGAGCGAGAGCCGAGTGCGGGCGAGGTGAGTTTCATCGATTACCTATGACGCTCGATAGATTCAGACCGCTGGCCGATCGGTTGTTGAACCCGTTCGTGAACGCCTCGGCCCGACTCGGACTGACGCCCGACGCCGTGAGCGTGCTGGCGTTCGGATTGGCCGCCGGGGCCGGCGGTGCGTTCTACCTCGGGCCGACGGACCGGATGTGGTATCTCGCGGCCGCACTGCTGGTCTTTCTCAACGGCTGGCTCGACCTGCTCGACGGGGCGCTGGCGCGCCGCCTCGGCACCGACTCGAAGGCCGGCGACCTGCTCGACCACGTGCTCGATCGGTACGCCGACATCGTGATGCTCGTCGGCATGGCCGCCGGTCTCGGCCGCTACCCGCTCGGGCTGGCGGCGGTGACTGGCGTCCTGATGACCTCCTATCTCGGGACCCAGTCCCAGGCCGTCGGGCTGGACCGGGTGTACGGCGGACTCCTGGGGCGTGCCGACCGCCTGGCGCTCATGGGATTCGTCGGTCTCGCGGCGGCCGTGTACCCGGCGTCGCTCTCCGGATTGACGCTCGTCGGGTGGCTGCTCGTCCTCTTCGCGGTGGTGGGTCACTTCACTGCGCTGCAGCGGTTCGTCGGCGCGTTTCGCGCGCTTTCCTGACAGGGAACGGGACGGTCGGTGTGTTTGTTGGCGTACGATTTATACGCGGGCGTGGTGAAGGTCTTGACATGGTCCAGTGTGAGATGTGCGGGGCCGAGACGTCCTCGCCGAACACGGTGAAGGTCGAAGGCGCAGAACTCGACGTGTGTGACGACTGTGCCGATTTCGGCACCGAGGTCCGGACCCAGGAGACGTCGAGTACGTCCACGAAGTACTCGACGGGCAGTTCCTCCAGTTCGGGCGGGTCGTCGTCGAGTGGCGCGTCGTCTAGTTCGGGAACGAGTTCTCGGTCCAGCGGGTCCGCCGGGAGTTCGGGTGGTGGTGGCCGCGACATGTTCGACGAACTCGACGAAGTCGCCCAGGACTTCGACGAGCGCATCCGGACGGCCCGCGAGGCGGCCGGCCTCAGCCAGTCGGAACTGGCCAGCCAACTCAACGAGAAGGCCAGCCTCATCCAGAAACTCGAACAGGGCGACACCCTCCCGACCGACTCGGTCCAGACGAAGATCGAGCGCGAACTCGACATCGACCTCACGGAAGGCGGCGGTAGCGGCGAGGAGACGGACTGGAGCAGTGACACCGCCGACGGTACGATGACGCTCGGCGACAAGGTTCAGCGAAAGGACTCCTGAAAACGTCGGGTCCGTTCCGCGGGGACGGCTCAGATGTGACGCTGCAGGTCCTCGAATTCGAGGTCCTCGGTAATGTCGTCGAGTCGCGTTTCGAGTTGTTCGATTTCGGATTCGAGCCGCGCGAAGCGCTCGCTTTCGGCCAGTTCCGCGCCGCTCTTTTCGACCTCGAGAACGTTCCGCGTGAGCCGCTTCGACGTGAGCTGCTGGTGTTTGTCGCTGTATTCGGAGAGTTTGAGCAGTCGCTCGACGACGTCGAGCAGGTCGTCGCGGGAAACCGGTTTGATGAGGTACTCGTCACACCCCATGTCGATGAGGTCGAAGCCCGGATTGACCGCAGTGACCATCGCGACCCGGCAGTCCTCGTCGCTGTCGTTGATCCGTGCCAGCACTTTGTCGCCGGACACGTCCGGCATCCGTCTGTCCAGCAGTGCCACGTCGATTCGCGCCGCGGCTTCGTCGAGATATTCGAGCGCCTCCTCGCCACCGTAGGCCGTCAACACCTCGTAGTCCTCGGCCAGATAATCCGTATAGAGGTCTGCGAGGGGACGCTCGTCATCCGCTATGAGTACGGTCGGTCGTGCAGGGGACCTCTGAGACACGCCAATCGTCGTATAGTTTCACACGACCGGTAATAAATGGGACGGCCGAGTCGACCACAGGAAGCGGTCTCGCAACCTATATTGGGATGCCCGTCGCCTTTTTCGTATGTTCGTTCTCGTCAACCTCAAAGCGTACCCCTGTGATCCAGTCGCAGTCGCAGAAGCCGCCCACGACGTGAGTGAAGCGACCGGCGTTCGCGTCGCGATCGCGCCACAGGCCGCCCAGCTCTCGGCCGTCGCCGACACCGGCGTCGAGACCTGGGCCCAACACGTCAGTCCCGTCGAACACGGCAGCCACACCGGGTCGACGCTGGCCGAAGCGGCCGCCGAGGCCGGTGCCGTCGGCACCATGCTCAACCACTCCGAGAACCGGCTGAAACTCGCGGACATCGACGCCGCCCTCGACGCGGCCGACCGCGTCGAGCTGGAGACCATCGTCTGTGCGAACAACCCCGCTCAGATCGGCGCCGCTGCGGCGCTGGGTCCCGACGCCGTCGCCGTCGAACCCCCGGAACTCATCGGCACCGGCACACCGGTCAGCAAGGCCGACCCCGACATCGTCCGGGACGCAGTCGAAGCCGCCGACGCCGTCGACGAGTCCGTCGACGTTCTCTGTGGCGCGGGTATCTCGACGGGTGAGGACCTCGACTCGGCTCGCGACCTCGGAGCGGAGGGCGTCCTCCTGGCGAGCGGCGTCGCGAAGGCAGACGACCCTCGGGCGGCGCTCGAAGACCTCGTGGAACCGATCGCCTGAGAAGGGAGACTCGTCCCGTCACCGGGACAGCGCGGCCCGATACCGGACGTTCGTCGCCGCTTTGCGACGGCGACGCTGGTCGCTCGTGACGTACTGCACGTACTCGATGCGGTCCAGAACCGGCTCGTCGGACGTTCCTTTGACGCCGACGACGTCGTTCACGTAACGTATTTCCCGCCGATCGTTTCCGCTGGCACCCTCGGCCACCGATGGGGTCGGTTCACCGACTGTTTCAGTCACGTCGTCGAGTTCGTCCTCGTAGGAACGATCCGATTGGTCGTCCGGTCTTTTGTGTTCGGTCATGGTTCGCTGTCACTCCCGCAGTGGTTCCTCGGTGGCCTCGACGAGCGCGTCGAGGTCGTCCTCGTCGGCCCGGCCGGGGTACTCCTCATCGATCAGGTCCCGAAGGCAGTAGTCGTAGTGGCCGCGACCGACGTGTTCGATGAAGCCGTGCGTCCGAAGCGTTCGATTGTGTGCGTAGGCGTTCGTCCGGTCACCGTCGCCGCCGCCGGCGAAGTGCGCGTCCAGCGGTTTGGCTGGCCCTTCCTTCCGGTAATATCGGAGCATCCGCCGGGTCTTCTGTGGCATCGACTCGATGGTCGATCGCAGATGGTCGACGAGGTCACTCGCGGCCTCCGGAACCGTCGTCGAATTCGTGACGACGGTCGTCGCCTCCGAGTCGTCCTCGAGAATCTGGCCGTCGTCCTCGCCGAGTTGCGCCATCGAAGCCGCCACGTCCGTATCGGTCGATCCCTCGGGTGCGTCCCCGTTCGTCGTCACCGTGGCGTCGTCCGCGGCCGAGGTCAGCGTCCCGTTGACGATCGCCCCGTCGATGTCGGGCGTGGCTGATCCCTCGTCGGACTCGGCGGATTGGGCCGGTTCGTCAGTCTCGATGATCTCTCCCGCGGACTCGTCGTCTGTTTGGTCGGCCGCCGAGTCTCCCGTTTCTGATGTGGTGTCGTCGGTCGCCGGGTCGTCAGCCTCGGTTTCGTCGGCTACCGATTCATCAGTCTCGGTATCGCTCGCGCTGGTGTCGTCGGTTGCCGATTCGTCGGCTTCCGCGTCATTTGGCTCCGAGTCGTCCGCGTCTGCATCGTCGGATTCGGTCGGTGTCGCTTCCGTTTCGTCCTCAGTCTTCTCCGCCGTTTCGGTCTTCGTTACCGAGTCCGCCGCGTCACCATCAGCGACTGCCTCTCCCGGATCCGCCGTTCCGTCATCGGAACTCGCATCGGCCGCGTCAGACGGGTCAGTCGTCGACTGGTCAGGGAGTTCGGCTTGCTGGTGTGGTTGCGGATCGGTTTTGGCTGCGGGGCCGCTCTGGAACTGCCGTTCCTGGCGCATTCGCTCGCGTTCGGTCCGCCCCGGATTGGGGCCCTGAACGGTGTCGACGAGGGCGTCGACGAACTGGTCCGCCATCCGGCTCATGTCCCGGGCGTCCTGGAGTTCCGTCTCCAGTTCGGCGATCCGTGAGTTTTTCTTGTCCAGTTCCTCCCGGAGTTCGGCGATGCGGTCCTCGGTCTGCTGTTTCTCCTCGCTGATCTCCTGGAGTTCCGAGACGAGATCGGAGTTGACTGACTTCAGGTCCGGGCGGTCCACGTCTTCGAGGCCGGGCGTCGCGCCGGCGTCGAAGGTCTTCTTGCGGTGGAACTGGACCCGGCGGACCGACTCGGACCAGTCGGTCATCATGAACGCCTCCCCGTCGTTCAGGTCCTCGACGGCGTCGGAGTACGCCGAATCGAGGATGCGACTGACGACCTTCGTGTCGTTGTTCCAGGTCAGCCGATGCCAGACAAGCCAGTCACACTGGGTGATGAAGTCCTTCTTGACGTCGGCCGGCCGCTGGCTGATGCCGACGATGCCGAGGCCGTGTTTCCGGCCCCGCTTGCCGATCTTGATGAGCATCTTCCCGACCTCGCCGACGGACCCCTTTTCGGGGATCCACTCGTGGCACTCCTCAACGAGCATCAGGAACGGTTGTTTGAGCTTTTTCTCCTTGGCGAACAGCTGTTTCGACACTTCGGTCAGCAACTCTTCGGCCTCGTCCTCGTCTAAGAACGACGAGACGTCGAGGATGATGGGGACGTTCTGTTCGAGCGCGAGCGAGGCGATCTTGCCGGCGTGCTCGACGGTGACCTGGATGTCACACTCGTCGTCGCCGCCGACGTGGAGGATCTCGTACTCCTCTTTGAGCCCGTAGTACTCGCCGTCGATGTCGACGATGAGGATGCCGAAGCCGCTGTCGAGCAGTTTCTCGGCGACGACGCTGGCCGAGTTCGATTTCCCCGAGCCGCTCTTGCCGGTGACGAAGCCGCGCCCGGTCAGTATCTCGACGACGGGGAGATCGATGGACTGGTCCGGTTGCTCGCCCAGCGGCGGGCCGTCACTCAACTCCGCGACCGTGATCGTCTGCTGGTCGTCTCCCATCGGTCAGGCTAGGCCAGTACGTCCTCCCACATAATCGTCAGTCAGCCAGCCGTCAGACACCGGGCTTCTCCGTCCCGATATCGGCCGAACTGCTTTAGGTGCGCGCCCACAAGTCCTGTCAGGACCGCGGAGCGGTCGGAGCCTCCAGAGAGCATGGAACGCTACGAGACCACCGTCGAGGACGGGACCGTGTACATCGAGACCGCCGAAGGGAAACTCGAAATCGGCGATCTGGATCGGGTTATCGACACCGTCGGTGGCCATGCCTGGACCATCGAGTACACCGACTGGGAGCGCCAGAACTACGACGACCTGGACACCAGCGACCAGGGGCTCACCGTCGACGTGGTGGACATGATGCGAGCGATGACCCACGGGGAATCGTTCGTCGAGACGCTCCGCGCCCATCCGGCCGAGACGACGACCGACGGGGAGGGCGCACTCTCGCCCCGTCTCGGACTGTTTATCGGCAAACTGCTGGAGAACCTGGAGAACGGCCTCGACTGACCCTCGATCACTCGAAGTCGGCGAGCGAGGTCTGGCCTGCCGTCCCGTCGTCGGGATCGCGTTCGCTCCGCCGCCGGTCGGTGAAGTCGGTCAATGACTGGTTCTCGCGCGTGTTCGCGTCCTCGAACCCGTCGAGGCTCGCCTGATCGCTGTCGGCGAAGTCCAGGTTCGAGACGCGGACGCCGACCTTCCGCACCTCGTCGTCGTCGAACTCCGCCAGCAGGTCGAGCGCGATCTCCTCGACGAGATCGGCGTCCTCGATCGGCCCCGGGAGCGAATCGGCGCGGGTGTGCACGTCGAACGGCGGCGTGACGACCTTGATACCGATGGTCTGGTAGAGCGCACCCTTCCGTTCGGCGCGGTCCGCGACATCGCCGGCCAGCGCGCGGACGCGGTCGCGTTTGCGCTTGCGGTCGTCTGTGGCCTCGGTGAACGCCGATTCCCGGGAGAGGCTCTTGGGTTTCCCGACCGGTTCGACGTCGCGGTCGTCCTCGCCGCGGGCGTACCGCCAGATCTCCCGGCCCCGCTCGCCGAACGTCTCCGTCACGCGGTCGGGGTCCGCCTCGGCGAGGTCCCCGGCCGTCTCGATGCCCATCGACCGGAGTTCGCGGGCGGTCACCGGGCCGACATTGTGGACCTCCGCGACGTCGAGCGGTGCCAGGAACGACCGGACCTCGCCGGGTTCGACGACGACGAGGCCGTCCGGCTTGTCGTGGTCGCTCGCGATCTTGGCCGCGCTCATCGCCGGCGCGACGCCGACGCTCGCGTCGACGCCCACCTCCTCGCTGATCCGGCTTTTGAGGTCCGACGCGAACGACTCGACGTCGTCCCACGCGACGGCGTCGGTCACGTCCAGATACGCCTCGTCGATGCTGACCTCCCGCACCGTGTCGGCCGTGTCGTGGAGGATCTCCCTGACGTCGGCGGCCACCGACTCGTAGAACTCCATGTCGACCGGGCGGTAGTAGCCGGCGTCCTCGGGGTCGATATCCGGGTCGTCGGCCGCCGCGTCGTGGCGGGGCGACAGTTCCAGCGCTTCCGAGATGGCCATGGCGCTCTCGACGCCGTACTCGCGGGCCTCGTAGCTCGCGGTCGCGACCGCGCCGTGGCTCTCACCGGCCTCGAAGCCCATTCCGACGACGAGTGGTTCGCCCTCCAGGGCCGGCTCCTTGAGCCGCTCACAGGCCGCGTAGAAACAGTCCATGTCGACGTGGCAGATCGTCCGCTCGCGACCGGTCGACTCCGTCCCCGGCAACCGCTCGTCCATGCCGGCCGCTTCGAATCCCCCCTACCTCAAGATTGGTGTTGCTCGGCCGGGAGCAATGCCCCGGGGTTCATGATTCCCTCGGGATCCATCGATTCCTTCGCCGCTCGCAGCGCCTCCCGGAACTCTCCGGGCGTCTCCTCCTCGTACCAGTCGCGGTGGACCCGCCCGACCGCGTGGTGGTGCGTGATCGTCCCGCCGTACTCCTCGATCACATCCGATGCCGTCGCCTTGATCTCGCGCCACTGTTCGAGTTCGTTCCCTACGTCGGCGGGTGCCAGCAGCGTGTAGTAGGGAGCCGGTCCGTCGGGATAGACGTGGGTGAACCGACAGGAGAGAAAGCCCGTGCCACACTCCTCGTTCATCGTGTCCATCACCTGCGTGGTGATCTCCTCGTGGAGTCGCGGGAACTGGTCCCACGTGACGGCCGTCTCGAACGTATCGACGATGACGCCCAGGCTCACCAGTGCGTTGAACGTGTAGGGTGCCTCGAAGAAGGCCGAGCGCCAGTCGCCTTCCTCGTCGTCGCGGTCGTCGCCACCAGCATCGGCTTCACTGTCCCGGTGTGGTCCCTCGAAGGAAGGATCGCCGGAGACGCTCCCGCCGTGGTCTCGAGAGAGATCCAGGGCGCGTTCGAGGTCGGGGTCTACCGGGTGATCGACGGACTCGAACCCCAGGACCAGCACGTGACTGCCGTCCATCGCCACCTCGTTCAACATCGCCTCGTTGCGGTCGAGCAGTCGGCAGTTCGCGGGGTAGAGCCGCGCCTGCACGATGGCACGCGTTGCGTCCACCGCGGCCTCGAACTCGTCGAAGTGGACGGTCGCCCGGGCACGGTAGGACGGCCGTGGCTGGACCTGCATCCAGGCCTCCGTGATGACGCCGAGCGTCCCCTCCGAACCACAGACCAGCCGGTTCGGGTCCGGTCCGGCACCGGAGGCGGGTAGTCGTCGTGTCTCCATCGGCCCCGAGGGGGTTACCATCCGGACGTTCTCGACGAACTCGTCGATGTGGGTATAGACCGTGGCGAAGTGACCGCCGGCCCGGGTCGCGATCCAGCCGCCGAGCGTCGAGAACTCGTAGGACTGGGGGTAGTGTCGCAACTGCAGATCGTACTCGGCCAACTGCTCGTTGATCTCCGGCCCCAGGGTGCCCGCCTGTATCCTCGCACTCCGGGAGTGATCGTCGACTTCCAGAACCGCGTCGAGTTCGCGCACGTCGAGCGACACCACACCGGCGAAGCCGTCCCCATCACCGTCCGGGTCGCACTCGATGCCACCGACGACGCTCGTCCCGCCCCCGTATGGGACGACGGCGATTCGTTCCTCGGACGCCCACGCGAGAACGTCCTCGATGTCGTCCTCGCAGTCGGGTTCGGCGACGGCGTCCGGGGCCGAATCGAAGTCGCCGTGGAACCCCCGGACGATATCCCGATACCCCTTTCCATAGGTGTGTCTGATGCGGTCCTCGGTCGCCGTCGAAACCACGTCGTCGAGGTGGGCCGGCACTGACAGTGAGGATTCGGGGATCGACACGTCCGATAGCGCTGGGGGCGAGAGCATGGGCCGCTCCGGGAACCCGAGCATCCCTTCCATTCGGGACGCCAGTTCCCGGCGTTCAGCCTCGTCGGGGAACTTTTCGGAGTACCCCCAGCCCCAGAAACTCAGTTCGTCGGCAGTCATTCGTCCCACCGGTCGTATCGGAGTACCAAAACCCTTGGCCGTGAACACGAAGCGGTCGTCCGCCACGCCGGTAGTCAGGACTCAGCAGTGGTATCACGATAAAAACCGTCTGCCGGCGAGTGAACCCGCCGGCGTCCCGGCCGAACGCGTCGGATGGCTGGCCAGCCTGAACCGGGAGTGCCGCATGTTTATTCGGCTATGCCAATTCCCGGGGGATTGGCGACGGTCGTTCCCGCCGAGAACCCCAACGTACGGGGCTCTGATTGTGTGTTAGTGTCTACCACACAAAACTCTTTCGGTCGATCGGCCGAACCGGACTTCACAGCTCCGGGAGCGACGGTCGGGAACGGGATCAGGACGCTGTCAGATAGTAGGTCGTCCCGGCCCCCAGGAGTCCGTACCCGAAGCCAGCGGCGTGAGCGAACACGTTCGTTACCGTTCCGTCGGAGACCGGCTCCGAGGGGAAGAGGATGTAGACGAACAGCGTCAACAACAACACGACGAGCAGGACAGTGAGTACCGACTCGCTCTCACGAGCCAAGCCATCGATTGGCTCGGAGCCGCTGTGTTCATCGATCAATCCCCAGCCGCTAAAGCCCCACCCCGTCACGGTGATGGCGACCGCAACGGGCAGGGACTCGCCACCGTAGATGAGAAACACTTCCAGTAGCAGCCACAACCAGACGGCGACCCCGACGTACAGCGCGGTCATCAGTCCGTGCTTCGTTCGCAAACTGATCAGCAAGGCCAGCAATACGAATGCGGTAAACCCCGCACCGACACCGGAAAAGCCCCGAGTTATCGGCGTGATCGCCGGGTAGAGCCAGCCTAGAACCGCGTAACTCGTGAGACTCACCAGCGCTGGCAGGCCGAGCAGGAACCCCGCGAACGTGAGGTGGAACCAGCGCCGCCGGTCGGCCTTCAGACAGAGTCCGTAGGCCACGACCGTCGTGGCGACGTACCCCGAGACGTTTCCGAGGAGGTGGGACGCGTCGAAGTGGACGAATGCACTCGAATACAGCGAAACGACGTCGAGGCTGCCGTGATCGAACGCCAGCCGTGCACGCGTAACCGGGGACAGCAGGAAGTGAAACAGTATCAGGGCGACGCCGACGCTCCCAATGAGCGCCAGGTCTCGACCGATAGATCGCTTCGAATACCCGTAGACTTCCCCCATTGTCCGGTGTTACGTCGCCGTCGGTCAATAACGTACGGTCTCTCCGCGTCCCATTCGAGTCGATACTCGACTACTTCTCGACGGCGTGATGCGGTCCGACGGGACCGTGTTCCGGACAAGTTCCCGCGATGGGTGTCGCGTTCAGACAGCAGTTCCGGCTGTTCGTCGCGAGCAGTCCCTGGCTGAGTTCGGCGCCGCACAACCGGCACTGAAGCGTCGAGTCGCTCATGGAGCTAGCTACGGCAGCCACTGCAGTAACTCCTCCTGGTCTGGAGCTCCGCGTTTTCCACCCTCACTGCTGACGAGCACACGAGGTCCTCGCCGGTGAAGTTCGCACAGAAAGTGGGGTCGGAGGGATTGTGAACTACGTCCAGACGTGCTCGCTTCGCTGTGCGCGTCTGGCCTCGTTCAAATCCCCCTCACCACACAGCAGTCGCTCGCGAATTGCGAGCGACAGATGAAGTGGGGTCGGAGGGATTTGAACCCCCGATCGACTGATATCTCCGGTTGCGCCTCGGAACTCCAGAGGGTCATCAGCGCGACCGATGATCAGTCGGACGCTCAGTATATCAGTCTGGAGTCTCGTCCCGGGCGCGGTGCCTCTGGAGTCAGTCGCCATGCCGGACTTGGCCACGACCCCGCACTACGGCGTATGACCAATCTGCCTAAAGGGGTTTCGATTCGGTCAGTCCCGATCGGTCTCGGCCCAGTCGCAGTCCTGGCACTTCCACCCGGTCACGAACTCCGTGACTGACGGCATGTATCCGACTTCCAGCACGTCACCCTCACATTCCGGGCACTCCCGGTCCGCGTCCTCGATGGCCTCCGCGTCCATCACGGAGTCGCCCTCGATCAGTTCGGCCAGTTTCCCTGGTGTGACCATCCGCCCCTGCACGACGCGATTATCGGCCATATCTCATTTCGCGCGGTCACCACCCTAAGACTTCCCCTCGCGGGACCGACTCACAGCCACGGTGCCCTGTCTTCCTCCGAAACGGTGTCGGCACTGGCGGGCCCGGGCGTGTACTCGTCGTCGCCCTCGTCGCCGTTCGGGGACTGCCCGCCGTTGGCGACTGGCTCGGGGTCGTCCTCGCTTCGCCCGCCTGCGCCCCACTCGATGGCGTCGCCGAGCGCGGTTCCCTCGGGATCGAACGCGAACAGGAACGAGATGCCCAGCACGGCCAGCGCGATGGGTGCGTTCCCGGGCACGAGGCCGAACAGCGAGAGCGGCAACACGCCCAGTGCGACGGCGCTGCCAAAGCGGAAGCGGTCGATGTCGACCACCTCGCGGAGCCACGGGCCGAACACTGCCAGGTGGAGGGCGAAGGCGACGGCCACGAGCGCCGCCGCAGCGGCCCTGAGCATCAGGTCTGGGTCTGCCTGGACCACCAGGCTCGCGCCGGACGGGTCGACGCTGGCGAGGAACCCGAAGGCGATGATGATCGCCGGGCGCGGCAGCAACTCGCCGATGCGGGCGCTGGCAGTCTTGGCCGCGACGGCCAGAATTACCAGGCCGGCGAATCGCTCGAAGACGGCCAAGTTCACCAGCTCTCGAATGGTCGGTGCCAGGGCTGCTTCGAGGACTGCACCGGAGACCAGCACGACCCCGACGAGCAGTACTGCTTTCGATTGCTCACGGACGGTCCCGTCCATCTCCGCGAGGATGACGGCGACCGTCGCGCTCCCGCTGAAGATGAGCAGTCCGACTTCCAGAATGCCCAGCGGGCTGGACAGCGCACCGGCCAGTACCAGTGCCGGAAAGATGCCGTCCAGCAGCGGGAGACACATCACCGTGCCGAGGAGTCTGGTCGCACCGCCGACGCGCCGCTCGATGCGGAGTGCGACCGGATGCTGAGACTGACTCATTCAGCGTCGATGGCCGTCTCCCGTGGCCGGTGGGTGATATGCGCCGTGATACCTGCGTCGGTCCCGAAAACCGCGACCGAAACCGGGCGCATCCTCCGCCTGTTTGTGTGTGTGTGCGAAGAAATTTGTCCCGCTGTCGCCGCTGGCTGACAGCTGACTCGCAACGCACACACTCGTTCGACTGGCGGAGTCCATAGTCGTAACAAATATTGTAACGGTCATAAGCGTTGTGTGGGTATTGTACACACACCCTGAGGTTTGTCCAGAAGACTTCGGCAGAACTGGTTGAAAAGCGTGTCAGAAGGGTCGTAAACAAACACAATCGTCGATTTATCGCGGTATAACTGAATCCGAACCGATACGTCCAGTGGGATGTGACGCGCTCTCGAAACTGCTCCGTCTCGCAACCCTTTTGTCGCCCCGCCTGCCACGGTTTACATGGCGAAAGACGACGAGTTCTTCTCCGAGAAGCTCCGGGTCGAAGAGGCATTGACCTTCGACGACGTTCTCCTCCGTCCGAAGGAGAGCCACATCGAACCCGACGAGGCAGACACCAGTACACAGGTATCGCGGAACGTCACGCTGAACACGCCCGTTCTCAGTGCGGCGATGGACACGGTCACGGAAAGCGACATGGCCATCGCCATGGCCCGACAGGGCGGCCTCGGCGTGCTCCATCGTAACATGGACATCGACGAGATGGCGACCGAGATCGAGCGCATCAAGCGCGCCGACGAACTCATCATCCGCGACGTGGTCACCGCGAAGCCCGACCAGACGGTCCGCGACGTCGACGAGATGATGGACCGTGCGGGTGTCAGCGGTGCCCCCGTCGTCGACGAGGACGACGAAGTGCTGGGCATCATCTCCGGGACCGACATCCGGCCGTACCTGGAGGTCGGCGAGCGCGACGAGGTCCGAGAGGCGATGACCGACGAAGTCATCACCGCTCCGGAGGACGTGACCGCCCGCGAAGCCCTCGAACTGATGTACGACCACAAGATCGAACGCGTCCCCATCGTCGACGAGGAAGAGCGACTGGTCGGCCTCGTGACGATGCAGGGCATCCTCCAGCGTCGCGAGTACGACACCGCCGCCCGCGACGACACCGGTGCCCTGCGAGCGGGCGTCGCCGTCGGCCCCTTCGAGACCGACCGCGCGGAAGCCGCCGACGAGGCCGGCGCGGACGTCCTCTTCATCGACTGTGCGCACGCGCACAACCGCAACGTCGTCGACAGCGCTCGCGAGATCAAAGAGCTCGTCGAGGCCGACGTCGTCGTCGGAAACATCGGCACTCGGGAAGCGGCCCGAGACCTCGTGGACTTCGCGGACGGCCTCAAGGTCGGCATCGGTCCGGGCAGTATCTGTACCACTCGCGTCGTCTCCGGCGCGGGGATGCCCCAGATCACCGCCGTTTCACAGGTGGCCGACGTGGCCCACCAACACGACATCCCGGTCATCGCCGACGGTGGCATCAGCTACTCCGGCGACGCGATCAAGGCCATTGCGGCCGGTGCGGACGCCGTCATGCTCGGCTCCTACTTCGCCGGGACCGACGAGGCCCCGGGCCGAGTCATCACGATGAACGGCAAGAAGTACAAGCAGTACCGCGGCATGGGGAGCGTCGGCGCGATGAAATCCGGCGGCGGCGACCGCTACCTGAAAGACGCCGACGAGGAAGAGGAGGTCATCCCCGAAGGCGTCGAGGCCGCGACGCCTTACAAGGGAACTGTCGCGAGCGAACTCCACCAGCTCGTCGGCGGCATGAAAAGCGGCATGGGCTACGTCGGCGCCGAGACCATCCCGGCGGTCAAAGAGCGCGCGGAGTTCGTCCGCGTCTCATCGGCCGGGCAACAGGAGAGCCACCCCCACGACGTGGTCATCACCGACGAAGCACCGAACTACAGCCCCGACGAATAACCCGACCGCGGTGGTGCCGGTCGATCAGAACCCTTTGCCCTCGGACTCACAGTTCGGACTGCAGTAGGCGTTCGCCGCGGCGTTGCTCGCCGAGTGTGCTTTGAAAGCTTTCTCACAGTTGTCACAGTCGTACCGTTCGAGACCAGACATCAGTGAGTGATGGGACGAACAGCCCAAAATAGCTTTCCCGGGAGTTACTCGCCCAGGTAGACGCTCTGGATGTACTCGTCGCCCCGTAGCGTCTCGGGGTTCCCCTGTCGGGCGAACAGGCCGTTCTCCATCAGGTACACCTGATCCGCCAGGTCCATCGCGAAGGTCACGTTCTGCTCACAGAGCACGACCGTCACGCCGTCCTGCTGGATCTGCGTGAGCGCGTTGGCGATGTCTTCCCGGACTCGCGGTGAGAGTCCGAGCGTCGGTTCGTCGAGCAACAGCATCCGCGGGTTGCTCATCAGCGCGCGACCGATAGCGAGTTGCTGCTGCTCGCCGCCACTCAGCGTCTGTGCGAGTTGGTCGCGCCGCTCCTGGAGGACCGGGAACAGGTCGTAGACGAAATCCATCCGCTGTGAGACGTTCCCCTTCCGCTGGTAGGTCCCCAGCTGGAGGTTCTTCTGGACGGACATCTCGCCGAACAGGTTGCGCTTCTCCGTACAGTAGATCAGCCCGTCGCGGACCATGGTCCGTGCGCCCTTCGTGAGGTAGCGGTCGGTGAGCGTTCCGATCCGCTCGCCGATCGTTCGGTTTTGCTGGCGCATGATGTCGACCGACGAGGCGACCATCCGATCGCGGACTTCCTCGTCGAGGTACTCGATCGAGCCGTCGTAGTCGACGAAGCCGGCGATGGCGTCCGACAGCGTCGATTTCCCCGCGCCGTTCGGCCCGATGATCGCGACGAAATCGCCCTGATCGACGTCGAAGGATACCCCGCGCAGCGCCGACACCTTCCCGTAGGTGACTTCCAGGTCGTCGATCGCGAGGAGGGTCTCGCTGCCGCTCATCAGTTCCCACCCCCGAGGTACGCTTCCTTGACCATGGGATCGGATCTGATCTCCTCTGGCGTCCCCTCGGCGAGCAACTCGCCGAAGCGAATGACGACCGCGCGGTCGATGAGCGGGAAGAGTCCGCGCATGTTGTGGTCGACGACCACGAGCGTGACGCCGGCCTCGGATCGCAACTGCTTGAGGAGGTCGGAGATGCTCTCGACCTCCGGGTCCGAGAGCCCGGCGAAGGGCTCGTCCAGCAGGAGCAGGTCGGGGTTCGTCGCCAGCGCCCGACCGAGTTCCAGCCTGAGCATCCCGGCGTGGGGGAGTTCGTCGGGCGTCATGTCCATCCGGTCGTCGAGCCCCACGAGTTCACAGACGCCTTCGGCCTTCTTGATCGTCTCACCGCGCAGGCCGGCCAGCGAGAACAGTTTGTCCGGCACGAGCGGCAGGGCGATGTTTTGCAGCACCGTCCGGTCCTCCAGCGGACGGAACGACTGGAAGGTCCGGGCCATCCCGCGTTTGACCATCTTGTACGGCGGGAGATCGGTCACGTTCTCGCCCTTGTACCAGATGTTCCCGTCAGTCGGCGGATAGATGCCGCTGATACAGTTGAACGTCGTGGACTTTCCGGCCCCGTTCGGCCCGATGAAGCCCAGGATCTCCTCCTCCTGGACGGCAAAGGAGAGTTCGTCGACGGCCGTGATACCGCCGAACTGTTTGGTGAGTTCCGACATCACGAGGATGCCGTCGTTCGGTCCGAGTTCGTCGCTCCACTCTGGTGGTGCGTCCTGGTCAGCGCTCATCGTCGTCACCTCCGAGGAAATCGCGGTAGTTGTTCAGTATCTGTGCGACCGGGTTCACCATCTCGCCGCCGTCGGTCGCTACGTCCTCGTCGCTGTTCCGGTTGAGGACCCGTCGTCCCCCGACGATACTGCCACGCAGGAGGCCCCCCGGTAGCGCGTAGATGATGACTAAGGCGATGACCGACAGGAGGATGAGATACACCTCGGCGATGGCCACGTTCGCCACGGGAATGACGAGTTCGGATCCTTCGAGGAAGCTCCGCGTCAGGCCGAAGAACAACCCGCCGGCGGCCGCGCCGACGATGGTTCCGGCCCCGCCGATGAAGACGGCGATGATGATCTCGATGTTGATCGCCAGTGCCAGCAGGGTGTTCGGCGTCGGCGACGCGCTGGGCGTGTGGACGAACGCGGCCCCGGCGAGCCCACCGATGGCCGCGCTGAGGACGAACGCGAAGATCTTGAACTTCGCGGGGTTGAGGCCGGCGGAGTTGACCGCGTCCTCGCTCTCCCGAATCGCGGTAAATATCCGACCGGCGTCGGACCGGGTCACCGCCAGCAGAACCGTCAACACGACGACGAACAGCCCGAAGGCGAGGTAGTACACCGGGATCACGTCGTTGAACCCCAGCCCGAACAGGTTGTCAATCTCCCCTGAGAGACCGGATTCGCCGCCGAATATCGGGAAGTACCGGAAGACGCCGAACAGGATCAGCGGTGCGATCAGCGTCACCAGCGACAGGTACGGGCCGCGCAATCGCAGCGTCGGGACGCCGATCACCAACCCGGCGAGTGCGGCCACGAGGACGCCCGCCGGAATCGTCATGAGCGGGCTCAGTCCCATCTCCATGTTCAACAGCGCCGCGGAGTACCCGCCGACCGTGAAGAAGACGGTGTGTCCGAAACTGATCTGACCGGTGTAGCCCGAGACGAGATCCCAACTCATCGCGAACATCGCGAAGAAGAACGCGGAGGCGAAGATCAACGCCTCCGAACTCGTCAACGCCACCGGCAACACTGCCAGCAACAGGAGCACCAACAGCCCGATCTTGTGTCGCAACGGTTTGTTCAGCGGGTTCAGCCACTGTCGGAACGTTCCGCCTTCGACGTCGAGCCGTTCCGAGAGGTCCGAATTACTCATCTCAGACTTGCACCTCCTGTCCGAACAGCCCCGACGGACGGACGAACAACACGACCAGCAACAGGAGCAGCGGCGTCAGGCCCGTCAGTTTCGGATCGACCAGCGAGGTCGTCATGACTTCGACCGTCCCGATGACGTACGCGCCGACGACGCTGCCCCGAATCGATCCCAGGCCACCGAGGATGACGATGGCGAACGAGAAGATCAGCGGCCACAGCCCCATGTCCGCCGAAAGCCCTTCGCTCGGAATGAGGAACAACCCGGCGATACCGGCCAGCACGCTCGCCAGGACCCACATCCAGAGGTTGATCCGCGAGCTATCGATCCCGACGAGGAACGCGCCTTTGCGGTCCTGACTGGTCGCCAGGATTGCCCGCCCCGTGTCGGTCCTGTTCACGTACAGGAACAGCGCGCCGATGAGCGCGAGCGAGACGAAGACGATCAGCAACTCGTGGTACTGGACGCTGACGCCGAGGACTTCGGGGGTGTTCCCGGAGACGAGGATCTGCGGTTGCTGGCCGCTCGGCCCGATCTGTCCAATCAGCGATTCCACCCCGATCGACGCGATGAGCGTCATGATCATCACGATGACCGGATCGTCCTGCACCCGGCGGATCAACACGATGTACATCAACGCTCCGAACAGCCCCGGAACGATGATCGCTCCCGCGATGGCACCGGGTGCACCGAGCGCGTACCCCTCTCCGATGAGGTACGCAGCGTAGGCCCCGATGGTTATCGTCGCACCGTGGGCCAGGTTCAACACGCCGCCGACGCCGAAGATCAGCGTGAAACCCACGGCGACGAGCGCGTACAGCGACCCCTTCACTATCGAACTGATAACGATTGGAAGTATATCTACCATGTCAATATCTCTGTTAGATCCAGTTCGGTTTCATGTAGTCTGCCGTAGCGAAGTCTTCGGGATAGATCACTTCCTGCGTCCCGCCGCCGTTTCCGTCGGGTTGCCACTGCTGGAACACCGGGTTCACCTTGTCCTGCGAGTAGATCACGTCGTGTGCGAACCGCTGTCCTTCTCCGTGGTACTCGATAGTCCCGATGGCACCAGTGTAGGAGCTCTCCTCTAATCCCGTGATGACGTCGTCGGCGTTACCGGGGTCCCCGTCGAGATCGCCGGCGACGGTCGCGTACTGCCAGAGCGCGTCGTACGTGATGTACCCGGTGTAGATGGGGAGACTGTCGAACTTGTCCTCGTACGCGCCGATGAAGTCCTGTGTCTTGTCGGTCAGTTCACTGGTCGGGGTCGCCACGTTCTGCGTGATGCTGTACGCCGGTGCCCCCATGGTGTCCCCGTAGAACGACGGGAGTTGGCCGGGGATGTGGATGCCTCCGAACCCGAACGGTCGTTGGCCGCGCGACCACGAGGTGACGGCCTGGCCGCCGGTGTTCCCCATCGCGACCAGCGCGGCATCGGCGTCAGCGTTCTCCACCCGATCGTACAGCGTTCCGTAGTCGGTCTGCTGGGGCGAAAACCGGTCGGCACCGACGACCTCGATATCGCTGCTGTCCCGGAGCTTCGGCTCGATGACGTCCTGGACCGGTCGGGTCCAGTCGAAGTTTTCCATCACCAGATAGACCCGGTTCCAGTCGATGTCGGGAAACACGTTCAACGCGAACGTCGCGACGTTCTGACCGAGCTGGACCGCGTTCAACGGTCCTGTACGGAAATGGTACTTGTACTTGTCGTAGCTATCGCTGACCAGCTGACTCGCTTCCGGCGTCGCGGCCCCCGTCGTGAGATGGACTGTCTCGTTTTCCGCGATGGCGTCCATCAGCGACATCAACACCTCGCTCGTGAACACGCCGGTCGTCACGTCCACGTCCTCGTCGAGCGCGAGGTCCTGCTGGTACTTCTGTTTGGCTGTCGAGGGGTCGCCCTCCGTGTCCTTGACGCTCACCTCGACGTCGGACCCATCGATGCCCCCCTCACCGTTGATCTCCTCGACGGCGAGTTTCGCCCCGTTGGCCATCGATTGGCCGATGTCACTCGTCTCGCCGCTCAGAGGGGCCAGCACGCCCACCTTGAACCCCCCGCTATCGCTCGACCCGCGACACCCCGCCAACCCGGTCGCGGCGGCCGTCGCACCGGTCGCCTTCAGAAACGACCGGCGGTCGACCGGAATCGTTCTGTTATCATTCATGTCAATGTCCTCCCGGTTAGTATCGTGTGAACGTCCCGCAACCATGCCTTGGAAAAATAGAATTTTCCGCTGATATAAAAGTGTACTGAGAGACAGGAACTGAAACGACCCGAAGGTATATTGGAACGACGGAAACGCCGCAGGTATCAGGGCTTGTCGGTGGACAGAACCGGCCGACGATCCGCGTCGCAACCCCTTCGCCAGGCCCGGATATCAGAGTTCCGAGAAGACATCGGTCCCGTCGAGTAGCTACAATCGGTCTTTGATATTTGAGACGGCTTAACTGATACCGACCCGCATCGCTAAACTGAGATGTCCCCAGCCCCGCACTCGCTCCACGCCCTCCTGCTCACGGCCGTCGACTTCGCCGCAGCGACCCTGCTGTACCACCTCGTCAGCCCCTCACTCGGCCTGCTGGTGGCCGTCGCCGGAAGCCTGTTGCTCTGTAGTCTCCTCTACCAGATCTCCCGGACCACTTCCCGACGAGACGACCCAGGACTCTACTGACTCAACCGCTTGTTTTAGTCGCGGTTGTGACTCACGGTTTGGTCGTCGCCAGGAATACGGGCCGAACGGGATTTGAACCACGCCGAGACGATCGCTCCCTCCGGTCGCGCTGCGACTCGCCTCGTTCAAACCCTTCGGCAGCGTACAGCAGGCGCTCACGAAGTGTGAGCGCCAGAGTAAAACGGGCCGAAAGGGATTTGAACCCTTGACCGACGGCTTAAGAGGCCGTCGCTCTGCCAGACTGAGCTATCGGCCCTGGCGTTTCTTCGTAGCGGGGTGTGGTTCAAATACGTTTCCTTTCGTGGTCCAGCGGTCCCGCGGTGGCGCCCGTGCGTAACTCCCTTATCAACCCGCGCTTCGCTGGTGAGAGAAGGTGTGTGTTATAAGTGGCTCCCGGCCCGAGCGGTCTGTATCATGAGCAGTGGCATCACGATGGCCTCGATGTCTACGTATGCGATTCTCGGCTGTGGGAGTGTGGGCCACGCTGTCGCCGAAGAGCTCGAATCCGAGGACAAGGACGTACTCATCCTCGACATGGACGAAGGCCGGGTCGAAGCCCTCCGCGACCAGGACCTCGACGCTCGCGCCGCGGACATCCGCGATCCGTCGCTCACCGACGAGGTCGAGGACCGCGACGTCCTCCTGATCCTCTCCTCGGACGTCGAGGCCAACATGGCCGCCGTCACCAACGTCAGGGAGAACGGCGGCGAACAGTTCATCATCGCCCGCGCGGACGATCCGGTCTCCGCCGACGAACTCACCGAGGCCGGTACCGACGTGGTCATCAATCCCTCGACCGTCATCGCCGACTCCGCGCTCAGAGCCCTGGAGACCGGCGAACTCGAATACAAGGCCACGCAACTGGCCGACGTCATCGACGACACGGACAAACGGATGGCGATTCTCATCCACCGCAGTCCCGACCCGGACTCGATCGCCAGCGCCGCCGCACTCCGACTCATCGCCGAGAGCAGGGACATCGACGCCGACATCGTCTATCAGGGCGAGATCGGGCATCAGGAAAACCGTGCGTTCGTCAACCTGCTGGGCATCGAACTCATCTCCGGCGGTGAAGCCGACCTCACGGAGTACGACACGTTCGCACTCGTCGACCACGCCAAGGGCGGCGAGCCGCAAATCGACCAGGACATCGACGTCATCATCGATCACTTCGAGCCGGAGCACGCCTACGACGCGACGTTCATGGACGTGCGCCCGAACGTCTCCGCCACCTCGACGATCCTCACGAAGTATATCCAGGAACTCGACCTGAACGTCGACCAGAACGTCGCGACGGCGCTCCTCTACGGCATCCGCGCCGAGACACTGGATTTCAAACGCGACACGACGCCCGCCGACCTGACGGCGGCCGCGTATCTGTATCCGTTCGCCGACCACGACACGCTCGAACAGGTCGAGTCCCCGTCGATGTCGCCCGAGACCCTCGACGTACTCGCCGAAGCCATCCGTAACCGCGAGGTCAAAGGCTCGCATCTCATCTCGAACGCCGGCTTCATCCGCGACCGCGACGCCCTCTCGCAAGCTGCACAGCACCTCCTGAACCTCGAAGGAATCACGACGACGGCGGTGTTCGCACTCGCCGACGATACGATCTATCTCGCCGCGCGCTCGAAGGACATCCGGATGGACATCGGGGCCGTCCTCGAAGACGCGTTCGACGACATCGGGGACACGGCAGGCCACTCGACAGACGCCAGCGCGGAGATCCCGCTCGGCATCTTCACGGGTATCGAGACGAACGAGGACAACCGGGACACGCTGCTGGAACTGACCGAGCAGGCAGTCAAGACGAAACTCTTCGAGGCGATGGGCGTCGAGGGAAGCGACGGCGGCAGCAGTAACGGCAGTTAGAGAACCGAAACGTATCAGACCGCGACTTCGCTCTCTTCTTCGTCTTCGGGGGTCCGGATGCGCTCGACGATGTCGCTGACGAGTACCACGTCGCCGACGGCCTGGACCCAGTCGTAGGGAACGATGACGCCGCGCGTCCCGCGAACCTTCTCGCCGAACAGGTCACCGTTGACCTGGTGGAGTGCCAGTCCGGTCACTTTCACGTCATCGAGGTCCAGACGAACGTCCTCTACCTCGCCGACGAAGACACCGTTGTTCGAGTACACTTCCCGACCCACGAGGGCAGTTATCTCCTGCGTTGGCGCGTCCATACAGTTCCGGTACACGTCCTAGGTCTTAACTTTTGGCTGATGTCTGACGCGCGTCGGTCGAAAGAAACACGCTCACCCCTCGTATACGGCCGTTTGCGGCCGGACTATCGTTTCAGCGACCTGACCCCGGTGCGAGCAGTTCGACCGGATGTGGGACCTGCCGTTCGTACAACGTATCGAGTTGCTCCTGGCAGGACGTTCCGCTCGCGATCAATCGCTCGCCGTCGTCGACCTCGCCAAGGTCGTCGGCGAGTTGCTCGCCGACCTCGACGCTCATCTCGTAGTACTCGCGCTTGTAGCCGAAACTGCCAGCCATCCCACAGCACTCGACGGACGAGGTTCGCACGTCGTACCCCAGCTCATCGAGCACAGACGTGGTGTAATCCGCCAGTCCCAGCGTCCGTTGTTGACAGTGGCTGTGGTACGCGATTTCCTCGTCGCCCTCCGGTGACTGGAGCGCGTCGGCCTCGGACCCGTTCTCCAGCAGTCCGTACACGTACTCCATGACGTCGTAGCTGTGGTCGGCCACACGCTCGAAGGATCGTTCGGGGAGGAGATGCTCGTAATCCGAGCGGAACATCGCCAGGTCGCTCGGTTCGACGACGACGACGTCGCGTCCCTGGTCGATGTGCGTGACGAGTGCGCCGTGAACGCGTTCGGCCTGCTCGCGGGCCGTCTCGATCATCCCCTGGGAGAGCGGTGCCCGCCCGCTCTCCGGAACGGGAGGAACGTGAACGCGACAGCCCAGCGCCTCCAGCGCCCGCACGGCGGCTTTCCCCCGGTCGGGATCGAAGTAATCCGTGTAGAGGTCGGGGTACAACACGACATCTCGGTCAGGCTGGCTGACCTGCGCCCCGCGCGAGCCGTACCACTCCCGCAGCGTCTCGTCGGCGAGTGTCGGCAGGTCACGACGCGAGTCCACGCCGGCGACCCGTTCCAACAGCCAGTTTCCCGGCCGCGAACTGGCGACCGCGTTCGCCAGGCCGGGTGCCAGACTCCCCAGTTTCGCAACCGTCTCGATGTTCCCGAAAAAGCGCTTCTGCAGGTCCGTTCCGGTGGGTTCCTCGTCCGGCGTCAACCCCTCGACGAGGAAATCGAGGTCGTCCTCTCCGTCCGCTCCCTGGTGGTTCAACCGCTCGCGAACGACTGTGTTGATCCACGGGATGTCTATCTTCGTCGGACACTTCGGTTCACACCGCGAGCAGCCGGTACAGAGGTCGTTCATGTCGCTCGCGCTGTCGAGGCCGTGAACGCCGGCCTCCCAGCCGGTACCGATTCCGCCGGTGTAGGTCTCGCCGCCGAAGCCGTGGCCGCCGACGGTCTGGAAGTTCGCACACGAGTTGTTACAGGCCCCACAGCGGATGCAGTAGAGCGTCTCGCGCAGGTCCTCGTCTTCCCGCATCGTCATCCGGCCGTTGTCCAGCAGAATCAGGTGGAAGGACCGCTCGTCGGCGTCCCGGAACTCGTCGGTCTCGAAATCGGGAATCGGCGTGTCGACGGGCGGCGTCAGCAGTGAAACGTAGGATGTGATATCCTGGCCCGTTCCGGTACGGGCGATGAGTTCCGTGAAGGGCTGGAGGTCTGCCAGACTCGGGACGAGTTTCTCGACGCCCGCGACGGCGATATGCGTGTCCGGCGTCACGGCCGTCTTCCGCGCGTTGCCCTCGTTGGTCACCAGCATGAGCGTTCCCGACTCTGCGACGACGAAGTTCGCGCCCGTCATGCCCACGTCGGCCTCGCGGATGTGTTCGCCGACGCGCTCGCGTGCGAACGCGGTCAGTTCGATCGGATCGCCGGACAGTTCCTCGTCCGGGTCGAGTTCGCTGTTGAACAGCGCCGCGATCTCGTCGGCCGATTTGTGCATCGCTGGGCCGATGAGATGCGAAGGCGACTCGTCGGCGAGTTGGACGACGAACTCCCCGAGGTCCGTTTCGACCACCTCGTACCCGGCCGATTCGAGGTGGTCGTTGACGTCGATCTCCTCGGTCGTCATCGACTTGCTCTTGACGAGTTTCTCGGCGTCCTGATCGGCCATGATACGCTCGGCGATGCGGTTCGCGTCGGCGGCCGATTGGGCGACGTGGACCTGGCCGCCGTTCGCCTCGACGGCCTCGTCCACGCGGTCGATGAGGTCCGGAAGGTCAGCGATGGCTCGTTCCTTGATACCCCGTGCGGCCGTTCGGAGTTCCTCGTAGTCGTCGAACCGCTGGAGCGCGTAGTTCGTGAGCTGGTTGACGGTTCGGGTGTTCTGGCCGACGGCCTCGCCCTCGGTCTCCATCAGGTGCCGGAGTTCGTCGGCGCGGTCGCGGCGGGAACTCATCGGTCCTCCAGGATCAGGACGTGGGTCTCGCTCGGCCCGTGGACGCCCTCGACCAGCGTCCCCATGTCGGCGGTCGCGCTCGGCCCGGTCGCGAGTACCTGCGTGTCCGTCCCGGCGGCGAACTCCTCGCCCATGCGCTCGTAGGCCGCCGGCATGTCCATGACCACGTCGCTCGCCGCGACGACCGCGACGTGTCGGGGCGCGTACAGACTGACCAGTTCCTCGCCCGCAGCGCCCGACGGAAGCGTCACCGTTCCGTAGTCTGCGATCCCCAGTCCGGCGGGTGTCACGCCGGTCGCAGCGGTTTCGATGTCCGACGGTGACGGGTCGAGTACCACCGACGTGTCGGCGAGCGAGACGCCCTCGTGGGGAAGCGCCGTCCCGACCGCTGGTTCCTCGATGGCCTCGCCGAGCGTCTCGGTGAACGACTCGGCGTCGGTCGTGTGGACCGTCGCCACCCCTTGAAGCGACGATTCGAAGGTGGCGAGTGTTTCCGAACTCATGTACGTCGGTGACACGGGCCAACCACCTAATCCCTTTCGCCGACGAGAGTTAGCGAATTATCAGTTTCCGTAAGATTGAGGGCGGGGTGTTTCGATGAGTGGTTAATGACACTTCCGCAGGCTCCGATGCGGCCAGTCGTCGACGGGCGGGCGGATTTCGGCACGTTTGCAGGTGCCTGTGAGACGACATCGCTCTCGTCGCTTCCTGTCAACAGGCTCCGCAGATACGTTCAGGAGAAAGGCTGGCAGTGGTTCTGTGCGGTCGACGACGACCTCGCCGTCGGTGGTGCAGTCGTCGACGCCGGCCTCGCGAACACCGCCTTCGTGTGGGTCCTGGACCGAACGCGAGGGCGTCTCGTCGCCGACGAATCCCGTCTCCTGCCGCCGACGACCGTTCGACGAGCGGACCGACCCGGCGAACGCCCGCGCATCGGCGCGGACTTCCGCGACGTGACCCTCGGCGCGACCGAGCGTGACAGCGGCTTTTCCGTCGCCGGGCAGTTCGGACCCGTTACCCTCGACCTCTCGCTCACACACGATGGGCCGGGACCGGTCACAGCGATCTGCCCGGTCGACGAAGGCCGGCATCCGGGCGTCAACGTCACGCAGAAGTCGACCTGTCTCTCCGCAAGTGGATCGGTCGACTGGCGCGGACGCTCGCACACCTTCGACGGCGCGGACGGGATGCTCGATTTCTCACACGGTCTCCTCGCGCGCGATACCCGCTGGCGGTGGGCCATCGCCACCGGGACGACTGCCGACGGGACTCCAATCGGCTTCAATCTGATCGACGGCTTCAACTCCGGTCTGGAAAACGCCGTCTGGATCGGTGACGAGCGCCGTGCCGTCGACGGCGCGTCGTTCACGTTCGACAGCCGCAATCCGGCCTCGACGTGGACCGTCGAAACTGACGACGGCGTCGTCGACGTTCGTCTCGATCCGGAGGGAGTCAGATCCGAGGACACGAACCTCGGACTCGTCGTCTCGCGGTACGCCCAGCCGCTCGGTACCTGGCGCGGGACCGTCGGTGACCACCGCGTCGAACTTGTCGGCGTGGCAGAAACC
Source organism: Halorientalis salina (assembly GCF_005049285.1). Classification (GTDB taxonomy): domain Archaea; phylum Halobacteriota; class Halobacteria; order Halobacteriales; family Haloarculaceae; genus Halorientalis; species Halorientalis salina. The sequence goes on along the minus strand of NZ_SOSC01000001.1, from coordinate 207,076 downwards.
CACCACGCGAAGTGGTAGTGAGGCTTCGAACCGACAGTTGACCGTCGCTCGTGTTATTTCAGATCCTGAAAGTACTGATTGGTTATTATAAGTATGCCGTGTCTATAGGGGAACATGAGCGCAGAAGACGGGGAACTGTACATCCTACGTCCCGACGACGACGCCGAGACGGACGACGAGGAGGCGTGGGTTAGTCCACAACCTGCAAGCGATGTCGTCATGGAAGAGGTCGCTTCGGCGGTCGATGCCGACCCGGACGATTTCGCGTCGCTGGAGGAGTACGTCGACCTCGCGGACCTCGTGGAGGTCTTCGAGGGCGACGAGCGATCGCTCACCTTCGAGGTGGACGACCACGAGGTGACGGTGACCGACGCCGGCGAAGTCGACGTCGATCAGGACTGATTTCGATCGGGAGAGAGGGGGACGAGACGGAAGCGGTACCTGGTGGTCGACGGACCCGGATTCACGACCGCAGCTACTGCGTTCCCGAACCCACACGCTCGTGCATCGAACGGACACACCACCAACGTGATTATACGGGATCAGTACGTAATAGCGGGTATGAGTGACGCAAGCGATTCGGAGGACATCGATGCGATCCGTGAGCAGAAAAAAGAGGAACTGAAGAACGAAATCGGCGGCTCGGCCGGTTCGGACGAACCCATTCACGTCGAGGACAGCGACCACTTCCAGGAGGTAACTTCCAGCGGCACAGTCCTGGTCGACTTCTACGCGGACTGGTGTGGTCCGTGCAAGATGCTCGAACCGACGGTCGAAGCGATCGCTGCCGAGACCGACGCGACAGTCGCGAAGGTCGACATCGACGCCTTGCAGGGACTGGCGCGTCAGCACAACGTGCAAGGCGTCCCCACGCTTGAACTGTTCCACGACGGCGAGATGAAGAAGGAACTGGTCGGCGTTCAGGACAAAGGAACGCTCGAAAACCTCGTGACGCAGTACGCCTGACCCGAACCTTTTTGCCATCGTCAACTGACTAGCTCGGTGTGGTTTACGAGACGGGCATTCCAACGATAGACGACGCCGTCGAGCGAGTGCTGGCGGGCGAGCGTCTCGACCGACGGGACGGGCTCGCACTGCTCGCACAGCCGGTCGACGAGCTCGCAGCGGCCGCCGACTACGTGCGCTCACAGTTGGGCGACGACACGGTCGACGCCTGCTCGATCGTGAACGCGAAAGCGGGCAACTGCGCCGAGGACTGTGGCTTCTGCGCGCAGTCGGTCCACTTCGACACGGGGATCGAGACCTACGGCTTCCTCGACCCCGAAGAGATCCTCGAAGCGGCCCAGCGCGCCGAGCGCGACGGTGCCCAGCGGTTCGGCATCGTCGTCGCCGAGAAGGGCGTCTCGAAGGAAAACCGCCCCGACGAGTGGGCGGAAGTCCTCCGAGCCATCCGACTCGTTCGGGACGAGACCGACGTGGAAGTCGACGCCAGCCTCGGCATCCTCACGCGAGAGGAAGCCGAGATTCTCGCCGACGAAGGCATCAATCACTACAATCACAACATCGAGACCTCGCCGGACTTTTTCCCCGAAATCGTCGACACCCACACCTTCGAGGACAGGGTGGAGACGCTGGAACTCGCAAAGGACGTCGGGATGGACCTCTGTGCCGGCGTCATCCTCGGGATGGGCGAGTCGCCGACCGACCGCGTGGACGCGGCCATCGCCTTACAGGACATCGGCGTTTCCTCGCTTCCCGTCAACATCCTGAACCCGGTCGCCGGGACAGACCTCGGCGAGAAACTGGGGGACTCGGCCGATATCTCCACCGAGGAAATCATCGAGACCATCGCAGTCTACCGGCTGCTCCACCCGGAGGCCCGAGTTCGATTGACCGGTGGGCGCGAGGTAAACCTCGACAAAGACGAACAGCACTTGCCCTTCGAGGCGGGTGCGGACGGCATCCTGACCGGCGACTACCTGACGACGGGTGGTCAGTCACCGGGCGACGACATCGAGGTGATGGAGCAAGCCGGGATGGAGCCGAACATGGACGCAAACGAGTTCGACGCGGAGGCCGTCAAGGCCCGCGGCGATGGGAGCTCCGACGACGGAACCGTAGAGACTGCGGCAGGAACGGCGACTAGCAACGCAGAGCTGGACGATTAGGGAGATTCGAGCGGATGCGAGAATCTCCGAAAGGCGAGCGGCGTCGAGGACGCCGTGAGCGAGCGAAACGACAAACAGGACATACATGGACGAAATCAATTTCGCGGTACTCGGAACTGGTGGCATCGGTCGACGAACGCTGGAAGTCTCACAGAACAAGGACCATCTCACGCCGGTCGCGGCCTGTGACCGCCACGGCGTCGCCGTCGATCACGGCGTCCTGGAATCGCGTCGCGATTCCAGTGGCTCGTCGGGCGCGCAGAGCGCGTCCGATGGTGGACTGGACGTGGACGAACTGCTCGCGGCGACGGAGGGAAACATCGCGAGCGATGGTGGCGCAACCGCTGCTGGCAGCACTGCCGACGGCGGCGTCAAGCAGTCCGGGCAAGACAAGGGCGTCGCGGCCTCGGTGCAGGCTGACCCGACCGAGACGCCCATCGAGGACGTCATCGAGGTGAGCGATGCTATCGACGCCGTCCTGATCGCACTGCCGAACTTCGAGCACGACTTCATCCCGCGCGTGGCCGACCGGTTCGCCGACGCCGACTACGAGGGCGTCCTCGTGGACGTGCTCAAGCGCTCACGCGTCATCGAAATGCTCGACGAACGCGCCGAGACCTTCGAGGAATCCGGAATTTCCTTCGTGTGTGGTGCCGGTGCCACGCCGGGACTCCTGACTGGGGCCGCGGCCATCGCCGCCCAGTCGTTCGTCGAGGTCGAATCGGTCGACATCTGGTGGGGCGTCGGGCTCAAATCCGGGTACGAGGACAATCGGGGGACTGTCCGTGAGGACATCGCCCATCTCGACGGGTACAGCATCGAGGACGCACGGGAGATGAGCGACGACGAGATCGAGGCCGTCATCGACGACCATGACGGTGTCATCGAGTTCGAGGACATGGAACACGCAGACGACGTGTTGCTGGAGCGGGCCGGCATCTGCGACGCCGAGGACGTGACCGTCGGTGGCGTCCTCGACGTGACCTCCGACGAGAAACCGACGACCACGACGGTCCGGGTCACCGGGACGACCTTCGACGGCGAGACGGGGACCAACACCTTCCAGCTGGACGACGACACCAGTATGGAGGCGAACGTCAACGGCCCGGCACTGGGGTATCTGAAGGCGGGCGTCCGTCGAAATCGCGCCGGCGAGTACGGCGTGTTCGGCCCGGCCGATCTGATGCCCGGGTTCTGAACGGGGATGTCAGAACAGCAACGCCGAGCGGCCGGCAGGGAGCGAAGCGATCACGGTTTCGACCCGGCTGAACGTCTCCAGGATCGGGAGGCACGCGGTCTCCATCGCGACATCGCGCCCGTCGAGCGCGTCGCGGCCAGGAGTCGCATGGCCCCGGACCCGAAGGCCGAACCGCCGACGTTCGAGGGCGAGGAACTGTCGATCTTCGCGGCCAACAACTACCTTGGACTGGCCGATCACGAACGGGTTCAGGCCGCTGCAGCCGAGGCCGCGAGGGAAGTGGGCACCGGTGCGGGTGCCAGCCGACTCGTCACCGGCGACACCCCGCCCCACCGCGCGTTGGAACGCGAGTTAGCCGAGACGAAGCATACCGAGCGCGCCCTCGCCTTCTCGTCGGGGTATGCGGCCAACGTCGGGACGATCGCCGCACTGGCTCCCGATGTCGTCTTCTCCGATGAACTGAACCACGCCAGCATCATCGACGGGTGCCGACAGGCCGGAGCCGAGACCGTCGTCTACGATCACTGCGACCCAGAGGACCTGCGGGCGCAGATGGAAGCACGGGCGGCAGCGCCCGTCGGGGACGAATCCTGGCTCGTCCTCACTGATTCGGTGTTCAGCATGGACGGGGACGTGGCACCACTGACCGCCATCTGTGACGTCGTCGAGGAGTTCGGCGCGTGGCTGATGGTCGACGAGGCCCACGCGACTGGCCTGTACGACGACGGTGGCGGTATCGTCCAGCGTGAGGGACTTTCCGATCGGGTTCACGTCCAGATGGGGACCCTCTCGAAGGCACTGGCCAGTCAGGGCGGCTATGTGGCCGGGAGCGACCCCCTGATCGAACACCTCCTGAACGCGGCCCGTTCGTTCGTGTTCTCGACGGGGTTGGCCCCGCCCGCCGCCGCCGCAGCCCGTGAAGCCCTTCGGGTCGCCCGCGAGAGCGGCCGCCGGGACCAGCTCTGGGCCACCGTCGACCGGCTTCGTGACGGTCTCGAAGACATGGGCTACGACGTGTGGGGTGAAACCCAAATCCTCCCGGTCGTCGTCGGCGACCGGAGCGACGCGGTGGCGCTCGACGACCGCCTGCGCGATCACGGAATCGTCGCACCAGCGATTCGGCCCCCGACAGTACCCGAGGGAACGAGTCGGATTCGCGTCGCACCGATGGCCACTCACACCGACGAGGACATCGACCGCTGTCTCGACGCGTTCCGAGCGGCGGGGGAGGACCTCGGACTCCTATGACCGACGCGCCGGCGGATTTCGCGGTGGTCGGGACCGGAACGGGCGTCGGGAAGACGGTCGTCACCGCCGGATTAGTCGGCTGGCTTCGCGACGAGGGCCACGACGCCCGAGCGATCAAGCCGTGTCAGACCGGCTATCCACCGGATGACGACGCCGAGTTCGTCGCCGAGGCCTGTGGCACGGACGCTGCCGCGACCTGTCTCAGACGACTCGAACCGGCGCTCGCCCCGGCAGTCGCTGCCGACGTGGCCGAGGAATCGCTGTGTTACGACGAACTCCTGACAGGGTGTGAGTCAGCGCTCGCCGACAGCGAGGTCGGCGTGGTCGAGGGGATCGGCGGCCTGCGTGTCCCGCTCGCCGATGGGAGGGAAGTGATCGATCTGGTGGCCGACTTATCCCTGCCGACGGTCGTGGTTTCACGATCTGGCCTCGGAACGCTGAACCACACTGCACTGACGGTCGAAGCACTCGAACGCCGAAACGTCCCGGTCCGTGGAATCGTTCTGAACGAATACGAGGGGGCGACCCTCGCCGAGCGAACGAACCCCGAGGTGCTCTCGGAGATGACGGACGAGTCCGTCGCGACGCTCTCCCCGATTCAGTTATCGGACCCGGCGGATGTCGTCAGTGGCGTCCGCGAGCGACTCCCTCGCGATATCGTCTTCGGAACCTGAGACATCGCTGGCGTGTGTTCGTGACGTGTCGAAACGCGGCAGACAGTCAAAGGGAAACCCCGGGGGCTTCGCCCCCGGTGTGTGACACTACGGAGCCAGATGGCTCCATCATACGTTTTGGACCGACTCCAAATAAGTGCTTGTGTCGATATTAGCAGCTGAAACGCCCGGTTAAGAGGATATTACAGTGATTGATAACCAAAGGACAGTGGCGGTTCACGACGAATTATGCGCTATCGGACCTCTAGATTGCGGAGTATCGACTGCTGTACGACAGGCCGTTTTCAGGGTCGATAACCGAAGTGACAGTTACTTGCCGAGTGCAAGCATTGCCTGTACGTCCGCGCTGTCTCCGAGTAGTTCACCCATTCGGTCGACGGTCGAGGCGTCTCTCGTTCGACCGGAACTGATGATCGATTCGGCCCGGTCGATCGCGGTTCGGGTGTCGCCCTGTACCAACAGGACAGGTTTCCCGGCGTCCTCGGCGTTCCCGATGATCGCACCGGTCGGGCGGAAGCCGCCAGTGAGCAGGAGACACCTGACTCCTGGCGCTTCGAGCGCTGCGGTCTGGATGTCCGAGCGGTCGCCTCCGGTGATGACGGCGGCCTCGCGGGTGCGTCGGAACGCCCGCAGCGCTGCGTCACTCCCCATCGCACCGACGACGAACCGCTCGACGAACCCGTCGGTCGGTGCCTCCGAGGTGAGCACGTCGGCCCCGAGACTGTTTGCCAGTTCCGCCACTGTGACGCCGGAGAGCTCCTTGACCGACGGGAGCGCACCGAAGACTGTGATTCCCCGCTCTTCGAGGAACGGGACGACGTCCTCGGTCAACTCGTCGAAGTCGTCGTCGGAGACGGCGTTGAACAGGACGCCGCCCAGCCGGTCACCGAAAGCATCGGCCGCCGCGAGCACTTCGTCCACGTCGCTCGGGTCCTCGTAGTTGGCCAGCAGCAGGACCGACGCGTCGAACAGCTCCGCCACGTCCGGATCGGTCAAGTTCACGATACCGCCCGTCGTGTAGTCGTCCGCGCCCTCGACGACGACGGCGTCTTTTCCTTCGGCAATGGATTCGTAGCTCTCTTCGAGTCGCTCCCGGAGCGCGTCGGGGTCTTCCCGTCCCCTGATCGCCTCCTGAACGAACGTCTCCGAGTAGACGATGGGTTCCATCTCGTGCATCTCCGCGTCCAGATCGAGCAGGTCGCGGGCGAGCATCGGGTCCTTGTCGAGCGTCTTGCCGACGGCGCTCTGGAGGCGCGTCCCTCGCGGCTTCATGTAGCCGACGGCCTCCCCATCGTCGAGGAGTCGCTGGGCCAATGCGAGCGCCACGGCCGTCTTGCCTGTGCTTCGTTCGGTCGTACTGACGAGTATCGGATTCATAGTTGCTCCTGATCGATGGTGAGCCGCACGTCGACCGCCGAGACGCCGTCGGGCGTCGCGACGAGCGGGTTGATGTCCAGTTCGAGTATCGCGGGGAAGTCCGTCACGAGCTGTGAGAGGCGCTGGATGGTCTCGACGACGCCGGCCTCGTCGACCGGTTCGCGACCGCGTGCCCCCCGCAGCAACGGCGCGGACTCGATGTCGTCGACCATCTCCCTCGCTTCGGGTTCGCTGACCGGTGCGACCCGGACCGTCGTGTCCTCCAGGACCTCGACGAAGATGCCACCGAGGCCGAAAAGGAGGAGCGGACCGAACTGCGGGTCGCGGTTCATCCCGACGATGGTCTCGGTCGCGTCGTCCAGGTCGAGCGTCTCCTGTATCTGGACCCCGAGAATCGTCGCGTCGGACTGGTAGTTGCGCGCACGGGTCACGAGGTCCTCGTAGGTGTCTGCGACCTCCGAAACCGGGACGCCGATCTCGACGCCGCCGATGTCGGACTTGTGGAGGATGTCCGGACTGACGATCTTCATCACGACGCCCTCGCCGTCGCCGGCGACCCGTTCGGCGGCCGTCTCCGCGTCGCCGGGGCCGTCGACGATCTCCCCGTCCGGAATCGGAATCCCGTAGGCTTCGAGCAGGTCCATCGCCTCGACGCCGAGTCGCGTGGTGTTGCGGCGTTTGGCGTCGTCGAGGACCTCGCGAGCGCGTTCGCGATCCACGTCGAACTCGGTCGGCTCCGCGTACGTTCGCGCCTGTATCTCCCGGTAGTTCCGAAGCGCGTCGAGACTCCTGACCGCCCGCGCCGGGTCGAAGTACGTCGGAATCCCGTGTTCGCTGAGCGTTGCCTGTGCGTCCCTGGTGGAGTCGCCGCCCATCAGCGACGCGGCGACCGGTTTCCCGTGTTCCGCCTGTAACTCGACCGTGACCTCGGCGAGGGCCTCGAAGGACAGCGTCGCCGTCGGACAGGCCATCACGATGGCCGCGCCGACGTTCGGGTCGGCCAAGGTCACGTCGATGGCCTCGGCGAACCGGTCCACGTCGGCGTCGCCGATGACGTCGATGGGATTGTAGATGTTGGCTCCGTCGGGCAGTGCGTCCGAGAGCGCGCTCAGCGTGTTGTCGGTAAAGGAGGCGAGCGAGAGGTCCGAGTCGCCGATGGCATCGGTCGTCATCACGCCAGGCCCGCCGGCGTTGGTGACGATGGCGACCGAATCGCCGTCGGGAAGCGGTTGGCCCTCCAGAATCCCGGCGAAGTCGAACAGTTCCTGAACGTTGTCCACGCGGATGGCCCCGGCCTGTTCGAGACCGGCCTCGTAGGCGCGCTCGCTCCCGGCCATCGTTCCGGTGTGTGAAGCGGCAGCCGACGCGCCGGCCTCTGTGCGGCCGGACTTGACCATCACGATCGGGGTGTCCTGTGTAACCTCCCGGGCGGTCCTGATGAATCGGCTCCCGTCCTCGATCCCCTCCAGATACGCCAGGATCACGTCCGTATCGGGGTCGTCACCCCACTCGGCGATGAAGTCGCCCTCGTCGAGTACCGCCTTGTTTCCGAGCGAAACCACGTCCTGGAATCCGACGTCGCGGTCGTTGGCCCAGTCCAGGACGGCCGTGATGAACGCACCGGACTGACTCATAAACGAAATCGACCCGGGCTGGGCGTTCTCGGGGCCGAAGGTGGCGTTCATGTTGACGCCAGTGCTCATGATGCCCAGACTGTTCGGGCCAACGACGTTCAGATCGTACTCCGCGGCGACGTCGCGTAGTCGGCGCTCGCGGCTGGCTCCCTCGCTGCCCGCTTCGCTGAACCCGGCCGTGATGACGACGACGTTCTCGATGCCGGTCTCGCCGCAGTCCGCGACGGCCTCGACCGCGATGTCGCCGGGGACGACGACCACAGCCACGTCGATGTCGCCGGGGACCGCCCCGACCTCCGCGTAACACTCGAAACCCAATACCGTCTCGGCGGTGGGGTTGACGGGAACCACCTCGCCCTCGAAATCGGTCGCGAGGTTCGACGTGATGGCTCGCCCGACAGATCCCTCACGCTCCGTCGCACCGATGACCGCGACCCGATCGGGTGCGAACATCGTAGATAACTCGCCCATCGTGTCATCCGGGAGTTCGCTCCGCGCCGGGATATAGTTCGGGATACAAGCTGGTACTCGGAGCCGACACCTCCCCGTCGAAACGACCCCACCCGGTCAGTTCGGTTCCGTCGCCACTAGTCGAGATTCGCCCGCCGAGACGGTGTCGCCTTTTTCCACGAGCAGGTCTGTCCGGTCGACTTCCGCGGGGAGGAGCACATCGACCCGACTGGAAAAGGAGATGTGTCCGATCCGGTCGCCGCGCTCGACCGATTGCCCGGATTCGAGGTAGGGGTGGATACGCCGGGCGACCGCACCCGCGATGAGTACGACGGTGTACTCCTCGAAGGCCACGTGGACCCGCTCGTTTCGGTCCGATTCCTTCGAGAACGCTGGCCAGTGTCCGCCCGGCGTGTGCGTGACGGACTGGACGGTTCCGTCCATCGGCGCGCGGTTGACGTGGACGTCGTCGAGGTTCATGAATATCCCCACCCGGACCTGGTCGCCATCCTGGCGGATGACCGAGACGCGGCCGTCGGCCGGCGCGACCACCCCGGTTTCGGGGACCGTGCGGTCGGGATCGCGGTGGAAGACGACGACGACGACCATCGCGAGAGCGACGAGCAGGCCGGAAAGCGGCGAGAACAGGAGGGCGGGCAGCCCGAGAACTGCAAGCGGCACGGTGTATCGGCCGGTTCCCCGGGCGAGTCGCGGCAACATACCCGGTCCCAGCGGCCGAGACGGGACAAACCTATCGGCTCACGGGGCCGTCACTCGGCCACGTCGAGCGGCGTCGCTCCAGCGTACTCCCGGAGTCGGTCCGGATCGATCGGAAAGACTGACTGGGGCGTGCCGGCCGCCGCCCAGACGGTCTCGTGGTCGAGGAGCGTCTCGTCCATGTAGACGGGGACGTCGGCGTCGTGGCAGAACGGCGGGACGCCGCCGATACTCCAGCCCAGCGTGGCTTTGATCTCGTCGGCGTCGGCCATCTCGACGTCGCCATCTCCGATGTCGCGCTCTGTGGCGATTTTGGCCGTGCTGACCCGGTTCGCGCCGCTCGTGAGCACGACGATCAACTGGTCGCCTGCCGAGAGCGCGATGGCGCTGGCGATCTGGGCCACGTCACAGCCGACGGCCTCGGCGGCGTCTTCGGCCGTCTTGGTCCCGTCCGGGAACTCGTGGACGTCGACCTCGAACCCGAACTCGTCGCTCGCGCGCGTCCTGAACTCGGCTACTCGCTCGTGCATACGATTCCGTGACCCGCCGGCAGCCCAAATAGTTTCCCGACCTGGTCGCCCGGCCCCGACCGGTCGCTCGCCGTTCGGCGCGAGGCTTTTGTCGATGGCCGTGAACTGACTGCCATGAGCGAGTCCGACGCCCTGCTGGCACCGTTCGACGGCGACCTCCTGGACGTCGTCGCCGACGAGAACGACGTGACACCCGAGAGACTCCGCGAACTCGTCGTAGCCCACCAACGCCAGGTTCGCGACAACCCGGGCGTCGAGGACATCGTCTACGAGTGGCGCAGCCAGTTCCACGAACAACCCGTCCTCCGGCGAACGGAATCGACGTACTACCTCCGACTGCGCCCCCACGTCTGGGATGAGTTCGCGGACGCCCTGGATCTCACCGAACCCGAACTCGATGCACTCCTCTACCTCCACTCGGAACAGACCCGCCGGGACACCGACGGCACACCGGACGACAATGCGCTACCGATGATCCTCGCCAGGGACTGAACCGACACCGTCCTCAATTCATCGATCTGATAGTATCCTCGGCTAGCGCAAATCAAATTTTAGGGTTCCAAAAAATAATTTCTCGATGGCAATTTTTAAGGGGCGTCCGCTCCAACGTCTGGGTGTAATGAGTACCCAGAAGAACGTCCTAAGAGAGGCCGGTACCGTCGAGGAAAACGGGCTTCGCCTCGCCGAGGACAAAGCGGAACAGGTCATCGACGCGCTGAACACGGACCTCGCAGCGACGTACGTGCTGTACCACCAGCTTCGCAAACACCACTGGAACGTCGAGGGGCCGGAGTACCGCGACCTCCACCTGTTCCTGGGCGAGGCCGCCGAGGAAGCCGAGGAAGCGGCGGACGAACTCGCCGAACGCGTCCAGGCGCTCGGTGGCGTCCCCATCGCCAAGATGTCCAACCTCGAAGAACACGCGCCCGTCGAGGCCGAGGACGACGACATCTACGACATCCGCACCTCGATGAGCAACGACATGGAGATGTACGGCGACATCATCGAGACGGTACGGGACCACATCGAACTCGCCGAGAACCTCGGCGACCACGCGTCCGCCGAGATGCTCCGCCAGCAACTGCTCGAATTAGAAGAGTTCGCCCACACCATCGAGCACTTCCTCGGCGAAGACTCGCTGAAGAACTGGTAGACTAACCCGACGGTCGTCTTTTTCCACGTTCGAGACAGCGCTGTCGCATCCGCTTCTGGCGACGGCGAAAAGATAGGGGCGCCGAAATTACCGTTCGAGGTCGACGGTCGTATCGGTCGAAATCCAGGCGTCCGTGTTGCCCGACTCGGTAAAGACACATCGGTCGGGCGTGGTTCGGTGGCTCGTCACCGGTAGTTCGAGGTGTTCGGTGGGTGCGTCGTCCGACTGATCCCGTTCGTCTGCGGAGAGCCGATCCCGTGCTGGCATTACCTGAGTTAGGTGGGCCTAAATCTAAAAGGGTTTTGGTCTACCTAATCATTTGAGAACGGCGGGTCGTGAACATGGACCGACTTCGCAGTCCCACGTTCAACATCGGGGACACACCCTTTTTCACTGGACGAGGCGTAGGCCGCCTATGAGCGACAGGGACGGGAACGCTGACCTCGCTCGACTCGCCGCCGACCTCGCTCGGTCGTTGCGTGAGTTACAGCACGAACTCGATTCGGGCCCCAGGGGGCCGCGACCACCGACACCGAGGGACTTGCTTCGGTTCACGGACGAAGTCGCGATACCTGGGTTGATCCTGCTGCTGGAGACGAACGTTCGGGCGCTCAGGCTGCTCCAGCGTGCCATTCGGCTGGCCGACGACCGAAGCGATCGGGGGGGAGCGTCGTCAGACCACGCCGTTCGTGAGCGAGCGGTCGCGTTGAGCCAGACCACGCTCGATCGACTCGATACCGTCCTCGCGGACGTACAGGAGGCCATGGAGGGCCGACCACCGGACGACGAAGCGCGCGAAGTCCTCGACGAGGCGCGGTCGCTCCGCGAAGAGATCGACGACCAACTGGCGGCGACGAGCGCCGATACCGGAAGCGCCGCTCCCGATGGCGACGCCACGCGCGAGGTGCCGGTCGACGTCGACGCCGAACTCCACTCGATCAAACAGGACATCGACGACGACGGTGACGAATGATCGGTCTGTACAACTACCGTGCGTAACGATGTCAACCTATTGTAACATAGCACGTTTTATTAATTCCGTCGTTCGATTGTAGAACGAAATGTCTGGAGACGGGACACGGTCGGGGACACGGGTCGAACTGTACGCCCGGACGTCGCTATCGAACGTTGCGGGGAAACGCCGCGATCAGGTCGCGACGCAACTCGAGGAACTGGCTACTGCGGGACATATCTCTCACGTTGAGATCCACAACTGGACGAAGAAAGTGCCACTCGACGCCGAATCCCGCGAGCGGAGGCGCTACGAGCAGTTCTCGGAGTGGGCCGAGGACGTCGGGGTCGATCTGGCTCCCTTTTTCGATACGCGAACCTGTTACTCGATGGACTCCGGGGCGAAGGGGGAATGCCTGGTCCTGCCGGTCCTCTGTCTGGCGGTGTATCGCGACGAGACGCTGCAGTCCGTCTACCCACACACTACGAACGACGGGTCGCGGTCCGTGATGGACTGCCTCCGCTCGATCGAATCCGCCCGGCAGCGCGCCCCTGGTGGGAAAACCGACCCCGAAGCGGTCGAAAAGGGGACGCTCGAAACCACGAACTGACGTTCTCGGTTCGTGAGAACCGCAGTGCGATTTTTACTGAACAATGATGAAGGTTCACCTGTGATCCCTCCATGACGACAACAACCAAGCGACGACTGGCGGTGTACCTCAGGGACGAAACACGGGGTCTGGCCGGTCGCTGCCAGGCGGCATTCCGGGAGGCGGTCCGCGAGCTTGCAGCGGGACCGACCGTCGATACGGTGGACGTGTACGAATGGCCTCGAAAAGTGGCCGTCGATGGCCAGGGCCCGACCGACGAGCGCGCCCAACGGGCGTTCAACGCGTTCAGCCAGTGGGCCCGCGAGAACGACGTTCGGCTGCATCCGGCGTTCGCGACGCGAGCGTGTTACGACTGGACCACCGGAGCCAGATACACCGCGCTCGTCCTGCCGGTGATGGCGATCGCCGTCTACGAGGCTGGAGAATTGCAGGCCGTCTACCCCCACACCGACGACGGGACCTATTACACCGTCTTCGACGGCCTCGATGACCTCGAGACGGACGAACCGGTTCCGGGACCCGCCGACGATGACCTGCCTGCCGTCCCCGTGGAATAAGTCGGGACAGGTCCCGACGGGACCGTCCCGTTCACCTTCGGTCCAACGAACAGCTCTCGACAGCCGCCGATCGGCAAGGTGTGTGACAAGTTCCCAAACAGCTAAGCTCTCCGGCGACCATTCTGCACGGCATGACTCCCGAGACACAGGCGACACTTTACCTGCGGGACTCGGTGCCAGCTGCTGCACGTGTGGAACAAGAGAAGACGCTCGGTCGACTCCGGGCCCTCGAATCGGCTGGCCACGTCGACGAACTCGTCGTCGAGAACTGGCCGACACGGGTCACGATGGGAACGCCCGAAACCGTGCCGGCACTGGCCGCCTACGAGGGGTTTGAGGGGTGGGCGCGAGCTCACGGCGTGTCGATGCGGCCCGCCTTCGACCGTCACGACTGTCACAGCCTCTACACGGACAGCCGATTCACTGCGACCGTCTTTCCGGTGATGTGCCTGGCGGTCTACGAAGACGAGGAACTGCGTTCGGTCTTCCCGCACGCCCGGCACGGGCGATCAGTGACGATCTGCGACGGGATCGCCATGCTGGAAACCGACGAGTCGACGACGGCGGCCGGTCGCAGGTCCCCTCCGACGCCCTGAGTCGCTGTGGGTCTGCGTCAACCGGGTCACGTCTGATAACCCTCACTGGACAGGCCGGAATCTTCGGTTCCGACCGACTGGTTCGCGCCGTCGCCCCTCACTGCGTCGGTCGGAATCTTCGCTTCCAGCCTGTTGCTCGACGACGGACTGTCTCACTGGACAGGCTGGAACCGATACCCGTCCCACTCCTGATCGGCATCGACAGGCTTCAGACCGACGCCCGGTTCGCGGAGTTCCTCGACGTAAACCGGTTCGACTTCGTCACCGGTCTCGACGTCGAACGATTCGTCGTCGTCCGTCGATCCGATCTGTCCGAGCGCCCTGACCGATTCCCCATCCACGTCGAACTCGACGATAGCCAGCGTGTTGGGCTCGCGGACGCCCGGTGGCGTGGCCGTGCTCTCCGTCCAGGTGACGATTTCGGCGGTCTCGTCGGTCAGATCGACGGTCTCGTCCTGTTTTGCGCCGCATTCGGGACAGAGCGTGTGTCCCGGGTACGTGACGTGTCCGTTCCGACAGCGGTATGCCTCGAATGCCATCGTTATCGCGCCTCCATGATCGTAGTAATCACGCAGTTTCCGAATCCACCCACGTTACAGGCCAGTCCGGTATCGGCCTCGACCTGTCTCGGCCCTGCCTCACCCATGAGCTGTTCGTAGATCTCGTAGCCCTGGGCGACGCCGCTGGCTCCCAGCGGGTGCCCCTTCGATTTGAGTCCGCCCGAGGTGTTGATGGGGAGTTCGCCGTCCTTCTCGGTTCGGCCGTCCTCGACTGCTTGCCAGGCTTCGCCCTTCTCAGCGAAGTCCAGGCCCTCCATCTGGAGGAACTCCAGAATGGTGAACATGTCGTGCAGTTCGGCCACGTCGATGTCGTCGGGGCCGAGTCCGGCCCGCTCGTAGGCCGTCTGGCCACTTTCGACGACACCGCCCATCGTCGTCGGGTCCTCTCGCTCGTGGACGACGTGGGTGTCGGTCGCACCCCCGACCCCTGAGACCACGACGTACTCGTCGGTGTACTCTCTGGCCACCTCCTCGGAACAGAACATGAGCGCCGAACTCCCGTCAGTGATGGGACAGAAGTCGTAGAGCCGGAGCGGGTCAGCGATGACGGGACTCTCCAGTGCCGTCTCCACGTCGATTTCTTTCTGGAACTGGGCCTTGGGGTTGTCCACGCCGTTCCTGTGGTTCTTGACCGCGACCTTCGCGAGGCTCTCGCGGGGCGCGTCGAACCGTTCGAGGTAGTGGCGGGCGGTCATCCCGGCGAAGGAAGGGAGCGTCACACCCTGCTTGTACTCGGCGGGATGGGTGATCGAGGCGATGATGTCGGTGGCTCCGCCGGTTCCCTTGTGGGTCATTTTCTCGCCGCCGACGAGTAAGGTCATGTCACTGGCACCGGAGGCGATGGACTGACAGGCGGCGTAGATGCCCGCCCCACCGCTGGAACTCGTCTGATCGATGCGCTGTGAGTAGGCGGGCATCAGCCCGAGGTCGTGGGCGACCGCGTTCATGACGCCAGTCTGGCCCTCGAACTCGCCGCTGGCCATGTTCGATACGTACACGTGCTCTACGTCACTCGGGGCGACGCTCGCGTCGGCCAGGCACTCCTCGCCCGCCTGGGCCAGCAACTCGCGTATCCAGGCGTCCCGCTGGCCGAACTTCGTCATCGAGCCCCCGATGATGGCAACGTCCCTGTCCATGATCCCCTGAAAATGCAACGGGTGGTACCGTAAATCTGGCTCTCGCGACAGTCCTGCCCCCGGTGACAGTTCGAGAACTGAAACGACGCCAATACTCTTGTGGCCGACTTCCGTATATCACGTAATGCCGGCTATTGCCACCGACCGACGAGCGGTTTCGCCGGTCGTCGGTGCGGTGTTGCTGGTGGCGATTTCTGTGACGCTGGCTGGCGTGGGCGCGATCATGGTGTTCGGTCTCGCGGATGACCCCGAGCCTGCCCCCGACGTCGCCCTCGAACTCGAAACGGCGGACAGTGAGGTCCTTCCGGAGTACGAACTCGTTCACGAATCTGGCGACACGCTCAACGGCGAGAACGTCGAAATTCGGGGTGTTACCAACGAAAGTGCCCTCTCCGGTGAGTTCCGCGCCGGTCAGACGGTCGATCTCCTCCCGACAGCAGACGAAATACGCATCGTGTGGATGGGTGATGACGGGACCAGTTACACGCTCGCGACCTTCGATGTCGAAGGCAGCGACGTTCCGTCCATCGACGAGGGCTGTGCCTGGGTCGATTCCGAGACCAACGGTGGCACCGACGATATCCAGATCGATGGGCAGGTGGTCGACTGCTCCGTCAGGACTGACAAAGTCATCGAAATCGAAAACGGCGGTGTCGTCATCGGTGACACGAGAAGTGACACGAAAGAACTCGACGCCGACGACGCTGTGGTTTACGGGTCCGTCGACGTCGAGAACGTCCTCAACCACCAGAACGGGCGGATTTCCGGCACGGCAACCTCGCGCACGGCCGACGTGAAGCTCTACAACGTGACTGTCGGCGGCGGAGTCGAGGCACAGCGGATCGTCGACGTCCTCGACGGTAGCACGGTCGATGGCGACGTCGAAAGCACGAACAAGGAGGTCACTGTCGACGAAAGTACCGTCTCCGGATCGATCACGGCCCCCGACCAGGTCAAACTCATCGATTCGACCGTCGAGGGCGACGTGTACGTCGACCCGGCGGATTTCGACTGCACGAATTCGGAGATAAACGGACAGGACTGTGGCAGTTATACGCCCAGAGACCCCAGTGGGTGGTAGGATACGATGACGCAAACGGGAACTGTCACCAGCATTCATATCGCCCAGACGACTGGTGCACAACCGGAGCCAGTGGACTCGGTACGGGCCGTCGCGGGTCGTGGTCTCGACGGTGACCGCTACTACCACGAGGAAGGGACGTTCGGTGACCGCGATGGCTGTGCCGTTACGTTCATCGAATCCGAAGCATTGGCCGCCGCAGAGCGCGAGTACGACGTTTCGCTGTCGCCTGGCGCACACCGGCGCAACGTCACGACCCGCGGCGTAGCGCTCAACCACCTCGTCGGCGAACGGTTCCGGGTTGGCGACGCCGTCTGTCTCGGGACGGAACTGTGTGAACCCTGCTCGTACCTGGAACGCCATCTCGAACAGGCAGGCGTCCAGGACGCACTGGTTCATCGAGGTGGGTTGCGAGCCCGCATCGTCGAAAGTGGTGATATTCGGGAAAAGTCGTCGATCGAATTCCCTATTAGTTGCCATTCTGGACCGAAAAACCAAGATTCAAGCTAATCGAGGCGAACAATCGGACATGAACGAATCGGGTCTACAGGTCCTCATGGACCAGGCGACTGTCGCTGACCGCGCAGCGTCGGGCCGCCTTCCCGAGTGGGCCGAGGCACACTGGGAGACCTTCCGAAACGCACTGACCGGCGACCGCAACGGCTCCCCGTTCCCCTGTTTCTTCGGCGTCGAGTCCATCCAGAACGGCGACCCCCTCTACACTGTCTGCCCGTCGATGACCGACAAGGACGCCCTGTTGCAGTTCCGAGACACGCTTCTGGAGTACCTCGACGTCTACGAGGACCACGCCGACCAGGCGTCGTTCGTCGTGTTCTTCAGACCGCCCGAGCGATCGCTCTCCGAGCGGGCCTACCACGAACGACTCTGGCACATCCTCCAGTTCCTCCACGTCCACGACCCCGAACCCTGGCCCGAGGAGATTCCGACGGACCCGGACGACCCCTACTGGGAGTTCTGCTTCGGCGGCGAGCCGATGTTCCCCACCTGCCGAGCGCCGTTCTACGACGAACGCAAGAGCCGATACTGTCCGGTCGGTCTGGAGATCACGTTCCAGCCCCGGACGCTGTTCGAGGGCATCACCCACGACACCGAGGCCGGACAGCAGGCCCGGGAGACCATCCAGGGGCGTCTCGAAGAATACGACGGCGTCTGCCCGCACGCCGATATCGGGGACTACGGGGTAGAGGGTGACCGCGAGTGGCACCAGTATCTGCTCTCCGCGGACCCCGAACAGGCCCCCGACGAGTGTCCCATCAACGTTACGCGCGAACACCCGAAAGCGACCAGAACGCTCCCGGACGGTCATGCCGCCGATTGACGAGCGCTCGGTGACGGTCCCACCGAACACGGCGCTCGTCCTCGTCGACTTCCAGACGGGCTTCGACGCGGCCGTCTGGGGCGAGCGAAACAATCCCGACGCCGAGGAGCGAGCGGCGGAATTGCTCGCTGCCTGGCGGGACGCCGAGATGCCGGTCGTCCACGTTCGACACGACTCGCGGGAACCGGACTCCCCGCTCAGGCGCGACGAACCGGGGTTCGCGTTCAAGGAAACGCTGGCACCGACCGACGGTGAGCATACCGTCACCAAACGCGTGAATGGTGCCTTCGTAGGTACGAGTCTGGAATCGTGGCTCGAAGACCGTAATGTCGACACGCTGGTCGTCGCCGGGCTCACGACCGACCACTGTGTCTCGACGACGACCCGGATGGCCGAGAATCGTGGCTACGAGGTGTACCTGGTCGCCGACGCGACGGCCACGTTCGGCCGGGAGTTCGACGGGGCGTCGATGCCAGCCCCTACCGTTCACCGGTCGGCACTCGCCCATCTCGACGGCGAGTTCGCGACCGTCGTCTCGGCCGATGCAGTGGTGTCGGGGCTTTCCGGCTAGTCCCCATCGACGATGTCGGCGACCTGCTGACGATCGAACAGTTCGCGGTCGACGCCGGAGAGCTGTCGGGTGGCCCGTTCGGTCAAGACCAGGTTCGTGATCGGTCCCTGGTAGAGCGACCCGCCGCGGTACACGTCGCCGTTTTCGACGGCCGTCAACTGGCTCGCGCTGTCGTGGTTCTGCATGAACGAGACGACAGTGTCCTCGAACTCGGCAGCAGTCTTCGCTTCGTTCCCCCGGAGCAACAGCACGTCCGGGTCGACGTCGAGGAGCGTCTCGTAGTCGATCCGGCCGCGGTTCTCGTGGAAGTCCTTCACGTCCGTCGTCGCCAGGGCGTCCCGGTCCGCCTCGGAGACCGCCTCGAAGAAGCCACGGTGAGGGTACCGCCCGTGATAGATCAGGTCCTCGACGCCGATGCTCTCGGGCGAGGCGTGCTCCTGGGAGAGAAATCCCAGTTCCTGTGCGAGTTCCGTCTGTTCGTAGTCGTGGATCGACCGCCCGTCGAGAACGACAGCCCCGTCGTCGGGTTGGAGGTGGTTCGAGGCCGATTTCAGCAGCGTGCTCTTCCCGCTCCCGTTCGTCCGTTCCATGATCCGACGACCGCGCCGAACGTTCCCGGTCCATCTGGCCGGTACCGGCGTTAGTTCCCACGACCGATCACCCGTCCGCTCTCTCGCCATCCGCGCACATCGTGCTCGTTCATTGCCGCCATTTTTAGGTCGGCCTACTAAGAGACTTTACAACACGAAGCGGGGGCCGCGTCGACCGCCCGCTGTCGGCGGTTACAGCGAGTGCGCAGCGGCCTGCCACTCTCGGCCGCGCTCGACGTTTCGCGGACGGCGTCGCGACGGCCAACCGACCGATTCGAACCGACCGGCGAGTTTCCACTCTGGAACCGTTTCGGTCGTCTCCACCGATTGCCCCGCCACAGCTCGCTGCCTGTCGGCGAGGTAGGTCCCGACGGCCGACGCGATGGCCGCGGCCTCGGCCTCATCTGGGACCTCGGTACCCTCGAATTCGAGGCTGTCGAGCAACGTGTCGAGGTGAATCTCGATCACGTCGTCGTGTCCGTTCGTACGGTCCTCGGGACCCCTCATAGCGGAATGTTCCCGTGGTCCTTGGGGGGCGTGTCCTCGCGCTTTCGTTCGAGCAGGTCCAGGTCGTCGATGAGCCGTTTGCGAGTGTCCTGGGGCTCGATGACGTCGTCGAGGTATCCCCGTTTGGCCGGGCCGTAGGGATGGGCGAACTCCTCGCGGAACTCGTCCATCAGCTCCTGGCGTCTGGCGTCGGGGTCGTCAGCTTTGGCCAGTTCCTTCCGATAGAGGATGTTGACCGCACCCCGCGGCCCGAGCACGGCCATCTCCGAGCCTGGCCACGCGTAGTTGACGTCGGACCCAAGGAACTTCGATGACATGACGATGTACGCGCCCCCGTAGGCCTTCCGGACGATGACCGACATGAGTGGCACCGTCGCCTCGGCGTAGGCGTAGATGAGCTTCGCGCCGCGGCGGATGATCCCGTTGTGCTCCTGGTCGGTCCCGGGCATGAACCCGGGCACGTCCACCAGCGTCAAAATGGGGATGTTAAAGGAGTCACAGAAGCGGACGAACCGGGCCGCCTTCTCGGCGGCGTCGATGTCCAGCGTCCCGGCCGAAACCCGGGGCTGGTTGGCGACGACGCCGACGACGCGCCCGTCGAGGCGGCTGTACCCGGTGACGACGTTGCGCGCCCAGCCGTCGTGGACCTCGAAAAAGGAGTCCTCGTCGACGATCCGGTCGATGACCGCGCACATGTCGTAGGGCTTGCGCGGCTCGTCGGGGACGATGTCGCCGAGCTCGTCACACCGCCGGTCGGGGTCGTCCCAGGGCTGGACCCGCGGCGGGTCCTCCATGTTGTTCTGCGGGAGATACGAGAGGAGCCGCCGGATGTCGTCTAGGGCCTCTTCTTCCGAGCGAGCGGTGAAGTGCGCGACGCCTGACTTCGTCGCGTGTGTCTTCGCGCCGCCGAGTTCCTCCTTGGACACCTGCTCGCCGGTGACCGTCTGGATGACGTCCGGCCCCGTGATGAACATGTGGCTGGTGTCCTCGACCATGAAGGTGAAGTCCGTCAGCGCCGGCGAGTAGGTCGCGCCGCCGGCACAGGGGCCCATGATCGCCGAGATCTGGGGGATGAGTCCCGAGGCTTCCGTGTTGCGCTGGAAGATCTTGGCGAAACCCACGAGGGAATCGACGCCCTCCTGGATGCGCGCCCCGCCCGAATCGTTGAGGCCGACCACCGGCACGCCGGTCTCGATGGCCTTGTCCATGACCTTGCAGATCTTGTCGGCGACGACCTCGCCGACGGAGCCGCCCAGCACCGTAAAATCGTGGGCGAAGAGGAACAGCTTCCGCCCGTTGACCTCGCCGTAGCCCGTGACGACGGCGTCGCCTGCGAACGTCTTCTCGTCCATGCCGAACGCCTGTGCCCGGTGTTCGACGAACGGATCGACCTCCTGGAAGGTCCCGTCGTCGACGAGGTAGTCGATGCGCTCACGGGCGGTCAGCTTGCCTTTGTCGTGCTGGCGCTGGATGCGCTCCTTGCCGCCGCCGAGTTGAGCCTCCCGTTTGCGCTCGCGGAGCTCTTCGATGGGGGCGTCCTCCCCGGTGTCCGCGTCGGGCTCTTCCTGCTGGCTCATGGGTCGGTTACCATTCCATGCCGCCGTTGACTGCGAGAATCTGGCCGGTCATGTAACTGGAATCCGCAGTGGCGAGGAACCGAACGATGCCTGCGACGTCCTCGACGGTCGCAAAGCGGTTCAGCGGAATCCGATCGAGAATCTTCTGCTTGACGCGCTCGGGCACCTCTTCTAACATGTCCGTCTCGACGAACCCAGGCGCGACGCAGTTGGCCGTCGAGCCCGTGCTCGCCAGTTCGAGCGCCAGCGTCCGGGTGAAACCGAACAGGCCGCTTTTCGTCGCGGCGTAGTTGGCCTGGCCGTAGTTGCCCTGCTGGCCGACGACCGAAGAGATGTTGATGAGCCGGCCCTCGTTGGCCGTTTTGATATCGTCGAAGAAGGCGTTGGTCGCGTTGAACACGCCGCCGAGGTTGACGCTCACGACGCGCTCCCAGTCCTCGCGCGTCATCTTCTCGAACTTCTTGTCGATGGTAATGCCGGCGTTGTTGACCAGCACGTCCGCGCCCCCGTAGAGTTCCCCGACGCGGTCCGCCATCGCATCGACTTCGTCCTGGTTCGAGACGTCGGCCTGGAGCGGCACCGCCTCGCCCCCCGCGTCCTCGATCGCGTCGGCCACGTCGTGGGCCTCCGCCTCCGAGGACCGGTAGTTGACGACCACGTTCGCCCCATTCCGACCGAACTCTTCCGCGATACCACGGCCGATGCCGCGCGATGCACCGGTTACCACACAGGTCTGATTTTCGAGCATCATTGTTGCAGTAGAGGGGGTGTCGAGCCCGACGACGTGACCCTGTCAATCGCCACGCGCCGTGCCGTGCTCCCCGAATCCCTCATATATTGCTGGCCACATACGGCCAAATAATAGTTCCCCTTATACTGGGTTAAACAAAATCCGAAGTGTATTATGGTCATTGGAGATCTCACGCTGGGTTACCGAAGAGCGACAGGTATTTTAGGCAAGCCTAAACAAATTCGAGTACATGGTAACGGACGTCTGCCTCGTGGTCCCGACGATACGCGAGTACGAGTGTCTGGAAACGTACTTCGAGAACGCACGCGAACACGGGTTCGATCTCGACCGGCTACACGTCGTGCTCGTCACCGAGGACTTCTGTGACACCGAGGCGATGCAGGCGATGCTCGACGACGAAGGCGTCGAGGGAACTGTCTTCGACGGGTCTGCCAGGGAAGACTGGTTCGCCGAGCGCGGTATCGACGAGTACAACCACCTCATCCCGGAAGCGAGTCACGCTCAGACCAGTTTCGGCCTGCTCTACATGTGGGAGAGAGACTTCGAGTACGGCCTCTTCATCGACGACGACACCCTCCCGCATCCGGACTTCGACTTCTTCGGCAGCCACTTCGATAATCTCGCCTACGAAGGCGAAATTGAGTCGGTCCGGTCCGACGAGCAGTGGGTGAACGTCCTCTACCAGAACGTCGACGAACACGGGCTGTATCCGCGTGGGTATCCCTACAGCGCGATGGACGAGGACGTAGAGACCGGCACCACCGAGGTCGACGACGTGGTGGCATCGCAGGGACTGTGGACGAACGTTCCGGACCTCGACGCGGTCCGAATCCTCATGGACGGGGACCTCCAGGGCCAGGCCCAGACCCGGACCACGACCGAGGACTACGACGGCAACTTCGTCGCCGAGTCGGGGCAGTACCTCACCGTCTGCTCGATGAACCTCGCCTTCCATCGGGAGGTCATCCCCGCGTTCTACCAGTTGCCGATGGACGACAACCGCTGGGACGTGGGCCGGTTCGACGACATCTGGAGCGGCCTGTTCCTCAAGCGGGCCTGTGACGTCCTCGATAAGGACATCGTCAACGGCTACCCGCTGTGTGAACACAACAAAGCCCCGCGCTCGACGTTCGGCGACCTGAACAACGAGGTCCCGGGGCTGGAACTCAACGAGCACGTCTGGGAGATCATCGACGAGGTCGGCGAAGACGCCGACAGCTACGCCGAGGTGTTCGCCGCGATGGCCGACGCGATGGCCACCGGCGAGTTCGACTACGAGAACGCCGAGTTCATCAACTACTGCGGGGAGTTCATGCGGGACTGGCTCGAATGTCTCGCTGAACTCCGGCCCGGAACGCTGGCCACCGAGGACCGCGTCTCCGTGACGGCGGACGACTGAACCGGCAACGTTAAGTGTTTTAGGTTAGCCTAAATCAACAATGAGAGACAGGGAATCTGCACGTGACGGGATCGTCTCGCGTCGCCGCCTGCTCCAGGCAGGGGCCGGCGTTGGAATGGTATCGCTAGCAGGGTGTAACTTCACGGGTGGCCAGGAGACGGCGACGCCCGTCGAGAACGAGGACCAGCCGCCGTGGTACGGCTCCGGACCGGGATCGTTCGAGGACCGAGCGGTTCCGGGGGGGACCTCGATGGCCGACATGCCGGACATGAGCGGGACGCTCAACGTCTACTCCGGGCGCGGCCAGGGACTGGTCGGCGAACTGCTCGAATACCTCGAAACGCGGTACTCGAACCTGACCATCAACCCGACCTACGACAACGCGAGCCGGCTGGCCAACAGGCTCGTCACGGAAGGCGGGAACACGCCGGCAGACGTCTTCTACTCGGTCAACGCGGGCGCACTCGGGTTCGTCGCGAACCAGGGGTCGGCCGAGCCGCTCACGGAGGACACCTACTCCCTGATCGGGTCTGAGTTCCGCGCGGGCGACAACAGTTGGGTCGGGACCTCCGGTCGCGCGCGGACGGTGCCGTTCAACACCAACGCGGTCAGCGAGTCGGACGTGCCCGACAGCATCATGGACTTCCCGGACCTGAGCCAGTACTCCGGCGACATCGGCTGGGCACCGACGTACGGGTCGGCCAAGGCCTTCGTCACTGCGATGCGGCTCCTCGAAGGCGAAAGCGCGACCCGGGAGTGGCTCAACGGGATGCAGGATCTGAACATTCAGGAGTACAACGACGAGTACGCCGTCTCGCAGGCGGTCGCCGACGGCGAGCTCGCGCTTGGGCTCGCGAACCACTACTACATCCAGCGCGTCCTCGCCGGTCGCTCCAGCGCGCCCATCGACACGGCCTTTACGCAGAACGATGCCGGAACCGTCTTCAACGTGGCAGGCGCAGCACGGGTCAAGGCGTCACAGAACCAGGAACTGGCGGACCTGTTCGTCCGCCATCTGCTGTCGTCGGAGGCACAGGAGTACTTCGCGATCAAGACCTTCGAGTACCCGCTCGTCGACGGCGTCGATCCGGTCGGGCGACTCCCGTCCATCTCGGACCTCTCGGTCCCCGAGATCGACCTCTCGAAGCTCTCCGAACAGGACGCGACGGTCGAACTCATGCGCGACACGGGCGTCCTCTAACTCACCCCACCGGGGGCCCTCGCCCCATCATGGCAGGCAACACAGAAACCGCGCACGACCAGGACACGCAGGGGTCGGATAGCCGCGACGCCAGGTCGGTCGGGCTAACCCTTCTGGCTGGCGCGATCGCCGCCGTGGTCCTCCTCCCACTTTCCTGGCTCGTCCTCGCCGCGAACCGCGTGGGCCTCGACACGGCCATCGAGTTGCTGTCCCGGCCCGCGACGCTCCAGGTCACGATCAACAGTTTCCTGATGGTCGGCGCAATCACCGCGATCTCGATTCTCCTCGGCGTCCCGCTGGCCTTTCTGACCGTCAGGACCGATCTCCCCTTCCGACGGGCGTTCACCGTGCTCCTCGCCCTGCCGCTCGTCGTCCCGAGTTACATCGGTGCCTTCGCATTCGTGTCGGCGTTTAGCCCCCGCGGGGAGTTCCAGCGGTTGCTGGCCCCGCTCGGCATCGAACAGATCCCAAGTATCTACGGCCTCCAGGGGGCCGTGCTGGTCATCACGCTGTACACGTACCCGTACGTCTTCATCACGACCCGTGCGGCGCTCAAATCGATGGACACGCAACTCGTCGACGCCGCTCGCACGCTCGACCACACCCGCTGGCAGGCGTTCCGACGGGTCACCCTGCCACAGATTCGCCCGGCCATCGGTGCCGGGACGCTGCTGGTCGCGCTGTACGCGCTGTCGGATTTCGGAACACCGCAGATCATGCGATACGACGTGTTCACGCGGGTCATCTACGTGGAGTTCTACTCCTTTGGCAGCGGTCGGGACGTGGCCGCCCTGTTGTCCCTGCAACTGGTCGCCGTGACGTTCTTCATCCTCGCCATCGAGTCGCGACTCCGCAAGGGCGGGAACATCGGCACCGAGGGCGGCTACGCCGGCGGCGACGAACCCGCCGTCCGACTCGGGCCGTGGCGCTGGGTCGCCGCACTCGGCTGTCTGGCGCTGGCCGCGATCGCACTGCTGGTGCCGCTCGGCATCCTCGGACTCTGGGTGGTCCGCGGCTCGTCGTCGGCGGTCAACTACTCCGTCGACATCGTGGGAATGAGCCTCAACTCGGTGTGGGTCTCGGCGCTGGCGGCCCTCGTCGCCGCGCTCGCCGGCCTCCCGATCGCCTACCTGGCTGCCAACCGGCAGTCCCGGCTGACGGCGGTCCTCGAACGGGCGACCTACGTCGGCTACGCGGTCCCGGGCGTCATCATCGGACTGGCGCTGGTCTTCCTCGGCTCCCAGTACGGGGGCTCGCTCTACCAGACCGGGGTCATCGCGTACCCGCTGTTGATCTTCGCCTACGTCGTCCGCTTTTTACCGCAGGCCGTCGGCTCGACTCGGGCCGCGTTCCTCCAGGTGAGTCCGACGCTCGCGGAGGCGGCACGGACGCTCGGCCGGACGCCGTTCGGCGCGTTCCGTGCAGTGACCCTGCGGCTGGCGGCCCCGGGGTTGATCGGCGGTGCGGCGCTGGTCTTCCTGACGACGATGAAGGAACTCCCGGCCACGCTGCTCTTGCGCCCGCCGGGGTTCGTGACGCTCGTCACGGGAATCTGGCGGGCACAGGCCTCCGCCGAGTTCGGCAAGGCGGCGGTGCCCGCGCTGGTGCTGTTGCTGGTTTCGGGCGTTTCGATGGTCGTGATCCTCGCGATGGAGGGATACAATGGCGAATAGTGCACATTCGACACCGACGGGCGGAATCGACACCGAAAGACAGACCGAAGACGGCGAGTCGCTTTTGGACCTCTCGGGGGTCGAAAAGCGGTTCGGATCGACCCGCGTCATCGAGTCGCTCGACCTCTCGGTCAGGGACGGCGAGCTCCTGACGTTGTTGGGTCCCTCGGGCTGTGGGAAGACCACGACGCTCCGGCTCATCGCCGGCCTCGACCAGCTGGACGGTGGCGAAGTCCGGCTTCGCGGCGTCTCGGTCGCGGGCGACGGGACGTTCGTGCCCCCCGAGGAACGCGACGTGGGCGTCGTCTTCCAGGAGTTCGCGCTGTTCCCGCACAAGACCGCCGAGGAGAACGTCGCCTTCGGTCTCACGGACCACACGGACGAGGAGCGCCAGGCTCGGGTCGACGAACTGCTCGAACTGGTCGGACTGAACGAACACCGCGACCAGTACCCCGAGGAACTCTCCGGCGGGCAACAACAGCGGGTTGCGCTGGCCCGCTCGCTCGCGCCCGAGCCCTCGATCCTGTTGCTCGACGAGCCGTTCTCGAACCTGGACGTCGACCTCCGCGTCGAGATGCGCCAGGAAGTCCGCCGCATTATCAAGGACGCCGGGGTCACGGCCGTCTCGGTCACCCACGACCAGGAGGAGGCGATGTCGATCAGCGACCGCGTCGCAGTCATGCGCTCGGGTGGGATCGAGCAGATCGGTCGCCCGGAAGAGGTGTTCCAGCAGCCCGAATCGCGGTTCGTCGCGAGTTTCCTCGGCCACGCGAGCTTCCTCTCGGGCTCGGTCGAGGGCGACACCGTCACGACCGGCCTGGGATCGATCCCCCGCGACAGGGTCAACGGCCTCGCCGAGGCCTACGACGGCTCGGAGATCGACGTGTTGGTCCGCCCCGACGACGTGCAGGCCCTCGCGCCCGGCGACGAGGGGGCCAACGGCACGGTCGTCCATCGTCGGTTCCTCGGACCGACGGTCCTGTACCGGGTCGAACTGGACAGCGGCGACGTCGTCGGCTGCATGCACAACCACGCCGATACAGTGCCGCTCGACGAACCCGTCAGGGTCGAACTCGACGCCGACCACGACCTGGCCTGGTTCCCGCGCGGGGCGACTCGCGTCGCCGACGGCGGAACTCGCGTCGCTGACACCGACCCGTCGTCGACCCGCTGATGTCCCGCCGTCAGCGACGACCCGCGCTCGTCGGGCTCGGGGTCCTCTCCGTGTTGACCGGCGTCGTCGTCTTCCTCTTTGCGACCGAGTTCTTCCCGCATCACTCCTCGAATCACGACGAAGGGGTCTACCTCCAGCAGGCCGCGCTCCTGCTCGACGGCCAACTCTGGTTCCACAGTCCGGTTCCGGACGCGGTTCGTCCGTGGTTTTTCGTCCAGGACGGATCACGGCTGTATCCGAAGTACTCGCCCGTTCCCGCAGCGGTCTTCGCGCTCGGCGTCCTGGTCGACGTGCCACGGCTCTCTCTCGCGCTCGTCGCCGCCGCGAACACAGCGCTCGTCGGCCTCGTGACCACCGAGGCGTTCGACGAGCGGACCGGCCTGCTCGCCGCCGGCCTGTTCGTGGCGTCGCCGCTCTTTCTCGTCCAGTCCGCGCTCTTTCTCCCCTACGCCCCGACGACGATGTTCAACCTCGCGTTCGCGCTCGCCTATCTCAGGGCCTGCCGAGGGGAGACCCGACGGAGTCGGCGACGATACAGCGCGCTCGCGGGGGCTGCCATCGGGATCGCCTTCTTCGCGAGGCCGTACACCGCGGTCCTGTTCGCACTCCCGTTCATGGCTCACGCACTGGTGACCATCGGCGTTGCGTGGCGGCGTGATTCGACTGACCCCCAGTGGTTTGGTGTCGACAGGAGCGTCGTCGAGCGCTACACACTAATCGGGACGCTGGGGCTCGTCTTCGTCGGCGTGGCACTGCTGTACAACGCCGTCGTGACCGGGTCCCCGCTGGTGTTCCCGTACCAGCGGTTCGCACCGATGGACGGCCCAGGGTTCGGCGTTCGTCGCATCCTCGGGTACGAGCGCAATTACACGCCCGAACTCGCACTCCGAGCGAACCGCCTCGTCCTCCAGCGACTGCTCGGCCACTGGACCGCGGCCGCTCCGCTGGGGACAATTGCGGCAGGGCTCGGACTCGCCGGCCTCCTCGAACGTGCGCGAAATGGAGTTTCGCTGCCCGAACCTGGCGCGCTCACCGACATCCAGATCCGGTCGATCGTTGCCGGTCTGCTGGTGACGGTTCCTGTCGGGAACCTCTTTTTCTGGGGGAACCTCAACATCCTGGCCGCTCTCGACGATCCGTCGGACGGGCTGATCGCGCTCGTGGGGCCGTTTTATCACTTCGATCTCCTCTTGCCGCTCTCGATGTTCGGAGCTGCGGGGCTCCTGTGGGTCGGTGACTCCCTGCGAGCGTTCGTCGAGCGTCGCTCGACGGCCCGCATTGCGAACGTCGTGCTGGCCCTCGCCGTCGTGCTCACGTTGGCCGTCGGCGGCATCGCCGAACAGTCCGCGGTGAGCGCGCCGCTGGAGAAGAGCGAACCCTACACCGAGCGCTACGAGCAGGCCTACGAACCCTTCGAGGACCGATCGTTCGACCGCGCGCTCGTGTTCGTCCCGACGCCCTACGGCGACTGGCTCAACCACCCCTTCCAGTCGCTCCGCAACGACCCCGCTCCCGGTGGCAATGTCGTCTACGCCATGGACCGAGACGCCGAGAGCGATTTCCGCACCCTCGAAGCGTACCCGAACCGCACGCTGTACCGGTACACCTACCGGGGCGAGTGGCGACCGGTCTTCGACGAGTTCAGTGATCCGATCGACGCCACGCTCACGCCGCTGGCCGTCGAACGAGGCGACCGACAGCGGATCACCTACCGCGTCGGCCGTGTCGCCGGATCGGAGACAGCCACCGTCAGACTGGACGGGCCACACGGAGCGGTCCAGTACGGCGTCGAACGACTGGCCGGTGATAACCTGACAGTCAAATGGACGGTCGGAAAGGGGAGAGCCGAAGTGGTCGACGACGGACTCAACAGGTACAGCGACCAGCGCGCAGTCGGGTTCGAGAACGCCGCCGACCTGACGCTGACCGTCACGTTCACCCAGGCCGGCGGGTCGACCGTGACCTACCGCCAGGAAGTCGCCGCGGCGGAGACCGACGACGGGGTCGCAGTTATCTGGCCACCGGAAAACCGGGTCTGTCGGCTGGTCGCCGACTGCGGGAACGAAGGGACCTACCTCCCGGGAGCGGACGACTACGTGGCAGGGGTATCCCTATCGCAGGACATCGAGACGGTCGGCAGGGACAGCGCGTTGGCCGACTGATTACCGGAACCGTTCCTCCAGACAGACCTTGCAGATGGATTTGGCGATCGCGGCCCCACCGCTAAGGGGATCGAGTTTGGTCTCGCCCTTGCGTTCGCCGTACTCGATGGGGATCTCACAGACCTCGTAGTTCCGAATCAGCGGACGAAGCAACAGCTCCGCCGACAGTCCGGTGTTCTCGGTCCATTGGATCTGCTGGATGAGTTCGCGCCGATACGCGCGCATTCCGGTGGTCGTGTCGTGGACTTGCTCGCCGGCGAGGGCACTGGCGAGGACCGCGAAGGCGTGATTACCGAACCGGTTGAACGACGGCATCGTCTTGGCCCCGTAGTACAACCGGTCGCCGCTGACCACGTCGTAGCCCTCGTTGATCCGCGCCAGGAAGTCCGGAAGTCGATCCATCGGATACGTGTCGTCGCAGTCTGTGGTCACGACGATGGGCCGGTCAGCCGAAAGGACGGCCTCCCGGACGGCGACGCCGTATCCCTGGGGTTCCTGCTCGATGACCCGGGCCCCGTGATCCCGTGCAATCTCGGGAGTTCGGTCGTCGGACCCGTCGACACAGACGACTTCGGCCTTGCCGTCGGTCACGGACTCGATGTCCGACAGTACTGTGCCAATGGCTTCCTCCTCGTTGTAGGTCCCCATCACGACGCTGAGATCGTCGAACGTGAACGTCTCGTCAGTCTCCGTCTCTGTCTCCGCTGCGAGTCCTGAGCTCATTACTGGTGAGGAATCACGGGAGCCTCTTGAACTTTTAGGTTCGCCAAAAACAGGCCCTTTCAGCGGTCGACTTACCCGAGGACGATGTCGGGACTGCTGTGCGAACCGATCCGATTCGGGCCTACTCGCCTTCGGCTATCTCCAGGAGCGCCTGGCGGTTCGGGAAAACGGACTTCGTATATTGAACCGTGCGGGATAGGACATTTCGTCAGAGCGGATCTAGACGCCGAATTCACCCTTCGCGTTCTCGACGGCCCGGTACACTTCGGCGTCGGGCTTGAGCGTTCGCGGGACGGTTTTTCTTGGCTCATGTCGTCTCAGTTCCCGATCGCTTTGCTGGGGGTGAAACAGGGACCACCGTACGGCGATCCTGATATAACACTATTTCGAGGTCACATCGATCTTACTTGTCTAGATTCTGAGTCACTGCATCCACCAAACGACGCTGCTACCCTTCGTTTTGCTCGAGGACGAATCGTGGAATGCCTTCTCTCAATAGCAGCCACTACCCCTCAGTTCTGTATAGCGATATATGATTTATACATTTGAGGCGATACACTCGAATGTAATACTGAATTAATTAAGAATTAGACATCTACTTCGTGATATTGCAAAGGGACCAGCGCGAAGCTCAGAGCAGTTCGTAGATCGATTCTTCGTACGTGTCTCGAACGCGTGACCCCCAGTTGTGTGTGTAGGTATCGATGATGTCCGAGGCGACGTCGCCCCGGAGGTACTTCACGATTCCACGATCCCCGGTCCTGTCTCTGAGGTGTGTCGTGAAGAAGTGCCGGAAGTAGTGGGGTGTGACGTTCTCTTGTGGGCCGCCACCCGTTCGATACCAGCCCATGCGTTCCGCGTTGGTCGTGACGAGGTGATGGACCGCGTCGATAGTCACTCGTTGGCCCCAGTTCCGGGATGTCGTCACGAACAAGGGGTTCGCGGAGGACGACGGATCGGGCCGGACAGCCAGCCACCGTTCGAGTGTCGCTCTGAGCTCGTCGTCCACGGGAACGATAGTTGCGCGCTTGCGCTTGTTCGAGGCGGAACGTTCCTCACCGTTTACCCGACTTCCCTGGGCCGGTTCCTGGCTTACGTATATCGAATCTGGCTTCCCCTGCAGTTGGGGACGCACCTCGTCGAATCTCGCATCGGACAGGTCGAGCCCGGCGATGTTCACGTCTCGAACGTCGAGATTACACAGTTCACCGGACCGCATCCCTGTTTTCAACAGTGTGACGATCACCGCACGGTCGAGGGGGTGCCGCATCGCCCCCACGAACCCGCGCATTTCCTCGACCGGAATGTCTCGGCGTGTCGGATCGGTGTGGATCGACTCGTCCATCTCCTCCATGACGACCGTCATGGGATTCGATTCGAACACGCCGACCTGGACCATATACGAGTAAAATCGATGGAGGTAGGAGGCGTACGTGGCGATCGAACTCTCGGCGTGAGCCCCTCGCAACGAGTGGACCCAGGACATGCACTCACGGTAGGAGATGTCATCGAGTCCACCGTCGACGCCGCGGTCTCCGAGGGACGACTCGAACTCCCGGAGGACCCGCTCGTAGGAGTTGCGAGTTCGCGATGATTTCCCTTGGTACTCGATGTCTTCGAGGAAATACCCGATCGGATCGTCGGGGTCAGCCGCCCCACGTTGCTGGCTCATTGCTCACCGAGCACGTACCCGCCTTCCCGGCCGCTGTACTGGATCCGATTCGCGGCTTGGAGCTCCTGTAACGTCTCGTCGAGACTCGATTCGATATCACCGGTGACCGCAGTCAACAGCTCGTCCCAGGATAGCGGCTCTGATTCCGTCAGGATTGCCAGAATCCGTTCTTCCAATTCCTCAGTCCCGCCTCCAGAGTCTGACCCCGAATCGGTGTCAGTATCCGGGACGTCGCCGCCCGAGAACCCGCGCCGACCGGCCTGAACCATCGTCCGAACGAACTCGCTGAGGCTCATGTCCATCTCATCGGCGTGACGTTCCCACTCGTCTTTCTGGTAGGACGGCACGTAGGTCCGGACCGCTGTCCGAGTCGTGTCAGCGTCCCGCTCGGTTGCCATGTCTGCCCTTTCTCGCGATGCCGTCTTTAATCTGTCCTCAGTAATCCGAATAAGCAAATCAGGTCGATGGAGCTTCGCATGGCTCCGCAAAATCCCGACTGAAATGCCAGCGAACCCCTCTTTGACCGGGTATTCACCGTTTCTGAGAGTCAGTCCTTTCGGGCCTGCGACGAACCCCCACGTTCCGGCTGGATCGGGGTAATACCGAGTAGGCGATGAGACAGCGAGGAGCTCACACCACAAATTCGCCGTTTCCGGAGTGTAATTGAAGAACACGGTGCCATCCCGCCCTGGTTCTCCCGGTCGGCAGTGAAAGTCGATGGGGACCCTACACCTCGTCACCCGGGATCGGGACGTTAACAGCAAAGCGTCGCGTGGGAGGTGTTCACGCAGGAGTTCGCTGAGAAAAATCTGAAAGACGCGTCCAGCTAAGTCGGGTATCGAAGGTGGTTAATCGATTATGCGACGCAGGCAGGTCGGCAGCGATGCCGGACAGTAACAATTCGGTATCTGTCCCAGCCGACACCTCGAACCTGCGACTCCGAAACAGTCATACAGTACGGGTTTCAAAGTAACCTCAATCACTGAGAATGTGCCCACATCGGGCACAGAACCATTCTATCGGCACTGTGAATCTTCGGCGGATATCCGAACTAACAAAGCCAATCGATATAGCGTAATGCCGTTTATAGGTCCCGTGCAAAGCATTGATCGTGTGGAAGAGTTTCGGATTTAGCAGTATCCCTGGTTTTTGCTTGTTTTAGACGACGCCGATACTCTTCGACGTAAAGTACGTATAGCCAGAATTTTTTGATCGGTTCGTCGTTGCCAACTGACGAGATCAAAGACTCGTGTTCCGGAACCACCAGTACCGGGGTCTTCCTCCAGCGAAGGCCACAGTCCAGCAGGGGTACTGGTTCGATTGAGCGCCAATGAAGTCAAACCGATAGCGTTAGTCAGGAGAAAAACGCGATCCGAATGTCGACCCACCGATTCGAATTGAATGGATTAACACACGGATCGAAACGACACAGTTACCCAAATAAACTATCTTATTTGAGTTATCAGCATCAAATAACTCGCCTACAAAGTACAATATTTGGGTAACTGGTGTTAGAAAATCAGTGACTGGTGATGGTAAGACGAATATTAAACTGGGGCCTCCAACGGAACTAGTTTCCAATCACTTCATCAGCGGACTCCTCTGGAAGGGGGGAATCAGACGCTGACCCCCAGGGTAGAGGCCGAACATCGGTGCTTCCAGGGACGGGAATCCAGACCGACCGAGACTGATCGTACAGTCGGACGGAACCGAACCTCTGTCCGATCGAATCGGCGTCTATCGCTGTGACCGGACGCCTCGTATCTCGGCCAGAAAATCAGTACTTTCAGTGATACGCCTTGGGGAATTTGTTGTACACGTCGAGAACAGTGGCGGACTCGGACTCCAAAAGCACGGCTTCTGAGACAGATCGATATCCGGGATGTGCCTCGCCGGCGGTTTTTTCATCGCAACGGCTGCCAGTGAAACGAGTTGTCCCTCGTGTTCACGATTGCTCCGTCGCTGTGAGTGCCTGCAAAGACCGGATTTGTTTTCCGATGCTGAACCGTTCTACTGTCGTTGCGCCGTTACTCAGAGCACTACGAAGACAGCAAAGCCGATGGAGTATATCCTGTTCTGAGACGTAACCTACCGTGGAACGCACAGCCGACGATACCGTCTTCAAACCGATTCGGAGTTAACACTGGGTTCTCCATGATCGAGTTACTCGAATCTGGTCGATCCCCTGGAGTGGCTGTCTTCGCGGAAACAGCTGGCCAACGTAACGCTCTGGTAGGTCGCAGGTCGCCCAGTGGGCAAACATTCCATTCGATTTACAGCACCTCGTCGCATGTCGTGCCGGAGCACTGACGTTACGCGGTTATCGAACCCGGTGGAGTTCATTTCACCGGTAACCCTGGTCAGATACAGAGTCCCAATTCGACAACACGGATCATGTCAATGTCTATGTGGGTCCGCCAGGTGTGGCTCGCCAATTCTACCGAAAATCTCAGTCTCTAAGCCCACGGTCGGACGTCTCCGAGTCGTTGGAACCTCTGTGTATCGAGCAGACAGCATCATCAAGATCACGTCCCATTTGTCCGCCGTGAATCCCAGGGAGATCCAGCCGAGAGACGGCAAATCGGTTCGTGTTGCTGGACCAGGTGTGCTGTATCCAAGTTGTGTGCCAGTAAGGCATCCGTAACACATCTATCGGGATAAATCAGAAGTCAGCACGCCGCTGTATCCGCAGAACACTCATCGGCGACGATCTGGCCGTGATTCCAGTACTTTTTGCAGATACTCGACATAGTGGCGTGTTCGCTACCGAACTCATATACCGTATGTCGCTATACGGAAAGTGGCCGAAATTCGAATCGAGATCTGTGCGGTGACGAGTATCGAAAAACTGCGATTACAGCTCGTAGAGGCGATCAGAGTCGTCTGCGGTATGGTGACCGAATCGTTCCCGCGGCGCAAAGGGCCGTATTCGAATCGCTCGATCAGCGACCGGTCGTGATTCTGATCGGATCGTCTGTTAGAACCCGCTCGCCAATATTGGATTGCAGAATCAAGACGTCGCCAGTTCGGTCTCCAGATCGGAGTCGACGATGACGTCGGTCGCCTGCTCGACGGCCTCGGTTTTTTCCGCCGTGTTTTCCAACAGCACGGTCTCACTGGGGAACAGCTTTTCGCCGAGTTCGAGGCCGTGGTCGTGGGCCGTCGACCCTGTGACCGTGAGGTAGACGCCGATCCCCGTCTCGGCGATGGCTGCTTCCTCGACCGTCCCCGGTTCGGGATAGGTAAAGGAGAGGTTCTCGATAGCGTCGGTCCCCAGCACCGCCTCGACCAGTCGCTCGTATCGGGGCGAGATACAGAACTCGCCCTCGTAGGCGTCGACGAACGATCGGTTTAGCTCCCCATCGAGTTCGCGTCTGATTTCGGGCGTCGCTAACAGGGAGTGCCAGACCGTATCACCGAGACCAGACACGATCCGAACGTCCGTGTCCCGCGGGTCGATCCGGTCGTTGACTTCCGCGAGGGATCTGAGCGGGTCGGCCGTCAGTTCGACGACTTCCTCCAGGACGAGATCGGCGCTGTCGAAGCCGAGCGCGAACTCGTGTTTCCGGAGTGCACGGAACGGTTCCTCCCGGCCGACCAGTTGGATGTCGATGTCGTCGGCGGAGACGGTCACGCTATCGAAGACGATGCGACGGGGCATCCCCTCGCGGTCGTCGCGCATGAGCGTGAACTCAGGTGTACTGTCCTCGTAGAGGTCGCTGTAGGTCGCGAGGCGTTCGTACACGTCAGAGTCGGCGGTCTGTTTGCCTTTCGTGACGGCTTTTTCGTACTGAAGCGTCGAGATGATTTCGTCGGCGAGGTCGGTCGTGCCGGTGCGACTGGCGATCCGTTCGAGGACGGCTTCGAGCGGTCGCCCTTTCCTGGGCACGGCGACGCGCACAGTCGTCATTATCAAAACGCAGACGAGCCGGAAGTAAAACGAGTCCGGTTTCCGACCGATTCGACGCGTTACCCGTCGGTCGCGCCCAGAACGTTACTGAGCTGCTCGCGCCACTCCTTGAGTTCCTCGATCTCCCCGTCGATCTCGTCGACGCGGGACTCGACGTCGTCGATTTCGTCGAGATCGCCCTCGACGTCGTCGACCGTCGACTGGACGTCTTCGAGGTCGTCGTCGAGGTCCTTGATGTCGCCTTTCAGCGACTGCAGGTCGTTTTTGACTTCGCCGACGCTGTCGTCGAGCGACTCGACCTGGTCCGTGTTGTCACCGATGTCCGATTCGAGGCCGTCGACTTTCGACTGGACGTCGTCGAGTCCCGACTGGACGTCCTCGATGAGGTCCACGCCGGTTCCGTTCTCCTCTAAGAACTCCTCCAGTGCGTCGATGTAGGCCTCCAGATCGGCCACGTCGGT
The DNA here is from genome assembly GCF_005049285.1 of Halorientalis salina. Classification (GTDB taxonomy): domain Archaea; phylum Halobacteriota; class Halobacteria; order Halobacteriales; family Haloarculaceae; genus Halorientalis; species Halorientalis salina. Next base: position 170,764 of record NZ_SOSC01000001.1, on the reverse strand, counting down.
CTGGAGTTTCTGGATCCGTGCGTCGGCAGCGCCGCCGTCCGAGGAGTCGCTACCGACCCCCTCCAGTTCGAGTTCTTCGCGGAGCACGTCGAGGTCGTCGTCGTCGACCTCGTCGTTGCGGATCTCCGTCGCCAGGGCCGCGGCCACGCTCTCGACGTTCCCCGTGGCCCCGTTCGTCGCCGCGTTCTGTGCGCCGTCGTCGTCCGCGTCAGCCTCGGATTCGTCTGCCTCGTCCGTGTCCGCCTCGGCCTCCGTCTCGTCTCCGGCATCGTCCGCCTCGTCGCCGTCGTCGGCCGCCGATTCGTCGGCGTCGTCCTGGGCGTCTTCCGAGCCACCTTCCTCGTTGGGATCGGTCAGATCGAGGGTCCCAATGTCCTCGTCCGGTTCCTCGTCGTCCAGGCCCGGTACGGAATCGGTGTTGCCCGAGATCACGTCGCGGACCACGTCGCTCCCGCTGCCGCCGACGACGCCGTCCTCGTCTTCGAGGGGCGGGTCCACGTCCGCGATGTCCGGTTCCGTGAGGAACTGCTCGACGTTGTCCGTCCCGGTCGCCCGGATGCCGTACACCGTCGTGTACTGTTCCTCGGACTCGATTTCGCGCTCGAACGTGATCTCGTCGTCCTCGATCGTCCAGAACTCGCTCCCGTACTCGGGATGAAAGCCCAGGTCCTCGACGGCGACGTTCTCCGGTACCTCGTCGACGATCCGAACTGTCACCGCCTCCGTCCGGTCGGACTTGATGCGGAACGCGATGGCCGGGACCGGAAAGGCGTCCGCCTCGAACGTCTTGATGACGGTTATCCCGTTCGAAGCGACTGTCACCTCCTCGTAACTCTCCGATTCACTCATGCTTACACGTCCGTTTACCAACGATATTAAAGCTACGTACCGTTCCCCTATGCTTCCAGACAATAAATCAGAGAAATATATCTCCCCCAGAGCCGCTTTCGAGCCCGTCGAGTGCCGGTTTTCACCGATCAGAAGGGAGGAATTCGGGTCCGATACCGTTACAGGTCGACTCGGTCACCGATCTCGACGAGTTCCAGTCTGCTTGGATGTTCGAAGCTCCGAACGTGGTCGTGGAGCGCCGTCGGATCTGCGGTGAGTCCCTTCCACATGTCCCAGTGGGAGGGGAGCAGTCGATCGAGTTCCAGTTGACGCGCGGCTTCACAGATCTGCGTTTCGTCGCTGTACCACTTGGTGTATTTCGGCTCGCGCGTCTCCTTGTCGAGCAACATTCCGTCGGTCCCGTAGGCCAGGACGCCCAGATCGATGTCGTACTCCGCACCGATGGACTCGAAGGGAGCACCCGGGCGAGCATCCCCACCGTGGAAGAACGTGCCGGCGTCGTGTTCGAAGACGTACGACACGGGGTGGGTCGCGTCGGGGTCGTTGGCCGGTTCGACGTGGACGGTAAAGGAGCCGATTTCGAACGTGTCTCCCTCGCTGACCTCGTGGAATTGGCCCTCGTCCACGTCCCACTCGTCGGTCCAGCCGGTTTCCTCGGCGACCGCGAGCGAGTCGTCGGGACCGACGTAGTCGGCTCCGGTTCCGGCCAGAATCGGGGCCTGGCTCGGGCCGTCGACGTGGTCCGAGTGTTCGTGCGTGGCCAGCACGGCATCCGCCTCTCGAACGTCAGTCGGGTCGAAGGGAACGGGAACCATCCGGACGGTTCGGGGCGGGTCACCAGTACCCAGATACGGGTCGATGAAGACGGTGGTGTCGTCGTCGGCCTTCAGGACGAAGCCGTTGCAGCCGAGATACCAGATCGCGACGCCGTCTGGACTCGCGTCTTCGACGGCTGCGGGGAGCCAGTCGCCCCAGTCGCTGTGTACGGTCATGGACGGAGGTGACGGTGGCAGCGAAAAGAGCCTACCGGTCAGGAGTAAACGGCGATGGCCGTGATCATGAGAACGGCGCTCAGCGCGAAGCCGAACGGGGCGAAATCGATCTCGGTGAGGCCGACGAGATACACCGCGTTGCCCAACAGCGGTGCGATGGTCGCCAGGAACATCGTTCGGGTCTGCTTGACCGCGGTCGGCGACTCCCCGAGGCGCAGATATTTCTCGACGAACAGCACCATCGACCCGATAGCCAGGAGGTACGAGTACGCCGCATGCAGGTAGTACCACGGCCCCCAGTCGAACTGGAGTCTGACGATGCTGCCCGGTGGCTCGACGACAGTCGTCGACGCACGCACGAGGTGATGGAGGCCGTTCGTCCAGACCAGCAGGTTCGTCAGCACGGGAACGAGTGCTAACAGGAGGACGTTCCGGGTAGTCATCAGGTCCGCCCGACCGGTGTACTCCACGGCGAACACGAAGATCGAGAGCGTCGCGAGCGTGGGGCCGACGAACCGCAGGTTGTGCCAGAACAGTCGTCGAACCGGCGAGCCCGCACCGAGCATCATCCCGTAGGACACCGTCCAGACGACGATCGCAGTGAGGAAGCCGATCATCGGTTTCGCTCCCGGGCGACGGTGCTGGGGGAGCGTCAACAACAGCAGGACCGTAGAGATCGCCGCCGCGGCGAACAGCGGCACAGTGTAGATATTGAACGCCAGAGCCATCTATCGAATCACTAACCGTGTCACCTGCATACAACGTGGGGGGTTTTAACACCCTCGCCCGGGCGATCGTACTGCCGGGCAGAAAGGCGTGAACTGTGGCCTGTTGTGCGGGCAGAAACGACGTGAAAATACGGACTCGCGGGGTTGAAAACGCGGAGCGGCAGTATCAGTCTTCGCAGCAGCCGCCGGCCTTCTGACCGAAGTCGATCGAGAGCGGATCGGAGATCTCCTCGTTTACCTCCTGAAGGCGCAGTTCGAGTTCGTTCTGGGCCTGGAGGAACTCCGACATCACCGGCACGTCGTGGAGCGACTCCTGTTTGGACTGGAGCTCCCGGAGGTCTTCCTGGCTCGCCTCTCCGGTCTGGCGTGCGAGCATGAACTCCTCGCGGAACTGCTCGAACTCCTGGATCTTCTCCTGGGCCTCCTCGCTTGCCTCGACTGCCGCTTTCGCCTCCGCGAACGCCTCGTACTCCGGCATCTCGGCGATCGCCGCGCCGAGTTCGCGACTGAGTTCGTCGACCGTCGATTCGGGGGATTCCGGGGACTCCGTTTCGATACTCATCACCAGCCGATAGGGGTTTCATCCGTTTTAACCTGCCGAACGATACACGCCCCGGCCTGGAGCGCGGTCGCGCTGCACGCGTCGAAACGTCGGCGTTTTACGCACCGAGCGGGTACAGGTGGCTAATGAGTCAGGACCGGTCGGAGTACTCCGAGGGGGACCTCCGCAACACTGGGATGTCGCTCAAACACGACCGCGAGTGGGATTACGAACTCGACCGCATCGTCGAAGCAGTCGAGGAACGCGACGCCGAAACGGTCGGCCTGCAGTTCCCCGAGGGGTTGAAACGCCGCTCGAAGGCGGTCACCGACGACCTCCGGGAACACCTCCCCGAGAACGTGACCGTCATGACCTCCGGGCAACCCTGCTACGGGGCCTGTGATCTGGACACGTACATGATGCGCCGGACGGACGTCTTCGTCCACTTCGGCCACAGCCCGATGAAGGAATCGGAGAAGATCATCTACGTCCCGCTGTTCTCGAACGTCGAGGTCACGCCCATCATGGAGGAGTCACTCGACGACCTCGCCGATCCCGAGGACGATCCGAACGTCGGGCTGGTGACGACGGCCCAGCACATGAACCAGTTCGACGATATGCGCGAGTGGCTCGAGGACCGCGGCTACGAGGTCCACACCCGCCGCGGCGACGACAGACTGACCCACGAGGGGCAGGTCCTGGGCTGTAACTACGCGAGTGCGGACGTGGACGCCGACCAGATCCTCTACGTTGGCGGCGGGAAGTTCCACCCCCTCGGGCTGGCGATGGAACATCCGGACAAACACGTCGTCATCGCCGACCCGGTCAACAACGTCGTCACGATCGCCGACCCCGAGAAGTTCCTGAAACAGCGCTACGGCGCGGTTCACCGGGCGATGGATGCCGAGGACTGGGGCGTCATCTTCTGTACCAAGATCGGCCAGGGTCGCTGGGACCAGGCCGAGGAGATCATCGAGAACAACGACAACGCCTACCTCGTGACGATGGACGAGGTGACGCCGGACCGACTGACGAACTTCGGGTTCGACGCCTACGTCAACACGGGCTGTCCGCGCATCACGACCGACGACGGCCCGCAGTTCAAACAGCCGATGCTCACGCCTGGCGAGTACGAGATCGCCATCGGCGAGAAACCGCTCGACGAACTCTCCTTCGACACCTTCCACGGAACCTGGTAGCGACCAGGAGCCACCGGGCAACCACTCGGGAAAATCGCCTACGTTCACGCCCGTTGAGACGTTTCCGTGGTCCGATCGCCCAATCGCTCCAGACGTGTCTTCGCCGTCGCTGTCCTCATACTGCTCGCCGTCGTCGGGGCCGCGGCAGTGCTCGCGACGATTGGCGTCCCGGGTCTCCCGTTCGGCCCGGATGGGGACGGCGAACGACTCGCGCCCGGGGTCTACGAGAACGAGACGGTGAACGTCACGCGATTGCTGGAGGCACACCAGACCCAGTTGCGTACCAGTGGCTTCAGTGCCGTGACCGCGGTTACGTCCCGAACGAACGGGTCCGTCACCGTCTCCAGCGGCCAGCGGGTCAGGGCGTCACCGAATCTCACGCAGGTGCGCGTCCGACAGAACCGGTCGACCGCCGACGGGGAGAACGTGACTGCGCAGGTGTATTCCAACGAGACGACGACGCTCGTCCGGCAGGTCGTCGACGGGAACGAATCGTATCAGGTTCGCGAGCGAACGCGCGGACGAACCGTGCCGCCGATATCCAGAGCGACGCTCACCGTCCTCGGCCAGGCTTCCGGGAACTTCACCGTCGCGAACGTGACGGAGACTGACGGGGAGCGGCGCATCACGCTCACAGCGGACCTGCCGTCCGGTAGCAGTCCCTCCGACGCTCGGACGCAGGTCAGCATGGTCGTCGACAGCCAGGGCGTGATCCACACGCTCACCGTCCAGTCCGGACGAGAAGGTGGGGCACAGACCATCGAGAGCGCCTATCGACTCCGAGAACTCGGCGTGGAATCGGTCGATCGACCGGCCTGGGTCAGCGAACTCCCGGCGAACGCCACGCGGAGAACCCCGATCGACGGGCAGCAACCCGTCGGTCGATGACCGGTTCACCGACACCGTCCGGTGGTTCCGGACCAGTTGCCGAGTGTCCCCGTCCATCGAGAGGGAACCGTATCGAACGATGCTACAACGAGTAGCAACGTCGCAATAGCTCATACTTCCGTGGGAGTGGTACGACCTGTCGTGGCACGAAAGCGCACAGTTCTCACAGCAGCAGTAGTGTTGTTCGTCGTGCTGGCACCGGCCACGGCGACTGCAGCGGCTGCGACGGGAACACAGGCAGCGGAGAACGGAATGCAAGACAGTGGTGAACTCGCACCAGGGGTCTACGAGAACGGGACGATAAACACGACGACGCTATATCGAGCACACAGCGAGGGGCTCCGCGAGGAGGGGTATCGAGCGAGCGAAAGTCTCACCGTCGAACTCAACGACTCGGAGTTCCTGACGGCCGAAACGGAGAGTGAAGGGGCTGCGGACGGTGAGAACGCCTCGGCGATGACGAGTCTCTCCATCCTGGGCATGGAGTACGACATCGCGAAGTGGTCGAACGAGTCCCAGACAGTGGTTCGAATCGAGAAAGACGACAACGTGACCTACCGGGTCTACGAGCGCGGTCCGCCGGGGTTCGCTGGCCCACCGAACGACAGTGAGTACGACGATGGAAACGGGCCGCCGATGGACGACCGCCCAGGGATGGGCGAGGGCCCACACCGTGACGGTCCCCGGGATGGCCCCCGTGACGGTCCTCGGGATGGTCCCCGTGACGGCCCCCGTGACGGACCATACCACGACGGTCCCCGTGACGGACCACACAGGAACGGCCCCGGCATGAACGCTGGTCCGGGGATGGGCATGGGCATGCAGCAGGGCATGGGTATGCACCACGGCATGGGTGCTGGTGAGATGGCAGTGCCCGGACACGCGGTGTTGCTCCTCGATGCGATCACTGAGAACTTCACCGTCGAGAACGAGACGACCGTCGACGACCGGACCGCCTACACGCTGACCGCACCGGTCGAGGTCGACGAGGACGTCGAGGGTAACTTCACCGGGAACGTCTCGCTCGTGGTCGACGAGGACGGCGTCGTCCACTCGGCCGACGTGACCGTCGCGTCGGACGAGTACGACAGCGTCACCGAGTACGGCTTCTCGCTCGACGAACGCGGCGTCGACACCGTCGAGGAACCCGACTGGCTCGACGAGGTGCCCGAGAACGCCACGATGCCCGGACCGCCCGATGAGCGGCCGGGGAACGGCGGATACGACGGCGGAGACGGCGCGGGCAACGGACCGCCCTGAGCGACTTCAACGGCCGCCTCTTTTTTTGTGTGCGTCGGTTACGCGTCGAGATGTCGTTCGAGCAGTCTGACGTTCCAGACGTTGGCCTTCCAGACGGCGTCGAACAGCGTCCCGAGCGCCGGGATCGAACCGACGACGTAATCGACGGTAATGAGAGAGAGCATCACTGCCACCAATTTCGCGGACGCGCCGGCGCGGATGGCCTCGAAGACGACGTACAGCGAACACGCGTACGAGACGGTGTCGCCGGCGACCGGCAGGATGCCGAGGATGGGGTCGAGTCCGACGCGGTAGTTGATGACGGGGATCTCGATCGCGGAGTCGAGTAACTGGCTGACTGTTCGGGCGCGCCGGAGCGACGGGTGGGGATCAGCTCCAGCCTGTGCGCTAGTCGCGGATACCATGGGTACCTGTCCACGCCCAGGGCAAAAGAGGTGTCCTCAGAACGACGCCTGCAACTCGTGCCCCATCCGTTCGACGGCGTCCTCGGCGGCGTCGACGGCACCGAGCATGCTGGCGAAGCCGTGGATCATGTCCTCGTAACTGTGGTGTTCGACGTCGATACCGTCCTCGCGGAGGCGGTCGGCGTACGCCCGGCCCTCGTCCCTGAGCGGGTCGAAGCCGGCGGTGACGACCGTCGCGGGCGGGACGCTCGAGAGGTCGCGGGCGAGGAGCGGCGCGAAGTACTCGTTGCGCACGTCGGACTCCGTCGTGATGTACTGCTCGACGAACCACTCCATGCTCCGCCGTTCGAGGAAATAGCCTTCGGCGTTTTCCTCGTAGGAGTCGAACTCCCCGAGCACGGGTGAGGAGACCGCCGGATAGATCAGCGTCTGGTGGGCCAGCGCCGGCCCGCCGCGGTCCCGGACCGCAAGCGTCGTCGCCGCAGCGAGGTTTCCGCCCGCCGAATCGCCACCGACCGCGATGCGTTCTGGATCCAACCCGACCGTATCGCCGTATTCACGGACCCATTCGACGGCCGCGTAGGCGTCCTCGACCGCGGCGGGGAAGGGGTGTTCAGGCGCGAGGCGGTAGTCCACCGAGAGCACGGCACACTCTGCGGCGTTGGTCAACCCACGCGCGAGCGCGTCGTGGGTGTCCAGACTCCCGACGACGAAGCCACCGCCGTGGTAGAACACCAGCACCGGATGTGGACCCGACGCGTCGGGGAGGTACAACCTGACCGGGAGCGCCTCGGCCGGCCCCTGTATCTCGAAGTTCTGTACCTCCTCGACCGGTTCGCCCTCGCGCATGGCCGCGAAATTCTCCATCTGCTGGCGAGCGTTTTCGACCGACAGCGAGTAGATCGGCGGGACCGACTGGTCTTCGAGCAGTTGTAGAATGGCCTGTACCTGTGGATGCGGTTGGTCCGACATGGATTCGCACACGAGTCGCTGCCTGAAAACGTCCAGGGGCCAACGGGATTACCGCAGGACATGTACAAAGATTTTTGAATGATTGGTGTGTATCTCTATGGAGATGAACGGGAGCACCGATCGACGGACGGGGCGGCCCCAGGCGGGGTGGCGATGAGTTCGAAGAGTGCGCTGGCCCAGCGGTTGGCCATCGTCGCGGGGTTCGAGGACCCGAACGTCTCTTTGGAACAGTACCGGACGCCGCCGGAACTGGCGGCACACCTGGTGCATACCGCAGACCTGCAGGGCGATATCGAGGACCGGACCATCGTCGACCTCGGCTGTGGCACCGGAATGCTCGCACTGGGGGCGGCGCTGCGGGGCCCGACGCAGGTGGTCGGTCTGGACATCGACCCGGCACCGCTGGCGACCGCCCGGGATAACGAGCGGAAGGTCGCCTCAGCCACGGAGGTGGAGTGGGTCCGGGGCGACGCGACGCAGGTCCCGCTCGGTCCGGACGGACCGACGACGGTCATCATGAACCCGCCGTTCGGTGCTCAGTCGGGCAACGAACACGCGGACCGGGCGTTCCTGGAGACCGCTTCCGAGATCGCGGACGTGTCCTACTCGATCCACAATGCGGGCAGCGACGCGTTCGTCGAGTCCTTCGCCGCCGACAACGGTGGCGAGGTGACACACGCCTTCCGGGCGGAGTTCGAGCTCCCACACCAGTACGACCACCACACCGAAGAACAGCGGACGGTCGACGCGGAAGTGTTCCGGATCGAGTGGAGCGGTTAGGCGTTTTCCCGCTGTGCGATCCGCACCCTCGTCCCGTTCCGTTCGACGAAGACGCCCTCCTCGGTCCTGTTGAAGCGGAGCCCGCCGGCGCTGACGTTCTCACCAGTCGCCGGAACCCCGACCGATCCGATGGACTGGTTCTCGTCGATGACCGTGAACCGGAACGACGACTCCGTGGGTCCGATGAGCACTCGGCGGCCGGCGATGCGCGGTTCGACGGTCGTCGCATCCGATTGGAAGGCCAGCCGGCGGTCGCCGTCCGGCGGGTTCAGGAACACCTTGTAGACGCTGCTGTTACCCGCTGCCTGCCATCCACTGCGGTTGACCACGACCGTCTCACGCCAGCCGGGGCCACCGACGACGACGGTCGCGCGACCCTGAAACGCCAGCCGGTTCTTCGAGACCATCGTCTGGAAGACGCTCCGGCGTTCGCTGACGACGATGACGCCGCTGGTGTTGATTTCGGTCGTCTCACCGAACAGCGAGACGTCGACTGCGGAGACGTACTGGTCCTCGACGTCCTCGGCGTAGGTGACAGTGTAGTCCTCGACCTGGACGCTATTGTCGAAGGGATCCGCGGAGACGAACACGAGGTTCGGAAGCACCGCAGCGCCGGCCAGCGCGACCGTCACGGACAGCAGCAAGCCGGCGGCGACCACGCTGGATCCGAGCCTGAAGCGACCGAGAATCCGTTTGCTCGACCCGCTGACGGCGGCCGTTATCAGTGCGGCCAGGAGGAAGACGAGGAACACGCCGGCCGCGCGGAACAGGACGTAGCGGCCGCCCCCGCGGAACCAGTAGACGGCCCACAGCGACTGGGCCACGACGAAGACGACCGAGGCGAGCCAGAGCCGTCCGGCCGGTGGCCGGCGGTCGTGGCGATAGGCGACGTACCCGCCGAGCAGGACACCGAGCAACAGTCCGAGCGCATGTCCCTGGACGGCGACCTGCGCCCACCAGGGCGTGATAAATTGCGGCCCAGACTGTGCGATCTGGACCGGGTTCAGGGCCGCCTGGTAGAGCAGGTTCAGCACTTCCATCCCGGAGAGCGCGACGACGGTCGCGATGGGGTAAGAAACCAGCGCGAAGCCGGCGAAGGCGAACACGACGCCGGAGAAGCCGATGACCGGTCCCAGAGCGAAGACGCCGGTGAGCACGCCGACCGCGAAGACACCGATGGGGAACAGCAGGATGCGAACGAAGGGGTTCGCTCGCCACGTGCTGAACGACTGGCTCCCGCGCGTCGTCGGGAAGTGGCTCCAGGCGTACTCCGCGATGGGCGCGAAGGCAAGCGTGCCGAGCAGGTTGCCCGTGACGTGTCCGAGACCGGCGTGGGTGAACGGTGCGGTCAGGACCCCGAGCGGGTAGAAGTACGACCACGCGCGGAACGGAACTACCAGCGGGTTGCGAGGGTGTGCGAGGCCGCCCTGAAGGAACAGGTAGACGGCCGCGACGCCGACGACAGTCAGCAGCGTTCCCCACGGGATGCCGAGGAAAAACCGTGCGCGGAGGCGTCGGCCCCACGCGCCCTGTGGCCGGGCGATTCGAAGGGCGATCCCCAGCGACAGGAGGACGCCGGCGAGAACGAGCATCGGCCAGACCGGCAGCCACGACGGCCCGACCGTGAATTGCAACACCCCCATCTATACCCACATCGGTGGGGCGCGTCGGTTTAGCTTCTGTGGTGCAGGGCGCTAAACCCCCTCTTCCTCAACGAGCGATCGTTAGCGAGTGAGTAGGAAGAGGATACAGCGCCCGCCATCGTTTCACTTTCACTGGACGGCAGACCCTTACTACCTTCGCGGTTGAACAGAAGTAGTAAGATGCTCACCACGCTCCCGACGACGTTCAAACGCGATAAGAAGCGTGCGTCGTCGGTTGTGGCCGAGTGTTGAGCCGGTAGGAGTGGGACACTCCGAACCACCTATCAAGGGAAGTCGCCTGCGGAGTCTGGGACCGTCCCCAGAAATCTCCGATTTCTGGTGGGCGAACGAGAGCTTCGCTCTCGTTAACGCTGTGCCCACGTCGGGTGCAAGTGCCGACGCAGAACCAGGAAGTCGTTCGAAAGACGAAGTCTTTCGTGATCACGAAAATCTCCGATTTTCGGACGACCCCGCCCTCAACAAACGAGGGGCGAGTAGCCCCAAGCGCGGTAGGGCGGGGTAGTTCACTGCTTACTGACTCGTTGCTCCGTGGGCGGTTCTGACGAACGGGCCGCAACGACCTTGCCCAGTACAGGCTGTGTGCGACCGCATCGAAGAACACTGGATTATCGCATAGAAGTCGATGTACTGGATGAAAGATCCTGTCCGACGCTCGGCAGAGGTCTGTTTTCACCCGCCACACTTGAGACGGACACTTGCCATTACGATCGTCGTCGGAACGTGGTTGACGCTCTACAACCAAGGCGACATGTTACTTTCGGCGGGGCTATCTACCGCTCTCTCTGCCAAGATCGTTCTGAACTACCTGACACCGTTTCTCGTTTCAAACTGGGGTTTGGTTTCACGAGAAGCGAACCGCGCTTGAACGATCCCAGTCACGCATCCGTCAACCACAGGGAGTCGATGCACTGAACTGGTGCCTGCGCAAATTCCGCTTTTTTCGCGTAAGTTTTTCCGCGAGCGGTGTCCGCAGCGAGCAACGCGAGTGAGGTGACCCGAAGCGAAAAAACGGGACGCTAGAACTGCGGGAGGTTGGTCAGTTCGCCCTCGGGCACGTCCTCGAAGGCCGCGCGGGCGATCGACCGTTTGTGGACCTCGTCGGCCCCGTCGACGATCCGGAAGGCGCGGTTGGCCTCGTAGAAGTCCGCCAGCGGGAGGTGTCGGGAGATGCCCGCCCCGCCGCAGGCCTGGACCGCGAAGTCGATGGTGTCCTGGACGACGTTGGCGGTGAAGTACTTCGACATCGCCACCTCGATGCGGGCTTCCTCGCCCTGGGCGATCTTCTCGGCCGCGTGGCGAACCATCGTCCGCGCCGCGTGGAGCTGGGTCTCGCGTTCGGCCAGCTCGAAGCGCTGGGCCTGTTTCTCCGAGAGGTTCTCGTCGAAGGCCTCGCGTTCGCTCATGTACGCTTTCGCGATGCCGAGCGCGCGGTCTGCCATCCCGGAAAAGCGCATGCAGTGGGTCAGTCGAGCGGGGCCGAGACGCTGCTGGGCGATCATGAAGCCGGCGTTCTCGGCACCGAGGAGGTTCTCCTCGGGCACGCGGACGTTGTCATAGCGGATCTCGGCGTGGCTCTCGGGGACGAGGCTCTGGCCGATGTGGGGCGTGGAGTTGACGATCTCGACGCCGTCGGCGTCGGCCGGGACCAGGATGATCGAGGTCCCCTCGTAGGGGTGAGCGTCCATGTCTGTCCGAGCCATCACCAGCAACACGTCGGCCTCGACGCCCTGGGTCGTCCACCACTTGTGGCCGTTGATGACCCACTCGTCGCCGTCCTTTTCTGCTGTGGTCCGCATCATCTTCGGGTCCGAGCCGGCACCGTCTCGCGGCTCGGTCATGGAGAAGCCCGACCGGATCTCGCCCTGAACGAGCGGTTTCAGCCACTTCTCTTTCTGTTCCTCGGTGCCGACGAGTTCGAGGGTGTGCATGTTCCCCTCGTCGGGGGCGTCGACTCGCATCGCCATCTGGCCCAGGACCGAGCGACCGGCCTCCTCGAACAGCGGCAGTACGTCGCGGAAGTCGTAGCCACCACCGCCGTACTCCTCCTCGATCTGCGGGCAGAACACGCCGTACTCCTTGGCGGTCTCGAACAGATCCTCGATGACGTCCATCGGGACCTCCGCCTCGCCGAGATACTCCCGTTCGACCGGGAGCACCTCCGTTTCCATGAACTCCCTGGCGCTCTCCTGCAGTTCCTGTGCTGTGGGGGAATCTTCGTATTCGACGACCATACCCCTCCCTTGAGAACGCAACAATGTAAAACAATGCCCTGGTATTTTTCCGCCCGCTCCGGTGAACCCCCACTTATTCATAGGAGTAGATCCAATGGCTCTTACAATGTTAGCACCAGAGGGCAGTGACCGGTCGGAACGGAGTGATCGGGCGTGACGGACGCGAGCGAGGAGTACTTCGAGCGCATCGTCGACCAGGACGCGCTCGCTGCGTACCTCGAAGACCAGCTGGGTCCCGTCGACGACTACGAGGTCGAACACCACCAGGAGGGCCATTCCAACGAGACGCTGTTCGTGACCTGGGGCGGGCAGGAACTGGTCATCCGTCGGCCGCCGCCGGGCGAGACCGCCGAGAACGCACACGACGTGCTTCGGGAGTACAAGGTCATCCACGCGCTTCAGGACACGACCGTCCGCGTCCCGACGACCGTCGCGGCCTGTGACGACCACGACGTGATCGGATCGGACTTCTACGTCATGGAACGCCAGGAGGGCGACGTGATCCGGACGGACGAACCCGACCGGTTCGCCACGCCCGACCACCGGCGGGCCATCGGCGCGGAACTCGTCGACGGCCTCGCCGAGATTCACGAGGTCGACCCCGAGTCCGTGGGACTGGGCGAGTTCGGCTACCCCGAGGGGTTCACCCAGCGCCAGGTCAAGCGGTGGAGCGAACAGTTGACGTGGGCGTTCTCCGTCACCGCCGAGGAGCGTGAGGTCCCGGTGCTGTACGACGTGATGGAGTGGCTCCAGGAGAACGCGCCCGAAGACCACCCGCACACGCTGGTCCACGGGGACTACAAACTCGACAACGTGATGTTCGCGCCGGGAACGCCGCCCGAGATCGCCAGCATCTTCGACTGGGAGATGGCGACGCTGGGCGACCCCTTCACGGACCTCGGTTGGATGCTGTCGTACTGGTGGGACGGGAAAGACCCCGACCCGCCGGCCTCGACATCCTCGCTTTCCTCGACGTTCATGGCCCAGGAGGATTACCTCACCCGGGAGCAACTGGTCGAACGCTACGAGGACCACACCGGCTACGAGTTCGAGAACGACCGGTTTTACCGGGCGCTGGCCGTCTACAAACTGGCCGGTCTCGGAGAGATGTTCTTCCGACGGTACTTGGAAGGCAACAGCGACGACCCGATGTACCCGAAGATGCGCGACGGCGTGCCGGAGTTGGCCGACCGCGCGATGCGCATCATCGACGGCGAGGAACCGCTATAGACGCCGTCAGGCAGTCCGGCGCGCTTCCCCGAACTTTTTTGTACCGGATCAACAGCCAGATGCCTCAGCCAACCCTCAGTCCGGCCGTTCCTGTCGGAACCGATCCCGGGTCGTCGCATACCAGTTCCCGGCCAATCTGCCGACCGCATCGACCTTCTCGACGTCGACTTTCCCTTCCGAGGTCGTCACCGAGTCGTCGACGTGAACCATCGTGATCTCGCCCAAGATCAGCGTCGAGATGCCGATGTCGATGGCGTCGTACAGTTCACACTCGAAAGCGATGTCGGCCGCGGCGACCCGGGGCGGCGCGACCGTCTCGCTTTCGGCCCGCTCGATGTCGGCGTGGTCGAACTCGCTTTCCTCGGCTGGAAGCGTCGCGCTCGTCGCGTTCATCGCCTCGGCGAGGTCCCGCGTCACGACGTTGTGCACGAACTCCCCGGTATCGAGGACGTTTCGCGCAGAGTCCTTCAGCGCGTCCGGCCCCTCGTCGACGGGGGCGAACATCACGACCGACGGGTCGACGCTGACGACGTTGAAGTAGCTGTACGGCGCGAGGTTGTCGACCCCGTCCTCGCTCGTCGTCGATATCCAGCCGATGGGCCGGGGCACGACCGCGCCGGTCATCGTCCGATACAGGGACCGCTCGAAGGTGTCCGGGTCGATCTTCATCGGTCTGCCGGGTCCGTTCCCGTCGGGAGTTCCGATTCGGTCGGCAGCCCTGTCCTCGACGGTTTCGTTACCAGTTTCATTCTGTTACCTGGTTCGGACCCGAACCTATTTATCTGTTTCCGGATATAGTTGTGACCAGCAACCGATGTCAGTCGAATCCAAAAACGAGGGGGCGTGTCCAGTCATCGAGTCGCTCGAACAGATCGGTTCGCAGTGGCGGCTGGTGATCCTCCACGACCTCCACGGCGAGGAAAAACGGTTCAACGAACTCAAGCGGTCGACGGACGCGAGTTCCCGCACGCTCTCGCGGGTGCTCGACGACCTCCAGGAGATGGGCTTTGTCACCCGTCGCATGGAGGAGGACGCACCCGTCGCGACCTACTACCGCTTGACCGAGAAAGGCGAGTCGCTGTGTCCGGTGTTCGACGAGATCGAGCGCTGGGCCGACGAATGGCTCGGCGAGGACATCGAAGCCGAGCCGGAACCGGCGACCGCGGACTGAACCGTCTTCCTTCTCTCGAAGCGATAGCCCAGCGTGGAGCGATCGAGTAGCGCTGTAATCTGCACCGAGTGGGGCCATGACGCGAGCCCCGACTCCGACCACACGGTAGAGCGCTGATATTTCAGTGTGGAGACCATGCGAATTTATGCCACGGAATTCCCTAGTGAGGATGCGATGCTCCCACGAAAGCGCAACCATGCCAGGAAGGGCGCGGCGACTGGCGCGACGGTCGGCGCGATCGCAGGAAGCCCGCTCGGGCCGGTCGGGGCGGGCATCGGAGCCGGGTTCGGCGGTGCCTTCGGCTTCATCGCCGGGGACGCCCGAGACAAGTTCGAGAAGCGGTGTCGAGCGGAGTGTTGAACGCTACGCGTACTTTTCGGGATAGGCCTCTTCGAGGAGTTCGGGCTGGTCGTCGAGTCGCTGCCGGATCGGATCGATGATATCGGAGATGTATTCGCCGGCCGCGTTTTTCAGGTCCTGCGGGTGGAGCCCGTCCTCGACGAACGCCGTCTCCAGTTCCTCGTAGCTGTCGAAGCTGATGTCGCCGCCGTACTCTTCGGGGCGCTCGATGACGAACGGCTCGTCGTCCTCGGCGAGCACCGGGAACACGAGGTAGCGCATGTATTCGAGGACGCCGTTGTCCTCGAGTTCCCCCTGCGGGCAGTACGCGCCGTTGATCTTCTCTTCGACTTCCTCGGGCGAGTCGTTGAGGTTCACCTTCGAGGACGCTTCGGAGGCGCTCATCTTCCCGCCGGAGAGCCCCGACAGGAGCGGGGCGAACAGACAGATGGGCGCGTCGCCGCCGTGGTCGGGCAGCAGTTCGCGGCCGAGCATGTAGATGCCGCGCTGGTCGATCCCGCCGTAGGCGATGTCCGCGTCCAGTGCCTTCACGTCGAGGCTCTGCATCAGCGAGTAGATGAGTCCGCCCAGATTCGGGCTGTCGCTCTCGCGGACGACCTCGCTGCCGGCGCGCTGGGCGCGCGAGACCGTCGTCTCGGCGGCCATCCGGTACATCTCCAGGGTGTACTCCTCGTCGAGCTGGAAGTCCCGTCCGCGAACGAACTCGATAGCGTCGCCGTCCGCACCGGCGGCGTCGAGCATCCCGCGGATGGCTTCCTCGTAGTACTCGCTCCGAGCGTCGAGTAAGTCCCACGGGCTCTTCTCGCTGTCCAGGTGGGCGTGCAGGTCGGCGATGAGGACCGTCACGTCGATGTCGGCCCGCAGGAGGTCGGCGAGTTTCCGAATGGTCGTGAAGTGACCGATGTGCATCTCCCCGGTCGGCGCGTAGCCGATGTAGGCCGACGGCGACTCCTCGGCCAGCAGTTCCTCAAGTTCGTCCTCCGTGACGACCTCCTCGGCGTAGCGCGTGACGAGGTCGACCCGTTCGGCCGTGTCCATACCCCCGATTCCCTCGGCACCCGATTAAAAGCTTCTCAGTCGAGTCGGTGAACGGAAGGGGATTTGTTCGCTGGGTCCCAACCAGCGGGCATGTACACGGGGAAGCGACAGAAGCCGTGTTGCCTGTGCGGGAACCCCGAGACCGCGACGCGCCTCGACATCCCGCCGCGTGCCGTCCAGTTGCTGGACAACAGCGGCCCCATCGCCTGGCAGGACATCGTCGGCGAGGTCTCCATCTACTTCTGTGAGAGCGACTGGGAGACCGTCGTCGACCTGGTACTCGACGCCGGGATGAGCCCGCTATCCCGATGTAACGCCGCCCGCGCGGACTTCGACCTCCGGGAGGACTTCGAGGCGATGCTCAACGCCGTCCGCGAGGAGCCCGACCAGAAACCGCTCGAACGAGAGATGCTCGAAGAAAGCGAGCGCGTCATCGAGGAGTACGAAGACGCCGACAACAGCGAGGTCCGTGCGCTGGTCGAGGCGCGGGTCGTGACGTGGGCGATGGAGGACCTGCGGGCCGAGCAGTGATCTGCACCGAGTCGAAAACGAGAGCCTACAGTCGAACGGCGGTCTTGCCGCTGAGCGACTCCGGCACAACCAACTGAACCGTGGTCGCGGTTCCGGACCGGGTCGTGATTCGAAGTGTCGCCGTCTCTCCTTCCGCGAGGCCCGTGTTTCGAATCGTACCGTCAGATCCGGAGTCCGACCGGAAGTCGTCGTCGTCGCTATTTGGGTCCGTGGCGTTGTACGCCTCGCCGATCAGATCGTCCCCTCCGGCATCGTTTCCACCGAGATCGATCACGAGCAACGCTCTGTCGTCCGGGCTGTTGATGACCGGAGTGTTGTCGGAGTCTGTCTCGAGGGACCCGTCATCGTCTTTGATCGGGATATGGGCGAATTCGCCCTCGACATTCTGGACGAACACCTTCTCGTGGACCGCACCGTACGAACCGGTGCTGTCGATCCACTGAATCGTCACCCCTGTCAGGTCGATGTCCCCCGCTCCGGGCGCTTTCGCGACGAGTAACTGGACCCCACCGAGAGTGTCACCGTCCATGTCCGTTTTCAGACCAGTCGTATCCAGCACCTGGATCCGATTGGTCACCTGATCGCCGCTCTGTTGCCCGGTCGCCTCGGACTTGCTCTGTAAGAACCCTGCCGTATTGATCAGCACGCCGGCCGCTATCGCCGCGACCAGCACCATTGCGATGAACACGATGAGCGTCCCGATACCGACCTGTGCGCGAAGACGTTCCGTGAGTTCAGAATCGATGTCGAACATATCGAAATCCCATCCGAGAGTACAACTCTCCTAACACGTGACTGAATAGTGCAATTCATATTAACTATTCCGCGTCGTTCTCGAATCTGAAATTCCACTGGCAGTCCGGTTCATTCACTTCGAGCCGACCGCGGACTACTCGACGGTGGCCTGCGTCGGAGCACTCAGCACGTCTTCGAGAACCTCCCGCTCGGGGAGGTCGGAATCCGGTTTCCGACCGACTGTGAGGAGTCGCTCGGTGAGCGTGAGTTCCTCGACGCCGGGGCTCGGTTTCTCGATGGCCTCGTACTCGACGGTCACGTCCCGGTCCTCGGCGGCGATGCGGACGGCACACAGCTGGTAGGACGGATAGAACACCGGCGGGAGGATACCGATGACGCCGTCGCGGCGGTGGAGCCGTTTGAGCCACGTTCCGCTGTTGGCGACCAGTCCGTCGCCGACCCGTCGTGTGTTCGGGCGGTGGGTGTGACCGTAACAGTAGAGCAGCGTCTCCGGGTGCTCGTCGAATCGCTCCCCTGCGGCCTCGACGTAGGGTTCCTCGGCGTCGACCGTGAGTTCCGTCTCGAAGATGCCGAAGCGGTCGATGGTCTGTCTGATGTCCCGTCTGAGGAAATACAGCGGAATCCCGACGAGCAAGAGGAGTCCGACGATCGCCACGTTCACCACCAACAGGAACCAGACCGCGGTGCCTGCGGTGCCGAACTGGCCCAGGAACGTGTTCGCCCACTCGACGGGGGCCGACCAGACGCCGAGCAGGTCGAGGCCGGCGAGCACCGCCAGAAGGGCACTGACGTTGAACAACAGCAGGAACGGGACCAGCGCGTACCGCAAGAGGGGGTTCATCTCGCGATAGAAGTACTTCGAGAGCATCCAGACCGGCATCCGTTCGGTCGGCGTGACCGCCTGGACGTCCTTCAGCCAGTTGTACCGGCCCCGATCGGAGAGTTTGCCGGCGCGACTGGTGACGAGCGTGTTGTAGTAGTACCCCAGCGGCGTCGCGTGGGGGTTGCCCCAGTCCTCAATGCGGTTGTTGGGGTCCTGCTGGTGGCCGTGTTCGAAGTAGATCGTCCGGTCGCCGATCGAGCGCGTGATCGACTCGTCCTGCACGAGGTCGACGTTGTACTCGGCGAAGCGCTCGACGTACTCGTCGAAGGCCGCCAGTTCGTGGTCGTGATTGCCCGGGATCAGCGTGATCGGGACGTTCTCGCCGGTCGCTCGCAACTGCTCGAACAGTTCCGGGTACGTCTCTTCCAGTACGTCGAACTTGGCCATCCCGTCGACCGTGGTGAACTCCCAGAGTCCGAAGGCGTCGCCGTTGATCACCAGTGCCGCGTCCTCGTCGGTCGTCGCCAAGCGGTCCAGAAAGTCGAGCAACTCCGGGAGGAACTCCACGTCCTCCAGTTGCTCGTCCCCACCGATGTGGAGATCGCTGATCACGTAGTAGACGCGATCGTCGGTACTGGCCATCTACTCCGATTGAGAGCCCACGCTCTAAAGGAGTTGTTCTTCGGCCCTCAGTCCTCGAACGACTCCTCGCGCGTCTCGTAGACGAGTTTCAGGGTTCCGGGCGTGGACGCTTCGGTCGCCTTTCGGATCTCTTTGAAGTCCGCGAGCGTCTCCTTCGAAGCGCCGTCGCTCGCGCGTAATTCCTCTCGGAGCGTGTCGTACATCACTTCCATGAGATGTCTGACCGCGTGTGAATCCGTCTCCGAGTCGATATCGAGGGTCGCTTCGTGTCGCGGCATACTGACGGTTGGGGCTCCGGCGGTAAACCGCTGGCCCCGAGACCGGCGGCAGTTCAGTGAGAGTGTTCCGGCTCTGACCGCTGGACCGAGATGCCGCGGCGGTGAACGATTCCCTGCATGTCGGCCGCCGACTCGGCGAACTCCCGGAACGCCCCACCGGTCTCGGACTCGGCGTCCAGGACGACCGGTCGACCATCGTCGCCGCCCTCCCGAACGCTGGGATCGAGCGGGATCGAACCCAGGAAGGGCATGTCGGACTCGTCGGCGAACGCCTCGCCGCCGCCCTCGCCGAAGATGTGGTGTTCCGAGCCACAGTCCGGACAGTGGAAGGTGCTCATGTTCTCGACGATGCCAAGCACCGGCGTCTCGTGTTTGCCGAACATCTCCAGGCCCTTGCGCGCGTCGTCGATCGCGACTTCCTGGGGCGTCGTGACGATGACCGCGCCCGAGACGGGCACGCTCTGGAGCAGGGTCAGCTGGGTGTCGCCGGTCCCCGGCGGGAGGTCGACGATCATGTAGTCGAGCGCGCCCCACTCGACGTCCTCCCAGAGCTGGGTCAGGACCTTGTGGACCATCGGGCCGCGCCAGATGACGGGGTCGTCCTCGCCGACGAGGAAGTCCATGCTCATCAGCTTCATGCCGAACTTCTCGACTGGCACGAGTTGCTCGTCTTGCGTGGCTTTGGGGCGTTCGTCCGTGTCGACCATCCGGGGGACGTTCGGCCCGTAGATGTCCGCGTCGAACAGGCCCACGCGTGCGCCCATCTGTGAGAGCCCGGCCGCGAGGTTGACGGCGACGGTCGATTTGCCCACGCCGCCCTTCCCGGAGGCGACGGCGATGATGTTCTCGACGTTCGGGAGCACCTGCTCGTCGGCGGTGAGGCCGCTGTCGACCTCGGCCGAGAGGTCGATCTCGTAGTCGACGTCCGAGAGGGCCTCGCGTACCGACTCGGCGATGGCTGTCTCTGTCGGCGAGTACGGCGCGCCGAGCACGAGCGAGACGTGGATGGTGTCCCCCTCGATGGTTACGTCGTTGACCAGCCCCAGCGAGACGATGTCGCCGCCGAGGTCGGGGTCTTCGACCGACTCCAGTCGGTCGAACACGTCGATTTCGTCCATACCGAACGTAACCCGGCCGGCGTCGAAAAGGGTTGTGAACTCGTCTCAGATCCGATTTCGAGTCTGTCAGCCGCGCAACCGTCCGTACGGCGGACGTATTCGACATGTCCTCCACCTACCGAGTTAACCATTACCAGTTACATACGACCGCAAGTCGACACCGCATTTAAGCACTCGCAGTTCTGACGGGAAGGTATGTTAGTCGACGGGTTCGGTCGCGAGGTGACAGGGGTGCGCATCTCGCTGACCGACCGCTGTAACTTCGACTGCGTCTACTGCCACAACGAGGGGCTCGGCGACACACGGGGCCCCATGGACCCCCAGGACGACGAGATGTCGACCGACGACGTCGTTCGATTCCTCGAGGTCGCCGAGGAGTTCGACGTCGACGCGGCGAAGTTCACCGGTGGTGAACCGATGCTCCGGGACGACCTCGCCGAGATCGTCCGACGGACACCTGACAGCATGGAGACCTCGCTGACCACCAACGGGACGTTCCTCCCCGAGCGGGCCGACGAACTGGTCGACGCCGGTCTCGACCGAGTGAACGTCTCCCAGGACGCGCTCGACGCCGACGCGTTCAAGGAGGTTACCAAGAGCGGCGAGTACGACGCCGTCATCGAGGGCGTCAAAGCCGCCGTCGATGCCGGCCTGGACCCGGTGAAACTGAACATGGTCGTCTTCGAGCACACGGCCGGGTACGTCCCGGAGATGGTCGAGTACGTCGCCGACAACGACGGCCTCCAGTTGCAACTTATCGAGTACATGCCAGAACTGGCCGGTCGTCCGGAGTGGGCCATCGAGATCGAACGGGTGCACGGCTGGCTCGAAGAGCAGGCCGAGGAGATCGAACACCGGGAGATGCACGACCGCCGACGGTACTGGATCGGTGGCGATTCCGACGAAGGCGGGATGGTGGAGGTCGTCGACCCCGTCGAGAACGCTGAGTTCTGCCAGAACTGCCACCGCGTGCGCGTCACGCACGAAGGATACCTCAAGGGGTGTCTCAACCGCAACGACGACCTCCGGTCGATGGGCGAGATGTCGAAACCCGAGATCCGGGAGACGTTCCGCGAAGTCGTGGCAAACCGGGTTCCCTACTACGGCGAGTACATGATCCAAGACGACGACGGCGAGTGGGTCATCAACGAGGAGTACATCGGAGCCTGATACGGGTTCTCCGACCCGGAAATTCGTCGTATCCTTTTCACCGGCTCGGAACGAATCACCGACAATGCCCTCCAGTCAGACGACAACAGGATTTCTCGACCGAGCGACGAGCCAGCGCAACGTCAGTATCTACACGGCCATCGCCGTCGCCGCCCCGACCGCGTACGCGTTCAACGTCGCGTTCACCTACGAGGGGAGTTTCCTCCTGCTGATGACGCTTGCAGTCGGCGTGCCGACGGCCTACGACGACTACGGGCCGGCTTACGACCGCACCCCGAAAACCGTGGGATGGGTACTCGTGGCCTGTGGGATCGCCGCCGTCGAGTTCGTCGGGTTCTTCGTCGTCGCCACCGAGAGTCTGGAGCTGTCGGCGTTTCTCGGCGGTATCGTCGCGTTCCTCGGGACCTGGCTGCTGAACCTCTCCGTTCTCGTCGTGCGTCAGCACGCGGAGTAACCGGCTGCCGAGTCGGAACCGGGGAAACGCTTTCGTGATGTTTAAGTAGGGACCGAGGAGAAGAACAGACACAGATCGTGCAGGGGCGCCGGGTCCCGAGTCACCGAGGTCGGAGACCTCGTGGGCGACAAGTATGAAGCCAAGCGGGTCGTGGTAGCCAAGTCTGGCCCAAGGCGCAGGGTTGCTAACTCTGTGGCGTCAAGCCTCCGGGGTTCGAATCCCCGCCACGACGCTCACCCAAAAACGGTTACACATGAGTGCAGAAGACCCACAACCGGACGAGGACGCGGAAGACGAAGAGGACATCCGCTACTTCGTTCGAATCGGACAGACAGACCTCGACGGCACGAAGTCCGTCGAGCGAGCACTGACAGACATGAACGGGATCGGGCACCGAGCTGCCCGCATTATCAGCGAGAAATCCGGCATCGATCGCCGGGCCATCTTCGGAAAGCTCGAGGACGACGAGATCGACGAGATCGTCGAACACGTCGAGAGCTTCGCCGACGAGGTGCCTGACTGGATGACGAACCACCAGTCGGACTACTTCAGCGGCGAGACGACCCACGAGATCGGCAACGATCTCGGGATGACTCGCCGACAGGACATCAACCGCATGAAGATGATCGATTCCTACCGCGGCGTCCGCCACAAGCGCGGCCAGAAGGTACGGGGACAGCGAACGAAGTCCACCGGTCGTACCGAGGGCACCATCGGTGTCAACGTCGAAGCGATCAAGGAAGAACAGGCCGAGGAGGCCGCCGCCGAAGAGGAGGGTGGTGAGGAATAATGGCGCTCGGTTCCAACACGAAGCTCTACGAGACGCCGAACCACCCCTTCCAGGGCGAACGCATCGCCGGCGAGCACGACCTCGTCGGCCGCTACGGCCTGAAGAACAAAGAGGAGCTCTGGCGCGCACAGTCCGAGCTTCGATCCTTCCGGCGTGAGGCCCGCCAGCTGCTCGGCGCGGCCGCCGGCGAGGCCGAGGCCGCGGCCAAGGAGTCCGAGGAGTTCCTGGCCCGACTGCAGAAACTCGGGATTCTGGGCGAGGAAGACGGGCTGGACGACATCCTGTCGCTGGACGTGACGGACGTTCTGGAGCGTCGTCTCCAGACGGTCGTCTACCGGAAAGGCCTCGCCAACACGGCGAGCCAGGCCCGCCAGTTCATCTCCCACGGCCACATTCGCATGGAGGGTCGGCGCGTCACCGAGCCGTCGGCGAAGGTGACCGTCGCGGAGGAAGACACCGTCGAGTTCGACAGCGCGAGTGCGCTGACGGACGAACTCCACCCGGAGCGAGCGGAGGAACAGTAACATGCCAGAGGAAGGACCAGACGACATCTGGGGCATCGCCCACGTACACGCATCGTTCAACAACACGATCATCACCATCACGGACCAGACCGGCGCGGAGACGCTCGCGAAGTCCTCCGGTGGGACGGTCGTCAAGCAGAACCGCGACGAGGCGTCGCCGTACGCGGCGATGCAGATGGCCGAAACCGTCGCGGAAGAGGTCAGGGCACAGGGCGTCGAAGGCGTCCACGTGCGCGTTCGCGGTCCCGGTGGCAACCAGCAGACCAACCCCGGACCGGGTGCGCAGGCGACCATCCGGGCGCTGGCGCGAGCCGGCCTAGAGATCGGTCGTATCGAGGACGTGACACCGACCCCGCACGACGGGACCCGCGCCCCCAAAAACAGCGGATTCTAAGATGGTACCGGATTACGACGTAACGTTCATCGAACGGGGCGACCGGGAAGCACGGTTCCTCGTGCGCGACATCACGCCGGCCTTTGCCAACGGCATCCGTCGGGCGATGATCGCCGACGTGCCGACGCTCTCGATCGACGAAGTGCGGGTCATCGAGAACTCGTCGGTGATGTTCGACGAGCAGATCGCACACCGACTGGGCCTGGTGCCGCTGACGACGCCCGACGATTACGAGATCGGCGAGACGACGACGCTGGCCCTGGACGTCGAAGGTCCGGGGACGGCCTACTCGGGCGACATGGTCAGTCAGGACGCACAGGTCGAGCCGGCGGACAAGAACGTCCCGATCATCGATCTGAAGGACCCGGAGGGGTCGGAAACCCCCCAGCGCCTCGAAGTCGAGGCGGACGCGGTGTACGACCGCGGTCGGGAACACGCCAAACACCAGGGTGGCGTCGCGGTCGGCTATCGCCACCTGCAGACCGTCGAGGTCGTCGGCGACACCGACGAGTTCGGCGAGGACGAGCCCCACATCCTTCGTGGGGTCATCGAGGACGACGGCGAACTCGTGCCGACCGAGGAGTTCGACAACGACCTGACGAACCGGTTCCCCGGCAAGGAACTCGTCGTCGAAGACGTGCCGAACGCGTTCGTGTTCCACGTCGAGACGGACGGGTCGTTCACGGTCGAGGAGCTCGTCACGCAGGCAGTCGACACGCTCCACGATCGAGCGAGCGATCTGAAAGACGCTGTACAGCTATAGAACAATGAATACTACTGCCCCTGACCGACCCCGACATGACGCCCCCGCGCCCCTGGAGAGCGGCCGGGCCGATTCGGGATCAACCGAAAGCGGTTTGAAGGGGCAGTTGGAACTGACTACTGCGCGCAGGGATAGCCAAGTCAGGCCAACGGCGCAGCGTTCAGGGCGCTGTCCCGTAGGGGTCCGCAGGTTCAAATCCTGCTCCCTGCACTTTCTTACAGGAGGTAGGTCATGAGCAAGACGAATCCGAGACTCCGTAGTCTCATCGCTGACCTGAAGTCTACCGCCCGCGACTCGGGCGGAGACGTCTGGAGTGACGTGGCAGAGCGATTGGAGAAGCCACGCAGCACGCACGCGGAAGTCAACCTGGGCCGCATCGAGCGGTACGCCCGGGAAGACGAGACCGTCGTCGTGCCCGGAAAGGTCCTCGGCAGCGGCGTCCTGCAGAAGGACGTCACCGTTGCAGCCGTGGACTTCTCCGGAACGGCCCAGACGAAGATCGACCAGGTCGGCGAAACCATGAATCTCGAACAGGCACTCGAACAGAATCCGGACGGATCGAACGTACGGGTGGTCCGATGAGCGTCGCGGAATTCGATGCGGATGTCGTCATCGATGCGCGCGACTGCATCCTCGGTCGCGTCGCCAGCGAGGTCGCCGAACGCGCCCTCGACGGTAACCGCGTCAAGGTCATCAACGCTGAGCAGGCGGTCATCACCGGTCGCAAGGAGAACGTCATGGAGACGTTCCAGAAGCGCCGTGACGTCGGCTCGGACCGCGGTCCGTACTACCCGAAACAGCCCGACCGCATCTTCAAGCGCTCCATTCGGGGCATGCTGCCCTACAAGAAGCCGCGCGGTCGCGAGGCGTTCGAGGACATCCGGGTCTACATCGGCAACCCCCACGACGACGACGGCGAGGTCATCGAGGGGACGTCGCTGGATCGGCTCTCGAACATCAAGTTCGTCCAGATGGGCGAAATCAGCGAAAAACTCGGAGCTACGGTTACATGGTAACGAACACATCAGGCAAGAAGAAGACGGCTATCGCTCGTGCGACGATCCACGACGGCGAGGGCCTGGTTCGGGTCAACTCCCGGCCGGTCGAACTCGTCGAACCGGAGCTGTCGCGACTGAAGATGCTGGAGCCGTTCCGCATCGCCGACGACGAGATGCGCGACGACATCGACGTCGACGTGCAGGTCGAAGGCGGCGGGACGAGCGGGCAGGCGGACGCGGTGCGAACCGCCATCGCTCGCGGGCTGGTCCAGCACACAAACGATGCGGAACTGCGCGACGCGTTCATGGAGTTCGACCGGTCGCTACTGGTCAACGACGTCCGCCAGTCCGAACCCAAGAAATGGGGCGGACCTGGTGCACGCGCGCGCTATCAGAAGTCCTACCGCTAGGTGATCAAGTATGATGGTACCGGTTCGGTGTTTCACCTGTGGTAACGTGGTCGGCGAGCATTGGGAAGAGTTCAAAGCCCGGGCGAAGGAGGGCGACGAGGACCCCGAAGCGGTCCTCGACGAACTCGGCGTCGAGCGTCACTGCTGTCGTCGAATGCTCGTTTCGCACAAGGACCTCGTCGACATCGTGGCACCATACCAGTGACCCAACGCATGGTACAACAGGACAACCGATACGAGAAGGCACGCATCATCGGGGCGCGAGCCCTGCAGGTGGCATACGGCGCGCCGGTGCTCATCGATACCGAGCAGACCCAGCCGATCCTCATCGCCGCCGAGGAGTACGACGCTGGCGTCCTGCCCTTCACGGTCAGGCGTGGTGAGCAATGACGCTCGTCTCCGACGTGCGCCTGCGTCGCGTTCTCGACTCCCGGGGGAACCCGACGGTCGAGGCGGAGGTCGCCACCGAGAGTGGCGGCTTCGGTCGCGGCGCGGCACCGAGCGGTGCCTCGACCGGCGAGTACGAGGCGATCGAACTGCCAGCCAACGAGGCCATCGCGAGGGCGCGAGAGAAGGCAGTGCCACGGCTCGTCGGGGAAGCGTACGCAGGCGACCAGCGCGGCGTCGACGAGATACTCCACGGCGCGGACGGCACGGACGACTTCTCGGAAATCGGCGCGAACAGCGCCGTCGCCATCAGCATGGCCGCGGCCAAGGCCGGTGCCGACGTCCAGGGGATTCCCCTGTACCAGCACCTCGGCGGCGCGTTCCGAGGTCGGAACTTCCCGACCCCACTCGGAAACGTCATCGGTGGTGGCGAACACGCCGCCGACGCGACGCACATCCAGGAGTTCCTCGCCGCACCGGTGGGCGCACCGAGCGTCTCCGACGCGGTGTTTGCGAACGCCGCCGTCCACGGCGCGGTTCACGACATCCTGTCCGAGCGGGACCTGCCCGCGGGCAAGGGTGACGAGGGTGCGTGGGCGCCCTCCATCGACGACGCCGAGGCGTTCGAGATCGTGGCCGAGGCCGTCGAGACGGTCGAGGACGAGGTCGGGTTCGAGATCGGCTTCGGCCTCGACATGGCCGGCGCCGAGTTGTACGACGGCGACGACGAGGTCTACCGCTACGGCGACGTGGAACGCGACACTGACGAGCAGATCGAGTACGTCGCGGACCTGGTCTCCGAGTACGACCTCGTCTACGTCGAGGACCCGCTCGACGAGAACGACTACGAGGCATTCGCTGACCTCACGGACCAGGTCGGCAACCAGACGCTGATCTGTGGCGACGACCTGTTCGTGACGAACACGGAGCGACTCGCCGAGGGGATCGAGGTCGGAGCGGCAAACAGCATCCTCATCAAACCCAACCAGATCGGGACGCTGACGGACGCGTTCGACGCCATCGAGATGGCGGTCGAGAACGGGTACGAGCCGGTCGTCTCCCACCGGAGCGGAGAGACCGAGGACGCGACGATTGCACACCTCGCCGTGGCGACCGATGCCCCGTTCATCAAGACGGGCGCGGTCGGCGGCGAGCGAACAGCGAAGCTGAACGAACTCATCCGCATAGAGGACAACGCATGAGCGGTAACAACGAGGAGGAGGGGCTCGACGCCAGCGAATCGGACGTCG
The DNA here is from genome assembly GCF_005049285.1 of Halorientalis salina. Taxonomy (GTDB): domain Archaea; phylum Halobacteriota; class Halobacteria; order Halobacteriales; family Haloarculaceae; genus Halorientalis; species Halorientalis salina. The sequence goes on along the minus strand of NZ_SOSC01000001.1, from coordinate 143,169 downwards.
ACCCGGAACCGGCTGGCGAGGCCGGAACCGTGGCCGAACAGCCCGAGGCCGACGAGCCCGACGAGGAATCGCCCGACGCTACCGACGAGGTAGCCGAGGAGACCGAAACTGAGCCAGTCGAGGAGGAAGAAGACGAAGAGCCGCGACTGGACGAGGACGTCATGCCCGACGACGAGGCTGACCTGCTGATCCCGGTCGAGGACTACCTGGCGGCAGGTGTCCACATCGGGACCCAGCAGAAGACCCAGGACATGGAGCGGTTCATCCACCGCGTCCGGACCGACGGGCTGTACGTGCTCGACGTGTCGATGACCGACCAGCGCATCCGCACGGCGGCGGACTTCCTGGCCGACTACGACCCCGAGCAGGTGCTCGTGGCGAGTTCGCGCCAGTACGGCCGGTTCCCGGCCGAGAAGTTCGCCGACGCCGTCGGCGCACGCGCACGCACCGGTCGGTTCATCCCGGGTACGCTGACGAACCCGGACTACGAAGGCTACATCGAGCCGGACGTCGTGGTCGTGACCGACCCCATCGGGGACTCCCAGGCAGTCAAGGAGGCCATCACCGTTGGGATTCCGGTCATCGCGATGTGTGACTCGAACAACGGCATCGGGAACGTCGACCTCGTGGTGCCGACGAACAACAAGGGTCGAAAAGCGCTGTCGGTCGTCTACTGGCTGCTGGCCAACGAGACGCTCGACCGCCGCGGTGCGGAGCCGGCCTACGCGCTCGAGGACTTCGAGAGCGAACTTTAACGCAGGTTTTTCGTTTCGGTCGCGTATCTGGCATCTATTTCCGCTCGCCCGATGAGTGACACCTATGAACGACGGCGATACCGGGACGAACGCACTCATCGGCGCAGTGGTGACCGTCCTGACGACGTTTACCGGCTTTGCGCCGCTGATCGGGGGCGTAGTCGCGGGGTATCTGAACGGGCATGACGGCATGAAAGTCGGCGCGCTGTCGGGCGTGATCGCGTCGATTCCGCTCCTGTTGATCGCCGTTTTCTTCGGGAGTCTGTTCGCGTTCATGCCGGTGATGGGCGGAATGATGGGGGCCGGTCCCGGCGCAGGGTTCACGGGCGCGATGGGGATCACCGTCATCGTGTTCGGACTCGGCTTCGCGCTGGTGTACGCCGTCGGCCTTGGGGCGCTGGGCGGGTACCTCGGCGAGTACCTCAAGCGAGAAGACGTGTTCTGAATCGGTCGGCGCAGTCGGAAATCTCCTTAAGCACGGGGTCGGAACGGGAGGTATGGTCGTATCGAGCGCTCCCGGGAAGGTGTACCTGTTCGGGGAGCACGCGGTGGTGTACGGCGAGCCGGCGGTCCCCTGTGCGATCGAGCGCCGGGCGACCGTCGAGGTCGAGGAACGCGACGACGACGCGCTCAGAGTCCACGCGGCGGACCTCACGCTCGACGGGTTCACCGTCGAATACGACAGCGATGCCGACGTGCAGCCAGACGTCGACGTGGCTCCTGGCCTGATCGAGGCCGGCGTGGGGTATCTGAACGGTGCCGCCGAGCAGGCCCGAGAAGCGGCCGATCGCCCCGACGCGGGCTTCGAGATCAGCGTCGAGAGCACGATCCCGCTCGGTGCGGGGCTCGGTTCCTCGGCGGCCGTCGTCGTCGCGGCCATCGACGCGGCGACCCGGGAACTCGGCGTCGAACTCACCCCGAGAGAGATCGCCGAGCGGGCCTATCAGGTCGAATACGAGGTGCAGGACGGCCAGGCCTCGCGGGCGGACACGTTCTGTTGTGCCGTCGGTGGGGCGGTCCGGGTCGAAGGCGAGGACTGCCGCGCCATCGAGGACGTGCCGACCCTCCCCTTCGTCATCGGGTACGACGGCGGCGAGGGGGACACGGGCGAGCTGGTGGCCGGCGTCCGGTCGCTGCGCGAGGAGTACGACTTCGCCGCAGAGACGGTCGAGACGATCGGCGACATCGTCCGCGCGGGCGAACGAGCGCTCGCGGCGGGCGACGTCGAGGAACTCGGCCGGCTGATGGACTTCAATCACGGGCTCCTAGAGGCACTGGGCGTCTCCTCGCGGTCGCTCGACGAGATGGTGTGGGCCGCCAGGGAGTCGAACGCCCACGGGGCGAAACTGACGGGTGCGGGCGGCGGCGGGTGTATCGTCGCGCTCGACGAGACGGAGGAAGCCGAGACGGCGCTGAAGTACACGCCAGGCTGTGAACAGACCTTCCGTGCGGAACTGGACACCGACGGCGTCAGGATCGAGGAGGCGTAGATGACGGTCGTCCTGAAACTCGGCGGAAGCGTCATCACGCGCAAATCCGAGCCCGAAACGATCGCCGAGTCGGCCCTGGACGCGGCCGCCGAAGCCGTCGCCGGCACAGAGGAGGATGTCGTCGTCGTCCACGGCGGCGGCAGTTTCGGTCACCATCACGCCGACCGACACGGGGTGTCGACGACCGACGGGACCGACGACGCGGTCGCAGTGACCGACGTTCACGACGCGATGAAGCGACTGAACGACGCGGTGGTCGAACGCTTACAGGATCACGGCGTCAGCGCGGTTCCGGTCCATCCGTTCTCCCTGGCCAGTCGCGACGAGGACGGGGCGCTCTCGCTCCCGACCGACGGCATCGAGGCGATGCTCGGGGAGGGGTTCGTGCCGGTCCTCCACGGGGACATGGTCGTCCACAGCGGCGACGGGGCGACGGTACTCAGCGGCGACGAACTCGTGGTCGCGCTGGGTCGGGCACTCCCGGTCGACCGCGTGGGGCTGTGTTCAGCGGTCCCGGGCGTTCTGGACAGTGCCGACGAGGTCGTCCCCCGGATCGAGAATTTCGCGGAAGTCGCGGACGTCCTGGGTGCGAGCGACGCGACCGACGTAACCGGTGGCATGGCCGCGAAAGTACGGACGCTGCTGGATCTGCCGGTGCCCGCAGTCGTGTTCGGTCTGGACGACCTCGACGCGTTCCTGGCGGGGTCTGCACCCGGGACCGTGGTCGCGGGGTCGACGCCACCGAACGATTCGCGGTGAGTCGGAACAGAACGATATCTGACACGATACGGTCAGGGTGAATTCGCGGGGGACGTCCGAATAACGAGCGGGGGAACCGCCGTAATCTATTTGTCCCCGGTTACCAAACGTCGTGACATGACAACCGTCGGAATTGTAGACGGGATGAAATACGGGTTCAAGCTTCTCGGGGTTTTCATCGCCGTCTCGCTGGTCTGTAGCGCGTTCATCGCGGGCGGGTACGTGATCTATCAGGACGCACTGGCAATGGTCAATCCGAGTACCAACGAATACTACGGTCGGATCGCGGCGGCGGCGCTCATCGCGCTGGTGGGTGGCCTCGGACTGTACGGGGCGACGGTCGGACTCCTCTATAAGTTCATCGCCGACAGCGTCATCGCGGGTATCGAAACCGCCGAACCCGAGGCAGGTGCCGCGATTGGAGCCACCGCAGCCGCTGTTGGCGGGGCGAGCGATTCCGACGCCGAATCCGCCGACGAGGCGGACGAGGGGTCGACCGAAGAGAGCGGGACGTCGACAGCGAGTACCGACGCGGACGAATCCGAGCAGTCGACGACCGACGAGGACGACTCGGAAACGCCGGCCGAAGGTGAACAGAACGGAGACGCCGGCGGACAGAGCGACGGTTCGGCGGGAGAATCCCAGGAAGACGAGGGTATTTTCGGGATCGACACGTCCCAGGCGCGAGCCGAACCGAGCGAACCGCGGACGCGGGAGACGCCCCCGGAGACGACACCGTCCGCCACGGGGAACGCTGACGGTGAACCGGAACCGACCGACGGGCAACCGACGGAACCGGGAGACACTACGGCCGGCGAGCGTCCGTCATCGCCGGATCAGCGGACGTGGGAACGAGAGAACGCCGGGCAGTCCCCGGCCGACCGTCCGTCGGAGCGAACCGACGAGGAGTCGACGGTCGATCACGGGTATCCGGACAGCGTCGCGACGAATCCGCCGCGCGAGGGGCTCTCCGACGACGAGAGTTCCGACGGCGAGCAGGGAGACGGGAGCACAGAGGAGTTGTGGGAGGGCGACGAGGGGCGGAAGAACATCGATCAGGTCGTCAGCGAAGCGACGGAGCCGGATGCAACGACTGACGGTCCCCGGACGTTCGAGGACACCGACACGGCCGACGAGAAAGGGACGCTGGAACAGGACGACGAGCCACGGACCATCGACGAGGCCCCGGGCGAGTTCGTCGCCAAACCGCCGGCGGACGCCGAATCCGAGGACGATGGCAGTTCCGAACCGGCGGACGCGGTCTCGGACGACCCGGTGTCCGAGGAGAGCGACGAGAGCGACGACGACCTCGATCCGGCGGACAAACTCCCGGACGAGCCGATCACCGACGACGACATCGAGGACACGACCGACGAGGAAGGGGACTGGGAGCCCTTAGACGAGAGCGACCTCTAGAGGTCGAGCAGTTCCTTCGCGATGATGTTGCGCTGAATCTCGCTCGTTCCTTCGCCGATCTGGTACAGTTTCGCGTGGCGGTACTGACGCTCGACCGGATAGTCGCGGGTGTAGCCGTTGCCACCGTGGATCTGCATGGCGTCGCTGGCGACCTCCTCGGCGATTTCGGAGGCGTACAGCTTCGCCATGCTCGCGAGTTTGGTTGGGCTCTCCCCGCGGTCGATACGCGCGGCGGCGTCGTAGGTGAGGCGACGGGCGTTCTCGACCTTGACGGCCATGTCCGCGAGTTTGTGCTGAATGGCCTGGAACTTCCGGATTTCGCGGTCGAACTGCCGGCGTTCGGATGCGTATTCGACGGCCTCGTCCAGACACCGCTGGGCAATGCCCAGCGATTGGGCGGCAATCCCCACCCGTTCCTCCTCGAAGAACTCCATGAGCTGGTAGAAGCCGGCGTCCTCGTAGCCGACGAGGTTCTCCTCGGGGACGCGAACGCCGTCGTACCGAAGTTGCGCGGTGTTGGAGGCGTTCCAGCCCATCTTGTGGATGTCGGACTCGACCTCGAAGCCGTCGCGGTCGGTCTCGACGATGATCGCCGAGATCCCGCTGTGGCCCTCCCCGCCCGTCCGGCACATCGTGAGGACGTAGTCAGCGATCGCGCCGTGGGTGATGAACGTCTTGACGCCGTCGATGACGTACTCGTCTTCATCTTTCTCCGCGGTCGTCTCGATGCTCGCGGCGTCGCTCCCGTGTTCCGGTTCGGTGTTGCCCAGCGCGCCGATGAGGTCTCCGGAGGTGATCCCTTCGAGGATCCACTCTTTCTGTTCCTCGGTTCCGTACTCGGCGATCATCCGGGTCCCGAACTCCGTGCCCAGGGCCGCGAGCATGCCGGCGTCGGCGCGTGCGAACTCCTCGGCGAAGATGCAGGCTTCGACCTGTCCCATCCCCGCGCCGCCGTAGGCCTCCGGGATGGAGACGCCGATGAGACCGGCGTCGACGGCCTTCTCCCAGACTTCGCGGGGCCACTCCCCGGATTCCTCGTGCTCCCGCGCGACCGGATCGATCTCGGTTTCCGCGAACTCACGGGAGGTCTTGCGTACCGCCTGCTGCTGGTCGGTCAGTGAGAAGTCGATCATGCGTCCCAGAGTACAGTTAGTGTGTTAATCGTTTCCGATGGGCAAGAACCGGCGTTCGGTTTATTTCATGACGCGCGGTATCGAGTACCATAGAATGGGAAACGGATTTATCGTTGGTCCGCCGTGATGTTAGGTAGATCGTGAGAACACATGACAGGCTTTGACCCGACGCCGCCGAGTACGGACATCTACAGTGACGATCTGCTGGCGGGAGAAACGGCGTTGATTACGGGCGGTGGGACCGGAATCGGGGCGGAGATCGCCCTCGCGATGGCCGAGCACGGGGCGGACGTGGCCATCGCCAGCCGGGACATGGACCATCTGGAGCCGGTCGCCGAGGCGATCGAGGAGACGGGCCAGGACGCCTGTGCGACGACCGTGGACGTGCGCGACCGCGAGAAGGTCGACGAGATGACCGAGACGGTCGTCGAGGAACTCGGCGGCGTGACGATCCTCGTGAACAACGCGGGTGCGAACTTCGTCACGCCGACCGAAAACCTCTCGGCCAACGGCTGGCGGTCGGTCGTCGGGACGATTCTGGACGGGACGGCCTACTGCAGTTTCGCGGTCGGCGAGCACATGATCGAGAACGGCGGCGGGTCGATCGTCTCGATGGGCGCGACAAACTCCGTGTTCGGGGCACCGTACCACGCCCATTCTGGGGCCGGAAAAGCGGGCGTCCACAACCTGATGCAGTCGCTCGCCAGCGAGTGGGCCAAACACGGGATTCGCGCTAACACGGTCGCACCGGGCATCATCGAGACGGAGGGCATCACCGGCGCGGTCGGCGGCGAGTTGCCCGAGGAACTGCTGGAGGACCTGGCGGCCGACCGCTACGGGACGGCCGCCGATTGCGTCCCGCTGGCGCTCTTTCTCGCGAGTCCGGCCGCGAACTACGTGACGGGCGGGTACTTCACCGTCGACGGGGGTCACCTGCTGCACCAGTCGCCGATGGAATAGCGGGCCGGTCGAACCCAACAGTTTTTAAAGACGGCCGTCGAAGCGCCAGGTAACCGAGCGCACGGCCGCCCGGAGACGGTTGCGGCGGCCGGCAACACATCGAGCGGTTCGATGTGTCCGAACGGGACTGACTGCCAGCCCTCGTCGCAGTGCCGATGGCCGTTCCCGGCCAGCGAGCACTGAGGAAACGGTACGACGACGGCGTGGCGGTCGCTAGCTTTCGGACCATTTGGACGGCACGTGTTTGCCGGTCGTCGCAGTCAGCCGTCCCCGACGCGGCCGACTCGGCGACACAACTATGGAAATCGAAATCGCGACAATCGGCGGCTACGAGGCGGTCGGCCGCCAGATGACTGCAGTACGAGCCGGTGACGACGTCGTTATCTTCGACATGGGTCTGAACCTCTCGAAGGTCCTGATCCACGACAACGTCGAAACCGAGCGGATGCACAGCCTCGATCTGATCGACATGGGCGCGATCCCGGACGACCGGATCATGAGCGACCTCGAAGGCGACGTGAAAGCCATCGTGCCGACGCACGGTCACCTGGACCACATCGGTGCCATCTCGAAACTGGCCCACCGGTACGACGCGCCCGTCGTCGCGACGCCCTTTACGATCGAACTGGTCAAACAGCAGATCAAGGGCGAGGAGAAGTTCGGGGTCGAGAACGATCTCGTCAAAATGGACCCCGGCGAGACGATGCAGATCGGCGAGCGCAACGAACTCGAGTTCGTCAACGTCACGCACTCGATCATCGACGCCATCAACCCGGTCCTGCACACGCCGGAAGGGTCGATCGTCTACGGCCTGGACAAGCGTATGGACCACACGCCGGTCATCGGCGACCCCATCGACATGAAGCGGTTCCGGGAGATCGGCCGCGAGGACAACGGCGTCCTCTGTTACATCGAGGACTGTACGAACGCCGGCAAGAAGGGTCGGACGCCCTCCGAATCCGTCGCGCGTCGCCACCTCAAAGACGTGATGACGAGCATCGAGGACTACGACGGCGGGATCGTCGCCACCACCTTCTCCTCGCACATCGCTCGCGTGAAGTCGCTGGTTGAGTTCGCCGACGACATCGGTCGCCAGCCGGTGCTGCTGGGACGGTCCATGGAGAAGTACTCCGGGACCGCCGAGCGCCTGGACTTCGTCGACTTCCCGGACGACCTCGGGATGTACGGCCACCGGAAATCCGTCGACCGGACGTTCAAGCGGATCATGAAGGAGGGCAAGGAGGACTTCCTGCCCATCGTGACGGGCCACCAGGGCGAGCCGCGCGCGATGCTCACCCGGATGGGTCGGGGCGAGACGCCGTACGAACTGGAAAACGGCGACAAAGTGCTGTTCTCGGCCCGGGTCATCCCGGAGCCGACCAACGAGGGCCAGCGCTACCAGTCCGAGAAACTGCTGGGCATGCAGGGCGCACGCATCTACGACGACATCCACGTCTCGGGCCACCTGCGCAGCGAGGGCCACTACGAGATGCTCGACGCGCTCCAGCCACAGCACGTCATCCCGGCTCACCAGTCGCTCAAAGGGTTCGCGCCGTACGTCGATCTGGCCGAGAACCAGGGCTACAAAGTCGGGCGAGACCTCCACGTGACGCGTAACGGGAACATGATTCAGCTCACCGAGTGATGAGCGAACCAGGCGCGGCACAGCGGGCGGTCGAGGGGGCACTCGTCGAGCGCCGCGAGCAGGTCAACCAGGCGATCACCGACGAGTTGCCGATCATTCGGCCCGAACGGCTCTACGAGGCGTCGCGGTACCTGCTCGACGCCGGCGGGAAGCGCCTGCGTCCGACCATCCTGTTGCTCGCGGCCGAGGCGATCGAAGACATCGAGCCGCTCTCGGCGGACTACCGGGCGTTCCCCTCCCAGTCGGGCGAGGTCGACGTGATGTCGGCAGCGGTGAGCATCGAGATCATCCAGTCCTTTACGCTCATCCACGACGACATCATGGACGACGACGACATGCGTCGCGGCGTGCCGTCGGTCCACAACGAGTACGACTTAGAAACCGCCATTCTGGCCGGCGACACGCTGTACTCGAAGGCCTTCGAGTCGATGCTCGAAACCGGCGCGCCCGCCGAACGCTCGGTTCGGGCGCTCTCGGAACTGGCCACGACGTGTACAAAGATCTGCGAGGGACAGGCCTTCGACATCGACTTCGAGGGCCGCAACGCGGTCGAACCCGACGAGTACCTCGACATGGTCGAACTCAAGACCGCCGTGCTCTACGCGGCGGCCGCGAGCGTGCCGGCCGTGTTGCTCGGTGCCGACGACGCCGTCGACGCCCTCTACGGGTACGGGCTCGACATCGGCCGGGCGTTCCAGATCCAGGACGACCTGCTGGACCTGACGACGCCCAGCGAGAAACTCGGCAAACAGCGCGGGAGCGACCTCGTCGAGGGCAAGAAGACGCTCGTGACGCTCCACGCCCGCCAGAACGGGGTCGACGTGGACGGGCTGGTAGACGCCGAGGACGTCGACGCAGTCGAAGAGACCGAGGTCGAGGCGGCGCTGAAAGAACTCCGTGCCGCGGGCAGCATCGAGTACGCTCGCGAGACCGCTCACGAGTTGATCGCCAGCGGGAAGGCAAACCTGGAAATCCTCCCAGACAACGAGTCGCGGGACCTGCTCGGCGGTATCGCGGACTATCTGGTCGAGCGCGAGTACTGACCGATCGCGGTTCCGCCGCGCCCGTCCGTTTTATTTGAACCCGTCCCACCGTTCGGTGGCCACGAGGCCGAGCGCTAACACGAACGAACCGACAGTGACGAGGCCGCTGGTCCAGCCGAGCAGGGCGTGCGTCGCGTCTGGAAACCGTGCAGCGAGGTCGACGAACACTCGCAGGTCCAGCGCGACCACGGCGACCGCGCCCACGAGGTCGAACACGAGGTCCAGGCCGGTGTCCCGCCACCCGTAATGGACCAGCACGGGCTCGATATCGTAGCGGTCGCCGACAGCGCGGGCGACCAGTTCGACGAGTTCCCAGAAGACGCCAACGACGAACGTGTAGGCGACCGTCGCGGCTGCGATCCCGGCGGGTGAGAGCGCCAGAGTCGCGTCGGTGTCGACGGCGACGAGGAGTCCAGCGTACAACAACGCTGCGACGAACATCGCCGACACCGTGTGGGTGAGGTGATCCCACCACCAGATCGAATCGTAGGGCCCGAGCATTCCGATCGAGTGTAAGAGTCCGGCCATGGCGACCCAGATCGGGAGCTCCGGGGTGAGAACGGTCCCGCCCGGCGGCAGTTGCAGGCCGGCAGCCAGGGGAAGCGAGACCAGCGCGATGGCGAGCGAGACCAGCGTGTTGACCAGCGCAGCGACGTCACGGCGGCGAGCGGCGACGGCTAGCGTGATCGCGAGTCCGCCGAGAAGCACGGCCAACAGAACGGAAAGTAACAGATCCATCGTTACGGAACGTCGATGTCGTAAGATCGACACCGTGATGATATGATTCTTTGGCTCCGCGTCGTCCGCCGGACGGGGCTGTGTCTACTGCGAGTGAGCCTGCAGGTACCGATCGGGCAGCCGTGCAACGACACGTCCGGGCAGAACCGGGAGCAGGCTGGCGATCAGCACCTCGGCGATGTCGGGGAGGAAACGCCTGACAGCGGCGTATAGCACTGCCACGGCCGCACTAGCCACGACGACGTACCGCGGGAGGCCGTCGAGCACCAGGGAAAGCGGGGCAGCGAGCGTCAGGGAGAGCATGAGATCGCCCGGGGACCCGTCGTAGCGGACCCACCGTCGCGGGACGATCCACCGATTCCGGTAGTGGTCGTACACCGCTCGGTCGGACGTCCCTTCCCAGGGGCGCAGTTCGAGCCCGCCGCCGAACGCGTCGGCGACGCTGTGGGTGGCCGCTCCGAGGAAGAAGACCGCGAGCCCGACGGTCCCCGCCGACGGCGCGAGTAGCGCCGGAACGAACGCGACGGCCGCGAGCGCGGAGTAGTACACCGGGTAATGCAACGTCCGACGGTGTCCGGCGTACAGGTCGAGATCCGGCAGGATTCCGCCGAACAGCCCCGCGATCAGCGCGACGCCGGCGAACTCCGGGGCCACTGCACCGACCGCGAGCCCCAGCGCCATCCCCCCAAGCGCGTGCGTTGGCAACATCATCGTGTCGCGTTATATGCAACAGAATACTTTGAACCTGTCGGTCACCACGAACGGAAGTGACGGGAACCTGACCGCGCGAGCACCACCGAAGATCGAGGCGGTGTCCGGCGCGTCCCCCAGATACGACCGAGGAACGGCGGAGTTTTGGGGGCCGACGCGGAAGCGACTGGCAATGGACGACGAACTTCGTGAGCGAGTCAGGGAAGAAGCGGAGAAAAACGCCCTGTTCAACGCGCTCAAACACGGAAGCGACCCGCAGGTCGGCGCGATCATGGGGCCGCTGATGGGCGAGAACCCCGAGTTCCGCGAACACGGGGACCAGATCGCCGGCGTCATCGCGCCGGTCGTCGAGGGTATCGGCGACATGTCGACCGAGGAGCGCCGTAGTCGGCTCGAAGAACTGGCACCGGAACTGGTCGAGGAACTCGACGCGGAAGACGAGGCGGACGATCAGGTCCTGCCGGACCTTCCCAACGTCGACGAGGACGAGACGGTTCGAATGCGCGCCGCGCCGAACCCGAACGGGCCGTGGCACCTCGGTCACGCGCGCATGCCCTCCGTGATTGGCACGTACAAGGACCTGTACGACGGGGAGTTCATCGTCCGGTTCGACGACACCGACCCCGAAACCAAGCGGCCTGATCTGGACGCATACGACGAGATCCTCGAAGCCATCGATTATCTGGGCTTCGAACCGGACGACGTCATCAAGGCCAGCGACCGCGTCGAGACCTACTACGACCACGCCCGCGAACTGATCGAGATGGGCGGTGCCTACACCTGTTCCTGTCCGCAGGGCGAGTTCTCCGACATGAAAAACTCCGGCGAGGCCTGCCCGCACCGGGAGAAGGACATCGAGACGAGTCGCGAGGAGTTCGAGGCGATGGTCGACGGCGAGTACGACAGCGGCGAGATGGTCCTGCGGGTCAAAACCGACATCGAACACAAGAACCCCGCGCTCCGGGACTGGGTAGCGTTCCGGATGATCGATACGCCGCACCCGCGCGAGGCGGCCGAAGACTATCGCTGCTGGCCGATGCTCGACTTCCAGAGCGGCATCGACGACCACCTCACCGGCATCACGCACATCATCCGCGGGATCGACCTGCAGGACTCCGCGAAGCGCCAGGGGTTCGTCTACGACTACTTCGACTGGGAGTACCCCGAGGTCGTCCACTGGGGCCACGTCCAGATCGACGAGTACGACGTGCAGCTCTCGACGTCCTCGATCATCGAACGCATCGAGGACGGCGACCTGGACGGGTGGGACGACCCGCGCGCGCCGACCATCGCCAGCCTGCGTCGGCGCGGCATCCGCGGCCAGTCGATCGTCGACGCGATGGTCGAACTCGGAACCTCGACCTCGAACGTCGATCTGGCGATGTCGGCCATCTACTCGAACAACCGGGACGCCATCGACGAGGAGACCGACCGCCGCTTCCTGGTCCGGGACGGGGAGCGGTTCGCTATCGAGGGCGGTCCCGACTCGGCCGAACCCCTGCTCCATCCCAGCCACGAGGACCGCGGCACCCGGGAGATTCCGGTCAGCGACGCCGTGCTACTGGAAGCCGACGACGTTCCGGCCGAGGGCGAACGGGTGTGGCTGAAAGGATACGGGCCCGTCCGTCGGACCGACGAGGGACTGACCTACACCGACGACGACATCGAGGTCGTGCGGGAGGGCGACGTGAGCGTCGTCCACTGGGTGCCGGCCGACGAAAGCCAGCCCGTCCTGTTGCGGACGATGGACGGCGACGTGTCGGGTCACGCCGAACCGGGCATCGCAAGCTACGACTCCGACGAGATGGTCCAGTTCGTCCGCGTCGGGTTCGCCAGGATCGATGCCCACGAAGGCGATCAGACAGTGACGTACTACGCCCACCCCTAGCGATAACTCGACTGCCCGACCGATCCGTGCCGAACGAGTTCGGGCCAGTCAAAGGTTTAAGTACGTCGCTACGGAGGTAGCGGATAGGTACCGATGGCCATTGATCCAGAATTCGAACAGAACCGCGAGGCAGTAGAGGAACACGACGGCCACCAGGTGTGGGGGCCAGTCGAGGAACCGGAAGCGCTCGGCATCCACGGGACACACGTCGCGGTCGACTTCGACATCTGTCTGGCTGATGGCGCGTGTCTGGAGGACTGCCCGGTCGACGTCTTCGAGTGGGTGGACACGCCCGGGCATCCCGAAAGCGAAATCAAGGCTGACCCGGCCAACGAGGAGCAGTGTATCGACTGTATGCTCTGTGTCGACGTCTGTCCCGTCGACGCCATCGACGTCGACCCGGGACGGGCGGGCCGTATCTGACGATGGGATACCGGGTGGGCCGAACGGTTCTCCGACGACTCGTAGCGGCAGATACGTCCGACTGGTAATGCGTCAGAATTTGTAGATAAAACACAATAACGATATACAAGGCGGACCCTGATAGATATGTTCAGTCAAAGGACACGGTAACTATGCACACAGTAGTTCTCACGAAAGGCGTTCCGGACTTCAGGGAGGGACAGGTATCGTTCGACGAGGACGGGCACCTCGAACGGGGGAAGACACCGACGGTGATGAATCCAAACGACAAGCACGCGCTCCGGGCCGCGCTCCAGACGAAGGTCCGACACGGGGGATCGGTTAGCTTGATGAGCATGGGGCCGCCGGGGTATGCGGAGGTCCTCCAGGAGGGAATGGCGGACGTGTACGCCGACGATCTGTATCTGCTCTCGGATCGAGAGATGGGGGCCGCAGACACCTGGGCGACGGCGATGACGCTCGCGACGGGACTGGAGAACCTCGACGAGGAACCCGACGTCGTCTTCGCCGGGTTCAAAACCGCCGACGGGGAGACCGGCCACACCGGGCCACAGACGGAGTGGTGCATGGACTGGCCGCTGGTCACCCACGTCATCGCGCTCGATATCGACGAGGAGGAGCGAACGTTGCGAGCCAAGCGACTGGTCGAGGGCGACGTCAAGGAGATCGAGACGGTGGAAGCGCCGCTGCCCTGTTTCGTCGTCGCAGACCCCGATTTCGAACCGACGTATCGGACGGCCGAACACCGGCTCCGGTACAAGGACCTCCGCGAGGAAACCCAGGCCCGTGCCGAGGAGTTCGGGGAGTACCTCGACGACGAAACCGAGAAAGAACCGACCGACTGGGATCACTTCGAGATGTGGAACCACGAGGCCCTCAATCTCGACCCGGACTACATCGGGCTCGACGGGTCGCCGACGATCGTCGCCGGCGTCGATCCGATCCCGAAAGCCCCCTCCGAGCGGGAGGCGACGATGATCGACCCGAGCGACGAGGCGGGTATGGAATCGGTGTTCGAGGAAGTGAAACCGTACGCAGGGGGTGACTGACCATGCCGGACATCGACCCGACCGACCACGAGATCGCGGACCTGGGGCCGAAGATCAAAGACGTCGAGGACGTCCAGGAACTCGAAGAGATGCTCGCCCTCGAAAAGGGCGGCGAGGACCGCGTCCCTGTCAAGACGCTCATCGAGGACCGCATCGAGAAACTCTCCGGCGAGGAGGAGACCGTCGACCCGAGCGAGGTCGACCTCGCGGACCAGACCGTCGCGGACATCGCCAACCTGGTCCGGGAGGTCGACGACGGCGACGTGTTGCGGGACATGCTCGAACGCGAGAAGGACGGCAAGGACCGCAAATCCGCCAAAGAGCAGATCGAGAGCCGTATCGATTCCGTCGAAGGCAGCGACGAGGACGAGAGCGAGGACCTGGAGTACGTTCCGCCCGAAGAGAAACACCCGGACCTCGACCACCCGACCGCCGACAAGCAGTGGGTCCACGCCATCGAGGACGGCGTCTACGAGGACATGTGGGTGTACTGTGAGACTCAGCAGGGCGACCTCATCAACGTGTCCAAGGAGATGCTCGGGAAAGCCCGCGGGCTGATGGACGAGTACAACGAGGAATACGATGCTGACGAGCAGGTTATCGCGGTCCTCATCGGGGACTCGGTCGAGGAGTTGGCCGAGGTGTGTATCGCCTACGGGGCGGATGTGGTGGTCTACCTCGAAGACGACCGGCTCTCGCGGTTCCGCCACAAGTCCTACACGGAGATCTTCTGTGACATGGCACGCGGGGCGGGACATCCCTACGGACGGGCGGACCGTCCCGAGGAGGACTGGCGCGACTACGACGAGCCGCGCTACACGGTCTTCCCGGCGACGAACAACGGGCGGGACCTCTCGGCGCTCGTGCAGGGCGAACTCGACTCGGGACTGGCCAGCGACTGCTCGGACCTGTTCATCGAGTCGGCGATGATCTCGAACCCGGCCAAGACCGGCCGGCCGGGCGAAAAGAAGGAGTTCGACCGCATCCTCCACATGAAGCGGCCGGACTTCTCCGGGTTCGAGTACTCGACGATCCTCTGTATCGACAAACCGTTCCGGGAGTTCCACCCGCAGGGGGCGTCGGTCATTCCCGGGAGTTTCGACCTGCCCGACCCCGATCCCGAACGCGAGGGTGAAATCGTCGAACACGAGATGCCGCTCGACGACGAGTGGTTCCGCGTCGAGGTGACGGACTTCGACCAGTTGGACAGCGGCGTCGACCTCTCGGGCAACGACGTCGTCGTCGCGCTCGGGCGCGGCATCGGCGACGACCCGACGGAAGGCATCGAACTGGGACTGGACCTGGTCGATCAGTTCGAGGACGCCGACCTCGGACTCTCCCGCGGGGTCATCACGGCGTCCTACCAGTTCGCCGGCCACGTCGAGCAGTACGTCGGCATGGACCGCCAGATCGGGGAGTCCGGGCAGGTGGTCGAACCCGACGTATACATCGCGGCGGGCATCTCCGGGGCTGTCCAGCACAAGGTCGGGATGGACGAGTCAGACACCATCATCGCCATCAACACCGACCCCGAGGCGGACATCGTGGACTTCTCGGACTACTTCATCGAGGGCGATCTGTTCGATGTCTTACCGGAGTTGACCGAGTCGCTGGAGAAAGGGGAACTGGACGTGAAAGCGCTGGCTGATGGGGGGAATACGACTGATGACTGACGACTACGAACACTACGAAGCGGTCGTCGTCGGGGCGGGTCCCGGCGGCGCGGCGGCAGCGGCAACGCTCGCGAACAACGGCGTCGAGACGCTCGTCTTAGAGCGGGGCGTCGAAGCCGGGTCAAAGAACGTCTCCGGGGGACTCATCTACGCCGAGCAATCGGCACCGTACACCATCGACGGCCTGTTCCCGAACTTCCGGGAGGAGGCGACCGAACGGCCGGCCGACGAGTACTACCTGCACAACGTCGCCGGAAACAAGGTGAAGACGGTGGACATGACCGACCTCCACCACACGGACACCGAGTGGTGTGATTCGGTGCTTCGCCGGCGGATGGACGGCTGGCTCGAAGATCGGGTGCACGAGATGACCAGGGAGACCGGCGGCGGCCTCCTGACGGAGGTCCGGGTCAACGGTCTCCTCCGGGAGGGCGGCGAAATCGTCGGCGTCACCTGCGACGAACTCGACCCCATCAAAGCGGACGTGATCGTCGCGGCCGACGGCGTCAACTCCGAACTCGCTCGGGATGCGGGGCTGATGGACTGGGACGAACCCGACGAGTGGTTCCAGGGGGTCAAAGCCATCGTCGACATGCCCGAAGGGGCCATCGAGGAGCGATTCGACATTCGCGAGGACGAGGGCGAGGCCCACCTGTTCTCGGGTGATCTCTTCGAGGGCGTACGCGGCGGCGGGCTGCTCTACACGAACGAGGACACCCTCTCGATCGGGACCGTCTTCCACCTCGACTCGCTGGTGGCCGAGCAGGCCGAACCCCACGAACTGCTCGACGCGCTGTTGACCCATCCGCTGTTGGCGCAGTGGCTCGGCGACGACTACGAGGAGATCGAGTACGGGGCGAAACTCGTCCCGGACTCGAAGAAGGTCGCCCATCCCTCGCCACACGAGGGCCGTCTCATGCTCGTGGGCGACGCCGCCGGGCAGATGCAGGCCCAGGGTCCCATCATCAAGGGGATGAACCACGCGGTCACCGCGGGCGCGCTCGCGGCCGAGGCGTTCGCACAGGCCCAGGCTCGGGGCGACGAGTCGACGGCCGGCGAACTGTACGAACAGAAGCTACGGACCGAGGGCGTCATGGACAAACTCCGACCGCCCCAGTACGAACTCGCGAGCGTCGTCGGGGAGAACGAACGGGTGACGGAACTGGGCGAGCGGGTCGTCAACTCACCGCTCGGGCGGGCCGGGTTGAAAGTCGCTGAAAAGACGGGGGTGCTCGAACGGGGATTCAATTCACCGTTCGTGATGTCGATCATGCCCGACACGAAACTACCCTACGTGACGATCCCCACCGCGCTGGGCGAGGCGCTCGGGGATCGGGTCACCGACGAGAACACGATCCAGCCCCCGGACCTGGCCGATCGCATCGGCGACCTGACCTACGACGTGGGCGATCCGCACATCGAACTCGTCGACAACTCCTTCGCGGCCAGCGGCGACGCCGTGTCGGCCTGCCCCGTGAGCGCGACGGACTTTGGCGGTGGCTGTTACCGCGACGAGAAGGTCAAGACCAACGGCAGCGAGGAACACCTCGTCAGCCTCGACACCCAGCCCTGCGTCGAGTGTGGCACCTGTGCGATCGTCGCCGACACCGACTGGGACCACCCCGCCGGCGGGAAAGGCGTCGAGTTCAAGCAGGGCTGATACCCGGTTGGTCCCAAGGATTCCACATGACGAACCGCCGTTCGGCCTACGCGAACCGAATCGACGTGCTCGTAGAGCAGTACCGCCGGGACCGTGCCGACTTCGAGCCGCCGGCGAACCCACCAGCGGCGGACCGTGCGATGGCGTACCTCCGCGAAGGTGTCGGTCCGACGGTCATGGTGTACGTCGACGCCCGAGCGAACGACCGGGGCGTCGAGTTCACCGATGCCGAGTTCGAGGAACTCCACGAGGCCCTGAACGGCTATCTAGAACTGTACACGCGCTGTTACGGGACCGAACTCGACGCAGATTTCACCGTCCGGGAAGCCGCCGAGTTGCTTCTCGACACCCACAACATCAGAGACGTCGCCGCGATGCTTACCCGCGTCCCTGATCGGAGTGAGATCGACTGAAGGTCTCGCTGTCCGCATTTCGGATTCTATCACACGTGGGAATTAAACCCCCGATCCGTCCGATCGGGGAGTGACAATCCGTGTTATAATTGCATCAACAGTTAAGTATCGTGGGCTGGTAACTCATACCATGGAGCTGACCGAGCAACTGGATTTCAGCCACCGGGGTCGCAAAGACATCTACGAGTACGTCGAGAGGCACGGTCTGGTCGACCCGGACGCCACCCGGGAGGCGCTCGGGATGGAGCCGCGGGAGTTCGGCCACCACGTCGCGATCCTGCGCCGTGACGGCGTCCTGGCCCAGACCGACGACGACCAGTTGCAGATCGCGTACGACGAGGCCGCAGAGGAGGAGTACGAGGAAGCCGAGATCGAATTCACGATCAGGCAGGCCCGCCAGGAAGACATCACCGGCCTGGTCGGCGTGATGCGGTCAGTCGTCGAGGACGGGTCGTACGTCGTCGCAGAGAGTATCGCGGACATGATCGACCACGAGGAGGTCCTGCTCCGACACAACGAACTGGAGTCGCGGATGTTCTTCGTCGCCAGCGTCGAGGGAGAGGTCGTCGGGTGGGTCCACCTCAATCACCCGGAAATCGAGAAACTGAGCCACACGGCCGAACTGACAGTCGGCGTACTCACCGAGTACCGCGAGTACGGGATCGGGAGCCACCTCCTCCAGCGCGGACTCGAGTGGGCCAACTCACACGGCTACGAGAAGATCTACAACAGCATCCCCTCGTCGAACGAGGCCGCTATCGAGTTCCTCGAAACGCACGACTGGCACGAGGAAGCCCGTCGCGAGGACCACTACATGATGGACGGGGACTACGTCGACGAGGTGATGATGGAGATCACCCTCTAGGGGAGTTCCTCGTCGGCCTCGTCCAGCGGATCGGCGACGACCCCGTCTTTTTGCGACCAGACTCTGGCGTGCCCGAGGCATACCCGGCGGTTCTCGGCCCACGGGATGTGTAACATGACGGCCGCGCGTTTCTCACACTCCCCCTCCGTACAGGTGGCCATACTCCGATCTTCGCGGGCACTGGCAAGGTGTTTTTCCCTCAGATGAGGATCGCGAGCAGGAATCCGATGAAGAAGAGAACGGTCAGCAGGACCTGTGCGACCGTCGAGGCGAGCATCCCGACCGTCGTGTAGACGGCCGTCCGCCCGCTGGTTGTCGGGTTCCCGGTCCGGCTGAACTCCGCGAGGAAGACGACCCCGGCGACGCCCAGGAGGATGCCGACCGGCCCGGCGACGAAAAACAGGAGGAAGCCGACGACGCCGGCCAGGGCTGCAGTGCCCGTCGACGCTCCCCCCGCTTTCGCCGATATCGCGCCGGCGAGCCAGTCGACGGCGATGATCAGGAGTCCGAGCAGGGTCAACGCGACGAGGACGATCAGGCCAGGGTCGCTGTACCCGGTGTGCCACCAGTAGAGGTAGAGTCCGGACAGCGAGAGCAACGCGCCGGGCACGAGGGGAACGGCGCTGCCGACCACGCCCAGCAGTGCGAGTCCGATTGCAGCCCAGGTGAGCAGGTCCATCCCAAGCACGGGGACGAGCGGCACGAACGAGTCGATCACCGATATCGATCGGCCTCCCGGATCGCGGCCTCGGAGCCGAAGGCGTCGACGAGCGGTTCGAGCGCGTCACCGAGCGCGCGCATGCACTGGGCAGTCGAGTGGTACCCGAGACCCTCGGCGACCTCGTCCCAGGGACGCCCCTGGAGGGCCTTCAGGACGAGCAGGCGCTCCCGTCGGTCGGACAGCGAGTCGATTCGACCGGACGCGAAGTAGGTCACGGCGAGCCGCCGATACGCGTCGGGAGCCATGTCGAACAGCCCCGGACCGAAGGCGGCGCTGGCGACGTGTCGCCACTCCCAGTCGGCTAATTCGGGGTCGATCTCACGGTCGACGGCCGACAGCGTCGCCCTGACCACGTCGGAATCGGCGTCGGAGAGCGGGTCCGCCAGGACGCCGCCGATACGGTCGAGGAACTGGTCGGCGTGGCGGTCGACGAGGTCGCGGCCGGCGTCGCTCGTGGGGTCCACCATCAGTGCCGA
Source organism: Halorientalis salina (assembly GCF_005049285.1). Lineage (GTDB taxonomy): Archaea > Halobacteriota > Halobacteria > Halobacteriales > Haloarculaceae > Halorientalis > Halorientalis salina. The sequence continues at coordinate 123,351 of NZ_SOSC01000001.1, read as the reverse complement.
GTACTCGCCGCTGGTGTCGTTGCGGGTCGTCGAGAGGTGCACTGGCGTGTAGCCGTTCCGCGCCCAGAAGGAAAGCAGTGCGGGCGTGGCACCGTAGCCGACGCCCAGCCAGTCCAGGTCAGCCCCAAATTCCTCGCGGACGTCGGCGAGGAGTCGCGACCCGAAACCGCGCGATCGGACAGCGTGGTGCGTGGCGATACGCAACACCCGCAGCCCCTCCGGAGCCCCCGCTGACTCGTCCCGGAGTTGTGTCGTGAGCACGTCGGGGAGCATATTTCCCCGGATGCGTCCCCCATCGTACATCCCCGCTCGCGTCTCGGCCGAGAGGCCACCTTCACGAGCCAGTAGCACCACCGAGATAATGTTACCTTCGTGAGTAAGCGCCCGGACAGCGACGTTCGGGGCGTCGAGCAGGCGGGCCAGGTCGTCGGGTTCCGTCCGGTAGTGAGCCAGGACGAGGAGGCCGAACACTTCTCCGAGCAGGTGTTCGTCGGCGAGGAGGGAATCGGCCGAAAGTCGCGTGTACTCGACGGCGTCGGGTGTCGCCGTCTCGACGACCTGTTCGACGGCCGGGCGGGCATCGAGCAGGAGCGTGCGGAACGCCCAGACCTCCACCGGATCACCGCCGGCGTACCGGATCGGTTCCTCGAGCGTGCGTTCGGTCATTTCGTGATCGCTCTCTTCGAGTCGGTCCCTGAATCGGACGGAAAATCCACGGCCGGCCCCCTCGTACCCGTGGATCGTCGTGGCGAAGGCGACAGCGGGCGCATCCAGGAACGATTCGAGGACCCGGACCGGGAGGGCAGCCGCCTCGTCGACGACGACCACGTCGGGGTCCCCCGGAAGGTCAGTCGCCTCGGCCGCGCGGCGAAACCGGATTCGGCCGGTGTCGGTCCGTATCTCCCGGGATTCGTCGGTGTGGTCCGCCGTTTCGCCCGCGTCATCGAGTCGTTCCCGAGCGCGAGCGAACGCCTCGGCGGCGTTGCGGTACTGCGGGGCGGTCACGAGTACGTGCCGGCCGTCGAGCGCCAGTGCGGCGGCGGCGAGTCCCGCGGCACTGGATTTCCCCCGGCCGCGGTCGGCCTCGACGACGAGCGCTCGTCCGTCGGTCCGGAGATCCTCGAACGCTCGAACAGCGGACACCTGATCGGCGGTGAGACAAGCGTCGTAGATGTCGTCGGAGAAGTCGGCGTCGGCGGGGGGAGCGAGGTCGTCGTTCGGTGATCGACAGCGGGGTGCCGGGTAGGTCAGCCCGTCGCGTTCGACCGTCCCGTCGTCGGCGTCGACGATGGCGATCCCCGGATGTGCCCGGAGGGTTTCGACCAGGCGAGTTCGGAAGTTCCCCGAGACATCGCCGAGGGAACTCGGCGGAACCGCCAGGGTCTCGTCGAACTCGTCGCGACGGACCGGCCACTCGTCGAGCGGCGGCGTCAGGAGTACCAGAAGGCCGCCGCCGTCGACGGCACCGACGGCCCGGCCAATCGCGTTCGGTCGGCACTCGTCGTGTAAATCGAGGACGACAGCGTCGCGGGTCCGCCCGAGCAGGTCTCCGGATTGAGCCACTGAGAGATGCTCACAGCGGAGAGCGTTTTCGGGGCCGATCAGCGTGGTGTCGGTCATTTCGATGGCGGCCGCATCCAACGCCTCGGCCGCCCTCTCTCGGGTACTGGATGGCTCCCCAGTGAACACCAGCAGGCGGCGTTCGTTCGTCGCTCGCGCCTCGGCGCGAAGCGCGTCGACGACCTCCGCGAACATACTCGGTCAGTGACGGTCGGGGCCTTTGGATGTGCCGATGGGTCGTTTTCGAGAGCCGTCGACAGGAGACGGGGGAAAACGGGGCTCGAGCAGGGGTCCGTATGGTCTCATTGGTCCTCAGGCATGTGCGGGGTTCTGACACGCTCTTCTCGGCATCGAAAGCGCTTTTAACAGGGCATGGTTCAATGACGGATACAGCCTGCGCGGGGTTGATGATGCTCCTAGCCTCTTAGGACTACATCGGGCCGGCTGTAACTCAGCCACGGAGCAGCCGACTCACGTCGGCAGCACCCGAAGCCGGGTTACAGCGGCCCTCCAGGCGGGGGAGCGCGAGCCCACGCGCGGGAGGTGAACAACCATGCCAGTATACGTTGATTTCGATGTTCCGGCGGATCTCGCCGAGGACGCCCTCGAAGCGCTCGAGGTAGCACGAGACACAGGTAGCGTAAAGAAAGGAACGAACGAGACGACCAAAGCGGTCGAGCGAGGCAACGCGGACCTCGTCTTCGTCGCAGAGGACGTTCAGCCCGAGGAGATCGTCATGCATCTCCCCGAGCTGGCCGAAGAGAAGGACGTTCCCTATCTCTTCGTCGAGTCTCAGGACGATGTCGGACACGCAGCCGGCCTCGAAGTCGGCAGTGCCGCCGCAGCCGTCACCGACGCCGGTGACGCCAGCGGCGACGTCGACGACATCGCCGAGAAACTCGAGGACCTCCAGTAGGTGGTTTAGATGAGTGCAGAGGAATCCGAAGGCGACGGCGGTTCGACGCCCGCAGAGGTCATCGAGGTCGTCGGGCGGACCGGCATGCACGGTGAAGCCATGCAGGTCAAGTGTCGAATCCGCAAAGGCGAAAACCAGGGTCGAATCATCACGCGGAACGTCCTCGGGCCAGTCCGCGAGGGCGACGTGTTGCAGCTCCGCGAGACCGCCCGCGAAGCTGACCAGATTGGAGGCCAATAATGCCACGAACACGCGAGTGTGACTACTGTGGTGACGACATCGAGCCCGGGACGGGCACGCTGCTCGTCCGAAACGACGGGTCGACCGTCGACTACTGCTCCTCGAAATGCGAGAAGAACGCCGACCTCGGACGCGAGCCACGCGAGGTAGAGTGGACCGCGTCCGGGCAGGCGGCGGGTGGACCGGCCACACAGCAGGCGGAAGAGAGCGAGCCGGAACCCGAACCGGAAACCGAGGAAGCCGACGACTCCGAAGCGGCCCCCGACCTCGAAGCGGCCGAGGAAGACGCCGAAGCCGACGAGGCTGACGCCGAGGACGAGGAGCCGGCGGAGACGGACGAAGCTGACGCGGACACCGAGGACGACGAGGCCGAAGAGGAGGCCGAGGCATGAGCCATCACGACGAACGCACGTTCGTCATGGTCAAGCCAGACGGCGTCCAGCGCGGACTCGTGGGCGAAATCATCGGTCGACTCGAAGAGCGCGGGCTGAAGCTGGCCGCGGCGAAGTTCATGCAGATCGACCAGGACCTCGCCGAGCAACACTACGGCGAGCACGAGGACAAACCGTTCTTCGACGAGCTCGTGGCGTTCATCACGTCCGGTCCCGTCATGGCGATGGTCTGGGAGGGTGCCGACGCGACCCGCCAGGTCCGCCAGATGATGGGCACGACGGACCCCAAGGAAGCCCAGCCGGGCACCATCCGCGGTGACCTCGGACTGGACCTCGGGCAGAACGTCATCCACGGCTCCGACCACGAGGACGAGGGCGCAAACGAGCGCGAGATCGAACTGTTCTTCGACGAGGACGAACTCGTCGACTACGAGCGCGCCGACGAGCCCTGGGTCTACGAAGACGCCTGAGGCGGCCCGCTGATTCTCCCTTTTTCACTCGCCCGAGCAGCAGCTATCAGTTACGACACCTGACGGAAACTATATACGAACCCGACGGGAACCCGAGATATGACGTGGCGGCCAGGTCGACGGTTTCGCGACGATGAACGCGGGACGGTTTTCGGACCACTACTGATCGGACCGGAGACGGTCTTCTCGACGCTCGTCGCCGTCGTGCTGGGGCTGCCGCTGGTAGCGGCCCTGGCCGGGGCAGTCAGCAAGCGAGAGCACGCCTTTCAGTACGTCTCCACCGCGGCGGCATCGCTCGTCGCGGTGTTTACCCTCACGGGGACGACGCAGTTCGCGCCCCGGTGGACGGTCGTCGGTATCCTCGCGATCCTGACGGCGATCGCGGCCCACGTCTGGCAGTTCAGACACGACCGCCTCGATGCCGTCGTCGCGGGCAGCATCTACTTCGCGCCGGTGGCGCTCGGATACGTGCTTCTTGCACGAATCGTCGTCTCGATACTCTAATCCGGTCCGAGTTTTATACTGGCGGGCCACCAACTCGGAGGTATGCCCGGCATCAAATACGAGGACTTCCTGGATCTGGACTACGACCCCGCGGATTCGGAACTGGTCTGTGACTTCCGCATCGAACCGGCGGCGGACATGGACATGGAAGCGGCCGCCGGCCGCGTCGCCTCCGAGAGTTCCAACGGCACCTGGGCGGAACTCCAGGTCGAGGGGGCGGTCACGGACCTCTCAGCGACCGCGTGTGCCATCGACGAGTCGTCCGGGGAGATCAGGGTCGCCTATCCGGACGCCCTGTTCGAGGACGGCAACATGGCGCAGGTGCTCTCCTGTATCGCCGGGAACATCCTGGGGATGAAAGCCGTCGAGCGCATCCGCCTGCTCGATTGCGACTGGCCCGAACCACTGTCGACCTCCTTCCCCGGGCCGCAGTTCGGGACCAGCGTTCGCGAGGAGATCTTCGACGCCGGCGACCGCCCCATCACCGCGACGGTCCCCAAGCCGAAGGTGGGGCTCTCGACGGACCAACACGTCACGGTCGGCGAGGAGGCCTGGACGGGGGGCCTCGACCTGCTCAAGGACGACGAGAACCTGACCGACCAGGATTTCAACCCCTTCGCCGACCGGTTGACCGAGAGCCTGGCCGCACGCGACCGGGCCGAGGAGGAGACCGGCGAGACGAAATCGTACCTGGTGAACGTCACGGCGGACACCCGGCGGATGCTCGAACGCGTAGACATGGCGGCCGAGCAGGGCTGTGAGTACGTGATGGTCGACGTGGTGACGACCGGGTGGGCGGCCGTCCAGCGGGTCCGCGAACGCTGTGAGAAACACGGCATCGCCATCCACGCCCACCGTGCGATGCACGCGGCGTTCGACCGGGTACCCAATCACGGCGTCTCGATGCGCGTCGTCGCACAGATCGCCCGACTCTGCGGCGTCGACCACATCCACACGGGGACCGCCGACCTCGGCAAACTCGAAAACGAGGACACGGCCGGCATCAACGAGTGGCTCTACTCGGACCTCCACGGCCTGAACGACGTGCTTCCGATGGCGTCCGGCGGATTACATCCCGGACTCGTCCCGGAGCTCGTCGACCGTCTCGGGACGAACATCGGCGTGCAGGCCGGTGGCGGCGTCCACGGCCACCCCGACGGAACCCACGCCGGCGCGAAGGCACTCAGAGCCGCCGTCGAGGCCGCCGCTTCCGGTGAGGACATCGAGTCGAAAGCCGAAGCGGTCCCCGAACTGGCGACGGCCCTGGAGAAGTGGGGAACTGAGACGCCCCGCTAGGCGGACTCATCGCTCTTCGAGGACGGCTTCGATACAGTCCCAGGAGATGTCGGCGCGAGCGCCGGGTTCGCAGGCGGCGAGCGCGCCGCAAGCGTTCGCCACCGCGAGCGCTCGCTCGTAGTCCGGAGGCGAGCGGTCGTCGAGCAAAGCGGCGATGAACCCGGCGGCGAAGGCGTCGCCGGCACCGGTGGTGTCGACGGTATCGACGGGGAACCCGTCGTGGCTGACGTAGTTGCCCTCGGGCGTCAACACTTCGGCACCGTCGCCGCCGTGTTTGATGGCGACGACGCGGGCGAGGTCCTCGATGGCTCCGAGATGCTCCTCGATAGCGGTGGCCGCCTCGCGCTCGTTGAGAAAGAGGACGTCCGCGAGCGCGATAGTCGCCGAGTAGTCCCGGGCGTGGATGCGACGGCCAGGGTCGAAACTGACCCGCAGGCCGGCTTCTGTCGCCCGTTCGGCGAGCCGCGCCGCGGTGTCCGGCTCCTGGCTCGTCAGGTGGAGGTGGCTGGCCGCTTCGAGGGCTTCCTCCGAGAGGTCGGCCGCGTCGAACGACTCGTTCGCGCCGTCGTTGCCCAGCACGACGACCTCCCCGTCGGCGTCGACGACGAGGTACTTCACTGCTGTCTCGCCCTCGGCGGTCACCAGCGACGAACAGTCGACGCCGGCGGCGGAGAGTTCACGCCTGGCGAGGTGCCCGTTCTCGTCGGTGCCGACGCTCCCGAGCAGCGCGGTCTCGACGTCGAGGGCCGTCAGGGCGCAGGCGACGTTCGAGGCGCTCCCGCCGCCGGACTGGTGCTGGTCGGTGATGGTCGCCTCACCGTCGGCTGCCGGGAAGCGATCGACGCGGAGGGTCACGTCCCAGTTGACGTGCCCGGCACAGATGACACGAGCCACGAACAGGTAGGTTCGAGCGACGGCGGTAAATAGTTCGCCCCGCGAGCGGGCAGGTCACGTCTCCGCTTCCCACGGGTCGTCGGTCCCCTCGCCGAACATATCTCGCATCAGGGTGACGATGCTCTCGGGTGGGAACTGCCCGCGTTCGGTGACGATGGCGTCGACGTACCGCGGCGGTGTCACGTCGAAGGCGGGATTCTCGACTGTTATTTCGCCGATGTCCCTTCGAGCCTCGTCGTCGATCACTTCCCGTTCGTCGCGCATCTCGATCTCGACAGTGTGGCCGGTCAGCGTCGCGGGATGGAGTTTGATAGTCTGTGCGGCGACCATGATCGGGACGCCGCGCTCGCGGGCGACGACGGCCAGCCCGCTGGTTCCGATCTTGTTGATGACCGAGCCGTCGGCGGCGATAGAGTCGGCCCCGACGACGACGTGGTCGACCTCGTCGAGGTAGCGCCGGGCGGCGCTGTCGACGACGAGCGTCACCGGAACGTCCATCTCGCGGAGCGCCTGAGCCGTGATGTGTCCCTGGTTGCGGGGACGGGTCTCCTTGACGACGGCCGAGAGGTCCTTGCCCTGGTCGACGGCGGCCTCGATGCAGGCCAGCGCGTCCGTCGAGTGGCAGTGGGTCATGACCGTGTCACCGTCGCGGAGTCGGTTCGCCCCGACGCGACCGAGATCATCCTGTGCGCGTTCGAGTTGCACGCGAAAGCGGTCGGCGGCCGCGATCGACGTCGCTTTGAGTTCATCGACGGTTTCCCCGTCCATCTGTTCGAAGACGAACCGGAGCGCGTTGGGGAGGCTCACGGCCGTCGGTCGCGTATCGGAGAGCAGTCGAGCGGCGACGCGCATCTCCGAGCGGAAGTCCGTCGGCGTCTCCGCCTCGCTGGCCGCTGCCTGGGTTGCCAACGCATCGGCCACGGCGCGGGCGATGGTGGCGGCCCCGCGCGTCTCCATCGTCGCGATGTCCTCCGCGACGGCCTCGACCTCCTGATGTACCTCCTGACTGCCCATGTCGACAGTGTTGTCGGCCGTCGGGCAAAAACAACGGGGGCGACTTCGAGGCCGGACGTGTTGGCCAGAGGAACCCATACCCGCCCGAACGTGGCGCTACTTGGGATGTCCACAGCAACCTCTCCACGAAACGCGCCGGAATCCACCCACCCATCGACCAATCGGACGAACCAGTCCGAATCGACCTCGACAGTCCCAGTATTGTCGAGATTATGATGACTAGGTACGATATCTATTTTGATATCGAAATATCACCCATAATCGCAGTAAGGGACCGGTTCAATACAGGCTTTTACACAGCGTGAAAACACTGTACGCCCATCGAAAGAGGTCCACATACCGGCTGAACAAAAATAAACGCTCGGCCCCCTTTATGTACACCAGCTCACAAAAGGCAGTTGTCATGCAGGTACGACAACTGCTTTCCGACGACGACGCAGTCAGTCCGGTCATCGGGGTCATCCTGATGGTCGCGATCACGGTCATTCTGGCCGCAGTCATCGCATCGTTCGTGCTCGGGCTCGGCGGGCAGACGAACCAGACGCCGCAGGCCTCGTTCAGCTTCGATTACAACTCACTCAACGACGAGGCTGGCATCGTTACGGTAACTCACGATGGCGGGGCGACGATCAAGGCAAATGAACTCGTGTTCCGTGGACAGGGGTACAACAACAGTATGAATACTGACGCCTCACCAGGTCCATCGGTCGACTATACAAATCCAGATAACAAGTTCATTAACAGTTCCAACACGAAATGGTCCGCTCTGGACAGTGCAAACGTAACAGCGAACGGTGACAAAGGCGGCGACAGCGCTGTGGTGTCCGGTGACTACGCGAAAATCACGGCCAACAACGACTTCGAGATTCAGCTCGTCTACGAGTCCTCAGAAGGCGACAACTCCGCGACTATTGCGGAAGAAACCGGTCCCGAAACCTCGTAATCGCGCGGTAATCTCGTTTTTTCGGACGCTACCCGGATAGCGGCAGCACCGTCGGAGCGTCTCGATCGCTGGAGCCAGTAGTCTTAATATTTCTACAGCAAATTGGACACGTATGCGCGGAGCGCTCCCGTCCAGCGAACGGCTCTTCGACAGCGATCAGTTCGGCGTCATCGTTGTCGGACTCGCCGTATTGGCCTTCGCAATCGGGTACGCTGGTGGGAGCGTCCTCGCTGGCGAATCGATCGGCCAGCAGTTCTGGCTGCTCGCAGTGATTCTCGCACTGGGGGCCGCACTCTTAGCACTCTCCCACGACGAATCCGACGACAAAAAATAAATCCGCGATCAGTCGTCGGCCGGGGCCGCTCGACCGACGTCGATCTCGCCGGCGTCGAGTTCTTCCTCGACTTCGCGGGCGGCTTTCACCATGTTCTCCATCTTGCCGTAGGCCACGTCACGCGGCAGGAGTTTCAGACCGCAGTCGGGCGAGACCGTGAGCTGTTCCGGCGGGACGATCTCGAAGCCCTTCTTGATGTTCTCCTTGATCTGTTCGACGGACTCGACCTCGGCGACGTGGGCGTCGACGACGCCGAGCGCGAGGTCCGCGGTGAACTCCGTCTCTTTGAACACGTCGAGTTGCTCGTAGTTGCCGTTGCAGAGTTCGAGGTCGAACTCGTCGACGGGGTAGTCGAGCATCTCGGGATAGATGCGCGAGTAATCGCCGTAACAGACGTGGAGCCCGACGCGAACGTCCTCCGGGATGTCGTCGACGATCCGGTCGAGGCACTCGCCGACGATGGCGTGGTCGTCCGGCGTCGTCGCCAGCGCCGGCTCGTCGATCTGGATGTACTTCGCGCCGGCCTCGACCAGCCGGACGATCTCCTCGTTGACCAGATCGGCGAGGTCGTAGGCGAGTTCCTCCGTGTCGTCGTAGACCTCGTTGAACGACCAGTTCGCGAGCGTGTAAGGGCCGGTGATCGGGACCTTGACGGGGCGGGCCGACGCCGAGTCGGTGAACTCGAACTCGTCGACGAGCCACTCCTGGTCGTACTCGACCTCGTCGACGACCGAGGGCTTATCGAAGTAGTTGTGCCCCCAGACCTTGACGCGGCCGTTGAACTCGTAGCCCTCGATGAGGTGGGCGAAGTACTCGACCATCTCGTTGCGGCGCATCTCGCCGTCGACCACGACGTCCATCCCGGTCCGCTCGTGTTCGTCCGTGATGAGTCGCGCCGCGTCGTCGAGCGCCTCTTCTAAGTCGTCGTCGTCGAAGCTCGATTCGTCGTCCTCAATGAGATCCTGGGCGCGGTTGAGCCACTTCGGCTTGGGATACGAGCCGACGACGGTCGTCAGCAGGAAGTTGTCGTTGTCGTGGTTCTCGGGTCGGAACTGCTCTCGGGTCATGCTTCCACCTCCGTCTTGTTGACTGCAGCGAGCGCTTCCAGTTTGGCCTCGAACTTGTTGTACGGCAGATAGAACGTCTCCGTGTTGATCGTGGCGTAGACCGTCTCGAAGTCCGCCGAGGGCGTCTGGTCGGCGACCCACTCGATACGCTCCGCGATGGTCTCGGGGTCCTCGACCAGTGTGTTCTGGCCGTCGACCAGACCGAGCGCCACGTCGGATTTCGTGCCGTACTCGTTGATGTTGTAGAGGTTCGCCTCGTGGTCGGCCACGAAGTCGAAGCCGATGGCGTCGACGTCGGCGTCCATCAGGTGGGCGTACACCTTCTCGTCCAGCGCGCCCCAGTAGGTGTGGGCGACGACCTCGGCGTCGGCCTCGCTCGCGACGGCGTCGATGGCCTCGCTGGCGCGTTCGTCGGCACCCTCGCCGGGCGCGTTCTCGACCAGCGACGGTTCGAGCAGGAACAGCGTCTCGACCTCGGGGAACTCGGCGATCTCGCCGGCGAGGAACTCCGCGACCGCGTCGAGGAACTCCCCGTCGTCGCCGTAGTGTTCGTCGGTCGCCAGATCGGCCAGCGAGTACGGCCCCGGCAGCACGGCCTGGAGGCCCTCGTCGACCTGTTCGCCGGCGGCGTTCAGCTCTGCGGCAACGTCGCCGTCGGCAGTGAGGTCACCGGTGACGACCGGCTCCCGATAGAAGTTGTTGTTGTCGTAGTAGCGGACGATGCCGCGCGTGTCGACGTTGTCGTGGACGGCGAGCGGATGCGCGATCATGTCGTCCCAGCGGAACTGGCCCTCGACGATGCGGTCGAGACCGGCCTCGCGCTGGCGGTCGATGATCTCGCTCCGGCCGTGCTCGTAGGCCTCCTGGATCTCCCCAGTCTCGTCGCCGCTAATCAGATCGGCCTTCTGATGGCCCTTCAACTCCGATAACTCGTCTTTCGCCCAGTCGGGCAACGGGAACAAACCCGGCGTCGTCGTGACTACCTCTGGCATTACGCATCGATACGTAATGACGGCCTTTAATATTTGCTAATCAGTTTGATGTTTCTGAGTAATCATTCGGAGCACGACGAGGCGTTCGAAGGGGAACTTTTCGCGTTCGACTTCCTCGACGTGGAAGCCGTTAGCCTCGGCGCGGTCCGTCACTTCCTCGATGCCGGTCAGCGAGGAGACCAGCAGGAGCACGTCGCCGCCGGGCGCGAGAACGCGACCGACGGTGTCGATGAAGGGGTCGACGACGGCACGGCCGGACTCTCCGCCGGAGAGGGCCGTCTCCTGCCAGTCGTCGCGCTCGTCCTCGGGGTCGGTCGGCAGATACGGCGGATTGAACGCCACCGTGTCGAACGTCTCGTCCCGGAAGGGTTCGACGAGGTTCCCGCGAACCGTCGGAACGCCGAGATCCAGGGCTTCCCGGCAGGCGTGGGGGTTCACGTCCACGCCGACGACCGTGGCTCCCTCGTCGGCCGCGACGCTCCCGACCCACCCCGAGCCCGTTCCCACGTCCAACACCAGATCGCCGCGGTCGACGAACTCCCGGGTCACCTCGCCGAGCAGTCGGGAGTCCTCGGCCGGCTGGTACACCGGATCGGGGTCCCGCCGGTCCGCGAGATCCGTCATCGGCCGTCACCCGAACGGTTGTCTTCGGCCGCGTCCCCGTCCCCGCTGGCGCGGCCGTCGGCGGTCGCCCCCTCGACCGACTCCGGGCCGCCGGCGAGTCTGAACCCGTCGGCTTCCTCGCGGGCCATCAGTTCGCGCTGCGGGTACGGGATCTTGATGCCTTCCTCGTCGAAGGCCTCCTTGACGGCGCGGACGAGGGCGGTCTGCGTGTGCCACTTCCGCCGTGCGCTCGGGTCCGAGATCCAGAACCGACACTCCAGGAGAACGGCGGAGTCGCCGAAGCCCTTCCCGACGACGCTCGGCGAGGGCGTCGAGAGCAGCGGGCCGACGTCGGCGTCCGTCATCGCCGCCTCCGCGAGTTCGGCCGCGCGGGTGACGTCCGCATCGTAGTCGATTCCGACCTCGAACGTCACGCGGAGTCGCCCCGAGCGCGACCGGTTGACGATGGAACTGGCGGCGACCTCGTCGTTGGGAATCATGACGTGTTCGTCGTTCCAGGTCCGCAGTTCCGTGTTGAACAGGGTCACGTCGGTGACGATTCCTTCGTCCTCGTCGATGACGACCCAGTCACCGACCTCCAGCGGGCGGGCGAACAGCAGGACGATCCCGGCGAGGATCGACCCGAGCGTCTGTCGTGCGGCCAACCCGACGATCAGACCGATTGCCCCGGCCCCGACCAGCAGGTTCGCCGGGTTGACGCCGGCCAGCGAGAGGACGACCATCCCCGCGACCGTGTAGATCCCCAGTTGCAGGACGTGGTGGAACGCCTCCCGCCGGTGTGCCGTGATGACGTCGCCGCCCCGGTCCTGCAGGATCCCCCTGGTGACGCGGGTCAGCGTGTACGCGATGATGAAGGTGAGGACGCCGACCAGCGCGAGCGCGCCCTGTCGAGGGCCAAAGCGGATGATCGCCAGGCTTTCGAACACCTGATCGATCGCTCGCCAGACGACGACGAGGAACCAGCCCGTCGACGCCGCTGTCAGGCTCACCAGCACCGCCTGGATCGCTTCGGCGTCCCCTTCGGAGTAGTGCTCTTTCAACCGCGGTCCGATCGCACGGATCCAGAATCCGATCGCGACGAACCCGACGACGATGACGAGGCTGGCCAGCGTCTTCCCCGCACGCGTCGAAATCAGCTCCTGAAGAAGCCCGGCCTGCAGGACGGTCCCGGCAACCGGTCCCGCGACGCTCATGACGGGTCGCCGACCTCCCACGCCAACCGGGCCAGCGCCGCGAACTGCGCGGGCGTGACGTTGCCGGCCCGCATCCCCATCAGGTCCTCGTCCGCGTCCGCGACCACGGCGTCCGGGTCGTCCAGCCCGGAGATGTGGCCCGTGTTCCGAATCGCGTTGCGCATCGTCTTGCGCCGCTGGGTGAACACCGCGGTCACGAAGTCCATGAAGAAGTCATCGCTCGGGACCGTGTATTCGGGATCCCGCGGTCGCGTCCGGACGACGACGCTCTGGACCGCGGGCGGCGGCGAAAACGCTTCCTTCGGAACCGGCTCGACGACCTCCACGTCGGCGTAGTGGCCGGCCGTCACCGAGAGGCGACCGTACTCGTCGGTTCCGGGATCGGCCGCCATCCGTTCGCCGAACTCCTGTTGGACCATCACCAGCAGCGGCCGCTTCTGCGGAAGCAACCGGAAGATGATCTCGCTCGATGCGCCGTAGGGCAGGTTCGAGACGGAACTCGTGAACTCGGGCAGGTCGACGTCGAGGGCGTCGCCTTCGATCACGGTGAGTCGGCCGGCATCGATGGCGTCGGCGAACTCTTCGTGGAGGAAGGCCGCGAGATCGGGATCGCGCTCGACGGCGGTGACCTCGTCGGCGACGGCCAGCAGGCGGTCGGTCAGCGCGCCCGTTCCGGCCCCGATTTCGAGGACGTGGCCGGTGTCGAACTCGGCGTCGGTGGCGTACTCCGGCAGACGGTCGAGAACTCGGTCGTCGACCAGGAAGTGCTGGTCGCGGTCGGGGTTCCCGCGGACGCCCGCGCGAGCGAGCAGTGCATCCGGATCGCGTCGATCGCCCGCGGTCCCGTCGTCCCGTGAGCCGCCAGTCATACCGGGACGGTTCCCCTCCGCGAACAAAAGCCTGTCAGTTCTGCTCGTCCTCGCGGACGAACGTCCGGTACTTCAGGTCGTCCTCGCGAAGCTCCTCGAGGATGCGCTCGACGAGGACCTCCTTGGGGTTGTGAAGGCCGCTGACGCGCGATTCCAGGTCCGAAAAGCTCTGGAACGGTCGGCGGTCGCGCTCGTCGAGTAAGTTGTTACGGAGCTTCTTCCCGATGCCGGGCAGGAGGTTCAGTTGGTGCAGTCGGAGCGTGATCGGCTGTGCCTCGTTGTAGAAGTCGACGAACCGATCCTCGTTCCCGGTGACGATCTCCTCGACGACGTAGTCGATCTCCGAACGCGCCCCGCTGGGGAGGTCGTCGTACTCGATGTCGCGACGCCGCTTGATGGGGCCGTCGCCCCCGCGGTCCAGGTCCAGCCGGTCGCCGATCTGGACGTCCGGATCGGTCTCCAGGACGAGTTCCTGCAGTTTGAACTCGTCGACGGTCAACACGTACGCGAGCGGCGACTTCTCGTACTGTGGTCTGTCGTCCTCGGCACTCCCGTGTGGCAAGTAGTCGAGGACGACACCTGTCGTGCCCGCAGTCTGGGATTCAGGCTCGCCGCTCTCGGAATCGCTCATGCCCGTGGATACGACGACGGGCTACATAAAAGCCCCAGCCGCGAGCGGCCCGGTGATTAGGCGTACTTCGCGACGACGTCGAGCACGTCGTCGAGTTCGTCGCCAGAGAGGGAGTACCGTTCCTGTGCGTAGATGGCACGCAGTTCGTCGCGGTCCTGCGGGAGCGTGTTGGCGATCTTGTACGCGGTCGCCTCGTCGACTTTCTCCAGTTCCTGCAGTTCCTCGACGAACTCCTGGGACTCTTCGGGCGTCAGCACCGCAAAGCGGTTGACGTGCTCGATGGCCCGCGCCAGTTCGTAGCGCATCTCCCGCTCCTCGTCGGCGGCGCGCTCGCGCTCCAGGTCGGCGAGCACGTCTTTCGTTTCGGCGAGTGTGAGGTACTCCTCACCGACCTTCTCCTTGAAGATCGTCATTCCTGAGCCGTCAGATGCGCCGGTTTGGCGATGATCGTTTTGTCCTTCCCCTGGTCGTTGATCTCGACCTTGTACGCGCTGCCCTGCATGCCGGCGATGGTTCCGGTCTGACCGTTGAAGCGCGGGTGGAATCGGCCCTCGTTGATGCTCGGGTCGATGCGGAGGTGGACTTTCTGACCGTCGTCGTACTCGGCGATCGATCGCTGGGGCGGGGAGGTCCCGCGTTCTCGGGGTTTGTTCTGTAGCTTGTGTCGCGTCTTCTTCAGGGGTCCGTGCGAGTTGGGCATTCGTGCCCGTCGGTTGTCGGGACGGGCTTATAAAACGTGCGTTCCCGTCCCGTGAGCCGAGTCACCGGGTGGGCGTTTTCTCGCTGTGAAAACGCAAAGGGTAATTTATGTCTTTTGGCCGAATACTGGTACTCGTACCATGATGACACCGGGGGAGAAGGTCACGGCATTGGGGATGCTCGCGATGATCAACGGTTCCTTGCTGTTGCTGTCGGGCTATCTGGCGGCGGGAGCGCTGATCGCGACGGTGCCGTTCGCCACGGTCGTCGCCCATCAGTAACCGACGACGTCCGACAGGAGCTATCGCTGGGACGCGGTCGTGAGTGACGGCGAAAAACAGGCAGTTGCTTAGAGGCGACCGACCGAGTCGACGGAAACGCTCTCGACGCCGTCGACGCTCTGGAAGCCCTCCTCGACGGCTTCCGTCCCGCCGGATTCGTCGGGGACGACGACGGTCGGGAACAGGGCGACGAGACCGAACGCGACGTCGTCGCGCTCGAACCCGTTGATTTTGGCTCCTTCGGGCAGGGACTGTTCGAGGCGCTCCTGGAGCGCGTCGAGGTCCACTTCCGGGCTCTGCGGCATTACCTTGATCTTGGCTGCGACTTTTCCCATGGGTAGTGGTGTGAATGAGGGTGTATTGGGGTTGCGATTTCGACTCAGGGACCGGTGAACCCGCAGTCGGGGCACTCGTAGAGGTTGCTCTGCTTGCGGCACTTGGCACATCGGTAGATCTGCTGGCCGCAATCGGGGCATTTGAACGCCGCGGCGTTGGTCCCGGAGATGTTGATCCCGCAGGAGATGCATTTCTGCTTGCGCTTCTGCTGACCTTCGCTCATACCGGGGTGGAAGGTACCCCTACATTTAACGCTTAACAAACCGACCGGGAGGTTCGCGGTTGCCACGGACCGCTTTACCGAACCTACACGTCGTAGTCGATACCGATTTCGGTATCGAACGGCTGTTCGTTCGCCGACACCTCGAAACTGACCGGGAAGCGCTCGTTCAGCGTGGTTCTGGTCTCGAACTTGAAAGGGACCGAGAGGGACAACTGGAACGTTGGCGAGACGTCCGGTGGGAGTACCGCTCCAATCGACTTGAACCCGACTCTCTCGTCGCTGATATCGATCTCGGCCTTGCCCCTCAACACCCACATGGCGGTCATTCCTGGGTCGTCGAGTGTCGGTTCCCGAACATCCTCTACCGTCCAGCTGTACTCGTCACCGATCTTGGGGGTGAGCGATTCGGTGACGGGTTCGGCGACCTCTTCGAGATCGGTCCCCATCTCGGCGAGCACCATGTCCCTGATCACCGTGGTCACCTCGTCTTCCTGCTCTAGCAGTTTGTCGTACTGGACTGCGAGGCCGTACTCAGCGTAGAGGGTCGGGAGCAGGTCCTGTAAGCGGGAGACGTACTCCTCGCGGTCCTCATCGGAGAGCGACTCGACGGTGCGCGCTCGCACCAGTTCCACCGTCGCGAACTCGAACAGTTTGTTCCCCGGGACGTAGATGTGTTCCTCGTCGAACGGAGCTTCGGCGTCCACGCCGGGTGATTCCCTGGGTGTACTGTCGTGACGGAGGTAGTAGTATTGCTCTGGAACGGGATAGCCAAGCTGATTCAGGGGGCCTCCACGGAGATCGTACCCCGATGCGACGTTCTCCCGCGCGGTTTCGAGCAGGTCGACCGCGTCCCCCAGCGGATACGGGTTCGCGTCGATCGACTCGTAGGACCCGGCCGCGCCGAACACCTCGATTTTCCTGTCGAGCGATGGGTCGTCGTTAGTCCCGGTCTGCTGTTCCGGTATCGGGAGCGACGGGACGACGGCACAGACGTACTCGCCGTCAGTCGGCGCGCCGATACCGTCGACGTATGCGACAGATTCTGCCGGCGGCGTCACGTTCTGTGTCGGTAGTTCGCGGCCGGTTTCAACGTGGAAGAGTGCCGAGACGTACGGTCGTGCCTGGTCGCTGTCCTCATCGCCGGCACCCTGCACCACGTCGACATCCTCGTTCCCGAACGCAACAGACTGTCCCTCTTTCAGCGAGAACGACGCCGAAAGATCGCCCGGCTCGTACGTCTTCTCGACGGTGTTTTTCACGTTGCCACGTGCCAGACGTTGCGTGACGTAGTTACAACCGGATAGCCCAACCAGTAAGCCGGCGGAGGCGCTCTGTAGCACCCGTCGCCGCGATGGACCCGATCTCATACGATCATCTGATGATCATTTCGATCAAATATGTGTTCCTATCTAGCCCGGCAGGATGTCGCCCAGCGCGGCCCCGATGACCATCGGGACGAAGGCCACGGCACACGTGCTGAACGCGAGCATCGGGTCGGCCCAGTCGACGCGGCCCCAGGCCGTGCTCAGCGCGACCGAAGTCAGCGCCGCCACGCCGACGACGCTGACCAGTCGGCGCGGGATCAGCCCGAAGATCGGTTTGTGAATACGCACGTCCTGGAAATCGGCGACGTAGAGGATGCCGACGGCCATCGACAGGGCGAAGCCGATCGTCCCCGCGAGGTACGCCGGATTGGTCGCGATGAACGCCCCGACCTCCTGTGTCCCCCCTTCGACCATCATCGGAACCCCGAACAGGACCGAGCCGAGGAGCCCCTCGGCGATGTCCCCCCGGTCGAAGACGGCGATAGTCCGACCGAAGACGGCGGGTTCCTCGACGTCCTGTGCGGTCTCGATGATGTCCTGAATCCGTTCGCGGCGCTGTGGATCGGCCAACGAGTCGTGATAGTCGTCGAGTTCGTCGAGCAGGTCCCCCATCGTGGGCGGTTCGTCCGACGCGTCGTGGTCGAACTCGTCGGCGTCCACACCGTCCCGACCGGGTCCCTCGGACATCGATCAGATGACGTCCTCGATGTCGTACTCGTCGTCGTCGGCGACGTCCATCGGTTCGCCGCCTTCCCAGACGTAGAACCCGCGGCCGACTTTCTTCCCGGTGTCGCCCTGTTCCACCTTCTCCCGGAGTATTTCGGGCGGCTCGAAGCGGTCCCCGAGTTCCTCGTGGAGTCGTTCGAGGACGGACAGTCTTCGGTCGAGGCCGACGCGATCAGTGAGTTCCAGCGGGCCGATCGGGTGGTCGTGGCCGAGTTCCATGGTCGCGTCGACGTCGGAGACGCTGGCCACGTCGTCCTCGACCATCCGCATGGCCTCGACGCCGAGGGCCAGGACGAGACGCGAGGAGGCAAACCCCGGCGAATCCGAGACGACGACCGGCGTCTTCCCCAGGTCTTCGACGAGCGACTTGGCGAACGCGGCCGTCTCGTCGTCGGTCTGGTCCGCCAGGACGACTTCGACGAGCGCCATCTCGGCCGGCGGGTCGAAGAAGTGGAGCCCGACAGCCCGTTCCGGGTGTTTCAGCCCGGCGGCGATGGCCGAAACCGACAGCGAGGCGGTGGCCGTCGCAATGACCGTCTCCTCGTCGACGTGTTCCTCGATATCGGCGAACACCTCGCGTTTGGCGTCGAGGTCCTCAGGGACGGCCTCGACGACGAGGTCGGCGCCGTCGACGGCCGATTCGAGTCCGGTCGTCCCGTCGAGTTGGTCCAGTGCTTCGTCTACGTCCCGCTGTGCGAGTTCGCCGCGGTCGACGCTGGTTCCGAGACGCGTCGTGATCGTATCGATCGCGTCCATCACGATGTTCGGTTCCAGGTCGCGGAGACTCACGTTGTGGCCAGCGGCCGCACAGACGTGTGCGATGCCGGTTCCGATGGTCCCGGCGCCAACGACAGCGACGTGCATGCCCTCACACGGGAGGGCCGTCGGGTTAAACGTTACCGCGATTTCCGCCCTCAGGTCGACGCTTCGGGATCGTACGCCAGCGCTTCGTCGGTCACCTGGACCTCGAAGAGCCGCGCCTCGCAGTCCTCACAGGTGACGGCGACGACGTCGTGGGTCCGACAGCAGGACTCGACGACCTCCTGGCCGAACCGCACCGAACCGTCGCAGGCCGGACACCGTTCGAGAAAGAGTCGGATGCCACCGAGGATGGCCCCGCGATCGACCGGGTCCGTCTCCCCCCAGTCGTCGTAGCGGTCCGGGAGCAGTCGACCGGCAGCCGTGTCCGCGAGGAAGGCGGCGCGTGATTCCCAGCTCCCGACCCGCTGGCCGTCGCTGGCGGCGACGAACGCGCCGTCGCCGTAGCCCTCGAACTCGAGCGTCGCCGCGTCGACGCCGATGATCTCTGCGAGTGCCTCCCGGTCGGTGTCGGCGGACCGTTCGGCTTCGATCCGGTCGAAGAGGGCGTCCTCGAACGCCGGCGTCAGTCCGAGGTCGCCGTGTGGTTTCGGTTCGATGACGTGCGATTCCAGCAGGACGGCCTCGACGTCGACCGCCGTATCGACCGGCCCGTGTTTGTCCGGGTCCGCCTCGGCTTTCCCGAAGGCAGCCAGCAGCCAGTCCGGGAAGTACCGCTTGGTCAGCTCCGGCGTCCCCGGGACGAGATACCCGCGGACGTAGATCGCCGCGACGCTCACCAGGAAGACAGTACCGGCCAGTCCGAAGGCGGCGGCGAACCCGGCATCCGCGCCCAGTGTCAGGTAGCCCAGGAGGGTGCTCACCGCTACCGCGATGACGAAGTTCGTCGCCGTACAGGGGAGACACCGGTTGTCGCCGGTGTATTCCGGCTGTCGGAGACGGTCGAAAAACTCGCCGAGCGGCAGCACAACCATGCGAACTGGTAGCAACGCCCCCCTCATCAACATTTCGTCACCGGGACCCGGACGACGAGCTCCCGGGTGCCGGTGTCATCCCGGACGGTCGGCGGTCAGTCCCGGACCCGTTCGACGGCGGGCGCGAACCGTTCGTCGTCGGCCAACTGGTCGAGGATCGCCGGTTCGTCGATCGCCAGCGAGTAGGCGGGTCTGCCCTTTCCCGTCGGGGATTCGGTCCGCTCTTTCCCGAGGAGGTCGGCCTCTTCGAGCGTCGTGAGCGCCTCGATGACGCGCTGGCGGGTCACGCCACCCGGGATCATCTCCGCGAGGCCCTCGAACTCGTCGATGAGATCCTCGCAGACGCCCGTAACGTCGAATGAGTGAACGGGTGTATCCGACCGGTTGCGGAGGTCGATAACGGCGAGCAACACGAATCGGTGAAAGGGGTCGACCGCATCGAGGTCCGCACTCGTCATACTACGAACCACGACAACGACATGCAAATACGTGATGATTCGGGCAGCAATCGCGAAGCTTTACCGACGTGGGGGCGCTACCGGCGGACATGACTGACGAGGGATGGTTCGCGGGACTTGATCCCGAGGACCACGGGGCCGCCGTGACTCGTATCCGGGAGGGCCAGGCCGAGACATCGGCCGACTGGCCGAGGGTGGCCGTCGAGCAGGGATTCGCCGGGAACCGCGACGAGTACTACGACCGACTCCACGAGGTGACGGTCGCCGCCGCCCGGGAAGCCGCCGGTGAGCGCGAGCGAGCGGCCGACCGGCAACTCGTCCACGCCGTCCGCGCGATGGACGACTGCCGCGAGCAGGCGAACGAACTCGCCGAACGGCTCAGCGAGTGGGCCGGCAGCCTCGATGATGACGCCGGAACTGGCGTCGACTACGCCCGCGAACTCGCCGCACAGGACCCGGAGACGCCCGGAGACCGACGGGTCGTCTCGCTGGCCCGCCGTGTCGTCGGACTCGACGAGGAAGCCGACGACCTCGAACGGTTCGTGGAGACGACGGCCCCTGAAGTCGCGCCGAACCTCACGATGCTCGCCGGGCCGGTTCTGGCGGCCCGCCTCATCTCGCTGGCGGGCGGTCTGGAATCGCTGGCGAAAAAGCCGAGCGGCACAGTGCAAGTTCTCGGTGCCGAGGACGCCCTCTTCGCCCACCTTCGGGGCGACGCGCCCTCACCGAAGCACGGACTCATCTACACGCACGAAGCGGTCCACGGCACCCGACCGGAAGACCGCGGGTCCGCATCGCGGGCACTGGCCGGGAAACTCTCCATCGCAGCACGAATCGACCACTACAGCGGCGACCGGCGGCCGGACCTGCAGGCCGAACTGGACGAGCGCATCGCCGCTATCCAGGCCCGAGGTGACGACGATGCGTGACCTCCCCCACGGCGTCGAGCGCCGCACCATCGACGGAGCGGAGGGGCTGGCGACACAGGGAGAGCCGGTGTACGGCGAACCGGAGAGCGATGGCTGGCGACGGTGGGACCCGCACCGGTCGAAACTCGGGGCGATGCTCGAACTCGGGATGGACACCGGCCTCGACGGCGGGGAGAGGGTGCTGTACCTGGGTGCGGCGGCCGGGACGACGGTCAGCCACGTGGCGGACTTTTCCGGGCCGACGTACGCCGTCGAGTTCGCTCCGCGCCCGATTCGAGACCTGCTCGACGCGGCGGAGAGCCGTGATCGACTGTTTCCCCTGCTGAAAGACGCCCGGAAACCGGAGACCTACGCCCACGTCGTCGAACCGGTCGACGTTCTCGTTCAGGACGTCGCCACGCGCGGGCAGGCGGACGTGGCGCTCGCGAACCGACAGTTCCTGGCCGACGAGGGGCGGCTACTGCTCGCCGTCAAGGCCCGGAGCGAAGACGTGACCGCCGATCCCGAGGACGTGTTCGACGACGTGGTCACCGATCTGGAGAGCGACTACGAGGTCCTGGAACGCGAGCGGCTGGAACCGTTCCACGCCGACCACCTTGGCGTCGTCGCACGACCGCGGTGAGTTTAGAACGGGCACGAATTCCCAGACGAACCACTCGCTTCGCCCGCCGGTCTTCGTCACTCCTCTCGACCAGAACCAGACAGCCACCGGAACGCGTCTCGGTCCGGGGTGTCCCTTACGGGGACGTGTGACCGCCGTGTTTTCGATACCAGACCCGCTCGCCGACGGGCGACGCTCCCTCGTCGATATTCAGCCGACTTACGAACAGGTCGCGAATGGCGAGCGTGACGACGAGCTCCAGTGTCTCGCCTTCGTCCCCGGTGACCGTGACGACACAGTGGCCGTCCCGCTCCCGAATCGATTCGATGACCCCGACTGCCCACTGCTCTCGGTGATGGGTCGGCTCCCGGGCGTGTATACGGTCGTGATTCATAGTATGAGGGTTGGTAATCGACCAGGATCACCGCTGGACCGCCAGGACTGGTGTGTCGCTGGCCTGGATGACTTGCTCCGTGATGCTGCCGAAAACGAATCGCTCGACTCCGCCTCGGGTGCGGGTACTCATGACTACGAGATCGGCCTCCACGGCTGTCATGTACTCCGTGATGACCCGGGCTGGACTCCCGAACTCGACGGCGACGGTCGCGTCGATGCCCTCGGGAGCATCCGCTTCGAGGAGTCGTTTGGCCATCGCCATTCGCTCCCGTTTCCGGCGATCGAGTTCCTCCTCGTCCCGGCCGGCGGTCCCGAGGCTGCTAGAGAGTTCGACGACCGACAGGACGTGTATCGTGGCGTCGTACTGCTCGGCGTGGCTGAACGCGTGAGCGGCGGCGTCGGTCGTCGCCTCGCTACCGTCAGTCGGAAGCAGGATGGTGTCGTACATCAGTCGACTCGTTGGTCGGTCGGCCCAGGCATCGTTCTTCGATCACTATGGGTGGGCTACTGTCGGCGGGCGATGAGCACTGCGTCAGCGAGTACGTCGTGGCCGATCGGGACGAGTTGCAATACCCCGCCGAGCAGGAATACGTTGCCAGTGACGAACCCGGTCAGCGGTCCGAAACTCGCGACCAGCAGGCCGAGCGTCACGAGACCAGTAGCGACGTAGACGAGGCGCTCCTGCCGGCGTATCTGTGGGTTCCCCCAGTTGTACAGGCCAGTCACGAGATAGCCGATTCCCATCACCGCCAGCCACGGGTGCCAGTACGCGTACGTGACCAGCCCCGACGGGAGCGTGCCGGCGAGGGCGGCGAGGTTAACCCCGGTCGCGGTCACGTTGAGTCCGCCCCAGACCATCCAGACTCGGTTCCGGCGGACGGTCGGCGCGGTGTAGGTCACGCCGACGAAGACGACCCCACCGGTCAGGACGACCCACGTGAGGACGATCGACGGGATCAACCCGATCGGAGCCAATCCGGGGTTCTGGCTGAACAGCCAGGACAGCCCCCAGCCGAGCACACCCTCCAGGAAGCCGAACAACAGCAGCCCGTCACCCGGGAGCGGAGGTGTCAACAGCCGGCGGAAATACAGCGACAGAGCGACGCCCGATCGGTGGGCGCGGTCGACAGCACCGACGAGTTCACCGGACACGGCTGCTCCGCTCGGGTGTCAATCCGTGTTCGACGCCCCCTGATTCATGGTAACGCCTGTCGCAACCCATGGGCAACAGTAGGAGCCGACGGGGCAAAACCCTCTGGATGTGATACCCGATTCACACTCTCAACGGTCACTTCGCTTTGGCTGACTTCCGCGTTCTGAGCCGTGCATACTGTCCGATTCCCTCACACGACTCGCGGATCGTTCCTCCCCGCTCGCTCTGTCTACGACGCTCGTGCTACTCACGGGTCGTTCCTCCCCGTTCGTTCCGAGACACTCCCGATGGTCGTGTCTCGCTACTCGCGTCGCATGCAGAACGTTTTAGCCACACCCACCCAAACCCGATTTCGATGGACGAGCGGGGTTCAGCCGAGAATTTCACCCGAATGGGCACGCTGGGCATCGAAGAGGAGTTCTACGTCGTCGACGAACACAACCGACCGACCTCGGGCACCGACGAACTCGTCTACGAGACCGAGCCGCCCGCGATTCTGGAAGAGCGGCTGGACCACGAACTGTTCAAGTGCGTCATCGAGACCCAGACCCCGACTATCGAGGCCGACGATCTCGACGACGCGCGCGAGCAACTCAACGCGGTGAGGGACGCGCTCGTCGACCACGCCGAGTCCCACGGCTACGGAATCGCCGCGGCCGGCCTCCACCCGGCGGCGAAGTGGCGCGAACTCGAACACGCGGAGAAACCCCGCTACCGTTCGCAACTCGACCGCATCCAGTACCCACAGCACCGGAACACGACCGCCGGGCTGCACATCCACGTCGGCGTCGACGACGCGGACAAGGCGGTGTGGGTCGCAAACGAAATCCGCTGGCATCTCCCCATTCTGCTCGCGCTGTCGGCGAACTCCCCGTACTGGAACGGGTTCGACACCGGCCTGCACTCCGCGCGGGCGAAGATCTTCGAGGCGCTGCCCAACACGGGCGTCCCGACGGCGTTCGATTCCTACGCCGACTTCGACGACTTCGAGCGGACGATGATCGAGACGGGATCGATCGACGACCGGGGCGAACTCTGGTACGACGTGCGCCCGCACTCGGAACTGGGAACCGTCGAGGTCCGGACGCCGGACGGCCAGGCCGATCCCGAGCGCGTCATGGCGTTCGTCGAGTACACGCACGCGCTGGTCACCGACCTCGCGGAGCGATTCGAGGACGGCGAAAACGGGCGGAAACACCGCCGCGAGCCGCTGGACGAGAACAAGTGGCGAGCGATCCGACACGGCCAGGACGCCGACCTGCTCTCCCGTGACCTCTCGGAGTCCGTGCCGCTCGGCGAACTCGTCGACCGCGAGTGCGAGCGGCTCGGCGTGACCGGTATCAAGGAAGTATTCGACGCCGAGAGCGGCGCACACGCACAGCGTCGACTGCGTGACGAGAAGGGGATGGACGCGCTATGTGAGAGCCTTCGGTTGTAGCCAAGGGTTTTTACCCGGCAGTTGCTTCTGTCGTCATAGAGACGACTCATGTCTACAGACGACGGGCCACAGGAGCCAGACGAACCGACAGACGGGGTCGACGTATCGGACGAGACGGGCGAGGAGAGCGTCCGCGAACGGCTCGAAGAGGAGGCCGATAAGGCAGTCGAGCGCTTCGACGACAGCGTCATCGACCTGCTCGCGTGGATTCTCGATACGGAGACGCGAGCGCGTATCTACGTGTTCCTCCGACAGAACGCCCACAGCACCAGCGACGAGATCGCGGACGGAACGGGGCTGTACCCGAGTACCGTCCGGGAGGCGCTCGCGGAACTCCACGAAGAGGGGAAAGTCGAGCGGCGGAAACGCGAGAGTAGCGGCGCGGGCAACAACCCCTACGAGTACACGGCCATGCCACCGAGCGAACTGGTGACTGATATCGTCGGCGACGTGCAGTCGGAGTTGAACACGGTGTTCAACCTCGACGATCACCTCTGTGCGGACGACGAGGACGGAGATGCGGAGTCGGCTGATTCGGAACCGGTGACGATCACGGTCGACGAGGAGACCGCTGGTGAACAGTGACGGGGAAACAGGACCGTGCACGGACGAGTGACCCGTGGGCCGGGTTCCCAATCCGAAGGCTCTAAGCCATGAGGGGACAATGGCGGGGAGTATGAAGGTCGCGCTGGGCGGGACGTTCGACCCCGTACACGATGGGCACCGTGCGCTGTTCGAGCGTGCGTTCGAACTCGGCGACGTCACGGTCGGACTCACGAGCGACGAACTCGCACCGAAGACGCGCAACGAAGACCGCTACGTCCGTTCCTACGACGAGCGCGAGCGCGGTCTCGACGCGGAACTCTCCGAGTTCGCCGAACCACACGACCGCTCCTACGAGATCCGGAAACTGACCGAGCCGACCGGTATCGCCACCGAAGAACAGTTCGACGTGCTCGTGGTCTCTCCTGAGACCGAAACCGGCGGTCGGCGGATCAACGAGATACGCCGCGAGCGCGGCCACGACCCGCTCGAGATCGAAGTCGTCGACCACGTCTACGCCGAGGACGGCGAGATCATCTCGAGCACCCGCATCGTCAACGGGGAGATCGACGAACACGGCAACCTGACGCCCGACAGCGACGGCCGACCGAAACACCCCGAGACGTAACGATCGCGGTTCTCACCAGTCGGGCGCGTCCAGTCCCGCTTCTTCCAGCAGGTCTTTCCACCGTTGTTGGACCGTGAGTCGAGCGACGCCAGCGGCTTCGGCCACCTCGCCCTGCGATCGCCGGTCACTGGCGATCAGCGCCCCGACGTAGATGCTGGCGGCCATCGTGGCTCGCTTCGAGCGATCCGTGTCCGGCACCGTCGAGAGAAAGAGGTCCGCGGCCCGCGAGCGCGCCGCCTCGTCGAGGTCGAGTCGGTCGCCGATCTCGTTGATGTCGGCGAGCCACCGTTCGTTCTCCACCTCGTCGCTGGCGCGGTACACGCGCTCCGATAGGACGGCCCCCTGTATAAGCGCTGTCCGTCGAACGCGTCAGGACCGTCGGGGGTCGTGGCCGGGAAGGCGACGCGATTCGAGACCGACGGAACTCGATAGTGGTCTGCGGTCATCAGAACATTTTATTGGCGGTTCCGCATACTTTTCGACCGAACAGAACTGTCGTCAGTTCGATCAGTCACGGACGGTATCATCCCATGTCTCGCCAGTTGAAGAACCTGTGTTTCAGCCTCCTCCGATTGCTCGCGACTAGTCTCTTCGTGATCGTGATCCCGACGGCGATACTGTGGTTTTTCTTGATACTGATTGCGGGTGCTGGCGGGGCGAGCCTCCAGCAAACCGGATGGATATTGTGGATACCGACCGTTTTCGTGGTTCCATTGCTGCTCTATTATACGTACAGAGGGGTTCGCGAATCGTCACAGCACTGATTCGGCGTCGACCGCTCTGGGAGCGAATATCTTTCAGAACGGATACAATCCGCCAGTGGCCCACTCTAGGGGCGGGTCGTCGTAGGGCCACTGGCCACAGGTTTCCTTCAGAAGCGTGCCGCCGGTCTCCTGTTCGAGGAACTTCTGTTTGTGCCCCAGTCTGTAGTGGCAGTACTCCGGTTTCAGTTTCTCCCAGTAGATGGTCTGCATCGACGGCCAGCCCTCGGGGTCCGGCGGGAGCGAGTCGTAGTTGGCGATGTCCCACTTCTCGTATTCGTCCTCGACGGCGTCCCTGACGGGCGTGACCGGCCCCTGGTTCCAGTAGAGCGTGGACACGACGAGCAGGACGATGAGACAGGCCAGGACTGCCTGTCTGGACGGCGTGGCGGCCTCCGAGACGAGGACGCCGACCCCGATCGCGAGAAACATGAGCAACAGGATGATCTCGATGGCACCCTGGAACTCCAGGAAGACCTGGAACAGGTACAGCCCGCCTCCCAGAGCGAGCCACCAGTACTTCGAGTAGTCCTCGACGGTAGCATGAGCCCACCCGTAGACACCGATCGGCACGAGGACGATGCCGTACCCGAGTTCGATGACGGCTTTGAGCAGTCGGCCGGGTATCGTGTAGCTGATCACTCCG
Source organism: Halorientalis salina (assembly GCF_005049285.1). Lineage (GTDB taxonomy): Archaea > Halobacteriota > Halobacteria > Halobacteriales > Haloarculaceae > Halorientalis > Halorientalis salina. The sequence continues at coordinate 96,476 of NZ_SOSC01000001.1, read as the reverse complement.
TAAATCGGCCCGAGGACGACCTCGACGAAGAGCGGGATCGCGCGCCCGGTCAGCACGAACGGGAGGACGGTCAGCACCGTGACGACGAGCCCACCCGCGATGGTTCGACCCATCCCGCGACGGCCACCGCGATCGTATCCCATCGCGACGACGAGGAACGCGAGGATGCCGCCAAGTTGCCAGAAGCCGGCGCTCAGTGCGGCCGCGGCCCCGCTGTAGAGCGGGCGGTCGTCGATCGCCAGGAGGAGGGCCGCCGCGCCACAGAGGAACGCGAAGTACTTCGGTCGGATGCCGGCGTAGGGGAACATGAACGTCGACGGGACGACGAGCATCGACATGCCCGCGACGACGCTGGCGAAGCCGTCCTCGGTCAGCCGGTGGGTGATCACCCCGACCAGGGTGATCCCGCCGATCATCGTGGCGACAGCGACGATGACACTCATGACGTGGAGCACCGCCATATCGCCGAACGAGAGGAAGGCGAGCAGGGTCGTCACGAAGTAGATGAGCGGGGGTTTGAGGTCCCAGATGTCCACGTAGAGGTCCGCGCCCTGACCGATGTACCAGCCGGCGTGCTGGAACAGCGCCGAGTCCTTGTTGACGTAGAACGGGTTCCGCGAGAACTGGAAAACCGTCGCGAGCGTCAACACGACAGTCGCACCGACGAGCAGGACCTGAAACCAGTTGGTGTCGATCCAGTCGTAGAGATCACGATGGGTTCGCGGAATCGAACCGTAGTACTCCCGCATTCTCAGGAGGCGATTTCCAACCATCGCATATATGAGTTGGTAAACTGGTCGTGGAAGCGATCGCGTTCGATTCGATCGATGGTGATCGGACTGGCTCGTGACCTTTATAAGTGGGAAGGGGAAAGTGGGGGATGCGAGCGCGGGTTGCCGAGCTAGGCCAAAGGCGCAGCGCTTAGGACGCTGTCCCGTAGGGGTCCGCCGGTTCAAATCCGGTCCCGCGCATGAGCGAACGCAGTGAGCGAAGAGCAGGAGCGGATTTGAAGCAGGGAACGGAGCGAAGCGGAGTGACTGAGGTTCAAATCCGGTCCCGCGCATTTTTGTTGCAAGCGATCCGCGAGCAGTAAAATCGCCAGCGGATTTGCAGCCCAGAAGACGAGCGAAGCGAGGTTTCATCCGGTTCGAATTCGGTCCCGTGCATCGACGGAGAAGACACCAGGCAGCGGTATCGGTGGCCGAAACCGGAGGGCACTTACCGTCAACTCACACACCGAAGAGTATGCGCATCGCCGACCGGGTCCAAGTCGAGGGGGGCAAAGAGCGGATCACAGTGGTGCCCGAAACCCTGGACGACCTCTGGCATCTCACCTACATTCTGGAGCCCGGCGATCACGTCTCGGGGGACACTACGCGCCGCATCCAGCGCAACGACGACCAGATGCGGGACACTGGTGGCGAACGCGAGCACATGTACGTCACCATCGATGTGGACGACGTCGAGTTCGCTCGGTTCGCGAATCGGCTGCGCGTCGGCGGGGAGATCGTCGACTGCTCGCGGGAGGACCAACTCGGTCACCATCACACACTCAACGTCGAGGAGCGGACCGAACTGGAGGTCGAGAAACACTGGAAGTCCGATCAGCTCGAACGCCTCCAGGAGGCCGCCGAGGCGGCGGATAACCCGGACGTCGCGATCGCGACGGTCGAGGAGGGGCAGGCGTACGTTCACACCGTCGCCCAGTACGGCACCGAGGAACGGGCGAGTATCACGGCCACGACGGGGAAAGGCGATTACGCGCAGCCACGGAAGGAACTGTTCTCGGAGTTGACCGACGTGCTGGCGCGGATGGACGTGGATGCGATCATTCTCGCGGGACCCGGGTTCACCAAACAGGACGCGCTGGACTACATCGAGGATAACTCGACTGACCTGACCGAGAAGATCACCACGGTCGACACCAGCGGCGTCGGGGACAGGGGCGTCCACGAGGTGCTGAAACGCGGGGCCGTCGAGGAGGTCCAGGCCGAGACGCGGATCGCCGAGGAGGCGAACCTCATCGACCGGTTGATGGACGAAATCGGCAAGGGCGAGAAGGCGGCCTACGGGCCAGAGCAGGTCGCGAAGGCCGCGGAGTTCGGCGCGGTCGAGACGCTGCTGGTGCTCGACGAGGCACTCCGGCGCGAGCGCGGTGACGGGGACTGGGACGTCGACGTCGACGAGGTGATCGAGCAGACGGAACAACAGGGCGGCGAGGTGACCGTCTTCTCCAGCGATTTCGATCCCGGACTCCAGCTCTCGAACCTGGGTGAGGTCGCCGCGATCCTCCGCTATCGGCTGGATTGAGGCGGGGGTGGGCCGCGAACCGGTCGTCCGCAGTGGCGTCGACTGTGTCTGACGCAACAATTTTCAACCGGTATCACGATTGGTCAGTAGGTAGTGGGGTTTCGATGTCCTTCGAAGAGCAACCAGATTTCGCACGCCAGGTCGCCGATCTCAACAAGTACGGGCAGGCGCTGAACAACTGCGAGTCCGTCGAAGAGGTCGTGTCCCTGAGTCTGGAAGCGATGTCGTTGCTCTTCGAGTTCCCGTACACGACGTTCATCGAGGCCCGGGACGGCGACCTGCGTGTCGTCCACAGCACGTATCCGGAGATTTCGCAGGGTGATGCGCCTGGTGAGGTGGCGTACGAAGCCTACGAGTCCAGGGAGACCGTCGTCGTGACGGGTGCGGATGCGGGCGAGGGCGGATCGGGCGTCGGTTCGACGCTGGCGGTGCCGGCGACCATCGTCGACGAGGTCGTCGCCATCATCGTGACCCGCAGCGTCGAGGAACAGGAGTTCGGCGACGCGGTGATTCGGCCACTGGAGATCCTGGCTTCACACGCCGCGACCGCGATCGGTAACATCCGGTCGCGCGAGCGACTCGAACGGGCACACCAGGACCTCGAAAAGCGCAAGGAGATGGTGGAGATGTACGACAGGCTCCTGCGTCACGATTTGGGCAACGACCTGCAGGTCATCGCGGCTTTCGCCGACGAGGTTGCCAGTCAGGTCGACGGGGAGGCCCGTGAGTACGCGGAACGCATCAACCGGACCGCGCGGAGTTCAGCCGATCTCATCGAACGAGTCGGTGACCTGGTCACCACGCTCGAACAGCAGGACGAACCGGCACCGCGGTCCCTCGCTGACATCACGACGGCCGTCGTGGGGGACGCGCGAAACCAGTACGAGTCGCTGACTATCGAGTACGACCCGGAGGGGTTCGACTATCAGGTTTTCGGCGGTGATCTACTCGATTCGGTGTTCACGAACGTCATCACGAACGCCGCGGTCCACAACGACGGCGAGGTACACGTCCGACTGGACGTCCTCGAGGCGAACGCCGAACAGGTCGTCGTCAGCATCGAAGACGACGGGTCTGGCATCCCCGAGACGATCACGGATCGGCTGTTCGAGATGGGAATCAAAGGGCCGGACAGCGACGGGACGGGGTTCGGTCTCGGCTTCGTCAAGGCGCTCACCGAGTCCTACGGTGGCGACATCGGCGTCACCGAGGGCGACCACGGCGGAGCCGACTTCCGCATCACGCTCGAACGGGCCTGAGAGGGGTCGATCAACGGCCGGTCAGTCGTCGGCAGCCAGTTTCGTGACCGCCTCGTCGATCCGTTGCATGCTCTGGGCCTGTTGTTCGGTCGCGGTCGCGATCTCGTCGACGGCGTCCGAGACCTCGTGAGCCTTGTCGACAGCGACGTCGACCATGCTCGCGATCTCTTCGGCGCTGGCCGCCTGGTCGTCCGTGGCGTCGGCGACCTCGCGAATCCCCTGGGAGGCTTCGGTGACGGCCGTCGCGATGTCTTCGAGATCGGCCATCGCCGCCTCGACGCGGTCGATCCCGTCTTCGACGTGTTCGTTGGTCTCAGCGAGACTCACGACGGTCTCGTCGGTATCGTCCTGAATCTGCTCGACAGTGCGTTCGATCTCGCTGGCCTGATCCTGTGCCTGTTCGGCCAGCGATTTCACTTCGTCCGCGACGACGGCGAACCCTTCGCCGTCCTGGCCGGCCCGGGCGGCTTCGATGGAGGCGTTCAGCGCGAGGATGTTCGTCTGGTCGGCGATGTCGTCGATGACCTCGACGATGGCGTCGATCTCGTCGACGCGGTCCTGTAACTGGTCGAGATCGTCCGCGACGGCGCCGGCGGAGTGCTGGACCGTCTCCATGGACTCGATGGCCTCGTCGGCGGACTCGCGACCGGTCTGGGCGAGTTCCTCGGCGTTCCGGCTGGTCGACTCCACCTCGTCGGCGGTCGAGGCCAACTCCTCGATGGTGGCGCTCATGTTCGACACCTCCGTCGCGATGGCTTCCATTTTCTGGGTCTGGTCAGTCGTGATGTCGTCGATTCGTTCGGTCTGGTCGGCCGACTGCTTGGCAGCCGCTTCGAGTTCCTGAATCGGCTGTTTGACTTCGGATTCGACCTCTCGGGACACCTCTTTCCGGCGTCGGGCCTCGGCCTCCGCCCGTTTGTTGTAGGAGTCGATGTACGTGTCCATCGCTACCTGCTGGTCGAGGTTGATGATTTTACAGACGGCCTCCATTCGATCGGTGACCTGCTCGACGGCCTCGGAAACGGCCTGCTCGACGGCCCCGTCGCCCGCTTCCTCGGAGTACTCGGCGACGGTCGACTCGACAGCGTCGTCGGCGATTTCCTCCATCAATCCGTCGTAATAGATCGAATACGCCCCGAGATAGACGCGCGGCCCGAGATCGAGCATGTCGTGGAGTTTCCCGATCCGGGCCCGTCGCTCGAAATACGCCGACCCGTACTCGCCACGGCCGAGATCGAGGAGGTACTCCCGCTGTGTCTCCTTGAGTTGCTCGATGCCCTTGCTCGATCGTCCGAATATCTCGACTGTCTGCTCGTGGTCGGATAGGTGCTCGTAGAAGTCGTCGACCAGTTCGTCCGCGACGTCCTCGAACAGCCCCGACATCGACGTGAGTCGCTCGGCGGTCGACTCGTCGAACCCGGTGAACCTCTTTCGCCAGGCGATCTCGTCGCTATCGAGACCGATGTCCGCGGCGAGATCGCTTCCGTCCACCCCGCGACGTACGTCGGCCGTCACAGCCGGTTCTGAATCGGACGCGTCATCCTGGAGGGACTCCCGTTTAGCCATAGTGTCCGAACAGATTCGACCGGCTTTTTTATCGGCATCGGCGCAGTTATCAGGCCTGATAGAAAATATTGTGTTTGGCACACAGTACCGACGTGGGATGTACACGTGAAACAGGGTTCCGGTGTGCTAGCTGATATCCAGCGAGAGTCCGTCGCGGGCGAAGCGAACGTCGCCGTCGTACCGGTCGGACAGTGAATCGAGCATCGCGTCGTGTTCGCCGTCTGTATGTGGGTACAGGTGAGTGAGATAGACGCGCCCGATATCGGCGTCAGCATCGGCCAGTGCCGTGCCGAGCGAGGACGGCGTCGGGTGGTTCGACACGTCGACCTCGTCGGGGAACGAGCAGTCGTGGACCAGGACGGCCACGCCGTCGAAAAAGTCGACGAGGTCGGTGAACGCCTCGGTGTCCCCGCTGAAGCCGAGCGTCGGGGTCGCGTCCCCATCCGAGGCCTCCGCCGAGGTCAGCCGGTAGGCGAGGCACTCCATCGAGTGGCGCGTCGCCATCGCCTCGGCGGTGAACCCGGCCACCTCGAAGGAACCGTCGTCGGGGTCGACGGTCCGGAGGTCGAGGTCGATCCGGTCCTGCATGTACTCGTGGACGTCGAGCAGGTCACGGACCAACTCGGGCGTGCCAGGCGGTCCCACGACGGTCAGCGACTCCTCACCGGCGAGCCATCTGGCCTTGAGCAGGACCATGAGGTCCGAGACGTGGTCGAGGTGGTGGTGGGTCAGCAGGACGGTGTCGATGCCCTCGTAGCCGACGTCGGTCCGCTGGAGGGCGTGGACGACGCCGCTGCCACAGTCGACCAGAAGTCGGTCGTCGCCGTCCTGGACGAGCAGGCCGGTCTGGAACCGCTCACCCGTGGGCATCGCCGTCCCCGTTCCGAGAAAAGTCAGTCGCATACAGGGTGGCCGACGGCCGCGAACTTCAAACTGCCCTGTCAGTCCCCGGATTCCCCCGTCCGGTCGCCGTCGTAGTCGTCGAGCCAGCCGTTGACGGCCGACTGCAGTGCACCCGCCGTGCTACCGATGTTGAGTATCTGGTAGCCGTCGTCGACTTTCTCGTTAACGTCGTCCATCCCGAAGCCGAGACCGCCGACGGGAACGTCCGCCTCGATCGCCTTCGAACGGACCGTTTCGATGGCCTCCTGGACCTCGGGATGGTCGAGTTCGCCGGGATGGCCCAGTTGCACCGAGAGGTCGAAGGGACCGATGAACACGAACCCGAGCTCGTCGATGGCCAGCAGGTCGTCGAGTTCGTCGAGCGTCTCCCGGGTTTCGACGGTGACACCGACCAGCGTCTCCTGGTCCTCGGTATCCACGTAGTCCTCCGCCATCCCCCAGCGACGGGCCCGGGGCGCGGCGAGACCGCGTTTGCCGGCGTCACCGTCGTACCGGAACCGCGCCGCTTCGACCGCCTCCCGGACTTCCGCCGCGCTCTCGGCCCGTGCGAGAAACAGGTTCCGGACGCCGGCGTCCAGGGCCTTCCGGACCATCGCGGGTTGGCTCGTCGGGACCCGGACGAGCAGTTCCGTCCCGGTCACCTCGGCCGCCCGCAGCAGGTCTTCGAGCGCCCCGGAATCCCAGGGGCTCGGTCCGCCGTGTTCCAGGTCGATCCAGACGAAGTCCAGTCCCAGGTCCCCGTACAATTCCACCAGCGTCGGGCTGTACGTGCTGTCGAGCGCTCCCAGTGCGACGTCGCCGGCGTCGAGCCGTTGCGCGATGGCGTTCGACCGCTGTGAATCGGGCATACCAGAGATTGTGCAGTGACGTCCATAAACACGGGGGCGCGGGGCCGTTGGCGGCGCGAGTTTCACTTTCACCGTGCGGTCCGAACGGACTTGAAGGAGCCACCCTAACGGGGGCGTAGGATGGGAGGACGCGACCTGCTGGCCGAGCAGTCGCTGGACTACGATCCGTCGGCCGTCGACATCGACGACGGCGAGGTGCTGGACCTGTTAGAGCCCGCCGTCCGGGAGTGGTGGGTCGAACAGTTCGGCGAGTTCGTCCCCCAGAACGGCGGCTACTTCACGCCGCCACAGAAGGAGGCCATCCCGCTCATCCACGAGGGAACGAACGCGCTCATCTGTGCGCCGACGGGGTCGGGCAAGACCCAGGCGAGTTTCTGCGGGATCATCAACGAACTGTTCCGTCGTGACCGGGCCGAGGGGCTGGACAACAGCGTCTACTGTCTCTACATCTCCCCGCTGAAATCACTGGCCAACGATATCCACCGGAACCTGGAAGTCCCGCTGCAGGGCATCACCGAGAAACTGTCCGCTCGCGGCGAGTCGGTGGACATCAGACACGCCATCAGACACGGGGACACCGACGACAGCGAGCGCCAGCGGATGTTAGAAGAGACGCCCCACATCCTCAACACGACGCCGGAGACGCTCGCGATCTTGCTGAACTCCCCGAAGTTCAAGCGGAAACTCGAAACCGTCGAGTGGATCGTCGTCGACGAGATCCACAGCCTGGCCGAGAACAAACGCGGGACGCACCTCTCGGTGTCGCTGGAACGCCTGGAAGCGATGACCGACGCGTCCCCGACCCGGATCGGTTGTTCGGCCACCGTCGAGCCCCTGGACACGATGGGGGAGTTCCTGGTCGGCCGGGCGGAACCGGGCGGCGCGTCCAGGGAGTACGAACTCGTCGACACGCGGTTCGTCCGGGAGTTCGACATCGAACTGTCCTGCCCCACTGACGACCTCATCAACACGCCGCGGGACCTGATCACGGATCGCTTCTACCACCAGCTCCACGACCTGATTCAGGACCACACGAACACGCTCGTCTTCACGAACACGCGTTCGGGAGCCGAGCGCGTCCTCAAGAACCTGCGGGAGCGGTACGACGACTACGACGAGGGCAACTCGGGGTGTCACCACGGCAGCCTCTCGAAAGAGGAGCGCCAGCGCATCGAGGGGGCGCTGAAGTCCGGCGACGTCGACGTGGTGACGACCTCGACGAGCCTGGAACTGGGCATCGACATGCCGTACATCGACCTCGTGGTACAGGTCGGGTCGCCGAAATCGGTGGCCTCCCTGCTCCAGCGCGTGGGACGGGCGGGGCACCAGCTCGGCGAGACGGTCACCGGGCGCATCGTCGCGCTGGACCGGGACGAACTGATCGAATGTGCGGTGATGTGCAAGAAGGCCGAGGAGGGGTTCGTCGACCGCGTGTTCGTGCCCGAGAACGCACAGGACGTGGCCGCCCAGCACGTCTACGGCATGGCGATCAACGAGGTCCGTCCCGAACGGGACGTAAAGGGGATTCTCCGGCGAGCCTACCCCTACCGGAACTACTCCGAGGACGAGTTCGAGTCCCTGCTTTCGTACCTGACCGCCGATTACGAGGGGATGGAAGACCGGAACGTCTACGCGAAAGTCTGGCGGGACACGAACGACCCGCCCGAGGGCGAACACCACTACGAGGACTTCCCGGTCGGTGAGCCCCTCATCGGCAAACGGGGTCGGCTGGCGCGGGTCATCTACATGACGAACATCGGGACCATCCCCGACTCCTTTACCTGCGACGTGTTCACCCGGTCGGACGACCAGTGGGTCGGCAATCTTGACGAGGAGTACCTCGACACGCTCGAATCCGGTGACGTGTTCGTCCTCGGCGGGAACAACTTCGAGTACGTCTACCGCCGTGGCTCGAAGGTGTATGTCGACCGGACGAGCGCTCGCCCGACCGTTCCCTCCTGGTTCTCCGAACGGCTCCCGCTCTCCTACGACCTCGGTCGGGAGATACTGGCGTTTCAGCGGGACCTGCTCCAGAAACTAGAGCGGGGCGGCCCGCCGGCGGTTCGCGCGTGGCTCAGGGAGTTCCCGCTGGACGACGACAGCGTCCGAGCCATCGCCCGGATGTTCGACGAGCAGGTCAGTTACGCCGGTCCCGAGAGCGTGAGCACGGACTCGCGGCTGGTCATCGAGGTGGAGATGGACCGCGACGAGTACGAGCGCCACTACTACGTCCACTCCAACTACGGTCGCCGATTCAACGACGGTTTCTCCCGGTTGCTGGCCTACCGCGTGGCCCAGGAGGCAAACGCGAACGTCACAGTCGCCGTGGCCGACCACGGCTTCACCCTCTCGATGCCGCTCAATCGGAAAGTCGACCTCGCGGGCGTCGTTCGGGACATCGACCCCGCGGACGTTCGCTCTGACCTCCGGGCGAGCCTCGACGGGACGGACCTGCTCAAACGGTACTTCCGCATCAACGCCACGCGGGCGCTGATGATACTCAAGCGCTACAAGGGCTACGAGAAGTCGGCCAGCGAACAGCAGGTCTCCAGCGAGATGTTGCTGGGGTTCGCCGAGGAGTTACCCGATTTCGCGGTCATCGAGGAGACCTACCGGGAGATCCTCGACGACAAACTCGACGTCGCCGGTATCGAGACGGTGCTGGAAGCCGTCCAGTCCGACGCGATCTCGATCCGCTCCCATCGAGTGGAGACGCCCACGCCCCGATCGTTCGGGCTGGCGACGTTGATGGCGTCCGACGTCGTCCTCGCGGAGGACGAGAGCCAGGTGCTACAGGAGTTCCACGAACGCGTGCTCGACGCCATCGACGAGGACCCGACCGAATCGCGAGTCTGACGACGGACAGACTCGACGGTCGACAATCGACGAACCGTCGGGTGTCTACGGAATCGCGTGATTTCCGTGCAAGTAGCCCGCAACGAATTAAAGTCTAATAAGCGATAAACAGCACAAAACAGCCGTGAAGTTCATATTCGACAATCGGTTACACCGTGCTTAACGAACGGAGAACCTATGTCAGTAAGTAATGCACTTCGTCGGCTCGCGGCTGTCGTCGACGAGGTCGAGACGGGCGGCGTCGAGGTGTGTGATGCGACGATTCCGGCCGACCGAGCGGCGGTCTCCGACGGGAAGGTACACGTTACGCTCGATCTCGCCGTATCGCTCGACTGCGAGACGACGGAAACGACGACCGAGGAGTCAGTGACGCGCCAAGCGGACGGCAGCGAGAACGAGCAGGCAGTGGTTTCGGGCGTGGTGACGGCTTCTGACGAGACGATCGACTCGGCGGATCGACCGGCCGAATCGGCCGCTGATTCGGACGGGGCGGACGCCACCGAAACGTCCCAGGCGGTACCGGAGGAACCTGATCCCGAGTCCAGTGCAGTGCCAGTCGAGAGTGTGGACGAGACGGCCGAGGACGGGGCAGTCGTCTGTCCGGAACCGGGGTGTGGCGAGACTTTCGAGAGCGAACCGGGGATGAAGATCCACCGGACCAAGATTCACCTCCGTGCGGAGAGCAGCGACGAGGACGTCGAATCAACCCCGGCTTACCGGGACCCCGATGCGCTAAGGGACGCCTACGAGTCCCACGACTCTTTCCCCGCGATGCGCGAGGCGCTCGACGTCGACGTCTCCGCCCAGACGGTTCGGCGACACATGATACAGCACGGCATCCACGATCCGACCGGCGAGGATGGCGCTTCCAGCCCCGAGGGGACGCCCGATGTGGGAGACCGGACAGACGATGCAGCTTCGGAAGCCAGCGGGAGTGACTCCGAGTCGGACGCGGACGCTGAAACGGTCTCTCCAGACCCCGAATCGCCTCCTTCGACCCCAGAGACGGAGGGGGAAGCGGAGCGTCGGGAATCCGAATTGGAGGAAGGAACCACCGACAGTGATGTCGATGCCGAGACGGCTGCCGCGGACGAGTCCGAGAACGACGAGGATGGATCGGTCGTTCCCGAGAGCGACCCGCTCGCGGACGTGCTCCCGTCGGACGTGACTGCGCCGGCCGACGTCACGCTCGCGGAACTGAAAGAGGCGGTACGCACCGCCGACACGCTCTACGACATTCAACAGGGCTTCGGCCTGGACCGCGCGGAAGCCCACAACCTGCTCGGGCATCTCGACCTTCTCGAACTCGTGCACGGGCGGGTCGCGACGAAACACGAACGCGAGGAACTGAAAGCCGAGATCGATAGCCGAATCCGACACAGTATCCGCGAGAACGGGACCTCCGCCTGAGACGGGCCGCTTCGGCGGTGGAATCGTCAGCTTACTCACGGGGAACGGCCCCAGATCACCGCTACCCCAGTACCGTCTCCGAGTTTGGGTCTGGTTATTCGCACGTCACTCGGCCGATGTGTTGCGAAATCCCCGATTAAACTCTTATAGGCTTCGGCTGCTACCAGATATCGATGCAAGGACAACAGGATTCGGGCCGGTACCTCGTCGAAGAGGCTCCCGACGGAACCGTCGTCATCTACGACTCGGAAAACGAAGCCGCGTGGCTCCACGCCGACTGTGCAGTGCCGCTCGAAGAGCAGGTCTGACTGCGACCCGGAACACCGGACTGTTACTCGGTAAGTAGTGTATTCAGCGCGTCGGGCACGACCAGCACGTCGCTCCCGGGGTCGATCGCATCCGCGACCGTCGGTGCCGCGGACAGCAAACACTCCTCGACGATCTCGGGACAGTCGCTGTCGGTCACGTATACGTCGTGGTCGCGGAGCGCCCGCGCCACGACGAACGCGCGCTGTGCGCCGGGTTCGTACCCCTCCCGCATCGTTTCGTAGAGCGATTCCGCGCTCCCAGCCTCGGCCAACCACTCGTAGAACCGGCGCTCGCCGGTCCCGTCGCCCGCACCCTCCGGGAGCGCGGCCGGGATGACGACTCGGCCACCGCTCCGGAGCGGATTACGGGCACCCAAAACGACGTACGTCGCCGCCCGGGTCGCCTGATACAGGTTGGCGTCTTTCGGCGCGCCGACCCCGGCGACCACCGCGTCGTACGCCTTCGTCACCGGGACCGATAGGGCCTCCTTACCGGCCGCTGCGAGGTCCTGAACGACCGATCGGGGTCGGCCCGCACTCGCGGCCAGAATCCCCGACGGTCCGTGCGTGACGTTGAGGCAGAAGTCGAGGCCGACCGCGTCGCCCGCGCGGTCGACCGCCTCGCGGAACGGATTGCCGTCAACCCGGCCCAGTCTGACGCCCTCCTCGGCCAGCATCTCGGGGCCGTGCGTGTAGCGGATGAGCGGCGCGCCGCCCGCGCCGATGGCGACCGTCTTCGCCCCGCCGGAGAAGCCGGCGTACTGGTGGGGTTCGACCATCCCCGTCGAGACGACTAGATCGGCGTCGGCGACGCGTTCGTGGACCTGGATGGGACAGTCGTCGACGGTCCCGACCGTGACCGTCTCGTCCGGGTCGTGATTCTGCGCGAGGTCCGCGTGTTCGCCCAGCCCGTCTTCGATCTCCGCGTCGGTCATCGGCCGATGGAGGCCCAGGCCCAGGAGCACCGTCACCTGCTCACGCGGGACGCCCGCGCGTTCGAGTTCGCCAAGTAGCACGTCGAGCAGTACGTCGTCCGGCGTCGCACGCGTCACGTCGGTAACGACGATGGTCACGAGGTCGTCGGGATCGGCGAGCGCTGCGAGCGACGGGCCGTGCGGGTCCGCAACGGCGTTCTCAGCGGCAGCGCGGACGTCGACAGCCTCGCCGCCCGGCGGGTCGGCGACCGTCACCTCGCAGTCGGGAAGCGAGACGTCGATGGTGCCCTCCCCGAGCGGGAGCGTGAAACTCATGGCTGGCCCTGAAGGCCGGAAGCGGGGAGTAGCTGTCGGTCCCCCGCGTTACGCCCCGTCGGTCGCGTTGGCCCAGGTTCGTTCAGGCTGGTCTACGAAGCGCTGACAGCCGCTCTCCAGCGGGCTGGTCACGCTCCCGCTACAGCCAGCGAACCGCCCGTTCTCCAGCCACAGAATCCGCGTCCCGTGTGCGTCCGGGAGGAATCCCTGGGGGGACCCGCCGCTGCCGTTGATCGTGATCCGATAGAGGACGCCGGTGTCACACGTCTCGTTGACCGGCCCCTCGTGGTGAGACTCGACGTGAACCCGGAACGTGCTCAGGTCCGCGCCGGGCGGCGACGTGCGCTCGACCCACGCCGAGAGGGCGGCGTCGGCGTCCTCGGTTCGGATGAAGGTGTGCTTGGTGTACGTTCCGTTGGGGCCGGACCGCGTTCCGCGGAAGCTACTCAGGTCGTCCGCACAGCCCGAATCGACGCGCTCGAACTCGGTGATCTCCATCTCCGAGGGACCGGTGTGGTCCGAGAATCCGGGGAGTGTGTTCACCGACACGTCACTCGCACCGACGAGGACGACGGCGATGATCAGGAGGGCAATACCAACGCGTCTGGAGGGGGTGGCGATGGGGACCATCGCTCCCCCGTTATCTTCGGAGAATGATAGTCCCCACGGACGCCACCGTCAGCGCGCCCACTCGACCATCCGGCCGTAGACCGGGTCCGTCGAGAGCGCGTCGGCGTCGCCGACCAGCACGAGCGACTTCTTCGCCCGCGTGAGCGCGACGTTGATGCGGCGGTAGTCCTCGAAGATCGGCCCCTCCAGCGACCCCGTGGCGACGAAGGAGACGACGATGACCTCCTTCGAGGAGCCCTGGAACCGGTCGACCGTGTCGACAGTGACGCCCTCCGGCGCGCGTTTGTTGATCTCGGCGACCTGTGCGCGGTAGGGGGCGATGACGCCGATCTCGTCGGCGGCGACCCCCGCATCCAGGTAGGACTGAACGGTCTCGACGACGGCGTCGGCCTCGTCGGGGTTGGTGTTCCCCCGGGCTTGACCGCCCGGGTCGACGAACGCGACGGAGTCCCGCAAATGGTCGGGGAGCGCGTCGAGCGTGACGTCGGAGAGGTCGTCGATGCGCTGGGCCGCGACCTCGCCCGTGGCGGGGCGGAGCTGGCCGTCGTAGAACTCCCGGGAGGCAAAGGCCTGGATGCGCTGGGCCATCCGGTACTGGCGGTCGAGCATCACCGACGCCTCGGGATGGGCCTCGATGAGTCGCTCGAACAGCGACGCCGAGAGGTCCGCCGTCTCCACGCCGTCCATGTCGTCCTCGGCCTGGACGACCGGCGGGAGTTGCTGGTGGTCCCCGACGAGGACGAACCGGTCTGCGAGATTGATGGCCGCCAGCGCGCCGGGTTCGGTGATCTGGCCGGCCTCGTCGACGATGGCCACGTCGAAGGACTGGCCGCGCATCACCGTCGAGCCACAGGAGGCCGTCGTCGCTGCGACCACGGGCGCATCCCGGAGCCGATTCGACAGGGTCCCCGGGTCGCCGCGCTCTTTCAGCCGGTAGGACTGCATGTCGGCGTGGACGCCGTTCTCGGTGCCGATCCGGAGGAAGTCGTCGAACCCCTGGTCTCGAAGGGCTTCGAGGGCGTTGTCCACCGCCCGGTTGGTGAAGGCGGTCAACAGGACGCGCTCGCCGCGTTCGACGAGGGCGCGCACCGTCCGCGCGAGGGTGTAGGTCTTGCCCGTTCCCGGCGGCCCGTGGACGAGCGCGAAGTCCTCGGCCCGGGCCGCCAGCGACACCGCCTCGTTCTGGGCGTCGTTGTTGTCGATATACGTGGTGTCGTCCTCGCGGAACTCGGGATCCCGTCGCCCAAAGAGGACGTCTTTCTGCTCGGCCGGCTGCTGTAACAGGGCGTCGTGGAGCGCGGTGAGCATCCGGTCGACGCCGATCTCGGAGGGATAGACGTCGAGGCGTCGGAGGTCGAGCGGCTCGTCGGTCGTGACGACGATTTCCGGTTCCAGTTGCTGGACCCGCGCGAGTTCGGCCTTCCCGCGGATCGGATGGCCGTCGCTGGCCAGCACCACGTCGCCCTCTCGGATCTTCGAGACCGCGCCCGTCCCGGCCGCGCGGAGTTCCCAGCGGCCGCCGTCGAGTTCCCGGTTGTCGAGCGGCTCCAGATCGACCAGCGCCCGGTCGTCCTCGGCCCGTTCCTCGGCGGTCTGTCGCCAGAGCTTCGAGTACTCACGATGGATCGCCCGCCGTTCGGTCTCGATGGCGCGGTAGAACCGCTCGAAGTAGTCCCGCTCTTCCTCGGGGATGGCCTGTCCGACCTGGCCGGCTTTGGACTCCTGGTCCAGACGGCCCGAGACGGCCATGCAGGTGTCCTGCTCGAAGCAGTACTCGCATTTGGCGTCGGCCTCGTAGCCCGTCGGGACGCTCATGTCGGCCTCCATCGCGGCGATCTCGTTGCGCGTCCGCACGACGTACTGGAGGAAGCCAGGCCCGATCGAGAAGTCCTTGGCCGGCGAGAGGTCGCCGGTCTCCTCGGTCCGCTCCACGGCCGCGTTCTTGGTGTAGAGGAGTGTCCCCGTGTCCGGAGCCGCACCGGTGTGGACAACGTCCGACCCCCGGGATTCCCCTTCCCCGAGCATGAGCGCGTAGCAGGCGGCCTGGACTTTGTCCTGGAAGCGTGGGTCGCGGTTGGTGTTTTTCCCGGTCTTGAGTTCGACCGGCGCGCCGCGGCGGACGGCGTCGGCCCGGCCTTTCAGCCCGTAGGTCTCGCTGACCAGCGTCTGCTCGCTGCGCCACTGGTCGCCCTCGGTCAGCGTTCCCTGGTTCAGCCAGCCTTCGATGGCGCTCGCGTTCTGGCGGACCTCCTCGGCGACGCTCGCGGCGTCCCGGTCGAGCAAGCCCAGTTCCAGGCCCGCCTCCGCGACGCGTTCCTCGACGGCGTCGTCGAGATCCCGACCACGGAGCAGGTCGCCGAACACCTCGTGGACGATGGTCCCCTTGACGACGGGGTAGGCGAGCGGCAGGCCGGCGAGCTTGTTGAGGTAGTACATCCGCGGGCACTGGACCCACGAGCGGATGTCGGTCACGTCGACGAGGAATCCGGGTTCGACGACGACCATCGAGTCCCGGCCCGTCGAGTACTGGATCTCCCCGCGGAACTCGTCCTCGTCGGCGTCGGTCACCAGCAGGTCCATGCCGGGTTCTATGTACTCGGCGGTCTCGCTCCACTTCCCCCAGAGCGTGACGGTAACGGGGTCCTCGCGGCCCTCGTCGGGGCGCATCGTCACTTCGGCGAGGTCGCTCTGGCCGTTGCTGGTCTGGACGGTTCGGGGTTCCTCGGCGTCGACGATTGGCCCGCGGAGCTGCACGGTCGATGGCATCAGTGCGACGGACAAAAGCGCTCCCCTCCCGGCAGCGTCGGGGGCGAATAGAGACGGCTTTCCCGGAAGGACCGACACTGTCGGCGTCGAATCCCGGTACTACTGTCATCGAGCGAGAACGGCACAGACACACCCCAATACACCCGATATCCCAATATGCTGTGGATAACAATGCCCGCTCCACGGGGTGGTTGTCGTGTCACGAAGGCTCGAGTGTTATGAACCGCCACCAACTCATCTCCATCGCGGTCGCGATGTCCTGCTTTCTGGCCGTTGGCGTCGCAGCGACGACGCTGTCCTCGACGCTGTCGTCGGAACCGCACGAGGCAGTCGACCTCGACTACTCGTATCTCCCCATCGAGAGCAGCGACGTCGCCGACTTCCAGCAGGACATCGAGACGCAAAAGCGCGACGCGGACGCGGCCGAGGAGCCCCCGGTTGGGGGCAGTGACGACGGCCAGGGAGCGGGTGGAATCGGGGACCAGCCGGACCGACCGGAACAGCGAAACCGCGACGACAGCGGGCTCGCGCCCGCTACCGGTGACGAGGACGAATCCGGTGCGATGCCGGAACCCCAAGACGGCGGTTCGGGACCCGCACCGGGGAACGGGTCAGAGACCATCGCCGGCGGGGACGGTAGCGGTGGCGGTGGCGAGTCCGACCAGGCCACGAACGAGGAGACGGAGTCGGACGCCGACGGGTTCGACCCGCTGCTGATCGCTCTCGCGGCCGGGTTGCTGGCTGCCCTGCTCTACCGGTATCGCGACCGACTCCCGTGGTTCGACGGCTCGACCGATGGGGCCAGCGCCGACACGGACGCCGAGAACGCGTGGGAGCCCAGTCCCCCGCCGGATGCGAACGTCGTGTTCGCGGCCTGGGACGCCCTGATGCGGAACGTCGACGTCGAGAACACGCGGACCAGAACGACCCACGAGTGTGCAAATGCCGCCGCGAAAGCCGGGATGGACCCGAGTGCCATCGAGACGCTCACGCGGACCTTCGAGGAGGTCCGATACGGGGAGCGGCCAGTGACCGAGGACCGCCGCCAGCGCGTCTCACAGGTCTGTCAGCGACTGCAACTCGACCTGCCGGAGGGCACCGTATGACTCGGACTGCACGGGGGCCGCTGCTCGTCGGGGCACTCCTGTTTTGTCTCGGTGTGGGCATACTCTTCGCCCGCGGTCTCGCGAGTCTCGTCTCGATGGAGTGGCTCGTGTCCCGGCTCGGACACGATTACCTCGTCGTCGCGCTCGTCGGCATCGTCGCATTGGGTCTCGCGCTGCTCGTGGTGCTCGCCCGCACGCTCGACGGGTTCGACGGAGCCGACCCGCCATCGACCGAATCCGTCCCCGCCGGGCGGCCGCCGGGTGAGCAGATCGACCGCGTCATCGAGCGGGGGCTCGATCCCGCCGAACACCTCACGGGCGGACAGCGGGCGGCGGTGAGAGCGAGGCTGCGCCGAACGGCCGTCGAGACCGTGATGCGGGTCGACGGCTGCTCGTCGGCCGCTGCGACGGCGAGCGTCTCCGCCGGCGAGTGGACCGACGACGGGACCGCGGCGACGTTCCTGGCCGACGACGGCGCGGGCGAGTTCGGTCGACGCCTCCGGGACGCGCTCCCGGGCGGATCGCGGTTCCAGCGTCGCACCGAGAGCGCAGTGACCGCGATCCTCGAACGGGATCAGGGGGCGGACGGTCGATGACGACGGTTCGCCGGACACACCACTGGCGGGGCGTCGTCGCCGTTGCACTGCTCGCCGGTGCGTTCGGCGTCCTGTTGAAGCGCCCCTACGTCCTGCTCGCGGCCTGTCTCGGCGTCGGCTACGCCATCTACCCGCGGCTGCTCGAACCGCCCGCGGTCGAGTTGGCGCTCGACCGGCGCGTGAGCGAGACGAACCCGTCGCCCGGCGACGAGGTATCCGTCGAGGTAGCGGTGACCAACGAGGGCGAGGAGACGCTGCGAGACCTGCGCCTCGTCGACGGCGTTCCGGCGATGCTCGCGGTGAGCGAGGGCAGCGCCAGGCACGCGGCGGTCCTTCGACCCGGTCAGACCACGACGTTCGCCTACGCCGTGACCGCCGAGCACGGCTCCCACCAGTTCCGGGCTGCGACGGCCATCGCCCGCGACGTGAGCGGTCGTACCGAGGTCGAGACGACTCTAGAGTCGGATACCGCCGACATCGAGTGCCGTCGCGAGATTCCGGACCCGCCCGTCGCGGAGACGAGCGACCCGTTCCCCGGCCAGATCCTGACCAGCGGCGAGGGCGAAGGCATCGAGTTCGCTCGAACCCGCGAGTACCGCTCCGGCGACAGTCCGAATCGGATCGACTGGAAGCAGTACGCCAGGACCGGAACGCTCGCGACGGTCGAGTACCGCCAGGAGCGAACCGTCAGCGTCGTGGTCTGCATCGATGCCCGACCGAGCGCGTATCGCGGGATCGAGGGCGGTCCACACGCGGTCTCACACGGCGTCGCGGCCGCACAGGAACTGCTCGAAGCGGTCTGGGAGGTCGACGAGCGGGCGGGACTGGCAGCCATCGGCCGGGACTTTTGCTGGGTCCCACCGGACCGAGGGACTGACCACGAACGGCGAGTACGCGAGGTACTGCTCACCCATCCGACGCTGTCGCCACAACCGCCCGAGAACCCGGAATCTGACTACGACAGGGCGGCGGCACAGGTTCGGGAACTCAGGACCGGGCTCGATCGCGAGACCCAGCTCGTCATCGTGAGTCCGCTCGCCGACGAGTTCGTCGTCGAGAGCGCGCTGGAACTGGCCGACGCCGGCCGTCCAGTGACTGTCGTGAGTCCCGACGTGTCGACGACGGAGTCGCCGGGGAGTCGGATCGCGGCGGTCGAGCGACGGAACCGGCTCTACGCGCTGCGCCGAGGCGGCGTGTCGGTCGTCGACTGGGACACCCAGGACTCACTGGCCCGCGCACTGCTGGGCGCAAAGCGGCGGTGGTCTCGGTGACACAGGCCAGTGCTCCCGCGAGTTCGACGATGGTCCACCGACCGACGACGCTCGCGAGTGCAGTCGCCGTACTCGTCGCGGCCGGGAGCGTCCTCCTCGTCGCCGGCTGGACCCACGCGCTGCCGGTCGGCCTGACCGTCTTCGGACTGCTGGTCCTGGGTTTCGGGATCCACCGGGACGACGGGACCGCGACCCTGCTCGTCGGCCTCTGTGGCATCGGTATCGCGCTCACCGGCGTCGCGTTCGTCGCGACGGCAAACCTCGACAACATCGCGACTGCGGAGCTGTATCCGGGACTGATCGGCGTGGCGGTCCTGACCGGCGCGCTCCTGCCGATCCGCCGGGGCTGGGAGACCGCACTCGCCACCGCAGGTGCCGCACTCGTGTTCCTCAGTGTGCTCAACAGCGGGATCGCCTACGGGAGCGACCGACTGGTCCTCCTGGTCGCCACCGCGGGCGTCGTCGCGTCCTGGGACGCGGCCAGACACGCCATCACTCTCGGTGCGCAGGTGGGTAGGCAGGCCGAGACCAGGGGCGTCGAACTAACCCACGTCGGCGCGACGCTGCTCGTCGGTGCCGTATTCGTCGCCCTGACTGAACTCGTCTGGCGACTCGACGTCACCGACCTCCCGCTGGAAGGACTGGTCGTCTTCCTCGGGGCCGCACTGGCCTTCCTGGTCGTCCTCTATCGGTGAGGGGTCGGTCCCCTCACGCTCGGCGGGTCTTTACTGGATATACGACGGTTCCTCGGCGTCGCAGTTGTCCTCGTGTTTCCGCGCGTCGTCCTGATCGTCGAACATGAGTCCGCACTCCTCGCATTTGAACCAGGTCGCTTCGTCGCGCTGGGTCTGGACCACCATGTCATTTTATCTACTGGCGTCCGTCTTATGCGTTCCCCCGGGGAAACCTCAAGACGGTGGGCCGATAAGGCCCGGTCATGAGCCGGGATCACGGGGGCGGTGTCACGCTCACTGTCGAGGGGGCCGACAAGCGAGACGCCGGCAGGGGTGTCGCACGGCTTCCCGAAGCCGCCCGGAACGAACTGGGCATCCTGAGCGGTGATCCGGTCATCATCCAGGGCAGCCAGGAGACGGTCGCGAAGATGTGGCCGATGGCCGACGGCGACGGCGGCGTCGTCAAGATCGACGCGGACACCCGGGCGAACGCCGGCGTCAACATCGGCGAAACCGTCACCGTCAGTACCACCTCGGTCGCCGACGCGAACATCGTCTCGGTGCGTCCGACCGAACCGTTGCCCGACGAGGACGACATCGAATCGACCGTGAAAAGTCGGCTGCTCGACCGTCCGATCCGCGAGAACGAGCGGGTTCACGTCGAGGGACTCGGCGTCGTGGTCGTCTCCCTGACCGACCCCGACGGACCCGTCAGGGTGACCGACGAGACCGATCTCACCGTACTGGACGGCGTCGATCTCGGCCTCGACGATCCCCAGCCGGCCAAGGGGGACGATACGGCTGGCGGGGACATCGCCACGGAAATCGATCCACAGCAAACCACGGAACTCGACGTCACCTACGAGGACATCGGCGGGCTTGACGAGGAACTCGACCAGGTCCGGGAGATGATCGAACTCCCCCTCTCGGAACCGGACCTGTTCCGTCGGCTGGGAATCGACCCCCCGAAGGGCGTCCTCCTGTACGGGCCGCCCGGAACGGGGAAGACACTCATCGCCCGCGCCGTCGCCAACGAGGTCGACGCGCACTTTCAGACCATCTCCGGCCCCGAAATCGTCTCGAAGTACAAGGGCGAGAGCGAGGAGAAACTCCGTGAGGCGTTCCAGCGGGCCGAGGAAAACTCGCCGGCGATCCTCTTCCTCGACGAGATCGACTCGATCGCGGGGACGCGCGACGAGGACGCCGACATGGAGAACCGGGTGGTCGCCCAGTTGCTGACGCTGCTCGACGGGCTCGAAGAGCGCGGTCGGGTCATCGTCATCGGGGCGACCAACCGCGTCGACGCCATCGACCCCGCGCTGCGCCGGGGCGGGCGCTTCGACCGCGAGATCGAGATCGGCGTCCCGGGCGAGGCCGGCCGGCGCGAGATACTCGACGTGCACACGCGGGAGATGCCGCTGGCCGACGACGTGGACCTGGACTGGCTGGCGAGCCGAACACACGGGTTCGTCGGCGCGGACATCGGCTCGCTGGTGACCGAGGCAGCGATGGGCGCACTCCGGCGGACCCGCGAGGACCCGGTCGTGACTCGCGAGGACTTCGAGACGGCCCTGGCGGCGGTCGATCCCTCCGCGATGCGGGAGTACGTCGCCGAAACCCCGGACGTGAGTTTCGACGACGTTGGCGGACTCGACGAGGCCAAATCCAGACTACAGGAGGCCGTCGAGTGGCCGCTCTCCTATCGGGCGCTGTTCGAGGCCACCAGCACCGATCCGCCGTCGGGCGTGCTCCTCCACGGACCACCGGGGACTGGCAAGACCCTCCTGGCGCGGGCACTGGCCGGCGAGAGCGACGTGAACTTCATCCACGTCGCCGGGCCGGAACTGCTCGACAAGTACGTCGGCGAGAGCGAGAAGGCCGTCCGCGAGGTGTTCGAGCGGGCCCGCCAGGCGGCACCTTCGATCGTCTTCTTCGACGAGATCGACGCCATCGCGGGCCGGCGCGGGGAGACCAACGAGGCGACGGAACGGGTCGTCTCCCAGTTGCTGACGGAACTGGACGGGCTGGCAGAGAACCCGACGCTGGTCGTTCTGGCGGCGACCAACCGGCGCGAGTCGCTCGACCCCGCACTGCTCCGTCCCGGACGACTGGAACAACACGTCGAGGTCCCCGACCCCGACGAGTCGGCACGTCGGGAGATTCTCGCAGTCCACGCCGCCGGGAAACCGCTCGGTGAGGACGTGGACATGGACGAACTGGCCGTGGAGACGGCGGGCTACTCCGGGGCCGAACTCGAAGCGCTCGTTCGCGAGGCGTCCATGCTCGCGATCCGCGAGTTCGCCGCCGAACACGGTCCGGAAGCGGCCAACGACAGAGCCGACGAGGTAGTCATCCGCGGCGACCACTTCGAGGCCGCCACGGACTCGGTTCAGTCTCCTTGACCCCAATCACTGCGCTAATTCGGTCGAAGACCCAACGGCCATCGATATACGGTACCACTACTCGTTCCATTCGCACGATACAACAGGAACATTTATTAAAGATAGGCCGGTACGATCAGGTAGACACATGATGCCGATCGTACGCGTACGCTGTCTCATTCTCGACTGACGCGTCCAGGCATCGCTTTCGAATATTCCGCTGCTGCCCGACACACCAAATCCATGAGTACACAACGCTCGACGTCCGACTCGCGCCAGACACTGCCGACCCAGACAGGAACCCGAACCGACTCCGAGACCGCGCCACTGATGTTCTCCACGGAGAACGAGGTTCAGATACAGGGGCTGTTCACGGCCGAGAGCGACGAATCCCCCCGCTGAGACTCAGCGAATCCCGATCCGCCCGAACCCGGCGTGGCTTTATTCACGGCCGGAAAGTACGCCCACTCGATGAGCCGACGCCTCGGCGTCGTTGCGATTACCGTCCTCGTGGTCCTCGCCGATTGTAACGCGCCCCTTTCCGACGGGATCGTGACCGGAACCGTCGTCCGAGACGAACCTTGAAGGGTGACCGTCGAACCGCCGAGCGGGGACGGGTAGCTCACTGCCGCGCAGTCGCCAGGTTCGCTTCGATGGTCTCGGCCTTCGTCAGCCCGGTGTGTCGCCAGGCCGTTTGCCCCTCGGCGTCGACGACGAGTACCGTCGGGAGGCCCTCGACGTTGTACTTCGTTCCGGCTTTCATCTGGGGATCCATGGCGACCGGCCAGGTCCCGTCGTACCGTTCCCAGAAGGTCCGGACGGGCCGGCGTTCCGTCTCCCAGGTGATCGAGAGCATGTGGAGGTCGGGGTTGTTCTCGCGGACCGTCCGCAGTTCGGCCATCTGTGGTTTACACGGTTCGTACCACGACGCGAAGAAGTCGATCAGGGCGACTTCCCCGGGCGGTTGGACTCGAATCTCCGAGCCGGTCGACCCACCGACATCGAGCGTCTGTAGGGTGAACGAACTGCGAGGAGTCCCCCTCTGTTCGTTTTCGTCACCGCCACCGAGGATTCCGGAACACCCGGCCAGCGTGGCGACGGCCGTCGTCCCCATCGCGAGGAACCCCCGGCGGCCCCTGTCGTACATGTTCCCCTGTCTGGTATCCTGGTAGAAAAGTAACACGCCATCGACTCGAACACGACGTTCGTCACGATCAATCACGTTGAAGGGTTACTACTCGGAACACAGTCTCGATGACTGACACAGCAGACAGCGTCAGTGCATGGGCAGGGGTGGTCGCGCCCGCGTTCACGCTCGGTGCGGTCGTTCTGGCGACGCTGTTATCGCCCTCCTTTTCCTGGACGGGGAACGCGCTCTCGAACCTCGGGGGCACGGTCAGCGACGCCTCGACATCCCTGACACGAGCTGTCTTCAACGGCGGCCTCGTGGGGGGCGGGCTCGTCGGCCTCGGCTTCGGCTATGCCCTCCTTCGGTCCGTTCGCAACCGCGTCGAGTTGGCCGGCGTGGGCCTGTTCGGACTGGTCCTGCTCGCGATGGCGCTCATCGGCGTGTTCCCAGAAGGGACCGATCCACACGTCCCGGCCGCCGTGGGGTTCTACGTCCTGCTCTCGGTCGCGCTGTGGACCTACGGGATCGGGAACGTACTCGCCGGGGCACGGACCCGCGGCCTCGCGACCGTCGCGGGCGGCCTGCTTAACACCGGAGCCTGGACGGTCTGGACCGTGACCGGCGAGGTCATGCGGCCCGGACTGGCACTCCCGGAGATCGTCGGGGCGACGGTGTTCGGCGTCTGGGCCGTCGCGACCGCCGTCGACGTTCGGACCCGACTCGACGAGGCGTGACAGACTCCCCGTTGGTCCAACGCCGCTTTGCTCGACGACCGCCCGGGTCGAACGGGGCGAGTGATCGCTACTCGTATCGGTTGGCGAACTGCGCGATGCTCTCGTCGGGACCGGCGATCACGACGCTGTCCTCGGCCCGGATCTCGAAGTCGGCGTCGAGGTCGGTTATCACGTCGCCGTTGCGCTCGATCGCGATGACTGTACAGCCGGTTTTCGCACGGATGTCCGCTCCGGCCAGGGTCGAACCGGCGAGTCCATCGGCGTCGAACCGGACGACTTCGACCTGCTGATCCAGCGAAATGACGTCCTCGCCGAGGATCGTCGAGGCGAGCATCCGACCGCTGACCGTCGCCAGGGCGAGCGCGTAGTCGGCGCCGGCCTGATAGAGTTTCCTGACGTTTTCGGTCTCGTCGGCGCGAGCGATGATCTCGACGTCCGGCGCGAGGTCCCTGACCGCGAGCGTCGCGAAGATCGTCATCGTGTCGTCGGCGAGCGCGAGAATGACCGTTCTGGCCTCCTCGATGCCGGCTGCCCGGAGATCCGCCTGGTCGGTCATGTTCCCCACGAAATCGACCCCGTCCTGGTCGTCGATGTCAACGGTGGTCGAGTGGATTCCCGCCGAGTCGAGGTTGGCGTGAATAGTGGACCCGACCTCGCCGTAGCCGCCGATGACGACCGTCCCGTCGCGACGGTCGCGCTGTTTCGACAGCGTGAGTTCTTTGAGCGTCTCCAGTTGCGCTTCGCGGCCAGCGACCAGCAACACGGTCTGTTCGTCGATTCGGGCGTCCGGCGAGGGCGGACTGACGAACTCGCCGCGGAACCACGCACCGATGACGTTCGCGCCGACTCGCTCGCGAATCCCGCTCTCGGCGACGGTCTTGCCGGTGAGTTCGCTCCCGGACTGCACGGGGAGTTCGGCGATCTCGAAGTCCTCGCCGATCTCGATCGCGTCACCTACCTCGGTGCTGATGCTCGTGGTCACTTTCTTGGCCAGACTCTCACCGATGAGCGTCCGCGGCGAGAACACGTGGTCGGCCCCGGCGTACCGGTGGTAGGAGGCGATCTCCGGGTCCGTGACGAACGTCATACACATCACGTCCGGGGCCACGTCTTTCCCGGTCAGGACGATGCTGGCGTTCGTCGAGTCGTCCAGGTCGGCGACGAGCGCGCGCGCCGACCCCAGGTTCGCGTTCTCCAGGACCGACGCCGACTCCGGGTCGCCGTGGATCAGGTCCACGCCGTCCTCGACGAGTTCGACCGCCCGGTCGCGGTCCGGTTCCACAACGACGTACGGGATGTCCAGCAGATCGAGTTCGTCGATGAGCATCCGGATTCGCGGCGAAAACGCACAGATGACGACGTGGTCCTCGACGTCCCCGACGCTGCTGGGCGGCGTCGTCGAGATCGTCTCCTCGAACATCGGGAACAGCAACACCGGGAGCGCCAGGAAGATCAACACGACGCCGGTCAGGTCCATGGCGATGACCAGCAGGTTCGTCTCCGGTTCCGACCACGGCGCGTCGGAGCCGAACCCGGTCGTGGTGAACGTCTCGACCACGACCTGGACGGAGTGGAGAAACGAGTGGGTCGCCCCCTCGTAGGTCAGCATCGCGTAGTGATACAGAACGGAATAGAGCAGCATGATGGCCCCGAGCGCGAGGAGATACAGTGCAGTCCGACGCTGCCACGTTTTCATTGCCTTGGCCCAACGAACAGGGAGGGTTTACCTTTTTTGAGCGACCCGCCCGAGGGTTTTTCCCTGGATAATCCATTGCTATCGTATGTCACGGGAGATCACCCACGACGCGACTGGCCCGAAGATCGTCGACGAGGACGACATCGGAGAGAAAGGCGACATCGCCATCTGCATGTGCGGACTCTCGGGGAACTACCCGTTCTGCGACGGATCACATCAGGCCACCGCCGACGAGGAGGAGGGCGTTCGCTACAAGTACGAGGGCGACGACGACGAGAACCCGCGACACGAGATCGACGAGATCGTCTTCACCGACGGGGAGTAGCCGCGTCGATCCGAGCGATCGACCTGTCGATATCCGGACAACGCTTTTCTCGGTCGACGCCGATTCCCCGAGGATGCCCGCCATCGAGACGGCCGAGTTGACGAAACGCTTCGGCGACCTCGAGGCTCTCGCCGACCTCTCGCTGTCTGTCCCCGAGGGAGAGCTGTTCGCTCTCCTCGGACCGAACGGATCGGGGAAGACCACGACGATCGAGATCCTCACGGGGCAACTCGAACCGACCTCGGGGACCGCCAGCGTCCTGGGTCACGACCCGGTGGCCGATCCGCTGGCAGTCCGGCGCGCCGTCGGAATCCTGCCCGAGCGGGAGGACCCGCCGAGTTTCCTGACGCCGCGGGAGTACCTGGAGTTCGTGGGTGCCGTGCGGAACCTCTCGGACGTGTCCGCGTCCATCGACGACTGGGCCGACCGCTTCGAGTTCCGCGAGAAACTGGACACGCTGGCGACGGACCTCTCGGAGGGGGAGCGCCAGCGAGTGATGCTCGCAGCGGCCTTCGTCCACGAACCCGACCTGGTCTTCATCGACGAACCGCTGGTCAACCTGGACCCGCTCATGCAGGAACAGATCAAGGGCCACTTCCGGGAGTACTGCGAGCGGGGCAACACCGTCTTCCTCTCGACGCACTTCATCGAGGTGGCCGAGGAACTCTGTACCCGCGTCGCCATCGTCAGCGACGGCCGCCTCGTCGCCGAGCGCAACCCGCAGGAACTCGACGACGGCGAGCGCCTGCTCGACGTGTTCCGGGAGGAAGTTGGCAAGAGCCGAGCGGTCCCGACCGGAGCCACGGACTGACTCATGGCTCTCACACTCCACCTGTTCCGGCGAATGCTCCGCGAGGAGTGGCGACTCCACGAGGAACTGTTCGGCGGCCGTCGCTTCGGCGCGTTCCCGGTCGCTATCGCGGTGCTGGCGGCCGGTGGCTTCGAGTTGCTCCGGGTCACGGGAACCGGCTTCGACGCCGTCGCCGCCGGCCTCCACGGCCTGGTCTTCTTCTTCGGCCTCCAGGTCGGGACTATCGGACTCGTCGGCCGCGACGCGTTGCGGGACGTGCTCGGCGACGTGACGCTGCTGGTTTTCTCCGCTCGGACGTTACCGGTGTCGTGGAACCGCCTGCTCGCGGTGTTCCTGCTCAAGGACCTGGTGTACTACGCCGTCTTTTTCCTGGCCCCACTCGGGATCGCCGCCGCACCGAGCGCCCTCCGTACTGGCGTCACCCCCGGCCGAATCGGGCTGTTCTGGGTGACGCTTGTCGGCGCGTTCGCGCTGGGGGTGACGCTCAGCCTGACACTCGCGGGACTCGCGACGCGGAGCAAACTCGCCGTCGTCGTCCCGGTTGCGGTCCTGACTGCGGCCGTCGTCACGATCGGGTTCGACGTCGTCGCGTACACCCCCTACGCGCTGTATCTGGACCCGAGCGCGATCGCTGCGGTCCGCGGGTTCGCGCCGGTCGTCGCGTTCGCCGTGCTCGGGCCGCTCCTCTTCCAGCCGGTCGAGGGCCGCGCCCAGCGGACCTCGCCGGGCCGGTTCTCCCGGATTCGCGGGGTACTCGCCGACGATACCGGGCTGACGACCCGAGCGCTGCTGGACGTGAGCCGGTCCAGTGGGTCGGTCTGGAAGGTACTGTTCTCGATGGGCGTCCTGTTCGGCGTCACCGCGCTCCTGCTCGGACAGATCACGGCGGCGACGGGGCTGGAACCGTCCCCCGGCATCGCCTTCGGAACGTTGCTCGGACTCGGTGCATTCACCACGTACAGCTGGGTGACCCAGTTCGACGACCCGGACGAGTACCGCCGGTATCCGGTGTCGCTCGGGGCGGTCTTCGCGGGGAAGCGCCGCGCGTACCTGCTCCTGTCGCTCCCGGCCGGGTTGCTCTACCTCGCGATCGCGACGATCTGGTATCCGCCCCGTGAACTGGCCGTGGGACTCCTCGTCTTGCCGCTCGTCGCGGTGTACGTCTTCGGCGTGACGGCGTACGTCGCCGGGCTCTCCGCGACGGAGTTGCTCTTCGATACGGTGTTGTTCGTGGCTTTCGGCGCTGCGCTGGCGCTGGTGTCGATCCCGATGCTGGTCGCGGCACTCGTCTATCCGACGGCACCGGTCACCACGACGGTCGGCGCGGTCGCGCTGTCGCTGGTCGCTGCGGTCGTGGGTTGGCTGTTGGGGAGCCGAGCCGGGCCGAAGTGGGAACGCCGTTTGCGGGAGTGACGCCGTCGAGTCCAGTTATAATTCCGAAATCGCTCCCGGTGGATATTTGAGTGAGGGCCGGCTTCATGCGAATAGTGTGCAGGTGGCAGCCCAACCTCGTCGCAGATCGTTCCGCGCGCAGAACCGTCGTCACGGCGCATCGGCGGGACAATGACTGACGAGATACGGCTGCTGATGGTCGACGACAGCGAGTTCTTCGCCGAGATGACGGCCTCGACGCTGTCAGAGGAACACGGGATGACGACGTTCTGGGAGACCAGCGCCGAGGACGCGCTGACGTTTCTCGACGACACCGAAATCGACTGTATCGTGAGCGACTACGAGATGCCCGGCGCGAACGGCCTCGAACTCCTCGACATGGTCACCGAGCGCCACGGGGACGTACCCTTCATCCTCCTGACCGGCCGCGGGGACGAGGAAATCGCCTCGAAAGCCATCGCGGCCGGCGTCTCCGATTACATCCTCAAACTCGAGGTCGTCGAGGACCAGCAGTACCAGCAACTGGCCAACCGGGTCGAGAGCGCAGTCACCCAAAAGCGTGCCCAACGGCGCTACGAGTTGCTCGTCAACAACACCCCGGACGCCGTCGCGCAGGTGTCCGCCAACGGGGAGTTCATCGCGGCGAATCCAGCGATGGCGGACCTCGCATCCGTCTCTCGCGAGGAGTTGCTCGGGAGCGACATCGTCGAGCGGCTCCCCGACGGCATCGGCGACGAGTGGCTGTCCGTCGGTCGAACCGCCATCGAAACGGGCGAGTCCCAGCGGTCAGAAACGGAGTTCGACGATCGGTACTTCCACAACATCTTCGCGCCGGTCGACATCAGGACCGAGCGTAACACCTTCCAGCTCATCGCCAGAGACGTCACCGAACGCGTCGAGCGCGAGCGGGAACTGGAGCGACAGAACGAGCGCCTCGACCGGTTCGCCAGCATGGTCTCCCACGACCTCCGGAACCCCCTCGACGTCGCCGAGGTCAACCTCTCGCTGCTGTCCGAGCAGTTCGAGGACCCGCCCGAGGAACTCGACCGTATCAGTGGCGCGCACGGCCGGATGACGGCGCTCATCGACGACGTACTGACGCTCGCCCGGCAGGGTGCGACCGTCGAGGACCCGGAGCCGACGGATCTGGAACCGACCGTCGAGCAGGTCTGGCCCTACATCGAGACGGGCGATGCCGAACTCGTCGTCGAGGCCGAAGGGACCATCGAAGCCGACGGTGCCCGACTCCAGGAACTGCTCTCCAACCTCTTCCGGAACGCCGTCGAACACGGAGACGCATCCGAGATCCGGGTCGGCCGGGTCGACGACGGGTTCTTCGTCGCCGACGACGGGGACGGCATCCCGGCCGACGAGCGCAGCGAGGTGTTCCGGACCGGCTACTCGACGACCGACGACGGCACCGGCTTCGGCCTGGCCATCGTCGAGGAGATCGCCGAAGCCCACGGCTGGTCGGTCGCGGTCGCTGATAGCAAATCGGGTGGTGCCCGGTTCGATATCACCGGCGTGACGTATTGCTGAGGAGCGGTTCGCCCCCGAGTAGCCGCGTCCGGGAGCGTTATCAACCCCGGGTCCGCCGGGTAGCGTATGAGCTATCGCGGCGTCGTCCTCGATCTCGACGGCACAGTGTATCGCGGCAGCGACCCGCTCCCCGGCGCGGTCGACGCCATCGACTCGCTCCGCGCGGCCGATCTCTCCGTGCTTTTCTTCTCGAACAACCCGACCGAAACCCGCCTGGACTACGTCGACCGCCTCGGCGAGATGGGCATCGCCGTCGACGTCGAGGAGGTGCTCTCGGCCGGCACCGTCACGACCGACTACCTTACCGACGAGCACGCAGACGACGACCTCTTCCTGATCGGGTCGCCGGCGCTCCGCGAGCAGTTCGAGACCGCCGGTCTCACGCTGACCGAAGACGCCACCGCCGCCGACGTCCTGGTCGCGTCCTGGGACCGGGAGTTCGATTACGGCTCGATGACTGCCGGCCTTCGGGGCCTGCAAGACGAGGACACCGTCTTCGTCGGCTCGGACCCGGACCGCGTCGTTCCCGCGGGCGAGGACAGCCTGATTCCTGGTTCCGGGGCCATCATCGGAGCCATCGAGGCGGCCGCCGACCGCGCCGTCGACCGCGTGATGGGCAAACCCTCGCCGGAGGCCGTCGAGGCCGCGACGGACGCGCTGGGCGTCCCACCGGAGGACTGTCTGCTGGTCGGCGACCGACTCGACACCGACATTGCGCTCGGTGAACGCGCCGGAATGACGACCGTCCTCGTGCTGACCGGCATCACCGATCGATCGGACGTCGAGGAGAGCGAGTTCACGCCGGACCACGTCATGGAGTCGCTGGCCGACGTGCCCGCGCTGCTGGAGTGAAGCGGGGTGCAGGCACTCAGCGGGTTCGGGTTTATATCCATGGGACACCATAGCATATGCTGCGTCCCGATGCGGGCGCGTGAACACCAATGAGCGGCAAGCGAATCCTGCTGATAGCCGGCGACTTCGTGGAGGACTACGAGGTCATGGTACCGTTCCAGACGCTCCAGACGGTCGGCCACGAGGTCGACGCGGTCTGTCCGGAGAAGGAGGCCGGGGAGACGTGCAAGACGGCAATCCACGACTTCCGGGGCGACCAGACGTACATGGAATCACGAGGGCACAACTTCGAGGTCAACGCCACGATGGCGGAAGTAGACCCGGCCGACTACGACGCCCTGGTCGTCCCCGGCGGCCGCGCCCCGGAGTACCTGCGGACCTACGACGCGGTCCTCGACGCCGTCCGGCACTTCTTCGAGGCCGAGAAGCCGGTGGCGTCGCTCTGCCACGGGCCACAGATCCTGGCCGCGGCGGACGTGCTGGAGGGCTACGAGATGACGTCCTATCCGGCAGTCCAGGCGGAAGTCGAGGCGGCCGGCTGTTCGTGGGTCGACGGCGTCGTCCGGGACCGCAACCTCGTCACGGGGCAGGCCTGGCCGGACCACCCCGAGTGGCTCGCCGAGTTCCTCGACATGCTGGGCACGGACGTCGACCACTCCGAGACCATCGCGGCCGCGGACGACTGACTTCGCCCGTTTTTCGACAGTCGGAAATCACAACTTAGTAACCACTCTGGCCGGACGGTCCGCTCGTAATGCGCCGCCCTGCCCTCTCCCGTCGGTCCCTCCTGTCGGGGCTCGGACTCGGAGCCGTCGGTATCGGCGTCGGCACCCTCGCCGCCGCCGGTGCCGACGGCGGGCCGTCGTGGCCCCAGTACCGATACGACGCGACCGGTGCCGGCTACGCACCGGACAGAACCGCCCCCCGTGACGAGCCGACCGTGCGCTGGCGATACGAAGTCGAGCACGGTGGGTTCTCCTCGCCGGCACCGATCTGCCACGACGGGCGCGTGTTCCAGTCCTTTGGCGAGCGACTGGTCGCGCTGGACGCCGAGACCGGAGCCGTGGCCTACGAACTCACTAACCGCGACAGACGGTTCCTGTCGACGCCGGCGGTCGCCGACGCGGCGGCCTACGTCTCGCCGGCGCTCGTCACCGCGTGGGAGCAAGGCTATCAGTCGCTGGGTATCGACGGCGGACTCGACCTACCTGCGACCGACGAGCGCGCATTCACGTCACGCTGGCACGTCGGCGAGGAGTCTGACGACGCCATCGGCTCCACGATCACACTGGACAGCGGCTGGCAGACGCCGCCGGTCGTCGTCTCGGGCACGGTCTTCGCCACAGGCGACGGAATCGCAGCTCTCGACGCGAGTTCCGGCCGGGTGCGGTGGCACCGGGAGACGAGCGCCCTCACGCGTCCGGCCGTCGCCGGCGGGACGGTGTATCTCCCGAGCTACGGAGGCGGGGCCTCGCTGGTCGCCCTGGACGCCTCGACTGGCGAGCGACAGTGGGAAACGAGCCTGGGGCGTGGGCCCAGAATACAACCGGTCGCCGCGAACGGGCTCGTGTACGTCACGCGGGACGAGCGGCTGGTCGCCGTCGACACCGAGTCGAGCGACATACGGTGGCGGTTCGAGGCCGGCGAGAACGAGCGGTTCGTCACGGTCCCGGTCGTCCGCGAAGACACGTTGTTCATCAGATCCCGCTGGTCGGACGGCGAGGACGGGTACGGCGGCCGACTCTACGCACTCGATGCCGCCAGCGGGACAGAACAGTGGGCTGTCGAAACGGAGATACCCGGCGACGACGAGATTCCACCGGTCGCCGCTGGTGACACGCTCTTGCTCCCGGATCAGGACACGCTGCTCGCACACGACGCCGAGACCGGCGACGAACTGTGGCGCTTCGAAGGCACGTACAACGTGTCCTCGCCAGCGGTAGGGGACGGGACGGTGTACCTCTCCGACGCAGACGCGGTGTACGCACTGGAGGGGTCGGCGTGACCGACCGACAGCCCGTGCGTGTCTGGGACACGCTCCGCGAAGCCCTGCGTCGGCTGTCCTGGCACCCGACCGTCGTTGTGCTCTTTCTCGTCGCTGGACTCCTTTCGGTCGGCGTCGAGCAACTCATGCTTCTGGACCCGGTGCCGTCCACGACGACGACGCTGGTCAGTCCGTTCCAGGTCACCGTCGACGGCACGATCAGCGGAACGGACGGTCCCCCAGTTAGCGCGTCGCTCGGTGCCTTCTACGGCCTGCGGCTCCCCTGGCTGGCCGCACGGCTGGTCATGCTGACCGTCACGTCGCTCGGAACCCTGGCCGTCGTCGTTATCGGCATCGCCGCCATCGACAGTGGCGACCTTCGAGCCGGGTTCGACGACCTCACACCGGAGCGGTTCCTGCGAGCAGTGGGTCTGACGGTCGGCATCCTCGCCGGGTTCGGGCTGCTCGTCGGACTCGCAGCGCTAGTTCCCGTCCTGGCACTCCCGGTGGTGCTCGCGATCCTGTTCGTCCTGCTCCGCCTCTTCGTCGCGCTCCCGCTGGTCGTTCGGGGACACGGCCTTCGACGGAGCGTGCGAGAAAGCTGGCGGCGGGTCGCGGGCCACGGGGTTCGAGTCCTCGGTATCGTGCTGGTGCTGGGGCTGGGCAGCGGACTGATGGGCGAGGTCCCGCTGATCGGGGTCCTGCTCGACGAACTCGTCTTCGCCGTCCAGATCAGCGCGATGACGGTCGTCGCCGATCTGACCGGGTCGTCGGACACGGTGTCCGTCACGCGGTCGTCCCCGCCGCGACCCCCGTATCGAAGCCGAGGCTGAGCGCTCAGAGGATGATCTTCCCGAGGGCGCTGGCGACCAGTTCGACGGCCAGCTCAGCGGTCTGGTTGTGCTGGTCCAGAATCGGGTTGACCTCGACCAGTTCGAAGCTGCGCAACAGCCCCGGTTCCGAGAGGTGTTCGGCGACCAGTTCCATCGCGGCGTGGGCCTCGCGGTAGGAGACGCCACCGCGAACCGGCGTCCCCACGCCGGGGGCCTCCGTCGGGTCGAGCCAGTCCAGGTCCAGACTGACGGCGACCCCGTCCGTCCCGTCCGTCGCCACCTCGATGGCTTCCTCGACCACGTCGGTCACGCCGCGGTCGTCGATGTCCGTCATGGTGTAGGCAGTCACGTCGCTGTCGCGGATGTTCGATCGCTCGCCCTCGTCGAGGCTCCGGAGGCCGATGATGGCGACGTTCTCCTCGGCGACGTTCCGTGCGGGGGCCCAGTCGGTGTCGGCGAACTCCCCGAGACCGAGGATCGCGGCGAGGCTCATCCCGTGGACGTTCCCGCTCGGCGTCGTCGCGGGCGTGTTGAAATCCCCGTGGGCGTCGAACCAGACGATCCCCGTCGACTCGTCGCGGGACACCCCGCCGGCGCTCCCGATGGCGATCGAGTGGTCACCGCCGAGCACGAGTGGGAGTTCCCCGTCGTCGACGGCCTCTGTGACTTCGTGCGAGAGCCGCGTACAGACGGTCTCGGTCTCGGTCAGGAACTTGGCGTCGCCGTCGGTCGGTGCGCCGGCGTCCGGATCGGTTCCCTCCGGTCGCGGGACGTGAACGTCGCCCCAGTCGACACACGTCGCTCCGATCGCCTCCAGTTCAGCGGCCAGACCGGCGTAGCGGATGGCCGACGGGCCCATGTCGACGCCACGTCGGTCGGCTCCCAGATCCATCGGTACCCCGATGACGCGTACGTTCCTGTCCATCAGTACCTGCACTCTCCCGAACGCACAAAAATCGACTGTCCGACGGGCTAGACGTTCGCGCCGGTGTACTGGGCACAGACCCGACGGATGCCCTCCTCGAAGTCGATTTCGGGCTCCCAGCCGGTCGCCTCGCGTATCTTCGAGAAGTCGGCGCACGTGTCGTGGACGTAGACGTCCTCGGGGATCGGGTTCTCGACGTACTCGGGGTTGATGTCGGTCCCGAGTTCGTCGTTGAGCATCTCGACGACCGTGTTGAAACTGTAGGCGTCGCCGGTGCCGAGGTTGTAGATCCCCGTCAACTCGTGATCGGCGGCCAGTTCGATCCCGCGGACGATATCGCTCACGTGAGTGAAGTCACGGGTCTGGGTACCGTCGCCGTACAACACCGGCGGCTCGCCGCCGGCCATGTCGTCGGCGAACTGCGCGATCACGTTGGCGTACTCGCCTTTGTGTTCCTCCGCGCCGCCGTAGCCCTGGTAGACCGAAAAGAAGCGCAGGCCGGCGACGTTCATGTCGTGATAGTTCGCGTAATACTCGCCGTAGCGCTCGCGAGCCAGTTTCGAGGCCTCGTACCCGGTGTTGACCGCCACCGGCATGTCCTCGGGAGAGGGTTCGGTCCGGCTGCCGTAGATCGAGGAGGTCGAGGCGTAGACGACGGTGTCACACCCTTCCTTCCGTACTTGCTCGACCGTGTTGACGAACCCCTCGACGTTGACCCGGGCCCCCAGCTGGGGGTCGTCCTCGTGCATGTTCAGCGAGGACAGCGCCGCGAGGTGAAAGAGCACATCGACGTCGGCCGGGAGATCATCGTCGAGGACGCTGGCCTCGACGTACTCGACGTCGTCGTCTAAGTTCTCGGGGGTACCGAGATAGCCGTCGTCGAGCGCGATCACGTCGTTGTCAGCCGCGAGCCCGTTGGCGAGGTTCGATCCGATGAACCCCGCGCCGCCGGTCACGAGCACACGCTTTCCCTGCATACCTCTGAAACCCAAGGGGACGACTAAATGTGTATCGCTTGCCGGATATTGTCACTATCGAGACGCGTCATTCGACTGCTTGCCGTCGGATTTTGGATTCGTGGAACGATACTCATTTATCCGCCGGGTTTAAGGAAAACTACCACGAACGTTCCGTTATGTCATCAATCGAACTCACTCCGAGTCAGAAGAACATCCTTCAGGAACTCGTCAATCTCTATCGGGAGTCCGAGTCAGCGGTCAAGGGCGAAGACATCGCCGAACAGGTCGACCGTAACCCGGGGACGATCCGCAACCAGATGCAGAGTCTCAAGGCCCTCCAGTTGGTCGAGGGTGTACCTGGCCCCAAAGGTGGCTACAAGCCAACTGCGAACGCATACGACGCGCTGCAGGTCCAGGACATGGACCAGGCGGCAGACGTGCCCCTCGCCCACAACGGCGAACCCGTCGAAACGGCCAACGTCGAAGAGATAGACCTCACGAGCGTCCACCACCCCGAGGAGTGTCGCGCCGAGATCAAACTCCAGGGTTCGATCTCCGATTTCCACGAGGGCGACACCGTCACCGTCGGCCCGACCCCGCTCTCGAAACTCCGCATCATCGGTACCGTCAGCGGTAAAGACGACACCAGCAACATCCTCATTCTCACCATCGACGACATGAAAGCACCAGTCGGCGAGGTCGCGAAATAAGGGCTCGCTCGACCCCGTCACGGAGACGGAGCCCGACGGTCGTCATTACATCTCTTTGACAGTGACAACTTGGATATGATTCTACGCGACCGGGCCGTCGCCGTGGTAAATATCGCCGGATAGAACCGGCTTTCTGTCGGTAACAACTGCCGGTTGGTACGTCACGATTTCAAAGCCTTTGTATCAGGTGACACCCGAGAGGCACCCATGACAGAGAACGTAGTCGTACTCGGGTCGGGATACGCGGGTGCGGGCGCAATCAAGAGCCTCGAATCCGAACTGGGGAACGACGCGGACATCACGTGGGTCTCGAACGTCGATTATCACCTCGTCCTCCACGAGTCCCACCGCTGCATTCGTGATCCGAGCATTCAGGAGAAAGTCACGATCCCGGTCGACGACATCAAGTCCCCGAGCACGCGATTCGTGCAGGGCGAGGTCGTCGACATCGAGACCGAGGACCGGACGATCGAACTCGACGACGACTCTACTATCGACTACGACTACCTGCTGGTCGCGATCGGCTCCCAGACCGCCTTCTTCGGGATCGACGGCCTCGAAGAGTACTCCCACACGCTGAAGAGCCTCGACGACGCGATGGGCATTCACCAGGACGTCAAGGAGGCCGCTCGCGCTGCCTCCCAGTCCGACCCCGCACAGGTCGTCGTCGGCGGTGCCGGCCTCTCGGGTATCCAGACGGCCGGCGAGATCGCCGGCTTCCGCGAGGACCACCGCGCCCCCATCGACATCCACCTCGTCGAAGGACTCGACGAGATCTTCCCCGGGAACGACCCCGAGGTCCAGGCCAAACTCCGCAAACTGCTGGAGGAGCGCGACGTCAACATCATGACGGGCGAGTTCATCGGCGAGGTCGACGAGGAGACCATCTACGTCGGTGACGAGACGGAACTCGACTACGACGTCCTCATCTGGACCGGCGGGATCACGGGCCGCGACGCCGTCCGCGACGTCGATCTGGAGAAAGACGACCGCAATCACCGCATTCACACGGAGATGAACTTCCAGACCGAGGACGAGCGCGTCTTCGCCATCGGCGACTGTGCCCTCATCGACCAGCCCGGCGAGAACCCCGCGCCGCCGACCGCCGAGGCCGCCTGGGAGGCCGCCGACCACATCGGGAAGAACATGGCCCGACAGATGCGCGGTCAGCCCCTCGATGACTGGACGTTCGAGAGCAAAGGTACGGCCATCTCAGTCGGCGAGGACGCTGTCGCTCACGACGTGACGCAGTTCCCGATGAGTCTGATCCCCGGCGACACGTTCGGCGGCTTCATGGCCCGGAACCTGAAGAAGGCCATCGCCGCTCGCTGGATCAACTCGATCACCGGCCCCGGCCGCGCCGCGAAGGCGTGGCCCGACATGTAAACGCGGAACACGCTCGCGTCCGAAAGCGAAACGTTCTCTCAACAACTGGGAACTCGGACTGTTGTTTATTCTTTCGACCCGGATAGTTGCTCGTAGGACATGGACGTACTGCAGGCGACATACCTCGTCCTGTTCGGGGGCGCGGCACTGGCCTGTCTGGGGAGCGTCGTGCAGACGCGCCGGCTTCCATCGCGCGATATGCGGCGCGGTCTGGCCGGATTACTGCTACTCTCCGGGCTGTGGGCGCTGGCAGTCGTGGTGCAGTTTCTGGTCCCGACACT
The DNA here is from genome assembly GCF_005049285.1 of Halorientalis salina. Classification (GTDB taxonomy): domain Archaea; phylum Halobacteriota; class Halobacteria; order Halobacteriales; family Haloarculaceae; genus Halorientalis; species Halorientalis salina. The sequence goes on along the minus strand of NZ_SOSC01000001.1, from coordinate 58,786 downwards.
CTGGCTGAAGGAGGTCGCCTACACGGCGGGACTGGTCGTCGGGTTCGGGACGGTCTTCGCGTGGCTGTACTTCGTGTCGGCGTATACGGGTCGGCAGTACCACCGCGACCGCAGGCTCGTCGCCGCCGGCGCGGCGGTGTACGGACTGGCGACGGTCGTGAAGGTGACGAACCCGATACACGGGCAGTATTTCACGCCAGCGATGAATCCAGTACCGTTCCCACACATGGCAGTCAGTCACAGCAGTATCCACTGGCTGACGATGGGCGTGGCCTACGCGCTCTCCGCGGTCGGGCTGTGGGTCCTGTACGACGCGTTCCGGGAACGGGACACGCCGTTGACCCTGTACGTCCTGGTCGGGATGACGGCACTACCCGCGCTCCCGTATCTGCTCGCGTCCCTGTTCCCGGAACTCCTGTTGCAGGTCAACTACGAGCCACTCGGTGTCGCCGTCTTCGCCGTGGGGGTACTCGTGTTCGCCGAGGACACGTTCATGGAGTTGAGCACGCCCGGCCACTCACAACTCGTCGACATCCTCTCGGAGGGGGTCTTGCTGCTCGACGAAAACGGACACGTCGTTAGCCACAACGACCAGGCGACGGAGATGTACCCAGGCCTCCGCGAAGGAACGGAGTCGCTTGCAGCGCTGGATACGTCGCTTTCGACGCTGTCGATCGGCGAGAAACGCGTCGTGACCCGAACCGTCGATGGGACGACGCGACACGTCCAGGCGACGAGAAGTGCGATCGATGCCGGGCCGCAGTTCATCGCGTCTGCCATCACGCTGTCGGACGTCACGCGGCTGGTCCACCTCGAACACGTCACGAGCGCTCACTCGGCGGTTTCGAAGGCCATCGTCGAAGCCCGAACCCACCGGGCGGTCAAAGAGCGCGTCGTCGAAGAACTGGCGACGGTTCCGGCCTATCGGTTCGTCTGGGTAGCCAGTGGCGACGGCGACACGGCCCACTCCAAACACGTCGCCGGCGACGTGGACGACTACCTCGACAGTATCGCGCTGGGACCACAGGGTGACGACGGGACGGACCCGGTGGTCGACGCAGTAGTCGAAACGGACGGCAGTTCCAACAGCGTCGAGGTCCAGTCGACCGACGGGGAGACGGCCTGGAAGCGCCGGGCACGAGAGCTGGATATCTCGGCCTGTGCGAGGATGTCGCTGGACCCGGACGGAGAGGGCGACGACGTGCTCGGGGTTTACACCACCGACGCCGACGGGTTCTCCGAATCCGAGCGGGCGATGTTCGTGGAGATCCGCGAGACGCTCCAGCACGCGATTTCTGCCATCCGGACCCGGGAGGAAGCCCAGCGCTATCAGAAAGCAGTGAACCAGGCCGGCTACGGGCTATACATCCTGGATGCGGAGGGGACGATTCAGTACGTGAACCCCGCTGTCGAGGAGATCACGGGCCACACGCCATCCGAGACGGTCGGGCGGCCGCTGACGTTCCTGACTGGCGGGGACGAAACCAGTAGCGACGACGTGTGGGACACCGTCGAGTCCGGGTCGGTCTGGGAGGGCGAAGTGTCCAACAAGCGTAAGAACGGTGAGCGATACTGGGCACGCCGGACCATCGCCCCGGTTACCGACATGGACAGCGAGCTGATGGCGGTCGTGGCTATCGAAGTCGACATCACCGACAAGCGGGTCAGACAGCAGCGTCTGACCGTCCTCAACAGGGTCCTCCGTCACAACCTCCGCAACGAGATGAGCGTCATCACCGGAAACGCGGACCTGGTGTTACACGACGACGACGGGGGCGCGGTACGCGAACCGGTCCAGCGGATACGGGACGCCGCGGACGACCTGATACAGCTCTCGGAGAAAGCCCATCGGATCGAACGGCTCATCGACGCGGACGAACACGACGGGGAGACGATCACACTCGGGTCGACACTCGACGCGGTGCGCTTGGAGGTCACCGAGGAGTTCCCCGACGCGACCGTCGACACCTCGTCGCCGGACCGGGCAGTGAGCGTCGACGCGGCACTCAGGCCGGCGCTCGCGGAACTGGCACACAACGCACTGGAACACAACGAGGGTGACCCAAACCTCAGGCTCGAGGGCCGCGTCGACGACGCGGGCACGGCGGTGACAGTGACCGTCGCCGACGACGGCCCGGGGCTCCCGGACCACGAACTCCGGGTCCTGCAGTCCGGCGACGAATCCGCGCTCAAACACGGAAGCGGGCTGGGACTCTGGCTCGTCAACTGGCTGGTCGTGCAGTGTGGCGGCACACTCGACATCGACGCCGACGACTCCGGGACCACCATCACTTTGTCGGTCCCCGCAGTGACCGACCAGGCTACGCCGTCCGCAACGCCGGGACCCGAGTGAGGCACCGCCCGAACCTAAGGGGCTGCTCGCACACACCGAGACCATGACGGAGCCACACGTCGTCGCGATCACCGGCAGTCTGCGGGATGAGAGCCACACTCGGAAAGCACTCACGCACGCACTCGATGCAGCGAAAGGGATCGGCGCGAGCACTGAACTACTCGACCTCAGGGAGTGGGACCTCCCGGTGTACGACGCCGACCGCGGCGAGGCCGGCGATGCGGCCGAGTTCACGCGACTGGTCCGCGAGGCCGACGCCATTCTGCTCGGGACGCCGGTGTATCACGGCTCGTACTCGGCACCGCTGAAAAACGCGCTGGACTACTGCGGGTTCGACGAGTTCGAGAACGAGACCGTCGGCCTGCTCGCCGTCGCGGGCGGGAGTTTTCCCATTACGGCGCTGGATCATCTCCGGTCAGTCTGCCGTGCGCTCGACGCCTGGGTCCTTCCCCATCAGGCCGCGATCCCCCGCGCATCGAATGCCTTCGAAGGTGATTCCGAGGACTGGAGCTGGACCGACGAGGAGACGGCCGAGCGCGTCGCGGTCCTCGGGCGTCGAGTCGTGCAGTACGCGAACATCGAACCCGAGCCGGCCTGTTTCGAGAGCACCGAGAACGTCGGGGCCGACGACTAGCCGAACCGGTCGATTCCGACCGGAACCCGCAATCGTCAAACCCCGACCCGCCCTACTGGCGAGTGTGACACAGTGGGTCGAGAACCCGACGGGCGGTCGCGACAGGGGCCCGATTGCCGTCGCTCGCGCGTGGCTGGAAGTGCTGGTACGCCCGCGGCGCTTCTTTCGGACCGGCGTCGCTCCAGGCGATCAGGCCCCGGGATTGGTGTTCGCTGCTGCGATCGTCTTCGTCGAGGAGGCGACACGGATGGCGCTCGTGACCGGTGCCTACCCGGTGTTCGGCGGGCAGCCCCTCGCCTCGAAGGCGCTCGGGTTGGCGCTGGCGGTCGTGCTCGTGATGCCCGCGACGCTGCATCTGACTGCCGCGCTCCAGACGCTGGTCCTGATGGCCGGTGCGCCCGACCGGGCCGGCGTCAGCGAGACGGTGCAGGTGCTCTCCTACGCCATCGCGCCCTGTCTGCTGGCCGGGCCACCGATTCCGGCCCTGCGAGCGGTCTGTGCGCTGTACGGGACGGTGTTGCTTGTCGTCGGCACCAGCGAGGTCCACGGTGTCGGGACGGCGCGCGCGGCGCTACTCGCCGCCGTCCCGGCCGCGATCGTCTTCGGGTACGGGTTCCGGGGCTTCGCCGCCGTCGGTGACCTCCTGGCGACGGCCGGGATCTCCGTACCGGTGTGAGGCGACCGACCCCAAACGGTTCACCCCTGCCCCGCGTAGCGACCCTCATGCTGAGCCTGCAACTCGACGACTTCATGGTCGAACTCAAGGACGGCTCGATCAAGAACGTCGGTCCGGCGAACAAGTCCGCGACGAGTAAGCTGTACGACGTCGAATCCGTCGACGTTCGCGAGTTCGGCGACAAGCGTGTCAAACTCGCCTTCGCCGACGACCAGGGCAACGAAGTCGAGATCGCCCTGTTCCCCGAACAGGCCGAGGCGGTCGCCAGCGGCCTCGAAGCGCTCCAGGCCGACGGGACGGTGTTCGAGTAGCGGGGCGTTCGGACTCGGGGGACGTGTCCCCAGCAGGAAGTCACAATATGCGCCGTGTTTCGACAACAGTTTTAGGCCGGGTCTATTTGCACACCCTAATGGGAAGCTGTATCATTTGCGGAACGTCTGTCGACGGACACATCTGCGAGACACACCAGCAAGACGCGGTCTTCGAGTTTCGCGGATCGAGTGCAGACCAGTTGACGCCGGGACGGTTCTACCGTGGCACGGTCGACGGCTACGCCGAGTTCGGCGTCTTCATCGACATCGGCGACCGGGTGACCGGTCTGCTCCACCGGAGCGAACTCGACCAGCGACTCGAGAGCCTCGACTGGGACGCAGGCGACGACGTGTTCGTCCAGGTAAAGAACGTCAGAGACAACGGGAACATCGACCTCGGCTGGTCGATCCGACAGTCCGAGCGGGAGTTCCGCGGCACGCTCATCGACGATCCCGACGAGGATCACGCGCTGCTGGCCTCGGAGGTTGACGACGGGGACACGGACGACGATGACGACGACGGTCCGGTCCGTACCAACGTGGGCGAGGTCGAGGACGAGTCGAGCGAGACGAACGACCGACGATCGGCCGGGGAGTCAGGCGAAGCAGCCGACGAATCCGACGAGGAAACCCAAACGCCAGCCGAGACGACTGAAGCGACGACCGAAGCGACGAGCGAACAGACCGCCGAAAGTGGCGGTTCCGGCGGCCAGGCAGTCGTCGAGGAAAAGGCGAGCGGTGACCTCGAACTGGTCACCATCGGATCGCTCGACGACCGCGTCGGCGAGGACGTCCGTATCGAGGGCGAAATCTCGGACATTCGCCAGACGAGCGGGCCGACGGTGTTCGAGGTCCGCGACGAGTCGGGTGCGGTCGACTGTGCCGCCTTCAAAGAGGCGGGCGTCCGTGCCTACCCCCAGGTTGAGGACGCGGACATCGTCCGACTCGACGGCGAGGTTCGCGAGCGACGCGGCGAACTCCAGGTCGAGACCGAGGCGCTGGTCGTCCTCGAAGACGACGAGCGTGAGACGGTAACCGAGCGGATGGCCGACGCGCTGACCGAGCGCGCCCGCCCCGAGGACGTTGAGCCGCTCGCCGCGGACCCCGCGGTCGATGCGGTCCTCGACGACGTTCGCGAGGCCGCGACGACGGTTCGGCGCGCGGTCCTCGAAGACCGCCCGGTCGTCGTCCGACACAACGCCACCGTCGACGGCTACGTCGGCGGTGTCGCCATCGAGCGAGCCGCACTCCCGCTCATTCGCGAGCAGCACGGTGCCGCCGACGCCGAGTACCACTACTTCGACCGTCGCCCGCTCGAAGACGGCGTCTACGACATGGAAGACGCGACGAACGACGTGACGGGGATGCTCGACAACCGCCAGCGGCACGACGAGAAACTGCCACTGTTCGTGTTCGTCGCCGCCGGTGCCACCCGGGAGTCCCTGGACGGGTTCGACCTCCTCTCGGTGTACGGGGCCGACCGCGTCGTCGTCGACGCGGCGGAGGCAGACGAGGAAGTCGTCGACGCCGTCTCGACGACGGTGTCGCCGTCGCTGGCCGGCAACGGCGACCGCACGACCGCGAGCGCGCTGGCAGCCACCGTCGCGGCCCACGTCAACGAGGACGTGCGCGCGGAACTGGGCCACCTCCCCGCCGTGAGCTTCTGGGAGAACACGCCCGAATCCTACGTCGAGGCCGCAGCGGACGCGGGCTACGACGCCGATTCGGTCCGTGAGATCCGCGAAGCGATCGCGCTGGAGGCGTTCTACCAGTCCTACGAGGACAAGCGCGAACTCATCGCCGACCTCCTGTTCCCCGAGAACGAGGCCGACCGCGGGCTGGCCGGCCACGTCAGCGAGCAGTTCCGGGAGAAACTCGACGCGGAGGTCGAGACCGCAGAGGCCAACCTCGAACGCCGGACGGTCGAGGGCGTCGACGTGATCGTTCTCGACACGGACGCGTTCGCACACCGCTACGAGTTCCCGCCGACGAACCTCCTGCTCGACGAACTGCACCGCCGCCACCGCGACGACGCGGACGTCGTCGTCGGCCTCGCGTCGGACGAACTGTACATCCGGAGCGACGCCGACGTAGACGTTCGCGCCGTCGCCGAGAGGGCGTCGGAACAGGCCGACAACGCGGGACTGGCAGCAAAAAGCGCACGCGACGGGTGCCTGGAGTTCCTCTCGGGCGAGCGCGACGCGGTGCTGGACGCGGTCCTCGAAGCCGTGGTCGCCCAGATCTGAGGCGGCGACCTTACACTGATTCTTTCGAGACGGAGTACTCGCCGCTTGCGGCGTCGAGGCTGAACGTTCGGCTGCCCTTCTCCGAGCCGATGACGAGTCTCGCCCGATCGATCTCGTAGTGATTGACCATCGCCAGTTCGATCTCCTCGCGGATGGTGTCGAACCGGAGGGTCTGGCGGCCGTTGGCGTAGTAGACGCCGACGCGCATCGACGACCGGTTCGAGGTCGGCTCGAACGAACAGAACAGCGTCGACTCGTCGTCGCCTTCGAGGTCGCCGCTGGCCCGGTCGGCCAGTTCGCGCATGTCCGACCTGAACGATTCCCGAAGCGTCCCGTCGTCGTCCCAGATGGCCTGCATAGACACGCCTCTCTCTGACAGTGCTTGTGACTGGTGGGAAATATAGGTACGGACGAAAACGGCGGCGTCGACCCCCGACGGGGTGAGCGAGACGACACGCTTATTCGGCCGAACGGACGATGGAAACACAACTGCGAATGAGTACAGAGACAGCCGACCCGACCGAGACGGAGGCCTTCGAGCAGGTCTGTCAGGAACTCGTCGACCGCATCCTGGCCGGCGACCTCGAACGCGACGACGTCGAGAAGGCCAAACTCGAGGTCTGTTCGGAGTACTCCGCGCCGAAGGTCCCCAAGAACTCCGAACTCCTCGATTTCGCGCCCCTGGAGCGCCGCGAGGAGCTAGAGGAGGTCCTCCGGCGCAAACCCGTTCGGACGGCATCGGGCGTCTCGCCGGTCGCGATCATGACCTCGCCCGAGCGGTGTCCCCACGGGAAGTGTCTCTACTGTCCCGGCGGGCCGGACTCGGAGTTCTCCTCGGCCCAGAGCTACACCGGTCACGAACCCGCGGCCGCACGCGGGAAGCAAAACGACTACGACCCGTACGGACAGGTGACGCTCCGACTGGAGCAACTCCGGGAGATCGGCCACCCGGTCGACAAGGTCGAACTCATCCTGATGGGCGGGACGATGACCGCCCGTTCTCATGACTACCAGGAGTGGTTCGTCAAGCGCGCCATCGAGGCGATGAACGACTACGACCCGGAGAGCCAACCCGAACCCGCCGAGGGTGAGAGCTTCGCCGAGAGTCCCGAGGAATACGAGTTCCGCTATCTGGAGGACGTCATCGCGGAAAACGAGACGAACTCGATCCGCAACATCGCGACGACGTTCGAGACCAAGCCCGACTGGTGTGACCCCGAGCAGATCGATCGAATGCTCGACCTGGGCGGGACGAAAGTCGAGGTCGGCGTCCAGACGACCTACGAACGCATCAACCGCGAGATGCACCGAGGCCACGGCGTCCAGGAGTCCCTCGACGCGAACCGCCGGCTTCGGGACTCGGGGTTCAAGGTCGGCTTCCACATGATGCCCGGCCAGCCTGGGATGAGCGAGGAGATGTGTCTGGAGGACTTCCGCCGACTGTTCGAGAATTCGGACTGGCGGCCGGACTTCCTCAAGATCTACCCGACGCTGATCGTCGAGGGGACCGCGACGTACGACATGTATCACCGCGGCGACTACGAGCCGCTGGGCAACGAACAGGCGGCCGAACTGGTCGCCGAGATCAAATCGATGATCCCGGAATACACGCGACTCCAGCGTGTCCAGCGGGACATCCCGGCGGACTTCATCGAGGGCGGCGTCTGGAAGTCGAACCTCCGACAGCTGGCCCGCCAGCGGATGGAGGAACACGGCTGGACCTGCGATTGCATCCGCTGTCGCGAGGTCGGCATGAACGACGAGGAACCCGAGGAGGTCGAACTCGACGTGATGAAATACGAGGTCGGCGGCGGCCGCGAGCACTTCATCAGCTTCGAGGACCGCGAGAAAGACCTGCTGATCGGGTTCTGTCGGCTTCGGTTCCCGAACAACCCGGTGCGGCGGGAACTGGCCGATGCCGCTGTCGTCCGAGAACTCCACGTGTACGGGAGTCAAGTCGGGGTTGGCCAGCAGAGCGAAGCCGACCAGCATCAACACCGCGGCTACGGTCGCCGTCTGCTCGCGAAGGCCGAGGACCTGGCTGTCGAGGGCGGTTACGAGAAACTGGCGGTGCTCTCGGGGATCGGCGTCCGGCAGTACTACCGGGAGAAACTCGGGTACAAGCAAGACGGGCCGTACGTCTCGAAGCGGCTGTAGGCAGTCGTTACCAGTTGTACCGGGAGCGACGCGAGATGCGAGTACAACGAGCATCTCGGGACGGACGAGCGGCGAAGCCGCGAGGCGGAGAGCGAGCGGCCGTTTTGGTCCACTGTCAGAGCAAGCTCTGACAAGCTCCCGCTCGCAAGCTCGCGGGAACAGCTTTTGCGAGAAGAGGGTCGGGAACGAAGTGAGCGACCCCGCCGACGAAAAAGGTCATGCACGGACGGACCGTACGTCTCGAAGCGGTTGTAGCGTCCGAGGGTTCTCAGCGGCCGCTGACGTCGACGTACTCGCCGCCGCGGAGCATGTCCATGCCGATGATGACGAGGACGAGGCCGGCGAGGGACGCGGCCCCGACGAGGACGATATCGTCGCTCGTCGCCGCCAGCGAGGTCGGCAGTCCGAGGCCGATCGCGATATCGCCGGCACCCGCGAGGTGGAACCACTCGACGGACGAGGAGTCGAGTACGGATCGGTCACTGAGTGCGGCGGCGACGAACAGGAGGCCGCCGAGGCCAGTGAGGGCGCTACCGACCTGGTCCAGCAGTGAGAGGTCGGGGATGAGTACGAGCGTGGGGAACGACGAGACCGCGAGAACGAGGCCGGCGATGAGGTAGAGTTTCCGTCTCATACGGGTCGGACCCACGCCAGCGTCAAGAAGCCCCGAGATGGGAGGCGAGAGACCGATGCCAGCGTCGTGACCTGGACACGTATCCAGGGAGCGACTTTTTCCGCTCCGGGCCCTAAGACCGAGCGATGGCAACGCAGTTGGCTGACGGCGTGTGGTTTCTGGATCTGGGGTTGCTCCCGCCGCTTGCGACGAACGCCTATCTCGTCGACGATACCGACGGTTCGATTTTCGGGGACGGGCAGACGGCGGACGGCGGAACGACTGCGGCCGACGAGAGTGGCGTCACGCTCGTCGACGCCGGACTGTTCTGGAATCTCAAGCCCATCCGCTCGGAACTCGCGGACGCCGGGTACAGCGTCGGCGACGTCGATCGCGTCCTGTTGACGCATTACGATCTCGATCACACGATGGGGCTGAACCGCATCGAAGACGAGTTGCGGGCACCAGTGTACCTGGGTGGGGCCGACGTGCGGCTGCTGGACGGGAGCGACGATCCCGGACTGCTCCACCACAAGGGGCTGTTCCACCGCCTCGTCCGCCACGTCGCGCCGCTCCCGGACGACGTGACCGTCGAGTCCGTCGCTGACGGCGATCGGATCGGCCGGTTCACGGCCTACCACACGCCCGGCCACAATCCCGGTCACACTGTCTACGTCCACGACGAGGGAGCGGCCTTTCTCGGCGACCTCGTCTGGGAGGACGAGGGCGAGTTGACGCCGCCGTTCTGGCTGGATTCCTACGACATGGACCGGATCGGGGAGAGTATCCGACGGTTTTCTGATCGCTCCGGTGAGTTCGAGTTGGCCTGCATGGGACACGGAACGCCGCTGATCCGCGGCGGAGCCGACGCAGTTCGTCGGCTGGCAGAGACGCTCTGAGACGGACTGCTGTCGGTCTTCGCCGCATCAATCGCCAACCGCTGGCGATTGGAGGAGTACACAGCGACAGTACGCCGTACGAGTGAACGGAAGTTTTCTCACGGTCGGGGCCGACTTTCGAGCTATGACTGACGAGGTAGCGATCGTCGGTGCCGGTGCCGCGGGAGCCGGCGCGGCGTACGCACTTCGGGACGCGAACGTCGACGTGACGGTGTTCGAGAAGAGCCGCGGCGTCTGTGGACGGGCGGCCACGCGCCGGAAGAACGGCTGTACCTACGACTACGGGGCGAACTACGTCAAAGCCGGCGACGACCGCGTGTCCGATCTCATCACGGGGACCATCGACGACGACGGCCTCGTGGACATCGAGGAACCGATCTGGACCTTCGACGTCGAGGGGACGATCTCGGAAGGACGGGACGCGGACGAACACAAGTGGACCTACGAGGCGGGGATCACCCAACTCGGGAAGCGACTGTTCGCCGAAACCGATGCGACGGTCGAAAACGGCGTCCGCGTCGAGGAACCGGTGCGCGCCGACGGCGGCTGGCAACTCCGGGACGACCAGAACTCGAACCTCGGCACCTTCGATGCACTCTTGCTCACGCCCCCGGCCCCACAGACCTCCGACCTGTTCGGAGCCGCCAACTGGGAACACCGGCTCTGCCGCGAACTCCGGCGCAAAACCGCGGGGATTCCCTATCGAACCATCGTTTCGGCCGTCCTGCACTACCCCTTCGAGGTCGAATGGCCCTACTACGCGCTGGTCAACACGGACAAGGACCACGACGTCGGCTGGGTGTCCAATGAAGGGTGCAAGGACGGCCACGTCTCGGACGGTGAGGGACTGCTCGTCGCCCAGATGAGTCCCGACTGGTCGGTCGAGAACTACGACATCCCCGACACCGAACTGACGGACGCGGCCTCGGATCTGGTGGCCGACCTGGTAGACAACGTCGACCTGGCGAAGCCGGACTGGACGGACACCCAGCACTGGCGCTACGCCCAGCCTGACGGGACGTTCGACGACGACCTGCGCGAACGGGCGACGGAACACGACCTGTTTTTCGCCGGGGACTGGGTGGCGGGGGAGGCGCGCGTTCACGCCGCGCTCCGGTGTGGGCTGGAGACCGGCGAGCGGATCGCTGGGAGGGCGTGAATGCGCCGTCAGCCCGCCCACTGGACTGTCCAAGGCCGAACGACACCCTCTTTGGGCGCCCGCTGAACCCCACAGTATGGACCGAAAGCGGGAGCTCACCAGCGTCGACCTCGCGGCGCTGACCGGCGAGTTGGGGCGCTACGAGGGCGCGAAGGCGGACAAGGCCTACCTCTACGACGACGGCCTCGTCCGGCTCAAGTGCCGGGACTTCGATCGGGGCCGCGTGGAACTGCTCGTCGACGTGGGCGATACCAAACACATTCGCGTCGCCGCCCAGGAGAACGTCCCGGACGCCCCGGGACGGCCGCCGAACTTCGCGATGATGTTGCGGAACCGCCTGTCAGGGGCGGACCTCGTCGGCATCGAGCAGTACCAGTTCGACCGCATCGTCGAGTTCCACTTCGAGCGCGAGGACCAGGACACGACCATCGTCGCGGAACTGTTCGGGGACGGGAACGTCGCCGTCCTCGACACCAACGGCGAGGTGATCGACTGCCTCGAAACCGTGCGACTCAAATCCCGAACCGTCGCGCCCGGCTCGCAGTACGAGTTCCCCTCCGCCCGTTTCAATCCGCTCACGGCAGACTTCGAGGCCTTCGTCGCCCGGATGGACGACTCGGACAGCGACGTGGTGCGCACGCTCGCGACGCAACTGGACTTCGGGGGCTTCTGGGGCGAGGAACTGTGTACCCGCGCCGGCGTCGAGAAAACCAAGGCCATCGCGGACGCCGACGAATCCGATTACGAAGCGCTGTTCCGCGTCATCGAAGACCTCCGGGATCGCATCGCCAGCGCCGACCTCGACCCGAGAGTGTACTACGCGCCGGACGACGGCGAGGGTGACGACAGCGAGGACGAGGAAGGCGACGGGAACGAGAGCGACCGCGGGCCTCGCGTCGACGTGACGCCGATCCCGATGGAAGAGTACGAGGACCGGCCGAGCGAGGCCTTCGACACCTTCACCGAGGCGCTGGACGACTACTATACGAACTTCGACGCCGACGAGCGCAAGGCGGCCGGGGAAGACGAGAGCACCGGCGGCAGTCGCCAGCGACCGGATTTCGAGGCCGAAATCGAGAAGAAAAAACGCATCATCGCCCAGCAGGAGGGTGCCATCGAGGACTTCGAGTCCGAGGCCGAGGCCGAACGCGAGAAGGCCGAACTCCTGTACGCGAACTACGACCTCGTCGACGAAATCCTCTCGACGGTGCAGGCCGCACGCGCCGAGGACGTGCCCTGGGACGACATCGCCGAGAAGTTCGAGCAAGGGGCCGAACAGGGGATCGACGCCGCAGAAGCCGTCCAGGGCGTCGACGGAAGCCAGGGGACGGTCACCATCGAACTCGGTGACCACCGCGTGACGGTCGACACGACGATGGGCGTCGAGAAGAACGCCGACCAGCGATATACCGAGGCCAAACGCATCGAGGAGAAAAAGGAGGGCGCAGAGGCCGCCATCGAGGACCAGCGCGAGGAGTTGGCGGAGATCGAACAGCGCCGCGAGGAGTGGGAACAGGAAGACAGCGACGGGGAGCCGGCCGAGGAAGACGAGGAGATCGAGGACGTCGACTGGCTCTCGAAGGCGTCGATTCCGGTGCGCCAGTCCGAACACTGGTACGAGGAGTACCGCTGGTTCCGCACCAGCGACGACTTCCTCGTCATCGGCGGGCGCAACGCCGACCAGAACGAGGAACTGGTCAAGAAGTACATGAGCGGTGGCGACAAGTTCTTCCACGCCCAGGCTCACGGCGGTCCGGTGACGATTCTCAAGGCCACCGGTCCCAGCGAACCCGCCCGTGACGTGGATTTCCCCCAGTCGACGCTCGACGAGGCCGCACAGTTCGCGCTCGCCTACTCGTCGGTCTGGAAGGAAGGGAAGTTCGCCGACGACGTGTACATGGTCGACCCCGACCAGGTCTCGAAAACCCCGGAGAGCGGCGAGTACCTCGAAAAGGGCGGGTTCGCTATCAGGGGCGACCGCGAGTACTTCCGGGACGTGGAAGCCGAGGTTGCGGTCGGCATCCGCTGTGAGCCGGACACCCGGGTCATCGGCGGGCCGCCGACGGCCATCCTCCCCGACACCGAGACGGCAATCCGTGTCGAACCCGGCCAGTACGCGCAAAACGACATGGCGAAGATGTGTTACCGGGAGCTGAAGGGCCGGTTCGCCGACGAGACGTTCGTCCGGAAAGTCGCCAGCCCCGACCGCATTCAGGAGTTCCTGCCCCCGGGCGGGAGTCGGATCGTCGAGGAGTGAGGACCGGACGGATCAGTGCTTGTGGGTGAAAAGGAGCGGATTACCGTCGTGGGTAGCGGTGCAGATGTCCATCGCGAAGTCGAGTTCGAGCGAGTTGAACTCGGCTTTGCAGACGATGAGGTTGTCGAAGGCCTCCTCGCAGGCCGGACACGCGAGTCCGACGGTGTTCTGGTAGATGCTGACCGAGTCGCTCTCCTGTCGCGGCGTCAGCGATGACACCAGTTCGTCGTAATCTTCCATGTTTCACATGGGCGACCCGGCGTGTATAAATCAACCGACGAAACAGTCGCCGCGGCCGCGAGCACATGAGTTAAAGTATACTTGTGTTAACGCAACGAGTATGGAAGCAACTCGGCTCGCGGAGGACTGGTAGATGCGTCTCGTACTTGTCGCGGGCACCACAGAGACGGCCGCCATCGACGGTATCAGTGCCGCAGGCGCGGACCCGGAGGCGATGGTTCACACGCCAGGTGCCGATGCCGAGATCGTCACGTACGGCGAGCCGGTGCGCGCGCCGGTGGTGCCGGTTAGCCCGACTGGGTGTCCGACGCCGGCCGTCGTCACCCGAGCGGTCGCGGAGCTACTGCATCTCGACGTGACCGTGGTCGACGGCGGATTGGCGGAACCGAGCGGAGCACCGACGGTCACGGTCGGGGCGCGGACGGGGGGCGACGTTCGCGAACAGGACCCCGTGCCGGCGGCCCAGGGACTCGTCGCCGCTGCACGGCAGTTCGGGCAGGCGATCCCCGACGACGCGGTGTACCTCGCGGAGACGATTCCCGGCGGAACGACGACGGCGCTGGGCGTGCTACGGGCGCTCGGCGAGGAAGCGACCGTCTCCTCGTCGCTGCCCGAGAACCCCCTGGAACTGAAGGAGTCGGTCGTCTCGGCGGGACTGACCGCGAGCGACGTCGAACCCGGCGGTGCGGCGGGGGAACCGAACGTCGCCCTCCGCCGGATGGGCGATCCGGTGCTGGCGACGATGACGGGGCTAATACGGGGTCTCGTCGAGTCCGACACGGCAGTTACGCTCGCGGGCGGAACCCAGATGCTCGCCGCGGCCGCGGCTGCCCGTCACTACGGGATCGAGGGACCGATTTCGCTGGCGACGACCTCGTTCGTCGCCGACGACGAGTCGATCGAGCTCCGGGATGCCGCGTCGACGCTCGACGTGGATGTGACCGTGACCGACCCAGGCTTCGAGACCATCGACCATCCCGCGACGAACGCCTACGTCGCCGGCGAGGCCAAGGAGGGCGTCGGAATGGGCGGTGCGCTAGCACTGGCCGAACAGGCATCGCTGCCGATGGCCGATGTCCGCCAGCGAGTCCTGACGGTGTACGATCGGCTGCTCGACAGCGACGTGACGGAGGCGGAGCCGTGAAGGGTTTCGTGCTGGCGGGGACGAAATCCGGGGTCGGGAAGACCGTCGCGACGCTGGCGACGATTCGCGCACTGCAGGGCGCGGGCCACGCCGTTCAACCCGCGAAGGCAGGTCCCGACTTCATCGATCCGAGCCATCATACCGTCGTAGCGGACACCCCGTCGCGGACGCTGGACCTGTGGCTGGAAGGCGAGGACGGACTTCGGCGGAACTATCACCGCGGTACTGGCGACGTTTGCGTCGTCGAGGGCGTTATGGGACTCTACGACGGCGACTGCTCCAGCACGGCGATGGTCGCCGAGGCGCTGGACATCCCGGTCGTGCTGGTGGTCGACGCCAAGGCCGGGATGGAGAGCGTCGCCGCGACGGCGCTGGGTTTCCAGGAGTATGCGAGCGCGATCGACCGAGATATCGACGTTGCCGGAGTCATCGCCCAGCGTGCGCACGGCGGCCGTCACGCCGAGGGCATCCGAGACGCGCTCCCCGACGACCTCGCCTATCTCGGTCGGATTCCGCCCACCCCGGACCTGGAGATCCCGGACCGGCATCTCGGACTCCACATGGGGTCGGAATCCCCGCTGGACGACGAGACGCTGTCCGGGGCCGGCGAGCCCCTCCGGACCGACCAGTTGCTCGATATCGCCCGTGAGCCGCCGGAATCGACCGGTGACGACGAACCAGTTGCGAGCGCCGACGCACGCATCGCGGTCGCCGACGACGCGGCGTTTTGCTTCCGGTATCCGGCGACGATCGAACGGCTCCGGGAGGCCGCCGACGTGGTGACGTTCGCCCCAACGGCGGGCGACGACCTCCCCGACTGCGACGGGGTGTACCTCCCCGGCGGCTATCCGGAACTCCACGTCGAGGAACTGGCGGAGAGCCCGGCACTCGACACCATTGGCGACCGGGCCAGCGACGGTCTCCCAGTACTGGGCGAGTGCGGTGGCCTGATGGCCCTCAGCGAATCGCTGACGACGGCCGATGGCCAGCGCGGCGAGATGGCCGGGGTCCTCCCGTCCGACGTGGAGATGCACGACCGCTACCAGGCGCTCGACCACGTGGAATTCCGGGCGAAGACCGACACGCTGACCGCATCTGATGGCAGCTACCTTCGTGGGCACGAATTCCACTACAGCAGCGCGAGCGTCGACCGGGACGCCACGTTCGCCTTCGACGTAGAACGCGGCGACGGCATCGTCGACGAACAGGACGGGTTGACGGAGTACCGAACGGTCGGCACGTATGCACATGTCCATCCGGAGAGCGGGGCGTTCGACCGATTTCTCGATGCGGTCGGGACACAGCCGCGAACGAAGTAACGGGTTCCCAGGGTTGCGGGTCGCGCCGCGAGAGATTCGAACCTCGAACGCTCGCTAGTACACGTCTTCAAGGAACGACCTGATGGCGTCGTTGACCGGTTCGGGGTTCTCCAGGTTCGAGGAGTGTCCGGCCTCGGGGACCGTCTCCATCCGGGCGTTGGGAAGCTGATCGACCATCGGTTCGGACATTTCCGGTTCGATCGAGATGTCTTCCTCGCCGTGGACGATCAACACGGGTACCTCGATCTCGTCCAGTCGGTCCTCGACACCCGAGCGGTGGAGCCAGGACTTGACCTCGTCGTGTACTGCCTCACCGGGATACGTGAGCCAGCGGTTCTTCCAGTGCTCGACGAGGTCCGTCCGCTGCTCGATCGACGTGCGACCGAACAGCATGTTCGAGACGATATCGGCCATCTGTTCGGGGACGTCTCCGGCGGCTTTCGTCTGTTGAACCATGTCGTTGTACTGCTCCTGGTCATCCTCGGGATGGGGCTTGGCCATGCTGTCGATGAGGACGATACCTTCGAGGGCATCGGGGTAGCGAAGGGCGAATCGGAGCGCCATGAATCCCCCCATCGACATCCCACCGAGGACGGCCGAATCGATACTTTTTGCTTCCATCAGCGTCCGGCAGTCGTCGGCGAGGTCGTCGAGGTCGTAGGGCCCCTGCCAGTTGTCGGTGCGGGCGCGGTTGTTGTAGGTGACGACGCGGTAGTCATCGGCGAACGCGTCGAGCTGGGGCTGGAACATGGTCCAGTCCATCAGCGTGCCGTGGCTGAGAACGAGGGGCGGCCCCTCACCGCGGTCGACGGAAACCGTCTCTGTCCGGTGTCGGTACATCTCGGTCGCAGGGTCAGGGTCTTCGGGAAGGTCTGCCATGGCAGACGAAACGGTTGCGGGACATATATAATTACGAGCCGGTTGCTCCTGGACAGTACAGGTCGGAGACAGTCGCCCGGAACGGGCACGAGTGGACGTGTGACGGAGGTGAGACGTCCGCATGACGCCCCGCAAAGCTTTTTCGTGCTAGTTCGGTTGATACAACAATGAGTGACCTGCGTGATCTGCTCGGGGACATCGTTGCGGACGTGGATGCCGTCTTCCTGTTCGCTCCGAGTTCGTCGTTCTATGGAAACTTCGAGGAGGTAGCGGACACGCTGGTCGTGGTCGTCGCCGAGGAAAACGCCGTCGGGGCCGAGAACTTCGTCGAGTTACCGCTGGAGTTCAACGACGTGTCGAGTCGCGTCAGGTTCGGCATCGAAGGCGCGCTGGGAAAAGACCTGATCGACGAGGGTGCAGAGATCGCCTGTGCGACCAAGACCTTCGACGAGAACATCGACACGATAATGCGGGTCAAAGCCAACCAGTTCTCCCCCTCCGGCGTCTACGGCCTGTTCACCAACTCCCGCGCGGAACCGGCGGTCATTCGTGACGTGCTGGAGGTTGCCATCGAACTCGGGAAAAAAGGCCAGAAAGGAAAGCCGGTCGGTGCGCTGTTCGTCGTCGGCGACGCCGGGAAAGTGATGAACAAGTCCCGGCCGCTCTCCTACAACCCATTCGAGAAGTCACACGTCCACGTCGGGGACCCCATCGTCAACGTCATGCTGAAGGAGTTCTCCCGGCTCGACGGCGCGTTCGTCATCTCCGATTCGGGGAAGATCGTCTCCGCGTACCGCTATCTCGAACCCGCCGCGGAGGGCGTCGACATTCCGAAGGGACTCGGGGCGCGACACATGGCTGCCGGAGCGATCACGCGGGACACGAACGCGATCGCCGTGGTTCTGAGCGAGAGCGACGGCCTCGTCCGTGCGTTCAAGGGTGGTGAACTGATCCTCGAACTGGACCCGGAGGAGTACTGATGTCGTTCCACCAGAGCTTCGCCCAGTACATCACGACCTCCCGGTTCCTGTTGGCCAGCGGCATCTTCATCGTCGGACTGGTCATCGGCTATACAGTCAGTCGGCTCGCCCGACGGGTCCTGGAGGCGTTCGGACTCTCCGAGACGGTCGAGGGAACCGCCTTCGAGCGAACGGCTCGCGGACTGGGTACCTCGACGGTCGGCGTCCTCTCACAGCTCGTGGCGCTGACCATCTACGTCAGCGGCGCGCTGGCTGCACTGCAGATGGCCCAGTTGCTGGACACCTACACGTTCTGGACGTCGATCGCAACCTTCCTCCCGCAGGTGTTCATCGCCGCACTGGCCGTCATCGCCGGACTGGTACTCGGCGAAAAAGCCGCGCTGCTCGTCAGCGAGCGACTGCGCGGCGTGAAACTCCCCGAGGTCGGCGTGATTCCGACGCTCATCAAGTACAGCGTCTTTTACATCGCCGCGCTGATCGCGCTGAGTCAACTCGGCGTCGCGACCAACGCCCTGCTGATAATGCTCACCGCGTACGTCTTTGGCGTCGTGTTCCTCGGCGGACTGGCGTTCAAGGACCTCCTCGCCGCGGGCGCCGCCGGCGTCTACCTGCTGTTGAACGAACCGTACAGCATCGGCGACGAGATCCGCGTCGGCGACAACCGGGGCATCGTCCAGGAGGTCGACCTGTTCGTCACCCACATCGAGAACGACGGCGAGGAGTTCATTATCCCGAACCAGCAGGTCTTCAGGGGCGGCATCGTCCGGATTCGGAACTGAGCTACACCGCTTCGGCCGGCACGCCCGCCACGGTCGTCTCCGGCGGCACGTCCTCGGTGACCAGCGAGTTCGCCGCCACCTGTGCCCCTTCGCCGATTTCGACGCCCGGGAGAACGATAGCCCCCGCACCGATCATTGCCCCCTCACCAACGACGACCTCTCCCGTCCGGTACTCGTCTTGCAGGAACTCGTGGCAGAGAAGAGTTACGTCGTAGCCGATGATCGCGTGGTCTTCGACGGTGACCAGTTCGGGCCAGAACACGTCCGGCGTCGACTCCAGCCCCCACGACACGCCCTCACCGACCGTGACGCCGATGCGGCGCAACAGCCAGCTCTTCAATCGCAGGCTCGGCGCGATGCGGGCCACGACGATGACGGCGTAGTTGAGACAGACGACGAGCGGGTTGCGGGCGTCCAGCCAGTGCTGGAGGGAGTTCAGCGGGCCCGGCGTGGCGTGGGCGGTCGTGCGGTCGTGTCGGTGGGTCTCCTCTGAACCTGGCACTGCCCGCACAGACGACGCACGGAAGTAAAAACGAACCGCCTAGTCGCGGAGTTCGGTCATGTGGTCGATGCGCTGCTGGACGAGATCGGGTTTGCCGATGTCGTGACGGACGCGCAGCCCTTCGGTGCCGGCTTTCTCCAGGGCGTCCTCGGCCATCTCCTCGGCCTCGGTGATGGAGTCGGCCACGCCGACGACGGCAAAGGATCGGGAGGTCGTGGTGTAGATGCCGTCGTCGCGCTCGTCGACGCTGGCGTAGAAGAGGATGGCGTCCCCGGCGCTCTCGTCGTCGATGGTCACTTTTGCCCCGGCCTCGGGATCGGTTGGGTACCCGTCCGGGACGGCATACTTACAGACCGTGGCCTGGCGCTCGAAGGAGAGTTTCGGGAGGTCATCGCCGTCGCGAGCGGCCGTCAGGACGTCAAGGAAGTCCGTCGCGAGCACCGGCAGCGTGTTCATCGCTTCCGGGTCGCCGAAGCGCGCGTTGAACTCGACGACCTTGATGCCGTCGGCGGTGAGCATGAACTGGCCGTAGAGCACGCCTTTGTAGCCGTCGAGGGCGTCGACGACTGCTTCCATCACGTCGACGGCCTCGCGGTACTCGTCTTCGGACATGAAGGGGAGTTCCAGCGAGCCGTCGCTGTAACTGCCCATCCCACCGGTGTTCGGCCCCTCGTCGCCCTCGTAGGCGCGCTTGTGGTCCTGGACCGCGGGGGTGACTCGAAGCTGGCCGTTCGCGACGAAGCCCTGGATGGTGAACTCCTCGCCGACGAGGCGTTCTTCGAGAACGATGCGGTCGTAGTCGGAGTCGCGGATGTACGCCTTGGCTTCCTCGGCGTCGATCTGGTCGCCCATGACGCGGACGCCCTTCCCGCCGGTCAGGCCGGCGGGCTTGATCGCGAGGTCGCCGTCGTACTCGTCGACGTACTCGCAGGCGGCGTCCATGTCCCGGAACTCCTCGAAATCGGGGCAGCCCGGGACGTCGTTTTCCTCCATGAAGCGGCGCTGGAACCCCTTGTCCGTCTCGATGCGGGCTTCGTTCTCCTGGGGACCGAACGTGTAGACGCCCGCGTCGTCGAGGGCGTCGGCGACGCCCGCTTCCAGTGCCGCTTCCGGACCGATGACGGCGAGGTTGGCGTCGACGTCCTCGGCGTAGGAGACGACCGCGGGCGGAGTGGTCGTGTCGAGCGTCTCGAAGCCCTCGGCGACGGCTGCGATGCCAGGGTTGCGGTTCCCGGCACAGGCGAACAGGTCGGCCTCGGAGTCGGCCAGCGCGCGGGCGATGGCGTGTTCCCTGCCACCGCCACCAACCAGCAGCACTCTCTCTGTCATACGAGAAATCCCGACCCACGGTCACGTAAGCGTTGTCATAAACCGACGGCTCCCCGTCTCGTTCCCAGTCTCCCGGGCTTTTGTGTCCCGGTCCCGTATCCCGAGACATGACCGACGGTCAGGCCCCCACGGAGCGAAACCGACTCGACGAGGAGGAGAGCCCGTATCTCAGACAGCACGCCGACAACCCCGTCAACTGGCAACCCTGGGACGACGAGGCCCTGGACGCGGCGAAAGAGCGCGACGTGCCGATCTTCCTCTCGGTCGGCTACTCGGCCTGCCACTGGTGTCACGTGATGGAAGACGAATCCTTCGAGGACGAGGAGATCGCCCGCAAGTTGAACGAGGACTTCGTCCCGATCAAGGTCGACCGCGAGGAGCGCCCCGACGTCGACAGCATCTATCAGACCATCTGCCAGATGACGAGCGGACGCGGCGGCTGGCCGCTCTCGGTCTGGCTCACGCCCGAGGGCAAGCCCTTCTTCGTCGGGACCTACTTCCCGAGCGAGCCAAAGCGGGGCCAGCCCGGCTTCGGCGACCTGCTCGACCGTATCAGCGACAGCTGGGAGACTGACCGCGACGAACTCGAAGACCGGGCCGAGCAGTGGACCGAAGCCGTCCGCGGCGAACTCGAAGAGACGCCCGAACCGGCCGAAGCGGGGCCGGACGAGAACACCCTCGAATCG
The DNA here is from genome assembly GCF_005049285.1 of Halorientalis salina. GTDB lineage: Archaea > Halobacteriota > Halobacteria > Halobacteriales > Haloarculaceae > Halorientalis > Halorientalis salina. Next base: position 37,623 of record NZ_SOSC01000001.1, on the reverse strand, counting down.
GCCGCACAGGCAGCGGTTCGGGGGGCCGATCGCGAGGAAGGGGGCTGGGGACGCGGCCCAAAGTTCCCGCAGGCCGGTCGCATCCACATCCTCATGCGCGCTCACGAGCGAACGGGCCGAGACGTCTACCGCGAAGTGGCCGAGGAAGCCCTGGACGCGATGGTCGACGGTGGCCTCTACGACCACGCCGGCGGAGGGTTCCACCGGTACTGCACCGACCGCGACTGGGTCGTCCCCCACTTCGAGAAGATGCTGTACGACAACGCCGAGATCCCGCGCACGCTGCTGGCCGGTTACCAGGCGTTCGGCACCGAGCGGTACCGCGAGGTCGCCCACGAGACCTTCGCGTTCGTCGAGCGGGAACTGACTCACGAGGAGGGGGGATTCTTCAGCACGCTCGACGCCCAGAGCGAGGGTGAATCCGGCGAGGACGAGGAGGGTGCCTTCTACGTCTGGACACCCGCGGGGGTCCGCGAGGCGGTCGACGACGAGACCGACGCCGACCTCTTCTGTGACCGCTTCGGCGTCACCGAACCCGGCAACTTCGAGAAGAGCAACGTCCTGACCGTCGTCGCGAGCGTGCCCGACCTCGCCGAGACGTACGAGATGGACGAGTCCGAAGTCGAGGACAGGCTAGAAACCGCCCGCGAGCAGGTCTTCGAGGCCCGGAGCGAGCGACCGCGACCGGCCCGCGACGAGAAGGTTCTGGCCAGCTGGAACGGCCTGATGATCTCGGCGTTCGCCGAGGGCGCGCTGGTCACCGGTGACGACCATCTGGCTGAGACCGGCGCGAATGCGCTCGAATTCGTTCGGGACCGACTCTGGGATGCCGAGGAGGGGCGACTCTCCCGGCGGTTCAAGGACGGGGATGTCAAAGTCGACGGCTACCTCGAAGACTACGCCTTCCTGGCCCGGGGCGCGTTCGACCTGTACCAGGCGACCGGCGACGTGGCCCACCTCGCCTTCGCCCTCGAACTGGCCCGGACCATCGAGGTCGACTTCTGGGACGCCGAGGCAGGCACGCTCTATTTCACGCCCGCCGACGGCGAGGAACTGGTCGCCCGGCCACAGGAACTCAACGACCAGTCGACCCCCTCCAGCGCCGGCGTCGCCGCGGAGTTGCTCCTGGCGCTGGACCACTTCGTCCCGCGCGAGGGGTTCGCCGACGTCGCCGAGCGGGTCCTGGAAACCCACGGCGGGTCCGTCGAGTCGAATCCGTTGCAACACTCGTCGCTGGTGCTCGCTTCCGATCACTACGCCAGCGGTGCCCGTGAGTTGACCGTTGCGGCCGACGGACTGCCCGAGTCCTGGCACGAGTCCATCAGCCGAGCGTACCTTCCGGGTCGGATTCTCTCGGTTCGACCGCCGACCGTCGACGGCCTCGACGAGTGGCTAGAGGCCCTCGAACTCGACGACGCGCCGCCGATCTGGGCCGATCGGGAGCAACGCGACGACGAACCGACCGTCTACGCCTGCCAGCAGTTCACCTGTTCGCCGCCGCAGCACGATGTCACGGACGCACTGGACTGGTTCCAGGGCGAAGCCCGCTGACAGAGGTTGGCACCGGTCCGACCCCTCGGTCCGTCCCCTCGATCCCTATCGCCGACAGGGTGACCTCTGAACGTTCGACCAGCTTTCCCGTTACTCACTGCCACGCCTTCCGGGTGGGCCGCGTTCGCCGGGTGACTTGCCTTGACCGGGTGGTTTACCACCGTGACCTGGCGGCGTTCCACCGTGTCCCGGTGGTGGATTCTCCGCCCCTTCATCGTCATCACCATCGTTGTCGTCTTCTTCCTCCTCTTCTTCCTCGTCCTCATCGTCGTCGTCATCGCCGTCTTCGTCGTCATCGCCGTCTTCGTCGTCATCGCCGTCTTCGTCGTCATCGCCGTCTTCGTCGTCATCGCCGTCTTCGTCGTCATCGCCGTCTTCGTCGTCATCGCCGTCTTCGTCGTCTTCGTCCTCGTCTCCCCTGTCATCGTCGTCGCTGTCACGGTCATCGTCACCGTCGCTTTCGTCTTCATCGTCGTGACCGCCGTCCTCGTGGTCGCCCCCGGTTCCATCGTCTTCATCACTGTCGTCATCGTCACCATCGTCGGTGTCGTCCCGGCCGTCCCCGTCCTCTGCGCAGGCTCCGACTTCGAGCCGAATCGGTCGGCTCATGTCGAGCGTGATTCGGTCGGGGTCCGACCGGTCGCCCGAGAGCGCCTCCCACTCGGTCACCTCGCCGTCGTAGTACTCGCCGTAGAGCGCCGCGTCCCCGTTGAACAGGGGTTCGATGCGGACCTCGAAATCGTCTCCTAACGGGCCGTAGAGGCCGCCATCCGTTCGGCCACCGGCCCACGTCCAGTCGACGGTGTGGTGGTCGCTGTCCACGGACCAGTTGTCGTAGTTCGTCGACCCGTCGTAGTAGTCGTCCTGTACGATCCAGTCACCGTGCTCCGGCATGTCGTGAAACTCGAAGGTGGCCGACCCCCCGTCGTGGTCGCCGCCCAACTTCCCGTGAACGACGACCAGATGGACGACCCCGTCCGGCGTCTCGTAGAGAAACAGGATGCTCGTGTCGGGTCGCTGGAGGTCGGTCGTCCCCTCCGAACTGTACTTCGTCTCCCACGTGTCCCAGTCGTAGAACGCGGTGGCGAGTTCATCGTCCGTAAGCGGCGTCAGTTCGTGACACTGATCTCCCTGGACTAGTCTGTACGTTCGGCCATCGTCGCCCGCCCGCGTGGCCGTCGTGAGCCCAGAGAAGCCCGCGATGGTGGCCGTCGCTCCGCCGAGCATTCCGAGCACACGGCGGCGATCGATGCCTGCCGATGGATCACCGTCGTCTTCCATACGATCGGTTGCCGATCGCCGGCGGGTTTGTTATCCGCAAGCTACCGGTGCGGCGACGGTGGGCGGGTACGACGACCAGAAACGAAGCACGCAGTTATCAGGCGTCGAGTTCGAGCCCTGCGAGCTGGTCGGCCAGGTACACGGCGATGGGCACGTCTTCGTCCTCGACGAAGCGAGCGACCTCTTCCCCGGTCTCGGCGCGCTCCACGACGACCGTCGGGATGTACTCGATGCCGTACTCGGAGACGCCGGGGCCGGTCTTCGAGCCGTCGTCTTCCTTCTCGGTCGGGTAGTGTTCGACGTTCTCCTCGGGAACCTCTGCGGCTTTCAGCGCCGCGCCGAACGCGGGCAACTGGGAACGACAGTCCTTACACCAGTCGCCGCCCCAGACCTTGAACACGAGGTCGTCGGCGTGGTCGGCCAGCGTGTCGACGGTGTCTTCGTAGCTCTTCGCGTCCCATACGGGATCCGGTTCCATCGTGGTGAGGTGTCCGTCCTCGGTCATGAATGACTGTTAGTCGCCGAGGGGCTTAACCGGCCGGGTTCGGCTAATCGCGCCCCGAGCAGCTCCGTCAGCTGTTCAGCCGTCCCTCGATTTCCTCGACCAGCGCGTGTCGGTGACAGCGCTTGTTCTCGCCCTCGAAACAGACGAGGACGACCGTCGTCCCAGTCTCGACCGCACTCGCCAGGTCGTCTACCGCGGCTCGGGCGGCCCCGGATTCCGCGAGGTACTCCCCGTAGCGGTCGGCGAACGAACAGTTCTCCCAGGCGGCGTTGTGTGCACCCTCGTCGCACATCCCCTGCATTTTGAGGTCCTCCTGTTCGTCTTTGACCTCGTCGAGCAGGGTTTCAGGGGGTCCCAGTTCCGGGCGGTTCTCGTCGACGGCGGTGTGGAACCAGCCGGTCGGTCGCCGGACGACGCCGACGAGTCTGGCGTCCGCATCGAACTCGACGAGGTCGTGCTGTATCGCCGCGACGTACGTCTCGCGGACCTGCCCCGCCAGTCCGTCGGTCCCTCCACTGGCCATGGCGTGCCTTGTCCCGGGAGTGGCAAAAACCCGCGGCCGAACCCTGATTGGTGCGGGTGTCACCGTCGGAGGCACGCGCTGCCGGAGGCAGGGGGCATTTACCCCGGGCCTGCCTATCGGTGGCCAATGCATTCGTCCGTTCTCGAAGCCATCGGGTCGCCGCTGGTACAGGTCCGGTCCCCGCCGGGCGCGACAGTCGCGGCGAAGATCGAATCGAAGAACCCCGGCGGATCGGCCAAGGACCGCCCGGCGCTGGCGATGATCGAGGCTGCCGAGTCCGCGGGGGAGATCGAACCCGGGGACCACCTCGTCGAACCGACCAGCGGCAACACGGGAATCGGACTCTCGCTGGCCGCTGCGGCGAAGGGCTACGACGTAACCATCGTCATGCCCGCGTCCAAATCGGAGGAGCGCCGCAACATCATGGCGGCCTACGGGGCGGAGCTCGAACTGATCGACGGCGACATGACCGATGCCAGGGAGCGAGCCGATCAGTTGGAAGCCGAGAAAGGCATGGTCCAGACCCGCCAGTTCGAGAACCCCGCCAACCCGGAGGCCCACTACCGGACGACCGGCGAGGAGATCATCCGGCAGGTCGGCGACCGCGAACCCGACGCGTTCGTCGCCGGTGTCGGCACCGGCGGCACGCTATCGGGGACGGCCAACCGACTGAAAGAGGAATACCCCGAGATGGAGGTCGTCGCCGTCGAACCGGACGCAAACGCCGTCCTGTCGACGGGCGAGTCCGGCGACGACGACTTCCAGGGGATGGGACCGGGCTTCGTCTCCGAGAACCTCGACACCGAGATCATCGACTCGGTCGAGACCGTCGGAATCGACGCGGCCGAAGCCGAGTGTCGCCGTCTCGCCCGCGAGGAGGGCGTCCTCGTCGGCCAGTCCAGCGGTGGAACGAATCTCGTCGCCCATCGCGTCGCCGAGCGGCTCGCGGACCCCGAGGTGACCTGTCCCCCCTCGCCCGACGAGCAGGGGCCGCCGCCGGGGATCGTCATGGACGGCGAGGGACCGGCCGATCCGGGAAGCGAGGAATTCGTGGACTGTCCGCTCGTCGTCACCGTGTTCTGGGACTCGGGCGAGCGGTACATGTCGACCGGGATGTTCGACCGCTAGCTGCAGAATTCGGGTCCCCTACCGCTGTTTCTCGCCGCCGAACTCCGATTCGGTGACCCGGACGGTCAGCGTGTCGTCGACCTCCCGGAGGTCGTACTCGGGTAACTCGCGGCCCGTTCGGGTGACGTACATCGGTTCGACCAGCTCCGGCGGCTGCTCGGTCGCGGGTTGCTCGTCGTCCTCGTCGTCGCGCTCGGGCGGGTCCGGTTCGACGACGCCGTAGATCTTGAGGAATCGCTGGGCGTCGTCGTCGGTGACGTCGTCGTCCCGCAGCGCGGCAGCGAGGTCCCGCGAGAGCCACTCGGTTTCGCTGACGCTGGGCTCCATGACGAACACGTCGCGGGCGAAGCGGACGAGATACCAGTTCAGGTCGCCGAGGAGGGCGACGGCCGAGCCGAGACTCACCGTCTCGACGGCGACGGTGTTCTCGAAGGGTTCGCGCAGGTCGTAGGTGGCGAGTGCGTTCCGCGCCGTCTCTCGCGAGAGGAGTTCGTACCGGAGGTTCGTCTCCGGCGTGCCGACGATACAGACCCGCGCCATGTCGGGCAGGTGACCCCGACGAGGCAAAGCGGTTTCGGCTCGGTCGAAGGTCGGGCCTCTCGTCCTCTAGCACTGTAACGACCAGTAATTCCAAATGGTCGCTGTCCGTAAGGTCCCAGGATAAATAGACAGCAATGAGCCGAGATACAGATCCGGCCGAACCGACCGGTGCGGTACGGAAGGTTCCCTCTGGCAGTCCCGTACTGGACGAACTGCTCCGTGGGGGGCTTCCGGAGAACCGGGCGATCCTGCTGAGCGGTGGGCCGGGGACCGGGAAGTCGACCTTCGGGATGCAGTTCCTCCAGGAAGGGGTGGCACGCGACGACTCCTGTCTGTTCATCAGCACCGAGCAGACCCAGGACGAACTCAGGGACACGTTCGCTGGGTACGACTTCGAGTTGGACGACGAGAACCTGACGATCACGACGCTGCACGCGACTTCGGGCTACACGCTCGAAGACGAGGACCGAGAACTCACCCTGAAGACGCTCGACGGCGGTGATTCGGTCGGAGAGGGCTATTCTGCCCCCTTCGAACCGGAGTACATCGTCAAGCACCTCCGACAGTACGCGCCCGTCGACCGCGTCGTTCTCGACAGCGTGTCGGGTCTCTCCGCGATGGGCGAGGACTACGATCTGTTTCGCCGGGCGATCCTGGACCTGATTCGACTGTTCTCCGACGACTTCGAGGCGACGGCGCTGTTGACCGCCGAGGAGAGCGAGCCCGGGTCGAAATCCGGGCGCGCCACCGTCGCAGTCGCCGATTCGGTCCAGTACAACACCCACGGCGTCATCCGGCTCTGGCGCGAGAACGTCGAGGGCGACTACCACCGCTTCCTGGAGATCATGAAGATGCGGGGCGTCGACCACGACACGCGCGTGTTCCAGACGGAGTTCGCTGACGAAGGGATCAGGCTCATTCCCCGGATGCGGACTCATCCCGGCGAGTTCGTCCCCGAGGACTTCATGCCGACGGGCATCGACGGGCTGGACGCGCTCCTGGGCGGCGGCATCGTCACGGGCGGGACGATGCTGCTCCAACACGACGGCCAGGCCAGTCCCCACTCGATCATCACGAACCTGATGCGGGCGGCCGTCGACCGGGACATGGCCATCGCCTTCGTGCCGCCGGTCGAACTACCACCGAAACGCCTGGAAGCGATCATCGAGCGGGACATCGGCGACATGGACCACCTGCTGGAAAACGATCACATGTTCCTCGTCGACTACCCGAACATCTGGGAGAACACCCGCCGGAACGTGTTCAAACCGCGGGTCCACGACGACGAGAGCGCCGACGAGGTGTTCCAGACCATCGACGAGCGGCGCGGCGAGAAGGACCTGTTCACGGTCATCAACGTCGAAGCACAGCTTCCCGTGATGACGAACGACGAACTGAAGCAGGTCCGGTTCTGGCAGGAGGAGAACCTGATGCGGGACGAAGACACGTCACTATACTTCTTCAATCCGGGAACGATGAACGACCAGCTGGCCGAGTTCTACAAGAACGGTTCCTGGCAGGTGCTCAGAACCTGGATCAACGACAAGGGCCTCCAGTACCTCAAACTCAAGAAGTCGCCGGCCGGATTCCTCGGCTCGACGCGACTGGTGGAATACACCGAAGAGAAACCGTACATGCGCATCCAGCGGCCGCCGCGGGCCGGCGAGGACGGGGTGGGACTGTGAGCCCCGACGTCGAGCCGGCGAACGTCCTGGTGTTGGCCTCGGCGATGAGCGACGGAAAGACGGAGTCGTGTTACCACCTCCTGACCGATTCCCCGCCAGCCGAAATGGACCTCCTCCGAATCGTCTACCACCGATCGCCCGACCACCTCATAGAGGAGTGGACCGACCTGGTCGGGGACCTCCCGGCGAACACGGCCATCGTCAACGTCAACGACCGAGCGTCGGCCGACGTATCGGACTACGACACCGGGAACGAGAACGTCGAAGTCTTCACCGCCAACCCCAACGACCTCACCGGACTGGGGATGGAAATCAACAACGCACTGACGGCGCTCTCGGAGACTGACAACGATATCTTCGTCTGCTTCGACTCCGTTACAGCGTTGCTCCAGTTCGTCGACGTCGAGAGCGCCTACAAGTTCCTGCACATGTTCACCGGCCAACTCCACACGACCGGTGCCGTCGGTCACTTCCACATCGACCCGAACGCACACGACGATCAGGTTCTCAGCCGGCTGAAAACCACCTTCGACGACATGGTCCAGGCCGACGAGTAAGCCCCAAAATGTACGGCGACCGACTCCCCCTCAGAACGTCGACAGTTCGCCGTCGATAGCCCGTTTCGTGATACTCGTCACGTCGGCGAGTTCCCGGTCGATGACGGCCGAGACGTCGTCCTCGATGTCCGAGACGGCAACGCCGTCCTCGGTGACGACGTCCGCGTCGGCGACGTGTGGCTCGTCAATGGGGCGGCCGATCTGGGAAAGCAGGCGGATCTGGAGCTCCCGGATGCCGTCGACCTCCTCGCCGACCGTCTCGGCGATGTCCGTCGAGAGCAGGTTGTAGATCTTCCCGATGTGGTTGACGGCGTTTTTGCCGCTCGTCGCCTCGATGCTCATCGGCCGGTTGGGCGTGATGAGGCCGTTGGCGCGGTTGCCGCGGCCGACCGACCCGTCGTCGCCCTGTTCGGCCGACGTGCCAGTCGTGGTGAGATAGATCGACCCCTCGTCGTAGTCGTCGGCGGTGTTGACCTCGACCTCGACCGAGCGGTCCGTGTAGTCGGTCGCCAACTCGGTGACGTACTCCCGGACCCCGTCGACGGCATCGCGGTACTCGTCCATGTCCGCGACGTACTCGTCGACCATCGCGACGGCGACGGTCACGTCGATGTGATCGTTCTCGCGTTTGCCCATCACCTTGATGTCCGGCCCGACCTCCGGGTTTTCCTCGGCGTACTCGGTGTTCAACTTGCGCTCCGTGTTGTAGACAATCTGTTCGGTCTCGGTTAGCGGCGCGTGACCGACGCCGAAACTCGTGTCGTTGGCCATCGGGACCGACCCGTCCTCGCCGAAGACCTCCTGGAGGTCGCCGCTCCCCTCGCCGAGTTTCACGTCGACGACGACGTCCTTGCCGACGTCGAGGCGCGGCAGTTCCTCGTTGATGTAGTCGCGAGCGGCCTCGAGGGCGATGGTCTCGGCCGGAATCTTCGTGCCCTCGTACTCCTTGGTGGCGCGGCCGACGATGAGGAGGTAGATCGGTTCGAGCATCTCGCCGCCGCCGAAGGCCGGGGCGGCGGTGCCGGCGACGAGTTGCGTCTCGTCGGTGTTGTAGTGGAGCGGCTTCCCGAACCGATCGAGGTAGGTCTGGGCCAGCGCGCGCGCGACGCTCTCGGCGACGCCGTCACAGATGGAGTCGGGGTGTCCGATCCCTTTTCGCTCGACGATCTCGACTTCCTGGTCTTCGACTGCCAGCCGGTTGGTCGGCTGGACGCGAATGTTCCGCTCGGTCATTAGCCATCCCTTGGCAGGTGGGGATTCTATAACTTACGGAAATTTCCGCAGAATAACGATTACTGAGAGGTATCGCCGTCCCCGTCAGCGAGCAGCAAGCCGAGATACGAGGTGCGGATCTGGTCGTCCGGGTCGAGGTTCAGGCGTTCGAGCAACTCGAAGGCCGCTTCGCGGTTCGCTTCGACGGCGTCTTCGGTGTCGGCGTGCGTCTCGACTTCGACGAACGTGTTCAACCCGTCGATGTTGTCGAGCGTGACGGTGAACTCGTCGTATCGGAACCGTTCACGCTCCTTTCGGACTGTCGCGGCCGGCGAGAAACCCAGCGCCTCCAGGATCGCGCGTACGTCGTCGCCGTTCGCGACGGCCGCTTCGACTTCCTCTCTCGTCTTGGACTCGGCATCGACGAGCGGCCCTTTGTAGGTCAGGCGAGCGTTCGTCTCGTCGTCCCGACTCTCGCGGCGGATGCGGAGCGCCTCGTCGGTCTCGGTGAACTCCCTGTGCGGGGCGTCGAAGTAGGTGTCGACCTGCGTGACCGTCCCGATGGACTCGGCACCGAGTTCGCCCAAGCGGTCGCGCACGCGTTCGTGGTCGGCCTGGACCTTGACCTCGACCTCGTACATACCTGGTGGGTTCGCCGGCCGGCACAAAAGCAGTCGGATTCCGTGCGCACGGGGCCGACAGCAACGTCTCGGGTCCCCGACACCGCTGCTGTGCCGAAACGTTGACCTTAAGAGTACAAGCCCTGACTGTCTCGATATGAGTGACGAAGCCGAGGCCGACGAGGCCGAGCAGGCCGATGACGTAGCCGAGACCGAAGAAGACGTTGAGACCGAGGAGTCCACCGAGGGACTCCAGAACGGCGATTTCATCGAACTCGACTACACCGCCCGCACCGTCGAAGAGGGCATGATCGTCGACACGACCGATCCCGAGGTCGCCGAGGAAGAGGGCATCGACGACGAGGAACGGACCTTCGAACCCCGAACGCTCGTTCTGGGCGAGGGCTTCCTCTTCGAGGCCGTCGAAGAAGACATCATCGGCGGCGAAGTCGGCAAGTCCGGGTCCGTCGAGGTCCCCGCCGCGGAAGCGTTCGGCGAGTTCGACGACGAAGAGGTCCGCACGGTCAGTGCCAACAAGATCCCCGAGGACGACCGCTACCCCGGCGCGCAGGTCCAGATCGACCAGGAGCAGGGTCGCGTCGAGACGATCATCGGCGGCCGCGCGCGCGTCGACTTCAACCACCCGCTGGCCGGCGAGGACATCGAGTACGACTACGAGGTCGTCGGCACGGTCGACGACCGGATGGAGCAGGCCCAGAGCCTCTTCGAGATGTACCTCGACATGGAGCTGGAGATGTGGTTACAGACCGACACCGTCGAGGAAGAAGAGGTCGTCCAGCCTGACGAGGACGACGAGGACGCGGAACCCGAGACCGAGACCGTCGAGGTCGAAAAGGAGACGCTGTACATCGAGGCGAACATGCAGCTGACGATGAATCAGCAGTGGATGATGCAGAAACAACAGATCTGTCAGCAGGTCACTGACCTGCTCGGCATCGACCGCGTCATCATCCAGGAGATCATCGACGGCTCCGGGATGGGCATGGGCATGGGCGGCATGATGGGCGGTATGGGCGGTGCTGGCGGCGAGGACATCGAGGAAGCCCTCGAAGACGCCGACGTCGACGCCGAAGAGATCGTCGAGGAGATCGGCGACGCCGCGGACGAGTAAGTCTACACGGTCTTTTTTGACATACGTCCGGTTTTAACTGCAGTTCTGCCAAATGGAGATGGTTTTGGACAGATGGATACCAATTGGTAACACAACAGTTAACCCGGTGTGTTAGGTACTCATTCACATGCCCACGCCGGCCGACCCAGCACCCTGTGACGAGGATGCACAACTCTACGAGTGTCCAGCCTGTGGCAAGCGGCTCTGTAGCGCCGAGAAGGTCACGACGTGCCCGGGCTGTCACGAGATGATGCAGAACATCAGCACGCCCCGACCGGAGTAACGACTTCGCGGGTTTTCGCTCCGGGCGGGCCTTCCGGTTTATGCGATGTCGCGCGAGGTGTCGATCGAGACTTCCTCGACGAGATCGAGTTTGATGACGTCCGCGGGCGCACGGCCGCCGCGGAACTTCGGAATGGCGAGCCTGTTTTCGACGTCGTCGCCGGTCGTCGTGGTTTCGAGCTGAAAGACCACGTCGGCGAAGTGTTCGGTCGAGTCCCGGAGTCCGGGAACGTCGTGGCCGGTCAAACAGTGGAGGATCGCCAGACTCCCCGTGTTGAAAATGTGGTTCTGTACGTCGTTCATGAAGTTCCGGAACCGCGACGGCGGCTCCTGGGTTTCCAGGACGTTGACCGGATCGATGATGAGGTTCGAGGTCTCCGGGAGCGCGGAGACGAGTTTCCCCGCGTTGTCCAGCGGTGCCTCGCCGGGAATGTGTCGGACCGTCGGGTCGCCGGTTTCGGTCGGCGAGTTCCTGATGCTGTCGGAGACGGCCTCCTCCGAACGGTCGAGCGAGAGGTACAGCGTGCCGCGCGTCGCCGTCAGTTCGTACAGAAACAGCTCCGCCTGGCTCGCAGGCGAGGCGCACAACGCGACGATACTCCCGGCCGGGATCCCCCCGTTCAGTTTCCGGTCGAGAACGTCTATCCCGGTCCGGAGCCGATTCTCCATGCCACTCGAAACCAAGCATATCCAGCAGATTAAATATTCCGTTTGCGCACCTTTCTTGCGGCTGCCTGATAGGCTGTACGAACGTTTTCCACTTGCAACACGGGTTCGCTAGCGGCGGGAACCCGTGTACACACGCCGCATCCGAACAGTTTCCGCGCGGCCTCCTCCGATACCGTCGTTTCGGTAGCACGCCCCGCAACCGAACGATCGATCCAGACCACGCCGATCGGTGGGGCACCAAGAGTGCGCGCCATCGCAGCCGTCTTGGCCGTGTCCCGTATCGTCTGGGGCTCGGGATTGGTGACGAGGAGGGTTCGGTCGGCGACCCGCAACGGGACGGCCGCGTCCCGGGCCGCACCGGCCGGGCAGTCCAGCAGGACGGGACCGGACCACTGATCGAGGCGGTCGAGCCCGGCCGGGGCGGCATCGGGACCGATACCGGCCGGTACGACGGCGATGTCCGGCTGATCGCTCGGGGCGTGGGCGATGGTCGCAGGTCGTGCGCCGCCGGCGACCGCGTCGAGTCCCGGTTGGCGCGGCACGTCCGTTCGAAGGTGGAGGTCGGGCATCTCGTGGTCGGCGTCGGCGACGAGCGGGGACTGGCCCTCCCGTGCGAGTGCTGCCGCCAGACCGACGGCCGTCGTCGTCTTCCCGCAGCCGCCTTTGCCACCGGCGATAGCGAGCATGCCGGTGGGTGGTTCCGTCTTCGTACATGTACGTTCGGTCGCTCCGGCGAGCGCCGTCAGTTCCGGACGACGTTCAGGTCCCGCTGAATGCCCGCCGTGTACTCGGCGTTGACGTCAATGTTCGCGGCTTCGTCACCGCTTCCGTTGACGAGGTCCGCGCTTTCGGGGTCGGTACCGTTTCGGCGGAGCGTGTTCGTCGCGAGGACGGCGTCCTCGCCCGAGCGGATCCGGATGCCCGCGTTCCGACACGCGCTGATAGTGTTCCCGGTGACGCTGAAGCTGTAGGGGCGCTTGTTCCGGCGGGCCTCGTCGACGCGCACGTCGTCCAGGTCGGCGGGCACCGTCCGGGAGATGAAGCCGACGCCGCAGTTCCGGACGTGGTTGCCGGCGACCGTGATGTCGAACGACGTTTCAGCCGGCGTCCCAGCGACTGCGTCGGTGATATGCGTCCGCTTGTACTCGATCTCGATCCCCGCTTCACCGCCAGGGTCACCGCCGAACCGGTCGATGTCGCGGCAGACGTTCCCGACGATAGCCCCGCCCTGTGAGGGCGAACACGCGATGAGGCTGTGTCCGCCCTCGGAGACGACGTTCTGGGAGACGGCGAAGTCCCGGACGTTGTACACCGCGATGTTGTTGAACTTCAGGTCGGAGACGCGATTCGACGTCACGAGGACGTTCGTGGACTGTTTGAGGTCGATGTCGCTCCCCTCCGGGGCACCGCGGGCGGTGATCCCGTACCAGTTGGGGCCATCGACCACGTTGCCCTGTACGGTCACGTCGTCACACCCCGTGAAGGAGAGTGCCATTTGGAACCCATTGAGGGTCCGGTTGTTGGCGATGTACACACCGGAACAGCCGTCGGCCTGAACGGCGTGGTTGTCCAGTTGAGCACCGTCGGCGTCGAACTCGATCCCCACGACAGCGACGTTGTCGCCGCGGAGCCGAACGATGTCGTGCCCCGTCGCCAGCGGGTTGTCCTGTGCATCGCTGGGCAACGGGTCGTCGCGCTGGCCGGTCGTCGATCCGACGAACCGCGTCCCGTCCGAACCGACGAGCGTCGTCCCGGTACCCAGCGTCGCAGGGCCCCCGAATCGAAAGGTATCGGGACTGGCGACGACAGTCCCCCCGGACTCCGGGAGGTTATCGAAGGCGTACTGGAACGCCGCCTCGGCGTTTCTGTCGGCCGGTTCGTTGAATTCGATCCCCGCAATCGGGCTGTTCGCCACGAGGTAGCGGTCGTTCGTCCGATACACGTAGTAGGTCGCCTCCGGTACTCGCGGGCTGGTGCCGTTCGGGGCCGCTCGGCCACTCCCCGTGAGCGATCCCATCCCGACCGCCGTTCCCACACCCGAGAGGAACGTCCGCCGAGGGACCGTCCACCCGTTCGTTCGTGTGAGCGCCGCGTCCGCGTCGTCCGTGGAACGTGATCCGAACATCGATATCAAATGGACGTGCGTCGTCCACCCCACTCGAGTTGACAGCACCCGTTAGCTGTTTATCATGTAAACTACATAGCGTACGTACGTGTCACAGATAGTGACGGATTGAGCCACCGGCGTCAGAGTAGCCACCGTGTCGAGAGATTCAAGGGGGTTCGCCACGGCGTACCCGCTAATGCGGCACGACCACATCATCAGCGCCAAACAGCTCTCCAGGGCGGACATCGAGTCCGTCCTGGACCGGGCTGCCGAGATCGCCGCGGACCCCTCGGCCGTGGCCGACCGGCACGCCGGCAAACTGCTCGGGATGCTCTTTTTCGAGCCGAGCACCCGCACAAAGATGAGTTTCAGCGCGGCCATGAAGCGCCTCGGCGGCGACATCGTCGACATGGGACCGGTCGATCAGTCCAGCGTCAAGAAAGGGGAGAGTCTCGCGGACACCGTTCGCGTCGTCGAGGGATACGCCGACGCCCTGGTGATGCGCCACCCGCTGGAAGGCTCCGCGAAGATGGCCAGCGATTTCGTCGACGTTCCGCTCATCAACGCCGGCGACGGCGCGGGCCAGCACCCGACCCAGACGCTGCTCGACCTGCACACGATCCGGGAGTCGGCCGGCTTCGACGACCTCACCGTCGGCATCATGGGCGACCTGAAGTACGGCCGGACGGTCCACTCGCTGGCACACGCGCTGACGACGTTCGACGCGACCCAGCACTTCATCAGTCCCGAAAGCCTCCAGTTGCCCCGGAGCGTCCGCTACGACCTCCACGAGACCGGCGCGTCGATGCGGGAACACACGGAACTCGACGAGGTGCTGCCCAGCCTCGACGTGCTGTACGTGACCCGCATCCAGCGCGAGCGGTTCCCCGACGAGAACGAGTACCGCGAGATCGCCGGCGAGTACCAGATCGACGCCGAGACCCTGGAGGCGGCGAGCGACGACCTGGTCGTGATGCACCCGCTCCCGCGCGTCGACGAGATCGCCGCGGACGTCGACGAGACGACCCACGCCCACTACTTCCAGCAGGCACACAACGGCGTCCCGGTTCGTATGGCGCTGCTCGATCTCATCCTGGAGGGGAACGCATGACTGACGACGAGGAACTCCGCGTCAGCAAGATCACGGAGGGGACGGTCATCGACCACATCACGGGCGGCCAGGCGCTGAACGTCCTCGCCATCCTGGGCATCGACGGCTCCCGCGGCGAGGAGGTCAGCGTCGGGATGAACGTTCCGAGCGACCGGCTCGGCCGGAAAGACATCGTCAAGGTCGAAGGTCGGGAACTGAGCCAGGACGAAGTCGACGTCCTCTCGCTGATCGCGCCGGCCGCGACCATCAACATCGTCCGGGATTACGACGTCATCGAGAAACACCGCGTCGAACGGCCCGAGCAGGTCGTCGGCGTCCTCGAATGCCCGAACCGCAACTGCATCACGACGAAAAGCGAGCCGGTCGACTCCCACTTCGACGTCCTCGACGAAGGCGTCCGGTGTGCGTACTGTAACACGATCATCCGCGAGGGAATCGCCGACCACATCCAGGTCGACTGACTGTCGCTCGCGCCGTCGCTCCCGGTTTTTGCGGATTCCCGGAACAATTATAGCCCGAGGGTCCGACTTTTGTTACGCAATGTCGAAGAAGTTCAAACTCGTCGCCGCCCTGGTCGCCATCGTCCTCGTCTACCGCCTCGCGGTCAAGAAATAACGGACGTGGCGTCCGGTATCGTCCGCCAACTAGCGGGGGGTTTTCCCAACGCCTTTTCCTTTCTGCTCGCCTAGCCCGTGGCATGTACGGCGTCGTCACGCGCAACGAAGAAGAGTTGGCCTGGGGTGAGTTCGACCGGTCGTTCTACGAAGTCAAGGACGTGACCGGACGGGCCGCCGAACCGGTCGAGGACGGCATCAGCATGATCTCCTGTTTCGGCGACAACGCGGCCGCCGGTGCGAACTCGGACATCATCCCCATAAGCGACGAGGGCGAACTGGCGACCCGCGAGCGCCAGTACTTCGACTGGGCCTACGTCTGCCCCAACCACGACGACTATCGAGAGGGGCTGCTCGAAATCCTCGAAGACGTCGTCGAGGTCACGGAGGACGTTCGCCTCGACGACGTGGGCTTCCCTCGCGAGGAGTACTGTCACTGCGACCGCTGTGAACAGCGGTTCGCCGACAGCGAGTTCGACGACTGGCAGGCCTGGCGCGCCCACGTCATCACCGAGTTCGTCCGGGAGGCCCGCGAGCGCGTCCCCGGCGACCTGTATCTAACGCTCTACCCGGACCCGTACCCCGGACACGTCTACGAACGGGCCGGGTTGGACCTCGATGCGCTCTCGGAGTACGTCGACGAGTTCGTCGTCCCGCTGTACGACATGGCCTACTCGACGACCTACTGGCTCGAAATCCTGGCCAAAGGGTTCGAGTCCGCGCTCGACACGCCCTTCAGCATCGAACTGTACGCGGTCGACGTCGACATCGACAACCTCATCGACGCGGCCGAGGTGGCCGGCGAGTACAGCGAGACAGTGCTGTTCGGCTACGACGCGAGCAACGCCCGCGCGACGCTGCGGCGGCTGAACGCCGACCGGCGCGAGGGCAAAGAGTACGGCAGCTAGGCGACGTTTCGCTCGTCCTCGAAGCGGTTCGTGACGTTGCCGTTCTCGACGGTCGTCTGCAGCGTCACCGTCCCGAAGTTCGAGCGGATCTGCTCGTATCCGTCCTCGTCGACGCGGATCGTGATCGTCATCGATTCCGACGACCCCGATTCCAGCGTGTCGACCTGTTCGGCACCCTCCCAGACCGGGTCCGATCCCCCGGCGTACACCTCGAAATCGAGCGTGACGTTCTCGACGGCCACGTCGTCGGTGTTCGCAACGGTGACGGTCATCTCCCGACACTGCTTGCCGCATTTTTCCGTCCGATTGACGTCGAACGCGAAGGCCTGCGTTTCGTTGCCGTCGGTGCTCTCGTTCAGCGGCGGTGCGCCGTCCCCACCAGTCGGAACCACACCGAAGACGAACGCGGCAGCGACGCCGGCGACGACGACGGCGACGATCCCCCCAACTGCGAGCGCAGTCGTTGAACGATCCATCGGTTGCTGGTTCCCGACTCCGGTAAAAGTGTCTGGCGTCTATTACGAGCGGTGAAGCTGCCGGAGATCGAAAGGGATCGGGGCAGTCCTCAACTGGAGCCGAAGCGCTGCCGCCGCCAGCGTCGCAGTCTCGCGCGGTCGCGGGTGTCCTCGGGGAGGTCGGTAAACCAGCGGGCGTCGGAGATCTCGTCGTCCGGGTCGCTGACGGTCTGGTCGGTCGTCCGGGCACGTCCCTCGAAGACGGGAAGGACGCCCCAGGTCTGATACCCGTCGCTTCGGAAGGACACGCGCGCCAGGATGGCCAGGCCGTCGTAATCGGCCTCGACGCCTGCTTCCTCCTTGAGTTCGCGACGAGCGCCGTCTTTGAACGTCTCGTCGCCGTCGACCTCACCGCCGGGGACGACCCACATACCAACGCCCTCGTGGCGAACGAGCAGCAACTGCCCGGACTCGCGGTATACCAGCGTGTGTGCGCCGTACGGGAGTCCGTTCTCGCGGATGCGTTCGGCGAGCGTCCGGAACCGGGGCCGGGAGACCCGACGGGAGCGCTCGTACTCCAGGTATCCCGAATGGGCGTCGCTGAGTTGGTGATAGGTGCGTTCGGCCTGCTGGTCGGCTTCGTCGGCCTTGTACCAGAGGGTATCGACGGCCGTCATCGTCGGTTCGACGGGGAACCGGTAGTCCACGACCGATACCGAACGGCGTGACAGGGGGGCGTAACGTTATTCATAGGTCCATATATGCAGTGTATCTGCAATAAGTCTTCGACACGGGCACCGACCGGTCCCACCACCAGATCCCGCGGCAGACGCCCGCCTTCGGCTGCGTACTCGAAATCGATGAGGACGGGAAACGAACGACCAGCCGGTAGGCGCCGTTCGGAACTGGCTCGGCCGGTCCGAACCAGTCCCTTTTTAGGCAATCGTGGGGTACCGAACGGTATGAGTTTCGACGAAGACGACCGCGTCATCTTACACGACGAGCACAGCGAGTACGACGGCGAAGAGGGGACCATCACGCAGGTGATGGAGACGATGTTCGGCGACGAGACGTACACCGTCAACTTCGAGGACGGACAGGAAGCCGGTCTCTCCGAGGAACAACTCGATCTCGTCGAGTCCGGCGACGACGACGAGGAGTAACGACTCGCGATGCCGTCAGTCCCCTTCCACTACATCGACCTCCGGACGTTCTGCTATGCCACCGAGGACGAGAAGCGAGTCGAAGGGGCACTGCGGACGTTCCTGCCGGAAGACATCGAGATCGAGCGGGCGACGTCAGAGGGCCACCACGGCGACCGGATCGTCGTCCTCTCGGCTCGCGTCGAACGCGCCGACGAGATGCGTCACGTGCTCGGCCGGTTGAGCGACCTCGACACCGCCAGCCAACTGGCCGCCGAACTCGACGAGCGGGTCGACGAGAACTGTTCGCTCTTCCTCCGCATCGACAAGCAAGCCGCGTTCAACGGCGACGTCCGGCTGGGCGACGGCATCACGTTCCGCGCCAAAGTCGAAGCCTATCCCGCGACCAAGGAGGCCGCCGTCGAGAACGCACGCGAGGCGCTCGAAGCGTTCATCGCCGACGGTGACTGAACGACCGAGTCGACACGTCCCGGCTCCGCCAACCCCGTAGTTCCCCCGGATCGAGAGGCCCCAGACGCGTCGCGTCGAAACCAGAGTCGACCGTGACTCCCGCTGGGTTCACCCTGTTCACCGAGTTCACGGACCGTTCACTCTTCGACGCCGCTGAGACTCGACATCGGGGTCGCTCCCGCGACGATCGCACCCGTTGCCAGGAGCGCAGCCGAGAGGACGACGAAGTCCCCGGACGGCGAGTAACCGGCCAACCCTGCTCCCACCTGGACGATGAACACCGTGATGAAGAAACTCAGGATCGCAAAGAGCAGCATGACGAGTGCCGCGATGATACTACTGACGAGTGCGCCGAACGAATCGAGGAATCCCATTAACTACTGCCTCACTCGTCAAACACCCGGTCGACAGATAAGGATGCGGGACTGTTCACAATCAGTAGATAATCGAGCAGTACAGTCCCACCTGGTTTTTCCAGTTGTTTGAAGCCGAAAAAGGGGATCACTGTTCTCAGAACGCTGTACCCATCGGGGATGCGACAGTTTTCAGTCGAGTCGACTGGCGTACCCGAGCGACGGTCCGAGTCACCGCAATTGTCTGGTTGGCGTCACGTCCACTCTCTTTTCACCCATGCCGTGGAAGCACCCAGTGAGGGGGCAGAGAGAGTCGACCAGGGAGTCTCTCGGTCCCGCTCTGGGCACCCACAGACGTAGACTGCGGGTCAGGGACTGGATCGGTGGGGTACTGGAGGAGCCGCTCTAGACGACGGATCGAACCGATGTCACGACAGGAACCTACGAGTACTGGCGACAACGAGACCGAGCACTGGCATACCCGTGACGCTGCGGAGATCTACGAGACGTGTGATTCCGCTCCGGATGGGCTCACAGCTGCCGACGCCGCTCGGCGACGAGCGGAATACGGTCCGAACGAACTGCCAGCTGGTGAGGTGGTCACGTGGTGGGAGATTCTCCTCCGGCAGTTCAAGAGCCCGCTGATCTATATCCTCGCAATCGCCGCCGCCGTGTCAGTCGCTATCGGCGAGCTAACTGATGCTGGGTTCATCGTCGCCGTTCTCGCCATCAATGCAATTATCGGTGGCCTCCAGGAGTGGCAGGCCGAGCGAAGCAGTCAGGCCTTGCAGGAACTCATCCGGACCCGAGCAACGGTTCTCCGCGACGGGGACGCTGTCGAGATCGACGGAGAAGACGTCGTTCCCGGCGATATCGTGTTACTCGAATCGGGATTTCGCGTTCCGGCCGACATCCGGCTCACGCAGACGCACGAACTCGCAGTCGACGAATCCCCGCTGACCGGCGAATCCGAATCGGTCTCCAAGGACGAAGACTGGCAGGGAGCGCCTGCGGACCCGCTGGGTGACCGCCGGAACATGGCCTATTCGGGTACTGTCGTAACCCGGGGCCGGGGTCGCGGTGTGGTGGTGGGAACCGGTGCCGAGACGGCCGTCGGCCGTCTCGCCGAAGACGTCACGGCGGTCGAGGGTGGAAATCCGCCGCTCGTCGCCCGGATGGAGCGATTCACCCAGCTAATCAGTATCGCTGTCGTCGTCGCAGCGGTCTTCGTCGCGCTGGTCGGGATATTTTTCCAGGGGTATAGCGTGGTCGAGATGTTCCTCTTTGCAGTCGCACTGGCCGTCTCGGCGATTCCCGAAGGCCTGCCGGTGGGGATGACGGTCGCGCTCGGGGTCGCCAGCCGTCGCATGGCCGATGTCGGTGTCATCGTCAGGCGACTCGTCGCTGTCGAGGGACTGGGGAGCTGTACGCTGATTGCGACCGACAAGACGGGGACGCTGACGGCCAACGAACTCACCGTGCGAACGGTTCGCCTTCCCGACGGGACCGACCTCGACGTCACCGGCGAGGGCTACGAACCGGATGGTGCGGTCCGACGGGATGGTGCCGTTCCCGGTGATGCCGTCGAACGTCTCGCCAGGGCTGCAGCCCTCTGTAACGAGGGCACACTGCACCATCGGGACGGCGAGTGGACCTGGCGAGGTGATCCGACCGACATCGCGCTCCTGTCGTTCAGTCGGAAAGCCGGAATCACCCGAGAAACTGCACTGGCCGAGCGACCGCAAGTGGACGAGATCCCCTTCGAGTCCGAGCAGCGATTCGCCGCAACCTACCATCGCGGGCCTGACGACGAGACCATCGAGGTGTACGTCAAGGGTGCTCCCGAGCGCGTCCTCGAAATGTGCGATGGAGGAGCTACCGGTTCGCAGGAGTCGACTGACCGGCTCCTGAACGACGCGACCGACCTCGCTGAAGACGGCTATCGCGTGCTCGCGGTCGCAGCAGGGGTGCTTGATGCCCCATACAACTCCGAGGAGCCGCCGACGGAACCAGCCGGCCTGACCTTTCTTGGATTCGTCGGCATGATCGACCCGCTTCGTGAGGGGGTCGCGGAGGCGATCGCATCCGCGAAGGCTGCGGGTATCGGCGTCACCATGGTGACGGGTGACCACCCGGAAACAGCGCTGGCCATCGCTCGGGACCTCGGGCTGGCCGAGGAAGACGACGACGTGGTGACTGGTGCTGATCTGGCAGACGTCCCCGACGACGAGCTCCGGGAGCGGGTTCGGACGACTCGTGTCTTCGCCCGGGTGTCCCCCTCGCAGAAACTCGACATCGTCGAGGCAGCCAGGGAAACCGGACACTTCGTCGCCGTCACGGGCGATGGCGTCAACGATGCCCCCGCGTTGCGTCAGGCCAACATCGGTATCGCCATGGGCGAATCGGGGACCGACGTTGCCAGGGATGCTGCGGAGTTGATCATCAGTGACGACAACTTCGCGACCATCGTCGCGGGCATCAGACAGGGCCGAATCGCCTACGACAACATCCGCAAGGTGATCTATCTCCTCGTCTCGACTGGCGCAGGCGAGGTGTTACTCGTGTTGCTGGCACTCGCTGCTGGAATGCCGCTCCCGCTCGCCCCGGTCCAGATTCTCTGGCTGAATCTCGTGACGAACGGTGTTCAGGACGTCGCCCTCGCCTTCGAGCCGGAGGAAAACGATGTCCTGGACCGGCCACCACGCGACCCGGACGAACGCATCTTCAACCGACTCATGGGAGAGCGCACCGTCGTCGCAGCCCTGGCGATGGGTGTGTTTGGGTTTCTCACATTTTCGTGGCTCCTCGACAGTGGGCTCTCGGAGACGGCAGTACGCAATCACGTCTTGCTGCTGTTCGTCCTCTTCGAGATCGTCAACATCGGCAACGCCCGCTCGGAGACGATATCGATGCTCCGACTCTCTCCACTCCGGAGTCCGATTTTGCTGACGGGGACGCTCGCTGCCTTCCTGATTCACGTCGGCGCGATGTACTACCCACCGGCACAGCGAGTTCTCGAATCAGCCCCCGTCGACCCGAGACTGTGGGTGGCTCTGGGAGCCATCGCCCTCACTGTCGGCGTCGCGATCGAGATGCACAAACTGTACTGGCGACGGCGCGCTTCCAACAGCGGTCAGGACGGCGACAGATAACACGCATTGCAACGCCCGGATTCGGGTCCCGACCACTGACAGATAGACCGGGCTACCGTACTGACGCTGCGCCACGTCGAACGCGACTGTCGAGGTCTGAAGACGGAGTGGGAGAATGGCGCTGGCGACTCGGTTACCGGGAACATCATCGTCGGCAAGGAGACGGGAACGCAAGCGGATAGCAATACGAACAGGGAATACTGGGCGTCGAACAGAACGCGCCGGGTGCCAGTGTCCAGACGGTCGACAATCCAACGGGCGGTCCGAGCTGCGACCCAACAGGCAGACACTCAGGGCACGGGATAGGGCAGAAGAATCTACCACTGTCCGAGCGGCGGGGGCAGGGATGGCCGCTCCCGGGTCAGTTCCAGAGCCCGCTCACTCGGAATAGCCTTCCTGAAGGAAGGCTCCGTCTGTCTCGTACATGGAGACCAGTTCGGCGATGAACTCCTCGTATGTCTCGTCCTCTTCGAGGTGGTCGTCCAGTCGATCTCTGAGATCGTCGCTGATTTCGAGTGTGTATGGCATGGCCAATGTGGCGGCATCGCCGCCGGGTGGTACTACGTGACGACGAATCAAATAACCCGTCACCAATTCCCGCTTGGTAGGAATTATACGGCGGCTGCGGCTTTCTCTTCGCCGAGACTCGGCGGAGGGATCGTCGACAGCACTGACGCCGAACAGCGACACCACCGTGGACGAATGGAGCTGTGAGCGCGCTTCCAAAAGACAGACTGATGATAGGTGGTCGCGGGAGTAGCTACGCGGTTTCGACTGGAAGCTACTGGCTGGTTTCCCGATAGTTCCCGGACAGGAACAACCAGCCGACGCAACCACAGACTGACCCGAGGATTCCGGCAACCAGATCCGCGCGCTCGGGGACCCGACCAGGGACGAATTGCTGGAGGAATCCGAGTCCCAGACCGAGCGCCGTCGAACCGCTGACTGCAACCGCTGTCGCGCCGATACGGTCGATCCCGTCAGCGGCAAGCGCGTCAGTGAGCGTCACAGCCAAACTGGCGTGGCCCAGAAAATGGAGTGCCTTGTCAGGCCCGACGCGACTGAACTCCGGATGACGGCCAAGTGGTGACGGCAGCACTGATCCGAGTACTAGTACCAACGTCACCAGTCCGACGGTCGTCCACCGTGACTCGGGCGGACAAAGGGAGGATGCCATAGCACACATCCGGCTGCCGAGCACTTGACATTTCGTCCCTGTCCGGGAGCCGATACTTCTGACGGACGGTGCATCGTGACGCTCTGTTTTATCACTGCTATTTTCCAGTGGCCCAACCCCACGGCTGTAGCCGTGTGGAGAACTGTCAGTCGCTGACCGCGTCAGTGTCACCCCTCACTGCGGGTGTCTGTACCGACTGTCCCGCTACCCAGTCGCGAGCGGTCACAGTCCAACCGTTGCCACCGCCGCCGGACTGCCGTGAGATCGGCCTGGGTGTTTACGTTCGTCAGCGACCGCGAGAGCGGCACTGACGCCGGAGTTGTCTCGACGGGCACCGGATATACGTCGAGATCGTCGACAAAGGCACGCATCGATCCCACTGATGACTCACAGCCCGTGATCGCGTCCGTTCGATAAATCGCGTGGACTGGCTGGCCCTTTCCCTCGCTATCGACCGGGAGAACAGCATCGGCGGTCGACGACTGGCGAGCGAGCCAGCGGAGCACTCCCCCGACGAGCAGCGGCATGTCACACCCGACGACGGCGAGTCGGTCCGTCTGAGCCGTGCGAGCGGCCGCAACGAGTCCGGCGAGTGGTCCAGTCAAATCCGGGGCATCGCGAACGTACTCCACGGGCTGGTCGATGGCTGCGTCGAGCCTCGCTTGCTGGCGCTCGGACTGGACCGCGATGAGCGACGGCGCGTCACCAACTGATCGGACTGCCGCTGTGACACGACTTACTACAGACCGACCGTGGGCCTGTGCCAGGGCTTTGTTCGGTTCCCCGAACCGGCGGCTGTGTCCCCCGGCGAGCACGACCGCGCGCAGGTCCGTGGGCGTCTCGTCGCTGTGCATACCAGTCATCCTCAGTCGCTGTCAGCGGCCGTCTGCTGTCTGTGGTGACGGCGCAGAACACCGACTTTGTTAGCCACGTTCGCCGCCAGGTCCTGAAAGGCGCCAGCCGCCTCACCGGTATCGCCCTGGACGATCGGCTCACCGCCGTCGGCACCGGCCCGGATCGACGGATCGAGCGGAAGCGAACCGAGGAACGGGACATCGACCGCGTCGGCAAGCAACTGGCCGCCCTCGTCGCCGAAGATGTCGTGTTCGCCCCCGCAGTCCGGACAGACGAACCCGCTCATGTTCTCGACGACACCCAGTACGTTCGTCTGGTACTCCGCGAACATCTCCACGCCACGGCGTGTGTCGTCGACAGCGACCGACTGGGGTGTCGTGACGACGACCGTGCCTGTGATGGGCAGTTGTTGCAGGACAGTCAACTGCACGTCGCCGGTGCCAGGCGGCAGGTCGATAATCAGGTAGTCGAGGTGCCCCCAGGAGACGTCGGTAAAGAGGTCGCTGAGCGTGTTCTGTGCGACCGGGCCGCGCCAGACGACCGGATCGTCGTCCTCGATCATCAGTCCGACACTCATGAACTCCAGCCCGTGGGCAGTCGGCGGTTCGATGCGATCTTTCCCGTCGACGGTCGTCACTTCAGGGTCGTCGTCGACGCCGAGCATCCGCGGCACGTTGGGGCCGTACACGTCAGCATCGAACAGACCCACATCGGCACCGCGATCGGCAAGCCCGGCGGCGAGGTTGACGGCGACGGTGCTCTTGCCGACGCCGCCTTTGCCCGACGCGACGGCAATCACGTTTCGGACGCCGGGCAACACGGACGCTTCGGCCTCCTCGAACAACGGGACGCTGGCAGAGAGTTCCGCGTCGAGTCCAGTCTCGTCGACGACCTCGCGGATGCGATCCGCGATGTCGGACTCGTCCGGCGCGTAGGGCGCACCGAGCGCGAGTTCCACGTGTGCGGTCCCGCCCTCGATAGAGAGGTCCCTGACGAGACCGGCGGCGACGATATCTAGTTCGAGCGCCGGGTCCGCGACGGCGCGCAGGCGATCACGCAGGTCAGCTTCGGAAATTTCGTTGGATGACATTGGAATCAGTAGCTCTTCAGGGTGATTTGTCGGGGGTCGTACCGTCTGCCTGCACGCCGTCACGGGCGTCCCAGGCGGTGAACGTCCGGGCGATCCGCGCGAGTGCCGCGAAGACGCCTTCGACAGTGTCCTCGGCGGCGACGGCCGCCTCGAACTGGTCGAGCCAGCCCAGGTGCGAGAGCGTCAGCGCCTGCAACTCGCGGACGCTGGTAAGCGCCTCGGCGTCCGGGTCGGCTTCTTCCAGTATCGCTGCCTCATGCTCACAGAGCGCGGCCATGAACTCGAACACCGCAGCCAGGTGGTCGGGGATGTCGTCACCCCGCTCCGGTTCGAAGCTGGCAGCGTCGTACAGGTGCGCGATGTCGGCCGCTGGATCGCCGAGCAGTTCGCCTGCCTCGCCGGCCGAGTGGTACGGCGAGTCGGACTCGAACTCCTCGCTCGGATCGATCGCATGGGCCGAGGCAAACGGCGGCACGTAATGGGAACCGGGAACGACGAACAGATTGTCGTATCCGATCCCAAGCGCCCGCTCATCCGTCTCGGCCGTCTCCAGATCACCAGTCTCGATACTGATCGGCAACACCTCGGCGAGACTGACGAACACCGCATCGTCGAGCGCCGACACGAGCCGCCCCATCTCGCCGTCGAAGGTCGCTGCCAGCAGGTCGTACACGCGGCTTCGCGCCCGGGCCATCGTGACTGGGTCCGGGTCGTCCCGGGCGGCTGTCGTCGGCGTTCCGTGCTCTTCGTCGGTTTCTGCCACGGGAATCACCGCCGCTCCACGTCGACGAAGGCGTCGTACTGTGCGTTGCTCCCACCGACGAGGTCCGAGAGCCCGGTGTCGCCGAGTTCCCCGTCCAGCGGCTGGATGTGGTTGATCGCGAAGCCAGCGTCACGGCCTTTCGCCAGTCCCGCCTCATCCGCCATCGGCTCGTCGAACTGGTAGGGGGTGTGGCCATCCGCTTCGACCGGACCGCGGGTTTGGCCGTCGACAGTCTCGGACTCCGCACCGTCGCCAGTGCGACCCCATCCCCACATCGCGCCGACGACGCCGGGACGGATGCCGCTCGTGACCATCGCGATTCCATCGACAGTCCGTCGACCGGCGTCGATGGCGATCTCGTCGCCGTTCTCGATACCGCGCTCTTCCGCGTCCTGTGGGTTCATCCACAAGGGGTTCTCCGGGCGGGTTTCACGCAGCCACGGGCTGTTCTGCGTGCGGTGCATCCCCTGGGTACGAGGCTTCCAGTTGATGAGCCGCAGCGGCCTGTCGCGGTTTTCCTCCCCGCTCACGGCTGCCTGGACGGTCCCATCGTAGTGTTCGACGTCGTCGACACGCGGGAGCGGGTCGAATCGTTCGCCGGTGTAGGAGTGTTTTCCGTTGGGCACAACTTCGCTGTAGAAGTCCACGCGCGAGCCGAGCTTGTAGCGCATATGGTCCCCGTCGTAGGCGTTCGTGTCGTCACGTCGGCCAGCGAAGTCGTACTCGTGGCCCTTTTCCTCGAAGTCGCTCGCGTAATCGTCGACCGGTTCCTCGAACCGGCCGCCGCGATTCAATACTGTGACGACCTTCGGCCACTCCTCGTCCGTAACCGCCGCCTGCCAGCGGTCGAGGTCGAACTGCTCGCCCAGTCCCTTCTCGTGGCTCTCCTTGAACACCTGCAACTCGTCCTGGCTGGCGTCCGGAACGGGGTCGCGGTCGTAGGCGATGTTCGCCGCCAACTTCAGGTAGAAGTCCTCGGCCTGGTCGAGCGGGAACAGGTCGCCGTCGGCGTCGGGGATCGACTCGTCGCCCACGCCGGGCAGGTCCAGCCGTTTCCACATGTCGATGAGCACGTTCTCGAACGGCCGAGCGTTGGGGACGACCGAGACCGCTGGCTGGCTGATCTTTTCGTCGGCCAACCGCTTGTTCGGGTACGTCCCGAAGTTCTCCCACCGTTCGAGGTAGGTCGGCTCCGGCAGGATGTAATCGGCATGCTTGCTCGTCTCGCCGATGACGGTGTCGGAGGCAACGACCAGCGGAATGGTGTCGGTGTCCTGCAGGATGGCCGGGATCTGGTCGCCGCCAGCGACCCCCATTACGTGGTTGTTCGAGTACGGGCGGATGAACAGCGCCTCGACGCCGTAGGGGTACTCGTCGGCAGCGCTGCCGTAGATCTCCTGGGCGGCCTGCGGCGGCGCGACGGGGAACCACGGCCGCTTGGCCGGGTAGCCGTCATCGCGCTCGAACAGCGAGGTGTCCTCGTAGTTGATGCCACCGCGCAGTAGTGGAATCCCCCACGGGGAGTGCCCGTCCGGGACCTGTCCGAGTTCGTACCGGCCGGACATGGTGTTATACCCCGCGTAGGGCGTTATCTGCCCGCCTTTCCAGTCGTAGTTGCCGATCAGGTGCTGGAGCGTGGCGATGGCCCGCGTGTTGTAGAAGCCGTTGGTGTGTTTCGCCGGGCCGCGGTACGCCATGATCGCCGCCTGCTTGCCGTGGCTGGTGAACTCGTCCGCGACATTCGCGATCTGCTCCACAGGGATGCCAGCCATGTCAGCGTACTCGTCCAGCGTGTATTCGTACACGCGGTCGCGGTACTGGCTCCACGCGCTCTCGACGCGCCGCCCATTGACAGTGATTTCCACGTCGAGGACGGCGGTGTCGACGTCACTGGCGGGTCGCGGCTCGCCCGATTCGGCGTCGACCACCACGAAGTCGTCGGCGTTGTCGGCGTTCGATGGGACGAGGTCGAGGTCCGCTGCTCTGGCTTTCGGGCCGGTCTCCTCGTCGACGAGGACGAGATGGGACGCATCGCTCCAGGTCGGCTCGTCGTCGGCACTCGCGGACGACTCCGACGGGTTCTGGAGGTACTCGATATCGTGGCGATCGTGTTCGATGATCCAGCGAGCCATTCCCAGCGCGAGCGCACCGTCCGCGCCGGGTTCGACCGGGACCCACGTGTCAGCCTTCTCGGCGGTCTTCGAGAGCCGCGGGTCGACCACATCCATGCGCATCCCGTCCTCGATGGCATTGGTCAGCTTCGGGGCGAGCCACGTCGGCCCTTTGTTGGCGACCATCGGATTGGTCCCCCACACGATGAGATACTCACAGTTCTCTATATCGGGGTACTGGCGCTTCTTCTTGCCGTCGTGTGACCGAACGTTCCCCATGACGCTTGAGAACCCACAGGTGCCAGCGTGGTGGATGCTGTTTATCGAGCCGAGTCCCTGGTGCCAGAGACGGGTCCGGATGAAGTTGCGCCGGAACCCGCCCACGTCGACGATCTGGTTGGCTTTGGGTCCCAGGTCGGGGTGATCAGTGTCGATAAGGCTGTCTTCCCACTTCTCGTCGAACGTCGACTTGTCCATCTCACCGCTCTGGACGGCGTCCCAGTCGGCCATTACTTCGTCCTGGGGCGCGTGCGCCCACAGCTCCCGAATTCCGGGATGGCCGAGTTCGTCGTCACCCTCGACGATTTCCTCGATGGCCTGCTCCCAGGAGATGGTGCGCCACTCGCCGGAGCCGCGAGAGCCGACCCGCTTCATCGGTTTGCGGACACGGTAGCTGTCGAAGGCCGTCTGGATGCCCGCCTGTCCCTTCAGGCAGATGCGCCCGCCGGACAGCGACCAGCGGTCGGCGTCGACGTCGCCGCTGCCGTCGACGTCGCCCATCGCGACGTCTTCGGGGTCGCTCTCGTAGGGGACCTGTGCGAACGGTTGGGTGTTCAGAAACGAGTACGGGTTGCCCGCGAGTTTGCGGACGAGCGAACTGTACTCACCGGTGCCACTGCCGTCGTCGAGTCGCACCTTGATGGGACAGAACGTGTTGCACTGCCCGCAGGTGGTGTGGATCACGTCACTGGCACCGTACTCCCCGTAGTCGTCGCCGACGTAGTGTTGGTTCGCGTCCGTCCACAGCCCATCCAGGTCCATGTTGACCGCGGCGCTACTGGCACCTGCGACGGCACCGATGCTCCCGACTGCCTTGACGAAGTCGCGGCGCGAAACCGACGCACCGTCTTCGCTGTTGTCGTCAGTACTCATTCGTGGTCACCTCCGGAAAGCGGCGTCAATGGTAGCGTTTCCGCACCGAGCGTGTACAGCAGTAATCCGACTGCGACGATGCCGATACTCGTCCCCCACTCGACCAGCGACGGGAAGTACGACCCGTGGGGAAGGCCCTCCATAACCGGGAGAATCTGGGCGGGGACGACGATATTGAATCGGACAGCGATGATGCCGATGACGACGCTCAGCCCCGCGGGCACCATTACCCACGGACTCCGTCGCCAGGACCGCTTGGTGAGCAACACCAATGGGAACACCCAACTGAACCCGACCATGAACCACCAGAACGACCACGACATCTCGCCGAACAGCACAACCTGCCAGGTTTCGACTTCGTGCGGGTGCAGACTGGCGAACGCGATCAGCGCCTCGATGGCCGTAAGCGCCGCATCGATGACGATGAAGCCGATCAGTAGTTGCGCAAGTCGGTCCAGCAAGTCCCGGTCGACGCTATTGCCGTCGAACAGACGCGTCCGGAGCACGTACAGCACCATCACTAGCGCCGTCCCGCTCAGCAGCGCCGAGATGATGAAGATAACCGGGAACAGGCCGCTGTTCCAGTACGGACGGGCTTTCGAGACTGCGAACAGCACGCCCGTCCCACCGTGCACCATGAAGATCGCCAGCGGGATTCCGAGAATACCGGCTCGCTTGAGCCAGCGCTGGTCGAACGCCTGGGAGGCCTCGCTCGTATCGAGTCGGCCAAGCGCCAGCAGTTTGTACAGACTGCCACGAAACCCGTCCAGGCGGTCGGCGAGACGCGCCAGGTCGATACGCATCGAGAAGTACAGTTCCGTGACGAGGATGGCGATGTAGGCCACGTACGCGTGGACTTCCCAGGAGAGTGCGGACGTCAGCTGTCGCCACACAAAGGGGAAGTACATCCGGTCCATGCGACCGAGGTCGACCCAGACGAACAGCAGGGCGACGGCCATGCTAATGATGGCCGCGAACAGTGCATCGCGGTCGATTCGATGCATCCCCTCCATCTCGAAGACGTTCGCCATCGTGCTCACGAGGAACGCCCCCGCGGACAGGCCCACGAAGTAGATGTAGAAGGCGACCCACGCGCCCCACGGCACGATGCTCGTGAGGTTGGTACTCGCCATCCCCTGGGTGATGCGGAGCCACATCGCGTAGCCACCGCCCACGAGGAGCGCGCCGATGAAGGCGTACCAGGCAAGTCGTAAGCGCCCGTTCTCGAAGCCCGGATCGAACTCGAACAGTGAGGAGTTAGTTGCCATTGTCCTATTTGAGGTAGTACACGTTGGGGTCCGTCCCCTCGCTCTCTTTGAGCTGGAACGCCCGCGAGGAGTCGGCCATCTTCGACACCTCGCTATCGGAGTCGTCGAGATCGCCCATGTTACGGGCGTCCCCGACGCAGGTTTCGACGCAGGCCGGTTCCTCGCCGCGTTCCAGGCGATGCGTACAGAAACTACACTTGCGCACGTTCCCGACCGGAGATTTCCCGTCTTCTCGCTTGCCGCGGTCGACACCGTACTCCGGACTGGTCACCTCGCCCGCCTCCTCGACCTCGTCGTCGTAGTTCTCGCCGAAGTCGAAGTAGCGTGCGCCGTACGGGCAGGCGATGATACAGTATCGACAGCCGATACAGCGGTCGTAGTCGATGTTGACGACGCCGTTGTCGAGCTTGTACGTCGCTGACACCGGACACACCTGCACACAGGGCGGGTTCTCACACTGCATGCACGGGCGCGGTACGTTCGTGCGCGTGACGTTCGGGAACTCGCCGTGTTCCTCCTCCATCACGACGTTGTAGGACACGCCCGGTGGCGTTCGGTTCTCCGCCTTGCAGGCGACTGTACAGGAGTCACAACCGACGCACTTCTGCAGGTCGATGACCATCCCCCAGGTTTTGTCGCTGCTCGTGTCGTCGGTCGCTGACTCCGCTTCAGCCAGTTCCACCGCGACGGACTCCATCGACCCGACGGTGCAACTGAGGTCCTCGGCGACGTCCGCATCGATCGTCTGGTCACCGCTCTGTACCGATGGGTTCGGCGTCTTGCGATACGCTTCGCCAAACTCCGTGTTGGCAGCCTCGTCGTACTTGCTCCAGTAGTCCTCGCCCGAAAGCTCGCCGCGGGAAACGCGCTTTGCGTCCTCGGCCATCGCGATTCCGAGGTCCGTGTCCGCGTCAACGTCCGCCAGCTCATCGCGCGGGTCCACCTGTTCTTGATCGACCATCGCGTCGAGGTCGTCCGTGCCGACGTTCGGAACACCCGGAAGCGTCTCTCCGTCGTCTGTGCTACTCATCGTCACCACCCGTCGTTGGTTGGCCCACAACCGACCAGTCAGTGCTACTGTTCATACACGTAGATGTACGCAGACACCCGTGGAGAGCGTTGTACCAATACTGTTTGAGTCGATAATCGAGTGATTAGCTCCGTATAATCCCGGTACCAATACTGTTTGGTGGAGGGGGTGACGCCGAGTTTGGCGCGCACGCCGCCGCAGATCTGAATACTGATATTTATCCGAACGCACAGTCAACCCCTTGTTATGCGCTTTTCGAGTCAGGTCACAGAGATTACTGTCGGGAGACAGCCGCGTGGTCGGACAGCACCCCAGGCCGAGAGTACATGAACTGGATCATTCTGGTGTCGGTCGGGCTGC
Organism: Halorientalis salina; assembly: GCF_005049285.1. Taxonomy (GTDB): domain Archaea; phylum Halobacteriota; class Halobacteria; order Halobacteriales; family Haloarculaceae; genus Halorientalis; species Halorientalis salina. Next base: position 5,819 of record NZ_SOSC01000001.1, on the reverse strand, counting down.
GACTGCTCGGTGTGGGCTACTCGCTGGTGTTGCTCTCTCGCACCCGCGACCGCCGATTCGGCTTCCTGACGCTTCTGCTCTCTTTCATGACACTGCGCCAGGGACTCACGATGCAAACTGCCAGTTCGGGGCTGGAAGAACTACCCGGCCTGATCGTGAGCGTATTCGCGATACTGACGGTGTACTACCTCTCGACGTACGTCGACGAGGAAGCGAATATCAAGACGCAACTCCAGAGGGCAAACGACCGTCTTCGAGGGTTCAGGAAGGCCATCGAACATGCTGGTCACGCCATCTTCCTCACCGATCCGGACGGCACTATCGAGTACGCGAATCCAGCCGTCGAGTCGGTCACGGGCTACGACCGCGAGGAGGTGATCGGGGAGAACCCGCGGCTGTGGCAATCCGGGAAACACGACGATGAGTTCTATAGGGACCTCTGGGAACAGATCAGTTCCGGCGCGGTCTGGGTCGGGGAGCTGACGAATCAGCGAAAGTCCGGCGAACGCTACTGGGTTGATACCACCATCGCCCCGATCACCGACGACGAGGGAGGGATCGAACGCTACGTCGCCGTCGAGCGCGATATCACCGACCGGAAACAACGCGAGGTCCGCATCGAAGACCAGAACGAGCGGCTAGAGCTGCTGAACAATACCAACGAGGTGCTCCGGGACATCAACCGGGAACTCGTGTCCGCATCCACACGAGACGAGATAGAACGAGCGGTCTGTGAGCAGTTCGCCAGCGAGGCCATCTTTGACGTGGCCTGGATCGGCAGTCGCGGCCTCGTCGACGATGCGGTCAGCCCCCGCTCGTGGGCCGGGACTGACGCTGCCACGCTCGACGAGCACATCGAGACGTTGTGTGCCACCACGCCGACGCCGGTCGACGAGGCACTGGACGGCCAGGACCCGGTCTTTACCACCATCAATACGTCGGGAGTCGACGGGTCCAGGGATGCGAACGTCGTCGTCGTGCCGCTTGCGTACCGCGGTGCCGAGTACGGCGTTCTCGTCGTCATGACCAGCGACACGGACGCGTTCGACCTCATCGAGCAGGAAATCTTCACGGAACTCGGCCGAACCGTCGCGGACGCGATCAGTGCGGTCGAGAGCAAGCAGACGCTCGCCTCCGATAGCGTGACCGAACTCGAATTCCAGTTGTCCGGCATCAGCGAGCCACTCGCCGACCTCGCGGCAGCGCTGGACTGTACGGTCGAGTTGGAACACATCGCTGCCGACGGCGACGGCAAACGCATCCAGTACGTCACTGTCGCGGAGAGCGACCCCGAAGCAGTCCGCGACTATGCGACCGAAGCCGCCCACATCGATACCGTCCAGCACGTCTGCAACCATGACGACTGTACCCTGTTTCGGTTCGTCGTCGATGATGATTCGATCGTCGCGACGCTGGCAGAGTACGGTGGCAGCATCGAATCGCTGTCCCTCTCCGGCGATAGCGGGCGGCTGGTCGCGCAGGTCGCCAGTTCGAACGACATCCGCACCGTCGTCGACACACTCGGGACGATTTACGAAGAGTTGGATCTGGTCGCCCAGCGCGAACGGGAGCGAGACGTCCAGACGGAGGCTGCATTCCGGGCGACACTGGACTCCTCACTGACTGATCGCCAGCGAGAGGCTGCACAGACTGCGTACTTTGCAGGCTTTTTCGATTGGCCACGCGAACACAGCGGCGAGGAAGTCGCAGCGATGATGGACATCTCACAGACGACGTTCACGCAACACCTGCGGGCTGCCGAGAAGAAACTCTTCGAGGCACTGTTCGGCGAGACAGTGACGAATCGACTGGAACTGGCCAAGTAAGCTCCCCAGGTCCACCATCGACAGCGAGGGAATCCCCGCCGTATACCCGTTCGCAAGCTCTGCGATACGCACACACCGGAACGCTCCGCGTTCTGGGACTGTCAGTAGAACTCTGTGGCTGCTACGCATTGTTCCGGCTGCTATATCGACTACTGGCCCTCGGAGGTGGACACCACGTCCCTCGGCAGGAGAGACGTTTCGAGACATGGACACTGGGTTTCAACTGCAAAATTGTGGAACTAGCGTGCATGTCCTCGGACGACCAACCTCGACTGCAGACGCCGCTGGAGATGGGCCTGGAGGCTCAGCAGACGACTCTCGAGGTCGGAACCGAAGCGATGCAGCGAGCAGCCATCGCGGATGACCGGTTGACAGATGCTCTGTCCGTCGGAGTTGGCGAGACGCCGAGCGAGGTTGTCTACACGGAGAACAAACTGGAACTCCACCGATACGAGCCAGTAACCGACAGGCAACACGACGTGCCGATTCTCATCGTGTATGCACTCATCAATCGACCGTATATTCTGGATCTCCAGCCGGACCGGTCGGTGGTACGTCGGTTACTCGAAGCCGGTCACGACGTGTATCTCGTCAAGTGGAACGAGCCATCGCGACTCGACCAGCACCTCACGCTCGACGATTACGTCAATCGCTATCTCCTGAACTGTGTCGACGAGGTCCGAGAGCGCACAGACCAGGACAGTCTCAACATCCTCGGCTACTGTATGGGTGGCACTTTGTCGGTCATGTACACCGCACTGCATCCCGAGACTGTCAACGCACTCGGACTCATGGCCACTGGACTGTACTTCGATGAGACTGGTGGCGTTCTCGAACGATGGGGCGACGCCGACTACTACGACCCGGCAGCCGTGACCGAGACGTTCGGGAACGTTCCCGGCGAATTCCTCGATGTGGGATTCGCGTTGATGGACCCCGTGGCGAATTACGTCTCGAAATACGTTCAGTTGTACGACCGGCTCGAAAACGCGGATTTCGTCCGGAATTTCGCACGGATGGAGACGTGGCTCTCCGACAGCGTCGACGTGGCTGGCGCTACCTACGTGGAATTCCTCGAAAAAAATCTATCAGGACAACCGACTCTGTGAGAACGACCTGACCATCGGTGAGGAACACGTTGATATCACGGCCATCGATATGCCAGTGCTGCAGATTCTCGCCCAGTACGACCATCTCGTCCCCCCTGCAGCGAGCAAACCGTTCAACGATCTCGTCGGGAGTGACGAGGTGACGACCATCGAGTACCCGACCGGGCACGTCGGACTCGCGATGTCGGCAAACGCGCATCGGGACGTGTGGCCGGAGGTCGCCCACTGGTTCCGTGAACAGATTCCACATCCCACACTGGCCGATGTCATCGGTGAAGGTGCCGAGCAGGCACTCGGCGTCGATATCGAGACAGATTTGACCACCGGAGAAGCGGACGAGATCGAGATTGGGATCGCCGACGAGAGCGGTGACATTGCCAGAGCACTCGTTGCGGATTCACCGGCGGCCATCGAGCAGTTCATCGAAGACGCGCTTGATGTAGAAATCAGCGTCGAGACGGCAGATACCGAGATTACTGTTACAGTTGATACGGATGGGCGTACTGAGGAGACTGTCCTCGAAAATGTTGGCGAGGCCATTAGATCCGAAGTCGTAGACGCCATCACGGGTGAGGCAATCGCGACAGCGTACGATCTCACCGATATCGACGGGGTCGGTCCAACGTATGCCGAGAAACTTCGCAACGCTGGTATCGATTCGCTAACGGCACTCGCCACCGCCGACCCGACGGCAGTCGCCGAGCAAATACAGGTCAGTGAGGAACTGGTGCGTGAGTGGACTGATGAAGCGCAGGCGTTGGAGGGTATCAATCGGTGAGTACGAACCGGTCATCGATACGCGCGGCATCGTCTCGATACTCACCATCGGCGTGACGAGTACCATCGTCGGCTTGCCGGTCTTCCGGGAAACAGTGGTTCCGACCCCCTGTTTTTAGCGACCGCAGGTGGATGGGTCTGTGCGGAACAGACAGTCAAAGCACCCGCTGCTACCCCCGAGTCACAGCCACAGCGGTGCTCGGGAAAACGCGTCAGCTCTCCGTAGACCACCCATGACTAACTCAGAGCCGTCCGTTAGATTCGACCGTTTGACAGACCTCGAAGCAGAGACACCGACGCTCATCGAAGGGCTCCCCGGGCACGGACTCGTCGCTTCGATTGCCGTCGAGCAGATACGCAAGCAACTACAACTCAGCCATCACGGCAGGCTCAGGTCAGAAGGACTCCCGTCGGTCGCCTCGTTCAGAGACGGGCATATTCAGGATACCTTCCGTGTGTATTCGGGCACTGATCCTGACCTGCTGACGCTCCAGAGTGACGTGCCGATCCCACCGACCGCCGCTCGACCACTTTCGCAGGTTGTGCTCGACGACCTGGCGGCGGAATTCGAGCGAGCCATCTTCCTCGCGGGGATGCCAGCCCAGTCAGAGTCCCAGATCGGCGAGGTCGTCGGCGTCGCCACTGATAACGAGATGGCAAAGCGGTTGACCGACGCGAATATCGAACTGGCGTCGGGCCAGGGTGCCATTGGTGGTATCACTGGGACGCTGATCAACGAGTGTTATCACAGCGGGGTGTCGGCAGCTGGCCTCGTCGTCCGGGCGAATCCGTACATTCCGGACCCCAGTGCCGCAAAAGCAGTCATCGAGAACGCCCTGGAACCGCTGGTCGACTTCGATATCGATACGAGCGAACTGGACGAACAGGCAGAAGAGATACGCGACCAGCTTCAGCAGGTCGCCCAGCAATATCGCCGCGTCGCTCAAGAGGAATCCGACACGGAGCAGGGGCCGACCGGCCCGAGTATGTTTCAGTAGGCACCGTCGACGACTCCTGGTAGCCACCGGGAAACACGTCGGCTGCTGGGAATGCTGCCGGAGCGTCCGTTAGTGCGCAGTCCATCTCCCATCGACGGAGAGATTCGCTCCAGGTATATGCGACGGGGCGTCGGCTGCCAGAAACACAGCCAGTGGGGCGTCCCTTTCCGCCCGTACTGGCCACTCAGGAAGAGACGACCATCGTTTCTCGGGTACTGTTGTCTTCGATCCGTCGCCCGACACCACCGAGATGGACGGTGTGGTCCCCGTGTTGACCGATAACGATAGTGTCAGCTTCGATTTCGTCAGCGTACTCGACGATATCATCTTCGGGGATCCCGTGGCAGACGGTCGTTGTGACATCCAGCCCTGTTGCTTCAGCCTCGTCGGCTACGGTTGCGACACATTCGTGCCCGCGGTCTTCGGCCTGGATACAGGCCAGTTCCCCGGAGCTAAGAGCTGTCTCATCGAACTCACGGCGGTCGACGACACAGAGGACATGTAATGGCACGTCGCGGTCGGCTGCGAGTTCGATGGCCTGTGCACCCGCCTTCTCTGCGTACTCACTCCCGTCGGTGGCAAGCACTATTCCAGCCATGTCTTGTCGTTCGATGGCACTGGCCTTATCATCATATGCTACTCCACCAGTCGACATATCTCCTGACCACTCACTGGACGACAGTGACGGGAATCTCTCCGCGTTCGACGACCCCCTTGGCGACACTGCCGAGAAACCGCTCGGCGTGTTCCAAGTGGCCGTGATGGCCGACGAAGAGCGTGTCCGCATCCGCTGAGCTCGCGTACTTGGTGAGTTGTTCGACCGGGTCGCCATAGCGGAGTTCAGCATAATACGAGGTGGAGCCTCCGACCTCAAGGAGCGAGTGTAGCGAGCGAGTAGGTCGGAGAGGAAACCGACAACCGACGACGAAACCGCACGACGGTAGCTACCCGACCCCCAAGGTTATAAAAACCATCAGATGATAATCTGAAATATGGAGGTGCGTCGAACTGCGCCGGTCAAACTCGTCGTTCCCGACGAGCGGCGCGACGACCTCCACGAATCTGCGCGACAGTTCCTCTACTGCGCGAATCGTGCTGCCGAGTTCTGT
>NZ_SOSC01000019.1 GCF_005049285.1 Halorientalis salina | reverse complement strand
AGCCGACGCATAATTCTCGATGAGGAGGTGTCGTTGTGCACACTCGTCGCCTCCTCATTCCTCACAAAAACGTTCCTCGATAAGCCGCTGCTGTCACGCGGTTCTTCTCTTAGCTAAAGACGGATGCACACGTACAGCTAATGCAATCCTGTCTGCTCTATCGCTTGGGACGCGAATGGGATTCGAGACGTCTGTCTCTACTAACGGCGTGGTATTCTGGATTAGCTGAGAGACTGTCCGGGATATCTCGTGTGCTGGTGGTTCAAAAGGAGCGGGCTCACCGTCATCGGTCATCCCGAATACAATAATTCCACCACTCGCATTGGCAAAGGCCGTAAATTCCCGTTCAACGTTTCGTTTCCACTCCGTTTCTGATTTTGCCGAGTCTTTCTTAGGATACCGAAGATGGCGTTTGTACTCAAGATACAGATTTTCTGCCTGTCCGGATTCAGCGAGTGACTCTAGCGTATCCCATGTCCACTCAGATACGTTCGACGGGAAGGGCTGACTGTCCATAACTCAGCATGTGAGTAAAGCCGGATAAGTTTATGAGGAAAAATCGGCTATAAGGACTCAATCTGCTCTCGCAGATGCTCCTCTCCCTATTCATCTTCATGTTAGTTCAGGAGTCAAAGTCCATCTCTACAAAAATTAGACCATACTCAACACAGAACTGTTCTCAGATATTGCGTCTCAGCCTTGGTGAGGAACCCTGAATATAGGTCTAAAATGAAATGGCATAGGAATCAGTGATTGACGCCGTCTGCGCCAAACCACAACGAACGCTTATTGAGTGAATGCTTGCAAAGCCACCAGAGTTCGTTAGTGGAAAAATCCAAGTCAATGCCGAGGTTCTTGAGGATATTTACCAAGAAGCGCACGACATTGGGGAAGGAGAAACAGCGTATAGGAAGGATCGGGATGGTATGTATATTACAAAGTGGATGAAACGGGAGGAGATCGCGGCTGAAGTAGGGAAAGTGGTGGGGAAAATCGCTGAGCTTGTTGGAGTTTCCGTCGAATAATACTGTCTCCGTGGAAGATCTGTTAGAGTGTCTCAAATTACAAAGAAACAATACCAACGGTAGATAATCAATTCTTAGTATGCAATTTGATGGACTAGACTTTCCTCCAGAGCCAGCAACTGAGAGATGGCTCCGTGAAACAAATGCCCGTGAAGATGTAGAGATTACGGTGCCGCTTGCGGTTAAAGAGGACGGTGTTCCTTGGATAATTAGCGCGATGATACTTGGAGACGATGCCATATCCATCTTCTATCATGACTTTCAAAGTTGGAATTTATTCACAGAGTACGATTTTAAAAATGATTTCAGTGTATATAGCGAGGACCTCTTAGAGCCAAGTGTCGGTCTAATTAATGAGGATGCACGAGTCGTAGAACAATTAGCCAGTGTACTCGGCGATAAACTATTGGATATCACTGGCATGGCGTTCATTCCCTACGGAAATCCACCAATGGCTGAGAAAATCAAAAGTGCTCAACAAAATTGTGACTGTAGTTCAATCGGTGAATCACAGGTTAAGGCCGGGCCAGGTCTCTCTACAATCGATGATGAGCGTGTCTATATGTGTACAAACTGTTCCCGACTACACGGTATCGAGTACGAACGGAGTCCAATCCGTAAGGAGAAGGCTTTAGATGCGAATTGGGTTCTCGATGGAGAAACAGCTGATAACTTCATAGATACGGCTCGCCAATCTGATTACTTATTGTATAGTGATGGTGAAAGGGTTGGAAAAATAGAACATGTGGTTGCGTTCATGGGGATGATTGGTGGTAGTGTCAGCCACTCATTTTCTAACTATAACCCCGACCAACAAAAGGCGTTAGTTTATGTGACGGATGACAGTATAGCTGGTTATCTCACATGGGCGACCGAATCCGATGGTCACCCCTCCCTCCAACAGCTATTCACACGTAAGAGTTTCAGAAAACAGGGAATTGCGTCCACTATAATAAATGCATGGGTGCAAAATTTCTGTGACCATGACTTCTTCTATGTAGAGGAATTAAATGACAAATCAAGGTCTCTCTTCAAAAAGCTAGGCTATTTTGAAGGGCAACCAGAAGCTGTTGAGCATTACCTGCTTCGGGGTGTTGCCAACGATTGGCAGGACGGAATGGACAAAGCCGACTCTGTTACGGATTTCCAGAATGCATTATAACTGTCGCCGATCGTCAAACCCACCCACCGGTGGACCGTAGAGGGAACGCTACGGACGGACAGCATTCCAGTATTTATGAATGGGATTCTCGGCGAATACTGGCTGACGCTTCGCCATGCTGGGCCCCGAGGCGACTGGTGGTACAGTGTAGCCGTGGTTAAACAGTAGCTGCAACAGACTACATTTTCGTCTTTCAATTGCTTACTTTGTGTGTCCACTGACTGCTATGAATTTTGTCAACGTTGAATATTAGCGTGAGCTGGTTGCTGAATACAGTGCGCAAATACAGCACCCACGAAAGCCCGAGGACTGCGACTGTTGGGACGCCGACGCCGAGCTCCCGTGTTGGCTGTGCTACAGGGACGGGTTCGACGTCCCGAACCCGAGCGCCGGCGAGGAGTAGCCTGTATTTGCCAAAATGTTTAGTGTTCGACTAATCAACAGTATAGCATGGAAAACGACGAACAAGAGGGACACACTCTCGGCGATGTTGACGCATCGGGACCACCTGACCAATTGATTATAGAACAGTTTGATGGGGTCCATCTACCGCCACTCCCCGAACGTGACGGTGAGGAAAGCCACGAGGACATTGGACTGTAATCAGACAATATACCGTTTGACGACGACTGGGTATGAAATGTGTCGGGGATGAAATAGCGTATATGCCAGTGTGTCCCGAATGTGGTCAAGAAAACTCAAGACCGAATCATAAGCAAATCGACCCAGACGACAAAGCGCACATCGATACTATAGAACCAGACAGTGGTCATAGTACTGTAGGACCAGAAGAGAACTCACATATAGGCATTTCAGCACCACCAATAATATGCTCCAATTGCGGCGAAACATACTATCGGTACATTTTGTGACTTTGTCTGACGTACTGTAATGTATCCTCCCTTCGGGGTGTGTCACGGCGTCCGGCGAACGTCGTAGTTTACTACAAACCCCGACGTTGGTAGATCCCGGTATCTCGAACCTATGCTGCATGGACTCTCTGTATCTCGCACGCTTGCCTTGACAGATTCTGTCTATATTTTTGACCACGGTGGTGTATCTTCCGTCTATACTGAGCAACCGACGGTGACCAAGAGAAGGTGTGGGAACTGTTCTATGACTTCCTGGCGCAAATTAACCCGTTCTGTGCCGGTGCTAGAATCACTCGGACGATTCGTCACCGTTCGAGATTTTGATATCCGAACCGGGACCGTCCGGTATCGTAATATCTCTATCTATCTCTCCATCGATATCCACGTTCGTACTGTTATTGCTGTTTATGTTGATATTTGTGTTGTTTGTATCATGGGTGGTCTGCTGATTTCCGACGTGGACATTAGTGCTGTTATCGCTGTTCAGATTGAGGTTGGTTGCGTCTTCAGCTGACTCCAGTATCTGACTGACCAACTCCACAGTGCTGGCAACTTCCTGGGAGGATTCCTCCTTGGGATCCAGACTACCAGTTCGGCACTCGGCGCAGTACGTCTCGCTCGTGCCCCTGGGGAGTGCAGTCCCACACTGAGGACAGTCCGGGCCAGGAGAGGCGCCAAACTCCTGGCGTAATTCAGCCTGAACGCGGCTAAGAGTGCTGTGGCACTGTCTGCGAGACGTCGATGGAAATCCATCTTCACCGGTGAGTTGGATATGCTTGTTCAAGTGCTCGACAACGGGTTCGGGATCAACACCTGTTTTCTCCAACGCGTCGACAGCGGTTTGGAGAGCACTCTCGACGTCCTGTGGACCGCACTCGGGATCCAGCAGTGTCTCTCGTGCTCCGGTAAGAGCTTCTAGGGTCTTGATCTCCTGGTATGATGCGGTCATCCGTAGTGATCTCTGTTATCACACATATTCCACTGTCGAGACATAAGTATTCGCCTGGCCAGACACATCAACACAGCCACTGGAATCATTTAGAATCGTGTCACCCAATCTGGTCGTTGTACACGGGTAACCGGCCTTCCCGCTCGAGGAACCGACGCTGGTGCACGCGTTCACGTTGCCGGGCACAGCGGGTTGACTCAGTGAGCTCCACACGGTATACCGACCAATGCTTGTCGGACCGGTCGTGGTGACGCAACCGTCTCGGTAACCGACCGGAACCGATATACACCACCTTGTACCCCGTGGCGGTCGGTGCGGGCCGACCGAGTTCATACACGCCCACCCGGTCCGGAACCTTCTGCGGTTCATACCCCGTGAACGGCTGTGCGATAGCCATAGTCGTCTCCCTGGAGATTAGTCCGGTGATACCCACGCCGACGGAGATGCCCTTCCATAATCACCCCGTCCCATACTGTTCGTCCCATTCGTGGAACCGGGTTAGATCCTCTTGGGAGAGCGAAGCACTGGTCGCGTTGATTGCTGCTCGAGTCTCGTCAGGGCAAATCGGCGCAACCTCGAGTGATTCGTCGCTAAGTGCAGTCAGGTTTTCGTCGGCTTTGTCCGCCAACCCGGGGTTGACACGGTGGACCATTCTGGTCGTCACCCGCTGGGCGAGTGCCGCGATGTCACTCCCGGTGTACCCCTGTTCGTGACACGCCTGGCCGATGGCCTCGGGCACGGTCGATGCCCGGGAAACCTTCGGGCGTAGCTCACTCGGCACGTGGGCTTGCGGATCCCCCTCGAATGACACGCCGCCTTCGGTCGTGTGGACGCACGTGATCTTTGTGCAGGCGGACACGTCCGGGAGAGGCACAAGCTTCCGTTTTGGGAACCGGCGCCGGATCGCGAAGTCGAGATCCCAAGGTGTGTTGGTGTTCGCGAGCACGAACGTGAACGACTCGTTGTTGTTGAGGCTACTCAGCTCTGATAGGATGGTGTTGAGTACCCTGCGGGACGCATCATCGCTGCTCCCCCCACGACTCGTCGTCAGGGCGTCGACTTCGTCGAGGAAAATCACCGACGGGGACAGCTCCTTGGCGACATCGAATAGCGCGGTGATTTTCTGGCTCGACTCCCCGTACCACTTGCTGAGCAGCGACCCAAGTTTAACACTGAAGAACGTCGCGTTCATCTCGTTGGCAACCGCTTTCGCGAGCAGTGTTTTCCCGGTACCCGGCGGCCCAAAGAGGAGCGCAGACTGGGCTTCCTGAACCGCGTGGGGCTTTTGGCCCACAGCTCCTAGAGCGATCGTCTGGCGGAGTTCTGTCTTTGTGTCCTCAAGGCCGCCGATGTCATCCCATGTGGTGTCCGTGTCGATGATGAAACTCTCGATAACCTCACGGAACTCCGACCTACGGTCGTCACCCTCACCGCCGCCGGCATCATCCTCATCGTGGTCGTGGTGGGAGTTGTTGTTTCCACCACTGGCGCCGTTGTCCACGCGTTCGATGCGGTCGCCTTTCTCCGCACGGTCGGCGATGCGCCGGAGCTCTTGGACTCTGGTAGAGTAGTCCACGCCCTGGATTTGCCCGAGTTGTTCTCTGGCGTCCGCTGCAGCGCGGTAGTGATCCGCTGCGCGGCCATGGTCTCCTCTGTCGAGTGCGGACTCGGCAGCATCGAGGCGGTCCTTGTACTCTCTGTGCACGTCGTCTGGATCGCGTGGATTTGAATCGTACATCGTATGATTGTGCAGTGGCTCGTCGCTGGTCGTGGCTACTGTGTAGTGGTTTCCATGCGCGAAACGGTACCGCCGGCCGAGCCGATTGGACTCGGCCGGTTTCGGTCCGCCCAGACACGTCGAAAGATGTTCACTAAAGACCGGCAGCCGGATTAGCTCCGGCTACGGCCGCGGTCCCGGTTGGAGTTGGTGGAGCTGGAGTCGGAGGCGGAGTACTCACGGTTGTCCTCCCGCCGCTCCATCTCCTCGACGTACTTGCTCTTCCCGGTGCTGTCGGCGGACTTGGTGGTGATCCGGGTTGAAATCTTCAGCTGCTTAAGAATCGAGTTGATCTTCCCAGCGTCACGGTTCAGGTCACGAGCGACGTCCCGGACCTCGGCCTTGATTTCGGATTCGCTGGTCTGGTCGATCGCTTTCTCGTAGTTCTTTTCCCCGGTGTTCATTCGGCTGCGCAGGCCCTCGATGACCCTGAACAGCGCCAGTTCGTCGGTCGCCTCCTGAAACTTGGCCTCGTGCTGGTCGTAGATGATGTCGATTGACTCAATTTCCGTCGCGATGGCCTCTTTTTCGCTGGGAGGAGCGCCAACTCCTTCTTCCTTGAGTTCCTCTTTCTCCCGGTTGAGCGCTTCCATCATCTCCTTGGCTTCCTTCCGCTGGACTTCCGCGTCAAAGCGGTCGTCTTGGAGCTCGGGGTCCGAGTAGTAGTCGGGGTCGAGCAACTGGCCTCCGTCCTTGATACCGAACTTCTCGTTGATGTACTCGCGTGGGTCCATGGTTCTATGATCTGGTGTTGGTCGATGGCTTGAACACTGCGGTGATTGAGGTGATACCCAGCGCCGCGCTGAGTACGCTCGCGATCACGAGGATTTTCATCTCAGCTACGGTGACTGAGAGTAACTGTTCGCCGAGGTGTGCTTCCGTTGCCACGACAGCGGTGGCAAGCAGAAACCCGATTGCCGCCGTGAGGGCGGGAACCCGCTCGAGGGCCTGGTACACCGTGATGGTGTACGCGACCCCGATGAGCAGGTTGAGCCCTCCGATGACGATCACCGTCTGGATCAGCTCAGTTGTCATATCTCCACATTCGGAGATTGTTGTGGGGATACTTAGTGCTTTGGGTAATAACCGAGATACTCTGAGTGTGGTGTTATTTAGAAATGTTTCCTATGGCTTAAACCAGAGAAAATCCGGCCAGTGCGTTGATAACCTCCTCAAAACAACTTATTCAGAGTGGTCTATATCACACACAGACTTATGTGGGGAGGAACGGAACGGTGGGTTATGCATAATGGTGATCGCGATGACCGAAGGTGAACAGGTACGAGATGACCACGACCAACTTCACAGCGACGATGCATCACCCGGCAACCAGACAACACCAACTGAACGCGCTGGGGACAAAGACGAAGATTATGAAGAATATCTTATTGTTGTCGACTATACTGACGAAGCTGAACGCAAGCGCGTCGAATACCTACTCAACAACCGGGATAGTACCGAAGCAGAGCCGATACGCGGATTCGCCCGCATCGTAGAAACTGATGATGTCCAAGCACTCTACGAAGATCTATCAGCAAAAGTCGACGACATCAACGATGTCGAAATCGACCGATTAGAAGACGTCGATGCGACACCGTCTGAAAAAGAACTCGACTTCAGCATCCAAACTGACGTCGACACCGACCGCGTTGACTGGTTATTTGAAAGTCTCATGAACAAACGGAATGCCACCGTCGCTGACCCCGCCAACGACGTGTACACCATCAGTACGCGGAAAGGCACAGCTACGTGCTGGTACAATACCTCGAGTAATCCCGACGGTACAGTAACAATTCATGTGTTCACCTCCGGGTATGGTGAAGCTCCACGTGTGGTCATAGAGTATCTCCAAGACGAAATGGAGGGATTTCTATAATGAGCGACTACCAGTCTAAAGGCCGCTGTCGGCGAACCGCAGAACAAATAATTAAAGATGGTATCCAGAACTGGCAACGAGAAACGAAACGAGTCGCACGCGAAGACGAATACGAAACCCTACTCGACTGTCGAACTGAGATCCGAGAGGCGTACCGTGAGGGCCAGATAGCTGACGAAGATCTCTACGACAACCTGCTACTCAAGATCGAGGAAGCCTGCCTCGTGCTAGCAACCGCTGACTATACCCATCGAGGCCCGGACGGCACGATCGCCGCCCAGTATCCAGAAGGCGTACTCAAGAAACTCAAAACCCTAGACGGGTACCGCCAGTATGACGTCTACGACGCGGACAGCGAGACTCTTCAACAGCGGATCGCCAGTCGCGACGGGAAACTGTACGACCTCATCCGTGATGAAGTCGCCCCGCAGCTGGAGACACTCAACGAGGCGCTCACCGGAACAGATTCAAGCCTCAGCGACCGGGAGATGAAGGCCGTCGAACGTCTGGCGTCCGACCGACTCAGCGATCTCCAAGAGGCAGTCGGGGTCTACATCAGGTACAACGGCCTCCCGAACGTTGCTGATGAGATGGAAGACGCAGTCCTCAAAGCCGCTGAAGCAGCGAACCAACGAGCCACCATCGGTGACGAACTATCCGATATCGTTGAAGATTCGCTAGACGAGTTCTCCCAGTCACTCCATCAGAGTATCCGAGACGAACGTCGCGAACTGACTGACGAACTTCACCGTCTAACATATGATTCTGGGGATAACATTGGCCAAGATCGCGTCGACAGGCTGTTGAACCGTGTCGATACGTTGCTCGAACGCCAGGAAGAACAACAGGAAGCACTGCACGAGCAGATTGCGATGCACCGCAAGAAGCTGTCGTCCTTAGAGGAGACAATTGACGGATTAGAGGAGGCCCTATCTGAAGAAGAGTTAGCCGAGCAGTACGAGCAGCTGCTCACCGACCAACTTGAACAACTCCGAGAGCAAAAAGCAGAGATTGCGGCGCAGGTTTCCGAACTCCGATCAGAGCGGGCCGAATTGGAAGCAACACGAGAGGAGCTTGAAATTAACCGCTCTGCGCTTGAACATGGAGAGTTACCGGTCCGCGAGGAAGAAACGACTGATACAGTGTATGCAACCGAGGCACGGATCGCCGAGTTCGATTACTCAAGCCGCTTCGAGACTGCCGTGCATGAAGCTCCCGAAATTTCACTACCTGATGGTGATACATTCGCTGCTGACTCCTCATACTGGCGTAAAAACCACTCGCGAAGCGACAACCGACAGAAAATGCGGCAACTCCTCACAGATTATCAGGAGAGCGTTGACAATATAGATAGAGTTCTCGGGCAATACCCGCTCGGTCGTAAGTCGCGGTTCGTCGTTCGTGAATCCGGACGGCTCCCGATATCCACTCAACGTCGACTCGTACTTGAAGCACGGATTCTCCCACATCTTGAGATGTTTGCGCGGTATGGAGCTGACGACCGGCCTGGAACGGAAGCAGACCTGCTAGAAGTTGTGAACGATGTTGTTAGAAATGCAGAAAGTGAAGACACTCGCTACATCTTGGCCGTTGGCTCTCCAACTGGTTGGACCGATACAGTAGAGCGTTCCGTTGCCCGCGGTAATGCCGTGTCTTTCAGCAGGCAGGTTGACTTGGTGCTGGTCGATCTTCAGAGTCGCAGGATTATTTACGACGAAACCGAGCCACTGTTGAAAGATAATTCTGATCTGTTCTCATTCAAATCACGCAATGAGGTCACCAGTGATTGCATAAAGAGGATTCGCGAAGAGTATATTGGCTCTGTTGATCACGTATCGGTGGATACAGTCGTTGCACAAAACGATTTTGACGAGTATACTGTTTCTCGAGCATTTACACGTCTGGATGAGGCGGGTACAGGAACAAGGCGGCAGCGATCTGATGGGCTATATCTTGACCTTTAAGAAACCTAAACACAGAGATTGGCGAATACCTGCGGAGCTTATCCAATCAGTGCCGTTAATATTGGGAATCAAGGATGGTCAATATAGACTCTCCTGGTTCCGTGAACAGGGTGAGGAAGACAACGAAGTTTACAGTTGATCAAACCCAAGTCTCATATTATTTAGAGGATATGTTCTTTGCACCGGGAGAGAGGATGTTGACATTACGGCTGTTAGAAACTTCGACTATCATTTTATCAATATATTCGATGGAAGGTACAGCGTCAAATACCTCGTCCCGAAGACGCCGAGGCTTGTCTGTTCGTAGTGTTTTGACGGCTTCTTTTGTTGCTTCATCATTAGTAGCCGCTTCAAGTGCCGAAAGAACAGCCTCGTCCGCTTGAGCCGGAGCATCGGGGAGTGCGGCGAGAACCTTCGCAGCGCTACCAGCTAGAGTGGTATATTCATCAAGCGTGTTCAAACTATTCCCGATCAATTCGGAGACTGATGTATCAAGTACCCGCTCAGGCCACAACTTGCAGAATGGAACCAGTGCTTCGAGGACCAATGCTCGGAGAGGTGGGGAGTTCGACTTATTGGCAGCGAAGGCAGCTAACGGAGCTATAACCCTACTGGTAGTCTCCACCTGCTCTTTTCCGTTAGGACCGGTATAGTTGGCTAACGACTGGCCGATACAATATGCTATACTTGCGAAAACTCGTTCTTCGCGTGTTGAGTCAAGCTGTCGCCTAAATTTCGGGAGATCTCCACTGATGGCAGTGGGGTCGTGATAAGCAACGTTAGCTAGTGCGAGGGCGGCATACGTCGATCGTTCATCCTCATAAACTAATCTACTTTGTAATAGCTCGAGGGTTTTATCAGTGACTACCAGATATCCCGGACATTCCACGCTCAAAAACAAAAGCGCTAGTAAACCATTCTCAGATAAATCGATCTCATCCGAGCGAACAGTAGCGGTAAGGTCTGCAACGACTTCAGAACTCGCGAGGTCTTCCTGTATTTGCTCTGGTCCTCGCCGAAATAGGGCTGCAACACTACCGACTGTATTCACTTGAATCGTTTCATCGTTGGTATCAAGATTAGCTTTGAGATGATCAAGAAAGTCCTGACAAAGAGATTCGATGGTGGCTGTCTTTGCCACTTTCAAAAACGCGTAACTTGCTCTTTTCCGAGCACTCTGGTCGTCTGATTGAAGATTCTGTCTAATTGTATCCCGATTATTGGCCCAGTAGGCTTGCGGCTTAGTTTCGATTCGATTCAAAGTTAATACCCCCATTGGTAACCTATACTTTCTATTGACATATACAACTTACGGGCCATCAAGTATTTATGCCTGGAAAAATCGACCACCCCTACCAACCAGTTTCTTGGCGGACTATTAATTACATTCACTCATCCGGACGCCTTTCATTAATTTCTTCGACTAGTTCCTCATCTTCTATTTCATCTCGGAGTGTCGGGTGTCCTTCTCCGGGGTCAACCTCTTCATTAGGCTCTTCTCCAGCAAGAAGCCGTTTAGCAAGGTAGACCGTTGCGAGGGTACCACCAGCGCTGATAGCCCAAGGGGGGGCAGGCAATTTCAGCTCAGTCCCAGACGAAGTCTTTCGAGTTTGAGTTAAATTGTTCGTCCCTTTGGTATTGATATTTGATTGTGGTATCGGTGTTTCATCAGTCGTTGCCGATGATAATCCGTCTACCGTGTCTCTGGGAGTGTTCTCTGAATCCACAGCAGCATTCCCAGACACCTCAGATCTCCCTGATATTTCGGTTTGAGTAGTTGAATTCCTGACCGGGCTGGCGACTATACGAACTGTATCGCTGTCTAGACCGCCACTCCCGTCATCCACTGTAACCTCAATCAATAGCGTTCGTTCGTTGTCGACATTTGGGACCCGTATTACGGGTTCCGCACTCTCTCTATCATCAATTTCGGCCGAAGGCCCGCTGATCTGCCTCCAAGAATAACTCAGTGAATTCCCTTCTGGATCGTTTGAGCCGCTCCCATCCAACTGCACGGTACTGCTCTCATCAACCCTCTGATCGGGTCCGGCCTCCGCGATCGGAGACTCATTCACTGGTTCGACTGTAATTTCCACGCGATCAGTATCCAAGCCCCCGTTTCCATCACTGACGGTCAATTCAAAAGAAAGGGTGGTGTTTCTCTCGACTTCAGGTGCCGTGAACGTCGGTCTACCTGTGGCAGATCCGTTTATTGTGACTGATGGGCCACTTATTTGTTCCCAAGAATATCTTAGCGAATCCCCATCTGGACTAGTTGACG
Organism: Halorientalis salina; assembly: GCF_005049285.1. GTDB lineage: Archaea > Halobacteriota > Halobacteria > Halobacteriales > Haloarculaceae > Halorientalis > Halorientalis salina. The sequence continues at coordinate 6,266 of NZ_SOSC01000019.1, read as the reverse complement.
CTGTTGCATCCAACTGAACGGATTCACGTTCCGAGACTGTTCTGTCAGGGCTAGTAGTCGCAATTGGATCCTCATTAGCCGGGTTCACCCGAACTTCCACGGTGTCAATGTCGGAACCTCCGTTCCCATCTGACACTGTAAGTTCGAACTGCAACTCGCGGGTATGGTCAACTTCCGGAGCTGTGAACTCCGGTGTCGCTGTACCTGCATAAGCAAAATCTACCGGTGGGCCACTAATCTGCTCCCAAGTGTAAGTAAGCGAGTCCGAATTAGGATCCTCCGAACTAGTCCCGTCAAGTTCTACATTTGATCCCTCGGCAACTGACTGAATTTGTCCAGCACTGGCCACAGGGGGTGCATTCGCCTCTTCAATAATTATATCAGAATTCATATGGTCTGATCTGACCCAATCATTCTTCTGACTATCATATCGATTTGCTATAAACGCTAATGTGTGTGATCTTGGTTCGAAGTTTAACTGCTCAGTTTCAAATTCAAATTCCTGTTTGGTTCCTGGATCAATAGCGTACGTCTCAGAAACTCCAATCCGTGGTTCTCCTTCTGGGTATTCTTGAATTAGCAACTCCACGCGCGCCTCTGCGGTAGCAGAGCCTTCATTTCTGATGCCTGCATCTACTGTAATCGAATCACCCTGCTGTGCCGAGCCTGGATGCCCCGTGGACCGAACCCGCAAGTCAGGACTTGACTCTTCAATAGTTATCCCAGGACTGGCTGTATCATTATTAACGTAGACCCAATCGTTCTCTTCGTCATCGTATCTGTGTGCTGTGAAGAGTAATTCGTGATCGCCCGGCTCAAAATTTAATGGATCCGTCTGAATTTCAAATTCGTAGTCAGCCCCTGGATCAATAACACGTTCCTCAGATACCCCGATGAGTGGTTTACCTGCTTGATCGAATTCCTCGATTGCCACCTCAACTCGTGCTTCAGCAGCGGTTGACCCCGCGTTTTCGATACCCGCATCTACGGTAATCGAATCACCCTGTTGTGCCGATCCTGGATGTCCATAGGAAGAAAACCGCAAATTAGGGGTAGTTTCAACACTAAACTGGCCACCTGCACCAAGGGCAAATAAAGCGGTAATAAATGAACGACGAGACGAATTCATTCATATACACTATAATTACTGCTGGAAAATAATTATTGCGAGTACTGTTGGCCTGAGCAAGTTCGGCTAGGTATGATTTCGCAAAAAGGTAGGCCGTGACATATTACAACTCTGCACTGTTGTGCAGTTGCTTGGTCGCCAGATGAGCGAATCCAGAACCGACGTCGACGAGTCCGAGGACGAGGGCGATGACTGGGGTGATGACAGCAACGGCAGTTATGCCGACGATGCCGAACACGATACCTAGTCTGACCACCATGAGATCGCTCAGCAGGTACTTGCCGACCCGCGTCCCAACGGTACCGCCAATGAACACCCGGAATCAACCACGCGACAACGTACCAGACGGGTGTCGCCATCAGCGCGTTGACGATGGCACCTGCACCAGCGGCGATCGCGAGAACGAACACGCTCGTTGCGACGGCGACCCTCGGCGGCCCGGACAATCTCCAAGCGACAGCGACCGTAGACGCCATCACGCTCAACGCCGACGAGGGGGAGGACCAGTACGTCAATACGCCCGCGGTCGTCTGGCTCGAACATGATACGATTCTCGGGATTCGTCCCAACCCAAGTTGCCGTCGGGGCAATGTACCGGGTATTTATCAGTGAAATCGGTCGATCAGGTCATCTGTACTCCCGATTCACACCGATATCGGCAAATTCCACTCTCCATGCTAAACTGTAGTTCGTGCGGAGAGACGTGGCCTCTCACGGCAATGACCAGGGTTCGAATCCCTGTCGGAGCATCCTGATCTTCTCGCTCTCTCACTGGATTTCTGCCATGTATTAGTGTCTGACAAGTCTTATTGTTGCCTGATCAGGGTGGTTGGGACAAACCAATTGCAGTGTTGGTCGAGGGTTTCACTATTCCCTTTTCCAATCCATCCTAGTCTGGTAGTATGATAGCTAAAAGCATCATATAAATCTCATAACACCGTGATAACGGTGCTTCTCGGATTGTCTCCGCTTGAGAGAGTCATCCGGTGATTCGATGTGTCCAACTCAGTTGTCGGCGTCAACTGTACACTCGACCCGAGGTTGCTGACAGCATCGTCTCCTTTTTCGAGAGCGGGGCCAATGAGGAGACGATCGATAGGCTGCTCGACGCTTGACTCACCCCCTCACTGACGGAAACCAGTGAGGAACTCGCCGGGACGGCACTCTTCAACACCGGGAGCCTGGAGGGATATTCTCGCCACGGCAAACAACCAGGATTCGCTCCCATCGACTGCGTCTGTGAAGCCGATTCTCAGCGTGGTCCAGTTTCGGCAGTACACTCGGTACATAAGCCGCTGTCTTCGTCGTAGTGCGTCTCACACACCATCGCGCCACACCGATTACACTGGTGTCGAGCGGTGGCTGCCTCACAGATCTGACAGAGCGTTTCGACGCTCATCTCGTCAGGACTGGCATTTCAGCGCGCTCGATGAGTCTCGCAGTGGTGCTCCCGAGCAGTCGGTCCCCCGTCGTCGCTCGGCCGCGAGTCCCCACCACGAGTAAATCTGCATCGACACCGTCGGCGAAGTCGAGGATTTCTTCTTCGGGAATGCCGCGTAACACATCTGCTTCGGCGGGCAGATTCAAATCTCGGGCTTCGGTCATGATCGCTTCGGCGGCCGACCGTCCACCCTCTTTGAGTAGCCCGACGATACTTCGCGGTGCATCCTGGAGATCGAACGTGGCCGTATCAACGACGTACACCACGTGCACGTCGGCACCGTAGCGCTCGGCTATCTCGATGCCGTGTGTGGCTGCACGCTCGGCGTCGTCACTGCCGTCCGTCGCGATGACGATATGATCGTACATCCCGTAGCCAGATCGGAACGCCTCGGCGTCCCCGTTCCGACGCACCGACATGACGGGCACATCTCCGAGCGTAACGACGCGCTCGGTCGTGCTGCCGAGACTGGCACGCTCTGCCCCCGTTCTCCCGTGGGTCCCCATCACGATGAGGTCTATGCCGTGGTCTGCCGCGTACGCTCGGATTTCCTCGTTGGGCGTTCCTTCCCGAACCTCGGTCCTGATCTCGGAATCGATGTCCGTCGCGGCCTCGGCGATTTCTTCCAGCGCGGATTCCCCGCGGTTTGTCGCGGCCTCCCGAAGTTCGTCTTGCTGTTCGGCATCGAGTTCGGCCGATTCCTCGCCCATCTCGACGACGTACAACGTGTGGACGGTGGCCCCGCTGACGCGCGCCAGGTCGAGCGCTCGTGCAACCGCTTCCTCGGCCCCGGCGCTACCGTCGGTCGGTATGAGGATATCCTGGTACATGCCACTCGCGTTTCTACGTCCGGCGTCAAGAAGCCCCGAGGCAGATGTGCGATGGCCGATACAATGGCTGTCCGTATGGATGCCGACATGTTCGCTGCCGGGAGGACGCATCCAGCTAAGATGCTCGATGCCGTCTGGGCAGACATGGCGGCTGACCTGCCCACGCGGGACGAACTCCGTCAGGGGATGACTGTCGAGATCGATCAGGAAAACGGTGACCGAATCATCGGAGAGGTCGGTGCCGTCCGAACTGACGAGCGCACACATCCGGAGGGAATTCTCGTGACGCTCAAATCTGGCGCGAGAGAGCGTGTCAAACAGATCGGTCCTGAGATCTGACGGTGGAGTTGCCCGTGATCGTGCTCATCTGTGGCCCACCAGCGGTCGGCAAGACAACCGTTGCAGGGCTGCTACAGAGCCGGCTCGAAGACCGTGGGCTGTCTGTCGACGTCCTCGACTCGGACCAGTTCACTCGCAACACGTACGACCGGCTGTACGAACGCGTGGTCGATGCAGAGACACACCTGATCGTGGCCGGGACCTTCTACAAGCGTCAGTGGCAGGAGCGGTTTCAGCGACTCGATGACGTCGTCGTGGTGTATCTCCATGCCGACAAGGAGACGTGTATCGAACGAAACCGACAGCGTGCGGACGCTATCGACGAGCGGGCGGTCCACATCGTCTGGGATGAGTTCGACCAGCCGGATGCCGATATCACCGTCGACGTCACCGAGCAGTCACCGCAGGCAATTGTCGACCACATCCTGTCAGCACTCCCCGCACACACGAGGGCGGTCCACGAGTCACGATGACGATTCCAGGTACTCCATGGCCTCCTCGTCGGAAACCTGCTCGAAGTGCTCGTAGAACTGGCCGACCCCCATGAACCGACTGGGCGTCTCCAGGCAAACGACTTCCTCAACCATCGCATTCAGGTCGTCGATGGTGTCCGGTGGACCGACTGGCACTGCGACCACGATACGGGCGCCAGCGGCGTCCTGCAGTTTCCGGAGGCAGGCTCTCATCGTCGACCCAGTGGCCACACCGTCGTCCACGACGACGACCGTTCTGTCCCGAAGGTCGGGTTCCGGTTGCTCACCTCGATAGCGTTCGGCCTTCTCACGTGCGTTCTCGGCTTCTGTCCTGCGCTGTTCCTCGAAGTAGTCCTCGTCGATTCCCCTGTCTCCCATCGCCTCCGGATTGCGCCAGACGCTGCCGTCACTTGCGACGGCCCCGATGGCGTACTCCGGGTTCCCTGGTGCACCGATTTTCTTCGCCACCACGATATCGAGCGGTACGTCCAGGGCATCAGCAACAGCACGGCCGAGTGGTAACCCACCTCTGGGGATTGCCAGCACGATATCCGCAGCAACCTCCTGGTCCTGTAGTGCCCCAGCGAGTTGTTCTCCCGCGTCTTCACGGTCGGTGAACTGGCGAGTTCCCTCCATGAGTCTCACGTACGGAGACGACTCTTGGCACAAAGTAACATACGGAAGGTACCTGTGGGGTTAGAGGTTCCGTGAGGGTAATACACACTGCTAGTGTAGCTAGGATATGGTCCCACCAACCGAGGACCTGGTTTCCATTCCAGCTGATGGCGTCGAACTCGAAGGGATGCTCGAACTCCCGGCAGATGCCCCTGGCGTGGTTGTTTTCGCGCATGGAAGTGGGTCCAGTCGGAAGAGCCCGCGCAACAACTTCGTGGCCGAGGTCATCCGTGACCGCGGCCTTGGAACGCTGTTGTTCGACCTCCTCACCGAGGAGGAAGACCGGGACCGGGAGAACCGCTTCGACATCCCATTGTTGACAGATCGACTGGTGGCTGTGACGGAGTGGCTACGGGAGCAGGAAGGACTGGCAGAGATGTCCGTTGGGTACTTCGGGTCGAGCACGGGGGCTGCAGCAGCACTCCGTGGGGCAGCACGACTCGGTGACGACATCAGCGCCGTCGTCTCGCGCGGTGGACGGGTCGATATGGCTTCGGAGGTGCTCACTGAGATCCAGCCGCCAACCCTGTTCATCGTCGGCGGTGCGGACACGCAGGTGCTCGAACTCAATCGCGAGGCGTACGACCAGCTCACCTGTGATAAAGAGGTACACGTCGTCGAGGGTGCTGGCCACCTCTTCGAGGGGGAGGGAGAACTCGAGGAAGTCGCAACCGTCGCAGCCGACTGGTTCGAGGAGTCACTCCACTGAGCCCACTCGTACAGCCGGGAACATCACGGAAGGATACCGAGACAACAGCCACGAGTTGGCAAACGAACTGGAGCAGGGAGCGCGTAGCTGGCAGGGAATCACTGAGCGGTGTGCTGTCTATGACGATATCGAAAGCCGAAGAAGTCGAAGGCCGGCCGATCGACACCGCCCGAACTACCCACCCGTCCACGGGTGGGATTCCGTTTGCTACGTGTCACACGAGTCGCGACAGGAGCTTATTCTTCTGAAGGTCGAACGTGGTAGTATTCGATTTATCGTCGCAGTCGACGGCTCTACACCCGGAGAACGGGCACTCGACTACGTCATCGAACTCGCCACAGCGATGCGTGAGGAACCGTCGATAACGGCAGTCCACGCGGTCGACCCCGAAATCTATGCGGAAGGTGGGACCGAGCCTGTCGCTGATCTCGTCGACGCCGAGCAGCGACTCATCATCGAGAACATCGAAGATGCCGAAAAACGGGGTCGGAAGGTCCTCGATGAGGCTGCAGAATCCGCAGCGAATCAGGGAATCGAACTGTCGAGTAAACTACCCTACCCTACTCCCTCGGCGCTCTGCGCCTCGGTCCTTGAGGGTAGGGCTTTGATGTGGACTCCCGGCAATCAGTCCCCAGCAATAGGCCGGTAACTCTCGCCGTTCAACATCCCA
>NZ_SOSC01000018.1 GCF_005049285.1 Halorientalis salina | reverse complement strand
TCGCCACCTCCGCTGTTGGAGCGGCTGATCGACGATGCACAGAAGATCCACAAGCAACGACCGATCTTACAGGAGACGCTCGCTACCGCTACGCAACCGAGGTGTGAGGCTTAGCTAAAGACGAATGGGGCGACGAGTTACTCCTGTGCTGCCCGATGCTGTTGGATTGTGTCGTTGTTCGAGACCTCGGTCTGTAGCTCCTGTAACTCGCTCATGATCGATGAATCGAATCGAACTCGTCCGCTTGTAACTCTCGTTGTTTTTGCTGGTACGCTTCGAGAAGGGACTGTGCCTCCTCGTCGGCCTCGAGTTGTTCGCTCGCGTCTACGAACTGTCGATAGGTCGCTGAGTCGCGGAGTGTCTCGATGAACGCCTGAAGCGACCCCTCGACAGCTGGTTCGTCCGACACGGCTTCGCTCATGACGTTGTCACCTCAGGTTCCGTCTCCTTGGTGATGTGGTCTAACCCGGTGATCTCCTCACCGAACGCGCGTAGTGCGCCAAGTCCAACCGGCTCGTCCTGGCGTAGCGGAGCGAGCATCATCGGCACGTCGAACCGATCGCTAATCTCGTCGGGATACTCCACCTGCTGGGCGCGGCGGTTCTCGAAGAAGGAATTGTCGCCGTATTTTTCGGGAAGCAGGTAGTTTGCGACCACCAGCGAGGTCTCGATACCGACTTGATCTTCGAGATCAGCGGCAGCCCGGTATGCCTCCATCATCGGGGTATATTCGGGGTACATCACGAATGCGAAGGTGCTCCGTTCGGGGTGCTTCATCGTCTCGATGACCTCGTCGTACTGATCGCCTTTTGCGGGTGCAGCGCCTTTCGTCAGTGAACCGAGGTCCATAAATCCCTTCCAGTCGGAGGGAAGTTCGAGCAGTCGAAGTGTGTGCCCCGTGGGGGCGGTGTCGAAGACGACAACGTCGTAGCCATCCTTGTCGAAGTAGCTCACGAACTTCTCGAGGGCGGCCATCTCTTCAGCACACGGTGACTCCAGTTCCTCTTCGACGTTTGCTATCGCCGCGTCCACGTCGATTTGAGTGTCGTCCTTGTCCTCATACATCTCAGTGACGTGGTCGCGGACCTGCGTACGGCAATCCGCAAGCGCTTTCTCCTGATCGATCCGCGCCGCGTGGAGGTTCGCCTGGCCGACAGAGGTCGGTTCGTGGCCGACCCGTTCGCCGAAGATGGCCGTCTTCCCGCCAGAGCGCTGGGCGGCGACCCTCCGGTCGCACGCCCAGCTCATCCTCCATGAACTCAGCCAGCATCTCGGTTACTCGCCACTGCCGCTGTTAGAACGGATGGCTGAAGATGCTCAGAAAATCCATCAGAAACGACCGATCCTTCAAGAAAGACTCGCTACTGCCACACAACAGGAGGAGGCGTGTTAGCTAAAGACGAATGGTCTAATTTTGTTACCTCGCGAGAGGGCTGACCAACCGTAAGGAATTACTCTCCGCCGTATGAATGATAAGCAGAATTATGCCAAATAAAGTCGTGAAAGTTGCTTGCCCGTGGTGCGACCAGATATGTAATGTTAATGTTCCTCATGGAAAAAAGATAGACAAGATAGAGGCTGGCAAAGATTTTGGTGAGATGGATCGATATTGTAGCAGTGATAAATGCGGGAAGCCATTTAGCATATCATATATGTGATCATAATATTGAATTGGGGCACTCCCCACAGTGGCTAATTTTCTATGCACCTGACCAAGTGATTAATCACTTGATTAGTGACTGCAAACCCTGACATAATTGGATGGATCGTTTACGCCGTGAACTACCCCTGCCTACTCAGCAACGCTCCGCGTTGCTTCCTTGAGGCAGGGGCTTCCTGGTTCCACGACGCGACTTGCAGACACGGACTCTTGCTAACAGCTACTCTTCGCTCATGTGGCTAGATTGTTGGTGAATTAGAGCGCAGTTTTGAGGATGGTTTTGAGCGCTTCTCTCCCTGGTTTTCGGTACACGCGACGACGAAGCTGAAACGCTCGGAGATACGGCGTGAGTTTGTCCTTGGAGACTCCTCGATGGGGCGAAAGCCAGGATCGCGCCAGCGATCCGTGGCTCTCGTAGGTGTTGACGTGCACGTCTCCGTCACCGTGGACGACGTATTCGCGGTCGAATGCGTCGTCCTCGTCAAGCGGTTCGTACGCTCGAAAGCCGTCGGTGTAGACGGTCAATGACTCCTCTTTGCGGTCAGCAAGCAGGAGTCGAATCGTCGATTCGTCGGCGGCTTTCGCTGGGATTACGTAGCGGTCGCCGGTGCCGCGATCAGCCAGAATGAACACAGGTAGCTTGTCCTATTCGTACGTGCCACGTCCGCGCGTGGACAGTCCACGCGAGCGCGACCGACCGTCGCGCTCGCGGCCCTTGAGCCCGGCTTTCACGTACAGCTCGTCAATCTCGATCGGGCCTTCGAGTTGTGGCCGAGGCGCGTCCAGCGCTCGCAGGAAGCGCTGGACGCGCCGGTACACTGTCTTGTAAGAGACATCGATTTCCACGTCTAACTGTCGAAGACTGGTGTTGAAGCGGATGTAGGTGTAGACGGCGAGAAACCACTTCCTGAGTGCGACTGCTGAATGTTCGAAAACGGTGCCAGTCTGGTCGTTGAATGTGCGGTCACAATTCTCACAGCGGTATCGCTGAAATACTCGATAGCTGCCGTACCGAATCACGGATTCGGCACGGCAGCGTGGATAATAGACGCCGTCACGCCAGCGAACCTGTGCCAGCAGGTTCGCGGCCCGACGCTCCGAGACGAACGTCTTGATTGGCATCATTGTTCGTCGGGTGGCGCGGACCCACCACCCTTGCCTGCTGTGACTTCTAGCTACTGCTGCGACTGACCAACAATCCTCTACCTATGAGCGTACCGTTATTGTCTCGCCCGACGTACTGTTAGTTATGGCCAGATTGGGGTTCGTCATAGTGGGACTCGTTATGGCCCTAGTTCCATCACGAGTCCGGGAAGCCTTCGAGGAACTCGCCCTCAAAACGTCTGATGAGGTAAGCCCCCGTCCTTCCTTTACGCCAGCCATTAGAGCGGAAGGCGTGATGTTCGTGGTCGTGAGTGTACTGGGAGGAGCGGTGTATCGTGTGTCGATGTACGTTCTTGGACTGGCCGGTGCTATTGCACTCTTCGTTCCGCAGCAGGCACTCCGGTTCAGTATGAACATCGCGTACGAAAACCCAGAGACAGTCGAATGGAAGGACCGACTCGTTCCAGTAATCCGCGGGTTCGGCGTGCTGTATCTGCTCATCGCGTTGAACGAGGTCAAAAACCGCAGTCGGGAGACGTAACCGGAATTCCGGGCCAGTGACTTACAGATTCGACCCCGAGACCGAATCCGATTCCCGTTCGATTTGCTCGTACAGGTAGTACGAGTACACGGCAGTAACTCCGGCCGTCAGGAGCAGCGGGACGAGAAGGAAATAAATCGCTAGGTCGCCGAAGAAGAGCCCGACCAGTGTGAAGACGGCGGTGAGTTTGAACAGCCAACTACCGAGGGCATGGGTTCGATCCCAGACCTCGTCGCTGCTGAGCGTCCACGGTGTCCGGATACCGGCGAACCAGTTCGGCTCGGCGTGCGGGAGGAAGATGCCGACGTAGTAGAACAGACCAGCCGCGCCGACCAAGATGAGGGCCGTGAAGTCGAACTCGTAGCCGAGGTTGAATGCGACGACCCCGGCGTGGACGAGGACCAGATATCCGGTGAAGATGACGACGAACCAGTCGTAGTAGGCCCGGAACTCTGCGATGTTCTCACGGAGTGGACCGATCCGAGGAATCGCGGCGAACACAGCGAACAGCCCTGCGGTCATCGCAGGAAATAGCCAGAGTGCGAGTTGCTTCGACATGGTACCATCCGGTTCTCCGGCGGCGTTCCAGTGCGTGACAAGGTCGGCGGAGAGCGACGGAGCTGCGAACAGGCTCACGATGCCCGAGAGTACCACGAGTCCAACCGCCAACCCGAACCGGTGAATTGTCTTCATACACGACGATGTGGTCTGTTCCCTGATGAATCAGTAGGAAAGCACCGGTGAACTGGAGAGAATTCTGTGGAAATTGGTGTGCTATATCCCGCATAGAACGTACAGGTAACTCGGTCAGATGTCAAAACGACGATTTTGAAACGGTCGATTCGACGCCCTCACGCTTGAAAGGACGATTCGTTCGACAGTCGAACCGGAGCCTGCAGCGCCCATCGTTGTTCTAATCGCCAGACTGCGTCGGGGTAAAACACCGAAATTACGCACTCTCTATACTTTCGTTCATCAGTAACGGGCTGACCTAGCGTAGCCATCTGGCCGACATATACAGAGGTCGTTACGTGCGATGCTCCTCTCGGTGCTCCCAGTCGCCGAGTCCGAGCCCAGTCCGGGGATGAACGAGGCAGAGTTACAGCGCTGCCTCGACGAGTCCGTCTGGTTCCCGACGACACTGCGCACCCTGTTCCTGCACTCAAACAATCTTCTCGTTCCGTTCGGTGTAGCCTGGGTCGCCCTCGGAATCTTTGTCCATGAGCGGAGAGCACGATAGTTCTGGTTTCTCTCGTCCCATGCCGACCGACAGCTCTCGAAGAACACTCTCGCTTTCAGAACATGACGATCAAAATAGCTCAGTATCTCAGAGGTCGGCAGCCCGCAGGTGACGGTAGCCGATGGCCAGCGGGACGACGAGCCAAGCGCCCAGCAGGAGGAGGCTCATCCACCCCGTGAGATAGAACGGCGTTGGGCCGGCAGCCGGAAGGTTTCCGAGGAACCAGCCGATTGCGTGCTGGTAGGCTGCTGTCGGTGTGACTACCCCGAGGAACTCGATGCCGGGCGACATCGTCGTCAGGCCCTGCATCGAGAAGCCGTTGCGCACGAACGCCGCCCCCAGTGGGACCAGGTCGGCAAGGAATTCGAGGGCGACGAACGCCCCGAGGCCGACGGCCATGGCGCGTCCACTGGTCCCGGCCAGTGCCGAGATACCGACCATGATCCCGACGTAGGCGAGTGCCAGCAGGAGGGTGAGGCCGGTGAACGCGACGTAGTCGACCAGTGAGATCGACCCGTAGACCATGGACAGGACGCCGAGCGTCACGGCGAGGCCAACCAGAATTGCGACAGCGAGGACTGCGCTACGGCCAACGAGCTTGCCGACGACCACGTCTCGACGGCTGTGGGGCAGGCCGAGCAGGAGTTTGGCCGAGCCACTGTCGCGCTCCCCGGCAATCGACGTGACTGCGACGACGATGGACGCGATGGCGATGAACAACGTCGCCGGTGCACCGAGCATGAACAACAGCCCGGTCGTCGTGACACCGTCACCGCTGAGTTCCGGAACCGTGGCGTAGAGGTACGCCATGCCTGCGGACATGAGGACGAACAGCGCCGTCAGTGTCCAGAGTGCTTTCGAGAGTCGAGCGTCCTGGAAGTCCTTCCTGGCAACGACAGCCCAGGTCATGCGCCCACCACCTCTCTGTCACCGCTGTGGAGTACGGGCTCTCCATCAGCCATCTGGTCGGTGCTGGGGTCACTGGTGTACGCGGCGAACATCTCTTCCAGTGAAGTCTCGTCGGTCTCGAAGTCGATGATAGTCCCACCAGCCGTCTCGATGGCGTGCAGGACGGTGATCTTCGCGTCATCCAGACAGAGAACCGAGAGCGTGTCATCGCCGTCGGACTGAACACTGGAGACACCGTCCACAGCGGAGACTGCGTCCACGATGTCGTCGGTCACAGTCCCGACCCCGACAGTGAATCTGACATCAGTGCCAAGGGCATCACGGAGTGCGTCGATCGTATCGACAGCAACGAGTTTACCGTCTCGAAGGATACCCACGCGGTCACAGACAGCCTCGACCTGTTCGAGGATATGTGAGGAGAAAAACACCGTCGCACCACGGTCACGTTCCGCGCGGATGATGTCGCGCATCTCGCGTGCTCCGTTCGGATCCAGTCCCGTCGAGGGCTCGTCGAGGATCAGAATCTCTGGATCTCCCACGAGTGCCATTGCGAGGACGAGTCGCTGTTTCATCCCCTTGGAGAACCCGCCGGCTTTCCGGTCGGCGGCGTCGGCGATACCAACCCGTTCGAGAAGAGCAAGTGGGTCCTCGTCTGTCCCCTTCGAGTCGATGGCGAAGGCCACGTGCTGGCGCGCGGTCAGCCTGTCGTAGAGGTGGTAGCCGTCCGGAAGGATACCAACCCGTTCTCGCACCGCCAGCGAGTCACGCTGGGCATCGAGTCCGAGGACCGTCGCTGTCCCGTCGGTGGGGCGGACGAAGTCGAGCAGTATGTCGATAGTCGTCGACTTTCCGGCTCCGTTGGGCCCGAGGAATCCAAAGATCTCTCCCTTCTCGACCGAGAGGGACACGTCGTCGAGAGCGGTCACGTCACCGTACTGTTTGGTGACTCCCGCGAGTTCAATCGCATCCATGCTAGATATATGTGTTATTCAAATATAAAGATAGAATGTCTGATAGTAGCATAGCTCACAGTGTGAGCGAGACGGTAGTTGCCCAGTTGTTTGTGTCGAGTAAACGCTATGAAGGTCGCCGTGGACCCGTCTTATAGTGGTGCCTTCCATTCGTTCGCTGATCGACCATCATCGCATTGCCAGTTTTCTGTTTGTCACCTACGGGTTCACCTGGACGATTCAGGCGTATCTCGTTGTGACGGGCATGGAAGCCTCGTGGACGTTGTCGATTCTCGCCGGCTTCGGGGGCTTCGGGCCGCCTGTCGGGGCGGCGGTCGTCGTCTGGGCGTCGGGTGGGAGTCTCCGCTCGTGGTTCGGGCAGTTTCTCCAGTGGCGGATCGGTGTCAGGTGGTGGCTTCTCGCACTTGGGCTCCCGTTTGTCATTCTCGCTGCCGGGAGTGTACTCTTCGTCCTCGTTGGCGGTCCGGTTGACCTCAGTTCGCTTCCCTCACCGCTGATCTATCTGTTCGTGATGGTCTGGGGAACGATCTGGGGTGGTGGGCAGGAGGAACTGGGGTGGCGCGGGTTCATGCTCCCACTCCTCCAGGACCGCTACAGAGCACTCGTTGCGAGTCTGTTCGTCGGCGCTGCCTGGACGCTCTGGCATCTTCCCTTGCTGCTGAACGCCAATACGACCCACGGCGGGTGGCCGCTGTCCCAGCAACTTCTCTGGGGCAGTACCATCTTCGCGGGGTCGATTCTCTGGACGTGGATGTACAATAACACGGGAAGCGTGCTCGCAGTCGCTGTGTTCCACGCCGGCATCAACAGCATGGGACTGTACCACCCCGTCGACAAGGCAGCGCTCGTTCCCGATGGCGTGCCCGACCCATGGCTGAATCTGCTCGCCGAGGGGACTGCCGCAGTTGTGCTCGTCGGCCTTGCCATCGCGCTGGTGGTCGTCTATGGCGCCGACAGGCTCGCCAATCAAGAGGTTCCCGGCCCAGCAGTCCTCAAACTCGAGTGAGTAGGACAGTCACCAGCGGTCTGGAGCCTGCTCACAGGTCACCGACACCTGTGCGAGAAAGTATCAATGGCTCTATAAATATTCGAAGCGCGTATATAGGTCATGGTAACTGATAACGTAACTGGGGATGTCGAATCGGCAGGCCGCGTCCGCACGTTCGGTGGGTGATTGCAGGGGTCCGCGCTCGCTCGGATGATCTTCGGTGTCACACTGATTCTCGGTGGGACGCTCGGCTTGGTCGTCGTCCTCCAGCAGATAGTGGCGGCACTGTTCGGACCGACGCCCGATATGGGGGCCCAGCGAACAGTGAGTACTGTCGGCCCAGTTCTCCTCGCAGCTATGGTGTTCGGGACGTACATTCTGTACCACCGTGTGGTCAATGACTGCTGGCCGGTCGATCTCCGTGCTATCAACCTCGGTCGTGACCTCGGCGGCGGGACGCTCGCCGGTGCTGGTCTGTTTACAGTCGCGCTCGGTGCTGTCTGGCTGGCCGGCGGCTACAGCGTCATCGCGGTGAACCCGCTCTGGATTGTCCTCCCGGCTGTGACCGGTGTGGTCTTTTTCGTCGGGATCGAGGAGACGATCAACCGCGGTATCATCCTCCCGGAACTGGAATCACGTCTCGGCAGTTGGGTTGCGCTGGTCTTCTCCTCGGTCATCTTCACCGCGTACCATATCGTGCTGACGACGAACCCGACGGCTGTCGCGATCGGAGTTATCTTCGGAGCCAGCATCCTGATCGCTGGTGCGTATCTCCTCACCCGACAACTCTGGCTCCCGATTGCGCTCCACGCTGGATGGAACTTCACCCAGGGTGCCATCTTCGGCGTCGCAGTCTCTGGCAACGACGCGTCGAGCGTCGCGCTCCTGGTCGGTGAGTCCGCAGGGCCAGTCTGGCTGAGTGGTGGCCAGTACGGGCTGGAAGGCTCCGTGGTGACACTGGCAGTCGTGACGCTCGCTGGGGCTGCCGTCGTCTGGCAGTTCCACCGCCGGGGACTCGCAGTTCCCCGGTCCTGGCCACGACGGTAATCATTCGCTGAGACAGTTTCTGAAATCCCCACAAGCAGTGCTGTTGGAGCGTCGCCACCTGTTCACAACGACGCCCGGTAATCCGGCCACGACCCGGACAGAGACCCGTGCGATCAAATATCAATTCCAATATATCTACGCACGAGTCGTACTATTAGTATGTCTTCTCGATTCCACCTGCAGGCATTTGCGGTCGTCGCGGCCATCATGCTGGTCAGTTCCTTCGCGTTCGTCGGCTTCGCGGCGGCCGAACACAGGATAGATGTCGATCAGCAGGTCGCAACGTCGTCGACAAACGGTGCGACGATGTTAGTCCCGACGACGGTCTCGCTGTACGTAGTCGGGCCTGATCCCATCCGGGGACAGGTAGAACAGGCGCTGGTCAGCGCGTTCGAGCGTCGCGATATCGATGTAACCGTCGTGACCGACCTCGAACCCACCTACGACCGACCGGTACTGATGGTCGGCGTCAGGGACACCCAGCTCGCGTACAACCCGGTCACTCCGTCAGCGACCGTCTCGCTGGGGTACGAGTACGCAGCCGACGGGAACGTGACCCAGTTCGGAGAGGACGGTGACTCCGGTTTTGACGGCTCGCTCGTCGATGATCGCCTCCTGACCGGCCAGCCGATTTCGCACGTCCTCGACGACCAGAACACCCTGTTCCGGAGCGGCGAGATACGCCTCACCGACGAGAGTCGCGGTATCGTCTCCTGGCCCGGCTACCGTGCGCACGTCACCGACGCGCTCGGGGAGACCACCATCGCCTCGCTCTTCGCCGATGCGACGTTACCGTACGAAGCGTGACCATCCTCAATTCTACGCTGTCGTGTCGTCTGTTGGTACCGGTCGCCGACGTCTGCCATTCTCAGAAACGCAGAACTCCTATACATACTCATATTGACACGAGGCGTAGCATTTCCATGAAGTCGATACCAAAATTCGCTATTCGACGCTCACTCTGGTGTGGACAGATTGGCGTGCTACCTGATGTCTCATATACACTTATGCTGTGAGCGAGCGTTGTCTCTGCATGGGATTCCGTACATACGTTTGGAACATCACGGAAGACCGACCGCGTGCCCCGGTACGACTCGTCGTTGGCTTCTTCCTGATCGCCATCTTCGCCGTCATCGGCTCGGTTGTTGCTGATATCTTCGTGGCCATGCTCTATCCCTCGATTTCGGCCGGATACTACCTGATCGCCACGACAATCGGACTCGGATTGGGTGCCGTATGTGGGACTCTCCTGGCTGCCCAGTTCATCGACCACCGACCGGTGACCGATTATGGCTTCCGGGGTGCTGGCTGGTGGCGTGATCTGTTCGTGGGCATCGCCGTTGCGAGTGCCGTCCTGACCGCCGCTCTTGGAGTTGCACTCGCTGCTGGCTGGGTCGCCATCGTGGACACGATGGTCGCAGGAACTGAACGATTCGTGTTCGCCCTGGTCGCGTCAGTCGCCCTGTTTGCAGTGGTCGGATTCTACGAAGAACTCGTCTTTCGTGGCTTCGTCCTGAAGAACGTCGCCGAAGGACTGGCAGACCGCGGCGCAGCCGTGGCAGTCTTCGTGGCTGTCTTGGTCTCCAGTCTGCTGTTCGGCGTTGTCCACCTTGCGAACGCGAATGCGTCGCTGGTTTCAGCCGCCGTCATTGCGGTCATTGCAGTCACAGTCGCTGTGAGCTACGTCCTTACCGGCCGAATCGGGTTCGCCATCGGGTTCCACGCCGCCTGGAACATCGCCATCGGTGTGCTGTTCGGCCTCCCCGTGAGCGGGGTCACAGTGCCCGGACGAGTTCTCGCCATCGACGTATCGGGACCGGCCGTCTGGACTGGCGGTGTCTTCGGACTGGAGGCCGGGATGCTCGGTGTATTAGCTACCTCCACCGGCCTGGCGGCCGTCGTTGTCTACGCCCGAATCGTCCATGGAGGGCTTCGTATTCATCCAGATATCCTCGTTCCGACACTTCGAAACACGGACCTCAGTATCGGGGTTTCGAGTCGGGACACCGAGACGAACGTCGGTGCCCATCTCGACACAGTCTCCCGGTCGCGGAAGTAGGACCGTTTTGAACTATAACACCGATACAGACGGGGTACCGTCGTGCAGTGTAGCAAACGTCATATCAGACTGAATTGTTAGACCGATATGGATCAACGACTACCGGTTTTCCTGCTCGGACTGGTAGCGGGGGCGGTCATAGCTGGGGGTGTTTTCTACCTAACTGCGACCCCAGACACAGGTGTGAGTGTCCCGTCCATGTCCTCGAATACAGCGACTGGGTGTGCTGATAGCAACGATTCACAGCCGTGGGTCGGACAGACTGCAGCACTCGAGTATCGGCATATCGAGTTTCAGAACTATAGTTTCACGCACAACGAGACGAACATCGAGGTCCAGTCGACCCTCTCCGAACAGTCGGACGGACAGTGGCAACTCGCGTTCACGACCCAACCGGATTCGCCATCCAAGAACACGGATTCAGACTGTTCCTCTCGGACAACGTTGAGTGCCTCGGTTGCGCTGCCGTCAGATTTCGATAGATTGGCGATCCAACTCGATGGCGAGACACTCACCGTCGTACAGAACTCGCAAGACCGCCCGCAGTTCCGCTATCTGAACGCAACTGAATCCGCTGGATGAGCGGTTGCGGTCTCTATACTGGACAGGCGTAGCAGACTCGAAGTAGTCCACAAGAGGACCGAATTACCTTATCCAGTCACGCAGAATGGCACCGAAGCCGACGGCACCGACACAGAGTGAGACGATACTTCCGATCCCGGTAAGGGTCAGGCCACCGGCCATTCCGGACGCGAGCAGGAGTGGTGTCAGCCATCCGTTCTCGTCTCCGAGCAGGCGCTCGCTGATGGTCAAAAACGCGATTGCCGATCCGACTGCCCAGACGAGGATTGCAGCCATGACGAACGGAATCGCCACAACGATGCCGACGATCGAGAAGACGAGGACGGCAGTGACCAACCCGACGAGGAAGAGATAGACGAGTCCGTAGAGACACGAACCCAGTGGCTCGGCGCTGACCGTGTTCATTTTGTCTTTCGTGTAGTCGGGCGCGAGCGCAATCATGATCGCACCGACCACGAGTGTGGTCAGAAATGTCCCCAGGGCACTTCCGAACAGGCCGATAATCGGGTTCTCGGCTGCAGTGCGTACAACCTCGACCTGTCCTTGCAACACCGTTGCCGATACCACCGCAAATCCTGCAGTCATGACGGTTCAAATCACCTCCCCTGGCCGTCTCCGGTCGGGACCGGATCAACATGATCCCCGATCTGTTCGCTGACTTGATCGTGGTGGCTATCTCCGCTGGTGAGATGTGTGTCTTTGAAGCCAGTCGGATATTTCAACCCGTACCCGACTGCACGGTCGATACCGATGTGTGCCACCCAGACGAGTGCGACCCAGACGAACAGTGTCGTGTTCGTCACGAGGCCAACTCCACCGAGCGAAATCGGCACCACGTAGGTGTGGAATGCATTGTAGAGGCGACTCTCGAGGCGAGGCCCACCGAGATAGCCTAGCATGGCGAGGTCCGGTGCAAGTGCGAGAACGACGAACAGCCACACCGGTGCCCCGAGCGTGAAATACGCTGCAGTTGCAGCACCGAACAGCGCAATCCCCTCGAAACGAAGAATGGTTTTCGGGTCCATGAGAACCTGACGCTCGCAGCGGGTATAAAGTATTACGTGAAAGACATTATCACTGGAACTGGTACCCTGAGGCGGACCAGCGCATCAGTTCCGGACGAACGGAAAGGCCAGCCGTCCCGTCGCGGTACGTGAGCGTCGACTGATAGTTCCTGTGTCGCTCACCTCGGCGTCGATCTCGACGTAGAGTTCCTCTGCAGGGTGGAGTGACAGGGGTTTGACCGTGAAATCGAGGGTGATGTTCGCCTCCCCTGGTGCGGTCGAACGACCCGCTGGCGGCGTGCCGAGGTCGCTCCCATCGAGAACCGTCCAGCCATCGGGCGCTCTGTTGATCGTGAACAGTGGGGCGGACCCGCTGGCCGGCGAGCGAAGGTAGATGTTCGTGTCGAAGTCGCTTCCATCGGCAGCGGGTGCGCTGAGTCGGAGCGACAGGCGGTCCGTGCGGAGGCCCTTTCGATGGTGGACCACGAGTCTGAACGGAATCCACTCGGGTTCGGGTCCTGGCGTCGCTACCAGTGGCGCGTCCTGACCGAGCGTAAGGGTCACATCGGGGTCCTCAGCATCTCCAAACACGAGGTGCCGTTCCCGCCCGCCCATCTGGACGAGTTCTTGCGGGTGACCGAACGTCTGCCCGGACGCAGGCGATCCCAGAGCCAGACAGCCAGCGAGAGCGTAGCGGTACCTGCTGTACCGGCAAGGAACTGTCGCCGTCCGAACCCGCGTGAACCGGTGGCTGGAATTATCGTGTTGCTCATAGTGAATCCTCATACCTCCTGAAGAGGGGGGATATACACTATATGCGAGGTGTTTGAATATAAACATAGATTGACACGCTATCGCACTATAGCCTGCGTGAACAGTGACTATCATTTCTCGGACCGCGTCTGCGGGCTATGAATGGCCAATGTAGAGACATCCCACGAACTGCAGAATGTCACAGTCGCCTGTCCAGACTGGGCGACAACGGTGGTGAGATGCCCCGAACGACACTCACCGGAGGTGAAAATAGTCTAACCGGCATAGCAGTGATCGAATTTCTCGTGCCTTGACTCCGTTCTGGTGGTTCTGTTCTGGCACGCGCTACCCGAACACTTTTGCACATCATGCAACTAATCTCATATCATGCAAAACAGGCGGCGGTGCGACTCGATTTCCCCTTCCCCGAGGAACGGGTATTCCGTTACCAGGCGATGCAGGACATCCTGCATCATCTTGTGAACAATCCGTTCGAGGAGTTCACCCAGCAGGAGTTAGCGACGATCACGGGCGCAGATATCTCGTCAGTCTCGCGTGCCGTCGATCTTCTCGACAAGCTCGGTGTCCTCGAAATCGAGCCTGGGAAACCTGCCCGTATTAGTATCGAACAGAGTCACATCGAGCGGTCCGATCCGGTGTTTGCGATTCCACAGCAGCAATTTCGCCCGCCGATCCAGGCCTTTCTGGATACCATCACCAGCCGCATCAACGAATCTACTAAGGTGACCGAACTGGTTGGCGTCGTCTGCTTCGGCAGCGTCGCTCGCGGGACGGCTGACCGCAGCAGCGACATCGACCTGCTTGTGATCGTCGACGGCGACGCAACCTACGGTCGCCGGATCGGCTCGGAAGTTGCCCGCGACCTAAGTGACGAGACGTTCGATGGAGACCGGTACGAGTTCGAGGTCCTCGTCGAGACACCCGACTCTGCAGTATCGCACGGGCCGAAACTGCAGGAGATATTCGACGAGGGGATCGTGCTGGAACGAACAGACGCATTGCAGGAAGTCCGGAACGCGATCTACGAATCCGAACAGGAGGCAATGTGACCGATGCCAATAACGCTCGACGACATCGAACCATCGCTGTCCGAGGCAGAAGAGGCGTTCCGCCACGGTGGCCAAGAACACGAAGAGGGGCTGGACGTATCGGATGCCGGCCTCGTCTATCTCCGGAAGGGCTGCCGGGCGCTATCAGGTGCCGACCGACTGCTCGCCGCCGACTACTAACGCTCGTGATCGAGGCAGCGTTCACGTCGAGAGAGAAGACGCTGATGTTGTGGCTGATCCACGAGGGATATCAGGACCCATCGAACCCACCGGCGTCGCACACGACTGCGATCAATCGGAGTGCCGAAGTCGGATTGCTCACTGAAGAGATTGCATCTCGGCTCACCGAGCTCTGGACGAACAACCGAGCGCAGACGTACTACCAGACCGGGAAGGCGACACGTGAACGAGCAACGACCATGCTGGAGCTTGCAACTGACATTCACTCACAGATCATCAATCGAGCCGGTGTCACACACGAGTGTGTCTGCGAATAGAAAAGGAGGGTTAGTTACTGATCGTTGAGGAACTCCCGTCGCTGTTCCATCTTCTCGCGCTCTGACCGTCGGTCGTAGTGCTGTTCGATGACGGCCTGACTGGCGTTTGCCCGGTCACTCACGACCTTGTCGGGCACGTCGTGGTTCAGCCTGTGGGTGATGCTGCCCCGACGAACCGGATGCGGACTCACAGCTGACGGACAAGTCGATTCGTAGTGACGGGCCCGGGCCTCACAGTCTTCTGGATCACGGTCGTGGGGGCACTCTTGCCCGTCTCGACAGGGTTGGCTCCAGCGATACACGTAGGTCCGAAGAGCAGAGATACTGGCCGTCAGAATCGTAGTCCTCCAAATCAAGCGAGTGGAGCGCACCGACTCGCATCATCGTATGCCACAGCAGCGCGATGGTCACATGCTCGATAGAAGCCTACTGGTACGTCTCCAGATAGTCAAGAATCTCCGCCGCCCGTTCTTCTCCCAACAATACGTCCCGTGAGTTCTGCTCTGGCGTGATATCTGGCGAGAGGACTTTCGTACTCAGATCCTGTGGCACGCCGTAGACGGATTCCAGCCAGCGGATGAATACGCGAAGGGTGTCCATCTGTGTCTTTTCAGTGACGGGCGAAACATCACGCCCACTGAACCGGGCCAGACGGAACTCATGCAATCGCCGTCCGGTCAGGTCGTTCAGATTATCGATGTCCTGCTCGTCACACCAGCGAATGAAGTGACCCAGCCGAGACTCGTGAGAGCGGTAGGTCGCATCAGTGATTTCGCTCGCGCGGTCTGCGAGGTACAGTTCGAGTGCTGTTTCCGGGTCGATTGGTTCCAGATTCATGGATGCTCTGGCAAACCACGGGTCGAAACCACCCCGTCAGAGTCGACGCGAGAAAGCTGCTCGCGCTCGAAAGGACGATTCGTTCAGTGGCTAAACGGAAGCCTGCAGCGCCCATGGCTGTTCTAATCGCACGAAGGCGGCGTATTCTATCTTCTTTACAGAGTCTCACCCGTTCAGCGGCTGAACGAACCCACGATCTTGTTCTCGACGCTCAACAATGAGGACAACTGCTTAGTACATTCAATACATTGTGATACACATGCCTATCAGTGCGGATCACTTCGAGAACATCGATAACGAGGGCGATGAGCCGACACCAGGGACGAACGCTCACGAAATTCTCTCGTTTCTAGAACAGCACCCTGACCAGGCATTCACACAGAGCGAGATTGCTGACGAGACAGATGTCACCCGTGGCTCGGTCGGTCCAACCCTCGTCCGACTCCGGGAGTCCGGACGGGTTGACCACCGGGGCAAGTACTGGCGGATCAGCGATCACGCCCGGAGTCTCGATCATGCGGCTGATCACGCCGGTGCTGTCGCAGCCAGCTACGAGGAGGAGTCGTTCGACTACGACGAGTGGCAGGCCCACGCGGTTGATCCACGGGAAGACCGTGAGTAGTAGTGCCTTCCAGAAGGGCGATGTCTTCTGGGCACCAGACCCGTTCAGACAGGGCTCGAACCCAAGACTGTGGCTCGTCTTTGCCGCTGATTCGCTCCCGTATCCGGGGCAGGAATACATTTGTGCAGCACTGACGACGAGTGACTTGCCAGCCAATTATGCGGTCGGTTCTGAATGGATCACCGGCCGCAACCAGCAGAAAACCTCGTATTGCTCACCGTGGGTGGTGGCAACGATCAAGGATCGTGCAGTCCTCAACGCGCAGGGCGAAATCACTACTGGATTCACTGACAGAATGATAACTGAGTCTACGGAATATCTCGATCCGTGACTGCCGTCTGACCACCTCATTACCCCATTCTGTGATTATTTAGAGACCCGACTGTTCAGTGGTGCTAGCTATCGATGGATTAGTCGGCGTCTATTATGAGGTTGACATCAAATATTCTATCTTCTATTCTGTGGGCATATCACTAGATACCACCGCCACAAATAATCCTCCACACAAGTGCTCTCTGAAATATTACACAAGTATTATAAAATCGATATTATAAACCTGGAACAGGTTCGATGAGTGTCGAGAGTGACGTTGATAGTGAGTTCGATTACCCGGACAATTACACTGCTGAAGAGTCGTTTTACGGCGATGGCCTTTACCCACCGGATTGGGACAGGCGACGATCAGCCGTGCAACAACGTGACGACTGGACATGCCAGCGCTGTGGAAAAGCAAGTGGGCCACATGCAGGCGATGATGGGGTGACATTACAGTGCCATCACAAACAGCCGATTATGGATGGCGGTACCAATCACCTCTCTAATCTAGAAATGCTCTGTATAGATTGTTACAACAACGAACATGATCATGATATCACAGCAGAGCATCCAACGCAGTCGAAGCCACAGACATCTACCAAACAGGATTCAGGTCTAATCGGCGCTCTACTCACCCACCTCATTCTGGGACTTATTGCAGGGATGGCCTATGTGTTCATTCCGATTGCAATCAATGATAGTGGACTCACATCCACCGTGCCTCTGGTTTGACACTTGCCGTTCTAGGTGGATTTGCCTATCTCAGCTATCATGTTCCAACGATAGTTCTCACGGGCTATCTCTGGGTGATGGGAATTGTTGCCTGGGGAATAAAATACACTGACTCCTCAGTTGAGCAATTAGCATTCAGTGTTCCCAGTTCTCTATCGGTAGAAGCTGTCGGTATATTTTTATATGATGTTATTTTTGTTTTTGCGCCATTCATTGCTGCAATCGTCGGGCTAGCCTCTTTGGGTAGTTGGGATTCTGATTGATTTGTGCCCGCGTCAACTGATTTGATCTCTTCAGATATAGTGTCCAACAAACATCACAAATCGCAGTATTAAGCTCCCCGAATTCCGCAGCCTCACGCCTGAAAGGACGATTCGTTCATCGCTCGAACAAGAGCCTGCAGCGCTCATCACAATACGTAATGATGTGGATTTGATCCTCTCTGTTGTAGTTGGGGACAACACAGTGGCGGCGGTCTACTCGTGATTATCGCACTAATCTAACCAAAATCAAGGTTTCCTTGACGTCCTGTTCCCCTCCTCGGTGTAGAGACACACCTCATTTCGAGTGAAAACAGCCTGTAAAGACCCTAAACAGTCGAATATCTCGATCTACAGGTTGATCATCGTTCGTCGAAACGGCTGTTTGTCTCTCCCAGATGGCTGGAGGGAATTTCTCCTCCAGAGCGACTATGAGTACCGAAACACCTGACACAGACGCCACTGACGAGACTGACCCGACACCTGACCACACAAAAGATCACCCAGCAGCGCCAACCCTGACAGTCGTCGCAACCGGCCCTGCAACGTTTGCTCGCCAGATCGGTGAAGACGACGCCACCGTGATCGCGACTCACCAGGACGTCGAGGTCACGATCGAGCGGGACATCACCGCCGCCGAGGACTTCGAGCTGTTCCTCGATCCCACGTTCAAAGGCCGTGGACCAACCGTCTGCAAGACAGCAATCGTTGATCGACTGCTCGCTACCCACGCGATGGACGGCTACACGCGCGCTGGTGAGCAGGACTCCTGGACCGTGACCATCACCGGGACGGCCGACGACTGGAAGCAGATGGGTCTGGCACTAGAGCCAGAGGGCAAACTCCACCGGAAAGGCGATCGATACAGCACGGTCATCTGGAATCTGTATTCGCTCGCTGCCGACGGCGTCACCAACGATGGGGCTGTGCTGGCCGCGCTCGATCTGATCGACCAGCACGAGATCGACGCCTCTCGGTCGCGGTTCACCGACCTGCTTCTCAGCGAGGACGACGACACATGATTTCGCCAGTTGCACTGCTGAAGCTCAACGACGATGCGACGATCACGACACCAGCCGGCGACATCTCGCCAGACCGGCTTGCCGTGACCGAACTCGCAGAATACGATGTAGACACGATCCAGGCTCGGGTTGACACTGGAACGATCTACATTCCAAAAGCCGACATCGAGCAGTGTATTGACCTCCGAGACCTGGAGTTCCGACCGATAGATCTGGCTGATCTCGAGTGACACGCGGAACCGCCTCCCAGACCTGACCTCGCACCGGTTTTGGAACGAGCGCAGCTTTTCAGGCGGAGATTTTTCACTGATGACGGCGAACTCCTGATTAATGGACGACCGCGGGCCGAGATCCGATCCGACAGCGCCGCAAGGCACTGTCTACGACGATCCACAGCGAGACGGATCGAGTGAGCGTGGCCACTATCCCGACGATGTGACGTCCAGCGACCGCACCTGTCAGAGCTGTTCGCGAACGATCCCGCCCCATCAGCACCAGTGCGAATTCTGTGCCGACAACCGTATCCACCCAACTGATTCGACATCCCACCAGAACTCCAGAAACGAGTCCGAGGCTGCCTGGTCGTTCGGACGGGTCGTCCTCGCGATCGTCCCAGCATCGACGAGGTACATGGGACTCGCACTCGGCAGCGCTGCATTCTCTCTGCCGTCGACGGCCGAACTCGTTCCCGGAGCCAGCCTCCAGGACGCATCGGTCAAACCCATCGCAGAGTTCGAGGCCGAGCCAGCGCGGACGCTCACCGAGGGCTGGGGTGACCTCGTCGATATCGCGACGGTCGACAGTGCTGTCGGGCAGCGACTAGTCCAGACGGCGATCGACCAGACCCAATGGGATGATCCCCAACTGGAAGCACATCTCTACACAGAAGACGGCAGTGCAGTGACGAGCCAGGACGACGTCGAGCAACTCCAGACCGAGATCGCTTCTAGAGGAGAGCAGTTCTGGATCGTCCCGGGCGTAATCAAGCGATATGCCGCGCCTGAACCCGTCGCAGTCCCGGACGCACCGACACACCACCTCCACTGCAGTGACTGTCACGAGGAGACAGTCCATCGCTACACGGGGAAAACGACACAGCGAGAACGCGATGGCTGGCCAGTCTGGATCTGTACCGACTGTCACAACCCGCAGTTCGGCCATGATCCACTCGATCCTCAGTCATCTTCTGTATTTGCAGATCTTGATTCTCTGCAGGAGACACAAACACAGCATCACCAGGCAGTGCTGGCTACGTACAAGGACGAGTTCGGTCACTATCCGTGGCAAAATCGAAACGTCTCTTGATGCCGCTGCAGGGGCGGCCGATGGGTACGTCTCAGCGATCAATCTCGCTGACGTCCACTATGTCGTTCGTGCAATCGATGGCGAAGAACGTGCGCATGCTGTCGTCGATATCCTCGAAGAGAGTGGTCTCCGGCGCGTCGACACTGACAAGACATGGCCCATGCTGTTGATTTCAAGTTTCGCTACTCCCTGGCGCTTGGAGATGCATTTGCACTTGCGACTGCAGTCCAGGTTGATGGGACACTGCTCGTCGGTGCCGAGGATGATTATGACGATGTGACGGATGTTCAGATTGTCCGGGTCCGAACGGACTCAGCGTGATTTTGCAGTCACAGCGGAAGATCTCCCAGATACGTCTCTGCTGTCAGTATTGTCACTGACATATCTGTTTGTCTCCCCCGAGGCGGGTGAGGCACTCGATCATGAGTACCGACGATACACCGCTTGAAGAACTGTCTGACAAGCAATCACCGCTCCAAAGTGAAGACATCGCAGAGCAACACCGAGACGCACAGGAGTCAGGCGAGGTGTTCGACGGCGGACTGGCAGGACAGCTCTAACGATTGTTGTGACTATGGTCTCGATGTAGAATCAAGGCCGAAGTTCCTATTTACCAGATCTGCGAACTGAGCACTGAACAGTGGTCTCGAATCGGGTTGTACCCAAGCCACTGTGGCGAATAGCCGGTCTAGAGACGGCCTAACGAACTGAGTGGTCACTGTGTTGTCTCACTGCCCATCAGCACGTTCGCCCAGTGGGCGAGCCTCGTCGAAACAAACCCCTTGTCTCACCGTTTCTTCGTGTCGATCGAACTCAATCACTCCGGCAGCCTCTAACTCGGGTAAGTGGATGTGATGGAGTTCATAGACGAGTGTGACGTACTCCTCGCAGGAGAGCCCCTCATCGTCCCGAAGGATCGGTGTTGCATCTATCGTCTCCGCTGCTGCTACGGCAGCTACCACACGTTGTTGTTGCTGTTGCAGCACAGCCTGGAAGTCCTCACGACTCGAAGCCACTTGCTCACTCACCGCCAGTCGTGGCTTTGATGTCGAAATTCTCGCACTCACACTCCGGGCACGAGTCTTGATATGGAACGACCGCAGTATCAGGCGTTTGTTTCCGGCCTATTCGAGGGGTTCCGCAGTCAATACACACAATTTGATAGGAAAGCATCGGTGTCGATTCTGTATCTTCGATGGGGGTCGCCTCGATGACCTTCTCACCAGTTACTGTAATCTCAAGTCCTTCGTAAGAGAACGAAATGCTGTCACAGTTTCCGAGGCTGGCAGCTGAGTCCCCCGTTAGTTTGTTAAGTGCGTCTACCTCGATGACAGACTGAAGTGGTTTCAAATTCCATGGGTCTTTATCAAGAGCGGTCGCAACAATTGCAACGATCGCTAAACTCGTCGAATCACGGGTGCTGTCGAAGGTGACTTGGAAAGAGTCACGCTCCAGATTGTATTCAATCGGGCTCAGAGACTCTGTGATCTCCGGGTTTGCGGCCTTCGTTTGAGGCGCTTCCATCTATCGAAACAGAGGCGTTCTGTGGGGTTGAGGGTAGCTTTTGATAGTGCAATATCTTTTTAAGTGAAGTGCTATGCTGACTCTTCAGGCGTGATGAGAGTACTTGCGACGAGGCGTCGTAGACCGCGCTGTAACCGTGATGAGACTGCTTGACGGGAAATGCCGAGTTCGGCTGCGAGATCGGCTTGTGTGGCGTCTCGTGGCGAGTCAAAGTATCCGCTCGAATACGCCAGTACTAACGCTTTCCGTTGCCCGTCGGTGAGGTCGTACTCTCGGTCGGACTTGAGGGCGGAAATCGCGTGTAGTTCAGACAGCTCAATCGGGATCTCATTTTCTTGGCAGTACATCTGGAAGTCGGAAAGGTCCTGTTGCTCGCTGGCCCGGACTTCAAAGGTCCACTGCTGTTCCTTGCCGATGCCGGAAACGAGCGTGATATCCGTATTGACGATTGCAGTGAGAATGCTCTCGTGAGTGAGATTCCAGTCGATACGGATGTACATCTGTTTCTCTAATTGGTCGATTACTTTGACCTGATCAATCCCGATATCCGCGCTCAAATCCGTCGTGAGTTTCTCTGTGTCATCAGCGGAAATCCAAAAGTAGGGGACAACAGCCTCGCCCGTCGGCACAATTCGGTCTAACTCGATCGTGACATCCGTTAACTGCTCAAACACAGCGTGCAACGGGAAATCTGTGTGCTCGACAGTGAATGAGGCTTCGATGGCCATACTCAGTACCTCACAAAGCATCGCCAGTTAGCCTGACCTGAGCCACCTGTTCTGTTGTCATCTGTCGTCGGTAGCGGTCGAGCAACGCTGATCGAAGGCGGAGCTGTCGCTGTCGGCGGCTGACCGC
>NZ_SOSC01000017.1 GCF_005049285.1 Halorientalis salina | reverse complement strand
TCGCCACCTCCGCTGTTGGAGCGGCTGATCGACGATGCACAGAAGATCCACAAGCAACGACCGATCTTACAGGAGACGCTCGCTACCGCTACGCAACCGAGGTGTGAGGCTTAGCTAAAGACGAATGCTGTAGAATCATCTTAGACCCTCGGTGTAGCCTCAACACCACCGATTTGAATCCCGAATCAGTGCGCTAGAAAGACGAGTACATCGACGAAACTGTCTGAAGTAAAATCCACGTTCGGGATTATGTGTGCTGAATGCGTATGCATTGAGAGCTCCAGTCTCAACTTCTGCGCGACCGCCGTCCGGACCCGGTTCCGAGAATAATCGCGAGACTGCAAGCAGATGGCTTGCTACACAATCTGCATAATGTACAATGCGCACGAAATCTGAATGGTGAGGGAAATCACCCAAATCCAATGTTAGTCGTTCGTAGCTTGCTCGCTCAGCATCTCCACAACTTCCTGAACACGTTCCTCATCGGCTTCGATACCACGCTCCCGGAGGATCTGGAGGGCGACCTCATCACCGTGGTCCGCAATTACCCGGAGACACGCATCTTGAAACTCTCTTCCCTCAAATTCGGGAACATCAAACATAGAGCACGCAGCAGTTACCGATGATCGCATCCGGGTGACGCCATTCCACGTGTCCTCCCGGACATAGAAGCCGTGCATATCGGTCTCATCAAAGGAGAAGGCCGGTCCACCGGTGGATTCGTCCACATCCTCCTCATCCTGCTCAGGAATGGACTCAGTCTCCGACTCTGTGTCCTCAGGAATTATCTCTTCATCCGGTTGCGGTTCATCCTGGGTGTCAGTACGTTCGTCGTCATCCGATTCGGCTCCTTCCTCCGTTTGTTTGAGCTGTTCAGCGACGTCCCCGAAACGGTCGTCCTCATTAGGCATGGCTGTGTTCCTCCACGAGGTCCGCTAAGTGGTCGAAATTCGGGATCTGGTCGCAATCTTCGTCGAACTCCGAGACCGGCATTCCTTGCTTGAACGCGCGAGAAATCGCGGTCCGTTCGCGAATCCCTGGCTTCGGAATACTATCGATGGTGCGTCCCGAATCATCAAGGGCATCGAACATCTCCGGATCCACACGAGCGTACTCGGGGACGAATGAACCGAACTCCCGGTTGAGATTTTCAACGAGAGTCCGATGCTCGTTGCGTTGTCCCATTGTTTCGCGAATCATATTCGGAGTGACTGCGAGGATATCCAACCCGATATTCTGCCGGATTGGGGAGATCTGGCGTTCAATCATCTTATTGAGGCCGTTGATCGAGCCAGCACGCGGGATTAGCGGGATTATGACGCGCTGGACGGCGATGAGGGCGTTGTCGGAGAGTTTCCCACGGCCGCCTGCGGCATCAATTATCACGTAGTCGTATCCGTTTTGAATGAGCGGATCGACAACGTTCCGTCGAAGCTTCACGTCTGCGAACCGTTCGTCCTTCAGCCTCGTCTCGACGTTCTCGAGCTCGTTACTCGACGGGAGTAGGTGAACGCCGAAGTCCGTCTCGATAAGCAGGTCTTCGGGGTCCTCACCATCGATAAGGGCGTCACCGAGGTTCGCATCTCGGTCGTACGCATCGTCGTATCCCAACTGGGTCGTCATGTGCCCGTCCTTATCCAGATCCAATAGTACCGTCTCATGGCCACGAGCAGCGAGTCGATCGGCGATGTTGAGCGCGATCGTGGATTTCCCTACCCCTCCCTTGAGCAACGAGACAGCTGCTCCGGGGAGCCCTTCAAACTCGTCAGCACTCATAGCTCAGCACCCCCGTAAGAAGCGGATTTTGTACATTTTGTAGGTGATGTGCATTGGGCAGATGTTGAAGGTTGCGCGAGTTTTGTCGATAATGTACGTTTTACACTGGTCATACGCGGTTAATGAAGCTCGTCCATCTTAATTCTGTGTCAGACAGATTGCGTACGCCATCTACACAATCTACATTTTGTACATTACGTAGATTGTTGGCACAATCTCAATTGGCATAATCACCGTCGACCCTACGCAATCTACATAATTTAGATTATCAGCATTTCATACGTATTCATCGCGATCTTTGCCACCCACACTAACCAATTGAAGAAGCCCAATTTGCATTATCTACATTATCCACATTATGCAGATTGGCTATGAGATCTACATTCTTCAGTCATTCAATGGGAGAGTCCTGAGTGATAGAACTCAGACAGAGCCATTCTACCCCGCCCTCTAGTAAGACTTTTAACTGTTACCAGATTATTGGTAACCACCAGATGTATGAGGTACTCGACGACACCGCGGCGCAGGTCATCCTCACCATCGAGAGTGATGACTCCATCCGCCGTGTCGCCCAACACCTCCACACACCGTACGAGACGGTGAGACAGGCCGTCAATCGGCTGGAAGACGCAGGCTACGTTTCCTATGACGACGGCCTCACTGTAGTCGACGAGCGCGTACGCGACGCAGCGCTCGATCTCGTCGCTGCCAGCGCCGGCGTCAGTCCACCCTCCATCGAGGAAACGTACGTCATCCCACAGTTCAGTGACTGGCCGTTCGCATTCACGCGAATCGACGCCGTCTACGTGTGGACTCAGGGCGGCTACCAGGTCGGTCGCGAGCCCAACGACTATCCACTATTCCTCGCTGTTCGTGAGCAGGACGTCGACGCCTGGGAGACGTTTTTCGAATCGTTCGACCTCCCGACCGCATTCGAACGACAGCCCCGAGACGAGCTTAACGGACCGCTACAGATGGTCCTCGAGCCACGCCCGTCACTCGACATCGAATACGTCGAGGGGTACCCGGTGATACCGAGAGCAGAGACGATCGAGTACATGCGCGAGAACTACGCCCAGTTCCAGTCGGCGCTGGCGATGCTCGATCGGATGTACGAGGACCTCGACCTCGGCGTCACGTATCGAGAGACCGAACGGGCGCAGCCATGAGCTTCAACAACCGAAGTGACGCGCTCATCGAACTGCTCGAAGAGCTCACCAAAGAGGGCCACGAGTACGTTCTTGTTGGCGGCTACGCTGTCTCAGCCTTCAATGCTCGCTTCTCCACGGACCTCGATATCGTCGTCGCGCCGGATTCCAAAGCTGACTTCGTCGAGTTCCTCGAACAGCGGGGATTCGAGAAAACGGACAGCCACGCCAAAGAATGGTTCTACGACACCGAAGTAATCGAGTACGAGAAGCGGCTCACGCCGCAGCAGCCGATCGGCTTCGATCTCCTGGTGAACGGACTCGGGTGTCGCCAGACGGAGGCACAGTGGTCGTTCGACTACCTGTACGACCACAGCCACCAACAGGAGGTGAGCGGAGGCACAGTGACGACGACGGCCAGAGTCATCGATGGGGCCGTCCTCGTGGCGGCAAAGCTCCACAGTGGCCGAGAAACGGACCTCCGAGACGTCCTGGCAGTGGCTGAAGAGATCGACCTCAACGCTGTCACGCCCCATCTGCGGCGAGGGGACGACAATGCCCTACGGGAGCAACTTGAGCGTGGACTGGATATCTTGGAGAGCGACGAACTCAAGCACGGATTTCGGAGTGACTTCGGGGCCTCAGCTGTCTCAGAAGAAACGGTCACCGCTCTCCAAGAGTATCTGTCTGCACAGATTGACCACCTGAGCTGAATCGGTCGGGACTCCCTTGACCAGAAGTGAAGATAAGGCCCTTCAGCGGTGCTTGCAGTCAGTCAAAAAAAATTGGAGGGGCGGTGTCAGTCGACCGTCGCTAACACACGGACGTCCGTCTCTGAATGTTGTTCCCGTTCAGTCCGAGCACCGTGCTCGCGGAGGAACTCATCGATACGGTCGGCAAGGGACTCCGCATCCTCCCTATCGACGTGGACGATCAGCGTCGGATGCTCCTCATCGCTGTTCTCAATCACGAGCGAGACATCCTTGAACTCGTCCGGCTGTCTATACGCCTCGAACTCATCGACGACCTGGTCGGCCAGGTCGTCGAGTACCTCAATAGGTTCCTTTGTCATAGATTGAATTTCGGCTTTGGAAGGTTGTGCCATCAAGAACGAACGGAAAGGGCGTGACGTGACTTTTAGAATCATCTCAATCAGACAAACTTGAACGGAGCCTTCTCACACCGATGGTTTACCGAGAAGGAAGCTGGCTCAGAGAGAACAGTTAGACCGCCCGCGGATCGTTATCGACGATGCTCGCAAACGCGACATTCTTCTGAACTTGTTCAACTTCGACGGTTGGCTCGTCGCCGGGTTGAGCGCCGGGAACGATCACGACGTAGCCACGTTCGACTTTTGCGATACCATCGCCCTGATCGCCGACTGTCTCGATAGTCACATCACGTACTTCGCCTTCCTCCACGGGAGGTCCGGAGGAAGAATGGCTCGCAGTCTCACGAGAAGGGGGTCTCTGTGACTCCTGTTGTACTGACGACTCCGTCGAGACAGAAGATTCCAGAATCGCTACGCGATACGTTTCGTCAGCTGATAACGCTTCATAGTCGATTTCATTCGAAGGTACCTCCACTATGTACGTCCCATCCTGCACTTTAATTGGAGCACTGAACAGAGAGCGAAGGGAGCTGGGAATTTCGACCATTGAGTTTCTAGTGCTCAGTATCCACGAGATAAGTAATTTAAACACTATGTGTTAGCACTAGCTCTCGAAGAGCCGCCTTATCGAGAGGGGTAATATTGTGACGAGTGCCATCATCGGTGTAGAAAATAGACGCAGTGACCGGCCGATCGGGATATTTGTCAGCGACGACATGGTAGTAGATACTGAGCTGTTTCCGGTATTCATCTTCTGCGTGCGTTGTGAGATCGGTTTTGTAGTCAATGATCTCAATACGGTCAGATGTCACGTGGAGCAAGTCGATGATGCCGCCGATCGTTACCTTCTCGCCGTCGACGGTAAGTGGAAGGAACGCATCGATCTCGGCTCTCGTCTCACCATCGAGTGAGTCGAATAACGCCATCACGTGCTCCTTGTCAGGGTTATCGCCGGTTTCGACTGCTTCACCGAGAACATACCGTTCCGCAAACTCGTGGACGTCTGACCCGAACTCCATTCCCCGGCCGCCGGTATTCCCTTCGAAGACTGCGTCATCGATGAAGGTGTGTGGTGAGTAGCTTGCCGGTCCATCAGGCTCCGGAATATCGACCGTGTACGTCGAATGATCGCGGGGTTCTGGGTCGAACGCAGATAGGTCGGGGTCGACATCTTCGACATCAACGGGGAGTGCATCGAGGAACGAATTCGGGTCAGTACCGCCAGTCAGGACGAGGTGGCTCTCAGCGCGCGTGACAGCCACATAGAGGAGCCGACGCTCCTCGTCGTAGTTCTGTGGGAGGCAGCGATTGAGAACGTCTGTCTTCCAGTTGTCGTAGACGTGTGGGACGTTGTGTGCGTCCTCTGAGTACACCTTCCGCTGACGGAGGCCAATCGGGTCGGTGTAGGCGATATCGCTTCCGCTGCCACCGGAGGACGGGAATTTGTTAGCGTTCATATTTGCGAGGATGACGATCGGGTATTCGAGCCCTTTCGTCGCGTGGATCGTTTGGACAGTCACCGCGTTCGTCCCAGCCCCGACGTCGACGTCGTGTGTACTGCCGTCCGCGATCGCCTCCTCGATGAACCGAATCAACTCTCCCCGGGTGAATGTCGTCTTCCCGTGAACCGACTGGATAGTGTCGAGAACGACATCCGCGGTCGGACCGCTTCGACCGTACCGGTCGAACACACGCCGAGCGACGCCGCCAAACGTCTCCATCTCACGGAGATTCTCTCGGAAGGCAACCATCGACTCGGGATACGCCTCCCGGTCTATGATCGCGTCAGCCTCGTCGATTGTGTAGCCGGCCTCCTCGAGGACGAGCGTCCAGCCCCGGTCGGCGTCGCGTTCCAGAATTCGTAGCCACGCTAACAGCAGCTTCGCGGCGTCGGTCCGGTAGACCTCGATCCCGCCCTCGTAGGCCATCGGCAGACCGAAATTGCTTGCCGTATCGAGCAGATCTCGACCGAAATCACGGGTACGCGTCAAGACAGCGATGTCGCCGTATTCCGGAGCGCGATACGTGCCGTCATCACCTTCGACGGCGTAGGCGTCGTTGTCGACGATCGCGTCGATCTTCGCGAGGATCGCCTCGTGTTCGTCCTCGCTCGTGAGCGCCTCGATGTGACTGTCGTTTCGGTCCGTATCGGCGTTTAGAGGGGTGAGTTTCTCGGAGATAGTCTCCACATCAAGTGACTCGCTTTTCGTCGCAGGGGATGTCAGCGCGTGCGTAGAGAAGTCCAAGATTGACTGCGTCGACCGGTAGTTCCGCGTCAGTTGCTTGCCGTCAACCGGGGTCGTCGGGAAGGTGACTCGATCAGCGTCTCGGTTCAGCTCCTCAGCGAATCGTTGGAGTCGGTCGTCGAACTCACGGATGTTGTCGACGTCGGCGTACTGGAAACTGTAGATACTCTGTTTCCAGTCGCCGACGACGCAGATGTTGTTCGTGCCGGCCAGAAGGAGCATGAGCTTGAACTGGATCTCACTGGAGTCCTGGAACTCGTCGACCATCACGTACTCGTACCCCAGATGCTCCCGGAGGTCGTGGTCTTCACACAGGAGCACGAACGCAAACAGCTGAAGGAATCCGAAGTTCAGGTAGTTCCGCCGGAGCGCGAACTCGAGGTAGGAGTGATAGACGTCGTGGACGAACTGCTTGAGTGCTGTTCGGTCGTCCTCAAAGACACATTCGGCAACGTCCAGCGGGACCTGCTTGCCATCGCCCCGGATCTCCCATTTTGCGGGCGCCTCCGGGAGGTACGTCTTGTCCTTGCCATACCTGTTGAGCTTCTCTTTGAGCTTCGATTGCTTGCTCCCGCCGTTCCGAGGTTGGTTTCGGTCGGCAAACAGCGTCTCGAACGCCTCGAAGTCGCCGTCAAGGTGTGACTCGCCGTCCCGGTACCAGCCGTCCTCGACAGGGAACACGCCCTTCGCGGATAGTTCCTTGATCAAATCGAGCAGCTCCGTCGTCTCCGAAAGCGCTGTGAAGAACTCGTCATCCTCCGGACGATTGTCGATGAACTGGCCGATGAACTCGCGAAACAGCGCCTGTTCGATGATGTCGTCTTCGATGATGCGCGTCGATCCAGTGATCGTCTCCTCGAGTCCGAGATACGTCGGCGCGTCGTGCCCGTGCTCGTCGAGGATATCGTGTGCCAGCGAGTGGAACGTCTGGATCGGCGCGTTCGACAGCTCGCGCATTCCGTACTTGCTGTGGCGCACGATCCGTTCACGCATCTCCTCGGCCGCGTTGTTCGTGAAGGTCACCAACAGGATGTCGGACGGGTCCACCCCCTCCTGTTCAACGATGTTCGCGTACCGGCGAGTGACGGTGAACGTCTTTCCCGTGCCGGCACCCGCGTCAACGAGGTACAGTCCGTCGATGGCCTCGATGAGTTCGCGTTGCCCCGGGTTCGGTTCGACACCGCTCATCGCTCGCCCTCCAAGAGTAGGTCCCGGTTGTCCACCCGCCGGTAATTCGGCTCGCCAGCAAGCCCTTCGATCGGGAACGGTTCGTCGCCGGCACGGCGCCGGTTGAGCTCCGTCAGTCGCTCGTCGACAAACGATTCGAACGCATCAAGGTCACTTTCGAAAAACGCACCCTTCTGTCTGTCAGCGATCTTCCGCATGACCTGCTTGCTTCCCGTTGTCACGTAGTTGTACGGGCCAATTTCGGCTTCGAGCCGCTCGATCATCGTCTGGCCGAACTCCGACTCGATGAGCTCGTCGCTGTCTGTCGTCTCAACGAAGGGTGCAGCATCGAAGAGGGCGGCGTACGTCTGGTAGTCGATCTTGGAGAGAATCTTCTGGCACTTTTGCGCGCCCTCCTCGCGGAGATACTCGAAGAATTCCTCACGTTGAACGTGCTTTGTAAGTGATTCCGGGGAGTATGTCACTGTGGTCAGTGCGTCGTCGAGGGCAACATCGCCAGCGATCACGTCGTCGACAAGTTCAGTGACGTAGAAGAACGTGAACGAGAGCTGCTCACTCGGTGTCTGTGATCGCCAATAGGTGAGATAGAGCAACGCCTGAAAGTCCGGTTCGTCTGTCGGCTCGTTGATCGCGCCGTGTTTGACGATCGAGGCGGCACTCTTCTCGCTGCCACTCTTGTAATCAAGGAGCGCCGTCGGCGACTCCACGAGGTCGATCATTCCGTTGATTCCCAGTTCCTTGTCAGTAAACTGGCGTTCAGTCACGGGAGCATCGACGTCCCGGCCAAAGTGGGCAGCGATGGCGTTGTCACCGCCGCTGGATGGCGTGAGAAACGCCCCGTCAGTCGGCTGGTTTGCATCGAGATACGAGACGATCGTTTCGAGACTCGCTCGGTATTCTGTGCGACGGGTCCGTTCATCGACGGAGCGGATCAGCGGGCGGACTTCATCGAGTAAGAGGTCAACGATCTTTGTGAGTGTCTCCTCGTCGACGGCATCCGGGTGGTTAACATAGAATTCTGCGAAGTCATGGAGCAGGGTCCCCTCAGTGAGATGTGCTTTCTCCGGGGCATCGACGATCCGACTGAAGTAATAATCCCTCGGTGAGTTCACGTACGTGTTGAGACTCGATTTGCTGATTGTCTCGATCGGATCATAAGACACGTCTACC
Source organism: Halorientalis salina (assembly GCF_005049285.1). Taxonomy (GTDB): domain Archaea; phylum Halobacteriota; class Halobacteria; order Halobacteriales; family Haloarculaceae; genus Halorientalis; species Halorientalis salina. The sequence goes on along the minus strand of NZ_SOSC01000017.1, from coordinate 32,003 downwards.
GATTCGTTCTCGAATCTATCACCGGCTTTTGCTGCGGATTCGAACTGATGCTTCGTTGAAGGTAAATCAGAGAACCGATCGTACTCCGCCTCGAGTAGCTCTTCGAAGTACAGACACGGCGTGACAGGTGATCCGCCGGTCGCGTCTTGAACGAGATAGTGTTGCTGACTCCCGCTCTGTAACAGCAACTGGAAGCTCTTGAGATTCCGCGTGAACTGGGCGTCTTGATCAACCCACGGACGTCGCGGTGCCGAATGTGTCCACCGGTCGTCGAGGCCCAGGTAGAAGACAACCTCGCGCCCTACGTACGACGCCGACTTAGCGTCGGCAAGTAGTACACCTTCGTTCTCTCGTTCGACGGGTACCTCATAGGTTTGCAGATAGAACGACAACTCGTCAACTCGCTCTTCTGTGACGGGCTCGTCGGCGATGGCGAGTGTCTCCAGTTCCGCGCGAAAGGCATCAAGCGTGTCGTCGAAGCGGCGTTCAAACGCGGAGAGTGCGTCCAAGAACGTGTGCTCCTGGACATCGTGACAGAAATCGATCAACCACGAGAGCTCTTCATCGTCGAGTTCGTGCAGTCGCTTGTCTGCGTCGCAGTCATCGACTCCGCAATCGAGGGCCGTTAACAGCGACCGAATCTCGCTTACTCGGGTATCAGTCCCGCGGTGGGCAGTCCGAAGGAAATGGAGGAACAAGCGGTGGTCGCTGCGATCAGTGAAGCCTGGTCCGCCGAAAAACGGGATGTCGGCCGCTTCGAGCGCGGACTCGATAAGCGGCGAGTACTCGCTTTCCTGATCGAGAACTATCCCGACGTTGTCAGCGTTTGCGTCGGAGACTGAATCGACGACCGCCTCAACGATCGCCGTCGGCGAGTCATGAATTCGGAACGGGGGGAGTGCGAACTCCGTGTCAGTAAACAGATCGACCGTATCGTACTCGGCAGGCAGATACGATCGTTCGAGTTGGGTAAGCATTTCAGGTTCGACGACAGCCACATCAAGGTCCGGACTGATGGTCTCGTTCGTGAGCTTCATCGAGGGTGTCTCGAGCGCAGAAATTCGATCGACGGCGCGTTCGGTGGCGTCGTCGACATAGGCGTCGTACTCGAAGATAGCGTCGTGTGACCCTTGGTGTTCCCAACACTGGAGGATGTTACCGACAGCGTAGGCGCACCGTTTCCAGGAAATGTCCTCGTTGGCGATCATGCCGAGAAATGCAAGGCGGTCCTCAGACTCTTGGCGGCGACCGACCGCGAGGCGACGTGGTGGGATGGCAAACGGACCAAGATGTGGCCGATCGAGGTGGCGGTTGAGGGCACTCGCGAGCGGCCCGTCCGGGGTGATCACCCGGTCGTACGGTTGAACCTCTTCGTAGAGTTGGCATAGCGATTTGGCGCGAGGAAATGGCACGCACAGAGACAGTCAGCGATGTCGGTTAAATCTTTGTTAGAATACCATACCCTCTGATCGGCTCTGTTGAATCCGCAGACAGCGCGGGGATCGAGGTTGAATACACGGCCATCAGGCTCCAGTGCTAACGGATCCTCACACGCGAACAGTCAGCCGATTATACATCCACCGTGCTTGGCGACGGTTTTAGTGTATCCAGCGCCCATAAATCCGTGTATGAGTGACGATTCAGGCAACGATTCTAGCAACGATTCTAGCAACGATTCTTCGAACGACACGTCCTCCGGCGACAGCGGCCGTGACGCACTTGCCGCCAACAAAAACCGGCGTGCTGATGGCGAACGCTATCAAGCCGCCAACAGCGCTCAAAAATCCGGCAAACGCGAGACCAAACGTCGCGAGAATGCTGGCATAAAAGACACGAGCAGCTCGGACTGGGAAACCCACGAGAAAAGTGCTGACAAGAAACCGTCCGGTGGCAATGAGGTTCCCTCAGCCGACGAAGTATCGATCCCCAGCAGCGTTGACCCTGATGCACCCTCGAACTCTAGCGGAGACCAATCCGACACATCCAGTAGCTCTGAGAGCAGCGAATAACCTGGAACACGAATGGCCAGCCTTCCGGGTAACGCGATCTTCTACGCCGTCCTCATAGCCCCAGGCTTCGTCGCGGTGATGACCGCCGTTTCGCTGGCCGCGATCGAGGACGACATCAAACAGTTTGTCCTGCTCGTCTGGAGCCTCGTGTCCAGCCTCTTGATCGACGCCCTGTTTATCGGCGCGTACCAGATCTTCGTCGAGCCTATTACCTCGTACTCGCAGTTCCAGGGCATCCTGTTCAATCCCGCGTTCCGTATCGGGTACATCCTCGTCATCTTCGCGGTATCTCTGTTCGTCGGCGTGCTGTACGCTTCTGCCATCCTCATCGATCTTCCGGGTATCATACGGGGCATCATTCAGGCGAAGATGCAGGTGTCGTACTCACGGCGCCAGCCGTGGGAGGATTACCTCAAACACGCCGACCAGGTGATGGTCAAGACCAGTGACGACCAGTTGTATATCGGCGATGTCTCCGGGTGGAGCCGTGTCAACCGCCAGAAGGAGCTCCGTATCACCGACCCGCACCGGTACAACGAGAAGGAACAGGAGTTCGAGCCGGTCGGTGGGCCGGAACAGCTCTTCCTGAATGATGATATCCAGCGCATCACCGTGTTGAAGACCGACCAGATCCTCTCGATCCGGGAACGGGTCTGGGGTGGGATGGTTGCGTTTGGGAGCTGGCTCGATCCTAGAGAGAGTTGGATCGATCCCAGGGATTCTGGCAACCAACCCGATCCTGACACAGAGTAGGTCCCCGCGAGCAAACCCAAGGGAAGTGAATGAAGAAGCGTGGGAATTCATTACCCCAGCACTAATCGTTCTGATCAACACCAATGTCTGCTAAGGGCCATCAGACACAATTCGATATATCTGAATTTGAGACTGAAATAACTGAGGCGGAAAAATCAGCAGTTATCAACGCGATCTCCGACGCGATATCCCGCCTTCGCGACCAGATCAAAGACGATACCCTCGAGTCCATGCTCCGGGCAGAGCCCGGCTCCTACCAGCTCCGAGGAGACTTCACCAAAGACGCTCTCGATCCCGAACCCCTCACACAAGGCGTCATCATAGAACCATTCCTAGACGCGCTCGGACACCAAAACTACGGGTGGGAGGCAGGCGACCTCTCCGATAAACGCGGAGAACAAGCCGACTATGCGGTCTCCCTTCGAGATGTCGAGAACGTTGATTCCACACGTCTCCTCATCGAGGCCGAACCGATCAACAAATCACTGACCAACACGCGCGGACACGGCGTCGACCAGGTCAAAAGCTGGCTCAGCCAACGCGAGTTCCAGACCGATTTCGGGTTCGCAACTGACGGTATCCGCTGGATCTTCATCCGGTACGACCCAGACAGCTACACCCACAACACGATCGAGCACGTGGACCTGCAACCGGTGTTTCTCAAGCTGTTCGAGAACACGGTCGGAGAGAACCGGCCGCCGGCTGAGGCGCTCAACGATGAGGAAGAGGCACTAGTCGAGGACCTGATACGGACATTTGCATTCGACAACTTCGTCTCGATCATCACGGACGCCCGTGAGGTCATCAAAGAGAAACAAGAAGCAATCACGGACGAGTTCTACGATGACTACGTCCGCCTCGTGTTCGGTATCGGCGCAGAAGACGACGAAGAACGCCGATCAAGAAGCCTCGTAGGCGGGGGCATCATACCCCCGGAACAGGCCAGCGGTGATGATGTCCGCCTGTTCTCAGTCCATCTCATGAATCGGATGATCTTTGTCAAATTCCTTGAAGACAAGAAGATCGTCCGCCCCGACCTGTTGAACACGCTCAAGCAGGTCTACGACGACGGGATGTACCCGCAAACCTTCTACCAGACCTTCCTCGAACCACTGTTCTATGACGTGTTCAACGTCAAGCCCGAGAACCGCGAGTCCCAAATAGACCAGATCGATCCCTTCGAGGGTATCCCGTATCTGAACGGCGGCCTGTTCCGCCCGGAGCTGAACGGCTCCGATGAACTGGACGAGCGCGAATTTAACGTCCGGGACAGCGTCTTGATGTCCATTATAGAACTACTTGAGCGGTACCAGTTCTCCGCAGATGGCGGTCCCACAGATATTGACCCCAGCGTCCTGGGCAACGTGTTCGAAAAGACGATCAACTACATCACAATCGACGATAAGAACAAAAACAAGGAACTCGGCGCCTACTACACCCCCAGCGAGATCACCCGCTTCTGCGCCGAAGAAACCGTTCGCCCCGCCCTGCTGGAATTGTTCAAGACTCACTTACAGGAGGAGTGGGGATGGCGCCAAGCAGAACTTGATCACTACGACCAATTATATGACCTTATCGACGCACTCACAGAGAACAAAGACCTGATCACGGGGTTGCTTGACGAGCTCAACGAGTTTTACGTGGTCGACCCTGCCTGCGGCAGTGGCCACTTCCTCACCTCCGTCGTCGAAGAAATCGTCAACACCCGGCAAGCCCTCTACGCCCAGATGGGGTCACACCCCAGCCGCCACCGCCTGAAAACGACCACCGTCCAGAACAATATGTACGGGGTCGACATCATGGACTCCGGTATTGAGATCACAAAGCTCCGCCTGTGGCTCTCAATCATAGCTGAACTCCAGGAAGACGATCTAGATTCACTCAGTCAAGAGGAACTCGCGCTGCCCAATATCGTGTTCAACATCCGCCAAGGCAACAGCCTGATCGGGTACCTCGGGTTCCCGGATGAAACCGATGACGGGGAATACACATTCGAAAACTGGTCGGACGACAGCGTCGAGCGCCGATACAAGGACATCATCGACGAGATCAACGCGTACCAAGAAAGCAGCGCATTCCCTGAAAAGGCAGAGGAGCACCGCCAAAACGCGAAAGACCTGCTGAAGGAGTACCGCTCCGATCTGGACAACAAAACCGTCGACCAGTTCCGCGCCTTCACCGAGAACGTCACCGACGAGGACGTTCGGGCTCACGATACCTTCCACTGGGTGCTGGAGTTCGCAGAAGTCTTCGCTGACGAGGGGTTCGACGTCGTCGTAGGGAACCCGCCGTGGGACGAAATCAAAAGCGATCGCAAAGAATTCTTCGTCAAATACGACCCCGTGTTCCGCAGCCTGCCTACTCACGGGATGGACGAGCGCCAAAAAGAACTCCTGGAGGACGAGGACATCAAAAACGAGTGGGAAACCTACCAGTCCCGGGTAGCCCAGCTGGGAGACTACTTCAAACACAGCACGGAATACGAATACCAGCAACCCGAAATCGACGGCAGAAAACAGCCTATCGCGAACAATCTCGCCGCGTTGTTCCTCGAACGGATCTACGATCTCGTTCACGACGGCGGCTATGTCGCACAGGTCCTGCCGGACATCATCTTCAACAACGCGATGGGGAAGGATCTCCGGATGCACCTACTGAATAATACCTCCGTGCAGTCACTAGTCGGATTTGAGAACAAGGGAATCTTCGACGGGCTGCACGACCAGTACGTCTTCCGGCTGCTCACATTCCAGAACACCGGGGAAACCGATTATCTGAACGGGATCTCACGGCAACACGACGTCAGCATCCTGAACAACATCGGGGAACACACGTTCAAAATCCCGAAAGAGGTGCTCGCTGAGTACTCACCGGAGGTCCGGTTGTTCCCGATAATACGGACCGAAGAAGAGCTCGGGGTGATCAGCAATGTGGTTCAACACCCGTCTGTCGGCGACCGGATAGACGGAGCCTGGAACTCTGACCCGTACTACGAGATCAAGAAAGGCCCTGACAACGACCGCATCACCGACTCAGAAGATATCGGCGACTACCCCGTGTACCAGGGCAAGAACATCTACCAGTTCATCCACAACGATTCAATCCTTGACGATATCGAAGACATCGAATACTGGAGCGTGGAGGACGATACAGACACCGTCAAAAGCGCCAAGCAGCGCGTCCGGGAGAAGAACCTCGGTAATCTCAAACGGTCTCTGTACTACGCCTTCGGCGGGGATGAAACGAGCCAGTCCCAGGTACAGTTTGTTGACGACCTGCTGAAAAAGCACCGTGGCGAACCGCTCTCAGAGGATGACGTGAAACTGGACTGCACCGATTACCGGATCATATACCGGTTTATCACGAACGCCACCAACGAGAGGACGTTCATTGCGACGGTCATCCCGCCGGGCATCATCAACCTTCACTCGATCTACACGATCCGGCCGTTCGAAATTAATCCGTCAAAGGATGATCTGGCGGAATCACCATTGTGGCCAGTATATGAACCAGCGTTCACGGATGAGGAGATGATGGCAGCAACAGGCTTGTTGAACAGTATCCCATTCGACTTCATTATGCGTACCAAGGTGAACAAGGAGATCTACCAGTACACGTTCAAGGAGACGCAGGTTCCCCGGTTGACCGCTGGCGATGAATGGTTCGAGTACATCTGGACGCGTGCTGCCCGGCTGAACTGCTACGGTGAGGAGTTTGCCGATCTGCGTGAACGTCTTGGCGGGGGTGACCCAGTAACCGACGTTGACGAGCGCCAAGAATTGCAGGCAGAGATTGATGCGGCCGCGTTCCACGCGTATGGGCTGAATTCGGCTGAGACTGAGTTTGTGCTTGAAGACTTCTATAAGGTGAATAGTCCGCGCTTGATGACAGACGAATACTTTGAATCTGTGTTCGAGAAGTTTGAGGAGTTGGCTGAGACGGCGCCGACCGCCGAACATTCGTAGCTCCGAACGTTCGGAGGTCTAACCCCCTTAGTTCGAGTGAAAACTCGTCCCGTAGATCACTCAGACGGTTCACCCGCTTCAGACAATTCCTCCTCCGTCGCTTCCGCTGGATCATTCAGAAACGTGTTCTGGTACTCACCGTTAACGACCCGGTGCGCACGGACCTCATAGTTCAGATGCTCCTGGCCGTACTCCGATCGATTCGGCGGATCCTCCACGTACCGGAAACACTCAACGAAGACCGTGCGTGGATGCAGCCTCTCACGCTGATTCAACTGGATGACGTCCACAGTGTTCCAGACATCCCAGTCCGTCTCCTCAACAAAGCGGTCGATCAAGTCCTCCAGGTACTCTTCGCTGGCCTCGTAGTTGGCCGCCCCACCAAGTTCGGCATCATACGTATCGTGATGAGGCGCCTGATCATCCAGTCGAGACGGCACCACCGGCGCCGACACACCGTGTTCATCTAACGTTTCCTCGACCTCTGCCCGGAGATCATCATCAGCTCCCGGCGAAAGGATGACGCGATTGGTCAGGGCATCCATATCCGCAGACAGGTTGACGTGCGACAGATTGTCCGGCCTGCTCTCAGGTGGCATCTCTTGGCCGTCCGTCCTGATTATCGGATTGCCGCCCCGATTAGTGAGCACCCGGAACCCCTGCTCACCGTCGAACGTTCGATGTTTGTAGAAGTACAGGGCGTACGGAATCCCTGTCGGCGTAAATTCCTCCTCGTAATCCAGGTACCGGACGATGCCCATATAGTGATCCTCTTGGTCGGGCGCAAGGAACTCCTCTATCTGACTATATGTGGTCTCGATCGCCACTCTTCGGCCATCCGCGTACGTATCCCAAATCTCGGGGTCCTCATCTGTCCCGAGCCGCCAACAGCTCGCGTAGTAATTCTCACGGGCAGCTTCACGGGCCTGTTCGATCCCCGCGGCAAGATCCATCTCTTCGCCGTTGCTGAGCGTCATCGACTCGGTTCGCTCCGAACGGTGCCTCTCGTGTTCACGGGCTGGCTCAGAGGCCTGGCCCTCGCGTTCTTCGTACCCCTCGGCTTGGCCGGCGCGGAACCCGTTTTCGAGTGTGTCGGCGAAGTGTCGAAGAGGCTTGTAGCGCCGGACGATCATCTGGTCTGAGGGTATCATCCACTCGGTGTTTTTCCCGGTGACCGGGCGGCGGGAGGAGTCGCCTGATGTCATTTCCTTCGAGTTATCCTGTTCACTACTTGTAGGCCACGACGATGAGCCCGGTACGAACATTCGGTGTCACGACTTTCGAGGAGCGAAAACCAGTCGAAGAGCGTCCCCAAAAACAACTGGTTATCGTGGCTATCGAGAAGGGTGTAGCTATTATATACTCAGGGATAGGAACCAAAAAGAAACAATCCATATCTTTGATATCGTAGAATGGGAACCGCATTAGTGAGTGGGTCTTGAGTGTTTCCGGAAAAGCTGTTTTCCGCAGTCAAATTTGGGGGACAGCAAAGCGATAGCGATGACTCTTCACAGCAGTAAGAGCTTTTCCGGAAACAACCCGGTCAGGCTTTTATGACCGGACTCAAAATCGGTCTATCAGAAACAAATGATTCGCGATGCTCGCGTGCTACGGGCCGGGTTCGTCCCTCGGGAAGTTGAGCATCGCGACGCCGAAGTCAACCACCTCTCTAGCGTCCTCGAGCCCATCACGAACGGTGAACCCGCCGACACGGCCATCGTTACTGGGCCTAGCGGCGCCGGCAAGACCTGCATCTCGAAGTTCGTCACTGAACGACTCCGTGAAGAGATTCTCGACGTCGAGATCACCTACGTCAACTGCTGGCGCAACTACACCCGGTTCCGCACGCTCTACCAGATCCTCGACGATCTCGGCGCCACCATCGACATCCACCGCCAGTCGACGCCGCATGACGAACTCGTCGACCGCCTCCAGCAACACGATGGCCCGCTAACGGTTGTCATCCTCGACGAGGTCGACCAGCTGGATGACCCTAGCGTCATCTACGACCTCCACAGCCTCCCGCAGTTCGCGATCATCTGCATCGCGAACAAGGAAGAGGAGCTGTTCAGCCGCGTCGACGACCGCCTCGTGAGCCGCCTGCGCTCCAGCGAACACGTCCGGATGGACAAGTACCACGACGAACAGCTGTACGACATTCTGAGTGCGCGGGCGAAGTGGGGACTCGATGAGGACGTCATCACCGACGACCAGCTCTACCGCATCGCCGACGCGGCCGCCGGCGACGCACGCCTCGCAATCGGCATCCTTCGAACGGCCGCCGGCAAGGCCGATCGCGAGAACCACGAGCGCATCACCGACGATATTCTCCTGGACGCCGCCGAGGATGCTCGGGCCCAGATCAAGCAAAAGAGCCTCGACTCGCTCACGCCGCACCAGCGCGTCGTCTACGACATCGTTCGCGAGCACGGCCCGGTCGGGCCGAGCGATATTCACGAGCGCTATACCGAGGACGTCGATGACCCACGGACGAAGCGGACTATCCGCACGTACCTCTCGAAGATGGAGCAGTACAACCTCCTCGAGGCGGAGGGGACGAGTCGGGATCGAGAGTACTCGCTCGTCGATTCGGCAGCTGCGTCGCCGATGCAGTGACCGTGACGCCGTCAGCTATCAGGAACTGAACTCGCCGAGGCCCGATTGCTCGTGGTCCAGCGGCTCGATGACCTGGGGATCGTCGTTGCCGGGGTTGTTGACCCGCGTCGAGATCTCGTAAGCGTCTAGATCGTCCTTCGGATACGGCTGGCACAGTTCCTTGCGGGTGTCCGGATCTGCGGCGAGCCAGTCCGATTCCGCGTCCTGCGGGAGGACGACCGGCATCCGATCGTGGATGGAGTTCATCAAGTCGTTCGGCCCCGTCGTGAGAATCGTGACGCACGAGATCGTCTCGTCGTCGCCCTCCCAGACATCCCAGAGCCCGGCCATCGCGAAGGCAGAGTCGTCTTCGCGGTAAATCCGGTAGGGCTGTTTCGACCCGCCGTTCGGCGATTTCCATTCGTAGAACCCTGACGAGGGGACGAGGCAGGGACGTGATTCCCACGCCCGCTCGAAGACGCGTTTCTCGTCGGCAGTCTCGGAGCGAGCGTTGATGATGCCTTCCTCGGGTTCATCCGCCCAGAACGGAATCAGCCCCCAGTGGTAGGCGTCGAGCTCGTCTGGAGCCTCGTTCGTGATGATGTGTAGGTCGTCGCCAGGCGCGATGTTGTATCGAGGTGTGTACCCGCCGTCCGTGACGACCTCGGCGTCGAAACGAGCTTCGAGGTCGGCCTGGTCGATGAAGAGCGAGTTTCGACCACACATACCGAGGAGTTTGGAGGGAGGCATCTTCAACGTGGTCACGGAGAACCATCGACGTGGTCGGCCAGTATTAACCAACACACTGGACGTACAAACGCTGTGTTGGTTAACGGTGTGAGTACTGGCGGAGTTTAACTTTAGAGGTCGAGTGAAACCCACAAAAAGTAACAGGAGAGACGTACTGAATACAGAGAAGTATACAGAATATCACAACAGATGAACGCCATGAGTGGCAAGACCGACGACTATCGGACTATTATTCGCCTTATATCCTCTAGAACGCAATCGATAGCAGTGATAACCCTGATACTCTACGTTATTGGTCGTCGTTGAGCGCGACCAAGTTCTCGCGCCCGATGCGAAGTTTTTCTACAGAGTCTTCATCCGCCATGTTCCCGATGACACGCGACGTTTTCGATGCAGACCAGTCGAATTCCTCGGCAATCTCCGCCTGCCGCATCCGTCCGTCATTAGCTTCGAGGAGATCAATAACTCGCTCCTCGTCCGTCATAGCGGCTCCCGATGCAGTCCCTCCGGACGCTGTCTGTTGCGTCGACGGCTGTGACTCTCCAGCCTCTGTCGCGGCTGCACCCTGCCCGCTGGTTCCACTACTGCGTCGACGATACATCACGGCTGCCACGATCCCGACGAGGCCGATGACGATCAGCAATACGAGTACGGGGAGACCAAGAGTATCGAGGAACGAACCGTCCCCAGTCGGTGGTGAGGAGTCTATCGGCCCGTCTGAATCGGTCGTGGCGTCAGTCTGGTTCGGAGCCGGAGCAAAGACGACCGTCGGGTTGGTATCGTCGAAATCCTCCCGACCGTCCCACGCCACCATATCACCCTCCTGACTGTCCGGCTGCGGGTCGGTACGGACTATCTCGTGATCCATCGGGGCGATAATCTCGAGCGTGTCACTTTCCGCGATGAAAAAGCCGCCCTGGAAAACGTCACCGACGACTACTTGCCCATTCTGCTGGGCTGCAAAGTTCGTCCAGGTGAACTCGTAGGTGACGATCCCCCATTGCCGAGGAACTTCCTGAACGCTCGTTGAGGCAGTGAAGTTCGTTGCTCGCATCTGGCGTCCGGTCGCATTTGCCGCATCGGCGACCGTTCCTTGCATTCGAGTCTGAAACGGGCCGAGATACTGTGTCGTGTTGTCCCTGAATTGCTCCTGAAACGCAGCATACTCGTCCTCGCGCTGCTCGGTGTCGAGGCGGGTTCGAATCTGGATCGTCCAGTGTGCTGAGCCGTTCTCGTTCACCTCGATTCGGGTGACGGTATTGTCGACGTCAGGCTGAGACTGCTGGGCGACAGCGTCACCGGCTGACATCGGAACCAGGAGCCCACCAACCAAGAGACCGAGAAAGGCTACCAACAGCAGCGGAGCGACTCTTGGTATGGCCATTCGGATACGGAATCGTTCCACTAGAACCCGTATAAAGAGTTTGTTTTCCCCAAACGGGGTTGTGTGGCCCTGTCCGACAGTAGAGAACGCATCAGCGGGTGTCTGGTATTTGCGGTATACGAGGTTCTGACTCAGGCAGCTGAATAGTCGTTAATCAGGATGTTACTGGTTGCTACCGCTAGTTTCACCGGTAACTTCGCTGTCGTCACTAACGGTGAGTTCACCGTCGGTCTCGACGTCGCCATCGACCATACTGCCCTCCGTGATTTGGATATCGCCGTCGGATTCGACGTCGCCGTTGACGGTACTGTTGGTGATTTCGATAGCACCGTCCCCGTCGACCTGGCCTTCGACCTCGCTGTTGATGATGGTGATCGCACCATCAGCTTCTACTTCGCCTTCGACGCGACTGTTCTCGACAGTTACGTCCCCTTCAGCGTCGACTGACGCGAGGACCTCTGCTTCTTCCTCGATACGCACGTCCCCATCAGCAGTGACCGATTCGTTCCTCGTTTCACCCGAGATAGTCGTTGCCGCACTACTACCGATACACCCCGCGAGCCCTACTGTTCCTGCAGCGACAGCACCAGCCACCAGCTTGAGATGCCCTCTACGCGAGACTCGCTCAGTCATCGGAGTCATCCTCCTCTTCGTCGTCTTCACGTTCCTCTTCTTCCTCGTCCTCATCTTCCTCGTCGTCTTCACTCTCCTCCTCGTCGTCTTCTATGTCGTCACGCTCGTACTCGTACTCCTCTTCGAGGAGAATCAGCGAGCCGTCCTTGACGGTGTAGTCCAGTTCGGCTTCGAAGTTCTCTCCCTCAAGCTCGATCTCGAGTTCCTCGCTGGGGTCGATATCGAAGGTCACTGTCCCGTTCGCATCCGTCGAGCCGTCCATCTCCTCGTCGTCGGAGTCCGCGTAGACGGAAACGTTCTCGACGGGCTCGCCGCGATCAGTCACGCTGACCGTGACCGTTCCGTTGTCGGCCACCGCGTGTGCGTTCACGTTCTCGACAGTCGTCTCGGTCGCGTCACCGGACAGTGCCTGGGGACCAACGCCCGAAACGGCGGCACCGACGCCGCCGACAGCGAGCAATGCTGCGAGGCCAACTGCGATGATCTGTGTGGATGCCATTGCACTCACCCCTCGAAGGGGAATGCCAATAAACCGACAAGACGTTCGCAGTGATTTGCAGGGTACAACTGGGCAGGAACGATACAAACGAGTGCAAACGGCCGAAAACCACGCCCAATATCTCGCCAGTTTATGTGCGTCTAGGCTGTATCGCTCGCTAATGACGAATCGAACGGCACTCTGGCCCATCCTGCTCACGGTCCTCATCGTGGTCGGGATGGCCGTCCCTGTCGTGGCACTCTCGCCGAGCGCAAGCGAGGCAACCACGAGTGAAACCACAGAGACGACAGCTGCCGCGTCACCGCAGTCTCCCCAAAACAACTCGAGTGTGAACGTGACGGTCGGCCCCCAGCTCTCGACGGTCATCAGTGTCTCGAGTGAGGACGTACAGACGGGATTCGGAAACACCGCCTTCGAGACCTCGTTCGAGAACGCAAGCGAGGAACGGCGAGCCGAAGTCCTCGCAGAGCGGGCGGAAGAACTCCGGAATTACGCCGAATCGATCCGTGAGGACTACGAAGAAGCCACGGAGGCATTCGAAGACGGTGAACTCACCAAATCCGAGTACGCCCAACGCCTCGCGACGCTGAACGCTCGTGCGACCAATCTGCTCGACAGCTACGAGCAGTTCACCAAGCGGGCAGCAACCGTCTCTACGGACGAACTCGACGCCGCCGACGTCGACCAACCCGCGCTCAACAGGTCCGTCGAGAATCTGAGTCGCGTGACCGGTCCCGGGACGTCCGCCCTTCTCAAGCAGTTCACCGGCGAGGCGGAGGGTGAAATCGAACTGGAGACCGAGAATGGGCTCTCGATCGAAGTCGAGAGCGAGGATGGCGAGCGCTCCCGCGAGTTCGAACGCCCACGCGACGACGACGATAGCATCTCTGTGAGTGAGACGAACGCCCTCGAGACGGCACGCGCAGCACTTTCGACGACCGACGGCGGCGATTGGGTACTCACCGAATCGGAGACTGATCGGGACGAGGGGAGCTACGAGTTCGCGTTCTCGCTCCGGAACGCCGCGAACGTGACGGGCGAAGCAGAGGTCTCGGTCGACGGCTCGTCGGGGAGAATCTTCCTCCTCGAAGAAGAGATCGAGGTTGATGACGACGAGACCGATCGGGACCTGACGATAGTCGTCGCTGACGGAACGCCCGGACCGAACGAGCAGGTCACCCTCCAGGTTCTCGCGAACGGCAACCCGGTCGCGAACAGCACCGTCTACCTGAACGATCAGCAGGTGGGAACGACTGACGCAAACGGCACGGTGGAGGTGACGTTGCCCCTCTCCGAGGAGGTGGAACTCAGGGCCCAGAGCGACGATTCCGAGGCCGAACTGGACATCGAGTTCGACGAGGAGATCTCCGAGAAGCTGACTGTGGACGCGATACTTGAGGACGAAACTGTAACGGTGGCCGTTACCTACGACGGCGATAGCGTTAAGAACGCGTCTGTCACTGCGAACGAGCGCGCTGTCGGTGCCACAAATTCGGACGGGACTGTAGCGTTCACGATCGACACGAACGAGACTGAGGAACTCGAGCTTGAAATCGCCAAAGAGGGGTTCGAAACTGAACGGACATACATCGTTCAGGATGGAGATCTTACCCAGGAGGATAATGATGAGGACGAAAGCTAAACGTCTCCACAATAAGTGAGTCGTTTCGACTTAAGCGTGGTACAGTCGAAATAGTTTGACACAATCCAAGTAATCCCCTGTGCTAATCCGTCCCTCCTTCTCAAACGGGTCGTCATCGATATACGCAACCGAGACACACTTGAGATAATAACTTATCTGATTATTTTATATATCCACTGTAGAATCACTCTCGCACATTTACTCGCTCATCACGCTAATGAGTGGGTCGCGCTTTGTATTCAGCACAATATCTGAAATAGATCATCGCTTGAAGAATTCAACAAGATCATTCAGGAAACCTTCTCGGAAATAGTCGAACGATAGTAGAAATCCGTTGCCTGAGTCCGGTTCTACATACCTTCCAGCCCTTCCCTGAAACGCGGAAGCGCCACGCCGCGGCTTATCGGGAACGTAGACAACTAGTCAAGTATGGGAGAACACACAACGCCGAACCGATTGGCGGTGGACCAGCCGACACGGGGAGCTGACCGCAATCGGTCCCTTGCTGACCAGGCCGATCCGTCTACGGACGAGATGTTGTTGCCGTCACTCGGCAACGGAATCACGCTGCTCGATGTCGAGGGGGGCCGTGGCGTCCCGATCCTGCAGTCGCTCGTACTCGACCATCTCCTCCTGCACGACGGGCCCGCCTTCTGGATCGACGCAAATGGTCACGCGACGACGACGACACTCGCCCAAATCGCCCCTAGTCAACGATTGCTCAACCGAATCCACGTGGCACGCGGATTCACCGCCTACCAGCACTACGGCGCCGTCTGTGGTCTCCCGTCAGCGGTGAATAAGGTAATCCAGTCGTCCACCGCCGGTTCTGGGGCGGCCGGTCGAGGGGAACCAAGTCGTGACGAGGACACGTCGCCCCACACGCCCGCCCTCATCGTCGCGCCGGCCGTCGACGCCCAGTACCGCGCCGACGATACTCTCGGCGAAACCCACGCGAAAACCATCCAGGCCCGAACTCTCGCCCGGTTGGCGAGCTACGCCGAGGGGTACGACATCCCGGTGCTCGTTACGCGAAACGAACGAAACGAATTCACCGAGCCAATTGCGACGGTCGCCGACCACCACCTGGAGTGCGAGCAGACTCGGATGGGGCCACGGGTCGTCGGCAAAGACTTCGAGACGCTCGTCTATCCCGTCGACGACGGCGCGTACTACCAGACGACGTTCGCGTACTGGCGGCAGCTGCTCGCGGCACGCGCCACGCAGGTCGGCGTGGAACCGACAACGCCGACGCCGTCGACGCCGGCTCCGGAGGGTGTCGGGACGGGCATCACCGCTGACGGTGAGACAGTGGCGGCCACTGCGGACCCCTTGCTCGATGCGTGGACCGCGACCGGGACAGGAGGCCGATAGCGATGGGACGCACGAACCCGACGTACCGAGATGCACTGCGGGCCATCGAAGAGCGCTGGGCAGAGTTCCGGCGGGCACTGCGGCGTCGCGACCAGCCGCGCTTCGACCGACTGTTCGAGTACGCCCGCGAGCACGCCGACGCGAGCGGACTGTTGAACCACCAGAATCCGCTGCTGCCGGCGCTGCTCAGTATCGATCTCGAACAGGAGGCCCGCCTCGACGACCACGAGGAACGCCTCGAAGAGCTCGAAGCCGCGGTCGCAGCACGCGATGATCAAGAGAGTGCCCCACCAGACTCGGACCCGTGACGATGCCGTTCAGTATCGACTTTCTGGACGACGGCCGCGTCCTGGAGTGGGAGGCAACCGCCGACGGCGCCGTCGCGACCGAGCGCGATGACTACACCCCACGCTTCTACGTCGCCGCTCGCGACCCAGCGTCCGACATCGACCTCACGACGCTCCAATCGGTGTACGACCAGCACCCGGATGTCGTCGCGACCGAACTGGTTGCGCGACGCCCCGGCTTTCGACGAGACGAGGAGGCCGTTCTCGCAGTCGACGTTGCCCACATCGATCGCGTCACTCCACTCGCCCGGCAAGCGCGCCAGCTGTCGGACTATCCAGTCGGGGACCTCGCCTGTTTCAACGTGGACTTTTCGCGAGAGTTCCGGTACTGTCTGGAGACCGGCGCCGATCCGACGCCGGCGAGCGAGCTGTCGACGCTCCGGCTCAGTATTCCGGTGACCGAAACGAGCAACGACGTCTACGAGAAACTGTCCGTCGCCGGCGACACCGTCACCGGCTCGCCGACGGATATCCTGACCGCCGTCCAAGGGGCACTCGAAGCGCACGATCCGGACGTCCTGGTCTGCTCAACCAGCGAGATCGTCCCGACCCTGTACGAGATGGCGACGGACGTCGGCGTCGACGACTTCTCGCTGGGTCGGTGGCCGGGCGTCGACTACCAGCAGCTCGCGAGCCGGTCGACGTACTCGAGCTACGGTCGCGTCGGCCACTCGCCGGCGCGGTACAACGTGCCCGGCCGGGCGATTATCGACGAGTCGAACACGTTCTTCTACGGAGAGACGAACCTCGACGGCGTCCTCGACCTCGTATCGCGCTCAAAGAAGCCCGTCCAGGAACTTGCGTGGGCGTCGATCGGGAACGTGCTCACGGCGATCCAGATCTGCGAGGCCCACGACCGCGACTTCCTCGTGCCATGGAACTCCTGGCGTCACGAGTTCTACAAGCCGATGGGGACGCTCCACGACGCCGACCGCGGTGGCTTCATCTTCGCCCCCGAGGTCGGCCTCCACGAGAACGTCCACGAACTCGACTTCTCCTCGTTGTACCCGAACATCATCTGTACCCGGAACGTCTCGCCGGACGTCATCCGGTGTAGCTGTCACAGCGACCGCGACGACGTCCCCGGCCTCGGGTACTCGATCTGCGACGACCAGGGCTACCTTGTCGACGTGCTGCAGCCGATCATCGACGCACGCGACGAGATCAAGGCGGCCATCCGTCGCGAAAAGGATCGAGACGACCCCGACGAGGACCGCCTGGCTGAACTCGAAGGGCGGTCTGGAGCGCTGAAGTGGATCCTCGTCGCCTGCTTCGGCTATCAAGGGTTCAGCAACGCGAAGTTCGGCCGCATCGAGTGTCACGAAGCGATCAACGCATTCGCTCGCGAGATTCTCCTGACGGCGAAACAGCGGCTGGAAGCCGGCGGCTGGCGGGTCGTCCACGGCATCGTTGACTCCATCTGGGTGACTCCGGACCCCGACGTCAACGACGAGGACCGCGAGGACCTCCAGACGCTCGCAACGGAGATCACCGACTGCGTCGAGATTCGGCTCGAACACGAAGCTCAGTACGACTGGGTGGCGTTCGTCCCGCAGCGCGAGAGCGACGCCGGCGCGCTAACGAAGTACTTCGGGAAGGTCGCCGGCGACGACGACTTCAAGATCAGGGGCATCGAAGCCCGGCAGCGCTCAACCCCGCCGTTCATCGAGGACGTCCAGCGGGACTGTCTTGACCGGCTCGATGCCACGCGGTCACCGGACGCGGTGCTCGGACGGCTCGAACGAGCAATCGACGAACTGCAGGCGGGCAACGTAGCAGTAGAGCGGCTCGTCGAGCGGAACCGTGTCTCCAAGCCCCTGGAAAGCTACTCACAGAATACCCAGAACGTGGCCGCCTTGAAACGGGCCCGCGAGCAGGACCTGGCAGTCCACCCGGGCCAAGATATCGAGTACGTGGTCGTCGACGACGAGAAATCCTCGCGAGACCGGGTCGCCCTCGCCCACGAGGAGATCGAGACCTACGACGCCTCGTACTACGAGACGCAGCTGGTCAGAGCAGTCGAGAACGTGCTTTCACCGCTCGGGTGGGACCGAACCGATATTCGCCGAGAGCTCTCCGGTGAGAGGGACGCCGTTTTGACCTCGTTCGGAGCCTCCAACGAACTGTCGTAGTGGACCCCACCCCTGGTTTCCGTCGTTTCGATCCAACCCCACGTTTCCGACGTAATTTTCGGCCCCCCTCGTTTCCGTCGTTTCCTCACGCCCCACCCCGGATTTCCGTCGTCCGCACCCACTCAGTAGTAGGGGGTCACTACTCGCGAGTCCAGTCCTGCATCCGGCTGTCCTCGAGGATCGTTTCGCGTACGACCTGGGGATCTTCGATGAGTCGGTTCTGGAGGTGGATGCCGCCCGCACTCCCCTTGTTGATCTTCTCGATTTCGACAACCCCGAGGAAGGCTTGCTCTTTCAGGATGTCGCGGAACCGGCGGACGGAGAGGATATCCATATCGAGATGGTTGCAGATGCGTTCGTACTGGTCGTACACCCGGCTCGTGAGGAACGCATCGTCGTTGCTGTTGACACTCAGCTCCGTGAGCGCCAGCAACGCCGCCTTCGCCTGCGTGGGTGCGCCGTTCACGAGTTCTCTGAACCGGTCCTTTTCGGCGTGCTGCTGTGCCTGGCGGACGTGTTCCTCCGTCACCTGCTCTGCCCCGGCCTCGTAGGCGACCTCCCCGGCGTGGCGAAGAATGTCGATCGCCTTCCGAGCATCGCCGTGTTCCTGCGCGGCGAAGGCCGCGGAGAGCGGAATCACGTCCTCGGAAAGGACGTCGTCCTGGAAGGCGTCCTCGCGGTTGAACATGATCTCCCGGAGCTGGTTGGCGTCGTATGGCTTGAAGAACAGCTCCTTGTGCTGGAAGCTACTTTTCACGCGCTCGTTCACGTTGTCGACGTACTGAATCTTGTTGCTGATCGCGATGACGCCGACGCTACAGTCGATTTTCCCCGCCTCCTCAGCGCGCGAGAGCTTCATCAGCACGCTGTCGTCGTTCATCAAGTCGATCTCGTCGAGGATGATGATCACAGAATCGAATTGAGCGTCGAGCGTCTTCCAGAGGAGTTTGTAGTATTTCGACGTACTGAGGCCGGTATGGGGGACGGAGATTCCAGTCGAAGATTCATCGTTCAGCTTCGCGGCCAGTGAGGAGATTGCTTGAGTCTCCGTGTTGTCTTCAGCACAGTCGATATACGCGGTTCCAATCTCGACGCCATCCTGAGCGGCATTTTGAGCTCGCTGGCAGACGTGTTTTGAAACGAGAGATTTCCCGGTCCCCGTTTTCCCGTAGATCATCACGTTCTCCGGGGAGTACCCGTGGACAGCACCGTTGAGACGTTTCGCGAGCTTCGAGATTTCCTCGTCGCGACCGACGATCCGGTCAGCCTCCGGAACATGGCCGATTTTCAGGAGATCCTTGTTCGCGAAGATTCGATGCCCGGATTCAAAGAGTGGATCGTCGACAGAACTGGGTGAAGAGTCGGGCGTCATTGAATATCACACGGTGTGAGCGGGGGGAGTATAAATCTAGTGGAGAACGCCACCCCACGTTTCCGACGTTCCTTGTCCGATATCAGCCGGAAAATGCCGTCATTCGGTGGAATTGGATTGCTGACAATATAGCCGCGTTTCCGACGTGAGAGAGGAAACCCGTAGACGGAAGCATCGCCTCGATGTCGAATCCCGAACTCACACACCCCACGTTTCCGTCGTAATCACCGAACAGGTGGGGAGGGGACTCGAAGAAGACATCCACGACGAGATACCAAAGACGAGAGCGGCCTATCCGTCCAATACTGGCCGTCTACAGAAGCATCTGGAAAGGATCGTTTCATCTGAGGGGGCGAAGTACTTCGCCCCTTCTTTGGTCGAAGTACACTTAATGAGCTTTTCTCGGCTACACCACTTTAATCTATGTGTTGCAGAAGTTAGTTCATCTCTAGATTGGTTCTAGGTCAACAGAATTAGTGGCTGTATAGCACTATCGTAGCCTCTCCCTACACCGTCGTGGAGAAACGACGGAAACGCGGGGGGTGTGGCCCCTTCGAAATCAGCGTCACCCCCTCCACCAACATCCAGTTACGACGGAAACGTGGGGTGGGTGTCCTCTATCATCGAGTTTTACTCGTCCGGGTTGACCGGACCCTTGTACTGAGAACGAATCTTCTCTCCCTCCCGCCACTGCCAGTAGTAGTAGCGATTGTCGTTGATTTCCTTGATCGTGATCGTTGCTTTGGCCGGGACCTCGTCCGGAAGATCGTCTGGTCGTTCTTCGACCTCTTCTTGATCTGCCGACTCCTCGAGACGGGCCTCTCGTTCCTTGTGCTCGGCGAGCGCCTCAGCGTACGTTGCAACGTCTCGAAGCTGCTCCGGGTCCGACTCGTTGAGCGTGTTGACGATCTCCGTCGGGAGGTTCGCCGGTGGGGTCGGGGGTTCATAGGACATCGGCTACTCTCGTGTTAACCAACACGCCCCACGAATCCATAGTTTTGTTGGTTAAGACGATGGAGACGCCTCTCGTGCTTGCTGACTGTAACACTACTCGAAACTTCTTTATATACAAGTTTCGTACTATGTTACACCGTGCTCCGGCGTATCGAACTCGAGGTCCTCGCCACGGTCGACCGCGGCGACACGATCTCCGAACTCGCGACGAAGCTCAACCACAGCGAGAGCTACCTCTCTCGTGCCGTCGCCGACCTCGTCGAAAAGGGACTCGTCTACACGGAACGCGACGGGCGGCGAAAACGAGTCGTTCCATCGGATGCTCGCGCCGTCGAACTCTACCAAGATCTCGTCCGCCAGCACTCCCATATCGACTTCCCCGAACTGCTGACGGGCAAGGCACTCGAAGTGCTGTACTACCTCGACCAGCCGCGAACCGTCTCCGAAATCGCCGATCGAAGCGACAACTACCGCAACACGGTTAACCGCGTCCTCAAGCGGTTTCGTGACCGTGGTCTCGTCGGGACGGCCGACGGCCACTACGAGTTCAACGCCGACTTCGACCGCCTCCACGAGTTCGCCCGTGAACTCGCACACCAGCTGCATCGCCAGCGCCTCGAACCCGTCGCCCCGAAGGGCACGATTCTCTGGGAGGACTACGACGAATTCCTCGCGCAGGCCGAGAAGGAGATCGACGCAGAGGGGTTCCACGAAACCGGCCTCGCTCGATTCGCGGCCTTCGACCTCCAGTTCCTGCTTACCGGCCACCGCTACTACGTCTACTCCGAGAACCTCGACGCAGTCTCGCCGGCGGAACTTTGCTGTCACACGCTGCTGATCGACGACGGCAGTCGCCACCGCTCGTACTGTCTCCTCCTGCTCAGCCACGTCGACGTCGACGAGGCGGACCTCCGAGAGCAGGCGGCGAAGTATGGCCTCGAAGACGAAATCGACGCCTTGCTCCGCTACCTCGAGACGCACGGCGAGGTCGACGACGACCGGCTCCCGGAGTGGGACGAGTTCCAGGAGTTGGCGGCTGACTACGAGGTGCCACTACCATAATGAGACCAACATTCGGACGCGAGTACATCGAGAACGAATTCCAGCGCATCGGGGATGGCCTCTCAGCCCCGCTCACGGTCTACCTGATTGGTGGTGGCGCGATGTCGCTGCGCGACCTCAAGGGGGCGACGAAAGACATCGACCTGGTCGTCCCGGATGGCGACGCATACGGTCAGCTGTGGGCGGTCCTGATGGACCTCGGGTATGCGGAGGTTCAATCGCTGGATCCAGATTACCGGGCGCTGGGGGCGACGAGCTGCGTCGAGAACGACGACGGGTGTCGCCTCGACATCTTCAACCAGCAGGTCGCGAACAAGCTCGTGCTCACCGACGGGATGCAAGAGCGCAGCGAGCCGTTCCTCGACACGGATCGACTGACGGTCCGGCTAGTCAGCAACGAGGATATCTTCCTGTTCAAGGCGATCGCCGGCCGCGACGACGACATCGAGGACATGAATATGCTCGTGCAGGCCGGCCTCGATTACGACGTCGTCCGGGCTGAACTCGAAGCCCAGATCGAACGCCTGGGGGACGATCAGTTCGCCACGTTCGCGAACGAGGCGCTGGTCGAACTCGAGGAGCGGTACGGAGTGACCACACCGATCGAGGACCGCGTCCAGGAGCTCACGAACAGGTACTACCGGGGGCTCGAAGTCCTCCAGGCACTCGACGAGCCGATGACCGTCGACGAACTGGCCACCAAACTGGAGCTGGATACTGACGAGGTTCACGACCGGATCGCGTATCTCTCAACGTTCGACCGGGTCCGTCGGGATGGCGACACAGTCCGTTCCGTGGAGTAGTCTGGCCACGACTACGGGGAGGGAAGGCGGCCGTCTGGTCGGGGAACGCGGCCCCGTTTGATCTCGTGATCGACGCGGCGCAGGTGCTTGCAGCCGCCTTCGGGTGAACGTTGCTGCCAGTCGGGACAGGTACACGATTCGCCGATGACGTCGACTTCGTACCGGTTCCCGGACGCAGACTGTAACTCGTAGCGGCCACCCTTCGAGAGGAGTGAGACGTCCATCGCTTCGGCGACGGCACGCTTCGTGCGGGGCTCAAGATCGTCCTCCGACTGTGCGTTCTCGTCGACGACCAGTCGGTCGCGAACGTCGCCCGTTCGGCCACCGTCGGGAGCGACGGCTTCCGCAGGTCCCCTGAGCCGCTCGTGGAGCACTTCCTCCACCGGATGGCCTTCCGGCCACAGGTAGTGGACCTCGCGGCGCTCGCGATGGTCGTAGGAGCCGCACGCGGCTGCGCACCCAGTCCAGACGCGCCAGGCACCCAGCGCAGCCATCACGTCGACGATGTCACGGGGAACTGTCTGGTGGTTGTCCGGGAAGAACACCCGGAAGCGGGTACACGCCTCCTGCGGCGAGACGGTCTCCCACCAGTCTTCGCTGGAGCTCCAGCTGTCGTACATCGCCTCGTCGCTCCCGTAGCCGACGGTCACGCCGTTGATCGGCGTCCAGTCTGCTGGGAGGTGGTCCGCCTCGCCTTCAAGCACCCGAAGAACGGCGTATCGGAGGTACTCGTGGGCTTGGTTGTCTGTCGTTCGGGCGACCTGATCGTGCTGCTCGGCGACGTGCTCGGCTTCCTCGAGGACCGTCGTGAGATAGGGTTCAGTCATCATTCGACGGAGGTCAGAACGCGCCTCCGCCCCTCCGCGGGCACTGAAAAACTTAACCAACAGAGCGGAAGGAATCCATCACTCTGTTGGTTAACTGGATTGGGACGAAGATTCGCTTTCGAGCACGTCGATGAGCTCTTCTGCTGTGGAACTGATCCGTCCGAGCCGCTCGCGAACGACCTCGGGGTTATCCGACTCCCACGCAGCGAGGTAGAACGCCGACCCGCTGGTGTCCAACCCACAGTAGCGCCCGACGACGTAGGCGACGGCTTCGGCCTCGACCTCGCGTTTCGCCCGTTCGGTGTCGTCGTCGACGTCGAAGTGGAGCAGGGCGTGAGCGTACTCGTGAATCAGCGTTCGCGCGAGGTCGGCCTCGTTCTCCCGATCACGTACCTCGACGAGCGGCTGAACGTCGACGAGACTCAGCTGCTCGCAGATACCCTTCGCCTCGCCGTGGGTCCACTCCTCGGCTGGAACGATCCGCACCGTCACGCCGAGGTCGTCAGCGGCGTCAGTCAGCTGCTCGACGAGATCGCCGGCGTCCCCAGTCGCTTCAGTGTCTAGGTCGGGAAGCGGTTCGCCCTCGGTCTGGGAGACATCGAACACCGGCGCGGGCTTGAACCCGACCAGGCCCTCGGACCACTCCTCGGGCGACGTCTCATGGTAGTCACAGTCGCTGTCCTCGTGATAGCTCGGCGAATTCTCGCACTCCGGGCACTGCTTGGTGATGATCGGCGCCCAGATCCAGATGGCCGACTCACCCTCCGTGACGTGACGGTCGAACTCCTCCTGCCACGTCCGGTAGCCCGCCACCCGGCTCGCCTCGGGACACTGCCGCTTGATGAGGAGCGTGTTCCGATACGAGTAGTCGTGGAAACGACTCTGGACGTCAAGCCACTCCTGGAACTCCGCGCTGGCCTGCGCGTCGTCGACGCCGGCGACGAGGTCGTCGATCCACTGTTCGATCGTACTGTTCATCTCGTCTGATCGCGTGTCGGTCTCCTCGAAGGAGACCGACGAGTCTCTGGTCGTAGACATCGTGTTCACCGAATCAAGTTCACGGCGACTGCGTCTGTTCAGATCGCGCCGCACCCCTCCGGGGCGTTCAAAAAACCGCTCTGTCGGTCAGCGGAGCTCGTGGCGTTCGTCCGCAAAGCCAACCGAGACGAGGTACTCGAGGAACTCGTCGAACCGCTCGACGTCACTGGGCGTGTCGGTCGCAAGGTGACGTGCCCACTCGATGGCCCACTGGAAGGCGGGATCCGTGCCGCCCTTGCCGTGAATGTACCACCACCGGGCCGCCTTGAGAACCACTATGGGATTCGTCGGCGGCTGCTCACCGGCGAGCCCACGGGTGATGGATTCGATTTCGTCGGGGACGTCGGCGGGATCGACCTCCGCTGATTGCGTGTTGTCGATATCGACGGGAATATCGTCGACCGAGACGTTGTCAGGACGCTGTTGTTGACTCACTGGAAGTCACCTCTGAGAGCTTTCGAAGGAGCCCTCGGCCTCTCTGGGGGCACGAAAAACAGGTCGCGAAGTCACGCCGGCGGGAGGTAGACGCTCTGTTCGCCGGCAATCTCCTCCAGGTTGTTTCGATGACGGTGGCTGAAGTAGCACTCGTAGCTGCAGTATCCACAGATCGCGCCGGTATCGTATTCGGCCACGTACGGGCCGCGGTGAGTTCGCCAGACGTTCGTCCCGCACTCGGTACAGGCGGCGTCCTCGAGATCGGCAGGACTCGGACCCTCGTACTCGACGTCGAGCCCCTCGTCTTGCGGTGTTGTTTCGGGCCAGATCCCGTGGGTCCTCCAAAACTCACGGACGCGAGCGAGGCTGTGGCGCACCGTCTTTCGCACGGTGACGTGGTCGGCGTCGCGACCGCTGTCGTCCCAGCCGTCGGCCGTCCAGAACTCACCGAACTGCGCGCCGCGATGCAGCCCGTTCCAGTCGACGCCGACGATGTCGGCTGGTGGCTCGTCCGTGAGTGTCGGTCTGGTCAGCTGTCGAATGGCATCGAGCTGCTTGGGCGGACTCCCGCCGAGGATGTGGACGCGCCGACCTCTCCAATCGGCAAGGTCGGAGAACTCGTGGGCCAGGCGGTCGGCGTATCCCCGTGAATACCCGAGGACGAGGGTCTCGGGAATCGCGTCGATCACCGCCCGCGACTTCGGAACGACGATGAGCTCGGCCTCTGGATAGCTCGCTTGGATCTCACGAGCAGCAGCGACGTGGGCGTCGACGTCGTCGATTTCGTCGACGTCCCCGATGACCCCGACCTGAGGTTCGTACTCGAAGAAACGGTCGACGAACCGCTCCAGATCGGGATCCCGGAAATCGTTGTCGAGCATCCCGACGGGGAGGCTAAGGTTCTGATACTGCGCCTCCTGATACCCACAGTCCTCGCGAAAGCCGGGAAGGAAGCCGAGGTCGACAGCGTCGACGACAAACGGGGCTCGATGCAGAAACGCCACGTAGTCTCCCTGTCTGGCGGCGGCGATTTCGCGGGCGGTGCTGGCGCTGGAGCTCAGCTCGAGGGACATGATTAGGCTCGCGAGGCTGCTGCTGGCTGCCCCGCACCCATTCAGGGGCCCGAAAAACCGAGACTCAGGCAGTTAACCAACAATAGGGAAACTCACTCGGAGTGTGTTGGTTAAGGATAGAGCTTACTCTTCGTTCTCACGTAGCTCTTCGGCCTTCCACTTGAGCCGGCGCAGAATCTGCGTTCGATTCTGGTGGGCGTTCTCGTAGGCAACGCACTCTTGGAGGGTTTCCAAATCCGGAATCGTCGCGATCCCTGCCTTGATCAGGCGCGTGTTCGGTGCCTCAAGCCGCTTTTCAGGCGGAAATTCGTCTGACGCCTCTGAGTCGTCTGTAGAAGTACCCATAACGGATGCCTCCACCTATCGAGGGCACGAGCAACAGCAGAGGGTTGAAGCAGTAGATCTTGGGAAGGTGCAGCCACTGCGAATGAGACCATCAATATAGAGGCCTTCACGACAGGATTCGAGCTGTCTCGAAGCCCAATCAGGCTTCCGAGGATTCGAGCAAAACGAGGTTCTGAACAGGGTATGGGTTATTCTCGCCGGCGAACTCGTCCTCAGGGACGTAATGCCAGAGATGGCCGTCTACCTGGTAGAGAAACGACTCGCCGCCTTCTGCTTCAACTCGTACTCGCTTCCCGACATTATCGTCTTCTTCCCAGCCGATCACGGTCAACGGCTCGACGGGCCATTCAAAGAATTTGACCGAGTCACCACGCTCCAATTCTTCAAAAGTCTCTATATCCCCCTGCTGTGGCTCTCGCGCGTCGAGAGTCGGATTATGCTCAATAGACATGGTCTCTGGGTACGCCCCTACTCACTTAATACTGTCAGCAGTGGATTCCAGCCGCTAGAACGGAAGCACGCCTGGCGAATTTTCTCTTCAACTGGTCTTAGCCCATCGCCTCTTGGAACCGCTCGCGCAGCGCGTCCTCGCGTTCTTCGAACTGCTCGACCTTCTCCTGCAGGTCGTCGCTGACGCGCTCGATGCTCGCCAGCGCTCGTTCGCCGGCCAGCGAGGCCTGCGACCCGTCGTCACCGTCCGCCTCTAACTGCTGCTCGTACGCCTGCTCGACGCGTTCGATCGTACCTTCCGGGTTGAACAGAATGTCGTTGGCGATCCGAACGTACTGATCGAGGGATGCCCCCTCTTTCCCCTGGAAGAAGTGGGTGAGAGCGTACGTCGCGCCGGAATGCAGCGTCCACATATCGATCTCGAACCGTGACGCGGCGTTGGCTTCTGCATCACCGGCGGCACGCTCGGCCAGGTAGTCCGGGAACCCCAACAGGGTGTAGAACTCCGTGACGGTGAACGGGAGCTCCGAGAAGTCGAGGTCGATATCCTGAGCGTCCCGGATGAACTCGAAGAGGTCGTCCGCGACGAGTTCGACCTGTGCGAGGAGCTCCTCCCACCAGGTGCGGAAGTTCCGCACGTCGCCGACGTGCTTGATAACCTCCTTGTCGGTGAGCGAGCGCATCGTGTTCGAGCAGTAGCCGTCCTGGGCGAACCCCTCCACGTAGACGGCGTGCTCGCCGAAGAAGTCGTAGCCAGACGTGACGCCCATCGTGATTGGGTCCGACCGGCCAGGAAGGCGCACCTCGAGGCCGTCGAACATAATGTCCATGTGGACCTCGCCGCCGCCCCGGTAGCGCCGAATCTCGCCGAACATCACCTCACCCAGCGGCGTCCCTTCGATGGTCTCCTCGCGGAGGACCTCCTCCAGCGGCCCGTAGACGTCGACCGGGTTGATGATCGAGTAGCTGTCAGTGGGAACGTGGAACAACGGGTCCGTTTCCGCGTCCTCATCTCGGGCCTGATCCCGAGCCCGACTCGGCTCGACGAGCGCGTTGAACCGCTCCGTCTCAACCCACTCGTCGGTGTAGGGATTCTGGTACGCCACGGTCGTCTCGACGGCCTGCGGAAGATCACGAACCGCCTCGGCGAAGCTCACGGGGTCTGCATCCCCGTGACGCTCTCGGTACCACTGGGGTAGTTCGGTGTCGGTACGTCCATCGACGCCAGCGAAGATGGTTCTGGACTCTGGATCTTTCATCTCAGTCACCTCACTTCAGGAATCCTCGTCGACGTGCGACTGCATCGACTCGCGCCCTGCGCCCCTCTCCCGGGCGCAAAAACAACACAGACGAGAAGAGGTGGTTGTCTGGTTGTTCAGATGCACTGCTCCCCCGGCTGAGGTGGATACCGCAACTGGATTCAATAGAACCGGAACGCTTACTCGCTATGACAAACTCCAGTCAACTATTGTGGCGTCATTCCTTGAGGCATTAGCCAAGCAACGAGTTTGGCACTGGCTGGAGGAGTCTAAGGGATACACAGTCGATGGTGAGGTCAATATCGGGACTGGTCGCATCGACCTGCTCGCGGAATCACCGTCGGGAGAGATTATCGGGGTCGAGCTGAAGCGAGCATCTGAATTCGGGCTCGATAGAGACGTATATGCCCAAACCCATCGGTATATCGACAGCGGAGCCCTCGATAAGCTGTACTTTGCTGCTCCCGACGCCGACAAACTTGGGACCAATCCGGAATCGGATCCTGTCGACCAGATGAGTATCCGTGCGATAAGCTATCGGTTAGCTGCGGGCGTTGATGAGGACTGGTACACACCATCGGAGGTTATCACTCACATTCGGGACGCGATCTCTGCAGACTTTCTTGCCTACTCGCTGGAGCATCGTACTGTCGAGGACCTAATTCGGCAACTGTTAGATCGTTCCCCGGAGGATAACGAGCCGATATCTCTCGACGAGGCTGTTCAAGAGCTACGACGGACACAACTTCCGGAGGAGTTGGGTGTGATTCACGTCCCGATCGAAAAGAACGGATCCAAGTCCGACTTTTCTAGACTGCTTACTCCCGGTGACGGTCCGATTCCCTCGATCGTCCGGGATGCCGAGCCAGTCTATGCTGGCGATGATACCACTGGCCAGATCTCTCCGACAGAAGAACCATGGGTGCGACATCATACCTGGACTCATTTTGGTGGCATCCCGGAAGCCCATATCCCGAACGACTTGGATTCGGACACTCCCACCCGCCCAATCGACATTCTGGCCTTCGAAGGGGATATTGATCCGACTACAGCGGTCGAAACCCCCGAATCGAATGCGGTCATTGGTATCGAGGCAAAGGGTGAGAGCTCTTTTTCGGGTTCGCGAAAAACCGAGCAAATAGAACAGTTCTTAGCAACTGAAACTCTTTCAAAACTCTATCTTGCTGTTCCAACAACGCTAAGCGAGCGTGCAGTCACATTTCTTGAGAAGCAGGGATTTGACACAGTTGGGCTCATCACCGTAGACGACACCGGTGGCGTCAACATCGTTCCCGAAGCGACGCACCTGACGCCGAAATACGATGGCTATCTCGAGAATCATCATGATCGGAAGGTCGGGTATGGCGATCTCGAGCTCCCGTGGCTTGAACCAGTCTCAAACCTATACCTCACCGACGAAGAAGCCGAACGGGTCAAGCATCCCGATCCAGTCGCCTACGCGAAACCCATTATTGAGGCAGCCGACTTGGACGTGCCCGCAGGGAGCTGGATTGACGTCGAAGACTGGACGGGCGCCGAACGAACAGAAGATGAGTTCACAAAGGAGCGAGTGCGGTACTACCTCCTCCGTGGAGTGAAAGCTGGCCCGTACCTCCTCGACTCTGATGTCGACCAAGATGAGATGATGGGCGGCTACACTCGCTTGGCATTGGAGTGGTTTGAGGACACTGACGAACCAGGGCTGAAGCTGAACTTTGGCGGTGGCTCGTGGGTGGGGGGTTATCTCTGGTTCACTGGCAAGTCCATCCAGCAGCTGCTCTCGGTTCTGCTGAACATTTCGGACCTCAATGGGGCGACGATACGTGGACAGGGCAAAGTAATCGATTTGGAAACATTCCCGATTCGGGGTGACAGTGAACATCTTCGACTACAGGGCCGTTTCGGAGAGGAGGATCTCTTAGAATTAGAGATCCGGAGTCTTGTCGACGAGGGCGAAGGCGACGAAATCTTCGAGGTGGACTTAGGTACGGGTGAGAAAGCCGGCGTGACGGCGCAGTTTACCGAACCACAGTGGTACGATTTGGTGGCTACGCTGGATCACCTGCTGGCTGGTGGTACTTATCGAGGGCTGCCTGGGGAGTTTGACTCGACTCCACGTATTGGCCCGTTAGGTGAGGACACCTGGGACATCGGGACAGATATTGAGGAAACGTCGAATCCAGTCTCGATTGAGATGCGCAACTCAGATACCGACTTCCTCACGGAATAGCCGCCATTAGCTTATTCGTCGGTCGCTTGGTGCTTAGGCTCCTGCCGGTCGTTGTATCGCTCCAGTTCGCGCCCGATTTTCTCAAGCGCCTCGACACCACGTTCGAGGAGCTGGTGGGTGGCTCGCGCCAGTCGAAGCGTCTCCATCAGTGCTCCCCCTCTGGGGGCTCGATGAGGTTGTTGCTCTCTTCTGCGAGTTCCTGGATCACCCGTTCTACGTCAGCCTCCTCGGTAACCACCCGATGTGCGAGCGGGGCTGGATATGCTCGGTCACCCTGGCTGCAGAGCACGACCAGCCACTCGTCGCTTCCATCCCCGAGTACGATGTAGTGGTCGCGATCAGCGCGCTGGAACACTCTTCGATCAGGGCGAGAGACGGCTCGCCAGTTCTCGGGGAGCGACGGTGACGGCCGTCCGCCGTCCGCGAGCGCGACGACGTCGTCGGTAAGGGTCGCCATCGCGGCGTCGATCTCCTCGCCGGGGAGGTGCCAGCACGCCGCGGCACCGTCGCACTCCAGCTGTGAGACCACCTGATTCCGGAACGCGATGTAGTGCTCATGGGCGAACTGCTCATCGTCGTAGTAGTCGAGCAGGAGCGCGCACGCGAGCTGGGCGGGCCCGCTACCGCTGTACCCCCACTCGAACCCGCTCGGACTGTGGTTGACGAGGTCGAGACTGCGCTTGAGGGAGAGTCGCCGATGCTCCGAGAGGTTCAGGACGACGGCTTGGCCGTCGACGCGGAAGCCTACGTACTCGACTGTGTCTCGGTGGGACTGACCGGGCGATGCTACTGGAACCGATTCCGAACTTGCTACAGGTACATTCCCGTTCATCGTTGCTCGCGGGCGGTTCGGTGACCCCCGCACCCCTCTCAGGGGTTCAACAAACAGGACGGCGTAGCGTTCGGCAACGTATTTGGCAGTTGCAACGTACTGTCCACATAATTGAGGATGGCTGTACTGGACGATCTCTCGGGGTTCGAGTTTGAGGACGTGATGGAGGACGTGTTCCGCAACCTCGGCTACGAGAACGTCCGTCAGGCCGACCGCACGGCTGACGAGGGTCGCGACGTCATCATGGAGGAGGTCGTCGACGGCACGCGGCGCGCGATCATCGTCGAGTGCAAGCACACGGGGACGGTCGGGCGGCCGGTGGTCCAGAAGCTCCACTCGGCGATCGCGACGTTCGACTTCGACGGCCCGAAACGCGGGATGGTCGTCACGACCGGCCGGTTCACGAATCCCGCTCAGGAGTACGCCGACCGCCTCCAGCAGAACGACGACCCACACCCAATCGAGTTACTCGATGGCGAGGACCTCCGGGAGATCGCCGACGAGATCGGCCTCGACCTCTACAACGGGCGCATCGAGATTCTCTGCGACGAGACCCTACGCCCGTACGACCCGGCCACCGACGTCGACGCGGCCGTCGTGGAGGCGTTCCGCGAGATCGAGAACATCGAAGCCGCCGATCTCCCAGAACCACACTCATCGGTGGCGTTCCGCCCGGTGGTCGCGGTTACCGCGGACACGAACGCCGTCTTCGAGACATCGGTGGGCGTCATCCACCGAATCAACGACCGGACCCGATTCGTCGCCCACGCCGAACGCGGGCAGCCGCAGGTCGTCAATGAGGACGTCGGGACGCTGGTCACCGAGAATCTCCACGCGACGGTCGACCTCGATGCCGAGCAGTTCGGAGAGGTGTTCGACGACGTCGAGGAGCGGCGGTTCGGGCAGACGCAAACGGAGTACAAGGAGTGGGCCGTCGAGCGCCTCCAGCAGCATCACACGACGACGGTCACCTACACCGGCGACAACAACGTCACGTACAACAAGACCTGTGAGCCGAACCGCTCGGACATCTCTGTCCAGTCGATCGAACCAGTGTACCTCCCGGAAGTTCGGCACACTACCGACGTCCAAGAGTACACCTACCCCTACGAGCATCCGTCTTTAGCTAAGAGAAGAACCGCGTGACAGCAGCGGCTTATCGAGGAACGTTTTTGTGAGGAATGAGGAGGCGACGAGTGTGCACAACGACACCTCCTCATCGAGAATTATGCGTCGGCTC
>NZ_SOSC01000016.1 GCF_005049285.1 Halorientalis salina | reverse complement strand
CTTTCCGTACTCGCTGCGTGACCGTGCCAGCCGAGTCAGGAAGACGGTTGAACCGGTGGAGGGCGTGATTATACACCTGTCGCACGGTATCACGTACCCAGTCCAACTGCTCGCGCTGCGATGTGGTGGGCAAGAGCCGGTATTTGAGCACGTAATCCATGCGCCGTACATGGGTTATCCAGGTGCAGGAAAGTAAAAGTATGCGCCCAGCTTCGCGGGGCGATTCATCTCCTCCCTACTCGCTCACCGCGACTGCGGTTCGCTCCTTGAGGACGGAGGCTTCTCGCCCAATCAGCTAAGACTGTGGTCTCTATTGATTATTGGATTGAGGGGAACTTCGTAGCGTCCAGACCGACCCGAAGACTTTTGCACATTATGCAACTACACTCGTATCATGCAAAGTCAGGCAGCCGTACGACTCGACTTTCCGTTCCCCGAGGAGCGAGTCTTCCGATACCAGGCGATGCAGGATATTCTCCATCATCTTATGAATCACCCGTTCGAGGAATTCACGCAGCGTGAGCTGGCGCGGATTACCGGTGCGGATGTCTCCTCAGTGTCGCGTGCTGTCGACCTTCTCACACAACTTGGAGTGCTCCACGTCACGGCGGGCAAACCAGCCCGCATTCGTATCGATCAGGAGCATATCGAACGGCCGGATCCGGTCTTTGCGATTCCACAGCAGGAGTTCCGCAAGCCAGTTCGAGCATTTCTCGACGAACTCACAACCCAGATTGCCGAGTCCGAGAAGGTAACCGAACTGATCGGCGTTGTCCTCTTCGGGAGCGTCGCCCGGGGCGCAGCCGACAGACGCAGTGACATCGACCTCCTCGTGATTGTCGACGGCGACGCAACCTACGGCCGCCGTCTCGGGTCACAGGTCGGTCAGAGTCTCTCTGAGCAGACGTTTGACGGTGACCGCTATCAGTTCGAGGTTCTCGTTGAGACGCCGGCGTCCGCCGAGTCACATGGGCAGAAATTGACAGAGATATTTGATGGCGGGATCGTCTTGGAACAGTCGGAAACGCTTCAGGTCGTCCGAGACACCGTCTACGAAGCCGAACAGGATGGTGCGTAACAGATGCCGCTCACGCTCGACGACATCGAACCGTTGCTCTCCACTGCGGAGGAGGCGTTCCGGCGCGGTGGGCAGGAGCAGGAAACAGGGGCTAGATGTTTCGGATGCAAGTTTCGTCCACCTCCGGAAGGGATGCCGGTCGCTATTAGGGGCCGACCGCCTGCTCACCGATGGCTACTACACCCTCGTCATCGAGGCGGCATTCACGTCCATCGAGAAGACGCTTCTCTTCTGGTTGATTCAAGAGGGGTATCAGGACCCGTCGAATCCCCCACAATCGCATACAACTGCGATCAACCGGAGTGCCGACGTTGGATTTCTTAGCGACGATGTCGCGTCTCGATTCGTCGATCTCTGGGCGGAGAACCGAGCGCAGACGTACTACCAGACAGGGAAGGCCACTCGTGAACGAGCGACGGCAATGCTGGAACTCGCAACCGAGATTCATTCACAGATCATCACTCTCGCCGGGCTGTCCCACGAATGTGTCTGTGATTAGAGTTCGTTGAAATTGCCGTGGACGATGTATGCAGAGGATCGGGCACGGGTAAGATCCCGGGTCGGGACTGGTTCAGTTGGTCCAGATGTGTGACCCAGTAGTTGATCGATCGTGTTCGTCGACCCTGAACTCCCCATGAAAAAGTGCGCTCTTACTCGTCGTCAGACCCACGAGCCATCTTCGAAGCCGCCGCACGGTCCTTCTGGAGTTGCTCTTTCGACTGGCCAGTCGTTTCGGCCAGTTCCTCGACCGTGGGGATGTTCTCCAACGCCATCGTCTTATTCACACATAGCTACCTCTGTCAATTATACTTTCGTACCGTCAGCTGAGCCTGGCTTCGTCTGCTAGTTTCCTCACCCCGTGCGACCCGCCCGCACAGTCCGCCAGGCCCGCCCGTGGGCCATCTGGCGAATGGCGACGCTTCGAAGCGCGACGCTTGGTGATTACGTTGGTATCGGAACTCGCCGCACGTTACCCGACAGCGGACAGTTATCAACGGGAGACTGAGAGCGTGCTGTGTCGCCGGGATCCCTCCCAAGGATTATTATCCAATACACGAATTATGTATTGTATGTCGAAAACCGCTGGTGATCCCGAGCGGGCGATCAATGGACTCCTCTCGGTTGCCCACCTGCTCGAAGAGCCCCGACTGGCACGTCTCTATACGTTCGTGCTTCGAGCCGGCGACGTCACCATCGACGATCTCGTCGACGAGTTAGAGTTGCCCCGGACGACCGCGTATTCGGACACGGCAACACTCGTTGACCTTGGTGTCCTCACCCGGGACGACACGCAGAAAACGCACACGTATTCGGCAGTCCCGATCACGCTGACGGCAGATCTCGACGGCGACGAGTACACGGTCACGCCTACGCTCATCGATGCGTTCGGACGCTCCCCGCGGGATCAAGACCTAGATCTCCTGATCGACAGGCATGGCCTCGGAAAACTCGCCGCCGCGCTCACGTACGCGATACCGTACACTGACGGAGCAATGTCTGAACGAGTCGCAGCGAGGGAACTCGACCTCCAGCCTGCATTCGCCATTGCAGTGTTGCAAGCCCTGCGAGCAGTCGTCCACGACATGCGAGATATCGATCCGTACTTCGAGGAGATCAGGAGTGCCCGGGGCCAGCCGCCAGCGGAGGACTAACGGGCGGACAGATGAGTGAGTCGCTCGACCCGTCTCACGAGACCGTCGTGTGGGTCGCAGATACAGGATTGTTCATCGCTTGTGGTCGTCAGCAGAACAACAAATACACCGCACTGAAGCAGTTCGCGCAGCGAAACGACACCACGTTCGTCATCCCACAGCGGGTCTACGACGAACTCGGCGGTGCGCCCGATCGGAGCACACCGGGGCAGATGCCAATCAACAGCGCAATCACCGATGGGTGGGTGACAGTCGCTGATGAACCGGACTATACGAACAGTACGGTCTCGAAGGTCATGGACACCGTTCGTGGATACATCGCTCGCTCGTCGAATCGAGACGAAGACGACATCGAGAAGGCTGATACCGCGCTCGCGGCCGTCGCAGCGACCCATCTCGATAACGGGGATGCCAGGTACGTCTGCATCGTGACGACGGACGTTGATGCTGGAGAGGGTGTCGTCGCCGCCCTGGCGGCACACGGATTTGTGGACCGTATCCAGTTCAAAAATGGATTCGAGTTAATTAAGGAGATTACGTGACCGATATGGGGTATTACGAACTCTAGCTGACGCGGGCTCCACGCCCGAGTGCGTGGCGGTAGCGAAGGCTCGTGAATCCGATGCCTCGGTTACTCTTCCGCATCGATGAGTGTGCGCCGACCCTCGGGACAGACGTATGCATCACGAATCAAGAGACCAATCCGGAGTCCTAGAACAACACTCCGTGAGAGCGCTGCCCTCACAGTCCGCCAGGCCCGCCCGTGGGCCATCTGGACCATGGCTATGACTAGAACCACTGAGAGACGCTGGGCGATCCCGTGAGTCTCTCGGAACCTCGCGATCCGCGCGCCTTCACACAACCTGACAACTCGCGCACGCGTCGGAGTCACGCGCACGGACCGCGAGCACTCAGGCGCGCGGACTGCGCGCCGGGGTCCTCCCGCGCCGGCCAGGCGGCGCGGGTCCCACCCGGTGCTCGGTCGCGCGGTACGGGCCAGCCGCGCGACTCGCGTCGTGAGGAGTAATCTGTGAGCTCGTAGGTGCCCCGGTTCCTGCGCGCCGTGGGTGCTCGGATACGCGCCCCCGCTCGCCGATGGCGAGCCTGCGCGGGGGCTGCCGGGACGCGGCAGAGCCGGTCCGGGCTGCCGGGCGCGACTGCCCCACATGGGATTCCATCCGACGCGTTGCTGCGGGGGCGCTCGCGGCTGTCACGATGTCCGTTGCTCACTGCGTTCGCGGCGGACATCGACCGCGATGCGCCCGCCTCGCGGCGCGCAGATTCCATCCCATGTGACTTCGTCGTGCCGGGCGCTCAGGGCCGCCCGCTCAACCCGCGAGCGGGTCGGCCTGACGGAACACCTACGTGCTCACGGCAGTCGCGCCGGCTTGGGCTTGTTTTCGCCCCGAACCCGGGTCGCGATTTCCGGTGCTCACTCTGCTCACGGTTCGCTTTGCTCGCGGGTCGAGTTGCTCCCCGCTCGCATTTCGAGACGCTCCCTGCCTCGCGGCAAGCCGCTCGGCTTCCGAGGCCTCCCTCTGTTCGGCCTCGCACCGGTCGCGTCTCGCCCCGCTCACCGTTCGCTTTCGAGGCCTCCCTTGCCGGTCGGCCTCGCACCGTTCGCAGTGGAAATCGACCGCGTTCGCGCCGACACGGGCGCGTCGCCGGCGCTCCCTTGGTCTTCGACCAGATCATAGACGGGGATGGCCCGTCCGGGGCAGGTCGCGACGCCGGCGGTTGGTCGGTTGCGACGTGCAGTCGGCCGCCGGGCGGGGCGTGGGGCGACAGCCGTGGCTCGCGAGGACTGGAAGCGAGGCGCGGTGAGCGCCCCAGGTGTGAAAGCAATGTCTCGTTCTACCTTCTCGGAAAAAACGGTTTCGGACGAACAGATCTCTAACCAGCAGCCAGCCAAGCCGGTTACGGTCAAGCGTGATCCGACACACCGGTCGGCGTGCCCGGACTGTGATGCGCTCCTCGTGTCGGACGAGGAGGTGTCGTTCTGCCAGGAGTGTGGCCTGATCGTCGCCCAGGAGTACCTCGAACGCGAGCCGACGCTCGCGGAAACCGGCGCGAAAGCCGGCACGGAGTTCCAGGCCGAACCGACGAACCCGCTTCGCGAGGGCAAGTCCATCGGTTCGACGTTCTGGCACTCGGACATCGACAGCTGTGCCCCCTCGACGACGCGCGCCAAACAGCTCAACCGGATGCTGACCAAACACCGGCGCTTCGCCTACAACGGCAATCGCCACCGGTCGAAGCGCCTCGACGACGTTTGCTACGACATCCAGTTGCTCAGGAGTGCACTCAGTCTGCCCGAGGTCGTCGCGATCGAAGCCGCCCGGTGGATGCGCCAGGCCAAGGACGAACGCCTCCCTGGCGGCCACATGGCCTGGGAGTCGCTCGCGGCGGGAGCGGTCCTGCTTGCGATCCGCGATGCTGGGTTCTCTCACGACCCCGAGACGGTCGCCAAGTTCGCCAAAACGAATCACGAACGCCTCTGTGCGGCCGCGAGAAAGCTCCGCGTCGAATTGGGGCTGGACGTGCCGCCCGTCCGGCAGGACGTCGTCACGACCGTCCTCGACGGGCTCGACGCCGGCGACGGCGGGACGGCCGTCCGGACGTGGCGGCTGGCCCGGCACCTGCTCGCGATCGCCGACGACGAGCAGATTGGCTCCGGGACGCCCCGGCTCACAATGGCAGCGGTCGCGGTCTACACGGCCGATCGCCTGACCGACGGCAAGCAGTGGACGCGCCAGGCCGTCGTCGACGCGGCCAACCCGGTAGTCGAGCTGTCGGTGAGTAAGCTCGACCAGTACAATCCCCGGCTGTACGACGCCTACGTGGACCAGCACGGAAGCGACGATCCGAACGCCGTGCTCCAGCCCAACGCGACGATCACCCTCGAATAGACGTCCTGCACCCCTTTTTTGCGCAGGTGTTGAGCACGTCGAGGGTGGGGGATACACTCCAGTTGGTGTGATCGAGTCTGCGTCACACCGTGGCGATGTGCTCGCGAACAGGGGTGGCACGGCTAGCTGTGGCTCCGCTTGGTGTGATCTCCTCGCTCACTGACGCTGTGTCGTAGAGTAGACACTTCTCCGGTGGAAGCGGGTCGATAGTGGTGGGCCCCAGGCCACGCTGGACGACTCGAAAATCGGCGCGAGCGAATGACCGCAAAGTTATGATTTTCAGCTGAGAGACGCGGTTTCAGGGCCAGTTTTCGTGGGGCAAGATAAAGAGGTGCTGCACAGCGTGAAAAATCGGGCGCAGTCCGGCGATTCGATGTGCAGCACGCTACAGATTGTGTAGCAGATCACGCTGCAGACGGCTGCAGTCCTGCGATTATCGAATTTCTATAATGGTCTATAGTAAATATTAGATGACGAATGGATTGATTCGCGCTGTCGGGTGTCGATCGGCTTCGCCCGGGCAACGCCAGTACCCACGCACAACGGAGTGAGTTATTGTAAGCAAACTAGATGATTGGCATGGCTCGTTTGCGAGCGATGTCTGCTGGTGATGGGTGTACAGGAACAGTCTAGATACACGGTGATGAGTCCGGTGTAGCTGTGCCGTGGACCGTCGGTGTGGATTGCTCAGTCAACCTGCCTACTGATCTCTAAGAATCCTAACAACCTTCGTATGTTTTCTGAAAGCCGTGCAAGATGTAGCGCGCGTATGCAGCACGTCGCACATCGAGAATCAGGGATGTCTGATCCGGTCAGTACATCTGCCGCGAGTAACAGCGCTTCTTTTTCATTCGGGCGTCAACCGACCGGACAGCAGATAAAACACGATGCCAAGCGGTAGTCCGACGACGAACGCCATGATCGTCAATGCTCCGCCACCGAGGGCTGCCCCAGCCGCTCCCGCATCACTGGAGGTCTGCGAAGAGGCGAAAGTGAACGTGTAAATGATCATGACCAGTGGTGAAAGGAGCATCTCGATTGCCAGCCAGTAAAACGCGCCTCCGAACATTGCTTTCGTTGTCGGTTGTTTATACAGCAGGTAGCCGAAAACGCCAATCCCG
Source organism: Halorientalis salina (assembly GCF_005049285.1). Taxonomy (GTDB): domain Archaea; phylum Halobacteriota; class Halobacteria; order Halobacteriales; family Haloarculaceae; genus Halorientalis; species Halorientalis salina. The sequence goes on along the minus strand of NZ_SOSC01000016.1, from coordinate 48,208 downwards.
ATTAAAAAAGCCACGCCGACTGGCCCACCGGCGTTCGCCAGCGAAATCAGCATGTAAGCACCAAACGCCGGCAACAGCCCGATCAATCCCGCCTTTCCGGCATGGCCCCAGTTGATGCCGTCCTCTGTCGGGGGGGCTGTGACTGATTCCTCAGTATCAGTTTCGACTGAACCGCTTTGGTCCAGTTCCTCACCACAGTCAGGGCAAAACGATGCATTACCTGCATCGGTCCCGCATTCTGAGCAGTACACAGCTGGCCTAATACATCGGATCAGTTTAAAATTCGGGGGAATATCAGGTCATGTTTCGCACAGTTTGTTTAATTGAGTCTGGCGTGCTGACTTCACCCTCTAAGTCTTGCACGTTAATTCTGACAATATTCTAGTAAATTAGAATTCGCATCGGTATCTGAACGCTCTGGATTGATCACTCATCGAACTGCAGGAGAGGGTTTTCTATGGCTCGTTCAGTAGTTTGCTCACTGGTTTTTCCGATCAGATCTCCCGGTCGCGGTCGATGTCGACGTCATCGCTGTCATCGGGAGCACGAGATTGGACTCGTCACTATCAGTGATGATGCGAATAAGGTCGAACGGGACTCCCCACGAGCTTGGAGAAACATGGCCGACCCCCTGTCGAGATACATCGATGGAGGAGCGTGATGATCACGTGGACTGTCACCACTGCTGTAGCACCGACGGCTGTACGCCTTCCACGCCGGTTCATGTCCCGGATTGCAGACACATTTTGCAGGCATGTTCTCGGGCGGAGTGGGGCACCCAGTGGAGCGCAGATCGGCTCGAAAATCGCCGTGCACGATGGTATGCAACCTGATGATTTTCGGTGAATCAGATCTGATTCGGGTGCCGATAGTGGAGGGCAAGATAAAGCGGTGCACTAGATTGATGAAAATCGGGTTGCCTCTTGCGGTTCGGAGTGCCCTAGATCCGAAAATGTGCCCTAGATACCTATCTAGATGGCTATTGTCTTGCGATTTTCCGAGTAAACATGCCCATTTTTGATTATTGTTATATTGATTACTATTGTTGGCATGCCAGCGGGCCATTGGCCCAATTGGAACAGTCCAGTTCCGTTGTCTCGACTACAACTCGATGTTATACCATATTGTATTTGATATTGGCTACGTCGGCATGAGGAAGAGCACATTCGGTTGGTACTAGTGATGGAAGTGGGTGCGTAGATTCGCAACTGGACCCAGTCAGCGATCCTCTTCGACTGGGGTCAGTGAGAGCCAAGTCGCGAGCAGTCGCGTGATATCCAGTCGTGAGAACTGCCGATTTCAGGGGTCCTTCTCGTCCTCGTAGATTCGACTCAACACCGACGAGATTCCATTTAACTCCCCGACGATTAGGAGAGTCCTGTACGCCTAACTGTATAGAAAGCATAGGATTCAGAGAATGAGTTCGCCGCAACAGCTTGATGAACTTCTCGGTGAGGGTAGCGAGATCAACATCGTGTGCCACAATAACCCCGATCCGGATTGTCTGGCAAGCGCGCTCGCATTGGGTCGGATCGCGGCTGCGGCTGGCATCGATAACCGGCACATACTCTACAGCGGCGATATTTCCCACCAGCAAAACCGGGCGTTCGTCAATCTACTCGATATTGACCTCCAACCGTTCGATGTCGAAGCTATCCAGAACCGTCAACCGGACTCGTTACTCGCATTCGTCGACCACTCAATCCCGGGCGAGAACAACCGGGTTCCCTCGGACACGAACGTAGATATCGTGATCGACCATCACCCTGCCAAGGATGTTGACGCCCGGTTCGTCGATCATCGCGAGGAGGTGGGGGCAGCTGCGACGATTCTGACGGAGTACGTGCGGGCCTTCGATATCGAACTCGATACGGATCTTGCGACGGCACTCCTGTTTGCCATCCGTTCGGATACCCTCGATTTCCTCCGCGGAGCGACCCCCGAAGAATATGATGCAGCAGGGCATCTCCATGAGTACGCGGACCAGGAGATGCTCCGGCAGCTATCGACGCCCTCAATTACCGGGGGAACCCTCGACGCGATCTCATCTGCTATCGACAATCGAAAGGCGATCGATGCGGTACTCATCTCTCATCTCGGCCGCACGAGCGAACGGGATGCACTCCCCCAAGCCGTTGACTATCTCGTGAGACTCGAAGGCGTTCAAACCGCAATCGTGTTTGGAATCGTCGACGATGCTATTCATGTTAGCGCTCGGTCGCCAGATCCACGAGTACACGTTGGGAACGTACTGAATGATGCGTTCGAAGATGTCGGGAGTGGTGGCGGTCATCACGATGTCGCTGGCGGTGAAATCCCGCTCGGCATCGTTGCTGACTACACGTCCGACGACGCGCAGTTGCTCGACATGCTCGAACAGATCATTACTGCACGCCTCGTTGCGGAACTCAACCTGTCTGAAGACGATGACTGAAATCGCTCCGGCAATATCCTGTGCGTATGCAGTCTGGCCATTGGCATTGAGAAAATCGGCTACTCAATCGGAATCTAGAATGATTCGAACGTCATCGCGATCGATCCCGAGTTCCACCGCGTCGTCAGTCTGTGTCCAGGCCGACGTCTTCACGAGTATCGACTGCCCCTGCCAGTCGCAGTGGAGGCGATACGCGTCGCCGAGGAACTCGACGTTGTCGACGGTCACCGTGAGCGTCGCATCCCCGTCTCCGAGTTCGATGGCTTCTGGCCTGACCGTGAGCGTCACGGATTCCCCGGCCGACACCTCGGAGCCAGCTGGAAGCAGGAACGGCTGGCCGTCGATCGTGGCGCGGGGAGGGGCAGTATCGGTCACAGTGCCCTCGAAGAGGTTGTTGTCGCCGATGAACGTCGCGACGAACCGCGAGGCAGGCTCCCGGTAGATGGCCTCGGGCGTTCCAACCTGTTCGAGTCGACCGTCGGACATGACGGCGACGCGATCGGAAATCGCAAGCGCCTCTGCCTGGTCGTGTGTGACGTAGACAGTCGTTATCCCGAGTTCCTGCTGGATGTCCCGGACGGTGACGCGAAGACGTTCTCGGAGTTGCGCGTCGAGCGCGGACAGGGGTTCGTCCAGCAGGAGGACCTCTGGGCCGGGAGCCAGAGCGCGAGCGAGTGCGACCCGTTGCTGTTGTCCGCCCGAGAGTTCCGTCGGATCGCGGTCGCCCATCCCCTCCATATCAACCAGATCGAGGAGTTCGTCGATACGGGCCGCCGGTGACTGGTCGCCTGGCGAGTCCCGAAACCGCAGCCCGTAGCCCACGTTTTCCCGGACCGTCATGTTCGGGAACAGCGCGTAGTTCTGGAAGACGATCCCGATGTCCCGCTCTTCGGGCGGGACCCCTTCAACCGAGCGACCGCCAATACGGATAGTACCCTCAGTCGGCGGTTCGAACCCCGCAATGGCCCGCAGAGTCGTCGTCTTGCCACAGCCCGAGGGGCCGACGAGCGTGAAGAACTCGCCCTCAGCAACCGAGAGGGAAATATCGTCCAGCGCCGTGACGCCGTCGAACGCGACGGAGATGCCATCGAGTTCGACACCCGACTCATCGGAAGGGGTACGGTCGACGGCATCAGCCGTGTCAGTCACAGGTCCCACCGCCCGCCCATGCGGTCGATAACGACGAAACTGGCGGCCGTGATCGCGAGCAGGACGGTAGCCATCGCGGTCGCGGGGCCGAGACTCGGCCCGAGTGATCGGTTCCCGATGTATCGTTCCAGGGCCACCGGCATCGTGTAACTGTCGACGTTGCTCGCGAGCAACACCGTCGAGTCGAACTCGCCGACGCTGATGGCGAAGGCGAAGGCGGCTCCGGCCGTCACTGCGGCCCCGATCAGCGGCAGTTCCACGTCGAGCATGACCCGGGTACGGGTCGCACCCAGCGACCGGGCCGCATCGACGAGTCGGTCGTCGAGACTCCCCAGCGCTGGCGCGACGTTTCGGGTAACGAACGGGTACGCCGCGATCGCATGTGCGAGGACGATCGCCACCGGGCCGAGGACCGTGAATCGGTGGCCGAACAGGACCGTTCCGAAGACGAGTGTCTGGAGGAGTCCGATTCCCAGGACGACACCGCTGACTGCGAGTGGTGCGGTCAGGACTGCCTCCGCGAGTCGACTGCCCGGGAGGTCTCGCGTCGCGACGACGGCGACGACGATTCCCATCGGCATCGCGAGCAGGAGCGTCCCGACGCCGAAGACCAGTGAGTTGATGATCGCGGGAAGGGGCCTGGTCGTTCCCGACGCTGTCGCTGTCTGCCGGGACAGGAGGAACTCGTAATACGCCGTCGTGAAAGCCCCGTTCGGCCCGGTGACGCTCTCGACGACCAGACTCAACAGTGGTCCGACGAACACGGCGAGCGCGACGACGCCGTAGGTCAGGAGCCCGATCCGGCGCAAATCAGTGAGCGTGTTCCAACCCACCAGGAATGGGCGTCTCGCCAGCGGTGTGCCCCCGCTACTGGCAGACGATTGTCGGTCCTCGTAGCGGAGATAGACGTACAGCAGCAGCAGCGATAGGACCGTCTCGATGGTCGCCAGCGTCGCCGCCTCAGCCAGCGCGAGACTCTGGACGCGGGCGAAGATCCACACCTCGACCGTCGCCAATCGGAGGCCTCCCAGCGCGAGCACGATGGGGAACGACATGAACGTGAAGATGAACGTGAGCAGCGCCGCGGTCAGCAGTGACGGTAAGAGCTCTGGGAGGACTACGTCACGGAACGCTCGCATCCGAGAGGCACCCATCGCACGAGCAGTCTCGACGCGACGAACGTCGACGGACTCCCAGGCGGCGGCCACGAGTCGCGTCACGAGCGGCGCGTTGTAGAAGGCGTGCGCGAGGACGATGATTTCGAGCGTATACAGTATCTCGATCGACCCCAGTCCAAGCAGTCCGAGCACGTCGTTCAGGAACCCCTGGCTGCCGAACATGGCGACGAACCCCACGGCGACCATGATCGAGGGCAGGACGAAGGGAAGGATGGTCAGCGACCGCAGTGTCTCCCGGCCCGTAAACTCGTAGCGAGCCAGCAAATACGCGCCCGGGAGCCCCAGCGCGACGCTAGCGACGGTCGATAACAGCGCCTGGTAGGCCGTGAATCCGAACAGCCCGAGTTCGACTGCCGGCATACCGGCCTGCAGCCACGTCGCGATTCCGCCCGGAACAGCAAGAGGGTCTGTAAAGAGATAGTGCGCCACGCCGGTGTAGAACGGGTCGGTGAGCACGTCCAGCAGCGGTGCCAGCGTTGGACCGCCGTCGCTCCAAACTGCCTGACTGAACACGCTCCAGACCGGATAGTAGAACACGACGGCAAGCACCGCGACCGTCAGGACGAATCCGAGGGGAATCGCCAGCCGTTCCGCCCACCGCCGTTCGTTCATCAGTTGCTCGCGACGAGTTGCGCCCAGTCGTCGATCCACGTCCCAACGTTACCGACCAGTTCGTCGTACGTGAACGTCACGGGGTTCGGCGGTTCGAGCGCGTACTCGTCGAACTCCTCGCTCGGCGTGACGCCCTCAATGGCCGGGAACTGGACGTTTCGGACCGCGATTTCGGCCTGTGCACGCTCCGAGAGGACGAACTCCATGAACTGCCGCGCCAGTTCCGACTGGTCGGTGTCTGCGAACACGCCCATTGCCTCCGGGTTCGCGTAGCCCTGATCGTTGAGGAAGCCGACCTGATGTCTGGACATATCCACGTCGGGACCGTGATAGAACACCTGATCGGTCGAGTAGGAGACGACCATCGGCGCTTCCTCGTTCGTATAGGCCTGATAGGCCGGTTCCCAGTCGGAGATGACCTGAACGCCGTTGTCCAGCAGTCCCTCCCAGTAATCGAGATAACTGTCGGGCCCCTGCTCGTGGATCGACCACAACAGGAACGCGCGTCCGGGATCCGATTGCTGGGCGTTCTGCGTGATGAGCGCGTCCTCGTATTCGGGTTCCAGCAACGCGTCGAACGAGCCGGGATTCTCGACCTCGTCCTCGTCGTACACCAGCGAGATGTACCCGGTGTCGTAGGGGAGCACGCGACCGTCGGGGTCGATACGGAGGCTCTCCTTGACCCCCTCGCTCCCTTCGATAGTTCCCTCGAAGGAACGGAACAGGTCCTCGTCGAGTTGTTCGTCGGCTCGGACGAGTTCGCCGGTGTTCAGTCCGACATACATGTCGGCACCGATAGGCGCACCCTGTTGTTTCCGCTGGATGAACTGGTTGAAGCCGTTTTCGGGCGTGGTGAACTCCACAGTTGCGTCCGAGTGTTCCTCCTCGAACGCCGACTTCAGCCACGCACCAGCCGTGTCTTCGCCAGTGAACGACGAATACGTCGCGATCGTGAGCGTGTCATCGCCAGTCGGTGCGGTGTTACACCCCGCCAGGAACGTCGCCGCGCCGACGCCAGCCCCGGCTTGTTGCAGGAATCGTCGTCGTCTCATTACCGGGTTGTTACACCGAGTTAATAAACGCCTTCCGAAATTATACGGTAGCTAACGGCACAGTGACAGGAATCGCGGTAGTTCTTCGGCGGCAGAGAGACCGTAAAAGAAGGATTCGGTGTCGAAATGTGACCGTACCGACCGACCACTCGCAGCAGCGTCTCAGGACTGGGAAGCGCGCAGGTCCTGGAAGATGCCGAGATAGCCGACGATCTCGTCCTCGCCGTCGATCCGCGTCGAGGAGAGTCGCACGTCGCGGAGTTCGCCGGATTTGGTCTGTCGTCGGGTCTTGACGGTCTGGATGGTTTCGCCGCTGTTGAGTTGGCCGATGACCGGTTCGAACTTCGAGGGTTTGTTCTCGGGGATGAACGGGACGGGTTCGCCGAGGACCTCGTCTTTCTCCCAACCGAAGAGTCGCTCTGCCGCACGGTTCCAGAGTACGACCTCGCCGGCTGGGTCGACGATGACGATTGCGTTCGGCGAGGCTTTGATGACGGCTTCGAGCGTGTTCGTCGTCTCCGAGAGGCCCTGCTGGACGTGTTTGCGCTCGTCGATGTCGATATGAAGCCCCGTCGCTCGGGTGGCGGTCCCGCTCGCGTCGCGGTCGACCACTGTTCCGATCGTCCGAACCCACTGCCAGTCCCCGTCCTCGGTCCGCATCCGGACTTCCTGGTCGTACCGCTCGGTCTCGCCGTCGAGGTGGGCATTCAGTGCGGCCCTCGCGTCGTCCACGTCGTCGGGGTGGATCACGTCCGCCCAGATGTCGAAATCGAATTCGGGAACCTCGCTCGCCAGTCCGACCATGTTGGTCCACTCGTCGTTGAAGACGATTTCGTCGGCCTCCCGGTCCCAGTCCCAGGTGCTGATAGTCGCGCCCTCGACGGCCAGTTCGAACCGCTGTCGGACCTGTTCGAGCGTCTGCTCGCGGTCCGTTTGCTCGGTGACGTCCCGCGTAACGAAGACGAGCCCCCCGATCGCGTCGGCGTCCAACCGGTTGACTCCCCTGGATTCGACGGTCGCCCACGACCCGTCGGCCTGTTGTAACCGGTAGGTACACGTCACCGTCTTCGATGGACTACCAAGCAGTTTCCCGATCTCCGTTTCCACCCCTTCCCGGTCGTCGGGATGGACGTGTTCGAGGAGCGACGACCCGACGATGTCGTCCGGTTCGTGGCCGACGACCTGCGTAGCCGCCGGACTCACGTACTCCACGGTCTTCTCGGCGTCGACGACCGTGACGAACTCGGTCGCGATCTCGACGAATGTTTCGTAGCGCGCGAGGTCCCGATCACGTGCCTTGCGGTCCGTCACGTCACGCCCGGAACCGACGAGTTGGACGACCTCACCATCGACGACCACCGGAGCAATTCGAATCGACCACGACGACTCGTCGTCCGGAACAGGGAGTTCGAGTTCGCACTCGACGGGTTCCTGCGTCGTCACGCACTCGCGAAACCGCGATACGAGCGTCTCGCCGGCGTCGTCGCCGAGGATTTCTCCGGCCGTTTCCCCACGGATATCCTCCGTCGACAGTCCCGTCTGGTCCTCGTAGGCCGGATTCGCCCGCTCGAAGACGAAGGTCTCCGCGCCGGCGTCGACGTCGACGAAAAATATCGCGTCCTGTGCGTTCCGGAACATCGCGTCGGCCCTCGCGAGACCCTGTTCGTGTTCCCGTTCGTCCGTCCCGCTCTCGAAGATGGTAACGTAGTACTCCCCACCGCTGATTTCCTCGCGGCTCGCAGTGATTGTACCCTCGAAGGTATCTCCGGCAAGGGTCTCGAATTCGATCGGTCGATCCGACACTTGCCCGGTCGCAGCCAGTGACTCGACGAGCGCCTCGCGTTCGTCCGCGTTCGCGTACAGTTCGGATGGCCTGTGATCCAGGAGCGCATCTGTCGATTCGGCACCGACCAACTCGACCAGCCCCTCAGTGACGTACGTGAACTCGTCGTCATCACCGGTCGTCGCTCGCTCGATGGCGACGGGGAGATGCCCGAGAATCCGCTCGTATCGGTCGACTTCCAGTTCTCGCTCTCTCCGTTCGGTAATATCGGTGAAGAACAGGGAGACACCGTCCTCGTCGGGATAGACGCGGACCTCGAACCAGCGGTCGATATCGTCGTCGTACCGTTCACAGGTCTCCTGTTGGCCCGATTCCATCGTCGCCTCGATTTTCCGCTGGGCCTCGGTGCCGACCATGTCCGGAAAGACGGTCCAGACGTGGCTCCCGACGATATCGTCGGCGTCAGTCCCGAGGAGCCCTTCGGCTCGTTCGTTACAGGTGAGACACTGGAAGTCAGAATCGAGAACGACGACCGCGTCGGAGACCCGTTCGAGCATCTCGTCCCGCATGAGAACGTCACTATCACGCTCGGATCCGCTCATGTTAGTGACGTTGTATAGGGGGATGGATAAATCGCTTTGGCGTCACCAGTGTCGCCGTAAAAAAAAGCAGTTCGCTGATACTCGTTACGGCAGGTCAGATCGGGTCACGGCGTGGTCACTCGCAGTCGAGCGATTCGCCGATGTCGATGATCTCTTCTTTCGAGAGTCGACCGGAGAGACTGTAGGAATTGTCCGCACAGTCGAGCACGAGGATGGACGTCGTGTTGCCATTGTACTCGTAGTCCGTGTAGTAGCCGGTCTGATTCCCGACATCGACTGCATCGAACTGCTCGCTGTCACTGTAGTTGAAGCCCGTCGCGGAGCGTGTGGCGACGTGGAGGGACTCGCCGTCTCCATTGGTGTACCGAAGCGTAATCGCGTGGTAGTCGTCACCGTCGATGACGTCTCCTCGATCGAAGTTGTAGGCGTCAGGCACGTCCGGGTCGGGGACCGATCGGTTCGTGTTGTCCTGGAGGGCCGACAGCGAGTCGTAGGTGCTCCGGTTCGGCATGGAGTGGTCCGGTTCCTCGGCGTCATCGGGGATGTCGACAGTGAACCGATCGTCCGGAATCGATTCGTTCAGCGTGACGTTCCGGAACTGAGCGGTCATCTCGTATTCTGACTCGCCGCTGTCGATGTTTGTGGCCATCTTCGTCGGGAAGTAGGTATCCGTGTCGAGCCAGACGGTCGCGTCGACGGACCCGTCCATCCCATCCGTGTTCGTGGGGGTCACCTCCAGCCGATAGGTCTGCTCACCGTCCAGACGCTCGCGGCCGTCGTACGAGAGTTCGCTGTTGTTGAGCATTCGGTCAACCATCGTCTTCGGCCCAGTGTCGCCGGTGTTGTCGAACCGGTTCACCTGATTGTTTTCCACGTCGTAGGTCACCGTCTTGCTCTCGTTGCGGACGGTGATCGTCTCGGTCCGATCGGTTTCGGTCTCAGTCCGGATGCGATCGTTCTCGTAGTCCACCCACATCTCCTGTAGGGTTGTCATCGTCCGGTTGTCGTTCATCGTCACGTTCGTCTCGTAGGCCATCACGAGCGTATCGAGTGACGAGACGCGTTCTTCGAACGTTTCGATCACTTCCTCACCGTCGGGAGACGGCGAATCTGTCTGTTCGTCCGCATCAGAAGACGTGCTCTCTGTCTGTTCTTCGGGCTGTTCCGCAGTCGGCGACTGGTCGGTCATCGCGGCCGCTCCGGTAACACCGGAGGCGACGACCAGCGCGCCGAACGTGACTGCAATCAGGGCAGCACGGAGGTTGTCGGGAACCATTGCACTACCAACTCGTGCCCGGTCTCGGATAAAACGGAACCGCGAGGTTCAGACCCGGAAGCCGTGGCCAACTTATAAATGTCATGTCGTCGTTCCCCGGGCAGGCGCGACGGAAGCCAGCGGGGCTTCGAGGTCCGTGTCCCCTCGATTTATGTATCCGTTCGGCCAAATCTGTCAATAGTTCGTATGGTCAGTATCGGCGCGCTCGGCGTTGGCCTCGTCACGCTCGTAATCGCGGGTCTCGTCGGTCGATTGGGCTGGCGACAGCAGCGTCGTCACTCCCTCGTCGCGAAGACGCCAACGACCGATGTCCGGTCCATCGACGACGAGGGACTCGTCGAGCTCAAGGGCCGGGTCAAATGCGAGGAGCCGTTTCAGTCGCCGATCAGGGACGAGGAGTCCGTCCTCTCCGCGTGGGAAATCGACGAGTGGGACGAGCGCGGCAACACCGATATGTGGGAGACGCGCGCCTCGGGTGTGTACGCGAAACCCTTCGTCATCGACGACGGAACTGGCGAAGTTCAGGTCGATATCGACGACCGCGTCGTCGGCGAGGACGCGGGCAGAACCGAACTCAGTCTGGGCCCCGTCGATTTCGACCGACTGGTCGCGAGCGGCGTCACGGTCGAAGACGTCTACTGTTCGTTCGACCGCTTCCCCGTGGAAACGACGGTGCCGCCCGACGCGGACCCGCCGGAACGGATCGCCGAGTTCGTCGAGGGAGAGACCGGCATCTCCGAACAGACTGATTCGATCACGAACATCGTCGATATCGGGAACAAACACGGCGAACGTCGGTACTACGAGCAGACGATCGAACCCGGCGCGGAGATATACCTCCTCGGGAACGCCGAGGCGACGGCCGACGCGACGTATCCGTTAGGTCCCGACGACGTGGTAATTACGCCCCCAGCGGACGGGGACGGGTCGATGATCGTCTCGGATCAGTCCGAGGACGCGCTCGTGTCGGACCTCGGCAGTTACAAATTGGCCTACGGGGTGGCGGCAGCCATCGGTCTCGTCGGTGTCGGGTTCCTCGTCGTGGGTGCCGGAGTGGTCTGACTTCCTGCGGTCGTGCGACACGTCGACTCCCGCTTTCGTGACTTGGTGGTCGTGTCAGCGACCCTCGACCGTCGGTGCGTCGTCGACCCGGTCGAGTTCGAAGCCGTCGTAATCGTCACCCGCGACTCGGTCACAGATCTCTCGGTAATTGTCGAGGCCACCGGGGAACGGCGTGAAGACCTGGGTTTTCCCGGGGACGTTCGCGCCGCGGTACCAGGACTTGGCTTCCGAGAACAGCATGTTTTCGGCCAGCATGTTCGTGTTCTGGACCCACTGGGTTTCTGCGTCCTCGGTCGCCTCGATGCGGTCGTACCCCTGCTCGTCCATGTAGGCGATGCAGTCGGCGATCCACTCGACGTGCTGTTCGATGGCCATCGGCATGTTGGTGAGGACCGAGGGACTCTGCGGCCCAGTGATGGTGAACAGGTTCGGGAAGCCGTGAATTCCGAGGCCGAGATAGGTTCGCGGTCCGGCTTCCCACTTCGCTTCGAGCGTCTGGCCGTCCCTGCCTTCGATATCGATCGCCAGAAGCGCGCCGGTCATCGCGTCGAATCCCGTCGCGAAGACGACGGTATCGAGGTCGTAGTGGTCGTCGGCCGTCCGGATACCATCGGGCGTGAACGCCTCGATGGGCGCCTCGTCGACGTCGACGAGCGTCACGTCGTCGCGGTTGTACGTCCCGTAGTAGTCGTTGTAATCCATCGGCGGGCGTTTCGAGCCGTAGGGATGGTCGGTGGGGACGAGTTTCTCGGCCGTCTCCGGGTCGTCCACCTTCTCGCGGATCTTCTCGCGAATGAACTCGGAGATCGTCTCGTTGATCTCGGCGTTCGACAGAATGTACCCGGGCTCGAAGGCGTGGAGAAATCGGAAGCCGCCCTGCTGCCAGCGCTCTTCGAGAACCTCCTCGATTTCCTCATCAGAGAGGTTGAACGCGGTGTGTTGCTCCCAGTCGAACGGCATCCCGAGCCGGGAGTCCCGCGCTCGCTCCCAGATGTCGTCGTAGTTCGCCCGGATGTCCGCGTACTCCTCGTCGCCGAGCGGTCGGTTCCTGGCGGGGACCGCGTAGTTCGGCGTCCGCTGGAAGACGGTCAGGTGATCGGCGCGCCCGCCGACCTCGGAGATGAACTGGATACCGGTCGAGCCAGTACCGATGACGCCGACGTGGTCGTCGCCGAAATCGATCTCCTCGTCGGGCCATCGGGCCGTGTGGTACCACTCGCCCTCGAAATCGTCCAGCCCGTCGAAATCGGGGCGGAAGGGCTTCGAGAGACAGCCGACCGCAGTGATGAAAAAGCGAGTGGAGACGCGTTCGCCGTCCGCCGTTTCGACTGTCCAGGTGCTCGATGACTCGTCGTACGTCGCCGACGTGACCTCAGTCTCGAACTCGATGTCGCGGCGGAGGTCCAACCGGTCGGCGACGAACTGGAGGTACGCGAGGATTTCGGGTTGTTCAGGGTAGCGTTCGCTCCACTCCCAGTCCTCGTGCAGTTCCTCGGCAAACGAGTAACAGTAAATGTGGCTCTCGCTGTCACAGCGCGCGCCGGGATAGCGGTTCCAGTACCAGGTCCCGCCGACACCGTCACCCTTCTCGAAGACACGAACGGAGAGGCCCAGTTCCCGCAGGCGGTGCAGCATGTAGAGCCCCGAGAACCCCGCTCCGATAACGACTGCGTCGACGTCGGCGGACCCAGTACCCCCCTCAGTATGTGTGTCTATGTCAGACACGCTGAATCACTGCCTCAAGCATAGGGACGGCCCCGGTTAAAAATACCCCACCAGACTATCGGCTGTATATCAGTGACGGTCGAACGCGGAATCGGGTTGCTACCAGTTTTCCGGTGCGAGCGCGTCCCTGGTCTGTTCGAGTTCCTCGACGGACTGGCCGTGTGAAAAGGAGATTCGGACGGCATCGACGGCGTCGATGTCAGTGAACTTCCTGATGCGTTCCCGGACTTCCTCGGGCCGACCGGCACCGACGAGGTCGTCCATCAGTTCGTCCGGGAGGGCGTCGCGAGCGCCCTCTTTATCACCGTCCTCCCAGCGCTGGTGAATCTCCGACGTCACCTCCTCCCAGCCCTGCCTGGCAACCGATTCCCGATAGAACGGGCCGTAGGCAGCCAGCATGAACACCAGCTGGTCGCGGGCGAGCGTGCGAGCGCGCTCGCGGTCCTCCAGCGCACAGCAGCGGAAGGTCGGCGTCACCCGGAGGTCGTCGAGCGAGCGGTCGCCGAGTTCGGCACCCCGTTCGAGGTCTTCGAGACGGTCCCGGAGCCCGTCCGGCGTGAACAGTTGTGGCACCCAGCCGTCGGCAAAGCGACCGGTCATTTCGACGGACTTTGGACCGAGCGCGGCGATGTCGATGCCCGGTTTGGGTTCGATCGCGTCGAACTCGGGGTTGAGGCCCCCGAGATCGAAGATCTCGCCCGAGTAGTCCGCGCGCTCGCCGGCGAGGATCATGTTGATTATCTCGATGGCCTCACGGAGCGTCCGGAGCGGGCGGTCGAACTCGCGGCCGTGCCACTGCTCGGCCAGCGGCGGCGAGGAGGCACCCAGCCCCATTCGATAGCGCCCGCCGGAGAGCTGCTGGACAGTGGCGGCCGTCTGGCCGAGGAGTGCCGGCGACCGACCGTACGGGGAGATAACGTCGTTCGTGATACCGATCTCTGTGGTCTGTCTCGCAAGCGCGCCCTGTACTGCAACCGCGTTGTACCCCGTCACCTCGGACATCGAGATGAAACTGTAGCCGACGTCTTCGGCGTCCTGTGCGAACTCGATGGCGGCGTCCATCGAGGGAAACGTACTCATCGGGAGCGTCGTATCGAGTTTGGCACCTGTTGGCATGTTCAGGACTCCATCCGGCTCGTACTTGGAAGTACCCCCGTTCAGTCGTCGAACTCCCGTAACAATCGATCGGCCGTCGACGTAGTAACGTAGTAGGTGTGTTTGCGATGTGTCTCGTCTTTGGGTTTCAACTTTCGTTCGCTGCCCTTGATCGTACTTCCCTCGTAGACGGTAACGAGGCCGGTGCGTCGCAGCGTACGATAGAGATGTCGCACGTACTCGAACTCCATCCCCAGTTCCTCGGCAGTCATTCGCGGATAGTCGGGACCGCCGCGCGCCAGTCGCTGTGCGATGGTCCTGCCGTCCGGCAGATGCCGGAGGACGTTCAGTTTGCCTTCATCGTCGTCCAGAAACCGGAGTAGGTGATCACCCTCCCGTGAGAGTCGATAATACGTGTGGTGTTGCCGGACTTCATCGGCCTTTTTCGCCTTCACGCGACGCTGTTTGACGGTCCCCGATTCGACCCGTTCGAGCAACCCCGTGGACTCCATCTCCTCACACAACGCTTCGACCTGGCTCCGCTCTGCATCGAGGTGCCCGGCCATCGACCGCGGGTAGTTTCCCTCGACGGTATCGAGGTGATAGAGCACGAGATACGCGACTGGATCGGCGGGTAGCGGTGCCAACTGTCCGACGACAGCCTGTTTCTGTTCGAGCTGGGATTCGAGTTCTTTCGCGCGCTCGTAGCGTGTTTGGGCGTTCGTCGCCGCGTCCGCATCGAGGTCGAGTTCGAGGTCGATGTCCTCGCCCTGAGGCGTCCGTAGGGTCAGGTCGAGTTCACCGGCTTCCCAGTGGTCGCCGGTTTCGTTGCGGGCCCGTTCGAGAGCATCGTCGACCGCCTGGATGCGAGTCATGATGGTATCTGCCTCCCGTCGAAGGCGCTCGATTTCGGCCTCGGATACCATCTTGGGGGCCGATAATAGCGATGGCCGTTTGAACCCATCGCGTATCGATCGGCCTTATTGTCTTCACGACGATATGCTCGGTATGGACCCTGACGACACACACACCGAGTGGGCCGAGCGCTCCGGCCAGTACTCGCCCGCGTACTACGCCGAGATCGGGCCCAACGAGGTGAGCGACACGCTCGCGACCGTCCTCTCGTACTACGCCAGCGAGGAGGCCGCGATCCTCGAAGTCGGCTGTAGTTCGGGCCGCCACCTGGCCCACCTCCGGGACAACGGCTTCGAGAACCTCACCGGGATCGATATCAACGACGACTCTTTCGACGTGATGGCCTCACACTATCCGGGACTCGCCGAGACGGGGACGTTCCACACCGGCGCTATCGAGGATATCGTTCCCGAGTTCGCTGACGACGCGTTCGACGTCGTCTACTCCGTCGAAACGCTCCAGCACGTGCCGCCCGAAAACGAGTGGGTCTTCGAAGAACTCACGCGTATCACGAGTGATCTCCTCATTACTGCCGAAAACGAAGGGAACAGTCCACAGCGTGGCCGGACGGGGGAAACGAAGACGGTCGTCAACGACGACTTCCCGCTGTACTTCCGGGAGTGGAAGCGCGTGTTCTCCGATCTCGGGCTCGCCCAGTTGCTGTGCGAGCCGACCGATCGAGACACTGTTCGTGTCTTTCGCGTCTCTTGAGGTAACGCCCGCTATCGGGGCCAGTACGGCCGCCTCCGTGGACTGGTCGCTCGTTCGCAACTGGTGAAGCAGCGGACGACAACTATATAACTCTACGTAATAAAGATGTAAGGATGTCTCCCTCTAAGTCTCTACCGGCCCGAAAGGCGACGCTCTACTGTACCGGCTGCAACCACGCTAATCTCATAAACGGCGACTGGACCATTCAGATCCGTTCCGACTCGCTTCGGTACGAGTGTCCCGAGTGTGGGACACTGATCGATTCGACCCGCGACCGTGGGGATCTGACCCAACAGAGCGACGGATCGCTTTCGTTCCGAAACTGATCACGTCCACGATCTGTGGCAGGACTGTCCCAACGAGAGCGACTGGTGTGCGATCTGGGACGTGTTCTGCCCTCAGGTCTGTGGCTCCCCCGCTACAGAATTCATATAACTCCTGATACCTTATCCGGACGTAATGGACAACTCTCCGTCGTCGCAAGCGCAGTCACACATCCACACGGCCCCGCGGACGGAGATCTCACAATATCAGGGCAAGTTTCGAATGCACTTCAACTTCCCTGGCCGGCTCGTTCCGGGCCACGACGATCACGGCTACGGCCCGCTGGCAACGGTCGTCGAGTCGTTCATGGATCCGGGAACGCTGATTCGGATGCATCAGCACCGCAACGAGGAGATCATCTCCTGGGTTCCCGACGGTGTGATGCGCCACGACGACCGCCAGGGGAACGAGCTGGTCACGGATTCGGACCACGTGATGGTCATGAACGCCGGCAGCGGCTTCTGGCACGCCGAGGAGACGCTCGCAGAGGACCCACCGCTGCGGATGCTGCAGATATTCGTCCGGCCACACAGTCTCGATCTCGACCCCGACATCCAGCACGAACCGATTCCCGACGCAAACCCCAACGAGTGGCGCACCCTCTTCGGACCCGAGGACGGCGATGCTCCACTACACGTCCGCAACGACGTGTATTTCTATGACTGTCGGCTCGACGCCGGCGCGACCGTCAGCCTACCCTCCAGACCCGGCTGGGACACCTATTTTTACGTCTTCGACGGCGCTGTGACGGCTGGCGAAGGAGAAGCCGAGCTGGGATATACAGAAAGCGGTCTCGTGACGGATGCTGGCGACGTGCCCGTGACGGCCACGGACGACTCGACCCTCGTTGCCTTCAGCATCAATCCCGACGCCCCGATCACCCGCCAAGGGACGATCGGCCGCTGAGTAGCTGCTTTCGAGGACCAGCGAAGAGTCCGGGACGGATTCCGGTCGGAAACAGCATCAAGCAGTCGGGACAACTGTAGCACCGTATCATCCTTTGGGTATTATTACTACTCGTATGCAGCCGAATTTAATGTCAGACACCTATCTGATTATTCTCAATAAAACTTACTTTCCCAGTGAATAGATAGTAATGTCAGTCGTGCCAGCACACGAAAACGATGTGGACGTTGTGGACGCCCCTTTCACACTTCCATGTGACCACAGCTTCGCATATTCGACGCTGGCAACATCGATCGAAGACAGTGAGTTCTCCCTGGAGAACATCGGGTCCACGACGGACGGAGCGATGTACATGGAGGTTTCCTTCGCGTGTCCTCGATGTCAGACGACGGTCACAGTCGAATTGTTAGAATCCGTCGTGATGTCAGGCGAATAACGGAGTCGCGTCGCGTAAGACACCGTTCACAGCCCTTGTACAGCCCCGATCCGGCAAATTCGACTCGTTCAACGTGAGTTCCGCCTGTTCGCGGGCCCCTGTCGCTCCATTACTCACTCCGAAAACTCGTCGGAGTCGACACCCGGTATCTGATCGACCCGTTCCGCGAACTCCACCGACGAGAGTTTCGCGATCTCCGCCAACCCGAGATGGATCATCACTGGGTAGAAATGGCGGGTGACAGCCATTTCACCGTCGAGTTCCTGCCTGATACAGTCCGCCATATCGGACCGGACGGATTCGAGGGCCTCGTCGAGCTCTTCCGGAACGTATAGATTGCGGTGCTCCCACTCCTTCTGAACGTGTTTCACACGTGGGTTTTCGCCGTGTGATCGAATCAGTGATGGATGGTCATCGCCAGCGTCTCGCGTGTCGGTCCTGATTTTCGGCGTCTCACCGTCGTTCGGCCGTCTGGATGACGAGGGTCCGCTCATGTTGAGATCATCCGAATTGCATCGGAACGGTTTTGATCTCGTCGAACCGGGACCACGTGAAAGCATAACATGGCTCTGTGGGTCTAACTCTATCTGTGCGCATGTCTCAAAAAGATTCGTCAGACAATTGCTATCTAATTGTCGTTGAAATGTGAGGGGAATTAGCAGACGGATCCCGGTTGTCCGCGTAAGACAACGTCTCCGCATATGTCCAGGACTGCGATCATCGATACCCCCAATCCGAAACTATGGCAGATTCCTTATCTATTGAGATTGGTCTTTCAGCGGATACAGTTCCACGAAACCGGACGAGTCCTTCGCGTTCACTCGGTCCACCAGTCTAGTCTGGAATATTATACGATTGGTGAGAACGCACCCAATATACATCCTGGGTGGGATCCCCGATAGACCAGTATTCTGGTCTCTTCGGTCGGTTTTCCGCCGTCCCGACACCCTAAATCACTTCATAATTAGAACGTATTCTAATCATAGCATAATTTTAATTTCCGTGGGGTGTCTCCGTACCTGTAGCTAGGAACACGACAGTTACCGGAAGAACGGGTTGGTGGAACATCTCGTTCTTCTCTCCGCTGATTGAAAAGTGTTTCCCGGCGTGAGAGGCATCACCGCCGAGCCAGGGCTGTACCGTCGAACACGGAGAACCAATGAAAGTAGACCACACGGACTCGAAACAGATAGGATTCGGACCGTTCAAATGCAATGAGCGTCCCTCGAGGCGAGGAGGTGACCGGGATGGGGCGAATCCAGATCGATGATCAAGGTGGGGAATGGGAACTGACGACCGCACGGTGGGACGGTGTCATCGAGTTGCAACTGGACGACGACGTCCTTCAGGTGGGTATCTCCGACCGGTCCCCGTACTCAGCTGATGACGTCGAAATCACCGAATCAGGGAACCGGGGTCCGTCGTCATTGTTCGGTGACGGTCCGCTGTGGCTGTTGTATGCCCCGACCGTTCTCGGAGTCCTGGCTCTGGTAGTCGACAAGTTATCGGTCTTTCAGGGATTCGGGACGTCGATCTCGTGGGCCATCGTCGTCGGCCTGTACTGGTCGTTTTTCCTGTTCGCTGTGTTCGGGACGATCTTGCTGTATAACGACGCGAAGGGGCACCAGGCGGCCGAGCGCGACTGGCAGCCGAACCCCTGGCAATACGTACTTTCGGGTGGCGTTGCGGTCAGTGCGATTCAGACGGCCTTCGTCGGCCTCCCGTCAGGCACGTTGTCTGGGACGCTCGCCTACGTGGTCGGCCTACTGGTCGTTGGGTGTGTCGTCTCGTCCGGAATCACTGGTCCGATCTATCTCTTCAT
This sequence comes from Halorientalis salina, assembly GCF_005049285.1. GTDB lineage: Archaea > Halobacteriota > Halobacteria > Halobacteriales > Haloarculaceae > Halorientalis > Halorientalis salina. The sequence goes on along the minus strand of NZ_SOSC01000016.1, from coordinate 29,126 downwards.
CCGAACGCGTCGGCTCTCTGGACGGGCTTCGGACTGAGAGCCTCCAGATGAATCTAGAGCAGAACCCAGAAAAACACACTCAGAACCGCGAGTAGAAAGAGCAGTCCGACGAGATAACTCAGCCAGGTGTCGTCTCGATCAGCGAAGACTCCGATCGAATTCGTCAGTATCTCTCCGGCGAATGCGAATGCGAGGCGGAACTCCCGCCAACAATAGGTGCAGAGGTGAATACTCCGGGTCCGGATGAGACCAAATAGGTACACCATCATATCGCCCAGTTCCAGGAGGAGATTGTCCCGTTGAACCGTCGCCGCTCCTGACCCCGACCGAGACGAGTAGGGTGGGTTTCGCTCCGTCGACGACTCGTCATCGGCCGCCACCGAACTCGTGGTCGTGGGCTCGCTCTCGCCGTTTTGGGTGGCTGTCGCTGCTTCGTCAGTGCGCTCCTCTCGCGCGACGGTATCCGCCGATGTGTGGGTTCCGACGTCGTTCAGACGCTGGACGATCGACGGATCGACGGGCCGCAGATCCGGTTCGGTCGGATTCGAAAAGTCAGGGGTGGTACCGACGTCGACGGTTTCCCGCATTCGGAATTTGACTCGCCTGACTCGTTCGTCCCAGTCTGTCATCAGGAGCGCTTCCCCGTTTTCCAGATTCTCGACCGTCGTCGCCGCGTCGGAATCGAGTATCCGCCTGACGACGTCCGTATCGTTGTTCCACGTCAGGCGATGCCAGACGATCCAGTTGCACTGCGTGATGAAATCCTTGTCGACGGCAGCAGGCCGCTGCGAGATGCCACAGAGTCCGAGCCCCCGTTTGCGCCCACGCTTTGCGATCTGCAACAATCGCTTCCCGAACTCGTCGAGCCCACCGGATTCCGGGAGGTATTCGTGTATCTCCTCGACGATGAGGAGGAACGGGTTCTGGACCCGCTTTTCCCGGGTGAACAGTTCGCGGACGACACGTTCGAGCAACGCCGTTCGCTCGTCCTCGTCGAGATATCCAGAGACATCGAGGATCACCGGAACGTCATCTTCGAGCGCCAACTCGGCCAGTAGCGGAGCGTGCTCGGCACCGACTTGAACGTCACAGGTGGTGTCTGCACCGACGTGGAGGACTTCGTACTGTTCTTTGAGTCCGTAGTATTCACCGTCGGTATCGACAATGAGGAAGCTGAGGTCGTGGTCGAGCAACTCCTCGGCGATGACGCTCGCCGTCACTGACTTCCCGCTCCCCGATTTGCCAGTAATGAACCCTCGCCCCGTCAGCAGGTCGACGACGGGAAGCGTCCCGCCATCGACGGTGACCGTGATCTCGGACGGAGCGGTTGGCATCGCATAGTTCTATCCACGATTCGGCTATATGTCTTCTGACCAGTATCACCAATCAAAGAAAACATCTCTATTTCGATCACGTCACCGCCAGTAGATTTTTGCGCGGAAAGTGAGTGAATTCGGTATGGTCTCGCTGTTGCGCGGTGAGTTCGCGAGACAGACAGCCGGGTTTATCGTGGGTAGTTCCCTCGTTCTCACCGCGTGCTTCGTCGGTTTGCTGGGCCTCTCGACGGGCACTGTCGCAGATGTCCAGACTCGGTTACCGTTCTATATTCTCGGCATGGCTACGGTATTCGTGGCTGCCATGTTCGGACTCGTGAGATACGAAGCAGACGGGACGACGGCAATGTTCGGTGCAGTCGGCATCTCGCTCGTCGGGCTCGTCCTGATCTCACTCACCGTCGAAGGAGTCATCTACGCGTTTCGGTTTCCGGGACGAGTGTTCGGGTCAGAACTGCTGGTGTACTTCCTGGCGGCGGGCCTGATCGGAACCGCGCTGGGCTACTGGTTACTCAACTTCTGGCGGGATTTCACCGCAGATCACCCCGAAAAGGCCTGAATGAGTGGCGATCACTCGCGGTCGCCCGGTACAGCGGGTATCGATCAATACGCGTATCGAAACGGCAGTGGGTGAGTTCGCGGCAGTCGGTAAATGAGATCAATACGTCCGGATTGGACCGCATCTATCAGAAGTACTCGCTGATTGGCCCACTAGATTTTGTCTTCCAGCATGTTCAACGGGTCGACGCCCCGCGGTGCCTGGAGCAGCGATTCGAGATGTGCTGTACACAGCTGTGGCGTCGTGTCTTCGATCTCGTACTCGTAATTGATCTTGTCCCCGTGCTCGTCGTCGACGATGGAAAGTTGCATTTCGGGTACCGCGAAGACGCCGGCTTTGCCACACTCGAGACAGCGATGGTTCGTCTCGTCGTCGCCAGCGTCCCCGTTCAACGCTAACCGCGTGAGCTTCGATTCACAATTCGAGCACAAACTTCCCTGCTTGTTTCCGGTTTCGACGTGGACGATGAGTCTCGTAAAGCCTGCTTCGAGACCACACGAGATGCATTTCATGTTTCCGGGGAGTGTGGTACTTGCTCTGCATCGGCGGGTGCTGATTCCGTGAGCTGGTCGTAATGGAGGTCACACAGATATGGACTAGGTGGCTCCATCGAGTACTCCGATCGCGACACCCGTTTGCCATCGACCTCGACGACATATGCCCGCCACTCCGGCAGCGCGTAATATCCATCGCGGTTACACAACACGCAAACCTCGTCGATCCAGTCACCCGTTTCGAGTGCTTGCCCGAACTGTTTGCGCTCGCAGTTCGGGCAGAGCACACCGATTTCGGTATCGTCGACTGTATCCACCACGGCCCTGTTGTATGAACTCTGATGTCCACACGCTACACATTGCATGATTGCGTTCCTCCCGGCGGCTCGTTGTACCCGCTGAATCGGGATTCTATCAATTATCGGTCGAGATAATCAACCTGACTATGAGTATAGTTACCATCTATTGTCTCAGCCAGCAATCTATTTTCTCACAATACACAAACATATACAACCCATAGATACAGCATACATTTCAGCCATAATTATAATAATTATGTTACTACACCGGAGCCCCTACTTTTCACCTCCATACCATCGCTACGTGTGGGGATTATAGCGTTAAGATAGTCGAGGTGAAACACTACGTAGCGGTAATCTATAGTGGGATCAGTTCCATCGAGACTCAGAGCAAACGCGATCGCAAACCCCCATATCCAACAGACTCGAATTACTTCGGCGGTCGGGTTCACCACCTGTCCTATAATTCTACTGTATCATCTACATAGTTAGGTGTCTCCGAACGAAGGAGTCCAGGTAGCAGTTATATACGATTACAGACAGGTGATTGAATGCCCTAGGTACAATCCACACTCGACAGGGCAATCGATATCGAAAATGGTCTCTGAGAATCGGTAGTTCAGCGAAACAGGGATTCGCCCTCGTTTCGAGAGCGTTCAATGAAGACGCAAATGGATCGGTACTGGCCGTGTCCGAGATTTGGTCGGGTGACTGTCCCTGAACAGCATCGATCCATCACTGCAACGCGAGGTCGTACCCTTGATCGCGGAGTGTTGCAGCCACGACGAGTCGGAACTTATCGGCGATCTCGGATTTCGGGATCACGGTGTCTTCACCCCGAACTATGAAAAACTGGAACGTGTTGACCGCCAATGTTCCGTCGTCGAGTTCCGTAGTGACCTCGACCCGGAGCTCATCCGCAGCCGTATACACCTCGGTGTTGACTGCCCGATCGCGTTTGGCCATCTCGACAGTTAGAGTACTGTCTACGCGTCCGCCGTGAGCTGAGAGTGTATGATCTTCGTTCATAGTTATAGCGCGTACTCGATGCCACATTCGGACGGCAGTGGATCGACTGTTTGTTGATACTTCTCACCAAGCACACCTGAATATTTCTAATGATAACTGAAATGTTTGGAATCGATTTGATGGGGTATTTGATGGGCTGTGGCTGTCGGACCGATATTCATAGTTGATAGTCCGCGCCGCTCAACTGCCGGGATAGTAGCTACGGGCCGGATATCTTCACACCGGTAACAGCGCTGAAATCCACGGTTTCAGTCGTGGATACCTGGCTGTCCTGAGGGCGTCCGAGAGATGGATGGGGTCGTTTGGTGACGCCCCGACCTGCATGGCGTGATGGATAGTCGCCATTCCCAGTCGTTCGGACCGTGTTTCACCTTACACCAGGATCGTTCTTCGAACAGCGATCGAACTGATATTCGATCAACGGGCACTGATCGGTGAAGTGGTCAGTGCCGACCCTGGCAACTACTGCTTCTCGATGCTAGATAAAATACGTTTTTCTGTAAACATGATAGTTGGACTGAATCCCAGTATTATACCAATACGAACAATTTTGATGTAGCCGACATCGCAGTAATTTCGCGATTCAGTACATGATTAGAACATGTATTAAAATATTATAATCATAGTGGTACTATCTTGTTCCCTCGTGACTCGGTTGCGAGAAACCGGTCACCGTCGCGGGAATCCGATTGCGTGTGCCGGTAGTTTACGTCCCGACGGATTGGAGTATTACACCGGCGTCTGAGATAACATAATTATTGAATTCGTGACTGGCTCGTCGGCACGCGGACCGTTCGAGTCGGGACTACCGATCCGCGGGCTCTGACAGTGGATATGTCGCTTTCAACAGCTCCGTGTCCGTCCCGTACACCTCGACGATGCAGTAGGTGAGTCGGGAGGTGACACGAAGCCGTGAGGTACTGTTCCGTTCGGATTGTATAACACAGCGAAATTGGTTCGAACCCCGGTATGAGACAGGGACGCCGAGAACACGTAATACCAGATCCTGGACTACATAATTAGAACACGTCCACGTATCGGTGTTTCAAAGACAATTCATAGTCGAATCGTGTCCCATCTCCCGGTTAGATAGCGGCCCACGACTATTTGGAGATTGTCAATAACTACGTTTCATGTTTGCAGAAAAACGGTTTTTACTCACTGGCTCGTGTCAACAGGTACCGGGACCGCGTCACGACGAGTCTCAGTCAGCCGTCACACGCTCAGTTCGCTCATTGGCACGTCCAGTGAGCCATGGTCCTGGTGGGTTCAGGGATACCAGTTCCTTCGCGGACCACGCCGAATCTGCCCTGGACCCTCGAACCCTGCGTCCTTCGTACCAATGTACACCGACTCAACCGTTGACCCGACGCCGATCGACGACGTCCTCACTCCAGAGCGTTCCATCGACACGACTGACGGCCCTGTCACACGTGGGTGGGTGTTGGCAATCGATGAGACGACAGTCGACCAGCCGCTCGAAGACTATCCATTGGTTCTTACCCCCGCACAGTGTGGCACTCGGTTCACCGTCTTCCGATCGACCGAGACACTGAAGCTTCCAGCGGGGAGTTGTTTGCAGCCTTCCGTCGACACGATAGCAGTCGAGGACGACGACTATTGGTACACCATCCTCAAAACAGCGCTCGTTCCCCCATCCGACATCGGAGACCGTCCCGAACCCCGGCTTCTGACGGTTCCCAATCGGTTCCAGGACGGACTAATCGTCGAGTCACCACCGACTAGTCCATCGCTATGGAACATGCTCACCGAAGTGGAGCGAACCGCAACCGACTGTACTGATTGCTCTGAAGAGTCGGCTATCGAACACGGCCCGGATGAACCGTGGTTCCCCTTCGCAAGTACGTGATGTCACAGCTGTTACTGCAGGGGCCCCAGTAAGAGCCGATCTTTCGCCATATAGCGAGATACAATTCAAGTGTGATTGTCCGTTGATCAATCACCCGAGAAAGCGCGTTCTCTCGTGCTTCCGTTCGATGATATTTGGAACGGTCATACTACTGAGGGAATCGAGGGCGACATCGAGATTGATGAGCGCCACACAAAATACTCGTTCCGGGAAGCCACGTAGAATATCGAGTCACTCGTCAAACGTCATTCCGTATCCCCACTCCTCTAATTGCGCCGAAACTTCGTCGAGATGTTCGAGACCGGCTTTCATGAGTCCTTCGCGAAGGTCGGTCAGGGAGACGTTCTCGTCGAATCGATCCTCCAGTTCTCGAAGCGCATCACGCTCTGCGCTTTTCGTGTCCGGTTTGAGAAACAGCGGGACACGTTCACGGCCGTCCTGTACACCGTCACGGCGGTATTTATACGGTATCTGGAGTGAGCGTTGCTGGCCGGACTGTTGCTCTCCCGACTCCGTAGTCGAGGTCGCGGACGTTTCGGTATCCGCTTTCGCCTCCGTTTCGTCCGTCTCTGACCCTGAGGGAGTGGAATCCGATGCGAAGGGATCCTCGCCGGCACCTTCTTTCATGCCGGTCATGCCGAGAGCACCTCGTGGTCGAGATCGCCAGGCTCGGGCGGATTCGGCGCTTCTAGCCCCACCTCCTGCTCCAGATGGCGTGCGATGCGGTCGAACTGGGCGAGCGTTTCGAGTTCGTAATCTCGCTGGCGGTCGCGGAACTCACTGACGTACCGAAACGCCGAACACTGCTTCATCCAGCATCCTTCCATCAGGGACGCGCGTTCGCCGATGATCTCCGGAATGGGGTAGTCAATCTCGTCGAGAATCGTTCGCTGGTCTCGTGTATCCTTGAACCCGACTGGAACAGCCGCGAGTACGCCGACTTCGACATCGAGTTGTTCCTGGAGGCCGCTCACGAGCAGTTCCAGTCCTTCGACGGCAGCTCGCCCTTTGGCGCTTGGCTCGACCGGGATGACCAACGATCGCGTCGCATGAATCGCGTTGTACAGGTGCGGCCCTTCCGTCGCCGGCGGATCACAGATGAGGACGTCGTACTCGTCGGGAACGCCGGCTTCGCGAAGCACTCTGAGGAGTTGGGCGTGCATTCCGAACGCCTCACCCATCGCCTCCGCCTGGTCCTTCTCGCGCTGGAGATACTCCGCGAGATCCGAGAGCATGTTGTGTTCCGGAACGATATCGACACCCTCGACCGTTCGAACGAGGTCATCGAAATCGCCGTTCGGCCTGCGAATCATGTGTCGAACCAGGTTATCGACGGACTCGGTCCGCTGATCGTCGACGCCGAACAGGCGAGAGAGGTCTCCGTCCTGAGGATCCAGCGGGACGACGAGCGGCTTGAGACCGGCCCGAGCGTGTGCGACGGCGAGGTTCGCCGCAGTCGAGGTCTTGCCGACGCCACCAGCCTCGCTGTATGTCGAGTACGCTAACATACTCGCTTCATGAACTGCATCCACCTTGAAACTTCGTCAGACACAATCATTAATGAGTGTAGTTAATGAACACCATGAACACACGTAGCGAACACAACTAATGAACAATATCAATGAACACACTCAATGAATGCTTCTTATGGATCCGCACATTGAGTTCAAGCTGTCGCTGTAATTACATTCAAGATTCAGACCGACAGTACAGTGGGTACACGAGGTAGAGACACCAGTGAACATTATTGATGAACACAACTAGTGAATATTGTTAATGAATGTATGTACAACACGAAAGCGAGACGAACGCGAGAAGAAATAAGAGAAATATATCAATAACGCGTTAGCGGATCTCAGACGTGTTTTTCAGATGACCATATGGCGATACTAAAACAAGAAATCCACTACTTCCACGGCCAAATCCAGTATTTTGTCCGCGGTACTCGTTTTGTCACCGTCCTCGTTCCCCGAGGATTCATCGGTGCTATCGTCTCCCATGTATGAACGCAAAACAGAGCCCAGGGTCAATCCATCGATTGATTTAGGTAATAAGAGAGCTGGTCAGCGGGGTATACTGTGGGGCCAATTTGAGTCCCGGTGTGAGCCACAGGTAGTTCACGGAGTGGCGACCTACGGACTATCTCGGGACGTCATGGCGGAAGATAATCGTCGAAGATAGCAGCGAGTTCGTCCTGGACGTGATCTCGCATGGCCTCAGCTCTCGCCTGCCGACGGGTGCGTTCGTCGAGATAGTTTTGTTCCGACACACTCTCGTCACGGGAACCCTGTGATGCGGCGACAGCAGCCGTATCGGCGTCGATTCGTGGTCGTTGCTGGCGATAGATTCGGTACCAGGTACGGCGACCCATTTTCGGCTTCGGTGGCTCGCCATCGATGGTTACGTCCGCACGATCACCGAGGGATCGGAACCATCGCCTGGCGGTTTGGGTCGTAATCGGATGGTCGTCGAGAGTCGGTGAGGGAAAGAGATACCCCACGTCTCCGTGCTCCCTGGCGAGTTGGTCTCGACGGGCTTCGATGGCCGAAACCCCGACGAGAATTTCGACCGTGTTCCGAACGCGTCTGGCGTTCTTTCGTTCTCCGGCCTCGAATTCGATGTACGGAACGGTCCCCTCGGAACCGTCGGGTTCGAGTACCAACTGATCGACGTGGAGTTCACAGGCCTCGACCGGTCGAAGTCCCAAGCCAGCGAGGGCGAGCAGTAGATACCGTTCGTCAGTGTCCGCGACAGCGAGCATCGACTCCAGATCCGCACGTGTTATCGCGGGATGGTCGTAGACCGGTTCCCGATCCCAGCCGAAGCGTTTGCGAAGGTTCGCCGCTGGGTTGTACAGCGCACGACCGGTCTCTTCCAGAAACGTATACCAGTTTTTCACGACGGAGACGTACTTCCGCTTGGATCCCAGCGTCCCGAGTTCGTCGTCGAGAACCCTGAAAACCGCCTTGGCTCGTTGAATCTCGGCCGGCTTCTGTTGCTCGTCCAGTAAGGGGGACAGGAGATCAGCCGAATCGTGTTCGCGTGCGTACGTCCGGGCGTACGTTCGCAATCGAGACCGACGAGATTTGATCGTCGATGCCGCTCGATCACGATCACGTTCGAGTTCGTCAATATAGCCCTGCAGTGCCATCACTGTCGGTTCGTGGTCGAGTTGCCAGCGCGAATCACCGTCACCCGACGGTTCTGGTGGAAGATCGGTTTCCGCATAGAACTCCCCAGGAGACAGACCGTGGTCTCTGCGGAGCCGCTCGACGAACCCCGAATAGTTCCCCTTGAGCCAGCGATATGGCGGGGTTTCAGTGCCAGGGTCGATGTCCAGCGACTCGTCTTGGCGGAGCGCCGGAACGATTTCGGCACGGTAGAATTCGAGGAAGTCATCAACTGCCTCGAACTGTGCATACTCAGCCATCGAACGACAACACCCCAATCCCCGCGTTGACGGGTGGTTTCAAGCCTGCTACATTCACTGGGTAGCGTATATCTCTCCGATTGCTTAGTATTTGTGGTGCGTTGTTGTCCAATGTAGACAACCACACAACAAACGAAGTGTCAAATAATATGCCCCACAGTTATAAACTATATATAGCTATATCTATTCAGGTCAGGATTGACGCGAATCAAACACGAATCGGAGAGCGTACACGACGGTCGTTCGGAGCCTGTCTGAACCGACCCGAGACGAGCTCGCGGGTTTTATCCAGAATCCTCGCCCTCTGGCCCGTTCGTCAGGGGGAGTGAGTCGACTTGATCGGCGTTCCCTCCAAGCGTGACGATGTCCTGTTCCTGGTCGTACTCGACAACGCCGGCCTCGGCCAGTTTCGGGATGTGTGCGTGCCAGAGCGTCGAGTAAACCCGCAGGACTTCTTTTTCGGGAATCTCGGTTATCGGCGCGTCGTTCTCGTAACAGACGACTTCGTCGGCGAGGTCGGGGAGTGCTATAGAGCCGTGATCCTGGAGACAAGAGATAGCGTACCGACGGCGTTGGTTGGCCAACAGGTCGTAAAGAGTGTCGAGGGACGCAGAAGCCGTCGGTTCAGTCGTCTCTTGATTACTCACAGATTGGGGAACGAGTCGGGGAAGGATACATCGCCCGCTTTGAATTCAAAGTCCCTTATATAGAAATGGCTAGTGGGACGTTAATCCATATCGTTCGCGGATTCAGGTGTCGATATCGTCAGCGTGTTGCTAGTGAGATTAGTCATCGCTCGGCGCAGCCGTTGGGAAACGGCGTCGGTCGAGATACCGAGTTCGTTCGCCAGGTCACCGATCTGGGCGTCGCGAGGGATCGAGAAGTAGCCCAGTTCCAGAGCCGTCACGAGGACTTCGTATTGCTCGTGCGATAGCTCGTACTCGCGTTCTTTCGGCGCAGTCGCCTCGTAGAGCCGTTGTAACTCGAATTGGTACTCCCGTTCGTGGAAGTACGTCTGGAACTCGCTGACCGCGTCCTGATCGACGAATTTGAGTTTGAGAGACCACACGCCGTGTGCCGCCTCGGCTTCCTGGATGATGGCGTGTTGATTGACGATCTGATCGATCAACGTCTGGAAGTCCTCGACCCACTGAACTTTGAACTGACCGATACTGCCGTCGGCCCCTATCGCTTCGAGTTCATCGATAGAGGGGTCGGAGCGGAGTGCTCGCTCGACGCTGTCGAGGTCATCAGAGGTCGCCCAGAGAAAGGGCATGATCCACTCACGGCTGTGCGTGGCCAACCGCTCGATCTCGATTGTCACGTCCGGGACGGCCTCGAACGTCCGCTGTAACGCAAACGCATCCGCGGGAATCGTGAACTCAGTGATGACGCTCATAGGAGGGAAACGCGGTGAGCAACGAAAACCGGCTTGGCGGGACGTGTTGCCGGACGAACAGGAGTTCGATGGCCTGGCACCGAGCCGTCGACAGTATCCCACTGGTTCGAGAGGTGACCGGTACCCTAATACGTCTCACCTGTCGAGAAAGGGATAATGCATCAATCCACCGACTCGGCACAGGCCGAACGGCATACGAGCGGTCCATTGACTGGTCGCTGTGAGCACTGCGATTGGTACGTGATCGAACAGTCCTACGCAGCGATGGTGTCATCGTACCACGATCACCTCCGAGACGAGCATCCCAACGCGTGGGTGCAGGCCTGAGAGCGGCTCGCACCCGTTGGCGTCGGTCAGCACGTGCTTTCGCTACGGTTCGAGGAGGACTTTCACCACACCCTCCTCGCGATTGTCGAACTTTTCGTACATCTCGGGGGCCTCGTCGAGCCCGACGCGGTGGGTCACGACGAAACTGGGATCGGCACGGCCCTCGATGATGAGATCGCGGAGATAGCGGTTGTACTTCTTGACGTTACACTGGCCGGTACCGAGTTTGATCCCTTTCTCGAACAGTTTCCCGAAGTCGATTCCAAGCCGGCCCTGGGCTGCCATCTCGCTGGGCGCGCCAGGGTCGGACGGAACGTACAGGCCGGGGATGCCGAGTTCGCCCGTCGGACGAACAGTCTGGATGAGTTGGTTCAGAACGACCGCGGGGTTCTCACGGGCAGGGTCGTAGGCGTCGTCCCCGGGATCGGTGTCAGGATCGATCGCCTGGTATCCGACCGCGTCGATGCCCTTGTCGACGCCGCCACCGTGTTCGTCCTTGATCTGCTCGACCGGATCGCCCTCCTCGAAGTTGATGGTCGTCGCATCGGCGTGGTCTTCGGCCATCTCCAGTCGGCTCTCGACGCGGTCGACGACGTATATCTCGGACGCCCCCTTGATGTCCGCGCTGTAGGCCGCCATCAGCCCGACCGGTCCGGCACCGTAGACCGCAACGGACTCACCGGGCTGGAGGTTCGCCAGCTCCGTACCGTGCCAGCCCGTCGGGAAGATGTCAGCCAGCATCGCGAACGCGTCCTCGTGTTCGTCGCCCGGCGGGAGTTTGAGCGCGTTGAAATCCGCGAAGGGAATGCGGAGGCGCTCGGCCTGTCCACCCGTATAGGGCCCCATCGCGACGTATCCGTACGCGCCGCCCGCGAACCCGGGATTGACGTTGGTACAGAATCCCGTTTTTCCCTCCTCGCAGTTCTGACAGAACCCGCAGGCGACGTTGAACGGCGCGACCACGCGGTCGCCCTCCTCGAGGGTAGTAACGCCCTCGCCGGCCTCCTCGACCGTCCCCATGTTCTCGTGCCCGAAGACGAGTCCGGGGTCGGCGTCAGTCCGACCTTCGTACATGTGCAGGTCCGACCCGCAGATGGCCGTCGTGGAGATGTCGATAATTACGTCACTGGGGTGTTGGATTTCCGGTTCTTCCACTTCCTCTACTGAAACGTCCTTTTCTCCCTGATAAACGACAGCGTTCATAGACATTTGGTATCAATCCACTAGAAGGGTCCACGTTCAGCGCCATATTCGTAACTGATTAATTGTTACATATAGAGGGGCCAAGGGGTCGTCCGTACGGCGGCGAATTGCCAGTGAACCGACCTGAGACAGGTTTTTCCCTACTACCGCACTGAGTCGGCTAGATGCGACGGTCGACACCCAGTCGACTCGTGCGAGTCGATCTCCGAGCGCGGACGTCCGAAAGCGAGCCCATTCCGGAGGGATGGCAGCGACAGTTCGTCGGTGGCAAGGGCCTCGGTGCGAGATATCTCTACGAGGAACTCGATGCGGGAACCGATCCGCTGGGACCGGAGAACGTGCTGTTGTTCATGCTCGGTCCACTGACTGGGTATCTACCGGGCGAACAGCGATACGCGGCGATCACGAAGTCGCCACTCACCGGAACCTTCCTCGATTCGTACGCCGGTGGGACCTTCCCCGGAGCACTCGCTGGCGCGCTGGGCGAGCACATGGGGCTGCTGGTCACTGGCAGTGCCGACGAACCCGTGTCCATCGTCGTCGAAGACGGTGCGGTCCGGGTCGAGTCAGTCAGCGATCTCTGGGGAGAGGACACTGTGGAAACGTGTGAGCGCTTCCCCGACGCCGCGGTCGCCTGTATCGGCCCCGCGGGGGAACACCGAGTCCGATATGCAACGATCGCGACCGACGGCGGCGACCACCACGCGGGTCGGGGTGGGGCCGGGGCAGTCATGGGAAGCAAATACCTGAAAGCGGTCGTGGCTCGTGGCGAGTCACCGTCCGGACTGGGGGACCTCCGCGAGGCCTGCGCCGAGCGGTTCGCCAAAGCTCCTGTCGGCCGCTGGCAAGCCGCGAGCGAGACCCTCGAATCAGCCGATTTCGCCAACGAGGTGGGAGGCCTGGCCACTCGCGGGTGGCAGGAACGGCAGTTCGACGGGACGGACGACATCGGAATCGAAACCGCCCGTGACGCCGCTACCGACCGCGAGCGGAACACCGATGCAGTTCCCGGCGGGTTCAAGATACGGACAGCGGAGGGCGAAACCGTGCCTCGGGGTGGAACACAGATGACGCTCGGCGCGACGCTCGGGATCGACGAGTTCGACGCTGTCGTAGCGCTCGGCGAGGCGTGTGATCGCGCCGGGATAGACGTAATCAGCGCCGGCAACGCCGTGGCCCTGGCCGTCCTGGCGAGTCAGGAAGGTGTGTTGGATCGGGATCTCTCGTTCGGAGACACCGCCGCTGTCCGAGAGCTACTAGAGGAGATCGCGACCCGTCGAACGGAACTCGGAGAAAGTCTTGCGCTCGGCGTCGAAGCAGCCGCAGCCACTCTGGGCGTCGAGGATCGGATTCCCACGGTGAAGGGGATGGAGGTTCCGTCCTACGATCCCCGTGCGGCCGCCAGCATGGCGCTGGCCTACGCGACGAGCGACCGAGGAGCCTGCCACCGCCGAAGTCGGCCGATCGAGCGCGAGCCGCTGGATTCCGGGGCCTGGAATCCAGCCCGTGCCGCGACGGCCGTGATCGTCGAACAGGACACCAGTTCGGTCCTCTGGAGTCTCGTCGCCGACGATTTCCTGGGCTCGGTGCTCGACGATCTGGGCGAGGAGTGGCTCCGGGCAGTGGGAGCACCAGTGCCGGCGGACCTCCAGCGAGTCGGTGAGCGCATCTGGAACCTGACGCGACTGTTCAACCTCCGAGAGGGATTCAGCCGGGCGGACGACGAACTGCCGGCCGTGTTCACCGAAGCGGTCGGCGACAGGCACTCCAACGAGCGGGGGATCGATCCCGCTACCTTCGAAGCGATGCTGGAAGCCTACTACGACGCCCGCAGGTGGGACGAAGCAGGGCGTCCCACCACTGGGACGCTGGACCGGCTCGACCTTCTGGCGGTCGTCGACGACGACACGCCCGTCGGTGCGGACGATAGCGGCTCGTGACCGTTGTCACCGAGTAGCTTCGGCGTATTCGACCGTCCACGACCGCCAGAGAGCCATGTACAGCGTCCAGAGGTCACAGTCGAAACGGTCAGCCAACTGCCGACAGGTATCGAGATAGGTCACGTACTCCGAACCCGACGGCGGGTCGGGGAAGGGACGCTCCAGCTCGTCGGCCCGGAACAACACCGTCCACTCGCGTTCACCGACGACGACGAACGATTCGGGATCGATGAACATGAGAAACGCCGATGCGACCGGAACGTCGACGCCTTCGAGGTCGGTTAGTCGTTCCACCTTCGCGGTCGGATCGTCGGCCGCAACGGTCGCGTCGATCACACTGCGGACGGTCTCGAAGTCGTTGTCACCGAACCGGTCCTCGACGGCCTGTCGCTCGTCGTGGGGAAACTCGCCGAGGAACCGCCGGTAGTACCAGCGTACGACCCATTCCGCATCACGCCAGCCGAACCGTCCCTCCGAGAACATCGCGGGGAACACGTCGAGGGCCTCATGCTCGACGGAGTAGAGCGGTTCTTCCTCCCTGTATTCCGCCGCCCGGGATGTCACGATCGAACGAGTCAGGTCCATACGGCTCTCTACCGCCCCTGCCTCCCTGTGCTTTGTGCCGGATTCGGGAGTTCCAGCGTGGGAAACGGATATTCGATCCGGAAGGTTACCGTGTTTGTTAAAAACACTCATACTCGTGCGGTGGCTTTTTCGAGTACACGTTGCGGGCGAACCCGCGACATCCCCGGGGAAAACTATGTCAGAGAAAAACCAAGATCCAGTCAAGACGATCTGTCCGTACTGCGGCGTCGGCTGTGGGATTCAGGTCAAACCGGGCGAGGAGCCGGGAGACATGCGATTCATGCCGTGGGGTGACGCCCCGGTCAACGAGGGACGGATCTGTATCAAAGGCGGCGCAGCGACAGAGGTCGTCGACCACGAGGACAGGTTGACCGATCCGCTCATCAAAGAGGACGGGGAGTTCCGTGAGGCCACCTGGGACGAGGCGCTCGGGCGCGTCGTCGACGAACTCGGTCGGATACGCGAGGAACACGGGCCGGAAGCGATGGGCTTTTTCGGCTCCTCGAAGATCATGAACGAGGAGAACTACCTCTTTCAGAAACTCGCTCGTCGATACGGGACCAACAACGTCGACAACTGCACCCGGATGTGTCACGCCTCGACGGTGTGGGCCCTGCGTCGAAGCCTCGGCGCCGGCGCGATGACCAACAGCATGGAGGACCTGGGGGCGAAGGCCGACGTGTTCTGGATACAGGGTGCCAACCCGGCCGAACAGCACCCGATCGCGAACAGCCAGCACTTCCGCCAGGCAGTCATCGACGGGGCAACGGTCATCCAGGTCGACCCGCACGCGAACAAGACGACCGAGTCGTTCGACATCGAGGGAACCGAGCGCCACATGCACCTCCAGGTGAAGCCCGGGACGGACATCCCGCTGCTCAATATCGTCCTCAAAACCGTCCTGGAGAACGACTGGGTCGACGAGGAGTTCATCGAGCAGCGCACGGAAGGGTTCGAGGACCTGAAAGCGACGCTCGAAGGCTTCGACAAGGAGGAGGCGGCGGAGACCTGCGGCGTCCCGCTGGCAGACATCGAGGACGCCGCCGAAAAGTACGCCACGGCGGAGAACGCGGCCATCTTCACCGGGATGGGGATGAGCCAGCACAGTTGCGGCGTCGACAACGTGCAGAACGAAATCAACCTGGCACTCATGACGGGGAACCTCGGCCGCCCCGGCACGGGCGTCAACCCGCTTCGTGGCCAGAACAACGTCCAGGGCACCTGTGACGTCGGCGCGATGCCGAACGTCCTGCCGGGCTACCAGAACGTGGACGACGACGCCGCGCGCCGCTCCGTCGAAGAGGTGTGGGGCTTCGAGATCCCGCCGGAACCGGGGCTGACCAACGTCGAGATCTCGATGGCGGCTGGTGACACCGTCCACGGGTTGTACGTCATGGGCGAAAACCCCGTGATGAGCGAACCCGATGCCACCGAAGTCGCCGAGCGACTCCAGAAGCTCGAGTTCATGGTCGCACAGGACATCTTCCTGACCGAGACGGCTGAGTTGGCCGACGTGGTCCTGCCGGCGACGTCGTGGGCCGAACGCGGCGGCACGGTCACCAACACCGACCGCCGCGTCCAGTTGATGCGCCCCGTCGAGAAGGTCCACGAGAACACCAGACACGACCTCGACATCGTCGCCGAGGTGGGCACTCGTCTGTTCGGTGAAGACGCGGGGTTCGACTTCTCCGAGCCCGAAGCGGTGTTCGAGGAACTGCGGCAGGTGTGTCCCAGCTACCACGGGATGACCTACGACCTGCTCGGCGAGGAAGGGCTGCACTGGCCCTGCTACGAACTCGGCGACGAGGGCGACCCGTACCTCTACGAGGACGAGTTCACCACGCCCAGCGGCCTGGGACACATCGAAGGCGTGAGTCACCAGCCGCCGGCCGAGGTGCCCGACGAGGAGTACCCGCTCGTCCTCACGACGGCGCGACTCATCGAGCACTACAACACCGGAACGATGAGCACCCGGTCGCCAACGCTGAACCGCCAGCATCCCGAGAACTTCGTCGACATCCACCCGGCGGACGCCGAGCGCTACGGCGTCGAGGACGAGGACGAGGTAACCCTCAAATCGCGTCGCGGCGAAATCACGCTCACCGCGCACGTCACCGACGACATCAAGGAAGGCGTCGTCTGGACGACACCGCACTTCGCGGCCGCCTCCGCGAACGTGCTCACGAACGACGTGCTCGACGAACGCGCGAAAATTCCGGAGTACAAGGCTGCGGCCGCCGAGATCGAGGTCGGTATCGAACCCAGTCAATCCGAAGCCGGCGCAGACGACTAAGCCGGGCCCGCCCCGGCGGGATACGCCGACGGCTCGGCGGTCGAATTGCCGTTTTTCGACACGGCTGTCGAAATCGGGAGTGCAAACTGTTTGACCGATACCGTACCTAACCTTAATAATCTTTCATAGTGTTTAATGGTTCGTTCGTGGAATCGTCTTTCTTGGGCACTCCAGCCCAGGATACCAATGCCCGAAGTACACTTCGAAGTAGACGTGGACAGCCCGCCGGACGAACAGCCGGGGGCGAACCCGTTCAATCGATGGCATCCGGAGATCGAATCGGTCGTCACCGCCGAGCCAGGTGATACGGTCCGGCTCGAATGTCTCGACTGGACGGGCGGACAGATACAGGACAACGACAACGCCAACGAGGTGCGCGACGTCGACCTGAATCAGGTTCACTACCTGAGCGGTCCGGTGGAGGTGTCGAACGCCGAACCCGGGGACCTGCTGAAGGTCACGCTACTGGACATCGGGGCGCTGAACGACCGGTGGGAGTTCGGGTTCAACGGCATCTTCTCACAGCAAAACGGTGGCGGGTTCCTGACCGATCACTTCCCCGACGCCGCAAAATCGATCTGGGATCTCGACGGAACCTACGTCTCCTCGCGGCACATCCCGGACGTGTACTACGAGGGGAAGATCCATCCCGGGCTCATCGGGACGGCACCCTCCCAGGACCTCCTGGAAGAGTGGACTCAGCGCGAGGCAAAACTCATCGAGCAACACGAGGAAGACCCGAGTTCGATCCCGGATCACCCGACGGGCGAATCGGAACCGCCGGTCGCGTCGCCCCCGACGCCCGAAGGCGCACAGCCGGGCGAGGCGAGTGGCGACGAAGCGGACCGGATCGCCGAAGAAGGGGCGCGGACCGTGCCACCGCGGGAACACGGTGGCAACTGCGACATCAAGGACCTCTCGCTCGGCTCGACCATTTACTTCCCGGTGTTCGTCGAGGGCGCGAAGTTCGGTATCGGAGACCTGCACGCCTCGCAGGGCGACGGGGAGATCACGTTCTGCGGGGCCATCGAGATGGCCGGGTACGTCGACCTGAAATTCGAACTCGTCAAGGACGGGATGGACAAACACGGGATTTCGCATCCGATCTTCGAGCCCGGGCATCGCGGCCCGGACTTCAGCGACTACGTCGTCTTCGAGGGCTACTCCGTCGACGAGGAGGGCGAGCAACACTACATCGATTCCCACGTCGCGTACCGCCAGGCCTGTCTGCGAGCCATCGACTACCTAGAGAAGTTCGGCTACACCCGCGAACAGGCGTACATGATCCTCGGGACGGTCCCGGTCGAGGGACGACAGAGCGGGGTGGTCGACATCCCGAACGCGTGTTCGACCCTCGCGGTACCCAAGGACGTGTTCGAGTTCGACGTCAGTCCCGACGGGCTCGACCAGTCCCGGGACCGCGGGCAGGTTGCGATCACCGACGATCCACTATGACATCCTCCGCGCCCTGAAGGGCGCGGTTTCCTCCGTGGGAGTCTCAGCCGCTTCGGGACTCGCCGGAGGCAACATTCCCGCTGTGGTGGACAGTACTCGGGTCTGTGCGCCGTTCTTTGGGACTTTCGTGAGAGCGTGGTGACACCAACCAGTCGTGGTTGTCCCACTCGAACCGCACGGGCGGTGCCATCCGCCTGACTGCCTTCTCGGTGTGCCGCTCTAGGAACGTCTCCGATGCCGTGAGATCGGCGTGACCCTCGAATCCACACGGACAGGTGAGTGTGTCCTGATGCCGTGTCGTTCGGTCTGTCGACCCGCAATGTGGGCACTCTTGGGTGGTCCACGCTTCCGACCGGACTTCGACCGAGATGCCGTATTCCTCGGCGGTACACATCAATCGCTTCGTGAACTGCAGGAACGCCCAGAAGTTGTGCGTCTTGGCGTTCGTCTCAACAGACCAGTGCGTATCAAGCACGTCGGTCAACCCACCGACGTACACCGTATCGACACCTTCGGTGTACAAGCGTTCCAGTAGATCGCGACACAACGCTTCTTGGGCATGATCGCGACGTCGAGTCCGCTTCCGGTACAAGCATCGGATGCGCTCGCTGCTGTCTTGGTCTTCCGGTAATTTGGCCTGCAACCGGGCGATTTCCCGCGTCGTCTCACGGAAACGTTTGAACAACTGCCGGCCTTCGTACAGGTATTGCTCGCCGGTCGTGGTGGTGCAGGCGACGAGGTTGTTCGCACCGATGTCCAGAGCGGCCTTGTGGTCGGCCAGTGGAGTGTCCCGTGCATCAGTAATAGTCACGGGCTGCGAAGCTCTGAAGGTGCTGTCAGTCTCGTCGTACCACAGATCAAGGCGGCCCTGTTTGTCGTACTCGGGCCAGTTCGGGTCGCCGGCGATCTCCAGGCGGAGTCGTCCGGTGTGGTCGTATCGGTCCTTCAATTCGCTCCCGACCAGTATCTCGAGCCGGGAACGGTCGCCCCATTCGACGGTGTAGGATGTGTTGCGAATGACGGTCTTGAGAACGCGGCCTTCATCTTCGTTGCCGCGGAACCCCGGCGGGTTGGGGTGGTCCGTGACCGACGTGTTCGGCTCGTCGTAATACTTGTCCTTGTTTCGGAAGAATCCGCGCCACGCTTCGCTGTTCTTGCGGATCACCTGTTGGGCGGTGGACGCACCAAGATTGCCTTTGTACTTGCCTTCGAGGTGACCGGTGTCGGCGTCCCACACGTCACCTTCGAAGCCGTCTTCGTCATTGTACCGCATGAGGCGTTGGTAGTTGACTTCGTTCCAGAGCGCGGCGGACGCGTCCAACAGGTCCCGTAGCACCTGCTCTCCCGTTTCGGAGAGCGGACGCACGGCGAACGTGTTGGAGCGTTTCATCGGACAGTTTCCCGTTCAACGCGGCGTGTATCAAAGGGCAGCCACCCGCAGTGAAAGTAGAACTCGCGACGGGTGGTGGAGACTCACGATCGGCAGTGATGCGGCGGTTTCTCACAGGAGCTTACGCGATTCACACCCAGCCTGCTCAGTCCTAGGTTCCGACAGCAGTGTGTCGGAACGCTCGTCCCTCGCGGGAAGGGGGGACTCTCTCGCTGTTACAGGTAGGAGCCTCCGCCCACCCACGAGCCGTCGGTTTCACGGACGACTCGTCATCCACTCGGCTTGGTGGCCGAGTTGCCGTCGTTCACGTTCGCTTCGAGCGCCTCCCGAACGACTGCCGAGAGTGGCAGAAACACATCCTCGTCGGCTTCGACCGAATCCGGACGCCCGTTCGATGCGAGGGCGTGATATCGGGCTGTCCCCTGAAGCGCGAATCGAACCACGTCGTCGGTGGTAAACACCCGCTCGGGACACTCCTCGTTGATCGCATCGCGTACTGCTCGCAACGCATCGCGCGTCTCCATCGACATGGTCAGCGACACCTGGAATCGATGGGGAATCTCCTCGTGGAACTGGGCCGCCGCTTTCGCGACGTCTGTGTCGTTCTCGGACATCCCCAGTAGCGTCCACGAACACAGGGGTAACGTTTCGGAACGGTCTCGGCACTGAGAGGTCAGATCGATTCACTGGTGGGTGAAGACTTGGCGGCGTGGGTCCATACTCCTGCTATGGAACTGGTCGACGCGCTCGCGGCCGAGGGACTCGTCTGCGTCGTCGGTGCCGGCGGGAAGAAATCCACCCTCTGGCAACTCGCCGGCCAACTCGACCGCGCAGTTGTCACTGGCACCGTACGCATCCCAATATTCGACGCTCAGGTGTCGGAGGTGACAGTGACGCAGGATCCAGTCGGGGCTCTGGAGGCTGCTGGGGGGTGGCCGCTCGGGCTCGTCCCGGAGCGGGAGTCCGACAGGTATCTCGGGTACGACACGGAGACAGTCGGTCATATCGCCGAAACCGGTCTCGCCGATTCGGTCTTGGTCAAAGCCGATGGCGCAAGAACACGCGAGTTCAAGGCTCCAAACGACTCGGAACCGCGTATTCCCGCTAATACTGAGACGGTGCTTCCGATCGTCAGCGCCCACGTGGTCGGGAAGCCACTCACCGACCAGTACGTCCATCGCGTCGAGCGCGTCGCCGCGCTCACCGGGCTCTCACCGGGTGAGCGGATCCGCCCCAAACACGTCGCCGACGTGCTGACAAGTCCCGATGGCGGACTGAAGGCCGTCCCAGAGGAGGCGACGGTCGTACCCGTCATAAACAAAGTCGACGACGATACCGACGAGACCATCGCCCGACGGATCGCAGGCGAAATCCTCGACAACCGACGGGTCGACCGCGTCGCCCTCACACGGATGATCGCGGAAAACCCGCTTGTTGCCACGTTAGAATAGGGATCCCGCTATTTGCTGTCGCCGAATTCCTGTGCGGCGTCGCGCAATTCCGCTCGCGTATTGACGTTCCGGAACGTATCAGTGTCAGCGTGCGTGCGGATCTCGCGTTCGTCGACGACGACGTAATCGAGGGTAAACAGCGGTTCGATGATCTTGTGCTCGTCCCGTTCCAGCGCCTCGGCACACGCGGCTGCCATCGGCTCGGCGCGGTAAACCGCCTGCGTCGTCTGGAACCACTCGTCTTCGACCTGTGGAACCGCCGCGTCGTGACCGTCCGCTCGCTCGAACAGATAGCGGACGAACGCCGGACTGACGAAGGGCATGTCACAGGCCACGACCGCAGCGTACTCACCGTCGGCTGCTTCGAGTCCGGTCATGATCCCCGCCATCGGACCTTGATCAGGTTCGGGGTCCTCGGCGAATTGGATGGGGAGTTCGAGACCAAAGAGGGCCTCTTCGATGCCGGAGCGCTGTGCCGGTCGGCAGTTCACGAGTATCTCGTCGACGGGCGCGACGAGACGGTCAGCGACGCGACGAATCATCGGCTTCCCCGCCAAGTCCGCGACCGCTTTGTCGTCCGCACCGAATCGCGTCGAGTACCCCCCCGCGATGATGACGCCAGTTCGCATGAACTGACGTTCGTGCCACCCGTCACTAAACGTTTCACCGACCGGTGGTGAGGGCGATACGAAATCCAGGGAAGGGCTAGGTAGTAATCTTTTTATTTCCGACCTGACGAGATATTGTATGATATATGATAGTGAACGGGAGGACGCATGTCAGGCGGCGTAACGACGACAACGGCGAAACAGGTCGTCAGTAACGATCAGGTTCGCCTGACGGTCATCGACGACACCGATCCGGAGAAGCCGACCTGGTCGCACTGGTTCGTGCCGAAACACCTGACGGTCGAGCAGGACCGACTGACAGTCGCCCGCAGTCGCGGCGGTCAGTTGTGGCCGTCGGATCTCGGGGACCGCGCCCACAGTAGTATCGAGGGCATGGCCGTGGTCTTGACGTGGCGCGACGAAACGTACAGCGGCCGGATCGTGTCGGTGAAACCGTCCGTCGCCGTGATCCGTCGAGACGATCAGTAATTCCACGCACCCGACCCGAAGGTGCGCACTCTGTTTTCCGTTTCAGTAACGTACGGAAGCATTGTCCCCTGGCAAGACCGGTCGGTACCCATTGGTTGCTAACTACGTTCGATTCGATAAACTGTATTCCACGTATATAAACGAAAATCAACTATTTCTGCCCGGAAAACGATATGGTATACGGTATCACCGCACATAACCATGACCCTCTACACAGTGCTCGGAATGGGCCTCGTCTTCGTCGGGATGGTGCTAGTCGTGAACGGGGTATGGCTACTGGGTATCGGATCCGACAGGGACGTCGCGGTTTTGAATTCCTTGGTGGGAGGGCTCTTGCTGCTCATCGCCCTCTGGTGGGCCTTCGGTGGAGATGCCTCCGAGGGAACGCCGTTCAACGCCGCCGGAGTACTGTTGTTCTCGTTCACGTATCTGTGGGTCGGAGTAAATGCATGGCGCAGCGAAGCCGACCAACGAGCGTTCGGCTGGTACTGCATCATGGTGACGTTCCTCGCGATTCCGACGGGCTGGTTAGTATGGCAACTCGGAGACGTCGGTCTCGCGAGTTTGTGGTGGATCTGGGCTGTCCTGTGGGCGGCGTTCTGGCTCATGCTCGGGATTCAGAAGACGGAGTACACGAAACCGATCGCATGGTACACAGCCCTCGTCGGAATCGCTACTGGGGCTGCAGGCTACATGATGGCTGCGGGATTCTGGCCATGGGCGTGATTGGCCGCTCGTATTGAAACAGGAAAGGCACTCGCCGCCCCGGTCATCAGGCAGATCATACATACTGACCGAGAAGTCGCGACAACGCTTTGTGGATCTGCATGGACTCTTTTCGAGAGGTACGCTATCATGACACAGTCTGCTCAGGGATCGCTCACCGGAATACTCGGTGAGGGGAGTGAACGGTTCCAGGGTCGCGACGTTCGCGAAACGAACATCACTGCGGGAAAGGTGCTCGCGGACACGGTCAAATCGACGCTGGGACCGCGGGGAATGGACAAGATGCTCGTCGGCGAGGCCGGAAAAGTCGTGGTGACCAACGATGGGGCCAGCATTCTCGACCGGATGGACATCGAACATCCGGCCGCTCGGGCACTGGTACAGGTCGCCGAGGGCCAGCAAAACCGCATCGGGGACGGGACGACATCAGCGGTACTCCTCGCGGGGGAACTCCTCGCTGAAGCAGCGGATCTCCTCGAAGATGGCCTCTACCCGACGACCATCGAGACGGGCTACAGGCTCGCCGTCGAGCACGCGCTCACGGCAATCGATTCGCACACGGTCCCGGTCGACCCGACGGACACCGAACTACTGTTGAGCATCGCAAGCACGGCAGTCACCGGGAAATGGACCGACGAGGAGGCCCAAGCACTGCTCGAACTCGTCGTCGACGCGGCGCAGGCAGTCGAGCGAAACGGGACCGTCGAGCGCCGGCGGATCACTCGGACGACCGTCCCTGGGGGGTCGCCGACGGACTCGAAGCTCGTCGACGGCCTCGCGATCGACATGGACGCGTCGTCGACGACGCTCGCACCGCTCGACATCGACCTGCCGCGACGGATCGAAGACGCGAGGGTGGCACTGGTCGACGATCAACTCACCGTCGAGAAGGCGGACGCGATCACGCACGTCTCCGTCGAGAACCCCCAGCAACTCGACGAGATTTCCGACTACGAATCGGACGTGTACGAGGGACAGGCAAGTGGCATCGCCGACGCCGGTGCCGACGTCGTCTTCTGCCAGAAGTCGATCGACGACGAGGTTCTGGCGAGACTCGCCGAAAAAGACATAATCGCAGTCGAGCGGACCCGACAGGACGAGATGCACAAACTCGCCCGTGCGACGGGGGCCGAGATGGTCATGCGCGTCGACGAGCTCACCCCAAACCACGTCGGCCGAGCAGGGGAGATCGAGCGCCGAACAATCGCCGGGACCGACCTCGTCGTCGTCGGGGACTGTTCGACCGCCGAACAGCGCTCGCTGGTCTTTCGCGGCGGAACCGAGCACGTCATCGCGGAGACGAAGCGACTCGTCGAGAACTGTCTCGACGACGTGACACTCGCCGTCGAAGAGGCCGCCGTCGTCCCCGGCGGTGGTGCGATCGAGGTCGCCGCCGCTAGTTCGCTCAGGGAGACCGCCGACGGAATCGCGGGCCGCGAGCAACTCGCAGTCTCCGCGTTCGCGGATGCGCTGGAGGTCATTCCGCGCACCCTTGCCACGAGTGCCGGACTCGATCCCATCGACACGCTCGTCGAACTCCGGAATCGACACCATCGAGACGAGTGGCGGTCCGGCCTCGACGTAGTCACGGGCGAGATGGGGGACATGGTCGACCGCGGTGTGGTCGAACCTGCCAGTGTCAAACGACACGCGATACCGAGTGCAACCGACGCGGCAACCTTGCTCCTCGGTATCGACGACAT
This sequence comes from Halorientalis salina, assembly GCF_005049285.1. Lineage (GTDB taxonomy): Archaea > Halobacteriota > Halobacteria > Halobacteriales > Haloarculaceae > Halorientalis > Halorientalis salina. Next base: position 4,542 of record NZ_SOSC01000016.1, on the reverse strand, counting down.
GCTTCCAGCGAGTTCCGCCGAGGAGACAGCACACGGTCACGACGACGGACACGACCACGATCACGGTCACGGCGGCCTCGAAGGCAGCGGCGAGGGCTACCCCTGGACGATCGGCCACTGACGGCAGCAAGTGTCGTCTCGGCGCGACGCAAAAATAGCGATTTGAGTCTCAGGACGGCTTCGCGAGGTCGCCTCTGTCCTCGCTCGGAGCGGTTTCCTCGGCGAGTCCGTCGGGGTTGATGTCGAACTCGAAGACCTCCTCGGGGACGGACACGGTAACGCAGGTGTTCGGGAGATCGACGATGCCGGCGATCCGGCTCTCGACAGGGGCACAACTGAGGATCTGGTAGGCCTGCTCGCGCGTGTACCCGAAGTTCGACAGGTAGTCGATGGCGTCGAGGCAGGCGCGGCGCATCCCGACGTTGGCGTTCTTGTAGTGCTGGGTGCCGTCCTCGTCGACGGAGTAGCCCTCGAAGACGACGTACTCCGAGAACTGTGGTTCGACGTTGCCGGGCGTGAACAGGGGGTAATCGGTCCCCATCTTCTCCATCCCGTTTTTGATGACGTCGACTTTCAGGTCGATGAAGCCAGCCATTTCGATGGCTCCACAGAACGTGATCTCCCCGTCGCCCTGCGAGAAGTGCAGGTCGCCCGTGATCAGGTTCGCACCCTCGACGAACACCGGGAGGTAGACGCGAGACCCGCGACTCAGGTTCTTGATGTCACAGTTGCCCGCGTTCTCGCGCGGCGGGATCGTCCGAGCGGCCTTCTGGGCGGCCTCCTCGACATCGTCATCGTCCATGTCACCGAGCATGACGTCTTCCGGTTCCGGCGGGAGCGCCAGCGGCGGTTCGTCCTCGTGGGTCTCGTGGTTGATGGCCGTCTCGTCTTCCGGACCGCGGTCGATGAGGGCCTGTTCGCGGTCGTTCCATTCCTCCAGAAGATCGTGTGACGGAGCCGTACCCACGATCCCGGGGTGTGAGAGTCCGGCAAAGCGGACGTCCGGGATGTGGCGAGAACTCGCGTAGACGCCGTCAAGATCCCAGATGGATTTTCGCGCCTCGGGGAAGTGGTCGGTGAGGAACCCGCCACCGTTGTCCAGTTCGAAGATCCCGTTGAAGCCCCACTCGTTTTCGGGGAACGGACCCAGATCGAGGATATCCACGACCAGTACGTCCCCTGGCTCCGCGCCGTCGACCCCGATCGGCCCACTCAGGTGGTGGTTCGGCTCGAGGTCCATGTCACGAATGTCGTTCGCGCTATCGTCGTTTACGACCTGGTCACCCGTCCAGTCGAGACACTCCACACGGAACTTATCCCCCGGCTGAACGGTTTCGACCGGTGGAATGTCGGGATGCCACCGATTGACGATCGGATCGGGTTGTTCCTCTACCGAGCTATCGACATCGACCTCGAAAACGGTCTCTGGCATAATACAAGGCACCACACCACAAGGAGAAACGTATAGTTAATTGATACGAGAAGTGGGATGCGTGCGGATCGGTTGCAGTCTGCTTTACAATAGCCTTCAGGATCCGAACGTTCGTGCTCTAAGTCACATATCTGACAGTACGTTTAACAGTTTAGTCCCCGAACTTCCGGAGACGATGAGCGCAGAATCGACCCTGCCTGGACTATCGAAACACATCGAACGATACCTGCGAATCTGGGAATCGGTCGGGACACGGGAGTTCACGATCGACGATGTCAGAGGAATCCAGAGCTCTCAGGGTGATAACACCGGGCGAGAGATCGATGATCGAGAGTTGCGGCAGTCCCTCGATACCCTCGTCGCGTATGGCTTGCTCGACTCGTTCGGTGACGAGCGATACCGCCTCCGTCTGCGCCCCGACGATCGACTCGACGACTGGCTGGAGACGATGGCACCTCGTGTCACCGGACTGTACGACGCAGTACAATCAGCACTATCGGAACGAGAGGCCAGCGACGCAGACGGGGAAACCCAACCAGAGACCATCCAGTTCGAGGGGACGACGTATCTTCGAAAGCCCGTGTCCCCGACGGAGAGCGTCGAAGACGTCGCGGCCACACTCACCGATTCGTTGGATACCCAGTCCGACCTCGACAGCGTCGTGTTGACATCGCCAGCCGACGAGGCGGCCCGCGTCCAGCGAATCGCGGATCGTCTCTCCGATACTGAGACGACAGGAAATCTGCCCACCGGCGGTTTCGAGAAGGTCACAACGGAAGTGAAGGGCCCCGATCCCGATGCGCTGGAGTATCGGCTGTATTTGACTCGTGGTGATACGTCCGGTCGCTACCAATAGACGCACAGGAACGTCGACAAAACCTTATCGCCGTGAACGTCGTACTGTGGTACTCACACACATGCCGGATCGTATTCCAATCGTCGAGCCAGGGGAGTCTCACGACGAGGACGTGAACGAACTGCTTCGCGAGGCGACGACCGAGTGGTACGAAGACGCCGCGTTCTTCGGCGCGATGGCGCATGAACCGACGGTTTTCAAACGCCTGGTCGAGACACTGGGGGCGTTTCCCCAGTCAGAAACCATCGACTCGGCGTTGCTGGAACTGGTGCGTCTCAGGGTCGCGAAGTGCCACGAGTGTGCGTACTGTGGGACGGTACGGACAGTGGACGTGCGCGAGGACGTGGCTCCGAAAGAGGAAGCGGTACTCGGCGACGATATCGACGAGACGGCGCTCACCCACCGCGAGTTTCTCGCGGTCAAGCTCGCGGATTACCTCTCGACCGACCCGCATCGGATCACGGACGCGTTCTTCGACGACCTCCGCGCGGAGTTCGCGACGGACGAGATCGTCGAACTTCTCCTGTTCAGCAGTCTCGAAGTCGGGCTCGACCGGTTTACGATCGCTCTCACGCTCGATACGACCGAAGCGGGACCGTATCCGAACAGCCTGGACTATCCGCTATCTGATCCGCAACCGCGCGACGGGTAGATCACCCGCGCAACGACGAAGCGGGTCGTTCAGACTCTCGGCGACACCCTGATTGCGGTTGTCACCGAGGGTCTGGCGAATACGGAGCCGTCTCGTCCGCAGACGACGAAACCGACGCTTCGAGCAGCGAAATCCGCGTTTCGAGACGGCGCTCCACGTTCTGTATCCGCGCGTCGAAGTACTCGTAGACGGACGGCCCGGTCGGAGCCTCACCGACGACGGACTCACAGAACTGCTCGTGGACGGGGAGTTTGACGTGTGGTACCCGTTCGCAGCAACCGGGACAGGTTGGCATCTCGACTATCATACATCGCTCGTCTGCTTGAGGGTTGGCCCAAAGTGATTAGGTTCGTCGTGAAAAATCGGGACTAATCAAAGAGAGCGACAAGTCTCTTGTCGTGATCTGGAGGGGTATCAGGTTTTATCAACAGGTTCGTGGTACCATTAGTCGGTTGGTCGCGCGCCACACGCCGGCCAACTGGTATAATGAGTCACCAGAACAATCCCAACGAACCTTGGGAGCGACAGCAGAGCGGAACTGGCACCCAGCAATCACGAGGTGGGCAACCACAGGAGCAACCCACACAGCAACAACCACAGCAGCGACCCCAACAGGGACAGTCCCGATTGCACCAGCAGCAATTGCAGATGCCACAGGGACAACAGCAGCCACAGGGACAACAGCAGCCACAGGGACAACAACAGCAGCCACAGAGGGGCCAACCACAGGGCCAACAGCAACCCACAGGCGGGCAACAGCCGCAAGCGCAGGGCCAACAACCACGGAGCCAGCCACAGCAACAGCGTTCGGGTGGCATGCAGGCTCCATCGACACCCCAGGGGACCGCTACCCGGCAACCACAGACAGGGCAGCAACCTGGCGGGCGGTCACGACCAACGGCTGGTCAACAACAAGCCCAACAACAGATGCAGCAGGGTGGGCTACAGCAACAGAGACAACCAGCCAGAACCGGGATGGCTCAGCCCACATTCAAACCGGCGAAAGTCGAGGAGGTCATCGAAACCGACGTCGTGACGGCACAGGCCGATACGCCGATCAGAACGATCGTCAGCAGTATGGCGGAGAACAACGTGGGCTGTGTCGTCATCCTCGACGACGACGGACAAACACCGATCGATGTGGTCACCGACCGAAAAGTGGCACTTGCACTGGAAGGGAAACCCGACATCGCCGAAAAGAACGTCGAGGAGGTCCTCACCGGAGATATTATCGTCGGGTCGACGGAAATGACGGTCTTCGAGGTACTCGATAAACTCAGTGAGTCAGAAATCCGCCGACTGCCGATAGTGGACGAAGACGACACCCTGCAGGGGATCGTTACGCTGGACGACCTCCTCGTGTTCCTGGGCAATCAACAGGCCGACGCCCTCTCGGTCATCAACGCCCAGATCAAACAGTAGCTCACTTCACCCAATTTTTACCGTACGCAGTGCAAACAATTAAGTTTCTGTCAGTGTGTAATCAGGGTACGGCGATGGAATACACACACCGCTACCGCGCCCGCCCAAACAGCGAGGTAGCGGCAGAACTCAAACGCCACATCAACATCCATCGTCAGGCCTACAACTACACCCGCTACG
>NZ_SOSC01000015.1 GCF_005049285.1 Halorientalis salina | reverse complement strand
CAGCGACCCCGAACTTCTCTTTGGCCATAGCTATAACAATCTAAGAACAGCGTGCACCAAGTGTACGGCGCTTTTAATCCGTTAGAGTTGATTCAGTAAATCGTGTGAACTCTTCTATGACACGCTCTCAAACGGGGAAAACCAAGCGGCGACTTCCTGACGGATCACACATAACTGTTGTTACCGCCGATGGAGATCGTGTCCCGGTCGAGATCAGCGTTGCGACGGTCTCGCTCTCCGATGAGTCTGTGATCTACGGCATCTTCCGGGATATCTCCGAGCAGGTTGAACGCGAGCGAGAATTCAAAGCGACCACACAACGACTCCAACTCGCCCTAGAGGGAACGAACACGGGCGTCTGGGACTGGAACATCGGGACGGACAACGTACGCTGGACCGAATCTCTGGAACGACTGGTCGGGATCGAACCAGGGACGTTCGAGGGCACCTTCGATGCGTTCGCGGAGTATATTCATCCTGCCGACAGAGAAAAAGCCACTGCTACTGTTGAACAGGCCGCCGAAACCGAGAGTCGATTCCAGACTGAATATCGCATCCAGTGCAAGAACGGCTCACAAATCTGGGTCGAATCGCGAGGTGAAATCTACGACGATGGCGACGATACCAAGCGGATGGTTGGTATCGTAACGGACATTTCTGAACGCAAAGAACGAGAAACAGAGGTAACCCGGAAAACAGAGGCGATGGAGAAGGCACCGATGGGGATAACGCTCACGGACCCGAGCCAGTCAGACAATCCGTTAGTATACACGAACGAACACTACTGTGAACTAACCGGGTACCAGGAATCCGAAATCCTTGGGCGGAACTGTCGATTCATGCAGGGGCTAGAGACTGATCCCGAACCAGTTGTCGAGATACGCGACGCCATCGACAACGAAGAGCCAGTATCGACCGTGCTTCGAAACTACCGGAAGGATGGAACGGTGTTCTGGAATCACGTGACGATTGCTCCAATCAGAGACGAAAACGGCGAGGTCACCAACTTCGTGGGATTCCAAGAAGATGTTACTGATCGCATCGAACGCGAAGAACAACTGGAGTTAGCCGAGACAGTCTTCGAGAACACCCAAGATGCACTGTTCGTTGTTGATGTGACCGACGACGATACGTTCCGCGTCCAGCGTGTCAACGAGGTATACGAACAGTTAACGGGGATATCGAATGCTGAGATTGCCGGGAAGACACCGACTGAAGTCGTTGGCGACGAGATCGGGGGTGAAATCGAGTCCCACTATCGGGACTGTGTGAAACGTCGGGAAACGATTCAGTATCTCGAAGACATCCCAGTTGATGGTGAATCACGGCAGTGGGAAACAAAAGTGACTCCGATCATAGAGGAAGGGAATGTCGAGAAACTTATCGGTGCAATGCGCGATGTAACGGAGATGCAAAACGTATAGATATTTTATACGCTGAGCAGGCGCAATACCACGGCCTTCAGGCCGTGGATACGCGCCGTCACTCAGTGATCCATTCCACCGACTCCGACAGGGCCGGATATTCCACCGTTCTCAAACCAACCTTTACAAGAAAACGAGTATAAGCGATTATACAGGCGTTTCACGATGCTGGATGTCCACCGCACCTACCGAGCGAAAATCCGCAACCACTCGCAGGTCGCGGAGTCGCTCGACCGGCACGGGTGGTCGGCCAGCAAGCTCTGGAACGTCGCCAACTACCACTCCCGAGAAGTGTGGGAAGAAACCGGGGAGATCCCCGACCACGAGGAGTTGAAAAACGAGTTGAAGACCCATCCAAAATACAAGGGACTCCATTCACAGTCCAGTCAGCGCGTTCTGGAGGAACTCGCTGAAAGTTTCAACTCGTGGTACTCCTCAGACGACGAACGGGACAATCCGCCCGGCTACCGCAAAGAAAACTACTACGACCAACAGGGCCTCCGCGTCCACGAAGAACACCCGCGTTCCACCGTGACGTGGAAGCAAAACGGCATCCGTCACGACACCAAGAACAACCGCGTTCGCCTGTCAAAAGGTGCAAATCACAAGGACCGTCCCCGAGCGTGGGAATACATCCTTGTCGAGTACGAGACGCGGCCCGGTGTAGCGGTTGATAACCTGCAACAGGTTCGCGCTGTCTACGACCAGCAGAAAGAGCAGTGGGAACTCCACCTCGTCTGCAAAGACGAGATCGAGACGCCCAACGCTCCCGGCAACGAGACAGCGGGCATCGACCTCGGCATCAGCAACTTCGCCGCCGTCGCCTACAGTACTGAGGAAACAGGCCTCTATCCCGGAAACCGCCTGAAACAAGACGGGTACTACTTCTCGAAAGAAATCGCCAAATGCGACGACAGCAGTGGCGACAGGGCCACTCGACTCCACAACAAGTGGTCAGAACGCCGCACCCACTTCTTTCACTCCTTAGCGAGACACATCGTTGAACGGTGTGTTGAGAAGGGTGTTGGTCGCATCAACCTCGGGAAGCTCAACGGTATTCGAGAGGACGAGAACGGCGGGTCGAAGAACTGGGGCAAGCACGGCAACCTCGACTTGCACGGGTGGGCGTTCGACCGCTTCACCTCGATTCTCGAATACAAGGCAAAGGTTGAGGGCATCAAGGTCGTGGAGGTGTCCGAGCGAGACACGAGTAAAACGTGTTGCGTGTGCGGTAGAGAAAACGACAGTCAGCGTGTTGAGCGTGGCCTATACGTCTGTGAGGCGTGTGATGCGGCGTTCAACGCTGCGTGAACGGGGCGGAGAACATCCGCCTCAACAGCAACCAAAGTAACTCCGAGTCTGCGTCCAGTTTGGACAGGGATAGGAGTACCGGCTGGTTGGCACAGCCAGCAGTCCACCTGTATGACCTCTCCTGCGGATTCCAACCGCAACGAGAGATGGTGGACTGCAAACCTTAATATCCCAACCTCGGGATTCCTCCGCCTTCAGGCGGAGGAGGATGTCAAGTAGGGAGGTATTTGGTTCCGACCAGAACTGCTGAATTTGGCTGTCAGGAAGAGTCACTCACCGATCAGTCCAGCAGTATCGAACTCGAACCGAGCACCACCATCTCCTCCGTCAGTGACCGTTACCTCCCAGCCGTGAGCCTCTGCGATGCGCTTGACAATCGTGAGACCGAAACCTGTTCCCCCAGTTGCAGACGTGTGACCTGGTTCAAAGACCTTGTCGCGGTCGTCCGGTAGAATTCCTGGGCCATCATCTTCGACATAGATGCAGTCCTCACCAGCGCGTCCAACCCGGACCGTTACATCCTCTACGCCATGTTCCACTGCATTGCGGAACAAGTTCTCGAACACATGTCGGAGCCGATCACGGTCACCTCGTATCGTGAACTCATCGTCTATTTCGAGCGTCGCCTCGGCTGTCTCGACTCCAGCCCAACATTTACCCACCAAATCCATGACCGGAATTGAACTCATCTCACCGATAGTCTCTCCCTGCCGAGCGAGCGTCAGCGTGTCTTCTATAATACTCTCCATCCGTTCCAGCGAATTCAAAAGCGGAGCGAGGTGCTCCTGAAATTCGTCGTCAGTCCGCTCTTGGAGAATCGTTGCCCGTGACTGGGCGACGTTGAGTGGATTTCGGAGGTCATGAGAGATAACGCTTGCAAACTCGTTGAGTCGGCTATTCTGTCGCTGCAGTTCCTGCTCCCATTCTTTGCGCTCGGTGATATCACGACTGCTCACCAGTATCCCACCAATCACGTCATCGTTGAGTCGGCTTCGGAGCGTTGATTCGATCCAGCACCACGAGCCATCAGCCCGCCGAAACCGTGTCTGAACCGTCTTCGTTTCAGCAGGAGTCTCCATCACGTGCTCGATAGCGGCAGCAACAGCCGTCTTGGTTTCATCTGGCTGATAGCCGAATCCGTCGGTGCCAATCAACTCTTCTGGCTCGTATCCCAGCACATCTTCAACAGCAGGGCTGACATACGTTATTGTCCCTCGGGAGTCGATGATCGTCGCGATATCGGTCGAACTTTCGATAACCTGCTTGGACTTCTCTAGTTCTTTTTGAGACTCCTTGCGCTCGGTGATGTCCTGGAACGTCCCGTGGACGGCAACGATTTCGTCATCCTCGTAGATTGGCTCTCCGCGCGTACGAACCCAGCGTACGTTGTCGTCCGTCCTGACAATCCGCAACTCCAGGTCGTACGGTTCGCCTTCAGTAGTGAGGCGGTCGAAGGCCTCCCTGATAGTGTCTCTATCGTCTGGGTGATAGAACTCGATCCCCTCTTCAGGTGTCGGGTTCGCATCCAGCGGCAGTTCGTGGATGCGATACAATTCCTCAGACCATCGCATTCTCTCGGACTGTAGGCTAACCTCCCATCCACCGACCTTTGCGACTTCCTGAGTGTCTTTCAGGAACTGGCTGGTCCGCTCGAGTTCCTCTTGACGTTGCTGGCGTGTGAGTTCCGTCCCGACCCACTGTGCCATAATCCGAACTAACGACTCCTCAGCGTCTGTGATTGGCGCTTCACGAGATTCAGGACGCGAGAAATTAAGTGTACCATACCGGTGGTCATCGACGAAAACGGGAACCCCGATGTAGGACTCCATACCCTTGTTTTGATACGCTGGATGGTCCTTGACACCACCATCATCTGAACTGTGAAATGAGACTGGTCCGTCCGCTTCATAGACCAGCGAACAATACGTATCAGTGAGATTGAGCGAGTCCCCGGGTTCGATGGCTTCGGCAGGGCCCACGACGTCCCGGACTGTGTACTCGGAGCCGTCGATCTCCGAGAGAATCCCGACATCGAGATCGAGATACGTCGCTCCCAGATTGAGCAGGTCAGTTATTCGTTGGTTGAGTGTTCGCTCTGCATTGGTTACTATTTTCGCGAACGATTTCAGGGCGTCGTTTTGTTCTGCGATTTGCTCTTTGTTTTCTTTGAGTTCCTGCTCGCGCTGTTTTTCCTCAGTGATGTCCTGTTGAAAGCCGACAAAGTGTGAGGGGCCGTTCTCAGTTTGGACTGGTGCTATCGAAACACGATTCCAGAACTGCTCGCCATCCTTGCGGTAGTTGCGAAGTTCGACGGTTACTGATTCTTCAGCCGCAATGGCGTCACGCATTGCTGAGACTGGTTCCTCGTCGGTTGTCTCGCCCTGCAAGAACCGACAATTGCGACCCCGGATTTCCTCGGCAGCGTACCCTGTAATCTCTTCGAATCGCTCATTGACGTACGTGAGTGGATTGTCATCCTGCTGTGGATTGGATAATGAAACGCCGATCGGTGCAGCCTCGATGGCGCGCGTCTTCGCCTCAAGTTCCTGGACCCGTTGTTTGCGCTCGGAAACGTCTTCGATGATTCCAATAATATACTCTGCCCCGCCTATTTCTGTGAGATTTGCCGTCATTGACCCCCAGAACGTCTCTCCTTCAAGCGTCGTCAATTGGACCTCGTACTGCTCGACAGAGCCCGTTTCTCGTAACTGCTCACTGAATCGTTTTCGCTCGTCCGGATTTGCATAGGTATCTCCTGGAGCATGGTCCTGTAGTTCCGACTTCGAGGACGCACCAAGCATGTCGACTGCGGCCTGGTTGACGAATTCGAACCGTCCCTCTTCTCCAGGAGTATTGATACCGACAGCGACGGGAAGCGCCTCAATCGCCTGTTCGTATCGTTCGAGGTCCAACCCACGCTCCTTGCGTTCAGAAATGTGGGTAAAGAAGACCGATACACCATCCTCGTCAGGATAGACACGGACCTCAAACCACCGATCAAGTGCCTCGTTGTACCGTTCAAACGTTTGTTCTTGCCCCGTTTCGAGAGCCTCGGATATTTGTTGTTCCGCAACAGTGTCAGCTACTTCCGGAAAGGCATCCCGGATATAAGTTCCGCGAAGTGATTCTTCGGTCGCGTCAAGGAGTTGTTCTGCACGTGGGTTCGCAAATGTGTATTCGAGGTCACTGTTCAGACTGACAATGGCGTCGGAAACGCGATTGAGCACATTACTGCGCAGTGTCTCTCGACTGTCCGACTTGGTCATGGAATTGTCGTCTATAAAGGTCGATTTTTGTTAAGCATATTCATCGTGCTGATGGCATTACCCAATGACGGAGTCCAGTAGGAGTACAGAGCTTACGCGATTCACCTATGGAAAACGCTGCTACCTGAACAAACCACCGTTGGCGACAAAATGATTACGCCGCCTCGGAATCTGCTCCCCTTCCGGCCGATAGGCGGTCCTCATCGTGATGCGGTGCGGTCGCGGTCTGGCGACAGCAGTCGCTCATGGAAAGCCTCGGCCGGCCGCTGAGGACCGCCCGGTCGGCGGTCCTCAGATTCCTCGTCTACGCGCTTACACCAGGTGGATCGTACACTTCGCCTCGGGTGAGCATGTGGTACATCGACACCAGCATCTTCCGCGCTGTCGCCACAACTGCTTTCTGCGAGTTCTTTCGACTCGCTAACCGATCGTAGAAGCGGCTCAGATACTTGTCGTTACAGGTGTGGACTGCTGTATGAGCAGCCTGAACGAGCAACCACCGGACGCGACTTGATCCACGTTTCGAGATGCTCCCCTCGATCCGCGAGTCGCCGGACTCGCGGATCACCGGGTTCAATCCGACGTAACTGACAACCGCTTTGGCACCGTCAAACCGACTGATTTCACCCAACTCCGCGTAGATCGTCAATGCTGTGTAGTAACTCACACCGGGAATCGTCATCAGCAGCTGGGTCTCCTTCAGAGACCCAGCGCGTTCTTCGATGCACTCTTCGAGGTTCTGGATCTCTTCGGTGAACGTCTCGATCACTTCGAGATACGACTCCAGCACCGAATCCCACGGCGTCGGGAGCGAGAGTTCCCGCAGGAACTCTCGTCCCTCATCAGTCAACGGCTTCACATCCTCGCTGATGCCGTGATCAGAGAGCAATCCGTGAATCTTGTTGGCATACTCTGTCCGGTGTTCGACTAACGACTGTCGCCCGCGCACGAGTGCGCGGGCTTCCCTGATCTCGTCGGTCGGAACATAGCTCTCAGGCACCGAGTTCAGCCGCACCATCCGCGCTAGCTCTTTCGCGTCGACGCGATCAGTTTTCTTGTCGGTGTCAGCGATCTGATTCAGTTCCTTCGGGTGAGCAACGGTCACATCCAAATGCTCCGACAGCGTATCGTGGATGTGGTAGTAATTGCTGGTCGCCTCAATTGCGGCTTGTGCGCCAGCATACCGCTGGGCGAGGTCGTCGAGGTTCGCGTTCTCGACGCGAACCTCTTCGACGATCTCTCCAGCCTCATCCATTACTGCCACCTGTGCGTACCGTTTGTGGACATCAATTCCGAGGTACATGGTCTGTTCACCCGGGACGCCAGTGCGTGAAGCAGAGATTCACCTATTCGGGCTTTCCCGACTGGCGCGCGGCGCGCCAGTCGGGCTGTAACGCCCATGACTCGGCTTCTTTCGCACACGGACCAGTCACTCCCACGTGCTCTGAGGCACGGAATCGCGTTCGGTCTCTTGCGCCCCATGTCTTGTTTCACGCTCTCATGGAGTAGCAGCGTTTCCATCGAGTCACTCCCGCCCTGTTCGCTCCTCGGTTCCGACTGAGCGTCGGAACACTCGTCACTCACGGGAAGGGCGGGATTCTCTCGCTGTATCAAGATAGCAGTTGCCAGCAGGAGTTTTTAGATGAGAATGGGTCATCGGACCCTTCATAAGATGGTGAGTACACGCTGGACTGCAGTGAGTTGGCTGCTCACTGTGTCCGCATATTCAGCACGGTGCCTATGCCAACCGAGAGCGAGATTGAACGGTCTGTACAGGCACCTACAGATGAGGGAACCAATACCCAATCTGCACTGATAGTCGAAGACGAGACAGTACCAAATCGGAAACAACCGACTTAGCCGTAGGAAACTGGAAGAATCGAAGTTGCTGTACTGGCTGTGAATGCGGAACAATTTCGCCACAACACAATAACCCGTCCCGTGCCAAGGCGACTTGCATGGAACGACGAAGCTTTGTTTCGGCCGCCGGAACGCTTGGTGCCCTCCTCTTCGGAAGTGGGACAGCCAGTGCGACGCGTGAGAAGCGCGGGACACAGGCCCAGGATGATCGCCCGTCGCCGCCCGCGAAGACGGTCCTTCACCTGTCAAGTGGTGAGATGACTGCCTACAAGGGCGCTCTGATGAATGCACAGAACCTGCTGGCGGACGAGACGGTGCCCGTGAAGGAACTCGTCTTCCTCGCGAACGGTCCGGGTATCAAGATCTACACGCCGTCGAGCCAGGAGAACGAATTCTACGACCGCATCAACTCGTTGCAGGAGCGCGGAGTCACCTTCCGAGTCTGCCAGAACGCCATGGACATGTTCGAACTCACGGAAGACGATTTGATCGACGGTGTCGAACCCGTTCCTTCTGCCGTTGGCGAACTTGCCCGACTCCAGGAACTTGGCTTCGGTTACATCAAGGTCCCATAGCGAGCGAAGAAGGCACCTGAACAGCCACCGATCTCATCCGTTATGGCCCCTTCTTTTGTAGCCGGTGTATGAATCAGTTGGTGCCAGCACGCCGAACCGATCGGCCAGAGATAAACGAGAATGCTGTGAAGAATATAACCTCCGTATTCAGCATGCTGTTCTTGACAGAACCTGAGTTATTCCGACTGAGGTCAGTGATACAGCGTACACAGCGACCATCCGTCGATCAGCGATTGTTTTTCTCAACTGCTGCCAGGTTGGATGGACGCAGATCCCAGTGAGAGTTGCTCCCTCCATTCAACCAGCGAACGAAAGCAAAAGCGCACCCGTTCAACCGGTACTCGCTGCGCTGTCGGGTGGTTTTTAGCGCTCAAACCCATAGGCGCTGCAGGCTTTGGTCCGATAAACGGACGGAGCTACCTTTAGTTAGAGAATTAACAGCGGCCACAAATTGGAATACTCTTCGCGTGATTGGGTTACCCAGAAAAATGTACTGACAAGTCTTTACACGTCATAACATATAACCCCTTCCGCAGCAAACCATTCTCTATGAGCGGCTCAAGCTACGATAAAACGATACAATTCCGTGCCGGGGCCGAGAAAGAGGCTGCGGAGATCCTTGATGAGATACATATTGGCGGAGTCAATGTGAGCGAGCTTGCCCGAACTGGGTTGGTTGAGATGCTCCGCCGGTCGCTGGACGAACAAGACGAGATCGCGGTCTACGAACGATACAGCCGCGATGAAATCGGCGAAGATGTCGCTCGGGTTCTCCTTGGCGAGAAAATCGACCAGATGGAAGCGGAAAAAGACGCCTTCGAGTCTGCAATGGAGCGAGATACCTCAGACTTCCTCGCAGATAGCGATGGCGAGTGAGCCTCGCCACCCGATCCTATAGTAAACACTAGAAGTAATTGCTCACTTTGAGAACGGAAAGTTGGTCGAGAGCGGTGTCGATCGCTGTTGTAAGATCGTCGAGCGAGTCAAAGAACCGATTGCTGAGTGCCGCTTGGAGCTGTCTTCAACACTCCTCGACCGGGTTCAACTCCGGCGAGTACGAAGGCAGCGTAACGAAGGCGAGGTCGTCACGGGCCGCCAAGTCCGTGACGGCCGACGCCTGAAAATACGGTGCTCCATCCAACACGACGATCAAATCATCTTCAAATTCTTTGCATAACGCAAGAATGAAATGTTTCGCATGATCGGCGGTGACGTACTCTTCAAATCAGGAGAAAAAGCGATCACCGTTCTCGGTAATCGCGCCCAGTAGATACGTCCAGTCGCGTTGGCCAGACAGTTCGACAAAGGGCCGCCTGCCGCGCAAAAACCACGCGGCACGCGGTTTGACGTGGAGGGATTTCTTGGTTTGATCGAGGCAGACTACGGTGGTGTCCATCTCCCGCCGCTTTTTTTGAGTTCGTCGTGGAACTCTTCTTGCTCGCCTTCGTCGGCTTCGGCGGCTGAACGGCGTGGTTTCTGATAACTCAATCCCGCTTCTTTCAACAACCGCCGACAACTCGGGATTGAGTATTCGACATTGTACGTTTCCTGAAGATATTCCTGGGCGACCGCCGGCGACCACGCCGGCGCGTCGATCCCGACTTCTTCGGGTGGATCGTGAACTGTTTCTTCGAATTTTTCTTGCTGTAATTCTGAGAGCTTACGCTTTCTCCCAGTTCGTTTATCATCAGATACAGCCTGCTCAAGCGACTCGTCGGTCTCGAGTCGCTTGAGCCAGCTATAGATTGTGCGTCACTCGACATCGTACCACCCGGCTAACTCGGTTTGTGTGACTCCATTCTTGTACGCGATTGCCGCTAATAGCCGTTTTGTTGGCTTCTTTCCCTCTACATTGTCGAGAGCTCTTTGCAGTTCTTCGACAGAGATCTCGTCAAGGTGATCCACTGTCTACTGCAACACATTTCGAGTAAAAAGTTCTACCGGATACTATAGGTATACGACGGTAGTGTCGTCGACGCACCTGTTGGAGATGGAACCCACTACTGAGGGTGGAAGGGTCCCGAAAGCGACTACGAACTCGGCACTGTCGACAAGTAAGGCCGAGTCGTTGTCGGCTATCAGTTCGACTGGCGATCAACTGTCCGGGGTCCAAAACGCGACCAGGTCTATGTCAAGACTGGTTCCTCCGGTTCCATGGCGGCATCCAATCCCAATTCGAAGTCGACCACAATGCAGTAGATCTTGACAGTCAGGAAATAGAAGCGAAACATTAAAATCTGCCAGACAACTAGGAAATCGCGGACGTGCAACGAACGTGCCCTGAGTGCAGTATTCCGGGAACAGACCAACTCTCCCCCACCATGAGTTCATCAGAATCCCCCCGACAGAACGAACCGGTATCGGCAGTTGACCTACTCACGTTCGAGAAAGAAATTCTGTACGCGATCGCAGAACTCGAAGTCAGCAGTCAGGAATCGTACGGGCTCGGGATCAAACGCGAACTGGAAGCCGTGCTCGACGAAGATATCAACCACGGACGGCTGTACCCCAATCTCGACAACCTCGTCTCCAAAGGCCTCATCGAAAAGTCCGAGCTTGACAAGCGAACCAACCTGTACCATCTCACGAACACTGGAAAAGACTTGATCCAGGACTACGACGATCGGCTCAGCGACATCGCCAACAAGATCTAGTTCGAGCAGAGTTCTGTTCCAAACCTTTTGTGTCAATATTGCGGTTGTGCGACCGTCGTAGACGTTTCTCAGTATGTATGGTGACTATCTCTGTCCCGATTGTGGTTCGTGCACGAACGCTCACGATCCGCAGTGTAGCTACAATCAGGCCTCTCATGCCGATGTGGAGAAGGAGTATACTGATACCATCAGTCGTTTAAACCAATGAATGTCATAACCTGAGAATAAACCTAACAATTTAAAAAACTCGATTTTGTACGCCAAAGTATGGCCAGTAAGAGAACAACATCATCTAGTAGGTCTGACCATTCACAGAGCATTTTTGCAGGGAAACAACTCGCAGAAGAGGAATTGCGAGAAACCCTCAAGAACAATATTCGTGCCATCATGGAGTCGACGGGAGCTGCAATGCGGATTCTCGATCTGGAGTTCAACGTCGTCCTCGAAAACGAGATGATGAAAGAGATGGGTGGCGTCGAAGCCGAAGAGAATGACTCGCTGAAGTGTTTCGACCAGTTCTGTAACCCTGAGGTGTGCGGGACCCCGAACTGTACGCTGAAACAGATCGTCGATGAGGGGCAAGACGAGATCCGCGTCGAGGTGGAGAAGGAGAGCTACGACGGGCGTGTGATTCCCACCGAGCTGGTGGTCAGACCGATTCACGACGAGCAGGGGAACGTGGTCGGGATTAGCGAGACCTTTCACGACATCTCCACGCGACGCGAGGCGACTGGGAACATCAAGAGTGCCGTCGACGACCTGAAAGTCTCATCCCAACACGTCGCCGAGAACTCCGAGGACATCAGCGCGCAGGCGAGCAACCAACTCGAGTCCATCAGCGAAGTGGCGAGCGAGGTGTCCTCGCTCAGCGCGACTGTCGAGGAGATCGCCGCCACAGCCGACGAAGTCCAAGGGATCAGCGATACGGCACGTGAAAAGGCGGAGAACGGAGAGGATGAGGCCACCGAAACGATCGAGATCATGGACCAGGTGGAGTCAGCGTCCGATGACGTGATGGGTGACGTCGAGGAACTCCAGGAGAGCATCCAGCAGATCGACGAACTCGTCGATGTGATCAACGACATCGCGAGCCAGACGAATATATTGGCGCTGAACGCCTCCATCGAAGCCGCACGCGCTGGTCAGGCCGGCGAGGGCTTTGCCGTCGTCGCCGACGAGGTCAAGAGTCTCGCGGAGGAGTCACAAGAACGCGCCAGTGAAATCGAATCCATCGTCGGTGACATCCGCGAGAACACTGACGACACAGTCCAGAGCCTCAAACAAACCAACGAGGTCGTTGAAGATGGCGTCGAACGAGTCAACAGTTCGAGCGAAACGTTCCAAGAGATCGCCTCAGTCGTCGAGGAGGCCTCCGATGGGATCGACGAAGTCGCAGCCGCGACCGACGATCAAGCTGCGAGTGCTGAAGAAATTGCAGCAATGGTTGACGAGACAACAGATGGCTTCCAGCAGGTTGCCGATGAAGCACAGCAGATCGCCTCCGCCAACGAGGAACAGACCGCACAAATCGAAGAGATCAGCCGTGACGTTGATTCATTGAACGAACTCGATATCCAATCCGAACTGTAACGACGAGTATCTGAGTCGCTTCTACGAGCGGTTAGCGAGTCGAGAGAACTCGCAGAAAGCAATCGTGGCGACAGCGCGGAAGATACGAGTGTGGTCACATCGGGCACCGGAACGGCGACGAGTTCCGGTGCCAGAACGACGAGTGTTGGGTATCGGAGTACCACGCAGACATCAACGCGGCGGTCAACATCGCTGACCGCCATGACCCGTGGGGTGAGAGCCTACCGCTGAAACCGGCGGGCGATGACATCTCACGGGATGGGAGCACCTGTGACAGCGCCAAGACCTCGTTCGAGACGGCGGAGCCGTCTCGTGATCACGAAAGACGCGACGCGTCTTTCGAACGACACCGAGAGACGAGCGAGAACCCTCGTAGATGACCCTCTCGACGTTCCACGGGTCGGAACCCTCTGCCAGCAACAGCGAAACGTAGCTGGTATTCCCGTGCCGGGAAGCCACCCCGTCGTCGGGCTTTGCCCGACTGCCTGAGGGATCTTCGATCCCCTTCCGTTTACGGCGCGGAGGATGTCACGAAGCCGGGTTAAATCCGTGGTCAGTCATCTATCCTTCGTGTCGAAAAAATAGCGTGTATGTGTGAGATTCCACCGTGGGCCGAAAACGACGCTCCTCAGAAGCCGGGCATCAGATCGGCCGGGCCGAACACGCCGTACTCCCCGGCGCGGTTGCGACGAACGCCCGCCTTCAGA
Organism: Halorientalis salina; assembly: GCF_005049285.1. Classification (GTDB taxonomy): domain Archaea; phylum Halobacteriota; class Halobacteria; order Halobacteriales; family Haloarculaceae; genus Halorientalis; species Halorientalis salina. The sequence continues at coordinate 45,405 of NZ_SOSC01000015.1, read as the reverse complement.
TACCCCAGCGCCGGACCGTTGACGTTCGCTTCCATGCTGGTGTCATCGTCCAACTGGAACGTGTTCGTGCCGGTCTCGCCGTCGAAGGTTGTCCCGGTAACCCTGACAGTGGTCGTCGTGGGCTTTGCATCGGAGGTCACGTCGAGGATGCCACCGACGGTCACGTCTTCTTTGTCACAGATGCCGGCTCGTTCTAGCAGGACATCATCTGCGTGTTCCATGTCCTCGAATTCAATGACGCCCCCGTGATCGTCGATGACGGCTTCGATCTCCTCGTCGCTCATCTCGCGGGCGTCCTCGATGGTGTACCCGTCCAGATGAGCAATGTCCTCGCGGACGGTGCCGCGGTTGTCCTCGTAGCCGGATTTGAGACCGACGCCCCACCAGATGTCGACCGACTTGACTTCGACGAACGACTGGGCGGCGATGGCCGCGGCCCCAGTCAGGAGTCCCGGCGTGGCACCGGCTCCACACACGAAGGAAATTCTCGAATTCTCGAACGTGTCGGCCTTCTCGTCGAGCAAGTCGATGACGCGCGAGCGCTTGAGCACGTCGACGAGTACGCCCTCGTAGTCGGCCTCTGCAAAGCGGTCTGCGACACGAGGGATGAAGTCGTGCTCGAAGTTCGGTAGCGCGATGAGCACGGCGTCGATAGCATCGCTAGCATCGATAATGTCCTCGATGGGTGTCTCGGTCGGGTCAGCCTGCACCGAGGCCGCGACACCTTTGTCATGACCGGACTGCTTAACGCCGCCGTTGGCGTTGTTGGCGGCGGCGGTTGCGCCACCGTCGCTCGCGATGTTGCCCTCTGTCGCCGCGAGCAGTTCGTCCACGTCCAGTCCGTCGTGGTCGACGGCGACGCCGTGGCGGTCACAGGCCGCGACCGGCCTGAGATTGTCCTTGTCTTGGGAAACTTCGAGCGTTCGTCGTCCGATGCCACCAGTTCCGAGTACTGCAAAGTTGATGTCGTCCATATTAGTCGTCGATTTCAGCGTTGCTCGTTGCCGTTCTTGCTGCCGTTTCGATCGTTCCATCGTTAGCAAGACCGTCCTCGTCCGCGCGGGCTTTGACGGCCTCCTTGTCGAACTCGTTGGCGTCCATGTTCGGCTTGAGTCCGGCTTCTTCCATCACCTTGATATCGTCTCCAGCTGACTGTCCGCCTGTGGTAAGGTAGTCGCCGGTGAGAATCCCGTCGGCACCGGCCTCGAACGGCAAGTGCTGTTCGTCCGTGTCGAGGTTGACCTCGCGGCCACCAGTCAACCGGACCCGTGCCTCGGGATGGAGCAGTCTGTAGACGGCGATGGTTTTGATGATCTCCTCGGTAGAGATGTCGGCCGCCTCGCCGAGTTTCTCGCCGAGCGCTGTTCCGGCAACTGGGTTGAGGATGTTCACCGGAAGCGATGAGACGCCGATGTCCTGGAGTGCGATGGCTGCGTCCACGCGATCGGTCGGGGATTCACCCATACCGAGGATGACGCCCGCACAGAGGTCCATCCCGACGTCATTGGCGAGTTCCAGCGTTTTCACGCGGTCCTCGAAGGAGTGGGTATCGATTATCTCCGGAAAGAACTGTGGCGAGGTCTCGATATTGTGATTGTAGTGGTTGATGCCTTCGGCGGCGAGAATTTCGGCTTCCTCCCGCGTGAGGATGCCCAGGCTAGCGTCGACTTCGACATCGGTCTCATCTCTGACGAGCCTGATCGCGCGGATGACGTCGGCCCACTCCTCGGGTCGCTTGTCCTTCGAGACGCCTTTTTCGGCGACGACGATGCCGAACCGCTGAGCACCGTCGCGCTCCGCGCGCTTGGCTGCCTCGAGGATCTCCTCAGGGTCGAGGAAGCCGTAGGTCTCGATGCCGGTATCGAAGTGTACGGATTGGGCACAGAACCCGCAATCCTCGGCGCAGTTGCCTGCCTTCGCGTTTACGATGGAACAGGCATCGACTGTGCCGTCGCCCAACTGCGAGCGCACGTGGTCGGCTGCCGCTGCGAGTTCATCAACCGGCTGGGACAGCAACGCCAATCCGTCAGTCCGGTCCAACGTCTCCCCGTCGAGTACGCGTGCGACCGCTTTACCGATCGTTCGGTTGTCCGTTTCGTAAACCACGATACCAGTACTGGTTTACAGCATCAAAAACATTTTGTTATTTCAACCGCCGATCAAGTTCCTCAATTACCCTCCCCTGACTGCTCTGTTCCGGGAGTCGATTTCGAGGGCTTGACGAGAACCGGTATTTTCGCACCGAACCAACGTGATTCTGGACCGAACTGTTAACTCCCAGTTGATCTAGAGTAGATGTATGTACGACGAAGACGAGCTCGAATCCATCAGGAAGCAACGCAACCAGTGGGAACAAGAGACGCTAGACCCGGTACTCGACGCCCACGGCGAGCGCCGTAAGCGGTTCGCGACCGTCTCGAACATGGAGACTGACCGTCTGTACACGCCCGAGGACGTAGCCAACTTGGACTACGAGGACGACCTGGGGTTCCCGGGGGAGGAGCCATTCACTCGCGGGCCGTACCCAACGATGTACCGCGGCCGCACGTGGACGATGCGCCAATTCGCGGGCTTCGGCACCGCAGAGGAAACGAACGAACGATTCCACTACCTCATCGAGAACGGCCAGACTGGGCTCTCGACGGCGTTCGATATGCCGAGTCTGATGGGGCTGGACTCCGACCACAAGATGAGTGATGGGGAAGTCGGCAAGGAAGGTGTCGCTGTCGACACACTCCGTGATATGGAAATCCTCTTCGACGGGATCGACCTTGGCGAGGTGTCGACTTCCTTCACGATCAACCCGAGCGCGCCGGTCGTCTACGCGATGTACGTGGCGCTAGCCGACCAGCAGGGCGTTTCCCGCGATGAGATACGGGGCACCTTCCAGAATGACATGCTCAAAGAGTTCATCGCTCAGAAAGAGTGGGTCGTTCCACCCGAGCCATCCCTCGATGTCGTGACGGACACCGTCGAGTTCGCCATCGAGGAGACTCCGAATATCAAGCCCATCTCGATTTCGGGCTATCACATCCGCGAGGCAGGCTCGACGGCCGTGCAGGAACTCGCGTTCACGCTCGCGGACGGGTTCGCATACGTCGAAGACTGTCTCGACCGCGGTATGGACGTCGACGAGTTCGCCCCACAGCTTTCGTTTTTCTTCAACTCGCACAACTCCATCTTCGAGGAAATCGCGAAGTTTCGTGCCGGCCGGCGCATTTACGCACGGGTTATGGACGAGTGGTTCGGTGCCGAGGATCCGAAGTCCAAACAGATGAAGTTCCACACTCAGACGGCCGGCCAGTCCCTGACCGCCCAGCAGCCTCTGAACAACATCGTTCGGGTGACGATCCAGGCGCTCGCGGGCGTGATGGGCGGGACACAGAGCCTCCACACCAACAGCTTCGACGAGGCGCTGGCCCTGCCTAGCGAGGAGGCCGTCAGAGTCGCGCTTCGAACGCAGCAGATCATCGCTGAGGAGTCCGGTGCGGCTGATATCGTCGACCCGATGGGTGGCTCGTTTGCCATCGAATCCCTGACCAACGAAGTCGAGGAGAAAACCATGGCCTACATCGAGGAGATCAAAGAGATGGGCGACGGCTCCGTTCGGGACGGCGTTCTCGCCGGTATCGACCAGGGCTACTTCCACCGCGAGATTCAGGACTCGGCCTACGAGTACCAGGAACGCGTCGACGCTGGCGAGGAGGTCGTCGTCGGCGTCAACGAGTACAGCATCGAGGAGGACACGCAGCCGGACGTGCTCAAAGTCGACGAGGACGTGCAGGAGCGCCAGCGCGAGCGCCTGGCCGACGTCAAAGCCGAGCGCGACGACGAGGCCGTCGAGGCGGCACTGGCGGCTGTCCGGGACGCCATCGAAAACGACGAGAACGTGATGCCCCCGATTATCGAGGCCGTCAAGGCCTATGCGACGATGGGCGAGATCATGTCCGCCTTCCAGACGGAGTACGGAAGCTACCAAGAGACGGTCACGCTCGCCTGACCGGCCCGTCGCTCTTTCTGCTGCTGTCGTCACCGATCGTCACAGGGCAGTGACGGCACCTGCTACAGGTCGCGACCCAGCGTGTGGACCTCGTCGTTCGGGCAATTATCAGATATCTGAACTATACGGTTCGAGAAAGTAAAGAAGGACGTCATGGGACTAAACGGTCGAGAACGATCCGTGCTCGATGCGAGGGCGGTCAATTATCCCTGGCCGACCATCCGGTCCTCGTCGTCCCAGTACTCCTTGCGAATCTCGTATTTTTGGACCTTGCCGGTCGCAGTTTCGGGCAGATCATCCTGGAACTCGACGCTCGTCGGCGCCTTGTAGTGAGCCAGTTTGTCCCGGACGAACTCGATCACGTCCTCCTCGGTCGGGTCTGCTTCGGGCTTGGAGACGACGATTGCCTTGGGCGTCTCGCCCCACTTCTCACTCGGAACGGGGACGACGGCGGCTTTCTGGACGTCCGGGTGATCGAAGAGGACGTCCTCGACTTCGATAGAGGAGATGTTCTCCCCGCCGGAGATGATGATGTCCTTCTTGCGGTCCTGGATGGACACCATCCCGTCCTCGTCGATGGTTGCGAGGTCGCCCGTGTGGAAGTAGCCGGGCAGGCGGTCGTTGAACGCCTCCTCCGTGATCTCGGGCTTGTTGAGATACCGGTCCATCACCTGATTGCCGCGGACGACGATTTCGCCGATGGACTTCCCGTCGCGGGCGAAGTCGGACCCGTTCTCGTCGACGACGCGTACGTCCGTACAGAGGGTTTCGGCCCCCTGTTTGACCTTGAGCGAGCGGCCGCGCTCGGCGAGGCGTCGCGGCGAGTTGCTGGTCGTGATGATCGGGGCCGTCTCCGTCAGGCCGTAGATGTGGATGATCCGCCAGCCGAACTCGTCTTCGACGGTCTCGATGGTGGCCGTCGCGGGTGCGCTCCCGGCAGTCGCGATGCGCAGGTCACGGTCGCCCGTCGTCTCCACGTCGTTGTTCTCGTAGAACTGGATGAGGTTGTTGAGGACCGTCGGCGCACCGCACATGTACGAGACGTCGTACTCGCGAATCCGTCGGAGCGCGTCTTCGGCGTCGAACGTCCGCTGGCAGACGTGGGTGGCGCCGGTGCCGGTGATGGCGTACGTGTGCCCCCAGCCGTTGCAGTGGAACATCGGCAGCGTCCACAGATAGTTGTCGTCGTCACGGATCTCCATGTGCTGGTTGAGCACGAGCGCGTGCCAGTGCTCGGTCCGGTGGGTACGGACGACGCCTTTCGGGTCGCCCGTCGTCCCGGAGGTGTAGTTGATGCTCGCGTCGTCGTCCTCGTCGATGTCGGGGCGGTCGGGTTCGTCGGTCGACTGGTCGGCCAACACCGCCTCGTAGTCCTCCCAGTCGCCGTCGATGCGGTCGGCCTCGTAGCCGATGAACGTCTCGGCAGGGACGCCCTCGCGAATCGGGTTCAGGTTCTCGGCGAACTGGTAATCCGCGATGACGGTGTCGGCCGCACAGTCGTCGAGGATATACTTGAACTCGTTGGGCTGCAGGCGATAGTTCAGCGGGACGAACACGGCACCGAGTTTGTTCGTCGCGTACAGGGTCTCGATGAAGTAGTGCGTGTTCGGCGCCAGCAGCGCGACGCGGTCACCCTGATCGATGCCGCGCTCTGCCAGCGCGTGAGCCAACTGATTGACCCGCTCGTTGACCTCTGCGTACGTGTACTCGGTCCCGTCGTGCGCGACGATTCCCGTCACGTCGTCGTAGTTATCTACGGCACGATCCAGGTAGTCGAGCGTCGTCATCTGACAGTGCATCGGTGATGACTAGACTATTTACACACCTCCGACTAATGTATTCTCCTACGAACACTCTATTATATCTACATTATGAGCGCAGTGAATGGCGTAATGGTCAATCGAATGGGGATTAATTCCCCGGCCACTCGTCCGTGGTCAGGGGTTCGCCATCGAGAAACGCCGCAATACCTTCGTAGGCATCATCAGTGGTACAGAGCTCTGCGAACCGTTCGTTCGAGCGGGCGACCGCGTCGTCGTATGTGTCGTCGGCCATGTCGTAGAACAGTTTCTTTCCCATCTGGACGGCGACTGGGCTTTTGGAGGCGATGGTTTCGGCGAGGTCCATCGCGGCCTCGACGTGTTCGTCCGCCGGGACGACGCGGTTCACGAGGCCCCACTCCCGAGCGGTGTCGGCGTCGATCAACTCGCCCGTCAGGAGCAGTTCCAGGCAGCGCTTCCGCGTCATCGTTTCCCGCAACGGGACCGCGGGCCCCATACAGAACAGTCCGACCTTCGGGGCCGTGGCACCGAACTGCGTGCCGTCGGCCGCGACGGCGAGGTCACAGGCGGCGACGAGTCCGAGGCCGTTCGCCGCCGCGTGGCCGTGGGCGGCCGCGATGACCGGCGTCCCCATCTCCCCGAGCGTCAGGAACGGCTCTTCCATCCGCGCGACCCAGGTCTCGTACTCGGATTCAGTGTCGTGATTCCCGTGTTCGGAGACATCGATGCCCGCGGAGAACGCCTGGCCGTTCCCGGAGATGACGATGGCACGCACGTCGTCCGTCTCCTCGAACGTCCTGAGTGCCTCGTCCAGTTCACTCGCCAGGTCCGTGCTGAACGTGTTCATCGCCTCCGGCCGGTCGAGGACGATATGCCCCACGTGGTCAGTTCGCTCGGTCGCGATGGCAGACGCGTTGCTCTCTGTAGTGTCCGATTCCATGCGTTGGCTAGGTCTCGGATGGAAAAAAACCCCCATGGTTGACGCGATCAAAAGCTGGGTGATGGCTCCGTTCGGGACGGCGTTCTCGCTGGCATCGACCAGGGCTACGTCCTCCGCGAGATCCGGGACTCGGCCGACGAGACCGACGATGAAGGGAGATTTTGGCTACCTTCCAGAACAGCGAACGGGCCAGCACGGCGAGGGAGCCGGCCGGAACGGTCGGAGCTACTGATCGCGGCCGAGGTCGTAAAACTCGTCGTTCGGCCGGATGTCCGCGAGGTGGACCAGTCGGTTCGAGAGGTTGAAGAAGGCGGCGACGCTCCCGATGTCCCAGATTGCCCGTCGGCTGAATCCGTGCTCTTCTAGGCGTTCGAAGTCCGCTTCGGTCACGCGCTCTGGGTCCTCGGTAAGCTTGACGGCGAAATCGAGCATCGCTTTGTGGGTGTCGCTTACGTCCGCCGTTCGGTGGTTGGTCGCGAGTTGCTCGGCGATTTTGGGCGCTGATGCGTAGATACGGAGCAACGCGCCGTGGCCCACGACACAGTACAGGCAGTCGTTGACGCCGCTTACGGCCACGATTATCATCTCCACTTCCTCCCGTTCGAGTGCCGTGTCCTCGACGAGAGCGTCGTGGTAGTCGAAAAACGCCCGGAAGTGGGACGGGCGATACGCCATGGCCGGGAAGATGTTCGGCGTGAATCCGGCCTGTTCGGTCTCGTCCTCGATTCGCTCCTGCAGGTCCGCCGGGAGGTCCTCGATGTTCGGTACCTCGAATCGTCGCATTACGTCGTTGGTCTCTGAGTCAGACATTCGTTCGTTCATTGTTGCTTGTAATCAAACACAATGCTTGCTGTCGCAGTCGGCCGATTGCTATCGCGCGTTCTCGACTTCGTCGAGGGCGTCGGGGTTCTCGATGCTGGACATGTCGCCCAGTTCCTCACCGGTGTAGGTGGCTTCGACGGCCCGGCGGATGATCTTGCCCGATTGGGTCTTGGGGAACTCGTCGACGAACAGCACTTCCCGCGGTCGGAAGGGCTTGCCGTGTTCTTCCCCGACGATGCCTCTGATTTCCGTACGCAACTCGTCGATCTCCTCGACGCCCGCCTCCGTAATGACGTAGAGCACCACGGCCGTTCCGGTCGTGTCGTCGGGAACACCGACTGCGGCGGCCTGATTCACGTCTTCGTGTTCCATGGCTGCGCCCTCGATCTCGGCGGGACCGACCTTCCGGCCGGCGACGTTGAGCGCGTCGTCGGCCCGCCCGTGGAGGAACCAGAGATCGTCCTCGTCTTTCTGGGCCCAGTCGCCGTGGTCCCACAGCGGCGGATCCTCGAAGGACGACCAGTACTCCTCGAGGTAGCGCTCGTCGCCGCTCCAGAGCGATTTCGTCATTGACGGACAGGAGTCGCGCGCGACGAGGAAGCCGCGCTCGTGCGTGTCGGCGATGGACTCGCCGGCGTGGTTCACGATATCGATGTCCATGCCGAGGCCGGGACCGCCGAGTGTGCAGGGTTTGAGCGACTGGGTCGGCATCGGCATGAGGAAACAGCCACAGATTTCGGTACCTCCGCTGATGTTGATGATGGGTGTGTCGCCGCCGCCAACCGTCTCGTAGAACCATTGCCAGGACTCGGGGTCCCAGGGTTCACCGGTCGACCCCAGCAGGCGCAGCGATGAGAGGTCGTGGCCCTCGACCCAGTCGTCGCCCTGCTTGCGGAGCGCGCGGATCGCCGTCGGGGAGATGCCGAACTGGGTGATGCCGTGGCGGTCGATCATCTCCCAGAACCGGTCGGGTTGGGGGTGGTCGGGCGCGCCCTCGTACATGAAGATCGTCCCGCCGAAGGTGTGATTGCCGATCAAGGTCCAGGGCCCCATCATCCAGCCGATATCGCTGACCCAAAAGAACCGATCCGCGGGTTGCAGGTCGAACCCGAAGTAGAGCTCCTTTGCACACTGCATCTGAACGCCCGCATGGGTATGAACGATACCCTTGGGTTTGCCGGTGGTGCCCGACGAATACAGCAGCATCGACTCCTGGTCGGCGGGCAGGGATTTCGTCTCGTATTCGTCGCTCTGAGTCTCGACAGCGTCAGCCCACCACTCGTCGCGACCGTCGGACATCGGGATCGAGAGGGAACTGTCGGGGTCGCTCGCGCCCAGTCGGTCGAAGACGATGACCGATTCGACGTCGGTATCGGCCTGGTCGATGGCATCGTCGGCGGTTTCTTTCAGCGTCACCTCGCTGCCGCGACGCTGGAAGCCGTCGCCGGTGAACAGCACCGAACACTCGGGGTCCTCGATGCGGGTCGCCGTCGCTTCGACACCGAACCCCGAGAAGATGGGCACGGCGATCGCGCCGACCTTGAAACACCCGTAGAGGATCGAGATGACTTCCGGCACCATTGGCATGTACAGTGCCACGGTATCGCCGGTGTCGATGCCGCGTGCTTCCAGGGCGTTGGCGACCGCGTTCGACTGGCGGTACAGTTCGTGGTAGGTGACCTCTCGAATGTCACCGTCTTCTCCTTCCCAGATACAGGCAACCTTGTTTCGAGTCTCGCTGTCGATGGCGGCGTGCCGGTCCACCACGTTGTGGCCGATGTTGAGTTCGCCACCGGGGTACCAGTCGGGGAACTGCGGGCCGTCGCTGTCGTCTCGCACCTGATCGTAGTCCTCGAAAAAGTCGATATCGAGGTAGTCGACCAGTTCGTCCCAGAACCAGTCGACGCCGGACTGATCGAAGCCGTCGATCTCGGTAGTCGTGCGCTCTATCAGTTCCTCGTAGTCGTCGATCGCGTAGGTCTGCATAAACTCCCAGACGTTCGTCGACTCGATGAACTGCTGACTCGGTTCGTGAACGATTTCGTCTATCTCCGGTGGTGTTTCTGTCATAACTATTTCCTATCTCGGGGGCCGTTGGTTGGCGAGCGATACGTCGGGATCGTAGGCGGTTGCCAACGGGAACGTCTATGTGCCCGCTGGCCGTGCTGGCGGATATGAAAACCGTCGTCCGGGCGAATTTCGACGCCAGCGTCGAGGCCTACAACAGATACGAGCGGCGAACCGGCCGGTTCACCGCACTGGCGCGCCTGCTGGTTGCCGAGATGAGTGCTCACGGCGAAGGTGCGTTCGACGCCGTCCTCGACGCGGGTGCGGGAACGGGCGTGAGTACGCAGGCGGTCGCCGAGCGGGCCGACAGGCCCGTCGCACTCGATATCAGCCGCGAGATGCTGACTGAAGTCGCGTCGGCGCCGCGCGTCGAGGCCGACTTCGACCACCTGCCCTTCGCCGACGACACGTTCGACGCCATCGCTTTTACCGCTTCGCTCTTCCTGGTTCCCGACCCGGCCGTCGCCACCCAGGAAGCGGCCCGCGTCCTCCGGTCTGGGGGCGTCGTCGGTGCCGTCGCTCCGGTTGGCTGGGTCACTGCGAACGGGACCGACGTCTTCGCCGATCTCGACCGCGAGTCGCGCTCGCCGACGGGCTCCGAGGACGTCGAGCGTGCCCTTGCAGACGAGTTCGCGGTCACCACTGGCACCTGGCGGTTCGCGACGACCGCAGACGACGTCCGGCTCTTCCACAGCATTCCGGCGATGGCTGCGCGGCTCTATCCGCGACTCGAAACCGAAAAACGCGTCGATAAGACACGCGAACTGCTCGATACCCTCGAAGGTACCTTCGAACAGCGCTGGCGATGGATCGTCGGCGTCGTCGAGTAGGCCGCCGCGCGTCTCGGTTCGCCAGCAGTGGGGCGCCATCGTTACTCCGCGTGTTCCCGTTTCAGCGAGAGCGCGGTCCGATCGAACTCACAGACGACGGGTTCCTCCTGGTCGTTCACTTTGAACACTTCGACGTGCATCGTGACGATGCCGCGCTCGCCGTCGCTGGTCTCACGCTTGTCGGTCACTGTCGACTGGACCCGGATCGTGTCACCGTGGAAGACCGGGTTCGGGTGCTCGACGTTGTCGTAGGAGAGGTTCGCGACGATGGTGCCGTCCGTGGTGTCCGGGATGGTTAGCCCGACGGCCAGACTCATCGTGTAGAGCCCGTTGACCAGTCGCTCGCCGAACTGCGTGTCCGCCGCGAACTCCGCATCCAGATGCAGCGGTTGCTGGTTCATCGTCATGTCGCAGAACGCCTGATTGTCGCTCTCGCTCACGGTGCGTCGCTTGTCGTGTTCGATTGTCTCGCCGACCTCGAACTCCTCGTAGTAGCGTCCTGTCATGGGTTTAGAGGATCGTCCCGTGTTTCTTGTCGGGCAGGTCCTTCTCGACGGTCTCGTAGAACGCAAAGCGGTTCGTCAGTTCCTCTCGGAGCGAGGAGGGCGGGACGATCTCGTCGATGACGACCTCGCTGGCCATCCGGTGGATGTCGATGTCCTCGCGGTACTCCTCGCGGAGTTCCTGCTCACGCTGTGCGCGTTCCTCCTCGTCGTCGATCTGGGAGAGCTTTCGGGCGTAGACGGCGTTAATCGCCGCTTCCGGACCCATGATCGCGATCTCGCCGCTGGGCAGCCCGATAACCGATTCGGGATCGTAGGCGGGACCGGACATCGCGTAGATGCCCGCACCGTAGGCTTTCCGCACGACGACGGACTGTTTGGGCACCGTCGCCGAGGAGGTGGCGTAGATCATCTTCTTGCCCTGTTCGAGGATCCCCTCCTTCTCGACACCCGACCCGGCCATGAAGCCCGGCGTGTCACAGAGATACAACAGCGGGATGTTATAGGCGTCGCAGGTCCAGATGAACTCCGCGGCTTTCTCGGCGGCGTCCGGGAAGATCGCGCCGGCACGGTGGTTGGGCTGGTTGGCGACGATCCCGACCGGGCGGCCGTCGATCCGGGCGAACGACGTGATGATCTCCTTCCCGTACTCAGGGCGGAGTTCGAGCGTCGACCCGGCGTCGACGACCCGGTCGATCACGTCGAACATATCGTAGCCCTTGTTCGGTTCCTGCGGGACGATCGAGTCGATACCCTCCGGCGAGAACTTCGGTGCCTCGCCGCTGGTCTGTGGCGGGTCCTCGTCAGAATTATCGGGGAGATAGCCGATGAGTTGGGCGACGAGTTCCCGCGCGTGTTCCTCGTCGTCGGCGACGAGATCCGCGCTGCCTGAGTACTGTGCGTGGACGTCCGGCCCACCCAGATCCTGCAGGTCGATCTTTTCGCCGGTGACCATCTCGACCATCCGGGGGCTGGCGATGGCCATCGCGCTCATGTCCCGGACCATGACGGTGAAGTCCGCGAACACAGGCGTGTACGCCGCCCCGGCGATACATGGCCCGTACAGCACGCAGATCTGTGGGACGCGCCCCGAGAGCATCGAGTGGTTGTAGTAGTACTTCCCGATGCCCTGGCGGTTGGCGAAAAAGCCAGACTGCTGGTCGATGCGACCGCCCGAGGAGTCCATCAGATAGAGGACCGGCCGGCCGGTTTTGAGCGCCCGTTCCTGCATCCTGAGGAACTTCTCGACGCCCTTCGCGGCCATACTCCCGCGTTTGACCGTGTAGTCGTTGGCCATGTAGTGCAGGTCGCGGCCCTCGAACTCCGCGGCCCCCGTGATGAGACCGTCTGCGGGTAACTGGTCTTCGGCGTCGAACTCCGCGAACTTGCCGTCCTCGAACAGGCAGTCCTCGCCGAACCACAGGTCGATTCGGTCCCGGACGAACAGTTTGCCTTCCTCGGGCAGTTGTTCCTTGTACTTCTCGGGCCCACCTTCGAGGATTTCCTCGATCTCGTCGATCAGTTCCTCCTCGCGAGCTGTCGGCCCGAGGTCGTCGTCCACCGGTTCCTCGGTCGATTGTTGAGACCCGCCTCCGCCGTCGTACGACGCGCTCCCAACTTCCTCGCCGCTGTCGACGACGAGTATCACGTCGTCCTGGAAATGGGTTGCCAGTGCATCGGCGATCGCCTGGGCCTCCGATTCCGTCGTGTCGTCTGAGACTCTGATTCGCATGTGTATTCACTCCAGCGTGACGAGCGTGTCTCCCATATCGACGCTCTCGTCCTCTTCGATCGGGATGGATTCGACAGTCCCGCTCGTGGCCGCGACCACGTCGTTTTCCATTTTCATCGCCTCCAGTACGCAGACGACGTCGCCCTGTGCGAGCTCGTCGCCTTCCTCGACCTCGACCGAGAGAATGGTTCCCTGCATCTCGGCGGTGATCGCACCCGCGGCTGCTACGTCCGGACTCCCGCTGCCGCCGGAGCCGCTGGAACTCCCGCCTGCGTCGGTCCCGCCAGTCGGGGCTTGCGGGAGCCCGTCTTCGACGACGACATCGAATCGTTTGCCGTCGACCTCGACGGCGAGTTCAGCTGTCTCGGATCCGTTGCCGGTACTGCCAGCTTCGGGCTCGGACCCCCACTGCTCGACGGCGTCGTCGAGATTCGCGTCGTCGAGGTCCTGATCGAGGTACTTCGTCGTGTGCTCGCCGCTCACGAACGTCTCGTCGTCGAGCATCAGCCGGTGGAATGGGATCGTCGTGTGGACGCCCTCGACCTCGAAGTGTTCCAGCGCCCGCTTGGACCGTTCGAGACAGTGCTCGCGATCTTCACCGGTGACGATCAGCTTGGCAATCATCGAGTCGTAATCGCCACCGATGTCGTCGCCCTGGCCGACGGCGTGATCGAGCCGAATCCCGATGCTCGTCGGCGGCCTGTACGTCTTCAGCGGCCCCGGTGTCGGCGCGAAGTCGTTGGCCGGGTTCTCCGCGTTGATGCGGTACTCGATCGAGTGGCCGTCGATCTCGACGTCGTCCTGCGAGAAGTCGAGTTCCTCGCCGGCGGCGACCCGCAACTGCCACCGGACGATGTCGATCCCCGTCACTTCCTCGCTGACGGTGTGCTCGACCTGAATCCGGGTGTTGACTTCCATGAAGTAGAACTCCCCGTCCTCGACGAGGAATTCCACAGTGCCGGCGTTGGTGTAGCCGGCTTCCTGGACGCCCTGGCGGGCGGCTTCGCCGATTTGCTCGCGGAGTTCGGCGTCGAGCGCCGGGCTCGGGGCCTCCTCGATGACCTTCTGGTGACGGCGCTGCAGTGAGCAATCGCGCTCGCCGAGGTGGCGGACGTTGCCGTGTTCGTCCGCGAGTACCTGTACCTCGATGTGTTTCGGGGCTTCGAGGTACTTCTCGACGTACACCGAGTCGTTGCCGAAGTACGCCTCGCCCTCGCGCTGGGCGCTTTCGAGCGCGTCCTCGACTTCGGCCTCGCTGCGGACGATCTTCATGCCACGACCGCCACCGCCGCCTTCGGCCTTGATGGCGATGGGATAGCCGAACTCCTCGCCGAGTTCGCGCACCTCTTCGGGGTCGTCGACCGGCTCGGTCGTTCCCGGAACGACCGGCACGTCGGCCTCCTGCATCACCGTCCGGGCTTTCGTCTTCTCGCCGAGGGTCTCCATCGCATCACTCGGGGGTCCGACCCAGGTGATGCCGTCGGCGTCTTCGACTTTCCGAGCGAACTCGGCGTTCTCGGCGAGGAAGCCGTAGCCGGGATGAATCGCGTCCGCGCCAGCGCGCTGGGCGACGTCGATGATCTCCGCCTGGTCGAGATACGAGTCGCTGGCCGGTGCGGGACCGACATTGTACGCTTCGTCGGCGTACGCGACGTGACCACTGTTGCGGTCGGCGTCGCTGTAGACGGCGACCGTCTCGATACCCAGTTCTTCACATGCCGCCATGACGCGGACGGCGATTTCGCCGCGGTTGGCGACAAGGACTTTCTCGAACATTAGTATGACTTGGGGAAGCCGAGCTGCTGGCTGATATGATTGTACGCCATCTGCTGGGAGACCGGGGCCAGGCGGGTGAGGTTGATCTCACGCCACCACCGCTCGACATCGTACTCTTTCGCGTAGCCCCAGCCGCCGAAGGCCTGCATCGACTGCTTGACCGCCTCGATGCCTGCGCTGACGGCCGTCGCCTTCGCAACGTTGGTCTCGTAGCCACACTCCTCGCCCTGGTCGTAGAGCCAGGACGCCTTCTCGCGCATCAGCGCCGCAGTCTCCATGCGCGCGTAGGCCTTCGTGATGGGGAACGAGACGGCCTGATGGCTGCCGACCGGTGCATCGAACACTTCGCGATCGTTGGCGTACTGGATTGCCGTGTCGGCGGCCAGTTTCCCGATGCCGGTCCCGGCAGCGGCGAAGCCGATGCGTTCGGGATTGAGCATATCGACGAGCGCCCACCACCCGTCGTCCTCCTCACCGAGCAGGTTCTCCTCGGGCACGCGCACGTCTTCGAGGAACACCTCGCAGGACTTCGAGTAGTTGATGCCGTGTTTATCGATGGGCGCAACGTCGATCCCCGGGGAGTCCATATCGACAATGAACAGACTAATGCCGTCGGTGCCTCGGTCAACCTCGTCGCGCGGCGTCGTCCGCGTGACGATGATCATGTTGTCCGCGCGGTCCGAGAACGTGATCCATGCCTTCTGGCCGTTGAGGACGTACTCGTCGCCGTCCTTCTCCGCTCGTGTCGCGACGTTCAGCGTGTTCGTCCCGGCCTCCGGTTCGGTGATGCCGATGGAGAAGTTGCGTTCGCCGTTGGCGATGTCGGGCAGGTACCGCTCTTTCTGAGCCTCGGTCCCGTTTTCGCGGATGCCGACGGCGGCCATGCCGGCAGTGAGCACCAAGTACCAGGTGCCGGCCATGCCACAGCCCTCCGCACAGAGCGTCTCCATCGCCAGCCCCATCTCTTGCATGCCCATGCCGGCCCCCTCGTACTCTTCGGGAACCAGCAGGCCGTGGAAGTCTGCCTCCGCGAGTTCGTCCCAGAATCCCTGGGCGAACTCTCCGGCTTCCTCTTTCTTGCGCCAATACTCCGGTCCGTACTCGGCCGCCACGTCCTCGGCGGTCGACCGAATCATCGAACGTTCCTGCGTTGTGTCGAAATTCATGATTGTTGTGTGAACGTAGTTCGATCTGGTGTTGGCGACTCCGTCCCCGCTGGATGCCGGTTAGGAGTCTGCTTCTGTCTCTTCTTCGGCTTCGTCTTGGAGCTCTGTCCGGCGGATCTTGCCCGTGACGGTCTTGGGCAACTCGTCGCGGAACTCGATTTCGCGCGGGTATTCGTGGGCCGACAGTTCCTCTTTCACGTGGGTTTTGATGTCATCTTTGAGGCCCTCAGATGGCTCCGTGCCTTCACTAGGTACGACGTATGCCTTAACAATGTTGCCACGTTCCGCGTGCGGTTTCGGAACGACGGCCGGCTCGGCGACGGCCTCGTGTTCGCCCAGCGAGCTCTCGACCTCGAAGGGTCCGATGCGGTAGCCCGACGAGAGGATGACGTCGTCGGCTCGCCCCTCGAACCAGAAGTAGCCGTCCTCGTCCTTGTGGGCGAGGTCGCCCGAGAGGTACCACTCGCCGCTGGGCCCGTCGACGAAGCACTTCTCGGTCTTGGCGGGTTTGTTCCAGTACTCGGCGAAGAAACAGGGGTAGTCGCCGCGCTGGGCGATCTCACCGGTCTCCCCCGGTGGGAGTACCTCACCCGTATCGGGGTCGACGATCTCGGCTTCGATGCCCGGAAGCGGCTTCCCCATCGAGCCGGGCCGGAGCTCCATCGTCGGGTAGTTGTTGATGATCATGTTGCCCGTCTCGGTCTGGCCGTACGTGTCGAGGATGGTGACGCCGAGTTCCTCTTTGCCCCACTCGACGACGCCGGCGCTGAGGGGTTCGCCGATCGAGAGCGCGTGGCGCAAGTCGAGATCGACGCCCTCCAGGACGTCCTCTTTCTCCCGGAGCATCCGGTAGGCCGTCGGCACCGAAAATAGCACGTTGATGGGATATTCGTCGAGCAGTTCGGCCCACTCCTCGGGGTCGAACTCGCCCTCGTAGGTGAACAGGGAGGCACCCCAGAACCAGGCACCGAGCGTGTTGATCGCGCCCGTCAGCCAGCCCAGGTCGCCGGTGCTCCAGTAGAGGTCGCCGGGCTGGAGGTCGACGGCGTACTTCTGGGTCGCGGCGACGCCAGCCACCCAGCGCTGCTTGTGGCGGACACCCTTCGCAAGGCCAGTCGTCCCCGACGTGTAGTACAGCATCGCGTCGTCTTCGCCACCGGTTTCGGCGACCTCGTATTCGGTGCTCGCGTCGTCGAGGGCCGTATTGAAGACCACGTCGTCCGCGGGTGCGCCACTCCCCCGGTCGACTGTGATAACGTGCTCGACCGTTGGTGCGTCGTCCAGTGCTGCTTCGACTGTCTCACGGTTGTCGGTCGTGGTGACGACGACCTTCGCATCGCAGTCGTCGAGTCGGTAGGAGATGCCGTCCGGCCCGAACCGCTCGTTGACGCTCCCCCAGACCGCACCGTGTTTGAGCGTCCCCACGAGTGCCACGTAGTGTTCGGGAATCCGGGGCATGTACGAGAACACCCGGTCCCCTTGTTCGACACCGAGGCCCTCCAAGACGTTCGCGAACTGGCTCGACCGGTCGGCCAGTTCCCAGAACGTCATCGTCGTCAGTTCCCCGTCGGTGCCGACCTGATACAGCGCGACTTTCCCACGATCGGTGGCGTGGCGGTCGGCGACTTCGTGACCGATGTTCAGTTCCGCCGGTGCGTCCCAATCGGCTTCCGCGTAGATGTCGTCCCACGAGAACGATTCACGCTCCATGTCGTAGTCTGAAAGATTGTGGCTCGCAACCATACACCGTCACAAATAGCACTCTGATATATAAACGTGGCCTATAATTTTTACTATATAAGTAATAGATTCAAAATATATTCGCGACATTCATGATATAATATCCTTTACGTATGGTGTAAACGAAGTGTTTACGATTCATAGGATCGCATATACTATTTCGTCCGGTAAAAAAGAAGACTCAGATCTAGTGTAACAGTACTCTCGTCGTATAAGTACGTCTCTTCAGGGCACACTACAGACGCGTTGGAGAATCGCATGGCGGACAGTTCGCATTTCGGCGTGGCCAAGACATCTCTCATTCTGGCAATGGGGATTCGTCCGTAGTATCGCCGACCCGTACGTCACACAGTGAAGCGAACCCAATATCCGCAGTAAACAACCTCGGGCGCGGTGGCCCGAGGCTTTTGTAGTTCCCTCAGCCGTGCGCTAGCACTCCCTGCTCGGCAAGCGAGCGGGATGAGGGTGGGCGGCTTACGCGCCCCGACCCGGACAGACGCACCAACCGAACCTGTGGTTGGGTTTTGTGATTCCGGTAATTCGATTCGGTTCCGTCGAGCTTCGCCTTCTCGCGCCACGCGATGTTCACCGACGCATTCCGGTCGCCGTGGTCTTGCGCTACATCACACTCGTCGTTCGTACACTGGAACCGCCGTCCTTGCCGATACCCACGCTCCCCACAGCACGAACACATCTTCGAGTTGTAGTAAGCGTCAACCGTGTCTGTCGGAATCTCTCGCCACGTCGCCTTGTACGAGACGAATTTCTCGAACTTGTGGAACGGCAGTTTGTGCAATCGACGGTTCATATACGTCCCGTACTTGATTTCGTCGCGGATACCGCTCATATCCTCGAACATGATAACCGGGTTCGAGAACCGTGCTGCGAACTCCACGACGGCACGGGAGAGACGGTGCAGCACCCACTCAGTGAATCGTTCTTCCTTGTCACCGAGTTTCCGGTGGATGCTCGTCTTGCCGTGTTCCTGACAGCGTTTCGTGATCGTATGGTAACGTTGGCGTTCCTGTTTGACTCGTCCATAGTCGAGGACAAGCGTGCCCTTCGTCCGCATCGTCCCGCGGTCGAGGGCGGTGAGTGCGACGTTGCGCTCGTTGATGTCCACACCGACGAGTGTGTCGCTGGTGTCGGGGTCGGGCACATCGAACTCGCGTGTAACCGTGACGTGTAGGTAGTACACGCCATCACGGTACAGGAGTTCGGCCTGCCCCATATCCACCTCATCCGACGTGAGGGCGTCCCGAAGTTCGTCCATCGCATCCGGCTCACCCCGAAGGTGGCCTCTCACCTTCTTGTATGGTTTCGGGCTGATGCGGAACTGGACGCGGTTCGTGTCGTCATCCACGGTGAGGCGGTAGCCTTCCGTGTGTGCCATCACGAGCGGATACGCACCGTTCTTGTCCGTACTCGGCGGCGTCGGTTTGCCGCCATCAGGGTCGTCTTGGTTCTCCCACCACTCCTTGAGTGACTGGTAGGAGTCCCACGTTTGGAGGGCTTTGCCGACGACCGCGCACTTGTTGTTCCGCAAGAAGTCGTCGCGGTCAACCTCCTTCTGTATCTCGGTGCGAGTGTACCCTTGCTGTTTGAGGCGGATGGTTTCGTTGAATATCTCGCGTGATGCGAGGCGGGCATCGTGAAGCCACGACCGCTCACCAGACGCTACGTGAAGTCGCATCTGAATCGTCTTCGTGGCTTTCTCACCCATGCTTTGATAATCGTTTCAGACTGTCATAAATGTGGGGATTAGGGATGGAGGAGTACCGTAGTCATGCACATTCGGTTAGTTCCTGCAAGTATCACTTCGTGTGGTGTCCCAAGTACCGCCATCCGGTTCTCGGTATGGTGGAGAAAGACGTACGGAAGTTGTTTGGTGAGACTGCTGCCCACTTCGGACACGAGATTCTGGCGTTGGAGATTGCGGACGACCACGTTCACCTGTTCGTGCAAACCAACCCGGATCACAGTCCGGCTGACATCGCTCAGCAGTTTAAATCGTACTCTGGAAAGCACCTGCTGGAGCGGTATCCCAAGATTCGAGCGTCGTATTTCTGGGGCGGCGGATTCTGGAAGGTCGGATACTATGTGGGGACGACAGGGGCAGTGTCGGAGGAAGTGGTTGAACGGTATATCGAGGAGACAGAACACGCGCCGGAGTGACGCGCTTCACCCCCGCCCACGGTGGGGCGGGGAACTCGCGCTGTCTTTCGTTTAGATCGCATGACAGAAACCACTAGCTATAGGTGGCCGAAGAGGCTGGTTCAGTGTATGGGTCGTCGTAGTATCTTGTTCGCACCGGGAGACCAGCCCGAAATCATGCGTAAGGCAGTTCGGAGCGAAGCTGACGTAGTCGTCTTTGATCTCGAAGACGCGGTCGTTCCAAGCAACAAACAGACCGCTCGTAAGGCTGTACAGAATGTACTCGACGATGTCAAGGCCGACGGTCGAATTTGTGTTCGCGTCAATCCAATCGAATACGGGGCCAGCACCGACCTCACGACGGTACTGTCTGGAACACACCCGGACAGCGTGATGCTTCCCAAGACCGAATCGGCCAACGACGTAACCAGACTGACGCGCCTGCTGGCGGAAGAGGATGCTGACCTCCCAGTGCAGGCACTTATCGAGTCCGCGAGTGGCGTCCTCCGGGCCGACGAGATCGCCGCGGCGCCGGGGACCGACGCGCTGTTGTTCGGTGCCGAGGATCTGACCGCGGATATCGGTGCGACCCGTACCAGCGAGGGAACGGAGGTTCTGTACGCGCGTGAGCGCGTAGTGCTTGCAGCCAGTGCAGCCGATGTCGACGCTATCGACACCGTTTACACCGACTTCGGCGATGCTGACGGGCTCCGTGAGGAGACGGAATTCGCTATTGAACTCGGCTACGACGGAAAGATGGCGATCCATCCCGATCAGGTGTCGATCATCAACGATGCTTTCACCCCCGATCAGAGCGACATCGAGTGGGCTGAGCGTGTCCTCGCTGCCGACGAGCAGACCGAATCCGGCGTCTACGAGGTCGACGGGGAAATGATAGACGCACCGCTCATCAAGCGAGCGGAACGTATTCTGGAACGCGCTAGCGAAGCGACCAACCGAGACGCGTGACGGTCTGCAGGCCTCCAAGACTTGCTATCCGCTCTCCGAGCGTGATGCGGCCGACCGCAGCTGTCATCCGGAAATATTTAATCGAGCAGTACCAAGCGAAACTATCTCATTGCCGGAGGCGACTCCGGCCGGTTCACAGATGACAGACCAGAATGACGACAGGATTGACGTAGTTCGAGAATTGTACGACGTGATCCCGTTCCACCAGCGACACGGCATCGAAATCGTGGTCGTTACACCCCGACGGGCGGAAACGAAACTCCCGTTCGACGATTCGCTCGTCGGCAACCCGGACCTGGAAGTCCTCCACGGCGGTGTGATCAGTTCGCTCGTGGACCTGACGGGAGCCGCGGTGTTCGCCGGCCGTTGCGGGGAGTACACGCCGACGATCGACCTCCGCGTGAACTACCTGCAACCGGCGGGCAAACAACCGCTGTACGCGACTGCGACGATCGAACGGCAGGGACAACAGATCGGCGTCGCCCACGTCGAAGTCGAATCCGGCGACGAAGTGTGTGCGACCGGAACGGGCGTCTACAAAATGGCAAATGAGTGAAGGATTCCCCGTCAGCGGCGTCATCGACGCCCACACGCACCTGATGCCCGACCGTCTCATGACGGCGATACGCGAGTCGTTGTCCGACGCCGCGGGCTGGTCGTTCGACCACCCAACGGACCTCGATTCGATGACGGCGGCCCTAGAGCGGGCCGGCGTCGAACGGTGTTTCGCGCTCCCGTACGCACATCGCCCAGGTGTCGCGGCGGAGTTGAACGAGTGGATCTGTGAGACGACTGCCGACTCGGAGATGGTGGTCCCGTTCGCGACGGTCCACGCCGCCGACGAGGATGTTGGCGGGATCGTCGAGTCGGCGTTCGAGCAGGGTGCACGGGGCCTGAAGTTCCAGCTCCCGGTCCAGGGGTTCGGTGCCGACGACCCGCACCTCGACCCGGCCTATGAGGTCGCCGCCGAGTGGGACTGTCCCGTGCTCTTTCATGCCGGCACTGCGCCGATGTTCCGGGACGACCCCGCCGTCGGTATCGAACGGTTTCGGTCGTTCGTCGACTCCTACCCGGAGATCCGTGCCTGTGGCGCACACATGGGCACCTACGAGCACGAGGCGTTCATGGACCTGGCGCGGGACCGTGAGAACGTATTTTTGGACACGACCTTCGCCATGTCAGCGGTCGCGGAGACGTACATGGACTTCGACCCCAGTGTGATCGCCGACGACGAACTGACGGCGCTGTCGGACCGCATCATGTACGGCTCCGACTACCCGAACATCCCGTATCCCTACGACAGGGAACGTGCCCACCTGCTCGAACGGGACCTCTCGACTGAAACCCAGCGCGATATCTTCTTCCGAACCGCTCGCCGGTTCCTCGGTGAACTCTAGTAGCGGTTGTCGACGATTCCGTCCGCGTCGAGTTCCTCGACGAGTTCGACCGCGTCCGGGGAGATGAGGAGTCGCTCGCTGAGTTCGCTCGCCAGTTCGTCCGCGTCGGCTGCCCCCTCGCAGACGACGGTCAGGGAGTCGGTCGACCCGTCCTGCTCGACTTCGATCCGGTACTCGCCGGTCAGACCGTCGAAGGCCGCCAGCACCGTCTCGATGCTCTCGGGATAGACCTTCACGCCCTTAATTTTGAGTCGTTCGTCTGTCCGACCGATGACGCCGTCGGGTAAAACGACCTCGTCGCCCCGCTGTTCCAGTTCCGCCAAGTCGCCCGTCCGGTAGCGGATCAGCGGTAGCCCCTCCTTCTGGACGTGGGTGACGACGACTTCACCCCGCTCGCCCTCCGGAAGCACCTCGCCGGAGTCGGGGTCGACGATTTCGACGACGGCGTAGTCGTCGACGACGTGGAGGCCGTCTTCGGTGTCGGTCTCGGCGGCGACGGGCATGATGTGTCGGGTTCCGAAGTAGTCGGTGGCCGTCGAGGCGTCGAGTGCGTCCTTGACCGCTTCACGGCGGCCGGGGACTGACGTGAAGGGTTCTCCTGCACCGACGAACGTGTCGACCCGACCGCCGGCATCGCCGATTTTGAGTGCGAAGCTCGGATTCCCGATGAGCGCGTCGACGTCGTACTCAGTGATGATGCCGGCAGCCTGCTCGGAGTCGCCCGGTCCGAGTGGGAACACTTCCGCACCAAGCGCCTCGAGGGCGCGGTGGATGACGTAGCCAGTTCCGAACAGCTGATAGCCGAACGTGTTGACGACCCGGTCGCCCGGTTCGATGCCGGCGCGCTCGAGGACGTCGGCATTGACAGACGCCTGGTGTTCGATGTCCGATCGGGTGTCGAAGACCGGAGCCAGCCCCTCGCCCATCGGCGAGAACGTCACCATCGACGCCTCGTCGTACAGCGATCCGGTCGGGGGCTCCGCCTCGAAGTCGTCTTCCAGTGCTTCGGTCGTCGTGAACGGGAGGTCGCGAAAGTCGTCCCACGAGTCGATGGCCGACGGGTCGACGTCGGCCAGCCGGGAGTCGTAGAACTCGAAGTCAGTCGCACGTTCCACCTGCTGTTGAACGGCGTCTAACGTCTCGGAATCGTACATCGTCAGCAAACACGACAACTTAGCACATAAAACCTCTCGTTGTTTCCTACGAGCGCGCGGGAAATCTTAAGTCGCCACCGTACGCCAATCGCGTATGAGCGGGACTATCCGGGCTCCCGACCGTCTCGTCGGGACGACGGGTACGTCGACGTTTCGAGTCGCGCAAGCGCACACCACGACTGCTTTCGGCGAGCAGGAGATGCCGCCAGGGCGGCCGGCGGCGGCCGACGCGACGGCCGAGGAGACCGTGTCCGTACTCGGCACGGGACATCTGCTCTCGCGCGTGGAGTTTACTGGCCGAGAGTCGCTCAACGGCGAGATACCGGCCGAAACTGGCGTCGTCGGGCAGCGCGCGACCGTGGACCACACCGGGCCAGCAGCCGTCGGAACCGAACTTCAGGTGACCACGGAGGTGACTGCCGTCGACGGACCGACGATCACCTACGACGGGCGGGTCGCGACCGACGACGGTGACCGGGAGATCGGAACCGCCGAGGTCGCCCTGCGCATCGTCGAACGTGACCGGTTCCGGTCGGCGGTCGCAAATCAGGATCGGTGACCCGGTCGCCGGGCTTTCGTCCGTCGCCTGCAGCAGAACTGTAAAGGGGAAGGATTGTGACCGTTTGGTATATGAGCACGTACCAGAATCTAGCGGGGCGAGACGACGACGTATGGGCGGAAGCGTTGCGACACATGCCGAACCCGATCTACGTCATCGACGCCGACGGACAACAGCTTCTCATGAACGAGGCGATGGAGGAACTGATCGGGCTTCCCCAGGAGGAAGCAGCCGAGTTGGAACTGTACGAGCTGATGCGAACCGACGAGACACACGACACGCAGACGACGTTTCTGGACGTCGCACTGGCCGAGGAGGAGCCCATAAACGACCGCGAGGTCCAGATACTCACGCACGACGACGAACACCGCGACGTCGTCGTCTCGGTTGCCCCGTTGTACGACGGCGACGACGATCTCATGGGTGGCATTGCAGGGTTCGAGGACGTGACCGAACTCAGAGACAAGGAACGAGCACTCAACGAAACCCAGGAGCGGGTCGCTGCGGAACTGGGCGACCTGGCGATCCAGCAGGAGGAAAAGACCGAAGCCGCCGCGGAGACCGCCGAAACCATCCGGTCGAACGCAACCGAACAGGCCGAGAAGCTCGAAGATGTGACCGACGAACTCCACAGCTTCAGCGCCCAGATGGAGGAGGTCGCGGCCAAGACCGACGAGATTTCACAGGCCGCCGATCAGGCGACCTCGTCGGTCTCCGAGGGACGGGACGCGAGTCAGCAGGCCCACTCGGCGACGGAGTCGGTCGTCGACCAGACACAGGACCTCGTGGCGACGGTCGACGAACTGGCCAACCGGATGGACGACGTCGAAGCGGTGATCGATGTCATCGCGGACATCGCCGACCAGACGAACATCCTCGCGCTGAACGCCTCGATCGAGGCGGCCCGAGCCGGCGAGGCCGGCGAGGGCTTTGCCGTCGTCGCTGACGAAGTCAAGGATCTCGCCGAGGAGACCCGGAGCCACACCGAGGAGATAACCGATCAGATAACCCGGTTGCAAGACCAGACCGCGACGACCGTTACGGCGGTCGAGGAGACCGAAGACGAACTCGAAGCGACAAGCGAGAAGATCACCGATGCAATGACCTCGTTCCGGGAAACTGCCGAGCAAATCAACGAGACTGCACACGGCATCGAGGAGATTGCCGAAGCCAACGACCAGCAGGCGAAACACGTCGAGTCCGTCGT
Source organism: Halorientalis salina (assembly GCF_005049285.1). GTDB lineage: Archaea > Halobacteriota > Halobacteria > Halobacteriales > Haloarculaceae > Halorientalis > Halorientalis salina. Next base: position 20,608 of record NZ_SOSC01000015.1, on the reverse strand, counting down.
CTCGCTCACCGAAGAGGCGCGCGATCAGGCGACAAAGGTTCGCACGGACTCCGCCGACATCGACGACATCGCCGAGGAGTTGCTGACCATTGCGACGCAGCTCCGCGAGAACGTCGAGCGACTCTCGACCGATACAGAGAGCGACTGATTTCTGAAGTGTGTCACTCCCGTCTGCGTTCGCCGACCGTTTCAATCAGAAAACCGACGCGTGTCAGTACGCGAAGGGCCACTTCCGCAGATAGTCTTTGAGCTGTCCAAGTGCAGCCAAGACGCCTTTCGGCTCGACGGCCAGCACCACGATGATGATGACGCCAAAGAAGACCGGTTCGAGCGACGTAGCGTTTGCCGCTACCGACTGCAGGAAGCCACGCAGGAACTCCTGGATAATGGTCACAATGCCGACGCCGAGGAGCGCGCCCCAGACACGACCGAGACCGCCGAACAGCAACATCACGTAATGCTGGAGCGTCAGATCGAGCGTGAAGTAGTCGGGGCTGATAAAGCCGATGTAGTAGCCGAACAGTCCGCCGGAAACGCCGATCATGAAGCCACCGATGGCGAACGCCAGCAGCTTGTTCCGGAAGACGTTGATGCCGAGGACCCCGGCCGCCAGATCGTTGTCGTGGATCGCTCGGAACACCTTACCCATCCCGCTCCGGCTCAAGTTGAGCGAGATCAGCGCGAACAGCAACATCAACACGAGCGAGATGAAGTACAACTCCATGTCGGTGCCGGTGATGGTGAACCACTGGCCGACGAGGCCGACTTCGAACGGTATGGTCTGTTGGGTGCCGCCGTGGATCCACTCCAGTTGTCCGTTGTTGAAGAACCACTCGGAGATGAACTGGAGCGCCAGCGTGGAGATGGCGATGTAGAACCCTTTCACGCGGAACGACGGGATTCCGAACATTATCGCGACGAACGCCGCGAAGACGCCACCGACCATGATGGCCGGCAACAGACCGATCTGGACGCCAAAGAGGCCGTCGGCGAGTATCTGACTCGTCGCGTAGGCTCCGATAGCCATGAACGCTCCCTGTGCGAGGACGATCTCGCCGGCGTAGCCCAAGATGACGTTCAGTCCGAGGACCGCAATGGCGAAGATGTATATCTGCGTGATCGTCGATAGCAACCCGCCCTGCACGGCGAGCGGCGCAAGAAACGGAATGGGAAGGCCGAGCACCAGTGCAATGCGCTGAGTGCGCCAGCGGAACAGCCCCATCCGGCTCCCGTAGCTGGTGAAGTACTCACCGCAGGGCATGGCGTCCTCCTTGTGTACCGTGGTCGTTCAACCGCTGTGCGTCCGTCGAAACGTAATGTCTCGTATGCATTGTTAGATCCTCTCGATGCGTTCCGTGCCAAACAGGCCGCGTGGTTTGATGAGAATGACCACCAGCAGGAACACCATGGGGATGATTTCCCCGGCTCCCGGGCCGATGACGCCGGTCGCGTAGAACGACCCGTACTCCTGGAGGAGTCCGACGACGAGTGCGCCCAGGAAGGCGCCAGGGATACTGTCCAAGCCGCCGAAGACGACCGCAGCGAAGATGATGATGCCAACCGCCTCGATGGTAAAGCCCGCACCACCGCTGGCCATGGCGAGCAGGATGCCCCCGATGGATGTAATGGCGATCGACAGTGCCCACGCGATGATGATGGTTCGCTCGATGGACACGCCGAGCACCATCGCGGCCTGTTCGTCGGCCGCCGCCGCTCGCAGGATGGACCCGGTGACGGTGTACCGGAAGAACAGCATCAGCGAGACGACGACCACCAGCGACAGGACGACGCCCAGCGTGAACGACGCGCCGATCGACGCGCCGAGCGGGAGGTCGATGCTCCAGCCTGGCTTGAGTGCGTCCGGGTACGACATGAAGTTCGGCCCCACCAGAAAGCGCAGGAAGCCGCTGATGATGCCGCCCAGCGCCAGCGTCACGATGATGACCGACAACACCGGCTCTCCGATGAAGTGGCGGAAGACGACTCGCTCCAGGATGATTCCCAGGAGCAGGCCGACCACGATCGTGAGGAGGACGGCGACGACTGCCGGGAGGTTCAACCCCAGCACCGCGGGCGTCGCGAAGATCACGACGCCGTAGGCACCGAGCAGCGCCAGTTGCCCCTGGGCGAAGTTGAGCACGCCAGTGACCTTGTAGATGAGCGAAAAGCCCATCGCGACCAGCGCGTAGAGCGCGCCGAGTCCGATCCCGGCGATCGAGATGCTGAGGAACGTGCTGGCGTCAACCATCCATCTTCCCTCCTTCGATGGCCTCCGTAACCGGTTCGTCGATGTCTATGACGCGCATTTCGCCGCGCTCCTGTGACTCTCTGCCGTTCTGGTAGGTGATCGTAAGCTCCATTTCCACTGTCTCCTGTTCGGCGAAGATACCGTCGAGGAGTTGCTCGTATCGGTCCGTGACGACCTCGCGGCGGATCTTGCCGGTCCGCGTGAGTTCGCCGTCGTCGGCGTCGAACTCCTTGAAGAGGTTGACGAAGCTCGTGATATCGACGTCGTCGAGGCGCTCGTTCGTGTCCTCGATGACGCCCCGGATGAGCTCCAGCACCTCGGGTTTCTGGGTTAGGTCGCTGTAGCCCGTATACTGGATGTCACGCTGGTCCGCCCACTCTGCGACGTTGTCGAACCGAATGTTGACGATCGCCGAGAGCGCGTCGCGCCCGTCGCCGACGACGAGCACCTCCTTGATGTAGGGGTTGAACTTCAGTTTCGTCTCGACGCTGATCGGCGCGATCGGCGTGCCGTCAGCGAGTTCGAGCACGTCGTCCATCCGGTCGAACACCTTGACGTGCCCCTCCTCGGTGAGTGCGCCGAAGTCGTCGGTGTGAAGCCATCCGTCTTCGAGGGCACTCTCCGTCTTCTCGGGTTGGTTGTAGTATCCGCTCGTGACGACCGGCCCGCGGACGAGGAGTTCGCCGCTGGTCGTGATTCCGACCTCGACGTTCGGGAACACTTCGCCGACCGTGTCGACGTCAATGTCCCCGTCGCGGTGCATCGTCACGAAGCCACACACTTCCGACTGCCCCCAGATCTGTTTCAACGGGACGCCGAGCGCGTGGTAGTACTGGAAGTGGTCTTCACCGAGCGGCCCACCGCCGGTGTAGACGTTCTTCGCGCGTTTGAGACCGATCTTGTCGAGGATCGGCCGGTAGGCGATCCAGTAGGACAGCCAGTGTTTCGCCCGCAGCGACAGCGGTGGCTCCTCGTCGCTTTTGTCGCCGCTGATGTACTCGGCGTACTTCTCGCCGATGCTCATGGCCTTGTCGTATACCCAGCCTTTCAGCCTGGTCGTGTTCTCGATTTTGGCCTTGATGTCGGCGACCCATCCTTCGTAGGAGTGGGGTGAGGAGAAGATGATCTCCGGGCCGATTTCCCGGAGGTCCTCCTGTTCGGTTTCGGACTCCTCCGGGAAGTTCGCCGTCCAACCGCCGACGAATGCGGCGGCGATCAGGATCATCTGCTCGCCGACCCACGCCATCGGGAGATATGAGAAGTAGTCCGACTCCTTGGGCAGCGGATCGATCTCGATCGCCGCCTTCGCGAGGTTGAGGAAATTAAAGTGGCTAAGCTGCACTCGCTTGGGCATCCCGGTCGTCCCGCTGGTCGGCGACAGCATCGCTGGGGTCTGTGGGTCGATCTCGCCGATGCGGTCAGTGAGGTAGTCCTCAGACACGTCGCCGGTTTCCAGCCGCTCGCGACCCCGAGACTCGATCTCCTCGTAAGAGACGATGTCGACGCCTTCCTCGTCGCCGTACCGGAACATCCCCCGCTCATCGCGGTAGATGATGGTTTCGAGGGACTCGCACATGTCGGTCACCTTGAGGAGTTTGTCGACCATCTCCTGGTCTTCTGCGTAGGCGACTTTCGGCTCGATGAGGTCGAGTTGTTTGCCGATGTCCTCCGGCAACATCTCCTCGTAGTTCGGGGCGGCGATGCCGCCCAGCGACTGGGCACCCATCCAGGACCACAGCTGGTGTGGCCGGTTGTACCCGATAGTAAAGAGGACATCGTCGGCACCGAAGCCCAGTTCGTCGAGTCCGAGCGCAAACCACTTCACCCGGTCGTAGTACTCCTCCCAGGTAAACTCCTGCCAGACGCCGTACCGCTTCCAGCGCAGTGCGACGTCAGTTCCGTGTTCCTGGACGTGGTCGAGGAGGATTTCGGGCAGCGATCGGTCCTCGACGATATCGACCTGATCGCCCCCGGGTGCGGAGATCACTCGGTCTATCGATAGGTTCTCCGTCTCGATTTCGGTGTCGATTTCGCTTTCGTTCGCAGTCATGGATTAGTCGACCCCCGTGTACACGCGTCGGACTTCCGGATCCTCGACGACGTCTCCAGGCGGTCCGCGGGCGATAATCCCGCCTTTCTGTAGGACGAGCATCCGATCCGAAACGTCGGTCACGACTTCGAGGTCGTGTTCGATCATCACGAGCGTGAGATTCTCCTGCTCGTGGAGGTCCGTGATGAATCGGATCATATCGTACTTCTCGTCGAAGGTCAGGCCGCTCATCGCCTCGTCGAGCAGTAGGACGTCAGGTTCGAGCACCAGCGACCGGGCGAGGTCGACGCGCCGCCGAATCCCCAGCGGGAGTCCCGCGATTTCGCTGTGGCGGTACTCCCAGAGTTCGAGGTAGTCGAGGACCTCCTCGACGCGCTGCATGTTCTGGGCCTCGGTTTTGCGTCCGGGACCGTAGAATGCCAGCGCTTCGAGCAGGTTCGGGTGGTCTTTGACTGCCCTGACGGTCATGACGTTTTCGAGGACGTCCTCGCTCTCGAACAGTTCCAGTCCCTGGAACGTCCGCCCCAACCCGCGTCGGGCGCGCTTGAACGATTTCAGGCTCGTCACGTCCTCGCCGTTGAGGTAAACCTGCCCGCCCGGGTCAGGATCGTAGAACCCGTTCAGAATGTTCAACAGGGTCGTCTTCCCCGCACCGTTGGGGCCGACGATAGATATCCATTCACCCTCGTCAATGCCCACCGAAACGTCGTCGACAGCCGTCACTGCGCCGAACGTCTTGGTCACGTCCTTGCAGCCGAGGACGGACTGTTCAGGCGGGACCTTCGGTCCGTCTCGGAGGGCAGGGTTCGGTTCAGTTGTGCTAGTCGTATCGCTACTCATACTCTCGAATCAGGTCCATCGTTTGCGTATCTTGTAGTGTTTGATGTCCGTGTACCGACCTTCCTCGCGACTGGTGCCGAGGTAGAACTCCTTGATCTCCTCGCGGTCTTTCAGCGTCTCCGCGGGGTCTTGCAGTTCCACCTGACCGTTTTCGAGGACGTACCCATAGTCGGCGATCTCCAGCGTGCGCTTTGCGTTCTGGTCGGCGATGATCATCGTGATATCCTCTTCCCGGTTGATCTCGGTGAGGGTCTCGAAGATATCCTGGACCAGTTTCGGTGCCAGTCCGAGCGACGGCTCGTCGAGCAACAGCAGCTCCGGCCGGTGGATCAGGGCGCGAGCGATGACGAGCATCTGCTGTTCGCCACCGCTGGTGTAGCCCGCCTTGAGGTCGAGGATGTCCTCTAGTTGCGGGAAGTACTCGAAGGCGAGTTCGTAATCCTCCTCGCTGTAGGACAGCCGACGCCCACCGCGATACAGGCCACAGCGAAGGTTCTCCTCGACCGTGAGGTCCTCGAACGTCCGGCGACCCTCCAGGATGTGAGTCACGCCTTTGTCGACCATCGTGTTGGTGTCGGCGTTGGTCGTGTCCTCGCCCTGGTACCGAACCGATCCGCGGGTGACTTCCCCACGTTCGGTCAGCCCGATCCCCGAAATCATCTTCAGGATGGTGCTCTTGCCAGCACCGTTGGGCCCCATCAGCGCGACGATATCGCCTTTCTGGGCCTCCATCGACACACCCTGTACCGCGAGGAAGTGTCGATCGTAGACGATTTCGACGTTGTCGAGTTCGACGACCGGGTGTTGTGCCGTGGTGTCGTCCCTGCTCATGTCAGAGTCCGATCCATTCGTCCTTGCGCGGCAGTTCGATTGTCGTGTCGTACTCGAAGGCCCCGTCTTGGACCTGATAAACCCGGCCATTCATAGTCGGACGGCGGTCGTCCTCCGCATAGGTGAACGGTTCGGCGAGACCGCGGACGTTCCAGTCGTTGATCTGGAACATCCCCTGACGGAAGTCCGGACCAGAACTCATGTTGCCGACCTCCTGTGCGTTCTGGAGGCCCTTGAGTGCCATTAGCGCGTGGATGACGCCGCGGACATAATTGAGGTTGGCCACCGAAGGATCGTCCATCGACCGACCTTCACGCTCGAAGGAGTCTTCAATAATCTGTTTGCCCGCCGCATCACTGTTTATGACCTCGTTGAACACCTTGAACCCGCTCGCGTAGCGGACGCCCTCGAACAATTCCGGCGACTCCTGCGCACGGAGTTCGTCGACTGTGTAGGTCAGCCCCATCACGTTGAGTTCGGGATAGATGTCCTGTTTGTCGGACAGCAACACCTGCATCGGTGCCGCCGTGTTCTGGTGAATGAGGTAATCGATGTCCCGGTTTTTTGCCTTCCGCAACTGAGACTGGGCCGAGTTCGCGGTGAGTGAGAGGTTGATGTTGTCTGCTAAGTCCAATCCGAGGGACTCCGCGTACTGGCGACCGCCCTCGACGGGCGATTTCCCGAACGCAGTGTTCGAGAAAATAAAGCCGACCTTCGCGTCGGGATCGTTCTCCGAAATCCATTTGAGCAGTGTCCGTGCCTGGCTCGTGTAGTCGAGGTTCCCGAAGAAGTTGAACGGGCTCTCCTCAGTCACCAATTTCGCCGAGTACGAAGCCGAAATGTACGCGATCTTATCTCGCGCGACGGAAGGTGCCAGGGCCTCCGTGTCGGAGGTTCCCCAGCCGATGATGGCTGGCGGTTTGTTGCCGCCCGTGTACTCGTCGTACGCGCTTTTCGCCTGTGGGACCTCGTAGGAGTAGTCCTGCCACTCGTGGTCGATCTCCGTGTCGAGTTCGTCGTTCTCGTTGATCCACTTGATCGCGTCACGGGACCCGATCGCGGTCGGTTTTCCGACGTCCGACGTCGCACCGCTCATGTCGTAGATACCAGGAACCGATACGGCGTCACCGTTGCCGCCGCCACCGCCGAGACAACCCGCGAGCGCCATCGTCGTCGCCGCTCCCGCTCCTTTTAGCACTGTTCGTCGACCGAATCGCTCCGAGTCAGAAGCCACACTCTTCTCTGTCATTAGATAACACAAATCAGCGAAATGGTCACGAATTACTTATATGTTTTGGTGGGTGGCTGGTTTCGGGTCGGACAGGGGTGACCGACACTCTAATATACGTGACCCTTCACGTTTGTCCCATGTTCACAGCCGTAATCGGTATTGACACGAACGTTGATCGCGCAGTGGCACAGGCCCGGACAGTCGCTGGGATACCAGGCGCAGACGACGCGATCAAGGCGATTCTCCTGCACGATTTCGGCGAAAACCCGCAAGGCGGGACGGTTGAGCAGGTGAAGTCGGTCAGACAAGCACGGGATATTCTCGAAGAAGCTGGAGTTGAGGTCGAACTCGAAGGGACCAGTGGTGAGGCAAGCGACGCGATCATCCGAGCAGCCGACCGCCACGACGCGGACCGCATCGTTCTTGCCGGTCGCAAGCGGTCGCCGGCCGGCAAAGCGGTATTCGGGAGCGTCACACAGGCCGTCATTCTGAACACGAAGCGTCCGGTCCTTGTCTGTAGCGCCAATGGCGAAACAGCGGAGTGACAGTCATTCGTAACCGGCGGACTATCCGTTCGTGGCGTCAGCGGCTAAGTTCGTAGCCGCTCTTGCGATCCCACGCGTCGGCCGTTCCCTCGGCTTTCAGGTCCCGCTTTCGGATTTTTCCGGACGGGCTCCGCGGTAAGTCCTCACGGAGTTCGATGTAGCGGGGAACTTTGAGATACGGAAGCTGCTGTTCGCAGTGCCTGCAGATATTGACGGGCGTGATGTCGGCTTCGTCCTTCGGGACGACGAGTGCTTTGATCTTTTCGTTGCCCTGTTCGTTCCGGACGCCGACTACCGTTGACTGGTGTACGCCCGGGTGTGCATCGATCACGCTCTCGATTTCCAGCGAGGAGATGCGTCCATCGACCCGACCGCGGTAAATCGAGTTGTCCCTGTTGGCGATGAAATAGAGATACCCTTCTTCGTCCTTGTATCCGATTCCGCCAGTATGGAGCCACTGGTTCCGGAACGCTTCACGCGTCGCAGTCGGGTTTTCGTAGTATTCTTTCATCATCGTGTGTGGTCGCGTCGGTCGCACGACGATCTCACCAGTTTCTCCCAACGAGACCGGCCAGTCGTCACCGTCGACGATTTCCAGATCCACGTACGACGCTTCCGTGCCGACACTACCGAGTTGCCGGTTACCTGGGTGGTTGTACGTAGCAATCGTTGCCGGCGTAACGCCATACCCTTCCAGGACGGTGACGCCGAATCGGTCCTCGAAGTTGTGGAACAGCTCCTTATCGGTCGCGAACCCGAAGCTGTGACCAATCGCCAGCTCCGCTGGGTTGTCGGTCTCGTCGGACGTTACGTCCTGGTTCTGGAGGACCGAGAGCATCCTACTGAGATAGAGAAACACGGTGGCGTCGTAGTCAGAAATCTGCGACCAGAACCGAGACGGATCGAACTGCTCTTCGAGCACAAACACGGCGTCCGCGAGCAGCGCACCCATAACGCCAATTTGGAACGTAAAACTGCTGTAAAGCGGGAGCGTAGTGAAAATGCGGTCGTCCGCTGAGAACTCGAAGAGGTTCCTCGCCGCCTCCCAGCCCGTATTAATGTACGCAAAGTGCGGTATGACAACTCCTTTGGGCCGTTCAGCGGCGGTTCGTTGGACGTATATTACCGTCAGTGGGTCCGACTGGGAAACGGTACTCTCCGGTGGGGCGTTTCGGTTCCCCGCGAGGAGTTGCTCGAAGTTTCGATAGTCGTGTCCGTCCGCGTGTTCGTCCAGAAGGTACTCGGTCGAGATGTTCGGCACGTCTGATCGCACCATCTCGTATTCCGGCCGAGTACTCGCGTCGAAACAGATCGTCTCCGCGTCCGAGTGCGTGAGAACGTACTGCAGCGTCTCGTCCGTAAAACGGGTGTCGATGGGAACGGACACGGCACCTATCTTCGCTAGTGCGAAGACAGCGAACACGTATTCCGGTGAGTTGTACATGAACAGACAGACGTGATCGTCGGGTTCCACGCCCCGGGCGCGGAATTCATTGGCTATCGCGTTGGCATACTGGTTGAGTTCACGATACGATATCGTCCGGTTCCGGTAATTAAGAAACGTCTTGTCACCGTTCTGTGCCGCTTTCCGTGCCACCGTGTCTCGTATCGTCCGGAACTCCTCCGGCGGTGCATTGTCGACCATTCTACCGATTCTCCTTGCTGAGTGAGCTCCCAATGTCCTCGACAACCTCGTTCAACCGCGATGGTATGTTTTCATCCCGATTTTCGCCGTCGAAATCGTGAGTGTATCCGAACACGCCGATTCCATGGCGTCGGCCTTGGGGATCCTCAAAGGCTACGCCGACCGATCGAACGGCCAGTGCCGCCTCCCCCTCGCTGACTGCGAATCCCTGGTCCCGAACTGTCTCCAGTTCCCGCATAAGAGTCGCCTCGTCCGTCATCGTCTCTGTCGTGTGCTTCGGCAAGCCGTGATAGTCGACAATTTTCTGGACCTCCTCCCGAGGAAGCCGTGCCAGAATCGCTTTTCCGGGCGCGTGCGTGTGGAGGTATGATCGCTTTCCGACGCTCCCGTAGCTTTCCGCGCCGTCTTCCGGGACGGACTTCGCGAGGAAGATTCCGCGACCGAACTCCTCAGCGATCCACCAGGCGGGTTGTGAGATATCTTGAGAGAGCGTCGAGAGTGACTGCTGGACGACCTCTGAGACACGAAGACTATTTTTCGCCGCCATGCCGTGAGTGAGAAATCGGAGCCCAAGCCGATAGGTCTCGTCCTGTTCCACAACGTATCCCATCGCTTCGAGTGTCCCAAGATAATTGTGAACCGTACTCTTCGCGAGGTCCAGTTGGTCTGCGACCTCGTTCAGGCTCGCACCACCGAAGTCCTGAATCAACTGGATGATCCGGAATGACGTGCGAACTGACTGCACCTGCCGGGACGATGGATTTGGTATCATATATCATGACAAAGCTAGGGGGGATATATAATTGACGGCATACGTGAACAGTTACCTCAATTCGGATAGCAGAGAACTGAGACATGCTCTACGATATGTAAACAAACTATCCTACGATACCAGTTATAGTATGTTCCAGTATACACATACTGAACGAGACTAGTCCGTTCCAGGGTTGAATCGGGGATAGAATACAGATTAACGGACAGAACTACAATTTGTTCCTCACAAAACCCAACTATTGTCCATAATTGGCCATAAATATGAACGCCCCATCGGATGACTCAGCGAACCTGCATTCACGATACGTGGATCGGAGCTAAGATCATGCACGAACTTCGTTCAGGCCCAAGCACGTATCGAGAACCGGCACTGCGACCGACTGCTGTCAATCATTTCCGCATCGATCGCCCGCAGTCGAGCGACAGTTACAGTACACAACTACGGCAGAGCGTATAACGCGTCCCAACCGACGTGTAACACGGGGCTACTCTGAAATAACAGTTGTATCTTTGTTATAGAAATTCACGTTCGCGACTCGTCGATGGAGACGTTCGGCCATAGGATTACAGTATTAGTTATGTAATGGTAGTCCTATTCGAGACTTGCCGACGGAGACGATCAACACAGTCGACAGGGGTTCTTGACGCCATGAAAATACACGCAAAAACTATTATGAGCGGCACTGTCTAGATAAGCTCTGCTGGCATTCGTCCGTCTAAGGCTTGATGCGGCCGGTGGCGGTTGTAATAAACTGGCGACACCATTCTCTGACGGCCTGCCGACTGCCCATCCAACTCGTATGAAAGTGGTCGGTCCGGACTTTGAAGGTCTGAAACCATCGTTCAATGTGGTTTCGGTCAGTATAGTCACGCCAACCGCTCAATCCTAATCGAGCGAGGGCAGTCGAGTACCCGTAGCCATCGACGAGAAACCGTGTCTCATCGAGATCGTGTTTCTCGGTGAGCCGATGCAGAAACGCAGCTGCCGGATCGGTACTATGGCGGCTGAACACCTCGATATCTAGCAGTAGCATGGTTTCGAGGTCGATCACCGCATACACCCAGCACCACTCACCGTTGATCTGGACAGCGGTCTCTTCAACCGCGACCCGCGACGGCGACGCCGTCGGCGGGTCGCTACCGCTGTCGGCGAGCCGATGCGTCCACTGCCAGATCGCTTGGTGCGAGCGATCTACGCCCAGCAGGTCTAAGATTGCGGCTGTTTCGCGGAGCGACAACCCAGCAGAATGCAGGCGGACGGCGAAGGCCCTAACGGGCGTCGCCGTCCGCTCGTGTTCCCAAACATCATTAGATTCAGCGTCTAAGCTCTCACTGAGAAGTGCTTGGAGCGGTATGGACACCAGCGACAAGGACTCCTCACTTTCTCAAACTCACTAACTAGACAGCGCCGCCTTGCGAAGACAACGACCTTGCACATGAACTCGCGGATCGGGAAGAAGCGCTGTTCTCCGACCTCGCAGGGCCAGAGTAGCTTCACGAGAGGATATCAGTGATTTGTGACCGTTGGACCGAGACTCCGGAAGGAACGATTACGGGCCACGTCTTGTTTCCACCGAACGCACGGAGGCAACGGAACCGTCCGACGAGTTCCCCGCCAGCCCACGGATTCAATCGGTGGACCGCCCTCTATTATAACACAGATACATCTGTTAGACCAGTCCAGAACACCCCTTTCGGGCTAGTCGAGTCTCTGTAAGTTCCGGAATGGTTGTCGGCAAAATTGACAGTTTTCAAATACATTCAGCACCCAAATGTTTACTATTCTAATATAGGTTAACCAAACCGAATCGGTACCCGACTCGGACGGTATTACAAATTCGAAACGCGATATCGTACTCAAATATACTCAACTCGACGACGTGAGGTAAGATAGACAGGCGAGTACTTCACCAGAAATTGGTAGAATTCAATGAGCAATACAGGCAGGCAATACTAGAATAGTCATTAGAAGTAGTTACTCACTTTTGAAATCGAAAGATAGGCAAGAGCAGTATCGATCGCTATCGTTAGCTCATTGAGTAAATCGAAAATCGGTTGCTTAGAGCGTCTTGAAGCTGTCCCTAGCACTCTGTGACTGGATTCAGTTCCGGTAAATGCACCGGTAACGTCACAAACAGAAAGTCGTCACGGACCGCCAGGTACGTGACGGCCGACGCCTGGAAATACAGTGCTCCATCTAGTACCACGACCAGATTATCCATAAATTCTTTGTATAACATAATAATGATGTATTTTGCGTGATAGGCGGTGACGTGCTCTTCAAATCGGGAGAAAAAGCGATCACCGTTCTCGGTGATCGCGCCCAGTAGACATGTCCAGTCGCGTTGGCCAGACAGTTCGACAGACGGCCGCGTGCCGCGCGGAAACCACGCGGCACGCGGCTCAACCTGCACGGATTTCTTCGTCTGATCGATACAGACTACGGTGGCGTCCATTTCCCGCTGCTTTTTTTGAGTTCGTCGTGGAATTCTTCTTGCTCGCCTTCGTCGGCCTCGGCGGCTGAACGGCGTGGTTTCTGATAACTCAATCCCGCTTCTTTCAACAACCGCCGACAACTCGGGATTGAGTATTCGACATTGTACGTTTCCTGAAGATATTCCTGGGCGACCGCCGGCGACCACGCCGGCGCGTCGATCCCGACTTCTTCGGGTGGATCGTGAACTGTTTCTTCGAATTTTTCTTGCTGTAATTCTGAGAGCTTACGCTTTCTCCCAGTTCGTTTATCATCAGATACAGCCTGCTCAAGCGACTCGTCGGTGTCGAGTCGCTTGAGCCAGCTATAGATTGTGCGTCGCTCGACGTCGTACCACCCGGCTAGCTCGGTTTGCGTGACACCATTCTTGTACGCGATTGCCGCCAAGAGCCGTTGTGTCGGCTTCTTTCCCTCTACATCGTCGAGAACTCTTTGCAGTTCTTCGACAGAGATATCGTCGAGGTGATCCACTACCTACTGCAACACTCTCCGAGTAAAAAATTCTACCGGATACTATAGCCCAGCGGCTGCGTCCCGGCGTGCTGCTAGCGACGAGACCGCCATGTACGCCGCCCGATGCGGACCCCCACATTTCACGAGCGTTTGCAGGCCCGACACACAGTCACACTCGGCGTTCCCACACGGTCATACTCGGTGTTCAGACCCGATGCCTCCATTACTCGTGGACTCGAAACCAAATATGAAATCCGGCGATAGTTCCTGAACCGCCCGAAAACACCGAAATCGGGGGTTACTCACAGCGAGGAAGACGACCACGAGACTGGATGTCCTCGCCCACCGATCAGCCGTCGGGAAAGTGGGAGCGGCGTACACGAAGGACCGCTGGTCCAGCAGCTCTCGAAACACGAGGGGTACGTCACAGTCAAGTCGGTTGGGTGGCAACCGACTCCATGACCTGGCAAAGGACAGCAGTCGAATCCAGTCAGGGAACATGTATTATAATTGGTTCGATTCCCAGGTTGTGAGAACACACCGTATGCTTTCATCATACCTCCCTCTAGCGGTTCATGTCACGGGACGACACCGCCAACCATCACAGAACCAGTATCTATCCACCAACACCGAACGTCCGTAGGTGCTCCCGTGACCAAGGCCCCTTTCCTCACCCATCTGCAATCCGTGCTGTCTCCGACCACACAGTCGACGGCTCCGCCGAACACTCGAACTGTCATGCACGGCGATTTCGATCAGAACGAACCGAGTACATAGCTCGATCAGAGACCATACCACCCGTCCTACGGGGACGCTAACCACTCCGATTCTCGACCCACGTGACAGTGGGGGGAGACACACTGCGTACAAGCAAACAATGAAACACTGTGCGATATCGAACCGTCGCCCAGTCGCTAGCACTATATGGACGGCCAGAATGGGTATGTATACCTGAATCAGATCCGATGTCGCTGGAGCGATTTTTTACAGAGCTAGATGCGCCGTCACGCACACTCCTCGTCGTCAACCGCGACGCGCCACGGCAGTTGCAGACGATACTCGAAGAGACGTTCCAAGATCAGAGCGTTGACGTCACCGACGCGATGCTCCCGGACACTGACGCCGATACCGTCGTGTTGGTCGACGACGACAGCGGCGAGATTGTGGCGTCGTCACCGCTCTCGCAACTCGAACGGACGATTCTCCTGGTCAACTCCGATCTGTATAAAACCGGGACAGAGACGCTCGACACGTTCGAACTCCCTGACGTCCTCGCCGGCCTCGATGAGATCCCGTTTCGACTGCAGGGCTATCCCGAATCCAACAACGAGAAGCTCCTCCTGATCGTCATCTCGCGGTATATCGAACGCCTGGCCTGGCAGACTGACGCTGGGCGACACCGGGCCTCGTTCCAGCACCTCTCACGTCTCAACGACGAGAGCGGCACTCGATCCGTCTATGAAACGCTGGGGCCATCAGATGTACAGACCCACGTCTACGGCGTCCCGGACTGGATACCGTCGGAAGACATGGGCCTCATCACGCACGGCGGCTATACGGACGAGTTTACAGACGCTTGGTTCGTGGTCCACTCGCCACCAGAAGCACACGCAGATCAGGCAGCCGCACTGGTTGCACTCGAAACCGACGCCAGACTCTGGGATGGCTTCTGGACGTTTGATCCAGACTGGGTCGACGAGATCGACCGCTACATCGCACACAATCTGTGATGTCCGCGCACCGAGAAACCGCACACCTGACGCTCCCACCGGTGAGCGGACTCGAGGGTTCCGCGAAGCTCGAAATTGCTACTTCCCGTCCGCTCGGAGGTCCACCGCGTGCACGTGGCCAAAATTATCAATTGTGCCGACATTAAAGCACGTCAGCAGTCACGACACAGTCACGAAGTATGTGTTAAATTAGTTAAAACGGAAGTAGCACAGCATTTACTACCGACGGCCAAGTCGTAGGAAGGAAGAGATGCGTCGCCTCAACCAAGATGAAATCGACGAGATACTTGTTCGGAAAGGTATTGGTGTCCTTGCAATGATTGATGGGAACCAACCATATGCCATCCCAATTTCGTTCGGCTATGATTCTGAACAGATGGTATTCCCGATGCAATGGGGTGGTGGATATAATAGCCGGAAAGATGAGGCAATTAATTCTAATTCCAATGTCTGTTTGACCGTCTACGAGCAGGACAGTGACGACGACACAGTCTGGCGGAGTGTGGTCATAACAGGCAAAATCTACGAGATCGAAGAAGACTCGATGGAACAGGCATACGCGAGTTTAGCGGCGAATGCAGAGTTCCCACCAGACTTTGGTGTTTGGGGAATTCCGTTCGAGGACGTCGAATTCCGTCTCTATGGGTTAGACAACACGAATTGTAATGGCCGTGAGTTTTCGACGCAATATGAGGGATAGGAGTGAACTACCCCGACCTACTCAGCGGCTACTGTTGCCGCTTCCTTGAGGTCGGGGCTTCCTTGCTCTCGCGTCGGACTTCCTGTTTCAACGACGGTGCTTGCAGACACCGACCACGCTTGGTCGTCATCCACAGTGGCTCCAGTCTCCAACAGGCGTTGTACTTCGGACTGTCCCAGCCCTAACTGCTTCAAACCACGTTCTAACACGTTGAGTGCGGCGTTCCAATCACGGTCCAACTCAAAGCCACACGACGGACAGCTATGCTCCCGGACCCACAGTGGCTTGTCCGTTTTCACGCCGCACTCGCTACACATCTTCGTCGTGTTCTCTGGTTTGACCTGCCGGACGTGACACCCATGCAGGTCGGCTTTATACTCCAACAATTGGATGAATTGTCGCCACGCCGCATCCTGCTTGTTCTTGGCGCTCTGGCTGCCTTCCAGCATCCGCTTCACGTCCAGATCTTCCACGAACACGGCATCGTATTCCGTGACCAGCCACGTCGTGAGTTTGTGCTGGAAGTCGAGTGTTTTCCGGCGGAGACGGCGCTTGATGGATGCAACCCGTTGGCGTTGTGTCTCCCAGTTCTCACTACCATGCTCTCGTCGTGATAGCGTTCGCTGGGCTTTCCGCAACCGTTCATACTCGGCTTCTACGTCCAGTTTCCCGACGGAAATCCCGTTGCTCGTATGGATATAGTTGCGGATGCCGAGGTCAACACCCACGCAATCTTCGGCGTTGAGTGTTTCGACCGGCGGTTTCTCAGGCAGGTGTTCATCGTCTACGTCAAGTGCGAACGACACATACCATTCTCCGGTGGATTCGTGTTTGACTGTGACTTCTTTAATCACAGCTTCTTCGGGTATGTCACGGTGGTACGTGAGTGGCATGTCTCCGATCTTGGAGAGCCACAGTGTTGCGGTCTGGCCACTCGTGTTTTTGAGTTCGAAGCCAGACTGCGAATAGGTCATACTGCGGAACTCTCGTGGCGGTTTCCATTTCAACCATCCGACGTTGTACCCGGCGTCTTTCTTGTCTTTGAGGTTGCTGAGGTTGTCGTAGAACCGTGTGACTGTTTTCTGGAGGGCTTTCGAGTGAACCTCACCGAACACCGGGAACTCGTCTTTCCACGGTTTGAGCCGTTTGTGGTGTTTGTAGGCACTGCCGATAGTGTCAGTGTCGTCTGGAAGATTCGTGTATTCGTAGCGGGTGTAGTTGTAGGCTTGACGATGGATGTTGATGTGCCGGGTGAGTTCTGCCGCGACCTCGCGGTTCGGATAGGCGCGGTAGCGGTGTGTGTATTCCATCGCCGTACCCCGATTACACACCGTCAGAACCTTAATTGTTTACATGAAATACGGCGATTCATCCCCGTCCTACTCGCCGCCTTCGGCGGCTCCTTGAGGACGGGGCCTTCTCGCCTACCTTTCAGGTAAAAGACTCATAAGCACGTGCAGTGAGCGAGTCGTTCTCCGGTGTCAGTGTGAAACAAACGGAGCCACCGTACCGAATCTATCCTCTATATCCAACAGCTGGCGTATCATCAGGTCTGGCATCCATCAGATTCATCCGTGGAAGATGGGCCGTACATTCAGCGCGCACGATGAAACGCGATAGACATTAGACCAACTTCACCGGTGGTGGACCTGCCAGAGAGCGGTTGCTGTGGTTTTCCGGAGATGCGAATGTACTTTTGGGCTGTCGCCAGGTCGCTCCAGCCCAGATCGACAGAGATCGAAGTGATCTCGTGATCAAATATCCGGCCGTGTTGCAATCCGGGAAGTAGCATACCCACGGTTTGAGAACTCTTGTCACGAATGCTATATTTGGGAGCGACTGCGTCTGGGCTGTGCCTGACACCGGTGTCGACAGTCCAGACGAGTGGACTACTACCCAGATCCTCCCCACCTCAACACGGGGTCCAGTGGAAACCTGATAGAGGAGACGCACCTCAGACCGGAGAGTTGAGCGTTCCGAGATATACCTGCCATGCGAGGAGGGACTTGGCCACGAGACTCAAGATAACGTATGTTTTCTCCCCGAACAGGTAGTTTTTCCATCGTGATATCTCCTGATATTGCAGGGCCATGTTGATTGCGAACAGGTTGAAAAAAATGAAAATCGAGACGTAGATGTAGATGACAAACTCAGGGAACTCACCGCCGCTGGCTGTTACTGTGCCAATGAACGTTATCCCGATTATAATCCAAGGAATGATACCCGCGACGACACCGACCCAGTATGGCGTCCAGTCTGTTTCATCGGTCAACTCGTTGCGCCGTTCCATCATGAGTCCGCTCAAGTTCATCACTGCAACAAGTCCGAACAGTCCCACCAGCGTCCCAAGGTCCCAGATTCCGGCCAACATACCAATGACCACGATCATCAGCGAGGCGCTCACGGCGTATTCGTACCAGCGATAGGGATTCATTCCCCTATCGAGATATTCGACATAGCGCTCGTACAATACAGTCGCAATAGCGGTGTGTGCAAACGCGGAAATAAACAGGAAGGCTGCCACAAGCAGTGGGAGATTCAGATCGATAAAGGAGACTGTCTCCGGGAAGATGGTCTCGGTTTGTTCGTTGAACCCGTATCTCGTGCGCGTGATCGGCCACAGAACTTGCTCGGACAGAATGACCATTGCCAGCGCTTGGCAAAAGTGTAGGATGGCCATCAGCGCATTCCAGAGTCGGAGTCGCGTGTCCCGCGCAGACCTCTGCTGGCCTTGTTCGGTAGCTGTTGTGGTTGCCGTTGACACAGATATAATATCGCACGGCGACAGTTCAATTCCAACTTTTTCTCAGTTAATCACGTTGATGAACACAGTGATACCACGACAGATTACGGGTGATCTTCGGATGCCGCGACTGAGCAAATCAACCAGATCGAGAAGCGGGGACTGATCTAACAGACCGATTCCTATCACAACCTTGTTCTATGGTTTGATTATCGATTGACAAGTGACTATAGATATGGCAGACTGGATTGAGTCGGGGCACAAGTCATCTCCTGGACCAAAGAATTCGCAAATTATACGCCTGCTTTTGTATGTTTCACACGGACTGGTAGGTGGACTTCTCCTTGCGAGCTGGGCTTTCTTACTCGATATTGTCTGCTATCCTATACTAGCTCGCCGGGTCCGTTTGTCTGCAAGCTGATGACGATGAACCGGCCAGTCTGCACAATCTCACTAGTATCTACCCCTCCGTCCTGACCTTTGGATAATTCTGTCAACACCTGGTCGTCTGTTTCACGAACCTCCTCGGCAGTCTCGACCGAATCAAATAGGAGTAGAATACGTACATTCGCTGATTTCAACTCGCTCTCCGAACCACTAACCCCGACAAGTTCCGGCTGGGTCGCAAGATCGTTTATTGTCTCGAATTCCTCTTTAGGTGCAATTACCCCAGCGATTGGGTTCGGGCTAACTCGCTCAACTACTGGCGAGAAGTTGCCGCCGAGATCGGAAGCGGTCTCGATACTTTCATCTCGCGCGTCAATCACTGATTGTGCGTCGTTTGCAGTAATCACTTCTCCGTCAGTGACCGCAATCTCTGACTGGTCCAGTGCATAAATATCATATGAGTGGTATTTTTTCGGACTCGTATTGAACTCAAGATTCTCAGTAATCGTTGACGTCGTAAACGTTCCAGTCACTATCCCTACTCTAGGGTAGCCATCGCTGACAAATATTATATAATCGTCAACAGTATCGACTCCGTTCAGCCCCATCTGCCTCATATCACGAGTATTTAGGTCAAGTTCCGCAACAAACCGTCCTGGGAAAGTGTTGAGAGCTTCTGGCGCATCTATCCGAATGATAGACTCAGACCGAGATTCGACTGCTGGAACCCACTCTATCCACGACATGTCACTCTCGGTAGCGCCCGTTTCAGTGGTTTCGTCCTCGTTTCCACTCTCGTCCGTGCTAGTGTCTTGCTGCGTATTGGCGGTCGTACTTGGACTGCTGGTATGAGTTTCGTTGTCGTCCAAAAAAAGCCAGCCACCGCCACCGATGCCAGCGAGTAGCATCAGGGAGAGTATCGCTCTTCTGGAGCGAGTGGAACCTTTTCCGCCATCAGCCTTGTTTGCCTGATCCGCTGACGACTTTTGATTACTTTTTTCTGTTCCAACAACAGGTCTGTCGTCAAGGACTTTGATTTCACTGTTTTCGGCTTGGCGACGGACGGAATTAGGGACTGACCCACGACAGTGGACCATTGCCGTATCAGCGTTGTATTTCGCGCGTGCTTGTGTAGCTAATCGCAAATGTTCATCGCTTAGTTCTGCGTTTGTTCCAGCAGATATAATCACTACAGCAATTTCGTCGTGTTGTTGATGGGGACCCCCTAAAAGATAGACATCATCGGAGACATGAGTCGTGTCCAACTCCCACCCTCGCTCTTGTAAAGCCGTCCGGACCTGTTCAGCGTAAGCTGCTGGCCCGTCGCTGCTCGTAGAGGCCATACTGTCAGGTTCTTATCACCGAATCATAAAAGAAGTGGGTCACGGGCATTCATAACAGTACCACAGCAGCCAAACGATTTCCCTCTCATCTGTTCAGTGTGTGTTCTGTATCGACCGATTCGCTCCCCCTACGACCGAGGGTATGTGAACCGGTGTATGACACCCTTCTATATTGTCGTCAATACGCTCCAAGAGGGTTGTTCCGTCAGCATGTGGGGTATCATCGTTGTAGGGTTCGTCTGGATAGGGTCGTTTGTTGGTTTCTTCCTTGTCGCACGACGGTGGGAGAGTAAGCCACAATCCAGTGTACTAGTCAAGTGGCGTGAGGTCCGTCGGTGGCCATTGCTGGCACTTGTATCCGTGCTTGTTGGAGGTATGGTAGCGTATTTCGAGTGGCTTGCGTGGCTAGAGTATCGCAGGAGTCCGTTATGGGTCATCGTTCTCTTTATCGCCATACTTGCACACGCCCATTGGTCTTTAGTTAGGCCACACACCTCGGTTGCGTAGCGGTAGCGAGCGTCTCTTGTAAGATCGGTCGTTGCTGGTGGATCTTCTGCGCATCTTCGATCAGTCGCTCCAGCAGTGGCGGTGGTG
>NZ_SOSC01000014.1 GCF_005049285.1 Halorientalis salina | reverse complement strand
TAGTCCGCGAGCACTAACAGACCGAAGCCATCATTCATACCGCATTTGGACGCACTGACCCGTTGATTCGGGTCCAGGCGTTAACTGGATTGCACATACACACAGTCCATATCACTGAAAGACAAACCTTTCAAGTCTTGAGCTACTACGGTAGTTCAAGACACCGACACTGGTATATCGTGGTTCGATTCCGCGAGTCGGCGTTAAGGCGGCCACAGCGGTGGGGTTTCCACCCGTACCCATCCCGAACACGGAAGTTAAGCCCACCTGCGTTCCGAGGCCTACTGGAGTGCGCGAGCCTCTGGGAGACTCGGTTCGCCGCCCTCATTCATTTCGACCCTCACACGGACCGACCGTGTGGGGGCCGTTTCATTTCGAACGTAGTAGCGGGATGGGATAGCCAGGAGATTCCGGCGGGCTCATAACCCGCAGATCGGTGGTTCAAATCCACCTCCCGCTATAATCGCGAAAGAACGTATCTCACACACTAGTGATAACTTTATTTTGGCAGTCGGTCTGCCAGGCGTTCGAGTCCCTCCCGTCCAGACACTTCCGCTCCCAGGTCCGGTAAGACGTGGACGTCCATGTCGGGGTAGGTCCGACGTATCCGGTCGAGGGTTGCTTCGTGGGCCGCTGCTCGCTCTTGACACTGGTCACAGGCTGTCGGCGGCGTCTCGTATACTCGATTCACAATGAGGGTTTCGACGGGGATATCGAACGACTCCAGTCGCTCGAGGAGTCGGCGAGTTTCTTCGAGTGCCAGGCGCTCGGGCAGGAGCACGACCCGGAAATCGGTCTGTCGCTCGTCTCGGAGCAATTCGGCGACGCGATCCATCCGGTCTCTCAACGCCTCGATCTCACCCTCGTCATCGTTTCCCAGGAAGGCTGCCGGCCCCATCACGAAGCTCCTGGCTGACGCGACCAGCCGACGAACCTCTCCCTGGACTTTCGTCGCCGTCGACAGCGATTCGCTGAGCACGTCCGGTAGTGTCAGCAAGCGGAGCGTGTGGCCCGTCGGGGCCGTGTCGAAGACGATGCGGTCCCACCCGTCATCGTCGTAGGCGAGGAAATACTCGAGTGCGGCCACTTCGTCGCTCCCCGGGACGAAGCCGGCTGCGAACAGTTGCTCGACGTCCGTTTCTGTCATCCGGAGGCCGGCCGACCGGAACTCGGCCGCCAGCGTTTCGACGATACGCTGGTAGACCGCTTGCCCGGCTTCGGGGTCGGCTTCGACTCCCCAGAGGTTCGCCTGCACCTGGGTCGGATCGCTCCCCACGTCGGTTTCCAGTACGTCGCCGAGCGAATGCGCTGGGTCGGTCGAGACGAGAAGCGTCCGGTGTCCCTGGCTGGCGGTTTTCAGGCCGCTCGCGGCTGCACAGGTCGTCTTTCCCACACCGCCTTTGCCACCGTAGAGGACGTACTTTCCCATATCCGTAGGACGGACTCTGCACACAAACGCTTCTGTGAGGGGTACCTGACAAAATGGGGGGACAGCAACGAAAACGCAATCGAAACTGGGTGTCCGAGTGCGACGCGAAACGCGATTGAGTTGGGAAAAACTCAGTAATCACACTGAAGAGTGATGGCTGAGACGGTACGTGTATCCGAGTATGCCCTGGAAGCACCGACGAGCCACGTACTACATGGCACTCGTCGCTCTGACGACCGTCACGTTCACCGTCGTATACAACGTCGGAATGACGGTGTGGGAGGGGCGGTCCCAACCCTGGTTCAGATCCCTGGAAATCGTCTTCCAGACGTTCACGACGACCGGGTACGGCGAAGACGCGCCCTGGGATTCGTTGCAGATGAACCTCCTGGTCATCGTGATGCAACTGGCGGGAATCGGGCTCATTCTCACAGCGGTCGACGTGTTCGCGAAGCGCTGGCTGCAGAAGATACTGACACCGACGCTTCCGAGCGCGAGTCCGGACATCGAGAACCACGTCGTCGTCTGTGCGTACACACCTCGAAGCGACGCGTTCATTTCGGAACTGATCGCCCGGGATCGGTCCTACGTTATCATCGAACCGGACGAGGAAACTGCCACTCAGCTACACGAGTCCGACTATCACGTCATCAACGGCGATCCGGAGTCGACGACGGTTCTGGAGGACGCGGGCATCCACCGCGCGGAGGCACTCGTCGCGGATGCCGCGGACGACAGCACTGCCAGTATCGTCCTGTCGGCGCGGGAAACGAATCCCGACGTGCGAATCGTCACGCTCGTCGAGGACAGACAGTTGGCCCAGTATCACCGGGTGGCCGGTGCGGACGAGGTGCTGTCGCCGCGGCAATTGCTCGGCGAGAGTCTCGCCAGGCACGTGCCGACCGCGGTCACTACCTCCGTCGACGAGGGAGTGACGCTCGGCGAGGACTTCGAACTGGTCGAACTCACCGTCGACAGGGGCAGCGACCTGTGTGATCAGCGGTTCGCTGAATCGCGGATCCGTAGTCGATACGGGGTGAACGTCATCGGTGCGTGGTTTGACGGCGACTTCGAGAGCCCGGTCGCTTCGGACCGGCGACTGGGCAAGGGAACCACGCTGCTCGTCTCCGGGGAACCCGACCGGGTCAACGCGCTTCGGGATGCAACTGTCTCGTCCGTCCGTCAGTTCTCACCACACGAGGTCGTCATCGCTGGCTTCGGCGAGTCCGGGAACGCGGCCCACGAGGTTCTCTCCGAGACGAATACCCGCATGACGGTGCTCGATACAGAGGCGAAGTCCGGTGTCGACATCGTCGGTGATGCACGCGACCCGGACGTACTCCGTCAGGCCGACATCGAGACCGCGTCGGCGATGCTGGTGACGGTTGGCGACGACACCACCGCGATCTTCACGACGTTGATCGCGCACGACCTCAATCCGGATCTCGACATCGCAGTACGAGCCAACGACCAGGCAGACGTCGAGAAACTGTACCGGGCGGGCGCATCGTACGTGCAATCGCTCGCGGCCGTCAGCGGTCGGATGATGGCCTCGACGGTTTTCGACGACGAGGAAGTGCTGGCGTACGATCAACAGATCGAGGTGGTGAAACTGCCGCCCGGTGACCTCGCCGGTCAAACCCTCGCGGACGCGGCAATACGGAGCGAAACGGGCTGTACGGTGGTCGCCGTCGAACGCGGTGACGAGATGCTGACCGAGTTCGACCCGCAAACCTTCGAGTTCGAGAGCGACGATGCCGTCGTCGTCGCCGGCACCGACGAGAGCATCGGCAAGTTCGAAGCAGCGTTCGACATTTGACTGGCGGGGCCTATCCACCGGTGGCTCCGACTCGTGATATTCAGGGATCAGGGACCGAGACGACGGGCACTGTAGCCGCTCGAACGAGGCTCTCGGTAACGCTCCCGACACGGATGCGTTCGCGCTGGCTCTTCCCCGACGACCCCATGACGAGGAAGTCCGCGTCGATTTCCTCCACGTAATCCAGGATTTCGCTGTCCGGCACGCCCTGGCGAATGGTCGTGACTACGTCGAGGCCGGCGTCTGCTACCGTTGCAGCGAGGTCGTCTAACGCATCTTCCCCCTCGTCTTCGAGGGCGTCTCTCAGATCGCCCAGGGCCAGTCCCGGAGCGGTGCGGGCCACGCGCATATCGACGACGTAGAGCAGATGGATGGTCGCATCGTGACGCTGTGCGGCGTCGATCGCGTGGTCGAGTGCGCCTGCAGCGACATCGCTTCCGTCAGTCGGGACCAGAATCGTCTCGTACATTACTCGACACTCCGTCAGAGATGACTAAATGAGATCGGTAGGTTCCCACACATTGGGAACAGAACCCCCGAACTGGAGCGTGATGATCGGTTCGACCGACCGTCGGTCGGATTTTATCGAAGAGTGACAGTATTCCACCCATTACACTCTCATCCCAAAGTATAGAATACTGTCTCTCGGTATCATTGAACATGGACGGAGGAACTGGCCACGTCGACGGAATCGAATGCCTGACGGTCGAGGCTCAGGGGAGTGGGGTCGAAGATCAGGAGAACGGAATCGTCGGGCGCGTTCACGGGGCTTCCGATACGGCGTGTTCCCTCGATTTGACCGTAGCCTTCCGGCTACCACCTACCAACTCCACTAGTAGCGGACCACGAGACACCGACGCGAACTGACGACGTTTCCATCCACCCAACGAAACTTCCACAGGTCACACACGATATGTTCATTCACTTGATCGCGGACTACGGGAAATCGGACCCGGCGTTTTCGGAGGTCGTCCACCGACTGAAACACGAACTGCCGGACGCCGACGTGCAACCGACGGCCGTTCCACCGCTGTCGACGATCGCGACGGGATTCTGGATCGAACAACTCGGCCTCCACAACCCGCCCTTCGAGGACTTGCTGCTCTACTCGAACACCGCTCCGCGGACGGCCGAGACTGGCCCTCGCCGGAACAACGAGGGAGGCGCGCTGTGTTATCTGGAACTGGACAACGGCGTTCCCGTCGTCGCAGTTGATGTCGGCTACAACCTCTCTTTTGTCAGGGAGCACATCCGAGAACTCCGTGAGATCGACGTTTCGACGGGTGGGTCACAGTTCCGCTCACGCGATTACTTTCCGACGAAGGTCGCGGAACTGGCACGGGGAACGAGGGACTCACTCGGGGCGAAACGAGCCGTCGAAGACGTGCCTGCCAGGCCCCAGCGTACAGTCTGTCACGTCGATGGGTACGGGAATATCAAGACCTCGATTCGAGCGTCCGAGTTCGATCCGGATGGCGACCGCGTGACGGTCGAACTCAACTCGCGGCGTCGGGAGGTGACCGTGAAAGACCGCGTGTTCGCGGTACCGGAAGGAACCCTCACGATCGCACCGGGGTCCACGGGTGGCGACGATCAGTACGTGGAACTGTTCCTGCGCGGGGGTTCGGCCGCGAAGGAGTTCGGCCAGCCGAGTCCTGGGACCGAACTCTCGATACAGTAATCAGATGGTGTCAGCTCTCCGTGCCCGTTCAGGTGTCGTTACGTCCCCTGGTACCACCCAAATAGCAGTGGCGCGAAAAACAGCGTCAGTGGGACGGCAATCCAGACTTCCCCTGCCAGCACGTCGTACTGGCCGATAGTTACCGAGACGGGTGTCCCTTCTATGTATCCCACCAGGAACTCGAATCCAACCGTCAGTACCGTCCACAGTCCGCCGACAACCACGAGTTCAGTTCGCGTGTACGCAACGGGACTCCAGCGAAAATAGAGAACGGAGCAAACGAGAATTGCAGCCACCAGCAGACCCGTACTGAGGACGTGGCCGGTGTACCTGCCGACGCGTGGAATCAGGAGTACTTCCCGGAATCCTCCGTTCACAATGGCGACGATTGCCAGCACTACCCAGAGGCCGAGGGGAG
Organism: Halorientalis salina; assembly: GCF_005049285.1. GTDB lineage: Archaea > Halobacteriota > Halobacteria > Halobacteriales > Haloarculaceae > Halorientalis > Halorientalis salina. Next base: position 75,324 of record NZ_SOSC01000014.1, on the reverse strand, counting down.
CCAAGAACACGTGGGGTCGAATCGGTTGTCCACCTGAAGCGAGTATCGAAGCCATTCCTGTCCCCGCTTGGTTATGTATCAACTAAACTATATGTTTCGAATCGGTCCGGTGGTTCGTCTGGTGGCACGCTGTCAGCGACTGTCCGGCGAAGCAGTCTTTCCGGGCCGAGTCTTCTGTGACACACATCGATTGATGGGTCTCTCCCTCCGCTGCTGTCTTACGAGCAGTAGATTCGTTCGCGTGCGGTCTCTGGACGCCTTCTTCGGGAGATTATACCCCAAACAACGCGACGATTCCCAGGGTGGTGACGACCGAGAGCAGTAACTGGAGCGGTGCACCGACGCGGAGGTAATCGGTGAACTTGTACCCGCCGGGGCCGTACACCATGAGGTTGGTCTGGTAGCCGATCGGTGTCATGAAGGCGGCACTGCCGGCAAAGGTGACTGCCAGCAGAAACGAGAAGCCGTCGGCACCGATGCGACTCGCCGTGTCGACGGCGACGGGAATCATCAACACGACGCTCGCAACGGGTGTGATTATGTTGGCGAGCAGTCCCGTGAGGAGGTAAAACAGGAGCAGGACCGCCACTACGGGGAGGATGTCCGCACTGGCCACGAGTACCCCGGCGATGAACTCCGCGCCGCCGGATTGTTGCATCGCAACCCCCAGCGGCAGGACGCCTGCGAGCAGGAAGACGATGTTCCAGCTCACGGCGTCGTAGGCATCGGAGGCGGTCAGACACCCCGTGACGACCATCGCGAACACGCCACCGAGAGCGGCGATGACGATGGGGAGCACTCCGAGGGCTGCGAGGCCGATGACAGTAATCATGGTGCCGACTGCGATGGGAGTCTTCGAACTGAGTGGGGCGATGTTCTCGGGTTCGGCATCAGGTTCGAGCAGTTCCTCGTCGACTCCTTCCGTGGGAACGAGGGTGCCCTGGTCGGCGAGATACTCGATTTTCTCTGTCGTTGTCTGGACGAGCAGTGTATCGCCGGACTCGATCTGCGTCGCTTCGAGGTCAGATCGGATCGGGTCCTTGCCACCTCGCCGGATGGCCAGCACTGTCGTGTCGAACTGGGCGTCGAGTTTCGCTTCGGCAACGGTCTGGGCGACCAGTCGCGAATCCGGAAGCACGACGGCTTCGACTAGAAGACTCCCGTCCCCTTCCGAGAAGTCGGCCTCGGAGACCTCGTCCACGGGACGAGTTCGGAGGTCGTACTCGCTGGCGAATCGGTCCGCGTTTGTCCGTCTCCCACGAACGATGAACACGTCCCCAGGTTCGACCAGTTGGTCGGTGGCTGTCGCGACGAACGACTCCCCGTTGCGCTCGATCTGGAGGACGTCGAGATCGACTCCCTCGTCCGCCTCGAGGTCGGCAAGCACGTCGCTGGCTCGCTGCCCGACGAGTGGCGAGGTTTCACGGATACTGACCCGCCAGAGGTGGTCTCCCAGTTCGTAGGCCTCGGTCAGGTCCGCGGTCGGATCGATACGGGCCGGTGTTAGCCACCGGCCGACAGTCAGCAGGTACGCTGCCCCGACGAGCAACACGAGAACACCCAGTGGCGTGAACTCGAACATCGAGATGGGGTGGTCGAGCAACTCCCGGGAGAGGTCACTCGCCAGGATGTTCGTCGAGGTACCGATGAGCGTGAGCGTTCCCCCCATCATCGCCGCGTAGGACATCGGCAAGAGCAGTTTCGATGGCGAGATGCGAGCCCGTTCGGCGAGTCCGCTTATCATCGGGATGAAAACTGCGACGACGGGCGTGTTGTTGATGATCCCAGCGGAGACGCCCGTGGTTCCGACGGTTGCAGCGAGCAAGCGAGACTCGTCGCCGTTCGTTATCCGGGCGAGGTAGACGCCGAGACGCTCGACGATACCGGTCTGCTGGATGCCCTCGCTGAGGATGTACATCGCGATGATCGTCACCGTCGCCGGACTGGCGAATCCCGAGATCGCGTCACGTGCTGTGACGCCCGTGTATGGCTCCAGAACGACCAGTGAGACGAGGATGCCGATGGCCGTGATGTCCGACGGAATGAGTTCCGTGACGAACAGGAGCAACGCCACGAAGATGAGGCCGAACACGACCAGCATTCCCATCGAGACCCCGACACTTACCATGTCCCAACTCCATGTTTCCGTGGCAAATAGCCAGGGGTTTTGGCCTCGTTTCTCCGAGGGGGCTGAAGATCACCACTCAGACGACGAAACCACAAATCCGTCGTTATCTCACTCCACGACTGCCTACTGATTCGAGCGAAAAAGCCCCTCTTGAACTTGCTCGCCTACTGCCGTCTCATAGCCACAAACCACCAACCGCTCACTCCCACTTTATGCAAAATTGCACATGATTTTAAATACGAAACTCACGAAAGCATATACGATGTACGAGACAGTCCTCGTGCCGACAGACGGGAGTGAGACGGCTACCAGTGCAGTTGATCACGCCATCGACGCTGCACAGCGGCACGACGCCACTGTGCACCTCCTGTACGTCGTCGACAGCAGCGTTGCGAACGCCGCGCCGGGGTTGGCGATGAGTGAAATCAAGGAGAAACTGGAGCCTGAGGGCGAACGAGCGCTTGCCGAACTCGAATCGAAGGTCGAAGAGGCCGACCTCGAGACGGTCACCGAGATGCGCAAGGGAACGCCGGATACTGAGATCCTGAACTACATCGACAACGCCGACGCCGATCTCGTGGTGATGGGTTCGACGGGGAAGAGCATCCGTGAACGCGAACGCGTCGGCAGTGTCACCGACAGCCTCGTTCGCAAAGCCGGGGTCCCGGTCATGTCCGTTCCCGGGAACTGATCGATCCCTTGTCCGGTACTACTCGCGTCCGGGGACTGCGAGTACGGGCATCTCTGCGTGTCTGATGACCCGCTCGGTCGTACTCCCCAGGATGAACCGGTTCAGTCCAGTCCGACCCTGCGTTCCCATCGCTATCAGATCGACCCCCGCTTCGTCCGCGTACTCGAGGAGGTCTTTCGCCGGGAGCCCCTCCTTTACCTCGGTGACGACATCGAGACTCCGATCACGGGCCTGCGTCGCGATTTCCTCGGTCGCTTCCTCGCCGGCTGCGGTGAGATCGGCCAGGAGTTCCGTGGGCGGCGTGTAGCTGGGGCTGGCAGCCATCTCTCCGATATTGACGATATTGAGGACGTGCACGCGGGCGTTAGCGCTCTCCGCGAAGGCGAGGCCGTGATCGACGGCGGCGGTTGCAGCATCGCTCCCGTCAGTTGGAATCAGAATATCGTCGTACCCCTCACCGAGGTGGCTTCGCTCGGTTGCTCGGGCAGTCACCACCGGAATATTTGCCTTCCGAACGACCCGTTCTGTGACGCTTCCTGCCACATAGCGCCGCACGCCTGTTCGGCCGTGGGTGCCCATCGCGAGCAGGTCTATCTCGTGTTCGCCGACGTAGTCGAGAATCGCCTGGGAGGGACTTCCCCTGACGATATCGGTTTGGAGACGGTCAGTCTCAGTGGCCAGGGCCTCGATGTCCGCGAGCAGTTCGCGATGTTCACTTTCGAGGCGGGCGATGTGGTCGTCGCTGATCCCGCCTGCATCGAACGGTCCCGCCTCCGACTGGAGATCGATGGCATTGATGACGTGAACCGTCGCATCGAACATCTGTCCGAGATACAATCCGTGCTCGGCCGCCCGTTCCGCGTGTTCACTCCCGTCTGTCGGGATGAGGATAGAATCGTACATTGTGGACCCTCGTCTGCTCCATGGAGACATACACCAATATACCTGTCCAACAGTCCCATATTCTGGCGCTCCCGGCACTGTCGATGGACTCCTCGAAGTAACGCCCGAATGACACGCCCAAGCATCTTTAGCACTCGCAGTAGCTAGAACTACCATGCCAGAAACGGATCCAGTCGAGATGACCGAGACGGAGCGCGATGACTTCCTCGGTAACGGTGGCACTGGCGTCATATCGCTTTCGACGACAGGCGACGATGCCCCCCATTCACTACCAGTTTCTTACGGCTACGATGAGTCGGAGTCGACGTTCTATTTCCGACTCGCTGTGAGCCGTGACAGTTCCAAGGACGATCTCGAAGGACGATCGGTTTCGTTCGTCACCTACGGACAGGACGACGATGTCTGGAAAAGCGTCGTCGCTACTGGACGCCTCGAGGAGACGACTGACGAGGGAATCGAAACTGCGACCCTGGAAGGACTCCAGCACGTCGATATCCCGTTGGTCGACATCTTCGGCAAACCGCCGCGTGACGTGACCTTCGAGTTCTACCGACTCGTTCCCGAGGAACTGACTGGTCGACACGAAGAGCCGACCGAAATCTGACGCAAACGCTGGGTTCGCGGGACTCCTGCTGGACCGGTTTCGGCCGGTTCGGCGTTCGTATTCAGGTTCGGAACCCCTCCGGAAGGCCCATGTGTTTGATCCCCACCTGGTCATCGATGTGAAATTCGTAGATTTTGATCTTCCTGGTCAGATCGGCTTCCCTGAAAATGTCCGGGCTCCAGGCGTTCTCGAACGCCGCGATCGCTTCGTCCCACGTCGATTCGGGAAGTCCTTCGATGGTGCCTGTCAGCAGCACACTCTCCCAACTGAACATCGTATCGGCCTTGTAGACCAGAAACCGGGCGGTTTCGGCCAGGTCACTCAGTTCCTCCTTGCGACTGGACTCCCCGAGCACGTAGGTGAAGTACAGCTGTGATCCGCCGTCGTAGCCGAACGAGAGCGGGAGTAGATACGGGGCCCCCTCGGTCGGCAACCCGAGGACCCCCATCCCCTGGTTCGACAGGAACGACTGGATCTCGGAATCGGTCATCCGCTCCAGGCCGATGTCGGCGAGTTCGTCGACAGACATACACCCACATACGTGGAAACGCTCCAAAAGCGGTGTGGCACTTCTCAACAGCAGGAGTTGCTGAGTACGTACGTTCCTATTCCAGTAACGACACCAGTCCACACTGCATGCGTACCGGTCGCTTGCACCCCTTCGCCTCGGTTGCTAAACAGAAAACGAACTGATTTGTTCACCCGCTGTGCTCGGTCTCGGTCGACGGTCGGGTATACCAGAGCGCCCAGAGAATCAACACGCCCTGGAGGGGGAGTCGGCCCCAGCGAACGAGCGCAGAGGGATCGCCGCCCCCGGGCATCCCCTCGATGACGACCCCACTGGTCGCCATGTAGAGGTTCGCCGGGAAGATCGCGACGAGCAACGCGACCGTCGCCCACGCCGCGTACCGTCGAGTCTGTGGAATCAGGAGTCCGATCCCGACTGCGATTTCGGCAACCCCGGACAGATAGACGAGTGCCATCGCTGCTGGAAAGAACGGAGGCACGATCTGGACGTACAACTCCGGGACGACGAAGTGCAACACGCCTGCAACGACGTACGCCGGACCCATCAGATAGAGTAACGGGCGTTTAAACCGATGGAGGATTTCGTTCATTACTACTGATGCTTGGCTACACCGGTGAAACGGTTTCGCTCTCCTGTCGCGTTCCGTACTGGGCTACAGACGCTCCGCTCGTACTGGTCGTCGGCGTCGTTGCAGTGCCGTCGGGAACCGAACCGGGACCGACCTGAGACGAACTGTCCACAGAGCGGCGGCCGTGGAGCCATTGGGTGTGGCCGAAGAATACGGAGGTGAGCTACCGATGCGACAGAGTGGTGTCGAGGTTCGCCGGCTGCCAATTCACGCCGACGCAGGCACTTTCTCCTGGAGGTGTTGGTCCTCCCATTCCCGTCGTGTCTCGAGTTTTCGGACTGCTTGCTGAGTCAGGTCGTACCAGTTCGTTCGCAGGTCTGCCTGGCCCTTATTTAGGAGTCCTTCCTCCGTGAGTTCATCGAGGTTCGGGTACAACCGACCGTGATGAATCTCCGACTCGTAGTAGTCGTCGAGTTCTTCCTTGATAGCCAGTCCGTGGGGTTTGTCGAGGTTAGTGACAACGTACAGTAGGTCACGCTGGAACCCTGTTAGGTCGTGCATCGTCACCTGTAGCTGGTATCGCTGTCTGTATAGTTATCAACCTGTTAGTCCACACATACGGCCCCCAACCGTCGGGGATCCGAGAGACCATCTCGGCAAGCGGCTGAAACGACAGACATCGTGATTTTTACCCGCTCCGATTCGGTCTTCAATATCTGCATAACAGGTGAACGCGAGATTAGCGGCGGAACTGTCGCTGCTAACCCTGCTCGTTCAGACTGTCTCGCTGCTCCTCGTCAGGCTCGGGTGTTGGTGTCGATCTCGGGGCAGGAACAGTCGGCGTCGGCGAGTCATCGAAACCGTTGCACTGGGTTCACCCACGAATCGCAGGAACTGGCCGACGACTGGAGCACATTATTGGTCCAATAACAATGCGAGCGGGGGCTGAAGACACAGATAGGAATCTCCAGTTCATGACATCGATGGAAACGAAACAATCCGGAGACGCTACCCACGGGCTTGATCTTTCGAGGGATGGGTTCGACAACGGAAACGTGCTCGTGCTCGCCCCTGTGTTCCACCCACAGCAGCGTGAGGAGTGTCTGTCTCTGACCGGTGGTGAGGCAGCGCCTCCCACGGACGTCCTCTACTTCTCGTTCACACGGAGTATCGGTCGAACGATCGAACGCTGGACGGACAGCCCATCCGACGTCCCGGAGCGATTCGGGGTGATCCGGGTGAACGATTCGTTCTCGGTGGGGCAGCCGGATTCGGCCGAGGAATATCCCACCGATAGCCCGGTGACTGTCAAAAACACCTCGCTGCCACCGGACCTCACCGGTCTCGGCATCGCGTTCGGCGAGTTTCTGGACACCTGGGTCAGCGACGACCGTCACCTCTCGATCTGTTTCGATTCGGTGACTGCACTCCTGCAGTACGAGGAGACAGACCGGGTCTGTCAGTTCCTGCAGGAACTCACCAGGCGCGTCACAGCGCTCGATGCTGACGCGCACTACCACCTCGATCCGGGTGCCCACGACGAGAAGACCATCAACAAACTGGCCGGCTACTTCGACAGGGTTGTCGAGATCCCGGACGCCGATACCGACCTGGAGTGACTGGCTGTCTGAGCGGCTGCGGCTCACTCACGTTCTGACAGAAACGCCACACCGGAACTGGATTCTTTCGGCCTCCCGCTCAAATCGGCCCGATATTTGACATACTCGAAGTGTATCGAGTAGGATCGGGATGACGACGGCCACGTAACCGTCCAACTGAACGAGTATCGAGTCATCGTCGAGCGGAGCCCAGATCGCCACGCCACCTGACTGATTCTCGCTGTCGTCGAACTCTCGCTCGTCCCGTCTGAAACCCAGAGTCGGGACGTTATCTATTGGATAATAAACCGAGATGGCGGTGACGGGGGTATATGGACGTAGATTTGGCTGGCGAACGAAGTCGCGCTGTGCTAGACGAACTCTCGAACGTCGTCGTCATCGACGACGATATCCTTCGGATGATCCTTACCGGGGCAATCTCCCGGGGACACGTCCTTCTCGAAGACGTTCCAGGGACTGGGAAGACCTTGACCGCTCGGAGTTTCGCCACGGCACTCGGACTGTCGTTCAACCGAATCCAGTTCACTCCCGACCTGCTCCCCTCCGACGTAACTGGGACCAACGTCTTCAACGAGAAGACCCGGGAGTTCGAGTTCAGCAAGGGCCCCGTCTTCGCGAACGTCATCCTCGCCGACGAGATAAACAGGGCCTCACCGAAGACGCAGGCGGCCCTCCTCGAAGCGATGGGCGAAGGCCAGGTCACCGTCGATGGTGTGACACACCCGCTCCCGGACCCGTTCTTCGTCATCGCGACGCAGAACCCCGTCGAACAGGGGAATGGGACGTTCCCGCTGCCCGAGGCCCAGAAGGACCGCTTCCTCGTGAAAACGAGTCTCGGGTATCCCGACGAGGCCGGCGAGCGTGAACTCATCGACCGACGCGCGGACCGTGACACCCCGACCCCGTCCGCAAGTCAGGTACTCACGACTGGGGACGTGCAAGCACTACAGGGAATGCCGGAAGAAATCACGGTCCATGCGGATATCAGGGATTACATCGTCGCCGTGGTCCGGGCGACACGGGCAGACCAGCGAGTGACAGTGGGTGTCTCCCCGCGAGGGACACAGCGCCTGTTCGAGGTCGTTCGGACCCACGCGATGCTCTCCGGACGGTCGTATGTCGTTCCCGACGACCTCAAGGCGGTCGCGGACTCGGTCCTGGCCCACCGGCTGGTGCTGACTGCCGACGCGACTGTCGACGAAATCGATCAGCGAGACGTGATCGCGGACGTGCTCGACACCGTTCCCGTCCCCAGCGTCGATGACGCCGGACCCACTATCGGACAGTCTGCCGGTGCGCACTCGGCGTCAGCGGCGAAGGGCGCCAAGCAGGAGTAACGCGGCGACAAACGTCAGGACGAACGACGCAAGCGACAGCTGGGTGTCGGCCACTCGCTGTGCGAGGATGACGCTCGCGACGGCGACACCACCGACGAGCGCGCTCGCGAGCAGGTGTGTCAGTTCGAGCCGCCACGTTTGTGCCTGTCGGCCCAGTTGCTCACCGACACCGATGGCGTAATCACCACCATCCCATGCCAGGATGGTCCCGGCACCTGTCAGGAGCAGGAGGGTGGTATCCGCTTCTCGGAACAGTCCCGTGAACACGACACAGAGGAAGAGCCCACCTGTTCCGACCTTTACCAGCAGCCGTGAGCCCTGGCCGCGGATGGGCGCGATCGCACCGACGAGGAGTCCAAGTCCGACAAGTCCGGGGAAGTATCTAACTTGCTGTATCAGCTCGTCGGCCCCCAACGCGAACCCACCCAGTGCAACGACACAGACGACGATCCCGACACCTGCAGCGACCACGCCACTCACCCGGTAGCCGTACCGGACGCCTGTGATACCCAGGACGAGCACGGAGAGCCCACCGAGTTCGAGTAGTAACCACGGACGAACCAACGGGCGTCCGCCGCCGAGTGCGACGAACACAGTGACCGCCACGAGAACTGCGACAGTACTGCTCAGCAGGGTCGGTCTCGAATTGATTGTTTGGGAGCTCATTGGTCTGGAAGGTGATGGCCTCGGTCGATTTCGGCCGACAGCGATTGCTGAGGTGCCCAATCGATGGCTGTGACGCCTGTTTGCCTGAGTCTTCGGAGTCGCTGGTCGCGTTCCATGGCCGCGAGCGTGCGTCCGGTGTTCCCGTCGATGACTGTCACGTCGGGGGAAACGACGCTCACCTGGTGGCCTTCTGCCTCGAACTGTCGAATGGCCTCGACGATATCGTCGTCGAGCAGCGGCGAGAAAACCAGCAACTGTGCGTTCGACGGCAGCCGAGCACGGAGCCGCGTTCGCTGACTCGCCAGCGACGGCACTGACTCGGGGTCGGGTGGATGCATTCCGAACGCCGGATGGCTCGTGAGGAGTTGCTGCCCACGAAGGCGATGTTTCCGGCCACTACCCGGTGGCAGCCAGGCCTCGGCACGCCCGAACGCCGTGATGCCGACCTGATTGCGGTTGTCGAGCAGTGTTTCGAGTAACTGCTGGGCCGCAGCGACACAGTCGGCGACTGCGTGCGGTTGCTCGTCACGGCCACGATATGACTCGGCTCGGGCGTCGACGAGCAGGACCACCGTTGCTGCCTGTTCCTCGCGGAACTCGATGGTGGAGAGGTCACCACTTCGGGCGTAGCGGTTCCAGTCGATCCGCCCGACTGGGTCCCCGCGTCGGTAGGCGCGGGTCTGATAGAACTCGGTCCCGCTCCCACCCTGGTCGGCGGGAATTTGACCGCTCGACCCGACTGTTCGTGACCCGATCGGCGCGTCTGAGACAGCTGTCGTGCAGGTGACCTCCGTGTCGGTACTGACCTGCGTCTCGGTTTCTGTGCCACCACTTGGGTCCCGAACCACGGCTGTCGCCGACTCGAACGCGTGGCGACCACGTTCGGCCTCGACCGTGTACGTGATCGAATCGCTGGTGCCGGCCCGCAGTGCGGTCCCCAGTCTGGGGGTTCCCTCAACGACCGAAAGCGCCGGCGGGACGCCGTCGACGAACCGAAGGTCGAACACTGGTCGGGTGCCGCTGTTCCTGACTGTCGTCGTCACGTCGACGGGTTCGCCGGGTTGTGGATTCGCCTCGCTCAGACGCCGGTCAACGCTGAGTTGCGGGCTGGGAACCGCCATGAGCCAGGGATAGGCGGCAAACACGAGACCGAGCGCTGACACCAACAGAAGCGCCGGGCGTTTGGCGAGCAATCCAGCCCCCACCGCGACGAGTGTGAGAACCATGATTCCACGCCATCGCCGGGTCCGACGCGAGTCGGTCACGACGATTCCTCCATGGGTTCGCCCATCGCAGCAAGAACGTGTATCGTCCGCCGGACGCGGTAGTGGAGTGGCGTCTGTCCACGGGTGGCCGCAGCGACTACGACCCCAGGTGAACGGTGTCCATCGGTTCCGAGGAACCGGGCCGCGACCGAATCGTCGGTCCAGGTCCCCTCGTCGACCGCCTGGGTGGCTGCGGAGTTACTACACCCGCGGTCTGCTGCGACCGCCAGGACGGTCGCGCGTCGCAGCCGTGTTCGAGCCTCCGTCCGGGAGTCCGTGCCGAGCATCGGAATCCAGGCTCTGAGACTATCAAGTTGGGACTCCAGTGGGTCGCCCGGGGTTGAGGCTGGAACCGGTTTTTCGGCTGCTGGCATACTCGTCGTGTCGAGGTGATTACGTCCAGTGAAAAACACCAACCCAGCGAGGAGGAGTGCGACAGCCCCCAATGCCATCGCGAGGAGGTACTCGTTGTCGACCGCCGTACGGAGCAGCGTCCCGGCGGGTCCTGCGATGTCGTCGGCGACGAGGAAAAGGGCGACGAGCGCGATGATCCCCCCTGCACCCAGGACGACGTGTCGCCAGTTCGACCCGTCAGAGTCGATCGAGCCACTAGCCATCGAGACCGCCTTCCGATCTCCCGCTCGACTCACGCAGACAGCGCTCTGCGTGGGTCACGTCTTTGGGTGTAATTTCCCCTCTCCCGTAGCGAACGCGCTCGAACAGGTCCGTCAGTTCCCAGACCGGATCCTGATGGAGGCCACCACTGACGGCCGCACTGGCATACTCTCGTGGTGTCGCCGACGAGTCGACATCGACGTCCGCACTCCGTACCATGTCGAGCCACGCTCGCTCGATCCCATTCGCCGGTGGCCGGGACAGCGGGGAGTTGCTACCTGTCGTCTCTCCACCCCATGGAATGTAGGGCCCGAGATACCGGACAATGGCGCTCCATATCCTGTCACGATAGTGCAGGAGCAGCGCGACCGCTCCCAGCAACAGCAGCCCAACGAAGACGGGCAACAACTGTTCGAGCACCTGCAGCAGCCGCTCCAGCAGTGTCTGCCCTCGCTCAGCCGGTCCGAAACCCTCTTTGTCACCCGGTCCGTCGTCCTGTTGCATACTGCTGTCTGACCCTCCATCGTCGCTCTGACCCTTGGCTCCGCCCTGCGGTTCCGCATCGGCGGTAACTGTCTCGTCGCCGGACCCAGGTGTCTTGGCTGCCGCCGAGCCATCCTCGGTTGGTGGGGCATCCTGTGAGGAAGCACTCGACGAATCGCTGTTCTCCGAGCTTTGCTCCGCTTCGTTCAGTGAGTCACTGACATCACTCACCTGGCCCGAATCTATCGGCAGCAGTCCGCTGTCGACATCGATGAGGTCGTCTGGGGTACCCGATATCGAGGAATCGAGCGAGCCCGCGAGACTCGTAAACGCGAACAGACATCCCGCCACGAGCAGTACCGAGAGCACTCGACGGAATCTCATCGTCTCTCGTCCACAACAACCTGTCCACCGACGGAACCGTCCGATAGTCTCTCCATCCATGTCATCACAGGTAAAATATCTCGAATGTAGCGCCGACGCATGTATATCCGTGCATCGGTGCCTGTGTGGATTATTAGACGGTCGATAAGCGCTGACCTACGGACCTGCTAATAAACCGGCTGGTCGCCGTTTGCTCTGCAACCAGATGGATCAGCTGTCAGCCCAGGAGTCCGCACTGTCGGTCGAGCGGTCCGCGGTCACGACAGGACAAAGGGGACCGACCCCCGGGAACACATCACAATACCTGCAACACCCCATACCAGGGGATGGACGCCGGTGAGCGGGGATGTCGTTTCGATTCGCACACGAAACAGCAGATCAGCCGGTCACCGTTCTCGTCGTCGGGGGAACGACTCGGATTTCAGAGGCTCTCACGTCGCTACAGATCGAGGGTGAGGAGCTGTCCGTTTCTCCGGTCGACACAGCCGCCGAGGCAGTGACGCGTCTCGAAGCCGATTCTGACGTGGGCATCGTCGTCAGTGCCACAGTCCTCCCAGACTGGACTGGGCGCACACTCCTCGAACAGGTTCGTGAGATGGACCCGGACCTGCCGTTCGTTCTCGTCGGCACAGATGTGTCGGCGGTCGAGGAACGTGACGCTATCGCCGCCGGTGTGACGGAGGTCGTCCGATTCGGGACCGACCCTGCAGTCGAGGACGTACTGCGGGCTCGCGTCAAGCGAGCACTGGAACCGACTGGGATGTGGCACGGTCCAGGCGAACCGCAGTTCCAGGCGCTCGTGGAGGCGGTCTCGGATGTGATTGTCGTCGTCGATACGGACAGCGTCATCCGATATGCGAACGCGAGCGTGGCCGATATTTTCGGATACACGCCCGAGGAAGTGGTCGGTGAGTCACTGCCCAGGCTCATGCCGGACGACGAGGCACACCGGCACCTGGCGCCGGTCGATGACGCCGTCGAGACGGACGAACTGACACTCAACCGGGAGTACGTCGAGCTTCGAGGCCGACACCGTGACGGTCGTGACCTCGATATCGGCGTGTCTATCGGCGGGTTCGTTTGCCGGGGAGACCACTACTCCGTTGGCGTCGTTCGGGATATCTCTCGCAGGAAACAGCGAGAGCGGGAACTCGAAGCGGAGTCGGCCCAGCTCGAACGGCTCGGCCACATCACCGACATGCTGCTGCGAATCGAGCGGGTAATCACCCGAGCCGACACCCGTGAGCGCCTCGAACGCGGTGTGTGCGAGGAACTGGCCGACACCGAGGGGATCCTGTTCGCCTGGATCGGGGCCGTGGGAGACCACCCGGAGCGGCTCGAAGCACTGGGACAGGCGGGTCGTGATCGGGGATATCTCGACGCCATCGGTCGGACGCTCACCGAACCCGACGAGCCAGCAGTCAGAACCGCTCACTCGCGCACCCATACAGTCGAGAACGATATCTCGGCAGGAGGTGACAAGGGGCAGGAACCGTGGCGCGAGCACGCTCTCGCTCGTGGCTTCGAGTCCGTTCTGAGCGTCCCGCTCCTGAACGAGGAGCGGCTGTTCGGTGTCCTCTCGGTGTATGCGTCGACTCCCGGTGCGTTCGACGAGTTCACGGAGCAGGTGTTCGAGGACGTCGGCGATGCAGTCGCCCACGGCCTCGGAGCCTTCGAGCGGAAACGGGCACTGATGGCCGACACCGTCACCGACCTCGACCTCGAACTCCCTGTCGGCTCGGACCTCTTCGGACGGGTGGCCCGGACTGTCGGAACAACGGTGGAACTGGAGGGGATTATCCCCCGGGACGAGTCGCTGCTGGCGTTCCTGCTGGTGTCGGGAGCGGATGCCAGTGTGGTGAAATCCTCACTCGAAGCCGAAACGGCTGTCTCGTCGGTCACACGGAGAGACCGGGACGAATCAGTCCTTTTCAAGGTGGTTCTTCAGGGGACTTCGCTGGTCACCCGACTCGTCGAACAGGGAGCGACCCTTCGAAAGATCATCGCAGACAGCGACAGCACACGCGTTCTCGTGACACTTCCCGTCGATGCCGATGTCCGCCAGTTCATCGAGACACTGGAACGGACCTATCCCGGAATCTCCTTGCAGTCGCGCTCACAGCGGGACCGATCGGCGGGTGAGACCCATCGGTTCCGGACCGCCTTCGAGCAGAGCGTGACTGACCGCCAGCTCCAGGCCCTTCGGACGGCCTACCTGAGCGGCTACTTCGAGTGGCCACGGGAACACACTGCCGAGGAGGTCGCGGAACTGCTCGACATCACTCAACCAACGCTCAACCGACACCTGCGCGTCGCCGAGCGAACGTTGCTGACACTGTTACTCGACGCCGACGAGTCCCAGTAGTTCCCTCGCAAAATCACAGTCTGTTTGATAGTATTTTCCCTGTGGGTGCGCCGCCTGTTTCCCGAGCCGTTCTCTGCCGATGTGGCTGAACCCGTCTGTGGGCCGTTTTCAAAGCGTTTAGCGAGGGAGTAATAACGTATTCGGGGGCCGAAGTATGGGTACGTCACATATTGAATAATCATGATAAGTGTTGAAATATGAATACGCTGCTCATCGGTATCGACGCTGGGTGTGGCTCGGTTTTCGATCGACTGTCTGCGGAAGGGTGTATCCCGAACATCGATTCACTTCGGGAGGCGGGCACCTGTGCCCCCCTCGAATCGCAGATTTCGCCGTGGACGCCCAGCGCCTGGCCGTCGATGTATACGGGTGTGAACCCGGGCAAACACGGCGTCTACAGTTTCGTCGGATTCGACGGCTACGACTTCGAACTCTCGACGGCCGACGACGTCGAGGCACATCGACTCTGGACGCTGCTCGACCACCACGACCTCTCGAGCGTCGTCGTCAACGTCCCCGTCACGTATCCACCGGACGATATCGACGGGGCAATCGTCCCGGGATTCATGGGGCCGGAAGACCCGCCATCCCACCCCGAGGGAATTCTGGACGACGTCCGCGACGAAATCGGCGAGTATCGGGTCTATCCCGACTACACCCGAGGGGATTCCAGCATCCCAGACTCGGAGAAAATAGCCGAGTACTGCCGCCTCATCGGAATGCGTGGCAAGGCGTTCCGGTATCTCGCAGACCGGTTCGATCCCGACTTCGGCTTCGTCGAATTCCAGAAGACCGACACCGTCTTCCACGAGTTCGACGGCGACTGGGACAAGGTCAAAACCGTCCACGAGGCGGCCGACGACCAGATCGGCCAGATCCTCGACGAACACGACCCCGACAACGTCTTCATCGCGAGCGACCACGGAATGGGCCGCTACGAGAAAGACGAGTTCCGCGTCAACACCTTCCTCGAAGACGCTGGCTACGTCGAAACCACGAACGGTGGCAAAGGAATGCCGACGTGGAACGTCATGCGCGACCAGCTCCACGAGGGTGAGGAAGTCGAAACGTGGGAACCGAGCACGGTCGAGCGTGCAGCGGCCGCGGCCGCGACCGTTGGCCTCACAGCCCGGCGAATCGGTGCGGTCCTCGAAGCGATCGGCCTCGACGAGTTCGCCAAGCGACACGCGCCCCGGAACGTCGCTCGAACCGGTAACGAACAGGTCGATTTCGAGAACTCGACGGCGTACATGCGCCTGCGGACCGAACTCGGCGTTCGGATCAATCTCCGGGGCCGCGAACCGGACGGTGTGGTCCCGCCGCGACGTTACGACGCGGTCCGGGAGAACCTCATCGACGATCTCGAAGCGGCCACCGCACCCGATGGCGAGCCGGTCTTCGAGACGGTCGCACCGCGGGAAGTGTACTACGACGGACCACGGGCAGAGGACGCGGTCGACGTCGTGACCGTGCCCAAGGATTTCCAGCACTTCCTGTCGGCCGAGCCGGCCGATGCGTACTTCGGCGAGTCCACGGAACCCTGGAATCACAAACGCGACGGCATCTTCGTGGCGGCGAGAGACGGCATCGATACCGACGCCGACCTGACCGGGGCACATCTCTTCGACGTAGCACCGACGATTATGGCTGCACTCGGTCTCCCGGCCCACGAAGCGATGGACGGCCGAGTCCTTCCTGTTGTCGATGGAATTGGTACCCAATCTTACCCTTCCCACGTCTCCAAAGAGGGGGCAGAAGTCGGCGAGGATGTCGAAGAGCGCCTGGCCGAACTCGGCTACATAGAATAGTCCGAGCGTACAACGTTCTCTTTTATCGCTCGAAAAGAAGCAGACAGCCACAGGCAACCATACCCGTGGCGGTCAGCACATGACTATCGATCGAGAACGTCGTGGCGTTCGTAGAACGACCGAACGCGCTCGTCGGCGAGCAGGGGCCGATGGCTCTGGAGGGACCGCATTCCCGGATACCGGTTCCCCTCGATGATTTTGAAGCTCCCCTCGTCGTCGGTGGGGACGACATCCCATCCGACGTAGGGCAGTTGTTGATTCGCCTCCGCAATCGCGAGTATCTTCTCGCGGATTTCCGTCCACGCGGGAATCGTGACACCCGCAAGTTGGGTCCCCGTCAAGGGATGCTCGTCGTGTTCGACGAGGTCGGTCTGGTTACGCAGTTGGAGGGCTGTCCCCAACTTCCCGGTCTCGATATCGACCTCCGCGCTGAGACCACCCTCCGAGAAATTGTCGACCGGGACTGACCGATCCGTTCCGGCACGGAGGATCGCGATGGGGATGAATGCCGCTCCCGCCGTCTCGTCGAACATCGTGATAATCCGGAGCGTGTTCGTGGTGTCTGGATAGACAGCCGAGAAAAAGGGACTCTGGTCGACGAACTCACAGACGAGGTACTCCTGTAGCCCCTCGACCAGGGTCTCGAACTCCTCTCCCGTCAGCCGTTCATCGTTGACCCGGTAGCCCCCGTCTATCGTCGAACAGATGTAGACGTTGTTTCCCCCGCCGCCCTTGATCCATTTCAGGACGAGGCGACCGTCAGCATCGAGACGCTCGCGAACCTGCCGTGGAGCGCCGGGCTGGGACTTCGCAGGCGCATCCCCGTTCTGTTCGGGTGTCCCGCCATTGCTGCGACGTCCCTCGGGAGCGAGCATACTCTCTGTCGTGTCCGATCCGGTGAGCCCGTCGGCTCCGACCGCAGCCATGACCTGGCGCTGGGGACCCTGGTCCGTGTCGATGGGCAAGTACCGGTCGTTCCGAACCATCCCGTAGACAGTCGTCTGCTGGGCGTCGAACCGCTCCATCATCCAGTGAAAGATGAGTTTGTTCGTGAGCGTCACGTTCCACTCGCCGTTGATCAGCGGCGTTCGGACGAAACGCTCGAAATCGGTCAGGTACGCTCGATGGTGTCCATCATCGAGGTCGTAGATCGCATCCGACCGACTGAGGAACCCGCGCCGCCACAGCCACAACCGTCGTCGAAGTGATATATCGTACGAGTCATAGGTATCCGCTTCAGTTTCGAGAAACTGCCGGAACTTCAGCCCCCGTATGTATGTTTCGCGTATCGTCACGGTTCAAATACGTCCCATCGCACGGTTTGTTATGGGTCAGATAAATCACACTGACAGGCAATTTATGGGACTGACTACGGTATGACGGGGAAGCTATCTTGATTCAGCGAAAGAATCGCGCCGTTTACGGCGGGAGTGAATCGCGTAAGCTCCGTGAAACAACCGTCGTGGTTGGTGCAAGCTGGAGATTTATGTTTCTCCGGACCGTTGCATGACACGTGCCGAGGCGGCTTGACCGCCCGAGTAAACGGATAATATCGGATTCGGTGAATCTACGTTCGAAGGAATCCCCTTCGGGCCGCTGGATTCCCATAGCACGGTAACTCCGAATCCCCTGTGGATAGGAGTAACGACGGTCTGGCCCCGCCAGGAGACTGGTCATGCCGACCGGTCTGCAAACCAGCAAATCTTCCAACGCTGTGGTACGGGAAGCCCGGTCGTCGTCGGCCTCCGGCCGACTGCCTGAGGGATCTTCGATCCCTCTCCGTTCACGACGGGGAGGAGGTCACGTACCTGAATACCTGTTCAACCACTGGCTCGAAAACGGGTCTCTATCCGCTCGTGTCGAAATTATCGGCTCTATAGTAAGTCCGAGTGCCCTGCAAAGACCCCTGTATGAAGAGCCATCCCCTGGCGATCCTGGTGCTGGTGATCGTTGTGTTGTCTGCGGGCTGTGCAAGTCTGATCTCGGCAGGAGATTCGTCGACGTCGACGGACATGCCGGATCGGACAGCCATACCAACGACCCCTTCGGGACAATCGGATATGTCGACGCAAGCACCGGACCAGACTTCGACCGCGTACCCGGCGTGGAGTCAACCGAGACCTCCGAACCGACACCTCGAAAACAAGATCGAACCAGGGCGGGTCCCCGATGTCCAGTTCGTGAACACGGAACCGCGCCGGAACGGCGAGGGCTACGCGAACTTCGACCTCCAGGTGACCGCGGACACTCGGATGGAGAACGTCGACCCCGCGAGCCACGGCGATGTCGAGGGCGAGCCATACTTCATTGTCTACGTCAATGAGCAACGATTCGCGCGGATGGACAACCTCCAGATGCGAGAGAATGGAACGTTCTCCATCCGGATGGAGAAACGGGGACTCGAGCAGTTCGAGCGCGGCGAACTGGACATCAAAGTGCGCCTCTTCGATGAGGACAGCCAGTGGGACGACATCTACGGCGTCTGGACGGGCACGGTCAAGTACAATCCCGAGTGATGCCGACATATCGGCGGCCTGCCCTGCCGGGGCTTGCCATCCGGCGATGTTACGAATCGCATAATTAACCGCCGGGAGCGCTGGGTCTCTGTATGCGAAAAATACGATGAGCAGTGATACCACGATTCGCCGGTACGTTCCCGCTCCCCTGGAGAGTGCTGGCTCGACCATCCGTGGCGTCTTCGCGCTCGCAGTGGACCGCAATCTCACGTATCTGGCGGCCGCGCTCGCTTTCTACGCCTTCGTCTCGATCATCCCGCTGATACTGCTCGCTGTGGCGGTCGCCTCGTTCGTCGGTGGCGACGCACTGGTGAGCCGCGTGACGGCCACGTTCAGCCAGCAACTCTCCTCAGCGGGCCAGGACAGTGTGACGCAGGCGCTCACAGAGACCTCCGGCCGAGGGGCTGCGTCCGTCGTCGGATTCCTCGGGTTGGTCTGGAGTGCTCTGAAACTCTTCCGCGGCCTCGACCATGCGTTCGACGAGTTGTACCTCGACGACGCGGACACATCGCTGCTCGAACAGGTCCGGAACGGCTTCGTCGTGGTGGTCGGCATCACGTGCGCCATCGGACTGCTCGTCGCCGTTGGCGTCGTGCTCTCGCTCCTGCCGCCCGAAATACCCTTTATTGATGCTCTCGGGTCGCTACTGTTGATCGGCGTTCTCGGACTCGCGTTCTTGCCGATCTACTACGTGCTCCCGCCGGTTGACGTGTCGATCCGAGGGGTGTTTCCGGGGGCAGCTGTCGCCGCTAGCGGGTGGGTCCTTCTACAGATCGGGTTCCGAATCTACGCGGGGAACGCCACTCGCTACGCAGCGTACGGAGTGATCGGTGCCGTCCTCCTGTTCGTCACGTGGCTGTACTTCGCCAGTATCGTTGTCCTGCTCGGCGGTGCTGTCAACGCTGTCCTTCGAGAATCCAGGCTGGATATCGGGTAGCGTCCCCGGGATCGGTCTGGTGTATACGGGTCCACAGAAGATTTGATCCGCTACTCACTGACACCCCGTCCAACTCTGATCGTGCACCCGACCGCCGGCCAGCAGTGTCCGAACAGCCAGCCACCCCCGATAGCCACGCCAGTCCGGCAAGCGTCCGACCACATCGAAAATACGGCGTAATCCGTAAGCACCAGCAACAGACAGCGGCCAGGGCGGGTGAGTGAGAACTCAACTGTCGGTGCAGCACGCCCAGAATTCCCCCAGCTAGTTTCGACGCCAAGCGCGGGTGTCCGTCTTCGGGCCGGTCTCAACCGAGGAGCGCCGGAACGACCGCGGCCACGAAGGCGATATCAAACACTGCGAGCAGTATCACCAGGATCGCCCCGGGGACCCCGAAAACAGCACACACCAGCAGTGTGATGAGTGAGATCTGGACGCCCAGACCGACGGCGTTCGCGATGATCAGGGCAATCAGGCCGACGACCGCGTTAACGACGAGAGCTCGTAGAGAGATCATGGCCGTATATGCTGGCACTGGGCATATTATTATGTGTCAGCTAGTCACTAGCAGATGACGTATTTGTCCTGGTGTGCCCGTCTTCTCTCTATCCGCGACCTTTCGTATCTACCCAGCACGACATGCCAGATCAGCTCTCCTACCACTTTCACCCGGTTTATCAACACGTATTCTCTGATCAAAATGCTGATGATTGAAACATATGGTCACGTGTTGTGAGACGATGGCAAGTAGGCCCGAACCGCCGACGAGCTTCGTTGGGCAGTCCGGACTGACCGCGCTCGCACTGTTGGCCGGCCTTCTCGCACTTTTCGTTTTCCTGCCGTATCTCCAGTTCGTCCTGTTCGGTGTGGTTCTCGCATACATCTCTCTCCCTGTCCAGCACCGGGCCGAACAGTATCTCAGACCCACGCTCGCGGCACTTGCCACCGTCGTGGGGATGTTACTCCTCGTCCTGATCCCCCTCATTTTCGTCGTACTAGTCGCCGTCCGACAGTCACTGATGCTCGAGCGGGCCGTCAGGAGCGGTCAACTCGACGTCGCATCGATCGAGAACCTCATCGAAACTGCCGGCTACGCCGTCGATCTCACCGCTCTGTACGGGTCGAATCAGGGCCGGATTGCCAGTGCCCTCCAGACGGTCACGTCGAGCGTATTCGATTTCGTCGGCAGTTTGCCAGGGCTGTTCATCGGACTGACGATCACTCTGTTCGTCCTGTTCGCCCTATTGCGCGACGGAGCGAAACTGGTGGCGTGGGTCCAATGGGTCCTGCCGATTGATGGGGACGTTCTGGACGAACTTCGCGAGGGATTTGATGCGCTCATGTGGGCATCAGTCGTCGGGAACGTTCTCGTTGCGGTAATTCAGGCGGTGCTACTCGGGGCCGGATTGGCGATTGCCGGCCTCCCCGCCGTGATCTTTCTCACAGTCGCCACGTTCGTGCTGACGTTGCTCCCGCTGGTCGGTGCGTTCGGGGTGTGGATTCCAGCTGTGCTCTATCTGGTCGCAGCCGGGCGACCGGTTGCGGGCGTGGCAATAGCCATATACGGCATGCTCATCAGCGTCTCGGATCTGTATCTTCGACCCGCGTTGATCGGCCGGTCCAGCGCGTTGAACTCCGCGATCATCGTCATCGGCATCTTCGGTGGGCTCGTCGTGTTCGGTGCCGTCGGTCTGTTCATCGGCCCCGTCGTCGTCGGCGGCGCGAAACTCGTCTTCGATTGCTATGCTCGAACACACACGAACGAGTCGACTGCTTGAATCGGATTTCGACGCGTTAGAACTCCGTTTTGAAGGGCAGAACGCGGTCTGGGAACTGCAGAGAACGCGTCCGAATTGCCCCCGTCAGAAAACCGAACGGGCCGTCAGCATCTCGGCCCGATGAACAGCCTCGCGGTGACGGCAGCGACCTCCCCCACTTTTATCTCGACGTTCGCGGTAAGCTGTTTTTCGTCTGATGCGCTGCCTGGCGGGCGTGTTCAACCGCAGCTTTCGCGTTTTCGGTCGCGGTTTCGGGGGCTTCCCGGTTTTCGGTCGCGGTATCGGGGTCCTCCCGGTTTTCCTCTCGGGGTTCAGCTTCGGTATCGCTTGACCGTCGTTTGCGAAGGGACCGAAACGCGACTATCCCAACTACCGCCGTTCCAATAATCAATGGAGCTTTTTTCAGCTTTCCCATACTGGCTATACGAACACATCACACGTTATTATTGACACCCCAACACCGAGACCTGGAACCTGTCACCGAATTCGAGTTTCAATCAACCACCAATTCGGACCGCGGCTGTCATCCATCGTTCTTAATTGAAATTTAAGCGGGCTGAGACACAGCCCTGGCAATCGTGGATTCGCTGGAGGCCACTGGCCTGACCCCGTCCCGCGTAGCGGTTCGCCGGTGGTGTGGCAGGACGCATGCTTAGGAAGTTGCTCGTTGGGCGGCGAATCCGTGCTTGTGTGCAGGTATTTTCGCCGAAATACGGCGGAATGGCGGTCGATAGCCTTAGTGACCATATAGGAAACCCCGACGGAGACGGTGATGAATCATGGTCGGCCTGTCTCCGCTGCCGCCGATGGAATCCGGGCCGATTAGATCTGTGATTTCATGAACTCGCTTTCAAGCAATCAGGCGGTCGACGCTCGCACCCCAATCGACGAAACACGGCAAATCGTGCCACAGGAGACGACCGTGTGTGTCGTCGGCCTCGGCTACGTTGGGCTCCCGCTGGCAGTCAGGTTCGACGAGACGGGCTACGATGTCGTCGGCTACGACATCGATGCCGACACGGTCGCACAACTCTCCCAGGGAACCGACACGACGGGAGACCTCGGGGACGAGACAGTCAAGAGCGGTGACGTGGCATTCACCACTGACCCGGCAACGCTCTCGAATGCAGGCTACGTATTGCTGACTGTCCCGACCCCACTGGACCAGAACAACCGCCCGAGCGTCGAGTTCGTCAAGAGTGCCGCCGAGACGGTCGGCCAGCACATGACGCCCGACACGACGGTCATCCTCGAATCGACTGTCTATCCCGGGGCGACCCAGGAAGTACTCGTTCCCGCGCTCGAAGACGCGTCCGGACTGGAATGCGGTGAGGAGTTCTCCGTCGGCTACTCGCCGGAACGCGCCAATCCCGGGGACGAGGAACACGGGCTGCGAAACGTCGTCAAAATCGTCAGCGGACAGAACAGCACTGTCCGTGCGGACGTGGCGGAACTCTACGAGCATGTCATCGACGCGGGCGTGCATCGTGCCCCGACGATGGAGGCTGCAGAGGCGGCCAAAGTCGTCGAGAACGTCCAGCGCGACGTGAACATCGCGCTGGTCAACGAACTGGCGATGGTGTTCGACGACCTGGAGATCGACACCCAGGCGGTTCTGGCAGCGGCCGGGACGAAATGGAACTTCCACGACTACGGCCCAGGGCTCGTCAGCGGTCACTGCATCCCGGTCGACCCGCACTTCTTGCTTCACAGCGCACAGGCCGAGGGCTCGGTTGCGAACCTCATCCGAACGAGCCGGGAGGTCAACGAAGAGATGCCAGCCCACGTGGCCGACCAGATGGTGAAGGCGCTGTCCGAGGCTGGTCGGCCGCTCGCTGACAGTTGTGTGCTGGTTGCCGGTCTCACGTACAAACCAGACGTGCCTGATATCCGGAACTCGAAGGTCGCTGCGGTGCTGGATACGCTCCGAGAGTACGGCATCGACCTCGTCGGGTACGACCCGCAGGTACCGAACGAAACGCTGACCGAACAGTTCGATATCCCGGCGCTGGATTCCCTCTCGTTCGAGGAGTTCGACGGGCTACTGCTGGCGACACCTCACGAGGAGTTCCGGGGGCTGAACCCTGCGGCTGTCGCGGACCAACTCATCGCCCCGCCGGCTATCGTCGATGTGTACGGGACGTTCGAGTCGTCGCAACTGCCTGCCGATGCCATTTACCGGGGCATCTGAGATGTTTCGCAACCACACAGTCGGTGTCATCCTGCCGGCGTACAACGAGGCCGACCGCGTCGGCAAGGTCATCGAGGCGATGCCGGAATACGTCGACCGGGTCTACGCAATCGACGACGCTTCGACCGACGACACGTGGGGCGCCATCTGTGCCTACACGACTTCACGGGAAGCGATACTGGGACCAGCGCCCGAGGACGGGGACCCCTCCGAAGTCATCGCGGCGGACGGGAGCGGACACGGGGACCTGGACGTGGTTCCGGTCAGACACGCGATCAACCGAGGTGCTGGGGGAACGCTCAAAACTGGCTACGGGCTCGCCGAGCGCGACGGGATGGACATCACCGTGACGATCGATGCCGACGGACAGATGGATCCCGAGGAAATGGATGCGCTCATCGCCCCCATCGTCGAGGGGCGGGCCGACTACGCCAAGGGGAATCGGCTCGCAGGCGACGGGTCCTCCGACGGGATGCCGCCGTTCCGATTGCTCGGCAACTGGATGCTGACGCTGCTGACGAAGCCAGCGAGCGGCTACTGGCGGATTCGTGACCCGCAGAACGGCTATACGGCGATTTCCCTCGAAGCGCTGTCGGCGGTCGACATGGCGGCCGTCCCGGACGATCACGATTATCCCAACGACCTGCTCGCACGGCTGAATGCCGACGGGGTTCGGGTCGCGGATGTCCCGATGGACGCGATCTACGGCGACGAGCGGAGCACGATAGCGTTCTCCAGCTTTGCTCCCCGGACCGCGAAAACGATCCTCCGGTCGTTCATCTGGCGGATCCGCCGTGAGGGGCAAGACGGGAAGGCACATCTCCCGGTACTCTACGTGCTGGGAATGCTCGGGTTCGCGCTGGGGCTGCTCTCGATCGGGCAGACCGCCTGGCGTGCAGTCCAGCCCGTCGCCGCGAAGGTGTCCAGAACGTGGCCTGGGGCGGCCCTTCTGTTCCTGTTCGGCATCGTCGCCTCGCTGATCGCCCTGCTGGTCGACACTGACGACGAGCCCACGGTGGTCCGCGAATGAAGGTCATCGTCACGATCCAACACGCCGGGCACGTCCACTTTTTCAAACATGCCATCGCGGAACTAACCGATCAGGGCCACGAGGTCCGGGTGTTCGCCCGCGACAACGAGTCCTCGGTCGAACTCCTCGACCGGTGTGATATCGAGTACGAACTCCTCGCTGGCTCGGCCGACTCACTGCCGTCGCTCGCGGCTGCCCAGGCTGTCTACGAGGCACGACTCCTGCGGGCGGCCCGCGCGTTCGACCCCGATGTCATGACAGCCATCGGTGGCGTTGCGGTCTCCCACGTCGCATCTGTGACCGATGCCCGGAGTGTAGTGTTCTATGACACCGAACACGCGACGCTCATCCGGCGACTGGCGTTCCCGTTCGCTGATACGGTCTGTACGCCCGACTGTTTCAGTGGCGATATCGGAGCCGCTCACGTTCGCTACCCGTCCTACCACGAACTCGCGTACCTGCATCCCGACCGGTTCACTCCCCAGGACGAGGCCGATGTGCTCGCCGACCTCGACGTCGACCCGGATGGCCCGATCGTCCTCCTTCGACTGGGAGACTGGGGCTCCTCACACGACATCGGGGCCAGCGGTGTTTCGGATCCGCTCGCGCTCATCGAAGCGCTCGAAGCTGACGGTGCGGACGTGCTGGTCACCGCCGAAGGTGAGGTCCCTGCTGCAGTCGCGACTCGACTGTTCTCGTTGGCACCAGAGCGCTTCCACGACCTCCTGGCCGCAGTCGACCTCTACGTCGGTGAAGGCGCGACCACGGCTGCCGAGTGTGCTGTCCTGGGAACGCCCGCTGTCTACGTCAGCACACTCCAACTGGGATACCTCCAGGACATCGAATCGTCGTACGGGCTGGTCGCCAACTGCTCCGGGGACGACCGGGGGCGGCGAACGCTCGAAGTCGCCCGGAGGTTTCTCGACACCGACACCGAGGAGTGGGAGCGACGACGCGAGATGCTCCTGGCGGATAAACTCGATACCACTGACGTCATTCTTGACCAACTAACCCCGGCGGTGGACCGTCCGTCCAAGGCGGCCACCCCCGATCCAATCCCTGGAACATCTGACTAAACGAATGCGAACGCTACAACTCACAACGTATCGGCGCTCGTTTTTCGAAGAACAGATCGCGGCCCTCCGGTCTCGTGGAATCGAGTGTACTGTTCTTGAGGTCCCTGGGGAGTACACAGCCGACGACCCGCGAACACTGACTGAGTACCTCCAGTACTATCCCGAGGTGCTCGAACACGGCCTGGATTCCTACGACCTGGTCCACGCGAATCACGGACTGACGGCCCCGTTCGCGCTCGCCCAGCCCACCCGTCCGGTCGTGACCACTTTCTGGGGGAGTGAACTCATGAGTCAGCGGGGCTGGCAGACGAAATTGAGCAGAGCCAGTGCGCGACTCTCCGACCGAGTGATACTCCCCAGCGAGCGGATGGGTGAGTTCCTGGACTCCCCGTACACACACATTCCGTTCCCCGTCGACACTGACGTGTTCGAGCCAATCGAGCGGGCGACGGCAAAGGCATATGTCGGCTGGGAGGCTGACTCGGCCGACATCCTGTTCCCGTACGACCCCAGCCGCCCGGAGAAGGACTTCGAACGGGCCGCAGGTATCGTCGAAGCAGCCAATATCGATGCCGAACTCCGAACAGTGAGTGGCAAAGCTTACGCGGAGATGCCCTATTATCTGAACGCGAGCGATGCCGTCCTCGTGACCTCGAAGCGCGAGAGCGGCCCGATGATCGTCCGCGAAGCCGCCGCGTGTAACGTCCCCATCGTCTCGACAGATGTCGGCTTCGTCCGGGAGACACTCGACGGTATCGAACAGTGTGCGGTCTGTGAGTCGGACCTCCAGTTGGCTGGTGCGCTCGAAGTAATCCTCTCGAACGAGTGGCGACCGAACGGCCGGGACACAATCGAAACCCTGCATCCCGAGCGATTCGGCCGCGAACTCGAGACGCTCTATGCGTCCGCGCTCGACCGACGGGAGGTACCGGCGTGAGCAGCATCCGGCACAGACTGCATCGGAAATTCTCCCCCCTCCGATTTGACCTCGTTGCCGCCGTTGCAGGGCTCGTCCTCGCCCTGCTGTTGTTCCCGTTGCGGTTTTTCGCCTCACAGATATACATCAAGACAGTGCCCCCGGTCCTCGGAGTGGCCTGTCTCCTGTACCTGGTCGCCAGCTATGGTGAGACCAGCAGCAGTACCGGCCTTCCATCCCTCTCTCCGGGAATTCAGCGGACACTTCCGATACTGGTGTTTGGCTGTCTGTCGCTGCTCGTCCTGCTCTCCGTTCGGTCCGGTGGCCGGTCACTGCTGTTTTACGACGTGGCGGGAGTCACTGGAACCCTGCTGTTCGGACAAATCGTCTTTGCCAGTGACAACCGATTCGATGCTGGGCGGGTACTGATACAGATCGTCCTGCTGGCAGCCGTCGTTCGGCTGAGCGCAGTGTATGCCAATCCGGGCCTCATCGGCATCGATATCTGGACGCATATCACGCGACTCGCCCAGGACATCCAGACCTCCGGGTCACTGGAGGCTATCTCGGACGACAAACACGTCACGTCGCCGCTGTATCACCTGCTGGTCGTGGGCACCTCGCTGCTCGCTGCCGTGCCGTTGCGTGAGGCACTTTATCTCACGCTCGGGCTTACGATGCCCATCTCGATCGTGGCCGTGTACATTTCGGCGAACCTCCTGATCGAGCAACGCTGGGCGGTCCTCGCGTGTCTGCTGTTCTCGCTGGGAGACTACGTCATCGAATGGGGCATCCATCTCATTCCGACCAGCATGGGCCTGATGCTGTTCCTCGGCGTGCTCTACCTGTCGGTCCGGGTGATGCGGACCGACTACGGATTCACGGAGTTCGGCCTGCTCGTCCTGTTTAGCGTCGGGATAATCCTCACTCACCAGGTGTCGTCGTTCATCATGCTCGTCCTGCTCGGGTCGGGCGTGGTCGCCTACCTGCTCCTCAAGCTCGACGTCTTCGGCGGCTCCGCGAGTGATTCTGACGCGGTCGGGGCCCGCAATCCCGTGAACCTGCTCGGACTCGTCGCGTTCGACGCCGGACTCGCCGCGTTTCTCTGGTCGTTCACTCCCTACAACGGGAACTCCTTCCTGGTGACGGTGATGAGCTATCTGCAGGAAACGCTGGCGTCGAGCGCCGGTGTCCTGAACCTCGCCGGGCCTGACTCCGGTGCCAGCAGCGGGGCGGCGGCGGCCGCCAGCGGCCCGTCACTGATCGAGACGATTGTGACGTACGTCAACACAACCGGATTTCTCCTGCTCCTGTTCGGAACGTTCGTCGGCTCACTGTATGTCCTCCACCGCCGTCGTGCGCGCCAGTCGGTGTTTACACTGCTGGTCAGCGCTGCGGTGATGCTCGTGTTCGTCCTCGGCCTCCCGATGTTCGGCATCCGGAACTTCATCCCACAGCGCTGGTTCGCGTTCCTGTATGCGCCGATGGTGATACTCACCGTTATCGGACTCCGGTATTTCTCCCTCCAGTTGAACCGGTACGCCGTCGTCGGGATTGTGCTCGTCTTCGCGGTGGTGTTCCCGAGCGTGATGCTCATATCGAGCAACGGAACGATCGACAACCCGGCCTTCGAGGATCAGCAGGCGTCGTTGGCCTACTCCCAGGCTGAAATCGATGCCGTCCACACGATCGGGCGGATGACTGGCTCGCCTGAGGGGGACGACATCCGCCGGGACCAGGTGTTGTTCACCGACCACCCCTATCAGACGCTGTTTTTCCGAACGGAGTCCTACCCAGCCGACACAGCCACCATCAACGACTCCGAACCCGTCACGCACGATATCGTCGTCTATCGGCAGGAACAGACCCGGGCAGCGACCTACTTCCTCAACAGTCGGGGTGTCGGTGAAATCAGAAACATCCACCCGAACCGACTCTGTCGCCCCTCCAGGGCCGTCGTCTACACGAACGACGAGGTGTCGATGTGCGTCGCATCGCCTGCTACCTGACGATACTACCCTGACGGCGTCGGTGGGATGTCGATTTTCCCGCGAAGCAGTGATATCCGTGACTGTCAATTCATTCGTCCGCTTGGAATCGAGTATTTGCTACCCGGACTGGCTCCGAAACTGTCGAAAGCCCAGTAGAAATATCGTGCTGAGGTGAACCACCAGCATAACTGCGAGCGGGTAACGAGCGACGTTCGAGGAGAGGACCGCTGCTGCTCCAGCCAGTACCACCGTTAGAGAACTTATCGCGACGATTGTCATCCTGGCCGACTCCGGGGTTGCTGCAGGTTGACTCGTCGGGAGACGGTTCGCGATGGCGGGTAGGCCGGGACCGGGCCTGACGGTTTTGGCCTCGAGGTCGTACTCGATGAGATCGACTTCGTCCAGTTTCGGCAGATGGTTCTGACACAAGGAGATGTAGACGCTGTCGTAGATCTCCTCCGGCGAGGTCGACGAGTCAGTGATGTCTGCCGCCACCGCCCTGGAAAGGTCGCTTACGGACCACTCCGTACCGGACTCGACGAGTCGTTCGAGACAGGCTCTGCGTCGTTCGTTTCCCAGGAGTTCGTAGAATGTATCATCGGTGAGAGTCATCTGTGGTAGTGTTGTAATTATTCCGCGCGACGAACACGGAGAGTGTATAAGATACTGTACTGACCGGGAGTAATCTATTCAGCACCTAAACCCAGTGTCCCGCCCGATACCGGGGATTCCACTGGTGGATACGACATTTCGAGACTGGTGTTCGGTCAGCGACTCGATCCGTTCGGTGGTGGCCAGTCTATCGATTCAGTGGAATAACTGTCACGGACCTTACCGAACGCAGTGAAACAGTGATATCTCCCAGTCTATTGGTAGGTGAACCGGTGAAAGATACGGGGAGTGAATACAGCATAATTTCGAGTTATACTCTACTTCTGTCTGAGTACCTAACGCATACATCATGAAATATCAAATATGATATGAAAACGTATGTATTTATAAACCGGTCTTGGTGTATGGGGACATATGGACCTTCGAGAGACGATCGAACTCATTAGAACACTCGAAAAGGAGCTAGCGTTGTTCAATATCGACGCTTCTGATTCCATCCATGAGCAACTCCAGACATTCTTTGAGACGCAGAACGTCAGAATTTCCAGCTACCAAACGCCGTCTGGCTCTCCAAGAGATATTGCTGTTCTCAGTACCGATGAAGAGGTTTTGGCTCTCGTCGCTGTGGAGACACTGCGGAAGCTTGTAAATCAATCACCGTCCTCTGGGGATGCTACTGGCGTCTCGGATGCGGAGTACGAACATATTCTCGGACATCTCAAGGAAACAACATTCACGTCCTTCAATACTGAGCAAATGCACCACGCGTCGCGCGAGATCGAGGACCGCGCTCGCAGAATCGGCTCTGGAACGATCCATGCAGGATTCCAACAGTGTTCACTCATGACCGCCCAGCAAGAAGTCTACACGACCCTTGCACAACATGGGCTCAAGGTTCACATGTACGGCGTACCAGATGTCACACCGCCAGCTATCGATGGTGGATACGTACACACGGCCGAGATCGACGAAATCGCACAGATGTGGTTTGTCGTCTTCGACGGGGGCGGAAACGAGACACAAAAGTGTGCCCTGCTCGCCGAAGAGCGTGATAAGAATTCCTTCTATGGGACCTGGACGTACGACGCGAAGATCGTCGACAGCGTTCTCACGTATCTTCACAGAACGTATGTTACGCCTGATGATACGTGCCCGCAGACTGAATCTTAATCAGCATAAAAACTGCTTGTAAGACCGTGGGTTAGACACTAATAGCGCAACCCCGAATATAATCGGTTTGCTACTTATATTGTCACTATGTCTTTTTGATAATCAGGGTGAACGCATTAATATGCGTATTGAGAATCGGTAATATGAGCAAGCAGAGCGAGCAAAGAGACCAGTCGACCAACCAGACGGAATCCGTTGACTGGAAAGACGCTTCGGATAACTCGACTAGACTCCGGGACAAACTCCTCGGTGGACTCGGCATGGAGTCCGAGACTGATCCATCCGAGTCTAGTGACACGATCTCGTCTGCTGCAACCGACAATGGCAATGAGGAAGCAGCCCGTTCGGACGAAGCCCAGGCATTCGTCCGGAGTATCCTCAATGGGTTACAGGAGCCCACCATCGTGGTTGATACCGACGGTCGAATCACCCACATCAACGAGCAGGCACTGGAGTTGTACGACTTAACCGAATCGGAGGCAGCCGGAAACAAGCCACAGGTGTTACAGGCTGACGAAAGCCCGGCCAGCGACATCGTACAAGAGGCCATGCGCCGTGATGACGACATCCAGCAACGTGAGGAGACAATGCTCGTCGCTAGCCAAGAGACTCCGCTCGAACGGACAGTGACACTACTATTCGATGATGACGGTGTCTCCGCTGGTGCGATGCTCGTCGAAAAAGACGTCACTGAACGCAACCGTCAGCGACAGAAAAAACAGTTCCTCGAACAGTACCAGCGAGATGTTCTTGACGAATTACAGGACAAAGTCGAGCGGTTCGCAGCGGGTGATCTGACGATCGACCCGACGGTGCCAGAACCCGATCAGGACTACGACGAGGCAATGGATGTCTACAACGAATACACTCGCCTGAACGACCATCTCAATACTGCCGTCGATAATCTTCGAGAGATTATCGATTCACTGACTGCCAACGCGGCCGACCTCGACGAGAGTGGTGATACACTCAGTGCCAACAGCGAAGAGGTGACGGCTTCGATTCAGCAAATCGATGCTTCTTCGACCGAACTGGCAGATGGTGCTGAGGACCTCTCACAGGAGACACAGCAAGCCAATCAGAATGTCGACGACCTCTCGGCCTCCATTGAGGAGATTACGGCCACGATTCAACAGATCGACGCTCAGTCCGAGGAGGTAGCGGACATCGCTTCGGATGGTGTCCACAGCGGAACGGAGACAGTCGAGCAAATCCGCGACGCGACGGATTCGACATCTTCGGTCGCCCAACGTATCGAATCGCTCGATCAGAGCATGGAGAAAGTCGGTGAAATAATAGATATTATCGCTGACATCGCCGAGCAAACGAACATCCTCGCGTTGAACGCCAATATCGAAGCTGCCCGCGCTGGTGAAGCGGGAGAAGGATTCGCCGTCGTCGCTAACGAGGTCAAAAACCTCGCTGAAGAGTCACAGGCGTCGGCCGACAACATTACAGATATTGTGACAGACGTCCAGAATCAGACCGCAGACCTTGTTGAGAGCATCACCGATGCTAACGAGGATGTCGAACAGGGCGCAAATGAGGTCCAGTCCCTCGTCCACCAGCTCGAAACCGTCGAAGAACGAGCAAAGCAAACCAGTGATGGGATCGATGAAATCTCTGACGCTGTCGAGTCACAAGCTGAAAACGCCGAGGCTGTCAGCAACGTCATCGCGGACACAGCCGGGATGAGCGAGGAAATAACGGCCTCCGTCCAGCAGATCTCGAGCGGAATCGACGAACAGGCCGATGCGATGGAGGAAGTTGCTGGGCGCG
This sequence comes from Halorientalis salina, assembly GCF_005049285.1. Classification (GTDB taxonomy): domain Archaea; phylum Halobacteriota; class Halobacteria; order Halobacteriales; family Haloarculaceae; genus Halorientalis; species Halorientalis salina. The sequence goes on along the minus strand of NZ_SOSC01000014.1, from coordinate 43,363 downwards.
CACAGCAACTGACTGCGATGAGCGACGAACTGCACGAGCAGGTCGACGTATTCAAACTCGCGGCCGACGAGAACGCGTCTCTGTGAACCGGACCGGTCACCGGTTTGGGAAATCGCCATTATTCCTCCGCTAATAGCTTCAATTATACCGATCTGAGGGTTATTTCTCCAAAGCTAGAACATCGGGAGAGAAGATTCTGATTGCACCAAATCTGAGCGAATCCATCTGCAAGATATGCGCGTTACATCTTGCACGACAATTTTTAACAATGTCGCCAATTTGAGTGGTGTTTCGATGAGTTCGGGAAGAGCCAATGTCACTTCGATAGACTCGTCCACAGCGAAACGGTGACAGAAGTGCGTACGCTTGGTCTTCAGTAGCGACGAGCGAAGAAGTCAGTTATCCGTGGACTCTGCCACCCAGTGAACGGCTGCAAGCAGTGTAAACAGGACACCAGCGATGACTGCGATGCTGATACCGGAGGGAAGAGCCAGGGACGACCCGGCGACGCCGAGCGCCGCGACTCCGGTGGCACTCACGCCCGCAGCGGCCATGTACCGCCGAGGCCACGCTGAATCTCGCTCGACCTGCAGTAGTTGTGCGTCCACTTCGGCCTGGGGCTCTGCCTCGACTTCGGCCTCAGTCTCGGACTCGGTTTCGTCTGCTGGCAGGACCGACGGTTCGTCGGTGAGGTATGGCGTGAACTCGGCTGTGAGCGCAGTCGGTTCGACGTAGCCACGATTCTGGTTGTAGTTGATGATGCCCGCCTTGTCCATCTTGGGCAGGTGTGACTGGTAGAGTGCGATGTAGACACGCTGACGTTCCTGGGACCGCAGCGCTCTGACGGTGGTGTCGTGTTCGAGCGCGGCGATGTGTTCGGCGATATCGCTCATCACGACTGGTTTCTCACCGGTGTATTCCTGAAGGTACTTCAACACGAGCCGGCGGCGACGGCATTGCAGCAAGTGGAACATATCGTCCCGGGATAACTCCCCCTCGTCAGTGGTGTCTGCTGTGTCCGCATCTATCTCTTCAGTGGCGGTTATTTCGTCTGTTGCTGACCCCGTCATTTCTACATTATTTTATTAATACCACCTTGATATACCGGTTAGATCGTTTTGTGGATTGTGCCGTATCCCGACCATCTCAGCAGTTTTACGGCCGGTTAGCGGCTGTTTAGCTCTCTGTGAAATCGGCAGGAAGGTACGACAAACCCCCCTCCGGATTCCGTGTACTGGGGACCCGAATGTCGGAGGGTGAGTCCCCTCTGTCGGGGAAATCTGACTCGTTCCTGGATGCAGTAACCGAGTTGAGAGCGGAGTCGCAGACTCCAGTCAGAGGGCTTCAAACCAGCTGACTCCTCGACTCCGCGAGCACGCTTTCTTGCGAGGGTCCGACCCAATCATACCGAACACAGCGGAGTTAACACTGTATTTTCCGAGTTGTACACTGTTCAACAACAAGACCAGAAAATAATTGCCGCAATATGAGTCCCTGTTGCGGGGTGGAACCGCAAACTGAGTGCTCTCAGGATGTCGGCTGTTGGACTGGATTCGACCGAACGAGTGCCGATGAATCGACTGGCGACTGGCCGAGGGTGGCGTCCAGCCACGTATTGATGTCGTTGATTCTGAGTTTGAGCCGCCACGGGAGTTCCTGAATCGCGGGATGGTCTCCAAACAACTCCTCGTCGAGATTCCGGTCCTCGTAGAGTTCCTTGCGGTCGGGCCAGGGCCCCTCGTAGCCGGACACCAGTGGGATCACGCGCTGGAGGAAGTTCCCGATCTGATTGAGGGTGTAGGAGTCGGTTGCTCGGTCAGGGGGACGGTGCCGGAGGATATCGCCGTCGAGTTTCCGCATTGCGCGGATGAACGTCTTCGTGTTCCGGTGTTCCGGCGGCGTTGCGAGGTGCCACTCGATCAGTTCCCTGTCGAGGACGAAACAGGATTCGATGAAGTTATCGCCGAGATGATACCGGAACGAACGGCTCGGCTGGTTCTGGATCCCGAGCAGGGCCATCTCGTTGGCCTTCCGGTCGAACCGAGCGTCGTACTTCGCGGATACCTCGGCCACACGGCGTTGAAGGAACTCCGTTCCCGACTCGTCTGTCGAGACGCCAGTCCGGGCCAGCGACTCCGACGCCGGGAGATAGCCGAATATCTCGGTCAGGAAGGTGCCGACATCAGGGTCGGTATCGAGGCTGTATGGCGGACACTCGTGGTCGAACAGCTGGATGCCACTGATGGGAAGGAAATGGCCTCGCAGGAGCGAATCGGCGAGCCCACCGTGGAATATCGTCTCGACGTCCATCTGGTCGGTGTATCCAGCGTGGTGGATATGGAGCGATTCCATGATTCCGTGTCCGTAGCGGACGGTTTCGGCGTCGGTGTTCAGGTAGCGATCGTCCACGTGCAACTGTGTGTGCGATGCGCCGTACTGCGAGGCGATACGACGGGCCGCGGCGAGCTCTGAACTCCCTGGTTTGGCGACTGTAAACGCGGCCTCGATGTCGGGGATTCCTGCCAGGGCAACCCGGGAATCGTACCCGCCACTCAGGAGCAGGCCGTTCCGGCCTGGAAGTCCACGCCGTCGGGAGAGTGCTCGCTCCAGGCGCTCGGCCAGTTCGCTCGCGTAATCGAACTCGCGTGGCTCGTAGACGAACCGGTCGAACCGTCTGGTCTCGGCCGCCGTCAGTCCGCTGTCGAAGGGAATCCGCTGGAGCTCCGCGATCGCTGTCCGGTCGTCCAGCACGACGCCGAAGTGGAGTAACTCCTGGAGCGGTTCTTCAGCGAGTGTCGGGTCGGGAACGGTCTTCCCGACGGTGGACGGGTCGGTGCCGAACAGGCGAGTCCCCGTTGCATCGGAGAAGTAACACTCACGACTTCTGACGCAGTCCGTTGCGATGAGCCCGTCTCGACGTTCGTGGTCCAGAATGGCCAGGTACGAGCCGTTGAGTTCGTTCAGTACGTCGGGACCGCGTTTGGCGTACTCCTGGAGGACCCACTGTGCGAGACCCATCCCATCGACCTGCCGTGGATACACCTCTCCCCAGAGAACACACACGCCTCGTGGGGTCTGGAACACGGTGGTACGGCCGGGGATGCCGAGTTCCGAATTCCGAACACCGGCGGTAATCGTCGGCCCCTCGACGACACGGTCGAACGTCTCTGGTGACCGTTCCCGCTCGAACGCCGACCGATCACCGAAGACACCGAACAGTTCCTTGTGCATGTGGAGGGCCGACTCCGTTTCGGTCATCGCGACGAAATCATCCGACAGTCACGCTCTTGGCGAGGTTGCGGGGTTTGTCGATCGAACGCCCGAGCAGGTCGGCGGTGTGGTAGGAGATGAGCTGGAGCTGGACGTTCGCCAACAGGCTCTCACAGACTGGATGGGTCGCCGGAATTTCGAGATAAGCGTCGGAGACGCTCTGTCCGGGGCTGTCTGCCGAACCGATGCCGATAATGTCGGCTCCGCGTGTCTGGGCCTCCTTGGCGTTCGTAATCGTCTTCTCGATTTCCTCTCCGGTGAACAGCGAGAAGACCGGCGTGTTCGGCGTCACCAGCGCCAGCGGGCCATGTTTGAGCTGTCCGGAGGCGAACCCCTCGGCATGCTCGTAGGTGATCTCCTTGAACTTCAGTGCCCCTTCGAGTGCGACCGGTAGACTGGACCCCCTGCCGATGAAGAAGTACGCATCGTATGTGAGAAGGTCCCGTGCGAGTTCGGCCGCCTGATTCTGGTCGATGACCTGCTGGACATCCTCCGGAATGCGTGCGAGTGCCTCCAGCAGTTCCGGAAGGTCCTCGCGAAGGGTGGCCTGGGGCAGTTCACCGGCGATTTTTTGCGAAAGCAGTGCCAGGGTGACCGCCTGGGAGGTGAACGTCTTCGTCGCTGCGACACCGATTTCCGGACCGGCGCGAATAAATACCGTTTCGTCGGCTTCACGTGCAGCGGTCGATTCCATCACGTTCGTCACCGCGAGCGTCGGTGCTCCCCGATTTGTTGCTTCTCGCAACGCCGCGAGCGTATCCGCCGTCTCTCCGCTCTGAGTGACCGCGATTACGAGTGTCTTCTCGGAGATCGGACCCGACGTTTCGACGTACTCGCTGGCCCGAAACGCTCTGGCGCAGATACCAGCCCTGCTCATCAATCGGGCACTGTACAGCGATGCGTGATGTGACGTTCCACACCCGACGAAATGGACCTCTTCGATCCCGTCGAAAATACCCGTATCGAGTTCCTCGAATACGATTTCCTGCTCGGCATCGATGCGGCCACGAACCGTGTTCGTGAGCGAGGTGGGCTGCTCGTTGATCTCCTTGAGCATATAGTGGTTGAACGCCCCTTTGCCAGCCTCCTCGGGGTCCCAATCGACAGTCTCGTGACTTCGCTTGACGGAGGATCCGTCGGGATCGAGGATCCGAAGCTGGTCCGGTTCGACGATGACGACATCCCCGTCTTCGAGATAGATGACGTCGCTAGTGTGTTCGAGAAACGCGGGCACGTCGCTCGCCAGGTAGTACTCGTCGTCGTCGATACCCACGACGAGTGGTGAGCCATCCCGGGAAGCGAAGATACGCGCTTCGTCTTCGAAGACGGCGGCAACCGCGTTCCCGCCTTCCAGATCGTCGACAGTTCGACGGAAGGCCATCTCCGGACTGTCTCCCGCTTCGAGATACTCCTCGATGAGGTGCGGAATGACTTCCGTGTCCGTCTCACTGGTGAACTCGTGGCCGTCCGCGCGAAGTTGCTTGCGGAGGCGACGATGGTTCTCGACGACACCATTGTGGACGACTGCGACGCGCTCCCTGTCGCCGGTGTGTGGATGAGCGTTCTCGTCCGTTGGGGGGCCGTGCGTACTCCAGCGAGTGTGGCCGATGCCGATCTTTCCCGTCAGTGGCGCGGCCGAGAGGTCACTTTTTAGGTCCGAGATCTCGCCTGCGCGTTTGTAGACGGAGAGATCCGACCCGTCGCTGACCGCGATACCAGCGGAGTCGTATCCGCGGTATTCGAGTCGGTCCAGGCCCTCGATCAATCCGTTTACCGCATCATCGGTAGCGAGGTGGGCAATGATTCCACACATCAGTTCGATACCTTCTGTCGAATCTCTCGCGTGTGCCCGATGCCTGTCGTCTGAGCGCTTGCGTTCGATAGCCGATGTGATTCGACCGCTCCCATGGTGGGATGGACGGACGAGCTACCCACGGTGGGTCGGGATGTGGAGTCCGTTACTGGAGCCATCCCGGTAGCTGAATCAGTTTCGTCGGATGAGTGTACTTGCATAGTCATGTATTTTCATTTGAGCCGTCTGCAGACACGATGACTCTGTACAGAACCAAGCAGCTACCAGCCTATTCCTATAAGGTAGGTAATCGAACCCACCGTCCCGGTGATGGCCGTCCGGAATCTGGACCGAAATGTATACAATTGCTATCGGACTGTCTCTAGTGATATCCCCGTGTGTGGGTGATTTTGGAAGACTGAGCGGCCAAGACCAGGAGTCCGGTCAGCTATCCGCCCGGTTTGAGCCTATCGATCTGGAGCACTTACTGTCGTGTTAACTGGTCTGAGCAGTTTCCTAAACCGTCTGTCCGCTCGGTCTCCTGACTTCCGTGTCCACTGCCAGTGTCTGCCCACTGGCGTTGGAACCGGTGAATCACTCTCACCGGTGTGGGTCCTCGTTGGGGAGCGGTGCGAGGACGAGAGATCGATCGGAATACAGTGTAATCCGACGCGAACCGAACTCGAAAATCAGACAGCCTCGGTTCCCCTCGGCCGCTGCCTGGTCGAACTGGAAGACCGAGTCCAGCGAATCCGGGTCCACAGCGTGGGCGATCGGGGGGAGGTCTTCGAGATACTGGTCGGTGATAGCCGCGACAGCCATCGCTATCGTGGCTCCGACGTTATCGGCGGTCTCGGGATTCAACGTTACGCTATACGTGTCAGTACGTGCGTCGTACTGAACGTCTTCGATGGTCCCGAGATTCCGAATCGATCTGTCACTCATGCTCAAATCGGCTCCGGTCGGTGTGTGGCTGTTCGAGCCCGCACTCAGTTCTGACAAACATTTGTAATAGTTGTGAGTACATTCGTCCAAAGGTCCTGGCGGTGTGGGCTCTCGAAGAGTCGTTGCCCATGTGCCCCACCGTCGTATATTTCGAGGTGCTTCGGTTCCGGTGCTCTGTCGTTGAGTTCGCAAGCCATATCGACGAACTCCTGTTCGTCTCCCCTGCTGACGACGAACAGTTGCGCTCCGGTGAGCCGATTCGCTCGCACGACACCACCGGCAGCCGAGAGTGTAATTACTCCATCGACACGATCCGGTTTCGTTGCCGCAGCGACGACGGCGGCCTCCCCACCGGTACTGGCACCCATCAGTACCACGTGGGAGATGCTGTGTTCGGTTCGCAGGTACTCGACCGCAGCGAGAACGGCTGGCACCCGGTCGCTGCCCTCGTCGATTGGCAGTGCGACCAGGCCCTCTGAAGCGAGGCGCTCCGCCTGCGGATGCCAGCTCTCACGGTCGAGGTTGATCTGGGGGACGAGGACAACGCCACAGGAGCCACGCCCGTACAGTGTTGCCTCCACAGTTGCGCCTGTCGAGGAATCGAAGGACACATCGCTCGGTTCCGGAAGTGGCTCATCGACAGTTTCACGGGATGCAGAGCGTGTCGTGGACGATTCCGTTCCAGCCACGTCCCCTGTCGAGAGACATCCCGACGCCCCGCCAGCGAGGACGGTTCCGCCGATGCCCAGCACGCGACGACGAGTGAACGGTACCTGCATACACTCCTCTATTCGAGACCACCCTTTGCCTATTGAGCCAGTAAATTCCGGGACGGCTTTCGGACGTACAGGATGAACAGGTAGTCTCTCTCGCAGACCGTTGTCGATATGCAGTCGCAGAAACCGACGGCTCGAACCTTCACGGGCCGATACGCTGGCTATATGCCTGCCCTTCGTCATCGTCCAGTTACGTTATTTCGGAATTAAAACGCGACGGAACATCGAATCCAGGGTGGCCGTCGAGAATCCAGACCACCGCCGTCGTCCCGAGCAACGCGATCTCCAACACCAGAAAGAGAATGCCGCGTGGCGTGCCGAGGAACGCGAGAAAGCGGACGGCATAGTAGGCGAAGTTCGCAAGGAAGCCACCGCGGGCCGGCCCTGCAGCCGTGACGAGCGGCCAGAAGAACGCTCCGAGGTTGAGTCGACCCCCCAGGAAGACTGGATACACCATATCGGCCGGAATATGTGAAAGGTAGCCAATGGCGAACGCGATGCCGAGTTGTCGGTGCTCGAGTCGCCGCGCGAGGAGCACGACACACGCCGACAGCCCAGCGGCGGTAAACACCGAATGGGCCACCGAGACGCCACTCGGGAAAATCGTGAACGTCCAGGCAAGCGTCTTGTCGACGAGGTCCGGAAACTGAGTCCCCAGGACCACGAGTAGCGCTGGCCCTGTGGTCGGCGACTCACTGTTGGTGAAATGGACGTATCCCGAGTAGAGCAGGTACCCGATCGCCAGGTGTTCCCATGGCCACACGACCGATCAACTCCCGCCTCCGCCATCGACGTCTATGGGCAGGCGCAGGACGCGATAGGCGGTGTCGATCGACGGATCGGTGGGTATGTCGCCGCGATACAGCAAGAGTACGAGGCGGAGGTCGGAACCACTCATCGACGGGGACACGCTCATCGGCTGTGACCAGTTCTCGCCCTGATCGAGTGTAAAGCGCTGTTGTGTGATGCGGTCCGTTTCGACCACACGTTCGTCGGTATCCGTCCGGTTGACGCGCTGCTGGAGCACGACAAGCCCGTAGGCCGTCTCCTCGTTCTCTCGGTTAGCCACCGTGACGGGGAGCGCGCGTGTCTCGCCGGCGGCGAACTGAGAGGGATACATCGATTCCGTCTCGCCGGTCACGTCCCCCGTCTCGATATACAGCTCGGTGAATCCGTCGCCAGTCGGTGGGTTGACTGCTGCATACCCCAGACTGGAGGCAAACAGCACGATGGCAATCACGAGTGCGATATTGAACGGATACGGGCTAGACCCAGTCGAGCCGAACGTGGGGGTGCTTCGGGTGTACAGGAGCGTCGACAGAAACGAGAAACTGGGGGCATACCGCTGGGACGACGGGACTCGGAGCCGCCGGACTGCTGTGCCGAGAACGAGCACTCCGGTAAGCCCGGCGAGTCCAGCGAGAATCGGCTCGACGGTGATTCCCCAGGGCGTGAAGTTCGTCCCGAGGACGACAGCAGGCACGAGTATGAGGCTAGAGAGGACAGCGAGCACGATTCGCTCGACGGTGTCGATGCCCTCTTTCGTGGGGATCGACTCGGATAGCCCGCCCTCGGTCTCGTCGAACACTCGGGGGGACGCCCGCTCTGTTCTCGGGTAGAGAAGCCCGATGAACGCGTAGCCCGGCAACACTGTCACCAACGGGACGACGAACCCTATTCGGAGCCACCCTGGGACGTCGCTTATCACCATCACCACTGCCACCGCTGTAAGACAAACAACGACCGTCAAATCAGAATACCAACGACCGAACGGAAACATTACTGGTCACTCCACACCAGCCGGCCATTATTATTGAGCGGGTAAGCCGCTGTCTGGGCTGGACAGACCACGCTGGGAGTGGTTTGCCCCGTATCTCGGCGCTCAGTCCGGGCGTGCGGATACGGCACTGTTCCGGATGCCGGTGGCCCCGCTCCAGAGAACACCCGGGACGTGCCGGGGTGGGACGTGAGCCGCGGCCAGATGGTCCGCTGCCGTCTCGAACTTCCCCTCCGCGAGATAGAGTTTCGCCATGAGCAGTGCGTGTGCTGCCCGAACTCGGTATCCGTTTTCTTCGGCAGCCTCGACGAGGGACGCGTGCTTGGCGAGGAACTGTTCGTCGGCGCGTGCAGCGACTGCCGCTGGCGGTGACCCGGTCTCGTGTCGTGACACGAGTGGCTCGTCGACGTACCCGACGAACCCTTCCTGGACGACACGCAAGAGGAAATCGGGGTCCTGAAACCAGTCGAGTTCTTCGTCGAAACCGCCGATTTCGCGCGCAACGGCCGTTTCCACGAGGAGTGTCGACCCGGCCCCCGAGTGGAGATGGTCGGCCAGTATTTCACCCACGAGCATGTCACGCCCCGCTTTCGGCCGGTCCCCGTCGGCCATGGCCAACACCCCGGCGACGGCTGAGAGGACGCGGCCGCTGAGACCGCCGACTTCCATCTCGAAATCACAGTACACCGCAACACAGTCCTCGGGTCCACTGTCGTATCGCGTCAGTTGGCGGTCGAGTTTCGTTCGCTCCCACTCGTCGTCGGAGTCGAGGAAGGCGAGACACTCGCCCTCAGCGTGGTCGATCCCGGTGTTTCGTGCGACGTTCGCTCCTCGATTTGTCTCATGGGTAATCACACGCAGCCGCGAATCCGAAATCGAGTCGAGTAGCGACTGGGTTCCGTCCGTCGACCCGTCGTCGACGACGAGGAGTTCGAGCTCCTGGTGCGTCTGGTTCAGGACGCTCTCGATTGCACGGGGGAGTTCCGCTGCGCGATCGTACGTCGGAATGACGACGCTGACCCTGGTCATGTCGCCACAGTGCCGGTGCTGTCGGATTATTATCCGCTCGATAAGCGACCGGTTGGAACGTTCGGCAGTATCAGTAGGACGTTCCGGTCGCGAGGACCTCGCTGGCCCCGTTATCCTCGATTCCGTCGGGGAAGCCATTGTTCTTGAGGCGGATCGAGTTCGCAGTGCTTCCGAGAAGCACGGACTCCTGGGCGCTGTAGGAGTTGCAGTAACAGTCCTCGACCCAGACGTCGTCACCGGCGATGGTCAGCGGACGGTCCGTGGTCCGGAACTCACACTGGTAGACCATGTAATCACGACCGGTGAGCGCCAGTCCGGACCGTTCGGAGCCGCCCCACTGGTCCATGGTTATCCCACGGAACTCACAGTGATCGCGTTCACAGCGGATGGCGTGGCGGAGTACCTGACCGGATGCACCGCCGGAGATGCGCCCGTCCTGAACGATCACCTCGCCGTCGTCGTCACCCTCGATCCGGATCGCGTTCGCACTGGCGTCGATGTCGATGTCGACCCCATCGAGATATGTTGGACCGGCACTGGGGTCGACGAGCACACCGGTTGCGGGTTCGTTGCGGATTTCGATGGTGGAGTCACTGATAGCCCCACCGCCAGCCCCCGATTTGAACTGGATCGCGTCCCCGTTTGGCTGTGTCAGTTCGATACTGACGTTCTGCACGTCGAACCAGCTCCCGTCCTGGAACCGAATCGGAACCTGTGCCCTGTGATACCACGACGGATCGTCGACGACGAACTCGCTTCCGGTGATGTGTCCGCTGTCGGTGTCCATGCGAACGTTCACGGTCCCGCTGTTGTGAAACGCTCCACCCGTCACCTCGACAGTGCCCGACCCGGTGGCATAGAGGCCGTTGTCCGGGAAGTCGTCGATGACACAGTCGTTGAATCGAAGCGTTCCCTCGATCTGGGCGGCGAGAATGCCAGTCGGACCACGCCAGAGACTGCCGGGTGTCTCGGTTTCCCAGGCACCGCCGTCGGCCGCTCGGAACCGCTCGACACGACCACTCCCACCGGAGTCGGTGATCCTGAACAACGCCGGACCCCAGGTACCGCTGTCGTGGCGGCCGACGATAGTGACGTCCCTGACGAGGAGGCCATCGCTCGCAGTTATCTCGAACGCGCGGATGCCAGTGTTCGCCCCTCGCTGGTCGACGGTGAAATTCTCCACCCGGATGTCCTTGCCGGGACTGTACGAAACGCCCAGTCGAAACAGGCGGTACTGGGGACCGTCGAACTCGTCGTAATCCGCAGGAACCAGCGTCGCGTCAGCTCCCACGAGGCCGACGTTCTCGAATCCCGTGAGTCGAACCTGCTCGTCCATGACGTATCGACCCGAGGGAAATTTCAGCAACGTATCGTCACCGATCAGGCTCTGGACATCCGAACTCACTGATTGCGTGCCCGTGTTGTCGGCACCGGCGTCAGTTACGTCGACGACGGTTCGATACTGGTCTTCGATACCTGTCGCCGCGGCCGAGCCGAGAAGACTCGACCCGAAGATGCCTGTTGCTGCTGTTTGCAGGAACGAACGCCGACTCCCTCCCAGTGGGCCGGATTCATCTATCGTCACTGATCGATCGGAGTGACCACTTGTGCTTACTTATTGCACAGATAAGGTCGGTATACCGATATCTGTAGACCAGTGATAGTCCGGCGAAAACGTCTCCTGTCCCTCTGTGGGAAATGAGGGTATTGTCGTGTCAGGACATGGCTCGGATCTGCCACTCGTGGTGTTTTCGACCGGCCCATGGGGTCGTCGAGACCCTATAGCATAGTATCGAAGGCGGCGACAGCGGTCCCTGCCGCAAATAGCAACAGGCCGATCACCAGCAGCCAGAGCTGGTTCCGTTCGGGCAACAGTGTCGCCATGCTTCGTGTCCGACGGCGAGTATCGAATCGATCGACGAAACTCCCGATTGGGTCCGGGAATGCGGCGAGCAGGTCCAGACATTCCTGAACGGTGAGCGCCCCGGTCAGGAACGCAGCGGTGAGGTAGACGACCAGTCCGACCGGGGGGACGATGAGGAGCGGTGCGATCGATCCTGGCAGGAGGCGTGAGAGCAGGACGATCGGGACTGCAGCGATTGCGACCGTGGCACCGATGCGAAGGAGTCGTGCGTCGCCGATCGGGTCGAATCCGAGTTTCCGGGCGCTCCAGACGTGAAAGAACAACATCGACCCGTATCCGATGCTGGTTGCGACGGCTGCGCCGCTCATTCCGTATCGTGGTATCAAGAGGAAATTACAGCCGAGATTGAGTAGTGCTGCGGCCGCGGTGGCGAGGACCGGATATCGAAGCTGGCCGTGCCCCTGCTGGATGGCGAGCGTCGGTCGAACCGTTGCAAAGCCTATCGCCCCCGGTAGGAGTAACAACAGCGGCGAGATCGCTGGGAGCGCCGCGTCCCCCCAGTAGATCGGGACGACAATGTTTGCCAACGACCCGAGGCCAAGTGCCATCAGGGCCGTCAGGAGGAGTGTATAGCGTGTCGTCCGTGCGGCGAGGTCAGCGATGCGGTCGAAGCGGCCCTGCGACCACAGCTCCGAGGTCGAGTGAACGTAGACCGTCTGGAGTGTGATCGGCACGAACCAGAGGAACTCCGCCAGCACGAGGGCTGCCTTGTAGTTCCCGACCTGCGTGCTCCCGGCCAGCGTCTGGAGCATGATGATGTCGACGTGATACAGCGACAGCAGGAACAGTGAGAGGGCCACTGCCATGACGTTGTACGTGACCATCTGCTTCCGGGGGAACGCCGCCGGTGCTGATTGGAAGAGTGCTCGGACTGGTATCTGTCGAGTAACCAGGACGAGCCCAATGATGCCGACCAGCAGCGTCCCGAGTACCTGGCCGGCGAGGGCACCGATCACGCCGTACCCGACGTACACGAGTGCGAGCGCGCTGGTGGCGAAGACCAGCCGATAGAGTACCTTCAGGGGTTCCGAATACCGCTCCAGGCCGAATCCCATGAGCGTCTTGCGCGCGTACGCCCACACCTGTGCGGCGACGACCATGACGATCATGAGACTGAAATACGTCTCGAATTTTGGGCCGAACAGCCAGTCGACGAGACCCAGTTGGATGGCTGCAATGTAGCCTACTACCCCCAGTAGCGCCAGCGCTACCGCAATCCGAAAATAAAACCCCACGACGTTGGGCTTCCAGCCTGGTGTCCCGGCGCGGTCCTCGGCGACGAACTTTCGGACGCCGTCGGTGATGCCGGAACTCACGAAGATCATCAAAATCGCGTGGACAGACAGCACTGTCGTGTACTCCCCGAACTGTCCGGGCCCCAGCAACCGATACAGGATCGGCGTGGTCATGATCCCGATAACCATGGTCACCACTTTGCCGGAGACGACCGACAGGACGCCGCTGACTATGTTTCGTTGCATGTTCTCCGGGGGTTCACGGTACTGTCCTGCCAACTCGTCCCGGTCGACAGACTCCCGGTCTAATTCGGTCCCGCTCGCTTTCGGCCAGTCGGTTGCCAACCGTGCCGCTGGAGATGTCTGACTGAACAACGAGGAGTGACCCGTGGATGGGGCTTTTCGTGTGACTCGGTGGTCCGGAGCGACCAGCACCAGATACTCGATGGACGAAGGGACTCCGCACGGGCTTAGGCATACCCCAGGTCTCTGAGGCGTTCCTCGACGACCTCCGATGCGACATCGTCGCGGTCGTCCGCATCGCTCTCGGAATCGCCCGCGGTGATCGACCGCCGGGGACCGTTGTCGGAGACGAGCCACGGGACTTCAGTCAGTTCTGGCGTGTGGATTCCTGTCGGGTGCCCGTACTCCCGTACCGGTATCGGAAAGGCTCGTTCGCCGAACATCTCGCCGTGATCGGCACTGACCACAGTCCGACCGGAGAGTGACCCCAGTAACCGGCTGATGCTCGGTAGTGCTGCCTCAAGGTTCTCCTGATACGCCTTTCGGAGGGTTCTATCCTCGACCTCGATTTCGCCGTTCAGAACCTTGTTGAAGAAGTCGAGCGAGTCGTTGTCGAACGCGTCCTGTCCGGTCGGTCCGATGTAGGGGTAGTGCGGTTGCAGAAAGTGGACGAGGAGTCGCTTGTCCGGGTAGCGGTCCGCGGCCCGTTCGGCGGCATCGGCGACTGTTTCCGGCCGGACCGTCCTGAACGCATCGTCCCACCCGTCTTCCTGCCAGACTTCGATTACGTCGTGGAAATCGGCCGAGATGTAGTCGCGCTCCTGTTTGCGGTAGTGTTGTGGATTAGCAGTGACGTACACGGTGTCGGTCAGGTCCTGCTCATCGACGTACCGCTTCAAGAACTCGATCGTCGAGCTCGAATCGGTATGTCTGGCGTCCAGTTGCCCCGGCAGGTCGTGGACGGACGCGAACGTATCGTACCGACAGGCATCGAGCAACAGGAGGTTGTCCCAGTCCTCCTCGAAGAACTCGAGTCGATCACGGTCGTCGGCGTACTCCGAATGGAGGTCGTAGAACCACTCGTTGACCTGGCGCAGTACGAGGTGAGGCTCCCGGAGTCCGCGGCGAATCTGCTCGGTTAGTGGGGATCGGGGTCGGTCCATATACGAACGACGTCGCCCTGGATCGTCCTTATTATAGACCTGATAGGGACACCTGCAGGTGGTTCCGCTCGTTTGTACCAGACCACAGTCAAACAGGTGTTCGGAACTCGGACAGCCAACGTTCCCCCGACCGACACGATTGGTTGGGAGTCCCTCTATGAATCACATAAACAAAATCGTCACTGATATTCAAATATCTTAGCGTCTCTATAGTGATAGCCATCGGGTATGATGGCATAGGTATGAGACAAACTGCATCGAACCGACGCCAATTCCTCGCGGGAACGGCCGCAGCGGCAGCACTCGGCCTTGCGGGCTGTTCCATGGGGTCCAGCGATACAACGACCAACTCGACATCGCCGGGGGATGGACAGACACCGGACGTAAATGAGGACACACTCGAAACCACTTACAAAAGTCGCGAGCGGTATGCCCACCCGGGAACGTCGTTTGACGACTTCGAGGACCTCTCGAAGTGGACGGCACTTACTGGGGACGTGGAATCGAACGACACATCGTTTGCCGGGTCCCAGAGTGCGAAACTTCTCGGCGAGAATGGGAGTAACACCCTCATCGAACGGGCAGCCGATAGCAGGGATTTCTCGGACACCGAGCTATCGATGGCGGTTCGGACGACGACCCCGTCCAAAATCGCCGTCAACGTCCGACTCGTCGACCCGTTCGGTAATCAAATGGTCCGGTCGCTGCGAAGGATCTCGCAGGATGGCGACGACGTGGCGTGGTTCCGCACCGCACCTGGGACGTTCTCGACCAGCGGTGACGCGTTCGATATCACCCAGATCGAGCGGGTCCAGGTGCACATGCTCAACGCGACCACCACTGATGCAACAATCAGCCTCGACGACATGCGTACCCATCCGAAGCCTGATAAAGGGTACATCGTTCTGAGCTGGGACGACAGTCGC
Organism: Halorientalis salina; assembly: GCF_005049285.1. Taxonomy (GTDB): domain Archaea; phylum Halobacteriota; class Halobacteria; order Halobacteriales; family Haloarculaceae; genus Halorientalis; species Halorientalis salina. Next base: position 28,283 of record NZ_SOSC01000014.1, on the reverse strand, counting down.
CGGAGCTACTACGAAGACGGTGCGCCGATCAACGACGAGTTCGGTTTCAACGTGACGATGGCGACAGCACCACGGCTCGTGGGCGGTGGGAATTTCATGTCGGTTGGACAGCTCAAGGAGCGCGAGGAAGCTGGCGACGACATCTGCACTCACGGGAGTCTAGCGACCAACTACACCGAAGAGTCCGGCGAAGAGATCAGAGAGACGATGGCACAGAACAAGCAATGGCTCCGCAATCAAGGGTTCGATGGAGCCAATGCGATCGTGTATCCCGGCAATAACTACAACGCGACTGTGCTCTCGGAAGCCTCGAAATATCACTACATCGGGGGCATGAACGCGTCGGGGAGCGTAAACACAACCGGCCTATACAGTTTTGATCCGCTAGTGTTGCCCCGAACAATCGGGAACGACCTCTCGACTGCGAAGGAAGTCGTCGACAATGTGGCGGAGTTCAAGGAATGCGGCATCCTCAACTTCCATGACTTCAGCCTGAATAATACGATGACGGCTGGAGAGTACGAACAGCTCCTCCAACATATCGACGAGACGGGTGACGCTATCGAAGTCATCACGCTCGATGAACTCTGGGAGCTACGCAAACAGGGCGAAAACGGTTCTTCACCGGCTTGAGGTCGCTGATGCCGGACCGTTGTTCGCGGATGCGACCGCCAGTAGTCACGGGCGGTGCCGGTGCCGTGGACTACTGCGTCAGTACTCGTTGCCGACGGTTTTGAGGCCCTCAGAGCCGTAATCCTCGATGCCGCCGCGGAGTTTGTTGTTCTTGAGGTACACGTCTGCGCTCTCGTCGTAGAGACAGATCGCCTCGGCGTCGCCGTGGGACTTCGCGTATACCTCCTCGACCCAGGTTCCGGTTCCGAGGTCGATGATCGGATGCTCGGTGGCTCTGTAGAAGCCATCGTAGATCTTGAGGTTATCGCCGGTGTTGACGACCGCCCGGCGGTTGGTTCCACCTGGTTGGTCGACGGCGACTTTGCCGAACCGGACGTTGTCTCGGTCACATCTGATTCCGGCGGCCCCACTCTCGTCACCCGCTTCACCGACGACGTTGACGTGCTCCAGGATGACGTCGCCGGCACCCTCCTCGCCGTGAATGCGAACCCCGAACCCGCCGGGTGTATCGAGTTCGATACCGGAATCGAGGAGGACGACGTCTCCACATTCCGGCGAGATGACGACTCCGTGATCGACCTCGTCGCCGGAAATTTTCACGTTCACGTCCTCCATCCACACCGATTCACAGGAGTTCATCACGGAGACGCCGTGACTGTTCGGGAGGGGTTCGTAGTTCCGAATCGTGACGTTCTCGGCCCGGAGGTCGTTCCCGTTCTCCAGTCTGAGTCCGCGGTGACTGCTGTCCTGTGGTCGATTCTGGTCCACTTCGATCGTCGCGTTCCGCACGACGCTTCCCTGGCCACCAACCCTGACGCAGGCGGCATTGCTGTTTTTGAACACGCCGCCGTCGACGACGATCTTCCCAGATCCGCCGGACGCGTACAGTCCATTGTCGGGGAACCCTCCGAGGACGCAGTCCACGAACCGGAGCGTTCCGTTGTTGCTGTTTGCGAGCAAGCCTGTCGGCCCCCGCCAGAGGTTCCCGTCGTTGGGCGTCTCGTCGACCCAGGCACCGCCGTCGGGTGCCTCGAAGTTCTCGACCAGGCCCGTGCCGCTTGCGTCCGTGATCGTGAATCGGCCGGGGCCCCACGTGCCGCTGTCGTGTTGGCCTCGGACCGAGATGTCCCGGACTTCGAGGCCGTCAGTGACGACCGCATCGATAACGCGAATGCCGGTGTCAGGTGCGGTCTGGTCGATGTCGAACCCATCGAAGACGAGCCGAGTCCCCGGGCTGTACTCGACGCCCAGACGGAACAGGCGATACTGTGGGCCGTCGAAGGTCTGGTAATCAGCGGGTACCAGCGTGGCGTCGTTGCCGGCCAACCCGAACTTCTCGAAGCCAGTGAACCGGACCTGTTCGTCCATGTAGTACTCCCCCGGTGGGAACACGAGCAACGTATCGTCACCGCGATGCTCCCGGATGACGTCGACAACTGATTCCGTCCCAGTGTTGTCCGCACCCGCTTCGACAATGTCGATAACCGTGCCGAACTCCTCGAAATACCGGTCGAGTCGGTCGGCTGTCGAACCGGCTGCTGTGGTCGAGCCGAACCCGAATAGTGCACCCGCAGATGCAGTCGTTGCGAGCCCACGGAGCCAACTGCGCCGATTTGTCGTCTTACCGCTGTCGATTAGTGCTCCGATAGCGCCCTCCATCTCGTCTCCATCTCGGTTCTGGTCATTCACAATGAATCTAGGTAGAGAGAGCGTTTCTGTGGGGAATAATACTATCCTGGCCGATTGCAGAGTTTAAGAGGTAATTATCAGTATATTAAATTGCAACCGATTTCGATCCCGTTCTATCCCAGCCAATCCCAGTTCGCAAACAACTGGTTAAGACACTGTTATCCTGCCCAGTAGCCGATCTCTTGGTGGTCTGGAGTTTTGTGACGTGCTGCCGGGATCGTCCACTACCTGGGTCGGAATTCGGTATTTTCACGCTGTAACTGGTGGGGCACCGCGTGAAAACGCTACAACTGTACCGTTCACGGTCACCTTCTCCGCCCTGAAGGGCAGAGCTTGTCGGTGGACTCCCGTTCTAACCACTAGCGGTGGTAGGCGTGAAGATGCCGTTCACATTCAACGTCCCCGACTTGAGGGCAAGGTGACTGGTTGCCCCTCCAGCACCAGACTTGTGCCAGTTCTGGAGTGGTTTCCGAGTGATGTTCTTCGCGGTCGCCAGACTACGTCTGGCGGGCAGCCAGAAATCTTCGATTTCTGGTGTACGAACGAGAGCTTCGCTCTCGTCAACGCCCTGTTCGCTCCTCGGTTCCGACTGGTGTCGGAACACTAGTCACTCACGGGAAGGGCGGGATTCCCTCGCTGTATCAAGATGGAATCCTGCCCAGCCACAGAGTGAGGACTGTTGATGTGGTCTATCGCTGCATGAACGCCGATGTCGAGCGGCTACTGGTTCGAGCCAGCAGTGTCGTCGGGCAACACCGTTTCTTCGAGGATCTGGGCCGTGGCCCGCCGCAGTCGCTGGGAGACGGCTGACGAGGAGATTCCGAAGTGGTCGGCGAGTTCCTGCTGTGACACCTGTCGTGGGACGTCGAAATAGCCACTCCGGTGGGCTTCTCGAACTGTCTCCAGTTGGTTCGGACTCAACCCGAAATCAGTTCGGTGGTCCGCACGACTTGTCCAGTACAACTGCTTTAATGTGAACGAGATATCGTTGTTCTCACAGTACTCTCTGAACGCGCCGAGCGCAGCCCGGGACCGGAACTGTCCGCGAACTTCCCATTTCCCATGACAACTCTCCACATTCAGTGGACGGGCGCCGGCCTGGACCAAGTCGGGCGTGATCCAGCGCGTGTCATCCGTGAGTTCGACCCTGAAGACACGACCGTTGGTCGTGCGCTCGATCACCAGTGGGTCCGATACCGTCGTACTGTCGTCCAGGGCCGTCTCGAACGGCTCCAGTCTTTCGCCGCGTGCTGTAAACACCATCAACCGGGAACCCGTAGACGCAGTCACCCGTGTCGGTCGAACAGTGACACCTGGCACACGACGTATAACGCCCGACAGCGCAAGGTCGGGATGAGACAGGGCCAGTTCACCGATGAGTGATCCATCTCTGGCCTCCGTCTGGTCAGCTCCATTCTGGCTGTCTTCGCCGGGCGGGTATCCCGGTGTGTCTCTCGAAGGGGTGGTTTCTCCGTTCGCCGATACGTCTCTCGCCAGATCTCGCATGGGCGTAACTAGGATAATTCCGCATATGGGGGTTCTCGCTACGATGGTAGTCATCCGAGTTGGAACACGACATCGGCAGACAGACGAATGACTATCGAGAATACACACCGCGTCTCTGTGGAGGGGATTCCAGCTGGGTCAGTGCGTGTACAATGTACAGTGACAGTACGCTTTCTTTCGTCCCTTTTTTTTGTCGTAGTCTCCACGCCTTTGAAACCCTTTCTTAGAGTCTCTTCGGGTGAAAGCGGATGAAACGGTTGCGCATTGCTATCTTGACTGGTGTGTTACTCATATAATAACAAACTCGATTTCCGTGAAAATGTCAGCCCTTGATGGGGGTGCCGCGTCTACTGTATATCATGTCTAATCAGTGGTCGAATCCGTTCTTCATCGGAATTTGTGAGTGGCTTGAACTGAACCTCGTCTCGCTAGAACAGGACGAGTGCAGGAATCCGCTGGGCTGGTCGCAGGGGTCCTCGAATCGAGCAGCGATGCCGGTATGGGACGGTGGCGGATGCCTAAACTAACGCTAGAGCGGCTGAACAAACTCGTTAGTACGCTCCTCTCCGTGGACTCCACCTCGGCCACCTCGGCTGGCGAGGAAACGGTGGTCGAGCAATCAGAGCAGCCACCCGTGAAGGGGATGGAGGAGTCGCTGCAAACCGACGAAGAGCAGATTCTGCAACTCCTTGCTGAACACGACCATCGGCTATGGCAGGGGGATGTCGTGGCCAAAACAGGGTTTTCGGAGAGCAAGACCAGCCGCCTGCTGTGTAAGATGGAAAACAATGGAAAGATATCCAGAGGGCAAGTCGGGCGACAAAAGGTCGTCGACCTGCCGGACTCGGACGAGTAGCAGGGAACGGTTTTCGCTGCGCCAGACGCCTCGGTATTCCTGATTGCGGGAGGATGGCGTGTTGAGTTGTCAGGGGAAAATCGCGTTCAGCACCACGACCAGACTATTCGTTTCACCCTCGCCCCAGATCGCGGTCTCCGATCGTGGGTTAGATGGTGACGCGTCCGACTCGTCGACGAGTGCGCTCACGAGTGTTTTTCGGCCGTCGATCAGCAGAAGCCGCCCTGCCGACATATCCGACCAGGCCGAAGGCGATTCGGACATCGTCGCCTCGGGGATCTCGTCTCGGATGCGCTCTTGGACAGCGGCCGAGACGCCACCAAGCTCGATTGAGACGCCACGCTCCGCGGCCTCGCTCAACCCATCTATCAGGTCGTCGGTGAGGAGATCCTCGGAAGTCTTGTAGACGATTTCCTCCTCCGCGTTCCCGAAGAACTCGATGATTCGTTCCGTGACTGCCCGCTGTCCATCGACCGTCCAGATACCGCGCTGTTCAACTCGATGTTCGACGGGTTCGAGCTCGTTCAGTGCCGTCCGCAGGATGCCCGTCCGGCGGTGTAACTCGTTTTTAAACGTTCGGCTCGCGGTATCGGCGGAAATCGCCCAGAACTCTTTCGGTGATGATTGGAGGATATCGACGAGTCCTCGGTCGTGCAATTCGTCGATCGCATCGTAGACCTGGGTACGTGGCACCTCTGACACCTGGCTTACGTCCCTGGCCGTACCCGACCCCAGACTCGCGAGTGCCACGAACGTCCGCGCAGCGTACCCACTCAACCCGAACCGTTCGAGTTGCTCGAGGGCTGCAGACCGAGGGTCTTCAGTTGGATCGTCGTTCATCGAATTGGATGACTTTCGGTAATACGATCCCGCCCACCCCGCGATGACGTGACCGGGCTGGCATGCAGCAGTACGGTGTTGGGACACAGAACTAGACTGCGTGTGGGCAATTCGAGGTGGGCCAGCCTATTATCTCTTTTGTGATTATCTGGGTGAATCGCTTTTTTGCCTGGTTATCCAGCTAGCGTATCGTAGAAAGCTTGGAACCCTATTGTCACTGAGAGAATTACAAACATATCGGATCGCAGCTCTTCCAATGACAGTATACATGGCTGGAGTTGGGTATCACTGTTGCATCTGTATTCTTTGTCATGTTTAGAGTGACAAAACATATCCGTCCTGGGTGGTAATTATCAGGAAATCCCGGGGACACCTGGGACATTGGGACAGATGGATACACCAGAAAACGTGGAAGATGCGGTCGAGGTCCTCCAGAAACTCGGGTTGAACGAATACGAGGCGCAATGTTTTGTCGGATTAACTCGTCTCAATACGGGCACTGCGAAGAAGCTGAGCGAACTCACTGACGTTCCACGGACGCGGGTATACGATGCGATACGCGTCCTGGAGGTCTGGGGGCTGGTCGAAATCCAACATTCGAGTCCACAACAGTTTCGCGCGGTCCCGCTCGAAGAGGCGATCGCAACGCTCCGCGGTCAGTACGAGGGGTACGTCGAACGACTACACGACGCCCTCGATACGGTCGACGTCGTCGAAGAAGACGACGAGTCCCCCGTCCAGCAGATCTGGGCGATGTCCGGGCAGACCGCGATCGAAAACAGGGCGGCTCAACTTATCAAGAAGGCCACAGACGAGATCGTGCTCGTCATCGGCGACGAGTCACTCTTGACCGAGAACCTCGTCGATACACTCAACGAGGTCGACGACGATATCGATTTGATAATTGGAACATTGACCGAACCACTTCAGGAGCAAGTTCGAGCGGTTGTGCCGGACGCCACAACGTTCGTCTCCGGCCTGGAGTGGTTACACGGTGAAAGCACGACCGAAAACAAAACGTCGATCGGTCGACTCCTCTTGATCGACCGCTCAACGATCCTGGTGAGTTCGATCCTTCCCGATACCAAAAAAGAGCAGGCGATTTTCGGCGAAGGGTTCGGGAACGGCCTCGTCGTGATCGCCCGACGAATCATGGCCCATGGACTGATTCCCGCTCGTGACCCTCAATGAAAGCTCTCAGGCGATGAATTGCAGCAGGAGCCCACCTCGTCGCTGCTATATACACACGGCATTTTCCGCTCGGGATCGCACTTCGCACTCACCTCTCATTCGCCCCACAACTACCGGTCGTTACACCGGAAGGCGCACGTAACGAAGCGATTCCAATCTGAGATATCGGGGACTCGACTGTAACTGATGGCCGCGTGCTTGCAAACACCTTGCTCTCTGGTTTCAATTCGCGACTGTACGCCGGACATAACCTTTTGAGGGTTGCTATCGATAGGTGGTCCGTCGGAACGCTCGCAACCACTCCACAGCAGTGAACCCTCCACCACAGCAATGACCTCCAAATGGGACGACATAAGCTTCGTAATCAGTTCGCAGTACCGAATTGCAGTTCTCAGACGGTTAGCTGACGGTCCAGCGACGCCCTCACGGATCTCAGACGATCAGGATCTGGGAATCGCCCACATCTCGCGGGCATTACAGAGCCTGACAGAGCGTGATCTCGTGTCGCTCCTCGTTTCCGAAAACCGACGCAAAGGCCGGGTCTATGGACTCACCGACCACGGAGAAAGCGTCTGGGAGCAGATCATTACCGAAGGGATGGTGGATCCACCCTGAGTAGCCCCTGACGGACTGAAACTGGGGCGGTGAGTGCCAAACGGTCGGAAACGGAGCGATCCGTCGAGCGCTAGTCGTAGTAGCTCACCCGTTCTACGACCTCGGCAAAGGCGACCGTCTCGCGGACGTCGGTGATCTCGACGGTAACTCGTTCACCGGTCTCCGTGTCCGGCACGATCACGACGAACCCGCGCTCTACCCGCGTGATGCCGTCACCCTTATCGCCGATATCGTCGATTTCGACCGTTCGCTGTTCGCCTTCCTCGACGGGTGGTTGCCCCAGTTCCTCTGTCCGCTCCTCCCGCTCTGTAGTCGTTCGCTCGTTCTCGGCTGCTGACGGGAGTATCGCCACGCGATACGTCTCGTTAGCGTCGATATCGCCGAGTTCCAGTTCTACTTCGGGGACGTCGATGACAACCGAGCCCTCGCGCTCTTCGAGTTGCGCAGTAAATAGACACCGCAGTTGATCCGGAATTTCCATCAGTGTATCTCTATCCCATGATATGGAGACTTGCTACTTGACTCTACTGCCGTCCGCAGCTCCGATATACAGGACACGTCTTCGCCGTGGTTCCAGTAGCACGCGTGGAGATACAACCGGGAGCATGGGTCAGCAGTGCTATCTGCCGGTTTTTTGTGTTATTTATTATAGTGGAGGTCGGCGTCGAAACTACCATCGTGAGCTTGGCGTAGGATCAGACCATTACAAATGTCGATCGAGCAACCCGGTTTCGATCTCGATTCCGGTTCGATTAATACCCTCGTTCTTGCTTCCATGCTCCGCTCTCATCCATCGAATCGATCACGTCGTCCCAATCCGGAATCGTCCCGTTGGGGTACCGATACCGATCACGACGGAGGTGTCGGGGTCGCTCGTAGTTCAACTCGTTCCACAGGCTCGCAGAGGCGTCCAACAGGTCCAGCAGTAGCCGCTCGTCGTCGTCGGATCGCGGGCGTACCGCCAACGTGTTGGCTCGCCTCACGACGATAGATGTTTGTGGCTGTGTGTCTAAATGTCTTTTGGACACAAATGCGACCGAACATCGACATATCGCACACGCTGAATGGACGAGTGAAAGACTACGCCAAACAGCAGGATATGGCTCTTGATGAAGCCTACCGAGAGATAATCGAAGCGGGTCTGGAAGCGGTGGAACATCCAGACGAATCGTAGTGCGTGGTTTGCGACGATGTGCTGTCGCTTGGACCCACCCCTGCAGGAGTGGGCTTCCGCTCGCTACGTGTCATACGCATGGCGAAGACAGCAGTCACGGACACGGCATCGGCCCTCGAACGATTTCGACTGATGAGACTCGGGAGCGTCAGCGATGACTGACCGAGAAGACGGGGAGTCACTGCTGGCGGCGATGCAGTTCGCCGATTCGTTCCTTCCCGCGGGGTCGTTCACCACGTCCTATGGGCTGGAGGCGTTCGTCGCTGCATCCGACATCGAGAACGGAGCCGGACTCCGAGAGTTGCTCGAAACGTACGTGCAACAGCAACTCGGACCGTGTGAGATGGTCTCGCTGTCGGCCGCTCACGACGGGGCAGATACCGGCGAGATCGACCGTCTCGTCGCCGTCGACGAGCGCCTGACGGCGGTCCAGTTACCGTCGGAGTTCCGAACGAGTGCCACGAAGACCGGCAGCCAGTTGCTCTCACTGGTGACGGAGACAGAGCCCCACGAGGTGGTGTCGGAATACGACCGTCGCGTGACGGCCGGGGAGGCACCCGGAAACTACGCCGTCGTCCTCGGTGTCGTTGGCGCCTGTACCGGGATGAGCCCACGCGAGACAGCCATCACACTGGGCTATGCGTTCGTCAGAGACCTGCTCGGGGCGGCACAGCGGGTCCTCCGACTCGGCCACACCGAGGTTCAGCAGGTGCTGACCGACCTCCGTCCGAAACTCGTCGAGGCCTGGGAACGCAACCGGGACCGGTCGGTGACCGAGATGACGACGTTCGCACCGCTGGTCGACGTCGCATCCATGGAACACGAACGTGCGGACAGACGGCTCTTTGTGAGCTAACGACCACGGACGCGGCTGTTTGCGAGGCGTCGGTCGGTTTTTACCGCGACTAGGGTGCGTTCGATGGTCGCGTCCGCGTCTCCTCACTCTGCCTTGCCAAGCCATTGTAGAACTGTGAATCTTCGATTGAACGACCATCAGTGGCCGTTACCTCGGGTTCCCGAGGCACGGCCAGCGAGAGCCATCGGTTAGCTTGACCGGTCCATCTGCCGTAACTGCTGTCGTCGCGTCTCGAACTCCTCGTCGTCGATCTCACCACGCGCGTATCGCTGCCGGAGCTCCGAGAGCGCGTCGTCACTGGGAGCACCACCGCCACCGCTGCGGGTCGCGATCGCGTAGAGGCCGAGCGCTGGGAGACCGATCAGTACCAGCCCCCAGATGAGCATCCAGCCCATGCCAAGCCAGCCCCAGTTGCCATGCGTCCCCATCCATCCGTCGTGGTGGTGGAGTCCATCGTCGCCGTCGTGTGCGACGGCAGTGCCGGTAACGCCGGTGATCGCAAGCGCTAGCAGCACCAGGACCACTGCACCGGACCATAGTATACGGTGTCTCATATCTAGAGGTACGCGGGGATAGTTTACGTCGGTTGTGCCTTAAATATCGAAGTGGCGAGCTGACCACGAGCAAGTAGTCACATACTGGGCCAGTTGTGGGTTTTAGATGCTCAAGACTCCGTTCTGAGTCGGAACAGCTCTGATTCTTGCCGACAAGGCGGCGGTGTAGTAGAAGAGTGGGGATTCGAGGTTTGGAATCGTATGTAAAGTTCGGTTTCGTGTTTGGTTTCGTAACGACAACCGGCAAAGTCCATGACTGCGATTGTCTAAACATGCAAGCCGCTCTCGTCGAGGGGATTCTCGAATCCTTACGGATCGGTGTGGGCTTCCTCTGGACGGCAGCCTGGGCGATCATCATGGGACTCGTCATCACCAGTCTCGTCCAGGTCTACGTCTCGAAGGAACGGATGGCACAGGTGCTCGGGGACGAAGACATCAGTGGTCTCATCAAGGCCACGCTGTTCGGCGCTGCGAGCAGTGGGTGTAGTTTCGGTGCTGTCGCAATCAGTAAGGGCCTGTTCAAAAAGGGCGCCCACGTGGTGAACGTTCTCGCCTTCATGTTTGCCTCGACGAACCTCATCGTCGAACTCGGCCTGATGATCCTGATTCTGCTCGGTTGGGAGTTCCTCGTCGCAGAACTCCTCGGTGGCGTCATCCTCATCGCAGTCATGGCGGTCATCGTCCACCTGACGTTGCCCGAGAACCTCTTCGATCGGGTTCGGGCGCAACTCAACGAACGCGATCACGACCACGGCGTTACCGAAGACCCGACCTGCGGAATGGAAGGCAAAGACGAGTACTCGCTCACGACCGACGGCGGTGAGACGCTCAAATTCTGTTCGGCGGGCTGCATGGAGACCTACCAGCAGGAGATCGCCAGCAGTGGCGGCTGGCGGGAGGAACTGCGCTCGTGGGGCGGCTGGTACAAACTTGGCAACCAGTACCGCAAGGAGTGGTCGATGATCTGGAAGGACGTCGTCGCCGGCTTCCTCATCTCCGGGTTCGTGATCGTGTTCGTTCCACAGCAAGTGTGGAACGCGCTCTTCCTGCAGGGCGATGGCATGCTCGTGAGCGCGGAAAACGCCGTGATGGGCGTGACGATTGCGGTGCTCAGTTTCGTCGGGAGCATGGGGAACGTCCCGTTCGCCGTGGCGCTGTGGGGCGGTGGCATCAGTTTCGCGGGCGTCATCGCGTTCGTCTACGCCGACCTCATCACGATTCCCGTCCTGAACGTCTACCGGAAGTACTACGGCTGGCACGTGATGGCGTACATCCTCGGCGTCTTCTTCGTGACGATGGCGTTCACGGGCTTTCTCATGGAAGAGTTGTTCACCGCCCTCGGCATCGTCCCCGATCTCGCCGGCGGCCAGACCGCGACCGAGCAAACGTACTTCGAGCTCAACTACACGTTCTATCTCAACCTGATCGCGTTCGCACTGTCGGGCTTCCTGTTGTACGTCTACCGACGCGGCCTCGGCGCACCTGGCCAGTACCGCGACCCCGTCTGTGGGATGCGAACCGACGACAGCGGTCCGAGCAGTACCCACGACGACGAGACGTACTACTTCTGCTCGAACAGGTGTAAGGAGGCGTTCCAGAAGCGTCCGTCCGACTTCTCGGATAAACACCCACAGGCGTCGGGTGCAGGAACCGCCGGCGGACACGACCACCACTGATCGACCATGGCTGACCCTCCGTTCACGGTATTCGGCCGGCAAGATGGTGCCGGGTCCCGACAGTGGACGCTCCCCGAGACTCCCTCTCGACTGGCGTCGTGGGTACGTACGTACTCGTCGCTGGCTGTACTGTTCTCCGTACGACCCGCTCTGGAACAATTTGGCATAGGGTGTCGTGCTTCTCGGAGTGGGTGCGGCCATCCTCGCCCATCGTACCTCGTCGTACGCAAAGCACGCCCTGTTTGCGTTCGGGATTCTGGCATTTCCGCTCGGCATTCCTGCGCTCGCTGATGCGTATCGCCGCCACGGCAAGGAATCAGCTACCCACGACTGAAGTCGTGGGCTTCCGTGCTGTTCCTCGTGTGACCCGCGTTGGAATCTCGGGACCGATGCGCGACCTCTCCAGATTTGCTTTACAATCACGATGCTACGACGGCGGGTGATACCGTGACTCGTCACGGTGACGAGGGAAGCTGACATCGTATCGGCCATCAGTCGTCTTGGCCGGATGGCCAGTCACGAGCGTCGCCATCGACGATCCCGCGTAATTGCCGTCGCCGCTCCGTTATTTCAGTGAGCGACTCCACAAACGTCTCGTCGGACACTGTTGGAATATCGTCTTTTCGGAGGCGATCCAGATCCGGCGGCGGTGGGCTTTGCTCGGCAGTGTGCGCGAACGGCGACGTGACGGCGTCGATGTAGTTCCCGACGCTCGCACGCGCACTGTGGATGACCACCGTACTCGGCCGTTCGGCTTCGGGAACGCCGAATCGCAGGAGTGTCAGTGCCTCGTCGAGGGCGACGATGCTGAGGACGGTCACGTAGTCACGCCGTTCGGTGTAGAAGTAGTGGAGGATCGGATACGCGTAGTGGTTCGTCGTGAGTTCGTTGACGTCAGCCGCGATCGAATTGAGCGGCAGTTCGAGCCCGGAGAACGTCTCGCCGTCCCACGCAGTCCGAACGATGGTCGTCCCGTCCTGCCCGAGCCCGCTGACGTCGCTGGCGAACGCCCGCTTTTGCGTCACGGCGTCGAGGACCGAAATGACGTAGCTCACGATCAACGTGATGAAGAGCATTCCGCTCGCGGTCGTGAGGACGGTGAGGATCTGCCAGATGCCGTCCGTCGGAATGAAGTCGCCATTGCCCAGCGTGAACAGCGAGGAGCCGACGAAGTAGACCCGTTCGGTCCAGGAGATGGGACCCGGCTCGCCCGTGCCGATAATGGCGTTCTCGATCCCAGCGAAGACCAACGTCCACCCCACCCAGAAGAGTGCGATCCACACGAGGAGCCCGAGCACGAGAACGATTGGTCCGGAAACAGTGAGAATCCGCTGCGACCGACCGCTGACAGCCCGGAGCGCTCGCCACGTCCCACGCATCAATCGGGACGTGAGCGGCCCTGCACCGCCCTCGACCCACAGCGTCGTCCAGAGGAGATCAGTGACTGTGACTCCGAGCAGTACTGCCCCCACAAGGAGTGGGACGACGTTCACCGGGACACCTCACACGAGCACCGGTGACTATGCAGCCTTGCTGTTTCGTTCGTTGCTCGCTGGGCGACGGACCTGCGCGAAGCGGTTTCGAGTGACGCGACTGCGCTCGCTCCTGTTGATCGGACCATGTCGCTCGGGAAGCCGGCTCTAGTCCATCCTCGGGAGCTCGGCATAGATGAGTGGTGCTTGCATCTGCACTTTCTCCGGGTGTTCCTCCCCGAGAGTCACGGAAACGGGAGAACTCACATGGTGGTGGCGACCAACAGAGGCGATACGTGTATGGAAACACAGCACTCGAACGATCGTTCGTTTCGAATCGTCGTAATCGTGCTTGGGGCCATCGTTCTCTTTCCGCTCATAATGATGGCGCTGATGATGCCGATGATGGGTATGATGGGGTGGTCGTGGGGGAACGGGATGGCTGGCGGTCTCTCACCGATGTGGGGCATTGGAATGATGGTCGGCTGGCTCGTCGTCCTGCTCGGGATCGGGTATTTCCTCTACAACGGAGTCGTGAGCGGGTTCCGCGGTGATGGCGCGTCTGATCCGGCCCTGGAGGAACTCCGACTCGCGTATGCCCGTGGCGACCTCACTGACGAGGAGTTCGAGGAGCGACACTCGCGGTTACGAGACGAGGAGTGACGCTTTCTCCAGACGCCTTCGCCGAGTTGCTGCTATCGATTCTCGAAGCGAGTCAGACACGATAACGGCAGAGATCGCAACCGTCACTACTGATGCGAGCAGTCTCGGCCGTACACAGACTGTCCGTTACAGATATCTGTTACAGACGGTGGGAGTCCGTTCGCAGCTACTCTCGAGATGTGACTGCAGCAGGTCCCTCTCGAACAGTTCGTCAACGAGAGTGATACCAGCGTCGTCCGTGGCCTCGACCGAATCGTGTATGAAAACTGTGCGGCGCTGTATCCCCTCCCTGCTCGCGCCTTCCCTTCGGTCTGCGCTCGCTGAGGAAGGGGGCTTAGCGCCTCAATTCAGCTAATTATTACCGAGACTGTCGATCTCTTCGAGTGCCTCCGTCGCGACGTCTCCCAGCTCACCCGCTTCGATGTGCGAATAGCGCTCTCGCACCATTTCCTCGGAGTTGTCGAGATACCGGGCGGCGACAGTGTAGCCGAACGCGCGAACCAGAACCTCGCCCATCCCACGTCGCCCGCCGTGGGGCGCGAGATAGTCGTGTTTCGGATGGTCGATCTCGATCGCTGTCTCGTCCGAGAGCCGCTGGAGAATCGACCGGGCACCATCTGTCGTGATCGATGGCGGACGAATGTCCTCGTCGAGCGCCAGCAGGAGGTCACGAGCGCACTCCTCACGTCGCTCGTCGACGGCATCCGGACGATCACCTCGATCAGCGAGTTCCTCCCGCACGAGCGTCGCCAGCGTTCGCTGATCGAAGGTCGGGAACACCGGCCAGCGCTCAGTCGGCGGGTCCATGAGCGTACGGTAACTCCGAAGCGGCGAAATCACTGGATCGGGCAGACTCGCGGCGTCCCATTGCTGTTTCTTCCGATAGACGTCCATGCTCCCGTCGTCGAGCGCGATCTCTTCCCACCGGACCCCGCGCCGGCGAGGGTCGTTCGGGTCTCGGAGTAGTTCGCCGACGCGGACGGCGGTGTACGCGAGAAGGAACACGAGCGCGCGGTCACGCGCGGTCTTCAGCGCCTCATAGCGTGCTCGCTGCCTGTCGAGTGGATCGGCATCCTCCGGGAGTGTCGTGTACGTCTCGATGGCAGTGCGGGCTTGCTCGTCGACGTGACGGGTAAGCGCGTGGCGTTGCTCGGACGTCCAGGCCTGCTGGTCGCCGGGCTTTCGGCCGTCGTCCTCCGGGAGTGGTGCCATCGCGCTCGCTCGTTGGGCGTAGTGCGCCTCAAGGTACCCCTCGTTGACGCACCAGCCACACCACGCAGAGATGTAGCGGTAATACGTCTGGACGGTGTTCTGTTTGAGTCCGCGATCTCCGGCGAGATGTCGGGCATACTCCCGGAACACTCGTTCGTCGAGGTCGTCGAAGGTGGGTTCACGGTCGAGGTCGTCGGGGACGATGCCGGTCCAGCCGTCGTCGCCCCGGTCGCCGCCAGCCCACTCGGCGAATCGTTCGAGTTCGCGCGACGCGTTGCGCCGGTAGTTTCCGCCGTCGCCACCGCGGCCTTTCCCCTTGTCCTGCAGGTAACGCTCGAAGGAACTCGCGAGCGGTGTCGAACCATCACGTGTCGATGCGGTATTTCGATTCATACGGTTTTGTCACGAGAGCAGGTGGCAACCCGGAATCTCACCGATTCCGGTCCACGAGGGGCTGTTAGCGACTGCGACCAGCCCCCTCCGAGAGGTCACCCGCCGAATAGCGCTCGTAAATCGGGATCTCGTCGTCGTTGGTCATCGCTCGCCGAAGCAGCTGGGGAAGTTCCTTTCGTCCGAGTTCGCTACTATTGAGCCCGTCCAGATGCACGGAATCGAGTTCCGTTGGGCCCTCTTTGACCGGGCCAGCACGGAATTTGATCGTATCGGCGATCGATTCCTGACTCATAGGGAGCGATACATGGGCCGGTTTGATAAGGAGTTCCCCTGTTGCCACGACCGCGGTTGCCGGTGGCCAGTCGACGAATCCTTCGAATTGATCTGCTGCATCGGTCACCGTGTTCGAAGCCGTATATCTGTCCGCTGTTGAGCAGGCTGTGGCCAACACCACTCACAGCGACGAGCGACGTACCGATACTTGCAACTGACACATATCGAGCGGAAGCTGTCCTTTTTAGACCGATTCGTCAGCGCTGGGTTTCGGTCTTACTCCCCGGAACAATACGGACAGGCTGGCACGGACGGTGCCAACGAGCGTTAGTGCCCAGACGAATAGCGCGAACCATCCCCAGTAGACGGGACCGAGTGCCAAGGATTTGAACGCGCTAATGCCGGCCAGATTCACAGTACAGGCGGTGTACATACCCATCGGGAAGACCCGTCCCCATGCAGTCGGAGCGTACGTGTGGAGGCGGTTGCCGAATCCGAGCCGTGACCACGGGACGGTGAGCACCCATACTGGCGGTCGGCCCTCGATATCGCCAGTTGTGAACTTCCAGATGTCGATGGCGAGCAACAGCGGAATCCACCAGGAGGCAATCGCCCACGCGAGGAACGTGACTCCGACGAGTAGGGGTGCGATCGGTTCCCAGGCTGTCACTGCCGTGAGTCGCGGTCCCAGCGTCGCGCCGGCCAAGGTCGTGATAGCCGCCGCGCCCATCGTGATCCAGTACGGCCCGGTCCAGTCGTCGGGCCGGACCGCCCCATCGAACAGTCGATAGATGACGATCGTGACGACGACAAAATAGAGAACGTATCCCGCTGCGAAGTAACTCATGCTCAACAGGACGATCCCGTTCGAATATCCCGTTACTGCCGTCGACAGGGAGGCTCCCAGAATCGCTAACGACTGCAGACAGACGATCACGAGCAGGAACGCACCGTCGATGCGCTCGCTGACATCGGCTTTGTTGGCCCCGATGATCTCAGTCGCGAACAGGTAGTACAACAGGAGCGGTGTGGCTACGACAGTACTCAGCCAGAGTATCGCCGCGACTTGGACGGCCTCGAAGAAGATTATTGCCTGGATGCCGACGGTGTTCGTTGCGACGATACACGTTAGCGTCCCCCAGTGTTTCTCCCTGTCGCGCAGGTCCGCGACGAACCGACCAGGAAACACCTTGAGTCTGGCCCCGAACAACCCGAGCAGGAGTACGTAACTCCCGATCGTGAGCAGCGTCAGTGGCCAGGCGACGACGTCGATCCCGAGTTCTCGGAAGGCGATCGAGACGATGCCCGTCGACATCACGAAGCCGAAATACGCCGGGTCGAGCAGTTCGACAGCGTCACTCACACGGGCTGCAGTCGATCGGTCAGTGGCGATGGGCGGCTCCGGTTCGTCTCGTGAGTCAGTCATCCATCTGGCTCGCTCGGGATTTTGCTAGTACCGTGGCGTCAAAAGGGCGTTTCCATCCGGAAACTTACGCTACACGGGCGAGCGTCGTCTCGGAATTTTGCGTAGAGACTGGCTTCAGGGCCAGGTTCCGGCCTCTTCACCGGCATCGATGACGCGTTCCAGTGCGACGACGTAGGCGGCAATCCGGAGCGACGGGAGGTCCCGGCTCTCGTAGGCGTCGATGAGGGTTTGGAACTGGTCGACGATGGTCTCGTCGAGTTCCTCGTTGACACGATCCTCGGACCAGTAGAACCGCTGGCGGTTTTGCACCCACTCGAAGTACGACACCACGACGCCCCCGGCGTTCGCGAGGATGTCCGGCACGACGAGGACGTCTTCCTCCCTGAGAATCTCGTCGGCGGCCGGGGTGATCGGGCCGTTCGCGGCTTCGGAAATCACGTCCGCCGCGATGTCGGGAGCGAGCTGCTCGTCGATGGCGTTCTCGAGTGCGGCCGGAACGAGGAGGTCGACGTCCAGCGTGAGCAGTTCGTCGTTGGTCAGTTCCCGGTCGGCGTCCGGGTACCCGACGACGCTGCCTGTCTCGCGTTTGAACTCCTTGACGGCGACGGGATCGAAGGACTCCTCGCGATAGATGCCACCGCTGGAGTCCGAAACGGCGACCACGTTCGCTCCCATCTCGTAGATGAGTTTCGCCGCGATCCAGCCGGCATTGCCGTATCCCTGGACCGCAACCGTCGCCCCTTCGAGGTCCTTCCCCAGGTACTCGAACGCCTCGCTCGCCGCGACGACCGTCGACCGGCCCGTCGCTTCGACCCGACCCTCGCTCCCGCCGCTGGAGATGTCTTTGCCGGTGATGACGCCCGGTTCGGTCGTGTTCTCGATCGTCTCGTAGGTGTCTTTGATCCAGTTCATCTCCCGCTGGCCCGTGTTGACGTCGGGTGCGGGCACGTCGCGATCAACACCGATGAGCGGGGTCAACTCTTCGGCGAACGCGCGCGTGATTCGCTCGAGTTCGGCCTCGGAGTAGTCGCTCGGATCGATGACGATGCCGCCCTTCCCGCCACCGAGCGGGATGTCGCTCGTCGCCGTTTTGTACACCATCCACCCCGACAGCGCTTTCACCTCGTCGCGTGTCACGCCGGGGTGATACCTGATCCCGCCTTTGTACGGGCCGCGGTCGCCGTTAAACTGCGACCGGTAAGCCCGAAATACCTCGATCGATCCGTCGTCCATCTCCACGGACAGGTTCGTCTCCAGCACTCGTTCGGGCGTTTTCAATCGCTCGATCTGGCCGTCGGCCACGTCCAGGTACTGTGCCGCCTCGTCGATCTGTGTCCGTAAACTCTGATACGGATTCACATCGGACATGTATCGGGCACAGAAACCGAGCTACCAAAAGATGACTATTTTATCCGGCATTTTACACGATATTTGAGTTTAGATACCTCTAATAGAAGGGCTAATTCGTTCGTTTTTGCTGATATTAAGGCTATAGCACGATTTTTCTATCAAACTCCGTTACCTTTTGGATGTTGTCTTTTGCTGTCACTTCTACTGTGGTATCGGTCTCGATTACAACCGACTCCGCAACTCGGTGGCACTCGCTGGCCGGTACGTCCACGCGGTCGATGTTGGGGAGGAGACAATCGCGACGCTCCGACAGTTCGAGAAGCACGTCCCCGCTCGGGAACTGCCAGATACGACTGACGGAGCGGAAACACGGTGACGCCGCTGGCTCCTCGACGTACCTGACGGCTCGCGTCTTCTCGAAGAGGGTCTGGAGTTGCATCATGTGCTAAGCGACTATCACGTCGTTACGGCCAGAGTCCACGCGCGTCGTGGGCCTCGGCGACTCGGGCAAGGGCGACGATGTACGTGGCGTCTCGCCACGTCACGTCACGAGCCTCGTACGCGTCGCGAACGTCGCGCCAGGCGGCCAGCATCTCGGTTTCGAGTTCGTCGTTGACTCGTTCGAGCGACCAGGCTCGGCGGTTGATGTCTTGGAGCCACTCGAAGTACGACACGGTCACACCCCCGGCGTTCGCGAGGATGTCCGGGATCACGGGGATCGAACGCTCCGCGAAGATCTCGTCGGCAGCAGTCGTGATCGGGCCGTTCGCCCCCTCGATAATGATATCGGCCGCGACGTCGGGCGCGTTGGCTTCCGTGAGCACGTTCCCGATCGCGGCGGGGACGAGCACGTCGACGTCCAGTTCCAGCAGCTCGTCGTTGGTCAGCGTCTCGGGTGCGTCCTGTCGCCCCACGCCTTCGGGTTCCTCGTCGTGTGACGGGATCGATCGGGGGTCGAGCCCGTCCGGATCGTAGATCGCGCCGTTGACGTCGCTGACTGCGACGACGGTCGCTCCCCAGTCGTCGAGGAGGCGGGCCGCGTTCGCCCCGACGCTGCCGTACCCCTGGACCGCAACCGTCGTCTCCGCGAGGTCCCGCGCGTAGTAGTCGATGACCTCCCGCGTGATGATGGCAACACTGCGGCCGGGCGCGGCTTCGCGGCCTTCGCTCCCACCGACGACCGGCGGCTTGCCCGTCACGACGCCAGGGACGGTTTCACCCTGCTGCATCGAGTAGGCGTCCATGAGCCAGGCCATCGTCTGCGGGTCAGTACCCATGTCGGGCGCGGGAATATCCCTGGTCGGACCGATGATGTGGCGGAGTTCCTCGGCGAATCGTCGGGTGAGGCGCTCCCGTTCGCTCTCGCTGAGGGCTTTCGGATCGACGGCGATCCCGCCTTTCGCGCCGCCGAAGGGCAAATCCATGACCGCGCACTTCCAGGTCATCCACATGCTGAGTCCGACACACTCGTCGCGGGTCACCTCGGGCTGATAGCGGAGGCCGCCCTTGTACGGGCCGCGGACGCTATCGTGCTGGGCGCGATAGCCTGTGAACACCTCGACGGTTCCGTCGTCGCGTTCGATCGGGACGGTGACCTCCTGGACCGTCGTGGGATGCTTGAGACGTTCGACGACGTTGGGATCGATATCCAGGTATCCGGCGGCGCGTTGCAACTGTTGGCGTGCCGTCTCGACCGCCGATTCCGGCTCCTGGGGCTGTAGCTCGCCGTCCGTTCGGTCTTCGGGGGCGACCGGCGAGTCGGCCGGCATCGTCATTCGAGCGGGGTCTGCCGGTTGCGCATCTCGCTTCCGCATTCAGGGCAGGGGTCGGGGTTGTCCTCCGCGATGACGACAGCCCCACACTCGAAGCACTCGTACGGCGTTTCCTCGTCGGGCGTTTGCGTAACGTCTCTCATTGTAGATTCACGAATGCCTGCCGTCGGTCTGCGGCACTCGTTTGCGATAATAAGTGTATAAGGGAATAGCCAATAGCTTAGCAACAAAGCAGCTGGGAGAGTGGTGGTTTACTATTGAACCCTGTCGGACGATGCGGCGACCGAGACGTTCCGTTCTTCGAACATCGTGGTGAACAGTTTCCGCTGTACCGTCCGGATGTGCTGATAGAACGCCGGCGGGGAGATATCGAGCGTCGCCGCGACGTCCTCACCGGTGCTCTCGCGCGGCGACTCGAAGAAGCCGCTGTAATACGCCGTCTGGACGACCTCGAGTTGCCGGTCGGTGAGGTCCGCGAGGTAGTCCCCGTAGACGTCGCGTTCTCCGGCCTGATCGAGGGTTTGTTTGCTCTGAAGGGCGACCCCGGAGAACGACTCGTCAACGAGTTGCGTGATGGTTCGAACGTCGATGCTCTTGGGAACGTCGATGGTGAGCGTCGTCGTCGCCGGGTCAGCGGTCGCCTCCCGAAAGACGGCACCGTGATCTGCGAGTTCGAGGGCGAGGAACGGTTGCGTTAGCCCCAGTCGGAGGACGCCGCCGTCACCGTCCGCCGAGATCCGTCGGATGTCGTCGATCCCGACCAGTTCCGCTGCGGCCTCTTCGACGATTTCCGTGTCGGCATCGTCGACGGTGACGAACACGTAACTGCCGTCCGTAGTCTGTTGGACGCCGCCCGAATACGAGAGTGTACAGTCGGCGTCTTGTGCGAGACGCGAGAGGACGAACGTCGGGTCGTCGATCTCGAAGACGACACGCGTCATCGACGTCGTGAGAAGGGCATTTTTTCGTTCGAGGGCACTGAGCGCGGACGCGATCGTTTCGCCGAGTTCGACCAGCACGGCCTGTGCCGTCTCGTCGAAGGCGTCACGGGTGTCCGCATAGACCGTCAGCACACCGTGAGTGAGGTCGTTATACACCAGCGGGATGCTCAACACGGACATGAAATCACGGGTGAGGGCGGCCGAGCGCCACGAGTCCTCCCGGAGGTCCGCCGCGACGGTCGGGACCATCGTCACCTCGCCCGTCGCCGCGGTTTCACCTGCCGGCTCGGCCCCCGACGCGTCGACGGCGAAGCGTTGACTGTCCAGATACCCCTGTTCGTCGCCGGCCCACGCCCGCGGTTCCAATGTCTCGGTCGTGGGATCGACGGTCCCGAGCCAGGCGAAACTGAACCGATCGTCGCCTGTCAGGAGTTCACAGACGGTGTGGTCGATCTCGTCCCGCGTCTCCGCCTGGACGACCGCCTGATCGATCGCCCGAATCGTCTCGTTGATCCGGTTTAGCGTGGTCAGTTGCTCGTTTTGCTGTTGGAGTTGTCGCTCCTGTGCGCGGAGCTGTGACTCCCGCGAGACCCGATCCAGCGCCGCCTCAGCAGTCGCCGCCAGCAGGTCGGCGAGTTCTCGCGTTACGTCGGTGAACGCCCCCACGTCGTCGGACCCGACGACGAAGACGCCGTGATCTCCGAGCGGGATGTAGCTCGCGCTTCTGAGGTCGGTCGCCCGATTGGCGAGTCGATCCGTGTCGTGGACGTCCTCGAAAAACAGCGACTCGCCCGAAATGAATCCGTGTCCGGGCAGCGTGTCGCCATCCGCGTGAACCCGCGGTAGCGGGCCGTGGAGCGTCCGCATCGCCTGGGAGTGTGCTGCGGGCCGGAGTTCGTTGGTGTCCGTGTCGAACAGATAGACCGCGCTCGCGTCCAGGTCGAGGACGCTCGGCGCGTCGTCGACGATGTGCTGTGCGATTTCGTCGTGTGTCCCGGCATACAGGAACGAGCGCGCGAGATCCTGCAGCGTGGCCAGTGCCTCCTCGCGCTGTTTTCGCTTCGTGATGTCCCGGCAGCTATAGAGGAGCGTCCCGTCCTGAATGTCGACTTCGCGAACGTTGACCAGTAGCGTGTGCTCGCGGCCGGCCTTGTCGGTCGCCGTACACTCGATGTTCTTGAGAATGCCGTTGGCCGCGAGTTCCTCACGGTCGAAGAGGTCCGCTCCGAGCAGTTCGGTGATCGATCCCTGCTCGTGAATCTCGTCGGCGGTGTAGCCGAAGATGAAGTGCACGTTCGGACAGACGTACGTGTATTCGCCGTCCTCGTCGGTCATCAGGACGGTGTCGGTCATGTTGTTGAGCGTGACGCGGTGGAGCTTTTCGGACCGTCTGAGGTCGCGTTCGAGCGTGACCCGGTCCGAGATGTCGACGCCTTCGATGACGACCGACATCAGATCGCCGTGGTCGTTTTCGACCGGACGCACGGAGAGATCGATCACGTGTCGAGACCCGTCGTCGCGTGGATCACAGATGATCGCGTTGCCGAACGACCCGTCCAGGGCTCGCTCCACCAGTTGTCGGACGTCGTTCCGGGTCGCGTTCGAGTGAGACCACCACGGGAGCTGCCAGAAGGGTTCCCCGATGGTCGGGTCCTCGTCGATCAGGTCACACGCTGCCTGGTTCACACGCGCGAGCGATCCGGTTGCGTCGAGTACCCACGTTGCCGTCTGTGTGTCCCGGAACACCGCGTCGAATTGTCGCGCTCGTTCGCGCCGGTTGCGGGCCTGCCGTGCCGAACAGATCGCCTCCTCGATTCGGTCGAGAAGCGTTTCGAGGGTTCGGTCGAGTGGCTCCTCGACCACGAGGTACTCGGTCACATCGGCGGCGATCGCTTCACTGGCGATCGCTTCGCTCCCGTCCGCCGTTCCGAGGAGCACGGGCACGGTCGACGTTACCGTTCTGACTTCCCGCAGGAACTCGACGCCAGTCGTCCCGTCGAGGGCGTACTCCGTGACGACACAGTCGACAGTGTCGTCCTGGACGGCCTCCAGTCCCGCCGCTGCCGTCGCGACTTCCTCGACGGCGATGGCGGGGTGCGATACGAGTTTAGCCGCGAGTTCGTCGAGCCACGTTGTCGTCCCCACGAGGAGAACACGGGACGACTCCGGCTCGGACCGTGTGCTCCCCATTAGTCGGCTCCAGCGAGGTCACCACACGGCAGCGATCGACCGCCACCGACGAGATACCGGACCTGCTTGATCTCTCTTGTCGTACGAACCGAAAGCATGGGACAGAATAGAACCCCTCTCAGTAAAACAGTTCGATAATCAACCCCGATATCGGACTCGGGACTGCTGACGTATCGGGAGCTGTCAATGCTGTCTTTTATATCGCTGTGTTCGGTGTGACTAACGGCGATGGTATTCCTCTCCGCGAGCTATTTTTTGCACGTCTCGCTGTTCGTTCTCGCGGCAGTCGGTTGTTTCGTAAGTATCACTCGACTCGGACGGATCACCGATCGTGACACCCGGCGGGGACTGCTGGCGCTCCTTCTCACGAGCGGTGGCTGGGCGGCTGCTCACGTGGGATTTCTCGTCTCCCCGACGCGGCACCTCAAGCTCGGGTGGTACGTCCTCGGCCTGATTCTGGGCCTTGCAGCGGTCGGCGCGTGGCTCTTCTTCTGTTCGGCCTACACCAACCGGACCTACCACAACAACTCCACGTACCGTCGCCTCGCTGTCGCCCTGTTCACCGCGCTGGGCGTGGTGAAAGTGACGAACCCCCTCCACCACGGCTACTTTACGGCGACCGAGGTCGCCGCGCCGTTTCCACATCTGGCCGTCACTGTGGGACCGCTGCACTGGGTCGCGATGGGGCTCTCCTACGCGCTCGCCTTCGTCGGGTATTTCATGCTCTTCGAGCTGTTTACCGAGATCGACTTCGACACGCGGCCCCTCCTGCTGTTAGTCAGCATCACTGCGCTCCCGGTCGGCCTCGACCTCATCGGGTATACGACGCCCGTCCTCATCGATATGACGTACGAGCCCCTCGGGGTGGCCGTCTTCGCGATCGGGGTCGTCTTCGTCTACGTCGACCGGTTCGACGCCGTGCAACTCTCGGCGGAACGGGACGCGCCCGTTATCGCGCTCGACGCGGACCGGCACGTTCGGAACTCGAATCAGGCTGCCAGGCGTCTCTTTCCATCCCTCGATGCGACAACGAACGTGTCGCTGGACTCGGCGATGCCGACTGTCGCGGAACGCCTCGGCAGTGATGACCCCGTTATGGAAATCGAACGGGACGGACGAACACGGTACTTTCGCCTCACAGAAACGCCGTACGGAACGGCAACGACCGGACTCGGGAGTACGCTGCTCTTTACGGACGTGACCGAACGCGAGCAGTATCGCCGGGAACTGGAACGCCAGAACGATCGCCTCAACAAATTCGCCGGTCTCGTGAGCCACGACTTGCGGAACCCTCTCAACGTCGCGCAGGTACGGTTGGACCTCCTTCGCGAGGAACTCGAACGGGACGACGAACACGCTGGGGCCATCGAACGGTCACTGGCACGGATGGAGACGCTGATCGACGAAATCCTCACGCTCGCCCGCGAAGGCAAACAGGTCGAACAGTGGGACGCGGTTCGGCTCTCCACGATCGTCGAGGACTGTTGGGCGATGGTCGAAACGCAGGCTGCCAACGTAACCATCGACGGTGATCTCACCTTCGAGGCCAACCCCGACCGGCTGAAACGGCTGTTCGAGAACCTGTTTCGGAACGCCGTGGAGCACGGGGGGTCGGACGTGACCGTCACCGTGGGGCCGCTCGCTGAT
Organism: Halorientalis salina; assembly: GCF_005049285.1. Classification (GTDB taxonomy): domain Archaea; phylum Halobacteriota; class Halobacteria; order Halobacteriales; family Haloarculaceae; genus Halorientalis; species Halorientalis salina. The sequence continues at coordinate 3,354 of NZ_SOSC01000014.1, read as the reverse complement.
CGAACGGGCTTTTACATCGCTGATGACGGCCCCGGTATTCCAGCGGCGGAGCGTGACCACGTCTTCGAGCCGGGTCATACGACCAGCGAAACCGGGACCGGCTTCGGACTGGCCATCGTCGCTGACATCGTCGCGGCGCATGGCTGGGACGTTCGTGTGACCGACAGCGCCGCTGGCGGGGCCCGGTTCGAAATCACTGGCGTCGACCCCTTCGATTGATCCATGGGGTTCACACCGTCTGATCGATCCCAATCCTGCTAGCGAGACACCACTCCGTTTCCCCGACGGACGAGTGTCCAACTCCCTGTCGGAACGTAGAAAGGGCAAATCGTCACTCGGCTTCCGAACCGGTGACCGAGTACGCGAGCGTGTTCTCGCTGGCAGCCGTCTCGGTCGCCGCCGAGACACCCACGGTCAGGACGAACCCGAGCAGCATTCCGGCGATGGCCGGAGACCAGCCGAGGTAGTCCTGGGGCAGACCGATCGCCGGCCGGCCGATGACAAATTGCGAGAGCCATCGTAGAACGTCGAACGCGCTGATCGCGTAGAACAGTTGCGAGCCGGCGATGCCCGCAGTGATTCCCCACTTGGTCGTCCGGTCCCAGTACAGGGCGACGATGACCGGGAGCGCGAGTTGCGCGAAGCCGCTGAAGGCCGTGTTCCCGATCTGCACCAGTGTTCCCGGGGCGTAGAGGCTGGCCACGAACGACGCCGACGCGAAGACGACGACACCGATGCGGGCCACTACTGCTTCGTGGCTCTCCGCTTCGGCGTCCGCTTGTGCATCGCTGCGACCGGTTACCGGCCGGTACAGGTCTCTCGTCAGATACGAGGCACCGGAGAGCAGCATCGAGTCACTGGAGGACATCATCGCAGCCATCGCCCCGGCGATGACGACCGCGGTGAACCACGGTGCGGTGTACTCCCCCAGCACGACCGGAATGACGTTGCTGTTCGCCGGGACGTCGACGCCGAGGCCCGCGGCCCACGTTCCGAGCAGGAAGGTCGGAACGAACAGCAGGACTACGAGAACCGGCCAAAGCGAGAGCGTCCGCTTGAGCACGCGCTTGGACCGCGCGACGAAGAATCGCTGGTTTATCTGGGGGAACATCGTCACCCCGAACGCGATGCTAATCGCAGTCGAGAGCATGTACTGCGGCGAGTAGAGCCCGCCGCCGAGTCGCAGGAACTCGGGGTTGGAAGTCGCCAACTCGCTCGTCGCTGCCCGCGGACCGCCGACCGCGGCGAGCACCCAGGCGACGGCCACCCAGACGATGCCGAGCATGAACAGCCCCTGGAGCGTGTCCGTCCAGGCGACGCCCCGCATCCCCGAGAGCACGACGTAGAGGACCATGAACAGCGTGATGCCGCCAGCACCGACCCAGAACGGGACTGCACCGTCAGTTAACCCGACGATCGCCTGTCCCGCGCCCTTCTGCTGGAGCATCACGTACGGGAACAACCAGAAGATGCTGACGACGGCGACGCCGCCCCGGAGCCACGTCGAGCCGAACCGGTCGCCGAGCATCTCGCCGAGGGTGACGTACCCGTGTTTCTGGCCGACGAGCCACTGCTTGTACCCGAGAACGTACCACAGAACCGCGAAGATGATGCCGTCCATCAGCCCCATCACGAGGATCCACTCGGGACCGGCCGAGTACGCCAGGTTCGGCCCGCCGAAGAAGGTAAAGGCTGACAGGAGCGTGGCGAACGTCGTAAAGAGCAAGACGACGGTCCCAAAGGTACGAGAGGCCAGGTAGTAGTCCTCGGCCGTCCGCTCGGTCAGCCGGTAGGCGACGACGCCGATACCGAGCGCGACCACCAGATACACGGCGATGATGGCGAGTTGGAGCGTCGTATCGGCCACGAGTCACACCTCCTCGACGCCGACGCCCCAGGCCCGGTTGGCGAATATCCGGAAGACGACTGCGGCGAGTCCCATCCAGCCGATGTGCCACCACAGCCACAGCGGCAACCCGGCAATGACTGTTCCGTCACGCCAGAGGAACCACGGGATCGCCAGTGCTGCGAGGACGACCGCTACCAGACTCCAGACGATACGTTCTCTGCCGTTCCACAGCCCCATTTGTAGGAGATTCCATTTCGGCGAGTTCAATAAAAGATTTTGCTAATACGTCAGGCGGGATCGAAAACGATTATTTTTCGATTTCGCTCCCAGTAATCTTGGCTAGCACTCACACACCACCAGCGTCATGGTACGGTTGACAGCCGGCTCACCCGAGACTGCCGTCCATCTCGAGTTTGATGAGGCGGTTGAGTTCGACCGCGTATTCGATGGGTAGTTCCTCGGTGATCGGTTCGATGAAGCCGGCGACGATCATCTGCTTTGCGTCGTCGTCGTCCAGGCCGCGGCTCTGGAGGTAGAACACGTCCTCGTCACCGATCTTCCCGACTGTTGCCTCGTGTGCGACGTCGACCTTCTCCTCTTTGATCTCCATGAACGGCATCGTGTCCGACGTGGATTCGGCGTCGAACATCAGCGCGTCACACTCGACGCTGGTCGACGAGTTCTCAGCACCGTCGGCGATGTGGACGAGGCCGCGGTAGTTCGTCCGCCCGCCGTCTTTGGCGATGCTCTTGGATTCGATCGTCGAGTGTGTGTCCGGCGCAGTGTGGTAGACCTTCGCGCCAGTATCGATATCCTGCCCCTCGCCGGCCAGGGCGATGGTGACGTGGTTGTCCGTCGCGCCCGGACCCTTGAGTACCGACGCGGGGTAGAGCATGGTCGCTTTCGAGCCCATCGAGCCCGAAATCCACTCCATCGTCCCGTCCGCCTCGACGATGGCCCGCTTCGTGTTCAGGTTGTAGGTGTTTTTCGACCAGTTCTGTACTGTGGAGTACTGGACGTGTGCCCCCTCTTTGACGAACACCTCGACGCACCCGCTGTGGAGGTTGTGACTGCCGTAGTGCGGTGCCGAACACCCCTCGATGAGGTGGACCTCCGAGTCGGGTTCCGCGATGATGATCTTGTGCTCGAACTGGCCCATCCCCTCGGCGTTCATCCGGAAGTACGCCTGGAGCGGCATCTCGACGGTGACGCCTTCCGGGATGTAGACGAACGAGCCGCCCGACCAGACGGCACCGTGGAGCGCCGCGAACTTGTTGTCGCTCGGCGGGACACACGTCGTCATGAAGTGCTCGCGGACGAGTTCGGGGTGTTCCTGGACTGCCTGGTCCGTGTCACAGAAGATGACGCCTTTCTCCTCTAGCACTACTTCTGGGGTTTAGACTGGAGACGAGCAAATTTGGAGTCGAGTATCGACGAGGGACGCTCAACTCGTCGGAATCTGCTACGGTTTAGCGCGACTCCATCTGAGATTCGACGTTCCGACT
>NZ_SOSC01000013.1 GCF_005049285.1 Halorientalis salina | reverse complement strand
GTTGTATGTGTTTCAAAACAAAAGGCTTCGGTAGAACTCAAGGGGAAACGGAAGGTTCCGGAAATTCAGAAGAAACACTCTATTGACTACTGTTCGACCCCCGCGAGAACCTTTCTCTGACACGCTTAATTTGTGGACTCTCCAGTAACATCCTTAGGTGACTCCAATTCAGGCTGCTCAACATGTCGGTTCCAAAAGGACGCGTCGAGATACCCATCCGTAATGCCGGTCGCTCCTGACAGCCGAGCTATCCGCCCAGCGGTCGCCCAGAGAACTCGCTGGACCGACTGGGGGACCATCGTCATGACCGTCTCGTCATAAAGATCCGCCGCGATCACGAGCGACTCTACCGGCCCTGGACCAGGAAAGTTGCCGCCCTCATCGCGACCACGTTTGTGGGCCAGTCCCCATGCGGTGTAGAGCCCTTTTACCATCCGAATCGACGGGAGTTCGGCTTTGAATGCAACTATTTCGTTAGTGTCGTTACGGAAGGTATGCTCGTGTCCTGGTTCGACAGTCAGCGATTCTCCGGGGTCGAGTTGGATTGGCTCTCCATCGCGAACGACTGTGAGCTGTCCCTCAAGCGTCTTGAACGTCTCTGTCTTCGGATGGTAGTGGGCTGGCGGCTCGGGCGAGTCCGGCGACACCCACTGGACAAGAACTGGACGATCGGTGTTCCCCGAGTCTGGTCGCTCCAGCAGTGTCGCCCACGTCCGACTCACTGGATCGGAAACGAGTGGACGGGGTGACTGTTGCAGGAGGATACTTGCAGGACTCTCAGGATCCAATTCGAGTGTTGGCTCGTCAATCGGGCTTCCGTTAACGAGTGGGCGGCCAGACCGAATGGTCTCCCCCGTCTTATCACCGGTACTCTGTCCCTCTTCATGGGACTGCGTCTCGGATTCCATCTCCGTTACGTATAACGGACCGACGTAGATGGAGGTTCTGTGAGGTATGCATGTGGGTTTTATCACTGATTCAGTCGATGGACGGGATATGAAACACCTCCACGTCACCGTTCACGTCGACGACGACCATGCACCGGAATTCTTCGAATTATTGGCTAATTCGTCGGCCATCAATGAGACCCGTTTGGTCGACTGGAGCATGGCAGCCGACGAACAGTCGACGCTCCTGTATACTGTCGATGGTGATCCAACCACGTTCGCCGAACGGGCCGCTGACACCGCCGGCATCGATTCGGTGGAACTGTCCGATACCACGCAGGGACAAACATATGTGCTGGTCGTCATGCGACCGCTAGAAACCCCTCTGTTCGCTGCTATCCAGCGAGCAAGTACAGAGGCGGGGCTCATCGTCCGCAAACCAATCGTATATCGCAACGGAACCATGTCTGCCCGCGTCGTCGGAGACGCTTCAGTACTCCAGCGCGCTCTCGAAGATGCCCCCAACGGCGTCGAAGTACAGATCGACGAGATCGGCCGACTTCAGAGTCATGCCAACGATCCAGTAGGTGCGCTGAGCGACAGACAGCGTGAAGCAGTCGGGGCTGCACTCGAACTCGGATACTATACCCAGCCTCGAGAAGCAACTCATGAAGATGTTGCCGCCGAACTTGACTGTGCACCGCCAACAGCTAGCGATCATCTACAGAAGGCAGAAGCAAAAATCATCCGCGAAATGATGGATGAGTTTGGGGGTACTGCATGAGATTCTCACAATAGCACGGTTGCTTGGGCAATTGAAGCGTGTCATTGAACACTCTCTCGTGAGTGACTCCTCAGAGGAGGACCACAGCCACTGCTATACCTAGGAGCAAAATTCCAATGAGGGTGGCGACGAGTACAGGCCAGAACACCCGCAAGACGGTTCGAAGCGGGGTTGTTTCAGACAGGATGAGCGGATGGTCACCTGCTTTGAGTACAGCATTCACCTGGCCGGAACGCGTGCTGACACCGGAGTCATTGTGGACATCTCCGAATACCGTCACTGATTCACCGGGATCGAGGCGGCGTTCGATGTATCGCCGATCATCGCCAACTTTCAGTTCAATGATCTTCAGATCCCACGTTCGTTCTTCTGAATCAACGTCGTCAGTTTGGTCAATGAACTCCTGAATCCGGGCGGGAGGTCGGTCACCACCGTCGACCTCGATAGTCGTGCTCGTATCGAGACCGAACCGGACCCGCGACGGATCTACGATGACACTCGCAGTCTCGTCTTCGAGCAGGAACGGAACTGCGGCACGCCCAGAGTCAATCTCGACCCACGTCATTCCCTTGTCTGTCGTCCGCCGCTCTTTGACCTCGTAGGCAAGGGCCAGACACTCAGTGCCGGTGAATGGGCCCACAAGCCGGTCTTCGTACTGAATCGCTGTCCCCGAGATACTAACCGGGCCCGTTGTCCCTGTCGAGAGCGAGAACACGTCCGTCGACGGGCTGAGGACCTGCCGAATCGCACTAATCTCCCGAAACACAAATCCGAAGGCAAGAAGCCCACCGCCGACTAAGCCGACGATTAGGATCGATCCGACCGGCGAAGATGGGAGACCAACCACGTGTCAAAATTAGTGTGATTGTACCTCAGTGTACCGATACCGGTGCAACCACGGTGAATCGCCTCGGGGTCAAGCCCCGAGGCACTCGGCCAGCTCCGCCTGTAGATTGCAACGATGCCAGCACACTCGGTTCCGGGACGATCAATCCTGCACGAGTCCGTAGAAGACTACCAGGAGGCCGACGATGCTTATTGCTTGGAAGACCAGTGCCGACTGGGTTGTCCCCAAGAGTGCGAAGCTATCGATCACAAACCGGACCAGCGACGCAAAGGGGATCAGCAGGACGAGGCCAACTGCCAGCGCCAGCATCGCAGAGCTGTCATTTCGTCGGTAGCCGCGATAGCTCTGGTAGGCGACAAAGGTCCCGATCAGAAGCGTCGCCCCGTGCGTGATCAGCCCCAGTTGGGTGAGCAGGTCACTCATCGCCGGTCACCTCGACTCCCGTAAATGACCGCCAGCAGAAGGCCCAGGCCGACGAGCCGGAGGCAATTCGTGATGACCGTGATCGCCGCCGTCTCCAGACTGGCGGCTGTCGAGAGCCCGATGTTCGCCATGATCGGGATACCGGTCGTGAACGCGATGCCGACGGAGAGACCAAGCAGGGCGGCATTCCGATCCTGCCAGTAGCGTCGAACCCCGCGCCAGAGGATGATCGCCGAGACGACGATGGTCACGAACAACCCCAGGAACAACAGGATGGCGAACACTGTCTCGGGCGTGCTCGTCGACGCGGTTTGCAGTGGATGTGGGATCATTAGAGGTTCTCGAACAGTTCGGTAAAGTGGTCGGCGACGTCCGATTCCCGGCGCTCGATGTCACACTCGAACTCACCACCTTCGAGACCGATGTGCACGTCCGAGAGTGATGCGTAGTACTCTTTTGCGTGGTGGCCGTCCGGGTCGACCCGCTGTCGCTCCTCGACGAGGTCGGCCGCACGCAACGACTCCAGCCGTCGGTAGACCGTTGGCGGGGACATCTCGCAGTGACTGCTGAGTTCGTCGGCCGACATGCCCTCGACGCTGGTTGCCCTGAGGATCGACTGCGCGTACTCGTCGGCGAGGAGGTCGACCACGTCCTCGAAGGCGTCTTCGTTTGTCATATCGGGGGAGGGCTATTTCGATTGAATTGAGATGTCACAGCGAACGTACTTGGGTTTGCTGGAACGGCCGCCGGACTGCGGAGCGATCGACGAGCCCGACGGCACCGCAGTCGACCGACCACGGAACGTTTAATGTGCTTGACTGGCCACTGCCAGCCGTGTCGTATCGCGCATTCCTAACAGATTTGCGGTCGTTTTTTGCCACACAACGCGACGACCCGAGCCGACTTGCGGTACTAGCGATCGTTGTCGGTACCGCACTGGTTCCCTTGGTCGCGCAGTTATCGCTCACCTCTGTGGTCGTCGTCGGCACGAATTCGGGGCCGACGCTGTCGTACGCCGTCGGTGACCAGACAGTCGACGTCGCCGTTTCGCTCATCACTGGGTCGGTCGTGAGTTTCGCCAGCGCACTCGTGTACTGGCTGGTCGCAACCGTCGGCGCGTACCTACTGACCGCGACGATCTCGGAGGCGGGTGACCTCCGCACCACCTTCTGGATCCTCGGCTGGGGATTCGGCCCGGTGTTGCTCTCGGGTGTCGTCTGGCTCATTGCCATGGTCGTGAGTATCCAGATGACGCCGACACCCGAGACGGCGGCCGGGAGCGCCGAATTTGTCCGGGAGGTTCAGAAGACGGAACTCGTCCGTGCGACCCAGTACCTCGACGGCGTCGCAATCGTCCTGGCAGGAGGCCTCTGGACCGTCGGTATCCAGGTCCTGCGACGGGTGCAATGGTGGCAAGCGGCGCTGGCCGCCGTCCCTGGTGTCATCGTCCAGATTCTCCCCTACCTGTTGTTGTGATCCGGTGAGGCAACCTGAGTTTTCGCGTGAAGGAAGAAAATAGATCGTGGCGAGCGAGCATGAATTGTGGACAGGTGACGCAGAACTGGTCTTACGAGACGAGGTTGTTGAGCTGGTGAACCACAATAACGAGTGAAACCGATTGGAGCTGGAATGTTACCAAACAGGTGGCCGATCAGTTCGAAAACCTCTGCTTCGGAGGATCGCTACAACGGGCTTGATTTCGACGTTTTTCACTCGTTCAGAAGGTGTGCCTACTGAGCGGAGTCAATGTGTTAGCGTCGGTTTCCAATGTGGTAACTATTGAGTCCGTTTGCGGTACTGGCCCAGAGGAGGGAGCGTTCCTTCAGCAACGGTGTACAACCCCAGTCCCAAGAGGACAACTGGCAGGACGGCTGCAATTGCTGGAATGGAACCCGTCACGGTCATGGAAATAAGCGTAAAGACGATCACCGGCGTCAGAAGCAAAACCCCGAATGTAACGAGCGCCCGAAATACTGGTTGTGTCTGGCCTGTTCGATACACAGCAATACCACAGACGGCTGCGAAAGCCACGACGAACAAACCGAGGAGGGCTACGACCATATATTGGCATTTACTATCAATACATATGTACTATCGGGTTTGGTGCTCGGACCTTCTCCTGGACTGAGCACTAATTCCGAAGCGAATCACCCGTACTGAACGGGAGGCCATCGAGTCAATGGACGACGACAACCGCAAGGTGGCTGTGGAATCGGCAGTCGTCGACGTTGAATCGGGTTCCCACCCGATGCGCTTCCTGTACGTGCCGTCGACGAAGGGTGGCGGAACCACTGTATTTGTAACGAATCTTAGAGTCGGACCTGATGAGGCCGAATCGTTCTGTCACCGGTACAGCCGCCGTTGGCAGATCGAAAACGAGTATAAGTCTATCAAGCACGACTTTCTCGCGAAGACATCCTCGAAGGACTACCGCGTCAGACTGTTCTATTTCGTATTCGCGGTGCTGCTGTACAATATCTGGCGACTCACTGACTTTCTGCTGAAAGCGAGCGTCGATGGAGAGATGGACTACGCACCAGTGCTAACAGCTGGGGAATGCGTCGAGCGAGTCTGTGCAGGGCTGATTCCGGGCGACTAAGTCGTCTGAGCGACTGCATTGTGTGTCAGTCGTGAGTGGCTACGCTGTTCTGACCCGGTTCGACGACAACTTTTCTTGGCATCTGAGCTGTACTGACCTCATTTTATCTCAACTCCCCCTCATAGTACGTCGAATATCGAGGATTCCGAGTAGAAGTCGGTCCGAATATTACCATCCTCCGAAACTGTGAACTCCTCACAACCTCGGAGGATGGATTTTGATGCGTGCCTTCTGTTCACGCCATAAACCGGTGAAATAGGCCCTGCCTGTCGGTTCTGGTTTCTGTATTGTTAAGTATAATCAATCTTGTTGCTGAGACACCGTGTCCGAGAATCGCAATACGTGTACCGAATCAGACGCTCTTGGAGGTAAAATAAGGTACGCACCAAAACCCAAACTCCGAAACTGTGGGGGTCGCGGACTACTGGCAGGAGTTGCGACTAGCACTCTCAATGCATGAGCTCGCTACCGTTGCTGAACTCCTGATCGGAGAACGCAGAACATGATACTCGGTTAGCACGTCTGTTCTGGGTCGGATTTCTATTCAGAAATCATAGACCGCAATCTCAGTTGACCCACAACCTGGGCAGGTCTCATCAGGAGCCTCAACAGAATACCCACACTTTCGACACTCCATGTACTTTGTGTCAGTACTGAGACCCCAGTCGAGGATGCTCATTGCGAGGGTTTCGACCAAAGCCAATATATAGGTTTCTCTGAACGTCATTCCCTGATCAAAGACTGAAGCGGTCTCCGGTGTCTGTTCATCACAGCTGTTCTAACCAAAATGTGCTCAAATACACCCAGACGAGGGGAACAGCGACACACCACATGAACAATCTTGGATATTCCGTCGTTTATTGACGGCAAGCCGCGAAAGCAATATACCCCTTTATTTCGTTTAATTATTCATGGATTACTCTATATCACGTCGCAATGCCCTTGCTGGGGGTGGTTCGTTGTTGGCTGGTGGCATAGGTATTTGGTCTATTTGGAGCAAACAGCAAACATCAGATCCGTCACCTCGGACGGTGACTGAAGCATCTATGCAAATTGACCAATGGGAAAAGCTACAGGGTTCAGCAAGTATCCAAGAGTCGACTATCTCAGACGCGAATACAGCAACGCTTGCACTGTCAATAAAATGGACTGGCAACAATGCTCGGTCAGTCGGCTTCTCTTCAAGTATTCCATTTCCAACTGCAGCCTATGATACTGAATCTCCGTCATCGCTAATCCTCGTAACCTCGTCTCGAAGTAAATCTCTCGAGCGGATTAACGACCAAACATGGCTACCATCAAGAGCCGCAGATGGTCGGCTTGGAAACACCCTCCACATTCGGAGTTATACCTTTGAACCGAACGAACGGCAGACTTGGATCTGGAATTTGTGGGGCGATCCTCGTTCGGTGGCATATATTGAACCCGGAAAATATTCGTTTCAAGAAGACTGTTCCAGTCAAGAACCAAATGTACGTGGATTTATTGAATTAAATCTTACTATCGAATCAAAATAGCATAATGTAAATAATCACTCCAATAATGACCGGAATATTCATTATATACAATCTGTACTAAGTACCATTGATAGTATCCTGTGAGTCTATCTTTGGCAATAATGGCAGAATTAAAATCAAGTAAGTTGTCGTGAAAGTTTATTATATGTCGAATCAGCAGTTTCGTCTCACCGAAGCCTATAGCGTTGGCATCACCCTCCGGGAGCGACTCCGGGATGGAACGTCGCTCACTTGTGCCCTCAACTCACTGGACGTCCCATCTGACACGCTTGACGATCGGTATCCCGCCTGGCATCCAGCTCCGTATTCGTTTCCAGGGATTGTCTGCTTGTTTCTCTACCGGGAGATCACGGGCGAGAGCTACCGAACGCTCGCTCAATATCCGGAACTCGCGGAAGCGTTCGGTCTCGATCACATCCCGGATGAGTCGGTTCTTTCGCGTACCTGGAGAAAGAGATTCGACGATGCGAGTCGCGAGTTCATCACCACTGCAGCCCACTACGTCGTCAAAGAGATCCATGATCGGAATCTCAGTGTTCCGGCGGTTCGGCTGAAAGAAGAGGTTCTCACACCGGAGAAAGATCCCGGTGAGTTCTCTGAGACGGAGGAAACCAAGTGTGGCGGGGATTTCACTACCGAGCAGATTCACCAGACAACACGCCTCGCACGGGAGTACGGCTTCGAGGGCTTTGATTCTAGCCGAGCAGTGAACGCCACGTACGACGACACGCAGTTTTTCGAGCTCCAGACCTTCATGGGGATGGTCGGCTGTGGGACCCCGCAGGGGGCCGCTCGGTTTCAGTATCGGAGAGGAGCAGAGTACGGACCCCACGGAGATACACATCTTCGGGCGGTTAAACAATTCTCAGCAGCAGAGCTGATCGAAGGGTTCGATCAGGCCTGTGACCGCCTGCTGTCGGCCATTGCGTCGGAAGCATCGTTCCGGCGGCCAGTGACCGCGGCACTCGACATTACGACCATGCCCTACTACGGCGACGTGGAGGGGATGCCGATGGTCAGTGGGCTGACTCCCGAAGATCGGGCGTTCAAGTTTGCGACGTTGTCGATTGTCGGGCTGAACATTCCGCTTGTACTGGCTGTCGAGCCGGTTCGGGAGAGCTCTGCGTGGGACGACAATACACCAAACAAAGTTCACCGCGTTGTTCGGCGACTAGTGAGCCGAGCACAGGAACATGTGCCTATCGAGACGGTGCTCTGCGACAGAGAGTTCGACTCGATGCGCGTGTACCAGACACTCTCAAATCTCGGTGTGAACTACTTGATTCCGAAGCGGATCGCCAGCGCGGAGCAGGAAGCTATCGAGACGATGGCTGACGATAATCACGAGGTGGCCGTGGAATCAGCAGTCGTCGACGTTGAATTGGGGTCGCACCCGATGCGGTTCTTGTACGTGCCATCGACGAAAGGAGACGGCACAGCCGTCTTTGCAACGAATCTCAGAGTTGGCCCGAACGAAGCCGAGACGTTCTGTCGGCGGTACGGCCGTCGCTGGCAGATCGAAAGCGAGTACAAGTCGATCAAGCACGACTTCCTTGCAAAGACATCCTCCAAAGACTATCGCGTCAGGCTGTTCTACTTCGTGTTTGCAGTGTTGCTGTACAATATCTGGCGACTCACTGATTTCCTGTTGAAGGCGGGTATCGAGGGTGAGATTGACTATGCGCCCGTACTGACGGCGGGTGAGTGCGTCGAATTGGTCTGTGGAGAGCTCATACCGCCTGATTAGACGGAATCGTCTGCCAGGTCCGCACTTCCTGAGTGGCAACACTCTCGTTCGAGGGCAAAACCTGATCAAATTTTGATATATGTCTGCATTTCATTCCCAAGATCCGCTTATACAGCCATTTCATCGGCTATGATCGGCATGAAATAACGGTAATTGGCTTAGTTTTAGTCCATCCTCCGAAACTGTGAACTTCCAGGCCAGGGATTTCTATATAGCGGTATAGGATTTATGATTTCTTGAGAGACTAGATATCGACCAGTATGGGCCTCTACAGACAGTATTTCGAAGTCTGTGGTCAAATTATAGTTGGTCATGATTACCCCAATAATCACGACCAATTTCTAGTACACCGCCGCCGTCGGGTAAGCACGAATGGTGCAACCCTCTCTTGACACCGTTTCCTCAAGTGTAGAAGGGCTGCGAGCGGATGTCCTTTTGCGAGTATAGGATTGGTTGCGAGGTCAGATTACCGTTGGAGACTAGCACGAGGTATCGAGGTTCGAATCGGAATGGACCACTCACCCCTCATCCCCCGCGATTGAAGCCGGAGAAGTCCTCCACGTGGTGATTTAGGGGACTGTATCAGCACCGATACCAAGTTTCCATCTTTGGAGGAGACTCCAGTCGACTGGGTCATCCTTGGTCGATCAACCACGGTGTCGACACCGTCGTCATCCCACTCGAGGCCAGCCACCGAGCGATGTGCCCTCTCCGGTGTGGTCTCTCGAGAGACCGCGGACCAAGCCAGCGGCGCATGGTTTGCATGCTCGATGCACAGGTTCTCACTAGTCCCAGATCCGAATGTCTATCCGGAACTCCAGTCGTAGCAAGTGAGGAGATCGGCCTCACGAGACACGTTCTACCGCCCTTCGGACACGTGGAGGGAGAACCGGCCTCGTTGCCCTCTCACAGCGAGAGATCGTACCCCTCTCCACCACTTCCCGCAATTTTCGACGAATATTCAATACGGTAACTCCGTGCAGTGATGCTGAACAGGAGTTCGTACCAGAGATACCCCCCAGTAATACATCCCGTTTATCTGTAACAAGTATCTGTAACATAGATCTGTGACAGACATTGATAGTAGATGTCAATGACAGCAGATCGGCCCAGACACGATCTGTCAAGACAGATATTTGGCACAGATAGCTGTAACAGATAACCACCACAGAACTCCATAACAGACAGACTGATTCGAACAGCATGCAGAAAAACTATAACAGATACTTGCTACAGATGTCTATTGCAGATGTCTATTACAGACATCCATCACAGATGACCATCACAGGCATGCGGCACAAACGTCTGACACAGATTTATGCCATCGGGGGTGTAAGTACGTCGTGTATGATTACGGCCGTAGTCTACTCGGAATCGGGCGGGACGTACAAAACGACCATGACGGCCAATATCGCAGTCGCCCTGGAACGAATGGGAAAGAACACTCTTGTGCTGGACCTCGACCCACAGGAGGGGAACCTGACCAGCCTCTTCGACGTCGGAGAACACCGGAGCGATCCGGAAGCGGACAACCTGGTCAAACACATCCTCGATATGCCGGACGGGGACTTCGACGATTTGATCGAAACGACCGCCGAAGGCGTCGATGTCATCCCGAGTCACGATATGCTCGGGGACTTCACTTCGAATCTGGAGCAAAAAATCGCCTACGAAACGGGGATGCAGAACATGAGCCGCGAGGAGTATCCCCGGTTCGAACTCCTGTACGAACTGCTCTGGGACACTCAAAACCTACAGGAGGAATACGACGCCATCCTGATTGATCCGAACGCACGTGCAGAGGACCTGCTGTATAACGCGATATACGCGCTTCGGACACTCGTTGCCCCCGTCAAACCGGCTGGCAAGGGAAATCTGAGCCTGGATGGACTCGACGAACTCGTCGGGAACATGGAGCGCGAGTTGGACATCGAAATCGGACTGTCGTGTGTCGTTCCTTCCGGTGTGGGCCAAACGAACGCCCACAAGCAGTACCAGCAACAGTTCGAGAACACGGAGGCGTTCGCCACACCGGTCACGATCAGCGATCGGGAAAGCCTCATGGACGCGATGTGGGAGGCCAGAGGGTCGGCGTTCAAAGTCGTCGAAGAACGGTGGAAGACCTTCGAGAGCGACGGCGAGATGGTGAGTGAACCCGGCCGCCGGAGAATTCGGGACAGGGAAGTCGAGACGCTACGGAGGTTGTACACACTCGCCTCGTTCGTCGCGACGGAGACGTTCGATACCGACGTGGATCCAGTCCTGGAACTCGAAATCCGGGATCACGGGACGCGGACGATCGACCTCACTGAAGACGACCTAACGGAGGCCAAAACCGTATGAGCAACTTCAAATCCGGTTCGGGGAATCTCGACTTCGGCGGTGACGAAGACGAGGACGGCGAACCATCCGAACAAGCCCCGCAACCCCAGGACGAAGGTCACGAAGAGCCCGACACGGGAACATCGACCGAGTCCACATCAGCGTCGGCTAAGGATGCGTCGTCCGAGACGGAGCGCCCGTCAGGAGATGGTTCGGACGGGGCATCCACGGGGAAAGCGGCTCAAGCCACAGCTGAGACGTATCCGTACTTCGTCCGGCGAAACAACGTCGGCGACGAACGCGACACGCGACTCGAAGTCCACCTTCGGGACGAAGTAGCCGACCAGGAAGCTGAGTTCCGGAACGACCTTGCAGAACACCTCGATACGAGCGAAGTCTCGAAAACTGATGCCAGGGAATTCGCCCTGCTCGCGGCATATCGAAATCCGGAGCAGGTCGCTGAACTGATGCGAGCGGAAGGGTTCGGCACGTTCGAGTGACGTTGGAACAGGATCATAGCCCGCTCGAAAGCATACACCATTATTCGCTATATGTAGATGTGACAGTTCTGAAGTTGGGCAGGTCCGAATCAATTCGTTGGATGTTAATGGTTCTTAACACCACTTTCACCAAACAACATATACACAAATATATGAATTATCAGGCATCTTCGCCGGGTAAGGTTTATGTCCGTTGGGGTTGAAACACAACATAGGAGACGATGCCTGCGTCAGTTGTGTACCGGGACGAAAGCGAGAAGCCGGACGGGAGCCGGTACGAGATGGTCGCGTGGCGAGTCCCGGTGAGCGAGGACTTCCCGCAGAGGCTGAAGTACAGCTTCCAGTACATGGACGCTGACGGCGACACGCTCCTGCGATACGACAACGCGCCCTACCACCTGGACGTCGGCCGGCACCATCGACACACACCCGAGGGCGACATCACGAAACTCGAGTTCACAGGCCTCTCCGACCTGATCGCTGACTTCCAAACCGAGGTGACCGAAATCTATGAGCAACGAACCGACTGATACCGAACCCACGCACGACGAATTCACGCCCGACCCGGACGAGGTCGAATACCCTTCGACCCTCTGCATCACGTCGCTGCCAGCGGAGCAGGCACAGCAGGCGGCCATCGAGCGCGCCGAACAGTGGGAGGACGGCGAAGAGGTACCCCACGTCGTCAACTTCGAAGACCGGGCGCGGCTCCGCCAGCTGCTCACCGACCGGCGGATGGAGCTCCTCGAGGAGGTGATGGAACATCCACCCGAGAGTATCCGCGCGCTGGCTGACCACCTCGACCGCGACGTTCACGACGTTCACGACGATCTCCATTTGCTGGCCGAGTACGATATCATCCACTTCGAAGAAGACGGGCGCGCGAAGAAGCCGTACGTCCCCTACGACACGGTCCGAATCGAAGTTGAGTTCGGCCTCCCTCGTGGCGAAGGGTCAGAGTCTGACGCATCGGCGTGAATCGCGTTGACCCGGTTTCGGTGCGACTGTGGCCGGTTGCGCGTCGATATTTTCCCGACCCTCGTTCTGCACACGTCCACCGGAAACGCCGTGTGCAATTTTCGCCGCTCGCAAGAGTCGCCGGACCCGACCGCCGCCACGATTACGACGACGGCCCAACCCGTCCAGGGGTACGAGGAAGGTTCAGTGATCAACCACCGTCACATTCAGCTGCGTGTGTGCAAAACCCGAGTGCTCAGTGTAGATGCTAACTGTTCAGGTGCAAGGTTTGGAGAAAGCATATAACTGAGAGTGCATATCTGGTTGACATGATTTGTCGAATTGCTGGGGTGGCGGCTCTCGTCGTAGTCACCGTTTTTGCAGGGTGTATGGGACATCCTTCACAACCCACTGTTTCCGGCCCAATTGTTGCTTCTGGGAACGGAGACTATCCACATCCAATCGTCGTGGATAACGGGCATAACCAAACGCTCACACTCCAACTTATGGTTCAGCGAAATGGTTCACAAATCTACAATCAGAATCACACGATTCAACCTCATTCAAAATCCACCGTTGCCGGAATAACGACACGGTCCCTACCGGACCCAAATAAACTAACGGTGACTGTGGCCACTTCTAACGGTCAATCAGATTCTATTCGGAAAAGGATCTCCAGTTGTCTCAGCGATATTAGAGTTATAAGCAACTCTGAGAGAGGATTAGAAATGACGTATATTATATGCTAATTATCGTGGACGGTGATGGTGGCCAGCGATACATCGCGAACGCTGACGACCGGTTAGTGATCAAGATTGAACATGCATCGTTGTCGTGCATTCGGCAATTATTGACAGCTATATACCATCAAATCTCTCGTGAATGAGGGGTGCCGCAGTGCCGGACACTCACAGTGCTGCGAGTGTGAGCGCCACACCCAGCAAGACGACAAAGAGGTAGATAATCAAGAGAACAAGGTTCCGCCGGGTAGCACCGTGGACCATCCCCGGGGGGAGTCGCCGCCCGGTGCGTTCTGCTCGAACCATCATGCTGCCTCATCGTCGGTTACAGGTTCGGGGCCGTCGTTGATGGCAGTCTCGGAGCCGTCTGAAGCCGTCTCTCGGGACTCGGCCGTCGTCTCAGAGCTACCGTCATCCGTTTTGGTCTCGCTTCCGTCTCTGGTCTCACTGCTGGTCGAACTGTCGGTCCCCGCTAAGTCGGAGTCCTCCGCCGTCGAGTTGTCGGAGGCAGTGGCGTCGTCGGACGTAGTGGAGCCGTCGGTGGTCTCCGTCTCGGTGGCATCCGTGGTGGTACCGTCCGTGTTCGTCTCGGACTCATCGGTGGTGCCCTCCGAGTCGGTTGGACTGTCGTCGGTCGAGGTGGTTGTGTGCTCGCTGTTATTTCCATCGCTGAGGGTCTCAGCAGACATGGAACCGTCGAGGACCTCTTCCTCACCGGTGGTGTCGTCGGACTCGTCGGTCACGTCGGTTCCGGCTTGGGACGTGGTGTTGCTGTCTTCAGTGACGGGATCGTCGCTGGATGCATCTCCCGCGGTGCCGTCGTCGGGGGTGTCGTCGTCAGTAATGTTCGAACCTGACTCGTCGGTAAGGGTGCCGTCTGCCTCAGGTTCAGTGCCGTCCGAGACGTTTTGTTCGTCGCTGCCATCGGTGCCGTCGGTGACAGTCTCACCGTCAGTCGTGACGTTGCCGTCGTTGGACTCGTCAGTGACGTTTTCATCGTCAGGGACGACGGTGACGTTACCGTCACTTCCATTGATCGGCACAGACGGTGACTCAGTCTCGTTGTGGTCGCTCGCCAGTGGGGCGGAGTCCATCGACTCGTTGGTGGCAACCGGGTCGTCAGTGCTACTGTGGTCACTGTTACCGTCCGCGCCGTCAGTGCCACTGGAGCGAAGTACGGTCGGTTCCGGCGCCGGTTCGACGATGACGAACCCATCGCTGCCACCGCTCGCGCTGATGCCGAGGTCGAAGCGTTCCTCGTCACTGAGCAGGGCAGCAGACCCGCCGCCGTCGGCGAAACCGATGGTGGCTGCTGCGACAACGACCAGCACGGTGACGAAGACCGCACCTGTTCGGGTCATTGCTCGCCCTCCGTGCCACCGTCGGCACGCGCTGTCTGCGCGCGCGAGGGGCGGTCGGTCCTGGGGTCGGCGTTCGCCAGTCGTGCGGTGACGGTCACCCAGACGGCAAAGCCAAGTCCGAGCAATCCGCCGGTGAGCGCGCCCACCGAAACAGGGTCGGGCGCGGTGACGGCGCTGACCTCGCGGTAGACGTTCCAGGCGGCGTAGCCGACTAGCCCGACCATCGCGAGGATGGTCAGTTTCAGGTCCGCGATGGCGACGGTCACCGTTTCCTGGTCGTCTCCGGACTCGGTCGTAATCCCATCGTCGCGCTCGTCTTTCTTGACCGCGTCGCGCTCAGCGCCCACCTCGTCGATCTGGCGGATGGTCGGTTTCGGGGTCGGATCACTGTCCTCGTCGTCTGTGTCGTCGCTATCGCTGCCGCCGTGCGAGCGTGCCCAGGTGAATAGTTCGTTTACGACGAGTAACACCAGCGGTGCGACGACGAGGGTGACGTAGCCGAGGGGGGTGTTCACCCAGAGGATGACGTGGCCGATGTAGGGGATGGTCAGGGTCACGCGGCCGAGCACGTCGCCCAGCGCGACGCGCTGCGTGTCGGGGTTCTGGTTCGCGTCACCCTGCGTGACGTACTGGCCGTCCTCGATACCGACCACGCGGTGAGTCGTCGGGACGGCGTTGCCATCGTCGAACGTGATTACGTCACCGACCGCGATGGCGGCCGAGGCGTCGACGATGACCACGTCACCGGGCGAGACCGCCGGCTCCATGCTCCCGGAGAGTATGACGAAGCCGTGGTCCGCGCCGACGACTTGCGGGACGGCGAAGACGACGAAGGGTGCGAGCGTGGCGACCAGCACCATCACGGCCAGTGCAGCCGCGACGCTCCGGGCGCTCGGGAATCGTTCGATGATTCTTTTCATTTCTTTTCTCCCTTCTTTTTTTCCGCGTCTGGCCCGGTGTCGGGCTTGCCACGCGGTGGCTTTTGACCGCCGCCCACGCTTGCGGCCTCGCTGGCGACGTCCGCCGGGCAGCCTCCGTCGGCGAGTTCGGGTGCACAGACGCTCACGAGAACGTAGCTGATACCGTAGCGCCCGCCGCTGTTGGGGTTCTCGGGCGCGTAGATGATGCCGTCGACGGCACCATCAAGGACGCTCGTGTCGAAGCCAAACTCGTTCTCGCGGCGGGAATAGTGGACGTCCGGCGGGCCACCTTTGACGGCCACATCACAGAGTGGTAGCGGTGGCACGTCGACGTCAGTGGCGACCAATTTGAACGCGACGCCGCTGTCGCCGTCGGTGTCGGTCACGCGGATAGCGTAGCCCGCCAGCCCTTCGTTGAAGGTGTAGGTGCGGCCACGCTCGAAGGCGGCCTCGACTTCGACTTTGCCGATAGTCCAGCAGCAGTCACAGTTGTAGGCGGGCTGGCAGACGGGGTCAATGCTGTCAGCGGGGAACGGGCTGATCGACGGGTCGGCGTTGCGGCACTGGATCGCAACCAGCGACAGCGGCAACGAGACGGTCTCTGTACCGACGTACGCGCCGAGGTCGTACTCGATGACGACGAACACCTCGTCGGTCAGGCAGTCGATATCCTCGGTGGTCGGGTCGCCATCGAGACGTCGACCGGCTCGGAGAGCGTTGGCAACCATCCGAAGCGACCCGCTGGCAATCTCCGTTGTGGGCGTCCCGTCAGCGGTAGCGTACGAGAGCGTCACCTGCAGGAACTCCCCGAGGGTCGTGGCATCGGGGCAGTCGCCTTTCAGCCAGAGACTCGCGGGGTTGTTCGGTCCTTCGTCCTGTGGCAGCGAGATGCGAAGAAGGGCCCGGCCGCTTTCGACCTCATCGAGCGTGCCAATGGGAAGTGTCACGTGGGGACCGTCGACCACACCGTCGGGTGCGGACAGGTCGATTGCTCCTGCTGAGTTCTCCCAGTACTCGACGACGATATCGACAAGGCCTGTCGTGAGTCCGAAACTGCCCTGATCGACGTCCCGCAACAGCGCACTAGTTGCACTCCCGGTAAGTGCGCCAGCGCCGCCAGCAGTGGCGAGTGCTGCGAGGACGCGGCGGCGGCTGAGAGTCATTCGGTGCCCTCCGTGGTGACGAACGGGCTGTTGGACCCGGCAGGGACGCCGACGAACACGAACTCGAAGGAAACGCTGTCGCCCTGCGAGCGGTTCGTGGCAGTTTCTTGGGGGAACTCCCAGGCGAGTGCGACACAGCGGCTCTGTCCAGGGGCGATGGAATTGAGAATGCGCTGGCCATCGTCGTCGCCGACGTCACTGGCGGGACCGAAGGCGATGCTCATCGGCGAGCGGGCGACGATGGGGCTTTCAAGAGAGTCCAGGAAGTTCTTCTCGCCGTTGCACGACCCGAGTGGCGCACCGTCGCGCCAGAGTTCGACGTACACTTCGTCGTCAAGTTCACCGTCGGTCGCCGTGGTGTCGTTAGCGGATAGTTCCGACCCGTTGATACCGTTCTCGCTGTCGCCAGTGAGCCGTGCCCGCAGCCAGATATCGAGCGGTTCGGCGATGAAGTCGCCGTCATCGACGACTTCGAGGCCGACCACGAGTGTTCCCTCGTCTCCGGGAAGCGTGTTCCCGAGAGTGAGGACCGGGCCAGCGACATCCGTGACGTAGGTGGCCTCTTCGATGTATGCGGGCGCAGTGTCGGGCTCGAGCGCCGAGTCGAATCCCGGGTCCGTGGTCCCGTTGTGTGTCTCCTGGAACGCGCCGTTGTACCGTTCGTACCAGGCGACGCGGACCCGCCGGTCGTCGACGTCGCCGTCGGCCGCGTACGTGTAGTGGGAATACCGTGGGCGCGACTGTGCGAGACTGAGTCCCCCGAACCCGAGGGTTCCGGCCCCGATGCCTGCCAGCAGTTCCCGCCGTGTAATTTGCATTGTGAATCTCCGTGGTCTGTGGTCGCCGTTCGATACTTCTCTCACGCCAGTATCCGGCATAGGTATAGAGCGGTTGCCAGCCAGCCAAACACCGGTACGGTATCCGTACACCCCTGTTTCCGGGTGGAATCAAAGAGCTCGCGTCCTCGTGTGCAAAGAACGAGTGGGTCAGGCCGTGATGCTCGGCCCGCTGCCGTCGTTGTTGCGCTCCTGTTCGGTGTAGAAGCCGAGGTCGAAACTCACAGAGTCGCCCTGGACTTCGTTCCCGACCTCGAAGGGCAGTTCCCACTCGAGTGCGACACAGTGCATCACGCCGTCGCCACGGAACGCGTCGCGGTCCGCGTCGTCTGCCGGGTCCGACAGTTCGTCGTACAGCGTCGCGCGGTTGCCGTCGAGCGGGATACCGTTCCCGTCCTCGAGTTCGCCGAGGATGTTCGCGAGCGAGTCCTCCATGATGATTTTCTCCTGGGTCGTCAGCGCGGCGAGGTTGCCAAACACCGTCGGGATGTTCAGCGGGTCGTCGAGGTCGTTGAAGAACGCCGGGTCGTTGCCCGACCCGCCGGCGGGGCCAGCCATCGCCTGCAGCGTGCTGGCGCTGCCGTTCACGTTGATGGTGTACACCTCGGTCGCGGGGCTCGGCGACGCCGCGCGGGCGTCGTCGGCCGCGCCGGTGGGCGAGGAGAACTGGGTGCTGCCGGTCCCGTTGAACGACTCGCCGTCCGAGAGCACGATGTTCCGGGCCACCGCGCCGCTACGGCCGTTCGCGTCGAGTTCGGCCTGCGCGTCGTCGACACCTTCGCCGATGTAGGTTCCCGTCGCGATGCCGCTGCCCGAGAACGGGTCGGGGTCGCCGTCGCCGTCGCCCGGGGTCGAGCCCGCGGGGCCGCTCACGACGTTCGCGAGTTTCTGTCGCAGGCCAGACAGCGCGCCGTCGACCACCGAGAGGTCGCTGGTCAGGTTCTGTAAGATGCCGGTCCGGGGCTCGTTGTCGCCGCTCTTCTCGCCGTCGAAGTACGCGACACCGACTTGCACGTCCGCGCCCGCGTTCTGCAGGAAGTCGATGAACTGCCGGGTGCCGAGTTCGACGAGGTCAATCTTCGTCGTTTCGCTGTAGGTGGTCCCGTTGATCTCGATGTCGTCGTTGTTGACCACGCCCCCGAACTGGTCGTACAGCATCGAGCCGGAGAAGTCGAGCGTCAGCATGATGTCGACCGGCTCCGCGGGGTCGTAGACGTTGTCGCAGTCCTCGTCGTACCAGAGCCGCGCCTCAATGGCGTTCGCAAGGTCCGGCACCTCGTTCGTGTCGACGGCCAGTTCGGGGTCGGTGTTGACACCTTCGCTCTCGGCGACGTCGTCGGCCTGCATCCAGATGTAGCCGGGGTTGTCACAGAGGTGGAGGCTGAACGTGATTTCGCCCGAGTCGCCGGGTTTCACGTCGGCCAACTGGACGAGCGTGTCCATCTCGTTGCCCGTCGTCGGGTCGACACCGAAGTCGGCCTCAGAGAGCGGCGGGATGGTCTCGCAGTCCAGCACCGGGATGTTCGCGCCGTTGCTGTCCTCGTCCTCCTCGTCCGGGAAGTCGCTGTACCTGAGTTGGCCAGCGTCGTTGTCGGCGGCGATGGACTGCTCGCCGTCGCCGTCGTGGTCGGGGTGGGCGTTGACGAACGTTGTCTCACCATTCATGCGGTAGTGCTGTTGCCAGTCGACCAGGAGGTCGAGTTCACCGGCGACGAGCCTGTTGTCGGTGAAGGCTTCGCGGTCACTGAAAAACGCGGAGCTACCGAGGCCGGCACCGACCGACGCGACACCGACGGCGCCGAGTCCAGCCAGCACTTTCCGGCGGCTGAGGTTGTAGAGTTGTGTTTCTTTGTCTGCCATTGTTGTGATTTGTTTTATTATTTGAGTGGTTGGTGATGTGTGAGCGGTGTAGGAATTACTCGCTGGTCCCGTTGATCGGGGTTCCCACGTCCTCGACATCGTTCATGAAGGGCGTCTCGTTGTTCCGGACTTGTTCGGTCTTGAACACGAGATCGAAGGAGACGCTGTCACCCTGCACCACGTTGCCGACTTCGTAGGGCAACTCGATGAGGAGGCAGAACTCGTAGACGTCGTCGTCGTTGTCGTCGCCGCCGACGACTATCGGCTCGCCAGCATCGTCTTTGATGATGTAGCCGCCGTTTGCCACATCGAGGATAGCGTTGGCCTCACGCGCGGTGGTGTGGTGTTGGTCGCTGTCGACCACACCATCGAGGTCGGGCTCGCCGTAGGACACCGAGAGGCTGTCCCCATTGTTGTTGAAGACGGGGTCAAGGATATTGAGGTCGGATTTCATCCCGGTACCGTCGGTGGCGCCGTTGTACTCCTGCCAGACGGTGGTCAGGAGGAACTCGCCCAGGTCGGCGTCGTTGTCGTCGTTGCCCTCGGCTTCCTGTTCGGGTTCGGGGTTGGGACCGCCAGCTTCCGTGAAGTTCTCCGTGCACACCTGCACGTAGCCGGGGTTGTCGCCGACTTCGATTTCGAAGCAGATGATGCCCCAGTCGCCGGGCTTGACGTCGTCGACTGTCAGGCCCATGACGGCGTCCTGCGCGTCGGCGACGGCCGACACGTCGAGTCCGCCCTGGTCAACCCAGTACTGGTTGGCGGCCACCACGTCCGCGGTGACGCTCATGTCGAGGGTCCCGGCGGTCAGGCTGTTGTTCTCGAACGTTTCGGTGTCGCTGAAGTACGCGCTGGTACCGAGTCCAGCGCCCGCGGACGCGAGTCCGATGGTTCCGATTCCGGCGAGCATTTTGCGGCGCGAAAGGTTGTACAGGTTTGGGTCGTTGTCGGTCATTGTTGGATTTTCCCCCCGTCGGGCCGCCCACTGGGGCTGGCCGTTCGGGATATACATCCCCTGGCTTGGTTGGGTATTACTTATGCACAGATTCGACTGTTCCAGGGCTTTCGTACCGTGTTTGTACGCTTTCCGTGCCACGCAAATTCCGCCTGTACGGTCCCCATGGCGGGATGTACGATCCTCGTACCGCTCCTGTGGGGGTGTGTACGAACTTAATACCAGTAGCAGGCAATATCACTGCCGGGTACGTTCAGGAACCATACCGCTACAGGAGTGTTCGCGCTCGGGGTTGTACGCTCTCTATACGTATGGTCCGGGCGTGCGTCCGGTCTCCCAGGAGTCACCAGATGTTTCAGCGAGTCACAATCCCGGAGTCGGACGTGTACCATCTCCTCAGCAACGAGCGGCGCCGCGAGGCGCTGACGGTACTCTGGGAGTTCGACGACGAACTGACGCTGCGTGTCCTCTCGGAGCAGATTGCGAGTATCGAATCGGAGATGACGCCAGCACCACGCCCACTCCGCGAGAGTGTCTACAACGCCTTACACCAGACACACCTGCCGAAACTGGCCACGTATGGACTCGTCGAGTACGACCCCGACCGGAAACTCGTTCGGTCGAACCCCCAGAGCCGCTCGCTGGCTCGGTACATGGACACGGTGACGCCAGTTGGCGTCTCGTGGGGTGAGTACTACCGCGCGCTCGGCATCGTCGCCCTGTTTGCCGTCGTCGCCTCGCTGACCTCGCTGCCATTGTTTTCCGCTGTCGACCCGCTGATCATTGCGAGCGCGGCTCTCGCGGTGTTTGCACTCTCGACGGTGTATCAGTTATCGGGCTCGCTCACCCGATCGCTGCGCTCCGTTCCTGCACTGCTCAAGCAGTATCTGCCCTGACCCGCACCGATGTAAGATGTTATATCTGATATTTACATCCAAACGTTCCCATTGCGATTCAGAAATGCGTTACTCGGTTATTGTATATACCTGTAAAAATAGAGCTCTATAGCCGATAATTCGCATAATTGATATTTGGTTCTAAATACCCACTTGCTAAGATATTGCACCAGTATAGAGTGTCAGTACAGTAATCTTTATTATGGATACGTACCAGGTATGCGATGGGGAAAAGTACTATGAGTTCCACGAGGGGAACGCGCAGTCGGGTCGCCAGTGGTGGGGAGACTGATGTGCAGTTGCCCACAGATACGGTGTTTCAGACCCTTGGCAATCGACGTCGCCGCTACACGCTTCACTACCTGCGCACGCAGGATCGTCCAGTCCCGATTCGTGAACTCTCGGAACAGCTTTCAGCCTGGGAGTTGGGGAAAGAACGCAATACGGTGCTGCCAAAAGAACGCAAACGCCTCTACACGGCACTCCACCAGACGCACCTCCCGAAGATGGACCGGCTGGGTATCGTCGAGTACGACCGTAATGGGGGTGTCGTGTCGTTGACTGACCACATCGACCAGTTCGACGTCTACCTCGATGTCGTACCACGCAACGACTTGCCGTGGAGTCAGTTCTACCTCGCACTCGGTACGGTGCTGACGACGCTCGTCACCGTCGCGGCACTCGGTATCGCGCCGTTCACCGCCCTCGGCGGTTTCGGCTACGCACTTGCGGTTGCGGGCCTCTTCACGCTCGTCGCCGCATATCACGCGCTGCGGGACCGCCGGCTGTTGCTCGGCTCGACGGACGTTCCGCCGGACGCACTGGGGCCACAGACCGACGACAGCAGTTACCCCGCAACGGAAAACTGACTGCCGATTTTCCGTATATCCGAATGAATAGTGTGTGACCAGCGAAGCTCCGTGCGCACCGCTCAGCAAGGTGAATTCGGTGAGTCAGAAAACAGTCCGTTTAGACAGTCTCAGTGTCCTGTTCGTCACTCCCTGGGTCGCCAGCGGCGGCTTCACGGATCTCCTCCTCGATTTCCTGTCTCCCTTTCTTGAACTCGCCCATCGCCTGCCCTGAAGAACGCGCGAGGTCCGGGAGCTTGTTCGCGCCAAAGAGCAGGACTGCGATGGCGAGGATGACTATCATTTCCATGCCGCCGGGGAAGCCGACGATTGCAGGTACTAACGCGTGCATGCCTCCCGTAGGAGTGGGGAGGTGATGAGTATGACATCCGTACTGGACGCAGTACCGACCAATAGCACCACCGACTCAGGGTAGGGAACCGATGACAGTGAGGGACCAACGAGTACGGTAACGACATGACCAGGCCGAAGAACTGAACAAATCCCCCGGCCTCATAGTGACTATTGTGGGAGTATCGACCTGGATGCCAAGAACGCACGTCGACGATGAGCCTTAGCGAGTGGAGCGATTTTTATTGCTCCTATTTAGCTGAATTGAGGCGCTAAGCCCTCTTCCTCAGCGAGCGCCGACCGAAGGGAAGGCGCGAGCAGGGAGGGGATACAGCGCCGCACAGTTCACATACACGATTCGGTGGCAGGCCCACAGGCCCACGCAATCACAATGGTTTTGCAGTAGGGTGGTGTAGTATTAACCGAACCCAATGGAGTACGACCTCGACTCGGGAGCGCACTCGACGTTTTCCCTGCACTACCACCTGATATTCACCACGAAGTATCGGCGCGGAGTGCTAACCGAGGAGCGAACCCGATTCATTCACGAGGTCATCAGCGGGTTCACGGACAACTACGGTGTCGAACTGACGAACCTCGACGGCGAGGACGACCACGTACACATCCTCTTCCGAGCGAAGCCAACCACAGATCTCGTGAAGTTCATCAACACGGTCAAGGGCGCAACCGCCCGCCGTATCCGCAACGAGTACGCGGACGAACTCAAGACCGACCTGTGGGGCGACTCGTTCTGGAACGACTCGTACTGCCTCATCTCGACGGGGCAGGTGTCGCTGGATGTGCTGAAACAGTACGTAGAGGACCAACGCGAGTAGAGTGTACTACGCCTACAAGTACCGTCTCAAGCCGTCCGACGCCCACCGTGAGGAGTTGGACCGCCACCGAGACATTTGTAGGCAACTCTACAACCACGCGCTCTACCGCCTCAACGAGTACCAAGACGAACACGGCGAACTGCCGTCTATGACCACCCTACGGTCGGAACTTCCCGACCTCAAGGAGGAGTGGGACAGCCTCTCTGATGTGTACTCGAAGGTTCTCCAAACCGTCGTGGAACGTCTGTTCGATAACCTCAAAGGACTCTCCAAACTCAAGGAGAATGGCTACGGGGTCGGTCAACTCAAGTGGAAACCACCACGCGAGTTCCGCAGTTTCACGTACAGTCAATCTGGCTTCAAGCTCGACAAGAAGGGCGGTCAGACTGTGCTGTCACTCTCGAAACTCGCGGACATACCGATTCGGCTCCACCGCGCCATCCCCGACGACGCCAAACTCAAGCAGGTCACGCTCAAGAAGGAGCCGACGGGCGAGTGGTTCGCCACCTTCGGCGTCCAAATGGATCGCGAACCTCCTGAACCGCCTGAGAATCCCGAGAACTGTGTCGGTATCGACATGGGGATTCTCAAGTATGCCCACGACACGGACGGAACCGCCGTGGGGTCGCTCGACCTCTCCGACGAGCGTGAACGCTTGGAGCGCGAGCAACGGAAACTCTCGCGGAAGCAACACGGGTCGAACAACTACGAGAAGCAACGACAGCGCGTTGCGGAGTGTCACGCCGACCTCCGTCGGAAGCGCCGCGACTTCTTGCACAAACTCTCGGCGTACTACGCTCGGGAGTACGACCTCGTGGCGGTCGAAGACCTGAACGTGAAGGGGATGATGGAAAGTCCGTCGAACAGCCGCGACACCGCGTCTGCCGCATGGCGGACGTTCCTCTCGTTACTCGAATACAAGTGTGAACGCGAGGGGACGCACTTCGTGGCGGTCAACCCGAGAGGGACGACCAAGGAGTGCGCGTCCTGTGGTGTGGAGACGGACAAGCCGCTGTGGGTCCGTGAACACTCCTGTCCTGCGTGCGGGTTTGAGGCGGACCGGGACGCGAACGCGGCGTGGAACATTCTTTCTCGCGGTCTTTCTGATATAGGAGTGGGACACTCCGAATCAACGTCCTCAGAATCGCAGAGCGATTCTGATGTGCGAACGAGAGCTTCGCTCTCGTTAACGCCTGTGGAGACTGCGCTCCCTGTGGATACGTCCGTATCTGCAAAGCGCGTCGTGGAAGCAGGAAGCCCTACCCTCAAGGAGCGAACGGCGTCAGCCGTGAGCGAGTAGGGTAGTTCACTTGTTTGCGGCGCTCGTTGGTGTGCAACTGCTTCTATGACACCCTCGTTCCTGATTACTTTCATGTTAGGTACTTCGTAACCACTGTACATTTCGAACTGTATCTGAACAGCGCCCAGCAGTGTCTCCCGAAGCGTTTTGTTGACTAGGACTAAAGTGGTAGAATGTGCTAGAATCACTACCGGACCGTCCATTGACAGATGAGGAGGCGGAACACCTCAAACAACAGGACGCGAGAATTGTCCCGTTATCCGTCCTCAAAGGGAAGGACGAAGACCCGTTCGTGATCTACACGATGGCGTTTTACGGGAGCGAATCCCAGCAGGTCCATCTGTTAGGTTACTCGGATACGGAAGGCGGGTGGATACAATTCGAGTCGTTCCCAGAGGAGGAGTGGACAGTTGACCGGCAAGAGGAGCGGGTCTCACAGTGGGTCGAAGAACAGTATGGCGACAAGTTTGAGCAGGGCGTACTAAGTGAGGATTCTGGAACTGTCGATATCCGATAGTCGTTCTGAAACGTACACGCGAAGACAGTTCCGAGAGTGTGTACGAGTTGAATGCTGGACAGCCAGTCTATCGGAAACAGTGTAGCGTGAACATCACTCAGTTCGTAATAGCTCCACTGTATTCGAATGCAGACCCCCCGATCGTCCACTATCTATAAACCGTTGCAATTCATGTTACCAATACCATGCCAGAGCCTGGCACAGTAATTCGCGATCTGACACACGGAGATACGGCACGCGTGACCGATCCAGACATCGGTGAAGTGTCGGTCATAGTGTTTCGACCACAGGAGACTGCGGAAGTCGCGCCGGGAATCCAGCAGTTCGTTTTCACTCATGAATCCGGCCGGATCATCGGGATGAATCGAACGCTTGATGCCGACGAGGACGGCGACTGGGAGGCATGTCGCCTCGTCGTCGATGAGGACGGCTACCAGCATGCCCTGCTGTTGCGGCCAAACGGGGATCTGCATTTACACACGCGACGTGAACCGGGTGAGCCGGGGGACTGGGAGCATCGTGGTGTAGTCCAGGGCATCGAACCTCTCGAGTCGATAGATCAGAACTGACTGGTGAAAACTCCGAATCCAAGCCGAGGGCCAGAATCGAGTCACGGTTTCATTTCGATATGGTACTCGACCAGTAGCAGCTGGAACAGGAAAGACGCGGACCGAAGCGTCTCGTCAACGACGTCGGCGACGAGGTCCCCACCGCAAAGAATACCAATCGGCGCGGTGCGAGATCGTCACCGCTTGAGTTCGTAGCCTCGCTCGCGGTCCCACGTATCCTGGTCGTTCTCAGCGATCAGTTCGTACTTCTTGACGCGTTCGGTCGGCGTTTTCGGCAGTTCGTCTCGGATAGCGATATACCGTGGCACTTTGAAATAGGCGAGTCGACCGTCGCAGTAGTCGACGATGTCGACTGGAGAGGGGTCTTTTCCCGGCCTGGGGACGACCACCGCCTTCACTGCCTCGTCGTCCCGCTCGGTCGGAACACCGAACACCGCTGCCTCTGTTAGGTCCGGGTGGTCACTGAGAACGTTCTCGACCTCGTACGACGAGACGTTGCCGCCCGGCCGCCGGATGGCGTACGCCTTCCGGTCGACGAAGTAGAAGTAGCCGTCCTCGTCTTTGTATCCGACATCGCCCGTGTGGAACCAGAGGTTCTGCCAGGCATCGACCGTCTCGTCTGGCTTGGCGTGGTACCCAAGCATGAACGAGTTCGGTTCCGTCGGTCTGACGACGATCTCGCCATCCTCACCGGGTGGTAGCGGTCGGTCCTCCTCGTCGACGATTTCTATCTCCGTGTACGAGAGGGGTTTCCCGATGCTCCCGGACCGTGACGCTTCGGGAGGGTTGACGGCCGCCATGGTAGCCGTCTCGGTCAGCCCGTAGCCTTCGAGGAGTTGCACGTCGAACCGAGGTTCGAACTCGTCAATGACACCCGCCGGTGCACCGGCACCGATCCCGTACACCGCCGGATTGTCGGCGTCGTCGGGCTGCGAATCGGCATTGTGAAGATTGGTTATCATCGTCCCGAGGTAGCTGAACACCGTTGCGTCGTGGCGTCGGATCTGGTCCCAGAACCGGTCCGGGTCGAACTCCTCGTACAGCACGAAGTCGATACCAGCAAGGATCGATCCCGTGACCGTTGTCTGCTGTGCGTTGCAGTGAGAGAGCGGCAATGTCGTGAACGCACGGTCGTCCTGGTCAAGGCTCAAGACGTTGTCCATGAACTCCCGCCCGGTATTGATGTAGGAGTAGTGGGGCAGTATCACACCCTTCGGCTTGCCCGTGGTCCCGCTGGTGTAGATGACTGACATCGGATCCGACGCCCGGCGTGAGCGATCGGGTCGGGAACTCCGATCGGAGTCGAGCAACGACTCGTAGGACTGGTACGAGGATTCCGGAGGTTGGTCGCCAAGCAGGAACTCCGACGTCACGTCGTTCGGTTCTCCCCGAATCATCTCGTAGTTCTCCCGAGTCGAGGAGTCCAAAAAGATCGTCGTCGCCGAGGAGTCGCGCAGGACGTACGAAAGACTGTCGCCACGGAGGTCGTTGTGCAACGAGACCATCACTGCGCCAGCCTTGGCAATGCCGAACCAGACCGCGAGGTACTCCGGACAGTTCCGAAGGAACGTACAGATCCGATCACCCGGTTCGGTTCCCTGCTCGACGAGAGCGTTTGCGATGGCATTGGACGTCTCGTGTAGGTCCCGATAACTGTAGCTCTGGTCGGCGGTGTGGACGAGCGGACTGTCACCCTTGCTGGCCGCCCGGTCTGCCAGCAACGTATTAATGGTCTCGTACTCGTCAGCTCCGACCTGGCTCATACGTGTCGCACCTCCGTCGCGAGCGATTCCGCCCCGCTTCGGGTTTTGTGGTGTGCATTATCGAACAACAGGTTCACCCGATGGCTTAAATTTACCCCGCGGTCCACGCCCGGCAGGCTCTCGAGTGAGGGACCGGTCAGTTGATGCTACGGTCCGAGTCGTCCCAGTACGGTTCTCTGAGTGCTTTCTTGTCGATCTTGCCGTAAGGCGTCTTCGGCAACTCGTCACGGAACTCGACGTGCTTTGGGCGCTTGTAGTCGCCGAGTTCCTCGTCGGCGAAATCGTCGATGTCCGCTTGCGTGACCTCCCCGTCGGGAACGATGATCGCGGTCACCGCCTCGCCCCACTTTTCGTCCGGGACGCCGATGACAGCGACTTGGGCCACATCCGGGTGTGTCGCGAGGACGTCCTCGACGTCGGTGCTGTAGACGTTCATGCCCCCAGAGATTATCATGTTGCTCTTCCGGTCCAGGAGGTACACGTAGCCGTCTTCGTCGCGCTTCCCGATGTCTCCCGTATGGACCCAGCCGTCCTCGACTGTCTCGGCGGTCTTCTCCGGAAGCCCCCAGTACTCGTCCATGACGTACGGCGCACTCGCCATGATCTCACCCTCGCGTCCGGGCGGTTGCTCCTCGCCCGTCTCGGTGTCGACGATCTTCACGTCGGCCATCAGTGTCGGCTGACCAGCCGACCCCAATCGCTGTTCGTGCTCCTCCTCGATCGCGATGCGGTGCTCTTCTTTCCCCAGTACAGTGATCAGGTTGGGCACCTCCGTCTGGCCGTAGAACTGCGTGAACACCGGTCCGAACTCCGCCAGGCCTTCTCGGAGCCGGGCTGGTGTCATCGGTGCTGCCCCGTAGATCAGGGTCTCTAGCGACGACGTGTCGGTTTCGTCGAGCGCTGGGTCATCGAGGAGAGTGTAGATCATCGTCGGGACGAGGAACGACCACGTCACCTCGTGATCCTCGATATCCCGAAGCGCCTGTTCCGGATCGAACCCCGGACGGATAACGGACTTGGCCCCCAGAAGCATCGCTGCCCACAGGAACAGGCCCGCAGAGTGTGGGAGCGGCGTCATCAAGAGAAGCGTATCGTCCCCCGTCATGTCTAGTTCGGTAATGTGTGCGTACATGTTCTGGAGGAAGTTATCGTGAGAATGGATGACGCCCTTGGGATCTCCAGTCGTCCCACCGGTATAGAAGTGTCCGACGGGGCTTTCGGGGGAGACGGAGACGGACGGCGGTTCGGTGGGATCGCCGTCGGATTCGAGATCCGCGAGCGAGTCGAACTGGTCGCTCTCGCTGTCGATAACGATCCCTCGATCGAGGCTATCGACGGACGCGTCAAGCGACGCCAATGTGTCGGTGAACCCCGGCCCGGCGATAACAGTCTCGGCACCCGAATCCGAGAGCATGTACTCGAACTCGTCCTCGGTAAGCATATCGTTGAGTGGGAGTTTGACCGCCCCGGCCTTCAGCAGCGCCAGGTCCGCGATCACGTAGCCCAGACAGTTAGACATCATCAGTGCAACTCGATCGCCCGGTTCGACGCCCCGGTCGACGAGCGCGTTCGCCACAGCATTCGACCGTTCGTCGAGTTCGCCGTAGGTATACTCCGATCCGTCGACCGTCACAGCAACCCGGTCATCGAATCGATCGAGGCTCTGGATCAGTGCTTCGATCAGGGTCGACGGCGCGCCCGTCGCTTCGCCACGTCCCTGCCGACTCTCAGAACTGCCGCTTCCGGCTGACATGGTAACACATTACGGAGCATTAATAAAAAAGCTACCGCACAAAACGACAGTGGGAACGGGGACCAGGCTCAGTCAGCTGCCGTCTCGTCGCCCCCGCGGTCGGGTGCCGGGCGCCCTTGCCACTCCTCGTAGAACGTGTCGATGTCCGGGTCGAACGGTTTGATAACCGGATAGCCGACCGGCACGGCGTCTACGTCGATGAGTTCGTAGCACCCCGGACAGTACCACTCACGGAGTTCGAACGCCCAGTCCGGGTCGACATGCATGTACTCCTCGTAGAGTTCCTCGAACTCCTCGGCGTCATCGCGAACGAAGACCTCGCAGGAGCGCTTCCAGTTGTCGTCCACGCCACAGAGGTCCTCGCCGCAGTCGGCCCTGACGACGCGGCCGTCGTCGGTCCCGACCACGTAGAGGTGATCGTTCAGCGGGACCAGGATCGGATCGTCCCAGTCGACGCGCTCTTGAAGAACAGCACGGGTTTTCTCGAACCGGTCCGGGTCCTTCGGGTCCGGGAGCACCTCGTTGCGCATCTCGTCCCAGGACATTTCACCTTCGATCAACGATTGCACGCGGTTTTTGTCTAAATCAGTCATTGGTATCACCTAGGGGGAGTAGTCGTCGTCGAGGTCCCAGAACTCGCGGAACTCCTCGGCCCACTCTTCGCTCTGCTCGAACACGCCATCGTACATGTACTGGATGCCGTCGTTCCAGTCGCTTTCCTCGACACGTTCTCGCTCCTCGTCGAAGAATTCGTCGAACGACTGAGTCCGCTCGGCGCGCTCTTCACGGATTTCCTGTCGCCGCTGTTCGGTCGCCTCCTCGTCGATGGTGAACTCCCGGTCGTTCGCGTCGTAGTCGCCCACGACCCCGTACACCTGCTCGACGATGTCCGGAGTGAAGATGTCCTCCTCGATGTCCTCCTTGAGCTTCTCCGGTGGCCGCTCCAGCGGGTCGCCCCAGCCGGGGCCGCCGCTGGTCTGATACCGGAGCAGGTCGTGATTCTCGAACTCCTCCGGGAAGAACATCCCGTCTTGGTCGCGAATAACCTCCTCGCCCTCGATCTGGTCCTCGAGGGAACCGACCGGCTGGTCGTCGAGGGGGTAGGGCTCGTCCGCGGCGGCCCGCTCGGCGAGGTCGGTATCGTGTACGCGCACGGAGTAACTCGTTCCGCCGGGGTAACCGCCGGACATCCCGGCAGACGACCAGGTAACTGTCGGAATGCTGAACGCGTACATCGAGACATCCTCGCTGCCCATGACAGTGTGGAGCCCTTCCCAGCCTGAGCCACCGCGGTACTTGCCGTGGCCGGCGGTGTTGGGCTTGACTCGGCGACTGAGTTGCAACAGCCCCCACTGGGTTTGCTCCCACTCCTCGACGTCGCCGAGGTCCGCCTCGGGGTTGAACATCGCGTACCCGTAGTCCAGCCCGTCGCGACAGGCCGAGGCTCCGAGCCCCTGACACGAGAAGTCGAACGGACCGACCGGCCAGTAGTCACCCAGCGCGTCCGGGATGGCGTCGGCCACGGAGTCCTTCAGCTTCCCGCCACCCTGCAGCGCGTCGCCGGGCTCTCCGTAGCCAGTGATCACCTCCTCGCGGAACCCTCGCGAGAAGAATCCGTTGGAGAGACACTTCGACACCGCCAGGTAGGTCGAGAAGATCGTCGCCCACGGAGTGTGGTAGGAGCGATCGGGGTCCTGTGGGTTCACCACGCTCCCCTCCGGATAGTTGGTGTCGACCGCGTAGTTGGCCCCGTCGTTCACTTTTCCGTCGTGCAGCAGCGACTGGGTGAGGTACACCCAGAGCGCACCTTCCATCGACCCCTCTGCGCAGTTGAACGGGTGAGGCCCTGGCGGCGTGGCACCTTCCAGATCCAGTTCCATCTCGCCGTCCCCGTCGATCGTCATCTCGACGGGGAGGTGGTTCATCATGTTCTGCTGGGCACCGGGCTGCCAGGCCTTGTCCTCCCACTGGATCGGATGGAAACCGGCCTCCCGGTACGTCCCGGGGAACATTCGCTCTTTGACCCGAGACTCCATGATCTGGCGACCTTCCTCGACGGCCTCGTAGAGGAACTGTTTGAACGTGTCCACGCCGACCTCGTCGATCATCTCGTGGATCGCCTCGCGGATCATGTGACAACCCGCAAGCCGACACTTCTCGTCGAGGTCCCAGTACATCGGGGTTCGCACGCCCCGTTGGCCGCGATCCCGCCAGTCCTGATACAACTGGTCGTCTTCGCCAATCTTCTCACATGTCGCGTACAGCCCGTCCTCGTGCCGGTTGGTCGAAGCGATCTGGTCGTGACCGCGGGTCATGCCGCCGATGTCGATCTCGTGGGTGACGCCGTCGGCCCATGCGACGAGTTCGTCCTCGTAGAAGATGGGGACGAACGTGTGAACGTCCGTGGTGTGGACGTTGCCGAGGTCGTTGTCGTTGTTACAGAACACGTCCCCCGGCTGGATGCCACGACCGTGTTCGTAGTCCTCTTCGATCATGTACTTGATCGCGAGGGAGCCGGTGTGGACGTGGACGATGATACCCGTCGAGACCGCAACCGAATCGCCCTCTGGGGTGTAAATCTGGAAGCAGAGCTCCCCG
Organism: Halorientalis salina; assembly: GCF_005049285.1. Taxonomy (GTDB): domain Archaea; phylum Halobacteriota; class Halobacteria; order Halobacteriales; family Haloarculaceae; genus Halorientalis; species Halorientalis salina. Next base: position 49,234 of record NZ_SOSC01000013.1, on the reverse strand, counting down.
ATCTCGCGGACGATCGGTGAGGCGCTCACGTGGAGTGCCGTCTCACGAGCGGAGACGAGCGCGCCCCGGAGCCGCGAGTACATCTGTTCGTACTGGAAGGGGTCCTGTTCTTTGAACTCGAGTTCGTCGAGGCCGCGGTAGTGGCCGGTCTCCTCCAGGAGGTGTTCACTCTCGTCGAGCATCTCCTGGAGCGTCTGCCCGTCCCAGCCGATCGGCGGCTCTACGTCGTCGAATTCGCGTTCGCGGGTAGTGGTTTCTGGATCGTGGAGTTCGGATTCTGGTTTACTCATTGGTCTGAGTGAGGTGGTAAATGCGGTTGTGGTCGAGCGATGCCTCGAAGCCCGGCGGGACTAGCATCGTGGTCGCCGGTGCCTCCGTGACCGCCGGCCCCTCGACGACGTTACCCGCCTGGATGTGGTCCATGTCCCAGATGTTGGCGTCGTGCCAGTCGCCCTCCCAGTAGATGGCACGTTCGCCCTTGTGGGCCTGTTCCGGGGGCGTATCGCTCGAGACTGGGTCCTCGTTGGGTAGCGTGGGCTTCGGCGAGGGCGCGACGCCTTCTCCGATTGCGACGGTAAACTGATAGCCGTTCTCGGGCGAGCGGGCCGCACGCTGAAACACGCGGCCGAACTCGTCCTCGAATTTCTCGATGATCTGTTCGATGTCCTCGCCGCTCAGCCTGCCGTCCCAGAACTCCTCGATCTCGACCTCCAGGTCGTCAAGCATGCCGGTGTACTGTGCGCGAACCGCCGGCTGGAACTCCATCTTGTCGGCGTCGATGCCGTCGCGCACGAAGGCGTCGGCCGCCTTGTCACGCACTTTGTGGAAGACGCCAGTGAGGGTGTCAGCCACCTGGTCGGCGTTACTGAAGTCTGGCTGGAGGATGACGTCGACGGACTGGTCGTACCGGTAGGCCGAATCCGCACAGGCGGTGCCGAACGCGGAGAACGCGGCCGCCCAGTCCGGAACGATGACGTCCTTGAAGTTCAGTGGCTTGGTGTAACCGGCCGCGTGGAGCGGCCCACCGCCACCGTAACTGATGAGGTTGTAGTTCTCCGGAGCATAGCCCAACCCGTGGACCATCGACCGAAGTTCGTTCGCCATGTCGCGCTCGACAATGTCGAGGACACCGCGTGCCGTTTCGACGGGGTCCTCGCCGAGGTTGCTGGCGAGTTGCTCGTCGATGGCCTCCCTCGCGGCATCGACGTCGATCGGGATGTCGCCACCGAGGAAGAAGTCGGGGTTGATGTACCCCAGCAATGCCGTACAGTCGGTGACCGTCGGCGTCTCGACGTCGGCGTTTTCGTTCGAGACGCCGACGAGGTAGCCCGCCGAGTCCGGACCGATCTCGATGCGATTCGAGGCACGGTCGACGCGGAGGTACGACCCGGTTCCCGAACCGATGGAGTCCAGTGCGGTCATCGGGATGTTGGTCGGGATCTGCGCCAGGGTCTGGTCCCAGCGCGTCGGGTAGTGGCCCTCCGTGATGAGCGCCACGTCGAAGCTGGTGCCCCCGACGTCCGAGCAAACGAGATTGTCGATTCCGAGTTTCTCCGTGAGGAACTCGCCCCCGAACACGCCGCCGATAGGGCCCGACAGCATCGTCTCGGCCAGCCAATCGTGGTCCGGCGCAATGGTTCCTCCGGAGGACGTCAGAACCCGGAACGGCGAGTCCAGGCCCTCGTCCTGTAACTTGTCCTCGATGCTGTACAGTTGTTCTCGCGACGGCTCCACGGCGTAGGCTTCGAGAATGAGCGTGTTCAGCCGTGGCGTTTCCCCACGGACTGGGTTCTGTTCGCTCGAGAGCCACACCGGCGTATCGTCGTTCCGTTCCTCCTTGACCTCCTCGGCGATCTCCTTGACTTTCTGTTCGTGTTCCGGGTTCGCATACGAGAAGATCATGCAGACGGCGATGACCCGCACGTCCCGGTCGAGGAGGTCGTGTACGGCCTCCCGGATCTCGTCCTCGTAAATGCTGACGACCGGGGCACCGAGCATGTTGACGCGCTCGCGGACCCCCTTGATGTTCTCCCGGGGGACGAGTGGATCGGGATGTTCGTGTTCCCGAGCATGGAGGCGACCCGAATACGACAGGTCGGCCCAGCTCGCGATCCCGCGTCCCATTCGATGGTGGTCCTCGAAGCCCGCCGTCGTGATGACGCCGATGTTCCCCTCACCTTCGCGTTCGAGCAACCGGTTGAGCATTGCCGTCCCGGCGTAGACGACACCGTCTAGAGAGGCAGCACTCTCGCTGAACGAGGTTCCCCAGTAGCCCAGTCCGTTGTCGAAGGACTTCTTTACGCCAACGGATTCGTCATCTGGCGTTGTCTGTGCTTTTCCGACCGTATAGTTCGCCTCTTCGTCCACGATGAACGAGTCCGTCATGGTTCCACCCGTGTCGAGGGCGAGGAGACGAGGTTCGTGTTCTGATTGGTCCTCAGTACTCATCGGTGGCTTACCTCCACGGGAATTGTCACCACACATCCCGTGTCACCCCTAAACACACCATCAGCTGGTAAAAACCTTGCTATTTTTTAGCAAGAATTCTATACCTCGTCCTTCGAGTGTGTACTCACCTGGATCAGCGTCAACAGCGCTCAGCAATGCGCCGCCGGAGTGACCAGGTCTCTGAAGACCGAGTGTTCAGTCGTGAGGCCCGAGTTGACGACGAATCCGCCGAAGCTGTCGAATCGGTGAGCATCCACATACTGGACAGTCATCTGAGATTGTAGTTCAGAACGATCGGTCTAGATCCAGTCACACACAGCGTTTTATACATCATCCCCCGCCGTACCGTCTTTGACCGCCTCTGGCCATTCCCCTCTGTTGGCGTCGAGCCAGTCCTGTCGATGGCGTTCGCTGCAGAAGGCCACCTTCTGAACGCCAGGTTCCGCAAGGGGCGTCATCGCGAGCGTGAACCTGGTCGGGAGCGTCACACATTTCGGATCGTCTGGAAGATCGGTTCCACAGATAGCGCACGAATCGGGGTTCGCAATGCGCACCATAGATGATGGCATACTGCGGTCGAAAAAAGGGTTGTGGCGGTGCCCCGATTCCCCGTATCGCGATCGTTTCCCCCCTCTCGTGGTCTGTAGAGCCACTGTGAGCGTTCCGAAAGACGCAACCGGAACCCTTGCTGTCGCGACAGTTCGTCGACGGCACCGGAATGAGTTGTCGGAGCCCACTCGACACAGCTGGCGGTGGGGCGGTGATTCCGAGTCAAAAACGGACCCATCACGCATCAGGCGTGATGTTCGACGTACCGGTCCGCGAGATCGGCCGCAGCCGTCGTCATCACGTCCGGGAGGTCCTCCTCGAAGTACCGGTCGTCAATCTGATTCGATGTGCCGGAGACGCTAATAGCACCAAGCACCCTACCCTCGTGATGAACTGGCGCTGCCACGGATTGGACGCCCAGCGCGACCTCGTGCTTGCTGGTCGCGTATCCCCGTTGTCGAACCGTCGATAGCTCTTCGTGGAGTTCATCCACGTCGGTTATGGTGTACTCCGTGCGTGCGGGAAGCCCATAGTTGTCCACGATCGTGTCAATCATCTCGTCGGAGAGATGGGCCAGGATAGCTTTCCCGGCAGCAGTGCCATGAAGATCGGTTCGCTTGCTAATGCGACCGTAAGTCTGTACGACCTCGTCACCGACTGCTCGGTCGAGATAGACAGCCCGTCCGTGCTCCTCGACGACGAGCCAGGCGACTAAGGAAGTCTCGTCTGCCAGTGCGGAGAGTATCTCGTCGGCCTGCCCGGATATCGGGACGGAGTTGCGTGCTGCAGTCCCGTGGTAGAGAAATTTAAGACTCAAATGGTAGCCAGCGCCGTCATTCACGAGGTATTCGAGCGATTCCAGCGTCGAAAGGTATCCGTGGATGGTACTCTTTGCAAGGTCGAATTCTTCGGTTAACTCGCCCAGATCTGCCCCGCCGTGGTCGTGGAGATACTCGATGATCTCGAACGCGTTTCGGGCTGATTTCACCATTCGTCCGGGTTCGGATAGTGCCATGACAACATAGTACAGGGTACCTCCTGTTAGTATTTTCGTATAGTTGGGCACGAATCGTGTATTTTCTGCCCCCTCTGATACGAATATATCGAATGACTCCTTATATATAGCCCACACGGGCATGAGAGACATTAGCTACCGTGAGACAGATCCTCGATGTGAACCCGAACTAACCCGGATGAACAGTTTACAAGAACCGAACCGCGATTGTACCGCGAAGGACAGTCAACTTGCCGTATTTCGCCCCGAGCTCACCTCACGAAATTCAGCTTTTGCGCGTAAATCGGAAATATGGAACCGTATGAAATTCATAATAGAGTATACCACCGGCTAATATTTCGTGTATTCGAATATCGGGTAGTTGGTTTACGATGAGAAGGTCGCTATTAGTTCGAACATATTGAATTTTGGTGCGTGTTCTGCGGATTCAAACTGGAAGGTATTCGGGATGTGTGAACAGAGAGGGCACGAGTCAGTTCTCCGGGATCGGTGAGGTTTCGATAGCTCGGATACAGGTGGTCAGGTGCTATCGAACTGATTAACACGGCTTTCAGTGATAGCCTGTTTATTACAGTACATTTCCCCAGTAACCGATCACCTCGGACGCTGACGCACAGGAGGATGTCATGGCCGCTCACAACCGAATGGCGATCTACCTGAAGGAGTTCTTAACAGGGACTTCTTTCTACGAGTGGCTCGATGCTCGAACCCTACCCGATAAACAAGTGACGCAGACCGAGTTTATTTTGGAACAACAGGCGAAAGTCGATGACACAATAGCTAGTTATTTATTCGTTCGTTCGGACTCTCTGACTATGTCAAAGACCAATACCGCGGTTCCAGAAGCGACGATCCACGCGGAGCATATCGGCGGTATTACGCAGACGGATGTGGATATCCCGCAAGGGGTAACCATCTTGTCTGGACGGAACGCGACGAACCGGACGTCGTTTCTGCAGTCGATTATGGCGGTGATGGGGAGTAATGACGTTACACTCAAAGGCGATGCCGACGAGGGCCACGTGGAACTCACAATCGACGGCGACACGTATCGACGGACCCTCCGCCGCACGAACGGTACCATTACGTTCAACGGAGATCCGTACCTCGACGACCCCACACTCGCTGATCTCTTCGCGTTCTTGCTCGAATCGAACGAAGCCCGTCGGGCGGTCGTACAGCAGCGTGACCTGAGGGAACTCATCATGCGGCCCGTCGACACTAACGAGATCCAGGCCGAAATCGACCGGCTAGAACGCCAGCGCAACGAAATCACCGAGGAACTCGAGGAACTGGATTCGGTCAAAGAGAGGCTCCCATCCCTGGAAGAGCGCAAACACGAACTCGAAACGGAAATTGAGGCGAAACGCGAGGAACTCGCAGCAAAGGAAGACGAGATTGCGTCGGCCGATGCCGATGTCGACGAAACCCGCGAAGAAAAGCGAGAACTCGAATCCCGGCTCGAAGACCTCCGAGAACTCCGGTCCGATCTCGAATCCGTTCGATCCGACATCGACGTGCAAGAAGAGAGCATTGAATCGCTCAAACGGGAGTTAGCGGACCTCGAAACGGAACGCGGGAAATTACCCGACACGCCGATGGGTGACCACGAAGAGCTCGATCAGGAGATCTCCCGGCTTCGCGAACGCAAACTAACGCTCGAATCGGAAGTCAGTGACCTCCAGGACATCATTCAGTTCAACGAAGAGATGCTCGAAGGGGAGGACACGGCCGTCACCGACGCGCTGGCAGCCGAGGACGACCCCTACGAGGACCTGACTGATCAACTGTTGGAATCCGAGACGACGGTCTGTTGGACCTGTGGGAGCGAAGTCGAGCCCGACCGTATCGAGGACACGCTGGACACGCTCCGGACAGTCCGACAGGACCAGATGAGCGAGATCCGCGACATCGAGGACGAACTCGACGAGTTACGTGCCGACAAGCGCGAACGGGAAAAAGAGCAGCGCCGCCGTGAATCGATCGACGGCGAAATTGCAGACCTCGAAGGCGAGATCACACAGCGCGAAACGCGACTCGACGACCTCCGAGAGCAGCGCGACGAACTCAGCGAGGAGGTTGAAACAGTCGAAAAAGAGGTCGAAACTCTGGAATCCGAGGACTTCTCGGAAATACTCGACCTACACAAGGAGGCCAACCAGTTAGAGTTCGAGCTGGGCCAACTCGAGTCAGATCTCGACGATGTTACCGACCGCATCGCGGCGTTCGAGGATCGACTGGCTGACGAGGACGACCTGCGGGCAGAGCGCGAGGAGATCAACGATGCCCTCGAAGCCCAACGGACGCGCATCGACCGTATCGAACAGCAGGCCGTCGAGGAGTTCAATACCCACATGGACGAGGTGCTCGAGTTGCTCGGCTACGAGAACCTCGCGCGCATCTGGATCGAGCGCATCGAGAAAACCGTCAAGGAGGGGCGGCGCAACGTCGAGAAGACGGTATTCGAGCTCCATGTGGTGCGGACCACCGACTCCGGGGCAACCTACGAAGACACGATCGAGCACCTCTCGGAAAGCGAACGCGAGGTGACTGGACTCACCTTCGCTCTGGCGGGCTACCTGGTCCACGACGTTCACGAAACGGTACCCGTCATGCTACTGGACTCGCTGGAGGCCATCGACTCCGACCGACTCGCCGATCTCGTCTCGTACTTCTCGGACTACGTGCAGTTCCTCGTCGTCGCACTCCTGCCCGAGGACGCTCAGGCACTCTCCGACGACTACACCCGGGTGACAGAGATTTGAAATCGCGTTACTCCGACTGACAATCGCATCCACCCCGTTTTATCAATTCGACGAACTCGTACTGTGTATTGCACTCCTCGCAGTGGACACTGATATCGAGAAACAGTCGGAACTCGCCAAGTGTGATACGGTCAGCCCCGCGAAGTTGATCGAGACTCTGTTCCGCCACGGACCGCGTGCGCGATTTGAGTCGCTGGATCGTATCGATCACGCTGTCTTTGCGGTCTGCCTGATTCTTCCCCTCGTACCGGGCGTCCCGGTACTCCTTGAGGTACGAGCGAATCGCTTGGTACGTGACGAAGTCCTGCTCGAGTTTGTCGACGTCGACGTCGTGCTGTTCGAGTCGGCGGCGCGCTTCGATTCGGTTGCCACTGCTCACGTCGTCGTCGGTCAGTAATCGGTAGATGTTGGCGACTTCGCCGTCGACCGTCGACATCCCGGCATCTGTGATCGCGGCTTCGAGCAATCGCTCGTTGAATCGGTCTGCGAGCGCCCGGAGACTCTCGCGTTCGCTGCCGTCGGCCGTCCAGAGCGCTTCAAGACGGTCGCCGTACGCCTCGCCGAGGCTGTAGTCGTCGATCAAGCGGGCAACTTTGCTGTCGATCGCGGTTGACCCCTCGTCATCGTTTTCTGTAACCATCGTCTACCCTACCCTAGGAGAAATCGAGCATTAAATTCGGGGGTTCCGGAGTGGCGTCGAACACACGTCCGCACGACGGGTCTCTCAACTAGTAGTCAGCAGAAGTTTGCACCGTCCAGGAGCGTCAGCAGGCCAGTTTTCCGGCACGAAACCCCCCTCCCGAGTTCGGTGAAACCTTCCGTCTCTGCATTTCGTTTGCCATGATTTGGTCGATCGCGTGGAACAGCAATCCCGGACCACCTCGACGATGCCAAAGCTGTCGGTCCTGACTCTAGCCGAGATTGAAGCGGCTCTAGATAACAAAGTTATCAGTGTTATTCAATCACGCTGGTCGTTTCATCGGTGTCCTCTGACAGTTCGGGTGTTCTGGAGACAACTGCCGTTACTCCGGGTCCGAACCGTTGAATCGACCCATTGTGCTTCGTGACGACGCTACAGACGATTCTCAACCGACTATCGGCTCTCTCACTGGTCCGGGATGTTCGGATGGTTCCGGTCAGTTCTCGTCGATCGGGCGTTCGAGATCGTCGACGTATCGGCCAACGAGCGAAAGAATCGATCACCCGCGCACGCGAAAGACAACCCGAACTGTTCGAGATGGGAAATTAGTGACGAGATGGCAGGACGTTCCTGGTCGAAGTCCACCTGAAAGTGGTCGAGATACAGGGTACCGAGCGTGTGCTGGCGAGTGGCCGCGATGTCTCCGAGCGAAAGGAAGCCGAAACCCGCTTCCAGACTATCGTCGAACGCATCAACGCGGGAGTCATGCTCCTCCCTGAAGGCGAGGTCGAACCCGAATACCTCAATCCAGTCTCCGAGGAGTTGACCGGAATCTCGGTCGAAGAGTTGTACGACCCGAATACGTTCGTCGAACACATCCACCCCGAAGACCGGAAGGGTACATCGACGACGTGAGTGCGATGATCGACGATATACAGTCGGGTGCTGCCGACGATAGAGACGAGTTCGAGTCCCGGTTCGAGCGGCCGGACGGCCAGACGCGATGGTTCGACTGGACGGGATATCCCCTCCTCGAAGAGGACAACGCGTACTCACACGTTGGATGGACAACCGATGTGACGGAACGTCGAGACCGGCAAAAGCATCTTGAGGCCGAACGCGACCAGCGATCGGTCCTGTTCGAGAACAATCCGGACCCAGTTCTCAGAGTCGAATTCGACGAGCACGATCCGATCAGACGGGGGTCAACGGGGCGTTCGAGCGTGTGTTCGGGTTCGAGTCCGACACCGTCGTCGGTTCGGAACGACCTCGTCGGCGGTGGCCGTCGGAGCGCCTGGCAACGGACGTTGCTTCGCAACGGTGCGGGATCGGTCTGTGCAGTGCCACTCCTCTACAATAGTATCACACACGGTGTGCTCACCGTCGTTGCGGACGAGCCGGACACGTTCAGTGACCGGGAGGTGGACGTTCCCTCGCAACTGGGGACCTCTATCGGGTACGCTATCACGGCACTCGAACGCCGGCCGCGGAGGTTCAGCACTAGACCGATCCTATCGGTGAATCGCTTCACCAATCCGTATGAGTATTTCGATGAAACGCCCTCATATTTTTCGGAGATACACATCGACACTGACATACGATCGTTCTCTGCTTTGCTTTTACCTTTTATAACATGAGTATAAGACTATGCCCACAATACTGTATCCGTATAGCTGTTATTTAGCCCCATAATTACGCTTTTAAATCTCGAGTAGAGCGTCTTTTCATATGATTCCAATATTTGATTTATTATTTTCTAATACCATACCATATGGGTGAATATTGGACCTAGAAAGTAATATCTGGATCTAAACGGTACTATTATCGTCTTCTCTCGAGTCACACGGAGTACTGAGGCCGACGTTTGTTTATTGGTTGACTGAAATAGATGACACTGGATGTGCACTAGTGGTCAGGGAGTAGACGGCTAGATTCTTGGTTAACCTTGTGGTTATCATGATATTTCTTCAACCAGTTCCGCAAGATCGGTCGCTGCCTCTTCGCTGTCTCTCGCCCGTTCGATAATCGTTTCGACACTCGTAACAACCGAGTTGGTGTCGTCGATCGCGGAGTCGACGGTTGCAGTGATCTCTTCGATGCTTGCAGCCTGGTTATCATTCGCCTGTGATACTTCCGTGATACCGGTTGCTGCCTCACCGACGAGGCCTTCGATTTCTCTGAGTGCCTGCAGCGCCTTTTCGATTTGTTCATCCGCATCTGCGATCCGATCCTGGGATTTGTTCGCAGAAGCGACCGTTTCGTTGCTTTTGCGCTGAATCCGTTGCATCCGTTCTTTGATTTCGGCAGCGTGCTCGCTCGTCTCGTTTGCAAGGATTTTGACCTCGTTTGCGACGACGCTGAAGCCGCTACTGGCGTTCGAACCGCCCCCGCTGGTTGCGTCTGTCTGGGCTGCCTGAATTTGCGCATTGAGAGCGAGGATGTTCGTCTTGTCAGCGATATCTGCAATCACGTCGACGACATCGGTTATCTGGTCGATTTCGTCTTCGAGCGACGAGATATTCGAGACGAGTTCGTCACTGGCCTGCTGGACTCCTTCGACGGAGTCCTGTGCATCTACACCGGCATCGACACCCCGATCAGTTGCCTCGAGTGCATCGTTGGCTGCAGTTGCGACCTGCCCGGAGGAGGCAGCAACTTCTTCCATCGTCGCGGAATATGAGGAGAGTTCATTGGCCACATCGTCAAGGGATTTGAGCTGGTTAGTAGTCGTCTCGTCGATGTCGTCAACGGCATCCATGGTTTCGTCCATGAGGGTCGTGATATCCCCGGCCTGATTGCCGACCCGGTCGACGAGGGTCTGGAACTTGTCAGCCATCCCATTGATATCGTCTGTCAATCGGAGCAGATCGTTCTCGAGGTATTCGGATTCGACCGACTCCGCTCGTGCCGAGAGGTTCCCGTCACCGATGTCATCGAGCGTCGAGGTCACCTTGGTCACTAGTTCGTTTACTCCGTCCTGTCGGCGGACGACGTCCGTATTGTCTTCGGTAAGTTCGAGGATGTATGCCATCTCGCCGTCGTCATCGTAGAGTGGAATGGCAACGAACGAAATCTCCTTTTCCCGGCCGTCACCGGTTTTCATCGTACTGCTGTCACTCCACAGCTTGTGAGGAGAAAACGGAAACTCGTCGTCGGCGCGTTCGATATCCCACTCGTCTTCGGGTGGGCCGTCCGATTCGAGAACCTTGTCGACGAGCGTCCGGTGACGTCGGTTATCGGAGTAGGTAGCCGATGCAATGGATTCGCGACAGTCCTGTCCGATGAAGTCATCGTGGCCGGGTTCGAGATCGAGTTGGCGACACAAGGAGTCATTGTACCCGACGACGGTGTGGTCGTCTGCGATCAGGAACGCAACCATCGGCAAGAGCCCGAGGAGTTGGTGAACGTCGAGCTCGACAGTGAGATCTGAGTGAGATGGGTCGTCCCCACCCGTCGCCCGCTCGGCTCCCGACTCCACCCCACCGTCGGGGCGAATACGGGTTCGTCTACAATGGCACTGGTCCTCCGGCTGCGAAGATTTATCTGTTCCGTCCATCATCGTGTTAATTGTTCACGGCCTACTTATGACTATGGGCAATCTAGTTCCTCGAGACCTTCCTGGCTTTGAACGCGATCAGATAGTCGGTTCGAGCGTGGATTTTTTGAAGTGGCGTATATCGAGAGGGCAGTTCATACGTGCACACGATCAGTCCGTCGACTGCAAGCCGGAGGGGCGAGATGTGCTCCGAGTTTCGCCCGGTGTATTAATTTCCCGACAATAACAGCAGTGTCCCGGAACGACAGTGCTCACGGTCGCTCCAGGGATAGTTGTCGTAGATACCGAAACTGTTGATTACGGCTTCGTGAACGGTTTCGACACCTCGTCGTGCCGAATCCGTTCACGTGAGTATAGCCAAGAGTATGAGTCTCTGTGCTCGAACGGATGCGATGCTTGGTGGGTGATACTATTATATATCTGCTTCGAGAACTCACCATCGATGTCTCTGACACACATGACTGCTGCCGGAATCGCGAGACGGACTCGCGACGGGAGCGTCTCTCCGGTCGCTGTCGTTGAAGCCCATCTCGACCGCATTACCGAACGAAACGATCGGACGAACGGCTTCGTCACGGTCACCGAGGAGTTGGCGCGTAAAACAGCCAGAGAGGCTGAACGGGCCGTTGAGGACGGGGAAACGCTCGGCCCACTCCATGGGGTGCCAGTCGCGATCAAAGACCTCCACGATGTTGCCGGGGTCCGTACCACGTCCGGTTCGCTCCTGTTTGAGGACGACATCGCTGACGAGGACGCTCCGTACGTGTCTCGATTGAAAGCGGCAGGAGCGATCATCGTTGGAAAGACCAATACGCCCGAATTTGGTCTTGGAACGACCACGGACAATCGAATTGTCGGTCCAGCTGGCACCCCGTTCGATCCCGACCGTGTCTCTGGTGGGTCCTCGGGTGGTGCCGCAGCAGCGCTTGGCGATTCACTGGTACCGGTTGCGCCGGGTTCGGATGTTGGCGGTTCGATCCGTGTTCCGGCGAGTTTCTGTGGTGTCTACGGACTCAAGCCAACGTTTGGCGTGGTTCCAAACGTTGACCGACCGGACGCGTTCTCCAACCACACACCCTTTGCACACATCGGACCGATGGCTCGAACCGTCGAAGACGCCGCGCTGACGCTCGACGTGATGGCGGGCCAACACTCACGAGATCCGTTCTCTATCCCCGCTCAGAACAACTATCGTGACGGCGTCGACCGTCACATCGACGAGATGAAGATAGCGTACAGTCCAGACCTGGGTATCTATCCCGTCGAAACCCCCGTACGGGAGACACTTGACGATGCGATCTCGGCTCTCGACCGAGCAGGCGCACTTGTCGATGCAGTGGATCCCGGTTTCACGCACGACGCCGAAGAGATACTCGACGCCTACTACACGATGGTGACCGCCCGATGGCAGGCATTGTTCAGTCGACTGGAAGAGCGGGGCTTCGAACCACGCGGTGCGGACCGCGACCGTCTCCGCCCGTATCTCGTGGACCTCGTAATGAACGCCGACGAACCAACGCCACAGGAGCAGAGACACGCCAACCACGTACGAACGACAGTGCTCGACGACCTGCAGGATTGCTTTGAAGAGTACGATATCGTCGTCTCGGCAACGGTTGGAACGACGGCGTTTCCACATGGAGAGGAACCCTCGGAGATAGATGGCGTTGATATCGACCCGCTCCGTGGCTGGGTGCTCACACAGCCGTACAACTTTACGGGACACCCCGCCGCATCGATCCCGGCCGGGTTTGTCGATGGTCTTCCGGTTGGGATGCAGATTGCCGGTCGCCGCCATGCTGACCACGATGTTATCGCTGCCAGTGCCGCCTTCGAGCGTCGGCGACCGTGGTCCGATCAGTACCCCCGCTAGTGAGGAGACGTGGTGAATCCACAGGTACCGAGAACGGAGGCGGAACCCAAATGCAGCAATCGATTACGTCTCGTGGACGCCAAGATACTTTTCGAGTCTCTCCTCGTCGTCGCGCAATTCATTCGTTGAACCGTCCATTACGATCTGCCCGTCAGCCATGATATATGCGTGCGAGGAGATATCGAGTGCGAACTTCGTATTCTGCTCGACAACGAGTATGGTCATTCCCTCCTCGGCAATCGTTTCGATCGCCCTGCCAACGTCCTCGATAATTTGTGGCGCAAGCCCTTCGCTTGGTTCGTCGAGGAGCAACAGTCGTGGGTTCTGTCGAAGCGCGCGCCCGATTGCCAGCATTTGCTGTTCACCACCGCTTAAATTCCTGCCCTTCGAGTCCTGCAGTTCCTCTAGTTTGGGGAAATACCCGTAGATTTCGGCGATAGACCGCTCATCGTCAGTGTCGACGAGTGGAACCCGGAGGTTTTCGCTAACCGTCAGATCTGGGAAGATGCCTCGATCTTCAGGCACAAGGCTGATTCCTTGTTTGTAGGTCTCGTGTGGCTCGAAGCCCGAGATATCCAGTGAATCGAACGAGACTGTCCCTCTGTCCGGGCTGATGACGCCGACGATCGACCGAAGTGTCGTCGTCTTCCCAACACCGTTTCGTCCCAACAGAGAGACGACAGTGCCCTCTTCGATCGTGAGCGAGACCCCGTTGATGACGTTCCCGCCCCCGTACCCCGCGTGGACGTCTGAGAGTTCGAGTAACACCATCAGTATGACCCCATGTACGCGTCTTGCACGGTTTCGTCATCAGTGATATACGACGGCGTTCCCTGCGAGATTACCTCGCCTCTGTTCAACACCGTTATTCGGTCGGAGTATTCGAGCACGAGGTCGACGTTGTGTTCGATCAGGAGCACCGTCCGTTCTCGACTCGTTTTCGAGATGAACTCCATGAGTGATTCGGAATCCGCATGAGAGACACCGCTCGTCGGTTCGTCGAGGAGCAGCAGGTCAGGGTCGACACTAAGGGACATCAGGAGCTCCAGTTTCTTTTTGTTCCCGTGAGAGAGGTTCTCGGTTGCCTGCCCCGGGTCAGCGTCGAATTTGATCTGCTCAAGGACCTCATGGGCCCTGCGTTCGTGCGCTGGATCCGTCTTCTTCAGCGGGTTGAACGACTGGTTCTGAGCCTGGACGGCTAACCGGAGGTTCTCGAGCACTGTTAGCCCCGGGAACAGTTGGGGGGTCTGGAACGCCCGACTGATGCCCCGTTGAACGCGTTCGTAGTCTTTCAATCCCGTTATCTCATCACCATCGAACACGACCCGTCCCTCACTTTCGGGTAACGTTCCCGCAAGCATATTGAACAGTGTCGTTTTCCCTGCGCCATTTGGCCCGATGATCGAGTGGAACTCTCCTCGCGGGATCGAGAGATTCACGTCGTTGACGGCAACCAGCGATCCGAATTGCCGTGTCAAGTTTTCCGTCCGTAACAACACAGGTTCAGCGGATTCAGCCGTGTTCGTTCCCTCTGAAGCGGTTTCTGCTGTCGTCATAGTACTGCACCTCCATCTGATTCTGCCGTTCTATCGGTACAGACACGTATCGGCGGTTTCGGTGGTGAGACGTCTGTCATGTTTCCTCCAAGTACCGGTTCAGCTTCTGTTCGGCGAGACTGAACACGCCGACAACTCCTGCCGGGAATACCAGCACGATAGCAACGAGAAGCAGTCCAAGTCCCAGAACCCACGTGTTCAGAAACAGCCCACTGAACATATTCTCGGCCAGGTACAGAGCGGTCGCCCCGATAACCGGACCGATTAGTGTGCCACGTCCACCGACCAGTACCCAGATGAGCACTTCGGTCGAGAGGGCGAAGCCCAGGAGAGGTGGGGAGATAAACCCGGAGTACGCCGCATAGAGTGCCCCTGCAAAGCCAGCTATTCCGGTCGACAGACCGAACACGAGCGTTTTGTATTTTACAGGATCGTATCCCAGTGACGAAACTTTGGTTTCGTTCTCGTTAATTCCGGCCAGTGTGGTACCGAACGGTGACTGAACGATGCGTTTTCCAACGAGGTACACACCAACCAGCGCAACGAGCGCCACGAAATAGAACAGTTCGTACGGGAGGCGATACGTCATAATGCCGGGTATCTCGATCCCGAGTAGAGGAATACCTGTCAACCCGTTCGATCCACCAGTAATATCACTCAAAATGAGTGCTGCCTGGCTTGCAACGATGGCCAGGGCCAACGTAATGATGGTGAAATACTCCTCACTGATTCCGCGGGAGAACAACACACCCGCGACGACTAGCCCAACCAGAGCCGGACCGAGAAATGCGATAAGGAGACCAAGTAGTCCAATACTCGGCAGGGACAGTTCGGTTGTGATCACTCCCATGAGATACGCACCGAGCCCAAAGAACGCCGCGTGACCGAACGTAAGAATGCCGGCGTAGCCCCAGACGAGATCGACCGAGATAGCGAATATCGCATACAAAAATGCGACTGCCAGTAGCCCGATAAAGTACCCAGTGAAGATCGCTGGGGCAGCGAGTAATACGAGTAAACTGGTACCGAGAAGTAGCTTCTTGGCATCAGTTTGTAGCCGTCCAATCGATAACTGCATCGACCCGTCAGCTACTGAGAGCTCAACCGGTCCGATCGCGAGATTCCTGTTGTTATTACTCATGCCATGCCTCCGGAACAATTCCCTGTGGACGGATGATCATCGCAACAATGACAAAGACGAAGACGATCGTCTGTGCCAGAACGGGAGAGATGATGAACGTCATAACGTTCGTCGACCCTGCAACGATGAGGCTCCCGGGTACGACGGCGATTAGCGCACCTGTTCCGCCGAGAATAACTGCAAAGAACGATTCGAGCAGATACGTTACTCCCATCGTGGGGTCAACGGTGGTAATCGGTGCGATTGCCGCACCACCAAGCCCTGCAAGGGCGGCCCCACTGGCAAACGAATACTGATACATGCGTGTTTTGTTCAATCCCTGTAAGCTCGCCGCATCCGGGTCCTGAATCACTGCGCGAAGTCGGACACCGATATCGGTCGATTTGAAGAACGCAAATACTGCAACCAGGATCGCGAGACAGAAGCCAATAAGGAACAAGCGGTATGTCGGATACACGGTAACGCCCAGATCCACACTACCGCGGAGCGGGTTGCTAACTGATTTGCTCGTCGTACCGAAGGCTAACTTGACGAGTTCAACGAGTGCCAGCGAGATACCCCATGTTGCCAGAATCGTATCAAGCAGCCGATCATAGAGATATCTGATGACGAACCGTTCGATGAGCGCCCCGATTAGACCAACGATGATCGGTGCGAGGACGAGTCCGACCCAGAAACTGAGTCCCAGTTTTGCCGGTACCATCCACACTACGTACGCACCAACGGTGAGGAACGCTCCATGTGCTAGGTTGATAACCCCCATAAATCCAAAAATAATCGCCAGCCCGAGTGCGACGAGCGATAGCGCTAACGCCGCACTCAGGGCATTCAGGAGGAGTGTTATTGCTATTTCAGCCATGGTTCTGTGTTAGATGTCGTCGCAGTCACCGGTCGGTGACACGGGATCGAAGCTCTTGACGATGTCGTACTTCTGGTCGCTATTTACCTGCCCGAGGAACGTCCCTACAGTCATCTGATTGTCCGACTCGATTATCGTTTCACCCATAATCGAGTTTGTAGAAGCACCTTGGAGTCCCTGTTTGATATCCTCAGGTGAACTCCCGCCGGATCGATCGACAGCGTCCTCGAGGAGTTTGATAGCGTTGTATGCTGGGCCAGTGAAATAGTTGACAAGCGCATCGTCCCCGTGTTTGTCACGGTACTTGCTGATGAATTCGGTGTTCGAATCGTTTTCGATGCCTTCCAAATACGCATGGCAGGAGTAGACACCCTCAGTCGCTTCGGGTGATGCACCCTGGAGAACGCCTTGTCCGTGTGCGAGGCCAACCTGCGCAAACTGGTCACGAATCCCCTGTTCTTGCATCTGGCTCTGCATTGCCGCTGGACCGCCACCAGTGATAGTCATGAACAGCACGTCGGGATCTTCCTGTTCGATTCGGGGAATAATCGAGCTGAAATCGGTCGTGTCCAGTGAGACGTATTCCTCTCCGATGATCTCTCCACCGCCGTCATCGACTGCCTGCTTGACTGCCTCATTCGTTTGCTTTGGCCAGCTGTAGTCATCCCCGAGGAGATAGAATGAGTCCCCGTGTTCCTCGATCAGCCACGGAACGAACGGCTCTATCTTCTGCGATGGAATGTCTCCTAGTTGAAACATCCATTCACTGCAGTAATCATCTGCCGCAGGCCCTTCGTACTGGCTCGCGTACAACGACGGAACCTGCAAGCGTTCCAACGCTGATGAAACCGCGACTCGGTTAGCGCTACTAATCGGACCCATGAGGACATTGGCACCCTCGTTCGAGACGAGTCGATCCGCCATATCCCGAGACGTTTGCGGGTCAACCTGATTGTCTTCGACAACGAGCTCGACGTCCTTTCCGTCGAGTCCACCGTTATCGTTAATCTCCGAAATAGCGATCTCCGCGGCTCGTACCTGCGTGTTTCCGTACGGCTCCCATCCTTCGCTCAGTGGAAGGTTTGCTCCGATCGTGAGGGTCTCACTACCGCTGGCTCCAAGGCATCCAGCAAGTCCAGTTACAGTCAAGCCACCAGTTGCTTGCAGCACACGACGCCGATTGATGTAAGTATCACTCATGCGACTACGTCGCCAAGACACAGTATTGATATAAAGATTCACTGTCTAGGGATAATGTTGCCGGAAGGTCCGTCAGTTCGAGTCTATGAGGCGGTTTAGAACTGTCCATAGTTAACAGGTATCGGGTCGAAGTGGCCAAGCACTCGATTTTCCCTGAATAATCATACTAGTCTCATACAATATGGTTCCCAAACCAGACACGGTCTAGTCACGCTACGGGGGAAACCACGGACCCCGAGTGGCCAGTACGAGACTCGGCGAAGATACAGTTGACCGTTGGTAAATAAGGAGAGTCGAAACACAGTACAGGAACAGCTGATGGCGTGGACACTCCAAATGCGACGTTACGTCGTCACCGACCTTCAACTGCGTGAGCTGCGTTTAGTACGGTTGCATCGTCGAATGCTCGACCAGTGAGCATTAAGCCGGCTGGGAGGTCACCGACTGATCCCGCGGGAACGCTGACCGATGGATGGCCAGTCATGTTGAACGCACTCGTGTTCGCCAGGTTCGTCCAGGCGTCTCCGATGAACTCGATCGTATCCTGATCCGGTTTCCACTCGTGGGCAGTCATCGGTGTCGTGGGCATCGCGATGAGGTCGTACCCTTCCAGAATCCCATCGTACGCTTCGGTTAGCTCGTTCCGGAGGTTCATCGCCTTCGCATAGTACGCGGAACAGTACTCGTCACTCGCATACGCCCCGAGAAGGAGTGTGAACTTAACTGTCGGTGGGAACTGTCCCCCTTTCTCACGGCGAAGACGGCCGAACTCTCGTGCCCAGTCGGTGTTGTACCATCCTTTCCAGTTGTGGCCAAGGCCCTCTCCGCGGAACGCTGCCAGGAACCCTTCCGCGAGCGACACCGAATAGATGTCCGCAGCGTCGTCGTGGATCGGGAGTGAGACGTTCTCAACAGTTGCTCCCAGGTCCTCGAGTTGGTCCAGTGTCGCCCTTACCCGATCGTTCACTGCTGGATCGCATTCGGGCTGGTCGAATCCCTCCTCGAGCACCGCAATGTCGAGTTCCTCGACGTTCCCATCGAGTTCTGACGCGTAATCGCGTGTTGGGACAGTGTTCGGTTGCCGTGGATCACGGGAGTCGCTCCCAGCGAGTACCGTCAACGTCTCGGCAACGGTTTCGACATCTCTCCCTATCGGTCCCGCATGGTCCACAGTGTTATCGATTCCGACACACCCAGTGTACGGGACGAGTCCATGGGTTGGCTTATGACCGACGACGCCAGTCCAAGATGCCGGAGCACGGATACTCCCCCCCTGGTCGCTTCCGATAGCGACCCTGACTTCCTCTCTGGCGACCGCTATCGCGCTTCCACCGCTGGAGCCCCCAGACAGATGCTCGGGGGCATGTGGGTTCAGCGTCGGACCGAAGGCACTAGAGTGACCGTTCCCGCTAAACGCCATGTCGTCGAGATTGGTTTTTCCAACGATCGTGGCACCCGCCGAAAGGAGCCGCGAAACCAGTGTCGCATCAGTCTCGGGGACGTATCCCTCGACAACGTTGGAGCCACAGGTCATTTCGACACCACCGACTCCGATATTGTCTTTGACTGCGATGTCCCACCCGGCTAGTCGCCCGTCGTTACACTCTGAAATATTACAGCGTGTGATCCAGGCGTTGTAGGGGTCGTTCGCTACGACGCGCTCTCCCCCATCACGGTCCTGGGCCATCGATTCGGCCGTGTCGTCCTCATACGTCGCGACCGTCTCGTAGGAACTGAGAGCGTCCGTTATCAGTTCCACGTGGTCGGTGATTTCCTGATCGTCGAGATGCAGGGACAGTTCCGCACCAAGTTTGGCAAGTTGTTCTTCTGAGGGGGGTTGAAAACCCATGTCAGGTAGGTATCTCAATAGAACTTTATTCTTTTGTTGATTTTTTAATAGTAGTGGTGATTGAAAACGTGGACAGACGAACCAACGATTCGACAGTATCGCGCTGCTGCAGTTAGCAACTGTGGCGGACTGTCCCAGTTCAGACGGCGTTTACTATCTCCTAAACCATTCGAGGGGCTCGTCGGTTGTCGAGAGTGCGAGTGCGAGTTTGATCCGTGCTTTCTGTACGGGCAGGTTGTCGGCGAATCCGACCCCATACTCTCTGAGTGTTTCGCCGCCACCATCGCCACCGTATACGGGCATTGTCGCTCCACCGGGACAGCGCGACCCGACAACGACCGGTATTCCGTGGTCGATCGCATTGGCGATCCCGTGCCCGAGAGCGTCTGTCGTGTTGCCAAGGCCCGTTCCCTGAACGACGAGTCCATCCACACCGACCTCTATTGCCTCATCGATCGGGTCGCTGGGCACGTTTACACCACTCGGTATGACCCGTACTGACGAAGTCGGAACGACCGGGTCGAACTTCTGCTCCGTCGAGTCTGGTTCGTGGTGGAACCGGATACGGTCACGATCGAGCGAAGCGATTGGCCCTGAACCAGGCGAGTTGAACGCACCGACCCGACTGGTGTGTGCTTTCGTGGCAGCATCTGCCTCGTGAAGCTGATCGTCGAACGCGATGTACGTACCGCCCGCAGCCTGTATCCGGTCGTGGGCTGCAGCACGGACAGCGCCGATGAGATTCGCTGGTCCGTCCGGGCTCGGCTCGTCGGGACGCCGCTGTGCCCCAGTAAACACGATCGGAACGGCGGTTGTAGACGTCTGATCCGCATAGAATGCTGACTCCTCCATGGTGTCAGTACCATGAGTCACGACTACGCCGTCGATACCGTCTTTAACGGCTGCATGCGCGCTCCGAACGATGGTGGCCATCGTCTCAAAACCCATGTCGAAGCTCGGTATTTGTGCAACTTCCTCGACGCTAATGGATGCGTACTCTCTTGCTTCTGCTGCATCTCCGAGAATTTCTGCTCCGTCCTTCTCCGGCCTTGCACCCTCAGTACCGTCGGTACTCGCTATTGTACCTCCAGTGCTGAGGATTCGAATATTTGGCATCACACAACATATGAGATACGTATAGGTGGTGTTAGTTGTTTCGGCGTAGTTCATGACGGCCAGACTCTCCCGATGAAAGTATTACCTAGATGACGCAGGCGGATTGCTATCGCTGGGTCCCGAGACGACCGCACGCCGTCTTGCGGTCAATCCGGTACTGTTCGACAGGAATCCGTATCACAGTGCAGTCGGTTTTCCAGGTTCACGCCTCGCAAACACCACTTGGCAGGTAATCCGGTCGACGGCCACGTGCTCGTGCGATGGGCCCAATGGACGCCAGCTCGTCTGTACAGCTGCTAATACGCATATTTCTGGTTAAATACCCAGAGACCCCAGATGAGTACCAGAAGTTAGTACAGATATTCCATACCTAGTTACACTACGAAGAGACCGTACCGATACGATCACGCTATTGCGCCGCTAGCAGGGGGTCCGGCTGCATCGCAGTCAGATTGCCACTTGGCGTTGTTCTTTCGCTCAGCGTCAACTGCCGATACTTGAACGATGGAAATCCACCATTACCAGTCGTACTTCCGGCCACGACTGATCTCGAGTACTGTCTCCGGAAGTGCCAGAATCATTCAAGTACACAGCGGGGTTTGCACACTGCAAACAGCGTTTCCCGGACTCGTCGTAATGCGTGATCATATTAGGCAAGGATGTGAGAAGTTACCGCACTCTATTCTGGGTTCGGATTTTAAGTTGGCATTTTTTATGCGAATGTCATTTCCAACTGGGACAGAGAGATGGTGTGTGTTTGCAGTCCACAAATGATATGTCGTTGCGGTTTGTAGACTGTGTATGCCAGAAAATTCGGCCAACACCGATTCGCCCCGGACGTTACGGACATCCACGACCACACTGAACGTCATCAATGCACTGAAAAGTCTCAACGGCGCGACCGTCACCAAGATGGCGGATCACCTCGAGCTCTCGAAGGGGGGGGTCTACAATCACCTCGCGACACTCAGGGAGAACGATTTCGTCATAAAGAATGGTGAAGAGTACGACCTCAGTCCTCGATTCATCCTCATTGGAGAACACGTTCGTCAGGAGAGAATACTATATCAGTTCGGGAAGCAAGAACTCGACAAGATTGTTGAAGAAACAGGCGAATATGCACAGTTGATAACTGAACGCCACGGTCTCGGTATCGTTCTCTATCTACGACGTGGCGAGAAGGCTATCGGCAGCAATTATCCCGACCAGATGGAGCGAAAACCCATCAACCTTCACCATCTGGCTGCGGGGAAAGCGATACTCGACCGTCTCCCTGACGAACGCGTTGAAGAAATCGTCGACCAACACGGACTCCGCAAACGGACTGGAAATACGATAACGGACAAGGAGAAACTGTTCGAGGAGTTGGCAGAAGTAAACGAACGCGGGTACGCATACAACATCGAGGAAGAAGTTGACGGACTCCGTGCTGTCGGTGCAGCGATCGACGGACCCGATGGGAATGTGCTCGGCGCAATCAGTTTATCCGGGCCCAAAAGTCGCATGCAGGGGGAACGATTCGAGGAAGAACTCCCGAAAAAGGTGATGAACACTGCCGACGTCATCGAAGTCAATATCAACATGGATACGCGATCCGAGGAGTTCTGATCGTACTGTAGCACAGATCCAGTACATAACTGGTGCTGTACTGCGTTGGCCCCACCAGGAACAGCGATCCATTCCATCGTGATCATATTCGGTCGGTTCTGGAAGTTTTCACAAATGTTCGTTGCACTGTGTCTCAGGATCGTCGTTGCAATCACCAACTGCGGGAGGGGAGACGATCCAGGTCGGGACAAGTCAGACTATGAGATGAAGTCCATGAGACGGCCCCTCTATATAACAAAGATAGTATTGTTATCCACACAGGACGGTGGTTTCATCGACGTCAACTGACAGTTCGTTTGCCCTGGAGGCAACTGTCGTTGCTCTCGTTCCGAACCGTTGAATCGACCCATTGTGCTTCGTGACGACGCTACAGACGGCTCTCAACCGACTATCGGCTCTCACTACTGGTCCGGGATGTTCGGATGGTTCCAATCAGCTCTCGTCGATCGTTCAGTCACAGTTCGAATCTCAATAGTGCTTGAAGGCCAGTTCTCTAGCCGTGATACGGAGATACTGAACTCGTGCCACGTGCGTCCCTGGCGGTCTGTCAGGTCGTCATCAGCGGTCTCACCTCCGAGCGAACACGCAGATTTCCGAACAGTTCGAAATACCTTTCAACTATCGTCGAAATACCTTACCTACCATGACCAGTGGTTCACGCCGGACGGTGGATCGGGCCTTCGAGATCGTCGACGTATTGGCCGAAAAGGGTGGCCTCCGAGGGTCCACGGTCGCCGAAGAGTTGGACATGCCTGTGAGCACGACTCACGACTATTTGCAGGCGTTGGTCACGACGGGATTCGTGACGAAAACGGAGAACGTGTATCGGACATCCACACGCTTTCTCGAAGTCGGACAACGCCAGCGACACCGACTGGACGTGTTCACAGCGGCCCAAGACGAACTCGAGACAGTGGCTCAGGAAACCAAGGAACACGTCACGCTGATGATCGAGGAGGGAGGGCAGGGAGTCCTCATTGCGATTCAGGAAGGATCGGATGCCGTGAGCCTCTTTGCGTACCCCGGTGCCAGGATGCCGTTACACGCGACTGCGCCGGGCAAAGCGATACTGGCGTACCTCCCGAGAGAGCGTGTCGACGAAATCCTGGACGAACACGGGCTCGTTGCGGTAACGAATCAGACGATCACGAACCGCGACACGCTTTTCGAGCAACTCGAAACCATCCGTGAACAGGGCTACGCTGTTGACGATGGCGAACGGATCGCTGGAATGGTGTGTATCGCCGCGCCGGTGTTGGATAAGGAAGACAACGTACAGGCGTCGCTCTGTGTGTGCGGGCCGCGCAGTCGGATCGACGAACAGCGGCAAGAAGCAATCGCGGATGTCGTTCGGCGCTCCGCGAACGTGGTCCAGGTGAATCTGGACTACGCCTGATTAGGTGACGTACTCGGTCAGGTCCATCGGCTCTTCGCGGAACAACGCCGGGTTCATCGTATCGAGGTCGTCAGCGACGAGAGGGTCGAACGCCATCCTGTCGACGACCTCGGTCTCCACGTCGACGCCCGGGGCGACCTCGGTCAGCACGAGGCCCGAGTCGGAGAGTTCGAAAACGGCCCGCTCGGTGACGTAGACGATCGGCTGGTCGGTCTCGACCGCGTAGTCGCCGCTGAACGTGATCTGCTCGACCTCGTCGACGAACTTCGTATCGCCGCCTCCGGAGACGATGTCGAGGGTCCCATCGCCCGCGTCGATTTCCATCCCGCCAGTGGTGAGCGTCCCGCAGAAAACGACCTTTTCGGCGTTCTGGGTGATGTTGATGAACCCACCACACCCTGGGAGCTGAGACCCGAAGCGGCTGACGTTGATGTTGCCATCGGCATCGACCTGAGCCATGCCGAGGTAGCCGATGTCGAGGCCACCGCCATCGTAGAAGTCGAATTGTTCCGGCGAGGTGACCAGTGCCTCGTGGTTGACAGCCGTCCCGAAACTGATCCCGCCAGACGGTGAGCCGCCGATAGGACCGGCCTCGACAGTCTGAATGATCTCCTCGCTGATGTTGCCTTCGTTTGCAACGACCGGAATGGTCTCCGGGACGCCGACACCGAGGTTCACCACAGCATCGGGAACCAGTTCCATCGCAGCTCGGCGAGCGATGATCCGTCGCTCGGTCAGTGCCGTGTCAGTGGCGGTGTCGTCCTGCGGGACTCTGATCTCACCGCTAAATGCACCGCTGTACTCCTCGCCGTATGTCTGCATGTGATGGGAGTCCGGCGCTTCGACGACCGTGTCGACGACGACACCCGGAACGTCGATGTCTCGTGCGCTCAGTGACCCTGCCTCCGTGACGCGTTCGACCTGCGCGATGACGGTTCCACCCGAGTTATGAGCGGCCTGTGCGGTCGCCAGCATGTTCGACGTGAGTGCCTCGCGCTCCATCGTGAGATTGCCGTTCTCGTCGGCGGTCGTTGCGCGGATGAGAGCGACATCGAGAGGTTGGGCGTGGTAGAACAAGTACTCTTCACCGTCAAGGCTCACGACTTCGACGATGTCCTCGGTGGTCACGTCGTTCGCTTTGGCCCCCTCTTGACGTGGGTCGACGAAGGTTCGCAGGCCGACGGTTGTGATCGTCCCCGGTTTGCCCGCGGCGGTGTCGCGCAGCAGGTGGTCCATCGCACCGAAGGGGAGGTTGTACGCCTCGACATCACCTGCGACGATTTTCTCGATCAAGTCCGGGACAAAGCCCCAGTGGCTACCGAGTACCCGCTCAAGCATACCGTCTCGAACGAGATGGGAGATGCCACTGCCCTGGCGATCACCTTCTGCCGCCGGGTGAAACAGTGTGAGGTCACCGGGCTCACCCGATTCAGCGTACCGGTCACCGAGCGCTTCCAGCACGTACTCCGGAATGCCGACGGCAACGAAGCCGCCAACCCCCACGGTGTCTCCATCTTCGATACACTCGACTGCCGTCTCGACGGGCTCTACGAGGGCCATGTCGTTCGGAGTACTGAAGCCACGGAACAAACCTCTTGCTACTTCTCCCGAATGTCATGGTTAAACGTAGTAGATCTGCCGGGTAATCGACAGACACATCGTATTCTTTAGGACCCCGCGGTCAGAACGTAGGTGTGATGGAGCTTACCAGCGAGCAGCAAATGATCCAAGAGACGGTTCGGGAGTTCGTCGAAAACGAAGTCAGTGAGAACGTCTCCGAAGCCGACGAGGCCCAGGAGTTTCCCGAGGAGATCTGGGACGGACTGGCCGACCTCGACCTGACGGGGCTGACAGTTCCCGAAGAGTACGGCGGTTTCGACGCCAACGAAGTCACCTACAGTATCGTCAACGAGGAGCTGGCTCGTGGACATCTGGCCGTCGCGACGGCCCTGTCGGTCCACGGCCTCGCAACGTCGTGTATTCGGCAGTTCGGGAGCGAGGAGCAGCAGGACGAGTGGCTCTCGGAGATGGTCGACGGCCGGCCCGTCGGCGCGTTCGCGCTCTCGGAGCCCGACGCCGGATCTAACCCAGCCGAGATGACGACCGAGGCCCGCAAGGAGGGCGACGAGTACGTCATCAACGGCAAGAAACAGTGGATTACCAACGGGAAGCGGTCGGGCGTCGTAATCCTCTTCGCCAAAACCGACCGTGACGACCCGAACACGGTCACGCAGTTCCTCGTTCCCAAAGACGTCGATGGCCTGGAAATCGGCAAAAAAGAGGACAAACTCGGGCTTCGCGCCAGTGACACGACGACGCTCCTCTTCGACGACGTGCGCATTCCCGCCGAGAACCGCCTGACTGAGGTTGGCGACGGCCTCAAGGCTGCGTTCTCTATCCTGACCGGGGGTCGAATCGCTATCGCCAGTCAGGCCGTCGGTGTGGCCCAGGCCGCGCTAGACGACGCCGTCGAATACGCCAACGAGCGCGAGCAGTTCGACAAGCCGATCATCGAACACCAGGCCATCGCGCAGAAACTCGCGGACATGCAGACGGACGTGCAGGCCGCGCGTCTGCTCACGCGCGATGCCGCGCGCAAAAACGAGGATGACGTCCACCCCAAATCAGCGAGCATGGCCAAGTACTTCGCCAGCGAGACGGCCGTCGACGTGGCCAGCGAGGCCGTCCAGGTCCACGGCGGCTACGGATACACCAAGGACTTCGACGTCGAGCGCTACTACCGCGACGCCAAGATCACGACCATCTACGAGGGGACCTCCGAGATTCAGAAAAAAGTCATCGCACGCCACCTGAAGGACTGATACGGACTGCTGTAGACGGATTCCGCATCGCCCGCCCGCAATCAGGCGGTTGGAGCGGGAAACGGCTACACCAAACCGGTTGACGCTCAGTCGTACTCGTAGAAGCCTTTGCCCGTCTTCTTCCCGAGGTCGCCGGCTTCGACTTTCCGCTTGAGCAGGTACGCCGGCTTGTAGCGGTCGCCCAGTTCCTCGTGAAGCGTTTCGGTCGCGTGGAGACAGACGTCCAGGCCGATGTGGTCGGCCAGCGTCAGCGGCCCCATCGGCACGTTCGTCCCGAGGGTCATGCCCTTGTCCAGGTCTTCCTTGGAAGCGACGCCCTCGTCGAAGGCGCGAATACCCTCGTTGATCCAGGGCATCAGCACGCGGTTGGTGACGAATCCGGGCTTGTCGTCGGACTCCCAGGTCTCTTTGCCGAGCTCTTCCGAGAAGTCGTGGGCCAGCGTCACCACGTCCTCGTCGGTCTTCTCACCGACGACGATCTCGACACCTTTCATCACCGGAACCGGATTCATGAAGTGAATCCCGACCACCTGCTCGGGGCGCTCGGTCGCGCTCGCGATGGTCGTGATCGACAGCGTGCTCGTGTTCGTCGCCAGCACTGCGTCGTCGTCGGTGACTGCATCGAGGTCGGCGAAGATGTCCTGTTTGACATCGATGTCCTCGACGGCGGCTTCGACGACGAGTTCACAGTCGGCCAGTTCTTCGAGGTCGGTCGTCCCTGTGATGCGGTCCTGGGTGGCCGTCGCCTCGTCGGCAGTTAACTCGTCGCTGTCGACCAGGCTGTCGAGGCTGTCCTCGATGGTCTCGAAGCCGCTCTCGACGAACGACTGTTCGATGTCACGCATTACGACATCGTAGCCTGCCATCGCAGCGACCTGTGCGATACCACTACCCATCGTGCCCGCGCCGACGACCCCGACGCGGTCGATCGACTCTATCTGAAGCGACATCACTAGTCGTTCCACCCACGAAGAACCTAAGTGTGCCGAAACGGCTCGCGGATCGACAGAACAAAAACGGTCGGCGAGCAACCCGCAGCTATGCGGAAATTTGTCAATCTACTCGTCCGCCAGGACGGGCTGAGCCACGAGGAGTTCGTCGACTACTGGCTGAACGAACACGCGCCGCTGGCGGAGTCGCTCCCCGGCGTCAGGAAGTACGCGACGTCGGTCCCCACCGATCCGGAGAAAGCGACCTACGACGGCATCGCGGAGTTGTACCTCGAAGCGGATACGAACGTCGCAGATGTGTTCGCGAGTGAGGCCGGCCAGCGTATCCAGGCCGACACCAAGAACTTCCTCGACGACGACGCGGGCGAGGTCCTCGTCGTCGACGAGACGGTACAGTTTGGCGACGATTGAGCAGTCGATTCACCCGTACAACACACACATGTCACGATCACGCATTGCTGGCACTGGGATGACGGCGTTCGGGGAACACCCTGACCGGTCGGGCCGGGACCTCTTCGCCGAGGCTGGACTTGCTGCACTTGAGGATGCGGGACTCACACCGGACGATGTCGACGAAGTGTTCTACGGAAACTTCGTCGGGACGCTGTCCGAGAACCAGGGCCACCAGGGCCCACTGATGAGCGAGGCCTTCGGGTCGACCGCACCTGCAAAGCGAATCGAAGGTGCCTGCGCGTCGAGCGGGCTGGCGATACGCGAGGCGGCCCGCGTTGTCCGGAACGGCGAGGCTGATGTGGTCGTCGCCGGGGGCATGGAGCGCATGACGAACATGGATACCGCTGGGGCGACCGCCAGCCTGGCCGTCGCGGCCGACGCCCTCTATGAAGTCCGGCCGGGAGTGACCTTCCCGGCTGCCTACGCGCTCATGGCACGGGCCTACTTCGAGCAGTTCGGCGGCGACAGGACCGATCTCGCCCACATTGCCGTCAAAAACCACGAGAACGCCCTCGTCAACGATCACGCCCACCTGCAGACCGAGATCAGCGTCGACGACGTCACCGAGGCACCGACAGTCGCCGACCCGCTCGGGCTCTACGACGCCTGTCCCATCAGCGACGGCGCCAGTGCGGTTATATTGACGAGCGACGCGTACGCCGAGCACCACGATCTCGATGCGCCCGTTGCGATCACCGGTAGCGGGCAGGGTGGCGACCGGATGGCCCTGCAGGACCGCGATTCCTTCGCCAAGACACCGGCAACCCGAGACGCCGCACAGGAAGCCTACGACGACGCAACCGTCGTCCCCGACGATATCGACGTTGCGGAGGTACACGACTGCTTCACGATCGCCGAAGTACTCGCGCTAGAGGCACTCGACCTCTACGAGGATGGCGAAGCGATCGGCGCCGCACGTCGCGGCGAGACAACGCGAGACGGCCCACTCCCCGTCAATCTCTCCGGTGGCCTGAAAGCCAAGGGGCATCCCGTTGGCGCGACAGGGACTGCACAAATCGCCGCCGTTGCAAAGCTCCTTGCAGGCACCCATCCTCGTGCAGACGCACTGGATTCGCCGACGGTCGGACTCGCTCAAAACGCTGGCGGGACCGTAGCCAGCGCGACCGTTCACGTTCTGGAGGTGGTGGAATGACCGATACCAGCGATAGCACCTTCGCATCGTTCCTCGACGCGATCGAGGCGGGGAATCCCTTCTACCTCACCTGCCCTAACGACCACGGGTCACTTCCGCCCAAACGGATCTGTCCGGAGTGTACGGAACAAACCCTATCCAAGGAGTCACTCCCGGAAACCGGCGAGATCGTGACCTACACGAACGTCGCTGTTCCCGCCCCGCGGTTTCGCGACGACAGCCCCTACGTCACGGCCATCGCGGATTTCGGACCGATCACTCTCACTGGGCAACTGCAGGGAGTCGACTCGGACGACGTCCAGATCGGCCAGACGGTACAGCTCACCGTCGGATCGGCTGACGGCGAACGATTCGTCGCGTTTGAACGGCCCTGAGGACAATCCGCACGACGAGTGGGCCAACTCACATTCTTGAAGGCGGGGATGACAAACCCTCACTGGCCAGTAGTTGGCGTGAGTCCGCCTTCGCGGCACCGACAAACGGAGACACTCATGGTTAACGATGTATCGCTTCTCGCTGCCGCATATCGCTGTACGGTGAGGTCCGATTTATAGCTTGTTGGATGACTTCTCTCAGACGAGTCTCAATCCCTGTCGTGAAATTCTGGTTGTGAGAGCTCCGAGACGACGACGTACCCTTCGCGAGTCGTTAGATGGCCCGTTCGAGATCGGTGAACAACGTATCCTCCCGATCCGCGAGATCGTGTGCGAGGTCGCTTGCCTCGTCAAGCCGATCCCGTCGGTTCGCTGCATCGTCGGTTTCACTGATCTCTTCGAGAACCCCACCGAGAGCTGTCCAATCGTCGGCGATCCGACCCATCCGCTCGGAGAACTCGGGAGCGAGACCTGCATCCGTGCCGAGCGTATCGAGGAACGTCGCGTAGAGTCGACGGAACGCACCACCGCCCGTTCCCCGGCGCTCAATGTTCTGATAGGCAAAGCGTGCGGTCCACTGCAGGTCGTCGAACCGCGTCCACGTCGGGAGATCGTCCGCGAACGTCCGTATCGTGGCTACGCCGCTGCTCCCGGAGTCGCCGCCGTGTAGCATCGTCTCCGTTCCCCGTTCGATCGCTTCCAGTGTCGCGGTATCGATCGCGACCGTCGGAGTCGGATCTTCAATCGCCAGCCACCGACGCTCGATCGGCCAGAACCCGTGATCGGAGCTCCAGGCGTCGTCGAACGTGTCCCGGGAGACGGTCTGTGGCTCGTCGAACTCGCTGTCCGAGATCGTCACCGAGTCGCCATCGACATCCAGAACCACGATCGTGTGAGGGCCGAAGTGGGTGGAGCTTCCGAAATACGGGAGATAGAAGAGGTCGACGAAACAGAGAACGGGGCCCGATTCGAGCCGGGTTTCGAGTGTCTCCCAGGCCGGTTCCTTCGATTGGCCCTCCCCCTGTACGGTCGAAATGCCAAGCGTATCGAAAAACGTCGTTTCCAGGTTCGAGTTTCGTCCCATGATCAGTCGCGAGGCCGTTTCGGACTCCCCGTATTCGAAGCCGATGCCAGCTCCGAGACCGAAACACGACGCTTCGTCGAGTCCCAACTCGTAGTACCCAGCGAGGTTCCGCAGTGAGGCGGATCCGCAGTGTTTGCCGGAAGAATGCTGGTACTTTGTGAACATACCGGACAGTCTATCGACAACACAAAAAAGAATACGGTCGTCATTCTCCGTCGAGTATGGTGTTTTATAAGTCTTTCACAACCCAAAACAGTTACGTACATAAGCGATAGACGTTGTGAACATGCGATATCGAACACTGCTCGAACAAACGGTCGACGAATGGGAGGACGGACATGGCGTCGTCCAGATCGTCACGCCGGAAGAGGCCGACGAGAACCGGTTGCGGTTCTGTTATTACAAGGACGGTGAGTTCGTCAATCGACCCCTGACGATGTCGCCGGCTCGGGACGCTGCGGAGCGAACAGGTGACGTCGTCGAAACGATGGCGAGTCTCGCTCGTACGTTCACGGCCGAGGAGATCGAGGCGCTCGTCAAGGAACTCGGCGAGGAGAAGATCCTCGACCTGTCGGTTCTCATCGAGGAACTCGGCAAGAGCCGCCTCAAGGAAATCCTGGAGGAAGGGGCCCGGTGAACTGTACGGGGCCGGGGCCGCTCGACGGATACTGCCTGTTCGTGAACGTCCGTCGACACGGCTGTCGACTGCGTCCGACGGCTCAACCGAGAGTACGATACCGGGGGGAACCGTTCTCCTAACACCACCGTTGCGAATGGCCCCGCATGGGCAAGCAGGCTGCTGAACTAGAAGGGGCTCGTACAGTGACGCGCAATGTCCCTTGCCGAAACAGTCTCCAAGATCGATCAGCTGACCGACGAAGAGCGCGAGTGCATCGAGATCTGCAACGAAGCCACGGAGGTCTGTGAGTGGTGTGCCGACGAGTGTCTCGGCGACGAGGAGATGGAAGAGTGTGCTCGGCTCTGTCGCGACGTTGCAGACATCGCGTCGCTACACTCCCGATTCATGGCTCGCAACTCCAACTACAGCACGCAATTGGCCGAAGCCTGCGCCGGTGCCTGTGAGGAGTGTGCCGAAGAATGTGAGCGTCACGATGCTGATCACTGCCAGGTCTGTGCCGAGGTCCTCCAGGAATGCGCCGAGAGCTGTCGGAACATGATGAGCACCTGACCAACGCCCGAACAGAGAACAAGTGAACAACCTCGGGCGCGGTGGCCCGAGGCTTTTGTAGTACTCTTATAGTTCCGGGACTGCCGTGAACAGGAGGACAAACGCGTTCACGGCCAGTAGCGCCAGCACAAGCCACTGGAAGATGCGCTCCGGGATGTGGTCGAAGATGTACACGCCAACCCAGGCACCGACGAACACCATCGGAACGGCGACGGCAGCCTCGATCATCAGTGGCGTCGTCACGGCTCCCGTGTAGGTAAGACTCCCCAGCCGATACAGCATGAGCGTCCCGAAGAAGGCGGTGAACGTGGCCTTCATCTCCTCGTCGCTCCAGAACCCGCTCGCCGACATGAAGGCCCCGTAGACGATCATTGGCGGGCCAGGAACAGCGACGGCGCCGCCGAGAATCCCAGCGAGAAGCCCAGCCGTCGCGCCGACGATCTTCCCCGGCCTGTAGTCCTTTTCCTCGATCCAGTCCGTGACGACATCGAGTTGCTGGGTCGCACCGACGACTATGACAGCCAGCACGAGCACCGCCCCGATGGCGACGCGCATCTGTGCCGCGTTGAACCGATCGAACACGAAGATGCCGAGGGGCATCCCGACGACGAGACCACCGACGGGGACGATCCACTTCTCCCAGTCGAAGGCGTTGCGGACGCTCCACCAGACGCGGGCGTTGGCCACCACCGCCGTTGCCGTGAAGATAATCGACGCGCTCGAGGGTGACCGAAACAGCGGCATCACTCCCATCGACACCTGCGCGAAGCCGAACCCAGCAATACCGTGAACGGCGGCCGCGACGAGGATGACGACCGCAGACAACCCCGTCGTTACCCAGTCGCTCGTCATCGATACCGGCTCCATGAACGAGTCAGGGGGTGCATCTCGGTAGCAACTATCACGCCGTTGTACCTAAGCGTAATTGCAGTCGACGGCCGACGAGAGACATCCCCGGCCACGGTTCGTGAACGCTGTCGGGTCGGGCTCGAGTTCGTGTGTCCAACTCGGGAGTGTGGGTCTCGGACTGGAGGGCGGTCTTCTAGAAGACGGCGTCAGCAGATGGATTGTTGCAGTGTTTCGCATAGTAGGCACAAGCCACGACCGGATGGAACGTGTAACCATGTGCTATCACGATGAACGAGCACACGGCACTCGGTAAGTGGACGTCCCTCGATGGTGAGCCGACCAGCGACGCCACGGGCGATCCCGACGTAGTCTTCGGACACGTCAGCGACCTCCACGGGCAGCTAACGCCGCGCGATCAGGTCTACTACGACAACCCGACGTCGAAGCCGGACTTCAACTTCGGAGACGACGACCACGTCATCGAGCGCGGCGGCGGGATCCCCCTGCTCGCAGCTAAACTCGACGAGCTCCGCGAGCAGGAGAACATCTGTACGCTCATGAGCGGGGACACGTTCCACGGCTCCGCCGAGACCACCTACACCGACGGACGAGCGATGCTCGACCCGATCAACGAACACGTCGCGCCCGACATCTACGTCCCCGGCAACTGGGACTACTCGAACGAAGCCGCCGAGGACGGCAACTTCGTGGAACTGATGGACTCACTCGACGCCCCGATTCTCGCGAACAACCTCTACGATTGGGAGACCGACGAGCGGTTGTACGACGCGTACCGGATCCTCGACGTCGGTGGACTTTCCGTGGGCGTCGTCGGGATGACGAACGTCTACGTCGACCGCATGGCGCCCGCGTTCTCCGAGGGGAAGTACCGCTTCGGCAAACACCCCGCACTCCTCGAGGAGTCCGCACAGGCTGCCCGCGAGGACGGCGCGGACGTCGTGGTCGCGGTCACCGAGATCGGCCTCCCGTGGATGGTCCAAGCCGCCAAGGACTGTGTGAGCGTGGACGTAATGTTCAGCGCGCACACCCACGAGTACACCTACGACCCGATCGTCGTCGAGGAGACCGAAACCGTGGTCGTCGAGTCCGGCATGGGCGAGGCGCTCGGCCGCGTGGACCTCCGAGTTCGAGACGGGGAGATACAGTTCCGTCACTACCTCTACTGTCTGACCGAGGAGGGCGAGCACACGCCGGAACCGGACGCCGATGCGGCGAAGACAGTCGAAGCCGTACGGGCGCCCTTCTTCGAGGACGACACGGAATTCGAGCGAGGGGCAGGCACGCTCGACCGTCCGCTGGATACGGTCGTCGGCCAGACGAAAAAACCACTCTACCGGCAGTCGTTCCTCGAAAGCGCGTGGAACACGCTGTTCAACGACGCACTGCGGGCGCATTTCGACACGGACCTCGCCGTCTCGCACGGGTTCCGGTATGGGACTGCCGTGCCACCGGGCGACATCACGCTCGGCGAACTGTACACGTTCTTCCCGATGACGACGCCCGTCGCCCGCGGTGTGGCGTACGGACAGCAACTCACGAACCACATGGAGGAGTTCCTCGAGGACAACTTCACGCCGTACCCCTACGACCAGGAGGACGGCCGCGTCCGGAACTTCTCCTCGAACGTCGAGGTGACCGTCGATCCGACCGCGAAGCGCGACCGTCGCCTCGTCGAGATGCAGATCGACGGCGAGACGGTCGACCCGGAGGAGACGTACTCGGTGGCGACGTTCCGCCGGCCTGGTGATCCCGAACGCGACCTTGGCAACTGCGGGTTCCCGTTCCAGGACGTCGAGGTCGACGACCGGACGATACCAGTCGATGTCATCGTCGAGTATCTCGAGGAACACTCGCCGGTCGACTACGAGGTGATGGGGCTGATCGAGAGCGCCGACGATGGCGGCCGAGCCCAGAACACGCCCGCAGACGGGCCGTATCCGTTCATCCAGCCAGGCGTCGACTACTCGGCCGGCGAGGCGTACTGCGAGACGTCCATGATTCCGAGCAGGAACACGTTCCCCGAAGAAGGGCGTAATCGAACGCGCTAGGGGACGAGGACACGCGCGACGAATCCGATGGACAGCACCCTCGACACGACACATGTGGATCGTTGACGGCCGCCTAGACACACCTCTATCGATGTGTTTTGCACCCAAGCAGCGAACGGTATCGATGTGGGTTGATCGGTCGAATCGGTCCACACTCGGGACGAAAGGAACGAGCAATTCAGCGGACGGTCAACCATGCCCGTCAGCTGGACACACAGACACCCCTCTATCGATGTGTTCCCAGCGTATCGGTGTAGTGGGGAAATGCAACCGTCTCAAAGGGCTCGCGTTCTCACCGAGGAGAGCCATCTGCAATAGAGGAGTGAATACAGCCGTATTTAGCCGATTTAGGGGATGGAGCTAACCACGGAATGAGAGGAAAGCCAGCAGTCGAGGAGAAATCGGTCGAGAGGTGTTCAGAACACATCGAACACATCGATAGAGGTGTGTGTGAGTGTTTGTTCTAGAAAGCTAGAAGAAGAAAGAGGAAGGAGCGACTTTCACTTCTTTTCCTCAATCGAAGCTACACTACGTTACACCGCTGTTTTCTAGGTACAAGCGTTCTCCACCGGTATCCCATCGGGACGATCACTCCCCCCTCCCCCTCCCTCTCCCCCTGCTCGAACACATCGATAGAGGGGTGTCTGTGTACCCCGCCAAATTTCATGTGCTGCGGGTCGGAACACATCGTCACTAGTCCCCGGTTCGGCGGTGATGCTCCTCTGAAATACATCTTAACGGACGAGATAGGCAATCACTGTTCCAATCACACTTCGATAGAGGTGGGGGAACACTTTTTATTCCTCGCTGTCTGGTGCCCGATATGGATACTGACGACTCCGAGGCGTCCAGGGACAGTTCGGAGTCCTCGGATACCGAGGGAGTGGCGGAGGCTGACCCTCCCCTGGATTCTCACGATTCCGACGCTCAGGATACACAGTCTACACTTCCCGACGAAGCGAGTCCGACGTCGGCTTCCTCGGAGTCGCTGACGGACCAACCGGATGACGACGAGTCGGGATCGATCGAGGAGATGCTGCTCGAATTCGACGAACAGGACGGCCTGATCCGTGACCGGTCGCTCCTCGACCCGAACTACGTCGTCGAAGAGGACCGGATCGTCGGTCGTGACAAACAACTCCAGGAAGTCACGAAGATGCTTCGCGTCGCGCTCGGCGACAACCGGCCGCCGAACCTCTTCCTGTATGGCCCCTCCGGGACGGGCAAATCCCTCATCACGAAAGCCGTCTGTAAGAACATCACGCAGATCTGTCAGCAACGCGATATTCGGTTCGGAACGATCGAGGTCAACTGCCAGGATCTCGACACGCTCGGGATCGCGATTTACGAACTCGCGCAACAGGCCGCCGACGAGGCCGGCGTCGAGGTTCAGGTCCCGAAACACGGCGTCGCGACCAAAGAGAAGTGGGACGAACTCTACCGGATCGTCAACGAGCACTTCGACTCCGTCGTCTTCGTGTTAGACGAACTCGACATGCTCGTCGGCCGCCGAGACAAACAGGAGCCTGCCTTCTCGCGGCTCCTCTATCAGCTGTCACGCTCCGGGGCGCTCGACGATCTGACGGCACATATCTCGGTCGTGGCCATCTCGAACGATACGAAGATGATGGAGTCCGTGGGGAGCCGCGCTCTCAGTTCGTTCACACCGGAAGACGTCCACTTCGACGACTACGACGCGAACCAGTTGAAGGCGATTCTCCGTCGACGCCACGACGCGTTTTACGATGGCGTGCTCAGCGACGACGTCATTCCGCTCGCGGCCGCGTTCGCCGCCCAGACGCACGGTGACGCCAGGAAAGCGATCGATCTTATCCGTGTTGCTGGCGAACTGGCCGAACGAGAAGGCGATCCCTCCGTCCGTGAGGAACACGTGCGCGACGCGCAGGCGAAAGTTGAGAAGAACCGCGTTCTCGAAGTCGTCCGCGGGATCAGCACGCAAAAGAAGCTCTGTCTGTATGCGACTGCGACGGTGGCCGACGAAACCTCGGATGGCACCGCTCGGAGCACGACCGGCTATCGCGTCTACCAGTACCTGACCGACGCGATCGGTGCCGACCAGTATCACCAGGAGACCTACGTCAACAAGATGAAAGAGCTGACCACGTACTCGCTGGTCGATTTCGAACGCCGGAGTCACGGGCCGAGTTCCGGGATGTTCCTGGAGTTCCAGTTCGCTGAGCGACCGGATACGATCCTCGATACGCTCCGTGAGGATTCACGAATCGAGATGGTCTCCGCGGAGGAAGTCCAGTCGGTGGTTCGCGCCCAGATCCACAACGAAACGTGAGGACGTCGCCTTGCCTACGGACACCCCTCTATCGATGTGTATCTGAGATCGTCTCTCACTGCTTTCAGTACCCTCTCCTGACAAGCCAGACCAGTTGCAGATCAACCGAACCGTGGCCCAACGTCGGCTGTCCGAGACACACCTCTATCGAAATGTAATCTGGCTAGTGAGCCGCTCAAACAACGATATTACACCGCCTCTTGCTTTCCCTGTGTTTTGACGCGTCGCAGTGTCTCTTGGTGCGTCTAGTTCGACAGCTCTGATCGCTGAGACAGTAGCCACACACCTCTATCGATGTGTTTCGCTGGAATCCCCTAGTCGTACACACCCCTCTATCGATGTGTAACCGGACCTGCTGGTCGACGATGGTCGTCCGACTCACCGAACTCTCGCCAGACCCTGTTCGTTCATTGGATAAGAAGATACGAATCGGAGAGTTTCGTGTCTCAGTAACGTTCAAACGGGGCGACCAGCGTCTCGTCGTCGCACGAATCAAACGTCGCGACGGTGCATACACTGCCGATGATGATTAACCGGTCTACCTGAATCCCGGATGTGGCCGAGATACGCTCTGTATGCAGTATGGCCACTGGTACCAGTAACTGTTTGAGAATTCGCCAAGACCAACAAAATATTAATAGAAACTGGGGCTCAGAGGGGGTAACTGTTCGTCACTGCCACCATTTGCACGTTCCTGTTCGTGGCTGAAAAGCAATCCGTTCCGCCACCAGCCCCGCTCCACACAACTCTTTTTATACCTCGTTTCGTATATTCAGACAGTGTCCGAGGAAATGAAACAGCAGCCATCGGTCTCCATCGATGTCATCACTGGTGGCGAGACAGAGGTGTTCCGCATCAGTGTGGCCGACGAGATACTCCGTCTCCTCGTCGATGCCCACGAGACGGAGTTCACGATCCCTGAACTGGTCGATGCGACGGGGGCCGCTCGCTCGACGGTCTGGCGGGCCGTCGACCTGCTCGACAGTCTCGGGGTCGTTCGCGTGCGTGAGACACCACAGCGCAACTACGTCTCCATCGATCCCGAGCGACTCCAGAAGGACGACCCGATACTCGCGATCGAACAGGCCGAATTTCACGAACCGATACGGACGTTCGTCGAGCGGGTCCGTGGAAAGATCGAGGAAAGTGAGGAGGTCAATGAACTCGTCGGCCTCGTCGTCTTCGGCAGCGTGGCCCGTGGCGAAGCAGACAGACAGAGCGACATCGACCTGTTCGTCGTCGTCGAGGGTGACCGGACGAGTGCCCGTCGACTCGTGACCGACGTGGTGAGCGACCTGAGTGAGCAGCGATTCGACGGTGACCGGTTCGCGTTCGAGCCGTACGTCGAGACTGGCGACAGTGCGACCCGAGCGGGGTCGAAGCTTCGAGAGATATTCGACGAGGGAATCACGATCGTCGGCGACGAGCGCCTCCAGTCGATTCGTAAGGCGGTGTTCGCCGATGAGTAGCACCCGAATCGAACAACTCCTCGATGACGCTCAAGCCGCGTTCGACCGCCGTCCGACTGATATCGAGACCGGACTCGACGTGTCGGACACCGCAATTCTCCAGCTCCGGAAAGCGTGTCGGTTACTCGCCGGTGCGGATGCGCTTCACGAGCAGGGTTATTACACGCTCGTCATCGAGGCATCATTTGTCGCGATAGAGCGAACGGTCGAGTTTCGGCTCCTCGAACGCGGGACGATGGAGCCAAATGACCTGCCGGGAACGCATCCAGGGGTGTATCGCGAGGCAGCTGCAGCTGGTATCTTTTCGGAGTCGATGGCGGACGACCTTGCAGACCTGTGGCGCGACCATCGTGCGAAGACGTACTATCAGGACGGCCTCGCCGCTGCCGAGCGTGCTGAAGCAATGTCTGCGCTTGCACAGGAGGTCCACGCCTTCGTTGTTGGTCGCTCCTCGCAGAGCCACGAATGTCTCTGTGAATGAGTGGGGGTTCGACAACACGCGAATGGACCGCTATAAGATCACTATTGGAAGTCTATGAGAGGAATGGCTAACAGATGACACAAGTAGCGTGCAAGACTTAGAGGCTGTAGTCAGCGCTCGAACTTCGATCATCTGCCCGAACCAGACTGAATCAATTGCTCACGGTGTGTGGGTCTGGTATGGTGATCTAGTCAAGCTACAGAGGTCACCAATTGGCCAATACAAGCATTCCTCGGTTGTCACTCGAAACCTCTTAGGGATTTAAAAATAAAAGCCAGAAATGGTTCGATGAGACAGAATTTAAAACTCGGAGCCGCTCTAATCACCTTCGGGTTTCTGGCTGTCTTTCTGGCGTTTCCGGTCCCACCGATCGGGAACATCCTGGGTTTAGTCGGTGTCTTCGTCGCGTTCGGTGGATTCCTCCTCACTACTGTCGGGGGATTTTTAGCGACGATGAACGCGGCCGATGCACGTGACAAAGTAGGCCAGAAACTGTCAATTGCAATCTTCGGCCCTATCATCCCGTCGGCAGTGGTAATCCTCTACCTCCAGCTTGCTGGATTCGATTTCCCGCTGTTACAGATCAGTGCCACGCTGGCACTGGTGGGAATGGTCGGTGGGATACGGGCGGTTTCTCAGACTATTTTTCAAGCTGAGCAGTAGCCCCACGGCTTGATGAATATGCGCCCTGTATTCAGCACGGCCACTGAAACCTGTCAATGTTGGAGAAATAGATAAGACAGCCAATCTATTAATAGAAACTGGGTCTCAGAGGGGTAACTCAATCGTCATAGCCGGCACTGGCTGCTATACAACCGGAAAATCGAGCGTTCTGGCGGTCCAGCAGGCGGTAGAGTTGCGGCGACCACAAAACACTCCCCCATCTTTGTTGAGTAGTTCCGCATGGGATCTGATTCGTCTTACGCAGACATTTCGCCGGAGCAACTCCAAGAAGCGGTCGATACGATCGTGAGCCAGTTCGACCATCCAGAAGCAGTGGCAATCGAATGCAAGGCGCTCGAAGACGGGACGAAACAAACGGAAATCACGGTTCCGGAATCGGAATCTGATTCGGCGTCGGTGGTAACACTGAAACACGACATGGCGAGTGCTCACCCACTCGTAACGATCGAAAATCCCACTGAAACGACTGGAGAGTGAGTACCGCTCGTTTGCATCCGTCGGGAACAAAACGCAATATCAGCGCCAACCAGTACGTGCAGGAGGACTTCGTCCGGATGATACGCTCACACTCAAAGAAGTGTCTCTGCGTCTCTGGAACGTGACAGCGACCGACCAATTCTCTTCGACCCTGTATCAAAAACTCACCAGCCGGATGTCCGCACTGAAGGATCCCCAAACCTTCCGACTCAGGTGAATATTCAGTGACTTACCCGAACATTCGGGCAGCTCACGGGTGAGTGACGGTCGTCACAGTGATACGGTCAGTATCAATGAGTGGTAGTACCCCACACTGACGCTTCGAGCCGAGCGGCTTACCTATCTGCTATGACTGCCACGCAGTATGTCGAGTCGCCGGCAGTTCTACCCGCTCTATCTGACTCGGTTCGTTGGCAGTCTCGGGTTCATAACGCTGTTGACCCTGCTTCCGACGTACATCGAACAGCTCGGCGCGACCGGCGTCGTCGTCGGACTGTTCGTCACGGCGCTCAGCCTCGGGCGGGCGATCGCGATCGTGCCCCTCGGGTGGGCCGCCGACCGGTACAGCAAGCGTGCGATACTGCTCGTGTCGCTCCTGTTGAGCGTCCTCGCGTACGCCTCTTTTACCGTCGTCGAGACGCCGGCCGGATTCATCGTCGCCCGGACGCTCCAGGGGCTGAGCGTCGTTGGGACCGGGATGATCAGCCTGGCGCTGGTCGGCGACATCGCCGCGCCGGACGACCGAGCCAACCAGATCGGGAAGTACAATGCCTGGCGCATGGCCGCCGGCGTCGTGGGGACGCTCGGTGCCGGAGCGCTCTACGACGCGTTCGGGTTCGACCCGATCTTCGCGGCACTGGTCGCGCTGTTCGTTCTCGCGACGCTTGGCGTGTGGCTGTTCGTCGAGGCCGACGAGACGCAGATCGCAGGGTTCGCGTTTTTCGATCTCGCCCTCAACGAGCGCATCCTGACAATCACGAGTTTCCGGGCCCAGTACGCCGTCTCCGTGACGCTCGTTCGCAACTGGGTGCCGATTTTCGTTGGCGTGTCGGTCGCACGCGGTGGACTGGCACTGTCTGCGGCCGCCGTCGGTGTCGCCGTCGCCGCGGAGAAGTTCACCAACATGCTCTGTCAGCCGTACACAGGTCGACTGTCCGACCGTTTCGGCCGCGGCCTGTTCATCACACTCGGTGACGGTGTGTACGGCCTGATCGCGCTGGCGTTCCCGCTGGCACCGGCACTCGGGACACGACTGGGATTTTCGGTGTCCGTTCCGATTCTCGGAACGGTCCCGGGCGTGTTCTTTGTCGCGGTCGGACTGAACGGACTGCTGGGCGTCGCCGACGCTGTCCGGGAACCAGCGAGTATGGCGCTGTTCGCCGATGAGGGGAAAGGGAACGGTATCGCGAGCAGTTTCGGCGTCCGCGGGTTGGTCTGGCGACCGGGTGCGCTCTTCGCACCGCTCGTGGGCGGCTATCTCATGGACACTGCGGGAATACACTGGGTGTTCGTCGTCGGCGGTGTGACGGCTCTCACGGGAGTCCTGACGTTCGTTGGAATCGTCGCCCTGCGGTACGGCCCACGAGAACTTCTGCGCTGGTAGCGCGGTAGCGGTTCCTCAGGCGTGATCGGCGTGGAGGTCCGGATGGCACTGTTCGAGCGCTCGATGGACGGCTTCGTGTCGCCCGACGAACGTGAGGTGGTCACCGTGCTGGAGTTCCCACACTGGGCTCGGAATCTGTGACTCGCCGTCTCGGCTGACCAGCGCAACGAGGACGCCGTCCGGGAGTTCGCCGTCAAGGTCGCTGATAGACATGCCAACGAGACTCTCAGCGGTCACTTCGATCTCCTGTACGTCACCGGTCCGGCCGAGTTCGGACATCCACTCCGAGAGTGCCGGCCGTTCGATGGCGTTATCCATCGACTGTGCGATGGAGTCGTCGGCCGAGATGGCTCGGACGCCGAGTTCTTCGAACGCTTCGGCGTTGCCGGGTGTATTCACCCTGGCCAGTACGGTT
Source organism: Halorientalis salina (assembly GCF_005049285.1). GTDB lineage: Archaea > Halobacteriota > Halobacteria > Halobacteriales > Haloarculaceae > Halorientalis > Halorientalis salina. Next base: position 7,283 of record NZ_SOSC01000013.1, on the reverse strand, counting down.
TCGACGTCGAATTTCGATTTGGTGAGTTGGGCGACCAGCAGGTTTGCATCGTCGTCACCGGTCGCCGCCGCGACGATCTTCGCATTGCTGACGCCGGCCGATCTGAGAACGTCCGTGTCGGTTCCATCACCGAAATGCGCAGCGAACCCTCCATTCCGGGCCTGTTCGACCTTTTCCTGGTCGTTATCGACGATAATGACGTTTTCGCCGCGATTCTCCAGCCGTTCGGCGAGGCCGCGACCGACGCGACCGCCGCCAACTATGATGACACGCATGGGTAAGACGTTGAGTGCTTCGGCGATGTGTCGGGCGAATCCACCCTCGAACACGACGGTTGTCAGAATGACCAGAAAGACGGTCCCCACTAGAATGGTCGCCGCCTCAGGATTGGAACTGCGGAGCTCCAGCGCGAACAATGTCGCTACGCTTGCAGGAATGATCCCCCGGGGGCCGACAGCGCTCATGAATAACCGCTCGCGGAACGAGAACCGGTCGCCATAGGTACAGAGCAACACGGCAACCGGCCGTACAACCAACACGACGACGATCACCACGAGGAGCCCACCCACTCCCAGCGACAGCAGGTCGTCGAACGACAGCAGTGTCGCGAGCGAAATGAAGACGAACGAGAGGACGATCAACGTGAGATCGCCCTTGAACGCCTCGATCTCCTCCTCGTATGGTAGATCGGCGTTTCCGAGGAGGATGCCGGCTGTCGCGACGGCAGCGATCCCCGCTTCCGTGGCGAGAGCGTCCGCGATTCCGTATGTCGCAATCGCGCCAACGAGAACGATCAATCTGGAGTTTCGGACTGCGTTCGACGGCGAGAGGTCGACGTGTTTGAGGAGGTACCACAGCAGACCTGCCGACACGCTACCGACGAAGAGACCGATTCCGAGACGGGTCAGGAACGACTCGACGACAAGCCCGTAACCTGTCCCATCCGATGTGAGTACCTCGAAGACGGCAACAGCCAGGATCGCAGCCATTACGTCGTTGACGATCCCTTCCGTTTCGAGTGCGGCCCCAACTCGATCGCGGACGGGAACGACATTGAGGATCGGCGTGACCACAGTTGGTCCCGTCGCGACGAGGAGCGCCCCGACGAGGAAGGAGAGCGTCCACGATGCGTCAAGCGCGAACCGAACGGCAATTGCCGTTCCCAGCAGTGTAATACCGGCCCCGATCGTCACCAGTCGGAACGCCTCTCGTGGTGTCTGTCGCAGTTTCGAGAGCTTCAGGTGGAAGGCACCCTCGAAGACGATAATCGCGACCGAGAGGCCGACGATCCCCGAAAGTGGACCGGGGCCGCCGAACGATTCGAGACGCACGATGTCGAGTCCCTCCGGTCCGACGGCGATGCCAGCAAGGATGAGAAAGAGGACGCTCGGGATTTCTAGCCGATCGGCTAAGACTTGGGCTGTGACACCCAACCCTAAGATGGTCACGACGAGGGGGAGTAAACTGCCCCCGGAACTCATGATACCGGCACCTGTCAGGACGGACCCACCGACGATATAAAATTCGTATGAAATCCATCGATGGATGGAGGTCTCGATCGATCAGGTGACCCGATACCGGAACGTGTTTCCGGTGAGACGATCACCGGCTATTTACGTCGTGGGGCCCGAGATAGCGTAACCGAAACACGCGTCGTCCCCGGGGAGGGAGTGACAGACGGACGGGTTCCTCTCAGCAGGAACCCATCTCAACTGGTTTCATCGGTTCAACCCCTCTCCTCCTACATCAGGCGCACTCTTTTCGAGTTCTGGGACTGCTCTGATCGGATCCCAACTATGGAAATCGAAATTGCGACAATCGGCGGTTATGAGGAAGTCGGTCGGCAGATGACGGCAGTACGAGCGGGCGACGACATCGTCGTCTTCGACATGGGTCTGAACCTCTCGAAGGTCCTGATTCACGACAACATCCGCACCGAGGAGATGCGATCACTGGACCTCATCGACATGGGTGCAATACCCGACGATCGGGTCATGTCCGAACTCGACGGCGAGGTTCAGGCTATCGTGCCGACCCACGGCCACCTGGATCACATCGGTGCCATCTCCAAGCTGGCCCACCGCTACGACGCGCCCGTCGTCGCGACACCGTTTACCCGCGAACTCGTCGACGAGGAGGTCCACGACGAAAGCGAGTACGTCGTGAACAACGACCTGATCTCGATGGAGGCGGGCGAATCAATGTCGATCGGCGAGCGCTGTGAACTGGAGTTCGTCAACGTCACCCACTCGATCATCGACGCGATCAATCCGGTTTTCCACACCCCTGAGGGGTCGGTCGTCTACGGGCTGGACAAGCGTGTGGATCACACGCCGGTCATCGGCGACCCCATCGACATGAAGCGGTTCCGGGAGATCGGACGCGAGGACGGCGGCGTCCTTTGTTACATCGAGGACTGTACGAACGCGAACAAGAAGGGGCGGACCCCGAGTGAGGCCGTCGCCCGCCATCAGCTCCGAGACGTGATGCACAGCCTCGAAGACTGGGACGGCGGTATCGTCGCCACAACCTTCTCCAGCCACATCGCACGTGTCAAGAGCATCGTGGAGTTCGCACAGGATATCGGTCGTGAACCAATCCTACTGGGACGGTCGATGGAGCAGTACTCCGGCACTGCCGACCGCCTCGACGGACTGGACGTCGACTTCCCGGACGATCTCGGGATGTACGGCCACCGCAAGTCCGTCGACCGAGCCTTCAAGCGGATCATGAAGGAAGGGAAGGAGAAATTCCTGCCAGTCGTTACCGGCCACCAGGGAGAACCACGGGCGATGCTCACCCGGATGGGGCGGGGCGAAACGCCGTACGAACTGACCAACGGTGACAAGGTGATCTTCTCGGCACGAGTCATTCCCGAACCGACCAACGAGGGGCAACGCTACCAGTCAGAGAAACTGCTCGGGATGCAGGGCGCACGCATTTACGACGACGTCCACGTCTCGGGGCACCTCCGCCAGGAAGGTCACTACCAGATGCTAGACGCACTCCAGCCGCAACACGTCATCCCGGCCCACCAGGACATGGCCGGGTTCTCGGGATACGTCGATCTGGCTGGGAACAACGGATACGACCTCGGTCGCGATCTCCACGTGACCTCGAATGGGAACACGATCCAACTCGTGTGAAATCGCGGGAGGGAGGTTTGAACCGGAGCCACTTCGCTCCCACCGATCGCTCGTGGCAGCGTTCAGTGTGATCGACTTGTGTTTCCAACCCAGAAACTCGGCTGGGGGATATAATAACCGGGCATCTTATTCCTAACCATGGACTGGGCGTTCAGAATCCGGAAAGATGTTCCACCTTGGGTGATGAAACTCGTGCTGATTGTTGCAATCTTGCTGATTGCTGGCCTTCAATATTTTAATATTTTATAAATATGGCAGTACTTATGACTGTAAGCTTGCTAAATCGGTGCTCGCCCATCAGCGTACGCTACCTGTGACCGATAAGGGCATTATCTGATACACGGCAGCTTTTTTCACGAGTAGCCGGACTGTAGAGGTATGTCCGAAACGATGCGCGCAGTGGTCGTCCCCGAACCCGGTGCCGAGTTCGAAGTCGTCGAAAGAGCAGTACCCGAGCCAGCTCCCGATGAGGTTCGGGTGGCGGTCGAGGCCTGTGGGATCTGCCACAGCGACGTCTTTGTCAAGGAAGGTGGGTATCCGGGCGTTAGTCATCCCCGAATCCCCGGCCACGAGGTCGCGGGACACGTGGACGCAGTCGGTGAGGACGTCGATAGATGGTCGGAAGGGGAGTATGTCGGTGCTGGCTGGCACGGCGGCCACTGCTTCAGTTGTGAGCCGTGTCGACGTGGCCACTTCCTCAACTGTGAGAACGCCGAGATCACGGGGCTCACGTTCGATGGCGGGTACGCCGAGTACACGACCGTGCCCGCAGAGGCACTCGCTGCGATACCTGACGACCTGAGTGCGACTGATGCAGCCCCACTGCTCTGTGCAGGTGTCACTACGTACAACGCTCTCCGGAACGCCGACCTGCAGCCGGGAGACCTCGTCGCCATCCAGGGCGTCGGTGGCCTCGGTCACCTTGGTCTCCAGTACGCGCACGCGGCTGGCTTCGAGACGGTCGCTATCTCGCGTAGTCCCGAGAAGGAAGCCCTCGCGATGGAGCTGGGTGCCGACCACTTCGTGAACGCAGCCGACACGGAGCCGGCCGAACGGCTGCAGGCACTCGGCGGCGCGGACGGCATTCTCACGACAGCACCATCGAGTGACGCTATCGCGTCAGTCGTCGAGGGGATCGGTATCGATGGGTCCGTGATCGTCGTCGGTGTTCCCGGCGAAGACGTGTCGGTGAACGCCCAGCATCTCATCGGCACAGCCGGCGCTGTTGAGGGCTGGGGCTCAGGTGACGCCCGCGACTCCCAGGACACGCTGGAGTTCAGTTCGCTCCGGGACATCACCCCCGAAATCGAGACGTACTCGCTTGAGGAGGTCGAGACGGCGTACGAGCGGATGATAACGAACGAAGCGCGGTTCCGTGCCGTCCTCGAACTGTAGGGGGTGACCGATGTCAACTACCCCACCCTAAGCGCCTTCGGCGCTTTGAGGGTGGGGCTTGTCCGTGAACTCGGCTTCGAACCCATCAGGGTAGGCGGTAAATCCGCGCTTCGGCTTCACCGTTCCAGACTTTAGCGGTCGGGGACCTATCGAGGCGTGTGGGCGGTGACGGTCTCAGATATGCGGATGTACTTTTGTGTGGTCGCCAAGAGTGCCTGGAGTGGTGCCGCTGTACTGTCTTGATAGGCATAACAAGGCAATTATGGTGGCCACCGTCTTTTTCGGCATCCTATTTGTCATCAAAATCTGGACAATATTTTACCTGTCTTACCTCATATTGTGGGCCGGTGAAAGAATATCAGCAGTCACAGATGGCTGCTTGACGATTCGTCAGTAGTGATCGCGGCGCAGGTAGTTGTGACAGTCGTGCTATTTCTCTTCGCGATACGGTTGTTGGGAGCTGCAACGGATGCACTGACACCGTCACTCAAAAGAGTTCTCGATCGAGTGATCGTCGACGATAGATCAGCACTCGGACTCAGCTGGATCGCCTCGTACGTCTTAGCCAACGGGTCGATCGTCGCCGCCCTCTCGCTGTCCCTGTTCAACTCGGGGCTCATTCTCCCGTCGCAACTGTTCCTGATGATCGTCGGCTCTCGGCTCGGCGGCGCGGCCGTCGTCGTCTTCATCGGGGCGTTCGATTACCTGAACGAGGAGATCGAATCGCTCCGCGAATCGACAAGCCTCGGATTGCTCACCTTCCTGCTCACCCATTCAATCTACCTGCCTGCGATGGCGCTGGGATACGTCGCGATGCCGGTTATCCGGACAGGAGAGGGTCATAGTCAGATGCTTCCCGATCTTGAGGTCTCGCTCCCGGACGTGATCTCGGTCGCTGCAGACGGAATAATCGACTCTGTCGGGGCTGGAATCGCGTTTCTCTTGGCGATTGGCTGTATCCTCGTGAGCCTGCAGTTATTTGATCACATACTCGATGGCATCGATAAAGAGCGGCTGCGTCGGCGCTATGTCTCGAGGTTGCAGGACAAGTGGGTGTCCTTCGGACTTGGGCTCATCGTCACAGCGGCCACGACGAGCGTCGCGTTTTCGCTTGGCGTGATCGTCCCGCTCTACAACCGAGGGCATATCAAACGAAACGAGATCATGCCCTTCGTGCTGGGAGCGAACATCGGGACGCTGTTCGATACGCTTATCGTTGCGATCGCGCTGAACATGGACGTCGGCGTGCTTACCGTTCTAGTGGTAGTGACTGGGGGGACCGTCATTTCCGTCGTCGTGTTGGTCTTCTACGCGCCGTACAGCAGGCTCATCGACAGGGTTCAAAACCGGATTATCGACAATAGAGGCTACTTCATCAGCGTGCTCCTCTCGCTATTGCTCGTCCCGCTGTTGCTCATCGTGTTCCCGTGAGTCGCCGACGCCGATCTGTATGTCGGGTTTTCGCGGCATCATCGGGATAGAACGAGAGTTCACCCACAAGCCCCGCCGTTCCCGGCGGGCGTAGGTGACTCGACGATGAGTTCACCTGGCGACGGAATCTCTGATCGTTTCCGGTTGAGTCCATCAAGAATTCAGTCGCTTGGAATTCGCGCTAGCGCTCTTGACCAGTCCGTTTTTCTACGAATCCGTCTTCTTCAAGTCGAGTCACGGCCTTGTTTGCCGCCGGATACGACATCTCGATCAGTTCCGCTGCCTGGGAGACGGTGAAAACCGGCTCAACGAACAGTGCCTCAGTAATTGGCGAGTAGGCCGGGGTAGTTCACGTGCTACAGATCTCGTGGAGGTCGTCGAGGGAGTCGATATCCCAGGTGGGCCACACATTGAGATCCCAGTCGCTGCGGTGCGGGCGACGGATGAATGCCGAGTCGATCCCGGCGTTCTCGGCTGCCTTGATATCGGACTCGTTGTCGCCGACGTACAGTGCGGACTCCGCATCGAGGTCGGCCAACGCACGCTCCAGATAGTGGGGGTTCGGCTTTCGCAGGGTGAGGCTTTCGATGGTCGCCTCACGACCATACGCGGTGTCGAACAGACCCGACAGCTCGAAGTGATCCAGAAGGAAATCGACCGTCTCCTGCTGGTTCGAGCTCACAATCCCCTTTGGGATGTCGAGGTCTGCTAGCGAGGCGAGATCCTCATACGGCGTTTTCCGGCCTGCGCGCGCTTCTTCCTGCTGTGCCACGGACAGTGTTCGATCACGCGTGCGCCAGAATCGGTCCGGTTCGAAGTCGTAGATGTCACTGACGGTCGCGACCCCGCTGGGCGTTGCTCCAATAGTCATATCCTCGACGTGGTCGGGGTTCGGATCAGTCACACCGAACTGCGCGAAGGTCTCTTCAGTCGCCTCCCGAAGGACATCGAAACGCGTTCGACCGACGAGAACACCGTCGTTGTCGAAAACGACGGTATCATAGGTCATGTTTGTAACTGTGTGGTCAAGGCTATAAGCGTTTCAGCATAATACGAGGTGGAGCCTCCGACCTCAAGGAGCGAGTGTAGCGAGCGAGTAGGTCGGAGAGGAAACCGACAACCGACGACGAAACCGCACGACTGTAGCTACCCGACTCCCAAGGTTATAAAAACCATCAGATGAGAATCTGAAATATGGAGGTGCGTCGAACTGCGCCGGTCAAACTCGTCGTTCCCGACGAGCGGCGCGACGACCTCCACGAATCTGCGCGACAGTTCCTCTACTGCGCGAATCGTGCTGCCGAGTTCTGT
>NZ_SOSC01000012.1 GCF_005049285.1 Halorientalis salina | reverse complement strand
TGAGCCGACGCATAATTCGAGATGAGGAGCCGTTGTCGTGCACAGACTCGGTTCCTCATTCCTCCCGAAAAATAACCTCGATAAGCCGCCGCTGTCACGCGGTTCTTCGCTTAGCTAAAGACGGATGGATTCTACAGTTGCGAATGGTTCCGTCGAGGAAAACATATTAGTATTTGCTTGTATAAGCTGAACCTGATATGGTAGAGGACGCGATCGTTGACGGAACCGCGGAAGGGACTGCTCCCTGCTGTGCACCGCCCGGTGATGTTGACTCAGATACGATGGCGACGGATCTCCAAGTGCTGACCGCGATGGGGAACGACACGCGATACGAGCTGCTTCGCCGAATCGCGAACGCCGACGACGGCGTCTGCGTCTGTGATCTCGAAGCCGCAGTCGGCGTCAGTCAAAGTGCCGTCAGCCAAGCACTCTCTCGCTTGTACACCGCACAATTGGTCACGCGCCGCAAGGAGGGGTCTTGGCGGTACTACGAAACGACTGAAACGACCTCAGCCCTCCTCGAAACGCTCGACGACCTGCGAGGAACCTATGAGTAACGATACTGAGACAGCGACCGGTGACCCCGATCCCGAGGAGACGCGTCAGATGGTGCGCGAACGCTACGGGACTATCGCTTCGGATGACCAAGACTGCTGTGGCGATGTCGGCATCGATGTCACCGACGACGGTGGGTGCTGTGACGGCGACACGGACGCGACCGGGAGCGAACGCCTCGGCTACGACGCGGACGACGTCGCGTCGGTCGCCGACGGTGCGGACCTCGGCCTCGGGTGTGGAAACCCGAAAGCGTTCGCCGAGATGACGCCCGGCGAGATAGTGCTCGACCTTGGCTCCGGTGCGGGCTTCGACTGCTTCCTCGCTGCACAGGAGGTTGACCCGGACGGACACGTCATCGGTGTCGACATGACCCCGGAGATGGTCTCAAAAGCGAGAGAGAACGTGACGAAGAACGACGCCGACAACGTCGAGTTTCGTCTCGGCGAGATTAGTCATCTCCCCGTTGCTGACGCAACCGTCGACGTCGTCATCTCGAACTGCGTCGTCAATCTCGCCCCGGAAAAACAGCGCGTGTTTGATGACGCCTACCGGGTCCTCAAGCCCGGCGGCCGCCTCGCCATTTCAGACGTCGTCCAAACCGCGCCGTTCCCGGACGATGTCAAGATGGATCCGGACTCGCTGACTGGCTGCGTCGCTGGGGCCTCAACGGTCGACGCCCTCGAAGCGATGCTCGACAGTGCCGGCTTCGAAGCAATCGAGATAGAGCCCAAGGACGAGAGCACCGAGTTCATCAGTGACTGGGATGCGAACCGGGACCTCGGTGACTACCTCGTATCTGCAACCATCGAGGCCCGGAGACCACCTCGCGACGTCTGACTCACTTCGAGTACTGCTGGGTTCGACTACTCAAGCATTCTTGCAGGCGAATTAACCGAACCCCTACGAATCATCAAACCGATCGAGAACCGTCTGATCTGGCTTTGGTGAATCGCCGGATAGCGTCGGGTTTGGCTGTAGAACGTGTGGTGTGATTGCCCCAGATGAGTACCGATTGCGGTCGCTATGAGCGTAACTACCGTTGAAACCAACCCCGAAGAGGAATCTCATCGTAATCTTCCCCGTCTCAAAACCCCCAATGCGGACGCCGTCTAGCGATTCACCAGAGCCATTTTGTCTGTAACACGGGCGTTTTTCCGCTTCAAGCCCCTGTATTGAGAGGACTGCTCCTCTCCATGGTTCGACGGATATGTCCTCCACTCACCGGATAAGAAGTTATATCGAGTGATGATTCACTGCATCAATGTCTTCACTGCGGATAGTGCAGCATTTTACGTTATGACGAGCAGGCCTGGAGACGGAACTCCGCCCCGGGCTACACCCTCGTAACCGCTCCAGGCCGGTTCAGTTCACGCTGTTCGATTCAGCCCCATCGTCAGCCATCAATGCCGGGAGTTCTTCGGGGGTGTTGACGTCTGTGAAGGCCGTTTTAGCTGCCTTTCCGACCACACGGTATTCGGGTATTTCGACCAGGTCGAGTCGATCGAGGACATCGCGGAGGCTCCCAGACGCGTTCCTAACCGCGTCATTTGCAGCCCGTCGAGTGGGTTCCGTGGCGAAGACGGAGTGAGTCGGCTGTGGCGCTCCGTCGACGTACGGAACGGCCCCGTCTGCACCATTCACCTCCTCGAACAACCAGTCCAGGAACGCCGCGTCGACGAAGGGCATGTCACAGGCGACGACGGCGACCATCGGCTCAGATACGGCGTCGAGCGCGGTCCGTAATCCAGCTGCGGGTCCCTTATCCGGTTCTGGGTCACAGACGAACTCGACGTCCGTCGCTGTCGAAGCCAGCGCGCGCTGGAAATCCTCCAGTTGGTCTCGCCGACAGTTCACGAGCACCCTATCGACTGCGGGAGCTACCCCCGTTACGACATGCGCGAGAAGTGCTCGTCCATTCAGGTCCGCCAGTGCCTTCTCCTGTTCGCCGAACCTGGTCGAGTACCCGCCCGCAAGCACGACGCCCACCCGTTGCTTGGAACCCATTCTGGGTCACCTACAGCGTTGTGGGCCTGTACCGGCACGTCCCCACTCTCGAAATTCCGGTACGACGGGCCAGCCGTCGGCCGACGTGATACACGACGTCACTCCGGCACCGCCGGCCCGAACGAGTACGATAGGACGGCACTCCTTCTGTCGTTCGACCTCCCGCAGACGCTGACCGGCCGCCGAGAAGCGCGTCACGCTGCCGAAGCCACCGTCGCTCATACTGAGGCGTCCGTCTGCGCCGACAATAAGTCCCGCCATCCGGACGTCCCACGGCGGACGGCGACTGCAGTTCGGTGTCCCACCGTCAGAATATTCCCGGCCCAGTAGCGGGGGTGCAGGAGGTGCTGCTGCATCACAGAACCGGCCCCGTCGAGGTTGGCGAGGACGGCATCGACCGGCTGAGAAACGAAGTTCCGCTGTTCAAGCGAGAAGTGACGGTCTCCGACAGGGGACGTTCTCAGAACGCAGGAATCTAGTGTAAAGGTATTACCTGGTTCTGCGTACGTTCTACCAGGAACAATGACTGGGGGTACTAATCCAACGAGAACACGGCGTGACCTGTGCGTCGTGTTCGAGGTCGAGCCAGCCCCCGAGAGCCACTGTCCCCTCGGCAGTTTCGACGGGCAGGTCGAGGAGGTCAGACACCAGCTCGTCGGGGACGAGTGCCACACCGATACGACCGTCCAGACCGACGAATGTGCGTGCCCGTCGGATCAGGCGTGTACCGAAGTCGTGCATTCGACGAGCGACGTCGATGCGACGTGTCTCTGTACCGTGTTCGGAGAGTTCAAGTGCGTTCCGCAGTTCGTCGACGTCGTCGACGGACGACTCCTCGTCGAGACGTACCTCTCGGACCGCGAGCGGCTCTCGGACCTGGTCGACTCGCTGAAGGAGAGCAGTGAGCGGCTCCGGCTCCGACAGCTGAAACGGATCGACACCGGAGAGGCCGAACGAAGCGAGAACACCGTGACACTCGACCTCCACGAGATCACGGAGAAACAGCGCGAGGCGGTCGCAAAGGCTGTCTCTGAAGGCTACTACTCGACACCGCGTGAGACGTCCGTCGACGAACTCGCGGACGACTTCGGGATTTCGACGTCGGCACTGTCACAGCGGCTGAAGGCCGTGGAGTCGAAACTCGCCACCGCCACGTTCGCTCAAACGAGTGTAAACGAGTGAACCACGGGCATTACCTCGACGGGTCCTAACGTTCTCGTATGAGTCGGTTGGTGGAACTCGACGCGACTGGACCGAGGAAGCTCGACGAATCGGACCTCGACCCTGAGAAGGGAGACGTCGCCGTCTGTCAGTGCGGTCTCTCCGAGGACTTCCCGTTCTGTGACGGGTCACATCGCGCGACGAAAACGGAGACAGAGGGCGTCTGTTACCGGTACGTCGAGACCGACGGCGACGAGGTGCACCGCCGGGAGGTCGAAGACGTCGCATACGCGGCAACGGATTCGGGCGATAGCGACGAAACAAGCGAGTGAGGCGTGCAGGAGACCCGGATCAAGTCCGGTCCTGATTCGAGCGTTCTGTATCCGACGACAGCGGCCTCTCTCTCGGAGATTCGCGTCGGCGTCCGGTCGCTGCCGTGACGAGGCCGCTGTCGGACACAGCCTCGCTTCCGTTTCGGCGGGGAGTGGTGTATCGTTCGCCGCCTCCCACAGTTGGAGAACCTACGCGAGCCCTTTTCAGTTCGGTCCCCGAACGTGTCTGATATGACAGACAAGACCGACGACCCGACCGACCTGCCAGCAGCCGCCAGCAGTGTCGCCGAGACGTACCCGGACGTGTGGGACGCGTACGCCGAGCTCGGGAAGGCCTGCTCGGAGGCCGGGCCGATAGACGGCGAGACGAAGCGTCTCGTGAAACTCGCGCTGGCTGTCGGCGCCCAGTCGGAGGGCGCCGTCCACTCGCACGTCCGCAGAGGCCTGGAGGAAGATGTCGACCCCGAAGCACTCCGACACGTTGCGATGCTCGCGACCCCGACGATCGGGTTCCCGAAGTCGGTCGCGGCCCTGACGTGGATCGACGACCTCGCGGACTGACCGGCCCGCCATCACTTGTTTTTCCGCCGACACCAACTTATAAAAGCCTTCGATATTCAGCGCGAGTGGTAGGGGGGCGTCTAGCTACTATCCTAGTATGAGGCCCGACCATGGAGAACCACCAGACATCGAGGACGACGAGTTCGACGAGTGGGCAGAAAATCGCCTCTCCGACGTCGAGCAGGACACGGAACTCGGCAAGGAGATGGGGAAAGACGCGATCCGGCTCGCGCGCGGCGAATTGACCCAGGAGGAGTTCAACGAGAAGTACCACGACGCGGTCGTCGAGGAGTTCGGCGTCGACGACCGACCGACGAGGACGGAGGACTAACATGGAACGCAACGATTCCGGGAACCTCGAACTGACGCGTCGCGACGCGCTGAAAACAGGAGGCGCGGCAGCCCTGGCGCTCGGCATCGGCGGAAGTGCGAGCCACTTCACGTCTCTCGGGGGCGCCCAGTCGGACGGCGCCGCTCTCGAGTACGAGGAGGTGCCGACGGCCTGCTGGATCGGGAAGATGGACTGTTCGGCCACTGCGAAGAAGGTCGGCAACCGGGTAGTCAAGTACGAAGGCAACCCCGAGGACCCGCGGACTGAGGGCTCGCTCTGTCCGAAGGGCCAGGCACAGATCGAGCAGGTCTACAACCCCTACCGGATCAAGGCCCCGTTGAAGCGGACCAACGAGAAGGGGCAGCACGGCGAGTGGCAGGAGATCAGCTGGGACCAGGCGATGGACGAAATCGGCGAGGACCTGATGGACAAACTCGAGGACGACCCCCGGCGGGTCGTCTTCCAGGTCGGCCGGAAGAAGTCCCCACAGTGGCAGGAGGACGCCTGGGTGACCGGCACGAGCAACAAGTACGGCAGCATGGAGAAGTACGGCCACGGTGCCACCTGCTCGGACTCGGGCTACCGCGGTCAGGAGCTGATGTTCGCGACTCACGGGGTCTCGGAGACCGACTTCGAGGACTGCGAGTTCTTCATCGGCTGGGGCCACAACATGACCCAGGGCGGCGGTGCCCACCTCTGCCAGATCACGTGGCCGAAGCAGATTGCGGACGCCCGCGACGACCAGGGGATGGAGACCGTCGCGATCGACCCGCAGCGCCGTAACTCCGGCCCCTACACCGACCAGTGGCTCCCGATCGAGCCCGGGACGGACATGGCGTTCTGGCTGGCGTTCAACAGCGTCCTCGTCCGCGAGGGGTACATCGACGAGGAGTACCTCACGACCGCCACGAACGCGCCGTGTCTCGTCGCCACGGAAGGCGACAAAGAAGGCCACATCCTCCGGACCGACGACGCCCAGGACCCAGGCGAGGAGTACACCTGGGCCGACGGCGAACTGGTCTGGGACGAGGCGGCAGGCGAAGCGGTCGCCCACGAGGCAGCGTCCGCGCCGGAGAACGTCGCGCTGGAAGGCACCTACGAGGTCGACGGGACCGAAGTCAAACCCGGCTTCCAGCTGTACCTCGAACACATCCAGCAGTACGACCCCGAGTGGGCCGCCGAAATAACCGGAATCGACGCCGACACCATCGACGAACTCGCCGTGAAGTGGGGCGAGAACGCGAAGATCGGTGCGACCGTCGAGGTCGACGGCGTCGAGATCCCCTATCGGCCGGTGGGGATGCACGGCTACCACGTCGCCCAGCAGGAGATGGGCGTCCAGACGACGATGGCTCACTACCACGCCGCGATGCTGGTCGGGGCGATCGATGTCGTCGGCTCCACGCGCGTCCGGAAGGCCAAGTACGACGGCCCCAAGGACTACCGACAGCCGTTCCGCGACCAGGCGTTCCACCCCGAGAAGATCACGCCCAACCCTGACGGCCCCGACCTGGCCGGGAGTATGTTCCACCCCATCTCGTCGACGGGCTACTCCCAGAACCACGTCAGCCAGAACAACCCCGAGAAGTTCAACCTCCCGTACGAGCCGGGAGAGATGGCGTGGATCGTCCAGATGGCCAATCCGGTCATGATGGCGCCTCGGACGGACACCGTCGTCGAGAGCATGAGCAAGGTCGACACGACCGTCGTCGTCGACCCCTGGATGAGCGAGACGGCCGACGTCGCCGCCGACTACGTGCTGCCGGCGGCGACCGCCGACAAGCTCCAGGGCCCGACGGGCGGCTGGAACGGCTACGCCGACATCGAGCACATCCGCTTCCCCTCGATGGACCCGCTCTGGAACAGCAAGCCCGACGCCGAGATCTTCATCCAGATGGCGAAGGCCGTCGACGCCTACGAGGAATACGTCGCGGACATCAACTCCGAACTCGGCCTCGACGGCACCGAGTACGCCTACTCCGGGGCCGAGGAGACGCCGGACGACCCCAGCGAGTTCCTCCGTGACGGCCTCGACCGCTGGGCCAAGACCAAGGGCAAGAGCCTCGAGTGGTTCCGCGAGGGCAACGTCATCACCAACGAGTGGGAGGTCGGCGACGGCAACCGCTACGCGTACACGTGGGGGATGGACAACGGCTACGGCGAGTTCAATCCCTACGACGCCAAACACGAGTTCTACAGCGAGACGCTGTTCCGCCTGGGCGAGCGCGTCGACGAACTGATGGCCGACTCGAAGTTCGACGACCCCAAGTCGGAGCTACCCTACATCCAGGACTACACCGCGTTCCCGACCTGGCGGCAGCCGACGATGTTCGACTCCCCCGACGAGTACGACCTGACGCTGTTCAGCTGGCATCAGATCGAACAGAAGCAGTCGCGGACGGCGAACAACAAGCTGCTCAACGAGATCACGCCGCGGAGTTCGATCCGGCTGAACCCCGAGGACGCCGACCGCATCGGCGTCGAGAACGGCGAGGAGGTCGTGCTCGAAACCCACGACGCCCAGAACGACGAGAGCTACCAGGTCGAGGGCGTCGTAATGATTCAGGACGGTGTCAAGCCCGGCACGGTTGGCGTGCCCGGCCACCACGGCTCCTGGAAGGACCCCGAGACCGATGCGCTCGACGAAGGTCCGAACATCAATAGTGCCATCCCGAGCGGGCCCGGCTACATCGGCCTGGACAACGGCCAGGCGTTCCAGGTCCGTGCGAAGGTCGAACCCAAAGGAGGTGACAGCTAATGACACAACTTGGCATGGCCATCGACATGGAGCGGTGTTACGGCTGCCGGGCCTGCATGGAGGCCTGCAAGGTCGAGAACAGCACGCCCCGCGGGGCGTTCTGGATGCACGTCTTCCGCTTCGAGGAGGGCGAGCACCCCAACACGGAACAGACCAACATGCCCCGGCCGTGCCAGCACTGCTCGGAGCCGTCCTGTGCGGCGGCGTGCCCGACCTCGGCACGGTTCAAGCGCGAGGAGGACGGCATCGTCCTCACCGATTACGACCGCTGTATCGGCTGCCGGTACTGCGAGATCGGTTGCCCGTACGGCGTCAACTACGCGCAGTTCCAGCACCCCGAAGACGGCCAGTACGGCTACGGCCACTCGGAAAGCGGTGGCGACGACACCTTCGGGTCGGGCAGTCTCGCCGACGCACTCGGCGACGACAACGCCGACGGCGGGAAGCCGCCGTGGCACGACCCGATCCACGACCAGGGCGTCGAGCCCCGGGGGACGAAGATGTCGGGCCCGCAGCCCGAGGGCGTGATGAGCAAGTGTACGATGTGTGTCCACCGCCAGGACAACGAAGAGCGCGGCCAGCAGGGGACGACGGCCTGTCAACAGACCTGTCCCGTCGACGCCATCAAGTTCGGCGACATGGAGGACCCCGGGAGCGAGCCGCGCCAGCACCTCCGGGAGAAGTCCTCTTCATCGACGTTCAAGCTGCTCGAAGACCGGGGTACCGAGCCGAACATCGTCTACATCGGCGACGAACCCAGCGACGACGCCCGCACCATCGAGGGTGCGGACACGTTCAAGGACCCCGAGGAGGCAATCGAGATCGAAAACAACCCACCTGAGACTCGCTCCACGGACGTGGAGGTGAACCAATGAGCACTCCATCCGCGCGGAAACGGCTCACCGAACCCTTCGAGTCGACGAGCAAGATCTACTACGGCCTCGTCGCCGTCGCGGTCCTGCTCGTGCTCGGCATGGTGTACAGTTTCGTGACCGTCCTCACGGAGGGGCACGCCATCACCGGCCTGAACAACTGGGGGACCGACGCTGGCGTCCCCTGGGGGCTGGACATCGGCGCGTTCACCTGGTGGGCCCTGATGGGCGTCGGCGCCATCGCGCTGTCGGCGATCATCCGGGTCTTCGAGATGGACGACTACGAGCCCTACGCCCGGGTCGGGGAACTCGTGACGCCGCTGGCGTTCCTCGCGAGCTTCCTGCACATCGTCTTCGACCTCGGGCAGCCGTTCCGGGTGTTGAACACCCTGCTGTACCTCCCGCTCGAGTCGCCGATTGCCTGGGACGTCATCCTGCTCGCCGGACTGGGCCTGCTCTCGGTCGCCTACCTGATCGTATCCGTTCGTCGAGACATACACGAGCTACACCGGGAGGACGACGTCCTTCCGTCGGTCCTCGCACCCGTCTACGATGCCCTGCTGATCAGCTACGATGATTCGCGGACGGACAGCGACAGTCGGGGCCTCCAGTGGTGGCTCGCCGCCGCGGTACTGGTGTTCATTCCCGTCGTCGGCGGCGGCGTCGTGCCGTTCGTCTGGGGGCCGTTCGGCGTGAACATCAACTGGTTCGGCGCCATCCAGGGGCCGACGTTCCTCGCCGGCAGCATGACCGTCGGTGCCGCGGCGCTGCTGTTCGTCGCCGGTGTCCTGCGGTTCGCCTACGGCCTCGACGACGTGTTCACCGACGAGACGCTCCGGCGGCTCGGCGTGTTCACCGGCGCGTTCGCGTTCACGTACCTGCTGGGCGTCTTCTACGAGGTCCAGACGGGAACGTTCGCGGCCGACATGGCCGACCCGAACGTCTCGATGCTCGTCTTCCAGGGGCCGCTCGCCCCGCTGCTGTGGCTCGCCGTCGCGGCCGTCGTGATTCCGACGATCTACCTGGTCGGCCAGCAGGCGCTCGGTCGGTTCAGCCTCGTCGGGACGGTCCTCTTCGCCGGCGTAATGCTCGTCGGCGTCCTCCACCAAGAGACGTGGCTCACCGTCGGCGGCCTGATGTACCCCGACCTGGCGTACCCGGTGGGCGAGTACACGCCCTCCATCTACGAGTGGCTGAACCTGATGGGGACGACGGCACTGGTCGGATTGGGGCTGCTCGTGTTCACAAAAACACTCCCGGTCGTCACGACCAACGGAGTCGAAGAAACATGACGACGAACGACGGCAACACTGGCGCCGGGCGGGTCGCGGCCGAGAATGCCGACGCACGCGCGTCCGAAATCGTCGGCGACAGTGGACTAGACGCTCGCGTCTACCGGGTGTTGGGCGAGCAGCTCCTCGTCCTGCCCGACCGCGACCGGGCCGAAGCCGTCGGGATTTGGGCCAGCGAGTGGCAGTGCAGCGCAGACTCCCTGCCAATCGAAATCGAGACGGCCCTGGAGCGAATCCAGGAGGGCGCGACCGCCGACGTGGAGGCGCTTCGCGAGGCGTACACGCACCTCTTCCGGGGGGTCTCCGAGCGAGCACCGGACCCGCCCTACGAGTCGATGTACGTCGACGGGAGCTTCTACAGCGGGACGACGACCGAGATCAGGAAGGGGTACCGCTGGGCGGGCGTCGACGTCGACGACTCCCACGGCAACGAGCCGCCGGACCACCTCGGCCTCGAGTTGCAGTTCCTCGGGGAACTGGTCGCAATGGAGGACACCGACAGGGGGCCAGACGAACCCGACCTTGACGATGCCAGGTGGTGGCTGCTCGACGAGCACCTGACCGAGTGGCTACCGACCTATCACGCTCGCCTCCAGCAGGAGGACCCGCACAAGTACTACGCCGGACTGCTCGACCTGGCGCTCGCAGTCGTCACGGCACACCACAACGCGCTCGCGGAGGGCCGGTGACCATGCTCGACGTACCGAACCACTACGAGATCGAGTTCGACGTGTCGGGCCGCCACCGGGACACCTTCGACGACTGGCTGTCCGGCGAGGCCGTCGCGTGGCTCAGCCACGACAGGGTGGCCTCCTTCGACGTCTTCCAGAACGACACGGGTCTCTCGCCGGCAGTGAAGTTCGTGTTCGGCTTCGAGACGCTCAGGGACTGGGCGGCGTTCGTCAACAGCGACGAACACGAGGCCGCAATGGAGCGCTTCGAGACGTTCACCGACGACCGGGAGGCCGTACTCTGGCAGCGTGCGTCGGTGAAACTGGACGAAACGCCCGACCGACCGATCGGCGACGGCGGTCGACACGACGCAACCGAACGGACAGTGATGACACAATGACAGACGACGTACGCGACCGGCTGGCAGCGATCGACGACCCGCGATTCGACGACAACCTCGTCTCGCTCGGACTCGTCGGAGACATCGAGATCGAGGACGGAGTCGCACACGTCCCGCTCGCGCTCGGGGCGCCACACGCGCCGACCGAGACGGAGATTGCGGAGCAGGTCCGGGAGGCCGTCCGCGAGGCGGGCTACGAGCCGTCGCTCTCGGTTGAGATCGACGACCAGACGCCAGCGGGCCTCGTCGAGGACGCCCCGAACGTGATCGCGGTCTCCTCCGGGAAAGGTGGCGTCGGCAAGAGCACCGTCGCAGTGAACCTCGCGACGGCGATGGCCCAGCGCGGGGCGTCGGTCGGCCTGTTCGACGCCGACGTGTACGGGCCGAACATCCCCCGGATGCTCGGCGTGCACGAGCACCCGGGGATGGCCGAGGACGACGAGACGATCATCCCGGTCGAGCACTACGGGATGAAGCTCATGAGCATCGGGTTCCTCGTCGGCGAGAACGACCCCGTCATCTGGCGCGGGGCAATGGTCGACAAGGTCCTGACCCAGCTCTACCACGACACCGATTGGGGTGACCTGGACTACCTCGTCGTCGACCTGCCGCCGGGCACCGGCGACGCACAGCTGACGATGCTCCAGCAGATGCCCGTCGTGGGGTCTGTCGTCGTGACGACGCCCCAGGACGTCGCGCTGGACAACGCCCGCAAGGGCGTCCGGATGTACGACGACCGCGACGCCCGCGTGCTCGGTGTCGTCGAGAACATGAGCACGTTCGTCTGCCCGGACTGCGGGAGCGAACACGACGTCTTCGCCGCGGGCGGCGGGGAGAAGCTCGCCGACGACTACGACCTCTCACTACTGGGACGGATTCCGCTCGACCCAGCGGTCCAGCAGTCCGGCGAGGACGGCGAACCGGTCGTCCTGTCGGACACCGAGTCCGCGGCGCTGTTCGAGGACGTTGCGGGACGGGTGATGGACCGCGTCGGCGAGATCAGGCGGGAGTCACACCGGCTAACAGCGAACGCACGAAACGCACCACCTGCGCGGTGAACACGCGCCTCGAAACCGTGACCGACCACGATCAGATCGGGCTGAAGCCGACAGCAGTCGGACCCACCGAAGGAGAGATAGATGCACGGTGACCATTCGGAGACGATGACGGCGACCGAACGCGACGACCGAGAGACGGTCGACCCAGACGTCGCCGACCGGGACGGGGTTCTCGTCGACGGCGAGACACCCGTATCGCTACCGGCCACCGTCGAGGCCGCATCCGAGCAGTTCGAGGCGACGACTCGGACCATCGGGTTCGAGTGTGCCTCAGGCGACTGGCTCGAAGCGGAGTGGACCGGCGTTCCGCTTGACCCGGTGCTGGAGGCGGCGTCGATACCGCCGGAGACGACCCACGTGCTCGTCGCGGCGACCGACGGTTATCGGGCGTGCGTCGCCGTCTGGGACCTCGGCGGGGCGATGCTCGCCTACGACGCCGTCGACCGACCGACCAGCGACTTCCCGCGGTTCGTCTCGCCGTCAGTCGACGGTCCACGGGCGGTCAAGAACCTCGCCAGCGTTCGGCCAGTCGAACTGGACCCCCACGAGGACCCCCAAGACTACGAGGAACTGTATCTAGATGAGACGTGACGGCCCATGACGCACGCACCAACCCGCCGCACAGTGCTCGCCGGGACGGCAAGCCTGGCGGCCGGGCTGGCCGGCTGTGCCGGCGTCGGCGGTCGGTCAGAGCCCATTTCGGTCCTCGCCGCGGGGAGCCTCCAGAACGCGCTAACGAATGGACTACGGGACGCGGTAGACGCCGACCTCACTGTCGAGGCGTACGGCTCCCGGCACGCGGCACAGCTCGTCGCCGAGGGCCAGCGCGACCCGGACATCCTCGTGCTGGCGGACGTTGAGCTGTTCGAGAGCGTGCTCTCGACGCCGTGGTACGCGGCATTCGCGAGCAACGCGCTCGCCGTGGCGTACAACCCCGACACCGAGGCCGGACGGCGCGTCCCCGAGGCTGACCGGTGGTACGAGCCGCTGCTGTCCCCGTCGTTCCGACTCGGGCGGACCGACCCCGACCTCGACCCACTGGGCTACCGCACGCTGCTGGCGTTAGAACTGGCCAGCAAGTACTACGACGAGCCGGACCTCCGGACTCGGGTCATCTCGCGGAAGCAGGTCTACCCGGAGACGCAGTTGCTCGCGCAGTTCGAGACCGGTGGTCTCGACGCGGCGGTCGTCTACCGAAACATGGCCGTCGAGCGGGACTATCCCTACGTGGAACTGCCGGCAGCCGTGAATCTGAGCGCGCCGTCTCTGGCGGACCGCTACGCGACTGCGACGGTGACCCTGGACGACGGAACAACGGTCACTGGCAGCCCAATCGCCTACGGCGCGACCCTCCGTACCGACAGGTCGGCGGCCCGGTCGGTCTTCGAGACGCTGGTGGCATCGACCGACGACTACCTCACCGACCACGGGTTCGTGCTCCGTGACGCGCACCCGACCTATCACGGGAATGTTCCGGACAGAATCAACAACTGAGACGGAACGGCAGACGGGCTGGTTCGTCGTTGGCGCGAGCCTCGGCGTCCTCCTGTTGCTGTACTATCTGGTACCCCTAGGCGCGTTGGTGTTCGCGCAGTCCCCGGAGTCGGTCGCGGCGCAACTGGGAAGCGCTCGCGTTCTGTCGGCGGCGCGCAACTCCCTGGTGACAGCGACCGCCAGCACGGCCCTGTCTGCGACGTTCGGACTGCCGCTGGCGTACTGGCTGGCGCGCACCGACGTCCGCGGAAAGAACGCCGTGCTCACGCTGGTGCTGTTGCCGCTGGTGTTGCCCCCCATCGTCAGCGGGATGTTGTTGCTGGAGGTAGTCGGTCCGAACGGTCTCGGCGCGTTCACCTCGCTGTCGTTCACGCGATCGCTGCTCGGCATCGTGCTCGCGCAGACGTTCGTCGCCTCGCCGTTCTTCGTGGTGACGACCAAAGCTGCCTTCGAGAGCGTCGACCGACACTACGAACACGCCTCGCGGTCGCTCGGCAAGTCCCGGAAAACCACGTTCCGGCGAATCACCCTACCGCTGGCCATCCCCGGAATCGTCGCGGGTCTGACGCTGACGTTCGCGCGGGCGATAGGCGAGTTCGGCGCGACGCTGATGATGGCGTACTATCCGCGGACGCTGCCGGTCCAGATCTGGCGGTCGTTCCTCAACGACGGACTGAACGCGGCGTTCCCCGTCGCGATAGTGCTCGTCGCTCTCGCGCTGGGCGCACTGCTGGTCATCAACGCGTTCGGACGCAACCCCTGGAGGCACTGATGCTGGAACTCACCGACGTCCGGAAGAGATACGGCGCGTTCGAGCTCGGCCCCGTGAGTCTCGCCGTCGAGGACGAAATCCTGTCGGTGCTGGGGCCGTCGGGCTGTGGCAAGTCGACGCTGCTGTCGGTGGTCGCGGGCATCCAGTCGGCCGACGGCGGGGGCGTCGAACTCGACGGGACCGACCTCACCGGGCTGCCGCCCGAGCGGCGCAACGCCGCGTACGTCTTCCAGGACGGTGCACTCTTCCCGCACATGAGCGTCCGCGAGAACGTCGCGTACGCAGCGGTCGACGATGCTCGCGTGGACGAGCTCGCGGGGACGCTGGAGGTGGGCGACCTGCTCGACCGGGACGTCTCGACACTGTCGGGCGGCGAGCGCCAGCGAGTCGCGCTCGCGCGAGCACTCGCGTCCGAACCCGACGCTCTCCTGCTGGACGAGCCGCTGGCGAACCTGGACGCGCCCATCAAGCGGCGGCTCCGGTTCGAATTACGGGACGTACTGGCGGCGCTGGACATCCCCGTCGTCTACGTCACCCACGACCAACGACAGGCGACGACGATGGGCGACCGCATCGCGGTCATGCGGGACGGGACCGTCAGGCAGGTCGGTACCGCGGAGGAGATATTCGAGCGGCCGGCCTCGACGTTCGTCGCGGAGTTTACCGGCAGTGTCAACCTCTTCGAGGCGGACGTGCTCAACCGTAACGACGACGCGCTGTATCTCGGCTGGGGCGACGCCGTCGTCGAGGCTCCCGCGTACGACGTCGCGGGCGAGCGCGTCTACTTCTGCATCCGGCCGGAGTACGTGATGATTCTCCGCGAGGACCGCCCGATCGACGAGCGGGACAACGTCCTCGCCGGAACGATCACTCGACGGGTCTATCAGGGCGACGACTACGTGGTCGCACTCGACGTCGACGCCGTCGAGGACCCCGTCGAGATACGGCTGCCGACGCCGGTCTACGAGCGCCTCAATCTCGCCGACCGCGACCGGGTGCGCGTCTCGCTGAAGAAACGCGCGATCCACGTCATCGACGACGCCGAGGGGATTCGAGAAGACCAGAGGACGCGTTTCGATGGGGGCGACTGAATGCGCGATTCAGACTAAATCCGGTCATTCTCTTCCGGAAGTTCCCCCTCAACGAGGGGAATGGGTGCTGGCAGGACAGGGGAGCGAATCACGCTGTTCGGGAACCGTCGGCGCGGCTACTGGACTGTCACGCACTTCGACGAGTCGGCCGTCGACGCACACTCGCTTCCATCGGAGCACTCCACGAGATCGACGAGCCCCTCCATCTGTTCTAAGACACCGACGAACTCCCGGCCGTCTTCGGTCAGTTCGTACGTCGTCGAGGGTGGCGTCGTCGATTCGACGTGTTTGTCGACGAAGCCGTGACACTGGAGCTCTTTCAGTCGCCGCGAGAGCATCGTCGCCGTCACGCCGTCGATGGAGCGCTGCATCTCGTTGAATCCGTACTGTCGGTCCGAGAGCAGCCGCAGGACGTGGAACGCCCACTTCGAGCCGAGGACCTCTCGAAGCTGATGCCACGACTCCTGCCAACCGGACACGTCGGTCGTCGTCATACCCGCTAATGGGCGTGCAGACACTCGAAGGTGTCGTCAATCGGGTGGCCGCCGTCGGCCGTCGCGCTCACTCGTCGTGGAGGTGTACCCGGGGACAGCCGTCGGGAGCGAGATTCATCCCCTCCAGGTTCGCCAGCGGACAGCCACAGCGTTCACACGTGAACTGTTCTTCGCCAGTTGCGACTTCCAGTGCTCTCGTCTCCAGCCGAGCGAGTCTGTCGACGACTGCACGACCCGTTCCGTCCTGGCCAGCCACGAGATGTGGACACGCTGTATCGACGTCCGGATGCGTTCCCCTGCAGATAGCCTGATCGAAATCGTCGACACGAGTCTTACTCATTCGTATCGACTCGACTCAACAACACCCTGGACCGCACTCAGTCGAATCGGAAGCCTCGTCAACGAGTTCGCCCGGCTCACAGTCACACCCGGCGAGTTCGCCACAGACGCCCTCCATGATGGTCGCGAGGTCGTACTCCTCGTCGTCGACGTCGAAGACGATAACGTCGTCTACGCGGACCTCGAAGATGCCGCCGTCGCCAGGGACGAGTTCGACACCCTCCAGTGTGTCACCGCACGATTCCAGAATCTGCGTCTGGGTTTCGGTCGCACGGTCGATGAATCCACACGGGGCACAGTACTCGACTTCGACACTCGTCATCGGGATATCACAGAAACTGCTACGGGGACGGCCTCCATAAGATTCCAGTACCCCGGTGCGAAGCAACTTTCAGCGCTGAAACCACCCGTCGAACGTCCGGTCACGACGAGATACTCGCTGCACGTGAACGCTAGCGGAGTACCGGTCTGTGCGTGGGGACAGTCAGCAGCAGTCGTCCGCATCACAGACGCTGCCGTACTCCAAGCCGGTCGCTTCGCTGATCGCGTCGTTGTACTCCAGTAGCATCGTCTCGAACTCGGTCGGGGCTGCGTCGGATTGGCTGTCGGCCAGTTCCTCGCCGAACGCTTCGGCGGCGGCCAGCACATCCTCGTCGGTCGCGCTCAACAGCAGCCACCCCCGGTGGACTGCGCGAACTCTCGACCGATCTGCTCACTGATCGCGTCGTCCGTCTCCTGGAGCAGGTCGACGAGCGCCTCCTGTGCGTCCTTGTGTCGCTGGATCGTCTCGTTGTCCGCCATCTCCGATTTGAGCTCTCGCATCTCACTCAGCAGGGACTGGTCGTATCCATCGCGTTGCATTCGTTGCTGTTTCTCCCGGTACTCCCCGAGGAGTGCCTTCGCCTCCGCGTCGTTCTCGAGGGCCTGGCTGGCTGCCGTGAACTCTTGGTAGGTCTCGGAGTCCGTGAGCGTCTCGACGAACGTCTGGAAGGACGCGTCGACCGACTCCTCGTCCGATCTAACTTCACTCACGAGACCGTCACCTCCGGCTTGTCAGAGAGCTCCGACAGGCCGGTGATCTCGTCGCCGAACGCGCGCAGTTCCTCGAGACCGACCGGCTCGTCCCGGCGCAGCGGCGCGAGCATCATCGGCGTCTCGAAGCGGTCCTTGATCTCGCCGAGGTAGTTCTCCTGCTGGGCGCGTCGATTCGCGAAGAACGCGTTGTCGCCGTACTCCTCGGGGAGCAGGTAGTTCGCGACGACGAAGGCCGTCTCGATACCGACCTGGTCTCTGAGGTCTTCGGCCGCGCGGTACGCCTCCATCATGGGCGTGTACTCCGGGTACATGACGAACGCGAACGAACTCCGCTCGGGGTCCTGCATCGTCTCGATGACCTCGTCGTACTGGTCGCCCTTCGCGGGAGCGGCTCCCTTCGTCAGCGAGCCGAGGTCCATGAATCCCTTCCAGTCGGAGGGCAACTCCAGCAGGCGGAGCGTGTGCCCCGTCGGCGCGGTGTCGAAGACCACCACGTCGTAGCCGTCTTCCTCGAAGTAGCTGACGAACTTCTCGAGGGCCGCCATCTCCTCGGCACACGGCGACTCCAGTTCCTCCTCGACGTTGGCGATAGCAGCCTCGATGTCGATCTGGGTGTCCTCTTTGTCCTCGTACAGCTCGGTGACGTGGTCGAGGACCTGCGTGCGGTACTCGTCGAGGGCCTTCTCCTGGTCGATGCGGGCCGCGTCGAGGTTCGCCTGGCTCACCGACGTCGGCTCGTGGCCGACCGGCTCACCGAAGATGTCCTCGAGGTGGGCTGCCGGGTCCGTGGTCACGACGAGCGTCTCGTAGCCTGATTCGGCGAGTTTCGTCGCCGAGGCCGCGGCGATGGTGCTCTTGCCGACGCCGCCCTTCCCGGTGAAAAACAGGTATCGCGTTTCGTCACCCGGCGTCACTCGGTCGGCGACCGATTCGGGGTCGGCCAACGCATCGATATCGACCGACTGGTCGGTCTCGACGTCGGTCGCGGAGCCGACATCGACGGTGGCATTCTTGCCGTCGTAGATGACGCCCGCGACGTCCGACAGCAGGTCGAGGCCGGCGATTTCGCCAGGCTGGAGGGGATAGGTCGCCATCGCGTCGGCGTCGAACTCGGTTTCCGCTCGCTCGATGGCCGCCCGTTCGTCCTCGCGTTTCCCCTCGAAGAAGGGGTCCTCACAGACCGACTCGGGGAGGTAGCCGTTGACGACGAGCAGCTGGGACTCGATGCCGAGCTCACCGAGGTCGGCGGCACTGCGTTCGATCTCGTCGAGCGAGGAGTTCTCGGGCTTGCCGACGAACCCGAAGGTCGTCCGCTCGGTGTCCTGGAGCGTATCGATGGCTCGCTCGTACTGGTCTTTCCTGTCTTCCATCGAGGCAGCGGGGCCGATACAGGTCGAGCCCCCCTTCTCGAGTTCGGCGTTCCAGTCGGAGGGCAACTCCATGAGCCGGATGGTGTGGCCGGTCGGTGCGGTGTCGAAGACCACCACGTCGTACTCGGGGCTGTCCATGTAGTCGACGAAGTTGTCGAAGGCCGCGATTTCGTCGACACACGGACTGTTGAGTTGCTCTTCGACGGTCTCGATCTCCTCGTCGTCGAGCAGCTGGCGCATCGGCTCGATCGTCTCCTGGCGGTACTCCTCGGCCGCTGTATCCGGGTCGATCTCGATGGCGGAGAGGTTCTGGATGCCCTCGATCTCGGTCACCTCGTGGCCGATCTGCTGGCCGAAGATGTCCGAGAGGTTCGGTGCGGGGTCGGTCGTCACGAGCAGCGTCTCGTAGTCGTTGTCCGCGAGCCACGTCGCGGTGGCGCAGCTGACGGTGCTCTTGCCGACGCCGCCCTTCCCGCTGAAGAAGACGAACTCGGTGTCGTCACCGCCCGGTTCGACGAGCTCTCGGGGCGTAGCGTCCGTACTCATCGGTTAGGCCTCCTGGGTCGCGTTCTGGGTCTCTCGGAGCTCGGAGGCGAGCTCGTCGTAGGAGAGGTACGCGGACTCGGCAAGTATCTCGTCGTCGAGGACCGTAATCGGGAGAATCGAGGGGCCGTGTTCGTCGACGAGATCGGCGATCGCCTCGGTCTCGAGGAATCGGTCGATGTCGTGTTGCATATTCGCCCTCGACACCTCGAGATCGAATTCCTCTTCGAGTTGATCAAGTGTGGCACTGACCTCGACGAGTTCGTCGTCGGGATCGGGGCCACAGACGCCCGTGGAGCAGCACATCGCCTCTTCGTACAGTGTGAGTTCTATCATATGTGGTTTCCTCGGTTACCGTTCCGACTGCCGGTAGAGTCGTGGTCACAAACCACCGCATCTAGTTTACAAACGATTCAATTGAAACTCTGTTCAGACATCGGCATAAACACTTTGGTTCGCTCACCCACGAGTCCTCGACCCACTAACGACCCCCATTAACGACCCAATAGAGTATGTGAGCTACTCTTCTGGTAGGAATATTCCGCAATAGTTAATTGAGGGAGTGGTCAAGTGATTGCTGATGGCACAAGCGACCGAACGATTACAGCGGTATCTCGACGACGAACTCGGAGAGTGCCGCAGCGAGGACGTCGAGCGTCGGCTCGACGAACTCTCTACGCTCGAAGCCGGACTCGGGACGGCACAGGCGGAGGCCGAACTCGACGTCTTGTCGGCCCTTGGAAACGAGACGCGGTACACGCTCGTCCGCGTGCTCGTCGCAGCTAGAGAAGAACTCTGCGTCTGCGAGCTGAACGCCGTCGTCGATGTGACGGAGAGTGGCCTCAGCCACGCACTCTCGACGCTCGTCGATACCGGCCTCGTCGAGGGCTGGAAGGACGGCCGCTGGAAGAAGTACCGGGCGACCAACCGCGCGGTGGCACTCGTCACCGTCCTCGAAGGGAGCGTGACCAACGATGAGTAACGTCGAACACGAACACGGACCGAACTGTGACTGTCCGGACTGCGGGGACCCCCGGTCGATGGACTTCCTCGACAAGTACCTCACCGTCTGGATCTTCGGTGCAATGGCCATCGGCGTCGGCCTCGGCTACGTTGCGCCGTCGGTGACTCAGCCCATCCAAGACCTCCACCTCGTGGAGATCGGGCTCATCCTGATGATGTACCCGCCGCTCGCGAAGGTCAACTACGGCCAGTTGCCGCGGGTGTTCGCCCAATGGCGCGTGCTCGGATTAAGCTTGATCCAGAACTGGCTGATCGGCCCGACGTTGATGGTCACGCTGGCGTTGATCTTCTTCGGCGGGATCGTCCCCGGCCTGCCGGCCCGTCCGGAATTCTTCCTCGGGCTGGTGTTTATCGGAATGGCGCGGTGTATCGCTATGGTCCTAGTCTGGAACGACCTCGCAGAGGGGTCGAGCGAATACGCCGCTGGCCTGGTCGCATTCAACAGCGTCTTTCAGATCGTGACCTACGGGCTGTACATCACTTTCTTCGCCCTCTTCCTTCCCGAGGTGCTGGGGCTAGAGACACTGTCGGCTGGTATCGCCGAGTTCAACATCACCGTCGTGCAGGTATTCGAGGCGATCGCGATCTTTCTCGGAGTTCCGTTCGCAGCTGGTATTCTCTCTCGGTTGGTCGGGACGCGTACCAAGGGTGTCGAGTGGTACGAGGAGAAGTTCGTCCCGACCATCGATCCAATGACGCTGATTGCACTCCTCTTTACGGTGATCGTCATGTTCGCAATGCAGGGCGAGCGAATCGTCGGTCAGCCCACTGACGTGCTTTTGGTCGCGGTCCCGTTGACCATCTACTTCGTCGTGATGTTCGTTGTGAGCTTCGGGATGGGTCATCGGATCGGCGCGGACTACTCGACGACCACCGCGATTGGCTTCACCGCAGCCTCGAACAACTTCGAACTCGCGATCGCCGTTGCGGTCGCCGTCTTCGGCGTCGGATCCGGCGTCGCCTTCACGACCGTCATCGGTCCGCTGATCGAAGTGCCGGTGTTGCTCGCGCTGGTGTACGTCGCGCTGTGGCTTCAACGAAATATCGACTGGCGGGGCCATACCACGGGACAGCTGGAGAGTACGAAACCGGGGAATACCGCCGATAGAGACTCCGATCACCTCACGGAGGACGACTGATACGTGACTGTCGACACGCTTCTGGCTCTGACCGACGACACCGTCCCGGCTGAAGCCACTACCCGCAGCGATCTCGAACCCCCAGCACAACTCGGTGCGGTTGCTCACGTCAGCCCTAGTGCGGACAACAGATGTGCGACGGCACTTGCGGGGGAGGACGAATGACCGATCCATCAGATCCGATCCAGGTCGCCTTCGTCTGTGTCCAGAACGCGGGTCGCTCGCAGATGGCCTACACGTTCGCCCAGCGGGAAGTAGCGGATCGGGAGCTGACGGGCGAAATCGACCTCGTGACTGGCGGGACACGCCCCGCCGACCACGTTCACGACGAGGTCAATCGGGCAATGCACGCAGTCGGCATCGATATCTCGGACCAAACGCCTCGGGAGATCACATTCGAGGAGACACAGGAAAGCGACTACGTCATCACGATGGGCTGTTCGGCCGAAGACGTCTGCCCGGCAGGGTGGGCAGGCGAGAACCGCGATTGGAACCTCAAGGATCCGGATGGGAAGTCGGCTACCGAGGTCGGTCGGATCCGTGACGAGATCGAACGGCGTGTGGCCGAGCTGTTCGACGAACTCGAATCAGCGTAGGACTCACCCCACTATCGGTCACCTGAGGGTATCGTCCTCGATAATTGCCTTCTGTAGAGACGGAGTCAGAGCGGACTATGAACGCATCCACAGAATCCAGTGATGTCTCGTAAGTCAAATCGAACTGTCTTTCGCCAGATCGCACAACGCTCACACGCAGAATATCCGGCGTATGATTCGACGCCGCTATACGATCGAACCTCGCTCGCAGGGCTGGAATCGGATATTCGCGTCGTCTCGGAGACGTGGTTCAAACACGATGCTCACGAGTCTGTTGAGCACTTCGTCCGGTCGCTTCCCCTGGAGTACTTTCTGTTCGACACTCACGACCGCTATACGAGTTCCACACGCTACGGGATGGATACACTATTTCGGGTATTCGTGTTGAAAGAGATCTACGGGTGGAACCACGAAACAGCGCTCGTTGAGTATCTCAGTCACCGTCCTGAGCTCTGTGAGCAGCTGGGTCTCGAAACAGTCCCCGAGCAGTCGACGCTGTGGCGCAGCTGGCACGATCGCTTTACTGCGAATCTACGCGAGACGGTCGAAACAGCTGCTCGGACGATTCTTATCAAAGCACAGCATGCGGGTGTCGCGGTTCCGCGTGAGTTGGAGCGACAGATTAGATATCACTCAGGAGGCTCTGAAGAGGGAGGATCGGACAATCAGACCATCTTGGAGCAGGCAGAGAAGATCACTGACCGCCTCGGATGGATCGTATTCCCCGCGTTCTCGCTGGACCGAGGAGAGGGATGTGAGATCCACGAGAACGCATACTGGGGCTTACAGACCTACCTAGGGCTCCGTGAGAACTTGGCGGCTAACGAGGGTGCTCGCAGCTTCATTCACGAGTCAACGCGTGATCGAACACCACTCGGACACGGCCATCGCGACCAGATTCGTGATCTCCCTATCGAGCAGATTCGCGAGATGTACCGACAGGCAGTCCAGCAACTCATCAACGAACTCGCGGGGACGGAGGAGTTTTTCCGCGCAGGCATCGTCGCCATTGACATCACTGAGGACGATCCCTTCACGGGTGATAGGACGGGTCACGAGGACGAAATCATCGGTACGAAGGAGCAGACCGACGAGTACGCTTACCAGTGGGCGACCGTCCAGTTGGTCGGCAACGCTGTTCCACTCGTGCTCGATGCGCGGCCAGTTCGACGAGGGGAGTCACGCAAGGAAATCGTTGAAGACCTCCTCGACTCTGCGGAAAACCTCGTTCACGTCGATAACGTGCTGATGGACCGCGAGTTCGATAGTCAGCACGTTCTGGAAATGATCAGCCAGCGTGGACTGTCGTACGTCGTCCCGAAACGGATGCAGACCAGTGAGAAAGCTCAGGCCAAGCGATTGCTCCAGCGCGACCAGGATCGATATGAAACCGATCGGAAGCTCCACCTCGGCAAGAACGAATGGCATGAGACAACGCTGATCTATCGGCGGAAAGAGGGCTCCGAGCACGATGACCATCGACAGTACTCGGTGTTCATGACGAATAGAGGGACTGGGCACCTCACGGAGTACGGCTACCGGTGGGAAATCGAGAGCGGCTACAAGTCGATTAAACGATTCATGGCGGCGACGACCTCGAAGAATTTTGGACTGCGATTCTTCTACTTCGTGTTCGCCTGTTTGCTGTACTCGATCTGGCGAGCGGTCGATCTACTCGTGCAGGTCGAGTTGAACGGTGAGTATGAACACTCGCCGATCGTGACGGCTGATAACACGCTGACGCTGGTGAAGAAGGAAACCGGAATCGGATAGTAATGGGGCTCTCCCCGTGGTAGCGCAGCATCTGAGTGGCAACGCTGTCGGACGTCTCCGAAATTCGCGTATATGGTTGCAAGTTCAACAAGACAGGCCGTTTGGTGAGCAATCTGAGTCAGTCTCCACTAATTGAACCGGCCGAAACCACGCATCACAGGCCCGCTAAACCCGCCATAGTCTCAACTTCCAATCACTTGGATTTTGTATAGCGGTATATGATTTATACCGTTGGCCAAATCCGAATTTCGAGGGATAGAACCCTTCTATCATAGGAAAAATGGTTATGAGACTTCTGTCACCGGTGGTCATGATTACGCCGGTAATCACGACCACTTTCAAGTACCCCGACGCCGTCAGTGAAGCACGAATGCTGCAACCGCCTCAGGACGGCGCTTCCCCCAGGGTAGAGCCATCGAGACCGGGTCTGCAGGACGGTGGAGGGTCGGTGGATGCCTGACCGAGCACTTTCGACGCCACTCGACGACAGCTTCGAGCGCTACCTCCAGGACAAGGGGAAAGGCCGCGGTGGGGACGGTGGGAACTATCGACGCAACGCGGCCCGCGAACTCGCGCGGTTCGCCGAGTGGGCCACCGGCGACCGCGGCGCCGACGACTGGACTGGGATCGTCCCCGACGCCGTCGACCGGGAGCCGACCTTCGACGATCTCGACGAACGCGTGTTCCGGGAGTACGCCCGGCATCTTGGTGGCGACCGAGGACTCAAACAGAATACGGTACAAACCTATTACCGCTATATTTCTGCGTGGTGCGGGTGGTGCGTCAACGAGGGATATCTCGAAGCGCACTACGCGCAGCGGGCAAGTGCGATGGCGCCGCTGCCGGAGGACGACGGCCGCAAGCCCGGCGACCAGCAGGCCTGGACGTCCGCACAACGCCACGCCCTCACCCGCAACGTCGACGAACGGGCCCGCGACGCCGTCGAGGCGTACACGACACTCCCAGAGGATACTGACCCCATCGATAAGCAGCGAGCGCGCTACGAAGCGCTGAAGGCGGCTCGTGACCGGGCGCTCGTGTTCGTCCTCGCGTACACAGCTGTCCGCGTCGGCGAACTCCTCCGGGACCCGAATGACCCGCGCCGGCGCGGCGTTCGCTGGGAGGACCTCTCCCTCGACGACGGGAGTATGGACGTCTACCGGAAGAAACAGCAGTGGGACGCCGCGAGTCTCCCCGACCCGGTGATCTCGCCGCTGCGGAGCTACCGCCAGCTGATGGATCCACCGACGGAACGATGGCCGGTGTTTCCGACGTTCGACCAACGGACGCTCGCAGGACTCGTCCAGGATGAGCTAGCCGAACGAGGGGAACGCTCGGAAGCAATTACTGAGCGCCGTGAAGAGTACGCTCGCGACCTATTGCTGGCGGTCGATGAGGATATTCGCCCTCCCTCGATCACGACGGACGGCGCACGGTCGATTCTCCAACGGCTCTCGGAGGCTGCGGAGATCGACATTGATCATCCGAAACACGAATATCTCGCGCCCCACGGTGGTCGTCGAGGAATGGGGGAGGTCCTCGTTCGCGCGTTTGGGTATACAGTCGCTGCTCGATATCTCGACAACTCTGAGGAGATGGTCCGGGAACGGTACTCACACATCGAGGCGGGGGAGCTCGGTGACGTAGCTACCGAAGCACTAGAACAGATCGATTGACGCAAGCGTTTATACGGGAGCAGAACCTAGATTCGATTGATCAATGAGTCTTGACCAAGCGGTTGACGAAGCGCTCGCGACATACAATATGTCGCGGAGCGAAGAGGCCGAGGAAGCGGGCCGAACAGTCGCTACACTCCAAGACTGAAAGGGCCACTTAGTCGAGATTCCGAATCTTTTCCGCGAATTCCGCTTTCGAGAGTCCTGGCGTCTCTTTTAGCTCCGGATAGCCGGCACGTTCGACAGCCTCCTCAACGAACGTTACCCAGAGATCTTCGTGCTTCTCCGCGTAGACGATTTTCGCCTCAGTCGGGTACATATCCAACTCGTATTCAGTCAAGTCGATTTCGACTGCGTGTTTCCGCTCAAGTGTTCTCGCGCCGAAGCTATACAGGTGCTTGAAGAGGACGTTCTTCCGTCGAACGGTCAACAGCCGCTTCGATTCGTTGATGTACTCGTTCACCCATTCTCGCCAGTCGTAGGAATTTGAGTCGGTTTCTACTGAGGTTTCCGGCATGGCGAAGTCCGGATTCAGGCGCCGGAGGTAGAACTGAATCAGCGCAACAGCGGTTCGATGATTGGCATTCGGAAGCGCGTGTTTGAGGATCAGGTTCGAGGCGAGTTGACCAGCTACGTCTGTCGCTGATCCTTCCCATGACGTCCGATCGAGAACATCCGGCAGCGCATCGATGTCGATATTCTTGTACGCCTCGACAGGCACTCCCTCCTCTTCTTCGTTCTGAGCGAGAAGTGCGCGATAAATCTCGAGGAGACGAACGACGATGGTGCTGTTGTCGGCACTCATCTCTGAGAGCGACTTTTTCAGGTTAAAGTCAATCTCCCTCACGGGTCCACCGCCGATGCGGGACGTGTAGATGACGTAGAATGGTTCGTCAAGGTCGTATTCTAGGAGCTTTATCGCAACATCATCGTCGTAGCTGACGATCTGCGAGACGATTTCGTCGGAATCTGGATGGACGAAGTCAAGAGAGAACTGCTTGTCGCCGGGGTGGTGGTAGTAGACGTGGCCCATCTGCGTGCGTATTACTACTCAGCTCTACTTATAAATCAAGTTCACGAGCAAGGCTCTCATCGAAGATTTGGTGAACTACCATTAAACTCCACTGGAGGTGCCGAAGCGAACAGCCTGAACGGCAACGATGCCCGTGAATCCACTGGCCAGATTTATACCATATAATGAACGATGTAGATCTATGGCAGTTAGAGTCACCTGCGTTACGAAAGACGACTCTCACTTAGATGGCTGTGAATGTATTACTACTATTGGGTGGAAGAACCCTTCATCCGGCGACACAGGCTCTTCGTCTCCCCAGCAAATGTATGACTTCATCGAGAATGATGGTGGCCGAGCATATGTAGAGTATGACGGTGACACGGCTGATCTAGTAGCTGTTGATGGTGAAACCAAGAAACACGTACGGACTGAACCCGGAACACCTGACAAAAACTTACTTGATCAACCGTCCTGCTGAGTGATCAGAAAAGGTCGGTCCCGCTAGCTTTTCTAGATTCAATAAATTCTACCATATCACTAAGAACGTCTGAGCTGTAATGTGACGATATCTAGCGTGAGAAACTTCGAACCTTTATATGGCGGACAAGAGAACTCCGCGATGGAATGTCTGACCTAATCGTCAAAGCAGCCGTGAAGGACGCGCTCTCGGACCACAACGTCTCGGCCGATTTCTACGACGCTCTCAACGAAGAAGTCGTCGAACTGCTCGACGACGCCGCGAACCGTGCCGAGGCCAACGACCGGAAGACGGTCCAGCCTCGAGACCTATAGCCTGACTACGTACGTCAGACCAGAGCCACAAAATCCCAATACGCGGACGGTATCAAGTGTAGCGGGCGATATTTATGGGTGACTCCACGACAAATAGGCATGCCTCCTCTTGAGTCGTTGGATATTGATTATCAATCTCATGAACGTGTAACAAAGTTAGTTGATATCCTCCAGTTCTGTATCGAGGATATTAGTTTGGCGTTCGAGTCTTGGGATGAACCGTACGTCACTGGTCCGGGGCTCTACTTTGCCATCGTCTCGGGACACACGGTGCGAAATCACGCAGATCCGATGGGGGCGAATAGATGGCCCGTATCTACATCTCGTGATGTCCTCGATGACGTCGATAGCTTCTATGAAGCAACGGCTGAGGTTGCTCGCAATCGTGACGGAGCTGTCGTTATCAGTGTGGATGGGATCGTCCAGGAGCAGATGGTCCGATTCCATGATTATTCGTCTGATCCAAATCAGCCAACCGAATCTCACATTCAGTATGCCGATTGGATGGGGTCACGCCATATGAGTGCCGCCGACACGTCTGCGCGGCCTGATGTCGTTACGACGATGACCCTTAGTGCTGAAACAGGGCGCGTAACAATGTTCAACGATGGAGAGTACACTACGACGCCTCGTGATGAACTCTATCAAGCGTGGCGGTAATCGGAGTTCTTCGTTTCAAATTGGGATGTCGAAGGCCGGTGAATATGTGCTCTCCTTCGAGAATAGTTATAGATATTTAGACGAGGTTACCGACGGGGAGAGGGGTTAACTTCGAGAATTTCCGGATCGTCAGCCATCGAGTGGGCGCAGCTCTGACACAGATACGTGATAATCTTCGCCTCACTCTGGAATCGGACTTCCATTCGTACCCCATCTCCCGATTCACAACGGTTACACTCCATATGAGGGAGACGAATTGACCGCCATTAATGAATTCGGAGAATCGCAGGGACAAGCTGGGGGAGAGATCTACTTAGTTGCTTGATTCATCTGAAAGTGGTTCTTCCCCCTCATTAACGTATGTTTGTTCCTCAGACTGTTGTGGAAAACCATTTTGTTCCGATTCGAGGAAGCTGATTTCCCGCTGCGGGAAGGGGATGACGATGTCTGCGTTGTCGAATTCGTCGTAGACCAGCCGATTAATCTGGTCAATCGCTCGCTGCTCGCTAAAGGGATGGGCAACATAGGCCCAGAGTTCGAAGATGAGTGCAGAATCACCAAACTCGCGGAACATCACCCGCGGAGAGGGCGAGTCGAGGATAAGTGGGATTTCGTCGCAGACTCTCAGGAGAATCTCTTCGACATCTCGATAGTCCGTTCCATATGCGGCTGTAATCGGAACACGAATTCGCTTTCGTCGCTGTGGTGCTGACTCGTTAACGACCGATGCGGAGTTCAATACCGCGTTCGGGACTGTAATTAGGATATTGTCGCGTGTGAGAACCGTCGTACTCCGAATCCCAATGTCAGTAACCGTCCCTCGCTGGCCGCCCTCCAAGATGATCACGTCTCCGGTATTATAGGTGTCGTCGAAGTATAGCGAAACACCACCGATCAAATTACCGATGGCTTCCTGTGCAGCCAACCCAAGGATGATCCCGATGATTCCTGCCGACGCGAGAAACGGGGTGATATCAATCTCCCAAATGACGAGGAGGCTGATCCCGGTCCCGAGAACGATGAGGATGGTCCAGAAGTTCTTGAAAATTGGCGAGAATTCATAGTCACTCTCAGTCGCATTCACGGCCTCGATCCACTGGCCTCCGAGGCGTTTTGCTGCTCGCATCCACAGCACGACGAGTATCGAAAGGATGGCACCGACGAGGAAGTAACCCGATTCGACGACCCCGAGAACGCTTAGACTGAGGTAAATCCCGCCAAGAGCTACTGAAACGTACAGAGGCATGTGAATCTCTTGGAAAAAGGCGCGGTTGATCGAGTCGTCTGGCCAGTAGTCTGATTGGTCTAGGAGTTTATGTCCGCTCCACTCAATCAGCCGTGAAAAAAGGTATGAGATGACGAGGATAGCGATGACGAGTAGCCACGGCCGGTCACTGAGGGGGATGTCGCTAGCGGTTTGGAGTAGAAATTCTGGGCTGTGAGAGATATCGAACAATGTCCTGTCCATAGTTGATTCCGGTATAAGTGTGTAGTGAGTGGCTCTCGAACTCATTTCGGGCTTCCGGTTTCCGCCACCGTTAGAAACGAAGTATTTCGCGTCGGAGGCGTGAGATGAGCCGTGCCAATCGAGAGGGGATATTTCGGTGCTCTTTGACCATCAGCACCGAGCTAGCCGATCGTCGCCCCACCTGTTCAGGGAGCGATCCGATAACAGAACGGCGGAAGAGGTCTTCAGACGTCGCCCCGAGAACAACGAGATCAACGTCTTTCGATTGGTCGACTATTGTGTCACCAACGGAATCACTCTCCACGATTTCTTGAGTAATCACTGGAACGCCAGTAAATCCGGCGATAACACCCTCTAACATCGTTTCTTTCTCGTCACGTGTATCTGTTGTTTCGTTGGGTGAGTGGACGACGATGACACGGATCTCGGCATCGTGAACGCGAGCGAGGGAGCCTGCTACGGTTGCAGCCAGTTTTGTGTTCGGACCCCCAGCGACGGGAAGCAGAATTTGTTGTAGCTCTTCATCGCCGTCCATCCGTTTAACGAGTACGTCGCACGAGGCCTTTCGGAGCACCTGATCGAGATGGGAACCTAAGATTATGTCCCGTCGACGTGGACGCCCTCGCCATCCCATGAGAATCGTCTCGATGTCCTGCTCTTCTGCAACGCTGAGAATTCCGCTCGCTATCGAGCGAGCAAAACGAATGCGGCTCGATACCTGGATAGCGGGATCGCTGACGAGATCAGCAGCATAGTCGAGAATCTCACGCTCGTCGGTGACGAG
The DNA here is from genome assembly GCF_005049285.1 of Halorientalis salina. Lineage (GTDB taxonomy): Archaea > Halobacteriota > Halobacteria > Halobacteriales > Haloarculaceae > Halorientalis > Halorientalis salina. The sequence continues at coordinate 52,837 of NZ_SOSC01000012.1, read as the reverse complement.
TCGCTCTCCTTCAGAAAGCGGTACCTGCTCGGGAACTCTGATCACCGTCAGCGCCTCGAGTGGACGTCCGGTGTCAGTCGCGATATCCGCAGCCGTCGAGACGAGTTGGTCTGCCGTCTCTGGATTTGCGATTGGAACGAGAATCGGCCCCTGGGTGGTCGAATCAGTCATTACGTATTGAATGTTTCACACTGGGTTTAGGGGTTCGGTCCGACCGATATGGGAGAAGAGTGTACGAATTCACAACGAGGCTGGGTGGGCTCCATCCCAAGGTTCTGTCATCACTATCGAAATTCCAGGTCCTGGTGTAAGCGGCGTTTGTTCCGTGACCGCAACTCTTCGAGCGACACGTCTTCGGTGAGTACCGTTCGAATCTTTTCCAGGAGCTGTTCCGAGGCGAGGAAGTCGGGAACGATAACGTACTCTGCACCAGCTTCCAGCAATTCTCCCGCTTCATCGACGCGGTCCGACCGAAGGATGATATCCGCATCCGTTTCTAATCCAAGGATTTGGCTAGAAATCTGTCGGTCGGAGACTGTCGAGAGAATCAATTGCGCTTCATCGGCGTTCGCTCGCTCCCAGGTTTCGCTGCTAACTGCATCGCCGAAAATGTGATTCTCGTGGGTTGTGGCCAATTCATGCCTGTCCGGATCGTGTTCGACCACGACAACGGGTTGGCCTTCATCTTCACACGTCCGCGCCGCAAGTGTTCCGAGTCGGCCGTATCCAACGATAATGACGTGGTCTGTCAGAGATGAGTCGACGGAACTTCGACTATTCAGTTTGGAGTGCGTCGATTCCAGCGGGAGAATCCGCATCAGGATTCGGTACAGTGGCTCGCTGTACTGACGCGTCGCGGTTGAGGTGATCATTGTGAGTGCCGCAACGAGGATAATCGCCTCGAAGACGTCCGGTTGAATCCGCTCGAGTATCAACGCCTGAATCGCGATGATGAGGGCGAATTCGCTCACTTGGTCGAGCCCGAAGCTCGTCAACGATGCCGTTCTGGTTTCGTACCCCTGATAGAGGAGCGCGTAGATCGTCACCAGAGGCTTGAGTACGACGATTACGAACAGCAGTACTCCAGCGAATAGCAGCGCACGCGGCGTGGGAACCGTGATTAGACTCCCGACGGTGACAAAGAAGACCGCAGCGAAGAAATCGTCGAACGATTCGAGACCCGCTTCGAGCGCCAATTTGTCCGGGAAGTCCCGTGTGATCGCCAGTCCGGCGGCGAACGCCCCGACGACGATCGAGATGCCTGTTAGCTCGGCGAGGCTGATGAACCCGAGGAGGAGCGCGACTCCGGTCAAGATGATGAGTTCGTCAGAGTCCCCCGATAGCGAGACGAGAAGATCGAACACGTACACTCGAACGAGCGCTGCGACGAGGAGGATAACGACGCCGTACCCGAGTTTGAGCGCAATACCATCAGGAGTGAACACGTCCGCGCTCAACACGAGGATGAGCACGACTGCAAACAGGTCCTGTGCGAAATGAATCGACGAGATGAGGCGTCCCTGAATGAGATTACGACGAATGTCGTGTACCGCAAGTTCCCGGCCGACGAGTGAAGAACTGAGTGCAGCTGCACTCGCGAAGTAGACTGCGTTCAACATATCAAGTCCGAATACGAGTCCTAGACCGAATACGAGACTACCGATCAGCAGGACTTGGAGGGCAGCGACGTGCTCGCTGTCACGTGCAACGGCCCGGAACCGCCCTGGTTCGACTTCAACACCGAAGGTGAACACGAGGAATGCGACTCCCCATTGTGCGAGCTCAAGGGTGGTCCCTTGCGGGATAAACGGCGCCAGTATCACTCCCACGATGATGTAGATCGGCACTGCAGGTATCCCTAGTCGCGTCGCAAACACGAGGAAAATGGCGGCGACGATGAAGATTGCGCCGAGGGGCGTCAGGAGCTCAACCATCGAACTCACCTCGGACCCAGCGGAGGTGGCCAATGTCGCTGTCTACCACCGACCAGAACTCTTCCGGTTCGTTGAAATACCGACGCAGGTGGTCGGCCAGTTTTTCACTCGTGAGGGCGGTACTGAGGATGACGTATTGGGCACCGCGGTCGTATAGGTCAGCTGCATCTTCTGTTGACTCGGCCTCGGCGAAGACGACCGTCTCGTCCCCAACCTCCTTGAGGAGGATTCGGTTGATATCCGGTTCGACTGTCGAACTCAACACGAACGCGGCTCGCTTGAGCCCGGCGCCGCTTCGGATCTCGCCGTGTTTGAAATCGCCGTAGATGTACTCGTAATCGGCGGACTGATGGATCTCTGCGTGGGCTGGATTCCGATCGACGACGACCACATCCCTGAAGTGCTCCTGGAGTAACGGTAACGCGGCACGAATAATCTCGTCGTACCCGACGACGACGGCGTGATCTCGATAGACGTGGAGGTCGACATCCCGTTTTTCCTCGCTCTCAAAACGTGCCAGATAGGGCTTGACTCGCTCGTAAATCTCGTAGTTGTAGTTAATGAGGTACGTCGAGAGACTCATCGTGACGATCGCCATCAGGCTGAGGTACCCCAGTATCGACGCGTCGATGAAGCCCTGAGTAACTGCAAGAGCGCCGACGACGAGCGAGAACTCGCTCACCTGAGCCATATTGAGGCTCCCGATGAACGACGTTTCCGGCGTGAACTGTTCGCGGTCGATGAGATAGAAGATGATCAGGAAGTTCCCGACCATGAGCGCGGCCGATGCGATTAACGCTTCGACCCAATAGGCCAGAAGGTTGTCCGCAGCGAGCTGGAGGCCAATGCTGGTGAAGAACACGACCATGAAGAAGTCGGTGATCGGCCGAACTCGCTCCGTGAGTTCGCTCGTGTACGGAACCTGTGCGAGACTTAGTCCTGCGAGAAACGCCCCGACCTCGAGTGAGAGATCGAGCTGTTCGGTCCCGAGAATGAAGACGAACGCCCATGCGATACCGACGATGAAAAACGCCCGTCTATCCTCGGCAACGGCCCTGAACAGCGACGGGAGGAGATACCGTGCGGAGAGATACGAGACGATGCCGATCCCACTCATCAACAGGAGTATTGTCCCGATGCTGACGGCGATTTCCTGGGGATTCGAGAGTGAGTCGGCGCTCAGAACCGCGAGGAGAATGACGAGATAGATGTCCTGAATGATGAGGACGCCGACGTCGATCTTTCCCGGAAGCGTCGCCAGTTCGTCTTTGTCGGAAAGCAGTTTCACGATGATCGGCGTCGCCCCGAAGACGGTCGCTAGTGCGATAATCGTCGTCTCGAGTAGCGTAAAGCCCAGCGCGAACGCGACACCGAAGGCGAGCGCGGTCTGGAGAATCGTCTGCCAGATAGCAATGTTGACGATGGGTCGGAGAATTTCGCGGATGTCGTCGATACGCATCTTCATCCCGATGAGGAAGAGGAGAAATCCGAGTCCGAGTTCGCTCATCAAGACGACGAGCTCTGACTGAGAAACGATGTCGAGGAAGACTGGGCCGAGAACGAGTCCGGTGAAGATGTACGCGACGATGGTCGGCTGGCCCGTCAACCGGGCGATGTAGCTCAGAAGGACCGCCGTAATGATAATGATCGCAAAGTCAGTCGCAAAGGGAAGCGACCCAGTCTGTAGAAGCCCGATCACATACAGAGAGTACGTCCCGACCTCAATGAGTATACTGATTTAAGCGGCTGCCCGGTCCCCGTTTAGCGGACCGCCGTCTTTTCTGAGATAATGTCGTGTTCTCCTTCAAGAGATGGTAGTCCAATATTTCACGCATCGCTGTGGTTTTAGTTGGTCAATGAGTGAGGTGGCCTATGGAATCCGATATTTCTGAACCGGAGCCCTTCCAATACGATGCAGAGGTCGATCCTGGTGAGAAACGCCACATCCGGTATGAAGTGGGGGAGAACTACCTCGGCGACTCGGTCGAAATCCCTGTCACGATAATCAACGGAACGCACGGTGGACCGACCATTTTTTTGACCGCAGCGATTCACGGTGACGAACTCAATGGAGTGAAAGTCGTCCAGGAAATTGCGGACCGGTATCAGCCAAGTGAACTCCATGGAACAATCGTCTGTCTCCACGTGGTGAACGTGCCCGCATACCAGGCTCAACAGCGGTATATCCCGATTTACGACCAAGATCTCAACAGAGCATTCCCAGGACGTGAACGCAGTAATACCGCTGAACGAATGGCTCATCAGATCTACAGCCGATTTATCAGTAATTGCGACCTCGGAATCGATTTCCACACGTCAACGCGCAACCGGACCACGATGTTCCACGTTCGGGCGGATCTCGAAAACGAGGACGTCGAACCGCTTGCCCGCTCGTTCGGTGCGAACGTCATTCTGTACGGGGCTGGGGAATCGAAATCCTTGCGTTCGGTCGCTACGTCCGATGGAATTCCGACAATTACGGTCGAGATGGGGCGGGCCCAACGTTTTCAACCTGCCCTGATCGACAAGGCGGTTAATGGCGTTGAGAGCGTTCTGGCTCAGTACGGGATCCTTCCTGGAACCCCGGTTCACTGGCCCGGTTGGTACAAGGTGACCGCGGCTGACAGCGAGAAACGGTGGCTTCGAGCTGAAACGGGCGGGCTTGTCGAAATGGAGTGGGGACCGTATCCGCTTGTTCACGAAGATGAAACGATCTGTACGATCACGGATCACTTCAAAACAGAGGAACACGTCGTAACTGCTCCCTTTACGGGGCTGATCGTCGGTGTACTCGAGAATCCGGTTGCGCTTCCGGGCCATCCGCTCTGCCACCTCGTCCGACTCGACACGGAGACGCGTGATGAGATCGAACGGGAAATTCGACGGGGTGAGTTCGACGGCTATCGAATGCACAACGGGGATTACGGTACAGACGACTAGCAAGCCTGAACTACGGAGATATCGTGAGAAGACCGTTCTGGCTTCGAAATCTGGCTTCCATTATGGAGTGAGTCCCCAGAACATTGCGACACCGACGGTAATGACGAGGGCGATGAGGAACTGAAGGGGGCCTCCAACTCGGAGGAAGTCAGTAAACCGATACCCACCTGGACCGTACACCATCAAGTTCGTCTGATACCCGACGGGCGTCATGAACGAACTCGCGGATGCGAACATTACCCCGAGGAGAAAGGCAAACTGATTCGCCCCCAGCTGTGCGGCAGCGTCGACGGCGACGGGGATCATCAACACGACCGTCGCAACGGGAGTGATGACGTTCGCGAACAGACCGGTGACGACGACGATCAGCAGGAGAACGCCAATGAGGGGCAGGAAGGCTCCACTGGCGGAGAGGACGTCGGCGACCATCTCCGCACCACCGGTTTCCTGCATGGCGATGCCGAGGGGAATGACACCGGCCAGCAGGAAGATGATGTTCCAGCTGACCGAGTTGTAGGCGTCTGACGGCGTCAACACACCGGTCACCACCATCGCGAAGACTCCAAACAACGCTGCAATAGAGATCGGGAGGTATCCCAGGGCAGCAATCCCGACGACGGCACACATGATGCCCACTGCGAGTTTCGCATTCCGATCGATTGGGGGTAATCCGTCGCCATCACGTTCGAAGATATCAAATGGTGGCGCATCGACGCGGATGAAGTTCCCTCGATCGTGAATATACGCCAGTGCCGCGTCGTTCGACCGGACGAGCAACGTATCACCCACCTCGAGAACGACGGATTCGAGGTCGTTGATGATTCGTTCCCCGCTTCGACGGTTGATTGCGAGGATGCTCGTCTCGTAGCGTTGCGAAAGACGGTACTCGCCGAGTGGTTTGCCAATATAATTCGAGTTCGGGGCAACCACGAGTTTGGCGAGTGAGTTCCCGCGGTCCTGATCCGAGAAGGTGTCTTGGTCGACGGATTTTTTGGACAACTGTGTGAGATCGTTCGCCGTTGCAAACTCATCGACGGCTTTGTACTTCCCCAGCAGAACGAGCCGATCCCCGGATTCGACAACGAGATCCGAGGTCCCGGGGAAAGAACTCGATCCACGATCCAGCTGTATAATATCGATTTCCGAATCTCGGTCTATCTCGCCAAGGTGGTGGCCGATGAGTTCGGAGTCAGCAGTGACGCGGACCTGGTACAGGTGATCCTCAAGTGCAAACGCTTCGGTCAGATCCTCTGCCGGCGGCACGCGTGCCGGGAGGAGTCGACGGCCGACAGTCAACAAATACAGGGTCCCGATACCGAGAATGATGACGCCGAGTTGGGTGAACTCGAAGAATCCGATAGGACCACGATCGAGAAGTGTCGTCGTAAGCGAACTCGCGATGAGATTCGTCGACGTCCCGATAAGAGTCAACGAGCCACCGAGGATCGCAACGTAGGATAACGGCATTAACAGCTTCGACGGGGAAATCTTGCTCCGGTTGGCGAGATTGATCACCATCGGCATGAAGATCGCCACGATCGGAGTGTTGTTGATGAATCCCGCTAGCGGGTACGTTGCACCCATCGATGCAGCGAGCACGCGGCGTTCCTTGCCACGCGTGAGCTTCGCGAGTTCGACCCCTAGCCGTTCGATGAGGCCGGTCCGCTGGATTCCCGCACTGAGCATATACATCGCGACGATAGTTACCGTCGCGGGATTCGCGAATCCCGAAATCGCGTCGATGGGTCTGACCCCAGTTATCGGCTCTAATGCGGCCAACGTCACCATCACTCCAATCGCCGTGACATCATTAGAGATAATCTCGCTGACGAATAGGACCATCGTCACCGCAATGATAACGAAAACGACGAGTGCACCAGTATTCAGCCCTTCAGCCAGCATATCAATATAGATACGCTAATCGGCATCCTGGGAGGTATATCTCTTCTGGATTGACCTTCTCAATACGAGACTGTTGCCGGACCTGTCGCCTATCCGTACCCCTCGCAGTGTACGTGCCGAGACGGAACACCGAGTCTACGTACTGCAGTCTCGAGGCTGTATACCATCGCGTTGATTCCACAGGCATACATCTCTACGTTGTGCGGATCGATGCGAGCGCCATCGTCGATCTGCGGACGGTCGTCGAGCAGTTCAGCAACGTGCCTGCCGAACGCCGCATCGTCGAGTTCGCGCTCATCTACGTACTTCATCATCGCGTCCTGTATGTAGTCGGTCTCGCCCTCCCACCCAGAGAGCCACGGCTCTCGAGAGAGACAGGGTACGTAGTGGAAGATGTCGTGGGTCTCCGCGAGTTCCTGAAAGGCTTCGTGGTAGGGCAGGTCGTCTATCCAGGCCGCCCCGAGAAATAGCCAGACATCGCGTGTCTCCCCGCGAAACTCGTCTCGTTCCTCCTCGAAGATGTAGTCGATCATGCTCTTCATGGGTGCCACGCCAGTCCCCGTCGCGAGGAACGCCATATCCCGCCTCGAAACGTCTTCCAGAAGTAGATGCCCACTCGGACCGCGAACGGTGAGACGGTCGCCGACCGATAGCTCGTCGCAAAGGTTTGGAGAGAGCCGCCCATCGGGAACTCGTCGAATACACAGTTCGGTCTTTTCTCGGTTGGGTAAACTCGCGATCGAGTATGGTCGAGTACGGCCATCATAGCGGACTGAGAGGTACTGGCCGGCCGCGAAGTCGAACGGTTCGTCAGTCTCAAACTCGATTCTGACGAGCGCGGGGTGCTCTCGTTCGTAGCGCTCGTGGAGAGCGCCGATTCGGGCAGCTAACCGTCGGTTCAACCGTGTCGCTTCCTCGAAAACCCCGTCCCAATCGATAGGTCCGCGATCGGTGACCGCAGTTTCGAACCCGTGTTCGCCCGCCAAATCGAGAAGCGTCTCTCGGATTTCATCTCGTCTGTCCCGATCCATCGATTCGACGGTTGTGACCGTTGCAGAACTCGAAATCAACGGGAGTGATTCTACGTGATCGTGTTGTGATTTGTGCTCCCGGACGGTCATCTTACCGTAGGGTCTCGGACACCACGTTTAAGGATTGGTGTCAGGGGCCGTTGTTCCAGAGTTCCCTTGTATTCCGTTCTGAAAGGAACGAAGGATGGCACAGATCGCTTAACTATTGGTAATCGAATCGCTCATCGAATAGATCCTCACAGGTATCGTAAGAAGACCTATCAGTGCCGTGCTGCGTTCCTGAACATCGTCGGTAGAAGTGATGTAGCCACCAGCCGACCGAGTACTTCGCGGTCTATCGGCCTGTCAGGCGGTATCTAGCTCAGTCAGTAGCTCTACTCTCATAGATAGCATACGGTTTCAGCGGTCAGAACACCTATACGGATCCGAGGATAGACGCCAATTAATGGTCACAGGGGCTTTTACGGAGGTCTTGCTCGGTGTATACCTTGGTCTGTTGGCCGGGATCTTTCCCGCATTCGTCGCCTTCTCCATCGGGTTTCTCTTCAAATACTTCACGACCGTTACTATTCCAGGGCTCGGGGTCGTTGCCCTCGGGGGAACGCTTGCCGGCGTTTCTGGTGGGCTGATGGGACTGATAGACCCCTCGTTGGCCGAAAGCTGGACCGGAATCACCGCAGTATTGGTCATCCTCATGGCGAGTCTCTGGGCGCATAGCCAGGGTGACAAACTCGCCACTGCAACGCCACGTAAATTCACCCTGAAAGCGTTGCGGGAAACGACGCTTTCAGCGGATCTGGTGGAACGCATCGACTCGTACGGCCAAGTCCACGTCCGTCCGATCGGCGAAATCACCGATCTCGAAGGATACCCACCACTACCTGACAATATTCGCTACCAGCTAACGACGAGTTCGTGGCGCTTCCCGGCAACGCTCTCGCTTCCAGAACTCGAGGCCAAGCTCGAAGAGCGGTTGCTGACCGATTACGAACTTGCTGAGGCATCAATCACGATCGACAAACAGGGGCGAGCCCAAATCGCAGCCGCACCGAGTGCTGCTGGCCTCTCACGACGCGTGCCGTCCGGACGGAGAGCCGTGTCGATTCAGACGGTGTTACCGACCGGCGTCGGTCGTGGTGACAAAGTCACAGTGAAACTTCCAGAAGGTGACGTTACTGGCTCGGTTGTGAGTGCTCGAACAACTGGAGCCGAAGTCCCTATCGACCCGCTCGACACGGAGGCGAAACAGACAGACGGTGGCGAGGAAGTCGTCACACAGCTCGCTCCGAAGATGACGACGACAGGCGGTGAAGGGGTCGTGACGATTGCGGTCCCATACGACGATGGGCGACGTGTCATCCGTTCCGATTTCGCGCCGATGGTCGTTCATTCGCGTGGAAAACAGCGAGAATACGAGATCATCGGCGTGCTCAAACAGGGTGGCAATCGATTTCGCTCTGTGACTCTTGACGACGAGAGTCCGCTTGTGGGGTCGACGATCGGCGACCAGCAAATCCGCACGACCTTCGGTGTCGTCATTCTGGCGATTCGGCGGACTGAGGGACCACTTATTGCTCCGACTGGGTCGACTGAACTCAGCGCGGGAGACACGCTGATAGTCGTCGGGAATACTGCGAAGCTGCGGGAGTTTGAGGAGGTGGTATCGTGAGCCTCGTTTCGACGGTCGCCACCCACCCGCTGGTCGAAGGACTCGTGAGTATTGTCGCGCTCTCTCTGCTCGCGTTCGTGGTGACCGCAATCGTCACGTTCGTCTTCCGAGTGCGAACCGGAGACGAGTTCCCGGAGGGCGCGACGCTCATCGTCGGACTCGGAGTGGTTGCCGTCTACCTCAATACCCGACTCGCACTCGTCCAGTTCATTTCGAACCGGGGCGAGATGGTGTCCACCGGGGAGGCACTACTCAATATCTCGGTGTTTGTGGTAGCGGGATTCGCATCCTATGTTGGCCGTTCGCTCGGCGATAGCGCCGGCACTTCCGACCGGTTTACCTGGAAGCGCCTCCAGCCCGATCTAAGCCCCATCGTCCGGGCCAGTGGCCGGTTCATCACGGTCTCGATTCCCGAGTCGATCGAGGATATCGAGGGATACGATCCCGTCGATACAGAGACGAAGCGGGTGATCGCCGGCAAAACGATGGACTTCCCGAAGGGGCTCACGCTCGAGGAACTACACTCGCAGGTGGCGGCTCGTCTCAAAGAAGAACACGATGTTGGGTACGTTGACGTGGATATCGATCCGGACGGGACCGTAACCTACCTCGCAGTCGGAAAGCGAACTGTCGGATTGGGGCAGACCATCCCCCCGAACTCCGCGGGTGTGGCGGTTTCCGCAGATCCGCCGTTTAGTGCCTCTCCCGGCGATACAGTTCAGTTATGGCGCGTCGATAATGACGGGGCAGAGACCAGACTCGGAACGGCTGAACTCCGGGCCAGCGTCGGGTCGGTTGCGACACTCGTGCTTGACGAGGCAACGGCAACCGAGATTGATCCGACAGCGAATCACCGGTTGATGACTCTCTCAGCGAACTCCCACCCGGAGCGGGAGTTCGCTGCGATGCTCCGGCGAGAAGACGAGACCATGAGCATCATCCAGATACAACCGGGAAGTCCACTCGTCGGTCAGGCAATTGGCCGTCTTGACGTTACTGTGATCGCTGTTCGCTCTGCTAACGGTGAGATCGGAACGATTCTGGAGCAAGATCACCATATCCAGGCTGGTGACGATTTGTACGCTCTTGGACACCCCGAAGCTCTCCGGAAGCTCGAAGTACTGGAACAGGTCCAACTCACCGATCTAGAGGCGGACGACTCTCCGCAGATGTTCGAGCCGACACGGTTGCAGGACACCAAAGAAGAGGACGAGCAGACCCGGGAACAGACACTCAAGTAGTCGATTGACTTTACGAGCTCAGGACTATTGAATCCGAGATTTCGACCGAATCGGTGAATTTCAGATGGTCGTCCCACAGCCTATAAATTCGTGCTCGCACTGTCGGTACTCATGATCCCATTTTACATTGGAGAAGTTATGCGCAAACGGGCAGCCGAACTGGAGAAGGAACGGAATGCTGCCCGCGCAGTTGAGAGGCTCACTGAATCGGATACCGATTTAGTGGTCGTGACGGAGAATGGCGAGCCGTTCGGCGTCTTCACTCATACAGAGGTGGTTGAATTAGTCGATGATGGGGCGAACATTTCCACTACGTCGCTTGCAGACTGTCCACTCTCACCGGTAGTTACGGTAGACGAGTCGGAGAGCCTCGAAACTGCGGCCGCGATGATGAAGGAGAACGGCCTCCGGTACCTACTCGTCGAGAAGGCACACGAGATTATCGGGTATCTCAGCGATCGCGACATCTCTAGGGCGGTCGCAGACTCCGAGGAACAGTCATCCAAGGAGTTCTGAATATGCAAACCACATGTTCCTGAGTGTGAATATGAGTAGGAATAGGAGAAAGGCAAGCGTTCCATATTCTGTATGACCGAATACCCACAGACCCACCGCTAGAACGAGTATCCCCAGTACATACGGATTGAGGTTAAATGCGACGATCTCACTCAGGGCTTCGTCGTTATCGGTATTACTCATTAGATACCCTCCATAAAACCCGAGAGAGGTAATTTGACTGGTTTGAATGCATCAATCTTAGATCACTGTTCTTGTTCCGGTTCGTCGTGAACATGAGATTTGGGGGGTTCGTTGACGAGCTCGTCGACTTCCTCTCCGCAGTGGGGACAATATTGTGATCCTTGTCGTCGGCGCTCGAGTTCTTCGACAAATCCGGACGCGACGATACCAGCAGGCAATGCAAACAGTGCAATACCGAGGAGTGCGACTGTCGCCCCGAGTGCACGTCCGAGTGGGGTCACGGGGACGACATCGCCGTATCCCACTGTTGTCAGCGTGACGATACCCCACCAGATCGCGGCCGGAATGCTGGAAAACACCTCGGGCTGTGCGGCCCGCTCGACGTAGTACATCAGGCTGGACACGAAGACCAACCAGATGCTCATCACGAGGACAGTGATCAGCAATTCTTCCGCTTTTCGCCGAAAAACGTTTGTAATCAACGTCAGCGAGTTCGAGTATCGCGCGATTTTCAGCAAGCGGAATAGACGGAAAATCCGGAGCATCCGTTCTGCACCTTGCTCTCCGAGCACGATCGGGAGGTAGAACGGGAAGATCGCGATCAAGTCGATAAGCGCGTAGGGGGAGAGCATAAACCGAATACGACCACGAATTGGGCTCGAGTAGCGCTCGTCGACCGTACACGACCAGACGCGGAGCACGTACTCAACCGTGAACACACTGACACAGAACACGTCGAATGCAGCGAAAAGCTCACCGTATCGGGCACCGATCCACGACACCGTCCCCGCTATAAACGTCGCGACGTTGAGGACGATAAGTGCCATAATGAAGAGATTCGTCCCCAAAGAGAGCCAGCTCTCTCGATGTCTTCCGTCGAGCAGAAAATAGACGCGCTCTTTCGGCGGCAGGGACGGATCCATCGCCATTATTTACTGCTTACTCAGTTGAACGACCGATATAAGAGCGCTGGTATGACCGTAACCCAAAGAGACGGTAACCAAAGACGACCGTAAATTTCAGTTCGTTTTGACTCCGATGACGTCCGAACAATGATTACGCTGCTCAGTCCACTATGGATATGAAGGTTTTCGAGACCCAGCTCCCGGGCGTTGGACGACGATACCAGATCTCGTTTCCCGACGGAGGGGTATTCACGATCGTTGTCCACAACGACGGTAAACGAAGCGCATTTTGGCGAGATGAACCGGACGCCGACGGCGAGGAACTGTTCACGACGAGTGAGCGCGACGCAGAGAAAATAGCGGAGATATTCGAAGGCGTCTTTTTCGACCCCGTCTCCGACGATCTCGACGATGTGCTCTCAGGAGCTCGAATCAAATGGGTGGCCATCCCGGATGATTCACCGGTTACCGGTCAGACAATTGGCGAAGTGGGTCTCCGAACCCAGACGGGGGTCTCTGTCCTTGCTGTCGAACGCGGTGACCAGACGATTGCGAATCCGACGCCAGACACACAGCTACTACCAGATGACGTTCTGGTCGTCGTCGGCGATGACGACGCACACCAAGCGCTCGAAGAGCTGCTCTCGAAAGTCGAATAGTCCATTAAAAAGAAGCCACCACCGGAACAATAATTCACCTGTAGATACCTGTCATATCCGTGGCTACGACGAGTCTCATACTTTCGGCCGGCATCTTTCTTACAGTCCTCACGATTGGTGGCTTGATTGCCGTTCGTGTCGGCCAGTCGGTCATCCCCGCGTACATCCTCGTCGGTGTTCTCATCGGCCCCTTTGCGCCCTCGATCGGCGGCGTCTCTCTCACGGTCGTCGACTCGACGGAGTTCATCCGACTACTGGCAGATCTCGGTGTGATCTTCCTGCTATTCTTCGTCGGCCTGGAGCTGAGCCTGACCTCGCTAATCCAGAAGCGTTCGCAGTTCCTCCGTGCCGGCGCAATCGACGTCGGCGTCAGTTTCCCACTCGGTATCGTCGTCGGTCTCCTCTTCGGATTCAACCTTCTCGAATCACTGTTCATCGGTCTAATCGCGTTCAACTCGTCGACGGTCATTATCGCCAAATCCCTCCTTGATCTGGAGTGGATCGTCAATCCGGAGAGCGAAGGGATTCTCGGCGTGATCGTCATTGAAGACGTTCTCACCGCCGCTGTGTTCGCAATCCTCTCTGCTGTCCTCCTGGGTGCTGCCGACATTGCTTCACTCGGTCGGACACTCGGACAGGCAGCGATCGTGTTGGTAGTACTGACGCTGTTCGCCTACTACGGCGGCGATTGGCTCGATAGAATGTTCGATATCCGGTCAAGCGAACTATTCCTCCTCGGCGTCCTCGGTGTGACTACGCTCGTGGCCGGTCTCGGTTTCGCTGCCGGTGTCAGTGACGCTATCGTGGCGTTCCTCGTCGGCCTGGCGTTCGGACAGACATCGCACGTCGAGCGTATCGAGAGTAAACTCGCCCCGAGCCGTGACCTCTTCGCAGCGGTGTTCTTCTTCGTCATCGGTCTCCAGACCGATCCGCGACTCGTGCTCTCGGTCGCGGGGTTCGTTCTCGTTGCCGTCGTCGTCACGGTGTTCGGACAGATTGTGAGTGGGTTCTTCGCCGGTCGGAGCTTCGGTCTCTCGATCGAGCAGGCATCGAGGATGGCGAGTGCGCTCGCTCCCCGCGGGGAGTTCTCGCTGGTGATCGCCGCGTTCCTCGTCACTGCGGGGACCACAGACGCTCTCAGGGAAACGATCCCGGCATTCACCGTCGGTTACGTCCTGCTCACGAGTATCCTCGGCACGATACTTATGCGGAACGCACATCTCATCGAACGGGTAGCACGTACGTTCCACACCGAGTGACGACGCTATCAGGGACCGCGTTCGACCAAATCGTCCAGAGCCGCGTGCTCTTCACGTGTCCCGATAGCAACGAGGATATCCTCGCTGTGGAGTTCGAAATCAGCTCCCGGATTCGGTATCGTCTCGGTATCCCGCTGAATGGCGATTACCGTCGTGCCTGTTTGGCGTTTGATTTTGCTTTCCTCGAGTGTCTGTCCTGCGATATGCGAGTCTTCAGGGATGTCGATCCATTCGATAATAGCGTCACCGAGCGGGACGGTTAGTTCATCCACGTTCACAGACTCGAAGTACGCCCCTTCGAGTATCGACCCGAGTTTGTTCGCTTCCTCTCCCGTCAGGTCAAGGAGTTTCTCACCGTTCGCTTCACGGTGGGGCCGTTTATAGAGTTCACACCGGCCGTCGTGATGGATGACGACCGATGCAAGACTGTCATCAGCTAATTCAAGGTCGAATTTGCGGCCAACTCCGGGGAGGTCGGTCTCGTAGACGGTCATACCGACTCTCCGTCAGCCGTCCGAATAATACTGTGGCCTCACAACAGCGTGTAAACTCGCAAAGATCACTGGGGCATCCGGGCCGTGACTTCAGAGGTTCATCATTGCCAGCGAACTGAAGGAGAGAATTTAGAGAACGGATTGCGCCAATCCGAGAAAGATGAAGAACCCGAGAACGTCCGTCGCCGTCGTGATGAAGATCGTCGCCGACGTCGCGGGATCCTTGCCGATACGTTCGAGCACCAGGGGAATCGTCGTTCCGAAGAATCCGGCGATGATGAGGTTCAGGATCATCGAGACGCCAAGTACGAGCCCCAGCAGCGGACTCTGATTGAATACCGACGCTATCGCTGCAACGAGGACGCCGGTGATGAGGCCGTTCGCTCCACCTGCGATGATTTCGTTGATCACCGCTCGACGCCCGGTCGACAGCGAGACCTGTTCGAGGGCGATGCCACGGACGGTCACCGCCATCGACTGCGTCCCGGCGTTCCCACCCATCCCGGCGACGACGGGCATGTACACGGCCAAGAGCGTGAACGCAGCGATCGTGTCCTCGAAGAAGCCGACCGCCGCCGCGGCAAGAAACGCCGTTCCGAGGTTGATGATCAACCACTTGTACCGGTACCGAACCTTCGTGAGCGGTCCGTCGAGAATGCTCTCCTCTTCTCGAACACCGGTGAATTCGTAGAGTGTCTCTCCGGCTTCCTCTTCGATGACTCTGAGGAGGTCCCCGGCATAGATAACTCCTAGAATGGTTCGGTCGTCGTCGAGGACTGCAACTGAGCTCTCCGGATGCTCTCGGAGCACGTCGACGACCTCCGTGTCGGGCGTATCGTATGTGACGACAGGTGTTTCCTGGACGTAGTCGTGGAGGTCGACGTCGTCGGTGTCTGCCATCGCGATCGCTTGCCCGGGAAGTTCGCCGACCAGCTCGTCGTCCTCGGTCACAAAGATCGTCGGTACGTTCCCCGTTCGGTCCTCGTATCGCTGTACTCGGTGGGCGACATCGTCGATATCCCTAGTCGCATCGACCGTGACGTAGTCCAGGTGCATCAGGCCAGCAGCACTCTCCGGACTGAATTCGAGCAGGAACTCGGCCTTCTCTCGGCGATCCTCGTCGAGTCGTTGCAGGACGTCTGTTCTCGTGGTTTCGTCCGCGAATCCGAGAACGTCAGCCACCTCGTCGGGGCCGAGCCGGCGAACGAATCGCTGGAGCTCTTCTCCGGTCATATCCTCGACGAGCGATTCCTGGAGACTCTGCGGAAGCAGAAAGAACACGTCCCGCTGTCGGCTTCGACTCAGTTGGCTGAATTCTGTTGTGGGATGGGACGAAGCCGCAATCTCCTGCTGAATCTCTGCTAAATCCTCCGCCATAGGTCAGTACTGGCGGTAGTATCCGGAGTGTGTTGAAGCTTCATAGATTCTGCACACTCATCTTCCGAGCGACTGCGCCTGTGGGACAAATATACATTTAACCCCCGGCATCGCTAGCGGTAGTGAATGAACGTTCTCGTTCCTGTCCAATATCCTCTCACGGAGACGAACAGACGGGCCATCCGCCGCGGCCAGGACTTAACCGACGGTCGTGAAGGAACTGAACTGTTGATTTTCCACCTTAATCAAGTTCTGGAGGACCGTCGAGTCAGTCGGAAAGAGCTCCGAACCGCAGTTGAATCTTCAGTTGGGGAGCTCGACGCGAACTACGTTATTCGAGATGGGTTCTTTGTAGAGGAAGCGGTCATCGAAATAGCGATCGAATTCGAGATGGATATGATCATCCTCAGCGAACAGCGACGAAATCGATGGCAACGTCTCCTCAGCGTGATGTTCGGGATAGAGCGAGACCCAGAGGAAGTCATCGAGGAAGCGACGGGTATCGAAGTAACTGTGATCCGGGATCCAGATGCCGAAAACGCCGAGCATGAATGACGGTTTATCCACTCGAACCATCAACTGAAGGTACCTTTTTGAGGGTGCTGTTCAGAATTTAACAGACGAAGATGGCGGACGCACCGGATACAGAACGGCAGGCGGTCGAACCGGATGCGAAAGAGGTCCTCAGCGTGTCACAGCTGAACGACCGGATCGCATCGGTCGTCCAAGACACGCCTGCCCTCAACGGCGTCCGCTGTATCGGCGAAGTCACTGACCTTCACCAGAACAGTACGGCACTCTACTTCACGCTCACCGACGGCAATGCCGAGCTCCCTGTATGATCTGGGCAAACCGCTACCGGGAGATGGACACCGAGCTCGAAGACGGCACCGAGGTTATCCTCGAGGGCGATATCGATTACTGGACTGAGGGCGGGAAAATCGACCTCAAACCGTGGGAGGTGATCGTCGTCGGCGACGGCGACCAAGCAGCTGCCGTCGAGCGGCTACGAAGCGAACTCGAAGAGCGTGGCTGGTTCGACGACGAGCAGAAACAGCAACCGCCGGCGTTCCCGGAGCGGGTCGGCGTCGTCACGTCCCTTCGAGGAGACGCCCGGTACGACATCCAGAACGCGATCCACGGACAGGACCCCACCGTCGACATCCTAGTGAAGGACACAACCGTCCAGGGGTCGAACGCGCCGACGTCCATCGCGAACGGCATCCACCATCTCGACCGCTCGGAGGACGTCGACGCCATCATCGTTGGTCGGGGCGGTGGGAGCGATTCGAACCTCCAGGCCTTCAACACCGAGCGGGTTGCGGAGGCGATCTTCACCGCGAATACCCCGGTGGTCACCGCGATTGGACACACTGATGACCGACTCATCGCGGATCAGGTGGCGGACGTCGCGACGATCACGCCGACCGCCGCCGGCGAGTACATCGTGAACTCCCGCCAAGAGTTCCTTGCGAGTGAGATCGAGCCGCTGGAGCAACAGCTCGACGCCGCGTACGAGACCTTCCAGCAGGACCACGAACACGAACAGGAGCTCGCCGAAGCAGTCGATGAAGCGACCGCACCCGAGGGCCTCCCACCGATTTACTACAAGGTCGCCATCGCTGTGCTGCTGTTGCTGTTGTTGGTCATCACCGGGCTTTGGCTGGGGGTGATCTAACCGTGGCAAAAGATCCAGACATCTACGATCGGTTGAGTCGCGTCGAGGAGATTATTGAGCAGCTCGACGCGAACGAGTGCGACCTCGATGAAGGTACTGCACTCCACGAGGAAGGTGAGGAACTCCTTGACGAAGTACGCAGTCTCCTTAATGATGGAAGTGGGGACGTCATCGAGATCGAGTAGAACGGTTCTATTGTGAGAGTTTAACCAACACCCACGCGATAAGACTCCACCCGTTGGTTAAGGCACACCCGAAACGTTCCTCAATTATTTGCCGATAATTTGTATGGCGAATCTCAATCTCGAACAACCAGAAAATATTTATATATTTTCCAGATAGTCAGTAAATATGTACCGGGACTCAGCCGGTGCATACCCATACCCGCATGTATGATTACGAGGTCAGTCACCATCGAGGACATCGATGATCTGTACCTGATGTGGAACGGCCACATCAACGCCTCAGCCCTCTATCGCCGCGCCCTCCGTGAGGAAATGGAAGTCCGCGGTGTTGACCCCGACGAGCTCCGCGACCTCCTGGACCGGGCCCGCGAGCAAGGCTACACGCTCGAAGAGATCGCAGAGTACACGAATCGAATCGACGACCTCCGTTCGCTCGTCGAAGATCAGCAGAGCCAGCCGACGGCTGGAGACGCTACTGATGATTGACCCGCAATGTCCCAGAACAAGACTCCCTCCGACCCTGAACGTAGCACCGACACCGAGTCATCCCTGACCGGCAAGGTTCCACGACAGGCCGCACTAACAGTCGTCTTCCTGAGCCTGTTCGCCGTCCAGCCGGTCGCCGCCCAGAGTAACGCCGTCTGTAGCGCGGACAACCTTCCCAGCATGATTGAGGGATTCTTCCAGCTCACAACCGCGCTGGGGATCGTCGGCCTCGCAATCGTCTGGCAGGCTGACTCCCTTATCGAGATGTTCACCCTCAATCCCGAGCAGAAGAAGGGCCTTAAGCGCCACAAACGGTCGGCGATGAAGTCCGCGGTCGTCCTCGTCGTCCTCGGCCCGCTGTACACCGTCGCCGGGTCGATGATGGGGCTGCCGCTGGCGCAGTGCGTCGACCTCGTCCCCTGGTAAGCACTCCGCGATCCCCGTTACGAGCCCTATGAACCACCGAGAGCTCTCCGTGCTCATGGCCGGCTTGCTCGTGACGAGCTTAGTCACGGGTATCGTCGCAGCCGACCCGCCGCGACCGGGTACGGAGGGGAACGGGCTCACGGAAAACGAGTCGGCAACGCTGTGGTCCCGCGATTCGGACAATTACATCAGCCAGGAGGAGTACCGCCAGCGGTACGGCGAGGACCGCTCCGCCGTCCACCAAGTCGCGAACGGGACCGACGTCACGTTCAAGCGCCCGCCCGCGACCGCGGCGACGTGGACTCGGAACGACTTCGAGGACCTCGACGCCGGCGGCCCAGATACGTCCGTGCATCCGCCGCACGCGGACCTCGAGGACGGCGTCTTCATCGAAGATGCTCACGCAACGATCTTCGCCGTCCAGCCCTCTACTCGTGGACACCTCGAGTCCGGTGAAACCCCACTCTACATCGCGCCGAATGGGACGATGCGCGGTTTCGTTGATTATCGCGTTCGCGTACCCAACGGGAGCTCCTCCGGCAACACGACTATCTCGTGGTCGCTCACGGAGCACGAGGTCGAAGAAGTCCGGCTGAAGAAGAACGGCGAGACCATCGCGACGCAGGACGGGTCCCATACGCCAGCCCTCGACTACCAGATCGAGGATGACTGGAGCGCGAATCTCACGCTCGAAGCGGAGATCAGTACCCGTCTGAAGAAGACCACTCGGTTCGACCAAGGCAACCGGACGGACGTCGACGTAACCTACCGGACGGAATCACGCAACGTCTCGAACGCGATCGACGTCGAGATCTACGACCTCTCGGCATATCCCTACTACGCCGAGTACCCTAACGGCGACGCCGGTGTGGCCATCTTCCAGTCCCGCCCGTGGCAGGGGTACACGCTTACCGAGGATGGCGATGCACGGGTGCGTGGTGTCTGGCGGTTCTACACTGCTCGGAACACCAACTGGGACACGCTCGTTCGGTCGAACCGGACAGATAGCGCCACCGTTGAATCGGATGCGATTCCCGTGTACGTCCACGCATATCCGTCTCGCATCGGGCCGCGTGCCGAGCCGGTTCGAGATGGCCCCGAACTCATCGAGACGTGGGGGACTGACCGCCCGTCGCCGGTCGGCACCATTGGGGAGAACATCAACATCGACATCGTCAACCAGTCGTACACGACGACGTACGGCGTCGCCGTTCGAGCGGAGACCGTCGACCGTGAAGCGCTCCACGTTGCGGGTATCGTCCGTGGCGTGAACGCCTCGATCGTCGAGCCGAACGGTGGCTCCGAGCGACAGCTCCGTCGCAGCAACCTCACCGTGGAGGTACTCAAGCAGAACCAGTCACAGGCGACACTCCGGATTGAACTGCGGGACAATCAGACCGGCGCTCCCATCACGCTCGACGATAGCCGCCAGTACCCGATTGGCGGAACCACCCGGAATGGATACATCACCGTCGCAGATCAGCGCGTCGAGACCAACGAATCGGGCGTGGCAATCGTGACGATCGACGAGCCGGGGATCTACACGGCCCGCTACCATCCGGGTTCGTGGCTCGGCCATAATCCCGCGTACGTGAGCGATTCCGCGACGGCCCGCTGGCATCCACTCGGAACGATTGAAGGCTGGTTCGCCCTCATCTTTGAGGTCGGTTGGCAGCTCCTGCCGTTCTTCGTGATGTTCTACGCTGGCAAGCGCCTCCTGCGGATGCTCGGCCCAGAAGACATCTTCCAGCAAAACCCATGACTCAGGACAATCCCCACCTCAGTAGACGAACCGCCCTCCGAACAGTCGCCGGCGCCGCTCTCGTGAGCGTGGCCGGATGCCTCAACAACGGCGATTCCCCGGGTAGCGGGAACTCAACCCCGTCTGATGGAGAGGGAATCATCCAGCAAGTCACCGTAGAGGGGACAGAACTCGTCATTGAATACACGTCAGAGGAGGGAGTCGATCAGATCAACCTCGTCCAGCCGAATGGGGAGCTGTTCGGTCAACGAGAAACTGCTGCTGGGTCACAACAGGTCTCTTTCGAGATCGGAACTTCTTACGAGCCTGGAGAGTATACTGTCGTGGCTCTCAGCGGTGAAGAAACAATAGCTGAGAGTTCTTCACTGATTCAGCCGGAAATTGGAATTCAAGATGTCGGTCTTTACAGGAATAACCCGGAGAAGTCGTGGGACGAAGTCTACGGAGATACTGAGACGGATCGGCTAAAGAACGGGGAAGCGTACGCCACCGTCGAAAACACCGGAAGCGGACCAGAAGCGGTTGTTGAGTTGATTTTCTCCGGTGATGTACCAAACCCGATTGAAGATCCCAGAGGTAGCGGAATGTATGAAACCGAGCAGGTGGTGATCTCACCGGGAGAAACTACCGACCTGTTCAGTAGTTCGTTCCCATTTGGTTCCGAATCTGAAAAGGGGATGGGATGCTCCCCGGACGGAAACAGCGGCCAGTTCACCGTCACAGTCCGAACTCAAGTTGGCGGCGACCAGGTATCGAAGACCTTCGATGTACAGTACTCTGGATCCACGGAGATGAGTGATTGCGAGGTTTCAATCACGGAGGCCTAACGATGGTGGACCTGATAGACGTCGTTCTCGAGGGGTTCAAAGACGTTGTCGATTGGTTCATCGGTCTGTTCATGGACGGGCTTCGGTCGGGGTATCAGACGCTGACCGAAGAGATGTTTGGCACTCCAACTCCCCAGACCGACGGGGCGTTCATTTTCGGAGAACCAAGTAACGCCCCTTGGCCAGCAATCCAGGAAGGGCTCATCGGCGGCGAGATCATGTTGATTTCTCTTCTGCTCCTTGTGATGAGCGTTCAGGGACGGCACACCATCCGTATCTTCAATATCGGGAGTGCATACGAGGCTCGGAAGACCAAGAAGACTGCCTGGGTCGGTGCGTTCCTGATCATTACGTGGTACTGGATTGGAGCGCTCGCTCTCTACCTTGTCGACGGGTTCACAATAGCGCTGATGCCGGAGCTGTCCTCGCTGGCCTCTGCTATGCTACAGTTCATAACAGGGTCAATTACCAATCCCGGTCTCGGTCTACTTTTTGCTCTTATCGGGGGAATCTCGATGTGGGCATTGGAAGCGCTGTTCTACATCCGGCAGATTCTCCTCTACGTCTACCTGTATGGGATGCCCATCGCATTCGCCGTCGCATATGGCAATATCCCTGTTCTCTCAGATGTCGCTATGGGGTTCAGCAAACGGTTCGTTCCCTTAGCCATCCTACCCCTGCCTGCAGCGATAGTTCTCAAGGGATACGATTTACTCTACTCTGGAGGGGCCTTGACGCCGGGAACAGCGTTTCTCAAGTATCTCGTCGCGTCTTCCCTTCCACTCGTTGCCCTCTATGTCACGTGGAAGACGTTCAAATTCGCAACTCCGATGACGGCGAAAGTCCTCGGAGGCGCGACGAAAGGAGCAGCTCTCATTGGCGGCGTTGCAGCCGGAGCCTACGTCGGTGGGGCCGGCGTCGCGACAACCGCCGCCCGGTGGGGCCCGAAAGCCGCCGCCGGACACGCTGTCGCACAGAAGGCCGCTGCCCGAGGTGGTCACGGCGATGAAGGAGGGGGCGCACCGTCGTACCGACGCACCGAGAACGACCCCGGTGGTACCACATCGGGGACAGCGAGTGACAACCGCGGTATTGACTTTGACCGAGGTATCCACTAACAATGTCCATCGACGAAGACGCAGCCGCACGGCGCATCATGGACCAGTTCGGTGAGGAGAGCCGCATCCCCTACCTCAACATCGAGGAAGGCGACGTCGGTGTCCTCATCGCCTTCCCAATTGTCGGCTTGTTCATCGCCGGCCTCACTGGCATCGAATCACTCGCTCTACCGTTCGTCGCGGGTGGCTTCGGGTTCGGCGTCGCGATCGTCTACGTCTCGCCTGACCACCTCAACGCGTGGACGTGGACGAAAGACGTCTATCGCTACGTCAAGCGCCCACAGATCACGTTCAGCGCGCCGGAGGAAGCCGACAGTAGTACCAATGAGACAGAGCGCAACGAGGGCGGGCTCGCGAACTACACACCGTTCAAGCCCGACGAGCGGACGCAAGACCTCACGAACATCGAACGGGCGTGGCCGGGCGCTGGCGCGATCCAGCGCGCGGACGGCACGATGGAGGCGTTCATCGAGATCGACCCCGGCAACATGGACTTCGCGATGTCCGACGACTGGGCACAGCTCCAGGACGCCGGCGAGGAGTTCGCCAACAAGGAACTGGACTCGAAGCTCAAACTCCACGCGACGACCCGCTCGTTCCCGGTCGAACAGATTACGGAGAACATCGAAGACCGCCTGAACGACGAGGACGTCAAAGAAAACCCGATCTTCCGGGAACTCCTCGAAGAGTATCGGGAGACGCGGCCGAAGGAGATGCGCGAACGGGGCATCCAGCAGGTGCGGTACTACATCGGCGTCGAGGTCACCCCACTGGAAGTCTACGACCGCTTCCGCGACGAGGGGACGCCGGCCGAGAAGCTGACGCAGTTCCCCGTCATCGGGTTCCTGTTCAACCCGTTCGTGACCCGCCGTGAGGACCTCACCGACGTCGAGCGCCGCGCACAGATGTTCGAGAAGCTGGATAGCCGGGTCAACGACGTGCGCTCGGAGTTCATCCAGCAGGCGTCGGGCTGGTCCGCACGCCGGCTCAGCACGGTCGAACTCTTCGTGTTGAATATGGACTTCTGGAACGGCCGCGAACACGAGTACGACGACGCAGAGAGCGTCGTTCGCGAACAACCCATCATCGGCCATTCGCGCCGGGAGGATGACCACGATGCGTAACCTCGTCCTCCAGACGGACAGCGGAGCCGTCGGCCAGCTCACGGAGTGGCTCACGAACCCAACCTCAGCGGAAGGTGCGGCTCTCTACATCCTGCTCGCGGTACTGGTCGGGATCGGCGGGAAACTCCTCTGGGACTGGTACACCGAAGACGACGAGGAAGAGGTCGAGTTCTCGGATTTGCTCGACGAGGAGACCATCGAACAGGGCGCGGCCGAACGCCAACTCCTCGACGACATCGCTGAGTCACACAAGACGGTGACGGCACCGGCGGCGATCGAGTGGGAGACGCGCGCGGCATGGGTCGGCGAGCAGTGGACGACGACGCTGTACATCGCTGACTACCCGGACTACCCCAACGACGGCTACCTCTCCGAGCTCTTCGAGATGACCGACGTGCAGTTCGACCTGACGGCCCACATCACGCCGAAGAACCAGGAGCGGGCCCGGAACGAACTGCAGGACATCGCTGACGACCTCCAGGTGGACGCTGACCTCGAACAGAGCGTCCGGAGTGCCTACCTACAGGAACGTGCCAACGAGGCCGCAGCGACGTACAAGGCCGTCGAAAATGGCGCGAACGTCTTCGACCAGGGGATGTTCATCACGGTACGAGCCGACGAGAAGGAGGAACTCAGGGACGCCGTCCAGAAGGTCAAGAGCGCGCTCCGTGACGACCCGGCGAACCTCACACCAAAGACGGCGATCTGCCGGCAGGACCTCGCCCTCCAGTCCGCCGCACCCATCGGTGACAACGAGTTCGGGCGGACGTCGATTGCGCTCGGCGGCGCCGTCGGCGCGCTGCTGTCCTCGCCGCACAACGCAACGATTCTCGAGGAAGGTGGCGTCGAGTTCGGGATCCACAAGGACAACCAGAGCCCGGTCGTCATCGACCCGTTCGCGAGGGACAACGGCTACGCGATGTTCACCGTCGGCGACACGGGGTCGGGGAAGTCGTTCAGTTCGAAGCAGAACTTCATCCGCTCCATCGAACAGAGCAAGGACCGTATCGGCATCATCCTCGAGCCGTTGAACAACTGGGCAGGGGTCGCCGAAGCGCTCGATGCCAAACGAATCACTGTCGGCGGGACGCTCGGACTGAATCCCTTGGAGATCCGGGAGACGCCCGAGCACGTCCAGCGGGCGATGGGTGAGGACGCCAGCCCGTTCAACGAGAAGCTCGACGACGCGATGAGCTTCCTCACGAACTTCTTCGCGCTCCGTGGCATCTCGCTGGGCGACCGCCGGACGACGCTGGAACTCGGGCTCAAGCGAGCGTACAAGCGCAACGGGGTCACCGACGACATCTCGACGCACGACAACCCGAGCCCCACGATTCGGGATATGATGGACGTCTTCGAGGACATGGTTGACGACCCCGAGGAGTTCGTCGTCCGGTCCGACGAGGAGGCGGGGAAGATCAAGGAGGACGCGACGTGGCTCCTCGATCAGCTTCGTCCCTTCGAGGAGGGAGGTCGGCACGCCAACCTCGGCCAAGAATCGGACTTCGACATCCGGGACGAAAAGGTCATCTACCTCGATCTCGCCCAGCAGGAGGGCAGCGTCGACAGCAGCACGGCACTGACGATGCAGCTGTTGATCTCGCTGGTGTACGAGCGGGCGAAAGTCTCGGAGAAGGAGGTCGTGTTCTACATCGACGAGGCACGCTACATCATGCAGGACGCCGCGAGCCTGGCGTTCCTTGAGACGGTGTTCCGCCACCACCGCCATCACGACCTCTCGATCCGGCTGGTCACGCAGACCGTCGACGAGTTCTTCGAGCACGCCGAGAGCGAGGCCATCCTGGACCAGTGTGCGGTCAAGCAGTTCCACCGCCTCGACGGGATGGACGAGGAGTGGGCCGACGAGTTCGGACTGAACTACGCGCAGATGCGGTTCGTCCAGGACGCCGTGCCGGGCAACGAGGACGCCGGCTTCTCCGAGGCGCTGGTGGGCGTCGACGGTGAGTGGCGCGGCATCCAGGTCAAAGCGATGCCCAAGGAGAAGCAGGTCATCGACTTCGACCCAACCTCCCAAGTTCGGTCCTCATTGCCCGGCGCCGGCGACGACGCCGTCGATACCGAGATGGAGGAGTTCCAAGAAGAGCTCGAGCATCGAGCAACGAACGGAACGAACGAACTGAACGAGGAATCAGACGCCGTCGAAGCTGAGCCAGACGGCGGGTCAACGGAGGGGACCAACGATGGCTGAGTACCTGCGCGTCACGCCGACATCCGAGCGACTTGACCCGGAGAGCATCTCCCGCGTCCTCGACAGCCTCCACAAGCTGACCACGCCCGGCTCGTCGGGCCTCGGGGCGAAGCTGAACCCACTCTACAGTGAGACACCACCCCGATTCGAGTTCTTCGCGATCAGTGATGGCCCGGACGACCCGGTAGAGTTTTTCTACGGGGCCGATTCGCACCTCGATACGCTTGAGAAGCGCCTCCGCTCCATCTATCCGGCCACGTTCGACATCGAGCGCGTCGACGTCGACGTCGCTGCCCGGCTCATTCAGCCAGTCGAGTTCACACCGGAGGAATTCGTCGACCACTACGAGGCCGGGCGGCTGCAGTACGAGTTTGGCCCGGCAGAACAGTACGACATCGTCGACGAAGAATCAGCGGACTCCGAGTCAGCCGAAGCGGACCCCGTTGTCGACGGCGGTACGGCATCCACGAGCGTCCCCGATCATCACGTGACTGTCGGGGACTCAGCCCTCGAACTAGCGCCGCCCGATGCACTTCCAGACAACGAGGAAGAGCGACAGGCCATCGAGAAGCCGACGATGACACCGGCGGGAACGATTCTGGCCCGCCCGGCACAAGACGCTGTCTCGCCGCTCGGTGTCCGGTGGTGTGGCGCCGCGTCGCGGAAGCAGGACTGGATGACCTCGCTGGCACCGTTCACGGCAGAGGAAACGAACGGCGATCTCTCGTCCGTCGACGAACCGGGCGCGGCGCTGGCGTCGCTGATCGACCATCTGATGGAGGCGACAGCGCCGACCGCGTTCCAGGTTGTCTTCCAACGGCGTGCCAGCTGGCAGTCAGACGCAGAGGTGCGGAAAGAGGACCTCGTCGACGGCCGGGATACGTTCTTCCAGGAAGTCGTCGGGTCGTTGCTCGAGGTCGAGGAGCAACGGAGCGACCAGGACGACCGGCAGCTCAGCGAGGCCGTCGAGAAGCGCATCGAGTCCATCGACGCGAAGAACGCCAAACGATCGTTCACGGTCAACATCCGGGCCGTCGGTGTCCCCACCGACGACACCCGCGACGACCTCGATGGTCGGATGGACTCGCTCCTCCCCGTGTTCGACCCGCTGGATGGACCGTTCTACGAGGTCGAGGGGCAACGCCTCCGAGACAGCGGCTTCCGTGAGAAAACGAAGGAGAAGAAGGCACGGGCCGCTCTCCAGCGCCTCCTCAATCGCGAGTTGACGACGGGCCGGGGGAAGACACGCCCCGAGCTGGTCCTCTGTGGGACGGAGCTCGCGAACTTCGTTCTCGTCCCCTCCTCCGAACAGTTGACCGTCGAAGGGACGCGGGGAACGAGAGCCGAACAGCAGAGTCGGAACCCGCTCCCGTGGCCGAATCCGGATCTGATCCAGCAGTTCCAGGACGGGATGGCCATCGGCTACGCACTCGACGAGAACGGCGAGCCACGACCCGACCCGATCCGTATCCCGCCGGACCTGTTGCCGACGCATTACGGCCGGTTCGCGTCGACTGGTGGCGGGAAGTCGAAGGCCATCATCAACGACGCCCTCTCGCTTCGCGAGTCGACGGGTGGCCCCGTCGTCCTCGTCGACCCGAAGGGGGACGGAATGTGTGAGAACTACCTGCGCTGCCACTACGAGCGGTTCGGTGGTCTCGACGACGTCTACCACTTCCGCGTCCCGGAGACCATCCCCGCGTTCTCGTTCTTCGACATCCGTCCCGCGCTCGAAGCGGGCCGCAACCGTGAGGACGCGATTCAAGACAAGGTCGACCACTTCCACGACATCCTTCGGATGATTATGGGTCGCGAGCAGTACGGGCAGGCGTTCGTCGCGAACGAGATTCTGAGCTATCTGATCAAGGCGCTGTTCGACGAGGAGTACGGGAGCGACGTGTTCGGGCTGGACGATCTTTTCGCTGCTGCCCTCCGGATGCAGCGCGACCAGACGATTCCCCCGGTTTCAGCGGACAACCAGAACATCGAGGAATCGCTGACGCGCCACTTCGCGAAGGACAACCACCAGTTCCAGGTGTCGATGGACGCCGTCGGGAATCGCCTCGACAAGCTCAAAGAGGACGCGCATCTCCGGCGAATCTTCAGCCACGTCCCCGAGCAGAACGACGCCGGCGAGTACGTCGACAACCGGTTCGACTTCCGCGAGTTCCTCGATGAAGACGCCACCATCATCTTCGACCTCGGCGACCTGCGGCCGGAGGCCCAGCGAGCGATCACCCTACTACTGTTGAGCAATCTCTGGGACGCCGTCCAGGTGCGCCGGCGCGACGGCCAGACCGACTACGAGAAGCTCACGAACCTCATCATCGAGGAGGCGGCGCCGGTCGCGTCGACGAAGCTCGTCTCCGAGCAGCTACTGCCGCAGGGCCGATCGTTCGGGCTGAGTATAGGGCTCGTGATGCAGTTCCCTGAACAGGTGCGGAACCGGAACGAGCGGGCCTACGATGAGGTGCTGAACAACATCAAGACGAAGCTCATCGGCAACATCTCGATTGAGCGCGACCTCGCGGAGTCGCTTGCCCACGAGGACCTCAGCCCGACCGAACTCCGCAACCGGATCAACACGCTGCCGAGCGGCGAGTGGATCGCACAGCTCCCCAGTCCGTCGTTCGGCGAGACTGGGCCGCCGCCGTTTTCGCTGAAGCCGCTCCCGATTGCGCCGGGCCATCCAGAAAGCGATCAGCCGCTCACAGAGCCCCAGGAAGACCATTTCGAGTCCGTGTCCCGGACACGGATGGTCGAACGGACACAGGCCCAGTACGGGCTGAGAGAGCCGACTGAGTCGAGCACTGCCCCAGAGGAGACTGGCTGGGGGAGTTCGGGGGCTGAGACGACGGGCTCGGCTGCTGACGGCGACTCAGGAACGGACACGACGCAATCCGCGTTCATCAGCGAATCGACGACCGAGGACGCGTCGACGTCGACCCCCCAACCCGAGACGGACAGCGACCCAGATGCGGACGAGTCAAAGATGAGCCCCCTGTTCGGGCAGGCCACCGAGACGGACGAGGAATCAGCTGGTGACCAAACAGCGGAGCCGGAGAATGGGGCAACGCCCGTCCAAGAAAGCAGCGTACCCGTCCCCGATGACGAACTCCGACAACACGGACTCAGCCGTGACGACGTTCGGTTCCTGAATCGGGTCCTCGACGTGATGAACCGAGAGGACGACGAGTACACGCTACTGGACAGGATGAGCCAGCTTCGGGACGAATACGACGACCTCCATGTGGAGCGGCTCACGGAGCAGGACCTCCTGGACGCGGACTCCGCGGCGGGGCGCAAGTACTACACCGTCCTCCCGGACGGTCGAGACCTCCTCGGGAGAGAATTGAAGGCGGGGCCAGGAGCGGGCGATCTCGGCGAGAAAACGCCACACAAGGTTGGCGTCCGGCTCCTCGAGCTCTGGCTCCAGCAGCGGGACGACGTGGTTCGCGTGGAACCGTACTACGAAACCGACGACGGCACCGTACTGGACGTGGCCGGCATCGACGAGGACGGCGATCTCGTCTGGGCCGGCGAAGCAGAGCTCGCGAGTAACAACCGGCACGCCCCGGTCGAGGATTACGACAAACTCAGCGCGGTGGACGCCGACGCGATCTGGGCCTTCAACAATCGCGAGACGGCGCTCGACGTCCTGGATAGCCTTGCCGACGCGGAGCGGATCGACGAGCGGGTCAGCGGGCGGGCGGCACGGTCGTTCGCGACCATCAGAGACGCCGTCGACGACTTCGATGCTGCGGGCCTGACCACCGTTCGGGGCTTCAAAAATCTCGATCAAGAACTCAACCAATGACCTGGCGACAGGCGACCCGCGAGGAGCTTTACGACTACTACGCCGAAGAATTCCCCCGCTATCTGAATGACCTGCCGGAATTCATCACGGCGACCGGCCCGAAACAGTACGCCGTCGCCTTCCGCGAGTCCCACCCGGTGCGCAAAGACGAGGTGCCGGACAAGGACTTCATCCGGCGGGATACGTGGCAGACAGATCCGTCGGGGGACCGAACGACATCCGAGTTCAACGACTTCGAGGACGTCGTCGACTTCATTCGGCATCCAGCCCGCAACGACCCGCTGGGGCGGAGCAAATTCGCACTTGCTGATCCGGAAGTGCTGGAGAAACCGGACCCACGGCCCGACGCCGTCTACTACGCGCTGGATCACTGGGAACGACCGTGGGTCCTCCTCGTCGACATCGACGCGAAAGAGATCGCCCGAGCCCGAGCGGAGGAACTGGTCTCGGCGGCCGTCGATGATCAGGACGACGATGCGCTCCTCGACGCTGCGGGTATCCTCGACGCCGCTCCCGAGGGGTATCCGTACGCCTTCGAAGACATCGACCGCGCCATCGAGTACGGGTTCGAGGTGCGCGACATCTTCGAGGACGATTTCGACGCCGAGGAGACGATGGTCGTGTACAGCGGGCAGGGGGTCCACGTCTACCTGCTGGATACCGACCCGGCGCACCGATACGACGAGCAGAGTCGCGAGGCGTTGAACGACCTCCTCCTCGAGACGTACGACATCCCGATCGACCCCGTCGTGACGGCCGACCGCCGGCGTGTCGCTCGCCTGCCCTACTCGCTGCACGCCGACGTCTGTAGCATCGTTCAACCAATCGAGAGTCCGGCGTTCGACGTTCGGTCGGCGACGCCCGAGGTGATCGACGAATGAGCCCGAGTACGCCTACCGACGACGAGGACATGGCGTATCGAGTTGCAGCACTCCCGCTGGAGTACGGTGAGACCCGCATCAACCAGCTGTTTACGCGTGGCTACAATCGATACGTCGTCGACGGTGAGGACCAACCCGAGGACCTCGTGAACGACGTCGAGCGGTTCGGGACGGCAGCGTTCAAAGAGCAGGTTCGTGCCGATGCTGCCGAGGAGCCGTTCGTCGACGAGCCGGGGACGCTCGCCGTGCTCGCGACGCTGAGTGCGATCTGTGTGAAAGAGCACCCGAAGTTCGAGCACGCGTCGCCCCGGAACATCCAGGTACTCTTCGACATCCGGGAGCTGTACGTCAACAATCTCGCCTCCCTCATCCGCGCCCACGGCGATGGGTCACTCCAGCAGGACATCGCCGACGTACTGTACAGCAAGGAGCCCGGTGAGGATGGCCCACATCCGGGTCGGGTCTGTACGGGCATCACGGAGATGCCGGAGTTCGGGGATGGCCTGTACCTCGAAATCCCGATGGCGGCGGCGTCACGAAAATGCCTTGTTCGGGAGGACGAAGCGGTGGCGGGGAGTGACGACGATGGAGAGATACTGACGCGAGTTAAGGACAACAACCTGTACGTCCCGGTTGGTGATTTCGACAGCAAGTATCGGGACTACGCTGAGCAGGCGTTCAAGAAGCTCCTGCGGGTGCAAGAAGACGGACTCTCCGACGACCAGCTATCGTGGCTGACCACGAACGAGTCGGCGATTACGGAGCGGATCGACCGCTTTCTCGAAACCGGCCATCACGAGCGAATCTGGCGGAACTGGGACCGTGGAGAACGGACGATCCGCGTCCTCCGACGGGCCCTGAGTGACGCCCCCGACGACGTGGCGCAAAAGGGTGAGTTCCACACGGCGAAGGAGCTCTACCGAGCGGTTACGGCGTACGATGCCGAGGATGACTGGGAATCCTCAGTAACAGACTGGATCTCGAGTCCGAGCAGTCTCGCGAAGACGCTGGCCGACCACGAGTCTCACTCGGCCGTCACGATCGACCGCGACGGGCGCGTCAATGCGTACCGAATCGGGCGAGCCGGAACCGGCGCCGAACAGATCGAAGTGCGAGAGATCGAGGACCTCTTCGAACTCCCCTGTATGGCGAATATGGAGGAGCGGCTCCACGAGAAGAAGCCCGTCCGGAAGGACCTCTATAACTTCGCGCGGATGGTGATGTGGCTGCCGCAGTACCAGGACAGCAGCCTCGACGAGATCGTCGCGGACCTCAAGGACGTCTTCTCCCGGTGGCCGTGGTACGACGAGCAGGAGACCGAATACCAGATTCGCTACGAATTCTCGAACACAATCGACGGCGACACGCCGTTACCGATGAACTGCGATAACGACGATCTGCAGCGCTACTGTATCGGCCAGGACCAGTGTCCCTACTCGATCTGGGGGAGTCTCCCATTCCCGGATGAGATGTACGAGCAGGTTGAGGAGGAATCAGCTGGGGCCGCTGAGCAATTCTAAATCATAGTCTCCCCTCAGATTTTCGAGAGTTGTTTTGTAGACCAAAACCAACCCCTTCTGAATCCCCGTCGAGCAATTTTCAGCACCTAACACAGCCAGAATCGAGAGAATCGGAGGTATTCCACGACCCGAAGTGCCGAGACGGAGGACCTCGAGGAACTCAGAATATGTGAAGCAGCGACCCTAACGAATCCAGACACGGCCGATGTCTCCTTCATTAACCCGCCGTCGAGCAATTTCTGAAACTACAGTATTATCACGGAACTCGTCGAGGTACTTTCTACGCCCTCAAATCGGCCCGACGGGACTCTTCTGCAATTTGAGTTCGTTATTTCGGCTTGTATATCGCGGTTTTTGTCCAAAGAAAGGGGCGATATGCAGTGTGCGAAGGCCGCCGGCTCTCTCAGGCCGAGGGGCCATCACGGGGGTAATGGAATCACAGACGTGTCAGGTTTAGTTCATAGGTTGGGCGGGTGCGTTTCGGTGGTGTCTGTCGCCCCCATGAGGGGGTGGAGGGGCGCATCACGTGCCCCCGATAGACGATGGCTTCGGAACAACGCAGGAAGACACGAGCAGCGGATCACGCAGCAAGTACTCCCGACAGTCAGGCGCCGTGGGCGGACCTTGAGATGACGGTCCCGACCGACCGGGATCACGCGTCGGTCGTTGCCCTCGTGGAGTGTGCTCTCGTCGAACTCACGCACGAGACCGTGGGGGCCGTCTTCATCTCCCGGCAGGTCGGGCGGTCGACGCGGACGCAGTACGTCGCGGCCGACGACGTCGGCGATCAGTTCCAGAAGCGGCACTTCGACGACCGGCTGGGCTGGCACGAGACCACCGTCCCTCGACGAACCGTTCGCGACGAGCTCATCACTCAGCTCACGCGGTCGGCCTCGACGTCGGCGCAGCGGTCAGGTGAGAGAGCAGCCAGCGAGCCAGACACCTTCGTCGTGAAGCCAGTTCGAGAGCTCCAGACACCGTAGCGGCTAGACTTAACCAACATTCCGAACCGATACCGACACAGTGTTGGTTAACTCTGGGGCTGGATCCACTCCCTCGCCCCCACCCACCGCCCTGTCCCTCGAGTGAGTGAATCCTGGCGGCCGGTCCGCTCGAACGGCAGTCGCGACGGGTTTTATCGGGGCACTGTTCGTCGAGTGCGAGTATGGTCGTCGTCGAGGAGGTCACCAAACTGAGCGCGCGCCGCACCCAAACCTCGTCCGAGGCGTTTCCGGACGATGCGCTGGCGTCGATTCGGTCGTCCGTCGAGGCCGTCCCAGCAAGCGTCTTCGACGGGTCGACGAAGCACACAGAGGTCGGCGGCTTCGATGCCGCGATCGCCGACAAGCTCTCGCAGTACGAGTACGAAGGGGACGCCGCCGGCGGCTACAACCCGAACTGTAAGCTCTGGGCGCATCAGGGGTTTAACTACAGCGTCGACCTCTACGACGCCGACGACCGCATCGCCATCGAGGTCGAGAAGAGCGAGCGGAAGAACGTCAGCGACGACCTCCTCAAGTTCCAGAAGGGGTACCGCACCCAGAAGGACGGCCGGCCAAAGATCGAGTTCGGCTGTCTGGTGGTGCCGGTGAACTATCTCGGCCGGCATAACCTCTACCAGCACAGCCTGACCAAGCTCGACTTCATGAAGGGCGTCCTGTTCATCGACGACGTCGCGGTCATCGGCTATCGCGACCCGCGACCGGACTGACCTTGTCCGCCCTGGCTGTTTGTCGGCGCCGGGAGGCGTGCAGCGCGCGACAGCGTGCGCTGCGTGACTCACCATGCCGGGTCCCGATCCGCACGACGACACGAGTAGCGACTACGAACGGTTCGAGAAGGAACAGCTCGCCCAGGACCGCGACGCCACCAGCGTCGACACGGCGGACATCGACGACACGACGGCCCAACGCCTGGTCAACGACCTCGTCGACGCGGACATCGTCACTGCGGTTCCCGAGGACCAAGTTCTGGTTCACGAGCCGAGCGGTACCGTGTTCGACTCATCGACACAGTTAGCTGTCTTCTACCGTGGCTGGACGGCCAGCCGCGACGCCGACGCGGAGGGAAAGTGATGCAGCAAACCCTCGTCGGCTGTGCATTCTGCGACGCGCCGCCCGGTACCGAGACTGGCGAGGCCCACACTTGGGGACAGGACGAGCGGGTCACTCACCCGATCTGTGTCGACTGCGCGACTCAGATGGAGCCGGATCCCGACGAGTGCGATCACGTCGCCTGTGACGGCTGTGGGCTGGTCGTCGACACGCTCGCAGCGCTCACGCGGTTCAGGGTCGAACTCGGGCATCTGGAAGGCCCGTTGCAGCTGTGCGCCCGTTGTAGTCCGGGCGGGCTCGCGACGTACTGGACGCGCGCCCTCGAAGAGCATCTCGTCGCGACGCCGGCGGAGTGACCCAAACACTCTTTACCGATTCGCTGTAAACTGTAATCAAGAACGAATCGTGTCACGCACCTCAAACCGCGCGGACGGCGACATCGTCCAGGACTTCCTTTCGGTCGCGGACCTCCTCGAAGGGCCACAGCTGGCCCAGCTGTACGCGTATCTCGCTCGGGAGGGGGAGGCGACCGTCCAGGACGTGATGGACGACCTCGAACTCGCCCAGGGGACGGCCTACAGCTACGTCAACCGGCTCGTCGACGCCGGCGTCGTCGACGTCACCGACGACGAGCAGCCGCGCCGATACGCCGCCCGGGAGATCGACCTGACCGTGACGACGGCTGCTGGCGACCGCGAGTACACCATCACGCCGACGCTGATCGACGCCGTCGGCCGCCGCGAAACGGACGCCGACATCGACACCTACATCGACCGCCACGGCGTCGCCGGCCTCGCAACCGCGCTCACCTACGCCATCGCCCGCGAACGCGGCGAGGTGACCCACCGGCTGATGGCGGAGGACCTCGACATCTCCCCGCTAGCTGCGGAGATGATTCTGCAGGCACTCCGGCCCGTCGTCCACGAGCACTACGACATCGAGGAAGCTGGATCTGGTCTCGATGAGTTAGACATCGACGACGGCGACGACACTAGCGACGCGTGAGCCGGCTCCACATCGCTGACACCGGTCTGTTCGTCGCGATGGGACAGCCGTCGAACAGCCGGTACCAGGCCGTGCGGCGGTTCGCTCGCCGGAACGACGTTACATTCGTCCTGCCTGAACGGGTGTACGAGGAGCTGACCGTCGACGATCCCGATGTCGAGGAAGTGCCGATTGACACCGTGATCGACGAGGACTGGGCGACGGTTGCAGCGTCGCTCGAGTTCTCCGAACCGGTTGTCTCGCGGGTGATGGACGGTATCCAGCGGTACATCGCGAACGCCGACGACCGACCCGCCGACGAGGTCGAACGCGCCGACACTGCCCTCGCCGCCCTCGCTGCCCAACACCTCAGCGCGGGGACGACGACCGATGTGTACATCTACACGACCGACATCGCGGCCGGCGAGGGAGCCGAAACCGTGCTCGCGAGTGAGGGGTACGGTGACTCGGTGACGTTCGTGAACGGGTTCCGGTTCATCGAGGACCTGGTCGCCGGCGACAGCTGACTGAGTGCTAGTCTGATTCGGTGGGAGAGGACCCTCGAAAGCCCTCGGCCGCTCGACGTCCCGAGACCACCGCTGCGCGCCTCGTGACTGCGGTGCTTGCGGGGTCGGGGGACGGCCGAGGCGGCCTCGCCCTTTCTGAGTCCACCAGGACTGTAGATGGCTCACCGAGCGATGCGGCCGGCTGGACAGGTGTGTACGTATCGGCCCGCCCCGCTCGCCGCTGCCGCCCTCCGCGTCGCTCGCGACCGACCATTCCGGGCGTGCGGGCGCTCTCCGCACCGCCCGCGCCCGTTCCGGGCTAAAGTGCATGTGCCCTCGGCGCCAGCGGGTAAGCGCGAGGGGTTGCGCGGCGTGGCTGCTCACCCCCCACGCTTACTCCGCTGGCCGCTCGCTCCGGGCGGGTCGGCGCGCGGTGCTGGTTGGGGCCACCTCATGCAGGCGCGCTCTCGCTCGCGCCCGGTAGGGCGCTCGCGAAGGCGCGAGCGAGAGCGCGCAGATGGTTCTGTCGGTCGTTATCGTCGGAAAACCGCGATGTTGGAGCATCGCGGAGTCGGCGCGTGAGCGCCTTCAGTGGTATCTTGGTGTGATACCAATGTCTAGTAACAACGCTAGCGGAAAGGTCGTTTCGGTCGATGAACAGGCATTCGAGAAAGCGGGCGGTCAGGCGGTCGATGAAGACGGCTTCCCGGTCGTCGACGAGACGCCGGAGTTCGAGGCGGCGGTCGAGCAGGAGACCCAAGCGAAGGTGGATGCGAACCACCCAGACGGGATCGCGGACACGAGCCAGGATCGGATTCACGGTGTCACCCTCGAACAGGAGGAGCGCATTCGGGCGCGGGAAGCCGAACTGGAGCGCATCAGTGCCCAGGCCGAGCTGGGAACGCAGGACGGTCGTGAGCAGCGCACGCGAGAGGTCGTCAGCGAGCAGTGTGGTCGTGACGAGCCGGCGCCGTCGGAGCGCACGGATCCCCGAGAGAAGCTGACGCAAGAGGAACTCGCGGAGGTCAACGAGCAGGCAATGCGGATCAGCGACGAAGTGCAGGGCGGCTGGTCGAGAGCGGTCGTCGCGAAGCAGCTGGCCGAGAAGGTGCAGCGCAGGCGGGACGTCACGAAGGCGGTGCTGGAGACCCTCGAGGAGTTGAAGGCGGCGCCGGGGGCGATCGTGCCCATCGCGGACGTGCCGGACGTCCCGGTCGGTGAGGTGACGGTCGAGGGTGAAATCACGCAACTCTGGGATCCGAGTGATACCTCGATTTCGCAGGTCGGGTTGATCGAGGACGACAGTGGGAAGATCAAGTTCACGATCTGGGAGGCCTCTCGGAAGACGGTCGTGGGCGAAGGTGAGACGGTCCGGTTCCGGGCCGTCAAGAAGAACTGGTACCAGGGGCGGTGCAGCATCGCCATCACGGGCTGGAGCAGGATCGAATTCCCAGAGCGCGGTCGGTGGTGGGAAGAGTAGGCGAGCACGTCGCCCTTCTTTTTTGGTGTGTGCCGGACCGACCCTGACCCCGCCGCCCCACCCTCCGCTCCGTGCTCGCTTCGCTGCGCGCGCAGCCACGACCTAGAGAACTTGATGTTAAATTGACATTATAGGATTCGATTTATGTACAACTCTAATTGCCCAAGTCTATTGAGGCGGTCGGTGTTTCCTCACCCGCGAACGTCTCCAGCAAGTACAGCACGCTGAACCCGAGGTTCTCATGGATCCAGTCCTGATTCGAGTAGATGTCCGTGAAGTCGCCGGTCACGAAGTGGCTGATACCGATTTCCTCCTTCAGGAACACGGCGTCACAGATCAGCGCGATATCCGCACTGTTCTTCATATGGACCGGCCATTCCTTCAACCGCTTCTCAACGTCGGGATACTCGCGGTCTCGCATCGGTTCCAGATAGACACGGGCCTCGATCTGGTCCTTGTGCTTGATCGACCGCTCCATCAAGACGTCCTTCAGCTTCCGAGCAGCTTCCCGAGCTGTCCGCCGAGTGAGCTCGCCCTCCTTCTCGAAGTACCACTCAAAGTACTTCTGGAGCCGAGGCCGCACCTCCTTCTCCTCGGACTCCTTCATGTCGAACCGCTCGACGTACTCGTCCATCACCGTCTCAATATCGAGCTCGTCGTCACTGTAGGTTTGCAGCATCTTCCCGAACTGCCTCAGTTTCAACCGGAGCTTCGCCCGTTTCTCCCCGTACAGGCCTTCGTCCCGGTCTAACCGGATGTCGGCGGAACGCCGACTGTTGTCCTCGGTGCTGGAACAGTACTCGTAGACGGCGTTCTTCCCGGTGTAGATCGTGTTGTCGGTGTCGAACAATCGTTTGGCGTCAGGGTACCACCGGTCCTTGATGAAGGTGAGTCCGAGCAGGCAGTTGGTGTCTACGAAGTACCGGGTCATGGAGGGGGTTGGTTAGGGGGCGGGTGAGAGACCGAGGAGGGCGATTGCAACCCCGTCAGCGGCTTCGGACACTACTTGGTTCTCTTCCAAGTCTGTGTGTAGCCGGGAGCGTTCTCGCTCTATCAGTTCGAGTTCCTTCCGGATATCCTCTTGTCGGCCTTCGAGGTCCTCCGTGTCTAGTTCCTCGGCGATCTCTTCGGGGGTCAACCCGGTGTTTTCGCGTTGGGCGAGGTCGATGCAGAAGATGGTCCAGAACAATTCAGAGACCTTCAGGGCCTTCTGCGGCCGGTACTCTTCGGCATCAAGTTCAGCACTTACAACCGAGTACCAGAGATCCAAGTCCTGCTCCAGCCACGGGTAGTCGTCGACTGGGAAGGTATCGATGATATCGAAGACCGTGTTGATGACTGCTTCCCTGCTGGAGTCTACTTCGGGGTAATCTGGTTTGTCGTCGATAGCGTCACTGAGCTGTTTGTCGAGTCGTCGGTAGTGGCGTTGAACATCGTAAGGCGCGTCCTCGTACATGTCATCGGTCAGCCCCTCCGTATTTTGTTCGTACAGACGGTTGAGTGCTCGAGAGAGTGCGAGTCGAGCCTTTGTCTCTTCCTCCCTGGGGAGGCTGAGCTGAGAAGCTGAAAGGCTACAACGGACTTCTCGGCTATCGTCACTCCAGTCTACCGTGACTGGGGATCCACCGGTCTTCGCCATGGTTCCGAACTTGTACCAGAAGTGCTGGATATCCGTGTCCAATCCGACGTCGTTGAGTTCCTTGTCTGCGAAGTAGAGTAGTTTATAGAAGGTTTTGGGGCGTAACGGGTTCGAGTAGAATCTCTCGTCCAAGAGAAGGGCCGTTACCTCAC
Source organism: Halorientalis salina (assembly GCF_005049285.1). Lineage (GTDB taxonomy): Archaea > Halobacteriota > Halobacteria > Halobacteriales > Haloarculaceae > Halorientalis > Halorientalis salina. The sequence goes on along the minus strand of NZ_SOSC01000012.1, from coordinate 13,879 downwards.
CTACGCTCAGTGTAGAGGTCATGCTTATTCGAGGCTAACAGCACCACCTCTAATTACTGTATTGAAAACAGTGAATCTGAATCAGGAACTCCCAAAACCGTGGCCAGGCATCCAATTCTCGGCCTGAATCCGGACCGTTCACTGCGACGAAATGATTTAGGTACTCCATTGTGAGGTTCGGCATAACGTGGCCCTCACCAACCTCCTAGGCGAACGCGAGGCCCTCGCTAAAAACTCGGAGATCTACGGTGACAAGGTCCAGGAGTACATGGAGGCGATGGGATACTACATCACGGAAACATCGCCCACCCATGGCGGGCTTGTCGACCAGAAATACGAACTCCCAGAGATCAGGGGTGACCGAGAGGTCTGGGTCGAGCTCAAGTGGACAGACCAGCGCCGTCACGGGAAGAAATTCCTCGAGGAGATGGGGAAGTACTTCCTCCACTACATGGACCGGTCTCCTGAGAAACGGTTCGACGTGGCCATCTTCGGGCGGAACCTCGAGAACTTCAAAGAGTGGCAGAAGATTTTCGACGTCACCAAGCAGACCGACGAGGCAATCCAGGAGTTCTACGACCGGGTCTGCGAGAACGACAAACTCTCGGACGAGCATCGACAGAAGATTAAGAGCTATTCGATGGACGATTTCGAGGAGTTCCTGAGTGACACCCACGTCTACCAGGCCGACTACGACTCGCTCTTGATGAAGATCGAGGAGTTCGAGAAAGACGACCGGTTCAAACCCGACTTCTTCCAGCGTGAAGCCGAACCCATCACCGACAGGTCAGAGCTGACCACCAACCTCGTCGAGATAACAGAGTACCCTGAAACTCTGTACATCGGAGACCAGGTGGAGGGCGCGACACAAGAGGTTGCATTCAAGCTACGCCCATTCACGGTACCGACGTGGTTCAAGTCGAACAAGGTGTATAGCCTGTTACCGCCGGAGGAAATGCCGAGAGCGGTCAAACAGTTCATTGACCCGGACACGGTCGAGGAGACCGGGTTCCGGTCGTGGGTAGAAGCCGACCAAGGGAACGCCGATATTGGGAAACGGCTGATTCGGGCCGTTGTCCTCTCCAAGGGTGAAGACCGTGGCTGCATCGCGATAAACTACCGTAACGACTACCACCTGTACTTCCCACACGAAGACCCCGAAGCGGAGGTCCGGAAAGAAGAGGGGCGACAGGTCACAAAACACTACGATGAGGCCGAATCACCCTTCTTCCGCCACCACTCACTCCGTATCGGCATCCTCGAATACTCGGGACAGTACTTCCTCACCCTGAAACCAGCTATCCTGTTCACCACCAACGGGAAAGAAAACCGGATCACCGGGGAACAAGCCAAACCGTTACACGACAGGTTCAGCCCCAGCCGACACGGGAACAACCGGAAAACACGGAGTCGGATCAACCACTGGTGGAAAATCCTGGACTACGGCAACCCCAAACAGGACGATCTGGACATCGGGACAGAACCCGTGATGCTCGAAGTCAACAAAAGGCCGCCCAAAGACACCGACGAACGGGACGGCACCATGCAGAACAAGTGGTTAGGAGATTTCCAATGAACGAGTTCACCGCCGAAGTCCTCGACGAACCCGGCTTGATGTTCGCTGACGGCGAGGACTCCATCGACCCCCGAGTCGGATTGATGAAATACGGACCAAGAACTCCATCCGGCAAATCCGAACACCAGGTAATCAACGTCGGATACATCGGGTCTGGCCGGTCTCTCGGCGGCCTCGAAAAACTGTTCAAGGACATGGAGCTGGCGATCACCGCCGACGAGGACAAGTCGAAGCGGTGGAAACCACCGTTCCCCGGCCTCGGCGAACGGTCGCCGCTGAACTTCACGTTCAACACGCAGAAGCGGTGGCGGCAGACGATTACTCGAGGCGAGATCCGGGACCTGAAACAAATCCGCAGCCGGAAAGACCGGTTGGAAGAAGCGGTCGAGATCATCAAGATCAACCTTGAAGTCCTGTACGCCAAGGAAACGCCGCCTGACGTCGTGTTCATCGCGATTCCAGAAGCGATGTGGGACGCATGCACTCCATCCCACCAGGACCATGCCCGGATGCAGTCAGAGACCAGCGACTTCCACAACCGGATCAAGCTGCTAGGGATGGAAGTCGGGTTGCCGACGCAGCTGATGCAGCCGAAGACCCTCCGCGGTGAGGGCGTCCAGGACAAGTCCGAGATCGCATGGAACATCGCGGTTGAAACACTGTACAAGGCGCAACGCGGCCATCCCTGGAAACTAACCGATCTGGAGGACGGAACGTGCTTCGCCGGGATATCCTTCTACAAAGAGCGAGGCGGAGACCAATCCCGGACACGGACAGCTATGGCCCAAGTCTTCCTGGAGACAGGGGAGAACTTCATCCTTCGAGGCGACCCCGTCGAAGGAGAGAAGCACGGCCCAGGGAACAACCACCTCGCAGAAGACGACGCCAAGCAACTGGTAAAGAAGATTCTCAGGCACTACCGTAGCCACAAAAAGACTGAGCCGCGACGACTGGTGCTTCACAAGCGGTCGGAGTTCTGGGAAGAGGAGCGAGAGGGCTTCATCAAAGGTGCCGGGAACATCGAGTTGATGGACTTCGTCACGGTCCGAGAGCGGCACCCAGTCCGGGCCTTGAGTTCCGGGATTTATCCGGCGCTTCGAGGCACGATGGTCTCCGCACCGAACAATGAGGAGCACTACCTGTACACGAAGGGGTACATCCCGGCTTTGTCGACGTATCCGGCCTCGAACATCCCGGAGCCGATCGTGGTCAAGCCGGATCCAGAGGTCAGTGACTCATCGCCACAGAAGCTGTGCCGAGAAATGCTGGCGTTCACGAAACTGGACTGGAACACTTCGGATTTCTGCACGAAGCTTCCGGTTACAATCGGAATCTCAGATGCCGTTGGGAACATTCTGGCTGAAGCTGAAGCTCAAAACACCAGTCTGGACATCCATTACTACCATTATATGTAGAACATCAGCTGGATTGTGTTCTAGTTGACTGGAGTACCGATACCATCCGTTTCTATCGGCCCCTCAATGGGCGAGGGGCTCGCTGTACTGGCGGGTTCCCTGAACACGGTGAGAACGATGGCAACCAGAGACATCTACGAGAGCGGATTCGACGAAGACGTCCGAACGGAATCCAGTGCGAACCAGTGTCCCGAGTGCGACGGCCGGGTCACCACGAACGCGGTCGAAACGGTCTGCGAGGACTGTGGCCTGGTCATCAACGAACAGCGTATCGATCACGGGCCGGAGTGGCGGGCGTACGACGACGAGGAGTGCGAACGAACGGGCGCTCCACTCACTGCGGCCCGCCACGATCGCGGCCTGTCGACGGAGATCGGTCGCGGTACCGACGCGAAGGGGAACGAACTCTCGGGGCAGAAGCGACGGCGACTCGCGCGGATGCGCCGTGAGCAGACCCGTGGGCGCTGGCGGTCGAAGGCGGAACGGAATCTCGCACACGGGCTGGGCGAGGTGCGCCGGTTGGCGAGTGCCCTCGAGGTCTCCGATTCGGTCCGCGACCAAGCGTGTCAACTCTTCCGGAGCGCCCAGAACGAGGATCTGCTTCGTGGCAGGTCCATCGAGGCCATCGCCGCGGCCAGCGTCTACGGGGCCTGTCGGTGTAACGGTCTTTCGCGGTTGGTGGACGACGTCAGCGAGATGGCCCGCGTGGCGGAGTCACGAGTCACGAACGCGTACAAAACGCTGAACGAAGAGCTGGGCCTCCCCGCTGAGCCCGTCTCCCCCAGCATGTTCGTGCCGCGCCTCGCCTCGGACCTCGAGTGTCCGGACGAAATCCGACAGCGGGCCCGAGCCCTCGCGGAACAGGCCGAGGAGCGCGGCGTCACGACGGGCGTCCATCCGGCCGGGTTCGCCGCGGCCTGCCTCTACAAGGCCGGTCGCGAAGAGGGCCGATGGTTGACGCAATCCGAGGCCGCGGACGTAGCGAACGCCTCGAAGGCGACTGTTCGGGCACACCAGGATACGTTGGAGGAACGGGTCGCCTGAGGCAGTCCACTGTCTCTCCGTCTGTACTGCACATCGGTCTATCCACGCTACGATTTAAACACGAAGACGAGCCATGTTCTCTGTAGACTGCCCTATGAACGGTCGTTACTCCGACTTTGAGGAACTGCGGCCGACCGGCGAGGCGTCCCACATTCCGGATACGAGGCTGGACGACGGCTGTGAGGGTGCCCCCCGGCGGCAACGCGTCGCGACGAGCGCTGGTGGCTACCCTGATGCGCCGACGGCCGCCGATGGCGAGTGCCGGTCCTGTGGGGCCTCAGTCCCAGACGGCCAGACGAAATGCCGGTTCTGTCTCAGCAACCATCTCGAGAGTGACGCCACTAGCACGAACGAGGCAGCGTCGACGACGTGCCTCGGCATCGTCCACCTGGTCGTCGAGTCGACCACGTTCTACGGCGCCGTCGCGAAGGGCGGCGCCGCGGCGAACCTCCTCTCCGCCAACGAGGCGGAGCCGGCCGTCGACGACTACACGCTCATCTACGACCTCGACGAGGCGCCGGCGCGCCAGCTGGCCGAGCAATGGCCCTCACTCCCCGACGCGGTACAGGTGTCGTCAGAGGAGGGAGAGCGGCTTCTCAGTGTCGCCCGTGACCGGGCTGGGTGGCACGGGCAGAGAGCGTCGGAGCGGCAGGGGCAGGCCCCGACGCGGCTCTACGACCAGCGTGGGGACGGCATCCGCGACGCGTCGCGTCTCGACGCGGTCCTCGACGACGCCGACGACGCGGTGTGGCTGGTTCCAGCGATGGCGGTGACCGAATCCAGAGGCGAGGCTGCGGCTGATCGCCAGGTGTCGTCGGTACCGACGACTCAGGAACTCGACTGTCAAACCTGTGGACGGGCGACCGACCATCGGTTCAAGACCCACGAGTCGGTCCCGGATGAGGCGTGGACGGGGCAACCGATCTGGGAGTGCCGGGTGTGTGGATCGGCTCGCTACGGACCCAGTCTCGAGTAGCGCCAGTGCTGGGCGTCGATTAACCAACACCCTGCGAGTAGCGTCGAGGTTCGTTGGTTAAGGCAGCGAGCTCCTGCAAGCCCGACGCCAGTCTCGATGGGGTGTCTTTCCGCGCCGGCGAGTGGTGAGGCGCTTCCGATGGAGCAAGAGTTCAAACAGGGCTACCGGATGCATCGTATACTCAGCAATCTCAATCGACTGGACGTCGACCGATTGGACGACGCGGATCGAGAGCGAGTCGAGACCGCGAGAGACCTCCTAGAAGAGGTGAGCCTTCTCACGCGGCCGGGCGACGGAGCCGGGGCGGACGCCCACGCAGATTCCTAACTGGAGTCCCCGGCCACGACCAGGGAGGCAACTCTCGCGTCGGTTTATCGCCCCCGAGAGGGGTGCGGGGGCGACCCCGTGAAGTCCAGACATGGCGACACTGCAAGCTGCGACTACGTCGACTGGCGCGATCGTATCGGATCCGCAGGCAGTCCGCGAGCTCTGTGAGAGCTACTGCTTCGGGACGCTCGACTGGGAGGTGACCGAAGACGGAGAGCTCACCATCTGGGGGTACGACGACTTCGAGGTGTACGAGGCGCGGGAGAACGGCCTGCCGGACTACGAGGGCGGGATCGTGACCCACGAATTCCTGCGAGAACTCGCCGACCACCTCGAAGCTGACGAGGAACTCGATATCCAGACGGCGGGGTTCACCAAGTGCCGCTTCCCAGTCCTGGCCAAGCGGTACGTCGTTCGCGACGGCGAAGTCCTCCACGCGGACCTCAGTTCCCCCGACCCGATCGACGAGTAGCGTTGTAGGTACTTCTCCGCTGTAGTGTGACAGCTGAATCAGTAGCTGATTGAGGAGATGTTTGGTTCATTCGGTTGTGATCCTCGAAGAACCAGACGCTACGATTACGGCTAACGACCTCAAATCACTTGCTCTTGACCGGCTCGCCGAGATTCCCATGGAGGACACTTCAACGGCGCCCCTCTTGAGGACCGGTTCGGCACGCGAACTGCTGGATTCAGGCCCATGAACCCGTCGTACAGGATGCTTCTTCCATACATGCCCAGGACACTACAGCCATATCTAACAATTAGTAGACTACTCCACAGTTCGACTTAAATACGCAGCTGCGTACTTACGGGCATGGCTGAATTCGGCGAGGAACTACTCCGCCAGCGGGTATGGGACTGGCTCGAGCGGGACAAGGGGATGACGGTTGATGCGGAGGTGGAGCTCGGGACCGGACGGATCGACCTCGTCGCGGAAACGGATAACGGGGAGCTGTGGGGTATCGAAGTCAAGACGGGCGCTTATCGGACCGAACAGCTCCACCGATACGTTGAGAGTGGGAAACTCGATCGGCTCTTCATCGCCTCGGCCGCCGAACTCGATACGACTGATACGACATCATTCGACGTCAACGAACTGAGTCAAGTTCGAAAACGGATGGCAGGGGCGATCAACGCTGGACACTACACCGAAGAAGAGGCCCGCTCAGCGATCGAACAAGCACTCCCCGATGAGATACTGAACCAGAAAATCGGGAGCCAAACCGTCTTGGACTATGTGACGCTATTTCTCTCCAGCAAAGGCCCCATCCCATTGGATGAGGCGGTACAGCGTATCTCTCGAGCGGTCTCGTTCCCGGAGGTCGGTGTGATTCATGTGCCGGACGTCGAACCATATGACCTTCTAGGGGCTATGGACGCCCCCACGCCGGAGATTACCCACGACGGGGCGCCTCTCGAGAGTGCTGGTGGGGTGACGTTCGCCCGTCGCGAAGAGCCTTGGATTCAACACTCCATCTGGCAGTCGCTGGGCGGTATCCCGGAGGGACATATCCCGAACACACTCAGCTCGGATCAACCGTACCGGCCAATCGATCTGATCGCCTTCGAAGGAAGTAGGAACCCAACCGACGCACTCGAACACCCCGAGGAGAACAAGATCATTGGCGTCGAGGCCAAAGGCGAAGGCTCGTTCTCGCCAACGTCTGTTCACGAGCAGCTGACCCAATTCTTGCAGACGGAGACGGTCTCACAGCTCTACCTTGCCGTTCCTGCGAGCCTCGAAGAGCGGGCGACGGAGTTAGTTGAGGGCAATTCCGACCTCGCGGATGTCGGGATCATACTCGTCACTGAGGACGGCCACAGCGAGATTTGCAGAACACCAACCGACCGTGTCCCCGCGTATGACGGATACATGGAGACACACCAACAACGGAAAACTGGCTATGGTGATCGGTTTCCGTCTGAGATCGGGGAGGTTGTCTCTCCATATATCACGGAGGAAGAAGCAGACCGGCTCAAGTACTCCGACCCGATCGCCTACGCCCAAGATGTCTTGACTGAGAACCCCTGGCAGGTACCCGACACGCTTGACGCACAAGCGGAGACCCGCGAGCCACTCTCGGAACTCACCGAAGAGGTGGAGAAGTCCGGCAGTCGCATCTATGTGCTGGAGGGCTCGGTCGCAAGCCAGCACGAGATGGAAACGGGCTACGTGGAATTACTGGTCGACTACTACCGAGAGACGGATACTCTCTTGTTCAACTTCGGACGGAATTACGGTGGGTACATCTGGTTTACGGGGGAGGAGATCGACAACTTGCTGGCTAATCTCACCGCCATACAGGACCTGGAGTCGGTGATGGTCCCCGGCAAGGGGTTCGTAAAAACGAGCTTGTACGATGACTACACCCGTATCGAGATAAGCCTCAGAGGCCCGGACCCGGATATCGAATGGATAGACAACAACGTACTCCCGGAGACTGACGTTGCGGCCGAGTCCGTTGCGGACCTTGACTTCCCGACGAGTGCGAAACCTCGCCCGTCGTACGCTACACACCACGAAAAGCGACTTTCCTTAGAAATCGTTTCTAACGGCACCGACCTGGAGGGTGTCAGTCCGGACGCCCAGATCGGGTCGTTCCGCCTCGGAAGCGAGACGGAGGGCGCCGATGTGGCGTTTACCTATGCCCAATGGTGTAATCTGATCGCCTCGATTCACGTCCTTCGGGAGCGTGGTGGCAAGACCCGAGAACTCCCGGGCAAAGAGACCAACTCCTGGACTCAGTCCCGAATCGCCCCATCAGGCCAACTGGTCGAGGACACAGACGATATCGATTATCGAAACGACGTCTTCCGGTAACACGTACTATCGTTTCTCGAGGCCACTTTTCGTGAATCCATCACTATCATACCGCTTGATGTTGGTGGTGTCTCCGCCCGTTCACACGTTATGGCCAATAGCCTCGGGGTAGATTCCGTCGACGGCTACCTCGCCGGCGAGGTTCGACCGTCGACGGCGAGACAGTACCTGAAACGGAAGCTGGCCGAGCGAGTCGGAGACCGACAGGAACTGCTCATTCCGACCGGAGAGTCACCCTTCGAGAAGGCGAGCCTGAACCACTCCTAGGTCGATCTGCTTCGTGGCAACTGCTGTTTTTCAGGGGTCGGAATGGGTGAGCCCCGCCGTAGGCTCGTGATTCGATGACCTCAGAGGACGACCCGTTTCACGACTGCGAGTTGGACCCCGAAGCGATCCTCGGAACACACACCTTCGAAGACGTCCTATTCACCGACGAGACAGAAACTCCGGTGAACGTGCTCACCGGCGAGACACCGGCACATTCGCAAGCAACCGTCGAGGAAGCGAAGGAGTTCGCTGCGAGTATCGACACGGACACACCCCAGATCGCGCTCCCCGCATCCGTCGAGTCGCAGGTCGAAACACAGAGCAAGCCCTACACGGCGGCCGCATTCTTCCACTTCAAGGCGACAGGCTCGCTCGAACGCCACCGTGCTTACCACGCCGCCTACGAGTCGGACGCGTTCGCGGTCGACTTCGAGGCCGACTACGAATCGGGCGACCTGACCATCACTGTCGAACGAGCGGACGAATCCTAAGAATCCGCCGTCACGAGGAGAGTTTTTCGAGCGCCGGCGATGGGTGCCGGCGCAGCTGGAGCGAGCAACGATTCCCGGTGCGTCGGCGTTTCGAGGTGTTCGAGATGCATATGGTGATTTACGCACTGGTAGAGGCATCGACGCACGACGACGCGCTGGCCACCGGAAAGACGGTGTTCGACCGCCTAGTCGGCGCGGACCCACACGCCGGCGCCGTCTTCGATTACTACGTCTGTTTCGACGAGGAGGACACGTCCGTTGCGGGGAAGGCGCGATGGGGAGAGCTGCCGACTGCAGCCCCCGTCGACTCTGATGACGGCGAAGACCTGCTCGAGCGTGGCTGGGAAGCGACGATGGAGGAATTCGAGCGTAATCTCGACCGGGTGAAAGAGGCCATCGACGAACTCTCCGACGAGGAGATCATGCGCGACGAGGACCTCGCCCGGCACGCCTTCCACAAGGTCGGTGCGTACGACGGCCCGACGATCTTCCTGTACACCGAACACGGAACCGGCATTCGCCACCGTGGACAACTGGATCGACTCCTCGAGGAGAGTGAAGAGCTCTGGATCGTACCCGCTGACGTCCACTTCTGAATAATGCCTCCCATCACCAATTGGCGACGCGAGAGCCGCTCGCCGACACTCGCGTATCGGAACACCGAGACCGGTGCGCGAGCCGTCCTGCATCGAGCCCCGGACTCCTACCGGTACAAATGGCGCGGAGTGATTCTCGTCGACGGCTACCCCGTGTGGTCGCGAGGATACGAGACGAAGAATGCGACGTCGTTCCGTGACGAGCCCCGGGAGCGGCCCGCACCGGACCTCAACTGCCCGGAGTGTCCGAACGACGACGTTCGCGTCGGCGAGAAGGTAGCAGACGGGGCGAAAGTCCAGCGGTGGTACGAATGCCCCGACTGTGGATACGAAGCCCCCTCACGCATCGTCTACGGCGCCGAACGGTGAGTGGGTGAGCGCTGGGCGCTGTTTTTTCGCCGGGCACGAGGTGGTGGCCCGGGACGACCGGGTTAGTCAACCAATGACCCTCGAAGTACTTGACCGACACAGTGAGGCACTGTTCGAGTTCCTCTGGTGCCCCGTCTGCGGGCAGGAGGTCTTCACTCACATCCCCTTCGAGGGGGTGTTCTGCAAGAACTGCAACACCCAGGTCGAACTCCAGGAATCCCGAGAGTCACGGGGCTACGAGAAAGCCGTGCTCGCCTGCTTCGATTCTACCACGACCTGGAACCTACACGTCGACGAGAAACTGCGCCGCGACCTGCCTGATGGGTCGGCCCGCGTGAAGATCCTCGGCGCACCGGGCGCCTACAAGGTCGACTGGTGGAGTCCAGAGCCGGGTGAGGACTGGGAACCTGTGGAGCGTGGCGAGTTCGACGACGTCGAGGAACCATCAGAGGTGTCGCATCTCGCATAGTGACCTTGACGAAATCGGCAGTAGGTAATGATTCTCAGCAATCTTGCTGAATAGAGGGCAGGAACTTAGTAACCCCAATTTAGCCAACAAACCAAGGCCTGGTAACTTGAATGGGCACTTTCAAGCCCGATATGAGGCGGGATCTCCTCAGCTACCCTCAGTAAGCGAACGCTCAAGCTTCTGACAAATTTCGAAATTACTCTCTCCGTCTTCATGTTCCGGATTCGGGACAACACCAAGATCCAGAGCAGGCATAACTCCATCTTCTTCTTCAACGAGGTCTGTCTCGTACCAGATGACCCCATTGAGATGCTTATCTAACAGATAATAGTCGCCTTCGAGACGTTCATCTGTGTTTCTAACGTAGTCCTCGCCAACGGTCTCTCCCGTCTCCTCGTCATAATAGATTCTCACCTGCATCGAGCCGAGGAGCGCTGCCACAACTTGCTCACGATCAATCTCGGACCGGTCGATATCGAGAGCGATGAAACACGGATTCTCGGCCATTTCCCGTGTCCCGAGGAATTTACTCTTGAACTTACCCAGGATTTTGCTCTCGGCGTTATTCGGAATGAACCTACCCCGGTTCGACAAGGCTAGGGGGGTCCATGCTTCAGGCCGGTAAATATCGATGAAGATGTCGTCGACCACCAAGTCGACGTTTCCCTTCGGCTCATCCGTCTGCCAATCATGTAACGGGACCTCCGGCTCGAACGCCACATTTTGGTTGTCCAAGTGGAGATAGAACATAATTTCGGAGAGAAAATCGTAGAAACCGGTGCTGGCTAGCAGATCGTCACGCTTGTCCTGGGGTATCCGGTCCCAGTTGTTCTCAAGGAAATCAAGTTCCTTCCTTTCGTCCCGGAGTAGATACAGGAAGGGATGTGGCCTGCCCGTTTCTATCCTGGTTCCCACGAGATCATAAAAGTGGCCTGACAGCGACTCATATTCATCGAGCGTTTCCAAGAGTTCATCGTCAAAATCCCGGATGGTGTGCAATTCGATGAGGAACTCCCGAAGCGTCCCAAGAGCTCTTTCCTCATCGTATACGTCCGGATCATCCAGATTTAGTCGGTCACGGTCGAGCGCGTGTACGAATTGTTCGCTAGAAAAATGTTCAACCAAGAACTCGTAAATGTCCTCGACGGTGGAAAGATGCGTGTCCTCGTGCTCAAATAATTCACCGAGCGCCTTTCGTAGCAGTTCGAGGTAGAACACTGATTTCTCTTCGTCATATTCTTCGAGGATGAGCTGTACGAGTTCGGCCGGTCTGGATCTGCCTGCATGAATAAACGAAAACTGTCCTTTGAGCGGGTGTTCGTAGTCGTCGAGCCGACTGAAGAGTTCTGGGAGATACTCGGGGTTTTCCCGGGAGACATCCTCCGCCAACCGATTTGAAGTCAGTGCATCTCGGTTGTCGAGCCAAATAGTGAACTCTGCCAAGGTTTCGGTTTCATTGGCGAAGTTGGATTGAAGGAACTGGTTTGCGTGCGCTAAGTCTACGTCTTGGCCGTTTTCAATTCCGTGTTTGAGAATCTGGATGTACTCCTCAAGATGTTCATTCTCGATTTTGCTCGCAAAGCGTCGGCTGATCTGGGGAATCGTTTCTGGGTTACGCTCCGCAATGTCCACCGTCATATCCCAAAGTTGGTTGTTTTCCTCGAAGAGGACGACATTTGCCCTGATCAATTCCTGTAACGTCGCGGATTCCGAATCTAATGCCAATCCACGAAATACTGAAATATACTCCTCAGGTAGTTCCTGCTCCTGATACTGCTCAAGTGTTGCTTGGAGTCCAGCCCGCACCTTTGTACCTTCGTCCGCATGGAGGAGATCGAGCGTGATTTCGCGCATTTGATCCTCTGGTAATTGAGCCAGTACTACTCCGGCCATCCACGTTAACCACTCATCGTCCGTTTCAATGAGGTGCTCGTAGATGTCCCACATCAAGTCTTCATGCCCTTCCACTCGGCTTCTGAATGCGTCGTAGAATTCTCGCCAAGCAAGGTCTCCATCGATATGAGGTGCTAGTCGTTGGAAATCGTCAACGAGTCTCGGTGGGTTCTCGAGATTATCTAGGGAGAGTTCTATTACTAGCCAACGGTAATGGAAGGGTTGTTCGTCGAAGATCCAGTGGAACAGTTTGTCTTTCTGGCTTCTAGTTAGCTCTTGGCGATTGGCTTCCCACCACTCCCGTTGCTCTTCGTGTTCGAGTTCTAGATCGCGGAGTTCCCCGAAGTCGATGCACATCCTATACTATTCTGCTTGTGGAACTGGATTATAAATGGACGCTCGAACGTTCGGACTATAGAGCTACTCGTTGTAGAACCTAATCTCCTCAGTCAATTTACAAACTTTCGGCCACTCACCATGAGTCTGTAGGGTTTGTTTCTGCGCCGGCGATGGGTGCCGGCGCACACGCGTCGGCGGTGATCGATGTCCACACGAAGTCAACTCCGATTCATCCAACGGAGCGAGCCCGCAGACGAACAGTCCGAAACCGACCGCATCGCACAGATCTACCGTCACTCGGATGGCTATCCCGACGGCGTCCTCCGTGACCTTGTCCAGCTGAAGGAGCTGCTCGACGAGACACGAACAGAGCGCGGGCCTGCGTACGCCGCTGCCCAGTTCCTCTTCCTCGACACGCTCTCGACGATGACCCTCTACGTGGACGAAGGGCGTGATCGGAGCATCCACGCTGACCACCCCTCGGATCTCCTCGAGCCGGACAATATGGAGCACCTCGACCAGCCGATGTTCCTACTCGGACACGGCGTCGAGAACCCAGCCGACGGCATTCACGGCGACGAGGAGTATCTCTACGTCGTCGAGCTCCCGAACCGGAACCCGTTCGAGGAGCCGTCCGAGTGGACCGTCAAGGTGAGTGGTCACTCCGCCTTCCCGCGCTGGGATGGTCCGACCGAGGAAGCCTTCGAGCGGGCCAGCTGGCAGTTCCACGGCCCGCTTGAGCACGCGCTCGAAGAGCTGGTCGCTGAGCCGGCGTGAACGCTTAGCCCGCTCAGATGATGCCGCCGATGACGAGTAGTCCGACGACGACCAGCAGCGTCGCGACAACGCTTCCCCCGGCCAGCCACTTGTTCTCCATCGCCTTCTTGTGAAGCGGCATCGCGGCGTACTCCTCGCGGAACGCTTCGAGATTCTCCTCGTCGTAGAAGTACTTCGTCTTCAGCGCGAACCGTTCCGTCACCGCACAGCCCGTACAGACCGGCTCGCCTTCCAGCCGCTCCGTTTTGATGTGGCTGGAGCAGGCGATTGCCCCGCAGTTCGGACAGAACGTGTACGTCTCGTCGCCGCCGCTCGTGTCACAGTGGACGCATTGATGGATGCCGTCCTCGGCGGTCACTCTCGACGGGCCTGCCGCGTAGTACTCGTAGGGGCATTCGTCTTTAGCTAAGACTCACACCTCGGTTGCGTAGCGGTAGCGAGCGTCTCTTGTAAGATCGGTCGTTGCTGGTGGATCTTCTGTGCATCTTCGATCAACCGCTCCAACAGCGGCGGTGGCGA
>NZ_SOSC01000011.1 GCF_005049285.1 Halorientalis salina | reverse complement strand
GACGCTCCGAGACGAACGTCTTGAGTGGAATCATGCTTTCGTCGGGTGGCGCGGACGCGCCACCCTTGCCCGCTACGACTTTCAGCTACTGCTGAGAATTGACCAACAATCCTCTACCCATGAGCGTTCAACTATTATCGCTAACAACCTTTTTCCATGGGCACAGTAGTGAAAATTGCAGCCATTGGAACCATTATACTCGGAATTGCTTATATTGCCGTTCCAAGAAGGTTATACAAATTTGATGTTAAATACCTGCGTGATACGTCTTCTAACCCATCAAGTAGGAAGATTCTGCTGTACCGAGTGGTAGGTGTTGGACTCATCGCAATAGGTCTCTCACATCTGCAATAAATTCAGATTCGAATAACCATTAATCTGTACTGATCACCAGCATCCGCGCGAACGTAGTGAGCGCGGTTCACTCCAGACGACCGCAGGGAGTCTGGAGCAGTTTTTAGTCCAGGTTTTTGCGATGGGGGGTCGCCTCTGGCGACCCCCCGACGTAAAAAAGTGGGTTCTAGTAGAACTCGCGGACGAGGTCCATCGCGTCTTCGGGTGCGCCGTCGGGAATCTCGTGCATGGGTTCGCTCAGGCCCTCGCGTTCGTCGAAGGGCACCGAGTTCTCGTTCTGGTAGATGACGCCCTGGTACTCCTTGTCGGCGTCCAGAATCTTGGTCTTGGCGTCGTCGTAGTCCGTCGGGTCGTGGTCGCTTTCGCCGAGGTCGACGATGGTGTCGCGGAAGTAGTCGTAGGTGTCGACGTCGTTGAACGTGACACACGGCGAGTAGACGTTGACGAAGCCGAAGCCGTCGTGTTCGATGGCTTTCTGAACGATCTCGGCGTGGCGCTGGGAGTCCGAGCTAAAGGACTGGGCGATGAAGCTCCCGCCGGCAGCAAGCGCGAGCGCGAGCGGGTTGACCGGGGGCTGTTTGGGGCCGTCCGGCGTCGTCGAGGTCTCGAAGTCCTCACGCGAGGTCGGCGAGGCCTGGCCCTTGGTGAGGCCGTAGATGCGGTTGTCCATGACGACGTAGGTCATGTCGACGTTCCGGCGCACGGCGTGGATGAAGTGGCCGGCCCCGATGGAGTAGCCGTCACCGTCCCCGCCCGCGACCATCACTTCGAGTTCCGGGTTGGAGAGTTTCGTCCCGATGCCCACGGGGAGCGCGCGGCCGTGGACGCCGTGGAGCGCGTAGCTGCGCATGTAGGTGCCGATCTTGCCCGAACACCCGATGCCGGCGACGACGAACGTGTTGTCCGGGTCGTTGCCGGTTTCGGCGAGGGCTTTCATCATGCCGTTCATCGTCCCGAAGTCGCCGCATCCGGGACACCACGTCGGCTGCTTGTCGGATTTGAAGTCCGTGAATCTGACGTCTGAGCTCATGTTATTCTGCCTCCACTTCGGCTGGTTCGGCGAGTTTGGTCTCGATCTCCGCTGCGAGTTCGTCGGCCTTGAATCGCACGCCGTTGTACTTGTTGACGCGCTTGAGGCGGGTGAGCGCGTCGTGTTCGAGCAGATCTGCGAACTGCCCGGTCGAGTTACACTCGACGACGATCACGTCGTCGGCCGCTTCGATCTCCTCCGATAAGTCGGGTCGGGGGAAGATGTACGGGACCGAGATGAAGCGAACGTCGATGTCCCTCTCGTCCAGGAAGTCGAGGGCTTCACGCATCGCGCCCTCGTTCGACCCCCAGGAGAGGACCAGGTTGTCGGAGTCGGGGTCGCCGTACTCGCGGTAGTCGAAGTCTTCCTGCTCGCGAGCCGTGTCGACTTTCTGCTGGCGCTTGTCGACTTGTTCGATGCGGACGTCCGTGTCCTCGGTCCGCCGCCCGAGTTCGTCGTGTTCGAGGCCGGTCGTCATGTGTGCGCCGCCGTCGGTGCCCGGGAACGCCCGCGGGCTGACGCCGTCGGCCGACGGGAAGTGGGGCTGGAACTGCCCCTTTTCGTTTTGCCAGTCGCCGATGGAGTCCTCGTCGACGACCTTCCCGCGGTCGACCTCAACCTCGTCCATGTCGAAAGTCTCCGGCGGGAACGTCTGCTCGGAGACGGACATCGCCAGGTCCGAGACCAGGAAGACCGGCGTCTGGTACTTCTCCGCGAGGTTGAACGCCTCGATCGTCTTCCAGAAACACTCCGAGATGCTCGTCGGCGCGACGACGAACCGCGGGACCTCGCCGTGGCCGCCGTACAGCGCCATGTTCAGATCGCCCTGTTCCTGTTTGGTCGGCATCCCGGTCGAGGGGCCGGACCGCTGTACGTCGGTGATGACCAGCGGCGTCTCGCTCGTCGCAACCAGTCCGAACGTCTCGGTCATGAGGTCGATCCCCGCCCCGGACGTCGCAGTCATCGACCGTGCGCCCGCGCGGGCAGCACCGAGCGCCATGTTGATCGCGGCGAGTTCGTCCTCGGCCTGGACGACCTTCCCCCCGTACTTGTCGAGGCGACCGGTCAGGTACTCCATAATGGAGGTCGCCGGGGTGATCGGGTAGCCAGCGTAGAACCGACAGCCGGCCGCGAGTGCGCCCATTCCGAGCGCCTCGTTGCCGTTCAGGAGGACGTAGTCGTTGTCGGTCGTCTCCAGGTCGTAGTCGAACTCGTGGTCGTACTCCTCGGCGACGTACTCCTGGCCGACACGTGCAGCCTTCTTGTTGTTCTCGACGATGGCCTGGCCCTTATCCGAGAAGCGTTTCTCCAGGGCCTCGTCCAAGTTCTCGATGGGAAAGTTCGCCACCGCACAGGCGGCACCGAGTGCAACGACGTTACGCATGATCGCGCCGCCGGCATCCTCCGCCAGCGCCTTCAGCGGGACGTCGAGGCCGACCATCTCGTCGGGGATCTCGACGTCCTGCATGGTGGTGCGCTCACCGTCGTAGATGATGACGCTCCCCTCGTCGAGTTCGTTCATGTTCTCGTGAATCGTCCGCTCGGTCAACGCGATGAGAACGTCGAGCCTGTCGACGACGCTCTCGATCCGGTCGACCGAGGTTCGTATCTTGTAGGCCGTGTACCCGCCACGGATGCGTGACGCGAAGTCCTTCGACGTGAAGACGTGGCGACCGGCACGGGACAGAGCCTGCGCGAAAATCTTGCCCGTAGAGTCGATCCCGTCGCCTGCTTCGCCGCCGATGGCCCAGTTCAGGTCCTCGGGCATACTAACGACCGACTACCAAGCCACGGAGCAAAAGCCTTCTGCAACGGCATTCATACGGGAACGACACGTCAACAAAAACGTGGGTATCCGTTCACTGTTCCGTGAAAAACACATAGAATTAAATAAACCTGAATAAACGTGACCGACTGGTTCCGTCCGTGTACGATTCGCCTCCGTCTCGGTATTTTTTACATCTGTTCGCGCCGTAACTGAAGAGTCGTGCCCTCTGTTCTCACGGTCGGTCCGACGGTTCGACCGCGGGTTGTCCTGTGACCGAAAGCACCTTTCGGGACGACGCGGACAGTACGAACATGGAAGACGTTACCGTTACTGTCGCCGCCGTCGAGTCCGTCGGTGACGACGCCGTCGTCGTCGAGTTCGAGACGCCGGACGGGTTCGAGGCCCGTCCCGGCCAGTTCGTCAAGCTCGGGACCGTCGTCGACGGCGAGCAATTGAACCGCTTTTACACCATCTCCTCGGCCGACGTCGACGGGACGTTCGAGGTCACGATCGAGATCGATCCCGAGGGCGAACTCGGCCCCGTCTTCGCCGACCTCGCCGCCGGTGAGACGCTCACGATGTCGGGACCCTACGGCAGCGACTACTACGAGGACGAACCCCGCGTCGTCGTCCTCGCCGGTGGCCCGGGCGTCGGCCCCGCGATCGGTATCGCACGCCGCGCCATCGCCGACGACGGGGAGGCCGCGGTCGTCTACCGCGACGACGACCCGATCCACGAGGACGCGCTGGCGGCACTCGAAGCCGAGGGCGCCACCGTCCACGTCATCGGTGCCGACGCCGACCTGACCGACACCGTCGCCGAGGTCGTCACCGCCGGTGACGGCGAACAGGTCTTCGTCTACGGCTTCGCCGACTTCCTGGACGCCGCGACCGCCGCGATCGAAGCGGCCGGGGTCGACTCCGACGCGGCCAAAGTCGAGAATTTCGGCTGAAGAATACGAGCGTATTCAGGAGAGAGGTCTGCTACCACTCGATTTCTCCGGAATTGCCCGGAATTCATAGATATTATGTGATACCCATTCGTTCTGTGGGTAATGAGCTCGGGTCGGTATCTCCGTCGTGTCGGATCGTCTCGGTTCTGTCTCCTCGTTTTCGCCCTCTGTCTCCTGACCGCCGCAGTTCAGCCGGTCGCTGCGACGACACACTCGGCCGTCGACGGCGAGTCCGGGACGGCAGCGACCGTCGGCGACACGTTCGGCCAACAGACGGCGAACGGGACTGCAGCGAACGGGACCGACGACGGATCCGACGACGACGCGGACGAGGAGTCCGACGCCGACAGCGACGAGAGCGGAATCGTCGGGACGATAACTGGCATTCTCGGCGGTATCCTGGGCGTCATCGGTGGCGTCCTCGGTGGCATCCTCTCCTTTTTCGTCGACAACATCATCGGGCAGGCCATCATCGGCCTCACGCTGGGGATCCTCATCGGGCTGAAGGGACTGGCGATCTACATCGAGCGCTACGAGGAGTGACGGTCGCCCCTCGACCCCCGTCGAACGGTCCGACGTGCGCATCGGTCGACAAGATATTCACCGTCTCCGCCGTATCGTCGCGCATGACATCTCTCACGAAGGCGCTCGCGGACCTGTTCGGTGACGAAGCGGAGACGGAAACGATCGAGACCGACGAGGACTCGCCGCCCGCGCTCGCCCTCGCCGAGGAGATCATGGCGAACCCGCGAACCGTCGACACGCGCGACGGGCGGGCGATCGGCTACGCGGACGTGGGTGACCCCGACGGCGACCCACTGTTCGTCTTCCACGGGTTCCCGAACTCCCGGGTGTTCGGCGCGCTGTTCGACGAGGTCGCCCGGGAGCACGGAATCCGGATCATCGCCCCCGAACGGCCGGGATTCGGGGTCTCGGACCCCGACCCCGATAGGGTACTGACCGACTGGCCCGCCGACGTGGCCGACGTGGCCGACGCGCTCGGAATCGAGACCTTCTCCGTGTTCGGTATCTCCGGCGGTGGCCCGTACGCCGCGGCGACTGCGGCCCTGCTCGGCGAGCGCGTCGATCGGGCGGCCATCGGCTGTGGCGTCGCCCCGATGGCCTCGGTCGGCCTCGGCGAACGGCTCTGGTACTACTCCGCACGCGCCGTCCCGTCAGTGACCAAACTCGCGCTCTGGCTGGGGGGCCGACAGGCCCTCGACGACCGCGAGGCGTTCCTCGAATCGATGGCCGACTCGGCCGCCCCGGCCGACGAGGAACTCTGGACGGGCGAGACGGGGAAGGTCGTCCACGCGAGCATGATCGAGTCGCGCCGTCACCACGGCCTGGACCCGCTGGTCACCGAGACGCGAATCTACGGGAGTCCCTGGGGGTTCGACCTGGCCGACATCGACGTGCCCGTGGGCCTCTGGTACGGGAAGGCCGACGTGCTCGTCCCGCCGGAGATGGGGTTGTATCTCGCCCGGGAAATCCCGACAGCGGAGGCACATATCTATCCCGACCTGGATCATCTCTCGGTCGTCGAGGAGAACGAAGCGGACATCGTCGAGTGGCTCCGGACCTGAGCGTCGGAGTCGGAGGACATTTCAGTGCGAATTGGAAAGGGCGGTCGAGAGCATGGCGCCCACGGACGTCAACCGCGAGGCAGTCGAGCGCCGGAAGGCGCGCCTCCTCGACGAGTACGACGGGGTGTCCGTCCGGGAGGAACACGAGGAGATACCCGCCCGTCTCTTCCCCGAACTCCGTGACCTCGCCCGGGAGGGGTACACCGGGGGCGGCTACGTCTGGGTCGTCCGCGGCCCACAGCAAACGGCACCGCTCGCCGACTCGCTCCCGAGCGACATCGAGGAGCGCCGGCGCGTCCTCATGATCCTCTCCCGGGGGACCGACCGCTGGGGACTGCCCGGCGGCGGCCGCGAGTGCGGCGAGACCTACGAGGAAGCGGCCACTCGGGAGGTCAGCGAGGAGACGGGCATCGACTGTTCCGTCGTCGAACCGTTCCTGATCCGGCAGCGCGTCAGCGTCTCGAAGGGCGAGCACGACGAGCGACTTCACACGCTGTGGGTCTTCTTCGACGGCCGCTACGAGGGCGGGACGATCCGGATCCAGCCGGGCGAACTCAACGGCGCGGCCTGGTTCGCCGACCCGCCAGAGCGGATGCACCCGGAAAACGAGTTCCGCGCCGCCGAGTGGAACCCCTAGTGCTGGACGAACTCGATGAGGACGCCGCCCGTGTCCTTCGGGTGGAGGAACGCCACGTCGTGTCCCCAGGCTCCCGTCCGTGGCTCCTCGTCGATGAGCCTCACATCCAGTTCGCGCGCACGTGCGAGCGCCGACTCGATGTCGTCGGTCGCGAGCGCGAGGTGGTGGATGCCTGGCCCCTGACTGTCGAGATACGAGGCGATGGTCCCGTCGTCGGACAGCGGCTCCAGCAGCTCGAAGTACCCCTCACCGAGTTCGAGGAAGACGACGCGCATGCCGTCGAACGCCTCCTCGTGGACGACGGGGGCCGACAGCAGCGTCTCGTAGGTGTCTGCCAGTGCCGCGGCGTCGTCGGTGGCGATTCCGGCGTGGTCGAGGTGCATAGCAGACGAGTCCATCGAGGCGCTATTCAGCGTGTCGGAACACCGCGGTCGAACTACCCCAGCGGGGTGTGAGGGCGAGTCAGGGCTCGATCTCGGTGAGGAGGACTTTGGAGACGCCCTCTTCGATCTCGAGTTCGAAGGGGAGGTCGCGGGTACTCTTCCGGAGGAAACGGAGAATGAACCACTTGATGTCTTCGGTCGGGAAGACGACGTGGAAGGTCTGCTCGCCGCTCTCTCGGACGGTCAGGAAGCCACAGACCGACAGCCAGTCGAGGAGTTCGCCGAGGTCCTCGAACCGTTCGGCGTACTCGGCGGCGTGGAAGTCCGCGACCGTATCGACGTCGGCGACGAACGATTCGGGCCACTCCCCGTCGGCGTCCGTGACGTTCTCGAGCAGGATGTGCAGGAAATCGATGTCCAAGAGGGCGTGCTCGCCGCCGGCGAGCAGTTCGTGGTACTCCTCGAGATCCACGCTGGATTCGGCGGTGGCGGCGTGGTAGTTCGCGGCGTAAAAGGAGAGCGCCCGTCGGACGAGGACGCTGTTTCCCTCCCCGGTCTCGGATACCAGTTCGTCCAGCGCATCGCGGGCGTCCTCGTCGAGTGAGACGGTGATCCGGTCGGCGACCATGTGCGGTTCTGGGGACCGAACGGCAAATACGCTGTGCTCACGCCGTCGGGTATCACACGGGTTCACACTCCGGATGTTCGGTTCATAACAACCCTTTTGCGGATTTCGTACCCTGTGAGAGATAGTCACAGATACAATGCAACCGGCAGTCACACTCCGGCGATCCGGCCGCCGACACGAGGTGAGCGGCGCATGAACCGGCCCCGCGTCGGCGTCGACGTGGGCGGCACCTTCACCGACGTCACGCTCGTCACCGAGGCGGGCGAACTCGTCACGGCGAAGGTCCCCTCGACGCCCGACCAGAGCAACGGCGTCATCGAGGGCATCCGGAAAGCCGCGACCGAGGCTGGGATCGACCCCGGCGAGATCCGCGAGTTCACCCACGCCATGACGGTGTCTGTCAACGCCCTGCTCGAACGCGACGGGGCGAAGACGGCCCTGGTCACGACCGAAGGGTTCCGGGACGTCCTCGAAATCGGCCGCCAGGACCGACCCTCGCTGTACGACCTCGACGCCGAGAAGCCGGCGACGCTCGTCCCGCGCCGCCGCCGCTTCGAGGTGGCAGAGCGGGCGACCCCGGAGGGGATCGAAGACCCCGTCGACGAGGCGGCCGTCCGCGAGGTTGCCCAGGAACTGCGGGACGCCGAGGTCGAGAGCGTCGCGGTCGCGTTCTTACACGCCTACGCCCATCCCGAAAACGAACGGCGCGCAGCGTCGATCCTCCGCGAGGAACTCGACGTGCCGGTGTCGGCGTCCCACGAGGTGTTAGCGGAGTTCCGCGAGTTCGAGCGGACGGCCACGACGGCGGTCGACGCCTACGTCACGCCGAAGATCGACGCCTACATCGGCCGACTCGAAGAGCGCGCCGCCGAAGAAGGCGTGCCGGCACCCCGCATCATGCAGTCCAACGGCGGGATCGCCGACGCGACGACGGTCCGGGACCACGCCGTCACGACCGTCCTGTCGGGGCCGGCGGCCGGCGTCGTCGGGGCCGACCGCGCCGCGTCGACGGTCCAGACCGAACACGGCCTCGACGGGCTCGTCACCTTCGACATGGGCGGGACGTCCAGCGACGTGAGCCTCGTCCGCGACGGGGACGCCGAACGCACCACGGACACGCAGATCGACGGGGTTCCGGTCCGAACGCCGATGGTCGACATCCACACCATCGGGTCCGGCGGCGGGTCCATCGCCTGGGTCGACGCCGGCGGTGCGCTGCGTGTCGGCCCCGAGTCCGCCGGGTCAGAACCGGGACCGGCCTGCTACGGCCGCGGCGGCGAGCGTGCGACGATCACGGACGCGAACGTCGTCCTCGGCTACATCGGGGATAGCACCGCGCTGGGTGGCGAACTCGAACTCGACGTGGAAGCGGCCGAGGACGCGCTCGCGTCGCTGGCCGACGAGGCCGGTCTCGACTCGGCGCTCGACGCCGCCCACGGCGTCTACCGCGTCGCGAACGCCAAGATGACTCGCGCCATCCGCGAGGTGACCGTCGAGCGCGGGTTCGACCCCCGTCAGTACGGCCTCGTCGCGTTCGGCGGCGCGGGACCGATGCACGCCGCGGAACTGGCCGCCGACCTCGACATCGAGACGGTCATCGTGCCGATGGCCGGCGGCGTCCTCTCGGCGTACGGCCTACTCGACGCCGACGAACAGTACGACGCGGTTCGGACGCACCTCACGCTGCTTTCCGACGCCGACGTTTCGGCGGTCGACGAGGCGCTCGAAGCGCTCTCCTCGGAGGTGCTCGCGGACGTCGCCGACCCGAACGCCGCGACGGTCGAGACGGTCGCGGACCTCCGGTACGAGGGACAGAGCTTCGAGTTACCGGTCCCGATCGGCGACGGCTTCGACGCCGCCGCCCTTCGCGAGCGGTTCCACGCCGCGCACGAACGCGCCTACGGGTACAGCATCGACGAGGGGATCGAACTCGTCAACCTGCGTGCGACGGCGCGGGTCGAACGCGGCGTCGCCGAGACCGTCTACGAGGCCGACGGCGACGCTCGCCTCGGCACGCGCGAGTCGTACTTCGACGGCACGGCACACGAGACGGCGATCTACGACCGGCGGTCGCTCGCGCCGGGCACCACCGTCGCGGGGCCGGCGGTCGTCGAACAGAAGGAAAGCACCACGGTCGTTCCCCCGGCATGGGCCGGTGTGGTCCAGGCCGACGGAACGCTCGTGCTGACGAGGGGGGACGACCGATGAGCGACGCCGACATCGACGCGATCACGCTGGAGATCCTGCGCAACCAACTCGAAGGGATCGCCGAGGAGATGGGCCAGGTGCTCATCCGCGGGTCGTACTCGCCGAACATCAAGGAGCGCCAGGACTGTTCGGCGGCGCTGTTCGACGCCGACGGCCGACTGGTCGCCCAGGCCGAACACATCCCGGTCCACCTCGGCGCGATGCCAGAAGCCGTCGACGCCGTCCGGGATCGGGACCCCGAACCCGGCGACGCCTACCTCCTGAACGACCCCTTCGACGGCGGGACGCACCTCCCCGACGTTACCATCGTCTCACCGATCGCCCACGAAGGCAATATCGTCGGCTACGCTGTGACGCGAGCCCACCACGCCGACGTGGGCGGGATGACGCCGGGAAGCATGCCCGCCGGAGCGACCGAAATCTACCAGGAGGGGCTGCGGTTGCCCGGGGTCAGACTCCGGGCCGGCGGCGACCTCGTCGACGACGTGCTCGACCTCGTCCTCGCGAACGTCCGGAATCCGGACGAGCGTCGGGCAGACGTTCGCGCACAGCTTGCGGCAAACGACCGCGCGGCCGAGCGGGTCGGCGAACTCGTCGCCGAACACGGCCGGGACCGACTGGCTGCGGCCTTCGACGCGGTGATCGACTACTCCCGGGACCGCGTCACCGCGGAACTGACCGAGATCCCCGACGGCACTTACGAGGCCCGCGACGTGCTGGAAGGCGACGGCGTCACCGACGAGGACGTGCCGATCGAGGCGACGGTCACGATCGACGGGGCGACCGTCGAGGTCGATTTCGAGGGGACTGCCGACCAGGTCGGTGGCAACATGAACGCGCCGGTCGCGGTCGCCAAGAGCGCGGTCTACTTCGTCGTCCGGGCGGTCACCGACCCGGAGATCCCCCCGAATCACGGCTGTTACGCCCCGGTCTCCGTCGTCGCGCCCGAGGGGTCACTGCTGAACCCGCGGCCGCCGGCGGCGGTCGTCGGCGGGAACGTCGAGACGAGCCAGCGCGTGACGGACGTGGTGCTCGACGCGTTCGCCGACGCCGTCCCCGGTGTCGTCCCCGCACAGGGCCAGGGAACGATGAACAACCTCATCATCGGGAGCCGCGACGCCGAGGGGTACACGTACTACGAGACCATCGCCGGCGGGTTCGGTGCCCGCGCCGGCCGGGACGGCATGGACGGCGTTCAGGTCGGGATGACCAACACGCTCAACACCCCGGTCGAATCCATCGAGACGGAGTACCCGCTGCGGGTCGAACGCTACGCGTTCCGACCGGACAGCGGCGGCGACGGCGAGTACCGCGGCGGACTGGGGCTCGAACGCGCGCTCACCGTCGAGGTCGACTCGGTGGTCTCGCTGTTGACCGAGCGCCGCCGACACGCGCCCGCCGGCGTCGAGGGCGGCGAATCGGGAGCCACGGGCGCGAACCTGATCGACGGCGAGTCAGTCCCGGCCAAGACCACGCAGGACGCCCCGGCAGGGACGACCGTCACGATCCGAACGCCCGGCGGTGGCGGGTACGGTTCACCGGCGGACCGCGACGAGACTGCTCGAAACCGAGACGAAGCCGACGAGAAAGTCAGCGACGACTAGCTGGGACGGACTCACGGAGTTCGTGGGAGTTGGGTCTGGCCCGGCAGCACCCCACAGTGGACGACTTCACATCTGGCATACACTATCAGTTGCACGGAACGACACAGGAGACCGGCGCTCGTTCGCTCTGTGTCTCGATAGTGGGGGTCTGACGCCGAGAGTGCCGGAGAAAGTATAGTGAGGTATGGAGCTCTCATACCCAGAACTTTTGATGGGTATCCCGAACCCCGAGACGAGCGATGACATCGACAGACTCCCCAGCGGCACGTGTGCCGTGTGAACTACCCCACCCTACTCGCTCACCGCTGCCGCGGTTCGCTCCTTGAGGGTGGGGCTTCCTGTTTCCACGACGCGCTTTGCAGATACGGGTGTATCCGCAGGGAGTGCAGTCTCCACAGGCGTTGATTTGGAGTGTCCCACTCCTACGTCTTCAAGACCGCGAGAAAGGATGTTCCACGCCGCGTTCGCGTCTCTGTCCGCTTCAAACCCACAGGAGGGACACGAGTGTTCGCGCACCCACAATGGTTTGTCCGTCTTGACACCACAGGAGCCACACTCTTTTGTCGTGTCTCTCGGGTCAACCGCGACGAAGTGCGTCCCCTCACGCTCACACTTGTATTCGAGCATCTGGAGGAACGTTCCCCACGCCGCACCTGTGCGGTTCCGCGAGTTGCCCGGCAGTTCAACCAGTCCCTTCGCGTCCAAGTCTTCGACAGCCACCAAGTCATACTCGGTGGCGTAGTAGTTCGACAACTTGTGGAGGAAATCACGACGCTTCCGCTTCAACTCGGCGTGACGCTCGGCCACGACTTTTCGTTGTTTCTCCCAATTCGCAGAGCCGTGTTCTTTCCGTGAGAGATAACGTTGAGCGCGTTCTAATCGCTCGCGCTCATCGGACAGGTCAAGTGACCCGACCGCCGTGCCGTCCGTATCGTGTGCGTACTTGAGAATCCCTACGTCGATTCCGACGCATTTCTCGGGATTCGCTGGTTTCTCCGGCATGGTTTCGTCCACGTCGATGCCGAAGGTAGCGAACCATTCGCCCGTCGGTTCTTGTTTGACCGTGACCTGTTTGATGGTCGCGTTCTCGGGAATGTCTCGGTGGAGGTGAATCGGTATCTCACCGATTTTGCTCAACCACAGGACAGGCCGACCACTCGTATTCTTGAGTTTGAAGCCGGACTGATTGTAGGTGAGCGACCGATACTCTCGTGGCGGTTTCCACTTGAGCATCCCGACGGCGCGTCCGTTCTCCTTCTGCGCTTTGAGTGTGGAGAGATTGTCGTAGACACGCTTGACGACCATCTGGAGAACTTTCGAGTGAATGTCGGTCAGGTCATCCCACCACTCTTTGAGGTCAGGGAGCGTGTCCTGTACCTCGTATCGAGCGGGGATCTCGTCTGCTTCGTTGAGTTTGTAGAGGGCGTGGTTGTAGAGTTGCCTACAAGTATCGATGTGGTGCAGAAGCGTCTCAGTGAAGTCTTCCGATGGGTCAAGTCGATACTTGTAGTTGTAGTGCATCTATGACTCTCGTTGTTCGATAAGTTCGTCCAGTTTCTCTTGAACGAACGAGGAGAGGTTCAGGTGGTTGTCCTGAATCCACTCCTCTTGGTCGTCACGGATGGAGATGGTCTTTCGCGTTGCCACATCATAAATTACGTAATTTGCATACAAGTAGTTTGTGGGTGGCGTGGGCCTGTGGGCCGGTCGTCGCAGAGTGTTTGAGGGACGATGACGGCGTGGACGAATCGCTCTGCGATTCGTTCGCACACCAGAATCTTCGATTCTGGGGACGCTGTATCCCCTCCCTACTGTGCTACTCGGCCTTCGGCCTGCGTTGCTCGTTGAGGAAGGGGACTTAGCGCCTGAAAACAGTTAAATCGACGCTGTTCTGTCCAAACTGTGACCACCAGAGCCGCTACGACGGAGACTGGACACTGGTCGAGACCGGGGCTGTCACTCGCTATCTGTGTCCGGAGTGTGGGACGAACATCACTACCCGTCCCCGAAAGACAGCCGTCGGTTCATCGCACCTTATTCGACCGTTTTGGCGAGTGTTCGGAGAAATCGTTCGCGCCTGGCAGCTGCTCTGGGAGCGGCGAGTACGTGTCTTCGCTCCCTCGCCGCCCAGGCTGTCCGAGACGGTTTGAACCGGAAAGCGACCGTCGCCGCGAGAATAAATTCAGTTACTCGTCACCGAGCGCGCCCGGAATTTCCGTCGTGGGAAGATCAACTGACCGACAGAGGTCCCAGGCAGTCGCTTGGTTGCTCGTCACGACGGGCACCCCGATTTCGGCTTCCAGCCGCTCGATCGCCGGCAGCGAGTTGTAGTTCGTACACGAGACGAAGACGGCGTCCACGGTGTCGGCGTCGACGGCGGTTCGGACCTGCTCGACCGCGTCCTCTGGCGTCAGCGCGCCGATTTCCGTGTTGTCGACGATGCCGCGGCCGTCGAGCGTGACGACCTCGAACCCGGCATCGACCAGGAACCGCCGTTCGCGCTCGTTGAGATCGTCGACGTACGGCGTGACGACGGCCACCTTCGTCGCGTCGAGGTAGTCCAGTGCTCGGCGGACGGACAGCGCGGTCACGACTGCCGGTGCGTCCACCGCAGCGCCGAGCCGCGACTCCAGGTCGCGGGCGAAGGATGCGCCGTGAAGCAGACTGCCAGTCGTACAGGCATAGGCGACGCCGTCGACACCGGCGTCAGCGAGACGGTCGGCCGCGTCGAGGGCACCGTCCGCCATCTCGTCGAGCGCGTCCGCCGTCACGTCCGCGAGCGGCATTCGGGCGGCGTGGCGGGTCACGTCGTCCGGGGTCGCGGCCGCGAACTCCGGTTCGGCGGTCGTGTTCGAGGAGGGGACGACGAGTCCGAGTCTCGTCGTCACGACTGTCCCTCCGGGCGTGTGGTCGGGGACAGCGATGGGGTCGGTTCTCGGACTGTGCGAGCGCCGTCGCTAGTGGGTGGTGTGTTCATGAGAATCGGTGGTCGGGGTCGATCAGAGGACGCCTGCGATGGACAGTAGTGTCCGAACGCCGAGCCAGACGACGACGAGGGTCACGATGCCGCCCAGGACGTTCTGTGGCGTCGTGTTGACGTAGTCGCCGAGCGACTTGCGGTCGTTCATCACGTAGATGAGGAACAGGGCGATGATCGGCAGCAGGATGCCGTTGGCGACCTGTGCGAACAGGATCGCCTGGACCGGGCTGGTTCCCAGCGCGGAGAAGACCACGCCCACGAGCAGGATGGTCCCCCAGACTGCGCGAAATCGCGTCGAGGTGAGATCTCGCTCCCAGCCGAGCGCGCCGGCGGTTGCGTACGCCCCGGCCAGCGGTGCCGTGGTCGCGCTGGTGAACCCGGCGGCGAACAGCCCGATGCTGAAGAATATCTTCGCGTGCGTACCCACGAGCGGTTCGAGTTGCTGGGCCATCGTGCCCACGTCCTCGATCTCCGTGCCGACCGGGAACGCCGCGGCCGCCGTCGTCAGGATCGCGAGGGTGATGAGCCCCCCGACGACGATGGAGAGGACGGTGTCGGTCCGACACTCGCCGAGATCCTCGATGCTGCTCCAGCGCTCCTGGACGCTGCTCGCGTGCAGGAAGAGGTTGTATCCGACGACGGTCGTCCCGATGAGTCCGGTGATGACGAACGCCGACCCCTCCGGGACTTTCGGGACGAACCCGCCCATGATCGCGGTGAAGTCCGGCCCGATGAGGATCGCGTCGATGAGGAAGGACAGGCCCATGATGGCCACGAGCCCGACCAGCGCGCGTTCGATGAGCTTGTAGTTACCCGTCCACAGGAGGGCACCGGCGATGAGGCCCATCAGCGGCCCCCAGATCGTCTGGCTCACGCCGGTGATGGTTTCGAGGCCGGCCGCACCGCCGAGGATGTTGCCGGCCTCGTAGGCCGCCGTCCCGATCCCGATCGCGCTCACCACGAGCGCGACGCTCACGTACTGGGGCAACGGGTTATCGAAGCGCTTCCTGAGCGCCTCACCCAGCCCCTCTCGCGTGACCAGCCCGAGGCGAGCGCTCATCTCCTGTAACACGATGGTCGCGATGACCGAGAACGCGATCGTCCAGATCAGTGCGTACCCGAACCGTGCGCCTGTTACGCTTGCCGTCGTGACGGTTCCCGGACCGATGAACGCCGCGGCGACCATCGCGCCCGGACCGATCGTCTTGAGTCGTTCGACGAGATTCATGTATGGATGTTGATCTGCGCTAACTACTCACAACCTACTATCTGAGCTGTATAATGGTTCTTATGACCCGTGCGTACGCCCTGCACAGGTTGTATGACTCCGTATGAACTGCTGGTTCGGGTGGCCGCGTCTCGACCGGGTATCGCGTGTGGAACCGGGTGGCGTCATACGTGATTGTTGTCTTACATGTGGTAACGCGACTCAAGAACTAAGTCGGCGGCGTGCCGACACTGCTGGCATGGACTCGCTGGAGCCGATCGATCTGGACGCGGACCGCCGTCGGATCTACGAGTACGTCGAGCAACACGGCGGCGTTCCCTCCGACCGCGCGCAGGCCGCCCTGGGATTCGAACCCAGGCGGTTCGGGCATCTCGTCTCGATGCTGGATCGAGACGGCTATCTCGATGTCCACGACGACCGCCTCGAAATCGCGCTCGATACCGGCGTCGGGGAAACACACGACCTGGGCGATCTGACGGCGACGATCCGGCCGGCACGGCAGGACGACATCGGGGGGATCGTCGGGACCATGCGTCAGGTGGTCGAGGAGGGTCGGTACGTCGAGGCCGAGAGCGTCGCCCAGCAACTCGATTACGAGGGCGCGCTGCTCCGGCACAACGAGCGCGAGTCGCGGGTGTTCTTCGTCGCGACCGTCGAGGACGAGGTCGTCGGGTGGGTACACCTCGAAACACCGGAACTGGACAAACTCGAGCACACCGCCCAACTCACCGTCGGCCTGATCGAGGAGTACCGCGGCCACGGCATCGGGCGACTCCTCATCGAGCGCGCACTCGACTGGGCCGACGAGGCCCACCTGCACAAGGTGTACAACAGTTTCCCGGCGACGAACGAGTCGGCGATTACCTTCTTCGAGGCGTTCGGTGCCACGGTCGCGGCCACCCGGTCGGATCACTACCGCATCGACGGCGAGCGCGTCGATCAGGTGATGATGGAACTGGAACTCTAACTCCGGGCTCGGGAGATCTCGTCGTCGAGTTCCGTCGCCAGCCGCGACAGGCCGTCGGCGAACGGGCCCTCGCCGTCGCCGGCCTCGTCGACGAGTCCGGTCTCGGCGAGTTCGTCTCTCGCCGCCCGGAGTGCGTCGACGCCGCCGACGGGTTCGGCGTGGAGTTCGAAGTCCCCATCGTGAAATCGGAGGTACCCCCCGAGCAGCGCCGCGACGTACTCGTTTCCGAGGAGCGGCCCACCGCGGTCGAAACAGAGGTGGCCGGTGTCGGTCAGGAAACAGACGGTCGCCGACTGGTCCTCGGGGGCACCGAACTCCAGGAGCACGAACCGCTCGTCGACGACTCGGCGACCGAACACCCACGTCGTCTCCTCGACGCCGCGCACTGATCCCGCGGAGACCAGATACGTCCGGACCCGCTCGCAGGCCTCGCCGTCCATCGACAGCGGACGCGACCCGCCAGTACAGCGCCGGTCCTCGTCGACGAGATGGCCGAGTGCGACGGTTCGCTCGGTCACTGCCGACTCAACGTACCAGGCAACCAAAACGATTGTGCCGCACCCCTCCGTAGCGAACTCTCTCCTTCGTGGGAATCAGATGCCGCCGCCCTGATACTCGCCGAAGACGTCACGCATGGCGTCACAGATCTCGCCGGTCGTCGCGTACGCCTTCACCGCGTCGACGAGATAGGGGAGCAGGTTCTCGTCCCCACGGGCTGCTTCCCGGACGGCCTCTAGCTTGGCGTCGACGGCCTCGTTGTCACGGTCCGAACGCAGCGTCTGGACGCGGTCGATCTGCTCTTGCTCCAGTTCCTCGTCGACCTCCTCGATGTCGACGTCCTCCTCCTCTTCGACCTGGTACTCGTTGACGCCGACGATGATGCGCTCGCCGGCCTCCTGTTCCTGCTGGCGGTCGAAAGCGGTGTCCTGGATCTCGCGTTGGACCCACTGGTCCTCGATGGCCGGCAACATCCCGCCGCGGTCGTCGATCTGATCGAGGATGTCGAACGCCTCCGATTCGAGTTCGTCGGTCAGGCTCTCGACGTAGTAACTGCCTGCCAGCGGGTCGATGGTGTCGGCGGCGCCGGATTCGTGGGCTAGAATCTGCTGGGTGCGCAGCGCCGTCCGGACGGATTTCTCGGTCGGGAGGCTGACGGCCTCGTCTTTTCCGTTGGTGTGGAGGCTCTGGGTGCCGCCCAGGACCGCGGCGAGTGCCTGGTAGGCGACACGGACGACGTTGTTCTCGACCTGCTGGGCGGTCAGCGTCGAGCCCGCGGTCTGGGTGTGGAACTTCAGCTGTTTGGACTTGGGGTTGTCCGCGTCGAAGCGCTCCTCCATGATCTTGTACCACATCCGCCGCGCGGCCCGGAACTTCGCGACTTCCTCCAGGATGTTGTTGTAGGAGGCGAAAAAGAAGGAGAGTTGCGGGGCGAACTCGTCGACGTCCAGTCCGGCCTCCAGCGCGGCCTCGACGTACTCGATGCCGTCGCCGAGGGTGAAGGCGATCTCCTGGGCGGCCGTCGAGCCGGCCTCGCGGACGTGGTAGCCCGAGATGGAGATGGTGTTGAAGTTCGGGACTTCCTCGGCGCAGAACTCGAAGATGTCGGTGATGATCCGCATCGACGGTTCGGGCGGGTAAATGTAGGTGTTCCGTGCGATGTACTCCTTGAGCACGTCGTTCTGGATGGTGCCTCTGAGTTCCTCGCGGTCGACGCCCTGCTTGTCGCCGACGGCGATGTACATCGCCAGCAGGACGCTCGCGGGGGCGTTGATGGTCATGCTGGTCGACACCTCGTCCAGCGGGATGCCGTCGAAGACGGTCTCCATGTCGTCGAGCGAGTCGATGGCGACGCCGGTCTTCCCGACTTCGCCGGCGGCCATGGCGTTGTCCGAATCGTACCCCATCTGGGTCGGCAGGTCGAAGGCCATCGAGAGGCCGGTCTGGCCCTCATCGCGCAGGTAGTTGAACCGCTCGTTAGTCTCGGCGGCGGTCCCCATCCCGGCGTACTGGCGCATGGTCCACAGGCGACCCCGGTACCCCGTCGGGTAGACGCCCCTGGTGTACGGCGGTTCGCCGGGGAACCCCAGCTCTTCCTCGTAGTCTTTCTCCGCGATGTCGTCGGGCGTGTACAACCGGTCGACGGTGTGACCTCCGGTGTCGGTCGTGAACTCGTCTTTGCGTTCCCCGAACCGTTCGACCGTTGGCTCGACCGACTCCGCCTCCCAGTCGGCTTTCGCCGATCGGATCTCCTGGAGGTCCTCCTCGTCGAACATATCCCTGAATCCGGCGCGGCAGCCTATAAACGTTGTTTGACTGCAGTGGGAGTTTACACGTCAGCCGGTCTCGCTTCCTACGTCGTGTTCTGCGCGCGGTCGCGGCAGTCGGGACGCTCGTCAGTTCGGGGACGTGGGTCGGCGGCGTCGCCGCCCTCAGCACAGCAAACGGCCTAAGATTACTTATGTGAACGACCGTTATTGTGTTGCGGATGAGCGTTCAAGCGTTGCTGTTCCAGGCCGTTCTGGTCGTCGCAGGTCTGTTGTCTGTCGGTGTCGCGACCTACGCCTGGCGAAACCGGGAGCGCCGCGGGGCGAAGTTGCTCGTCGGCGTACTCGTCTCGGTGTTTTTCTGGATCCTCATGGCCGGCGTGGCCAGCGTGTTCTCCGGAACGCCCGTCGCCAAAAGCGCGGCGCGACTCTGGTACGTCGGCGTGACCGGTTCCGTGTTGTGCCTCTTTCTGTTGGCACTCCGGTACACCGGGCGCGAAGAGTACATCTCGCGGCGTTCGGTTGCACTCCTGCTGATCGAACCGGTCTTCATCAACGTGGCAGCGTGGGTGCCACCGATGAAGGAGTCGTTCATGGCCTTCGGGGCACCCGATCCGGCTACCTTCATCGGCTACGCCACCACTATGGGACCGCTGTTTCATGCCCACACCGCGTATTCGTACGCGCTCCTGACGGCATCCGCTATCATGCTGGTTAGTTTCGCGTTCCGATCGGAGGCCCTCTATCAGCGGCAGGTCGTGGCCATCCTGGTAGCGGTGTTTGCCCCCTGGATCGGCAACGCGCTCTACCTGTTCGGGCCGATCACCGTCGATCTCACCCCGGTCTCGTTCGCCGTCACGGGGCTGGCGCTGTGGTGGGCGATCTTCAGCGAGGACTTCCTCGAGATCGTCCCGGTCGCCCGCAGCACCGTCGTCGACAACGTCGGGGCCGGCGTGTTCGTCCTCGACCGCGAGGACAAACTGGTCGACATCAATCCGGCGGGCCGCGAGATGCTCGGGCTGGAAGGCACAGACGTCATCGGGAAACGCGCACAGACGCTGCTTGCGTCGCATCCGGCGGTTCGGGACCGTTTCGAGAACGTCGACGATATGGAAGCCGAGCGTGAAACCGAAGTGTCGTTCGGCGCTAGCACCTACCAGGTCGAGATCTCCCCGCTGTACGATCAGCGCGACACTTTCATCGGGCGATTGTTCCTCGTCCACGACGTCACCGACCAGAAGCGCCGCCAGCGCGAACTCGAACGCCAGAACGACCAGCTCGAACAGTTCGCCAACGTCGTCTCCCACGACCTGCGCAACCCCCTCAACGTCGCATCGGCGAAACTCGAACTCGGGCTGGTCAAGGACGAACGCGAGCACTTCGAGGACGTGCAGGACGCTCACGAACGGATGAGCCGGATCATCGAGGACGTGTTGACACTCGCACGCGAGGGCCAGGGGGTCGACGAGCGAACGCGGGTCCGGCTCCGGTCGCTGGCTCGCCGCGCCTGGGACAACGTCGAGACGACCGACGCCGAACTCCGGGTCACGGGCGACCGCGAGTTCGAAGCCGACGAGCAGCGCCTCCTGCGGGTCTTCGAGAACCTCTTTCGGAACGCGCTCGAACACGGGCGCGACGACGCGACCGTGACCGTCGGGCCGACTGAGGAGGGGTTCTACGTCGCCGACGACGGCCAGGGGATTCCCGACGAGCACGGGAACGAGGTCTTCGAAGACGGGTTTACCACCAACGAGGACGGCACTGGGTTCGGGCTCTCGATCGTCCAGAACATCGTCGAGGCCCACGGGTGGGAGATCTCGGTCACCGACAGCGAGTCTCGCGGTGCCCGCTTCGAGGTGACCGGAATCGCGCCGCTGGTCGATCAGGCATCAGCCAGTTGAAGAGACGACGGAAGCGAAACGACCGGCCGACTCGCCGCGTTCGACTCAGCGTCCGGTGTCGTACTTGTAGGTCGCTTCGTCGGGGTCGATGCCGAAGTCCTCGGGGCCCTCCTCGGGTTCGTCGTCGCCCTCGTCGGGGTCGGCCCGCTTGAACGCCTCGCGGAACTTCCCGGGCATGGTGAACGCCGCGACGGACAGTTCCATCGGGGCGGCTTCCGGCGCACTCATCTCTCGTTTCTCGTCGAGTCGGTCCCGTAGCTTCTCCGGGAGGTCTGCGGGGTCGGTCCGATCGAAGCCGAACTGCTGGAGATACGTCGGCTCGTCGGTCAGCGAGTAGACGGTGTCGAACCCCTCGTCCCCGGCCTTCTGGATGAGTCGTTCGACGACGTGTGCACCCACGCCCTGCTCGCGCCAGTCGTCGAGCACGCCGATGGACGTGAGTTCACACACGTCCTCGCCCTCGTCGGTCTTGTGGATGCGAATGCGGCCGAATCCGGCCTTCTCGTTCGTCTCCTCGTCGATGGCGATGACGTAATCGCGCGAGCGGAAGGCGGTCTCGTCCAGGCCCATCTCCTCTATGTGATCCAGCAGCCAGACCTCCTCGCGGTTTTTCGCGTCCCGGACGTACATGTGCGACTCTTGGCCGCCCCAGGTGAAAAGGGTTTATCGCACTCGGACGATGGTTCCGCCGTCCCGGGACCGAAACCTCTTTTCGGCCGGTTGTTTTAGGCCAACCTAAAATGGTTGGAGAGAGCCTCGGGGAGATACGGGCCCGAATCGAGTCGCTGGCGACCGACGACGGGGACTACTGCGTCGTCTGCGGTCGAACCGGGGTGCGTCCCGTCCCGGTCGGACACGAACGGTTCCCGGACCGGGAGACGGCCGAGCAGGCGGCACAGGCGGCGACGGCGTACCGGTCGGTTCTCCGGCGCTGGGACCCGCGAGCGCCGCGGTACGACTTCATCGCCTGTGAGATTCCGGAGGGACCCGGCGTTCTCGACTACCGGGCGGCGACGGCGGGGCGGCCCGACGCGTCGCTGACGGGGTTCTGTCACGACGTGGCCGCTGCGGTGTTCGAGGCGCTGTCCGCGCAGGGGTTCGACGACCCCGAATCGGCGATCATGGACGCATACTGTGAGTCCGCCGACGCCATCGACGACCCCGACGACCTCTGTCTCCACCTGTTGTCGACGCTGGCCGTCGAGGTCGACGCGCGGCTGACGGCCGACGACCAGGCCCGCGTCCTCCGGGCGGCCGCGAGCGAATTCTCCGGGCCGAGTACGGACGAGGAGCCGCTGGCAGGGACCTTCGACCGGCTCCAGGCCGTGACCCTCATCGACGACTACGACATCGAGGCGACTCGGGAGCGGACGGTCGGACGGCAGTCCTGGACCGTCACCGTCGAGGATTACGCCCTGCCGACGACCGCCGACGCCATGCCGACGCTGCCCATCGGCATCGACCTCCTCCGGCGACTCCCGCGGGCACAGCTCGCCCTCGGCGACGGTCGACTGCTCGGTTCGGGCAGCTTGCAGTTCGAGGTGATCGCGACCGAGAACGGGCCGTCCGGCGGACTCGTCAGCGTCGAACTCACGGGGTAAGCGCGACGGGGGCCGAACACGATACCGGCGTCAAAACTACTTAGGCACCGGTCGTCGAGAAACGAGTACGGAACCTATGACATCCGAATCGCTCGCAGAGCTTGACGAGGTGGTCCACGAACCGAGCCGGGAGTTCGTCGAGTCGACGAACGTCTGGCAGTTCATGCAGGAGTACGACATCGGCGACTACGAGGAACTCATCGAGCGTACCACGACCGACGTCGAGGGGGTCGACGACTCCGGCGTCGAGTGGTTCTGGGACGAACTGGTCGATTACCTCGGCATCGACTTTTTCGAGGACTACGACCACGTGCGAGACGACAGCGAGGGGCCGGAGTTCACCGACTGGTACCCCGGTGGTGAACTCAACGCTGCCTACAACGTGCTGGATCGACACGCAGCGCCCGACAACGAACGACGGAACAAGGTCGCGTGTATCTGGGAAGCCGAGGACGGCGAGGTTCGAGAAGTCACCTATCACGAACTCCACCGCCAGGCCAACCAGGTCGCAAACGCGCTCGAAGAACGCGGCATCGAGACGGGCGATACGGTTGGCCTCTACATGCCGATGGTGCCGGAAGTCATCTCGATTCTCTACGGCTGTTTCAAGGTCGGCGCGATCGCGGTCCCGATCTTCTCCGGGTTCGGCGTCGACGCCACTGCGACCCGCATCGAGGACCCCGAATGCAGCGTCCTGTTCACCGGCGACGGCTTCCAGCGCCGCGGCGGCGAAGTCACGCTCAAGGAAACGGCCGACGAGGCCATCGAGGAGGCCGACACCGACGTCGAGCACACCATCGTCTACGACCGCCTCGGACTGGCGAGCGCTGGCGAAATCCCCTGGGACGCCGACCGCGACGAACACTGGGATGAGGCCGTCGAAACCCAGGCCGACGAGTACGAGACGAAATCGCTTCCCTCCGATCAGGAGTCGATGCTGCTGTATTCGTCGGGGACGACGGGCAAACCGAAGGGGATCGTCCACACCCATTCGGGCGCGCTGATGCAGGCGGCGAAGGAACTCCACTTCGGGTTCGACCTGAAACCCTCGGATCGCTTCTGTTGGGTGAGCGACATCGGCTGGATGATGGGTCCCTGGACGCTGATCGGCACCCACGCCTTCGGCGGCACGATGGTCATGTACGAGGGCGCGCCCGACCACCCCCAGCCCGACCGGTTCTGGGAGATGATCGACCGCCACGGCATTACCCAGTTCGGGATCTCCCCGACTGCCATTCGTGCCCTGCGGAAGCAGGGTGACGACTGGGTCGAGGGCCACGACCTCTCCTCGCTCCGACTGCTCGGCTCGACGGGCGAACCCTGGGACCCCGAATCCTGGCAGTGGTTCCACGAGACGGTTGGCGGGGGCGACACGCCGATCATCAACATCTCCGGCGGGACCGAGATCATGGGTTGTTTCCTGATGCCGATGCCCATCAACGACCTCAAACCCTGTACCCTGGGCGGGCCGGGTCTGGGGATGAACATCGACATCGTGAACCACGCCGGCGAGTCCATCGCCGACACTCACGAGCGGGGATTCCTCGTCGCCCGCGATTCCTGTCCCTCGATGACCAAGTCGCTGTGGTCCGGCGACGACCGTTACCTCGAGGAGTACTGGTCGTCCTTCGAGGACCCGCCGCTGTGGGACCACGGCGACTGGGCCCAGAAGGACGAGGACGGCTTCTGGTTCCTTCACGGCCGCGCCGACGACGCGCTCAACGTCGCCGGCCGCAAAGTCGGCCCGGCTGAAGTCGAAGGCGCGGCCATGGAACACGACGGCGTGAATCAGGCCGCCGCCGTCGGCGTCCCCGACGACACGACGGGAACTGCGGTGGTTCTCTACGTCATCGTCGAGGACGGCGTCGACGAGAGCGACGAGTTGCGCGAGGAAATCACGGGCATGGTCGGCGAGGAACTGGGTAAACCGTTCCGGCCCCGGGAGGTGCTGTTCGTCGACGAGTTCCCCAAGACCCAGTCGGGCAAAATCATCCGCCGGGCCGTCCAGGCAACCTACACGGACGAGGATCTGGGCGACATGAGCAGCATCGAGAACCCCGACGCACTCGACGAGGTCGAGAACGCCCGTTGACGCCGGTCTCGTGTCAGCGGCGAGGACGAATCGGGGATCTCAGTGGAGCCTTTGAACGGAGCTGCTGATCTCCTCGACCCGGTCGGTCTGTTGCTCGTTCGAGGCTGCGACGGCTTCGATCTCGTCCGTAATGTCGTGTACCTGCTCGACGGCTTCGTCGATCATGCTGGCGACTTCCTCTGTCGAGGCGGCCTGGTCGTCCGCCGCTGCTGCGACCTCCTGGATGCCGTTAGACGCCTCCTGGATGCTCTCGACGATGTCGGTCAGTTTGTCCATCGCGGCCTCCACCTCCTCGATTCCCTCGTCGACCTGGGACGTGGTCGTCGCCAGGCTGTCGACCGTCTGCTCGGTGTCACGCTGGATGTTCTCGATCCGCTGTTCTATCTGCCCGGCGTACTCCTGGGACTCCTCGGCGAGGCTCTTGACCTCGTCTGCGACGACGGCGAACCCCTCACCGGCCTCGCCGGCGCGGGCGGCCTCGATCGAGGCGTTGAGCGCGAGGATGTTCGTCTGGTCGGCGATGTCGTTGATGACCTCGACGATCTCGTCGATCTCGCTCACCCGTTCTTGTAACTGATCGACGTCGGCACGAACGGTGTCTGCCGAGTCCGCAGCGGTCTCCATCATCGCGATCGCCTCTTCGGCCGACTCCTGTCCCTCGATGGCCAGGTCCGTGGCCTCACTGCTCCGTGCGTCGACCTCGTCGGCCGTCGACGCGACCTCCTCGACCGTCGCCGAGAGGTTCGACACTTCCGTCGCTACCTGTTCCATGTTCGTGGATTGGTCACTCGAGAGTTCGCTGATGTCCTTCGAGCGCTCGGCCACCTCCGAGGCCATCGCCTGCAGGTCGGCTATCTCCTCGTCGACGCTCGCAGCGACCTCCTGCTGGCGATCGAGTTCGGCCTCGAGGTCGTTGTTGAACGAGTCGATGTAGGTGTCCATCGCGACGCCCTGGTCGAGCAAGAGCAACTTCAACAGCGACCCCATCCGGTCGGAGAGGGTCTCGGCGACCTGTTCGGCGGTCTCTCTCGTCTCGGAATCGGCGTCCGCTGGAACGAGTTCCGAAACCGCGTCGTCTGCCAGTCCATCCAGCAGTCCCTCGTAGTAGATGCTGTAGGCTCCGAGGTAGATCTTCGGCCCGAGGTCGAGCATGTCGTGAATCTTCCCGATCCGGGCCCGGCGTGCGAAGTACTCCTGTCCGTAGGACCCCTGTCCGAGGTCCATGAGATACTGCGCCTGGTCTCGCTTGAGTTTCTCGACGCCCTTCGAGGACGACTGGAGGATGGCCGTACTATCCTCGAAGGACTGGAGGTGAGTGTAGAACTCGTCGACGAGGTCCTGTGCGACGTCCTCGAAGACGTGTGAAACCGCCGATAACTCTGCCGCGTCCTGTTCGTCGAATCGGGTGAACGACTTGCGCCACTCGATTTCGGCGCTGTCGATGCCGATGGCAGTCGCGAGCGACTTCCCATCGACCCCTTTTCGATCCGCAGAGGTGATCTTGTACCCGTCGGTGGAGCCGACCGACTGCTGGCCAGAATTGGCTGTCATGATTTCACCCAGGGAGGATTTCGGGAAATATAACGTGCCCTACTAGTGAGGTACGATCTTTCGGAATAGAGCCGTCAATGCGTACGAGAGGGCGCGTTTACAGGATGGCGTCGGCCGAGACCGTCCGGGTATCCGAGACCTCGTCGTCAGTCACCGTCATCGTCCCCGTTCTGTCCGTCCCTGGAAGGAGTATCGTCGCCTGAACCGACAGCGGCGCGAGGACGCCCGCGACGAGCGTCCCCGGGCGTGCGAGCGACGACTCGACGGCCACCTCGTCGTCGGCCGTCAGATCCTGGTCGGCGATGACCCGTTCGGTCGCCGAGAGGAGTTGGTCGTGGGTGTAGGTCTCGTCGTCGGTCACCAGCACGTCCGTGTCGGGATCGACCCGATCCGGCGGCATCGTCGGGTTCTCGCTCCAGACGTCCCGCTCGAAGTGAATCACGTCCGGGTCGTCGGGCTGGTCGCCGTAGACGACGCGTTTCGTTCCGGGTGCCGGTTCCCAGTCCACGAGCGGATCGGCCGGCCCCAACACGAGTCTGGCGTCGCCGTCCGTGGGGTCACCGAACCGTACTTCGGCACCGAGCAGTGCGCCGGCGAAAAAGCCCAGCAGCGCCTGGGGCGTCGCGTCGTCAGCGATCGCTACCCGTCGTCCGGGGCCGAGTCCGTGATACCGGAAGAGGCTCGCGGCCTTCCAGGCGTCGGTACAGAACTTGTGGGCGGTGTAAGGCTGTGACGCACTCGAGTACACGAGCGGTTCCTTCCGGCGGCGCTCTCGTGCGACGAGGTCCCCGATGACGTTCATACTGACGGCTAGCTGTTCGGGGACCATATACGTCCGGAAAAACGGCGCGAGGCCGCCGAGGGGAAGGGGGTGGGGTTACAAGTAACGGTCGTTCGACCGATACCGACCCCGCGCCGTGGTATCATACACCCCCCATAATATTAAGCGTAATTGAAGGAAAATAATACGTTCAGCAGCCGAGATGGGTTCTCGACGGTTCTACACCGGGGCCAGACTAGTAAGGAAACCGAACGGTTCCCGGACTGGCGCTCAGAAACTGTTCTTGATCTTCTCGAAGAAGCCCTGATCGACCTCGATTTCCTCGCCGCCGGCCTCCGCGAAGGCTTCGAGCGCCTCGCGTTGTTCCTCGTTTAGACTCTCCGGGGTGACGACCTGCGCGCGGACGAAGAGGTCGCCCTGACCGCGCCGGCGCAGTCGGGGCATCCCTTTGCCTTCCAGTCGGAACACCTCGCCGCTCTGGGTTCCCTCCGGGATCTCCAGTTCGACCTCGCCGTCCATCGTCGGGACGGCGACCGTATCGCCGAAGACGGCCTGCGGGAACGAGACCGCCTGTCGGTAGTAGAGGTCGTTTCCTTCCCGCTCGAACTCGGGGTGTTCGGCCACCGACACCTCGATGAGCAGGTCGCCGTTGGGGCCGCCCTCCTCGCCGGGTGCACCCTCGCGTTCCATCCGGAGCGTCTGGCCGTCCTCGATGCCGGCGGGGATTTCCACCGACAGGGTCGTCTCGTTGCGGACCTGGCCGTCGCCGCGACAGGTGCTACAGGTCTCCTCGTACAGCGTCCCCTCGCCTCTGCAGTTCCGGCAGGCCGTCGTCTGCTGGACCCGACCCATCGGGGTCTGCTGGACTTTGGTGACCTGGCCGCGACCGTTACACTCCGGACAGGTCTCCGAGTCGCTCCCCGGCGGGTGACCGCTCCCGTCGCAGTCCGGACAGCTCTCGGGGCGGGTGATGGTCAACTCCTTTTCGGCCCCGTGGTAGGCGTCTTCGAGGTCGACTTCCATCGTCGTCCGGAGGTCCGGTC
The DNA here is from genome assembly GCF_005049285.1 of Halorientalis salina. GTDB lineage: Archaea > Halobacteriota > Halobacteria > Halobacteriales > Haloarculaceae > Halorientalis > Halorientalis salina. Next base: position 68,786 of record NZ_SOSC01000011.1, on the reverse strand, counting down.
CCTGCCGCGGGCCGCCCCGGCCGCCGCCACCGCCGCCGAAGAACTGCTCGAAGATGTCGCCCATGTCGCCGAACGGGCCACCGGCGCCGCCGCCGCCACCGAAGGGGCCACCGCCGGCACCGCGACGGCCGCCCGCGCCGCCGTCGAAGCCGCCCTGCTTTTGGGCCTGCTCGAAGCGCTCGTGGCCCATCTGGTCGTAGGCCTGGCGCTTCTCCTCGTCGGTCAGGACCTTTTTGGCCTGCTGTATCTTCTTGAATTTCTCCTCTGCGTCGGGGTCGTCGCTGACGTCCGGATGGTACTCCTGGGCCTTCTTCCGGTAGGCCTGCTTGATCTCGTCCTCGCTCGCGTTTTGGGAGACACCCAGCACCTCGTAGAAGTCCTCGCTCATTCGTTACCGGTCCCTATTCGATTGAGCTACTTGAAAAGAACGGGTCTGATAACGGCCCGGCACGCGCCGAGACGAACTGCGGCCCAGGTGACTGGCGGGTGTCCATCCAAATGGCGCGAACTCAGCGAGCGAACGGCAACCGAGGCTGTTTGGCACTCACTGTGTCTCGGTCGCCGTCGTTTCACGTGCCTCGCCGCGCCCGCTGGCCCAGCCGCCCACGGCACCGGCGATGGCCCCGGGGATCGCCTGCCCGAGCAGCACGAGCAGTCCGACGACGACCGCGCCCGTGGTGACGACGACCCCTGCGAACAGGACCCCGAACACTGCGAGGACGACGAGCGTGAGCAGTCCGCCGATGACCGTCGCGAGTCCACCGTGGATCGCTCCGTCACCCACGCCGGTTACCATGTAGCCGGCGACCGCACCACCGATCAATCCCGGTACCGCGTGGACGACCGCCGTGGTCTGACTCGGCGGGACCAGCCACGAGACGATCAGTCCGAGTGTCACAGCCACCAGGAAGCCAACGAATACCGCTCTCCAGTTGATATCCATGGAGCACGGTACCACTTCTCACCGCATAGTTATTATTTCAGTATCGATGGCTCTGCGTACCGGTCGCGAGCTATAAACGGACGAATTCGTTCGTTCAGTCCGCGAAAATCCCTGTACTCCTTCAGCTTACAACACTCGTTTCGACTCCGCAAAAATGCAGTTCGGCTTTCGGACCGGCGTGAGCGACGACTCGGCTTACTCGTCTTCGTCTTCCGAGCCGAAGACGACGGCTCAGACTCGCGTTACTCGTCTTCGTCGTCGTCTTCGACGTCCTCGAAGTCCGCATCGACGTACTCCTCGTCACCCGCTCCGGCACCGGCTGCGCCTGCGCCCGCGCCGCCCGGTCCGGCACCTGCAGCCCCACCGGGGCCGGCACCGGCAGCGCCGCCCGGACCCGCACCACCGGCGGCCTGCTGGGCCTGCTGCTGGTACATCTGCTTGCCGATCTCCTGGAGTTCCTCCGAAAGCGTCTCGGTCACGTCTTCGAGTTCGTCCTTGTCGGCGTCCTCGTCTTCGAGCGTCTCCTCGACGTCCTCGACGGCTGCTTCGATGTCTTCCTCGAGGTCCGCGTCGATGTCCTCCTCGTTCTCGTCTAAGAGCTTCTCGGCGCGGCGGACTGCGGCCTCGGCGTCGTTGCGCGCCTCGATCCGCTCGCGGCGTTCCTGGTCCTCTTCGGCGTGTTGCTCGGCTTCTTCCTGCATCTGCTCGATCTGGTCGTCGCTGAGGCCGGCACCGCCCTCGATGGTGATCGACTGGGTGTTGCCCGACCCCTTGTCCTCGGCCTCGACGTTGACGATGCCGTCCTCGTCGATGCTGAAGCCGACCTCGATCTGGGGCGTTCCGGCCGGTGCCGGCGGGATGCCGGTGAGCTGGAACTCCCCGAGCAGTTCGTTCTCCTCGGCCATCTCGCGTTCACCCTGGAACACCCGGACCTGGACGGAGGTCTGGTTGTCGGCGGCCGTGGTGAAGATCTTCGACTCCTCGGTCGGAATCGTGGTGTTCTTCTCGATGAGGCGCTCGAACAGGCCGCCCTTGACTTCGATACCCAGCGACAGGGGCGTCACGTCGAGCAGGACGATGTCGTCGACCTCGCCGCCGAGGACGCCGGCCTGGATCGCCGCGCCCAGCGCGACCGCCTCGTCGGGGTTGACGTTCTTCTTGGGCTCCTTTCCGGTCAGCTCCTCGACTTTCTCCTGGACCTGGGGCATCCGGGTCGACCCGCCAACGAGGAGGACCTCGTCGATGTCGCTCTTGGAGTAGCCCGCGTCTTCGAGGGCCTGCTCGGTCGGACCGACCGTCCGCTCGACTAGGTTCTCGGTCAGCGACTCGAAGGTCGCGCGCGTGATCTTCTGTTCGAGGTCCTTCGGGCCGTCGTCGTCGGCCGCGATGAAGGGCAGGTTGACTGTCGTCTCCTTCCGGGAGGAGAGTTCGACCTTGGCTTCTTCGGCGGCCTCGGTCAGCCGCTGGAGGGCCTGGCGGTCGTCGCGGAGGTCGATGCCGTGTTCGTCCTCGAACTCGTCGGCCAGATGGTCGATGATGGCCTGGTCCCAGTCGTCCCCGCCGAGTTCGTTGTCACCGTTGGTGGCGACCACTTCGTAGACCCCGCCGCCGAGGTCGAGCAGAGAGACGTCGAAGGTCCCGCCACCGAGGTCGTAGACGAGCACCGTCTGGTCGGACTCGTCGTCGAGGCCGTACGCCATCGACGCGGCGGTCGGCTCGTTGACGATCCGTTCGACCTCGAAGCCGGCGATCTCGCCGGCGTCCTTGGTCGCCTGCCGCTGGCGGTCCGAGAAGTACGCCGGGACCGTGATGACGGCTTTTTCGACCTCGTCGCCGAGGTACTCCTCGGCGTCGTGTTTGATCTTCTGGAGGATCATCGCCGAGACCTGCTCGGGCGTGTACTCCTCGCCGTCCAGTTCGACGTAGTAGCCGTCCTCGCCCATGTGGCGCTTGATGGACTGGATGGTCTGCTGGGGGTTCTGGACGGCCTGGTTCTTGGCCGGTTTGCCGACCAGTCGCTCGCCGTCGTCGGTGAACGCGACGACGGAGGGTGTCGTCCGTTCGCCCTCGCTGTTGACGATGATTTCCGGGTCGCCGCCTTCCATCACCGCGAAGGCGCTGTTGGTGGTACCGAGGTCGATACCGAGAATCTTGTTGCTCGCCATGTTATCACCACCTACCGGTCTGAGTCGGTTAAAAGTTGCTAGATTCGTGACGACCGATCTCAGCGCAGTTCGGTCGTGTCCGGCGTTTTCGGCCATACCCCGTCGCCGTCACCGGGACTTATATTAGGTACCGCAAACCGACCGTTCGTTCGATCCGCGGCCGGCGTATCGCCCGGCCTACTGGCCGTCGGGCCCTTCGCTGACGGTGACCTGTGCCGTCCGAATTACCTTCTCGCCCATCTCGTAGCCCGGCCGGTGTACCTCCGCGACGGTGCCTTCCGGCTGGTCGCTCTCGACGCGCAGGAGCACCTCGTGACGCTGGGGGTCGACCGCATCGCCCGGGTCGGGCGTGACCTCGGTAACGTTCTCGCGTTCGAGTTCCTCGTCGAACTGGCGGAGCGTCGCCTCGATGCCGTCGCGGATGTCGGCGTCCTCGTCCTGGTCCAGGGCGCGCACCAGGTTGTCCCGAACGTCGAGCAGTCGCTCGACCAGGTCCTCGGTGGCCCGCTCCTTTTCCTCCTCGCGGCGCTTTTTCATGCGCTTCTTGTAGTTCTGGAAGTCCGCCTGCGTGCGCTTGAGCCGCGATTCGAGGTCCTCTTTTTCGGCCTCACTGGTCTCCAACTGGGTTTCGAGCGACGCGACTTTCGTCCGGAGCGCGGCGACCTCGGTCGCCACCTGCTCGGCGTCGGCGTTTGTGACGCGCTCGACGAGTTCGTCGTCGACCGACACGTCGGCCGCGTCGGTGAGTTCGTCTATCGACACGTCGTCTGGGACCTCGGTCCCGTCGACGAGGTCGTCCAGTGCGTCGGCTGCATCGGCGGACGCCCCGGCAGCCGACTGCTCGTCGGTCGCTGTCCCGTCGGGCTCTGCCTGGTCGTCCGTCGTCTCGGAGGCGTCCGGCTCGCTCATGTTCCCGGGAAGGTTCGGGACGGGTAAAAGCGTTCAGAAATCGGCCGTCGATACACTCTTTCACCCGACCCGCGTAGCGCCGCCCGTGCTGACGCTCACCTACGACGAGGGGACTGTCCACATCACTGGGTCCGTCCCGGACGGCCTCCCCGGCGTCGAGCGGGACCAGCGCTCGAAGAGCGCCCGCGCTCCCGCCTACCGGTATCAGGACCTCTGTCGAGCCCTCGGCGAGCGCGGGGTCGCCTACGACGACCGCGTCTTCGACCTCCCGGATCTCGACCTCACGTCGACGTACGAACTCAGGAGCTACCAGCGGGACGCACTCGACGCCTGGCGGGACAACGACGACCGCGGCGTGCTCGAACTCCCGACGGGGAGCGGCAAGACCGTCATCGGCATCGAGGCCATCGAGCGACTGGGGACGCCGACGCTCGTGGTCGTCCCCACCATCGACCTCCTCGAACAGTGGCGGGCGGAACTCGACGCGGAGTTCGACGTCCCGGTCGGGCAGTTCGGCGGCGGCGAACAGCGCCGCGAACCGATCACGGTCTCGACGTACGACTCGGCGTACCTGCGAGCCGACGAGGTGGGCGACGAGTTCGGCCTCGTACTCTTCGACGAGGTCCACCACCTCGGCGGCGAGGGCTACCGGGAGATTGCGCGCCTGCTGGCCGCCCCCGCACGGATGGGTCTGACGGCGACCTTCGAGCGGCCGGACGGTGCCCACGAGGTCGTCGAGGACCTCGTCGGGCCGCTGGTTTATCGCATCGACGTCGACGAGTTGGCCGGCGACCACCTGGCGGCCTACGACATCAAGCGCATCGAAGTCGAACTGACGCCCGAGGAGCGCGAGGCCTACGAGCGCAATCAGGAGACCTTCACGGATTACCTCGCGCAGTCGAACATCCAGTTACGGAGCGGCAGCGACTACCAGGAACTCGTCAAGCGGTCGGGCACCGATCCGCGTGCGAGGGAGGCGCTGCTGGCCAAGCAACGAGCGCGCGACATCACGATGGAAGCCGATCGGAAGGTCGCGGAACTGGAAGCGATTCTCGGCCGGCATCGCGACGACCGGATCATCGTGTTCACCGCCTCGACCGACCTGGTGTATCGGCTCTCCGAGCGGTTCCTGCTGCCGGCGATCACGCACGAGACGCCGACGGCGGAACGGCGGGAAATCCTGGAGCGGTTCCGAAGCGGAGAGTACTCGCGGGTCGTGACGGCGAACGTCTTGGACGAGGGCGTCGACGTGCCGGACGCGAACGTTGCGGTGGTGCTGTCGGGGAGCGGGAGCGAGCGGGAGTTCACGCAGCGACTCGGGCGGATCCTGCGGCCGAAAGCCGACGGGGGGCGAGCGCTGTTGTACGAGGTGGTGAGTGAGGAGACGGCGGAGGTCCGCGTGGCCGAGCGGCGACGGTGAGGGGTGTCTCAGCGTACGCGGTCGGGCGGGCGGAGCGTGGCCGAGCGGCGTCGGTGAATCAGACGTACTCGAAGTTGAACCCGACCGAGAACGACCCCGCTTGCCAGTCCTCGTACCGGTAATCGAGGACGATGGAGACGTCTGTACTCTCACCGCTCTCCACATCGATCTGCTTCCGCTCGACGGTTTCCTCGCCGTCGAGGCTGGCGTCGACTCGCATCGTCGCCGTCCGGTCGACGGACGCGGGGTTCGTGACGGTCGCTTCGATCAGGACGTTCCCGTTCGGGCCCTCGGAGATGGTGTAATCGTTCTCCACCCGGAGCGGTTTGCGCGTCGTGAGCCCACCGCTGTTACCACCGTCGGGGTCGCCCGGCGTCCCGGTCGGCGGTGCTGGAGTGGGTGAGGGGGCCTCGGAACAGCCCGCGCTTCCGACCGCGAGGAGGCCGAGCGCACGCACGACCTGTCGGCGCTGCATACGCCTGGGTGGACGGCCGTTCGGTATGAATCTTCTCTCTCCAGTCCGCTTTTGCCCGTCGGGGTCCGAGAACCGGGCGTGCTGACGAAGGACCTGCTCAGGGTGTCCCGCGCGGGCGGCGGCTACCACCCCCGGTTCGCCACGGACGACGACCGCGAGCTGGCGGCTCGGGTCATCGGCGTCTTCCAGGGCCACGTCGGGCAGTCCCGGGGCGACCTCGACGAGGCACTGACCGCCCTCGAACGCGAGGCCGACGACTTCAAACTCGTCCGCGGGTTCGCCAAACTGCTCGACCGCCAGGCGACCGTCGAGACGCGGGCCCCGGTCGAGCCGCGCCGGGCGCGCGACGCCGCGTTCACCGCCGCCGAGTCCGTCGGCGTCGTGACCGAAAGCGACCGCGAGCAGGCACTGGCCCGAGCGGCCGACGACCTCGGGGTTTCGCCGGCCGACGTCGAGCAGGCCCTCTACGCCGACCGCGAAACGCGACAGATCATCGCGGACGTGGACGTTCGCTGGAGTCCCGAGGACCTGCTCGCCCAGTACGACCTCTCGCTGGCTCAGACCGCACTGTTCGATGCGACCGAGGTCCGCGTGCGCTCGTCGGACCCCAAAGCGGTCGTCTCGGCGGTCAAGCGCCTCCGACTGATGTACGAGATCCGCCGAACGGACGGCGACCGCGAGGTGGTGGTGACCGGCCCGGACGCCCTGTTCAGGTCGACGCGGCGATACGGCACCCGCTTCGCCCGGCTGCTCCGAACCATCGCCAAGACCGCCGACTGGCGGCTGACGGCGACGATCGACGACCGCGGAACCGACCGCGAGATGACCCTCACCGACGCGGACGTGTCGGTCCCGGGCGTCGACCCGGTCACGGAGGTCACCTTCGACAGCGGCGTCGAGGCCGATTTCGCCAGGCGCTTCCAGTCGCTGGATCTGGACTGGGACCTCGTGCGTGAACCCGAACCGCTGGAAGCCGGCGCACACGTCGTCATCCCGGATTTCGCCTTCGACTACCGGTACGGCGACTTCCGTGTCTTCTTCGAGATCATGGGCTTCTGGACGCCCGAGTACGTCGAAAAGAAACTCTCCCGGCTGGCCGACCTGGAAAACGTCGAGATGGTCGTCGCCGTCGACGAATCCCTCGGCGTCGCCGAGGACATCGAAGCTCGCGACCACCGGGCGATCCCATACTCCGGGAGCGTCCGGATCAAGGACGTTCGCGACGTGCTCCGACGGTACGAGGACGACCTCGTCGCCGACGCGTCGGCTGATCTTCCCGCGGAGCTACGACCGGACGACGACGCCATCGCCCTCGACGTGCTCGCCGAACGGCACGGCGTGAGCGCAGATACCCTCGAAGGAAAATCGTTGCCGGACCACGAAACGGTCGGACGGACCCTTGTTCGACCGGGGGTACTGGAGGCGTTGGACGGGGTGATCGAGGCGGGGATGGCTCTCGACGGCGTCGAGCGGGCACTCGACGAGTACGGTATCGACGACGCGAGCGCGGTCCTCTCGCGATTGGGCTACCGTGTCGAATGGGAAGGACTCGGCGGCGGGACCGTTCGGGAGAAGTAACGGGGCGGTCGTCGCGGAGCGAAGTGGTTTTCCGCCAGTCGTTCGGGAGGACAGGTATGCAGGACCTCAGCGCCCACCACGTCGGTATCACCGTCAGCGACCTCGACCGCGCCGTCGAATTCTACAGCGAGGGACTCGGACTCGACGTCCTCGCCCGCTTCTCGATCGGCGGCGAGGCGTTCGCGACCGGTGTCGGCGTCGACGGTGCCAGCGCGGACTTCGCCCACCTCGACGCCGACGGAGCGCGAGTCGAACTCGTCGAGTACGACCCCGAAGGCGATGACGACACGGGCGGCGACGTCAACCAGCCAGGGGCGAAACACCTGGGGCTCGCCGTGGACGACGTCGACGCGTTCTACGAGAACCTGCCCGAGGACGCCGAGACGATCAGCGAGCCACAGACCACCGAGAGCGGCACGCGGATCCTGTTCGTCCGGGACCCCGAAGGGAACCTGGTAGAGATCCTGGACGCGTAGGGAGCCGACCACGGCTGACCAAAAGGTCATACTTTCTGATTGTGTATCTCTAGTATGCGTCTTCGAAACCTCGCTCTCGTCGTTGCCAGCGGGCTCGCGTCGTTTCTCGCTGTCGGCGTCCTGGTAACCGAACTCGCTACGCCGTACATCGAGTTCTCACTGTTCGTCGGCCTCCCCGTCGGCCTTCTGGCCGGTGTCGCTGTCGCAGCAATCGTCGCCGTCGGACTCGGACCCGCGGCCGGTCCCGGACGCCGACGGCCAGCCCTCGCGCTCGGGACCTTTGGAGTTACGTTCCTCGTCGTTCTGTTTGGTGCAGCAGGCGGGTTCGAGACCGGAACGGTCGTCGCGCTGATCGCGGCGTCGGTTCTGGGGCTCGTCGCAGCAGTGGCTGTGTTTCTTTGGGCAGAGAACGGGCAGACGGCGGGTGCCGTGGCTGATCGACGATAAGTCCTGTATGAGCATCCGCGCGAGCAGAGCGAGGCGCGAGCACCGTGAGCGCCTCGGGAAGACGAGCGGTGAAACCGCGAGTCAGCGAGCGCGGTTCACTTCTCGCGAGGGTCGGAGACCCGAGCGAGAAGGTCGTTTTCATGAACGTTTTACGAGGAGCGGTCGCGGCTATGCCGCGACCCGACGAAGTAAAAGGTTCACATGTAGCCGAGGTCGCGCAGGCGCTCCATCAGGTCCTCTTTGTCCTGGGCGCGGCCCGCGCGCTCGGTCGTGTTGGCCATGTCCTGCAGCCAGGCGGGTTCCTCGGCGGCCTTGTCCGTGCTGACTTCACTGCCCAGCGAGCGGAAGCCGGCGAAGTACTTGGGGCTGACAGGGATGTCGTCCTTGGTGAGGTCACCCGGCAGGTCGTCGTCGGCCTCGGGGACGTAGCCGTCGTCGGGGAACTCCTCGACGGTGTCCGGAACGACGAAGTGCCAGAAGGCGTCCCAGACCGCGGGCTCGTCGAACTGCAGGATCGGCTGGATGCGGTCGTGCGGGGGGTAGATGTCCGGGTCGTGACGCGGCGAGTAGAACGTCTCGTCGGCGCGGGCTTCCTGCTCGTCCCAGCGGACGCCCGAGATGACGCCGTCGACGTCGTGCTCTTCGAGGGCGTCGTTGAGCGCCACCGTCTTCAGCAGGTGGTTGCCGACGTAGGTGTCCAGCAGGAAGGGGAAGGTGTCTTCCTCGTATTCCAGCAGGTCGCGGATGTGGTGCTGGTTGTGCTCGGAGAGCTCAGAGATCTCGATGTCGTCGCCGGGAGTCAGGCCGTGCTCGTCGACGTAGTCGCCCACGTCCTCGTTGCGGGCGTAGATGACGTCGAGGTCCCACTCCTCGGCCCACTTGTCGACGAAGTCGTGGAGGTCGTCGAAGTGCTGGAAGTGGTCGATGAAGACCGCGGGCGGGACTTCGAGGTCGAACTTCTCGGCGACCTCCTTGATGAAGTACAGGGTGAGCGTCGAGTCCTTCCCGCCGGTCCACATTACCACCGGGTTCTCGTACTGTTCGAGACCCTCGCGGGTGACCTCGATGGCCTTCTCGATCTTGTCCTCGATCGCCGCGTAATCGGCCGGGTCCTCGTCGCTGCCGGCCTCGTAATCGACGTCCAGGTATTCGGGGAACTCCGACATTGTGTAATGAGATATAATTAGGTCCGGTAAGTGTTTTTCGACCTGGCAGTTCTATGGCCTCCTGTACCAAACAGTACGGGGGTCACTGGCCTGTGGGTTTTAGGCGCTGCCGCCTGTCGGTACAGGTATGAGCGAGTTGCAAGACGAGCTACAGGCCGCTCTCGAGGACGGCGGGTACGAGATCGGGGAAGTCAGTACGAACCGCGATACGATTCGCGTGGTGGTCTTGGACGAGGATGCGGAGGCGACGGACCTCCGATCGATCGCTACGGACGTGGTCGACGAAGACGAGATGCTCGCGCTGAACGTCACGACCGAGTCCATCGACGGGCAAGACAGGATGGGAACGGTGGTCTCGTTCCGGCATCGGCCCTCGTAGTCGTACGGAGACGGATCGAAAACGGCCGAGAGAGGTAACCCGTAGCTCGGTCGGTTAGCTGATGAACTTGTTGTCGCGCCAGTTGACGCCGCCGCCGCCATCGTCGTCGGTCGGTTCTTCGACGACGTTGATGGAGGCGGGTCGGGTCTCGCCGTCGACGATGCGGGTCGCTCGGAGTTCGCCGTCGACTGCGGCGACGGCGGTGAGCGTTCCCTTTTCGGCGATCTTCGCGATGTTGCAGAGCACCTCGAACATCGGGTACTGGAGCGACGTGTTCTGGAGAACCGTCTCGCGGTCGCCCTTGAAACAGGCGTACTCGACGAGTTCGGATTCGATCTCCTCTTCTTCCTCCTCGAAGGTTCCCCACTGCGGGCCAGTGCCACCACCGCTCCGACCACCCGGACCGCCCGGACCGTCCTCGGGTTCCTCCTCGTAGACCCGATTTTCGGTGATGCTGGCCTTGAGCTGTGCCGTCGGCGTGTATTTGCTCATGCTCTCGTCGGCGGCGACAGCACTGATGATTAGCGTGTTGTTGCGACGAGTGATATCGATGTCCTGCATCTCCACGGGGAGTTCAGGATCCTCGAAGTACTCGTAGACGTCTTCCAGCGGCAATTCAAGTGTCGAATGTAGTCTGTATACGCGGCTGGTCATGATTTGGATGAGTGGCGGTCGGCTGACACCGGGCTGTTCACTGGGATATACGCACCCCTATCATATATGGCCTGTCCTTCCTGTGAAGCGTGTAAACTGTGTTTCGTGTTAACGCCACTCAATGACTCGAACGGCCGTTTTCCGGACGGTGACGGGCGGCCTCTCGGGGTCACCGGGGCCGGTAACGTGCTGGTTACGGGAGAAGTTTAGTACGGCCCTTCCCTACGGATGGATACGTATGAGTGACCAAGCGGAATACGAGGTCGTCGTCGTCGGTGGCGGACCGGCCGGACTGACTGCCGCCCTGTACACGACGCGGTTGGGCCACGACACGGCGGTCATCAACCGCGGTGGCGGGCGCGCAGCGATGATGCAGGACACGCACAACGTCATCGGCATCACCGAGGACGTCTCGGGCAACGAACTCCTCCAGACCGCGATCGAACAGATCGAAGGGTACGGCGCCGACTACCACCAGGACTTCGTGACCAGCGCGGAGCGGACCGACGACGGCCGCTTCCGGCTCGAAGCTGGTAACGTGACTGCCCTCACTGACCGCGTGGTGCTGGCGACCGGGTTTAGCGACCAGCGGCCGGACCCGCCGCTGCCACGGACGGGAAGCGGGCTCCACTACTGTCTCCACTGCGACGCCTACATGTTCGTCGACGAGCCGGTCTACGTGATGGGCCACGGCGAGAGCGCGGCGAAGGTCGCGATGATCATGCTCAACTTCACCGACGAAGTCGACATTCTCACGCGCGGCCACGAGCCGACCTGGAGCGAGGAGACGGCCCGCCAGCTCGACGCCCACCCGGTCGAGGTGTTCGACGCCGACATCGAGGCCGTCGAGAACGGCGACGACGGCTGGCTCGAAGGCTTCGTCTTCGAGGACGGGACGTTCGAGGAGTACCGCGGCGGCTTCGCCATGTACGGCTCCGACTACAACACCGACCTCGCCGAGCAACTCGGCGTCGAACTGAACGACGACGGCACCGTCGCGGTCGGCGACCACGGCGCGACCAGCGTCGACGGCGTCTACGCCGTCGGCGACGTCGTCCCCGGCCACAACCAGATTCCGGTCGCGATGGGACAGGGCGCCAAGGCTGGCATCGACATCCACTACGGCCTCCGCAAGTTCCCCATGTCGCTGGAGGAAATCGAAGCGCAGGACGGCGTCGACGAGGCGGACGCACCGGCGATTTCAGACCGGCTTCGCGGCCGTGCCGCCGCTCACCGCCGCGACGGCGAGGCCACGGCGGACGACTAGCGACCCATTATTTGGGGCACAACAGTTACGGGTCAGCGAGTCCGGACTCTACCGGATGACAGACGCTCGCTTTTCGTCGGCGACATCGCTCGCGGCAGCGGTGCGATCGGGCGACCGCTCGCCGGTCGACCTCGTGGAGACCGCGCTCGACCGCATCGCCGAGCGCAACGACGACCTGAACGCCTTCGTCACGGTACTCGAAGACGAGGCCCGTGAGCGTGCACACGAGGCCGAACAGGCCATCGAAGAGGGGGCGGATCTGGGGCCGCTCCACGGCGTGCCGATCGCCATCAAGGACCTCCACCAGCCGAAAGCCGGCGTCCCCGACACCGGCGGGCTGAAGCCGCTCGCCGACAACGTCGCCACTGAAACCGCCCTGGTGGTCGAGCGACTCGAAGCCGCGGGCGCCATCGTCCTCGGCACGACGAACACGCCGGAACTGGGCCACACGATGCGGACGGACAACGAACTCCTCGGCCCCACGCCGACGCCGTTCGACCCCGATGGCGAGCACAACGCCGGCGGCTCCTCGGGTGGGAGCGCGGCGGCGCTCGCCGACGGCATCTGTGCGCTGGCGACTGGTTCGGACGTGGGCGGGTCGCTCCGCAACCCCGCCTCGTGTTGTAACGTCGTCTCGGTGAAACCCACCTACGGACTCGTCCCTCGGGACGACCGGCCCGACGCGTTCGGGACTCACACGCCCTTCGGCGTGATCGGGCCGATGGCTCGGACCGTCGAGGACGCCGCGCTCATGCTCTCGGTGCTGGTCGGCAGGGACGACGTCGACCCGTTCAGCGTCCCAGCCCCCGACGTGGACTACGTGGCCGCGACCGACCGACCCGCCGACGACTACAGTCTGGCGTACACGCCGGACCTCGACACCTTCCCGGTCGAAGAGACCGTTCGGTCGGTCTGTCGCGACGCCGTCGACGCGGTCGCCGACGCCGGCCTCTCCGTCACCGAGGCTGCCGTCGACGCACCGAGCAAGGGTGACCTGACCTACGCCTACGGGACGACCGCGACACCGCAGTTCGCCCGCATCGCGCGCATCCTGGCCGCGGAACACGGGATCGACGTGACCGGCGAGGACGCAGACGACCTCTCGCCGTCGTTCGTCAACACGGTCCGGATGGGCCAGGGCTACGACACCGATGACTACCTGGACACGAACACCATCAGGACCGAACTGTACGACGCCGTCGAGGCGGTGCTGGCCGACCACGACGCGCTCGTCATGCCGACGCTCGCGACCCCGCCGCTGACCCACGACGAGCCCTATCCGACCGAGATCGACGGTGAATCCACCAGCGGCCTGCCGATGGACTGGGGGCTGGCCTGGCCGTTCAACCTGACCGGCCACCCCGTGCTGTCTGTCCCGGCCGGACTGACCGACGACGGCCTCCCGATCGGTCTCCAGGTCGTCGGCTCCCGCTTTGCGGAGGACGACTTACTCGCCATCGCGGCCGCCTTCGAGGACGCGAACCCCTGGGCCGACCACTACCCCGGTGCCTGAGCGCTCAATCCGCGCTCACGGTTCGGGTTCGTCGGCCCGTTCGAGCGACAGCACGCGGTCGACGTACAGTTCCTGGAGGCTGTCGTGGCCGTCGAAATCGAGTTCCTGCCGGTCGGCGTCGACGACGATGTCGCCGTCGTAGAGGACCGTGAGGTGATCGACGAGCGAGTCGAAGTCCGTGAGGTGGTGGGTCGAGACGACGATGGCGTTGCCGGCGTCGCGGTACTCGCCGAGAAAGTCGAGCAGGCACGTTTTCGAGACGTCGTCCAGGTCGCCCAGCGGTTCGTCGAGAAAGAGCACGTCGGGTTTGTCCAGCAGCGCCAGCGCGAGGTCGAGTTTCTTCGCGAATCCGCCGGAGAGGTCCGCCGCGGTCCGGTCCATGACCCGGTCCAGTCGGAGCGTGGTGACGAGTTCGTCTCTCCACTCGTCGTCGGTCGCGCCCATCAGCTCGCCGAACACCGAGAGGTTCTCGCCGACCGTCAACTCGCGGTAGACGTTCGCCCGCTGGAAGCCACAGCCGACGCGGCCTTCAGGGAGCGACACGGAACCGCTGGTGGGTCGCGTCAACCCCAGGACGGTCCGGAACAGCGTCGTCTTCCCCGAGCCGTTGGGCCCGACCAGACAGTGGAACGTCCCCGCCTCGACGGTGAGGTCGATGCTGTCGAGCGCCGTCACCCCACCGTAGGTCTTGGTCACGTCCCGGAGTTCGAGCACAGACATTCTCACTTCCCCTCCGAGTGTGTGTTGGGTTTCATGTGCATGGTTAGGCGGTCCGTTTGTACCGCTCGATCGAGAGTTTCAGGACGACGAGCGTGACCAGCGTAAAGCCCAGCAGGCCCAGTATCCAGTCGGCGAACAGGCCGATCCCGAGCTCTTTCAGGCTCAGGCCTCGGGCGACGATCATCGAGTAGTGCAGCGGGAGTTGCCGAGCGATCTCCTTTCGCAGCGGCGAGAAAAAGCCAACCGGGTGGACGACGCTGGAGAACGTGAAAAAGGTGAGCATGATCGCGACGTTGAGGAATCGTCCGAGTCGAGAGAAGTCGGTCAGGATCATGACGCTCGTACTGATGGCGGCCATGTAGACGAACGTCAGCAGATAGATGCCGACGACCGCCGGTGTCAGGAGCGTCACCGAGTACCCGAGATACGTGGAGACGGCGTAGAACGCCGATATCGGTCCCAGCATGAGCGCCGTCATGAACAGGATCTTCGTCGCCACGACGGCGTCCATCGAGGTCTCGACCAGCAGCCGTTCGAGCACGTCGGCCTCCCGCGCCAGGTGGTGTGGCAGGTACGTGAACGCGAACAGCAGGACAAAGCCCATCAGGAAGACCGGGACGAGGTACTCGGAGAAGGTGCTGTGATTTCCGACGACCTGCCGCTCGACGGAGACGTTCGCCGGGAGGTTCTCGTTCATGCGGAGGGTCACGATGCTCTCGATGGCCTTGGAGGGCTCCTGGAACGGGACCACGCTCCCGTCGATGTAGAGGGAGAACGTGGCGTTTTCCGTGTTCTCGTTCAAGATCCCCGGTGGGACCTCCAGGACCGCGTACACCGATTCCCGGCGGAGCGCCCGCATCGCTTCGGACTTTTCCTCGTAGCGCTTCGGGTCCGAAAAGAGGGCGGCCCCGCCCTCGATGATCGCCAGTCCGTCCTCGGAGACGTTCTCGTTTTCCGGAACGATCGCGATGGGCGCGTCCTCGGGGACAGCCGTCTCGAAGGCGACGGTCGTAAAGGCGAAACAACCGGGCAAGACCAACAGCAAAAAGAGCAGGGCCACGACCCTGTGTCGGCTCCAGAGGACCTCTTTGCGCAATAACGACAGAACTTTCATCGACGCTATGTGTCGGGAAGCAGGCGGGGGACTTCAGCCTGGTGTTGCAGTACGGCCGAAAAAACCTACCTGTGCGTTCCGGT
Organism: Halorientalis salina; assembly: GCF_005049285.1. Classification (GTDB taxonomy): domain Archaea; phylum Halobacteriota; class Halobacteria; order Halobacteriales; family Haloarculaceae; genus Halorientalis; species Halorientalis salina. Next base: position 53,477 of record NZ_SOSC01000011.1, on the reverse strand, counting down.
CAGGCCGGGACTGCGGCTTCGGTCGACGGTTCGATGGCGCTGGTGTCCGAATCCGATCCGAAGCCCGAATCGCCCCCGGTCTCCGACCCCGACCCGCTCGTCGCTTCGAGGGTCGCTTCCCAGGCGCCGATGATCGATTCGACCTCGCTCTCGAAGGTCATCTTGACGGCGCTACCGTCCTGTTCGACCTCGACTTCGTCGATGAGGCTCTTGGACTCCTCGGACGGTGCGGACCCCTTGACGAACACGAGTCCGGCGCTGATGACGGAGTCGAGATCCTCGGCCTCGCTCTCGCTGCCGGCCTCCAGGCGCATCTGCATGCCGATGGACTCGTCGTCCGTCGTGTAGTACGACCCCGACATGACCGAGATGTTCGTGAACGTCTCGAACTGCTCGTCGCTCCCCAGGCTCTCGCCGCCGGCCTCTTCGAGTCGCTCCTCCTCGGGGAACGTCGCCGCGAACTTCAGGTACGTGCTGTCGCCGCTCCGGGTGTCGTCGTACGCCTTCCGCAGGTCGCCGCCGAAGGCGTTCATCTCGCCGCGGTCGACGTCGATAGCGTCCTTGACGGCGTCTTCGGTGCCGATGACGTACTGCCCCTCGGCCAGCACGCCGATGTAGCCCTTGGATTCGCCGTCGGGAACGTCCTGTTGCTCGTAGATCGTGTATCCCTCGTAGTCGCCTTCCTCGTACTCGGTACCGTTCCCCTCGGTCTCCTCCATGAACTCCTCTTCGCCCCACTCAGAGTCGATGATGAAGCCGACGTAGCTGTCCTCGGGGAGCCCGGACGTCGTTTCGGTATCCTCGGACCCTGCGTCGGGGTACTTCCCGTAGAGCATGACGCTGTTTAGGTTTTCCATGTCCAGCGAGGAGTTCGAGTCGGTCTCGTCCAGCATTTCCTCGTAGTCGTCCGGTCCCGTGTACAGCTCACCCTGTTGGTCCTTCGAGATATCGATGAGGCCGTTGACCAGTTCCTTCGTCGTGGTGTCCTCGGCCACGCCCGGGTCCATGTACATCACCATGTCCACGTCCTCGGGCACCTGGTCGGCCATCCCGTCCTGGTTCAGGAACGGGATGTCTCCCCCCAGTGCGACGTAGGTCGCCCCGGCCCCGCCGAAGACGACCATCCCCGCGATGGCGACCTGTAGCTTGTTCGCCAACAGCGTCTCGGCGATCGCCATTAGCTCACCCCCCCGTCGGAGCGAGATCGGCACTGAACCGGCTCCCGGCAGTTCCTCGGATACGTCTGTCGAAATCGGAGACTTTCCTGCATGAGTGATAGCTGCACACGAACGACTAAAGTTGTTACTGTCGGTTCATGTCCCGAAAAAATCCCCACGAGACGACCGCTTACTCCTCGTGGCGTTCCTTGAGCGTCTGCTTGTCCGTCTTGCCGATGTCCGTCAGCGGGATCTCGTCGACGACGTGGATCTCCTCGGGCATGGCCTGGCGCGGCACCTTCCCGTCCAGGTGGGCCTCGATGTCCGATTCGGTGAGTTCGCCGTCGTAGTCGGGGTCCCGCTCGACGTAGACGACGACGATCTCGCTGCCCGGTCGGTCCGGGTCCGGTGCACCGATGGTCGCCGGCCGGTGGACGCCCGGATGGGAGAAGAGCACCTCGTCGACCTCCTCGGAGTAGACCTTGAGGCCGGAGACGTTGATCATGTTCTTGACGCGGTCGACGATGTAGAACCGACCCATCGGATCGACTTTCGCCACGTCACCCGTCGAGACGTAGCCCTCCTCGTCGAAGGGGTCTTTGTCCTCGTCGAGGTAGCCCTTCATCCGCTGAGGTCCCTTCATTAGCAGTTCCCCTTCTTTTTCCTCTTCGATGGCTTCCTCGATGGGAATCTCCTCGTCCGTGTCCACGTCGCGGAGTTTGACCTCCGTATCGGGGGCTGGCACGCCGATCGTCGGGCTGTCGAACCCTTCTTCGGCCGTGTCCTGGCCCAGGAGCATGTCCTGGAGCCCGCGGACGTTGAAGTGCGTAATCGGCGACATCTCCGAGAGCCCGTAGCCCTGGGAGATGCCCTTGGACTTCTCCTCGAACTCCGCTTTCGTCTCGTCGGCCAGCGGGGCCGACCCTGAGAGACCGATGACGTCCTGCTCTAGGTCCTCGTTGACGATGTTCATGAACTGGGTCGGGACGCCGAGCATCACGAGGGGTTCGTACTCCTCGATGAGGTCGGTCATCATCTCGGTGTCCCGCGCGTCGGGCACCAGCAGCAGGTCCAGGCCGAGTTCGACCAGCGAGTGGCTCACTGAGTAGCCGTAGGCGTGATACATCGGCAGCGACATGACCGCCGCCTCGCTCCCGCGCATCATGTCGGCCATTCGGGACTGGACGGCGACGCCCTGGAGCGTGTTGGCCACGAGGTTCTCGTGCGTGAGCTGACAGCCCTTCGGGAGGCCGGTCGTCCCGCCGGTAAACAGCAGCGTGTGAACGTCCTCCTCGATGTCGAACTCGACCTCGGGTGGGTTCGGCTCGGTGTTCGCGATGACGTCGGTCAGCCATTCGACGCCCTCGACGTCGTCGTGTTCCTCGGGCGGGTTCGGCCCGTAGTCCTCGACATCGGTCAGGATGACGTCGCTCAGACCGAGTTCCTCCTTGAGCGAGAGGATGAGGTCGCGGTGTTTGTCCTGGCCGATGAGCACTTCGGGTTCGCCCTGTTCGAGCCGGTAGATCAGATCTTCCTCGGCGTCGAGGAAGTCGTTCGGAATGTGCACCCCACCCGCACGCGAAATCGCGTTCTCAGCGATAATGAACTGTGCCGACGTCGGCAGGACTGTCGCCACGCGGCTCCCCTTCTCGACCCCCCGGTCGCGGAGCGCTGTGGCCAGCCGCTCGACGTGATCGACGACTTCTGGATAGGTGTACTTCTGCCCCAATTGCACCAGCCCCTGCTCCGGGTGTTCCTCGGCCGTCTGGTAGAGGAACTCGTGGACCGGCGTGTCGGGATACGGCTCGAGCGTCTTCGGGACGCCGAACTGCTCGTACTCCTTGAACCACGGTCTCTCCGGAATCTCGGATGCGTCAGACATCTATCTCCAATGTAGGTTTTCCACGATTTAAATCCGGTTGATTCAGTCATCATTTTCCACGCATATTAATTTCCAAACCCACTGCTCGAGAGATTATGGCCCGCCTGTGACCGCTCACGTCGAGGATCGCGTACACTCGACCGTCGCCGTCTCCGTCGTCTCGACCGACGCCGATTCGCTTTCTGTCTCGATTCGGACCGTCACCGAGGCGGTTCCCGCGTCCGCACACGTGACCGTCGCGTCGACGGTCCCCGCTTTACCCGGTCCGAGACTGTCCGCGCTGAACTCGACCTGATCGACACTGACGGCTGCCGGCGTCTCCGCCGAAACGACTGTCACTCTGATCGACGTTATCGGCGAGCCGAACCGGTTCGTCACGGTGAGTACCGGTACTTCCGAGTGAGTGCGGGTCCCGTTCGGCCCGACCGCGCGCTCGGGGTGTTCAGCCACGAGACCCAGCATGGCGTCCTCGTCGTCGACGACGTCGACGGCGACGCTCCGGTCGGACGTGGACGCGCTAAACGAACCGGTCCCGACGGCGAGCACGACGGCTGCGAACCCGACGAGGAGACAGAGCCGTCGCAATCGACTCATCGCTCGCGGATCTCCGGCGGTTTCGCGTTCGTCCCGAGTCGCATCGAGGTGTCGTGATAGATGTGAACGGCCGCGGAGACGACCATCGTCGTCACGACGAAGGCGGCCCAGGCGATGTCGGGCAGGATACTGAACGGCCACGCACCGACGGCGACGGCGGCGACGATCGCCGCGTTGACCGCCGACAACGCGAGATAGTACTGACTCCAGGGAACGTCGCGGCCGCTGACGACTTCGAGGTAGATGTCGAGTTCCCCTGCTTCCTCGGTGAGTTCGACCACGCCCGCGCGTTCGTCGTACTCGACGACTCCCTGCTCGTCCATCTTGGGCAGGTGGTGGGACTGAAGCGAGGTGTACACCCGTTTGCGCTGGGCCGCATCGACGTTCCTGACGGCCGTTCCGTTCTCCCAGGATGCGACGTGTTCCGACAGCTCTCCCAACTCGACCGCCTCGCCGTTGTGCTTGAGATGGTGGAGCGTGTACCGGCGCCGTTGGTTGCTCAACAGCTCGAACGCCTCGTCGGTTGAGACGGGTCCCGTACTCGTTTCGCCTCCGGGCGCTGTGGCTGTACTCCCCTCGTCGTCGGCCACCTCTGACTGGGTGGAGACGGCTTTGCTCACGATAGGTGCCCCCCGTCGTCGGTTCGCGGCCGTCGTACGGACACGGTTCGGTTCGACGACCGGCCCCATCCATGCATCTCGGACTGGATCGAATAGTGATTGCGTGACCCCATAGATACCCCCGAATACCCGACCTCGGTTTCGGTTGCCAGTTGGTGATAATTCAGCAACACAAAAATGCTTTTCGTCTGTTCGACAGGAACCGGAAAGAACGCCCGGATTAGGTGCGCCCTGGGACCCGGATTCGAGCTTTGGGCTCTCTAGACCTTGTCGCTCCCGTTAGCTGGCTGTATCGAGCAAATAACGACCGATTACGGGCCGTTCAGGTGAGTGTTGTAGGGGAAGATAACGCTGCCAGAAGGGTTTCAGCCACTCTTCGAATCTGAGCCGGTGTGTGGCCCGGTCACGTTCAAGCGTGATAATACAATGATGGGTAGGGACCATTGACGGAATGAGCGCAACCCGCCTTGGGGGTGGGTGCGCGTGAGACAACTATGGAACGACGCAAATTCCTTATCGGCACAGGATCGCTCGCTGCCGGCTCGGCAGCTGCAATGGGTACAGGCGCGTTTACGAGTGTGACCGCGAACCGTACGATGGAAGTGAAGGTTGCAGACGACGCCAGCGCACTGCTCGCTCTCGACGCAGAATCCACGCTGTCAAACAGTGTGTATGCGGACGAGAGTGGGAGTGCGATTCGAGTCAACCTCGACGGAAATGACATCAACGGGGACAACAGTGGGAGTCCCGCTGGTGTGAACAAGAACGCCGTGACACAGATTCTCAACATCTTCAAAGTCAAGAATCACGGGACGCAGAACGTCTTTGTCTACGTGCCGCCGACAAGCGTCAGTCCCGAATCGGTGGGTGAAGACGGGAGCTCGGATCTCTACATCGACCCGCAGGCAAGCAGCCTTCCCCACCGAGTCAGCTATCCTGACGCCGACTCCCTGAGTCTGACCAGTGTATACCTGGATGATACTAAAGAAGAGACACACAACAGAGATGCCTTCCCGGAAGAAGCAGGCTACTACGAACCGGAGGACTTCACGCTTGCGCCGGGCGAATCCCTCAACTTCGGGCTCCACATTGACGACAGCGGTAGTAACTTTGATGGCGAGATCTCGATGAACATCGCCGCTGACGCCGAGTACGCTGCTTCCCTGTCGAGCGGATCTGACGACTAATGGGAATGTAGCAAACGAGCGTCTCGGAAGAAAACATGAAACGACGCAACCTCCTCGCCGGAATGGGCGGCTTGGCCGCGGGTAGCGGCCTGCTCGTCGGCACCGGTGCGTTCACTAGCGTCAGCGCCGATAGAACCGTCACAGTCGCCGTCGAGGAAGACAGCGACGCACTCCTGAAACTTCAGGAACTCGGGACTGGGAAACGGTCGGTAACCGACGGCGGGAAGCTCGAACTGAACATTCCGAGTGACGACGAAGGCCAGTATCCGAGCGGCGACCCCACGGATCCCGACGGCGTCGCCCCGGACTCGGTCTACAAATTCGGTGCCGACGCGGGCGGCAACCCTGGCGACGGCCTGTTCAAGGTCATAAACCAGGGAACCCAACCCGTCGACGTCTACGGCACGAACGGCTCGGACGCCGACGAGCCATCGGTCGCCATCTTCGACCCAGAGACGGACGAGAAGGAGATATTGACGGAGAGTGATCCGTACAAATCACTCGGCGTCGGGAGTACGCTCCGCTGTGGCGTCCAACTGGATACCCACGATGTCAGCGTCAACACGTACGACGTACCGCTGATCATCAACGCGGACGCGGACAACTAACCCACGCTGGCGACTCGTCCTCACGGACGAGCCGGCGGTTCGATTCCGCCGGTGGGCTTTCCCCAGGGAAGGGGCACGCACGGAGGACTATGAGACGACGCAAACTACTCATCGGGGTCGGGGGGCTCGCAGGCGGCAGCGGCATCCTCGGCACTGGCGCGTTCACGAGCGTCAGTGCCGAGCGGTCCGTTTCCGTGAGCGTCGCGGACGACGACGCGGCGTTCCTGAAGCTGACGCCATCCGACGGCCCGAACGGCGCATACGCAACGACGACTAACGGACAACTCGAACTCGATTTCACCGGAACCGATGCCGGCGGTGGTGGCCTCGGAACGGATTCGACCTACAGATTCGACGACGTGTTCGAGGTGACGAATCAGGGCACCCAGCCGGTCGGCGTCTGGCTGTCGGTCTCGGGATCGACCTTCGACGATGACAACCTCTGGTTCTACCAGGACGGTGCGGAATCCTCGAAGCTTCAGGGTGAAGGCGACGGTGTCGTCGAAATCGACCCGGGTGCCGGGGTTTCACTTGGCGTGTACGTCGACACGCACGGGCTGGATACCGATACCTGGGATGTCGACGTGACCGTCCACGCTGACGCGTCCGAGGATGGCGTCGGTGTCACCTGTCCGGTCGCTGGCGAGAACGAACTGCTGGTGAGCAACGCCGACGACTGTGGTGAGTACTCGTCGATCGACGAAGCCGTAGAGAACGCCGAGGATGGTGATACCGTGCTCGTTCACGACTATGGCACGTATAGCGGTTCTGGTATTTGGGTAGATGAAGTCCAATCCGATCTGACAATCAAAGGGGCAGACGGAAGAAAGCCAAACATCGAGCAGACTGTTAAAGTACCCTGGATTCCCGAAGGCCTCAATCTAACATTACAAGATCTTAGTTTTCCGAATACTTCGACAGATGCACTCTCTGTTGGCGGGGGTACCGATAATTTGCATGGAACCGGTACCGAGTCTATCAAGGTGAAAAACTGTGTTATGGACGTAAATCGGGCTATGAAAATGTATAATGCAGATATTGACTCTCTCACTTTATCGAATGTTGAAATCACTCATAGTAATACATACCCGATCCTGTGCAGTGGTTCTAATATATCCAATGTTACTATCTCTAACTGTAATATCTCTTACTTAACCCATGGTATCAAACTCGATAAAGTTGGTACACTGAACATCGAATCGTCGTTAATCAAGGCACGGGAGGATGCGGGGCCAAATGAAGCGGACACTCCAGGAATTAAAGTTAACGTAACTTCTTCTGCGACGATTGGTCAGTCGACAATACAGTTTTATTCCGAGTCCGGAATAAAGTTCGGAGGTGTCGGTTACGATGCCGATATAAAGAATTCGTCAATACTGGATAACGGACAGTCACCAGATGGAAACTTTTCCGGCATCGTAATCGACGGGGACAAAGTCGACGTCGATATCACTGACTCGAACATCGTCGGCAACACCAAGTACGGAATCGAGCAGCTCGATAGCAAAACCGGTAGCGTGGTCGCCGACGGCTGTCACTTCCGGGACAACGACGCGGGTGAAGCGAACGATCCGGTAGCGATCGAGAACAGAGTCGGCGATGGGGACCCGAGCGACGAGATCGAATCCGCGGGCTATCAGTGGGACTGAAACTCGGTGGCCGAGAGCCGCTCGAAAAATGATGCTGTCGACACATCTTTTACTGTCGTCGTTCTAAGGTCTCTCGATGGGTGGGTGGCAGCGCGTCGGGCACCTCCTCGAAGCAGTAGCTGTGGTGTTCGTCGTCGCGATGATCGCGGGCCAGATCCTCGGACAGCCCGTGCTGTTGGGGTACGTGACGACCGACAGCATGGAACCGGCACTGGAGCCGGGCGACGGGTTCGTTGCGATCCCGGCGGCGGTCTCGGGGCCGATCGAGCAAGGAGACGTCGTCGTGTTCGAGGCCGAATCCCTCCACGGGGGTGGACTCACGACACACCGCGTCGTCTCCGAGACCGAGGACGGGTACGTCACGAAAGGCGACGCCAACCCCTTTACCGATCAGGACAACGAAGAGCCCCCGGTCAAAGATGCGCAGGTCGTCGCGACGGTCTGGCAGCCCGGCGGTTCGATTCTGGTGATCCCGGAGCTGGGGACGGCCGTCACCGGGACGCAGAACGCGCTCGGGAGTGTCCAGACGGGCCTCGCGGGGCTGTTCGGTACGCGCTCGCTGCTCGGCACACAGGGGTTGGCGTACCTGTTGTTCGGCCTCTCGGTCATAGCGTACCTGCTCGACCTGTGGCTGGGAGGCGGAACGGGTCGCCGGCGAGAGCGATCGAGGACGCGGGCGTCGGGAACGAGTAGCCGACTTCTCGTGGCCGGGTTCGCGGCGCTCGTCGTGCTCTCGGCGACCGCGGCGATGGTCGTACCGGCCGGCCAGGAGGAGATCGGGTTCGTCAGCGCCGAGTCCGATTCGCCGGGGCTCGGTGTCATCGAACAGGGGACGAGCGAGACCACCACGTATCCGGTGGCTAACGGTGGCCTCGTGCCGGTGGTCGCGTTCGTCGAGCCGTCGACCGAGCGGGTGGCCGTCGAGCCGACGGAGTTCCACGTCCCGCCGCGAACGACGCGGAACGCGTCGCTCACCGTTTCGGCACCGCCGGAAACCGGATACTACCGGGAGTTCGTCGTTCAGCATCGGTATCTGGGACTCCTGCCGACGTCGACCATTCGGACGCTGTACGAGATCCATCCGTGGCTCCCCCTCCTCACCATCGACGCGCTCCTCGGCGGAGGATTCTATCTGGGGGGTGTGGCGGTCCTCGGTACCGGTCGCCTCCGCTCGCGGACGCGCAGCGACACAGCGAACAGCGGCCTCTTGGACTGAAACCATGACAGGGAACGGATCATCCGACCGAACGGCGGGGCACAGGAGACACAATGGGTAGACGGGGACGACGGATACGGGCCGTCCTCGATTCGAATTTCGGGGTGGTCGCGACCGTTCTGTTGGTGGCCGCACTCGCCGGGGCGGGGATGACCTACACGGCCTACGCCCAGTCGGACACGTCGACCGCCGAGCAACCGGGGCCGGAAGCGACCTATACGGGAGAGTTCACGCACAACGCGACCGTCCAGCGGTCAAATCCCGTGTTTGCGCAGGGGACGACGCTCTCGAACAGGGACGCCTACTTCAGTCGGATCACGCCGACGCTCGACGGCACGTTCACGTACCGATACACTGCGACGGAAACCGGGAACGTGACTGTCGACGGGACGCTCACGCTCGTCATCGCAGCGGTCGACTCCGGTGGTGAGGGATCGACGGTCGAGTACTGGCGAGTGACCCGGCAATTGGATCGGGAACGAGCCTCGCTCGCGCCCGGCGAATCGCTGCAACTGTCGTTTTCGGAGAACGTGACGCAGTTGCGAAACGAGTCACAGCGACTCGACCGGACGGTCGGCGGGACGCCCGGAACCATCGAGACGAGCGTCGTCGCCGACATCGAGACGGAGGGGCGAGCCAACGGTGGGCAGGTCGCTCGTGACCAGCAGTACGAACTCGGGATCTCGCCTGGGGGGAGTGTCTACCGGCTCACCGATCCCGGTCCGGTCACGAACACGACCCGACAGACCCGGACGGTCGAGGTCGCGAACAGTCCGGGACCGCTCCGAGGGGTCGGCGGACCGGCTCTGGGGCTGGTCGGGATCGGTGGGCTGCTCGCGCTCGGGACCGCTCAGTACCGCGGACGGCTCGCGCTCGACGAGCGGGAGCGAGCCTACCTGACCTACGAGACGGCTCGGTCCGAGTTCGGAGACTGGATCACGCGCGCTCGGCTGCCCGAGGGGGCACTCGACGGGGCCGTCGTCGAGGTCGAGACGCTCGAAGGGCTCGTCGACATCGCGATCGACAGCGACCGACGGGTTATCGAGGACGGGGACGGGGAGTACGTCGTCGCCGTCGAGGACCTGGTGTATCGCTACGATGCACCGCCGGAACCCGGCCCGGTGTCGTGGTCGCCCCTGCTATCACGTCGGACGAACGTTTCGCTCCGGGATTCGTGGGAGGAGCAGGGCGACGACGAACAGCACGGCTCCAACGGGAGCGAACCGGAACCCGTGACGACAGAAGAGAGCGGTCAGACTGACGAGCGGGAAGACTGAGAGGGACGCACGGAACGGGGCCGAACGGTCAGTCGTCGGCCGCGGCCGGGCCGTCGGCGTTCGCCTCGACCACGTCCTCCTCGATACTCGGCGGGTACTCCCCGCGGTCGAGTTTCAGGTCCGACTGGGGACGGGCCATGCAAGTCAGCGCGTATTTTTCCTTTTCGTCCTCGGTCAACCCGTGTGCAGCGGGTTGGGTGACTTCGCCCTCGACGATCTCCGCGGAACACGCCAGACACATCCCCACGCGACAGGAGTACTCCTGGGCGATGCCCTCCTCGATACAGCGCCGCAGGATGGTGTCTGTCTCGGAGACGGTGATCGTCTCACCGGTCCCCACGAATTCGACGGTGTAGTCGGTCATGTCGAGCGATATGACAGGGGATGACAAAACTCTTTATTCCCGTGGCGGGTCCGGTAGCGAGAAACGACCCGGTCGGAGCTCGTCACAGTCCTCGTGGTGGAAAAAAGCAAGTACAGGTGAGCGTTTGCCATCGACTCGGCAAATAAAGAGTTTTCTCCGTGGGGTTACCAGTGTTCGACATGGCTACACAGGAGACCGACGCCGGCACGCCGACGGCCGGCGGCGGGACCCGAACCTACGACGTCGTCGTCGTCGGCGCTGGCACGTCCGGGTGTTACGCTGCGGCAACGATCGCCAACGCGGGCCTCGACGTCGTCATCGTGGAACGGAAAACCGAGGAGGAAGCGGGACACATCGCCTGCGGTGACGCGCTCAAGGGCGCCTCGAACTTCCCGAAGAGCATCCCCAAATCACAGATCGAACCCGCGTTCACGAACACCGAGGTGGACCACGGGCGCTTCGAGATTCCGGCACAGGACGCCGTACTCGACATCCCGGTGCCCGGCGAACTCGCGGTCATCGACCGGTATAAGTACGGCCGGCTCCTCATCGAGGGGGCCGACTCGGCGGGGGCCGAGTTCCACTACGACACGGTCGTCAAGAACGTCACCCAGGACGGGACCGGTCGCGTGACCGGGATCGAAGCGATTCGGCAGGGCGAGCCGGTGACATACGAGGCCGACGTCGTTATCGACGGCGCGGGCTCGCTCTCCCTGTTGCAGGACAAGACCGACTTCGAGGACGCGACTTTCGACACGAACGTCCAGTACTCGCAGTTCTCCTCGGCGTATCGGGAGGTCGTCGAGGTCGAGGAACCCGTCGAGTGGTCCGACGCCCTGGTGCTCAAGCCGACCAAACGATCCGCTGGCTACCTCTGGTACTTCCCGCGGACCGAGACGGAGATCAACGTCGGGCTGGGCTTCCAGATGGGCGAGGAGCCGATGCAGCTCGTCGAGGACCTGAAACGCGACATCCGGAACCGGCCCGAGTTCAAGGGCGCAGAAGTCAAGGACAAACTCGGCGCGGCCCTGCCGACGCGGCGGCCCTACGACTCGGCGGTCGCGCCGGGCTACATCGCCGTCGGGGACGCCGCCGCCCACGTCAACCCGACAACTGGGGGCGGGATCGCGGGCGCTGCCTACGCCGGCCAGTACGCCGCCGAAGAGGCGATCGAGGCGATCAGTGACGGGACCGTGGCCGAAGAGGCGCTGTGGGAGTACAACACCCGGATCATGGACCACTTCGGCGGTCGCTACGCCGCGCTGGACGTCTACAACATCTTCACGACGGGCTCCGACCTCGACGACCTGATGGCCCTGATGGCCGCGATGCCGGCCGAACAGATCTCGGAAGCCCTCTACTCGGGGTCGGCGAACATCGGGCCGCTGCTGAAAGTCAAGACCGCGATCAAGAGCTTCGGCCACTGGGGCACGATCTGGGACCTCTACCAGACCAAGAAGCTCGCGGACCAGCTCCTCGACCACTACGGCGACTACCCGGACAGTCCGGCCGGATTCGACACCTGGCAGTCCCAGCGCGACGACCTGATGGACGAGATCTACGAGACCACCGGCGCGGACGCGAAGTACTGAGAAAACCGCTGGACTGTGGCCCGTCGACGGTCGGCCCGGCTCTTTTCGCGGCGTCATGGCACCTGGTGGCGAACGCTGGCGACAGTGACCGATCCTGGCCGTCGGACGGTTCGTCGGGGCTGACAGCAGAAGAACAGGGTACGCGCCTGGGGGACGTTCACTCCGCAGACGAATCCTCCGGCAGTAGTCCGCGATACGTATCCGTCATGAGGTCGCGCCCGGAGACGTCGATCTCACTGATCGTGGTGCTCGAATCCTGTCGGGCGGCGAACACGACGGCGTCGGCGATCTCGACCGCTTCGAGGATCTCGTCTTCCTCGTACTGGTCGACCATCCGGCTGTCGGGCGGGCCGATCTCGGTTCGCGTGTCTCCGGGATTGACGAGGGTGACGCCGACGCCGTTGCGCCCTTCTCGCGCGTGAATGCTGTGGGCGAATCCACGCGTCCACCACTTGGTCGCGGCGTAGACGGCGATGCCCGGATCCGGATGCTTACCGGAGTCGCTCCCGATGAACACGAGGTTCCCGTTGGATTCCCGGAGGTGCGGGAGCGCGGCTCGGGTCGCATAGAACATCCCGTCGACGTTCGTTCCCATCATCAGCTCGTAGTCCTCGATAGGCATGTTTTCGAGGGCGATGTCTCGCCGCAGCACGCCCGCGTTGTTCACCAGCAGGTCGATACGGCCGAACTCCTCGACGGTCCGCTCGATCAATCGTTCGACGGCCTCGTGATCTCGAACATCGGTCGGTACGACGAGCGTGTCCACGCCTGTTTCGTCCCGAATATCCTGTTCGATCTCCGAGAGGACGTCCTCCCGGCGCGCGGAGAGAACGACGGACGCGCCCGCTCGTGCGAGGGCATAGGCGGTCGCTTGTCCGATCCCGGAACTCGCACCGGTCACTATCGCGACTCGACCGTCGAGTGAGCGTAACGTCATCGTGAGCACCGGCAATCGGCTCGAACTTCAGTACTCCTACTCGTTCGCGAGGGTGATCGGATTCCCTGACCGCGGGCGGCGGGTTCGTCCGGGTTCTCGACGACCGCTTCGGATTTCGTGACGGGTGCGTGGGTGAAGCGGTGGAACTCGGAACTCACAACAACTACCGCGCCGCTGTCTACACAGATACCGAGATTGCGGCGATGGCGGTCGCGACCCTACTGCGCATTATATTTTTCGTTGATTTCGGGCCGTGTAACGTACATAAACAGCCGGCATGACACCGCTCAAGGTTTACCCGGGTATAGTCGGTTTCTAGAAACAGACATACGGCGGGACTAGCGGCTCCACGTTGGGAGTCCATCTCGGTGCCAGTCGAGATGGTGTGGGATCGTCGGCCCGTTCGTACGTTGGGGGAAGGAAGATGCAAATCAAGGAACTCATCACGGACGATTCAGCGGTGTCGCCGGTCATCGGCGTCATCCTCATGGTCGCGATCACGGTGTTGCTCGCGGCGACGGCCGCGTCGTTTTTCCTGGGGCTGGCGGGCGACAACTCCAGTACACCGCAGGTGGCGATCAACTTCGAGTACAGTAGCGACGACAACCACAACGACGACCGCCTGAAGATCGCGCACTCGGGCGGTGACACGGTCGAGGCGGACAACGTCGCGATTACGGTAAGCGACGTGACGACGCCGTCGTCCGCTGCCGGCGTCATCACCACGCGCCTCGAGTGGCCGAAACTGACACCGTCGTCGCCGGACCGACTCTCAGCCGGGATGTCGGTGAACGTCAGCAAACACTCGCTCGAACACTCCGGGCAGTACTCGGGGCTCAAGGGCGAGAAGTTCTCGATGAAACACGCGTCGGCGGAAGTCGTCTGGGAGGACCCGGACAACAGCAAGTCGTTCACGCTCGCGGAGTGGACGTCGCCGACCGCCTGAGAACGGCGGCGAAGCGGTTCTCCGGTCCGATCAGTTGGCGCACTGAACGCGGTCGGTTCACCGACCCGTCAGGGCCGGGTCTCGCCGATCTGCCGGATCGTTTCCGCGAGTACTGACACGCCAATGGGGAGCGACGCCTCGTCCACGTCGAACGTCGCCGTGTGGTGGCCGCCGGGGTGGTCCGTCCCGACACAGACGTAGGCCGCCTTTCCACCCTGATTCTGGACGTGGCGCATGAGATACGTCGCGTCCTCGCTGCCGCCCAGGTCGTCGTGGCGCAGCACCGAGTCGACGCCACCGGTCCGTCCGGCCACCGCCTCGACCACGTCGACGAGTTCGGCGTCGTTGGTCGCGCTCGGGGCCTCGCCCTTCGTCTCGACTTCCACCGTACAGTCGTGCATTTCGGCCGCGTTGGTGAGGACGCGGTCGGCCTTCTCGCGCATGTACTCCATCAATTCGGTCGTCTCGCCCCGGACTTCGCCCTCGATGTACGCCTGCTCGGGGATGATGTTGGCGGCGGTGCCACCGCCAACGTCGCCGGCGTTGACGCGGGTCGCGCCCGCCTCGTTCCGGGGGATGGCGTAGAGGTTCCCGACGGCAGTCGCCATCGCCTGGACCGCGTTGCGACCCTGTGCCGGGTGGCCGCCGGCATGAGCGGGTTCGCCCTCGAACGCCGCGCGGAAGTGGTTCACGGCGAGGAAGTCCTCGACGCCGGCGACGACCTGGCCCGTCGGGTGGTCCAGTCCGATGTGGAGCGCCAGCAGGTAGTCCACGTCGTCGAGACGGCCGCTCTCGGCCATCGGCGCGGCCCCGCCGACGACCTCCTCGGCGGGCTGGAAGAGGACCTTCAGTCGGCCCGCGAATCCACGCTCTTTCAGCGCCTCGACGACGCCGAGGCCGATGGTCGCGTGGGCGTCGTGGCCGCAGGCGTGCATCGCGCCGTCGTGGACCGACCGGAACCCCTCGGCTGCCGGGTGGTGTGACGGGTCGTCGGACTCGGCCCTGGGGAGGCCGTCGATGTCGACTCGGAGCGCGATGGTCGGCCCGTCGTCGGGATTCTCGCCGTCCAAAACGGCGACGAGGCCGGTGTTGCCACCGGCCAGTCGGTCGAGCGTCGCCTCGTCCGCGCCGGCGTCCCGGGCCTGATCGAGCCAGGCGTCGAGGTCACTCTCGTCGGGAATCCCCATGCGGGCGTCGGTATCGAGCACTTCGGGACCGACGAAGACGTCGTCGACGCCGATGGCGTCGAGTTCCTCGCGGATGCGGGCGGTCGTCCAGAACTCGCGCCAGGCGGGTTCCGGTCGGCGGTGGAACTCGCGGCGCAGCGAAACGAGCCTGTCGGTGTCGGGAGTCATAGGAGAACGGAGCGAGCGCAGGAACGTAACGGTTCGCCCGGTCGGCGCTCATACGGACTGCTGTAGATCATTTCCGCATCGATCGCCCAATTGCGGGCGATCGTAGCGGTACACAGCTACAGCAAACCGTATCAGGTCGTCTGGCGCTGTTGTTCGACCTCGGCGGAGACGTGGACACCGTCAGGGAACTCGCGGCCGGCGACCGAGCGGGCGAACTCGTCGTGGCCGACGATCTCGATGGTTCGCTCGTAGACAGTGTAGTTCCAGGCGTCGAACTGGGCGTGTTCGCCGACCAGCGCCTTCAGCTGGGGGACGTGCATGTCTTCGGGCGGGTGCGGGTGTGGCCCTTTCAGTTCGACGCCCTTGCGAGCGGCGGCCTCCTTGATCTGGTCGACCACGTCGTCGAGGAGGTGGCGATCGCCGCTTGTGAGCGTGAGTGTGGTGACGAACGGCATCTATACCGGGGAAGAACACCGACGGGCAAAAAGCCATTCTTTGTCGCCGATCAACTCGGGATTCCCTCCGACATTCTCTTAAGTAACCCGCGAATAGATTGGCACAATGATAGAGGCCACGAGCGCGGGAGCCATCCTCTTTCGCGATACGCGTGGCCGACGCGAGTACCTGCTGCTCAAAAGTCGGCCTGGCGATTGGGAGTTTCCCAAGGGCGGCGTCGAGGGCGAGGAGGAACTCCAGCAGACGGCCATCCGCGAAGTGAAAGAGGAGGCCGGAATCGGTGATTTCCGGCTCATTGACGGCTTCCGTCGAGACTACGACTACGTGTTCGAGGCGAACGGCAACACGATCCACAAGACTGTCCACCTGTTCATCGCCAAGTCCTTCGAGGCGAGTGCGGAACTCTCGAAGGAACACCGCGACATGCAGTGGCGCGACTACGAACAGGCGATCAACACCGTCACGCAGGACGGTCCCCGCGAGATCTTGGAGGAGGCCCACGAGTTCCTCAACGAGCAAACGGAGTTCTAAGGGTCGGCCACGGGGACGCCACCTGCCGCCGTGAGCGACTGCGCCGACAATCATTACACCCAGGGGGTCCCAGACTGAGGCGTGGCGTCGAACCTCCCTGCACCGAGCGAGTTCATCTTCGAGTTGCGGGTCTGCCAGTGGGCCGAGCGTGCGTGGCCGCCGGTGGGCTCGCTCGGCGGCGACACCGTCGCCTTCGTCGCCCGCCAACTCGGCGTCAAGCGCCGGCGCTGGGACACCATCGTCGTCGAGGCCGACCGCGAAGCGCTCGAACGACGCGCCCGGTTCGGCGAGGGGGCACTCGATTCGGACCTCCTTCCGGTCGTCCGCAACGCGCCGCCCGACTGGGCGTGGTACCGCGACGCGCTGCCCGAACCCGACTACCCCTGGCGGTACGTTCGGGAAGCCGTCCACCGGGCCGGTGACCGGGGCGTCGTCGAGACGCGGCGCGGGCCGAACGGCCGCATCGAACTCCGTCGACGGTGGGCCTATCCAGACTGGATCGAGCGGATCGTCGCCGTCGAGAACAAGCCGGACCTGGACGCCAGTGCCGCGCGAAACCTCGCACCGCAACTCGAACGCGACGTGGCGCTCGGCCTCGCCGACGAGGTGTGGGTCGCCACCTCGGCTACGGAATCGACCGTCGAGCCGGCGCTCCTGGAGGACCTCCCGGTCGAAGCGGGCATCCTCGCCGTCGACACCGAGCGCGGATCGGTCGACGTCGCCTGGAACCCGCGAACGCTGGCCCCCGACGCGCCCGGAACACGAATCACGGACCGTCCGTCCGGCGGCGACCACGACGCCTCCGCGGCCCGCTTCGAGTACGCCGACCCCGAGTGGAAGGCCGACAAACGTCTCGAAATCGCCGAACGAGCCTACGAGCGGGGCTGGCGCTCCTACGCCGACACGATGCGGCCGGACTGCCGGCACTTCGACCTATGCGTCAGCGACGGCGACGTGTTGCCCTGGTGTGGGGCCAAGTCCTGCCACCCGACAGCGGGTGAGTGTTCGGGCAACTGCTCGTCGTGGGAGCCCGAACCGCCGGCCTGGCGACAGCGCGGCTGGCCGATCGAGGGCGGACCGGGAAAAGCAATCAAGCGGTTGCTCGACCAGCAGCGCAGACGCGAGCGGCCGGAACTGGCGGAAGACGGTTAGTCCAGGTTTTCGACGGCGAGGTCCTCGCGATCAACGGCGAGTCGGAACGTCGGGACGGTCCGTTTGACGCGTTCACAGAGGCCCTTATCGGAGAGGCTGCGGAGCGCGGACCGCACGTCGTCGACGTCGGGGTCGTCGCCGGTTTCCTGGAGCGCGTGTAACACCGAGACGACGCTCTGTGGTTCGTCATCGGGGCCGGCGATGACGTCGAGGATGGCCGCCTGTAGCGTCGGCAAGCGGACGATACGCTTGCCGTCTTCGGTCTCGTCTTCGGCCCCCACGAGGGCGTTTGCCTCCTCGGTCGCACAGATGAGGCTGTCCTCGTTGCGGTAGTAGTACTCCTTGAGTTCCGATTCGAGGTACTGGTGAACGTCGCTCCCGCTGTCGAGCCCCCAGCGGTCCTGGAGTTCGGCGTTCTTCGTCGGCTGGAGTGCGACGATCTCCTCGAGACGCTCGCGAGCCTCCTCCGAGAGGGTCATCGGGTGGCGGTACGACGAGCACGTATTTCGGTGTTCTGAATCGACCATGTCGTGACAGATCCCCGCGCGCCCGGCCGCCGTCGGCCTGGCATCACGCCGCCGACACGCGGGCCAGCGTTTATACTGGTCAGCGAGGCGAATACCCCGACCCACCGTGGTCGGGGATGAAGCCGATACTCGGTGACGCAAACCATTAAGAAAACACGCGGAGAATCGGGAGACAGCGATGGAGTACAGTCACCGCTACCGCGCCTACCCGAGCGACGAGGTAGCGGAAGGACTCGAACACCATCTGAACGTTCATCGTCAACTCTACAATCACGTCCGCTGGGACTACGAGAACAGTCCAGAGGACGACAAGCCGGGCGAGTACGACCAGAACAACGAACTCCCTGAGTGGAAACGTAAGTGGCCGGTGTTCGGTGACCTGCACTCGAAGGCCGCACAAGCCACCGTCGCCCGCTTCCACCGCAATCTTTCTCATCTTCGCAAGAAGAAAGAGAAGGGATACACCGTTGGTCGTCTCAAACGGCAATCACCCGCCGAGTATCGAAGTGTGACGTACAACCAGAGTGGTTTCGACCTCGATGAAAAGAGGGGCCACGACAAGTACGCGTACGTCCGCTTCAGCAAGATCGGTTGGGTGAAAATCCGGTACTCTCGCCCTATTCCCGATCAAGCCACGATCAAGGAGGTCACGTTCAAGAAGGAGCGAACCGGTGAATGGTTCGTCTCGTTCGGCCTAGAAACCGACGACGAACACATCCCAGAGAAACCCGACGTGGACTCGTTGGACGCGAGAAACAGCGTTGGAATCGACCTCGGCATCCTCAATTACATCCACACGTCTGATGGGAAGACTGTGGAGTGGCTTGACCTCGAAGACGACTCCGAGCGTCTTCGCTGCGAACAACGGAAGTTGTCGCGGAAGGTGAAGGTGTCGGACAACTATGAGAAGCAACGCCGAGAGGTGGCGAAGGTCAAGCGCCACATCAAGCGGAAAGTACTGGACTACCAGCACAAGATCACGACGTGGCTGGTCACGGAATACGACGCCGTGTTCGTCGAGGACCTGGATGTTGCAGGGATGCTTCAGGGTGACGGGAACGCCCGGAACAAGCAGGATGCGGCGTGGCGACAGTTCATCACGCTCCTCGAATACAAGGGTGACCTGTACGGAACGCACGTCAAGCAGGTCGAACCCCGAGGAACGACGAAGGAGTGCGCTCGGTGTGGCGTGGAGACACCGAAACCCATCTGGGTTCGTGAACACTCCTGCCCAAGTTGTGGATTCGAGACGGATCGGGACGCGAACGCGGCGATGAACGTCCTGCAACGCGGTTTTGAGAAACTAGGGCTGGGATGGCCCGAAGACACGCCTGTGGAGACCGTGACCGCTACGGACACCGCTGATTTCCAGCGGGTGTCTGCAAGCCACGTCTTAGAAACAGGAAGCCTGCCCTCGTGAGAGCGGGATTCCCCGCGCCACCGTGCGCGGGGTAACATTCAATCCGTCGCTGGCCGGAGTAGGTGTATGGACTGGGACACAGTCTCCTTCGATCACGATGCGGGTATCACGACTATTACCGTCGACCGTCCCGACCGGTTGAACGCCCTGAACCGGCCGACATTGCGGGCACTGGACGAGGCGATCGACGAGGCCGCCGAGCGCGACACGCGCGCCCTCGTCGTCACGGGCGCGGGCGACGACGCGTTCGTCGCCGGTGCCGACATCGAACAGATGCGGGACCTCTCCGTCGAGGAGGCCCAGGCCTACGCGCGACTCGGCCACGACGTGATGAACCGGATCGAGACGTTCCCCGCGCCGGTCATCGCTGCGGTCAACGGGTACGCCTTCGGTGGCGGCTGTGAACTCGCGCTGGCGGCGGACCTCCGAATCGCGAGCGAACGGGCCGTTCTGGGCCAGACCGAGATCGACCTGGGGATCATTCCCGGATGGGGCGGAACGCAGCGGCTCGTCCGTCTCGTCGGCGACGAACTCGCGCGTCGGCTCATCTTCTTCGGCGAGCGGGTCGACGCCCAGGACGCCGACCAGTACGGGCTCGTCGGCGACGTGGTCGCACACGACCAACTCGACGAGTTCGTCCAGGGGATGGCCGAGGATCTCGCCGAGAAACCGGCGTTCGCCCTCCAGGCGGCCAAGGAAGCGATCAACCAGAGCCACCGGATGGACCTAGAAGACGGGCTCCAGTACGAACAGCGAGCCTGGAGCGGCCTCTTCGGCACGGCCGACCAGCGGGAGGGGATGACGGCGTTCGTCGAGGACCGCGACCCCGAGTTCGAGTGAGGACCCTCGGCCGAGATTTCGGTATCGCGTTTGATACTCGGGGCCGATCGGGTCGCTATTTTAATTCTGTTAGGTACCTCTGACTTACGCGTACTTCCCGACGTTTCTGGTATGAGTGATCGAACGGTACTCTGTGTCGACGCGGCGGACGACATCGAATCGGTGTCGTCGGCGATCGACGCTGAAGACGGATTGACGGCGATCGAGGCGACGAGTGTCGAGGACGCGACCGACCGACTGGAATCCGGGTCGGTCGACTGCGTGGTCACGGAGTACGACCTCCCGGACGGGACCGGGTTGGATATCGTGGAGACGCTCAGAGAGACGAACCCGCAGACCCCGTGTGTCCTGTTTACCGACGTGAAGCCGGGCGAGATCGACACGGCGTCGTTCGAGGAGATGATCGTCGAGTATCTCAACCGCGATCTCCCCGACGCCGTCGACCGCCTCGGGTTCGTCGTCGACGACGTCATCACCCACAGCGCACAGGTCGGCTTCCTCGTGCCCGACTCCGAGCAGTCCCGCCTGGAGGCGCTCGGCGAGTACGACGTGGAAGAACTCCCGATCGAGGACAGTTTCTCGCGGCTCACGGACCTCATCGCGAGCCACTTCGACGCCGCGGTGGCGTTCATCGGTCTCATCGAGAAAGACGAGGAGGACTTTCTGGCGTGCACTGGTGCCGACTGGGACTCGCTCACCCGGGAGGACACCATCTGCACACACAGCATGCTGCAGGAGGACGTGATGGTCGTCGAGGACATCAACGAGGACAAGCGGTTCAGCTCCAACGAGACGTTACACAACCTCGGGATCGTTTCCTACGCCGGCGCGAACATGACGACCACCGACGGACAGGTCATCGGCCAGGTGTGTCTCATCGACCACGAACCGCGGCAATACTCGGAAGCCCAGCGACAGGACCTAGAGCAGTTCGCCGACACGGCCATGGAGATCCTGGAACTGCGCCAGAACCTACGAGCGGCCCGGACCACGGAGGTCGAGGCATGAGCCTCGCCAACTCCGAGCGTTTCGCTGTCGAAGCGCTTGACCTGGCTCCCATCGAGGGTGGGACGAGTATCCTGCTCACTGGCGACGACACGGACGCGCTCGAAGCGGTGTTCCACCGGTTGACAGCGCCCGCCGACGACGAGCGGAGCGTGCTCCTGACGACGGACACGAGCGGGACGGCCGTCAAGCGAGCCCTCTCCGGCGTCGCCCGGGGGGCTGACGACCGAGCGACCGTCCTCGCCTGCGAGGGCCCGGACCGCGGCGACGACGTCGAGACCGTCGACGACATCACCGATCTGACCGGACTCGGAATGGAGTTCTCGACGCTCGTCGCAGCGGCCACGCAGGACACCGAGAAGTTCCGCGCCGGCATCCTGCTGTGTTCGACCATCATGGGCGAGATCGAGGACACCCGCTCTGTCTACCGGTTCCTCAACTCGAACTTCCTGACGGAACTGCGGCGAAGCGGCGGCGTCGGTGTCTGTGCGGTCGATACGAGTTCGGACATCGGTGCCGACATGAACAGCACCATCGCCGGCCTGGAAACGTCGTTCAACGCTCGCATCCACGTCGAGAGCACCGGCCGCAACGAGGCGACCCTCGACGTTTCGGGACTCGACGGCGACGACGGGACCATCGACATCTCCTGGTAACGGGCCGAGCTACAGTTCTCGCAGCGTCTCGCCCACGTCGTCCCAGTGGCTCCCCTTCCAGAAACACTGCCCGCAGTCGACGCACCGCCAGACTGCCGTCTCTCCGGGATCGGGCGCGTAGCCCGGCGTCGGCTCCTCGCCGTCGACGCGTTCGACGATGCCGTTACACTGCCCGCAGCGGGCCGGCCGGTCGGACAACTCAAGACGAAAGCCAGCCTCACGGAGTTCTCGTAACTGTTCGGTGACGTCTCGGGCCGTCAGCAGCACGGAGTCGTTCGTCCGATTCGCCAGGCCCCTGTCGCGGGTCACCAGCGTTCGTCCCTCGGCACGGGCCATCGCCAGCAGGCGGTCGTCGGCCTCCTCCTCGCGATCCAGCGCGTAGACGGCGTCGAAGCCACACATCCGCAGGTACGTGGCGAGTTTCCCGAGCATCACGTCGAGCAACAGGCGGTCCCGCGCGCGAATCGGCTCATCCCCGCCGTCCAAGCAGTCCCCCATTACAACCCCAGGAACTCCCGCAGGCCGTCGGCGTCGCGCGTGTTTATCACGTCGTCGGCTTCGGCCCAGCCCCGCCGGGCGGTGTGGACACCGTAGCGCATGTACGACAGCGTTCCCGGCTGATGGGCGTCTGTGTCGATAGCGATGGACGCGCCCGCCTCGATGGCCGGTTTCACCGCCGCGCCGTCCAGATCCAGTCGACGCGGGTCGCTGTTTACCTCCAGTGCGACGCCGTGCTCGGCGGCGGCCGTGGCGACCCGCTCGATATCGATGTCCAGCCCGCTGCGCTGGTTCAACAGCCGACCCGTCGGGTGGCCCACGATATCGACCTCGGGGTGTTCGATGGCCGCTACGAGGCGGTCGGTGCCGTCGCCGTCGAGGCCGGCGTGCGGGGAGGCGACGACCACGTCGAGTTCAGCGAGCACGTCGTCGGCGACCGACACCGACCCGTCAGCGCCGATGTTGGCTTCGACGCCGGCGAACAGGTCCACCTCGACCTCGGCGTCGACGGCCCGGATTTCCTCGATCTGATCGGCCAACTCCGCGTCGGAGAGGCCGACGCCACCCACCATTCCGGGACCGGTCGCGTGGTCCGTGACGGCGAGGTAGTCGTGGCCGAACTCGGCCGCGCCCTCGGCCATCTCCCGGACGGTGTTTTTGCCGTCGGACCACTCGGTGTGCGTGTGGAGGTCGCCGCGGACCTCGTCCTCCTCGACGAGGTCTGGGAGGGCCCCCTCGGCGGCGGCGTCGATCTCCCCGCGGTTCTCGCGCAACTCCGGCGGCATCCAGGGCAGATCGAGCGTCTCGTACATTCCCGCCTCGGTTTCGCCCGCAACACGCTCGCCTGCACGCTGGCCGGAGTCGTCTTCGACACCGCTGACGTCGTCGTCGGACTGCGTCCGACTGCCTGAGGCGCTTCGCGCCTCTCTGAACATCCCGTACTCGTTCATCTTCAGATCGCGCTCGATTGCGCGGTTCCGCAGGGAGACGTTGTGGTCCTTACTGCCGGTGAAATACTGGAGCGCGGCCCCGAACTCTTCGGGCACGACCACCCGGAGGTCGACCTGGAAGCCGTCGGCCCGCAGACTTGCCTTGCTCGTTCCGGCCTCGATGACGGTGTCCGCCGGGGGCCACTCCGTGAACCCCTCGACCACGGCCTCGGCGTCTTCGCTGCCGACGAGCACGTCCACGTCGCCGATGGTCGGTCGCCAGCGCCGGATCGACCCCGCGAGTTCGACGCGCTCGACGGCCGGCACGTCGGCCAGGTACTCGCGGACCCGATCGCCGTAGGGTCTGGCCTCCCCGAGCAGTTCCCGCTCGTGGGCCTGCCGGGCGAATTCGAGGTTGTCGAGGATGTTCTGCTCGGTCTTGGGACCGAATCCCTTGACCTCCTGGATCTCGCCGGCTCTGGCCGCCGTCTCCAGGTCTTCGAGGTTCGTCACCCCGAGTTCATCGTACAGCGTCCCGACGGTCTTGGGGCCGACGCCCTCCACGCTGGTCAGCGCCCGCATGTCGACGGGGAGTTCCGCCCGGAGTTCCGCTAGCTCCTCGATCTCACCGGTTTCGACGTACTCGACGACCTTCGAGGCGATGGCGTCGCCGACGCCCTCGATGGTCTGGACGGCGTCTTCGCCGTCGGTCGCGAGGGCTTCGACGTCGCCGGGATGGCCGCGGATGTTCTCGGCGGCCCGACGGTACGCCCGCGGTTTGTACTCGACGTCCTGGGCTTCCAGGAGGTCGGCGAACGCCTCCAAGCGGGTGGCGATCTCCTCGTTGCGGCTCATGCGATGCCTCCGTGCGGTCGCTGCGGCGTTGGCAGTGCTGTCATCGGTCTGTGGTTACCGGCCCCGGCCCGCGCCGACGCCCTTCTCGTCGTCTTCGTGGCCAAGCGCCTTCTTCAGGAACTTCATCCAGCGCTTGCGATCGGCGGTCCGCTGGGTCTGCTGTTCGCGTTCCAGATCGGTCGGGCCGAGGTTCTCCAGGGCGTTGAGCGCGCGGTCGATGCCGATGATCGCCGTCGCGAGTTCCTCGCCGGTCTCGAAGGAGACCTCGCCGTCCTCGATGCGCTCGCGGCGCTGCAGTCGCTCCCGACGGAGGTTCTTTTTGGCGCGTTCGACGCGCTCGCGCTCGCCGGCTGGCACCGTGTCGCGTCGCTTGATCTCGAAGACGAACTCCCGGAGGTCGATCTCCTCGCCCTGCACGTCGATGGCCTCGGGGATGTCCGCACCCACCGTCGCACCCTCCTTGTCGATGCGCTCGATGAGTTGTTTGCGCTCGTACTCTTTCACATCTCACTGTGAGCGTCCCAGGAGCAAAATTCCCTCGCCGTACCTTTTTACTCGTCGGGTTCGCCTCTGGCGAACCACTCCTCGCAAAAAGCTACGCTAAAAAGGCCGCCTCCGCGGGCTTCGCCCGCTCCGGCGGTGAACCGCTCACTTCGTTCGCGGATGCTTGCGTGCTCACTCTACAGCCTACATGGCCCACACTTTTCTAACAGAAATATTGAAAGATCGTTCGGGGTCTGCTGCATAGAATGCGCATATGCAGCACGTCACAAACCGAGAATCGGGGTCATCTGAATCGATCAGTACAGGGAGTGTAGTTACCGAGCAGTACAGGAAGTATAGCCCGGATGTGGGCCACGGTTTCGATTTGGCATAGACTTTTACTGCCGAAACACCTACTTAGATATGATGTCCGACCAGTCCTCCAACAGCGAGTCACTCAAATCACGCCTTCTGTTCTTCATCGCTGGAATAATCGTCGTAGCTCTACTGTCTACATTGGATATTGGAGGAATATGGGTTATCCTCGCCGGTATCCTCGCCTTCATCCTCTTTGGTGAGGTTTACCTGTCTCTTACAGGCAATCGGTCATCCAGTCAATAAGCACACGCAGTGAGCAGCCGATTCATTCGAGAGAACGTGGAATGAAGGTGAGCGGCCGTGCTGACTTGATGCTCTATATCTCGCACGCACTTCTTGACAAAACCTGAGTAGATTGAGTATACCTTACCAACGTGATCTATCTCTGCTGACCACCAGCATCCGCGCGAACGAAGTGAGCGCGGTTCACTGAACGCGAGCGAAGCGAGCGTTCAGCCTTTTTCACCCATGTTTTTCGAGGAGCGGTTCGCGACCATCGGGAGCGAACCCGACGAAGAAAAAGATGGTGGGGAAAACATATCCGGGGTGACCCCCAATCCCTCGCCAATGGCGAAGTGTGACGAGTGCGGCAAAAACGAAAACATGCCGTACCAGTGTCGACACTGCGGTGGGACGTTCTGTGGGGACCACCGACTCCCGGAGAACCACAGCTGTCCGGGGCTGGACAACTGGAACGATCCGAAGGCAGTCTTCGACAGCGGCTTCGACGACTCGGTGAGTGGGGCCAACCGAACGAACAGCCGGTCGCGGGGCGAGCGGATCGCGGCGAAACTCGGCCTCGATACCGGCCCGGGGAGTTTCCTCGGCTACTTCCGGGGGAACATGACCTATCTGTTCCTGGGGTTGATGTGGGTCACGTTCCTGCTTCAGCACATCGTCCTTCTGACGGCCGGCTCTCCCGCTCACAGGGCGATTTTCGTGATCAGTCCGCAGAACCCGCTGTACGTCTGGACGTGGGTGACGTCGATTTTCTCACACGCCCCGTTCGGCCTCTTCCACATCGCCGGCAACAGCATCGTGATCTACTTCTTCGGCCGGATCGTCGAGCAGTACATCGGGTCGCGGGACTTCGCGCTGCTCTTTCTCGGGAGCGGCGTCCTCGCCGGACTCGGTCAGATCGCGATCCAGGCCTACCAGGCCAATCCCGCCGGCGCGCTCGGTGCCAGCGGTGCGGCGCTGGCCATCATGGGCGTCCTGACGGTCCTGAACCCCAGTCTCAAGGTGTACCTCTACTTCATCCTCCCCGTTCCGCTGTGGGTCATCACCATCGGCTACGCGGGCCTGACTGCCTTTGGCATCATCGGCGGCATCGGCGGCGGTATCGCCCACGTTGCCCACGGCGTCGGACTCGTCATCGGCCTGCTGTACGGCCGGCGCGTCAAAGACAGGCTCCGTGCGCCCTCCGAACTCCAACTGGGCGGCGGCATGCGCCGCGGTCCCGGCGGCCCCGGTGGTCCGGGTGGCCCGGGCGGGCGCGGCCCCTTCTGACCGATGGAGCCGGTCCATCCCGAGTTCGTCCCCGACGCCTCGCTCTCCCGTGCGGAGATGGAAACCCTCCAGCGTGACATCGCCGAGCAGGCGGTGTTCGCGGACGACCTGCCGTTCGACCCCGACACTGTCTGCCGACACCGAGAGTCCGGTCAGCAGCAACTCGACGAAACCGGGGGCGGCGACGGTGGCAACCCGGGCGAGGCCCCGATCGTCCTCGGCGTCGATCAGGCGTTCCTCGACGACGAGCGTGCGGTGAGCGCCCTTGTCGCCATGCGAAACGGCGAGGTGATCGAGCGCGTCCACGCCGTCGCACCGACGGAGATTCCCTACATTCCCGGCCTGCTCTCCTTCCGGGAGGGCGGTGCGATCCTGGCCGGATTCAGGGAACTCTCCGTCGAGCCAGATATCGCCTTCTTCGACGGGAGCGGCCGCATCCACTTCCGTGAGGCGGGTATCGCTACGCACATCGGGGTCATGCTGGACCTGCCCAGCATCGGCGTGGCGAAGAGCCTGCTCTGTGGCACACCGCGCTCGTCGACCGAGGGACTGGCCGAAGGCGAACGCGTGCCCATCGAAGCCGACGCGGACGTGACGGCGCCCGACGGGACTGTCATCGGCCACGCGGTCCAGAGCCGGCAGTACGACTCGCCGAACCGCCACATCAACCCTCTTATCGTGAGTCCCGGCCACCGAGTCAGCGCAGAGACGGCGGCCGACCTCGTGCTGGCCTGTTCGGCCGGCTACAAGCTCCCGGAGCCGACGCGGCTCGCTGACCAGTACGCCGACGAGGCGAAGAAAACCGTCGGTACTTAATTTCTCGCAATCAACTGGTTAGATATGAGAGACAAGACGGTGCTGATCACGGGATCGTCCTCGGGGATCGGACGCGCGACGGCCGAGGCGTTCCTCGACGCCGACTGGACGGTGTACGCGACGGCGCGCGACACTGACGACATCGCTGATCTGGCCGAAGCAGGCGCGAAGACCCAGGAACTCGACGTGACCGACGAGGACGAAATCGAAGCGGCCGTCGACCGCGTCATCGAGGACGACGACCGCCTCGACTGTCTCGTCAACAACGCGGGCTACGGCCAGTTCGGGGCCGTCGAGGACGTGCCCGTCGAGGAACTGCACGCCCAGTTCGACGTGAACGTCTACGGCCCACATCGGCTGGCTCGGGCCGCACTGCCCCACATGCGCGAGCAGGGCGAGGGAACCATCGTCAACATCTCCAGCGTCGCCGGTCGCATTTCGACGCCGGGGATGGGCGTTTACTCCGGTTCGAAGTTCGCGCTTGAGGGCATCAGCGACGCGCTCCGTTCGGAGGTCGAATCCCACGGCGTCGACGTGGTGCTCGTCGAGCCAGGACCGGTGTCGACGAACTTCGAGGACCGCGCGAACGAGCAACTCGACGAGGCCCCCGAGCGCTCGGGGGCGTACGACGCCCTCTACGAGTTCTACGAGGAACAGCAGACCGTCGGTGGTGCGTCGGCGCTGGCCGTCGAACCCGAACGGGTCGCGGACGTGATCGTCGAAGCGGCCTGCTCGCCGAATCCGGACCCGCGGTACCCGGTCGGGACCTTCGCACGGATCGCGCTGCTCTCGCGGTTCGCACCCGATCGCATCCGCGACGCGGTTTTCCGGCTGGCGAACAGACTCGTCTGAATGGTCCGCGATCGCGACGTGCTCGCCCCCACGCCGGCCCACGAACTCGCGCTTGACTGCATCGACGCCGGTATCGCTGCCGCACAGCCCGAGCGCGTGGTTCGCGAGCGGGTCACAGTCGACGAGGGCACGCTCCGAATCGACGACGCTGCTTATGAGCTCGACGAGTACGCGGAGGTCGTGCTCGTCGGCGGCGGGAAAGCCGCCGCGGGGGTCGCTGCCGCGCTGGTGGACGTGCTCGACGACCGGCTCACCGGCGGTGTCGTGGTCACGAACGACCCGGTCGCGACCGACCGCGTCCAGGTCATCGAGGCCAGCCACCCGGTACCGGACGAGCGGGGCGTCGAGGGAGCCAGTCGGGTCCGCAAGCGGGTCGCGGCGGCGGACGCGGACACCCTGTTGCTCGCGGTCTTCACGGGCGGTGGGAGTGCGCTCCTGTCCGCCCCCGCCGGGGGCCTCTCGCTTTCGGACCTCCAGTCGGTCACGGACGAACTGCTCGAAAGCGGCGCATCAATCGAGTCGACCAACGCCGTCCGCAAGCACTGCTCGGCGCTCAAGGGCGGCCGACTCGCCCGGGCGGCCGCGCCCGCCCAGGTCGTCATGCTGCTGTTCTCGGACGTCGTGGGCGACGATACGGCGGTCATCGCCAGCGGCCCGACCGCGCCGGATCCGACGACCTTCGCCGACGCCCTGGCCGTACTGGACGAGTACGGGGTAGACGCTCCCGACGCCGTCCGAGAGCACCTGGAACGCGGGGCCGCTGGCGACGAGGCCGAGACGCCGACGGCCGACGACGCTGTCTTCGACCGCGTCGACACGCACGTCCTCGCGACCGGCTGGACGGCTATCGAAGCGGCCCGGGAGACAGCCAGCGACGCTGGCTACGAGACGATGGTTCTCTCCTCGCATATCGAGGGAGAGGCCCGCGAGGTCGGGACGATTCACGCCGCCATCGCCACCGAGGTGATCGAGACCGGGAACCCGATTGAACCGCCGGCAGTGGTCTTCTCGGGCGGCGAAACGACCGTGACCGTCGAGGGAGCGGGCCGCGGAGGACCGAACTCCGAGGTCGCGCTGAGCGCGGCCCGAGACCTCCCGAACGGTGCAGTGCTGGCGAGCGTCGACACCGACGGCGAGGACGGTCGAAGCGGTGCGGCGGGCGGACTCGTCGATGGCGACACCGTCACCGACGTCAAAACGGCGACTGCGGCCCTGGCGGCCAACGACGCCGCGACCTACCTCGACGGGCGTGACTGTCTCGTCCGCACCGGGCGAACGGGAACGAACGTCAACGACCTCCGTGTCCTCGTCGTCCCGACCGACCGGTGACCGCCTGGGCCATGGGTCACCGCTCCGACTGTGAGGTGAACGTCGCTCTCGCGAGCCGCTATTGTATAATTCACACAATACAGACGCCGAACGTGCCGTGGTGGGTGACGACAGAATCGATGTGGACGATGCGATGGGACGATCGAGACAAACGGCGGGATGCATCGTAATACCCATATGAGGCTGCGGTGAACCATCAGTCGACATGACAACGGAGACGGTCCCGACCGAGAGCGGTTTCAAGAAGAAACACTACACGGCCCGCTCGCTGCTGGCTGGTGTTGGCCGGTTCGTACACAACGTCCCACGACTGGTGCGCGCAAAGCGGGCCGACAGGGTCAGCGACCGGTTCGCGGAGAAGATCATGCTGGCCGTCACGGCGGTCAACGAGTGTCAGTACTGCACCCGGTATCACACCGAGTTGGCGCGCGAGACCGGCGTGGACCTGGACACCATCGACCACCTCCTCGAAAGCGACATCGAGGGGGCCGTCGACGAAGGAGAACGGCAGGCGTTGCTGTTCGCCCAGGCCTACGCCGAAGCCAACGAGAATCCGGGCCCCGAAACCGTCGCGAAACTGCGTGAGGCGTACGGCCCGGCGAAAGCCGCGGACGTCCAGGCGTTCGTCCGCGCCATCTACTTCGGGAACCTGGCCGGCAACACGTACGACGCCGTCAGGTACGCCGCGAGACAGCACACCCGCCGGGCTCGGCACTGTCTCCGCGACGCGGTAGCGACCGTCCGTGACGTCGTCGAGCGCGTCCGCGACCGCTGTCCCATCTGACGAACCCAGGTAGTCGCGGCAAGGACGCGACTTTGCGGGAACACCACTGACAGTTTTGGGCCGCGAACCACGAAGGGACCTATGGACTTTGACCTCTCGACGGCCCTCCTCGTGCTCCACGTGTTCGTCGGGACGCTGTTCATCGGGCTCGGCGTCCAGAACTTCACGGCGGGGCGGCCGCTCGGCCTCGCATTGCAGGGACTGATGGGACTGCTCATCATCGCGGTGGGCGTGGGCGCGTCGCGGGTCGTCGGGGACTCCGAGGACTGACTACTCGAGACAGGCCGCGACGATCCGCAGGAGTTTCTCGCCGCGGACCTCGTCGGCAAAGAGCGGGACCCGTTTCACGTCGTGGCCCCGGAAGAGGTCTTGAGCTTCGCTCA
This sequence comes from Halorientalis salina, assembly GCF_005049285.1. Classification (GTDB taxonomy): domain Archaea; phylum Halobacteriota; class Halobacteria; order Halobacteriales; family Haloarculaceae; genus Halorientalis; species Halorientalis salina. The sequence goes on along the minus strand of NZ_SOSC01000011.1, from coordinate 22,690 downwards.
ACGCCCCCTGTTGGACCTCCCACCGCCGCTGGCAGAACTCACAATCGTCCAAATCGGGCATCACGAACCAGTCGGCTTCGACGTCGGCCACGTCGGCCAGGTCCTGCATCACGCGGTTGACCACGACTGTCCCGACCGGAATCCCGAACCCCTCCAGCCGGTCGAGCAACCGCTGGGACTCCCAGACTGACAGCTCCTCGGGGACCATCACGATGCGGAAGTCGGTTCTGGCGGGGTCGCGGAGGACGGCGCGCAGTCGCTCGATGCGCTCGCGCATCACGTCCAGGTCCTCCAGGTCGGGTTCCTCCTGCTGGTCGTCGTCGCCGCCGAACATCCCGCCGAGACCCTCGAACATCCCGCTGAGTCGCTGGCGGAGCGTCAGGATGCGGCCGAGCATCGAGTCCATCAGCTCGGGCAGTTCGAGCAGGCGGAGGGTGTGGCCCGTCGGCGCGGTGTCGATGATTACCCGGTCGAAGCGCTCGTCGTCCATGTACTGCAGCAGCATTCGCATCGCGGCGGCCTCGTCCATTCCCGGCATCGGTCCGGACAGCGGATCGGCGTCTTCGCCGCCGAGGGGCCCGCCTTCGCCGGCCATCGGTCCCTGCCCGCCGCCCAGAAGTTGGCCCAGACCGCCCATCCCGCCGAAGCCCCCCTCGGAGTCGAAGGGACCCTCGCCGACGGCGGCGTCGGGATCGATCTCGGCTGCGTAAAGGGGAATCTCCTCGCGAATCCGGGCGGGTTCGGCGGGGATGTCGGTTTCGAGCGTGTCCGACAGCGAGTGGGCGGGGTCGGTCGAGACGACCAGGGTCGCCGTGTCGTCGCGCGCGCTCGCGAGCGCGGTGGCGGCCGCCATCGTCGTCTTGCCGACGCCCCCTTTCCCGCCGTAGAGCACGTACTCGGCTGCGTCGACGCCCTCGGGGACGGCCTCGTCCTCGACGGCCTCGACGGCCTCGACCTCGATATCCATGTCTGTGGGTTCGTCGGGGGACTTGTGTACTCGTCGGTCTGGACGCGAACGGCAGAAATCGATTACCGGAGTTACGACCGCGAGGAGCGCGCCTCGCGGACGTCGTTTCCGTCCCGTATCTTGTCTTCGCAGTTGGGACACACACGTGGACCGTCGTGCACCTCGGGTGTGAACACCCGCACGTACGCCTCAGTCACAAAGGAACCGCAGTTCTGGCACTCTGGCATTCAGTTGAAACCCTGGAATCACCGGACATATGCTTTCTGAATTGTCCCTCAGACTGTTGGGTCACGACCCTGCCAGAACGAATCGAACTGCGAGGAGAGGAACTCCGGCGTCATCCGCGTGAACTCGGCCCGTTCGGCCGGCGAGAGGTACTCGTGGACCGAGTGGACCGCGTCTGGCGCGTACCGGCCGCCGACCAGTAACCTGACGCCGACCTCCTCGGTGCCGCGAATGACGCGTCCGATGGCCTGCCGGGCGCGCCGCACTGCCGGCACCGTCAGCGCGTACTCGAAGGCCACGTCCTCGCCGAAGGCCCGTCCGTACGCCTCCCGGACCGCCCTGACCTGGGGCGACCCGATGTTGACCAGGGGAATCCCGACGACCGCGCAGGTGTGGAGTTTGTCGCCGTCGTAGTCGACGCCCTCGGTGAGTGTCCCGCGCGTGCTCGTGACCAACACTTTGCCCCCGCCGGCGACGAACTCGCCTTTCAACTGTTCGGTCGCCTCGTTGCTGGAACTCTCGTCGACGAGTACCGGTTTCTCGACCACATCCCGGAGGTAGCTGCCGGCCCAGGCCGCTTCCCGGTAGCTCGGCATGGTAATCATGACGTTGCCGGGACTGCGCGCGACGGTCCGGAGGACCTGCTCGTACTCGTCTCGGACCGAATTGCCGTGGTCCCGAATCGGCTCACCCCGGTTGCGGGCTGTGTAAGGCGTCGCGTCGACCAGCCAGCTCGCCCTGTTTTCCTCCGGGAAGGAGAGCCCGTAGCTCCTGGTGGTGACCGGTCGCCCGGGATCGTCCTCGTCGGCCACGAGGCCACCGGTCCCGGTCGCTTCCAGGGCGTCCAGGCCCGACACCCTCGTGAACACGTCGATGGGTTCGAGCGTCGCGCTCATCAGCACGCCGCCGCCGAGTTCGTCGAAGATGGTCCGGAGCGCCTCGGCGGGCATGCAGTCGTAGAGGAGCAGTCCGGCGGTGTAGACCTCCTGCCAGGGGGTGGCCGTCGCGCTCTCCTCGGCCGGCGCGTGGTCGAGTTCGATCTCCCGGAAGTAGGTGACGTGGTCTTTCTCCCACCACTTCCCCATCGTCGCGCCGACGGCTGCGACCACGCACTGGCGGTCCTCGCCGATCTCCGAGAGCACCGTCTCGACGGCGGCCCCCACCGCCGACAGCGACCGCCAGAACTCCCCGGTGTACCCCTCCGATTCGCCCCACTCGGTCAACTCGTCGGCCTCCTCGCGCTCGGGGTCCCGCAGCGGTACCTCCAGGTCCTCCTCGGGCAGTGAATCGAGGTCGGCCTCCCAGCCCCGCCCGAACTCCTCGTTCAGGTACGATTCCACCCTGTCGGTGATCCACCGGTCGATGTCGTCGTAGAAGTCCGCGGCCCGTTCGACGGCGTCGAGCGGCACCTCGTGTGTCGCCAGCAGGTTCGAGATCTCCTGTTCGTGTTCCTGACTCTGTCTGGCCTGTTGAATCAGGTAATGGCAGTCGTTTCGCGCACGCACGAACGTGTGCTGCCCGACGCGGTCCGACAGCAGGTCCCGAACCCGCTCTTCGAGCCGGTGGGCCTCGTCGACGATGACGAAGGTGTCCTCGCCGAGGACATCAGAGATGAGCGGTCGGGATTTGGGGTCGAACAGGTGGTTGTAGTTGCCGACGACGACGTCTGCCTCCTCCAGGAGGACGCCCATCGCGCGGTGCGGGCAGGTCCCGCGCTCGACGGTGTCGGGGAGGAACTCCTCGCTGGTCAGGACGTGGTTCTCGCCGGCGGAGAAGTCGACGGGCGACCCCTTGTTGCGGGCGTACCAGTCGGCCTCGAACGGGCAGTACAGCGGCGGGTTGTCGCCGTCGTGGAGTTCCTCGGGTGCGGTCGGCTGTTCGCGCCGATAGGGCGATTCCGCGCCCGCGGTTTCGAGGTGGTCGTCCGCGACGGTGTTGAACTGTTCGGGGTCCCGGCGGGCCGCTCGCGCGAGGTCGCTGGCCCGTTGTGGGTCCCACCACTGTTCGTCCTCGTCGTCGCCACCGACCGCGGCATCGGCAGCGGCCGTCAGTCGGGTGTCGCCTTCGCCACCGTCGGCTTCGACGAGTCTGGCCGTGCCCTCCCGGAGGTCCTCACACCGGTCGTGGACGCTCGCGTCCCGCGGGAACACGTCCTCGCGCTCGTAGGGACAGAGGTCGCGTTTGCCCACCAGCGAGATCCCGGAGAACGGTTCGTCGAGGCCAGCGTTGATGGTTCGGAGGTCGTCGACGAACTGCTGGAGTTGCTGTTTGACGGGTGTGACGACGACCACGTTCTCGTAGTCGCCGTCGCGGACGAGCGAGGTGGCCGCAGTCAGGGCGGCCATCGTCTTGCCGGTCCCGCAGGGCCCTTCCATCGCGAGGTAGCCCTGTCGTTGTCCGGCGTCGATGGCCGCCTCGATGGCGTCGGGCTGGTTTTCGTACGGTTCGGAATAGCCGAAGTACTGCCGCCAGGCCGGCTCCTCGGCCGCGGCGCTCGCGGTGCTGTCCCCTGCTGCCGTCTGTCCGTCGGAGCCCTGGCGGTCAGTCATCTGGGTCTACTCGTACTGGACGGCTCCTCGGGTTTGAACCTCAGGATTCTCGCCGAACCGGAAGGGATTTGCAACCGACCGAACACGACACTGAGAGATGAGGCTTTCCAGGAGCACTGCGCTCGTCGTCGCAGGCCTGTTGTTGGTGTCTGTGACGCTGGTCGTCAGTGCCGCAACCGCCCCCGATCGTACCGTCGAGCGAGCCGACGCCGACGGCAACGCGACGGACGCCGCCGACGGCGATGCCGGCGTCCTCGTCGGGTCCCAGGGCGGCGGCCCCGAGTGGAAGAAGAAAGGCAGCGTCTACAGACTGGACGGGCAGGACGTGGCCTGGAAGATCAACGACCGCGACAGCTACTTCGACGTCACGCCGCTCTCCAACGGGAGCGTCGTCGCCGGCTTCATGCACAACGGTTACGAGAGCGACTGTGGCCCTTACGAGTCGCCGTGTACCAAGACCGGGTTCCGCGTCATCGACCCCACGACGGACGAGCCGAGGGTCGTCAACGAGTGGTCGTTCCCGCTTCGGACGCCGACACACAGCGAGGTCCACGACGTGGAACCGCTCGGGAACGGCCGCTTCCTCGTCGCCGACATGGAGTACGAGCGCCTCGTCGTCGTCGCCAACGGCTCGGTCGATTGGGAGTGGCACGCCGACTCGTTCTACGACGCGCCCGAGGACCCCACGAAGCGCGACTGGCTCCACATCAACGACGTCGACGTCATCGGCGAGGACCGATACCTGATATCGGTCCGGAACGCGAACCAACTGCTCGTCGTCGAACGCGGCGAGGGCGTCGTCGAGGTCGTCAACGAGGACCGGTCCGACGAGGATGATGATGCCTGTACTGGCGGCAGACAGCTCTCGGACTTCGACGGTGACGGCGACGTTCGCTGTGGCGACCCTGACGTGCTCGACCACCAGCACAACCCCCAGTGGCTCGGGAACGGGACGGTACTGGTCGCCGACAGCGACAACGACCGAGTCGTCGAACTCCACCGGTCCGAGGACGGCCGGTGGGAACCCGCGTGGTCGCTCGACAGCGCCGCCGGACTCGAACTGCACTGGCCGCGGGACGCCGACCGGCTCGAAAACGGCAACACGCTCGTGACCGACTCGCTCAACCGCCGGGTGTTCGAGGTGACCGAGGGTGGTGAGGTGGTCTGGAGCAAGGAGACGCCACTGATCCCCTACGAGGCGGACTCGCTGCCGCGAGGGGAGGTGACGACCTACGATCCGCTGGCGTCGGCGCGGAACGACACGAGGACACCGAACGCGACCGGGCTGGAGTACGAGGCCAGCGGAACCGTCGACGCCAGTGGTGACGTTCCAGTGCTCTCGCTGGCGCTCGTCGGCCTCCAGGCGCTGTATCCCAAACTCCCGGTCTGGTTCGGGGAACTCCAACTGGGACTGAGCGTCGTCGCCGTGTTCCTGATCGGGGGCGGTCTCGTCGACCGATACGGGATCGGACGCGGCCTCCTCGGCCGGCTGCGGGACCTCGGCTAGTCGAAGTAGTCGGCGAGACGCTGCGCCGCTTCCTCGACCCGGGGCGTCACCAGCGCGAAGCGGAACCACGCCGACCGGCGCTCGCCGAAGGCCTCGCCGGGCATCCCGGCGACGCCCGCCTCGTCGATGAGTCGCTCGACGTTGTCCATCGTCCCCGGGAACCCGTCGAACCGCGCCATGACGTAGAACCCCCCGTCCGGCGTGGTGTACTCCGCGCCGGCCGCGTCGAGCGCGTCGGTGAAAGCCTCGATTCTGGATTCCATTCGCCGTCGGTTCTCCGCGTAGTAGTCCGGCGGCGTCTCGCCCAGTGCGCGGTAGACGGCGACCTGCGCCGGGCGGCTGACGGTCAGGTTCGTCAGCATGTGGCGGGTCTTGATGCGCTCGATCAGACGCTCGGGATAGATCCCGTACCCCACCCGAAAGCCCGTGATCGCCATCGACTTCGAGAAGGAGTTGGTGACGACCCGGTTCGGGGAATCGACCGAGAGCGCGCTCTCGAACTCGCCGGTGTAATCGAAGTGGTCGTACACCTCGTCGCTGAGCAGCAAGGCGTCGTTGTCCTCGGCGATCCCGACGAGTTCCCGAACGGTATCGCCGGGATACACCGCCCCCGTGGGATTGTTGGGACTGTTGATGACGATCAGCGCGGTGTCGTCGCTCGCGACCTCTCGGACGGCGTCGGGATCGAGCCGTCCTGCCTCGTCGACCGGCACGTACCGGGCCCGGCCACCCAGCAGGTTCGTCCGCCCGGCGTAGTATGGGTAGACCGGGTCCGCGAGGATCACTTCGCTCCCGTCGTGTCGGGTCAGCCCCTCGGTCATGGCGAGGTGGTTCGCTTCCCCCGCCCCGCTTGTGACCAGCACTCGTTCGACGTCGACCCCGCGACGGGTGGCAATCTCCTCGCGCAGCGGTTGCCACCCCTCGCTGGCGGGATACTGGAACTCGGCGGGCTCGGCGTCGGCGTACTCACGGAGTCCGTCGCGGAGCGCTTCAGGTGGGTCCCAGTCTGGGTTGCCACTCACCATGTCGATGACGTCGCCCGAAGCCGCGTCCGCGTACTGCATCACCCGGAAGAACTGCGGCGTCTCGTAGTCCATACTGTCACTCCGGAGTCATCGACCGTGTGTCTTTCTCAACGGGACTGCACCACTCGAATCGGGAACGGAGAGGACGATTTATAGTCCGGAGGTTCGTTGCCCTCCACAATGGAACGTCCCTCGATACGGCAGAAACCATCGAAGGCACACATCGTGTGGACGCCGGACCCGGAGAAAGGCGTCAAACGGTTCGACGAGGAGTATCTCCAGAAGTGGTGTCGGCACATCGGATTCGATTTCGAGCGGTACAGTCGCGTCGACCACGAGCGGTCGGACGACTCGCGGACGCAGTACCAGTGCGTGTTCAGCTACCAGAAAGACAACAGCGAGTCCGTCGAGATGGACGGCGAGGAGTGGTCGATCGCGACCGAGAAGATGCCCCGGACCTTCGTCGAGATCGACGAGGAGGGCGTCCTGCGCGTCCAGGGGTGGTCGACCGAGCGGATCATCGACGTGGCCGAACTCTGGCACGACGGGGCGGAACTCATGATCCGGGCCGCGGACGAGGACGGGACGTTGCGTATCGACACCACTGATTTGACACCATAGCCGACAGGTTTCGACCCCAGGACTGGACGGCGAACGCGAGGTTTCTGACGGAAGGCATATGCGTCACCCGTTCGTGATTTCGCCCGGATGAACAAAGACGGCCACGTGCTGAACGCCGTGTTGTTGAGTATCGGGCTGGGCTACGTGCTCGAGCCCGCTGGCGATTTCTCTACGTTCCGGACTATCGCGGAAGTACTGATCCCCGTCACGCTCGGGGCGCTGTTCCCCGACGTCGACACTGCCTTCGGCCGTCACCGGAAGACGCTCCACAACTTCGGCGTGCTCGGGATCTTCCTGGCGTTCCCGGTCGTCTTCGGCAACCTCCAGTTCGTCTGGATCGGCGTGCTCACCCACTACGTCCTGGACCTGCTCGGGAGCAAGCGAGGGCTCGCGCTGTTGTACCCCTACGACGAGGAGTTCAGCGTCCCCTTCGGCGTCTCGACGAGCAGCAAGTACGCAAACACCGTGATGGTCGCGATCACGGCCTTCGAACTGGCGATCGCAGCGGCGCTCGTCTACGTTGCGCCTGCGTACCTCCCACAGACCGTCCTGGACGGCGTTACGACGTTCCTCGCCTAGTACACCCGAACGTCCTCGAACCGGCCGTCGTAGGCGATGTGGGACGGATGGGTCGGCTCGGTCCCCTGCAGGTAGAGCCGGTCGAACTTCTTCCAGGTGTTCTCCCAGCCCAGGTGTGCGAACTCCAGCTTACAGGAGAACGCGTGGCCGACGCCGTCGCGGTGGAAGACCCGGCGTGGCGACCCGGACTGTAACGCGTCGAGCAGTGCCGACTCGTCGGGGATCGGGTCCTCGAAGGCGGTCCAGACCTCGCCGATCGTCCGGGGGAGATGTGCGTACGACGAGCCGAAAGCCGGAAGGCCGGTCTCGCTCGCGATTTCGCGGGCGCGCTCGTTGTGCGTCCACCAGTGCTTCGGGTTGTACACCTCCACGCCGTCGATGAGTTTCCTGTACTGTCGAATGTCACCGATGTCGAGACTCACCGAGAGGAACTCGGGATGGGGAGCCAGGACCACGGCGCCCTGCCGTTTCAGTTCCTCCATCGCTCCCTGAAGGGTCAGGAAGTCGGGCACCGGTTCGGAGAGGCCCAGCGCCAGGACGTGTTTGCGGCGTTTCCAGTCACCGGTGAACAGCTCCCGGGCCGGAACGACGAGTAGGTCATCGTCGGAGAACCGCTCGGCGCGGGCCCGGATATCCGGCAACCGCTCGAAATGGGGGGCGTAGACGAGCACGTCGATCCCGCGCGCCTTCGCCTGGCGGACCACGTCCTCGTCGAGTACCTTCACGTGCGTGTCGACGCGAACCGCCGCCTCGTCGCGGGCCCCGGACATTACTCGGCCGAGCCTTCCCCCGGTCGAGACATAGGGATTGTGATTCATCGACTGCCGAACGTTTATACTGGTCGGGGGTCAGGTTGAGGATAATGCCCCAGTGGGAGTGTGCGATAGAGGGCGACTCGAAGGTCTTCGACCGCGTCGAGCACCTCATCATCCACCAGGCGACCGAGCACGAACGCATCGAGTGCAAAGTGTGTGGAGCCGTGCTCCCGGACGGCTACTTCGCGATCCGCCACGCCTTCGACGAGCACTCGCGAGCCGAGTACGTCCGGGCCTACGACGCCACGAGCGACGAAGTCCGCCGCCGCGAGAAGATCAAAGAGGCCGTCGAGGAGACCGCCGACCTCAAGGCCGTCGTCAAACGGCTCGAAGGCAACGACGGCGCGGTCTGATGGCGACCACGGCTGCCCGACGCGGGAAACTCAGAGCCACGCTGGCAGCCGGCGGCGTCGCCGTCGCCGGCACCGTCCTCTCGTTCGTCACAGCCATTCCGGTCGTCCTCGTTCTGCAACCCGGTTCTGACCTCGCTGTGTCTCCCCTGGGTTTCGCTGCCCTCTTCGTCGCGTCCTACGTCGGGTACGCGCTCGCCGGGGTCGCGTACCTCGCGTGGACCGGCCGCGGACTGGCGTACCTCGACGTCGACGTTCCGGACGGACGCGACCTCCTGTTCGTCGTCGTCGGTGTCGTCGGCGTCTTCGGTGCCGTCATCGCACTCGGCGCGCTGATCTCGCTGCTGGATACGCCGAGTACACCCCACAACCTCTTCGAGCCGGGGATGAATCCCCGTGTGCTGCTCGTCCTCATCCCGCTCGTCCTCTTCGTGAACGCGCCCGTCGAGGAATTCGTCTTCCGGAACGTCGTCCAGAAGCGCCTCGCCGAGACGTTCACTTCGTCGAGTGCGATCGTCCTGGCCAGTCTCATCTTCGCCGTCGTCCACCTGCCGGCCTACTACAACCCGGACCTCCGCGCGACAGCCGTCTCGCTGGGACTGGTCACCGTCGCCTCGCTCGTATTCGGGTACGTCTACGCCAAAACAAACAACATCCTCGTCCCCAGTGCCGTCCACGGTATCTACAACGCCGTCCAGATCGGCCTGTTCTACGTTTTCGTCACCGGCGAGCAGACGCTCCCGGCAGCCCTCCCCGCGATTCTGTGACCGTCACAGATCGGCGACCACGTCGGTCCCGCTGACGATCTCCGGGATCACGACCGTATCGGCACCGGCCCGCCGAGCCAGCGACTCGTACATCTCGTCACCGACCCGGATCACCAGTCTCGCATCCGGCGCGAGCTGGCTCGTCACGATCCCGATCTGAATGTTCACGTTCGAGTCGTCGATACCCGCGACCACGGCACCGGCACGCGTTATCCCCGCCTGCTCCAGTGCCGTTTCGCGGCGAGCGTCCCCCTGGACCGCGAGTACGCCCTCGCCGATGCGCTCTATATTCGACTCGTCCAGTTCGATGACGACGACGTCCTCGCCCCGGTTGGTCAGTTGCTCTGCGACCGTCCGACCGAACATCCCGTAGCCACAGATGATCGTATGGTCTGACAGCTCGTCGATGGAACTCTGTGTTTGCACGCGTCGTAGTTCCTCCCGAAACTGGCCACCGAACACGGTATTGAGAACCGATTCCCCGATCCACAATCCCGAGAGAATCAGCGCCGAGAACACCAGCAGTGCGAACGCTTTCGTCATCGTTTCCGGGCCACTGTGTGCCTCGAAGTACAGCTCGATACTCGTCGGATCGAGCAGCCAGAAGGCCGCATCGACGGCCCCGATTCCGGTCAGAGACACGAATCCGGCCATAGCGACCAGTACGATCGCGACGAACAACGAGATCGGAACCACCGCGTTCCGAATCCGACTTCGGAGCGGTCCAGCCGGCGGTGACACATCCGAGTGCTAGTGAAAGAACCTCATTAAAGAGTATGTAGGACACGTTGACAGTGGTCCGTCCCGCGGTGGGGAGACGCGCCTCGAACGCCGGCAATCACAGCCCGGACTGGGACCTAACGACACTCGGTCCATGCGGTCTCCGCTCGGGTAGACACGGGATAAAAAACGCGATTCGCTACGCTCGCCGTGGTCTTATCGCTCTTCGGAGTCCAGTACCCGGATCTGGTCGCCGCGAACCGTCACGGGGATCGGCACCGTTGCTTCGTACAGTTCGACCGTCACCTGGTCTTTCGACTCGTCGATGCGCTGGACCTGCGCTTTCTCGCCTTTGAACGGGCCGGCGATGAGTTCGACGATGTCCCCTTCGGCGATCCCTTCGACGTCCGGTTTCGGCGAGAGGAAGTGCTCGACTTCCGCGATGGAACTCTCCCCCTGGACGACGCCGTTGGCGTGAGGGACCTCGTCCAAGATGCGGTCGAACACGCTGTGGTCGTCGGCCTCGACCATCACGTAGCTGGTCAGCGAGTCGGGCGCCAGCGCGGCGTGGATGGTGTCCTCCTCGCGGTTCATGATCATGTCCGCGACGGTGCGTTCCTGGCTGGCCGTGGTTTTGACTGCGTAGATACCCATGATTAGGTCGGGATGAAGCTCATGAAGATGAAGATGATGAACCCGAGCAGGCCGACGAGGACGATGCCGGCTCCCGCGATCTTCGAGACCTGGGAGAACTCGTTCCACGACGGCGTGCTGGCTAACTTCAGCACGCGGACGTAGGAGGTGAGGTCGTACGGAACTTGCATGTCGGAAACTAACCGCTCCCCCTTTTTCTATCTATTGATGCCGATCAGCGGTGAAAGGAAGACGCGATGTCGATCAGGAGTGCGCAGCAAAGACGACCGGACGAGAGAGTTATTCGACGTAGTCGATGTCGTCGCCGCCACCGAGGTTCTTGGCGGCCTCTGCGGCCTCGCCCTCGTTTTTGCCGTAGATCTGCGGGCTCTCGACGCCCGTGACGACGATCATCGTCTCCATCTTACCCTCGAACTCCTGGTTGACCGAGGCACCCCAGATGATGCGCGCGTCGGGGTCGATGCGGTCGTAGATCTCCTCGACGACCCCTTCGGCCTCTTCGATGCTCATGTCCGGCCCACCGACGACGTTGACCAGGGCGCTGTTGGCCCCGTCGAACTCCACGTCCAACAACGGCGATCTGAGCGCCGAGCGGATCGAGTCCTGGGCCTTGTTCTCCGAATCGGACTCGCCGAGGCCGATCATCGCGACACCCCCGTTCTCCATGATGGTCCGAACGTCGGCGAAGTCGACGTTGACCAGGCCGGGCTTGGTGATCAGTTCCGTCATGCCCTTGACCGAGCGCATCAGCACGCGGTCGCAGATCTTGAAGGCGTCCTGCAACGGCATCGACGGCGCGTAATCGAGCAGGCGGTCGTTGGGCACGACGATCACCGTGTCCGAGACCGCGCGCAGTCGCTCCAGGCCGGCGTCGGCGTTGGCCCGCCGCCGTTCACCCTCCGCGGTGAAGGGAATCGTCACGATGGCGATGGTGAGCGCGCCCGCTTCCTGGGCGGCCTGTGCGACGACCGGCGCTGCACCGGTCCCGGTCCCGCCGCCGAGTCCGGCGGTGACGAAGACCATGTCGGAGCCGTCGATCGACTGCTGGATGTCCTCGATGTTCTCCTGTGCTGCCTCCTCGCCGATCTTGGGGACCGACCCGGCACCGCGACCGCCGGTCCGTTTCTTGCCGATGAGGATCTTGGTGTCGGCTTTCACCTCGTCCGCGAGGTGCTGGGCGTCCGTGTTCGCGGCAACGAGTTTGGCTCCGTGGATGCCTTCCTCGGTCATCCGCGTGACCGTGTTCCCGCCCGCACCGCCACAGCCGACGACGGTAATCTTCGTTTCGAGGTCCGTGACGACGCTCGCCAGTTCCTCGTCTGTCATCGTCCCGGACGTGGATACGTCGTCCGGGGACGGAGAGGTCCCCGAGTTCGCGGGTTCCTCGTTCCGTGGTTGGTCCTGCTCCTCCTCGCTGTCTTCCATCGCGTCGTTGATAATGGAGTCCATATTTAAATGTGGGATTGGGTACCAGGATTAATTATCTTTCCCCTAGTGTCAGACTCACGTCAGACGTTAATTATGTCGCGGTAGGAGGTAATTAAACTACACGGGAAAGCGGTCGACCTGTTCGGTACGTACTCGGTCCGGAGGGATGGTCTTCCCGTTGACACGCACGGGTTCGCCCTCCGTCAGTCGGCCGAACTTCGGTCCCTCGGGCACGCCCAGCGTCCGGGCTTTCCCCGGGTCGAACGCCGATTTCCGTGCGACAACGGCGTCCTCGCTCCGCTCGACGGTGTCGTACGTACGGTCGAGTAGTGGCAGTATACTGTCGATAAGTGTATCGTAATCTCCACTCGAACTGACCGCTGCCTGGCCCGCGACCCGGTTGCCGTTCTCCACCGTCTCGAACGCGAGCGCTTCGGCGACGACGGCATCCCTGGCTGCGCTCTGGTCGATGCCCTGGACCGTCGCTAGCAACTCCTCGGGAAGCTCGACGGTCTCGAAGTCGGTTTCCGGGTCGGCCCGTGCTGCGGGCGCTCCGAATCGCAGTCCCGCCTCGACCGGGACGAGCGCGTCTTCGAGTCGGTCGACCAGTCCGAGCGGAACCCCGTCGACCGCCTGGACCCAGCTCTCACCGACGACGCGATACCCCAGGTCGATCAGTTCCGCGGTTAAGTCCGGGTAGTCGCCGTCTACGATGGCGAACTCGGCGGCACTTTCGGCGAACGCCCGGTCGAGGAGGTCGCGGTTCGCGCTGGGATCGCCCATCGCGTCCAGCCCCCAGTCCGCTGCCAGGTGGCCGACGGCCCAGTCGGTTTCCCGGACGATCCGCCCGAACCGGGGGGCGTAGTGGCCACCGCCGAACCCGACGAGATGCCGTCGAACCGTCCCCGAACCGAGTGATGGCGGGGCGTCTTCCGGTTCCGCGTCGGGGCTGACGCCGCGGAGGTCCAGAATCGCCCGGGCGACCGCCCGGGCGGCCTGGGGGTTGTTCCAGTGTGGTTCCGCGCTGCCGAGTTCGACGAACATCGACGGGGCACCGACATCGGAGGGCCCGTGATGGGTACATTCCATCCCGACCTCGTACCCGGGCGGTGCGTGCTCGGCGAGCGCGTCTATGACTTCGCTGTGTGCGTTCGGACAGGTACGCGCCAGTTCGTCGTCCTCGCCCCCGTGATCCGCCGGACCGAAGTTGCCGGTGTAGTGGGCAGTCAGTAACGGTCCGGTTTCGCCGCTGTGGCGCGAGGCGAAGACGAGCAGGTCGAGGTTCGATTCGAAGACGCTCGCCACGTCGTCCAGATGGAGGTGCCACTCCTCGAACTCGCGGAGTTCGAACCCCTCGGTGCGATAGACGGTTCCGCCGCCCTCGGCGTCGGTGCGACTGTCGTCCGTCTCGGTCGTCCACGCTTCGAGGTCGCGGAGGTGGTCGCCGATGTGTTCGGACGCGCTGTCGGCCCGGGAGACGACGACCCCGATCATCAGTCTGCCCCCTCCGGGTTCGGTGTTCCGCCCATCGCTTCCCGGGCGGTGTTTCCGGCCAGTCCCAGCAGTTCGACGACGGCCTCCCGGCGTCTGACGAACAGCGCGACGCCGAGAACGACGTAGAGGCCGGTAAAGGCGAGCAAGAAGTCCTTACTGAGCGCTTCCGCCGCTTCCGGTGAGAGGGCCATCCCCTTGAGGATGTAGAACTCGATGAACACCTGTGAGAGGAAGAGTACGAGCAACGCGACGGCCTCGCGCAAGGAGATGGTGAAATCGACCAGGAGCGCCATCGCGAAGAAGGACTGGGCCGCAGTCAGCCAGATCTCCAGGGCCTGTTTGAAGTCGAACTGGAGCACGCCGTACTGCCCGAGCGCGACCGAGTAGACGACCGCGAGCGTCCCGATGAGCAGCGTCCACTGGTTCAGTTTCGAGGAGATGAGCGCGTTGAACCCGGCCGTCGAGCGGGCTTTCATCACGAGGACGGTCACGACGATGAGTTCCGGCGACTCGCTGGCCAGCGGTGCGATCCACTGGATCATGAAGAACTCGGGAATCCCGTTCTGCACGCCGATTTCTTCGAGGCCGTGGGCGAACGGCTCGACGGCGGTGAGTATCATCACCCCCGAGTAGGCAAACAGCGAGAGGACGACCGCGACCCGGGGTGCCTTCGAGTACGACTGGAAGTACGCCGGAACGCCGACGTGTGTATCCTGCCCCTCCGCGCCCGCCCTGATGATGATGCCGATATATGCGACGTAGAGGCCGACGAGGACGGCCGTGTCGAGGGCGTCGATGCCGCCGCCGAGCGGCACGAAAAACGCCCACAGCGTCGCGGCCGCGAGGAAGGTGATCTCCGTCGCGATGCCCGTATCGAGGTTGACGTAGTCGGCGAGGAAGCCGTCGCGGTGCGTGACGGACGTATCGCCGGCCTTCTCGGCCCGGAGAATCGTGAACAGCGCGATCCCGGACCAGCCCAGTCCGATGAGGATGCGGTTCGCGCCGGTCATGTTGGCGATGGCGAGGTTGCCCGCCTGGCGACCGGCCTCCGTCCCCGCCTGCGCCCCCGCGTTCCAGGCGTACAGCGCGTCGACGGCGTACTCGGGCGCGACCGCCAGGACGGCCAACACGGCCAGTGCGAACGCGCGCGGAACGTCCTTTTCAGCGGTCTCGGCACCCCACGCGAGCAGGAACGACGATCCGAGCACCGCGAGCCCGCTGATCAGGACGGTCCCTACCGATCCGAGCGTGGGATCGATCAGCCCGACTCCGATCCACGGAATCGTCAGCGCCAGCGTGGCGACGACCGCTGTGAGCGGATGGCGGAGTGCAGTCACTACCGGCAACAGACGGCATCCGAAGGAATGTCTTGCGGAACTGCGAGCGGTGCGGTTATGTCCGTCCCACCAGTGGCCCCGGTATGGACGTGTACGGACTCATCGGGAACCCCGTGGGGCACTCGCTGTCGCCGCCCATGCACGAGGCGGGCTACGAGGAACTCGACATCGACGCCCGCTACGTGACCTTCGAGCCGCCACAAGGAGAAGGGGCGACAGCCGTCGAAGCTGCCGAGACGCTCGACGTGGCCGGCCTCAACGTCACGATCCCGTTCAAGCAGGAGGTCATGGCAGCCGTCGATCCCGACGACCTGGCCCGGCGCATCGGTGCGGTCAACACCATCGACTTCTCGACGTCGCCGCCGACCGGCTACAACACGGACGCCGTCGGTGTGACGCGGGCGCTGGAGCACCACGACGTACCGCTCGCGGGCCGTGCGCTCGTCGTCGGCGCGGGCGGTGCCGGCCGCGCCGCCGCGTTCGGCCTCGCCGACGAGGGGATGACCGTCGACATCGCCAACCGGACCGTCGAGACCGCACACGAACTCGCCGACGAGGTCGACGGCGCGACCGGTCACGGTCTGGATGCCGTTCCGGACCTCCTCGCGGACGCGGACGTGCTGGTCAACGCCACCAGCGTCGGGATGAAAGAGGACCGGTCGCCGGTGCCGGCCGACGCACTGCACGGGGACTTAGCGGTGTTAGACGCCGTCTACGACCCCATCGAGACCCGACTCCTCCGGGATGCCGGCGCTGCGGGCGCGACGACGGTTGCCGGTAGTTGGATGTTACTGTATCAGGGTATCGAGGCGTTCGAGCGCTGGACGGGGGAGGTTGCGCCGGTCGAACCGATGAACGCGGCGCTACAAGAGCGGCTTTAAGTAGGCGGATTGACTATAACGACCCATGGGGCTGCTCAAGATTCTGAAAGCGGTCATGGGACTCAACGGTACCGGGTCCAGCACCGGTTCGAGCGCTGGCGATAACACGCGACAGGACGTCGATGTCTCCGTAGAGCACGAGCCGGAGCCGACGACGGAAACCGAAAGCGCAGTGAAAGGGACGGGGGACGTCGAGACGACGACCGATACCGAAACCACGACGGAGCCGACGGTCGAGTCCGAAGCCGAAGTCGAATCGGAACCCGAGACCGACGTAGACGAGAGCGACGAATCCGACGCCGAAGCCGCTGCCGCTTCCGAGGCCGACTCGGCCGACGACGGGGCAGAGACCGACGAACCCGCCGTCGAGGGCGCGGACGAATCGGTCGACACCATCAGTGGGATCGGTCCGGCCTACGCGGACCGACTCGGCGAGGTCGGCATCGAGACGGTCGGTGACCTCGCGGCGGCTGACGCGGCCGAGGTCGCATCCGAGACTGATCTCTCCGAGAAGCGCATTCAGGGTTGGATCGACGACGCACGCGGCGACGAGTAGAACCGCAAAACGGTTACTTTCCCTTCTCCTCTCTTTCCCTGATGACTCAGCCGACGGTCGTGACCGACAGGGATCAGTTCCGGGCAGTCGCCGGAACGGTTGCGCCCGGAACGCGCGTCCCCGTCGAGGTCCGGGTGACGGTCACGGACCCGTTCGATGCCTACCGACGCGCCCGCGAGGGCGACGGTCGCGGGGGCGTCTACCTGGAGACGACCGGCGGTCAAACCGGGTGGGGCTACTTCGGCGTGGATCCTATCGAACAGTGCTCGGTCGGCCCCGACGACGGCCCGGCACTGCCGACACTCGCCGACAGACTCGCGGCCGAGGCACTGGCCCGAGGCGACTGCGACGTACCCTATCCCTGCGGGGCGGTCGGTTGGCTCTCCTACGACGCCGTCCGGGAACTGGAGGACCTGCCGACCGACGCCGTCCATGACCGGGACTTGCCCCGCCTGCAACTGGCGATCTACGACTGTCTGGCCGCCTGGGAAGAGCCCCGGGACTCGCCCATGACGCTCCGCGTGACTGCCTGTCCGCGGATCGATCCCGACGGCGACGTGGGGGTGCCCGTCGACGCCGCCTTCGAGGCGGGTCTCGACCGTGCGCGCTGGCTGGCCGATCGAGCGGTCGACGGCGACCCCACTGTCGGCCCGCCGCCGGTCCCCGAGCGGTCGACTGCACGATTCGAGAGCGAGTACACGCGCGAAGGGTTCGCCGCGCGCGTCGACCGCGTCAAGACGTACGTCCGGGACGGCGACACGTTCCAGGCGAACGTCTCTCAGCGGCTGTCGGCTCCGGCCGCGGTCCACCCGGTCGAGGCGTTCGACGCGCTCCGCGAGGTCAACCCCGCGCCCTACTCCGCGCTCGTCGAGTTCCCCGGCGTCGACCTGGTCAGCGCCAGCCCGGAACTGCTGCTCCACCGCGACGGCGACTCGCTCGTCACGGAACCGATCGCCGGGACGCGTCCGAGGGGTGAGACGAGGGCGGAAGACCGGACGCTTGAGTCGGACCTGCGACACGACGAGAAAGAGCGCGCCGAACACGCGATGCTGGTCGACCTGGAGCGCAACGACCTCGGGAAGGTGAGCGAGTACGGGAGCGTCGAGGTGACCGACTACCGCCGGGTCGACCGTTATAGCGAGGTGATGCACCTCGTCTCGAAGGTCGAGGGCCGCCTCCGTGCCGGGGCTGATCTGGCCGACGCGATCGCAGCGGTGTTCCCCGGTGGGACCATCACCGGCGCACCGAAACCCCGAACGATGGAGATCATCGACGAGGTCGAGGCGACTCGCCGGGGGCCGTACACCGGCTCCATCGGGATATTCGGGTTCGACGGCCGGGCCACGCTGAACATCGTCATCCGGACGCTCGTCAGATACGACGAGGAGTATCACCTCCGGGTCGGCGCGGGGATCGTCCACGATTCGGACCCCGAGCGCGAGTACGACGAGACGCTCGACAAGGCGCGCGCGCTGGTGGCCGCCGTGGACGAGGCGCTGGGCCGACGCGGCGACCTCGCCGTCGAAGGCACAGCACTCGACGGAGGCAGGGACCGATGACGCTCCGGGTCCTCGTGATCGACAACTACGACTCGTTCGCCTACAATCTCGTCCAGTACGTCGGTGACGTTGTCACGTCACCAGGCTCTGGGACGCGGTCCCAGAACGTCGGGGAGGTCGTCACTGATCCCGACTTGGGCGTCGTGGAACGCGATGCGCCCGGGGAGGTACTTGTCCGGCGAAACGACGATATTACCGTTGAGGGAATCCGCGATCTCGACCCGGACGGCATCGTCGTCTCGCCCGGTCCCGGGACGCCCGCGGACGCCGGCGTCTCGATGCCCGTCTTCGGGGAACTGGACTACCCGACGCTGGGCGTGTGTCTCGGCCACCAGGCGCTCTGTGCGGCCAACGGTGCCCCAGTCGGTCACGCTGAGGCGGTCGTCCACGGGAAACCCTCGACCGTCGAACACGATGGGACGGGGCTGTTCGCCGACCTGCCCGAGCGCTTCGAGGTGGGGCGCTACCACTCGCTGGCCGTCGAGCGCGAGGATCTGCCAGCGGACCTCGTCGAGACGGCCTGGACCGTCGAAGACGGTCCCGGCGAGGACGAACCGGGCGTCGTCATGGGCGTACGCCACCGAGAGCGCCCGCACTTCGGCGTGCAGTTCCACCCCGAGAGCATCCTCACCGACGCGGGAAAACGACTGATCGCAGCCTTCTGTCACCAATGTCAGACTACCAGTACCACGTAGACGGCGAGATCGTTCCGGCCGACGACGCGACCGTGAGCGTCCGCGACCGCGGGTTCATGTACGGCGACGCGGCCTTCGAGACGCTCCGGGCCTACGGCGGTGACGTCTTCCGGTGGCCGGCCCACGAAGCCCGGTTGCGCCGGACCTGCGAGACGCTGGGCTTCGCCGAGGCGGTTCCAGAGGACCTCCGCGAGCGCGTTCGGGAGACGCTCGCGGCCAACGACCTCGACGACGCCTACGTCAGGCTCTCCGTGACCCGCGGCGTCCAGCCCGGGAAACTCACCCCGGACCCCGACGTCGACCCCACGATCGTGGTCGTCGTCACGGAACTCCCGCGTGGCGGTGTCAGCGGAACGAAACCCTGGGACGACCCCGCGGTGGTCCAGACTGTCAGGACCCGGCGGACGCCGAGCGAGGCCGTCCCCGCGGACGCGAAAACACACAACTACCTCAACGGCATCCACGCTCGCCTGGAACTCCGCCGGGCCGCGACCGACGAGTTCGCCGCCGACGAGGCCCTGATCCGGACGACCGACGGCGCGATCGCGGAGGGCGCGACGAGCAACGTGTTTTTCGTCGACGGCGGCGTCCTCAAGACCCCCAGCGACGACTGCGACATCCTCCCGGGCGTGACTCGCGATACGGTGATCGATCTCGCACAGGGCGAGGACTTCGAGATCGAAGCCGGCCGCTACGAAGTAGAGGACCTCCGCGAGGCCGACGAGGCCTTCCTGACGAACACGACCTGGGAGGTCCGTCCTATTGATTCCGTCGACGGCATCGACGTGGGAAGCGGCCCGATGACCCAACTCCTCGGACGACTGTTCGACGAACGCGTCGAGCGCCGGCACTACGAGTCGAGCGACGACGCGTAGCGCTTGGATCGGTCAGACGCTCACTCGACGTCTCGCCGCTCGGTTCCCTCGACGTCGAGGACGAGGTCCGGCCCGTACGCTCCGGCGGGCGTCTGGTACCCCGCGGGTGCGTCACCGTCGAGCGCGCGCGTCGCGGTTTCGAGGGCCGTGTCGACCGTCAAGGCGTAAGTCTCGGGCGTCTCCAGGAGTGTGACGGCGCGCTCGCCGTCGTCCGTCGTCGCCTCGCCCCACAGGTAGCTCCGACCCTGCTCGCGCTGGCGCTCGCTCGGGCCGTCGACGGTCGCATCGATGAGTCCCTTGAGCGTCGACTTCACCGGGCCACAGCCCAGGAAGGGGGATAGCAGACCGCTTCCTCGCATCGACCAGACCACCGGTTCGGGCATGGCGGCGTAGACCTCGATGTTCGGAACGCCAGTCGTGTGGTACGCCGTCACGAGGTCGCCCCACGGGATGGTTGCGGCCGTGCGTTCCCCCCGACCGAAGTCGATGCGTCGGGTTCTGTGTGCCGGCGGGACCCGTTCGAGCAATCCGTCGCGGCGAACGTACCCGCCCTCGCCGAGGAACTCGACGGCGGTCTTGGCCGTGCCTCCCGAGAGACTCGTGAGCGCCTCGAACCCGAGCGCGAGGTGGGTCGCGTCGGGCAGGCGATCGGCGAGGTGGGCGGCCAGACAGTCCGTCGGGACCACGTCGAAGCCGACGCCCGACATGAGCATCACGCCGGCCTCGGCGGCGGCCTCGTCGTAGCCGGCAACGCCCTGGAACACGTCGATCTCGCCGGTGATATCGAGGTAGTGCGTCTCCGAGTCGATACAGGCCTCGACGAGCGGTTCGTACGTGTCGACGAACGGGCCGGCGCAGTTCAGAACCACGTCGACGTCCGCGAGCGCGTCCGTGACATCGTCGTCCGCGAGGTCGATGGTTCGTCCCGGGCAGTCTAACTCCGCTGCCTGTCGTGAGACCTTTCGCTCCGTCCGACCGGCGAGTATCGGTGTCAGTCCCCGGCCGACGGCCTCGTCGGCGATTAGTTCCCCCGTGTACCCGTAAGAGCCGTAGATGAGCAACTCGCCCATACGTGGCCACTCGGGCGGGAGTGCCGTCAACCTGACGAGAGGGTCCCGTTTCGGGCGAACAGCCGGGGGAAAATCATCCCTCCCTATCGGGTATCCCGGGCAGCGACCGAGATCGAGATGCTACTGGAGGCGTCGAACGAACCCAGTATCTTGTTAGTCGTCCCGGGTACGGCGAGTCGCGACTTCGGGACGGAAGTCGTCATCCCGCTCCCGGCTGTGACCGAGGAGACGTGACCGTCGACCCGCAATCGTATCCTTGAAATCGGCCGCCCCGCAACCCGAGATATGACCGGAGACGGGTCGATAACGTCCGTCGCGGACGTCCCCGACGATTCGACGTTCCTGTTCACCGTCCGGAACACCGAGACCGACGAACGGAAGGAAGCGATACTGGTCCGGTTGAACGACGAGCACAACGACGACGAGGACGCCATCACGGGCTGGCTGAACTACTGCCAGCACTTCACGCACATCAAACTCGACAAGGGGTCGGGCGCACCCATGCGCGACGGTGAACTCGTCTGTGCGAACCACGGGGCCTACTTCGAGTCCGACACCGGCCGCTGTACCTACGGTCCCTGTGAAGGCGCGTATCTCACGGAACTCGACCTCGAAATCGAGGACGGAACGGTGTCCCTCGCGGACGACGACTACGAGTTCGTGGCCACTGGCCCGATGGAAACCGACGACCTGGACCTGTCCTCGAAGTCCAACTACGAGTTCTGACGCGCCTGCGGCTGGTACTTGAGTCCCCCGGAGGTCCCCAGCACGACCAGGACGACGCCGACCAGCGTCAACAACACGGCCGCCGCGAACAGCCCGATCGATCCCACGCCGAACCGGACGGCGAGGTCGATCCCGTTCGGGAGTCCGACCACGAGGGCCGCACCGAGGAGCGTCATGACTCGCTGGCGTCGTGTGAACGGCTGCTCGCCGAGCAACCGCTTCGAGCTCCGACCGGGAATCGCCAGGCCCGCAGCGACGGTCGTCATCCCCCAGATGATGGCTTTGAGCGACGCGAACAGCGTCGGCCCGAACAGCGACGTGACGGACGGCCCCGTCCCCCGCGTTCCCTCGAGACCGGACGACCCGACGTAGCCACTCAACAGCGGTGGGTACGCCAGCGTCACGATCCCGCCAAACAGCGCGACGAACCCACCCACCACCAGTACCGTCCGAGCGACGGCTCCGACCGTTCCCCGCACACCCGGACTGTCCACGGTCTCCCCCCTATAGTTTGCTACTCGACTGACGTTTGCCACCTGATGGGCACTGAGAATGCGGGCCCGAATCGGACAGTTCCCGCACTGCTTACCGCCAGTCACTCGATCCGAAAGGCCGGTTCCTCGACGGACTCGCTCTTGCAGTCCGGGCACCGACTCGGTCGGTTGATGAGGTCGTCGAAGTCGTCGAACCCGCAGTCCCGGCAGGTCGGCGGGGCGACCAGCAGTTGCTCGTCGGTGGAGTCCAGCGACTGGGCGATGTGTTCGACGTGACTCACGGCTGTACTGGCCTGGATCTCGAAGTCACGAGCGATCGCCGCCGCCGTCAGCGCCTCCTCCCGGAGTCGGTCCGCAACACGCTCGCGGGTCGTTTGGTCCGTCTTCGCCTCGCGCATGTCGGGTGTTCGGGATGGAGTCTCAAATACGCTTCCCCAACCACTTTTTTACGTCGGGGGGTCGCCGGTGGCGACCCCCCATCGCAAAAACCTGGACTAAAAACTGCCGGACGCTCGTTACACTCGCGTCCGGTGAACCGCCTCGCTCGCGCTGCTCGCTCGGCGGATGCTTGTTTGCTCACTGTACCTGCGTATTGACCAACGGGGATTGTTCGTTTCGTAGATAAGAAATATACTGTTCCTCGCTCAATCTAGATGCATGGTCCGGGATCATTGGTCTTTAGTTAGGCCTCACACCTCGGTTGCGTAGCGGTAGCGAGCGTCTCTTGTAAGATCGGTCGTTGCTTGTGGATCTTCTGGGCATCTTCGATCAGTCGCTCCAACAGTGGCGGTGGTGA
>NZ_SOSC01000010.1 GCF_005049285.1 Halorientalis salina | reverse complement strand
TTGTGACACGCTGTTTCACCGTGCCTTCTGATTCCGGGAGACGGTTGTAGCGGTGCAGGCTGTGGTTGTAGAGTTGCCGCACGGTATCACGCACCCAGTCCAGTTGCTCCCGTTGTTGACTGTCAGGGAGCAACCGATATTTGAGGACGTAATCCATGCGCAGTACATCGATTATCCACCTGTAGAAAGTTAAAAGGTACGTATCCCTCGCAGGGCGATTCATCCCCACCCTATTCGCTCACTACGTTCGCTCCTTGAGGGTGGGGGCTTCTCGCCCAATCTGCTAAAAAAGCCACGTGTGCGAGGGGCAATCGGGAAGCACCGAGACGGGTATGTAAGGGTATGGCAATCACACTGCCGACCGATGGACAGGAATGGATCGACGAGTGGGCCGAACAACTCAACGAGAGCGAGGCCTACAGCGAGGCCGGGCAAGGGTGGGGCGTCGACTTCAACGGCGTGTTCCTCTTCGACATCCAGCCGGACGATACCTACGACGGCGAAAACCTCAAGTTCGAGATCGACGTACGGGACGGGACCTGCCACGAGGCCAGACAGGTCGACGACGAGGACGACGTCGACTGGGGCTTTGCCTATCGGGGTCCCTACACGAACTGGAAGGGCATGATACGGGGCGAGATCGGTGCCATCGACGGCCTCATGGGCGGCAAGTTCGATCTCGACGGCGACATGCAGAAGGTGCTACAGTACTCCGACGCCGCGACGGTGATGACCGAGAACGCCGCCGAGATCGACACCGAGTTCGAGTACTGATTCGACTGCCGGCCCCGATCGACGGGTGTCGACACCCGAACCGGCGTGCGTGACACCGACACCCACTCCGGGGCGGTTTCTCAGTTTTTAAGTCGTGTGCCGAGACAGGGACGTGTATGCTCGACAAACTCGGCGTGGCCGGACTGTTCGGCTTTCTACTTCTGGTCGCCGGTATCGGTCTCCTCGCGTACATCGACCTCCTCATCGCCGCCGGCGTCGCGTTCGTCGTCGCCGGCCTCGGCCTCGTGGTCTACGGACTGGTCACGAACCTCCTGGGCGCGCTCGGGATGGGCCAGATGATGTGAGCGGGCGGAAAAGGACTCGAAATCGGAGTCGTTCGCTACGGCGCGCGATGCATACTGTCGGACAGAAATTCTCACAGCGGAATTCTCAGATGTCCTACGTAGAGCGGCTCGTCACCCAGTGTGAGCAGTCCACGCGTCACGGACTGCTGTCCGGCAGTCTCAGTCCGCACCCTGGTGTGGGACGTACCCACAGCGGTCACAGCGGTGGTACTCGTGGACGGTCGTCATCGACGTCTCGCAGTTCGGGCAGTGCATGTACGCGCCACTCCGTGCCGCAGCGTTATGAGCATTTTCTCGAATTCGAGTAAACTTCTCTTCAGTTGAGATGTCGGATCGAACTGGGCGGGTGGCCGATCGGGCGACCTCTCCCACGGTCAGTCGATGACGGTCAGCCACACGACACCGCCCACGAGTACCCCGCCGACACCGAGACTCAGGCTCACCAGTTCGACGTTGACCAGCAGGAGGAGGTTCGAGGCAATGGCGACCAGGGGGACCCAGGGGACGGCGGGGACCTCGAACAGCCGCGTTCGGTCGGGGTACCGCCGGCGCGACTGGATCAGTGCGACGTTGACCATCGCCAGTCCGCCGAGCAGCATGAAGTCCGCGAAGTGGGCCATCGCGTCGAGTCCCAGCCGTGGGAGCCACGTCAGGGCCGGCCCGTCCGCCGGACCACCGAGCACCACCGTGAACACGAGGACGAACGTCAGGATGAGGCCCCCCGTGAGCAACACGGCGTTGTGCGGGACCCGGAACCGGGGATGGATGCGACCGAACCGGGCGGGGAGGTGCTCGTTGTCGGCCATCGCCAGTTTGACGCGCGAGCCGGCGAGGATCGTCGCGTTGGCCGCGGAGATCATCGAGAGGAGCGCCCCCAGGATGAACACGGCGAAGCCCCACTCGCCGAGGTAGTACTGGGCTGCCCGGCCCATGGCCACCTCACCGTGGTTCGCGACGAACTGGGTCGCGGCCGCCGTCGATCCGACGTCGGTCCGGGCGACGAGGAATTCGAGGAAGCCGGGGTCGTTGACCGCCAGGACGACGACCGTGACCACGAGCACGTAGAGCGCGGTGACGAATCCGAGGCTGACGAAGATGGCTCGCGGCACCGTCCGTCTGGGATTGCGAACCTCACCGCCGCTCGTCGCGATCGCCTCGAACCCGAAGAAGGTGATGAACACGAGGGCGCTGGTGAGTGCGACGTCGTCGAGGTTCGTGACGTTCCGGGCGAACGAGTCCGTGACGGCGCTCGGATCGAAGGCAGTCAGCCCCCCTCCGAGAAAGAGGAGGACGAGCAACACCTTCAGCCCGGTGACGACGATCTGGAACCGCGTCGATTCCTCGCCGCCCAGGAGGTTGACGCCGACGAGGACGGCGAGCACGACGACGCCCGACACCCAGTAGGGGACGGCGGCAGGGATCGACAGGGCCGGGTAGGCGAACCGGTAGAACCAGCTCGTGAAGCTTGCGAGGTAGAAGGCCGCGCTCGCGGGATACCCGAGGATCATCATCCAGCCGACGAGGTACGACAGGTCCGACTGGAACACTTCCGCGACGTACTCGTAGCCGCCACCGTCGACCGTGTAGATCGTCGCGAACTCCGCGTAGGTCATCGCGGTGAGCGCGGCCACGACCGCCGCGAGCACGAACGAGAGGATCGCCGCCGCTCCGACAGTGGCGACGGCGAGCCCCGACAGGACGAAGATGCCACCGGCGACCATCGTCCCGACGCCGATGGAGACGGCCCCCGCCAGCCCGATGTCCCGCTGGAGTTCGTCGTTCCCGTCCGTCATCGGCCTAGCCCCGGAACAGACGCCGTATCTCGTCGCCGACGCCGTTCTCGACGCCGACGACGTACCGTTCGCCCGGCGTCAGCGTCATGTCGTCGCTCGCCAGGCGACTGCGGTCGGCGTCCGAGACGACCCGCGTCCCATCGGGCAGGTTCACGTCGGCCAGTCGACGGTCGGCGACCGGCGCGTCCTCGGCGACAGTCAGTTCGACGAGTTCGAGACCCGCCTCCCCGCCGAGCAGCGTTCCCACGGCTCCGCCGACGAGGGCGTCGACTGCGAGATTCGCCCCTGCGAGGGCTGGAAAGACGACCGCGTCGACCACGTCGTCGTACGCTCGTTGCTCACCGCGCTCGATTCGCGCGACCGTTCTGACGTCGGGGTGTCGCTCGCGCGCCTGCAGACAGACGGCCAGGTTCGTCCCGGCGTCGCCAGTCAGGGCCGCGATGGCATCGGCCTCCCCGATGTCCGCCTGTTCGAGGATCGACGGGAGCGTCGCGTCACCGTTGATGAGCGATCCCACCGACCCCTCGGCCAGATCGTCACACCGCGCTTGCTCCCGTTCGATGACCGTGATCGTGTGCCCCCGTTCGGTGAGTTGGGCCGCCGTTCGGCGCCCCAGCCGTCCACCACCCGCGATGACGATCGTCTGCCCGCTCATACGGGATCACAATCGGCGTCGATGGACATCAAGATACGGCCAGTTCCCAGTCCCTGAAAACCGGAACACGGGCGAGTGGTGGGTCCCCGTCAGTTGCTCGGGCGGTCGGCTCGGTGTTCGCTGATGAGGCGGTCGACCATCTGCTCGTTTTGCTGTTTCGCTCGCTGCTCGGCGCGGTCGTGCCAGTCCTCGATCGCGGCCTCGACCTCGCTTTCGCGGGCGACGGCGAGTTCGTCGATCTCCTGGATGGCCACGTCGTCGGCCGGCCCGACCGGGATGTCCTGTTCGAAGAGGAGGTCGTCGGCCATCTCCGAGAGGCCGCCGTCTTTGAGCACGACTTTCGGGTTCACGTCGGCGAGTTTCTGGGCGGTCGAGCGTCCGGCCCCGCTGGCGTCCCGGAGGTAGATCACGTCGCCCTCGGCCAGCCCGTACTGCTCGTCGGCGTGCTCGATGGCACCCGTCGTGAACTGCTCGACGACCTTCACCGGGACGAGGTCGCGCTGTTCCTCGGAGACGTCCGCGAAGTTCGAGTGATCGAGTTTCCAGAGCGCTTTGAGCCGGTCGAGTTTGTCCTCCAGTTCGTCGACTCTCTCTCGCTCTTCGTCGAGTTCCCGTTCGAGCCGTTCGTTCTCCCGTTCGAGCCGTGTGACTTCCCGGCGCTCGCGGGCTTCCCGTCGCGCCTCCTGGCGCTTTGCCGTGAGTTCCTGCTCGTACTCGTCGATGCGCTCGTCCTTCCGGCTGATGGTCTCTTTCAACGTCTCGGCGTGGGATTCGAGCCGGTCGACGCGGGCCTTGAGGCGTTTGATCTGCTTTTCCTCGGCGGACAGTTCCCGCGGCGTGTGTTCGGTCTCCTCTTCGGACTCCGCTTCCTCGGTCTGGATGTCCCTGAGGACGGACTCGACGGACTCCTCGTCGCTGACGACGCGGGCGGTCACCGCCCCGAAGTCTTCCTGTGGTGGCACTTTCTGGGCGATGCGGTCGAACTGGTCTTCGTGTGCGTCGTAGGCGAACAGGGCCGCCGCGAGCGCGTCGCGCTGGTGGTCGTCGTCGTAACTCTCCTCGCGCGCCCGGTGTTTCTTCTCGTCGACCGGGAGGTCCCGGTCGGGGGTCCAGCCGGCGGCCTCGAAGCTCCGCCGGAACCCCTCGACGGTCTCGGGCATCGGCGTCACGTCCGCGGCGACGATGATGGGACGGCCGCGCTCGATGAGCCACTCGGTGACGTCCGCGGTGTCCCCGGTGCGGGTACTCATCACGTCCAATACGCTGCCATCGAGACCGACGACGGCCGCGGCCGTGGTCGTTCCGGGGTCGATACCGACCAGCACGTGGTCCCGGCGTTCGACCAGCGGCTGGAACTCGATCCCGTCGCGGCGCTCGCGTTCGATCTCGATCCGAACGTCGCCCGATCGCTCGGTCGAGACCGGGATGTCCGAGGGACGCCCCTCGACCTCGAAGACGGCGTTGGCGAACCCGCCGTACTTTTCGGTCACGTCACGCTCGTACGCCAGGCTCGCCGCGTCGAGTTCGTCCTCGACCTCGCGGGTCCGCTTCCTGACCGACCCGTGGATGCGGCGCGTATAGCGGTCCTCCGACCAGCCGCCCTTGCCGGTCGACCGACCGCGAGCGACCTTCACGCGGGTCGTGTTCGTGAAGGCGCTCACCTCCTGGCCGACGTTCATCGCGGCCAGCCGCGCAGCGGCTTCGGCCTCCTTCATCGGCTTTTTGCCGTACGGAACACCGTGGCGGGAGGCCACCCGGGAGAGCGGCTCGGGCTGTTCGGCCCCGGTCACCTGGACCAGGGTCGTCTCGTCGGGTAACCCACGTAGGAAATGGACGAGCGCGTCCTTGTCCTCCGCGAGCTCGTACATGTTGTCGGTCGCGAGCATCGCTGGTTCTTCGCGGTCGAGTAGTCGGTGGAGCTTCCGGCGGGAGACCACGTCGCGGTCGATCGACTCCCCGTCGAAGGCCACGAGCGCGTACGATACGTCCCCCCGGACGTCCCCACTCTGTACGTCGACCCCGAAGACGACTGCGTCGAGGGCACGCGTGCGGGCGTTCACACCCCGGCTAGGGTCCTCCCCGGTATAAATTTCGTGGCGCGGACGGGCCCAGCACGCCCCCCCGAAGAGCGGCGGCCAGACCGGACCGGCCCGTAAAACTTATTTTACTATGTCAAAGACGTTTTACTGTAAAGAGCTCTTTACGACAAGAGCTCTTGACGAGGTGTCACAAATGGCAACGAGAAAACACTCGGACGATTCGCACGGACCGACTGGTGCCGTTTCCCTCGTGGGAGGCCGGTGCTCGTGAACTCACTTCTCGACCGGACCGACCGGGTTCGACAGGCGGTCGCCGGACTGTCTGTCGTCGCCGGCCTCGGCCTCGCGGTGTTCACGGCGCTGAACCGGCCGCTGGTCGGCGTCGGCGTCTACGTCGTCGGCGTCGCGGGCGCAGTATTCGCCCAGTCGAGCGCGGAGATGCCCGTCTACGACGAACGCGACGAAGCGATCGCCCGGGAGGCGGCCCAGTGGACGCTCACCGTCTTCGGATGGGCCTCGGCCGGCGTCTTCCCGGCGCTGACCGTCGCGTGGGGGCTGGACGCCTTCACCTGGCAGCCCTGGAGTGCGGCGATCGCGCTGTTCGTGGCGATCCTCTACCTGACCTACGGGGCCGTCCTCGTCGTGCTTCAGCGGCGGAGGTAACGACGATGGATAACTCCCTGCGTGACTACCGTGACCGATACGACCTGAGCCAGCGCGAACTGGCCGAGTACGTGGGCGTCACGCGCCAGACGGTCAACGCCGTCGAGGGCGACCGCTACGACCCCTCCGTCGAACTCGTGTTCAAACTCGCCGCCTTCTTCGAGTGCCCCGTCGAGGACCTCTTCCATCCCGACGTGAGCGTCGAGACGACCGCCGGCGACGCCGGACCCTAGAGCAGGGCCGAGATCTCCTCGGCCACGGCCGCCAGGTCCTCGCGGTCGGCCGGCGACTGGTCCGCGTCGATGGTCACGTCGTCGTCCTCGGTCCGCGGAATCACGTGGAGATGGACGTGGAACACTTCCTGCCCAGCGGGCTCCCCGTCGGCGAGAAAGAGGTTGACGCCGTCGGTCGGTACGTTAGACCGCCGGAGGGCAGCGGCGACCTTCTGTGCGACGGCGAACATCCGCCCACCGGTCGCCGGCACGAGTCCCGCCAGTCCCGTCGAGTGCTCCCGGGGAATCACGAGGACGTGCCCCTCGTTGATCGGGTTCAGGTCCATGAAGGCTATCGTCTCCGGGCCGTCGTAGACGACGCTCGCCGGTGCCTCGTCGGCCGCGATCGCACAGAACGGACAGTCGTCAGTCATTGTCACATCCTCGTGTGATAGTCACAAAGAACCACTGGTCACTCAGACGGACTGTTGTCACTGGCTCCCCGTACGGCCGCCCGACGACGGGGGTTGATACTGAACTGACGTACGACAATCCGTATCACACGAGAGAATCAGCCAAACAGCTATGACAGCATCATGTCACACACCGTACGATGGTAGCGTCCGGGCCGACGATGGCATTGGCAGCCGTGACGGGGGCTACCGCCGTACTCGCAGCGGGAGTGAGTGCGCTATCGTGGGCCCGGCGTGACAAACGCGGGGCGACCGGCCTGGCGCTGGCCAACGCGATGGCGACGCTCTGGCTGGCGGGATACGCACTCGAACTGGCGAGCGGAACGCTCGGCGGGGCGCTGTTCTGGCACCGCATCAAGGTACTCGGTCTGAACGGGATTCCGATCGCCTGGCTCCTCTTTGCGGTCGATTACACCGAAACCGACCGAATCACGCGGTGGCACCTCGCCGCGCTCGCGGTCGTCCCGCTTACGAACGTGGGACTCGTCCTGACCAACGGCTGGGTGCACACGTTGAACTGGACGGCGGGACGCTTCGTCGAGAACGGACCGTTCCAGTTGCTCGCGCTCGATTTCGGCGTCGCCTGGTGGTTCAACGTCGCCTACAGCTACGTCCTCATCACCATCGCGATCATACTGCTAGTCCGGTACCGGCTCACGGCGGTCCACTTCCAGCGCCGCCAGACTGACCTGATACTCCTCTCGGGGCTTCCGATCACGCCGGCGAACGCGTTTTACTACCTCGATATCGGGCCGTTTCCGGCGCTCGATTTCACGCCGTTTACCTTCGTGTTCGCCGGGCTCTCTATCTTCTGGGGGATCTTCCGGTATCGGTTGTTCGACCTGTCCCCGGTCGCCAGACGGACGGTCGTCGAGGACATGGACGACGCGATGTTCGTCCTCGACCGCGACGGCCGGATCACCGACCTCAACCCCACGGCACGGACGCTGTGCCGGGAAGCGAACCCCCTTGGTGAGCAGGCAGGCGACGTGCTGCCGCCGCTCGGAACCGTCCTGCGCGAGACCGCAACGCGGCTCGCGGACGGGGCGACGTCCGCGCCGAGCCCGGCACTCGACCCGCTCGACTACGCCACCGAGTCGGCCGACCTCGATACCGACGAGGTCGCTATCGACCACGACGGGGACCGGCGCGTCTACGACGTCAAGGTCTCCTATCTCCGGGACCGGAGCGACGACGTCACCGGCCTCACCGTGGTCCTCCACGATATCACCGAGCGAACGCGACGGACCGAGACGCTGGCTGCACTCCAGACCGTGACTCAGGACCTGATGCGCGCCGAGACCGTCGACGGCGTCTGTGAGCGGGTCGTCCACGCCGCCAGCGACGTCGTCGGGTTGCAGTACGTCACCGTCTACCGTCACGAGGCCGAGCGGCTGGAACCGGTCGCCGCCACCGACGACGTATCCGCCCTCTACGAAGACCCGCCGTCGGTGCCGGTCGGTGCGGGACTGGCTGGAACGGCGTTCGAGCGCGGCGAGACTGTCGTCTACGACGGAACCGGTGACGTACAGCCACGAGACGCAGCCGTGTCCATCGAGCGCGCACTGCTGGTTCCGCTCGGTGAGTACGGCGTCCTCGGTGCCGTTGCCGTCGAGCCCGTGGCAATCGACGAGGAGACGGTTCACTTCGCGGAGGTACTCGCGGCCAGCGCGTCGACGGCCATCGCCAGGGCCGACCGCGAGGAGGCCGTCAGGGAGCGCGAACGCGAACTCCGCCGGCAGAACGAACGGCTCGACGACTTCGCGAACGTCGTCTCACACGACCTCCGGAACCCGCTGTCGGTCGCCTACGGACACGTCGAACAGGTCGAACAGAGCGAACACGCCGACGCGACCAAG
Source organism: Halorientalis salina (assembly GCF_005049285.1). Lineage (GTDB taxonomy): Archaea > Halobacteriota > Halobacteria > Halobacteriales > Haloarculaceae > Halorientalis > Halorientalis salina. The sequence goes on along the minus strand of NZ_SOSC01000010.1, from coordinate 109,734 downwards.
GCGGCACTAAAACGCATGGAGGAGATAATCGACGACGTGCTCACGCTCGCCCGACAGGGCGGCCCCGTCGACGAGACAGCGACGCTGTCGCTGGGCGACGTGGCTCGGACGGCCTGGGAAGTCGCCGAGACCGGCGACGCCGACCTCCGGACCGAGGATTGCCGAATCGAGGCCGACGAGAGCCGCCTCCAGCAACTGCTCGAGAACCTCTTTCGGAACAGCGTCGACCACGGCGGCACCGACGTGACCGTCCGCGTCGGGCCGCTCGAAGGTGGATTCTACGTCGAAGACGATGGCCCGGGCATTCCCGAGGACGAACGCAACCAGGTGTTCGACTCTGGATTCTCCACGGAAAGCGACGGCACCGGTCTCGGGTTGTCTATCGTCAGCCGAATCGTCGAGGACCACGGCTGGTCGATTCGCGTCACCGAGAGCGAGGTAGGGGGCGTCCCCGCGAGCGGGGACGCGCCGGACGAGTTCCGCGAGTCCGGCGGCGCACGCTTCGAGATAACCGGCGCGACGACCCCCGCCGAGCAGTAGCGACGGACGACGTGACCGACGGTCACTCCTCGGCGTCCGGGAAGGGCACGTCGAGTTCGTCGCCGTCGTCGGGGAGGAAAGCCCGCTCGCCCTCGAACACCTCGCGGGCTTCAGTTTCAAGTCGGTCGGACTGGCCGGCGTAGCGCGTCGAGACGTGCGTGAGCGCCAGGCGTTTCGCACCCGCGCGGTTCGCGATCTCGGCCGCCTGCTTGGCCGTGGCGTGACCGGTCTGGCCGGCCCGCTCGCGGCGGTCCTCGGCGAAGGTCGCGTCGTGGATCAACAGGTCGGCGTCCTCTGCGGCCTCGACGACGCTGTCGATCGGGCGCGTATCCCCGGTGTACACCACGCGTCGGCCGGGACGAGGTGGCCCGACGACCTGTTCGGGTTCGACGACGGTGCCGTCGTCGAGTTCGACCGGTTCGCCGTTGTGGAGTTTGCTGTACTCCGGGCCCGGCGAGATACCGAGGTCGTTCTCGGCCTTTTCCCTGTCGAAGCGGCCCTTCCGGTCGTCCTCGACGACGGCGTACCCGACGGCTGTCGCCCGGTGGTCGACCTCGATGGCGCGGATCTCGAAGTCCTCGCGGTCCAGCGCTACGTCGCCGGCCGACACCTCGTGGACCCGGATCGGGTAGGAAGGGGAGTTTCCGGCGACGGTCACGAGTTCCTCGATGCGGTTTCGCGTGCCTGCCGGCGTGTGGATGGCCAGCGGTTCCTCGCGGTCGTTGAAGTCCCAGGTCTGGACGAGGCCGGGCAGGCCCAGGACGTGGTCGCCGTGGAGGTGGGTGACGAAGACGTGGGAGACGTTGAAGCCGGTCTGAAAGCGCATCATCTGGCGCTGGGTTCCCTCGGCGGCGTCGAAGAGGAACCGCTCGCCTTCCCGGCGGACCATCACCGCGCTGGGGTTGCGCTGGGTCGTCGGGACGGCCCCACTGGTCCCGAGGAAGGTCACGTGCATACCCCGATTTCGGCGAGGGGTCCCTAAACGCGCTTCGAAAGGGACCGACGGCCCGGCTTCGGACCGGACCTCGCGTCAGTACTCCCGATCCGGACCGGGGTATTCGCCCCCGACGACCACCTCGTACAGAGACTCGGGGTCGAACAGGGACACGAACGCCCGCGGTTCCCTGACGCTCACGTTCATGTGTTTCCGGAGGGACGCGCCGGTCTGGACGCTCCCCAGTTCGTCGTCGTAGGAGAGCAGATGCACGGCGTCGCCGTTGTACGCTGAGGCGAGTCCGGGGTGATCTCCGTCGGGGTGGTCGACCCGCTCCCGGAGTTCCTCGGCGTGGTCGCGCCAGTCGGCCGCGAGTTCGGCGTTCGCACACGTTTCGACGACCGCTTCGGCGTCGTCGAGCAGGGGGTCGCTGGCGACGAGCGTCACCCAGGAGTGGTCCCGTGCGAGGTTCAGGGCCTCGCGAGCGGGGCCGCCGACCAGCAGGTCCGCGGCCAGCACGTCGGCGTCGGCGACGAACCGCGCCGGGTTCGGGTCGGGGTCACTCATCGCGTCGCGCCGCCAGGGCTTCCCTGACGGTCTCGAGGTCCGTCTCGTACTCGCTCGCCCGCTCGAACAGCGCTGCCCAGGTCATGGGTCGACGTGGGTCGCGGCCTGTGGAAAACCCACCGGTCAGACTCGCTGGGCGACCAGCCAGTAGCCCAGGCCCGCGAGGAAGGCCACGCCGACGTTGGTCGCGACCGCGAGGACGCCGATGGCACCGACCAGCAGCGGGCGGTCCGTGTCGGCCGCCACGCGACCGAGCTGGGCCGCGACGACGAACAGCAGGGTTCCCAGGATGGCCATCGGGAAGCCGAGCCAGAGGCCCGCGACGAGGGCCCCGCCGAGGTAGAGCACCCCGAGGACGACGTTCGCGCCGCCGGTCCGGGCGCCGAAGGCGTACTTCCCCGCGAGGCCGCCGCTGCCGTGACACATCGGGAGTCCCCCGAACGGCACGGCCGCGAGCGTCATCGTCCCCATGCTCCGGGAGAGCCGGTCGGCCGACACGTCGGCGTCGAAACAGTCGTCGAGCAACAGCGAGGTCGCGACCGCCGCGTTCCCGACTGTCATCGCAAGTTGTGCCAGCGTCCCCTCGACGGCTCCGGTCGTGAAGGCGGGCCCACCGGTCGGGAACGCCGAGAGCGTCGGCACCGAAACCGCCGGGAGTCCGCCGACGAACAGGGTCCAGCCAGTCCCGACACCGAGGACGGTCAGGCTCGCGAGCCGCCAGTGACCCGCCGCGGCCACGCCGAGGGCCACCGCACCACCGGCGACCGCCATCGCGGGGTGTCCCATCGACAGGTCGAGGCCGGCCTCCACGAGCAAGAGCGCGACGGCCAGTTGCACGCCGCGAATGACCGGCCGGCCGACGTACCGTTCGACCCGTCCGAGCGTCCCGGTCGCGCCGACGGCCAGGAGGACGCCACCGGCGAGCAGCCCCGCCGCGACGAGTTCGCCGTAGCTGAGCGCGCCGGCGATCGCCAGCCCGGCCAGCGCCTTCATCGGCTCGACCGAAAGTGGAAGCCCGTAGCGGAGCCCCCAGACCACCTGGAAGACGCCGAAGAACAGAAAGACGTGCCCGATCGAAACCGGGGTGAGCGCCCCGAGTGCCACGACGATGGGCAGCACCGTAACTGAATCCCCTAGCGCTCCGGTCACCTCGCCGACCGAGAACTCGATCCTGTCATCGAGATCGAACGGGGCTGAAACGGCCACGAAACAGGAAAAACGCTCGCACGCAATCAATGTTTTCAGTAATCGATCGTGGTTATCGTCCGGTGGGATGGCAACTAGCGCGGCTTACGGCCGTCCGCGGGCGGTATGACGGTTGTCTGACGCGATTTTAAGTGGCTTCCTCCCGTCTCCCGAGATACGGGCGTGCCTCAGACGGCCTCAGTCTCCCATCCTCCCGGCGCGCCCGGACACCGTTGACCCCACCCCACCCATTCTCTCGGACTACCGGACAGCCGTGCGTGAATACCGGAGAGCTGCTCGGGCCGACATTTCACAGCGAGACCGTCTCACTGGACACGTGAGGTGTGACGATTCGGTCCGGCAGTAACAGTCGATGGGTGACGCCGAACTACGCGACCGCCGCGTCGCCGCGCAGTTCCTCTCTGACGGCGGCCAGCGAGTCGGGGTGGGCGATGATGGCGACGCTGTCGCCGGCCTCGATCTCCGTCTGTGGCAGCGGGATCGTCATCGACTCGTTCGCTCGTCCGTGCGCGTAGATGCGCGCTTCCTCGGGGAGTTCGAGCGCGACGACGCGCTCGCCGACGACCGGTGAGCCGGCCGGAATCTCGACGGAGGCGGCCGAGAGCTGTTCGGTGATGTCCGCCAGTACGTTGAAGTTGCCGCCGAGCAGCGCCGTCTTCGCACCCGCGGCGCCCAGTCGCTCGGGATAGATGATCTCGTCGACGTCCTCGGCGTACTTCTCGTAGATCTCCTCGCGGTAGTCCTCGTCGATGCGCAACACGGTCCGACAGCCGTGGTGTTTCGCGATCATGCAGGCGCTGAAGTTGGTGTTGAGATCGCCGGTCAACGCGGCGATGGCGTCGGCGTCGTTCACGCCGGCCGCTTCGAGGGTGTCCTCCGTCGAGCCGTCGCCCTCGACGACCTCGAACCCCTCCGCGCGCACTCGCTTTGCCTTCTCGGGGTCGTTGTCGACGATGACGACCTCGTGGCCCTCCGACTGGAGCGTCCGTGCGGTGCGCATCCCGACTCGCCCGAAGCCGACGATGACGAACTTCATACCCGTGTGGTATGCCACCATGCGTGAAAAGCGCTCCCCCTGTTCCGCGTTCGGCCGGTCGCTGGACGGACCGCTCTCACCCTGATGCTTATGCGTCGTGATCACTATTCACACACCAATGGGTGACCGGGACGCCATGCGTGAGGTACTGTTTCGACACTCCGATAGCCGGCCCTGTCGCCTCCTCTGGGAGGCGATCGACGACAGTTCGGGGACGCCGGCCCTCGACGTTCGGGATTACCTGGAGGTGCTTCGAGTCACCGGCGGGGCGGTCTGTCTGGTCGCGCCCGACGACGAGGCCGACCTGTACGTCCGCTGGATCGATACCGGCGGCAGCTACGTGTTCGTCGCGTTCTGGCCGCCCTGGGGCGTCGTCGACGCCGGGACCGCGACCCGCTCGGAGATCGAGACACGGCTCGACGACCGGGACGGGATCGAACCGGTCCACTTCGAGGAGACGCCCTTCGCGAACGACGGACCGGCGGCTGATCTCTCGGGGTGGCTCTGAAAAAATCGGTGGACTGTCGTCCGCTTAGTTGCCGACTTCCATCGCGCGGGAGACGACGTCCTCGCTGTAGAGTTCGGCGAGGTCGTCGTGCTGGTCCGGACGGTTCTCGTAGACGTCCTGGAACAGCGCGACGGGGGCCATCATGGCCTGGTAGGTCGCCTCGTCCCACATGCGGTCGCTGCTGATGTCGATCTCGACGCCGTCGATGCTGACGGTCGTCGCGCGGGTCATGGCGATCGCGCCCTTGCCGGCTTCCTTGGCGGCCTCGAACTCCTCCATGGAGTCGACGATGTCGTCCATGCTCGGGACGTAGGCCGTCAGGTCGACGAGTTCCTCGACGAGTTCCTCCTCGGTGAGTTCGAGTTCCTCGCTGCCGACCTCGAGTTCGTATGTGTCACCCTCTTTCTCGAGTTCGATGCGGTCACCGTCGTAGACTGCGACGCCGTCCTCTTCGGTGAGTTCGACCGTTCGACCGTCGGCGTCGATGGTCCAGTAGCCCTCTTCGGGCGGCAGGACGCTCTGGTTGGCCTCGACGACCTGACCCGGCGTGAGCGACCAGATGCCGGTCATGCCCATCGCCGCGTTGGCCTCGATGCGGTCGTGGTAGCCCTCGACGTCGCGGATGTCGTCGAACGGGCCGTCGACGGAGATGAGTCCTGCGGCGCTCGCGGCGCGGGACGTGTTGTGGCGCAGTTCCTTCCACTCGGGGAGCGCGCCGGTCGGCGTGATGGCGCGCATGTCCTTCGTGTAGTCGACCTCGCCGTCGACCAGCAGGAACATGCGTTCGAGGTTGTTCGTCGGCTTGCCCATCTCCTCGCGGAGCTTGCCCATCGCGAGTTCGGCCGAGCCGCTTTCGATGATGACGGACATCTTGAGGCTGCCCTCTTCGAGGTCGTGCTCGTTTTCGACGATCGTGAAGAACTCGTCTGCCTTCTTCCAGTCGTCGATGTCACCGACTTCGGGGATGACGAAGCCGTCGATGTTCTCGATTGCGCCGTTCGCGGGGTCGGCGATCTCGAGCATGTGCTGGAAGCCCTTGTAGCGCGTGCTGGGGCTGTCGCGGTGCCAGACGACGCGGGGGTGAATCTCGCCGGGGAACTCGTCGCCCTCTTCGGCGACGACCTCGGCGATGTTCTCGGCACCCTCGTCGCGCATGTTCGGGGCCGTCGCGTCCTCGTTGTCCGGCACCCAGACGTCCGGTGCCTGCATCCCGCGCAGGCCGATTGCGCTCCGGAGCTTCTTCGCCGAGTCGTCTGCGCCGCTTTCGGCAGTCGGGGTCGTGAAGAACGTCCGCACGAACTTTCGGTCGTGGAGACGCTTGTCGATTTCAGTCATTGTAGTCGTATCAACGGATAACTCCACCATTATTAAAGGTGACCGAATCCGTCCGAGAGACGGCGTCGCCGCCGCGTACAGTAGTCACTGGGCGGTTTCGTCGCGAAAGAAAATCGGATTTCGACCTGTCGTACGACCCAGCTGACGAACGCCGATCAGTCGTCCTGATCTGCGATCAGGAGACTGCGGCTCGCGTCGGAGCGCGTGCGGATCAGTCGTCCTGATCGGAGTTGATGACTGCGCCTTCTTCCTCGTCGCTGAAGCCGGCGGACTCCTGCTGGCGCTTCTTGGCTTCGGGGTCGAACTTGGCCTCGATGTTCTGGAAGCGCGGGACGAACGACAGCTGGTGGTGACTCTCGGTCTCGTGACCCAGGTAGCGGTCTTCGAGGTCCCACTGTGCTTCCTCGTCGTTCTGCGCGATGTTCTTCATGTCCTCGTAGACCGCGTGTGCGCCCGAGTGCAGGGCGTACAGCGTGATGAACTGGTACTTGTAGCCGAGGTCGCCCAGTTCCTGGAACGTGAGCGGGTCCTCTTCCTCGGACCACGCGAAGGAGCTGGAGTAGTTGAAGGCCAGCTTCAGGTCGGGGTGGGTCTCGTGGATGGTCTCGGCGTAGTTGACGGCGTCCTCGCGGGACGGGTCCGGCATCTCGGGCCAGACCAGGTCGACGCCGGCGTCGGCGTACATCCGACCGCGCTCGAGGTGTTCCTCCCAGTCACCGTTGGAGGAACCGTAGGCGTCGGTCCGTGCGATGATGATCGTGTCCTCGTCCTGCTTCGCGTCGACGGCGGCCTCGAAGCGGGCCTTGGCGTCTTCGCGGGAGACGATCTTCTTGCCGGCGATGTGACCACAGCGCTTGGGCGTGGTCTGGTCCTCGATGTGGACCGCTGCGACGCCGACTTTCTCGTACTCTCGGACCGCTCGGCGAACGTTGTGGATGCCACCGTAGCCGGTGTCACAGTCCGCGATGACGGGCAGGTCCGTCGACTCGACGATGCGCTTTGCGTTCTCGACCATCTCGCGCATGTCGACCATCTCGAGGTCCGGGAAGCCGAACTGACCGAGGACCGTCGAATACCCGGACATGTACGCGGCGTCCAGGTCGGCCATCTCGGCCAGACGGGCGTCGAGCGCGTGGTAGAGACCGGGCGCGAAGACGTAGTCCTGGTTGTTCAGCATGTCCCGCAGTTCGCGGGCCTTCTTGTTGTCGACATCGCGAAGGAACGGTTCTGTGCTCTCAACGTTGCTCGCAACGGGGTCTTCCCCTTCTGAATCGTGTGCCATGATTAATGCAATTGAATACTGCTGTAGACTCGGTTTATCTCTGTCGAATCCATTCGCGGGTGCCGTGCGTTCGCATAGCTCGTAACCCGCGAGTGAACCGGTGAACGGGGACTGTGCCCGGCCCCGACGGACGAGGGTTTTACGACCGTAAAACCGACCGCCGACCCGTCGCTCCCAGCCGCTGTGACGGCAGGGTGACTCCGCGCCTGCACGTCGTTAACCGCTGACATCTCCTCGCCGTCCGGATCGGTACTCAGTCCCATGTAAATCCGTTCACGTTCCGCGGTTTCTGTTCGTACGCACCCTCCACAAATATACATCAGCAGAAAAATGTTATGGTTTATAATGTTAATACTCTTTAATCGGTTTACTGAATCTAGAGTGAGCTAACGAATATAAGGGATTGGTGTTCTCTAGCACGCGAAGCCCCGGTTTTGGCCAGTGGTTTCCCGGTGGATGTCGCGACGCCGTTGTCACTCAGGTACGCCAACAGCACTGTCGCTCGGGGACGAACCGTCGAAAGTAGAAAGGTGGGGGGTGGGGTGGGGGAAAGGGTGGCACCGAAAATCGGTGCCTATCCCGAGATTGGCGGCTCCGAGTTAAATATCTTGTGCTGTCGTTCTCCGACCGTCCCGGGTCCGGCGGATCGGCGACGAGAAAGCCTTTCTACGGCGGCTGCCATATCCAGCGCCATGAGTTCGGTTCCCGACCGGAGCGAGATCGACGAGGAGTACAAGTGGGACCTCGAGGACCTCTACGCCGACGACGAGGAGTGGGAGGCCGCCTACGAGAGAGTCGAGGCGCGACTGGACGACCTCCGGGCCTACGAGGGGCGGGTCACCGAGGACGCGTCGACGCTGCTTTCGACGCTCGAATGCCGCGAGGAGATCATGCGGACGGTCTCGAACGTCGCCTCCTACGCGCGGATGCGCCGCGACGAGGACACGACCGACGGCGAGTACCAGGCGCTTCTGGCCCGCGCCCAGTCGCTCTCCTCGGACGCCCAGAGCGCGGCCTCGTTTATCGAACCCGAACTCCAGGACTGTACCCGCGAGGAGATCGACGCGTTCGTCGAGGCGGAACCGGAACTGGAGCCCTACGACCACTACTTCGACGACGTACTGCGGACGAAAGACCACACCCGCTCGGCCGAGATCGAGAACCTGCTGGCCGAACTGGGCGAGGTCACCGGCGCACCCGGCGAGGTGTACAACATGCTCGCCAACGCCGACATGGAGTTCCCGGCCGTAGAGACTCCAGACGGCGACGAGAAACGCATCACGCTCAACAACTTCACGACGCTCCAGAAGAACCCGGATCGGGAGTTCCGACAGACCGTCTACGAGCAGTTCTACGACGAGTGGCAAACTGTGAGAAACGCCGTCGGCGCGGCCTACAAGAACAGCGTCAAGACCGACAGCAAACTCGCCCGGGCACGGCACTACGACACCGCACGCGAGGCCGCCCTCGACGGCCCGAACGTTCCCGTCGACGTCTACGACAACCTCGTCGACACCGTGCGCGAGAACCTCGACAGGCTCCACCGCCACGCCGAACTCAAACGCGACACCACCGAGGGCGACGACCTTCGGATGTGGGACCTCTACGTCCCGCTGGTCCAGGAGGAGAGCCCGGAGGTCCCCTACGAGGAGGCCTGTGAGTACGTCGTCGACGCCGTGGCTCCGCTGGGCGAGGACTACCAGTCCCGACTCGCCGAGGGGCTGGACTCCCGATGGGTCGACGTCTACGAGACCGACGGCAAGCAGTCGGGTGCCTACTCCGGTGGAACGTACGACTCCCAGCCGTACATCCTCATGAACTACCAGGACGACGTCGAGTCGATGTACACGCTGGCCCACGAACTCGGTCACTCGCTGCACTCCCAACTGACGAGCGAGGCCCAGCCCTACGTCTACAGCGGCTACGAGATCTTCGTCGCCGAGGTCGCCTCGACGGTCAACGAGACCCTCCTCACGCACCACCTCCTCGATACGGTCGAGGACGAGCGCCTGCGCCGGCACGTCCTGAACCAGTACTTAGAACGGTTCCGCTCGACGCTGTTCCGGCAGACGATGTTCGCGGAGTTCGAACACCGGACCCACGAACTCTCGGAGGCCGGCGAGGCGCTGACGCCCGACCGACTCGACGAACTGTATCTCGAACTCAAGGGGGACTACTACGAACCGGCCGCGATCGACGATCGTATCGCCCGCGAGTGGATGCGGATTCCCCACTTCTATCGCTCCTTTTACGTCTACCAGTACGCGACGGGAATCAGTGCCGCCGTCGCCCTGGTCGACGGAATCCTGGAGGAGGGCGACCCGGCCGCCGAGCGGTACATCGAGTTCCTGGAGAAGGGCTCCCGTGCGTATCCGCTGGAACTGCTCGACCACGCCGGCGTCGACATGGCCTCGCCCGAGCCTGTCGAGTCGGCCCTCGACGTGTACGCCGAGTACCTCGATGAGTTCGCCTCGTTGACCTGAGGATAGCCGCGACCCAAAGGCCCTTTTACGAGTACACGTAACCAATGGTAGTCAGATGTCTCGGAGCCCCTCGCTCCCGGATCGACCCCGGCTAGACCTCGATCCGGAGATGTCTCCGGCCGAACGGCTGGACGCATTACAGGAGCACTTCGCGAAGTTAGAACAGGTACACGACGAGCTGTCCGATCAGCTCGACGCCGCAGAGTCCCGTCGCGAGGACCTCCGCGAGGAGGTCGACCGGCTGGAGCGCCAAAACGAGACGCTCAAAACCTCCTCGCTGTACATCGCGACGGCCGAGGAACTCACCGACGACGGCATCGTGGTCAAACAGCACGGCAACAACCAGGAAGTCCTGACGGAGGTGTCCCCGCAGCTCCGCGAGGACATCGAAGCGGGCGACCGCGTCGCCATCAACGATTCCTTCTCGGTCCAGACGCTCCTGGAAGCCGAGACGGACGCTCGCGCACAGGCGATGCAGGTCGACAGTTCGCCCGGGGTTACGTACGACGACATCGGTGGCCTCGAAGAACAGACCCGCGAAGTGCGGGAAGCCGTCGAGGAACCCCTGGTCAACGCCGAGCAGTTCGCCGAGATCGGCATCGACCCGCCCAGCGGCGTCCTGCTCCACGGCCCGCCCGGCACCGGCAAGACCATGCTCGCCAAGGCCGTCGCCAACGAGACCGACGCCACCTTCATCAAGATGGCCGGCTCCGAACTCGTCCAGAAGTTCATCGGCGAGGGCGCGCGGCTGGTGCGTGACCTCTTCGAGCTGGCCTCCGAGCACGAGCCGGCGATCATCTTCATCGACGAGATCGACGCCATCGCCGCCAAGCGAACCGAATCGAAGACCAGCGGCGACGCGGAGGTCCAGCGGACGATGATGCAACTCCTCTCGGAGATGGACGGCTTCGAAGAGCGCGGGGAGATCCGGATCATCGCGGCGACCAACCGCTTCGACATGCTCGACCGGGCGATCCTCCGGCCCGGTCGGTTCGACCGACTCATCGAAGTCCCCAATCCCGACCGCGAGGGTCGCGAGCGCATCCTCGAAATCCACACCGAGGAGATGCAACTCGCCGACGACATCGACCTCGGGGAGATCGCCGAACAGACCGACGGGTTCAGCGGTGCCGAACTGGCCAGCCTGGCCACCGAATCCGGGATGTTCGCCATCCGCGACGAGCGAACGACCGTCACCACTGCGGACTTCGAGGAGGCACTGGAGAAGCTGACCGACGAGGACGGCGAGGAAACCGGCCCGATCGCCTTCTACTGACGCGCCGTCTGGTTTTTCGTCCCGTCAACACCTCCTGCTCTAGCCGAAGCCACGTCGCGACACAGCCGACCGACGCCCGCAGTGAAAGTGATCACTGGTGAGCGAATTCGACAGACAGGGCGCCGGTTCGAGGTGAAGCGAGGGGGTCAGGGACCGGTGCAGATGTCGACCCACCTTTTTCTCCTCGGGTGGCTCACTCCGTTCACCACCGCGCGTCGAAAAACGTCCTCAGAAACCTTCGGTTTCTGATGGGCCTGGCAAGAGCTTCGCTCTTGCGGACGTGGGCGAAAAAGCGGGACCTCGTTGTACTCGGTCCCGTGAACCGCCTCGCTGCGCTCGGCGGATGCTACACAGCACCCACTACTCCGAGCAGATGTCGACGAAGTTCCGGAGGATCGTCAGCCCGGTCTCGCCGGACTTCTCGGGGTGGAACTCCACCTTTTTCTCCTCGGGTGGTTCACTCCGTTCACCACCGCGCGTCGAAAAACGTCCTCAGAAACCTTCGGTTTCTGATGGGCCTCGCAAGAGCTTCGCTCTTGCGGACGTGGGCGAAAAAGCGGGACCTCGTTGTACTCGGTCCCGTGAACCGCCTCGCTGCGCTCGGCGGATGCTATACAGCACCCACTACTCCGAGCAGATGTCGACGAAGTTCCGCAGAATCGTCAGCCCGGTCTCGCCGGACTTCTCGGGGTGGAACTGCGTGCCGAAGACGTTGCCGGCCTCGTTGGCCACGATGCTCGGGAAGTCGCGGCCGTAGTCGGTCGTCGCGACGACGGCGTCGTCGTCCTCGGGACTGGCGTAGTAGGAGTGGACGAAGTAGGCGTGTTCCCCGTCGACGTCCTCGACCAGCGGGTGGTCGCGTTGCACGTCGAGTTCGTTCCAGCCCATGTGGGGCACGGTCTGGTCCCGCTCGAACCGCTTGTTCGTGCCCGGGATCAGGTCCAGCCCTTCGGCGTCGCCCTGGCCGGCGTGGTCGGCTTCTTCGCTGCTGGTTAGCAGCATCTGCATCCCCAGGCAGATGCCGAAGATCGGGAGCCCCTCGTCGGCGGCGTCGACGAGCGCCTCGCGGAAGGGGCCGGCGTTCTCCATGCCCTCGCTGAACGCGCCGACGCCGGGCAGCACGATGCCGTCCGCCCGGTCGAGAGCCGCCGGCTCCGTCACGAGGTCGACGTCCGCGCCGGCCCGTTCCAGGCCCCGCGTCACACTCCGGAGGTTCCCGAGGCCGTAGTCGACGACGACGATCTCGGCTGCCTGCTGTGTAGTCCCGCTCATACCCGACCGTTCGACCGTCCACAGGAAAGGCGTTCCGCTCAGAACTCGCCCAGTTTCGACTGGCCGCCGTCGCCGGCCAGCTCCGCCGCCCGTTCGATAGTCTGCTCGAAGGTTTCCTCCTGACTCCGGTCGTACAGCGTCGCCGCCGGGTGGACGCAAATCAACACGTTCCGCCGTGCGCCGCCGAGTTCGTGGTCAACCAGCGACCCGGCCTCGTTGGTGACGCCGACCGACCGCTCCAGCAGGTGCTCGCTCGGAACCTTCCCGAGCGTGACGATGGCTTCCGGGTCGACCAGATCGATCTCGGCCTCCAGATACCCCCGACAGTTCTCGAGTTCCTCCCCCGTCGGGTCGCGGTTCTCCGGCGGCCGACAGCGCACGCAGTTGGTGATGCGCACGTCCGCCCGCGCCAGCCCCACGTCCCGCAGCGCCTCGTCGAGCACGTCGCCGCTCCGACCGACGAAGGGTTCGCCCTCCTCGTCCTCGTTCGCGCCGGGTGCCTCCCCGACGAACAGCAGGTCCGCGTCCTCCGGCCCGGTCCCGTTGACGATCTGCTGGCGGGAGTCGACCAGCGCGCCGCAGTGCGTACAGTCCACCACCGACGGTCCCTCCATGTGTTCCATACCTGCCTCTCCGACGGACGGGAATAAGAAAGCGCCGTCACCCACGCGCCAGACAGGTCGGCCGCGCGGCTCGCGGTTGCACCGTTCGCTTATTCGGCGGTCTCCCGCTGGTCGAGCGCGCGGCTCGCGGCTTCGCCGTCTTCTCGCGGGCCGTCGGCCCGCTCGAATGGTCCACGGAACGAAGTTCCGCGCTACTCGCTTATTCGGCGGTCTCCCGTTGGTCGACCGCCCTGCTCGCGGTTTCACCGCTCGCAGTCCGCGGCCTCCCAGCGGTCGGCCGCGCGAGCCGCCAACCTCGCAACTCGCAACGGTTCGGGCCGACCCCCCTCCGGCGTGAACCCCCGCACCACGTCGTTGGCCTCGCCGTCGTCGATACCGACGCTCCGGACGAACACCGTCTCGCCGTTGACGGTCAGTTCGCGCCGCGCCGGCTGGCGACGGTAAGTGTCGAGGCGCTCCGCGAGGGCGTCCCCGTCGAACGCTTCGCGAAGTGCCGGTTCCAGCCCTTCACTCTCCTCGAAGGTGACGGAGATGACCGGGCGGCCGACGCGCTGCTGGATGGCGTCGAGGTCTAATACGTTGTACCAGGCGGGTGCGATCCCCGAGACGAGCACGTACTGAACGTCCTCGCGTCCGAGGTCCGCGAACAGCGAACTGACTGCGTCGGTCCCGTCGGTCCCACCGACCGTACAGGAACCGAAAACGAATCCGTCGACCACGCGACTGGCCCGGACGACGGCACCGGCGAGCGTACTCCGCTCGTCACGGAACGACTCGGCGATGCCGAGCGCACGGACCCCGGCTTTCACGTGTTCTCTTGCTCGCTCTCCTTGATATCGGCTAGCTTGTCGAGAAGTTCGTCGTTCGAGGCGCTGAACTCGTACTCGACGTCGCCCTCGTGGGCATTCTCGGCAGTGTTGACACCGTCATCGTCGTCGAAATCAGTATCGTAGTCCTGATTCTCCTGTTCGGATTCGTCGTAGCTACCGAACCCCATGTTCGTTTATTGTAGTTGCTTATTGAAAAACCTCCCGCCGCCCGGTATCCTGATAGGGCTCCCGGCCCCAATCCTCTGTATGGACGTCCACAACGTCACGGCCGACGCGGAGTCGTTCACCTGTAACGCCTATCTGGCGCTCGGCGAGCGGCCGGTCTTAGTCGACGCCGGCGCGATGGAGGGCGTCGTCGACGCCGTTCGCCAGCACACCGACGAGTTGGACGCGGTCGTCCTCACACACCAGCACGGCGACCACGTCGCCCAACTCGACGCCGTCCTCGACGCCTTCGATGTGGACCTCTACGCGTACGCCCACCACGACCGTCGAACCCACGAACTGGCCGACGGCGACACAGTCCTCATCGGCGACGAGGACTGCGAGGTGGTGTTCACACCCGGCCACGCCGACGACCACGTGTCCCTCGTCGGCGACGAGTCGCTGTTCTCCGGCGACGTGGTCGTTCACGACGACGGGGCCTTCGACTACGGGTCGTTCGGCCGGACCGACATGGCCGGCCAGTCACGCGAACGCCTCATCGAGAGCATCCGGACCCTGCTGGATCGCATGCCCGACGGGATCGAATACATGTACTCGGGCCACGGCTCGGTGTATCACGGCGACGTTCGGGACGTGGTCCAGCGAGCGCTGCAACGCGCCGAGAAGCACGAGCCGAAGTATCCCGACGGGTGACCCGCCCGCCCAGCGCCGTCGCTCGCCGGTGGGTTGACTGCAAAACGGACGGCGACGGCGTCAGGCTGCGGCGCGTTCGCGGTTTTTCGTCCGGAGCTTCTTGTAGCCGCATTTCCGACAGCTGTCGGCTCCTTTCGGGTTCCGGGCGTTGCACCGCATGCAGATCATCTTATCGAGGATCCGATCTTCCGCTTTGTCGAACTTGGCCATGGGGGTCGCTTTCGACTCCCCCCGGTTAAGATTTCCGAGTCTGCCGCCGCCCGCGTCCGCGGTGGCAGGAGGGTTTTGAGGATGGCCGGTCAAGCGACGGTATGCTCTACGACCGGCTCGCGGACCTGTCGCTCTCCATCGATGCGATCGACCTCGACGTCCAGGAGCGGGACACGTCCAGTGACTTCGTGCGCGCGACGACGACGATTTCGCTCCACGGCGACGGGGAGACTGGATGCGGCGAGGACGTGACCTACGAGCGGGCAGCCCACCACGAGTTCGCCGAGGCCGGCCCGCCCGAGTTGACCGGCGAGTTCACCATCGCCGAGTTCTCCGAGGTCGTCGCCGAGCGCGACCTGTTTCCCGAGCCGCCCGACAGCGAGGAATCCCGGAACTACCGGCAGTGGGGCTTCGAGAGCGCCGCGCTCGACCTGGCGCTGCGACAGGCCAAGACGGATCTGGCGAGCGCGCTCGACCGCACCTACGACCCCGTGTCCTTCGTCGCCAGCACGAGACTGGGGGACCCGCCTTCGACCGACCGCCTCGAACAGTTGCTCGCTATCTCGCCCGAGCTCTCCTTCAAACTCGACCCCACACCGGACTGGACCGCCGACCTCGCCGACGAGATCGGCGACCTGGCCACGGTCCGAATCGTCGATCTCAAAGGGCAGTACGAGGGCACGGACGTGGACGTGCCCGCCGATCCCGACCTCTACCGGCTCGTCGTCGAGGCGTTCCCGGACGCGGTCGTCGAGGACCCGGCGCTCACCGACGAGACGCGACCGGTCCTGGCCGACCACGAGGACCGGGTGTCCTGGGACCACCCCATCACGGGTATCGAGAGCGTCGAGAACCTCCCCTTCGAGCCGCAGTGGCTGAACATCAAGCCCTCCCGGTTCGGCAGTCTCGAATCCGCTCTCGACACCGTCGAGTACTGTCTGGCGCGGGACGTCCGGCTGTACGGCGGCGGCCAGTTCGAACTCGGGGTCGGCCGCGGCCAGATCCAGGCGCTGGCCTCGCTGTGTTATCCGGACGGTCCCAACGACGTTGCCCCGGGCGGGTACAACGTCCCGGACCCCGAGGACGGATTGCCGTCGAGTCCGCTGGAGCCGCCGACGGACCCCGTCGGGTTCGGGTGGTGACGGAATCCGGTCACGGCCCCTTCATCACTCGTCCGACGGGGGCCGTATCCCGACCGTCTCGACCCGTGCACCGTCGACGGCCTCGACTTCCAGCCGGTAGCCGTCGGTCGTGATCGTGTCGCCGACGTTGGGGGGATGGCCGAGGCGGTCGAACACGAGCCCGCCGAGCGAACTGTAGGAGTCGCTCTCGAAGACTGCATCCAGAACGTCGTTGGCTTGCGCGAGGGGGAGCGCGCCGTCGGCGACGTACGTGCCGTCGGCCCGGCGCTCGACCGATGGTTCGGGCGTGCGGTCGTCGAACCCGTCGCGGATGTCGCCGACGACGACCTCGACGACGTCTTCGACGGTCGCGATTCCCTCCAGCGTCCCCCACTCGTCGATGACTGCGGCGAGCTGGCGTTCGCTCGACTGGAACTCGGCGAGGAGGTCGTCGACGGACGTCGTCTCGGGCACCATCGGGACCTCCCGCGCGAGATCAGCCGCCGTGATATCGGCGGTGTCGCCGCTCTCGCTCGCTCGCAGGACGTCCTTGACGTCGAGGTAGCCCACCACCTCGTCGCCCGCCTCGCCGTCGACGACCGGATACCGGGTGTGACCCCTGTCGACGACGAGCGTCCGCAACGCCGAAAAGCTCGCGTCGGCCGGCACCGTCACGACGTTCGGCTGTGGAACCATCACCTGGCGAGCGGTGACGTCGTCGAGCTCGAAGACCTGCTCGATCATGTCCACTTCACCGGCGTCGACGTGTCCCTCCTGGCCGGCCCGGCTCAAGATTAGTCGGATCTCCTCTTCGGAGAGCGTCTCCTCGGTTTCGGAGGCCGGCGGGACGCCGATCAGGCTCGTGAACCAGTTGGCGGCCCCGTTGAACACGAACAGGCCCGGCAGGAACAGGTAATAGAAGAGCTTCATCGGCGGGGCTATCCGGAGGGCGAGTCGCTCGGCTTCCGCGATCGCGACGGTCTTGGGTGCCAGCTCCCCGAAGACGACGTGCAGGAAGGTGACGGTACTGAACCCGATCACGAGCGCGATGAGGTGGAGCGTTCCCGCCGGAACCACGGGTGCCAACACCGGTTCGATCAGCGCGGCGACGGCCGGTTCGCCGATCCACCCCAGTCCCAGCGACGCGATCGTGATCCCGAGCTGGGTCGCGGCCAGGTAGTCGTCGAGATTCCCCAGTGCATCCTGCAGGGTCGTCGCTCCTCTCCGCCCCTCCTCGACCATTCGATCGACGGCCGTCGACCGGACTCGAACGAGGGCGAACTCCGAGGCGACGAAAAAGCCGTTGAGAACCACCAGAAACAGCGCCGCGAGCAGTCGGCCGACCGAGGCCACGAGGTCTACCATCCCGACGCCCTCCGGGGTTCGCGCGTGGCGGTCGGACTCCCGTCTGCGACCGGGCTCGCCGGCTCTCTCACAGTGGATCGGCGTGTGATCATACGGCGGGGTACACACTGCCGACACTATTCGTTGTGGGTTCTCCGACTGTCGGCCTGGGGGTCGAGAAATCCCGACTCGCGCCCCCGGACGGCGGCCTTACTCCTCGGCCAGGTAATCGTCCTGCACGGCGACGACCGCCGAGGAGTCGGCACACTCGGCGTACCGGGCGAGCGGTTCCTCGTTGAGTTCGAGGAAGGTGTGGCCCCAGGTGAACTTCGAGAGGATCTCCTCGGCGTGGTCGCGCTCGCCCAGGATACACAGCGCCCCGGCGAAGGCCTCGACGGTGTTCAACTGGAAGGCCGTCCCGTAGTTGACGGGGTTCCCGGCGACGAGGAAGGGGAGCGAGCGGTGGATGCCGTCGAGGTCGAAGGCCTCCCGCTCGGCGGTCTCCCAGGAGCAATCGAGGGCGACGAGGCGGTCGTGGCGCGCGCCCGACCCGACGCCGTCGGCGGGTGAGAGCGCCTGCTCGGCGAAGGGGTTGAGGACGATGCCCGGCGGCGTCGCTCGCGTGGAGTTGTGCAGTTCCGCGAGATCGAAGCGGGCGAGTTTGCGGGCGCTGCATTTCTTCGGGTCGTCGTCGCCTTCGTAGCGGACGTGCAGGCCGTACGTGCCCATCACCAGCCCAAACGCTGTCAGCCTTTAAGTCACTTCCAATCGAGGTATACGTGTGCTATCCGAAGGGTCGGACGCGCCGACGTTTACCCTGCCGGGCGTCGTCGACGGAGCACCGCGCGACGTCGACCTCTCCGACTACGTCGGGGACGGCATCCTCGTCCTCGCGTTCTACCCGGCTGATTTCAACCCGGCCTGCGGCGAGGACGCCTGCGACCTGACGGAACTGGACCTCTTTACGATGCAGCAAGACGTCGACGTCTTCGCCGTGGGGCCCGACAGCGTGTTCAGCCACCGGGCCTTCGCCGAGGAGTACTCCCTGTCGCTCCCGCTCCTCTCGGACACCCGCGGCGAGGCGATGGGGGCGTACGACGTCGAATACGACGCCAGCGATCAGTTGCTCGCCGAGCGAGCCGTCTTCGTCGTCGACCAGCGCGGGGTCGTCCAGTACGCCTGGTCGACGACCGACCTGGAGGAGCGGCCCCCCGTCGACGACGTGCGCGAGGCCGCCGCCGACATCGGGGGCGACTCGACGGCCGTCGGCCGCTATCGGGTCGGCCACGCCCACTACATGGAGGGCCGACGGGCCTTCACGAGCGCGATGGGGAGCTACGAGGACCGCGACTGGCTCATCGCCCAGGGCGATTTCGAGCGCGCGATGGACGAGTTCCGGGAGTCGGCCGACCGGTTCCAGAGTGCCGTCCGCTTCGCCGAGTCCGGTCCGCTCGAAGCCGGATTCGAGCGCGCCCAGGAGAAGACCACGTCGCTGTGGCAGGCCGCCGAGTGGCTGGCCGAGTCGGCCAACCAGTACGCCAGCGGGAACGGCGAGGAGGCCGACAACTACCGGCAGGACGCCGAATCGCCGCTGGAGACCGCCCGCGACATCGGGGAACCGCCGGACCCGGACGACATCTCTCTCGATGCCGACGCGGCCACAGCGGCGAGCGCCGCGGGCGACGACGGCGACGACCTCGACGCGCCAACCGACCCCGCCGACGACGAGACGACCTCGGAACCAGGTCGGGACGCCACGGGCGAACCCAAGACCGACGAGGACGTCGACGCTGCGGTCCGGGACGTGGCCGTCGACGGGGACAAGACGGAGCCGGCGGACGCGACGGAGCCGGCGGACGCGACGGAGCCAACAGTTCCCGACGGCGTCGAGTTCGATCTCGACGGTGACGAAGACGACCGGGACGGGACCGAGGCTGTCGGTTCCGAGGACGCCGCCGAGGAGCGTGTCGGAGACGATGGCGACGACGCGGAGCGCAACGACGAGGACGACGAGGACATCGAACTGGACCTGAAAGATCCGAACGAGTGACGAGACCACCGGTTTCTCGGTCCGTCGCCGCGTACGCGGTCGCATGACAGACCGCGAGGCGACGGCCAGGGCGTACTACGAGGCACTCGACGGGCACGACTACGAGGCGCTCGCCGACCTGCTCGCGTCGGGGTTCGTCCACGACCGGCCCGACCAGACCATCGAGGGCAGCGACCGGTTCGTCCGGTTCATGCGCGAGGAGCGCCCGAACACGGAGACGAGCCACCCCGTCGACGCCGTGTACCGGACCGACGACACCGCTCGGGGCGACATCGCGGTCAGGGGTCGGTTGCTCGACGCCGGGGGCGAGCGTATTGTTTCCTTCGTCGACGTGTTCTCGTTTACGGGCGACGAGGTCGCGGCGATTCGGACGTACACGCGGTGAGGCGGCCAAAACAGGTCGTGCCGGTCACGCCGCGTCGTCGTCCCCTTCGTCCGGTTCGTCCTCGACCACCTCGTCGACGATCTCCTCGTCGACGTGCATCTCCCCGGGCTCGGCGGGTTCTTCGGGGGCGTCTTCGGTCCCGCGCTGCTCGATTTCTCCCGGTACACGGTCCGTGCCCGGCAACTCCTCGCCGGCTTGCTCGGCGGTCGCCGACCCGGTCGTCACCGACGACTTCGAGTCCGTCGGGTTCGATTCGCGGTCGGTGATGGTCCCCCGGCGAGTGACGAGATAGACGACGACGCCGAGGCCGAGAACGATCAGAAGTTTCCGCAGGAGGGCACTTCGGGACGACCGGGTCCCGTCCCCCTGGTCCGATTTGTCTGTGTCCGTGGCTTGCGAGCGGTCGCTGAGTGCCTGTCGGATACGAGCCACGCAACTAGTACGACGCGTGCGAGGAAATCCGTTTGGGAACGTATCACACGCACCGACCGTTAGGACGGCCGAGGGGACGGTGCCGCTATTCCTTTTCGCCGGAGCCGAGCGCGCTCTCGCCGACCGGGTCGTGGCCCTCGATGACTTCCTGGCCGCCCATGTACGGCCGGAGCGGTTCGGGGACGGTGACGGTGCCGTCCTCGTTCTGGTAGTACTCCAGGATGGCGACCATCGTCCGGGGGACTGCAAGCCCCGACCCGTTCAGGGTATGGAGGTACTCGGCGGACTCGTGGCGCTCCGGCCGGTAGCGCAGGCCGGCGCGTCGGGCCTGAAAGTCCTCGAAGTTCGACACCGAGGAGACTTCGAGCCAGCGACCGCCCGCCTCGGGACCGTCTTCCATGTCGTCGCCGGGGGCCCACACCTCGATGTCGTACTTCTTGGCCTGGGTGAAGCCCATGTCGCCGGTACACATCTCCAGGACGCGGTAGGGCAGGCCAAGTTTCTGGAGAACGGATTCGGCTTCGCCCAGCAGGCCGTCGAGGCGCTCGTAGCTCTCCTCGGGACGGACGAAGTTGACGAGTTCGACCTTGTTGAACTGGTGGACGCGGACGATGCCCCTGGTTTCGGTCCCGTGCTCGCCGGCCTCCCGCCGGAAGTTCGGGGAAAAGGCCTGGTGTTTCAGCGGCAGGTCGCCGTCCAGCAGGATCTCGTCGCGGTACATGTTCGTGACCGACACCTCCGCCGTCGGGCAGAGCCAGAGGTCGTCGTCGTCGTAGGGCTCCTCGTTGCGCTCGCCGACCCGGTAGGCGTCGTCGACGAACTTCGGGAACTGGCCGGTCCCGCGCATCGAGGCGCTGTTGACCGGCACCGGCGGGTAGATGTCCGAGTACCCCTGCTCGCGGTGCACGTCGAGCATGAACTGGATCAGCGCGTGTTCGAGTCGCGCGCCGTCACCGCGAAGGAAGTAAAAGCCGCCGCCGGTGACCTTCGCGCCCCGTTCGAAGTCCAGGATGCCCAGCTCCTCGCCCAGATCGTAGTGGGGCGTCACGTCGTCGATGACGTCGACGTCGTCGAAGCCCTCGCGGTAGGCCTCGACGTTGTCGCTCTCGTCGTCGCCGACGGGGGCGTCCTCGTGGGGGATCTGGGGGAGCTCCAGCATCGCGTCTTCGAGCTGGTCTTTCAACCCGTCGGCGGTCTCCTCGACGTCCTCGAGTTCGTCCTTGAGCTCCTGGGAGCGCTCGATGGCGTCCTGGGCGGCTTCCTCGTCGCCGTCCTGTTTGAGCTGGCCGATCTTCGAGCTGACCTCGTTGCGCTCGTGGCGCAGGTCGTCACCCCGCGCTTTCAGTTCGCGCCACTCCTCGTCGAGTTCGAGTATCCGGTCCAGGTCGACGTCGTCGACGCCCTTCTGTTCGAGGGCGTCCCGGACGGCATCGGGGTTCTCACGGAGGAACTGCCTGCTGATCATTTGGCAGTCGGTTTGCCGTGGCGTGGCAAAACCGTGTCGCTCTGGCCCGTTGGCGCCGTCCCGTCCGTGGGTGGCAATATCATGTATGAGAAGAGGGAGCGTACTTTTATACTGTAGTTTAATCGAACGTTCTTGCATGTCGAGTATCGGGTCTGGGACCGCTCCGCCGGACACGACCGCACAGCGCTCGCGACTCGTCGTCCGACCCCGACGATCGGAGGCATCATGATCATTCCCGAGAGCACGTTCTATCTGCTGGTTTCGACCGTGGCGCTCGTCGCGACACTCGGCTTCGTCGCCAGACTCCGCCAGTTCTCCGGGACGACGCGCCAGTACCTGCTGCTCGCACCGTTCGCATCCGGGATGTTGATGATCGGTTACTTCGCGATGGCCAACCAGCTGCTCGTCCTTCACAGTCCCGGCGGCGAACCGGTTCCCGTCTCGCGGTTCTTGATGTACCTGTTCACGTATCCGCTCGTGGTCGCGTCGATCGGCGTACTCGCGGACGCCAGTCGCCGGCTCACGCTCGCTGGAATGATCGCGCTCGTCGGGTTCGTGACCGGGACGCTGATAAACTGGCTCGCTCCAGTGCCCTTCGACAGCGGCGGCAAACTGATGGTTCTCGCATCGATCGCCAGCGCTCTCTACCTGCTTTTCCTCCCTTACACCCAGTCCGCCCAGGCCGTGACCGGTGCCCGGCGGCTGCTCTTCGGGAAACTCCGGAACCTCATGGCGCTGTTGATGCTGATGTACCTCGTCGTCGGACTGACCTCCCGCCAGGGCCTCGGGCTCCTCGGGACGTTCACCGGCGTCTACGTCGGCGGCTACCTCGACCTGCTCGGGCACATCGGGTTCGGCGGAATCCTGCTGCGAGCGCCGACCGCGATCCGGGAACTCGCGGCCGAGCACCCGACGCCGCTCGATTACTTCCGCGACGACGGAACGCACCCACCGAGCGCCGACACCCCGGCCGGTGATTGACGATGCGTAATCAACCTCGAAGTGGTTTGTTATCGGATCTAATAATCCGCCCGTCAGGTTTTACCGAGACGACTGGCATCGTTCGGGTACGATTCACACGGGGTATGCGGCCCGGAAGTGAGGACACATGAACTTCGATACGAACGTACTGGATCGGGTCAGGTCGAGCTACAGCCTGAAGATGGTGGTCACGCTCAGCGTGGTCTTCCTGATCACGCTGGTCTCGACCGCCTTTTTTTACGGTAACGTTGCCGGCGAACTCGGGCAGTCGGCGGACGCGGCCTTCACCGACCACGCGAGCGACGGTGCCAACGTCACGGCGCTGTGGGCCGACTCGAACGAGGCACTCGCCACCGGCGTCGCGACGTCGAGCGCCGTCGAGAGCGGCGATACCGACCGGATCGCGGATCGACTCGACCGGGCGGCAGGGGCCGATCGCGTCGCCGCGGTCCACTACGTCGACCGGACGAGCGGCGAGATACTGTCGAGTTCGGCGAGCGACGCGACGGGCGAGACGGTCGCGGTCGGTGACGCCGGCGACGGCGAGGCGGTCGCGGGCACGCCGCGGGCGGCCGTGAGCGGTGACGCGACGGTCGTGCCGTTCGTGGCGGCGGTCGACGCGGACCGCGCGATCGTCGTGGACGCCTCGACGGCGTCCCTGCAGTCCCGGATCGCGGACGACGGCTACGCGACGGCGCTCGTGGTCGACGGAACCCCAGTGGCCGCATCCGGGTCGACGGCGTGGAACGCCACGGGCGCGGCGGACCTGGCCGGCGACGAGGGCATCGAGACGACGACCGTCGACGGGTCCGAGTTCGCGACGACGGGGGCGGGCGTGGCCGACACGAACTGGCAGGTCGTGACGTACGCGCCGAGCGACGTGGTGTACACTGACCGGAACACCGCGACGGCGGGGCTCGTCGCGCTCCTGTACGTCATCGCCCTGAACCTCGGCGTGTTCGGGATCACCATCGGTGGCAACCTCGCACTGGCGCTGCGCCAGCTCGCGGATCGGGCCAGCGAGATCGGCGAGGGGAACCTGGACGTCGAACTGGAGACCGACCGCACCGACGAGGTCGGGATGCTCTACGGGGAGTTCGGCGCGATGCGCGACTCGCTCAAGGAGTCCCTGGCCGAAGCCGACGACGCGAGAGCCGAGGCCGAACGCGCACGCGAGGAGGCCGAACAGCGCGAACTCGAGACCCAGCGGTTCAACGAGCAGCTCGAAGCCGAGGCCGAACGCTACAGCGAGACGATGGCGGCCTGTGCGGACGGCGACCTCACCCGGCGGCTCGACCCCGAAACCGACAGTGATGCGATGCAGTCGATCGCCGACTCGTTCAACGAGATGATCGCCGACCTCGAACGGACCGTCGCCGACGTCCAGCAGTTCGCCGAGGACGTCGCCGCGTCGAGTCACGACGTCGAGGACAGCGCCGGCGAGGTCAAGGAGGCAAGCGAGGAGGTCAGCCGCTCCATCCAGGGAATCTCGACGGGCGCACAGGAACAGACCGAGGACCTGCAGGCGACGGGTGACGAGGTCAACGACCTCTCGGCGACCATCGAGGAGGTGGCCTCGACGACCGACGAGGTCGCCAGCCAGTCCGACAGGGTGGCCGAACTCGGTGCCGAGGGCCGCGAGCAGGCCGAGGCGACCATCGAGGAGATGCAGTCCATCGAGGCACAGACGGGCAACGTAGTCGAGTCGATCGAGCGGCTCACCGACGAGATCGACGAGATCAGCGAGGTGACTCGTCTGATCGACGAGATCGCCGAGCAGACCTCGATTCTGGCGCTGAACGCCAACATCGAGGCCGCCCGCGCCGGCGAGTCCGGCTCCGGGTTCGCGGTCGTCGCCGAGGAGGTCAAGGAACTCTCCGAGGAGACCCAGCGGGCGGTCGACGAGATCGAGACGACCATCTCGTCGGTCCAGGACCGGGCGACGGCCAGCGCCGAGGACATCCGCGAAGCCGAGTCCCGCATCACCGAGGGGACCGAGACCGTCGAGGACCTGACCGACTCGCTCGAAGCGATCGTCGACGGGGTCGACAGCGTCGACGGCGGCCTCAAGAGCATCAACGACGCCACCGACGAACAGGCCGACTCTGCCCAGCAGATCGTCCGGATGGTCGACGAGATCGCCAGCGTCTCCGAGGAGACCACCCAGCAGGCCGAGACCGTCGCCGCCGCCTCCGAGGAGGCCAGCAGCTCGATCAGCCAGGTGTCGGACTCGGCGGCGAGCCTGGCCGAGCGGACCCGAGAACTCCAGGAGATGCTCGCCGCCTTCGAGATCGACGCGGGCGACGAGAAGATACAGGCGGTACCCTCCGGAGGCGACGATTGACCGGCTTCGTCGCTCACATCGGGCGAAAGCGTGATATGCCGCGGCGAGGCAGGTGTAGTCGAGATGGTCAGTGAGAAGGCCCTGGGGATCGATCTCGGGACGACCAACAGCGGCATGGCGCTCATCGAGGGCGACGACGTCCAGATGTTACAGAACAACGAGGGCGAGCCGCTGACGCCGTCGGTCGTCAGCTTCGACGACGACGGGGACCCGGTGGTCGGCCGGCGCGCCGAGAACCGCGCCCCCGCCAATCCCGACCGAACGATCAGAACCATCAAGCGCCACATCGGCACGGGTGACGGCGTCGAGATCGACGGCGAGTCCTACGACCCCGCCGAGATCTCCGCCGAGATCCTCCGGAAACTCAAGGCTGACGCCGAGTCCTATCTCGGTGAGGAAGTCACGAGAGCCGTCGTCACCGTCCCGGCCTACTTCACCGCAGACCAGAAGAAGGCGACCCGACGGGCAGCCGAACTGGCCGGCTTCGACGAGATCACGCTCCTGAACGAACCGACCGCGGCGGCCATCGCCCACGGCTACGACGCCGGCCTCGACGAGGAGACGCTCGTGGTCTACGACTTCGGCGGCGGCACGCTCGACGTCTCCGTTCTGGAGATCGCCGACGACACCTTCACCATCCTGACGACCAGTGGCGACAACCACCTCGGCGGCACCGACTTCGACGAGGCGATCGTCGAACACGTCGCCGACCGGATCGAGGGGGACCGGGGCATCGACGTCCTGGCCGCGGACGAACTCCGGGCGAACCTCCGCTCGCTCGGCGAGAGCGCGAAGATCGACCTCTCGACCGCCGCGGAGACAGAACTCATCGAACCGCTACTCGGCCAGGTCGACGGCGAGATCGTCGACGTCGAGGAGACGCTGACCCGCGACACCTTCGAGTCGATCACGGAGGACCTCCGGGAACGAGCCCTGGCCCCGCTGGAACAGGCGCTCGACGACGCCGACCGCACGACCCGCGACGTCGACACCGTCTTGCTGGTGGGCGGGTCGACGCGGATGCCGGCCATCCAGGAACGCGTCGCCGACTACACCGGCGTCGATCCCGAACTGACCTTCGAACCGGACAAGATCGTCGCGAAGGGGGCGGCGCTGTACGCCGAGAAGAGCGGGGCCGTCGAGGAGCAGTACGCTTGCACCTGCGGCGAGACCTTCGACGCCCGCGAGGCGTTCCAGAACCACGTCGACGACGCACACGGGGCAGCGGATCACGCCGAGAAAGTCGAGGAACGCGGCGAGATCACGGTCAAAAGCATCGTCACACGCTCGCTGGGCACCCGCGTCAAGGACGGCAGCTTCAACGTCTTGATCGAGAAGGGGACGCCCATCACGGAAGCGACGGGGACGAAGTACTACACGACGACCCGCGACGACCAGACGATCATGGCCATCGACGTGTTTCAGGGCGAACACGAAACGGCTCGCGAGAACGAGAAGTTGGACGAGTTCACGCTCACCGGCATCCCGGAGGCCCCGGCCGGCGACCCGACCATCGAGGTGACCTTCCGGATCGACGACGACGGCATTCTCCACGTGACGGCCGAAGACATCGACGGCGACGCCGAGGGCTCGCTCACCGTCGAACAGAACGTCACCGGCACCTCGCCCGACGACGGCAGCGATACGGCACAGGTCGGGTCCTGACGGCGGTTCTGGTCTACTCCCGTTTGCTGCTTTCAGAAGTTTTACACGACTGGTGTCTCAAGATCGGATATGTACTGTCCGTCGTGCGGGACCGAGGTGTCCGCACAGAACCGGCAGTGTCCCGAGTGTGGCGTGACGCTGTCACAGGACGAGCAGGGTGGACAGGGCACGCAACCGACCCAGGGCGACGAACACGGGACCGGCCAGACACCGCCCCAACAGCCCGGATCGGGGACCCAGGAGTCCGGGCAACCCGTCAGTGTCGGCGGGGGCCAACCCCAGCAATCCGGTGGCGGTCCACAGCAACCGACGCAGGGCGGCCGGCAACAACCGACGCAGGGCGGTCAGCAGCAACCGGGCCAGGGTGGTCAGTCCGGCAATTACCAGCAACCGACGCAGGGCAGTCAGCCCGGCGGTCACCAGCGACAGGGCCAGGGAGCCCAGCGCGGTGGCGGCACGCGTCAGGGCGGCAACCAGCAGACGACCGGAACGGCCACGAGTCTGCTCTCGGACCTGCCCATCGTCGGCGGCGTCATTTACGGGCTGTTCTCGTATCTCATCAGTTTCGTCGTCATCTCCGCCTTCGTCCTCCTGGAAGTGGAGGACAGCGACGGGCTGGGCGTGCTTCCGGTGGAGGACTCGGTCGATGCGCTGGTCGCGCTGTTCGGCTGGTTCTTCTACTCGGCACACGGAGTCCAGACTACGGACTCGGCCGGTGACGAGTCGATAAACTTCGTCGAAGAGGCCTACAGCGCCACGCTGGACCCGATAGTGCCGAAAATCGCCTACTACGTCGTCCCGGCAGTGCTCCTCTTGCTGTTCGGGATGATACTCGCCTCGCGAGCGTCGATGGACGAACCCGTCTCCCGGTTCGACAGCGCCCGGGCCGGCGCGACGATCGCCGTCGGCTACCTCGCGCTCACGGTCCTCGGCGCGATGACCGTCTTCTCGTACAGCGGGACCGGTGGCGTCGTCACGATTCAGCCGGACCTTGGCAGCGCAGTTCTGATAATGGGGCTTGTCTACCCGGTCGCCATCGGCGGACTGGCCGGGTATCTGGCTGGCGGTTGATCGTTCGGCGACGAGTCAGGAGCCGTCGCCTTTCGCGACCACGACGCGGGCCGGTCTGAGGACGCGGTCCCCCAGAGCATAGCCCGCGTCGAGTTCTCGGACGATCTCGCCGTCGTCGCGGTCGTCGGCCGGCACCCGTTCGACCATCTTGTGTCGGCTCGCGTCGAACTGGCCGTCCGAGCGGATGCGCTCGACCTCGCCGCCGGTAAAGGACTGCTCGAACTGTTTGCGGACCAGCGAGAGCTGTCGGTCGGTGTCCTCGTCCAGGTCGGCCATCCCGAGGACGTTGTCGAGGCTGTCCTTGACCGACAGCATGCGGTCGGCGAAGTCGGCCAGCGTCTGTGCGGCCAGTTGCTCGCGCTCGCGCTCGCCGCGCCGCTGGTAGTCCTCGACGCGCGTTTCGAGGTCCGAGAGCCGCTGTTCGCGCTCCTCGTCGGCCTCCTGGAGGGTCGCCACCGCGACCGATAGCTGCTCGATCTCGCCGCGCAGTCGCGTCAGTTCCTCGCCGACAGCGCCGTCGATCGACGATGTCGCGGGTAGACCCTCGTCGGCCCGGTCGTCGTCGCCGTCGGGTTCGGCTGTCCCGTCTTCTCGCATACGTCACGGAAACGCGTGTCGGGGACTTCACTTCCCGGGTCGTCCGAACCGTTTTTCCCCGCGGGCTTCGGTCCTCCGGTATGGCAATCGGCGACGTGTTCGAGGTGACCGAGGGCGACTGTCAGGACGTCTACTACGTCGACACCGGGATGTACGACGCCCCCGAGTACGGCTCGGTGTACATCGTCGACGGGGAGCGGCCCGCACTGATCGATTCGGGTATCGGGACCGAGTACGAGCGGATCCTCGATGCGATGGACGAGGTCGGCATCGCGCCGGCGGATCTCGATGTCATCGCGCTCACGCACGTCCACCTCGACCACGCGGGCGGTGCGGGCCACCTCGCGGCGGCCTGTCCGAACGCGACCGTCGCCATCCACGAGATCGGCGCGCGCCACCTCGTCGACCCCTCGCGACTGATCGAGGGGACGAAAGCGGCCGTCGGCGACCAGTGGGCGTTCTACACCGACCCGGAACCGATCCCCGAGGACCGCATCCGCGAACTCACCGACGGTGACGTCATCGACCTCGGGGACCGCGAACTGCGCGTCCACCACGCGCCGGGACACGCACCCCATCAGGTCGTCTTCGAAGAACCCGACGACGCGATCGTGTTCGTCGCCGACGCGGCGGGCATCTACGTCCCCAGCGAGGCGTTCATCCAGCACACCTCGCCCCCGTCGAACTTCGACTTGGAGCAGGTGCTCGCTGACATAGACACGATCCGGGAACTGGACCCCGAGGTACTCTGTTACGGGCACTTCGGCTCGGCGCGGACCGACGACCGCCTCCAGGAGTACGCGGACGCCATCGCCGAGTGGGTCGATCGCGTCGCGACGAAACGCGAGGAACTCGACGACGACGACGCTGTCATCGAGCACTTCGCCGAGCGGACCGATATGATCGGCATCTGGGGCGAGCGCAAGGCTCGCGGCGAAGAACGAATGAACGTCCGCGGTGTCCTGACCTACCTCGACGAGCGCGACGGGGCCGACGGCGACTGACGGTTCCCCGTCCGCCGTCTTACTGGTTGTCGAGGATCGTCTCGGCTTCCGTGACCGACGACGCGGTCCTGATCTCGTAGTTCTCGGCGTCCTCGCCAGACTCCTCGTACTGCAGTTCGCTCGTCGTGGCGGTCGGCGGGATCCGGACGACGGTGGCCAGTCCGTTCTCCGCGAGCCGGCGCTTGCCGCGTTCGAGTTGCTCCGCCGCGCCCGGATCTCCGATCTGGAGTTCCGCGAGGTCCTGGATCATGTCGAATCCCGTCTCCAGTCGTTCGGCCGCCTCGATGAACTCCTCGGTCGACTCCGTCGCCTCTTCTTCCACGAAAAAGCCCGAGAGCTCCGCGTACAACCGGTTGCGCTCCTCGTCGACGTCGACACTCCACTGTCCCATACCCCTGTGATGTAAGCACTCCGTAATGAATGTTCGCAGACTGTTGGGTATCGATCGATTCGGGGTCCGCGCTGGGGTCAGTTGTCCTCGCGGCGCGCGTCGAGCAGTTTCTCGGCTTTCTCGATGGAGTCGGTTTTCGCCAACTGGTAGTCCTCCTCGCCTTCGCCGGCGCGGTCGAACTGCATCTGGCCCGTCGTCGACTCGGAGACGACGCGACAGACGGCCGCGACGCCGTTTTCGGTGATCCCGCGTTTGCCCCGTTCGATGTGGTCCATCGCTTCCTGGTCGGCCGGCTCGAACCCGGACATGTCGTTGATCTCGTCGAACCCCGGGTCGAGTCGCTCCGCGGCCTCGATAACCGCATCCGCCGCTTCCGCCACTTCCTCGACCTCGAAGTGCCCGTCCAGGGATAGGTACAGTCTGTTCTTCTCCTCGTCCGTGTCGACGTTCCAAGTGCCCATGTGTGTTCTCCGTGTGATCGAATCGCTCACGTGTTTCAGCCCGTCCCGGGCCGACTGTCCGACGACTGGGTCTCCCTAGTCGCCCCGCGAGTCCAGCAGTTTCTCGGCCTCGTCGATCGAGTTCGCCTTTGCGAGCTGGTAGTTCTCGACGCCCTCGCCGGCGCGGTCGAACTGCATCTGGCCGGTCGTCGATTCGGAGACGACGCGGACGGCGGCCTCCATACCGTTCTCGGCGAGGCCGCGCTTCCCGCGTTTGATCTCCGCCATCGCGTCCTCGCTGGCCGGCTCGAAACTCGACATGTCGTTGACGAGGTCGAACCCGCCGTCCATGTCGATCGCGGCCTCTGTCACGGCGTCGGCCACCTTCTCGTGTTCCGATAGCTCCAGGTAGCCCGACAGCGTGAGGTATATTCGACTCCGCTCCTCGTCGATTTCGACGCTCCAGTCGCCCATAGGGCGAGTATCGCGGTACCGGTCAAAAGCGTTCCTCGCCGTTTTTCACCGTTGATAGTGGGTCTCTCTCATGCTTGTTCGCGTCGCTTGTCCAGTAGCTTCTCGGCTTTCTCCTGGGAGTCGGCCATCGCGAGCTGATAGCTCTCCTCGTCCTCGCCGGCGCGGTCGAACTGCATCTGTCCCGTCGTCGACTCGGACGTCACGCGCACGACGGCGGCCACGTCGTGTTTGGCGATGCCTTTCTTCCCGCGCTCGATGTGTTTCATCGCCTCCTCGTCGGAGGGCTGGAAGTTCGAGAGGTCGTTGATCATGTCGAACCCCGCATCCAGCTTCTTTGCCCCTTCTATCGTCGCGTCCGCCGCCGCACCGGCCGCGTCGCTCTCGAGGTATCCGTCGAGTTCGAGGTACAGCCTGTTCGTTCCCTGGTCGATGTCCACTTCCCAGCTCTCTCCGGACTTGTACGGCATGTGTGTGTCTGTCTCCCAACTAATTATTAGTATTACTCCGCGATTCTCATCCCTGATAGCTCACGTCTGTCCACGACCGTCCGTCGATCAACTCCCGTCGTGGACTTTCGCGTCGTCCCAGGAGATCTCTTCTTCCTCGTCGGAGCCGCTGTCCGCATCCGTCGTTTCTCCGCCCGTCCCGTCCTCGTCGCCAGCGCCGCCGTCGTCGCCGTCGTGAACCATCGCGTCGTCCCAGGCGAGGTCGTCGTCCTCGTCGCTGTCTGCTGCTGTCTCTTCCGCGGCGTCCTCCTCGTCGTCACCGTCGTGAACCATCGCATCGTCCCAGGCGAGATCGTCGTCGTCGCCGCCGTCCCCGTCGCGTCGCTCGAAGTCGTCGAGCAGCGTGGTGAGGGTAGTCGCCTGGTCGGCGATCCCGTCCATGTTGGCCGCCACTTCGGTTAGTGCGGCGGTCTGTTCCTCTGCCGAGGCCGACACCTCGCGCGTTTCGTCGGCCGTCCGCTCGCTGAGGTCGGCGACCTCCTCGACGAGTGCGACGACCTCCTCGGTACTCCCCGCCTGTTCGTTGGTGGCCTCGTTGATCGACTGGACGCCGTCGTTGGCGTCCTCGACGCGGTCCGCGATAGCGTCGAGCGCTTCGAGCGCCTCCTCGACGGTGTCCGTCCCCTCCGAGACGTGCTCTCCCATCTCGCGGATCTCCGTGACCGTCGCCGTCGTCTCGTCCTGGACGTCCGTGATCATCTCGCTGATATCCTCGGTCGCCTGGCTGGCCTCCTCGGCCAACTGCTTGACCTCGTCGGCGACGACGGCGAACCCCTCGCCGGCCTCGCCCGCTCGCGCCGCCTCGATCGAGGCGTTCAGTGCCAGAATCGAGGTCTGATCGGCGATCTCGTCGATCACTTCGACGACCTCGTTGATCTCGGAGATGTGCTCTTCGAGGTGTTCGACCTGCTCGATGGTGTCGTCGGCCGTCGTTTCGATCTCGTCCATCCGATCGACGGCCTTCTCGGCGGCGTCGCGGCCTTCCTGCCCGAACTCCGCGGCGTCCCTGGAGATACTGGCGACCTCCGAGGCCGAGGAGGCGATCTCCTCGACGGTCGCCGAGAGGTCCGTCATCTCGTCGGCGACCTCCTGGAGGTGGTCGTCCTGCTTCGAGGCGTTGTTCGAGATCTGGTCCATCGACCCGCTGACCTCTTCGCTGGCTTCCTTGACTTCGCGGGTGGCGGCGCTCATCTCCTCGGTCGCGTCGTCGACGTCCTCGGCGAACTCCTCTAACTCCCCGACGGTGTCGGTGAAATGCGTCATCATCTCGTTGAACGCCGACGCGGCCTCCGCCATCGCGTCGTTGTCCCGGTCCGTGTCCAGGCGCTGACTGATGTCGCCGTCCGCCGCGGCCGCCATGGCGTCGCGGAAGTCGCGGGCTGTGGCTTCCAGCGACGACGTGGTCGACGCGGCTGCCGCGTCGACCGTGTGTGTCCCGCCGTCCGAGGCGACTGGCGTGTGGTCGCTGCCTGTCCCGACGGGTGACGACGTGGAATTCGTCTCCCCCGCACCCTCGTCATCGGTCGTCTCCAGCGCCATCTGGTCCGAGCCGTCCTCCGAAGTCGTCCGCTCTCTGTCGGTTCCCCCCGTGTCCGGTTCGCCAGTGGTCGTCGCGTCCGTCTCCGAGTGGTCGTCGGTGTCGGACCGAACCAACGCGGCGAGACGAGACGAGTGAACGAACCGAGTTATTCGCCTCATGCTACTCATTACCATCCTCACCTCACCAGAACAGTATATACTTCAGGGTTGCATTATCATCGTCGATAGTGAACGCGCTCCGTCCTCGCTGGTCGAGTGTATCGCGGGGCAGAGAGCGGCAGGACGGATTGTGAGTGTTTAAATCACAGCCGTTCATTGGGTCCGGTGTATGGAGGATCGGGTGTGGCCAGTAGTGCGATAATTCCACTGGTTGCAGCGATAATCGGAATCGGCGTCGGGGCACAGCTGTTGGCCGCGCGCTTTCGCGTGCCCAGTATCATCTTCCTCCTGACCGCGGGCGTCGCCCTCGGTCCCGAGGGGTTGGGCCTGGTCACGCGGGAGTCGTTCGGGCCAGCGCTGCCCGCGATCGTCGGTCTCTCGGTCGCGATCATCGTCTTCGAGGGGGCCTTTCACCTCCGCATCGATCGCGTCAAGGCGGCACCGGCGGCCACGCTCAGGCTGGTGACGGTGGGAGCCGCGATCGCACTGGGCGGGACTGCAGTGGTCGTCCACTTCGCGCTCGATCAACCCTGGGACATGTCCTTTCTCATCGGTGCCCTCCTGGTCGCGACGGGACCGACGGTCGTCACGCCGATCCTGGAGGTCGTCCCCGTCCGCGACCGGGTGGCGACCGCCCTGGAGACCGAGGGGATCATCAACGACGTGAGTGCGGCGATCATCGCCGTCGTCGTCTTCAAGGTCATCGTCCTCCGAAACGAGGCGGAAGTGTCGTTCGTCGAGGCGTTCGCCACGCGCCTGGGTATCGGACTGCTCGTCGGCGTCGTCGTCGCCGCCGTGATCTACTACCTCATCAGGTACGTCGACCTCTCACCCGGCAACGCGCCACAGAGCGCACGGCTGCTCACGCTCGCGGGCGCGCTCGTCGCCTTCGCCGCGGCCGATACCATCAGGACGGAGGCCGGTGTCGCGGCCGTCGCGACGGCCGGGCTCTTGCTCGGGAACGCCGACCTCCCCTACGAGGACGAAATCGCGGCGTTCAAAGGCGACATCACGTTGCTGGTGCTTTCTATCGTCTTCATCGCGCTGGCGGCGCTGCTGGAGTTCGAGGACCTCCTCCAACTGGGGGTACCCGGACTGGCCGTCGTCGCCGTGATCATGCTGATCATCCGGCCGGTGCTCGTCTTCGTCTCGACCTGGGGCGACCGGTTCAAGACCAGCGAGAAACTGTTCATGAGCTT
This sequence comes from Halorientalis salina, assembly GCF_005049285.1. Classification (GTDB taxonomy): domain Archaea; phylum Halobacteriota; class Halobacteria; order Halobacteriales; family Haloarculaceae; genus Halorientalis; species Halorientalis salina. Next base: position 75,607 of record NZ_SOSC01000010.1, on the reverse strand, counting down.
CGTCGGCCCGCGGGGCATCATTCCGGCCTCGGTCGCGACGCTGTTCGCCGTGGAGATGCAGGCCCAGGGGCTGGACGAGCAGGCCCAGGTGCTCGTCGGGACGGTCTTTCTGGTCATCTTCGCGACGGTCGCCTTCGAGGGCGGCTTCGCGCGCAAAATCGCGGAATACCTGGATGTGATACCAATGAGAGTCATCATCGTTGGCGGCGGACGAGTGGGTCGGTCGCTCGCCGAACGCCTCGAAGATCGAGGCGAGAACGTCGTCATCATCGAAACGGAAGAGGCAATGGTCGAACGAACACGAAACGACGGGTACTCGGTCGTCTGGGGTGACGGCACCGACACGGAGGTCCTCAGTGAGGCCGGTGGTGCCAACGCCAAAACGATCATCGCCGCGACCGGCAACGACGACGCGAACCTGCTCATCGCGCAACTCTCGAACTCGAAGTTCGACGTCGAGACCGTCATCGCACGGGTGAACAACCCCGACAACGTCGACGCCTTCGAGGACCTCGGCGTGCGAACCATCGACGCGAGCATGGCGACCGCCTGGGCCATCGACAACCAGATCGAACGGCCCGCCATGGCCCACTGGATGACCGATCTGGACCGCGTCGGCGACGTCCAGGAGGTCGAACTCACGGCCGAGCGGTTCGCCGACTACACCGTCCGGGAACTCCGCCTCGAACTCCCCGAGGACTGTCTCATCGCCCTGGTCGACCACGACGACGGCATCGAGGTCCCCGAACCGGACATGGCGCTGGAACTCGGTGACCGGATCACGATTCTGGGCCAGCGCGAGTCGGTGCGGGAGGCCATGGACATGGTCGCCCCTGTCTGACCCGTCGCCGCTCTCGGACCGTATCGTTCACACTCTTTACGCTGGTTGAACCGTCGAAAGACGCCTGAAACCGCTCGAAACGGCCGAAAACATCGGATAACGTGTCATACCTATACCACCATCCGGGTCCAAACGGCGAGTGGAGAGAGACGATGACACGCCCTGAACGACGATCCACCGACCGGACGCCCTCGCCCGGCCGATACCGCCAGTTTACCACCCGGGACGCCCTGGTGGTCTACGACCGAGAAGACACTAGCCGCTGGCTCCAGTCCGACACCGTCGTTTCGCTCGACGAGATGGAATAACCGGCCCTGCTTCTCACAGCTCGGCAGCGATGTCACCGGCCACCCGCGCTCGGGTCCGGTGTTCGTCGCGTCGCTCGGCGAAGACCGCGTTCGCGCTTTCCCGGGCCTCGGTATCGACGGTGAACGTCAGGTCCGGGTAGGTCACGTCGACCAACAGGAGCGGATCGGCCGGTGCCGGCGGGACCCCGTCGGGGCCGGCCAGCGACTCGGCCGAGAACACGCGGTCGAGGAAGTCGAGGTCGCGGTCGCCGCGAGCGACCGCCGCGACGACGGAGACGACCCGGCGGACGAGTTGCCGCGCGAACCCGCCAGCAGTGAGTTCGATCACGAGGTACTCGCCGTCGCGCCGGAGCGACCCCTGGAGGGCCCGGACCGTTCCGGTCTCGTCGGGCGTCAGGTTGTGAAAGTCGTGTTCGCCGCGGAGGCGATTGAACCCCTTGCCTGCCCGCCCATCGTCGACGGTCTCGGCTGGCGCGTGGAGGTGGTACCGGTAGGTGCGACTGGTCGCGTCGTGGGTCGCGTGGAATCCCGTCGGAGCGTCGGCGTGAGCCCACGCGCGGACCGCGGCCGGGAGCTGGCTGTTCAGTGCGGCCGGCGTCAGCCACTCGGGGGCCGTGAACGCGACGGTCTGGGCGAGCGCGGAGACGCCGGCGTCGGTGCGGCCGGCGGCCGCGTAGTTCTCGGGTACGTCGTCGCCTGCGAGGACGTCGAGCCGACGGAGCGCGTCGAGGATGGCGTCCTCGACGGTCGGGACGTCCGGCTGGCGCTGGAAGCCGTGGAACGGCCGACCGTCGTAGGCGACGCGGAACGCACGCATCGCCCGTCACTCCGGCGGGCCGGCGGATGAGCGTTGCGCTCCGCCGTTCGTTATCGTAAGATTATCGTTTCTGCCCGACACGTTAGCGAACGATGAATCGGCGGTCAGTACTGACGGCGGTCGGCGGGCTCGCGGTCGGTGGACTCGCGGGCTGTACCGACGACGCGGGAGCCGGTGGCGGTGACGACGAGCAACCGGGCGCGACGGCGACGGCGACACCGACGCCGATGCCACCGCCCATCGACGACCTCGAGATATCGATTTTCGACGTTCGAAAGCCCGAGGCCGGCCTCCGGAGCGCCGACATGGACGTGATCCTCGAAGTCGAGAACCCGACCGACGAGGAGATTCCCAGTCCGTCGGGCGAATTCGACGTGTTCATCAACGGCGCACGGGCGGTCACGTCGGAACCGACGATCAACACGCTGGAACCGGGGGAAACGGCGAGACGGACCATGACCGTCATCGTCGACTACGCCGACCTCGGCGAGTCCGCAGGCGACGCCATCAGGGACGGATCGTTCACGCTCGAGATCAACGGCCTGCTCCGCGCGGGCGAGGCCGAACGGGACGTATCGCTCGATTACGAGTACCCGTCCGGCTGAGAGCGTACCGTCGCGTCGGTCCGTGACGACCGATCACTCGAAGTCGTCGAGCGTCGGGCGGTCGTGGTCGCCGGGGAATTCGGCGAGCGGAACCTGTTTCTGGTCGCCGCTGTCCATGTCCTTGACTGTCACGGCGTCGTCCGCGAGGTCCTGCTCGCCGACGATGACGACCGTCTCGGCACCGATGCTGTCGGCGTAGTCCAGTTGCGCGCCGAAACTCCGACCCGCTACGTCCGTCTCGACGACGTGGCCCCGCGAGCGCAGTTTCCGGGTCATCTCCGCGGCGACCTCGCGCGTGTCGCCGACCTGCAGGACGTAGTAGTCGGTCGTGAATCCCTCCTCGGGCCAGACGCCGGCGCGCTGACAGAGCAGGGAGAGGGGAGCCAGTCCCGGGGCGACGCCGACGGCGGGCGTGGGCTGGCCGCCGAAGCTCTCGATGAGGTCGTCGTAGCGGCCGCCGCCGAACACCGAGCGGGAGACTTCGCCCGTCGAGTCGAAACACTCGAAGACGACGCCGGTGTAGTAGTCCAGTCCACGCGCGGTCTCCAGCGAGAGCGTACAGTACTCCCGCGCGCCGAAGTCCGCCGCCGCGTCCAGGACGTTCTGGAGGTTCGTGACGGCGTTCTCGACGCGGTCGGTACCCGCAAAGTCGACGAGTTCGTCCAGGTCGTCCTCGCCCGTGGCGAGCAACTCGTCGAACTCGGCGGCTTGGTCGTAGGTGAGTCCCGCCTCGACGAGCAGATCGTGATACTCGGCCTCGCTGATCTTCTCGCTTTTGTCGACGGCGCGGATGGCGTCTTTCGTCGCGATGTCGGCGTCGAACGCCTCCAGGAGGCCACCGAGGATGTCCCGGTGTGAGACCTTGAACTCGAAGTCGTCGGCGGTCAGCCCGAGCGAAGTGAGCGCGTCGGCGGCGAAGGCCAGGACCTCGGCGTCGGCCTCCGGTTCCGCCGACCCGAAGATGTCGACGTTGGTCTGGTAGAACTCGCGAAAGCGGCCCTGCTGGACCTGTTCGTAGCGCCAGAACGGCCGCGTCGACACCCACTTGATCGGTTTCGACAGCGCCTGCTGTTTGGCGACGACCATCCGCGCGACGGTCGGCGTGAGTTCGGGCGTCAGCGCGACCTCGCGGCCGCCCTTGTCCTCGAAGGCGTACAGTTCCTCGACGATCTCCTCGCCGCTCTTGTCGACGTACATCTGGGTCCGTTCGAGCGCGGGCGTGCCGATCTCGCGGAAGCCGTACTGCCGTGCCGTGGCCTCCAGCTGGTCGATGACCTCCCGGCGCGCCCCCATCTCGTCGGGGTAGAAGTCCCGAAAGCCCTTCAGGTGGTCGTACATGCCCAGGGGTTCGCACACGGCGCGCTTGAAACTGTCCTTCCCGCGGTCGAGCCTCCCCTATAGTAGTCACCAGCAGTCTTTGCTCACGCTCTCATCGAGCAGGGTGTTTCGTGCCGGAAAGGCAGCCTGCTGACGATCCTGGACAGTGAAAATTTCTGCTGACTACTATAGGTACCGTGTAACAACGATGTGCCACGACGAGCCTCGGACCATGACCGAACACTGTCCGTGGTGCGACGAGCCACTGACTGCGTCGGCCGATCCCATCAGGATCACGCCGAACCGGGGCCGGTCGCGGGGGCTGCTGTTGCATCATCAGTGTGCCGTCGAGTGGGAGTCGTTCATCACTCGTGCCCAGGGTCTGGCGACAGGGGGTCACCGCTGGTCGCTCATCACCGGGCCGCTCGAACGGGGCTGGAACCTCGAATCAGGGATCGACGATCCGCGACTGGTCGACGGAGCGTAGCGCCCGTCGCTCACCGGTCACGGAGTCCGACCACGCGGGTCTGGTCGTGATCGGGGAACACCTCGTCGACGGCCTCCTCGCCGTGTTCTTCGGCCATCAGTGCCCGCAGTTCGGCCTCGTAGTCGCCCTTGTCGATCTCCTCGCTGGGGCCGGTCTCGACGACCAGCGTCGCCTCGACGAGGTCGTCGACGGCGCTCCGGCCGAACCCCGACAGCGGCGCGAGGTAGTCGACGCCGTAGCGGTCCTCGATGCTCTGGGCCTGCGCGCGGGACACCGTGGGGACGCGGTCGTCCCGTCGGGTCCCGTCGGCGATGGCGTCGAACGTCTCGACGGTCCCCGCCACCTCGAACTCGCCGGCGGCCACCGTTTCGAGGGCGTGGTCGTGGACCTGTTGGATACCGTTGCGCGGGTAGCCGTCCGCGACCATTCGGTCGACGGCCTCGTGGGCGACTGCCTCGTCGAGTTCGACGGTAACGAGCGGGAACCCGACCGCTTCGGCGGCTTCGCGGGCGTGGTCGGCCGCGTCGGTCACGCCGACGGTCGCGGCGACGAGCGTCACGTCGTAAAAGGAATCGAGAAGCAGGGCGGCCAGTGTCGAGTCCTTGCCGCCGCTGTAGCACAGTCCGGCGTGCATCTAGCGTCGCTCGATGTCGAAGCTCTTCGAGTCGGGCTTGAGCTCCGAGAGCAACTGTTTCATCTTCTCCTCGTCGATCTTGTCCTGGATGCGGCCGCTCTGGGCCAGCGCCAGCACCTGCTGTTCGACCTTCTCGCCGAACTGCGGTTTCGACATCTTCACCGTGTTGAGCCGCTTTCGCGCCCCGTCGGTGAGGTGCTGACGGAGCAGCGCCTTCTTCTGGGCTTCGGCCTGCTGGCGCTGTGCCTCCTGGGCCTCGCCGCCGGCCCCGCCCTGCTGGCCCTGTTTCTGCTCGCGGAGCTTCTCCATTTTCTCCTGTCGTAGCTGTTCGAGTTCCTCGTCGTCGGGGTTGCCACTCATAGCTATCACAATAGTTGTCGCGTCTGACCGAAAACCGTTACGGACACTGTCCTCTCTGTCAGGCTGCCACGTCGGGTCCCGCCGTCGGTTCCTCCCGTACCAGTCCCTCGGCTCGCCGCTTGAGTGCGCGGTTGACGCTCTCGAAGTTCGCTCTCGTCTGCTCGCCGTACCGGTGCATGATGGGGCCAACGAGGAGACCGGAGAACTGTTCGGCCTGGGTCAGCCGTGAGCGGCCGTCACCGAGGGCCTCGATCGTGAACCGGTGTTCGCCATCGAATAGGCCTCGAACGTAGAGGTGGCCGAGCCACCGGAGCTCGTAATCGGCTCGGGAACGAAGTACGCGGGGAGTGAACGTCGGCATCCGTCCCGCTCGTGGCCCTGGTGCGACCCGGAGCTGTGCGCCCTCGACGGCCTCGCCCGCGATACGCGTGTAGTCGTTCCACTCCGGATACCGCTCGAAGTCGGTCAGCACGTCCCACACAATGTCGGCCGGCGCGTCGATGTCGATTGTCGTCTCAAGTGTCTTCATACGCATATAGAGGGCTGCTGAGTCCATATAGGTTGCGTGACATGTGTGCACAGCAGAAACACGAGGGGGAGTGCAGCGGCTCGTGGATGGTGGAGAAATCGCCAGAAGCAGCGAGCTCAGGCGTAGCGTTCGAGTTCCGGTCGGTCGAGTTCTTCGAGCACGTCGCCCGCGGTCTCGTCGAGGAGGCTCCGGCCGTCGCCGGTGACTCGGCGGCCCTCGCCCTGCGCGGTCTCGATGTAGCCGGCTTCTTCGAGCTGCTGGAGGGCGGTGCGGATGATGTTCCCGCTGCCCTTGGTGCTGCGCTTCGGTCGGACCTTGTAGCGAGTCGATCCTTTCGAGGAGTCGCCGTACTCTCCGCGGAGCGTCCCGACGCCGACGGGACCGTCGACGGCGACCTTTCGCAGGAGGCTGGCGGCGCGTCGCTGCCAGAAGTCCTCCTGTTCGGGGGGGAGTTCGCGGCCGGTGCCGGTTTTCACGAAGCGAGCCCAGTCGGGTGCTGCCACTGCGTCCTCGTCTGCGAGTCGCTCCGCGAGCGCCTCGTTTAGGTCCTCGGCGGGAACGTCGAATAGCGTCGTCATTGCACTCTCGTTCCTCGTGGCGTCATAAAAGCGCATCGTTACCCGCTCGTCAACCTCGCCGCCCCAGCGTCACTCCCCGCCGGTCGGTGGCTGCTCCCGTCGAGCCCCGAAAGCGGCGGCCACGCCGGCCCCGGCCAGCGTCGGGAGCCAGTAGGTCGCCACCCGATGGATGACGACGGCGGCCCCGGCGGCGGCCGCGGGGATGCCAGTCGTCGAGACCAGCAGGACGACGAACGCGGTCTCGATGCCGCCCAGGCCGCCGGGAAGCGGGGTCCCGCTCGCGATCGCGCCGACCGGGATGACGACCAGGACGGCCGCGAAGGGGATGTCGTAGCCCAGCGCCACCACGGACAGCCACAGCGAGGAGGTGAGCGCGAGCCACCCGGCCAGCGAGAACCCGAGCGCGAGCGCGAGCCGTCGCCGACTGCTGGCCACGCGGTCGATGGCGACGAAAAAGCCCTCGATGCGGTGTTCGATGACGTCGGGGTCGGGCGGACTCAGTCGCGGCACGAGCCGACCCAGCGCCCGGATCACTGGCGTCAGCAGGCGGACGACGGCGGCTTCGAGTTCGTACCGATAGCGCCACCCGAGGTACACCGCGACCGGGATGGCGACTGCGAGGCCTCCGACGGCGACGGCGGCGATCTGGAGGTTTCGGCCGAGCGTGACGGTCTCGACGGCGAAGAAGGCCAACCCGCTGGTCGCGAGGACGACCGACGGGACGAAGTGGAGCGCGTCGACGCTGGCGATGGCCGCCAGCCCGCTCTCGTATTCGCTGTCGGCCGCCTGCGAGATCAGCAGCGCGGTGATCGGTTCGCCGCCGGCCTGGCCGAACGGCGTCACGTTGTTCGCGAACATGGCCGCCGTGTACAACAGGACGGCCATCGGTGCGGAGACGGGATTGTCGATGGCCTGGAGGACGGTGTAGAGCGCCATTCCCCACGCGCAGAGCCACAGGACGGCGACCGGCACGAGCGCCGCCACGATGACGCGGTTGGCACCGGACAGCGCGGCGAGGATCTCGTCGATGCCGACGAACCAGAACAACACCAGCAAGACGAGGACGGCACCAGCGAACCCGGCTACCGTCGCCCGCCTGTCCCCATTCATGCCCGGCCTATCGGCCGGTCCCCGTTTGAAGCCACCGACTGTCGCCGTCTCCCACGGGATTTTAGGGGGTGCCGTCCAAGGCCGGGTATGGACGAGCGGGCGACACTCGCGCTGTTGGCCGAGGACCTGCCGGCGGCCGGCGACGACGCGGCCGTCGTCGGCGAGCAGGTGCTCACGACGGACATGCTCCACGACCGGACGGACTTCCCCGAGGGGACCACCCGCTACACCGCCGGCTGGCGCGCCGTCGGCGCGTCGCTCTCCGACGTGGCTGCGATGGGCGCCGAAGCCACCGCGGCCGTCGCCGTCTACGCCGCTCCCGCCTTCGACCGGACCGAAATCCGCGATTTCATTCAGGGGGCACGTGACGTGTGTTCGTACGTCGAAGCCGAGTACGTGGGCGGCGACCTCGACAACCACGACGAGTTCACCGTGGCGACGACCGCGCTGGGTCGGACCGACGCGCCGGTCTACCGCTCCGGCGCGACGCCCGGCGACGCCGTCTGCGTGACCGGGACGCTGGGCCGCAGCGGCGCGGCACTCCGCCTGTTCGAGCGCGGCGAGATCGAGCGCGCCAACGAACTGTTCCGCTTCACGCCGAGAGTCGTGCCCGGGCTGGCGATCTCGACCCACGCCACGGCGATGATCGATTCCAGCGACGGCCTCGCGCGGTCGCTCCACCAACTCGCCGAGGCCAGCGACTGCGGGATCGCCGTCGAATCCCCGTTGCCCATCGACGGGGCCGTCGACGACGTGACGGCCGACGCGGCGGCGCGACGCGAACTGGGCGTGTACTTCGGCGAGGACTTCGAACTCGTCTGTACCGTCCCACCGGACCGGCTGTCGGGGATCCGGGACTGCTGTGACGTACCGCTCACTCGCATCGGGACGGTCACGGAATCGGGGACCGGAATCACGCTCGACGGCGAGCTGCTGCCCGACCGCGGGTACACGCACGCCGGCGAGGAACGCGACGACGCCGGTTAGACCGCGACTTCGATGGGGATGGGCGTGAAACACGCCAGGCCGAGCAGGAAGGTGAGGGCGCCGACCGCGTACCGTTTCCGGTCGAGCGGGGCATCGTCGATGGGATCGGTCGGGCCGGCGTAGGCCAGGCCGAGCGCGAGCAGGCCCCAGATGAACCAGATGTAGACGGCTTCGCCGCTCCTGGCGATATAGAGGTAGAGACCGAGGCCGAACAGACCGGCCGGCACGGCGGCCGACAGCGTCTCGGTTCGCTCGCCGAACATCGCCCGGACGATGTGGCCGCCGTCGAGTTGCCCGACGGGGAGCAGGTTCAGGAACGTGATGAACATCCCGAGCCAGCCGCCGAAGACGACCGGATTGAAGATCTTGTGTGGGTCGCTGTAGCTGAGCGGCTGTCCGGTGATCGCCGAGAGCGCCTGCAACATCGGCGGGTGGTTGAAGGTGAGCTCCAGTGGCACGGTCACCGGGGGCAGGTGGAGACCGATGACGGTCACCACGACCGTCGCCCCCAGTCCCGCCAGGGGGCCGGCCACGCCGATGTCGAACAGCGCCTTCCGGTGGGGAATCCGGCCTTTCATTTTGATGACCGCGCCCATCGTCCCGAAGATCGTGGGCACGGGCAGGAAATAGGGGAGGCTCGCGTCGACGCGGTGGTAGCGACTCATCACGTAGTGGCCCAGTTCGTGGGTCCCGAGCACGCCCAGCACCGCGAGGGTGAAGGGCCACGCGTCGAGCAGTCTCGTGGGGTCGCCGCCGATGTCGATGTCGTACCAGAGGCTCGCCCCGACGAACAGCGTCGATAGCACCGTCAACACGGCCAGGACGACGTTCGTCCAGGGGATGCCATCGAGCCCCATCGACTGGGGTTTCGCGACGAGCGCGTAGTTGCCCGACATGAGTCCGGGGCCGCGGTCCGGCTGGTACTGCTGTCGGAGCGTCACGTCGTAGTCGTACTGTCGGAACAGCGGCAACACCTCTCGCTCCAGGGCGTCGGCGGAGGCGGCCGGACGGCCGATGTACAGCAGTTTGTCGCCGTCCGTTCGCACCTCGTAGACGCGGAAAACCGAAGAGAGTTCGTCGGCCGGGGGCGCGTCCCCCGGTACTCCGCTCCCAGCCATCGCTGCTTTCTTTGACGCCGGGCCGTATAAATCTCCGGTCCGAGTATCACGGAAAAGAACTCGTCAGCGTCTCGAACGGTCGATATCGGGGATTCGAGGGGTTCGGTCGGTGCGGGTCCACGGAACGGGTTCGACCGAGCGGGTACCGGTCAGTGGGCGGGCGCTGGTGTCGTCAGGCGGGCTCGATTCGCCACGTGGTCGCGCTCGTGTACGACCACTTCTCGACCTCCAGGTCGGTGGCCGAATCGCTGAGCTTGACCATCAGCGCGCCGATCTCCTTGGGCGAGAGGCCGACCTCGTCGGCGATGAACTTGCTCTTGAAGTACATCTCGCCGTCCTGTGCCTTCTGCTTCAGGTACGCGCGGAGCCGTTCTTCCTTGCTTTCCGGTTCGGTGGAGGGCTGCGTTGTAGCGCTCATGTGTGACACCTCAACCGATCGTATCGACTACATCTGCATATAAAGGCGGGAAGCTTCGGGTCGCTTCGTCGGTTTTAGCGCCGGTTCGGACCTTTTTTCGCGTAAACCGGTGTAAAACAACTCTTTCAGGACGTTTCGAGAGGGCTGGAGACGTTTTACAAACGGTTCTAAGTCAGTTATGTCGACCTTACCTCGTCCGGGCCACGTCGTGTCGAATCCATTGGTCAAACCCGAAATACAGGGGGTTTTTGCCGCTGGTTTGCTCGGGCGCGCTCGGTCACTCCCGGTCGTGGACCCAGAACTCCTCCTCGACGGTGACCTCCTTTTTGAAGACCGGGACCTCGTCTTTGAGGCGGTCGATGCCGTCCTCGACGGTTCGGAACGCCTCACCGCGGTGGCCGGCCAGTACGACGACGAACACGATGTCTTCGCCGTACTCGATGACGCCGGTTCGGTGATGCATGCGCACGTCGAGGACGCCCTCCCGGCCTTCGAGGTCGGCGCTGAGCGCTGCCATCTTCTCCTCGGCGACGCCCTCGTACTTCTCGAACTCCAGGTACTCCGTGGGTTCGTCGTCGGGCGCGTCTTTCGCCCGGACGCGGCCGGTGAAGGTGGCGATGGCACCAGCACGTTCGGCCTCGGGGGCGCGTTTGACACGCTCGACGAGCGTCTCCAGGGTCACGTGTGGGTCGGTTTCCGCGAGCGCGTCGAGGACTGCGTCCACGTCGACGCCGTCGGCGTCTGGTGCAGTTGCGAGTGCGGGCCCGGCGTGGTCGCGATCGCCAAGGACCACCTGCGGGATCGCCGCGTCGCTGTACCCCTCGACGACGGCGTAGTCGTAGTCGGGTGCGAGGTCGTCGAGCGTCGCATCGAGCGTGCGCTCGGTCCCGGTGGCGAACCAGCCGTCGTCGTCGGTGAGGCCGTAGGTCGCCGCGGCACCGCCGGCCCGATGTCGGGCGGTGTCCTTGCCCTCGGTGTCGATGTCCGGGGCGTGGGTCATGCGCTTGACCGTCGCGACGGACCCGCGCTCGGTCAACCGGTCGACGAGCCGTTCGACCAGTGTCGTCTTTCCCGACTCCGACGGGCCCACCACGCCGAGTACGTTCATGTCCAGACAGCAGGACGCCCTGGCGCATTAGCCTTCGGTCCCGGGGTCGGTCGCGCCATCGCGGAGTACGAACGCTTAAGAACGGCTCGGAGCAACCCGGACGTAATGAAAGTCGTCGTCTCTATCGGCGGGAGCGTGCTCGCGCCGGATCTGGAACCGGACCGGGTACGTGCCTACGCGGACGTCATCGAGGGACTGGTCGCGAACGGACACCGAGTCGGTGTGGTCGTCGGCGGTGGGACGGTCGCCCGCGACTACATCACGACCGCCCGCGAGCTGGGGGCCAACGAGATGCAACTCGACCAGCTCGGCATCGACGTGACGCGCCTGAACGCGCAACTGCTCATCGCCGCGATGGGCGAGATGGCGGCGCCGACGCCGCCTGAAACGTACGAGGACGCCGGCACCGCGATGCACCGCGGCGACGTGCCGGTCATGGGCGGGGTCGCCCCGGCTCAGACTACCGACGCCGTCAGCGCCGTGCTCGCGGAGTACGTCAACGCGGACCTGCTCGTGTACGCGACGAGCGTCCCCGGCGTGTTCAGCGCCGACCCGAACGAGGATGACGACGCGACGAAGTTCACGGAAATGACGCCCGACGAGCTGGTCGACATCATCGCCGACATCGAGATGGACGCCGGCAGTAACGCTCCTGTGGACCTGCTGGCCGGGAAAGTCATCCAGCGGGCGGGCCTGCGTGCCATCGTCCTCGACGGGACCGACCCCGACGCCGTCGCGCGCGCCGTCGACGAGAACGACCACGATGGGACCGAGATCCTGCCGGTGATGGCCGATGAGTGACGACGGTGGGACGGACGTCGAGGACGTCGACCTCTACGACCCCTACGAGGTCGGGAACATCGGCGGCCGGGCCTTCTGGGCCGACGCGGTGGCCGACGCCATCCTCGCGAGTGACCCCGACGAACCCATCGTCATCAAGGGCGGCGTCTCGCCCTCGGGCGTGCCTCACATCGGGCACTTCAACGAGATCCTGCGGAGCTACTTCGTCGCCGAGGCGCTGCGCGACCGCGGTCACGAGGTCCGACAGGTGTTCTCCACCGACGACAAGGACCCGCTCCGGAAGATCCCCCGGACGCTGGCCGACCTGGACTGGAACGTCGTCGACTTCGGTGACGAATCGGTCGATTCGGGCGCGGTCGGCCAGAACCTCGGGAAGCCCTACACGGACATCCCGGATCCCTTCGGCTGCTGTGATTCGTACGGTGCGCACTTCACCGAACTGCTCGAACAGAGCGCCGAGCTCGTGGACGTACCCGTCGAGTTCGTCTCGAACACCGACCTCTACGCCGACGGCGAGTTCGAGGCGATCACACGGGACCTGCTCGAACACACCGAACTGGCTCGGGAGACGCTCTCGGCGTACCAGGCCAGCGTCGGCGACTCCTACGTCCCCTTCACCCCCCAGTGTAGCGAGTGCGGACTGCTGACGGGCCAGGTCGTCGACGTGGACGTAGATGGGAGCACCGTCGAGTACGTCTGCTCGGACATGGAGGCCGGCGACCGGACCATCGAGGGGTGTGGCCACGAAGGGACGGCGACGTTCCGCGAGGGCAAACTGCCGTGGCGCTTCGAGTGGCCGGCCCAGTGGGAGATCCTGGGCGTGGACTTCGAGCCGTTCGGGAAGGACCACGCCGAGGGGTCCTGGCCCAGCGGGACGGACATCGCCCGGAACGTCCTGGGCATCGAGCCGCCGGTGCCGATGGTCTACGAGTGGTTCACGCTCAACGGCGAGGCGCTCTCGTCCTCGGCGGGCAACATCGTCACTGTCGCCGAAGTGCTGGACCTGCTCGAACCCGAGGTGTTCCGGTACTTCTTCACCAAGAACCCGCGCAAACAGCGCGATTTCGACGTGACGACGCTCGACCAGCTGGTCGAGGAGTTCGACCGGTTCGAGCGCGTCTTCTACGGGGCCGAGGAGCCACGGGACGAGGAGGAAGCCGAACTGGTCGAGCGCGCGTACCCGATGGTGACCGAGGTTGCGGACGACCAGCCGATCCGCATCCCCTACACCTTCGCCGCTGTCCTGGGGATGACTGACGACCCGGAACTCCGCGAGCAGATGGCGCGACGGGAGGGCCACATCCCCGAGGACGCCACCGAGGTGGAGATCGAGGCCGCGCTCGACCGCGTCGAACGCGCCCGCCGGTGGGCCAAGCGGACCGACAACGAGTACAACTACCGGCTGGCCGAGGACCTGCCCGAGACCGACTTCGAGGCGGCGACCGAGGCGGCGCTGGACGAACTCGCCGACTTCGTCGAAGCGGGACACGACGGGGAGGAGATTCAAGGCGAGATCTACGAGGCGGCCAAGCGCAACGACGTCGAGGTGGGTGACTTCTTTGCGGCGGGATACGAACTCTTCCTCGACACCGATCAGGGACCGCGACTCGGCCCGTTCCTGGCGGCCCTGGACGAGCAGTTCGTCTTAGAGCGGCTCCGCCGTGAGGACTGATCGGTCGTTCTGTCGGTCGAAGTGACAGGATTTTAGGCGTCGAACCGAGAGGGTCCCGGTAGTGAACCGCTCCGCTCGGGAACTGATTGCGTGGCTCGGCGGGGGAACGTTGCTGGTGCTCGGCGTGCTCTTTCTCGTCAGCGCACCCCCGCTTGGCGTCGTCACGATACTGCTCGGCCTGTTCGTGTTTCCGCCGGTCCGGGAGCGGTACGCCATCGATACCACGGCCACGGACCTCGGCGTCTGGCTCGTGGGCCTCCTGTTGGTGCTGTTCGGGCTCGTCGTCGCGCCCCAGATTCCGCCGGCCGGCGCTGCTGCTGTCGTGACCGGGCTGTTCGCGATTCCGCCGGTCCGGTCCCAGCTCGCGAAGCGGACCGGCGTCCGACCGGGGCGCGCCGTCGTCGCTGCCGTCGTTCTCGTCGGTGCGGCGGCCGCCGTGGGGCCGGTCTACGTCGAGATGAACACGCCCCCCGAGCGGGGCAACGTCACACACGACCCCGGCGAGGCCTTTACTGTCAACGCCGGCGACGACGCCGACCTCGAGTACACCGTCACGGGAATCCAGATGACGACCGCGGTCAGCCCACCCGGCGACGACGAGCTGGTCACGCCCGACTACGACGCGTTCCTGGTCGTGACGCTGGTAATCGACCACGACGGCGACGAGCCTGTGTCGCTCTACAGCTCAGATCTGGGCGTCGTCACGGAGGGCGGGAACTACTACGCGGCCAGACGGAACGCGAGTCGGATTCTGGCGGCCGAGGAGTTCGAATCCGACCAACTGGGGCTCGGTCGCGTCGAGAGCTCTCAGGTGCGCGTCGAACCGGACCAACGGCTCACCCGAGCGGTCGTCTTCGACGTTCGCGCCGGCCACGAGTACCGGCTCAAGACCCAGCCTCCCAGCAAGATGACCGAAGGGGATTTCCACTACGTCCCGCTCGGTGAGATCAATATGTCTCGCGACGAGTGAATCCCTGGCACCGCGCTCACTCCGCTGTCAGCCGGACCAGCACGTCGTCCCGGCCGCCGGGGAACGGCCCGCTCGCGCGTCCGTCCCGGTTCGAGGTGATCGCGTAGAGGTCGCCGTCCGGACCCTGTTCGACGTGACGGATGCGTCCCAGTTCGTCTTCGAGTCGTTCCTGCGTCGCCGCCAGGTAGCGGTCGTCGTACCGGTCGCCATCGTACAGTTCGCCGTCGCCTACGGCCGGGGGGTTCGCGTCGGTCCCGAGCGTGACGGCGACGAGGAGTTGCCCGATGAGACCGCCGAACAGCAGCCGGTTCCGGAGGCCGTGGACGGCGTCGCCGGTGTAGAAGACGCTCCCGGCCGGTGCCCAGGAGACGGCGTCGGCGACCGGCGGCTGGTAGTCCGTGTCGGCGTAGTCCGCGTATCCCTCGCCGTTGCGCGCTTCTGGCCACCCGTAGTTCGCACCCGCCCGCAGGACGTTCACCTCGTCGCCGCCGCCCGGACCGTGTTCGGTGACGACGGGCGTGGCGTCGGGCAACCAGGAGATACCCTGCGGGTTCCGGTGGCCAAGGGTGAAGATCCGGGGGTCGGCGTCGGAACCCAGGTCGGGGTTGTCCGGTGCCGGATCGCCGCCGGGCGTCACGCGCAGGATCTTCCCCCCCAGGTCGGTCGGGTCCTGTGCTCGCTCGCCCTCGCTGGCGTCACCGGTGGTGATCCACAGGTAGTTCGCCGGCCCGAACTCGATGCGACCGCCGTTGTGGATGGTGTCGGCGGGAATCCCCTCGACGATCGGCCACGAGGTGCTCGCGGGGTCGTCGTCACGCACGTCGAAGGCCCGGACCGCGTTCTGCGTCCCGCTGTCCGTTTCGGTCGTGAAGTACGCGTACACGAGCGGTGGGTCCGGATAGGTCGGGTGGACCGCGATACCGAGCAGGCCGCCTTCCCCGCCTTCGACCCACCAGCTCCCCTCCTCGGCACCCGGGTCGACCGCCTCGGCGTCGATGACGGCCCCGGGTTCGGCGACGGTCTCGCCGCGACCGTCCGCGAACGCCTCGAAGCGGACGATGCGACCGGTCCGCTCGGTGACGAACAGCTCTCCTGTGGGGGCAACGGACAGGTCCCAGGGGATTTCGAGGTTCTCGACGAGCACCTCCGCGCCCAGGTCGTCGGTCGCGGGCGTGTCCGTCGGCGCGGACCAGTCCGGCGCGTATCCGTCCCAGGCGGTCTCGTCGTGGGTGACCGACGTGTCGTACGGCAGTTGCTCCGGTCTGTCCGACGGCGTCGTCCCGTCGCCGGGTGTGGACGACGACCCGGGGGTACGGTTCGTCGGTGCTCCCCCGAGGAAGCCGGTACATCCGGCGAATCCGCTCGCACCGACCGCAGCGAGGAGGTGCCGACGTGTCAGCGGGTGTTCGACCATATCGGGACTGGGGAGAACTCCGGTTAAATCCTGCCGATTTTGGCTAGCCTAAAAAATGGTGGGCCGGCGGGCGCGACCGCCCCGCGTCGGTGTCGTGAACCAAACCCTCTTGACCGCCAGGGCCGTCCAACCGAACAATGGTACGTACGCTGACCTGGGTGCTCGCGGGTGTGCTCCTCTACACGCTCGTCGCGATGGCGCTGCGCGCCCGGGGACGGATTCCCGAATACATCCGGGTCCAGGGGCCGATCACCACGATACACACGAAGCGTGGCCGGGCCTTCCTGGACTGGCTGGCTTCCCCGCGCCGGCTCTGGCGCGCCTGGGGGAACTTCGGGGTCGGTATCGCCCTGGTGACGATGATCGGGATGTTCGTGACGGTGCTGTTCGCCGGCGTCAGGTCCGTCACGGAACCGCAGGCGACCCCGGTCCGGAACCCCCAGAACGTCCTCGTGATCCCCGGCGTCAACGACTTCCTCCCGGTGGCAGCGGCCCCGGAGATCGTCTTCGGCCTCGTCGCCGGCCTCATCGTCCACGAGGGCGGGCACGGCCTGCTCTGCCGGGTCGAGGACATCGACATCGACTCGATGGGACTGGCGCTCTTTGCCTTCATCCCCATCGGCGCGTTCGTCGAACCGAGCGAGGAGAGCCGCAACGAGGCGAATCGGGGCGCACAGACGCGCATGTTCGCCGCCGGCGTCACCAACAACTTCGCCATCACGCTCGTGGCCTTCCTGCTCCTGTTCGGCCCCATCGCCGGTGCGATCTCGGTCGTCGACGGTGCTCCCGTCGGGAAGTCGTTCCCGGGGTCGGCCGCTCAGGACGCCGGCATCGAGCGCGGCGACGTCATCACCGGCGTCGGCGGGCAGCCGGTCGCCAACGCCTCGGAACTCGACGCGGTGCTGGAAAACACCACGGACCGGACGGTCGAAGTCGAGCGACGGGAGGGCTCGACGGTCAGGGTCGATCGGAAGTTGATGATCACGCGGGCGATACCCGGCGTGCTCGACGGCTGGCCCGGGGAGTCCGGCGTCGACATCAGCGGCGACACGCCGCCGACCATCACCGCCGTCAACGGGACGCCGGTCTACACCGAACAGGGCTTCTCCGAGGCCGTCCAGAACCGGCCCGTCGCCACCGTGTCGACGACCGCGGGGAACGCGACCTTCCCCGTCGGTGCCTACGTCACCCGAGCGAGCGAGGGCGATCCGCTGGCGGCGGCCGGTGCCCCGACCAACGGCACGGCGGTCGTCATCACGCAGTTCGGCGGCGAGCGGATCACCGACACCGGGGCGCTCCAGACGGCGCTTTCCAGTCACGAACCCGGTGACGAGGTGACGATCGAAGCGTACGTTCTCGACGGTGAACGGCCCAGGGCCACGACGTACAACGTCACCCTGACCGAAGACGACGACGGTAGCGCGTACCTCGGCGTCTTCCTGCAGGGCGGCACGAGCGGGGTGGCGGTCAACGACTTCGGCATCGACACCTACCCGGCAGAGGGGTTCCTCGGCCTGCTGGGCGGCGGCAACGGCCCGGCCGGTGAGTCGATCGGATTCATCCAGCAGATCTTTTTCGTCCTCGTCTTGCCCTTCGCGAGCGTCATCGTCCCGAACCTCTCCTACAACTTCGCCGGCTTCCTCCCGTCGGTCGTCGGTTTCTACACGATCGAGGGGCCGCTCTCCGTCTTCGGTGGCTGGGTGTTCACGTTGGCGAACGTCATGTTCTGGACGGCGTGGATCAACCTCCAGCTGGGGCTGTTCAACCTCGTTCCCTCCTTCCCGCTGGACGGCGGCCACATCCTCCGGGCGAGTACCGAGGCACTCATCTCGCGGCTCCCCATCGAGGGTGGCCGCCGGCTGACGACGGCCGTCACCATCTCGATTAGCCTGGTGATGATCGCCGGCCTGTTCCTGATGATCTTCGGTCCCGGGCTGCTGGCCGGAATGGGTTCCTAACAGGCGATCGCCCACCGCCCCGGCCGTTTATTTTCCCGGCTTCTGGCCGTGGCACGTCGCGACGCCGCCGATGGACGACTGTCCGCGTTAGCGGTATACTAACACGCCTGTATGCCCGCCCAACCGTGGTAACCACTGACGTACAAGGTGGGCGCTGTCCGTCCGTGCCGGGTGGATGGCCAAACGGGTCGGCGTCGTACTCGTCGTGCTCCTGCTGTTCGCCTGGACACAGGGGCTCTTTCAGGTGACACAGCTCCCGCTGTTTCCCGACCGCGATTTCGACGGGGACGGTCTCGACAACGAGCGGGAGCGAGAGCTGGGGACGAACCCCTTCGACGCGGACACCGACGGCGACGGCCTCGGCGACTGGCTGGAGGTCACCAGATACGGGACCGACCCGACGGTGGCTGACACGGACGGTGACTCGTACCCGGACGGTGTCGAGGTCGCCGCCGCCACGCCGGTGGCCGGTGCCGACCCGCTTCGGAAAGACGTCTACGTCGAGATCGACTACATGGCCGGACACAGGCCCTTGCGGGACCAACTCGACCGGATCGCCGAGCGGTTCGCCACCGCGCCCGTCGAGAACCCGGACGGCTCATCGGGGATCGATCTCCACCTCGTCGTCGACGACGCGATCCCAGTGTCAGATCGGACGACGCCGGAGGACCTCTCCCAGCTGCGGGACATCTACTTCAACAACTCGTCGGCGGGCTACCACTACGCCGTGATCGTCGACGACGTCAGCGACGCCGGGTTCACGCGGACGGGGTTCCAGTCCTCGGGGCGGGGCTACCGACAGATGGCTGTTGAGTACCAGCACGGCGAGTTCGCCGCCACGTTCATGCACGAACTCGGGCACTCGCTCGGGATCGACTCCAGCGATTACGAGGGCGTCGACTCACATTCCGTCTCCGGGACCCGGTATCGGAGCATCATGAATTACAACTACGCCGGGGACGGGCTCCGATTCTCCCGGCAGGCGCCCTTCGACGACTGGGCGCACATCAACGACTCGCGGCTCAACCCGCCACCGCGCGACCTCCGTCGCCGCATCGCCGCCTCGGAAGCCGCTGAACGGTCCGAGGCGGGCGACGGATAACGGAAACCTCCTTACGGACCGCTTCGAAGGGCCACGCATGGAACAGCGCGACCCGCCACCGACCGACGAAGGATGGTACGCCCTGCACGATTTCCGAACGATCGACTGGGACGCCTGGCGCGACGCGCCCGAGCACCGCCGCGAGCGGGCGCTCGAAGAAGGCATCGACTACCTCCAGTCCCACGCGAACCAAGCGGACGTGACCGACCCCGACGAGTTCGGCGGCGGCGACACGGTCGTCTATACTATCGTCGGACACAAGGCCGACATCCTGGTCCTGCACCTGCGCGAGACCGTCGCGGAACTGGACACGGCAGAGCGCCAGTTCGAGCAGACGGCCTTCGCCCAGTTCACCGAGCAGCCGTCGTCGTACCTCTCGGTGACCGAGGCGTCGGGCTACACGGAAGAGGCCCGCGGCTACTTCGAGGGCGAGGTCGACGACGACTCGGGACTGGCCCAGTACATCCAGAAGCGCCTGCATCCGGACGTGCCCGACGCCGAGCACGTCTGTTTCTACCCGATGAGCAAGCGTCGCCAGCCCGAGCAGAACTGGTACGACATGCCCTTCGAGGAGCGGGCCGAGATTATGGCCGACCACGGCGACATCGGCCGAGGCTACGCCGGGAAGGTCAACCAGATGATCGCCAGCAGCGTCGGCCTGGACGACTGGGAGTGGGGAATCACCCTCTGGGCCGACGATCCCACCGACGTCAAGGACCTCCTGAACGAGATGCGCTTCGACCCCTCCTCCAGCCACTTCGCCGAGTTCGGCCCCTTCTACTTCGGCCGGAAGTTCCCGCCCGCGGACCTGCCGGCCGTCCTCGCTGGCGAGGACGTTCCCACTGGGGACGCCGAAACCGCCGGCCAGCACGCCGAAACCGAGGCTCCGGCCCACGCCGGCGGTGCCGACGGGCACGCCAGCGATGCCGACGGTGACTCCCACGGCGAGTCCGACGGTGACTCCCACGGCGAGTCCGACGGCGACTCCCACGGCGGCGGCCCGCCCAGCCAGGCCGTCGAGGAGAAAGACGTCGACGTCGAACCCGACGGGGACATCCAGGCGAAACTCGGCACCCTGGGTATCTATCCCGGCGACGACTACGAGGAGGGGACCTACGGACTGGTGCTCTACTCGGAGGCCGACGCCCAGGACCTCGCCGACGAGGTCGACGGTCTGCGGAGCAACTTCGAGCACTACGACACGCACGTGCTGACGGCGGTCCGGGCCAACGAGGGCCGGGCGGCCATCGCCAGCGTCTGGGAGACCGAAAGCGCCGCCGACACGGCCAGCGGCTTCCTCAACGACCTCCCGGGGGTCGTCGAGGGGTACCGCGGGCCGCTGGGCGAGGGCGACGGCGAGACCGAGGACGTCGACGCGGACACCGGCGACGAGATCCGCGGCGAACTCGAAGACCTGAACATCTACGCGGGCAAGCCCCACGGCGAGGACGTGTACGCTCTCGTCCTCTACTCGGAGGCCGACCGCGAGGAACTGTTCGAGGAAGTCGACGACCTCCGGGACGGCTTCGACCGCTACGACACCCACGTGAAGACGGCCCTCTACGACGCAGAGTCCGGCGGGACCGACCGGACGGCCGTCGTTTCCATCTGGGAGACCCAGGACGCGGCCGACACGGCGTCGGACTTCCTCTCGGACCTGCCCGACATCGTCGGTCGAGCCGGTGAAGAGTCCGGGTTCGGGACGATGGGCATGTTCTACACGGTCAAGCCCGAACACCGCGAGGACTTCGTCGAGAAGTTCGGCGACGTCGGCGAGTTGCTGGCGGACATGGAGGGCCACCACGACACGACGCTGATGGTCAACCACGAGGACGAAAACGACATGTTCATCTCCAGTCAGTGGCGCGCAAAAGAGGACGCGATGGACTTCTTCCGCTCCGATGCGTTCTCCGAGACGGTTTCGTGGGGCCAGGACGTCCTCGCCGACCGGCCGCGACACGTCTTCCTGGCGTGACCGGCCCGGGGCCTACCCTCGCTGATCCACCTCGCTGAGAACGTCGAGGACTGCTACCGCCCGGTCGAATCGCGGCCCCGGCGCGACGGCCGCGTCGCGGGCAGACTCGCCTGTATCGGCACCGCCGTCAGTCCGTCCACCGTCTGAATCCTCGATGAGGCCGACCGCCCGTAACGTGGGCAGGTGCTGATGGTGGCATTCGATCCGCGCCCGCTCCTCGGGTACGTCGAGCGACGCGTGGATCGCGTTCAGCGGGACGCGGTTCCGGCCCTCCGCAGTCCGTCGTGCACGCAACTCTTCGAGGAGGTGACGCCTGTGGGGATGGGCCAGTGCTCGGAGCAACTCGTCGACTGTGGGCTCTGTGGCTTGTCTCATTGTCAGAGGGATGAACGCGGCCGCGATACCGCCACTCGCACCGGCTTCGTGTCATCGTTCGTGTCCGATACCCGCTTTCACATTCGGCAATTGTAGACTGGCTGTATAGGCCTTTCAACCAGGTTCTCGGAATGTGTGTGCCCGTTCCCTCAACACGAGCCGGTTTTGTTGCCGGATTGTTGTGGTGTCGGGAGTTGGATTACCGGTTTCTGGGATTGCCGGACAGGCGACACCGCGCTGGCGTCGGGAATCGTAACCCCTTACCACCGACTGGCGTGTACCGTCAGGTATGAGCGTTATCAGGCTCGCCTGGGGACGAGCGACCGGGCCGACGCCGACGGCGTCCTACGACGCGGCACTCGCCGCGGCCAACGTCCACAACTTCAACCTGATCACCGTCTCCTCGGTCATCCCCGCCGAGGCCCACCTCGAAGCCGTCGGGACCGCCCCGGACCTGGGAGACGTGGGCGACTCGCTGACGGTCGTCCAGGCCCGAGCGACGCGCGACCCCGGCGACCCGGCCGCTGCGGGGATCGGCTGGGCGCGAAGCGAATCCGGCAAGGGCCTGTTCTACGAGTCCTCGGGCGAGGACGCGGCGGCCGTGCGCGACCGCATCGAGCAGGGACTGGACGCAGGCAAGGAACTGCGCGACTGGACGTTCGTCGAGGGGGACTCCGTCGTGGTCGACGCCGAACCCGATCCCGACGCGTACACGACCGCGGTGGTCGTCGCGGCCTACGGCGAGAGCCGACCAATACTGCGATAGTCGGCGGGTTTATACGTTCGACACCCATACCTCAGGGGAAATGTACGGAAACACTTCCTTCGGGAGTTCCGACGACGTGCCCACCCTGAACGCCGAGCAGCGGCGGCACCTCCGGAGCGATCTCGCCAACGTCGCCGCGCGGACCCGCGAGTTGCTCCCCGACGACTTCGCCGTCGGGCTGGAACTCTCCGCCAGCCCCGAAGGTCCCCGGGCGACCGTCGCCGTCCAGCCCCCCGTCGGCTCCATGGTCAGTGCCGGCTACACGCCCGACGACACCGCCGACCTCCGCATCGGCGAGGACGAACGGACCGACATCGCACAGGGACTCGCCGCCAGCGCCGCCCTGCAGGTCAAGCAGGCGATGGCCAACTCCGCGTCGCCGACCGCGCAATAATACAACCTCTTTTCCCGGGGGCATCGGCGGGCGTCTTCGACGCCCGCCTCAACCCCCGGCAAAACCCGTTGATGCTGTCAGAACGCGGGGCGTTCTGACTGCCAATCAGAACCGCTTTGCGGTTCTGATGATGCCAAAAAGCCGCCTCCGCGGGCAAAGCCCGCTCTGGCGGTGTCTGTGTGAGTGGCCCGCACGAACGCAGGCTCGGAAGACGCTCCGCGTCTTCCGGTGAACCGGCGAGCAAGCTCGCCCGATGCTGGAAACGACAACTTCTTCGCTATCGGATTCGGCGAAACCAGCGGTTCTCACCCGCCTGCTACGGCTGCGTCTCTCCAGCCCTCTCCTCGCCGTCGATCGGCGGAGCGTAGAACAGCGCGTATCCCATCGCGGCGCTCGCGGGCAGACTCCCGGCTGCCAGCGCCAGCGAGAGCGGGACCCCCACGAGGAAGCCGACGACAACCGCCACTAGCAGCGGTCCCGGAATAAACGAGAGGACCAGGTCAGGCTCGGACACCTGATTCAAGCGAGTGTCTGAGATGGTTGCCTCCATTCCCACTGTCCATCCAGTCCTAATTAAATATTATTACCTGGCAACGAACAGAGGGAACGACACTCGGCTGTAGCGTCGGGTACCATGCCATCATTTCCTGGTCTCACTGTTGCTACCGGGGAATATCGTTCCATGACAAGAAACACGGGACGGGACCGATTCCCCAGTCCAAATCGGGGGCAATTCCACACACGGAACACAACCAAGTGCGTGTGCGGGACTCAGTCGCCGTCCAGAGATTCGCAGCTACGGGTGTTCGCCCGCACGTAGCCGAACGGTGGGTTCGGTGTCGGCATGGTGGGCCGACTCCCACCTCCCAGCATCGGCGCGTCAATAATCGATTTCCACACTCGAATGGTCAAGACCGATATCGTCGGACGCTGTTTCGAGATCGTACGTGCCGTTCTCGAGGCCACCGAATTCGATAGCATCTCCTGGTGGAACTCCTTTTTCCTGCTCATAGCCGTTCGGACCCGAGACCGTTACTGACACAGTGACATCATTGCTGTTCGACACGGTTATGCTCCCGTTCCCGTGCACGCACTCGGGGGTGACCATGAGGTCCTCGAACTCCTCGGGTGGTTCCTCCGGCTTCTGCTCACACCGGGCGTCAGAAATGGTGAGGACGGGGTTGTTTCCGCCACCACTGAATGTGACTGCTGCGGCTGTGACGGTTCCGCCACCGTCTTTTGTCATCTCGAAATGCAGGGCACCGCTTCCCTGTCCTCGACGGGACCCGTCGACCGTCTTCGTTGTCCCGTCCGCAAATTCGACGGTTAGTTCTGCGCCTGCCTCCACGAGTGGTGTGGAACCACCGGGAGTCAGTATCCAGTGCCAGAATCCCTGTTCCGTTGCGTCACAGTCCTGTTCGGCATTCTCTTCACCCTGGCCAGCCCATTCGAGAGTCCGTTCCTGTTCTGACCCTGTCACTGTCTCTGTTTCCTGTGCCAGTACGTTCCCCGCGGAACCAAGGCCGATTCCAGCCAGCGTAACTGTTCCAGTCAAGGCCAGCATATCTCGTCGCGTTCGATTCGGTTTTTCCATAGGTGTCTACCACCTATCAATCCGGTCTCGGGGCGGTGATTTACTACCGACGAGCTAACCAGGATTACGCACCAACGTTACAGACTGCGTAAAACACTTGTTCTGAGTTGCAAACCGATAGCAGGCGGTCGAGACCAGGTCCTGGCTGTTGCTCATTTTGTAACGTCGGATATCGTCCGCTACCGAACTGCTGCTGCCCGTTTCTGAAGTCCGAGTGGGATATCACGCTACTGCAACGAGACCAGGAAGGGAGCCGCTTTGGCTACTTCCCCCAGAAGGGGTCGCGATTGCGCTGTTTTTCGAGATACATAGAGAGCGCTTCCCGTTCGTCGGCGGGGATGTCCTCGGCGAGTTCCTGTTCGAGGATTTTGGCGTGTTTCTCGGGGAGGTACACCCACAGTTCGTCTTCCTCCTCGATCTGGCGGCCGACAGTCGGGCCGTCGATGGAGACGGCCGCGCGCTCGCCGGCGCGGAGTTCGTCCACGTCCTCGCCCTCGTCCTGGATCGATTTGAGGTTCCCGATGCGGTTGAACTCGCCGTTCTCGAACTTCGCGACGTCGGAGTTGCGCTTGAGGGTCCCCGAGCCGACCTCGACGCCGACGACGGCGGGATCGGACTGACGGAACGTGTGGTCTCGGAGGATCTGGAACCGCGCGGGCCGGGTGATGTTCTCCATGACCTGTTCCTGCTGGGACTGTTCGATCTCCTCGACGTGCTCCTCGTACTCCTCGATGAGCCGGTAGATGACGTCGTTCTCGAAGATGCGGACGTCCTCCTGGGTGGCGAGTTGCTCGGCGTCGCTCAGGACGTCGACCGAGAACGCGAGGATGACCTCGTGTTTCCCCTCGTCGGCGGTCTCGGCGACCCGGATGTCTCGCGGGGCCACGTCGCCGACCTCCGCGCGGACGATGGGAATCTCGGACTCGTCTAACGTGCTCGCGATGGCTTCCAGGCTCCCGAGGGTGTCGGCCTTGACGACGACGCCCTGTTCCTCGGTCCGGACCTCGATCTCGGCGAGTTCCTCCTCGACCTCGGCGATGACCTGGGGTTTGTCCCGGTCGCGGACGACGCGGATGGGCGCGCCGGCCATGGCGTCGTCGAGTTCCGGGGCGGCGATCTTGACCCCGGCTGCCGCCGAAACCTCGGGGACCTTCTCGAACTGCTTTTCAGTCCGGATCTCGGCCAGCGGCCGCGGCTGGAGCAGGGCCCTGACCTCGGTCGTGATGGGGGCGTTCAGTCCCCCGACGACGATTTCGTCGTCGGCCTGGATGGTTCCGTCGTAGAGAACGGCGTCGACCGTCGCGCCGAAGCCCTGGGTGTCCTTGACCTCCAGGACCGTGCCGGCCCCCGGTCCCTCGACGTCGATGGCCATCTCGTCTTTCATGTACCGCTGGGACAGGCCCATCAGCACGGTCAGCAGGTCGGGGACGCCCTCGCCAGTCATCGCCGAGACGGGGACGACGCCGACGTTCTTCTGGAAGTTCTGGACGCGCCAGTACATGTCCGCGGAAAAGCCCTGGTCGCTGAGTTCGCCGATGATGCCGTACAGCCGCTCGTTCAGGTCGCCCTGGACCCGCTCGGACTGTTTTTCCATCGTCGGCTGGATGGGTTCACCTTCGTTGGGGTTCCAGCCGGGAACCGTGTCCACCTTGTTCGCGGCGACGATGAAGGGCGTCTGGGTCCGCTTCAAGATGTCGACGGCCTCCAGTGTCTGGGGCTGGAACCCGTCGTTGACGTCGACGACCAGTACTGCGATGTCGGCGAGCGCGCCGCCCCGTGAGCGCAGCGTCGAAAAGGAGTGGTGACCCGGCGTGTCGATGTACAGCAGGCCGGGCAGGTCGAAGTCGTCGGGATCGACGAGGCTGCCGGCCATCTCGGAGATGGTTTCGAGCGGCACCGCGGTCGCGCCGATGTGCTGGGTGATCGCGCCGGCCTCGCCCTCGGTCACCGTCGAGCCCCGAATCTTGTCTAGCAGCGTGGTCTTGCCGTGGTCGACGTGGCCGAGCACCGCGACGATGGGCGTCCTGAGTCCAGTCGATTCGTCCCCCGCCAGTCCGGTCTCGGTATCCGGGTCAGAGTCAGACATTGCATATCACCGTGGAAAATCCTTGTCCGATACCAACCGTGCGCGGGATTTAAAGAGTTCGACAGCAGAATTCTCCGGGTTACCGTACCCGGGGATGAATGTGACTTCACGTTTGCTCTTTCGTCGACTGCTCTGTCAACTCGTCACGCAACAGCCGCGAGCACAACCAATGTGAGGGGCTCATCCGTCAGACCTGCGTCACACGGCCCGTGGCGTTTATGTGAGTGGAATACACAGTCCCCGGTATGGCAGAGATACTCGCGGAGAACCTCTCGGGGAAGGCCGTCATGGGGTCTGACGGCACCGAACTCGGGATGCTGTACAACATCACGATGGATGCGAACTCCGGTCGCTTACACAATCTCGTCGTCGAACCGGACGAGATGGTCCGGGACGCGGAGTTCGACACCGACGAGACCGGTCGTTTCCTGATCCCCGTCACTCGCGTGCAGGCGGTCAAAGACCACATGATCGTTCAGCATTAGCCCGTTTTCACTTCGATGTACGTTCTGGATTCCTCGGCGTTCATTAACGAGTATCACACCCAAGAGCCCATCGCCTCGATTCCGATGGTCCGCGAGGAACTCGAAGGCGAGAGTTCCTACCGCTTCGACGCCCTCGAAGGGTCGGGCATGCACCTCCACATCCCGGAGGACGAAACCGTCGAGCGTATCGAACGTGCGGCCCGGGAGACCGGCGACTTCGACGGGCTGTCCCGCACCGACATCCGGCTCGTCGCCGCCGCCTTCGAACTCGACGGACACCTGGTGACCGACGACTACGCGATGCAAAACGTCGCGGAGAAACTCGACGTGTCGGTGGAGGTCATCGCACAGGAGGGCATCGACGAACAGCGCGAGTGGATCTTCCAGTGTTCCGGTTGCGGCCGGGAGTTCGACGAGAACCACGACCGCTGTCCGATCTGTGGGAGCGAACTCACGCGGAAGAACCCCGCCTAGTACGGCACAACAGCCCGCTCAGTCGGACGCGGGAAAATCCCGCTCAGTCCAGGTGCTCCAGGCCGACGTCGATGAGTTGGCGGAGGACCTCCTCCTCGGTGAGGTCGTACTCCTGGGCCAGCGTCCTGACCTCCGTTGCGAGGTCGTCGTCGCAGACGACCGAGTACTGGGTCGGCATACTACCCACTTGGCGATTTTCACGCATAAAAACCCGTCAGACAACTGTCTCACGGGTCGTACGGAGCGATGTGACTCCCGGCCCGGCGGCTACATGCCTGGACTCGGTACGTTGCCCGTCAGCTGGGCGTACAGCGCGAAGAACTGGATGGCGTTGAAAGTCCCGTGAATGAAAATCGGGACCAGCAGGTTCTCGGACTTGTAGTAGCTGTAGCCCAGCACGAGCGAGAGGACGAACACGATAAACAGCGTCGACAGCATCGCGATGGGGTCGGGACTCGCGTACTGCTGGAAGTGGACGGCGGCGAAGGCGACGCTGGCGACGAAGACGGCCGTCCGTCGCGAGAAGGACTCGTAGAGGTACTTCTGGACGACGTTGCGGTAGACCAGTTCTTCGCCGGGCCCGATGGCGAGCCACGACAGCGGGATCAGCGGCAGGAGGAAGACCGGCTCTTCGACCTGCTCGGCGAGTGTCTGGACGCTGCTGTCGGCTGTAGGTAATCCCAGTTGCGTGAACGTGTACGACACCAGCCCCGCCGACAGGAAGATGACGAACAGGCCGCCGATGCTGTATCCCACGTCCCGCAGGTCGGGCCACTCCACGTCGATGTAGTCCAGCCCGAGGCCGCGATACCGGAGATAGCCCAGCGTGAACAACCCGAGTCCGATCCCCGAGCCGGCAGTGAGGACCGGATATGCCTGGCTCGTCCCGAACGCGGGGGACACGATCATCGGAACGATGACGACGGCGTACGCGATGAGCATGCTCACCAGGAAGCCCGCGAAGCCGAGGAGGGTCGCCGCTACGACGGCCCGGACCTGCGTCCAGAGCTGGTCGTCGGACACCGCCCGTCCGTCCGCGACTGCCACGACTGCGCCGAACAGCCCCGCGAGCCCGGCGATCGGCAGCCCGAGCGCGACCGTGGGCGTGGCACCCTCGCCGAGTGCCGGCGTGACGAGGCGAGCGAGGGCGACGACGGCGACCGCCGCCGCGAACAGGCCGGCGACGACGGAGCCGATCGGGCGGTCGAGTTTGCCGTGGCGTCGGAGCGAAAACGTGGCTGTCGCGATCAGGGCGAGGCCGGCAGCCAGGGCGCTACCTTCGATCCCGTCGACGGCGACGAACGCCGGCTGACCGGTCCAGGGCAGGAACGAGGCGACCAGCGCGACGCCCGCGAGGACCAGACCGAGCGTCGGCGCTGCCCCGCTTGCGGGTGCGCCACCCTCGGCCGTCTGTGCTGTTGCCATTGGTTTCAGCGTCGGACCGTGCCGGTATATGGCCTGTGCTTCCCGTCGAACACGCTCCGACACCCGGTGCCGCCGTTAGTCCTGGACGACCAGTTCCGTCTTCTCTGCGACGGCGTCGGCTTCCTCGAACTCCCCGCCGCCCAGCAGGCCGCGGGCCGCTCGTTTGCCCCACTCGACGGCCGGCTGGTCGAACGTCTCGACGTTGTAGAGTTCGCCGGCCATGATGCAGGCGGCCTCCATGCCGTAGAGGAGTTCACCGACACTCTCGGCGTCCAGGCGGTCGAGTTCGACCCGGACGTTCGGCCGGCCGGCGGCAGCCAGGCTCGCCTCGGTCGCCTCGAACTCCGCATCCAGGAGTTCGCCGAGCGTCGACCCGCCCAGGTAAGCCAGCCCGTCGATGTCCGTTTCGGGGATCTCGCTGTCGGCCCGTTCGCGCGTGCGGACGAGCGTGACCATCTTGTCCCGGGGGCCGGCCCGGTAGAGCTGGAGCTGGGAGTGCTGGTCGGTCGCGCCGAGCGCGCGGGCGGGCGTCTGGCCCAACCCGTCCTTGCCCAGGCTCTCGGCCCACAGTTGGGCGAACCACTCGGCGAAGTACTCCAGGCGCTCGGCGTAGGGCATCATCGCCGAGACCGAGGCCCCGCGCTGGTCCAGGGCGTAACTCACCGCGCCGTAGGCGTAGGCCGGCGAGTCGTACAGCGACCCCGACAGCGAGTCGGCCGCGGCCCGACCCCCCGCGAGCAGGCCCTCGATGTCGTGGCCCTGGATGGCCGCGGGGACCAGCCCGACGGCCGACAGCGCCGAGAACCGGCCCGGGACGCCGTCTGGTACGTCCAGCGCGGGCATGTCGTGGCGGTCGGCCAGTTCCCGGAGCGGCCCGTCCTCGCCCGTAGTGACGACGGTTCGCTCGGTCCAGTCGACGCCCGCGGCGTCCATGGCCTCACGGACGACGAGGAAGTTCGACAGCGTCTCGGCCGTGGTGCCCGAGCGGGAGACGACGTTGACGGCGGTCTTCTCCAGCGGAACCTCGGCCAGAATCTCCCGGACGCGTTCGGGGTCGACGTTGTCGAGGACGTACAGCGGCGGGGCTTCGGCGTCCGCTCCGTCGGCATTGATGCCGCCGAGCGCCCCCGAGACCGTCGCTGCGCCCAGAGCGCTGCCGCCGATGCCGACCGTCAGGATGGCCTCGGCGTCGATGAGCGGTTCGACCGCGTCCTCGATGGCCGCGGCGTCGGTGCGGTCGGGGAGGTTCAGCGAGGCGTAGCCGAACGCCTCGTCGGCGCGACCGCGTTCGATGCGGTCGTGGGCGCGGGCGACGTCCTCGTCGAGCCGGTCGAGCGCGTCCCGGGCGATCCCCGGGTCCGCCTCGCTCGCGAGTGCGTTGCCGATGTCTACCTTCATGGGCGTCCCTGGTCTCCCCCCGAAGAAAACACTTCCTCGTTGCGTCGGAGTCTCCGATCCCAGGGGGCGAATCGCGGTGCTTAACGGAGTCGGGTGCCTACGCCGAGCCAATGACGGAGGAGGCACCCGGCGAGTCCGCGCCCGAGAGCGACGACCGCGCGTCACGCTCGCCGGCCTCGGGGACCGCGGCCGACGAACCGGACGATGGGCCCGAGGAAGACGCGTACAACGGCGTGTTCGGTGCCTTCCCGTACGCGATCCGTACCAGCGAGTCGCGGCTGTTCAAGAGCTACGGCGTCGTCGGCGGGTTGCTGGCGGCCATCGGCGCGTTCATGTTCGCCCTCTCGCTGATCGGCGTCGTCGCCAGCACGACGGGGACGACGGGCGGAACGTTCTCCTTTTCGCGGGCGTTCATCATCTTCGTCGGGATGCTCGTCGTCTTCCCGCTCATGGCACCGATCCTGTCGGTCGCTCGTAGACATCGGCGGTCGGCGTCGACGCCCCGCTACGACGCCGCCGTCGGCCTCGGCGGGTACGTTTTCGTCTTCTCGCTGTACCTGACGCTGCTGCTCTCGATCCCCCCGGAACAACAGGAGCCGGTGTCGGGCGTGACCGCTCCGATCGTCGAGGTGTTCTACGACCTGCCGGCCATCTCCGGGCTGGTGCCGCCGATCGTCGCCGTGGTGTTGTTGTATCTCGTCCACCGTCGATTGGCGTAAGCGCGGTGAGCCGGTCGCTGCCGAACGCAACGCGGAAAAAGACCCAGTTCATACCGGGAACCCATGAAACAGGGGACGTTTCTCGTGACCCACGCCGACGAGGGGTCTGCAGTGGTGCAGGACGTGGCCGACAGTCAGGTTCACACGCTGGCGGACAACCCGGGGCTGGCCGTCGGCGAGGTTCTTGAGGCGACGCTGGAACCGGAGCCACCCATGGAGGTGGCCTGGCAGGTCACGACCCTCGACACCCAGCGGTCGATTCCGGTCGAGCACAGCGAGGAACCGCCGACACAACTGGCGCGTGAGCTGGCGGGCGACCAGCCCGTCGGGGACCTGACGACCCGTGAACGGGCCGGCGAGGGCGAGCTACACGTCCTCACCGTTCCACCGGAGCAGACCGCCGACGCAGCCGCGGAAGTGGTCGACGACGAGGAGACCATTGCACGGGCTGCCCGACTCGGCGTCGCCCGCGTCGAGGTGCGCGCGGCGGACGGCGTCGTCAGCGTCCGGTACATGCCGTGACAGTATTTTCCGCTTCTCTGCGGTGTACCCGATCTAGTACTTAAATATAACCGGCGTCTACCGGCTATATTCTTATTGAGATAGACCGGTAAGCGGTGCTTACGCCCGAGGGAGGCGTAGGGGGACGTAGCAAGTACCGTGTCTGTCTCACCATACATCGCGGCACTCGGTCTTTCGGTGGTCGTCGCGGTCGGGCTCGCCGCGCTGACGTGGCGGCGGCGACCCGAACCCGGGACGCGAGCCTTGAGTCTCCTGCTCGTGTCGGTCGTTCTCTGGACCAGCTGTTACGCCGTCGCGCTGACGGTACAGGACCGCACGCTGCGAATCGCTCTGCAGCGACTGCTCACACTGCTGTCGGTCGGAACGCCGGTCGCGTGGATCGTCTTCGTGCTCCAGTACACGGGACACGGCGACGAGGTCACCCGACGAACCGTCGCTGCGCTCTCGGTCCTGCCGGTCGCGACGGCGGCGCTCGCGGTGACGAACCCGTTTCACCACCTGGTCTGGACGAGTTCCGACATCGTCACGACCGGGGGCCTGACGATCGTCTTCCAGACGTACGGTCCCGCCTTCTGGATCCATCTCCTGTACGCGTACACGCTTGTCCTCGCTGGTGTCGTGTTGCTGCTCAGACTCGTGTTCACGGCCGAGCACCTGTTCGCGGATCAGGCCCTCGCCATGCTCATCGGGGCGCTCGTCCCGCTAGCGGCGAACCTGCTCTCCATCGCGGGCCTGGCACCCGTCCCCGGACTGGACCTGACGCCGTTCGCGTTCACGATCAGCGGCGTCACCTTCGGTTACGCGCTCTTCCAGTCCGATCTCCTGGAGCGGGTCCCGGCGACGCGACGCATCGGCCGCAACGCCGTCGTCCGGAACATGCGCGACGGGGTCGTCGTTCTGGACGACAGCGACGTGATCATCGACATCAACCCTATCGCGGAGACCCAGTTCGACTGCGAGGCGGCCGACGTGATCGGCCAGTCAGTCCGCGACGCGTTCCGTGAACTGGCCGTCGAGGTCCCCGACGGTGAGGACACCGTCGTCTGGTCCGCGCCGGGGCCCATGGAGTACGAGATCAAGGCCTCGACGGTGGCCGACCAGCACGACCGGACGGTCGGGCGCGTCCTCGTCGTCCGTGACATCACCGACCGAACGAACCGCCGCCAGCAACTGCAGGTACTGAACCGGGTGCTCCGGCACAACTTCCGCAACGACATGAACGTCATCGACGTCTGTGCGACCCAGTTGACCGACCGACTCGACCAGGAGAACGCCGAACTGGCCGACCGCATCCGGATGGTCGCCCGTGACCTGGCCGATACGGGCACGAAAGCCCGGGAGATCGAACGCATCATGTCCCGGCGGCACAACGACCCCCAGCCGATCGACCTGCCGCCACTGGTCAAGCGCCAGGTCGATACGATCCGTCACGAGTACCCGGAGGTCGACGTCGAAACCGACCTCCCAGACTCGCTGGAGATCCGATCGACCGGCGTTCTCGAATCGGTCCTTCAGAACGTTCTGGAGAACGCCGTCGTCCACAACGACAACGCCGACCCTCGGATCGAGGTGGCCATCGAGGAGTTCCCGACGGCCCGGGAGATCGAGATCTCGGTCGCCGACAACGGTCCCGGTATCCCGGATCAGGAACGCGAGGTGCTCGTCAAGGGCACGGAGACACCGCTGGAACACGGGAGCGGGCTCGGCCTCTGGCTGGTCAACTG
Source organism: Halorientalis salina (assembly GCF_005049285.1). Classification (GTDB taxonomy): domain Archaea; phylum Halobacteriota; class Halobacteria; order Halobacteriales; family Haloarculaceae; genus Halorientalis; species Halorientalis salina. The sequence continues at coordinate 42,536 of NZ_SOSC01000010.1, read as the reverse complement.
GGGCGTGTCCATGCTCGGCGGCGAGATCGAGTTTACGGATCGGGGAGACGACGAGGATGAACCGTCGCAGGGTGAGGATACCGGCCCCCGCGGCAGCGTCGTCACGATCACCATTCCGCACCGCCAGCCAGTGGTTCCGGCCGATTCGGGCACCGAGTCGCCCATCGACGCGAGTTGACTACTCCGTCGGGCCGGCAGCGCTCTGGACGTGCCAGCCGCCGTCGACGTCGCAGGACGCCCGCACCTCGTACTCGAAGTCGGTTTCGTCGCTCACGCGGTGTCCCCCGTCGACCGCTTTGACGCGGAGCGGCACGTCCAGACTGTCGCCACAGCAGCCGACGCCGACGAACTCCGCCCAGGTGTCGCCCGGCTCGACCGTGTCGTGGACCGTCCGGAGGTACGCCTGGAAGTGCGGTGTCGACACCTGGGATCGGCCCCACGCCGAGAGGTCTTCCGGGTAGGAGAGGACGACGCGGCGCGCGGCTGCGGCTCCCTCCTGCGTGGGACTGTTCTCCGGTGACATGATCCGAGGTACGCCCGCGTGGGCCAAAACCCTTGGCTGTCCCCCCTGCCTGTACGTCGTCCGGTCGACAGGTTGGCAGGAATTCCTGTCGACAGCGTCCTGACGTGTCGGATCGGTGTCGTCCGCGGCGTCGTCTGGTTTCGGCACCCCCGCGCGTGAACTGAACCGAGATAAGAAGGCTTATTCGGGGCTGTTGCACACGGAGGCACATGGTGGAGTTCGAGGTACCGGCAGCCGGGCACGGGGGGTGGTCCGGATGAGCGTGACAGACCTGCCGGACCGCTTACCCGAGATCGATTACACGAAGTACACGAACCGCCAGCTCGCTGCGATCCCGCTCGCAGTGCTGGGCGTTTCGTTGTTGATCCTCGCCGGCTGGTACGTCATGAACGGCGTCCCGGTGTCGCTAGGCATCGTGTTCACCGGGGGCACGGAGGTACAGATCGTCGCGAACGACTCGCCGTCGGAGATCGAGAGCAACCTCGATTTCCAGGTCGACTCGGTCCAGCCGGTGCGCGGGAGCGACCGCTACATCGTGACGACCCAGTCGACAAACACGGACCAGATCGAGCAGTCGATCGACTCGGCGGGGTACGAGGAGATATCCAAAAGCGAGACGGCCGCGAGCTTCGGGGCCGACTCCGTCCAGCTGGCGCTGATGGGGGTCGCCGTGGCGTTCGTCGGGATGAGCCTGATCGTCTTCGTCCTCTTTCGGACCTTCGTCCCCTCGATCGCCGTCGTCATCTCGGCGTTCTCCGACATCGTGATCCCGGTCGCGCTGATGAACGTCTTCGGGATCAAGCTCTCGCTGGGGACCGTCGCCGCACTCCTGATGTTGATCGGGTATAGCGTCGACTCGGACATCCTGCTCAACAACCACATCCTCCGGCGTCGCGGGGGCTTCTACGAGTCGACCTACCGGGCGATGCGGACCGGTGTGACGATGACGCTGACTTCCATCTCGGCGATGGCAGTGATGACCATCACGGCGTTCCTGCTGGGCATCCCGCTGTTGCCCGAGATCGGTATCATCCTCGTCTTCGGGCTGACAGCCGACCTCATGAACACGTATCTGCTCAATCTCAGTCTGCTTCGCTGGTACAAATACGAGGGGATCAAACGATGAACCTGCGCGAGAACTGGCGGATCGTCCTCCTTTGCGTGTTCGTGCTGGCCAGTGCGGTCGCACTGTTCGCACCCATGGCGATGGGTGATGGTGGATCCGGACTGCAGTACGGTCTGGAACTGTCAGGCGGGACGAGTATCCGCGCGCCACTGATCGGCATGACCGCCGAGAACGTCAACGTCAGCCAGAACGTCGACAACGAGAACCGGGTGCGGGCGGCGATCGCCAGCGACCTGAACGTCTCCGAACGGGACGTGAACTTCCGGACTCAGGAACGCGCGGTCGAGGTCTACTCGAAGAACGTCACGAAAGGGGAACTCGCATCAGCACTCAGTCAGCAGGGGCTCGACGTGAGTCAGGACGACGTTCGGCGCGGCGTCACCCAACAGACTCGCGAGGACGTGGTCTCGATCTTGGACGAGAAGGTCAACCAGGCGGGGTTGACCGGCGGTGGCGCGCGGCTGACGACCTCCGGGACCGGGAAACACTTCGTCGTCATCGAGGTGCCGAACCAGAACCGGACCGAGGTGCTGAACATCGTTCAGGACCGCGGGCAGGTCGAGATGGTCGCACACTTCCCGGACGGGAACGGGAGCTACCGCGAAGTCTCGCTGCTGACCAACGAGGACTTCGTCAACATCGGGTCGGCACAGCCGGCCGGCGGGAACCAGCCCAATCCCTTCGTTTCGGTCGCGCTGACCGACGAGGCCGCGGGGAACTACTCCGCGGCGATGCAGGAGTTCGGCTTCACCAGCCGGGAAGGGATCGCGAACTGTCCGACCGGGACCGCCCGGCAGGATCCGGACAACGCGTCGGGCTACTGTCTGTACACGGTGCAGGACGGGAAAGTCGTCTACGCGGCACAGATGAGTCAGGGGCTCGCACAGGAGATGGAGAGCGGTGACTTCGTGAACGATCCGTCGTTCATCATCACCGCCCAGAACATGTCCGAGGCCCAGCAGCTCTCGATCAACCTCAAGGCCGGCGCGCTCCCGACCGAACTGGCCATCGAGGAGAACGGGACGACCTACTATCTGGAACCGAGCCTCGCCCAGGAGTTCAAACTCTTCTCGGTGATCGCGGCCCTGGCCGCCTGGATGGCAGTGAGCCTCGTCGTGTTCATTCGCTACGGAAGTCCGCGCGTCGCCGTGCCGATGCTCGGGACCGCGGCCGCCGAGGTGTTCCTGCTGCTCGGCTTCGCGTCGGTCGTCGGCCTGGCGCTGGACCTCTCGCACATCGCCGGGTTCATCGCCGTCATCGGGACCGGGGTGGACGACCTCATCATCATCGCCGACGAGATCTTACAACAGGGTGATGTCGCGACCGGCAGGGTGTTCCAGAACCGGTTCCGGAAGGCGTTCTGGGTCATCGGCGCCGCCGCGGCGACGACCATCATCGCCATGAGCCCGCTGACGGTCCTCTCGCTGGGCGACCTGACCGGGTTCGCCATCGTCACCATCGTCGGCGTCCTGCTGGGCGTGCTGGTCACGCGACCGGCCTACGGTGACATCCTCCGGCACCTGATGCTCAGCGAACAACAGCGCCAGGAATAATTTCGACCGCCGATTTCAGTTTTCCTTTCGCGTCTCAGAAGATCGGGTGTTTTCAGCGACAGAAAACGCTCACAGCCTTTTGTGTGGGTGTAGTACGTACGATCAGGTGCAGTCAGACGCCAGCGCGATGCGCTGGCCTCTCACTCTCTCCCCACGTGGCTCCCCCAGGCCACCCCAACACCACCCACACACCACATTCCCCCCTTTTCCAGGTATCTCCTCTCTTTCCACACTCAGAACTCGTCGAGTGCCGACTGCGTTGCGGCCGCGAGCACGTCTCGACTCGTCTGCCAGGAGGCTCTGGCACACGACGGGAGGTCGCCGGTGTCGTCGACGTACGACCGGAGGAACTCGCGGGTCGTCGGGTCGCTCGGGTAGCCGCTGCCGATGCCGTCGTACTCCTCGTACGCCGTCGCGAGCTCGGCGACGTGGCTGTCGCGCGCGACCTTCGCGATAACGCTGGCGGCCCCGACGATCGCGTGGGCCTCGTCGGCACCGTGTTCGGCCCCGATGTCGACGTCGGCGCTCACGCGCTCGGTGACGCGACGGCCGAACCGCTCGGCGTCCGTGTCGCCCGCGTCGACGATTCCCGCGTCCCCGTCCGCCGCCACCGCCGAGAGCGCATCGGCCTGCGCCGCGACGGTGAGCGTGTTCATGTCCGTTTCAGGGTCGTCGATGCGGTCCGGCGGGATCTCGGCGACGCCGACGCTGACGCGGTCGTCCCCGTGCAACTTCTCGGCCAACTCCTCGCGGCGCGCCGGGGAGAGGTTCTTCGAGTCGTCGATGTCCTCCGGGAGCGCCTCCGGATCGGCCCGCACCGCCGCCGCGAACATCGACCCGAGCACGGGTCCCTTGCCGGCCTCGTCGACGCCCAGTCGCATACTGTGGGCTGGTCGGCTTGCGACCGGAATAAAGTCGGTGGGTTCTCGACCGATCGATCCCCGCTCGGCTCCGCTTAATCGTCCAGTTCGGGCTGCTCGATCTCGGGTTCGGGAATCTCGGCTTCGCCGATACCGGGCTTGGAGAGGTCGACTTCCGGCGGGTCGGCCGACTCCTCGGCCTCCTCACGCTCCTCGTCGGCCTCGGCTTCGCCCCACTCCATCCGCCAGTCGATGGGTTCGTCTTTGAGGTGGTGACACATGGTATCACGCCTCGAGAAAACGTTGGCCCTGCGCAGTCCTAAACGTTGGGGCGAACCGCCGTCGGGACTACGATTCGGCCTCGTCTGCGAAGAACTCGGGCAGTGCGAACGGCTCGTCTTCGCCCTCCACGTCCAGCACGTCTAGGGCGGTGACGACGGCCCCGACGTCGAGCAGGCCCGACAGGCTGGGGTCGGTGCGGCCCTCGTCGCCCGAGACGAGTTCCTTCACGTAGAGCCCGCCCTCGCCGTGAACCTCGATGGTGGCGTTCGTGTCGGGGGACTCTCCATCGAGTTCACCGTCGATCTCGTACACTTCGCGGGTCCGGGTAATGTCCGCGCGCCGGTGGGAGACGCGCTGGGGGGTGTCCTGGTGGATCGTCGCGCCGTCGAGTGCCGCGAGCGCCTCGTCGAGTTCGGCCGCCGAAACCGCCCCGTCGAACTCGACGGCCATCCGGTAGGTCTTCGAGGCGTCGTGGCCCTTGACGCGCTCGACCATGTCGTGGGTCGCCAGCCGAAGGTTCTCGACTTCGACTTTCCCCTCGGCGAACTCGTTGATCTCTTCCTCCAGCCGTTCGGGGTCCACGTCCCGCGTTCGGGGTTCCTTGACCTCGATGACGAACGGGCGACCCGAACCCAGCATGAGCGCGTCGACGTCCTCGCGGCCGGCGCCGTGGAAGACCGCTTCCTCGCCGTCCATCGCCGCTTCGACCACTGGCGCGGACAGTTGCTCGACGCTCTCGTCGTAGCGAAAGCCCGATCCGCCACAGCCGTCACAGGCGGCCCCGCGTTTCAGGCCGGTCCCGCCACAGTCGTTGCAGGGCCACTTCGTCTGGGGGATGTCCCGTTCGAGTTTGCGGTAGCGGCCGTAGACGAACGCCGAGTTGATCTGTACGTCGAGTTCGTCGGTCGCCAGATCGAGGACGACGAGCACGTCCGGGCGCTCGAAGTCGACCTCGGTATCGGTCAGTCGGCCGAGTCGCTTGCCGACCTCGCGGTTGAGTTCCCGCTTGAGCGGTTCGCCGGCGTCGGCGTCGAGGCCGAGGTCCTCGCGCAGCAGGTGATCGTTCTCCTCCAACAGCGGCGGGACAGTCGTTCCCGTCTGGTAGGTGTCGAAATCGTACGCTTCGAGGGCGTGGGCGGCGCGCTCGGCCCACTCCTCGGCGCGGGCGGACTCGCCCTCACACACCCAACAGTCCCCGTCCGGTTCGAGGTCGCCGATGTCCGCGTCGTCTTCGAGGGCGACCGACACGCGCAGTGAGCGGCCCCGCTCGGCGTTGGTCAGTCCGAAACTCCGGTCGGCGACCAGTCGGCCCAGGCAGGCGTCACAGAGCGGCCCGGTGTCGATGGCCCGACGGGCAGTCTCCAGTACAGTCATTACGCGTCCCAAGGCGGGGCGGCGGTAATTCCCTTGCCCTTTCCGGCGCGGCCTAGGTCCGTTCTCGCTCGGGTCGCTCGCCGGCGGCAGCCGAGAGGGTCCTGAGGTTGTACGGCTTCTGGCCGCTACACCACTCGAAGATCCGTTCGAGACTCAGCAGACTCGACCGGACGCCGTCGTGGTCGGCCGTGACGGCGATGTTCGTCGCGCCCTCGAGGGCGGGGCTCTCGAGGCAGTTCCAGAACAGCGGGTCCTCGGTCCCCCTGATGGTGTAGTAGTCGATATCACCGGGTGTTTCGTCGGTGTTGAGCTCGGCCAGCGGGTGGTCCGAGAGCTCGTCGTAGTCCTCTCGCAGGAAGTGGCTCATCTTGTAGGTCCCGGTCGTGAGCCCGGTCTTGGCGGCCATCGAACTCAGGACGGTGCCGTGGTTCGCGCCCGCGAGGCCGACGACCGTCTCCACCCAGTCGTAGCGGTCCCTGCGGTGGAGCCAGTAGCGGGTGCCGGTGACGCCGAGACTGTGGCCCACGACGGCGACCGACGACGCGCCGGTGCGATCCCGAACGTTGGCGACGAACGCGTCGAGTTGGGCAGCCATCTCGTCGTGGCTCGGGCTCCCGCTACCGAAGGTGATCGCCCAGAGCGCGTCGCCGCAGTACCCCCGCTCGCGGAAGAACTCCGAGTGGGCCTCCCAGTCACAGGCGTCACGCTGGTTTCCGTGGACGAATACGACCGGCGTCCGGTCCGTGCCGGGATCGGTCCCGTGGTACTCGTGGCCGCCCCAGCCGCCGTACGCGTCGGTCTCCCAGGGGAGGCGTTCGTCGTCCGTCCGGTCGTGCTCGCAGTCGACCCGACAACCGCCGTTCCGGCGACAGCGTCGCAGTCCCATCAGATTCGAAGTGAGCTTCCCCAGGACGTTCGACGGTCCCGATGGCCCCCGTTGCGTAGACATGGTTGTTTCGTGTGAACGTTTAGCATATATATTTACCCGTTTACAACGGTCGAGTAACTCGGAAAATAACATTCGATGGTAGTATTCGAGGGTTGAGCGTTACCGAATTCTTGTCTCAGTGCACTCTCCGATTAACAGATCCGATCCGGTGCCGTCCGATATACTGGCTCAGCGGTCCGTCTCGCCCGCCCGTGCCGTGGCGTCGCGTGGCTTGTCAGGTGGGAACGTTTTTACGGATTATCGCGTGTAGTATCGGCTGATGGAGTCGTCGGAAGACACGGCCGATGTCGACGTCGATGACGTCTCTCCCGACGCCTGGCGACTGCTCCGTACGGCTGCCGGCTACGAACAGCGAACCGTCGAAAAGGAGGTCGACGACCTGATGCAGGCACACATCTCGATGCTGGAGAACGGAAGCCGAGGGTTGTCCTCCGCGCGTCGGCGCGCCCTCTTCGAACTGTACAGTGCCGAACTCACCACCGAACAGGTCCGCGCGCTCGTCACGCACTTCTGATACTGCCGGACAGAAATTTTCGCAACCAACGGGTATCAAGCGGGCATCTATCCACAATAGTCCGGTGCGAGCACCGATCAGGTGTTCACGGACTTCTGTCCGGTAGTATGAGACCACCGGCCGCTGTCGGGGTGTGTTAACGCTTCTGTCAGAGAAAGTAAATAGTAAATACTGGCACTCGTGAGAACCATGTATCAATGATACAGCTACGGAGGGACACGGCAGGCGGGAAACTGGCCGTTTTCGCGGTCGCGTTGTTCGGGGCCGGACTGATCGCGTTCGTCGCTGATCCGTCCAACCTGTCGACGAGGGGACAGTACGCGATCGCGACGATGTTTTTCGCGGCGGTGCTGTGGGTCACTGGCGTCGTGCCGTTGGCGGTGACCGCGCTGTCGATTCCCGTCTTACTGACCGCCTTCGGGGTGTACGACAACATGGACGCGGCGCTGACAGGCTTTGCCGACCACCTGATCTTTCTGTTCATCGCGGGCTTCATGATCGCGAACGCGCTCCAGAAGTACAACATCGACCGCCGGATCGCGCTGTGGATCATGACCAAGATGGGGTCGTCCCCGCGGCGGCTCATCCTCGCGATCATGCTCGCGACGGCGTTTCTCTCGATGTGGGTCTCGAACACCGCCACGACCGCGATGATGACCCCCATCGCGCTGGGCGTCCTGGCCCAGGTGATCGGGCGCGAGGAAATCCGAGAAGCCGAGGACGATGACGAGGCGTTCTCGAACATGCAGATCGCGACGCTGCTGGGGACCGCCTACGCGGCCAGCGTCGGCGGCGTCGGGACGCTCATCGGGACCCCGCCCAATGCCGTGCTCGCGACCCAGCTCAACGCCATTCTGGGCTACGAGATCGGCTTCGTCGACTGGCTCGCCATCGGCCTGCCCATCGTCGCCGTCACCCTCCCGCTGGTCTGGTACGTGCTCACGTTCCGGCTGTACCCGCCCGAAATCGACGACGTCAGCGACGCCCGCGAGCAGGCACGCGAGTACCTCGACGAAGAAGGGCCCCTCTCACCCCGGGGTCGCCGGGTCGCGTACATCTTCGCCGCGACGGCGATCCTGTGGGTCGTCGGCGGTCTCGATCTGTTCGTCGAACAACTCGGTGTGCTGCCGACGACCTGGTTCAACACGCTGTTCGGCACCGACGAGGGGATGACCGTCCTCGGCGTCACCGGCCACCAGGGGCTGCTGTACTACGTCATGGTCGGGATGTACGCCATCCCGGCGCTCGTCCTGGCCGACACCGTCGAGTGGGAGGACATCGTCGACATCGACTGGGGGACCATCCTGCTGTTCGGCGGGGGCATCGCGCTGGCCGACGCGCTCGCCGCGACCGGCGCGACGAAGTGGCTCGCCGAGACCATCTTCGGATCGCTGACCGGCGCGCCCATCGTGCTCGTCGTCGGGGCGGTCGTGCTCGTCGTCGTCCTGCTTACCGAACTGACCTCGAACACGGCAACCTCGACGATCATCGTCCCCATCCTCATCGGGATCGGAGGGATCTTCGCGTCGACGCTCGGGCTCTCGGAGGTGTCTGCGGCCGTCTTCCTCGCGGTCAGCGGCGCGATCGCCGCCAGCTTCGCGTTCGCGCTCCCGGTCGCGACGCCCCCCAACGCCATCGTCTTCGGCAGCGGGCACCTGAAACAGCGTCACATGATGCGCGCCGGAATGGTCCTGAACGTCCTGATGACGCTCGTGCTCACCGGCCTCATCTGGCTGCTGTTCAAGTTCGTCTGGCCGACGATCCTGTTCTAGCCGTCGAGGCGGCTGTCACACCTCTTGTCATCCTGAACGGAGTCAGCGATACTGTCCGAGCCGAACGCTTATACTCCTCATCCTGCAACCCCCGGTGGAATGGCCAGTTCGACGCGAAACGGGGAACCCCACGAGGAGGAGATTCGCCTGTGGCGTGCGGACGACTGGTGGATCGCGACGGATGTCGAGACGGGTGTCACGACTCAGGGAAAGTCCCGCTCGGCCGCGCTCGAAAACCTCGATGAGGCAGTTGCTCTTCACGAGGGGGAGATCGGACGCGAACCCACCGACGAGGAACTGCGCGAACTGGGTATCGATCCTGAGGACGACGCGAGCGGCGACGAACTGCCGGAAGTTCTCAAGTAGTCGTGAGCCAGCTGTCGCTTACCCCGGAACGATCTCTTTGAGAACGCGCGATTCGATCTTGCGGAGGTGTTCGCCGACGGTGACGGGGGCCAGATCCATCTCGGCGGCGATGTCCTCGTAGGTCGCGCCCCGCGGCACGTCGTAGTAGCCCGCGTCGATGGCGGTCACCAGGATTTCGCGCTGGCGGTCGGTCAACATCGAGAACAGCTGTCGGTCGTCGGGGTGGTACTCGCCCATCGACTCCAGTTCCACGTCGATGTTCTCGGGGATGAGCCCGATCGATTTGGTGATCGTTTCCTGGTCGCCCAGCGACCGGACGCGAATGCCGCCATCGGCGAGGCACTCGATGGGCGTGTCGACGACCAGACTGTACTCCTGTGGGAGCCGAAAGAGCGTGTCGACGGTCTCGTTGGGCCGGAAGTGGATGTACGCGACGAGGTCCTGCCCGTCGCCGGAGATGCTGTGTGAGAGCACGTCCTTGTGCCCGTCCATGATTTCCCGTGCCCGCTCTAGGTCCCCGTGTAACTGGTAGAGGAAGACGATGGTCCCGTCGTCCAACTGGTTGATGTGGTGGATAGCGACCCGCTCTACCTCGTCGGCGTCGAGCAGTGCCCTGTCCGCCGGATGAAACCCCTCCCGCCCCGGTCGCAGAGACAACTCCGCGCTGCGCATGTCAGCCATATCGAACTACCCCCTCTTGGGTTTCGTGGTTCCCTCGAATACCGATGCCCGACTGCTCGGGCCGCGGACTGCCGCCCACGCCACCCTTTCGCACGTCTCCCAGTACCACGGATAAAAGGCCCGTGACAAATTTGCAGCAACGATAGGGGAGTTTCCGGGTAACGAACGGGTGGACGATGACACAGGTAGAAGACGACAGTCGCGACATGCGACTCGACCCGGACTCGTTCGCACAGGGCTACTTCAAAAACGCCGTCTACCGTCACTGGGACCCCTACGAAATCGAGGGGCTCGAGGGTGACAAAGCGAAGTTCCTCGAATACGAGCCGACCGAAGCCGAGTTCGAGGAGTTCCGAACCGCGGTCTCCCGCTTCGGTGCCGGCGAGGAGGCGGTGACGGAGGACCTGATGCCCCTCGCCCTGGTCCTGGAGGACATCAACGACCAGATGTTCCTCTCCAGCCAGATCTACGAGGAGGGCAAGCACACCCAGTTTTTCGACCGCTACTGGCGCGAGGTCATCGACCCCGTGGCCGCGGAACTGGGCTACGAGCAGACCAGGCCGACGGCCCAGCACTACTTCAACGACGACTACGTCGCGCTGTTCGACAAGACCGAGGCCGCCATGGAACGATTGCTGACCGACGACACGCCCGAAAACCGGGCCAAGGCCTACTGTCACTATCACCTGACCGTCGAGAGCGTACTGGCCCAGACCGGCTACTACGGCTTTCAGTCGGCCTTCTCGGATGGCGGGTCCGACGAGGTGGCAAAGCGCGAGTGGCCCGATCTGGACGGCATCGTCAACGGGATCACGAAGATCCGGAGCGACGAGGGCCGTCACGTCGGCTTCGGGATGCAGAAGGTCCGCGGCCTCGTCCAGGACGGTGCGGTCGACGAGCAGGTCGTCCAGGACACGCTACAGGACCTGATGCCCCACGTCGCCGGCACGGTCAGCGACTTCGGCGAGGCCATCGACCCGACGCCGCTCGTGATGTACGCCCGCGACAAACTCACGCGACGTATCGACATCATCACTGACGCCGACGCGGCGGTGCCGCCGGTCCACGAACTCGTCGACATGGACGAGTCCGAGGCCGGCGCGACCGCGGACTGATACGGATTACTGTAGAACAGTCCCGAATCGACCGCACGAGGTCGTGCGGTCGTATCGGTAACCAGCTACAGCAAACCGTATGACCGTTCCGACAACCGAATCGCCTTTCTCCTTTCGGTGTGCTGGCCCGGACATGGACGAGTGGCTGGTCGCCGTGCTGGTCGGCGTCGTGCAGGGTGCTCTGGAGTGGATCCCGGTCTCAAGCGAGGGCGCGATCGCGCTGACGCTGACCGTCGTCGCCGACGCCTCGCCGGACGCGGCCGTCAGCTACGCCCTCTTTCTCCACGCCGGGACCGCGATGGCCGCGACGGTCTTCTACCGGACCGAGATCCGCGAGGTGCTGGGAACGCTCCCGGCGCTCCGACCGCGGAGGGCCTTCGAGCGGTCGACGGCTGACCTGGCCTTTCTCGGCGTTGGAACGGTCGTCTCGGGGATCGTCGGGCTCTCTGCGTACGCGGCGCTGGACCATCTGGTGTCAGAACTGGCCGGCGGCGCGTTCGTCGCGTTCATCGGCGCGCTCCTGATCGTGACTGGACTCGTCCAGCGGGTCGCCGAGTCCCGCGGTGGTGGACCCGCACAGAAACAGCCGACGCTGGTCGACGCCGTGCTCGTGGGCGGTCTTCAGGGTCTGGCGATTCTCCCCGGCGTCTCCCGATCGGGGACGACCGTCAGCGCGCTCCTGTTGCGGGGATACGAGGGCGTCGACTCCCTGCGGCTGTCCTTCCTGCTGTCGATTCCCGCAGCGCTCGGTGCGGGACTGCTGGCGGTCCTCGATACGGGCGTCGCCGGGATCTCGCCGGCGTCGGCCGTCCTCGCGCTCGCGGTCAGCGGCGTCGTGGGGTATCTGACCGTCGGCGCGCTCGTGGCGCTGGCTCGCCGGATCGCGTTCTGGGGGATTTGCATCGGCTTCGGCTCGCTGGCCGTCGTCGGCGGGTTGTTGTTGCTGCTCTGATCTCGCGGTGGACTCGACGACGCGATAGCTCCCCAAAGCTTACGTCTGAGTGATAGTAATCGCTGCGTAATGTCGCCCGACCCTTCCCATAGCAGACGAACCCTCCTGCAAGCCAGTGGTGCCCTCCTCGGAACCGCGACGGTCGGCTCGCTGGCGGGTTGTTCAGTGCTGAACGATTCGAAACCGGACCAGACTGCCGGTGGCCGCGCCGACGCGGTTCCGGACGACGCGTCGGCGGTGTTCTACGCCGACGCCGACACGCTGCTCGCCGACTCGGAACTGAAAGCCGGGATCGACGACCACCTCGCCGACCTCTCGGCGACGGACGGGTATTCGGGTCCGGCGTCGGTCGACGAGATGCTCGGGACTGCCGAGGACGCGGCGGGGGTCGACCCGACTGCCCTCTCGGAGCTGTTGTTGTTTGCCGATGTCGAGGGTGACGCCGGATACGGCGGGGTCCTCGTCTGGTCGGACCTGGACGAAGACGAGTTCGTCGACGCGCTCGAATCGACCGGCGTCATCGCCAGCGCCGAGGAGAGCGAGTACGAGGGGAACACGGTCTACGAGCAGTCCGGTAACGCGGGCGTCGGCGTCCTCGGGTCCGGGCGGTTCGTCCTCGGCACCGAGGACGCAGTCGAGGACGCCATCGACGTCGACAACGGCGACGCGGACGCGGTCTCGGGGTCGTTCCGGGACACCTACGCCGGAACGGAGGGATCGATCCGGTTCGCGACCGCCGTGCCCGAGTCGTGGGTCCCGTCGTCGAGCGACGGGGCGGAAATCGACCCGCAACCGATTTCGGCCGCCAAATACGCCTCGGGGTCGTTCGCGGAGAACGGCAGCGACCGGACGCTGGAACTGACCTTTCACGCGGGGACAGAGGACGACGCCGAGGACATCGAATCGGTCGTCGATGCCGGGCGAGTGCTGGCCGAGGACCGGGTCGGCGGCCTGTCCGACGAGGAGATCGAACCCGAGATGGAGTCAGTCGTCGCGGACCTCGAATCGGCGCTGGACGACGCGTCGGTGTCTCGAGACGGGACGACCGTCAGCGCGACCTACACCGGCCCGCCCGAAACGGTCGGGACGGCTCTTTTCCTCCCGCTATCGGGGTTGTTCCTCAACACGGCCGGGTTCCTCCAGACCGAGGCCGAGGAGACGGGCGAACAGTCCCACGAACAGGTGACGAACCGCCTGCAGGTCTTCAACGTCACTGGCCGAGTGGCGAGGGTTGACGGCGAGGCGACGGTCGGTGCGGCCGAGATGACCGTGGGCAAGGCACCCGGTGCCGAGGACATCGATCTGTCCGGCGTGACGATGCAGTGGGTCGACGACGCCGGGACGTACGACCTCGTCCACGAGTCCGAGTTCGACGAGGCGAACACCGACGGCGCGTTCGCACACGGCGCGATCAAAGACCCTGACGACTCGCTCGCCGGCGGTGGAACCATGATAACCGAGGCCGACGATCGCGCGCGATTGGTCGTCGACCTCGGGCCCCAGGGCGTCGAGGGCGGCGAGATGCCGGGCGTGTTCGACGAACCCAGTGACGCCGTTACGATTCGTGATACCGGACTCGACGAGGGCCAGACAGCCTCCGTTCGTATGACTACAGCATCGGGAACAGCAACGACTGTTCGTCTCGTCGTCCCCGAATCGCTGGCTGGAGCGGACGCCGTTCGGCTGTGATCGGGAATAGGGGCTGTCGTCAGCGACCGACCTGACCGCTTCAGATCCTGAGAACGTTCCGATAACGTTTATTTTCTCGAACTGGTATGTACGGACGAACGGGTATCGGGGGTCCCGCGCCCCGGCCGCACGCTCTCGCATGAACTGGACGCCGACCGGTCGCCGAGGTGATTGCCGGTACGTATGAGCGACGGCGAACAGAAACTCGTGGACACGCAGGGCGATTACCTCTACGCCGTCAGGGACGGCCAGGTCAACGACGGGGCGACCTGGAAGTCCTGCCGACTGATAATCACCAACAAGCGCCTGGTCCTGGCGACCAGCGGGAACAAACAGACGGTTCCGATATCGAACGTCGAGATCGAGGACGAGCCACCGGACATCGGCGCGACGGCGCACATGACCAACATCACGCCGCTTTCGGTCGGCAACAACGTCATCTTCCTCGCCGCGGGCGAGGGCGGCCTGGAGGAGGACGTCTGCCGGGCGATGCTCCACGACCAGATCATTTTGGTGAAACACCCGGCCGTCAAAGGCGGCGTCGTCCAGGAGACCGACTGGGAGAAAGCGAAGTTCCGCTACGTCGACGACACGATCAAGATGGCGCTCTCAGACGGTCGCCTCACGATCGACATGGACAACGTGGGGAATATCGACACGACCGACACGCAGGTCCGGGGCAAAGAGCGCCTGGTCGTCTCCGTCGAACACACCGAGGACGATATCAGCGTCGAAACGTATCTCACCGGGACCGAAACGCACACTCAGGCGCTGGATTCACTGTTTTCCACCGCCGTCGAAAAAAACGAGGCGAACGTCGACCAACTCGACGAACAGGAGAGCCAGGTGCTGATGGCGCTGTACTCGGGCGTTTCGCCCTTCGAGATGTCAGAGTTCGTCGGGATGCCGGTCGACGACGTAGAGGAGGTCTACCAGCACCTCCTCGAAATCGGGGCCGTTGACGAGGTCCGGGTCCGGACGGAAGTCGAACTGAACGCTCGTGGGCGAAACATGGCGAGTGACGCGATGAGTGATCAGTAGTCGCCAACTAATTGGTTGATTGTATGGTTAAACGCCGACTACTGCCGAAAGAGAGCAAAAAGAGACTGCCGGAGCCGGAACCTTGAAACCGCCTGACGGATACCATGGCGTATGAGCGTCAGCACTGCGGTCGTCCTCGCAGCGGGTGAAGGGACTCGGTTGCGCCCGCTGACGCGCAATCGCCCGAAACCGATGTTACCCGCTGCCAACCGCCCTATCCTCGAACACGTCTTCGACGCCCTGGTCGAGGCCGGCATGGAACGGCTGGTCTGTGTCGTCGGCTACAAACACGACCGGGTGCAGGACCACTTCGGCCCGACGTACCGGTCGGTCCCCGTCCAGTACGTCCGCCAGCACAAACAGCTCGGGAGCGGGCACGCCCTCCTGCAGGCCCGCTCGGCCGTCCAGGGCCCGCCGCTGGTAGTCAACGGCGACCGGCTCATCGAGACGGAGATGATCGAGGCCGTCGCCGACGCCTACGAGCGCGACGAGCCGGCGGCGGCGCTGGCCGTCCTCGAGCACCCGAAAGCTAGTCAGTACGGCGCGATCTCCCTGCAGAACGACGAGATCACGGAACTGATCGAGAAACCGACCACCGACGAGTACCGGCTCATCAACGCCGGGATCTACGCCTTCCAACCGGACATCTTCGACGAGATCGCGGACACGCCCCGTACGGAAGGCGAACTCGCGCTGACCGATACCATCGCTCGCCTGATGGATCGGGACCGGGTCAAGGGCGTCCACTGTGAGGGGATGTGGGTCGACGCGACCTACCCCTGGGACTTACTGGAGATGGGCCGGGAGGTTCTCGCCCGCGGCCGAGTCGATACCGCCGCCCAGGATGAGGGGATCTGGGTTCACGAGGACGCGCTCGTCCACGATGCCGCGACGCTCCGCGCGCCGGTCGTCGTCGGGCCCGACTCGGAGGTCGGCCCCGGTGCCGTCGTCGGTCCCGACACGGCGCTCGGGCGCAACGTCACGATCGGTGCGAACGCGACGGTCGAGCGCTCCGTGCTGGACGCCGACACGCGCGTCGACGCCGGGTCGACGCTGTTCGACACGGTCGCCGGGCAGGACGTCCACGTCGGGGCCGGAACGGTCGCCCCCGGCGGGGACGCGGACGTTCGGGTCGGCAACCGGGTCTTCGAGGACCAGCGACTCGGCGCGGTGCTCTCCGACCGGGTCACCGCCGACGGCAACGTCAGTCTCGACCCCGGCACGCTCGTCGGTCCCTCGGCACATCTTCACACCGGCGCGCACGTCCAGGGTCGGATCGCCGAGGGCGCGGAGGTGATGCGCTGATGTGTGGCATCATCGGCTGTGCCGGTCGGCACGGGGAGACGCTGGACGTGCTCGTCCACGGGCTCTCGAAGCTCGAATATCGCGGCTACGACTCGGCAGGGGTCGCCCTCGCGACCGACGAGATCGAGGTCTGCAAGACCGCCGGCGAGATCGACGATCTGCGCGCGGCACTCTCCGAGCGCGAACTCTCCGGTACTGTCGGTATCGGCCACACGCGCTGGAGTACCCACGGTCCGCCGACCGACGAGAACGCCCACCCCCATCAGGACTGTCTCGGTGACGTGGCGGTCGTCCACAACGGGATCATCGAGAACTACCAGACCCTCCGGGATCGGCTCTCGACGGCGGGCCACGAGTTCCGCAGCGACACCGACACGGAGGTCGTCCCCCACCTCATCGAGGACGAACTGGCCGACGGTGCCGACCCCGAAGACGCCGTTCGGAACGCCATCGCCCAGCTAGAGGGGAGCTACGCCGTTGCGGCCGTCATCGCCGGCGAGGACACCATCTTCGCGGCGCGCAACGACTCGCCGCTCGTGCTGGGGATCGACGAGGACGCCTACTACCTCGCGAGCGACGTGCCGGCGTTCCGGGACCACACCGACCGCGTGATCTACATGGACGACGGGGAGTTCGCGGCGATCGACGCCGACGGCTGGACGGTGACGACCCTTTCCGGGGACCCCGTCGACAAGGACGTCGATACCGTGGACTGGGACCCCGAGGAGACCGGCAAGAGCGGCTACGACCACTTCATGCTCAAGGAGATCCACGAGCAGCCCCGCGCCCTCCGCCAGTGTCTCCGGGGCCGCGTCGGCGAACTCGCCGGGGAGGTGGATCTCGGCGACCTGGGCGATCTGACCCCCAGAGCTGTGCAGTTCGTCGCCTGCGGGACCAGCTATCACGCCGCGGTGTACGCCACGCAACTGTTCCAGCAGGCGGGGATTCCCGCCCAGGCGTTCCTCGCCAGCGAGTACACCACGAGCACGCCGCCGATCGGCGACTCGCTCGTCGTCGGCGTCACCCAGAGCGGTGAGACCGCGGACACCCTTTCCGCGCTCCGGGAGGCCCAGCGCCGCGGCGCGCGGACGCTCGCGGTGACCAACACCGTCGGTTCCACTGCGGCCCGGGAGTGCGACCACGCGCTGTACATTCGGGCCGGCCCGGAGATCGGCGTCGCCGCGACGAAGACCTTCTCCAGTCAGATCGCGGCGCTGAACCTGCTGACGCTCGGTATCGCCTCGGGCGACGACGACCGCGAGGTCATCAGCGGGCTGCGCGACCTGCCAAGCGCCGTCCAGGAGATCCTCGACGATTCGGTCGCCAGGGACGTCGCCGAGACCTACCGTGACGCCGGGTCGTACTTCTTCATCGGCCGCGGACTCAACTACCCGGTCGCCCTGGAAGGGGCGCTGAAAATGAAGGAAATCACCTATAAACACGCCGAGGGCTTCGCCGCCGGGGAGCTGAAACACGGGCCACTCGCGCTGGTCACCGAGGATACGCCCGTCTTCGCGCTGGTGACCGGCGACGGCGAGATGGCCCGCAAGACCATCGGGAACGTCAAGGAAGTCGAGGCTCGGGACGCGCCGGTGGTCGCGGTGACCGACGGCGCGTCCGACGTCGAGCGCTACGCCGACCACGTGCTCGAAGTGCCCGATACGCACCCACGCGTGGCAGCCGTCGTCGCGAACGTCCAGCTTCAGCTCGTGGCCTACCACACCGCGAATATGCTCGGGCGCTCCATCGACAAACCGCGCAACCTCGCGAAAAGCGTCACCGTCGAGTAGTCAGCGGTCGTCGCGGTTTTCGAGCGTCGCGACGTCTTCGATTGTCGGCCCGCCTTCGACTTCCGGCTCGTCTTCCACGTCCTCCCGATCGACTTCGGCGTTACTCGATTCCGCTGCAGTCGTCACTTCGTCGTCCGCCTCGGGGACTGGCGGCGGTTCGAAGATCGCCGAGACGAACCGGCCGACGCGACCCTCGCGGAGTTCGTCCCACGACGTCTCGACCCGGGTCGCCAGCGTCGCCATCGCCAGCAAAACCAGCCGCACGCCCAGTCCCGCGTCGTCGAGCCCGCCGAGGGCAGTTATCGCGACCGTGTTGACGAGTACTGCGACGAACGCGACGATGCCCATAATCTGGACCGGTGCCGTCCGGAAGGCTTGTTCTACTCCACGGCCCATCTCCCCGAGTCCGCTGCGTTGAACCAGCTTCCCTGCACCGCCCGCCAGCCAGTCGAGTCCCGCGATGACCGGACCGACCGTCCAGGTCTCTCGGAGGTCGATCACGATGACGTCTGGGTCGGGCTCTTTCGTGAGCCACCGGTAGAGCCACGACCCACGGGTCCACCGCCCGACTGTCCGCCCACCCGCACCGACGCTGCTGTTCGTCGCCGCGCGGTCGAGCGCCGACTGGACGGCGTCGAGTCGGCGCAGGATCAACGACTCGCCCGCTGCCGCCGCGAGCCGCCGTCGAAACCCGGTGACTCCGCCGAGGAGTCGCGAGCCGCTCCGGGCGCTGTCCCAGTCCACCATCTGTCGGTTCGGTCCTCTCGGGGTGGCCGTATATCGGTTTCGGCCCGTAAACCCCCCAGCCACCGACTTAGAGGGAACGCCCATCAGACCGGACAGGTCGGATGGCGATGACACAAAGTTTATGCGCGGTTGGTTACTCACTTTCTGAGTAACTAATGACGATCATCGTCACTGGTGGCGACGGCTACATCGGGTGGCCCGCCGCCCTGCGAATCGCGACTCGAACGGACGACCGCGTGCTGGCCGTCGACAACTTCGCCCGTCGCGAGTGGGTCGAAGAGGTCGGCTCGGTGAGTGCCGTGCCGGTCTCCTGGATGGACGAGCGACTCGACGTCGCCGAGGAGGTCCACGGCGTCACCAACCTTTCCTTCGTCCAGGGCGACCTGGCCGAGAAGTCCTTCGTCGAGGAGCTGCTGGCCGTCCACGAACCGGAGGTCATCGTCCACGCCGCGGCCCAGCCCTCCGCGCCGTACTCCCAGATCAACGGCGAGCGGGCCAACTACACCCAGCACAACAACATGCAGGCCACGCGGAACCTCCTGTGGGGCCTCGAAGAGCACGACCTGAACGACACGCACTTCATCGAGACCACGACGACCGGCGTCTACGGCGCTCCTGAGTTCCCCATCCCCGAGGGCGGTGCGGTCATGGAGAACGACGGCGAGCGCGACGAGGTGCCCTTCCCGGCGATGGCGGGGTCGTGGTACCACCTGACCAAGAGCCACGACGCGGCGAACATGCGCCTGGCCCACTCGCAGTTCGACATCCCGATCTCGGACGTGCGGACGGCGATCACCTACGGGACCGAGACCGAGGAGACGCGCGACCACGACGCGCTGAAGACGCGCTTCGACTTCGACTACTACTTCGGGACCGTCGGCCACCGCTTTGCCGCCCAGGCCGTCGCGGGCTACCCTGTCACCGTCTACGGCAAGGGCGAACAGCGCAAGCCGTTCATCAGTCTGGAGGACGCCGTCGAGGGGCTGGCACAGCTGGCGCTCGCAGACCCCGACGACCGCCCCGACGACCTGACGGTGTACAACCAGGTGACCCGCGCCATCTCCATCGTCGAGATCGCCGAGACCATCGCCGACGTGGGCGACGAGTTCGACCTCGACGTCGACGTCGAGCACTTCGAGAACCCGCGCGACGAGGACGAGACCCACAAGATGGAGATCGAGAACGGAAAGTACGAGGCGCTCATCGGCGAGCAGGCCCAGGACTTCGAGGGCGGCGTCCGTGACATCTTCGAGACGCTGACCCAGTACGACGACACCATCGAAGCCCACGAGGACCGGTTCCTCCCGGGCGTGCTGGAGGACTAGGGGATGGACGTCCTCGTCACCGGCGGCTGTGGCTACATCGGCAGCGCGCTCGTTCCGATGTTGCGCGACGACGACGCCGTCGACCGGATCGTCGTCTTCGACAGCCTGGAGAGCGGGTCGCCCCGGGCACTGCTGGGGACGCTCTCGCCGGTCGACAGCGACGGTGACGGTGACGACGGGGGCGAGCAGGCACTGGACTTCCGGCGCGGCGACGTCCGGGAGTACGGCGACGTCGAGGGTGCGATGCGCGGCGTCGACACCGTCATCCACCTCGCGGCCATCACCGGTGCGGCGAGCACCCACGACCGCCGTGACGAGACGTTCGGCGTCAACTACGACGGCACCGAGAACGTGCTGAAGGCCGCGGGGAAACTCGGCGTCGGAAACGTCGTGTCGGCCTCCTCGTGTAACATCTACGGCCGGGCGCTCTCGACCGACATCGACGAGTCGGTCGAACCCGATCCGATCAACCCCTACGCCGAGGCCAAGTACGAGGCCGAATCGTTGCTCGCGGACTACTGCGCAGACCACGAGATGCGGGGGACCGCTCTGCGGATGGCCACGAACTACGGCTATTCGCCCGGAGTGCGGTTCAACCTCGTGGTCAACTACTTCGTGTTCCGGGCGCTGACCGGCCGCGCGCTGACGGTGTACGGCGACGGCTCGAACTGGCGACCGTTCATTCACGTCGAGGACGCCGCGCGAGCCTACAAGTCAGCGGCACTGCAGCCCGACGACTGGGACCGGCAGGTGTACAACGTCGGCACGAACGACGGGAACTTCCAGATCTCCGAGATCGCCGACATCGTCCGGGAGGAGGTCGGCCCGGTCGATATCACCTACCTGGAGGACGAACACCCCGGCCCGTCGTATCACGTCGACTTCGACCGGCTGGCCGAGACCGGGTTCGAGACCGAGTGGACGCTCCGCGAGGGCGTTCGGGACCTGGCCGAGCGGTTCACTGGCGGAAGCTAAACAGAC
The DNA here is from genome assembly GCF_005049285.1 of Halorientalis salina. Classification (GTDB taxonomy): domain Archaea; phylum Halobacteriota; class Halobacteria; order Halobacteriales; family Haloarculaceae; genus Halorientalis; species Halorientalis salina. The sequence goes on along the minus strand of NZ_SOSC01000010.1, from coordinate 21,591 downwards.
TGTAACCCTCGCAGATCACCACAAATCAGGGCATTTCATCGTCACGTCCGTCCTCACAGGACTGCTGGACTTCGTCTTTGACAGCCTCATATGTTCCCGGCTGGAAGATCTTCTGCCCAGTCACATCCGCCAGCTTGCCGCCCGATTCCAACTGCTCCTCGATGACTTTACTGAAGCTCCGATCTCCCTTCTCACGCTTCAGTTTTCGGTACACCTCGTCGGAAACTGAGATGTTCCTGGACATACTATCAATACTCGCTGCTTAGGGTAAGGTCGTTTCGCTACTTCGGATTCCCCGAGACGAAAATCACGTGCCGATCGTGACCGGTCGGGAACGATTCGCTTTTCCGAGACTCCCCCGAACCGGGGCTATGGAACGCCTGCGGGAATCGTTACACGAGGCCCCGATCATCGACAAGGACGGCTACGAGTACATGGTCCACCCCATCAGCAACGGGGTGCCGATGCTCGACCCCGCGTTGCTCCGGGAGGTCGTCGTCGAGGTCATCCAGCGGGCCGACATGGACGTCGACAAGATCGTCGCGCCCGAGGCGATGGGCATTCACCTGGCGACCGCGCTCTCCTTGCAGACCGACATCCCGCTGGTCGTCATCCGCAAGCGCTCGTACGGCCTCCCCGACGAAGTCGCGCTGCACAAGTCCACGGGCTACTCCGAATCGGAGATGTACATCAACGACGTCGAACCCGACGACCGGGTGCTCATCGTCGACGACCTGCTGTCGACTGGCGGGACGCTGGCCGCTATCTGCAACGCGCTCGACGATATCGGGGCGGAGATCAGCGACATCGTGGTGGTCATCCGGAAGGTCGGCGAGTCCGCGCTCGACGACACCGAGTACGACGCTGAGAGCCTCATCGACATCACCGTCGACGACGGCGAGGTTACGATCCACTGACCGAAGCAGTGCTCCGACCGAAAATTCACATTTTCTTATAGTTCTTCATCTTCGAGAATCCGGACCGAAACCCGGTGAAATCCCTGGATTGAGGGGATAACGAAACCGTTATGATACGATGTCCGCTGGAAACGGCTATAGATGGGAACCAAGACCGAGGGTGAGATCGATCTCGACTACGAAGTCGACGACAAGCCCCCGTTGCCGAAGTCGATTCTGCTCGGGATTCAGCACGTCGCGGTGATGATCGTCCCGGCGACCGCCGTGGCGTACATCGTCGCCGGCGCTGTCGGTCTCAGTGGTGCCGACACGGCGTATCTCGTCCAGATGGTGCTGCTGTTCTCCGGGATCGCGACGATCGTCCAGACCTACGCCATCGGCCCCGTGGGGTCGCGACTTCCGATCGTGATGGGGACGAGCTTCACGTTCGTCGGCGCGGCCTCCTCGATCGGCGCGAGCTACGGACTGGGAGCGGTCTTCGGTTCGATTCTCGTGACCGGCTTCGTCGTTGAAGGCCTCGTCGGCTGGCAGTTCAAGCGTATCCGTCCCTTCTTCCCGCCGCTCGTCACTGGATTGGTGGTCGTCATCATCGGCCTCTATCTTATCCCGGTCGGCATGGACTACGCGGCCGGCGGCGTCGGTGCCGCCGACTACGGCTCGCTCACGAACCTCGGTCTCGCATCACTGGTTCTCGGCATCGCCGTCGTGCTCAACATGTTCACGAGCGGCGTCACGCGACTCCTCTCGGTGCTCGCGGGCATCACCATCGGCTACGCCGTCGCCGTCGCGCTCGGCGTCGTCGACTTCAGCCCCGTTGGACAGGCCGGCTGGTTCGCGGTCCCGCGACCCGGCGAGTTCGGCTTCGCCTTCGAGCCGGTCCCGATCGTCACGTTCGCGTTCCTCTTCCTCGTCTCGGCGATGGAGACCGTCGGCGACATGTCCGGCGTCACGGCCGCCGAGGGCCGAAACCCGACGCACGAGGAGTTCCGCGGCGGCCTCTTTACCGACGGGCTGCTCAGTTCTGTCGGGTCGGCCTTCGCCGCCTTCCCGATCACCTCCTTCTCCCAGAACGTCGGCATCGTCAACTTCACCGGCGTGATGAGCCGCCACGTCGTCGGCATCGGGGGCGTCATCCTCGCGCTGCTCGGTCTCAGTCCGAAGGTCGGAGCCGCCGTCACGACGATCCCCAGTGCCGTCTTCGGCGGTGCGGTCCTGCTGATGGTCGGGATGGTCGCCGCAAGCGGCGCACGGCTCATCTTCCTGCATACCGACCTCGACCGCCGGAACATGGTCATCATGGCCGTCTCGCTCGGCCTGGGCCTCGGCGTCGCCACCCGGCCCGAAGCGCTCCAGGGGCTCCCCTCGGCCGCTCAGACGTTCTTCGGCCAGCCGGTCATCCTCACCGCGATGTCGGCGCTCATCCTGAACACGTTCGTTCCCGGCGAGCAGAGCCCGCTGTTCGACGCCGAGCCGGGTGAGACGCCCGCCGAATCGATGGGACTCGTCTCGAGCGACGACTGACGCTACACGTCACTCGTACGGAGCCTGACGGTCCTCACTCGTAAAATCCCTCACGTTTGCCGATTCGACGAACGAGCATTGCGTCGCGATCCCGATTCACGTCGACGATAGCGCGGTAGTCTCCGATACGGAGCTTGTAGAACGTCGATCCTTTCAGACGTGTAAGATAGTGATCCGGGAAGTCACTTGCATCCCGAATCTTCGAGAGTGTTCGGTCACGAACGTCCGGTTCTGCCTTTTCTAGCCACTCCTCGGCGCGGTCCGACAACTCGACGTGCATCGTCACTGGCTGTCGAAGTCGAGGTCATCGATCGATGTGCTATCGTCCCATGCGTCCTCGCGAGTGGTCTCCAGTTCGTCTTCGAGGTCCGAATCGAGTCGCGGACCAACCAGTGCCCGATACGCGACGCCCGGACCGAAATCCCGCCGCTGGACCGTTTCCTCTTCGATCATCTGTTCTAAGCGCGTCCGCACGGCTTCGTCGGTGACGTCGATGTCCCAGTGTTCGGTCAGTGCCGCCCGAACCTCACTGACAGTCAGGTAGGGGTCGTCGGCACTCGCCTCGAAGTCGAACGCTTTCAGTATGTCCTGGTTGCGCATCTTCTCGCCGAACTGCCCGCTGTCGTCGCGGTTCTGCGTCGCCATACAGACGGATACTCACGCAGGAGTGATAACCGTTTGGTGTAATCAAAACGGTCTACGAATTCGAGATTTCCGGTATCAGTCGTCGTCGGCCGTGGCGTGTTTCGTGCTGTCGACGCTGACCGACTCCCACTCGTGGTCCGAGTGGGCACCTTCCCGCTCTTTCGCGCTGCCGGCGACGCGCATGAACTCGGCGTTCGCGCGCGCTTCCGGGATGGTGTGGCCGCCGCAGTACGACAGCCCGGACTTGATGCCCGCACAGAACTCCTCGGCGACGTCGGCGACTTCTCCCTTGTAGGGGGTCAGTCCCTCGACGCCCTCGTCCGCGGTGACGTTCTCCTCCTTGTCGCCGCGCTCCTCGGCCGCGGTCGTCGTGGCCATCCCGCGGGAGCGCTTGTACCGGACCCCGTCGACCTCGATGGTCTCGCCCGGGGCTTCCTCCGTTCCGGCGAAGAGGCTGCCCATCATCACCGTGTCGGCCCCGGCCATTAGCGCCTTGACGGCGTCGCCGGAGGTGCGGATGCCGCCGTCGGCACAGATGGTCACGCCGAGGTCCTCGGCGACCTCGGCACAGTCGTCGACGGCCGTCAACTGGGGGACGCCCGCGCCCGCGACTTTCCTGGTCGTACAGTGCGAACCGGGACCGATCCCGACTTTCACGCAGTCGGCACCCGCCGCGGCGAGGTCCTCGACGCCGGCCGGCGTCGCCACGTTCCCCGCGACGATCTCGATGTCGGGGAACTCGCCCCGGATGTCGGCCACAGCGTTGAGCGTCCGCTCTAAGTGGCCGTGTGCCACGTCGACGACGACGGCGTCGACGCCCGCCTCGACGATTGCCTCCACGCGGCCGACGTAGTCCTCGTCGATGCCGACGGCGGCCGTGACCGGGACGCCATCGGCGGCGACGTCCGCCACCGCCTCGGCCTGCTGTTCGACGGTGAGAAACCGGTGGATCGTCCCGACGCCGCCGGCCTGCCCCAGACTGCTGGCCAGTTCGGCCTCGGTCACCGTGTCCATCGCCGCCGACACCAGTGGGGTGTCAAGTTCGATGGCCGGCGTGAGGTTCGTCGAGAGGTCGACGTCGCTCCGACTGTCGACGGGAGACCGCTGTGGCACGAGTAACACGTCACCGTAGCTCAGTCCCGTTCGCAGTTCGTCCATAGCCGACAATTTCGAAGTGGTGTCGCAGTCTTAAACCTCTCGATCCGGTGTCATAGGCTCCGTCTGGACGGCGTGGTCCGAACCACGGCGCGTATATACCGGCGTACCGACATCCTGGGTATGACGAAGTCACCGGAATCGAACGTTACCGTCGCGGTCACCGGTGCCGCGGGCTACATCGGCAGTCGCGTGGTTCGGGTCCTCCAGGACGAACACCCCGACTGGGAGATCACCGCACTGGACAACTTCTACCTCGGCGACGTTCGCCAGATCGGCGACGTCCCGGTCGAACACGTCGACATTCGCAATCGTGACCGGCTGGAAGCGGCACTGTCGGGCGCGGACGTAGTGATGCACCTGGCTGCGATCTCCGGGGTGGACGACTGCGAGGAGAAACCGGACTTGGCCTACGAGGCCAACGTCCAGGGGACGAACAACGTCGCCTGGTTCTGCCGGAAGACGGGAGCGGGGCTGATCTTCCCCTTCTCGATGGCCGTGCTGGGCGATCCCCAGGAATTCCCGATCACCGTGGATCATCCGCGGGACCCGATGAACTGGTACGGGCGGACGAAGTTGATTAGCGAACGGGCCATCGAGGACTTCGCCGACGGAGCGTTCCCGGCCCACCAGTTCATGATCTCGAACCTGTACGGGGAACACGAGATCAGTGGCCAGTCGGTCTCGAAAGGGACGGTGACCAACTTCTTCGTCAACCGCGCGTTGGCCGGAGAGACGCTGACGGTGTACGAGCCAGGTACGCAGTCGCGGAACTTCGTGCACGTGAAAGACGTTGCGCGGGCGTACCTGCGGAGCGGCGAGCAGATGATTGAGCAGTTGGATGCTGGTGAGACCGGGGTGGAGAAGTATGAGGTCGCGAGCGACGAGGACCCGAGCGTGATGACGCTGGCCGAGTGGGTTGCAGAGATTGCCGCCGAGGAGCGTGGCATCGACGCGGATATCGAACTAGTCGGGAATCCACGTGGGAACGAAACACTCGTCGATACGTTCCAAGTGTCGACCGCATCGGCCCGCGAGAAGTTGGGCTGGAAGGCGAGTGAGTCGGTGAGAGAATCGATTCGAACCCTGCTATCGTAGGATATCTAATATTCACCGGTAAGGATGTATATCCCTGAGTATGTGACTACTTGCATATACATCTCCGTATTAACGATTGGATGGCGTGTTTTCTCCTATCTTTGTTTGCTGGCGGTGATAATCGCTCTCGGCAAATCTGTGAGCGCCTACCTGAAATTCACTGACTACGCTTGGGGAGAATTATCTAGAAGATCATACCAGGAGTAGATGCGATTTTGTTGTCTTATGCATTATCACCTTCCAGTTACCTCGCAGTGTTTATAAATAACGACCGTACAAGCACAAACAATGAGTGAGGCCGAGGAAATCGGTCGTCGACAGCAACTCCATGCCCTACTACGGGTTGCAAGATACAGACCGGTTTTTACTATCGCAATTATCGTTGGAGGTATCTTCGCTGCACTGTTAGAAGGTATTGGTCTAAGTTTCATCTTACCTATCGTCGAAATTGTACAGGCTCCTGGTGACCCAGCACAACAGGCCGATGGTGCAATGGGTCTATTCGTTTCTGCGTATCAGTTCCTTGGTATCCCGTTTACGCTCGGATATGTCGTCGCTGGCGTTAGTTCTGTCTTGACTGTCAGATGGACGCTAACGTTTGCCGTCCGGTGGCTGCGAGGCGCATTGTCGGTCGATTACACGCGAGCGATGCAAAAACAATCTTTCAACAACGCGGTTGATGCACGCATTGCGTACTTCGATCATGAAGGGTCAGACGACATCCTCAACGCTGTGGTCACTCAGGTACGGTATGCTGGTAGAGTCATTCAGCATGTTGTCAACTTCATCGAGCAGGGTTTTTTGGCACTAATGTATCTCGGTGCCGCAGTCGTGCTGGCTCCGAGACTAGCGCTATTTGCTATCGTGTTTCTCGGAGGGTTTTCAGTGCTGTTTCGGAACGTTATTGAATCGGGATACGAACTCGGTGATAGAGTCGCTACGGCGAATGAATGCGTCCAGCAGACCGCTCAAGCAGGGACACAGGGTATCCGGGACACGAAACTCTTCGGCCTGAAACAGGAACTGTTTGACGACTTCTTAGAGGCTGTCAATCAGTACGCACAGTTCAGTATCAGACAACGACGGAACCAGCAGGCAATTCAGAATTTCTACAATCTGCTGACTGCTATTTCAGTGTTTATTCTCATCTACTTAGCAATCTCGTTCGCGGAGATGTCCCTGGGATCGCTGGGCGTGTTCCTGTTTGCGATGTTCCGACTTGGGCCGAAAGCGAGTGGCCTGAACTCGACGGCCTACCAGATCGAGAACACCCTCCCACATCTGGTTCGGACCCAGGAATTCATCGACGAACTTGAACAGAACAGCGAACCGACGTCCGATTCGGAACCGGTCCCCGACGAGGTTCGAACCGTCGAGTTCGACGACGTGCGCTTCTCGTATGAGGAACAGGAAGAGACAGCACTAGACGAACTCTCGTTCGAGTTCGAGAAAGGAGAGTTCATCGGATTCGTCGGTCAGTCGGGGGCCGGAAAGTCGACTATCGTTTCGTTGCTGGCGCGGCTGTACGAACCCGATGCAGGTGAGATCCGAGCCAACGGGCGGCCGATTCACGAGATGGACATCGACGAGTGGCGGTCACGTATCGCCGTCGTTCGCCAAGATCCGTTCGTGTTCAACGACACACTCAGGTACAACCTTACCATCGGGAATCGGACGGTATCTCAGCAGGAACTCGACCGGGTCTGTGAAATCGCCAAGGTTGACGAGTTCTTCGACGATATGCCGGAGGGCTACGATACCCAACTCGGCGATGACGGTGTTCGTCTCTCTGGCGGACAGAGACAACGTGTTGCTCTGGCCCGTGCGCTTTTGAAAGACGCTGATATCCTGGTGCTGGACGAAGCGACCAGCGACCTCGATTCGAGTCTCGAAAAGCAGGTGCAAGCCTCCATTGAGGGAATGGAGTGGGACTATGCGATGATTGGGATTGCACATCGTCTCTCGACCGTAAAGAACACCGACCGCATCTACACCGTGGATGACGGTGAGATAATCGAAGCCGGCCGACACGAGGAATTGATCGAGCGCGGCGGGCAGTACGCCGAGTTGTACGCGATTCAGTCCCGGGGCGAGTGATACGACGCGGTTGTAATGACCGTCACCGAACGGTTTCGAGTGCCGTTTCCAGTGCTTCGACGACGCGGTCCTGGTCGGCGTCGCTCATGCCGTGTGCGACCGGAAGCGTGAGCAGGTTGTGATAGAGCGAACGGGACGTCTCGAGGTCGCCGATACGTTTCGCATCCGCGAAGGCGCTGGTCTGGTGGACGGCGTAGGTGCCGATCTGACTCTCGATGTCCTCCTCGGCGAGGAGCTCGATGAGTTCTTCACGCGTGGTTTCGTCGCCGGCTTCGACGTAGACACAGTAGCTCTGGTAGTTGTGGACGGCCTCGGACGGCTCTGTCGGGGGTGTGACGCCATCGACCGACGCCAGCAGGTCCGTGTATCGATGTGCGATCTCGCGGCGACGGGCAACGATGTCGTCGAGACGGTCGAGCTGTGCGACACCGACGGCGGCGAGGATGTCGCTGAACCTGAAGTTCGTCGCGTCCGCACGGACGAACCCGATCTCGCCCTCGCGCTGGTCGGTCCCGAAGTTCTTGATGCTGCGCACCGTCTCTTCGAGGTCGTCGTCGTCGGTGGTGATCATCCCGCCCTCACCGGTTGTCAGGACCTTCCGGGGATGGAAACTGAACACGCTCACGTCGAACTGCGAGCCGACCGGGGACCCGTCGTATTCGGCACCGGAGGAACAGGCGGCGTCTTCGAGGACCGGGACGTCGTGGGCCGCTGCGATGTCGTTGATGGGCGCTGTCGGCAGTGGTTGGCCGCCCCACGACACGGGGAGGATGGCGCCCGTTTCGTCGGTCACGGCATCGGACAGCGCATCGATGTCGATGTTGTACGTGTCGCGATCGACGTCGACGAGAACCGGCTCTGCACCGACGCGGACGACGGCATTCGCGGTCGCGGGGTGCGTGAAATCGGGGAGCGGTACTTCGTCGCCGGGACCGACGCCCAGCGCTTCGAGGGCGAGTTCCATCCCGGTCGTACAGGACGTGACCGTGATTGCGTGGTCGACACCGACCCGTTCGGCGAACCCGTCTTCGAATTCCTCGGCGTAGGGCCCCTGTGTCATGTAGCCGGAGTCGAGGACGGCTTCGATGTTCTCCAGTTCCTCGTTACCGACTACGGGATCGATAAGCGGGATTGTGTCCGTCATCTGCTCGTAGCATGCGCCAGTGCGTACTTGGCTGTGATGGTTCACCGCACTCTCCGGACGACCAGAAGTGATTACCGTGCTGACGGGTAACTCTCGGCGAAGATGGAACTCGCGACTGCCGACCTCGTCGACGCCGACGACCTCGCTCCGATCACTGTCGCCGTCTTCGGACTCGGCAAAATGGGACTGCCGCTGGCGGCAGTGCTCGCCGACAACGGTGCAACGGTCACCGGTGTCGACATCGACGAAGAGACGGTTGCGACGATCAACGACGGGCGCTCCCCCGTCTCGGAACCCGGACTACAGCGTCTGCTGGACAGACACGCCGGGTCCCGTCTGACGGCGACGACAGACGGTCGAGCGGCCGCCCGTGACGCCGATGTCAGCATCGTTCTCGTTCCCACGCTCGTCGACGACGAGTACGAACCCGACCTCGGTCCGGTACTCGCCGCCGCCGAGACCATCAGCGAGGGCGTCGCGGCCGGCGACCTCGTCATCCTGGAGAGTACCGTCCCGCCGGGAACGACTGCCGGCGCGTTCGCCGAGGCCGTCGAACCCGAGCATCTGACTGCGGGGGTCGACTTCGGCGTCGCACACTGTCCGGAGCGAACGTCGTCGGGGCGCGTGATCACCGACCTCACGGAGTCGTATCCGAAGATCGTCGGCGGCCTCAGCGAGGCGGGGACCGAGGCTGCGGCGGCACTCTACCGACAATTCAACGACCCCGGCGTCATCGAGCAACCGAACGCGACCGCCGCGGAAGCGGTCAAGGTGTTCGAGGGAGTCTACCGGGACGTCAACATCGCGCTGGCGAACGAACTCGCGAAGGCCTGCGAAGAGTGGGGGCTCGACGCCGGTGCCGTCTTCGAGTCGGCCAACAGCCAGCCGTACTGTGACATCCACGACCCCGGCGTCGGCGTCGGCGGCCACTGTATCCCGGTGTATCCACATTTCGTGATGAACCGGGCCGAGGAGACGCCGCTGTTGCGAACCGCCCGGCAGGTCAACGACGGGATGCCAGACCACACGGTCGCCGTGACCGAATCGCTCCTCAGCGCGGCGGGGCGTTCACTCGACGACGCGACCGTCCTCGTCCTCGGACTCACGTATCGACCCGGGGTCGAGGAGACGCGGTTCGCGCCCGCCTTCGACGTCATCGATGCGCTCGGCGACCGGGGTGCGACCGTCGCCGCACACGACCCCCTGCTCGCTCCCGCCGAGATCGAATCGACCAGGGCCAGTGCCGTCGACGACCCGCTCGACGGCGCGTGGGACGCCGTCGTACTCGCGACCGGCCACGAGGAGTACGAACGGCTGGATCTGGACGCCCTCGCGGACGCGATGCGGACGCCGGTGCTCGTCGACGGGCGGAGCTTCTTCGAGACCGACGAGACGTCCCGGTTCACGTACGCCCGCGTCGGTGACGGAACGACTGACCTCTAGACCCTCCCTTCCCGCTGTCCGGGCCAGTCAGCTGTAGTGCTGCTCGATCCCGCTGGGCCCTACTGCACCCTCGACGATGTACATCTGATACCAGATCTCCAGCGCGACGAGTTTCCAGAGGAGTTTGTAGTGGGGTGTGAGCGCTTCCGTGGGGTCCTGTTCCAGCAGCGTCCGTACGTACGATTCCTGCACGTATCCCTCCCTGACGATGTGTGGGTCATCGAGGATACTCCGTGCGTGGGGTAACAGTTCGTCTCTGACGAAGGGGAAGGTCGGCATGGTGAACCCCTGTTTGTCCTTGGCGAACACTGCATCGGGGAGTCTGTCACGCATGGCCTCCTGTAGCACCTTCTTGCCGGCCGTCCCGTCGATGGGCCCGGAGCCGAACTTCTCGGACAGCGGGAGCGAGAGTGCCAGGTCGACGAGTTCGTTGTCCAGGAACGGGACGCGGGATTCGAGCGAGTGGGCCATGCTCATCCGGTCCTCGACGAGGAGGAAGTCGTCCGGCAGTTTGATGCTGAAATCCCAGTCGAAGGCCTGCTCGACGAGCGACCCGTCGTCGACCCTCGTGGCGCGTTGGCGCACCCAGTCCGCAGGGACGAAATCGTCGGGAAGCCCATCACTGAAGGCCCGCTCCCGGAACACCTCGATGTCGCCGATGACGTCACTGTTGTTGAGCAGGACGTAGAGGCGGGCCGGGTCGTCGATGTGGCGCTGGAGCGAGGTGTCTTTGAGCGCATCGTCGGATTCGAGGTCGGCGGCGGCGAGATGGTCCTGGAGCACCGACGTTGCGGTCTGTCGGATGGCGGCTTTGCTGTCCGCTGTCTCGGTGGCACGAAGCTGTTGATACTCCTGTAAGCGACTGTAGCGGTAGATGTACCCACCGAACAACTCGTCGGCACCGAGACCGCCGAGGGCGACCTTCACGTTCTCGCGCATCTCCTGGGCGACGTAGTACGGATACAGGTTCCGCTTTGGCTCGTCGGCGTACCAGATCATCTCGGGGAAATCCTGCATGAAGTCCCCGTCCAGCGTCAGTTCGTGGTGGTCCGTTCCGAAGTGATCCGCGACGACGCGCGCGTCGGCACGCTCGTCCCACTCCTGGTCCTCGAAGCCCATGCAGAAGGTCTGGATGGGGTCGTCGCTGATCTCCGACGCCATGGCCACGACGCTACTGGTGTCGAGGCCACCCGACAGGTAGAACCCGACCGGAACGTCGCTGACCAGTTGCCGCTCGACGGCGTTGTACAGCGCGTCCTCGACCGCGGCCGCCGGGTCCGACGGCGGCTCCCGTCCGGTGGCCGACGGCTGCCAGTACTCGTGGTCCGTTCGCGTCCACTCGCTTCCCTCACGCTCCAGTTCGAGGACGGTGCCGGGAAGCACCGTCTCGATACCCTGGAACAGCGTCGTCTGAGACGGTGAGAACCGTAGCTGGAGGAAGTACTGGAGCGCCTCGGTGTCGACCGCGGGGGTGACGAGCCCGCTCTCGAGGATGCTCTTCGGTTCGCTCGCGAAGGCGAACCCGTCGTCGAACGGGGCGTAGTAGAGCGGCTTGATGCCGGCGCGGTCCCTCGCGAGCAGCAGGCGCTCGGCGGTCTCGTCCCAGAGAGCGACGCCAAACATCCCGTTGAGCTTTTCGAAGAGGTCGATGCCGTACTCCTCGTAGCCGTGGACAAGGACTTCGGTGTCGGTCTCGGTCGTGAAGCTGTGGCCTCGCGCTTCGAGCGCGGAGCGGAGCTGGCGGTAGTTGTATATCTCGCCGTTGTACACGACGACGACGTCGCCGTCCTCGTTGTAGATGGGCTGGTCGCCGCCCGCGAGGTCGATGATGCTGAGCCGCCGACTGCCGAGCATGACCCCATCGGCACAGTACGTCCCGCGGCTGTCGGGTCCCCGATGGGTGAGACAGTCCGTCATCTCGTCGAGCAGCGACGGGTCCTCGATACCGACGACGCCGCTGATACCGCACATTACTGGTCGGTATCCTCCGTCAGCCACTGGAACGTCCGTTCCAGTCCGTCACGGAACTCGGTGTCCGGCGTCCGACCGAAGAGCCGTTCACACTTGCTGGTGTCGGCGTAGAAGTCGTCGATCTCGTCGGGTCGTTCGGGCTTGCGGTCGATGTCCGGGTCGACGCCGACGACGTCCGCCATCAGTTCGATGGCGTCGAGGATCGCCGTATCGGTGCCACGACCCATGTTCACGACCTCGTTTTTCACGTCGCTCTCGAGGCCCTCGACGATGAACGACGTGATGTCCCGGACGTAGATAAAATCCCGCGTCTGCTGGCCGTCGCCGGTGACGAAGACGCCTTTGTCATCTGACAGGCGCGAGAGAACGACGGGAACCAGCGCGCCCGACTCCGGGTACTGGTAGGGGCCGTAGACGTTGAAGAAACGAAAGACCAGATAGTCGAGGTCGTACAGCTGATTGTACACCTCCAGATACTCCTCGACGGCGTGTTTGGCGACGCCGTAGGGCGACTGCGGGCTCGCCGGATGGTCCTCGGGGACCGGGACCGTCTCGACCTCGCCGACGAGTGAGGATGCAGAGGAGAAAAAGACCTTCTCGACGTCGTGTTCACGCGCCGCGTCGAGGATGTTCAACGTCCCGACGACGTTGATCTCGGCGTTCAGTTTCGGGTCGTCGGTGCTGGCGGGCAACGGATGGGCGGCGAGATGTGCGATCGCGTCGGCGTCGCCGACCGCGTCTTCGACGGCCTGCTCGTCGGTAATGTCGACGTCGCGGTACTCGACGTTGCTTGCGTCGTGGTCGATCTGTTCGATGTCACAGGCGAGAACGCGATGCTGTGTGTCTGCGAGTTCGTCGAGGAGGTTCCGGCCGACGAAGCCCGACGCGCCGAAGACGGCAATATCCATATGCGGGATTGCGTTCAGTATCCGCTTAGAACCTTCGGTCCCCCGAGGGGTCATCCGAACTCCCTCCCTCGACATCTCTCTCGTTCCCGTCCACTCGGGCGAAATACACATACGTACTCGACTACAGGCCACAGGCAACGAAGCATGGACGACGAGACAGTGCCGGACGTTGTCGTTTCGGATGGCGCGACGGTCGGCGTCGCCTACGATGACGAGACGGCCCCGCCGGAGTTTGGCCCGGGAAGCGTCATTCGAGCAGGGACTATCGTCTACGATGACGTGACGGCCGGCCGTTCGTTTACGACGGGCCACCACGCCTTGGTTCGGGAGGAGACCCACGTGGGTGACGATGTCCTCGTCGGCACACAGGCGGTGGTCGATGGGGCGACGACTGTCGGCGACGACGTCAGCATGCAGACGGGGGTCTACGTCCCCCGGAACACGACCATCGGGAGCAACGTTTTCCTCGGCCCGAACGCGACGCTGTTGAACGACCCGTATCCCCTCCGGCAGGACGTCGACCTGACGGGACCGACGCTGGAAGACGGCGTCTCCGTCGGCGCGAACGCGACTGTGCTGCCGGGCGTGACCGTGGGTGAAGGGGCCTTCGTGGCCGCTGGTGCCGTGGTGACTGACGACGTGCCGGCGAGGATGCTGGCCGCGGGCGTCCCAGCGACGGTCCAGGACCTCCCGCCGGAACTGGCTGGTGAGAACGATCTATGACTGAGATCCCCATCGCCGACCCACAGGTCTCAGAAGCCGCCAAGGAAGCGGTCTGTGACGTACTGGACTCGGGGATGCTCGCCGACGGTGCGGTGGTCCGCGAGTTCGAAGCCGAGTTCGCCGAGTACGTCGGCGTCGACCACGCTATCGCGACGTCCTCTGGAACGACAGCGCTGCACGCGATGCTTGAGGCGGCCGGGATCGGTGACGGCGACGTCGTCCTGACGACGCCGTTCTCGTTCATCGCCTCCGCAAACGCGATTCGACATGCGGGTGCCGAGGTAGCCTTCGCCGACGTACGGCGCGATACGTTCAACCTTGACCCCGACGCCGTCCGGGACGTACTGGCCGAACGCGACGACGTGATGGCGATCATGCCGGTCCATCTCTACGGGCTTCCGGCAGACATGGGCGCGTTCAGGGACATCGCCCGGGAATACGGGCTCCAACTGTTCGAAGACGCTGCCCAGGCCCATGGCGCTACGTTCGACGGCGAGATGGTTGGGTCACTGGGTGATGCTGGGGCGTTCTCGTTTTATCCGACGAAGAACATGACGACCGGTGAGGGCGGGATGATCACGACCGATGACGACGAGGTGGCCGATCGAGCACGGCGTCTCATCGACCACGGCCGTACCAGTCGGTACGAGCATGTGGAGATAGGATACAATTTTAGGATGACGAATGTTCACGCGGCCATCGGCAGGGAGCAGTTACGACGGCTCCCGGACTGGATCGAGAAACGACGTGAGAACGCTCGGTCTCTCACTACAAAAATCCACGAATCTACCGTCGCCTCTCCCCCCTACATACCTGAGAATAGAATCCACGCATTCCACCAGTACACGATCACCTCGCCCCTACGTGACCATCTCGAAACCCGTCTAAAAGAGGCCGACATCGGGTATGGCATCTACTACCCAACACCGATTTCGAGCCAACATGTGTATGACGACTGTGGTCTGTATCCAATAGCAAGGGAGCTAAGTGAGCAGGTGATCTCAGTCCCAACCCATCCGACGCTGTTGGAAGCTGACATCGAACGGATTGGCAATACTATCAACCGAACTCAAAGAGAGTCATGACATCGAAGACCGTTCCAGTGGCTGTCATCGGCGCCGGTAACATGGGTGCAAACCACCTCCGGGTGTACGACGAACTCCCTGGTGCAGAACTCGTCGAAGTCGTTGAACCTGATGCGAGCCGAGCAGCAGAAGTCCGTGATACGTACGATGTTACCGTTCTCGATTCGCCGGAGGATATCGCCGTAGCCGATGCGGCAACGGTGGCTGTGCCCAACCATCGCCACCGCGAGGTGTCCGAAACCTGTCTCCAAATGGGACTAGATCTCCTCGTTGAGAAGCCACTCGCGATGACTGTTGCGGATGCAACCGCTATTGTCGACACTGCAAAGTCAAACGATGCCATTCTGCAAGTCGGTCTCATCGAGCGTTTCAACCCGGCAGTAGAACTGCTAGATGACATCCTCTCCGATGAGGAACTGATCGCTATCGAAGCGCATCGGCTCGGCCCGTTTAACGAGCATCTGACACAGGAAAGCGTCGTCTACGACCTGATGATTCATGATCTCGACATCATCCGGAATATCGTCCATGCGGACTGTACGTCGCTGAACGCGGTCGGAACGACGACCTACTCCAAAGAGATCGACCACGCAGTGGCAACGATGAACTTCGAGGGTGGTGTAGTTGCAACTGCGACGTCTAGCCACGTAACTCACGGAAAGGTCCGGCGTTTGGACATCACCACACGGGAAAAGTACATCCAACTCAAGTATCAAGAACAGTCCATCCGCATTCAACGGCGTGGAGTCGAACAGATGACGCGACTGGAGAACCAGAGTGGCTATCGGATGGAGAAAATAACCGAGCGTCCATTCGTCAGCACACGCGAACCCCTAAAAAACGAAATTGAACATTTCCTGGCGTGTGTTCGGAACAGAACCAAACCGCGCGTCGACGGGGAAGACGGTATCGAGGCCATCAGGTGTGCATCACGTATCGTCGATAGGATTCTTAGAGAATGATGTCCCCGTTCGCAATGGCCTTCAGAAAATGGCTTCAGCTCTCGTTCGCCCGAACAGAAGGTCTCAGGCGTCCACTGGGAGGGACGATAAATGACTTCTCGACGTGAACTCGCCAGCAGTGTGGCGGACTACTTCGACCGAGAAGCGTGCGTTCTCTTTGGGAGGGCTACGACCGGCCTCGCACTTGCCATCGAAGCAATGTGTGACGGCGGAGATGTCATATTCCCGGCCTACACGTGTCCCTCAGCCGTTTACAGTTGCATCTACGGGGGAGCGCAGCCGAAGTTCTGTGATGTCAGGGCGTCAGATTACAATCTGGATAGTGCGGCACTCGAAGACGTCATTAGTACCGATACGGATGCTGTGGTAGCGGTACACCTTTTCGGACACCCGCTTGACCTAGACCCTATCGCGACCGTCTGTGAAGAATACGATGTGAAACTCATAGAAGATGCTTGTCACGCGATCGGCACTAGCCACGACGGTCCACAACCCGGTTCAGGAGGGGACGTGAGCCTCGTCAGTTTCAACGACAAGAAACCGATTGACGCCGGTCACGGTGGGGCAATTCTGACGGATAATTCCGAGTTAGCTGCCGAACTCCGCGAGCGTGAGAAAGCCGTTCCTGTCCGAGACCAGGATGTACTGGAACGGATGACGGAACACTACCGTCGACTCTATTATGCTATCGAGGATTATCAATCTGAATTTCGCCGTGGGGGCAAACTCTTTGAGGTACTTCCGGAACAGTTTCGTCCGCTGTACATGCAAGGGTTCGAAATCGACTCGATAGCCGATATAGAGGCAGCTATGGACGGTCTCGAGGACGAAATCCGAACCCGTCGACGTCATGCAGGAATATATCGTTCAGAAATATCCCATCCAGCAGTGACTCATCCGTCACCACTGGGGGAACCTTCATACTACAGGTATAGCGTCCGAATGCCGTCGGAATCGTGTCGAGAGCATGTGGTCTCATCACTTCGCGATGACGATTTCCACGCGAGTACCCTCTACTATCCAATCGACCGTCAGTTCGGAGGGGCCGAACCAGTCGAAGTAGCAACTCGGTTGTCACTGCACACGATTAATCTATGGGTAGATTCGACAGTCAGCGAGGAGTACGTCAGAAATTGTGCAAGCGCTGTTGATGCGGCGGTGGCCGAGTTCAGAGATGCTGACGGGGACGAGAACCCGGATAACACGAATATTTAAAAATACTCCATCCGTGGGTTTGCGGAAGAGCAATGCCACGAAAGAAGAATGTCATCTACCTGGCTGTCGACGCCCTTCGCCCGGATTATCTCGGCTGTTATGGAAATGAATCTGTATTGACAACTGAAATTGACCGACTTGCTGACAACGGTGTCGTATTCGATGACGTCACGTCGTCGGCACCGTGGACGGTCCCTTCGGTCGCCACGCATCTAACTGGCAAATATGCCCACCGGATGAACATTTTCTCATCTGAGTTCGACCTAAACGATGAACCGGTCCAGACGGTTTTTGAACACTTCTCTTCGAAAGGATACACGACGGCTGCCTTTCTAGACAGTGAAAGTCTCTATGAGCAATGGGACAAAGATGTTGATTACTACGCGAAATCACTCGACCTAACGAACCTTCTGGATTTCATCACCCAACAAGGGGACGAACCGTTTTTCCTCTTCAATCTCTATCGAGGGACCCACCTTCCATACGTGCTTAAATACTCGAAGGAGGCTTGGTATCGAGCACAGGAGGAAGGACTCGATAAACTTCGCTCCAATGACGAGGACGATTTACGAGAGATGAAATACCGGTACCAGAATGCAATCGAACATTTCAGTGAGTGGTACCTGCGTGCGATCATCGACCGTTTGAAGCGGGAGGACCTATTGGAAGATACAGCGATAATAATCACGGCTGATCACGGAGAGACCTGGGGTGAACGTCGTGAGGACCGGTCAGACATGGACGCCTTCGATTTACACGGCCCGTCCCTGTACAACGAGGTATTGAAAGTGCCCCTAATACTGTATAATCTAGGCACTGAAACGGGAATCCGCATCACGGAGCCCGTCCGTTCGATAGATATCCTGCCCACCTTGTACGAGTCCGTTGGGATCGAGAAAGACGTCAACCATCACCTCGATGGAATCTCGCTGTCTCCTGCAATCGAAGGTGACACCGCGGCCGTCGATTATCCCTCTATCGCATTCAGCGCCACCACGAGATACGAGAACCCGTCTGAACGTGACATCTCGGCCATCAGTAACTTCTCGGTCATCCGTGACACATGGAAACTCATCTGGGACCCTGAAAACGATACAGAGGAACTTTATAATGTCAAGTCAGACCCGGATGAACGCACTGATGTCTCTGAGCAAAACACTGAGGTTGTCGCCGAACTTCGGAAAATCCTGGAAGACGAAATTGAAAATGTGGGAGTGATGAAAGATGGGGCGGATTCGGATATCGTCCAGGAACGACTTGAAGACCTCGGGTACCTCTGACAACATGTTCCAGGCGCGTCGGCTATCAAATGAACTCCAATTAACGGGCAGCTGTTAACTATTGATGGAAATCGAACAAGTTGTAGCAGACAACGAGTCGGATTATGAGTCGGTACTTGATACCGCGGCAAACAGTACATTCTTCCATTCGTTGGCGTACCGGGACCACTTACAGTTGGTTATGCGAGATGAGCCGAAGTATTTCATCGCGTACGAAGACTCACGCCCCGTGGGCGCGCTTCCAACATTCGTCACGAGAAATGATGAATATGGGAACGTTCTAAATTCACTTCCATTCTTCGGAAGCCACGGCGGAGTTCTGGTCTCGTCGGAGATTGATCAAGAAACCCGGAGCACTGCCCGTTCCGAGCTACTTTCGACAATCAAGTCAGTCGCACGTGAAGAAAACTGTGTTTTCTCAACGGTCATAACGTCTCCGTTTGAGGAGGATACCATATATCAGGAAGAGTTGGATCCAGATTACACGGATTCACGAATCGGTCAGATAAAACCGCTCCCGCAATCCGCCGATGAGGAAACACTGCTTTACGATGTCGAAAAACGCTGTCGAACGGCGATCCGCAAGGCAAAAAAAGAGGGGGTTGATGTCACCGAGCGAACGTGCGACGAGCGCATTCGCGAACTGCTCATTACCGAGCATACGAAACATATGGAAGCGGTCGGTGGGACGCCGAAACCACCTGCGTTTTTCAGAGAACTCGAATCTCACTTCTCACCAAACGACGATTTCAAAGTGTATGTCGCAGAATATGATAACGAAGTTGTGGGACTGCTTCTGCTATTTTATCACCAACAAACGATTGAATATTTCACCCCCGTTACTATTTCGGAGTACCGTGATGTCTATCCCATGAACTATCTGATCTATCAAGCGATGCGAGATGGTATCAGGGAAGGGTACGATACTTGGAACTTCGGTGGGACGTGGACGACACAGGATGGTGTGTACAAGTTCAAACGTAGTTTTGAACCAATAGAGACTGAGTACTATTACTTCGTTAATCAGTATGAGGATGTTAGTGAGCTTACTTCGTTGTCTCCAGACGAGGTAGTAAATGAGTACCCATGGTTCTACGTGCTTCCGTTTGACGAACTGTAACCCATCGGCTGTTAGCATCGAAGCCGTCCTGCTTCCAGTCCTTCACTATCCCTCACGTAACCGTGAAATCAATGACGGCCTTTAAACCGACCTTTCTCGCTCCTCCTGCTGACCGTTCTTGAACCGATGCATGGTGAAACACTCTCCCATACCATCTATCGATCCAATTCTTCAACTAGGACTTTGGACATTTTCGTTCCACCACGCTCCAAGTTGCCCGATTGTGGTGAACCATGCCCCCGCTTCTGCCAGTCGTTCCAAGACAGACTCGTACAGTGCTACTCTTCCGCCGTCGTCGAAGAAACTCGGATGCCAAAGTAGCGTTAATGTGCCGGAAACCGCCTTCACTTCTCTAATGAAGTGATCGACATACGACATGTAAGTGGCGTCTGAAATTCCCCCCCGACCGGGTTTCAAGAACCCTTCGTCCAAGACAAGGGGAATCTCTAAAACGTCACTCGTGTCGGTATCCGTCCAGTCATAGAGTTTCCAGGGATATGACGTTCCGAATCGAAAACCGTTGTCACCCTTGATCCCAAGACTCGAATCGTATTTGAAGCCTGCTTGCGCTTGCACGCTTGGCGTTGACTGGATGTCATACTGCAACCGATGGTGTCGTACGCTCTCAATGGACGAACCGATGACTGTTTCGAGTCGCTCGCGCTGTGTTCGGAGTGCTGAACTATCTCGATATGTTCCGAGTGAAGGATGGAGACCGATCTCAACGCCCTCCTTCAACAACTCCTTCATCACCTCTGTGAATGGACGCGTTTCACCGTCGTACTCGATACAAGTTGAATAACTGATGTGTGGGTCCAACCTGGACTCCACAAGCGAATGCTCCGGTGGAACGAAAAACGTTGAGGGTGCATTGTACTTCCGTTCGACGTCTCTGATAGCATCAATCCCCGAGACTGTCTCACTGGCCGATTCCCCGGAAGACATTGCCGCTCGCGAGAAGGCGTATAACTGCCGCAAACACGACTTGACCAGTGAGGACCTCGCCTCGTTATCCACGAGATTCGAAACGGTAGTCCGTAACTGCCGGATCTGGGGCTTCAGTGCTTGTGGACAGATGTGGTCTACATCGTGTGTGAGACACACCGCGAATTCCTTACCGTTCGGATATTCTGGACGTCCCTCCTCAGCTGCTCGTTTCTCGTCTAAAACAGGAATCTGTAACTCTCCCCGCTGGTTGAAGTAGTTGTGAGTCCGATTGGCGACATCTTCGACGCTAACACCGTCGTCTAGAAGATGCTTTTCTTGAACTCCACGTAAAATCTCAGCGGAAGAATACTCCATACTGTGTTACCTCTGACCTGGTCCGTCGAATGAATGTATTGAATTCAAACCGCCAGACTGTAAGGAACGTTCACAGTCGTGCTGCATAGACGTTTCCTCCGTAACGGTCGGGTTCATGTTTGCCGTGGCAAACTGTTAGACCACGTTCCTGAAGCATCGTTGCGATCTTCTCGTTTGCGGCGGTATCTTCGTCTTCGAGGGGCTGTGTGGCTCGCATCCACACTCGTATGTCTGGTTGGCGAAGGGTTTCTTCCATTCCTTCGACGGCTTCTATCTCGGCCCCGCTAATTTGAGTGAAGACGAGGTCCACATCACCGGCGCTCGCGTCCTCAATGATGGTGTCGATCGTGTCGGCTTGGACCGGCACCCGTTCTCGGTATTCCTCTGGCGGGTGGTCAGGAACGAAAGTTTCCGCACTCGAAATTCGATTGATCGCGGAATTGGTGCTCACGAGGAATTCTATCTCCTCGGAATCGTTCCAGACTGCACGGTGGAGAATCGTCACGTTCTCCCAGTTTCGTCTCTCCTTCTCGACTCGCAGAATCTCGACATTCTGGGGCTCGGCTTCCACGACGAAGACCTCGCCGTCAGGACCGACGGCATCAACCCAGTCTTCGACTGTCTCAACCCTCCAGACTCCTGCAGCTAATACAGTATCTCCTTTGTCTGCAAGGATATGTTTCGGGAGGTTAGAAACGAAATTCAGTGCAAAGCACTGCAAATGAAATGTGAATTTCGAGTGGGACATCTGACTCAATAGAAACTTTCCGGGTATCTTGAACATATTCAATGTCATGTGTTCGATGATTTTACTGCGTCATTAATAAATGCCGGTAAAAATGTCACAAAGGCACTTGTTGGCCTGTATTTGGCATTTTGAGCGTGTCATAGAAAGCCTCCCGTGGGAGGCCGCAGGGTTTGGAAACTGTGTCCAGCAGTACCAACGCCCTGCAAGACGTAGCTTCGGTAGACGACTTCTTGAATGCGGCGGCTACCGAGACAGTA